>NZ_AP024849.1:1335000-3735000 GCF_019977655.1 Clostridium gelidum
TAGTGAAGAAGTACCGTGAGGGAAAGGTGAAAAGAACCCCGGGAGGGGAGTGAAATAGAACCTGAAACCATATGCCTACAACCGATCATAGCACCTTATGTGTGTGATGATGTGCTTTTTGTAGAACGAGCCAACGAGTTACGGTATGTAGCGAGGTTAAGTACTTAAGGTACGGAGCCGAAGGGAAACCAAGTCTTAATAGGGCGACTAGTTGCATGCTGTAGACCCGAAACCGGGTGACCTATCCATGGCCAGGTTGAAGCGAGGGTAAAACCTCGTGGAGGACCGAACCACGTTGCTGTTGAAAAAGCATGGGATGAGCTGTGGATAGCGGAGAAATTCCAATCGAACTCGGATATAGCTGGTTCTCCTCGAAATAGCTTTAGGGCTAGCGTCGGAAAATGTGAGTAGTGGAGGTAGAGCACTGAATAGGCTAGGGGGCATAGCGCTTACCGAACCTTATCAAACTCCGAATGCCATATACTATCAGTCCGGCAGTCAGACTGTGAAAGATAAGTTCCATGGTCAAAAGGGAAACAGCCCAGATCGTCAGCTAAGGTCCCAAAGTGTAAGTTAAGTGGAAAAGGATGTGGGATTTCTAAGACAACTAGGATGTTGGCTTAGAAGCAGCCACTCATTAAAAGAGTGCGTAATAGCTCACTAGTCAAGAGATCCTGCGCCGAAAATGTCCGGGGCTCAAACTTACCACCGAAGCTACGGGTTTACAATTTATTGTAAGCGGTAGAGGAGCGTCGTAATCGGGCTGAAGTCGTACCGTAAGGAGCGGTGGACTGATTACGAGTGAGAATGTTGGCATTAGTAGCGAGATGTAAGTGAGAATCTTACAGGCCGAATATCTAAGGTTTCCTGAGTAAAGTTTGTCTTCTCAGGGTTAGTCGGGACCTAAGGCGAGGCCGAAAGGCGTAGTCGATGGACAATTGGTTGATATTCCAATACCACTATTATCGTTATTATCGATGGTGTGACGGAGAAGGATAGGATGTGCTAGCTATTGGATGCTAGTCTAAGCGTTTAGGGAGTTGGGATTGGCAAATCCGTTCCAACAATTCTGAGGCGTGATGGGGAAGGTTCTACGGAACCGAAGTATCTGATTCCATGCTTCCAAGAAAAGCATCTAGAAAGAGAAGTAGTGCCCGTACCGCAAACCGACACAGGTAGATGAGGAGAGAATCCTAAGGCCGACGGAAGAATTGCAGTTAAGGAACTAGGCAAATTGACCCCGTAACTTCGGGAGAAGGGGTGCCTGAGAAATCAGGCCGCAGAGAATAGGCACAAGCAACTGTTTAACAAAAACACAGGTCTCTGCTAAAGCGTAAGCTGATGTATAGGGGCTGACGCCTGCCCGGTGCTGGAAGGTTAAGGGGAATGCTTAGCACGTAAGTGCGAAGGTGTGAACTTAAGCCCCAGTAAACGGCGGCCGTAACTATAACGGTCCTAAGGTAGCGAAATTCCTTGTCAGGTAAGTTCTGACCCGCACGAATGGCGTAATGACTTGTGCACTGTCTCAACTGCAAATCCGGCGAAGTTGTAGTGCGAGTGAAGATGCTCGCTACCCGCGATTGGACGGAAAGACCCCGTAGAGCTTTACTGTAGCTTAGCATTGAATTTCGGTATTGTCTGTACAGGATAGGTGGGAGACTGGGAAATCAGAGCGTTAGCTTTGGTGGAGTCGTTGTTGGGATACCACCCTGATAGTATTGAAGTTCTAACTGGATGCCATGAAACTGGTGACAGGACATTGTTAGGTGGGCAGTTTGACTGGGGCGGTCGCCTCCTAAAATGTAACGGAGGCGCCCAAAGGTTCCCTCAGAACGGTCGGAAATCGTTCGTAGAGTGCAAAGGCATAAGGGAGCCTGACTGCGAGACCTACAAGTCGAGCAGGGACGAAAGTCGGGCTTAGTGATCCGGTGGTACCTCGTGGGAGGGCCATCGCTCAACGGATAAAAGCTACCTCGGGGATAACAGGCTGATCTCCCCCAAGAGTTCACATCGACGGGGAGGTTTGGCACCTCGATGTCGGCTCGTCGCATCCTGGGGCTGAAGTAGGTCCCAAGGGTTGGGCTGTTCGCCCATTAAAGCGGCACGCGAGCTGGGTTCAGAACGTCGTGAGACAGTTCGGTCCCTATCCGTCGCGGGCGTAGGAAATTTGAGAGGAGCTGTCCTTAGTACGAGAGGACCGGGATGGACTGACCTATGGTGTACCAGTTGTTTCGCCAGAAGCATAGCTGGGTAGCTAAGTCGGGAATGGATAAACGCTGAAAGCATCTAAGTGTGAAGCCAACCTCAAGATGAGATTTCCCATAGCGTAAGCTAGTAAGACCCCTTGAAGACTACAAGGTTGATAGGTCAGAGGTGTAAGTATGGTAACATATTTAGCTGACTGATACTAATAGGTCGAGGGCTTGACCAATTATTTAATCAAGTTGTAAATATACATTAATTCTATATGCAATTTTGAAAGAACATAGTTTTTTCAAAGGAAAACAAATTCTAACGAATTTGAATAAGTTCGTTCAACCAAATCATAGATTTGGGAACTCACTTAATCTCGTGACGATGGCATAGAGGTAACACTCCTTCCCATTCCGAACAGGACAGTTAAGGTCTATAGCGCCGATGGTACTGCACGGGTGACTGTGTGGCAGAGTAGGACGTTGCGAGGTAAATAAAAAAGATAGTTATTATAACTATCTTTTTTTGTTGTATAAAGAAATTACTTGCTAAGGCGGTATTTTTTATTTAGAAAATATAGCATAAATTGTATTGTCTCATTAGATAAATTATTTTACTAAACATTAATAAAGATAATATATTTTTAAATATATTATATAATAATGGAAATGCCTCATTCATTTAAATTTTATGAATATAATAAAGTATATTTGTAATTTATTGCTAAATAAGAGGGGTGTAACTTAATATTGAAGTTAAATAAAGAGTATTCTAGTAACGCTGATAAAATTTTTGTTAATGGAGTCATATATAGTATTGATGATAAAAACAGTGTTTATGAATCAATGGCTATTAAGGATGGACGTATATTGGCTTTAGGATGTAATGAAGAAGTAAGAAATTATTCTACTGATAAAACAGAAATAGTTGATTTGAAATTTAGAATAATGTTGCCAGGGTTTATTGATACTCAGTGTCACATACCAGAAAGAATAATGATGAAAAAGGATGCATTGTCTTTATTTGAGGCTGGTAATCCTTCCCAATACTTAACTTCAATTCAAAGCTACGTTGATGCTCATCCAGAAGAAAAGATAATTTATGGAGTAGGTTGGAAAAGCTCTGATTTTGAAGGAAAAGAAAATGATCCAAATAGATATATAGAAGTATTTAAAGGTCCAAATAAAAAGTGGCTTGAAAAGATAATAACTGATAAACCAATAGTATTAAAGGATTGTAATAATCATACCTTATGGTTAAATAAAGAAGCATTTGAGTATTTCAAAATAACTAAAAATACAAAACCTCCAGTTGGAGGCAAAATAGAATTAGATGAACAAGGAGAATTATGGGGTACATTAAAAGAAAATGCTATAAGATTGGTTAATATAGATAATGCTAAGAATTACAAAGATAATGAATACTTAAGTAGATTTATAAAATATCAGAATATTTTACATTCATATGGAATAACAACAATAAGTTTAATTGATGAGGAAGAATTAGAAATAACATTGGAACTTTATAGAAGGCTGGAAATAACTAATAAACTTAAGCTCAAAATAATCTATGGGTTTACCATTATGCCATATAGTGTATGTAAAAAAACTATATGTGAACAGATACATCAATTAAAAAGAAACAGAATAATGTATAAAACAGACCTATTCGATGTATCAATAGCAAAGTTTTTAGCAGATGGTATTATAGAAATGGAAACAGCGTATTTGTTTAAACCTTATGAAAGCATAGGTGAAAAATACACTGAAACTAATGGCATTTTTAAGTGGGATATAGTTGAATTTAAAGAGGCAATAACCATGGCAAATAGACTGGATTTTAATGTATTTATTCATGCAGTTGGAGATTTTGCTTGTAAATTAGCAATTGATGCAATAGACGATTCTGCTAATAATATGAAACATAGCTATAGAAATTCATTAATTCATATTGATTTGATAACTAAATATTATATAAGAAGAATGAAACTTTTAAATATAAATGCTATAATACAACCATTTTGGTTTTATAAGAATGTAAACTCAAGTAAAAATGAAGTACTAGTAATAGGAAAACAAAGAGCACACAGAGAATACCCAGTTAAATCATTAATTGATCAAGGAATTGTTACAGCAGGAGCTTCAGACCATGGAGTTACTGAAGAGTCTAGTCCATTAAATGCCATTGAATGTGCTATAATACGCAATTTATATGATTTTATCCCTTCAAGATATCCTGAAAAAGTAGATTTGAATGATACACGATATAGGTTAAACCCTAGTGAGAGAATATCAGTAATTGAAGCTATTAAAGTATTTACCATAAATGCAGCTTATGTACTAGGTAAAGAAAAAGAAATAGGAAGTTTAGAAATTGGGAAAAAAGCGGATTTCATAGTATTAGATAAAAATATATTTACAACAGAACCATTAGATATACATGATATTAATGTTGTTCAAACATATTTTAATGGGGATTTAGTTTATTTAAATGAATAAAATCAATAGCTAGTAGCTATTATGGAAAATGTTTATATATTAGTAACATTAAAAATAAAATTTAGTATCATAATTTGTTTTGGATATTTAATTTCTTTTAAGTATATTATTTTATGAGAAGCCTATTTTTGATAGAAATATTATTAAATAGGTTATTTTCAGTAAAATATAAATAAAATAAAAACTTTATTTATTGACATAAATAAATAATAGTAGTATTATCAAATCATAGTAAAACTATCATATATATATGGATTGTTAAAAATAAAAAATAAAAAGTATAAATAAATGGGGGCAAAAAAATTATGAGTAATAAGGAAAGAAAATTAAAGTTTGAAACATTACAATTACATGTAGGACAAGAAAATCCAGATCCAGCAACAGACGCAAGAGCAGTACCAATATATCAAACAACTTCATATGTGTTTAAAAATTCAGCACATGCAGCAGCAAGATTTGGATTAGCAGATGCTGGTAATATATATGGGCGTTTAACAAATTCTACACAAGATGTTTTTGAAAATCGTGTTGCAACTTTAGAAGGTGGAGTAGCAGGCCTTGCGGTAGCATCAGGAGCAGCAGCAATAACATATGCAATTGAAAATATAACAAAGGCAGGAGATCATGTAGTTTCGGCTAAAACTATATATGGGGGATCATATAATTTATTGGCACATACATTACCAACTTATGGTGTAACTACAACATTTGTAGATCCTACAGATTTAGCAAATTTCGAAAATGCAATTCAAGATAATACTAAATTAATATTTATAGAATCACTTGGAAATCCGAATTCAAATATTATAGATGTTGATGCACTTGCAGAAATTGCACATAAGCATAAAATTCCATTAATAGTGGATAACACATTTGGAACACCATATCTTTTCAGACCAATTGAACATGGTGCTGATATAGTTGTGCATTCAGCAACTAAGTTTATAGGTGGACATGGAACATCTCTAGGAGGTGTAATTGTAGATTCAGGAAAATTTGATTGGATAGGATCAGGAAAATTCCCACAATTAACAGAAGCAGATCCAAGTTATCATGGTATTAAATTTGCAGAAGCAGTTGGACCAGCAGCTTATGTAACAAGAATAAGAGCAATTCTACTTAGAGATACGGGTGCATGTATCAGTCCATTTAATGCATTTTTATTATTACAAGGATTAGAAACACTTTCACTTAGATTAGAAAGACATGTTGAAAATGCTTTAAAGGTAGTAGATTTCTTAAGCAATCATCCAAAGGTTGAAAATGTAAATCATCCATCATTACCTGATAGTGCAGATAATGCATTATACAATAAGTATTTTCCAAATGGTGCAGGATCTATATTCACTTTTGAAATTAAAGGTGGAGAAAAGGAAGCACAAGAATTTATTGATAAATTAGAAATATTCTCTTTACTTGCAAATGTTGCTGATGTTAAGTCATTAGTAATTCATCCAGCAAGTACTACTCACTCACAATTAAGTGGAGAAGAATTATTAGATCAAGGAATTAAGCCAAATACAATTCGTTTGTCTATAGGAACAGAACATATTGATGATATAATATATGATTTATCACAAGCATTCGAAGGTTAGACCTAAATTGAACTTAAAATAATTACAATTAATTTGAATCATATTAAAGACATCCTTTAATAGATAAAAAATAAAATATATAATTAACCCAATTAGAAGCTAAACAATTATTATAAGTGTTTAGCTTCTAGTTTAATTTTTTAGTACTGAACATTTTTTATTATGTTATTATGTACAGTAAAATATTAAAATTAACGGGTCATTAAATTTTTAATTCTATAATCACTCGGATAAACTCCGACATTGGATTTAAATACACGACTGAAATAAAAAGCATCTTTATAGCCAACTAATTCGCCAACTTTTTGAACTTCCAGATCAGGCTGATTAATTAAAAGTAGCTTTGCTTCGTTAATACGAATTTTTGTAATATATTTAATTGGAGTTTCACCAATATATTTTTTGAATAGTTTACTTAAATATTCAGTTGTAAATCCAAATTGATTAGAAATTTTATTCAATGAAATTGTGGATGAGTAATTGCTACGTAAATAAGTTTCCATTAATTTGCTTAGCTTTTCTGGTTTTAAACTATGGGGGTCAATTGAAAAGGATGATATTTCTTTATTTTCTGAGTCAAGTAGAATAAGGATATTTTGCAGCGCAGTATTAAGTTCTTCAAGTTTAATAGGCTTTAGAAGAAAATCTTTGGCACCATATTTTAATGCTGATTGAGCATATGAAAAGTCGTTAAATCCACTTAATATCATAGTTTTAATATGTGGATGATTGTCATGAATATATTTAAGCAGTTCTAATCCATCAGATTGTGGCATTTGTATATCTGTAATCACTAAGGATGGATAATGTTCTTTTACAAGAAATATAGCATCTTTTCCATTACTAGCCTCACCAACTAACTCAAGAGGAATAGATAGATAGTCAATTTTTTTTATTAAATTTTGTCTGATTAGATGTTCATCTTCAGCTACAATATATTTATATTTGTGTATATTGCTCATAAAAATCCTCCTTGCTTAAATAAATTGGACCACCAATTGTAAAGATTGTCTTACCTTTTTGAGAATTATCAATTTTGAAAATAGCATGTTCATTATATAAAAGGTGTAATCTTAAATATACATTTCTAAGTCCCATTCCACCAATTTTTAGTGTTTTCAACTCTTCATTTATATTGATATTATGGAAGGTAGATAAAAGTTTATTTTTATTTGTATCACTAAGACATCCGCCATTATCTTCAATATGAATTAGCCATTTTTCATCTTCTATATTAGAACTGATTTTTAGATTCCATGGAGGCGAAGAACTAAAGCCATACTTAAAAGCATTTTCCACAATAGGCTGCACTATTAATTTTGGTATTAAAATATCTTTTGTTGATTCTTCAATATTAGAATAATAAATAAAATCTTCTCCATACCTAATTTTCATACACTCAATGTATTTTTCTGTATATAAAACTTCCTGAAAGAGAGGAACTGCAGTTTCATCATATGTTGTAATATATCGAAAATAATCACATAATGCAGTGCATATGTTTATAATGTCTTCATTCATATTTTCCTCTGCCATAATGCTTATATTAGTTAAGTTATTGTACAAAAAGTGTGGATTAACAAGAGACTGAGTTGCTTGTAGCTTTGCTCGCGTTTCTTCCGATTTTAACAATAAAATTTCGTGGGAAGAATCTTTTAATTTATCATACATTTCTAAAAATGATTGACATAATTCAGAAATTTCTCGAATATTGCTGTTAGCAGAGGTTAGTATGGTTTCGTTTTCACTTAACACTCTACTGAGAGTTACTTTTTTTGTTGCACGAGTTAACTTGCTTAAGGGGGAAGTTAAACGACTTGATATAATAAAACATAAAAGTAAAGTGAAAAAAATTGAAATAATAATAATAATAACAAAACCTTCTTTAAATGAACTTAAAGACTTAAAGACAACGTATTTTGGTTCACTAGTAACAATTGTCCAATTATATGAGTCGATTTTTTGATAAGACATAAGAACGTTTTCTTTATTATAAGTATCAACAAAATATCCAACAGAAGGTATTAGATTATTAGTTTTTATAATATCTATGTAATCTGTGTTAGTAGTTAAATTTGATGCATATGGGTAAACTAATTCATTTTTTTCATTGTATACATAAAATGAAGTTGAAGGGTTTTTAATCTTTAATTCTGAAATTAAAGAAAAGATTACATTGGAATCTTGTAATACTTCAACAATGCCTTCTGGATCATTACTACTATTAAAAAATACACGAGTTAAAGAGAGAAAATTATCATCTGCTATATCTTTAGATTTTGTTGGTACATTTAATAATTTTGTAGTGGTTGAAATATTTTTAGCACCATTTTTTTCAATAGTTGAATTATACCATGGAATGGCTTGTAAATTAATATTTGTAACTCCTTGAAAATAACCAGAGCCGATACATGTTCCATTTAGGGTATAGAGATTAACTTGAGATGCAGATTGAAATGGACCAATAATCGCTGTAATAATATCATATATGGCTAAAACGTTTTCTCGTGATGAAGAAAAATTATCTGGTTCAATTTCATCAAGAATATTATTTTTTGCAAAGCTTGTAAAATTCTTTTTAATAGCATTAGAATATACAATATTCATAGATATAGTAGACATATTCTTAAGCTCTGTAGATACTGATTTGTGAACAGAGGCACAGATAGTTTCTGATTTTGTTTTTGCATCTTTATAAATATTCTTACTATAAAATGAATAGAAGCAAATAAAAAATAAGGATAATAATACAGTGACTAGAAGTCCATAAATAAAAAATAAATATACCTTTTGGGAATAATAAAGTTTTCGATTCATTATGATGCTCCTTTCAAAGTGTATTATATAATATTGTTCAAAAAAGTGCAAAAGGAAGTTCTATTTTGTCTATGTTTAATAAATTAATAGGATGTTATTATAAAGATGTACTCAATGTAAAGCATATCATTAAGTGGTTATAAGAAATAATGAGTAAGATGCTGATTTGGTATTTTTCAAACAGGTCTCAAAAATATATACAATATTATATAAAATGGAGGGGTAAATTATGAGAAAACGTTTAATAAAATTATTAAGTACTTTATGTATTACTATCATGGCAGGGGGTATACTTGCAGGATGCGGAGGAAATTCTAGTGGTGATGTAAAATCTTCAAGTAGTAGTGAAAAAGTGACATTAACATTTGGTTCACATCAATCGGGTCTTCCAACATCTGGGGTTGTACAGGAATTGGCAAAAGAATTTGAAACTGAAACGGGAACTAAAATTGATTTTCAAATTTCACCTGATGCTCAATGGCGTGATTTATTGAAAGTAAAATTAGATTCTGGTGAAGCACCAGATATTTTCTGTGCAGATGCTGATCCTTTGAATTTAGTAACAAGAGTGAATCCGGAAAAATATGTTATGGATGTATCAAAAGAAGAATGGGTAAGTAGAATGGATCCTAATGTTCTTCCTTCAATTTCTAATAATAATAAAGTCTATGGTATTACTTTCCCTGGAAAGAAGATGTACTTTTATGTATACAATAAAGAAATTTTTGAAAAATTAGGATTAAAAGTTCCTACAAATTATGAAGAATTTAAAAATGTATGCCAAAAGATAAAAGATTCTGGAGTTACTCCAATTTTTGAAGGAACTCAAAATGGTTGGCATCAAGTACTTCCTTTATTTGAAACAGGAGCTATGTACCAACAAAAGCATGAAGATTTATATAACAAACTTAATAAAAATCAAGTTGATTTAGATTCTGTAACAGAATTAGCAACTATTATTAAACAATTAAAAGAATTCTCTAATTTGGGATTCTATGGAGAAAATTATCTAAGCAATTCTGTTGAAAATGCTAAAGAAGAAATGGTAAATGGAAAAACAGCTATGTTTATAGCAGAATCTGCATGGAGAAGTGAAGTAAAAGCAGATTTTCCAGATTTTGATACTAATAAATTAGGTATTTTTGTAATGCCTTGGGGAGATAATCAAGCAATAGGAGTAAATCCAGCAAGTAATGCATATTTCGTTAATAAAAATGGCAAGCATACAGATGAAGCATTAAAGTTTCTTGCATTTTTAGCAAAACCTGAGAATTTACAAAAACGTTTAGATGGTCAACCAGGATTATCTGAAGTTTGTTGGCCAGAAATTCAATCAAAATATTCAAAAGAAGATCAAGCATATATTGATTCTTTAAAAAAGGGAATGGTTATGCAAGCTGGTGTTAAATATATTGATAGTCAATGGATGGATATTGGTAAAGATTTAGAAGCTATGTATACTGGAGCGTCAACTCCTGAAGATATTTTAAAAACAATTATGAATCGACGTACAGAACAAGCTAAACTACAAAAAGATCCAGATTGGAATAAATAAAAAAATTTAGTTATATATGAATAAGGTTTCTTCTTGTAGAAACCTTATTTATATAAAATGGAGGGATTTAGGAATGGATAGAAATAAATTATATCCATGGTATTTTACAAGTGGTGCATTAATTATATTCTTCATGCTTTGTTTTTTACCTGGAATTATTGGTATATTTTATTCTTTTACTGATTGGAATAATTTTACAGATAAAATTAATTTTACTGGATTAAAAAATTATATAGAAGTATTTCAAGGAAAACCAGAATATCGTACATATTTATGGAATACTGTTATGTTTACAACCGTTACAACTATTATGAAGACTGTTGTAGGACTAATATTAGCATTACTATTGACACAAAAAGTAATTAAATTAAAAAACTTTCATAGAATGGTTATTTTTTCGCCACAAGTAATATCTTATTTAGTAGTTGGTCTTGTTTTTAAAAGCATGTTACACCCACAAACAGGTTTTTTGAATAATTTTCTTAAATCTATTGGATTAGACTTTTTAGCAATGAATTGGTTAACAGATTTGAATACAGTTTTTCCTACTGTTATGTCAGTAGATACTTGGAAAGGTATGGGATACATAATGGTTGTTATTATTGCTGGATTAATGTCTATTTCTCCAGATTATTATGAAGCAGCAGAGATTGATGGCGCTACTTTTATGCAAAAGTTCCGCTTTATAACATTACCATTATTAAAACCAATTATTATAAATGTAACAATATTAAATGTAACATATGGGTTTAGAGTATTTGATATGATTTATTCATTAACTAATGGTGGACCAGGTAATGCAACTGGAGTAATAAATACAGCAGTTTATAAAGAATTCTCAAATGGAAATTATGCAATGGGTACTACATTATCGAGTATTTTATTCTTTGTTTTATTATTCTGTCTATATTTCATTATAAAATCTATGGAAAATAAGGAGGTTGAAATGTAATGTTTAGTTTGAAAAAATCTGTTAGTACTATAATAGTAAATATTATAGCGATATTTATTAGTTTAATTGTTTTAATACCTATGGTAGTATTATTCATTAATTCTTTTAAGACAAAAGGAGAATCAAACAAGATGTCTCTTTCTCTCCCAAAAGAATGGATATTTGAAAATTATAAAATAGTAATTGAACAAGGAAAATTAATTTCCTCCTTTTTTAATAGTCTTTTGTATGCCTCAGTTAGTTGTTTAATTATTACAATTGTTGTATCGGCAGCAGCTTTTGTTATAGCAAGGAATCGAAGAGGAATTAATAATTTTATATACTATTTCATTATTTCTGGTATAGCAATACCTATAAATAATGTTGCACTTATGAAAGTATTGCAAGTCTTTCATCTTGTGAATACTAGACCTGGTATTATTCTGATTTATGCGGCAATTAATATTCCACTTAGTTTATTCTTATCTTATGGTTTTATTTCAACAATTCCTAGAGAAATAGATGAAGCCGCAGTTCTTGATGGATGTGGACCAGTTAGATTGTTTGTTAGTATAATTTTACCACTATTAAAACCGATTCTTTCAACTTTATTCGTTTTGAATTTTATGGCTGTGTGGAATGACTTTACTATGCCACTTTATTATTTAAAT
This sequence comes from Clostridium gelidum, assembly GCF_019977655.1. Taxonomy (NCBI): domain Bacteria; kingdom Bacillati; phylum Bacillota; class Clostridia; order Eubacteriales; family Clostridiaceae; genus Clostridium; species Clostridium gelidum. Next base: position 1,347,261 of record NZ_AP024849.1, read on the forward strand.
AATTCAGCAAAATGGCCAATGACTTTAGCTGTTTATAATTTCTTTGGAGCGTTTGAAAATTCATGGAATTTAGTTAGTGCAGATATAATGTTGACATTGATTCCTGTTCTGGTTGTATTTATATTAGGACAAAAGTATATTGTTGGAGGAGTGGCAGCAGGATCTGTAAAAGGTTAATATAAAAAAGTATTATTAAAAATATATAATAGGAGTGGTTCATATGAAATTTAGTAATGGTTGTTGGATAAACAAGGCAGGATATCAAGTGTTTAGTCCTCAAGAGGTTTATAGTACTAAGATTGAAGAAGATGCATTAACAATATATGTACCTTGTAACAAAATAAATGGTAGAGGGGACACTCTTGGAGGACCTGTTATAACATATAAAATTTCATCGCCTATGGAAAATGTAATAAGAGTTAGAGCGTATCATTATATGGGAAAGAAAAAGAAAACTCCAAGTTTTGATATTTATGAAGCTGAAAATACTAAGGTGAAAATTGAAGATAATGAAAAAGACGTTTTATTTAAATCAGGAAATCTTAAAATGGTTATAAATAAAGAGTTATGGGCAATGAGTTTTTATAAAGGAGATAAAAAAATAACCTCCAGTATGTTTAAAAGTTTAGCATATGTAAAAACTTCAGAGGAAAGAACTTTTATGCATGTTTCAGATGATGACGTTTTTATGAAAGAAGAATTACAATTATCTGTAGGAGAATTAGTTTATGGATTAGGGGAAAGATTTACGCCGCTAGTAAAGAATGGGCAAAGTATTGATATATGGAATGAAGATGGCGGAACAAGTACAGAACAATCATATAAAAATATTCCTTTTTATATGACTAATAAGGGATATGGTGTATTTGTAAATCATGCAGAAAAAGTATCTTTTGAGGTAGGATCAGAGAAAGTTAGTAAAGTTCAATTTAGTGTTCCAGGAGAATGCTTGGATTATTTCATAATTAGTGGAGAATCCATGAAAGAGGTTATTGAAAATTATACAAGCTTAACTGGAAAACCAGCATTACTGCCAGCATGGTCATTTGGATTATGGCTAACAACATCTTTTACTACAAATTATGACGAAAAGACTGTAACTGAATTTGTAGATGGAATGGCAGAAAGAGATATTCCACTTAGAGTATTCCATTTTGATTGTTTCTGGATGAAAGATTTTAACTGGTGTAACTTTGAATGGGACACGCGAGTATTTCCAGATCCTAAAGGAATGCTAAAGAGACTAAAAGAAAAAGGATTAAAAATATGTGTTTGGATTAATCCGTATATTGGTCAAGAGTCAAAACTATTTGATGAAGGTATGGAAAATGGATATTTATTAAAAAAACCTAATGGTGATGTTTGGCAATGGGATATGTGGCAACCTGCTATGGGAATTGTAGATTTTACAAATCCAGATGCATGCACATGGTATTCAAATAAACTTAAAGAATTGATTGAGATGGGAGTGGATTGCTTTAAGACTGATTTCGGTGAACGTATACCGACTGAAGTAGCTTATTTTGATGGATCAGATCCATACAAGATGCATAATTATTATACTCAAATATATAATAAGGTAGTATTTGATACTATTAAAGAAAACATAGGAGAAAAGGAAGCCGTATTATTTGCAAGATCAGCTACAGCAGGAGGACAACAATTTCCAGTACATTGGGGTGGAGATTGTGAAGCAAATTATGAATCAATGGGAGAAAGTTTAAGAGGCGGATTATCACTTTGTATGTCTGGTTTTGGATTTTGGAGTCATGATATAGGTGGCTTTGAGAGTACAGCAACAGCAGATCTTTATAAGAGATGGGTAGCCTTTGGATTATTATCATCTCACAGTAGATTACATGGAAGCAGTTCATATAGAGTACCATGGTTATATGACGAAGAAGCTTGTGATGTAGTTAGATTTTTCACTAAGTTAAAATGCAGTATAATGCCGTACCTTTATAATATATCTAGTAATGCATCTAAAAAAGGTATTCCTGTTATGAGAGCTATGGTATTAGAATTTCAAGATGATCCAGCTTGCAGCTATTTAGATAAACAATATATGCTTGGAGATTCAATTCTAGTTGCACCTATTTTTAATGAAGATGGAGAAGCAAGTTATTATTTACCAGAAGGAAATTGGACAAATTTCATAAGTGGAAAGAAATATAATGGTGGCAGATGGATTAAGGAAGCACATAGTTATTTAAGTGTACCTATGATGATAAAGGAAAACAGTTTAATTGCTACTGGATATGAAGATTCAAAACCAGATTATGATTATAGAAATAATATATCAATTCAGGCATATGAATTAAAAGATAATATAAAAGCAAAAACTACTGTTATAGATATGAATGGTAATAAAACTCTTAAGGTAGAAGTTCTAAAAGAAGGATATCAAATTAGTGTTAAATCTACTGGAAGAGATGGTGATTGGACTTTAATATTAAAGAATGTATCAAATATAACTAAGGTTGATGGAGGAAAATTTATAATTGAAGGTGAGGATACTAAGATTTTATTAAACTCTGGAAATTGCAAATGCATATGTTATTTAAACTAATTAAATAGGAAGGGGAAACCCTTCCTACTTAGTTATAAAATATAGTAGAAAACTTGGAGGAAAGTAATGAAAAAAACAATTAATTCAGACTTCTTCTTAAAGCAAATAGATGCTGATTCAAGAGGGATAGAAGCTAATATTAAAAATGCAACCATGGTTGAAAATAAAATAGATGAAACAATATCAAAGCTTACATTGAAAGAAAAGGTTAGTATGTGCCATGGTGCAGGATTATTTAGAACACAGGGGGTTGAAAGACTAAACATTCTACCTATAAAAATGTCAGATGGACCAATGGGAGTAAGACATGAATTTCCAGATGATAGTTGGACACCGATTGGAAATTCTGATGATTATGTTACTTATCTTCCTTGTAATACTGCACTAGCTGCAACATGGAGTACAGATTTAGCTTATGAAGCAGGTGAGGTATTAGGAAAAGAAGCAAGGGGAAGAGGAAAGGACTTTATTTTAGGACCAGGAATAAATATTATTAGAAGTCCCCTTTGTGGAAGAAACTTTGAATATATGTCTGAAGATCCATACCTAACATCTAAGATGGCAGTGCCTTTTATAAAAGGGGTTCAGGAAAAAAATGATATTTCAGTATGTGTAAAACATTTTGCAGTTAATAATCAAGAAACAGAAAGATTAAATGTGGAACCGGAGTTAGATGAAAGAACTCTAAGAGAGATATATTTACCAGCTTTTGAGGCAGCAGTTAAAGAAGGAAATGCTTACGCTATAATGACTGCATATAATAAATTATTTGGACATTATTGCTCCCATAATAAATATTTAATAAAAAAAATATTAGAGGAGGAATGGGGATTTGATGGAGTTGTTATATCAGATTGGGGTGCAATACATGATACTGTAGAAGCAGCCAATGCTGGCATGGATATAGAAATGAGTGTTACAACTAATTTTGATGAATACTATTTTGCAAATCCTTTAATTAAGGCTGTAAAAGAAGGGGAAATTAGTGAAAAAGTTATAGATGAAAAAATAAAAAGAATTTTAAGACTGATGTATAAGATAAATATGTTTTCTGATAATAGGGAAAGAGGAGAGTATAATTCTGAAGAAAACAGAAAAAAAACCTTAGATATTGCTAGAGAATCAATTGTATTATTAAAAAATGAAAGACAAATTCTTCCGTTAGAAGACAAAAAAATAAAAACTTTAGGGGTAATAGGAGAAAATGCAAACATAACTCATTCTAATGGAGGAGTAAGTGCAGAAATAAAAGCTTTATATGAAATTACTCCACTTCTTGGAATAAATATGAGACTTGGTGGCCAAACTCAAGTAAAATATGCAAAAGGATATAGTAACAATAAATATCTAAAAGAGGAATTAATAAACGAAGCAGTAGAACTAGCAAAATCATGTGATGCTGTAATAATTATAGGTGGATTAAAACATATATCAGAAGACTTGGAGCTGGAGAATAACGGAATTACAGTAATTAAGAATGACAAAATAAAACGTAGAATTGATAGCGAGGGTTATGATAGAACAGATTTAGAACTTCCATATGAGCAAGATGATCTTATAAAAAGAGTTTTAGAAGTAAATAAAAATGCAATTGTGGTAATGTTAAGTGGATCACCAGTTAATATGACAAGATGGATAGATGATGCTTCAGCTGTTGTTCAAACTTGGTATAACGGAATGGAAGGTGGAACAGCATTGGCAGAAGTGCTTTTTGGAGATGTAAATCCATCTGGAAAACTACCTATAACTTTCCCAAGGAAGCTAGAGGATTGCCCAGCACATAAGATAGGAGAATTTCCGGGTGGGGAAAAGGTTAAATATAGTGAGGGTGTGTTTGTTGGATATAGATATTTTTCATCTTATGATATAGAACCACTATTTTGTTTTGGACATGGACTTTCATACACAAATTTCAAATATGAAGATTTACAAGTTTTAGTAGAAGGAGATAAAGATGATATAAATATATCTATTATTTTAAAAATATCTAATTGTGGTCAAAAGACAGGAAAAGAAGTTATACAAGTTTATATTAATGATGAAGAATCATGTGTAGAGAGACCTAAAATAGAGTTAAAAGGATTTTCTAAGGTTTCCTTAGAAGCTAATGAAAGTAAAGAAGTCAAAATAAAATTAGGTAAAAAATCATTAGCATATTATAGTATTGAAGAAAGTAAATGGGTTATTCAAAAGGGTAAATTCAATATATTTGTGGCTAGTTCCTCAATGGATATAAGATTAAAAGAACAAATTGATATAAAATCAACTTATAAATTTTAAAGCAGTAAAATTTAATTATTAGAATTAAGGATAAATAAAATAATGATATATAAATAAACTAGAAGCTAAACAACTATTATCAGTGTTTTCCTTCTAGTTTTTTATTAATATTATGATAATAAATTATTTTAATTAATGATACAATAAAAGGAAAGACAAAATAACAAAGAAAGTCAAATGATTTTAGGAGGAATTAACATGGAATTAAATTGGAGTTTAAAAGAAATATATTCAGCCTTTAATAGTGATGAATTTAAGAAGGATCTAGAAAAGCTTACTAAGGTTATAGAAGATATTAATATATGGGCTACGGATGTAACTAGAGATAAAGAAAATTTAACTAGAAAATTAGAAGAGTATATAAATAAATTTACAATAGTTACAGAGTTATCTAATAAACTTGGTATTTTTATAAATCTTAGCTTAAGTGTAAATACAAAAGATAAAGAGGCACTAAAGTATTCAGATATTTTAGAAAAGCTATTAACAAATTTAGTAGAGAGTTCTACGAAGCTTGAAAAATATATTAGTAATATAGATGGAATTGATGATATTATAAATAAATCTGAAGTGCTTAAAGAACACGAATTTGTTTTGAAGGATATAATTGAGCAAAGTAAGTATTTGTTGGGTGATAAAGAAGAAAATATAATAGCAAATATGAAGAATACTGGTTCTAATGCTTGGATTAAACTTAAGGATAATTTGATTTCAACATTAATGGTAGATATTGAAGAAGATAATGAAATTAAAGAAGTCCCTTTAACTATAGTTTTGAATATGGCTTATGATAAGGATTCAAAAGTAAGAAGGAAAGCCTACGAGGCAGAAATAAAATCTTACAAAAAAGTAGAAGAAGGGGTAGCGGCAGCACTAAATGCTATAAAAGGTGAGGTATTAACTGTTTGTGATGCACGAGGATATAGATCTCCTTTAGATAAAACACTTATAGATTCAAGAATGAATGAAGAATCATTAGAAGCAATGTTTTCAGCGATGAAAGAAAGTCTTCCTATTTTTAGAAAATATTTAAGAAGAAAAGGAGAACTGCTTGGACATAAAAATGGTCTGCCATTTTATGATTTGTATGCACCAGTTTGCGAAGCTGATATGAAGTTTTCCTATGAAGATGGAACGAAGTTTGTAGAAAAGAACTTTAGAACATTTAGTGATAATTTAGGAGATTTCGCCAGTAAAGCAATAAATAAAAATTGGATAGATGTTAAGCCAAGAGAAGGTAAAGTAGGTGGAGCCTTTTGTGAAAATCTACATTTTATTGGAGAAAGCAGAATACTATTAAATTATGGAGATAATTTTGGTGATGTAGTAACTCTAGCTCATGAATTAGGTCATGGTTTTCATGGAGAATGTTTAAATAATGAAACTACATTAAATTCAGATTATCCAATGCCAATAGCAGAAACAGCATCTACTTTTTGTGAAACAATAATTAAGAAAGCTGCAATTAAAGATGCAACTAAAGATGAAGCATTAACTATTCTTGAAACTGAAATTAGTGATTGTACCCAAGTAATTGTTGATATATATTCTAGATTCTTATTTGAAAAGTCATTTTTTGAAGCAAGAAAAGAAAGTGCCTTAAGCGTTGATGAAATAAAAGAACTTATGCTAAATGCTCAAAGAGAAGCTTATGGAGATGGATTAGATCCTAATTTTTTACATCCATATATGTGGACATGGAAACCACATTATTATGATGCAGAGTATAATTATTATAATTTTCCATATGCATTTGGATTACTTTTTGCAAAAGGATTATACGCTGAATATATCAAAAAGGGGAAGGCTTTTGCTGAAGACTATGAAAAATTGCTTTCAATTACAGGAAAAAATAAAATAGCTGATGTAGCAAAGGTTATGGGTATAGATATAAATGATAAGGAATTTTGGCGAAATTCTTTAAAGACAATTGAAGAAGATATAAAAGAGTTTATTGAGCTTAGTAATAAATAATATATAGAATTTATCAATTGGGATATGTTAATATATTTTTATGAAATAGATAAGGCGTATCCTAAAATAGCAAATTAGCATCGGTATGCGTAATTAAAGGAATATAATAATAGGAGGCGTTAAAACATGAAGATATTTTATAACTCAGCAACTGGAAATTCATTGTATGTTGCAAAAACAATAAGAGATGAAATCAAAGACTGTGAATTAATTTCTATGAGCAAAGCATTAAAAGAAAATAAAATTGAATATTATGAAGATGTAATTGGATTTATATATCCGATTCACTGTTCAGGATTACCAATTGTAGTTAATGAATTTGTTTCAAAGTTAAAAATAAATAAGGAAACATATATTTTTGCAATTGGAGTTACTGGAGGCGGTGGTGCAGATATTAGCTTCAGTCAAATAAACAAATTATTACCTAATAAAATTAAAATAAGTAATTACTGTACTATTAAATATATTTCAAATTATACAAGAGCAGGTAGGAATCCTTCAGAAAAAAGGGCTAAAGATGCAATAAAGGAAAATGAAAGTAAGTTATTGGAGTTTATAGAATCTCTTAAAAAAAGAGAGTGTAAAGAGAAAGACTTTAAAGGTGGAATTGGCATCTTAGGACATATAATGTGGAAAGATTATTATAAGAACAAAGACAAGAATTTTAATGTAAATGATAAGTGTATTGGATGCAATATGTGCGAAAAAGTATGCCCCGTAGATAATATTATAATGGAGAATAATAAACCAAAATGGTCTGGTAAATGCACTGATTGCATGGCATGTATAAACATATGCCCTAAAGAAGCAATAAATATTGGAAAATCTACTATTAAAAAAAATAGATACTTAAATCCATATATTAAAAGAGAAGAATTATTGTAAATTTAAAAGACAGCATGATAAACAAATTCATGCTGTTTTTAAACTGTGTCTAAGAATTGACAAATAGCATAATTTAAAATATAATTAGTTAGAAATCTAACAAAGTAGGAGTATGTAATTTTATGAATGATAAAGAAATACATATTGGTAAAAAAATAATTATATTATCTAAGAGAATTCATAGAAAACTAGATAAAGATACTTCAAAATATGGTATAACAGGTGTTCAAGGTAGAATACTTGGTTTTATAAAACATAATTCTGAGAAAAGAGATATATTTCAAAAAGATATGGAAGAGGAGCTTGATATTCGACGTTCTTCAGTAACTAGTGTACTTCAATTAATGGAAAAAAATGGATATATTCAAAGAATAAGTGTATCTAAGGATGCAAGACTTAAAAAGATAATTCTTACAGAAAAAGGCACAGAGATTCAAAGAAATGTAAAGAATCTTATTCTTGAACTTGAAAAATCTTTAATAGATGAATTAAGTGATGAAGAATTAGAGGTGTTAATTTCTTTAATAGAAAGATTATCTAACAAAATTGCTGATTAAGAGCAAATTTTTTTTTAAGAAGTATTAGTTAGAAACCTAACAAAAAAGGAGGAAAATTTATGATAAAAAAATTATTAAGCTATGTAACAGAATTTAAAAAAGACACAATTTTGGCACCAGTATATGTTGCTTTAGAAGTAGTAATGGAGACGATTATCCCCCTGTTAATGGCAATGATTATTGATAATGGGGTGAATAAAAAAGATATGAAAACTGTGACTATTGTTGGAGCGGCAATGTTAGTAGTATCATTTCTATCTCTTGCATTTGGTGTACTTGGAGGGAAACATGCAGCTAAGGCATCTACAGGCTTTGCTAGAAACTTAAGAAAAGGAATGTATTATAATATACAAAATTATTCTTTTTCTAACATAGATAAGTATTCTACAGCAGGACTTATAACAAGACTTACTACAGATGTAACAAATGTTCAAAATGCCTTCCAAATGATAATAAGAATGTTTGTTAGGGCACCATTTATGCTTGTATCAGCAACAGCAATGTGTGTTTATATAAATCCAAAATTATCGTTAATATTTGTAGGTGCAATTATATTTTTAGGAGTTATATTATATTTTATTATGACTAGAGTACATCCATATTTTGTGGAGGTTTTTAAGAAATATGATGATTTGAACGCTAGTGTACAAGAAAATTTAACTTCAATTCGTACTGTAAAGGCTTATGTAAGAGAAGAGCATGAAACAAGCAAATTTTATAAAGCTTCTGAAGTTTTATATAATTTCTTTATAAGAGCTGAAAAATTAATTATAATTAATGCCCCAGCAATGCAATTTACTGTTTATACTTGTATTTTACTTTTATCTTGGCTTGGAGCAAAGATGATAGTTTCAAATTCAATGACAACTGGTGAGTTAATGAGTTTATTTGCCTATACTACTAATATATTGATGAGTCTTATGATTCTGTCTATGATATTCGTAATGGTTATTATGTCAAAATCATCAGCTGAAAGAATAACTGCAGTTTTAAATGAAAAAAGTGATTTAACAAACTGTGAAAATCCAATTTATGAAGTAAAAGATGGCTCTATTACTTTTAAAGATGTTAATTTCTCATATAGTAAAAACATAGAAAATTCAGTACTTGAAGATGTGGACATAAAAATAAATTCTGGTGAAACTATAGGTATTATAGGTGGAACCGGAAGTGCTAAATCTACTTTAGTACAACTTATTCCAAGATTATATGATACAACAAAAGGAATTGTTGAAGTTGGCGGAGTTGATGTTAGAAATTACGACATAGAAACGCTTAGAGATGAAGTTTCTATGGTTCTGCAAAAGAATGTATTATTTTCTGGAACAATAAAAGAAAATTTAAGATGGGGTAATAAGAATGCTACAGATGAAGAGCTGATCGCTGCATGTAGACAAGCAGAGGCAGAAGAATTCATAGAAACTCTTCCAGATAAATATGATACTCATATTGAACAAGGTGGAACAAATGTATCTGGAGGACAAAAGCAAAGATTATGTATTGCAAGAGCGCTACTTAAGAAACCTAAAATATTAATTTTAGATGATTCTACAAGTGCTGTAGATACAAAAACTGACTCTCTTATTCGAAGAGCATTTAAAGAAACAATTCCAGATACTACAAAGATTATAATAGCGCAACGTATTTCATCTGTAGAAGAAGCAGATAGAATTATTGTATTAGATGATGGTAAAATAGATGGATTTGGGACACATGATGAATTATTAAAGACAAATGATATATATGCTGAAGTTTATGAATCTCAAGTGAAGGGAGCTGATAATAATGAGTCAAAATAATAAACCTAGACCAATGAGAGGACCAGGTAATCATGGACCAAGAGGTTCAGTAAAGGCTAATAAAGATTCACTGAAAATATTAAAAAGGCTACTCGCTTATGTATTTAAGGAATATAAGTTTTTATTCTTGATTGTATCCGTAACTATTATTATAAGTTCCCTTGCGAATGTTATTGGAACATTATTTTTAAGAAGTTTAATTGATGATTATATAGTTCCACTAATGAATAAAACTGGTGCAGATTTTGGACCATTACTTAAGATGATAATTACTATGGCAGTAATTTATTATGTTGGAGTTATATCAACATATATATATAGCCGTATTATGATTGTCGTTTCTCAAGGTTCTCTTAAGAAAATAAGAGATGATATGTTTTCTCATATGGAAAATTTACCAATTAAATTCTTTGATACACATGCCCATGGAGATGTAATGAGTCTTTATACAAATGATACAGATGCATTAAGACAAATGATTAGCCAAGGTATACCACAATTATTATCTGCTATTATTACTGTTATTAGTATCTTTATTTCTATGATTTATTTAAGTTTACCACTTGCTGGAATTCAAGTTTTAATAATATTATTAATGTTTAAAGTTACTAAAGTAATTGGTGGAAAAAGTGGAAAATACTTTGGACTTCAACAAAGAGATATAGGCGCAGTAAATGGATATATTGAAGAAATGATGGAAGGGCAAAAGGTTGTAAAAGTATTTTGTCATGAAGATGAAGCAAAAGCTAATTTTGATAAATTAAATGATATGCTTTTTGATAGTGCTAATAATGCAAATAAATATGCTAATATTTTAATGCCTATTATGGGTAACATCGGTTATATTAATTATGTTTTAGCTGCAATAGTCGGAGCAATTCTTGCTATTTCAGGATTTGCTGGATTTACCATTGGAGCACTTGCAGCTTTCTTACAATTAACAAGAAGCTTCAGCCAAACAATAAACCAAATGTCGCAACAATTTAATTTTGTAATTATGGCACTCGCTGGAGCAGAACGTATCTTTAAGCTTCTTGATGAAAAGAAAGAAATGGATGAAGGATATGTAACTTTAGTTAATGCAGAAGAAGATGAAAAGGGAGAATTAACTGAAGTTAAAAAACGTACTGGAACTTGGGCTTGGAAGCATCCTCATGAAGATGGAACAATTACTTATACTAAGCTTAATGGTGAAGTGGTATTTGATGATGTTGATTTTGGTTACAATGATGAAAAAATAATATTGCATAACATAAAGCTTTTTGCAAAGCCTGGACAAAAAATAGCCTTTGTAGGATCTACAGGTGCAGGAAAAACTACTATTACAAACTTAATTAATCGTTTCTATGATATTCAAGATGGTAAAATCAGATATGATGGAATTAATATAAACAAGATTAAGAAAGATGACTTAAGAAGTTCCCTTGGAATAGTACTTCAAGATGCGCATCTTTTCACAGGAACTGTTGCAGATAACATTAGATATGGTAAATTAGATGCAACCGATGAAGAAGTAAAAGCAGCTGCAAAACTTGCAAATGCAGATCAATTTATAAAACATCTGCCAAAAGGATATGATACAATTCTTACAGGTGATGGAGGAAATCTTTCACAAGGTCAAAGACAGCTTCTAACAATAGCTAGAGCAGCAATTGCTGATCCACCAGTTTTAATACTTGATGAAGCTACATCTAGTATTGATACAAGAACAGAAAAAATTGTCCAAGAGGGTATGGATAAATTAATGAATGGTAGAACAGTTTTCGTAATTGCTCATAGACTTTCAACAATTAAAAATTCCGATGTAATTATGGTAATGGATCAAGGTGAAATTATTGAAAGAGGTAATCATGATGCTTTAATTGAAGAAAAAGGTAAGTATTATCAACTATATACAGGAGCATTTGAATTGTCATAAATTATAGATACCCACAGTGGAACTAATACTTATGCCTACATCCGCCGAAATTGAATACATATTTATTCCGTAGGACTGTGAAAATTTCGCTGGAAGCATTCTAAATGGGATGTTGCACCCATTATAGTTTGCTCCAAATATAAAATTTGGACAAACTATAATGGAACAACCTCCCATTAAGAAGCTTCAGCAGCTTATTTTCAATGCCTACTTCATATTATGACCCTTGTGGTTACAAATATGTATCCAATTTCTCTGTTTGGATATGCTCCTAAGTATAGCAAATGTTGAATATAATACCAAGCATAAGTAAAACTTTAGTAGTGGGAATCTATATTGATAAACAAATTCTGAACTGCATTATGGGATGGTTAACCGAAATAAAGGTCATGCTTCTGATGTATAACTGCACAAAAGCATGACCTTTATTTCTAGTAAAAAATATTTCAAGTAATAAATTTCGTATGGAATTTATTAAACATTAGGAGGATTAAGATGAATATAGTAGTAATTAGCGGAAGTCCACGAAGGGGCGGGAATACAGAAATTATGGCAGAAACATTTGCAAAAGGAGCAAGAGAGAGTGGACATGAGGTAACAATAAAAAAGCTTAGTTCATTAAAGGTGTCACCATGTACTGCTTGCCAATATTGTTTTACGTCTGGATGTGTGTGCTCTCAGAAGGATGATATGACAGAAATTTTGGAAGCAGTTGATCAGGCGGATATGCTTGTATTTGCATCACCAATTTATTGGTTTGATATAACTGGTCAATTAAAATGCACAATTGATCGTATGTATGCTCGTGGTAAGGTAGGGTTTCATCATAAATACGTTGGATTACTTCTGAATTCAGGAGTTTCAGGTGTATATGATGCAGCCATAGCACAATATAAGGCAACTAATAGTTATTTAATGTGGGAAGATAAAGGAATTGTTACAATTTCAGGAATGGAAAAGAAAGGATCTATGAATTGTACTGAGAAAATACAAGAAATTTTTGAATTTGGAAAAAGTATTCATTAAAAAAATTTAAGTGCAGTAAATAGTTATAAAGTATACTGTAGATATTATTGAGTACCTTATCTTCAATAAGAATAGGGGTACAGAAATGAAAAAAATGAAGTATTAAATAGTATATTAGATGCAGGAGTTATTGCAGTAATTAGAGGTGATTCAGAAGAAGTAACTGCAACAGTGGGACAAGTAAGTGAAGCAATTCAAAATATGGCTTCTTCAGTTCAAAAATCAACTGAAGAAGCAGAAGTAATAAAAGAAAGCATGAATAAAACTACGGAGGCAATAGAGCAAGTGGCAAAAACAGCTCAAAGTCAAGCAGAACTTGCCCAAAATCTTAATGAAATAATTCAAAAATTCAAGATTTATAAGTAAGAGATACATATATACATAAAACTATGAAACCGGCCCAAATCATATTAGTGGATTTGGGTCGGTTCTTTTTGATATTTTAGAAGGATTTTGATAGACTATGTATAATTGTATTATTATATGGAAGGAGATATAGTTATGGAATTTACAACAAGAGATATAATAGCAATATTAACTGTATTAGGAACACTAGTAGTATTACATATAAAAGCATTCTATAATTTTTTTATGGCGATTGTAAAAATAAAATATAAAGAGGTTCCAGGCAAACAATCAATGTTCAGTGTAGTTATAGAATGGATAGGTTTTATTGGATTTTTTATTTATGTGATTGTATTAGGAAGTATGTTCATTAAAAATTTTTATAAAATAAATTTTGATATCAGCCTAAAAAATATGAATTTAATATATTTTATGGAATTAATTTTATTTGCTCTAGTTATAGTAGTAATAATTTTTGTATCAATTGATGCAATTCAAAAATTTCGTTACTTAAAAAAGAATTTTAGAAAAAAATTAGAAGGTGATTTAGTAACATTAGAGGATAATATTGAGAGTAAGAATATGAAAAATATATATGTTTTCAGTGTTTCAATAGTACTGTTTTTATTCGTTATATTAGATGGAATATCAAGAAATATTGAAATTATGAATAGTAAATTTGTATTATTCCCTAAAAATGAACCAAATGAAATATTTATTATTGCTTTAACTATGGAAATAATCATTAGTACTTTATTACTAATATCAATTAATATGAAGGAAATAATTAAAACTTTAAGAAGTAATGATTTATATATGATATTGATTGATGATGAAGAGATTTATTGTAGTTGTTATTTGGAATATAAAAATCACTACTTAATAATAAAAAAAGACAAAGGAATAGAAAGGTATATAAGTAAAAGTAAAGTAAAAGAAATAAGAAAGATTAGAAGTAAATAAATTGTGAATAGGGAAAAATCAGATATTAAGATAGTGGAATTTGTACACTTCAGCAGTCTATTTGCAAATAAAAGTTACATAATTGTAAAAAATATGTGCTTCGAAATTGCAGGCTAATCTGCTAATATATCTATAATCAATACTTTCTATTCTGTTATGAACGGAACTGGTTTGGGTAAAATTTTATATAGAAAGTAAAGTGTAGCAAATAATAATGTGATGAAAAGGATAAAAGATTATGGATTATTTAATTTATGGATTAGCAAATTACGTAGTAAATCTTAGATATGAAGATTTATCAGATAGAGCAATTGAGGTAGGAAAGCAGGTAATATTGGATTCATATGGGAACATGGTCTTTGGTCGTTACTGTGAATTAAGTGAGCAAATAATGGAGTATGCAAAATTAGCAGATACTGTAGTGAAAAATGAAGAGTTAGTATCTTTAATAGGGGAGGAAGAAGTCTTAACTGGTTCTGATACTGCTATTTTTGCCCATACGATGATGGCAAGGTGTGCAGATTTAGATGATGGCTACAGACATGCAATGGGGCATCCAGGTTCAGGATTAGTACCTCTTCTACTTACTATGGCTCAGTTATACAAGAAAGATGGAAAAGAGATGATCACAGCCATTGCAGCAGCTTATGATGTGTATGCTCGTTTAGGTGAATCAATTAATCCTTTTATGTATCGTGAAAGAGGTTTTGATGCTACTGGCGTATGTGGTGCTGTTGCAGCTGCAGCTTTAGTATCTAAGATTATTGGAGCTGATGCTGAAAAAACAAAAGATGCTATGGGAATTGCGTCTCTGTTTACAGGAGGATTAATTGAATATCAAAATGACGGAACTTCTGGAAAGATTATGTGCAGCGGTTGGGCAGCATTGACTGGTATGAGGGCAGTAAGACTTGCTTCCTGTGGATTTACAGGGCCGAATGCAGCACTTGAAGGAAAATATGGATTTTTTCAAGCATTTAAGGGTACAAGTGGTCATTGTGATATGAGCCAGGTGCTTAACAATCTTGGTAAAGATTTTAAGGTTACTAAAATATATTTCAAACGTCATGCTTGTCAAAGAGGACTTCATGCAGTGATGGATGCCATGGTTGATTTAAGAGAAAGTTATTCTTTAACGCCAGCTGTGATTAAATCAGTAGATGTTAGAACATCTTCCTTTGTGCACCGTCTGTCAAATTCTAATCCTAAGACAGCTGTTGGAGCACAGGCAAGTACTCAATTTACTTCAGCTGTAGCTTTAAAACATGGACGTATGGATTCAGAAGAGTTAGTATTTAAGAGTTTCAGTGATGCTGAAATTCAAGAATTGGTTCAAAAGATTACAGTTACTAAGGATGAAGAAGTTGAAGAATACTTGGCAAACAATCCAACACATTTTTGTGCAGCTAAAGTAATCTTAGAGACTTATGATGGAAACGTTTATGAAAAGTGGGTTCCAGTTCCTTTGGGAGATGAAGAAACACCATTTGGATGGGATATGCTAAAATTAAAATTTGATAATTTAGTTACAGGAACTCCTTGTGAAAAAACAAAGGATGGAAGATTTGATCTTTTAAAGAATCTTGAGAAAACTAATGATATTAATATGTTATTTAGATTATAAAAGCATTGGAGCTAATGAATTGTGTTCATTAGCTCCAATGTTTTTATTTCTCATATTCATCAAGAATATGAGACTGTGGGATACAGTATTTTTTGATTATCTTTTTTAAATCATTAATGTAAGAGGGAAATTTTTTGTTTTTATGATAAATAAGCGCAAGTGGATTTTCCGCTGTAAAGTTTGCAATTGGAAACACATTAAGATGAGACTTTGTATTATTAAACTTATTTAATTGATTTATTCCTGACAGATACATGGTCAAACAAAAACTTGCAGCATAATCCTCAGCACATAAGAGGTAATGTATATCAGGCTGAGTCAATTCGTTAATGCAATTTAAAGAAATACCTAGTTCAGATAAATGTCTATCCAAGAGAATACGGGAATTGAAGTTTTTCTCATTAAGAACAAAGGGAACTTCCTTAAATAAACGTAGGTCAACACCTTTTGCAAAATTCTTTTTACATTCAGGGTATTTATGTGGAAAATATTGTTTTAATAAATTGTCAGAGATTACAATATACATTTGTTCATTGAGAACTATCTCATATTTTAAGCTATGTATAGTTATATTACTTATGCCAGACAAAAATAAATCAAGAGAATTATCTAGAACCATTTCCTGCATCTTTGGTGAGGTTTCACGATGAATATTTAATTTAACCTTTGGATAAAGGTCATAAAATTCTTTTAATAGCTTAGGAACTAATATGGAATAACGACCTTCTGGAATACCAAAATTTATGGTACCTGATTTAGCTTCTTTTATATCTATAAGCTGATTTTCTAAATTTTGTTCTGCAAGCTCTATTTGGCGAAGAGTCTCGAGCATTAATTCGCCAGCAGGTGTTAATGCAAATTTAGGCTTCCTTTCAAAAAAAGAAACACCGTAGTTTTCCTCTATTCCTTTAAGATATTTACTCAAACATTGATGAGATATGAAGAGACGTTTCGCTGCATTAGATATATTCAATTCCTCTGATAGAACTAGAAAATACTCATAATTGTTTAACATAAAATCCCTCCTAGGCGCATGAAAAATATAATGATGATGTCAGTTTAGCATAGGAAATACCTTATGTAAAGTAGCATTAATGGGAGAAAAGCTAGATAAAGGCATAAAATTTCATAAGTTTTACTGCAACTAATTTTTACATATATGAAATTTTTATATGCTTTTCGGTTGCATATAATCATGCTAAACTATAACCATACTGAAGGAAAAGCATTTAACAAAGATTAAAACAAATAGGAGGATAGTAAAGATGAGTAAAGTTGCAGTTATGTTAGCAGAAGGATTTGAAGAGTGTGAGGCATTAACTATTGTTGATATTCTAAGAAGAGCAAATATTGAGTGCCATACTATTAGTATAGCAGGAGAAAAAGTTTGTGGTTGTCATGATATCGTTGTCAAGGCGGATTCAATTATTAGTGATGATGTAAAGGAATACGATATGATTGTACTTCCTGGGGGATTACCAGGAGCTACAAATTTAAGAGATGATGATAGAGTGATTAAGTTACTTAAGGGAATGAATCAAGCTGGTAAGTTTGTATGCGCCATGTGCGCTGCACCAATTGCTTTAGGAAAAGCAGGTGTGTTAGAAGGTAAAAACTTCACGGCATATGTAGGTTATGATGAAAAGATTGAAACAACAGGGAAATTTAAAGAAGACAGCGTTGTGGTAGATGGTAATTTAGTTACTAGTCGTGGACCAGCAACTGCTTACGCTTTTGCTTATAAATTGGTAGATGTACTTGGTGGCGATAGCTTAGAAGTTAAAAATCGTATGGTTTATTTTAATGCATTTAATGCAGAATAGGAGGGGAATTATGAGTAAAATAGCAGTATTAATGGCAGAAGGTTTTGAAGAAGGTGAAACATTAACTATAGTAGATATTTTAAGAAGAGCTGGACTTACTTGCGATACATTTTATTTTGGAGATAAGCTGGTAAAAGGAATGCATGGCATGTATGTTGAAGGTGACAAAGCCTTTGGTGAAGAAGTAAAAGAATATGACATGGTTGTTTTACCAGGAGGACGTCCAGGTGGACAGAACTTAAAAGAAAATCCAGAAGTTATAAAAATGGTGCAATATTTCAATGATAACAATAAATATATAGGTGCAATGTGCTCTGGTACTGTAGTATTATCTGATGCAAAGGTAATCGAAGGTAAAAAGGTAACTGGATATACAGGATATGCAGAAAAACTTATCGGTGGAATTTTCATAAATGAAGTGGTTGTAGCAGATAAGAATATAGTTACAAGCCAAGGACCAGCTACACCATATCCATTTGCATATAAGATTGCAGAGGTATTTGGTAAAGATACATCAGTTTTACGTGAGAAAATGTTATACAATTTTGCTGGTGGAAAATAATTAAATTAAATTTTATTTTTAGGAGGTGAAAATTATTGCAAGTAATTAAAAAGATAAATAACAATGTTGCTTTAGCATTAAATGATAAAAAAGAAGAAGTTATTATTATGGGAAAAGGAGTTGGATTTCCCTCAATCCCATATGATCTTGTAGATGAAAGCATAATTGAAACTATTTATGTTACTCCTAAGAATATGAAAGCATTTGAATTACTTAATGCTATTTCATCAGATACTATTTCTTTAGCAGAGGAGATTATACGTTTTGGTGAAAACTATTTAAATAAAAAAGTTAATTCAATAATTTTTTTGACATTAACAGATCATATTGACTCTGCTATTGAAAGATATCATGAAGCTATAAAGGTTAATAATCCACTACAATGGGAAATAAAACGTTTATATCCAATGGAACAGCATATTGGTATTGAGGCTCTTAAAATAATAGAACTACAATTGGGAATACAATTACCATCAAGTGAAGCGAGCTTTATTGCATTACATTTTGTTAATGCACAGATGGGTTCAAATGAATTGAGTGAAACAACAAAAGTCACTTCAATTTCAGGAGAAATAATAAATATTGTAAAGTATCATTTTAAAATAAATTTTGATGAAGAATCCATTAACTTTACAAGATTTGTTACGCATGTAATGTATTTTGTACGAAGGCAAGTTGAAGGAAAGACTCTCGAAAATGAAAATGAATTATTTTATGAAATGATTAAAGAAAAGTATAAAGAGGAATTGACTTGCGTAGAAAAAATAGAAAAATACATTAATAAAAATTACGGTTGGAATTGTTCTAATGATGAAAAATTATATTTATTGTTACATATACAACGTTTAAAAAATTAAATAATGTAAAAATGGACTGTTACTGATTCGATCAGGCATGACCAAGATAGTATGTAATTTAATACATATGTCTTGGTCATTTTTTATTGATAAAACATTGTTGAAAAAGAAAGCTAGCATTTATTCAATAATTATTTATATATTTTATAATTTAAGAAGGAGAGGAATTTTATGAAAAACAAAGATTTAGCTGTTAAAGTATTGGAGTTAGTAGGAGGAGAAAATAATATTCAATATGCAACTCATTGTGCAACCCGTTTAAGATTAAATGTTAAGGATGAATCAATTATTAAATTAGAAGAAATGGATAGAATAGAAGGGGTTTTGAAAGCCCAAATTAAGAATGGTCAACTACAAGTAGTTTTAGGAGCAAAAGTAGATGGAGTCTTTGAAGAGTTTGTAAAAATGATTAATATTTCAGATAGTGGAATTGAAGTGGGAACGTTTAAAAAGAAGAGAAATCCAATTTCTGCTGGAGTTGAAACGCTTTCTGGAGTTTTTGGATCTATAATACCAGTTCTAATTGGTTGTGGTATGGTAAAATCTCTTTCAGCTATTATTACTACTTTTGGAATTTTAGATGCAAAATCAGGAGCTGTTATAGTACTAAACTTAGTAGGAGATTTAATTTTTTACTTCTTCCCATTTTTCTTAGCAGTAAGTGCAGCTAAAAAGTTTAAAACTAGTGAATACATGGCTATAGCTTTAGCTGGTGCTTACATGTATCCAACTATAATGAATGGAGCTGATACAGCAGCTAAAACAGGGATTGCAAGTATTAGTTTTTTAGGTTTGCCGGTTTTATTTGTAAATTATAAATCCACAATTATCCCAATTATTTTATCTGTATGGATATTAAGTAAGGTATATAGAAAAGTAGAGAAAATTATTCCGGAAGCATTTAGAATATTATTTGTTCCGATGTTAGTGTTATTTATTATGGTTCCATTAGAATTAATCGCAATAGGACCTATAGGGATATATTTAGGGCGTTATATAGCATTAGGAATACAATGGTTGTATGCAACAAGTGGTATATTTGGAGCATTTATATTTGGAACATTCAGACCTTTATTGGTAATGTTTGGTATGCATTATGCTGTTACACCAATTAACACTCAATTAATTGCAGAGTTTGGTAAAACATATATTTCACCAGCACAATTAACAGGAAATATGGCACAAGCTGGAGCATGTTTAGGTGTATTTATTTTAGCAAGGAATAAGACAAGAAAATCTGGAGCATTGACTAGTGGAATCACAGCTTTATTTGGAATTACTGAACCAGCTATGTATGGTTATAATTTAAAATATAAAAAACCAATGATTTGTGCAATGGTTTCAGGTGGTATTGGTGCAGCTTATGTTAACTTCTTTGGAGGTGCAGGTACTACATTAATTCTACCAGGTTTATTAGCATTACCAACTTATGTTGCTAATAGTTTTATCCATATTATTATTGGAGTTTGTATTAGTATTTTCTTAGCATTAGGTAGTACAATTATTTTGGGAATTAATGAAGAAAAAGATGAAACTGAACAAGAACAAACCAGTTCAACATCAAGTGTTAAATTGCAAAGAAATGTATCAATAAGTGCTCCAATAACTGGGGAAGTGAAAGCAATAACAGAAGTTGAAGATAAAATGTTTTCACAAGAAGTAATGGGAAAGGGAGTTGCTATTGTTCCTAAAGACGGTAAAGTATATGCACCATTTGATGGAACAGTAGAAGCTTTATTTCACACAAACCATGCAATTGGATTAAAGTCTGAAGAAGGAATTGAATTACTAATTCATATTGGAATAGATACAGTTAATTTAGAAGGAAAATATTTTACTGCAAAAACTAAGCAAAATGAAAAAATTAAAAAGGGAGATTTATTGATCGAATTTGATGAAGTAGCTATAAAGAAAGAAGGATATGATACTACAGTATTAATAGTTGTGACAAATAGTAGTGAATTTAAAAATGTATCTCCAATTGCTAGTGGGCAGATTTTAAAACAAGAAGACTTATTAATTGTAGAAGTGTAGGTGAATAGAATGAGTAAATTGGCAACGGGTTTCCTATGGGGAGGAGCAGTAGCAGCAAATCAATTTGAAGGTGGATGGAATAAAGGTGAAAAAGGAATAAGTGTTAGTGATGTTATGACGGCAGGTGCTCATGGAGTAGACAGAGTTGTAACTGACGGAATAATAGAAGGAATGAATTATCCAAATCATGAGGCAATAGATTTTTATTCAAGATATAAGGAAGATATAGTATTGTTTCATGAAATGGGATTTAAATGTTTTAGAACTAGCATTGCATGGACAAGAATTTTTCCAAATGGAGATGAAAGTGAACCCAATGAAGAAGGCTTATTATTTTATGATTCAGTATTTGATGAATGCTTAAAATATGGAATTGAACCAGTTATAACAATTTCACATTTTGAAATGCCATATAATTTAGTTGTAAAATATGGTGGCTTTAGAAATCCTAAGTTAATTGATTTCTTCTTGAATTTCTGTGAGGTTGTGTATAAAAGATACAAGAATAAAGTTAAATATTGGATGCCTTTTAATGAGATTAATATGATTATTCGCAAACCTTGGAAACCTGGAGGAATTAAATTTTCGGAAGGTGAAAATGAATTATTAACTAAGTATCAAGCAGCTCACTATATGCTTGTTGCATGTGCAAAGGCAGTAATACTAGGAAAATCAATAAATCCTGATTTTATAATAGGAACTATGTTATTGCATACTACATCATATGCTGCAACCTGTAATCCAGATGATGTAATGGCGCATATTAAAAAATTACATGAAGCATATTTCTTTACAGATGTTCAAGTGAGAGGAAAATATCCAAGTTTTCAATTGAAATTCATGGAGAAGAATAATTTAGATATTAAAATAAGTGAAGAAGACAAAAAGATATTAAAGAAAGGAACTGTTGATTTTATAGGCTTTAGTTATTATTCAAGCTCTATAGAAATTGCAAATCCAACAACTGAAGATAAGAGTGAGGGTAATGAAATCAAAGGATATAAAAATCCTCTACTTCAAGCTAGTGAATGGGGATGGCAGATTGATCCTGTAGGACTTCGTATTGCTTTGAATTGGTTATATGACAGATATAATATACCTTTATTCATTGTTGAAAATGGGTTTGGAGCTGTTGATAAATTTGAAGAAGATGGTTCAATAAATGATGAATATAGAATTGATTATTTCAAAAAACATGTAGAGCAAATTAAGAAAGCAGTTCTAGAAGATGGGGTTGAATTAATGGGGTATACTCCATGGGGATGTATTGATTTAGTAAGTGCAGGTACTGGAGAAATGAAGAAACGATATGGATTCATTCATGTTGATAAAGATAATGATGGAAAAGGAACGTTAGATAGAACAAGAAAAAATTCGTTTTACTGGTATAAAAAATGTATAGAATCTAATGGTGAAGATTTATAAAAGATGGTTTCCAAGAGAATACTCTTGGAAACCATCTTTTATGTATTAGGGTATCATTGGTTATGGTAATCCCATCTATATTCAAGAATATAAAGAAAATTAATGGTGTATTTAAAATTTCTCAAATATTAATCATATGAAAGTTTCTAAAAAATGATTGGCTACAGAAGATAAATAATGATTTTTGGTCCATATAATTTCAGATCTTGTTATTAAAGAAGGCTCATTTATTTCACTATATTTCAGATTGATATTCTTAGAAATGTCAATCCAATCTTTTGGAACTATTGCTATACCCATTCCAGTACTAGCCCATAATAACAGAGACCTTGCATCATTAATTTGGCAAAGTATTCTAGGTTTAAAGTTATATACTTCACATACATCTAACAACATATTCTCAAATTTAGAACTTATTAATAATGGTTTATCTTTAAGTTCGGAAATATTAATAGAATTTTTATTATCATTAAAATAAGTATCGTTGCAATATACTGCTATCATGGGCTCAGAAGGTAAATGAATAGACTCAACTTCATTAGAGTTGAATGGGGTTCTTACTATGCCAATCTCGATCAAACCAACTTTTAATAGTTCTAGAATCTCCATGGTGTTACATTCTTTTATTATAAAATTTACATTAGGATATGCTTTATGGAATTCATTAATTTTTTTTAATAAAAGAGTATCACCTTTAGCAGATATTGTGCCAACTGATAAAGTTCCTGTGATTCCTTCATTTATATCGTTTAATTCCTTTATGGTAGTTTTTAATAAATTTATCATTTGTTCACCACGTTTTTGTAAAAGCTCGCCGGCTTCTGTTATCTGAAACTTACGGGTAGTTCTTTGTATTAGTTTAGTATTTAATTCATCTTCTAAAAGTTTTAGTTGATGGCTTAAGTGTGGTTGGGCTATATGAAGTTTTTCAGCAGCTTTAGTTATGTTTTCTTCTTTTATTATTTCCAGAAAGTAAGTAAGTTGTTTCAAGTCCATATGATATATCACCTCATAATATATACATAAATATGTATATATGTAATAGTATATAGATATTTATAATATTAATATTCCTTTGTTATAATGATATTAGTAATTAGGGATAAAGTCAAAAAATAATAAAAGATTACACTATAAAATTGAGAATGGGGATATATTATGGTTGTTTTTAATTCAATACAAAGTGTATTCAGTATAATATTGATGCTATCGATTGGATATTTTTTAAGTTATAAAAAGTGGTTTGATCAAGATACAGGAAAACTTTTTTCAAGAATTGTAGTAAATTTGGCAGTACCATGTTATATTGTGATATTGAGTAAAATTTAAATTAAATAAGATAATGAAGGATGTATTTGATAATGGAAAAGATGTGTAAGTATTTAAAAATAAATCAACAATATATTTATAGAAGTTTGATGTTGATTTTAGGAATAATAATTTCAGCGTTTGGTATGACGTTGCTTATAAAATCAGATTTAGGGCAAAGTACAATATCTGGGATTAGTAATAACATTGGAATTATTACTAATATGAAAACTGGTACTGTTTTATCAGTTATTAATTATGTCTGCTTCATTGGACAAATTATTTTATTGAGACATGATTTTAAACTTATACAAATAGTACAGCTGATAGTTACGAGTGTATTTGGCTATATTGTGAATTTATTTCTATATGACATAGGAATTATAGCTAATTTGCAATTAAGTAATTATGGGTTAAAATGCATTGTATTATTTCTTGGAATTATATTAATGGCTTATGGTGTAAGTTTAATGATTATAGCAAACTTAACTTCTATGCCATTTGAGGGATTATGTAATGTGATTGCATTAAAATTACATAGACAATTTGGTACTATAAGACGATATGTTGATATATTCTTTGTTATACTCTCTTTAGGTATTATAATTATTTTTAAAATACCAAATACAACTGTACGTGAAGGAACCATTATTTATACGTTAGTGTTTGGACCGCTGACAAATGTTTTTATGAAATCAATTAATGGATTGAAAGTAAAAATAGAAAAGAATTGTATTAATCAAAATTAGGACTCACATTTTGTGGGTTCTTTTTGAGATTTTAGAAGGATTTTTAGAGCTTATGTTTAAATTGTATTATTAGGAATATGAAAAAATATAAAGGTAATAAAATTTCGTCATAAGAAATTTCAGTATGCATTATTAATACAAAATACTAATGGCTTAAAAGTTAGTTGAATCAGAGGAATAAAGAATGGAGTGAAAGTATGTATTGGGATAAATTAAAAATTGTATTCCTATCAGAATTGGTTAGTAGTAATGATGGTTCAATAAATTGTGGAATTGCTTCTTATATTTTAAGCCATATAGATGAGGTTAAGCAATCTAATATAGGTGAACTGGCCAAAAAGTGTCATGTGGCAAACAGCTCCATTAGTAGATTTTGTAAAGAAGTTGGACTAAATGATTTTGTAGAGCTTAAAGAACTAATTAATACAACTTGATTTAATTTTGATTTGTATTCAAATCATCATAATATTAATACACGTTCATTGGATTTTGTCACAAGAGTCAAGGAGAGTTTGAACTTAGTTTGCGAATCTATTGATTATGAGGCCCTTAAGCATTTAGTAAAAGATATTTATCGTTATGAAAAAATAGCTATTCTGGGTTTATTAAAGGCAGAAACAGTAGCGATGAATTTACAAAGTGATTTGTTAATGCTTGGGAAAGTAGCTTTGACAAAAGTACAGTTTAAGCAGCAACTTGAGTATTTAAAAAATGCAACTGATAAAGATTTAATTATTATTTTCAGTTATACCGGAATTTACTTTGAACATATCTTTCCACGAAGAATACCAAAACAGCAAGCCAAACCAAAAGTATATTTTGTAACCAGTGATTATAATTCTATGTCGAATAAATATTTTGATGAAGTCATTTCTTTTAAATCATTACAAGATTATGCATCTCATCCTTTTCAGTTGCAGTTAGTGGGAAGTTTAATTGCACAAAACTATGCGTACTATTTAACAAAAAAACATAATTAAAAGCAGAGCTATGTAAATATATTTCCAATCTTGGGAAATATATTTACATAGGCAATGTTATAAAATAATATATTTGGAGAGAAGATGATAAAAATGGATTTTTCAACACTTTCTAAAAAGCGTCGAAGCATTAGGAATTATATTGATAAAAAAGTGGATAGAGTACTGATTTACCAGTGTCTTGCTGCAGCACTAATGGCACCTTCTGCACGTAATTATCAGCCGTGGAAGTTTATCGTAATAGATGAAGAACATATTCTCTGTAAAGTAAAAGCATGCACCTCAGATGATGATTATCATGTGAATATATTTACAAGGACAGCTCCAATTATGATTGCAGTGGTAAATGAAGGTTTAAATTATATACCGATTAATCGAGGAAAAATAAAAGGTGATGACTATACAAAGAGTGATATAGGTGGCGCAATTGCTATGTTTTGTTTGAAAGCCACAGAGCTTTCGCTTGGTACTTGCATTATTGGTGCATTTGATGCACAAGGTGTAAAAAAAATTCTTGGTATTCCGGAAGATAGAAAACTTGATTTAATTATAACTGTTGGTTATCCAGCTAATGAAAAGATTGCTGCTAAAGTATCTAAGGAAAAAGAGAACACAATATCATATAATAAGTATTAAAGCAATTTCCTAGATTGGGAAATCAGTAGAGAGAAAAAAACAAATTTAGTATAATTAAAATATAAATTAGTACACGATGAAAGGAAGAGTTAAATGAGTAGAATTGCAGTTTTTTTAGCAGAAGGATTTGAAGAGGGAGAATCATTATTTGTAATTGATATTTTAAGAAGAGCAGGATTTAAGTGTGATTCTGTGAGCATCGATGAAGAAATGGTAAAGGGTTCTCATGATATTGTAGTAAAGGCAGACAAAATTATAAGTGATGAAATTAGAGAGTATGACATGATTGTTTTACCTGGTGGATTACCTGGTGCAACAAATTTAAGAGATGATGAAAGAGTCATTGAATTGGTTAAATATTTTGATAAGGCACCAGAAAAATTTGTTGCAGCTATTTGTGCAGCACCAATGATTTTAGAAAAAGCAGGAATTATCAAAGGGCGTACAATAACATCATATCCTGGAGAGAAATATACTGAACTATTTAAAGAAGCAAATTATGTAGAGGATATAGTTGTAATAGATGATCACTTAATCACTAGTAGAGGGCCTGCTACAACACTGCCTTTTGCTTATGCATTAATTGATGTATTAGGTGGGGATAGTAATAAATTAAAGCAAGGAATGCTTTACAATATGGTAAGAGAAAGCAATTTCTAAGTAATTATTGTTTTTTTGAACCTCCCTTAACTTGATAATGCATCGCCTACATCATAAAAGTAAAATTCCATAACAATACTTTATTTTAAAAGTATTGTTATGGAATTTTTTAAAAGAAAATAATAGATCAAACTACTATTTTTTAATATACTCCTCATAAGGATATGGAATTATAATTCCTCCATCAACTTTGTTAGAACAAGTGTTTCTGAATAGTATTAAGTATTATAGGAATATTTTTTTTTATTTGCTTTTCATTTACTTCACTAATAGTAAATCTGAAATAATTGTCACACTTATATTCTTTGAGGAAACATTCACTTGTGTTAAAGATTTTTATATTTTTATGGTGTAATGATGTAATGATTTTATCATAGTTTAAAGAACCATTAACATAAATGCAACCAAAGTATCCGGAATCAGGAATATTGTATTTAATCTTTGGATGTTTATTTTCTAATAATGTGTCTTTTAAAGAATTCATACGGCTACCATATAAACTAACTAATTGCTTCATATGAGCATCAAACATTCCGTTTTTTATGTATATTTCTAAGGCTCCTTGGGACAGTATAGGACTACTTATGTCAGTCCATCTTTTATATTCTAAAAAACTATTAATTAATAATTCTGGCAATATAAGAGCTGCAACTCTTAAACCTGGCATGAGTACTTTTGAATAACTCTTAAGATATATAACTCTTGAAGAAGTATCATAAGAAAACATAGGATCATTTTTTTTATTCATATCTAAATCCGCTGCAATATCATCTTCAACAATATATACATCATATTTTTCAGCTAATTTAATAATTTCCTGCTTTTCAAGTTTGCTATATGAAGTTCCAGTTGGATTATGAAATCTAGGTATACTATAGAAAAATTTAATATTACCGTATTTAAATAATTTCTCTAATTCATCTAGATCTAGTCCATTAAAGTCTCTATTTATACCAAGAGTAGGGATATTATTGAGTTCTAAAAATTTTATCATTCCATAATACGTAGGTTGTTCAATAAGTATATTAGTCTTGCCATTTGGAAACGGCATAATAGATAATATGTTTAATACTTGTTGAGAACTTGATGTAATAATTATGTTATCTGGTTTTGTGAATATTTGATAGTTTTGGATATGCTTTGTTAATACTTTAATTAAAGAAGTTAATCCCCTAGGATCAGAATAAGCAAAGAGTTTTTCTTTGTATAAGTCTATTGATTTATTTAGACAATGTTGAAAATTCTTATATGGAAAAGCTTCGGAATTTAAATTTACAGCTGAAAAATCAATTATAGGTTGTTTAGAAGGAGTTGGATTATGAAAATCATCAATTATATAATATCCACTTTTAGGAACTGAATATATAATATGATCTTGCTCAAGTTTTGAATAAGCTTTTAAAACTGTACCAGTACTGCACTGAAACAGTTCTTGAATGGATCTAATAGATGGTAATTTCTTTGGATGATTTAATTTCTCTGTTTTTATACTGTTTTTAATATATTCTATAATCTCTTCATATTTAAGCAAAATGAACCACTCCTTAAATACTGTACTAGCACAGATTTGTATTTTACTTGTTGATATATAGATTATACTATAATACCATAATTGTATAGTAAATCTCTGTTAGGAGGCAGTAGTTATGGTAAAAAAGAATAATAGTAGTTCAGGTATAGATGAAATTTTAATAAGAGTATTTATAAAAAAACTTGGATATGGTGAATAAATTATTAATAAAGTATGTGATGTTATTTGGTAAGTAAAAATAGCAATTAAATAATAAAAATATTGCTAAAGGGATTTAGTAAATAAAATTAATCATAATAAATAAAAATAGAGGTGCAAAGAATGAAAAAGAACGTAGTATTAAAGGGAATATTAGATGCAGGAGTTATTGCAGTAATTAGAGGTGATTCAAGGGATCAGGCTATTAAAATCGTAGATGCTGCAGTAAAAGGTGGAATAAAAATTATGGAACTTACAATGACAGTTCCAAATCCGCTAGAAATGATAAAAGAAGCAGCAGACAAATACAAAGGTACAGATGTAATTATTGGAGCAGGAACAGTTTTAGATACTGAAACAGCTAGAGCGTGTATACTTGCTGGGGCACAATTTATTGTTAGTCCAAGCTTAGATGTAGATACATTAAAGCTTTGTAATAAATATAAAGTTTTAGTTACGCCAGGGGTAATGACTATTAAGGATGCAATTACTGCTTTAGAATATGGTGTTGATATAATTAAAATATTTCCAGCTAATTTATATGGACCATCAGTAATTAAATCATTTAGAGGACCACTTCCACAAGGTGAATTTATGCCAACAGGCGGAGTTGCAGTTGAAAATATACATGAATGGGTAAATGTAGGAGCAGTTGCAGTTGGAACTGGAAGTAACTTAACAAAGGGTGCAGCAACTGGAGATTATGCAGCTGTTGAAAATGAAGCTAGAAGATTTGTTGAAGCATATAGAAAAGCTAAAGAAAGTAAATAGAAAGAATTTAAAGATTTCTGATGATGCAGATTTTGTTTACATATGTCACAATGAAACAGTGCATGGACTTAAATATAATGATATTCCTGAAACAGGAGATAAGATACTAGTAGCTGATATGTCATCAGATTTCTTATCTGAACCTGTAGATGTATCAAAATATGGATTGATTTATGCAGGAGCTCAAAAGAATGTTGGACCAGCTGGGGTTGTTGTAGTAATAATTCGTGAAGACTTAATTACAGATGATGTGATTCCAGGTACTCCAACAATGTTAAAATACAAAATCCATGCAGATAATGATTCATTATATAATACACCACCAGCATATGGAATATACATATGTGGAAAAGTATTTAATTGGGTTAAAAATAAGGGTGGACTCCAAGCAATGAAAAAGATTAATGAAGAAAAGGCTTCTATATTATATGATTACCTTGATTCAAGTAGCATGTTTAAAGGAACAGTTGTAAAGAAAGATCGTTCTTTAATGAATGCACCTTTTATAACTGGAAGAAATGAATTAGATGCTAAATTTATAAAGGAAGCTAAAGCAGAAGGATTTGAAAACATAAAAGGACACAGAACTGTTGGTGGTATGAGAACAAGTATATACAATGCTATGCCAATAGAAGGGGTTAAAGCATTAGTTGAATTCATGAAGAAATTTGAAGAAGAAAACAAATAAAAACATATTCTTAACAT
Source organism: Clostridium gelidum (assembly GCF_019977655.1). NCBI lineage: Bacteria > Bacillati > Bacillota > Clostridia > Eubacteriales > Clostridiaceae > Clostridium > Clostridium gelidum. The sequence goes on from NZ_AP024849.1 coordinate 1,377,440, forward strand.
TATAATAGTTTTAGCTATATAGCACTTAATGGTGTGTTTTATGAGAGGTACAAAATATAAATGAAATATTTAAAAATGTAGCTGAAATGTTAACTTAGATCGACTACATTTTTAAGTTTTAGAGAGTTAATTAACTCCTAGATTTAAAATTTGTACTAGCATAGATGGGTAATTTATTTATTGATATATAATTCGAACTATACTACTGTGAATACAAGGATAAGAAGCTGCTGCAAAATAAAAATTTAACCTGCCATATGATCGTTATAGATACTATTTCAATTCTATACAGTGTGTTTTAAAAGAATGTTGTTATTATTCGTTCTTATACTTATATTTGCACTTATATTAATATGGGTGTTTAAAACATATAAAAATTATTTTTAATGCTTGTTATAACATGTGATTTCTAAATATATTAACAACATTTATTTAAAATACTCACTATGGAAATGAATTTTAATATATGATGATGGATTATCTAAAAACTATTTGGGGAGTGATTGAGATATTTAATAAAAATCATGAAGATGCATTATATTATGTACAAGCTATGAAATGGATTTTTGAAATAAAAGATGCTTTGCCATAATTAGAAAGTTTCGGTAAAAATCCAGATTTATATGCTGATTTCCAGTAGATAAATTTAAAATAATATTAAAGATAAGGAGAAATAAATTATGAACATAGCTAAATACATAGATCATACAATATTAAAACCAGAGGCAACAATTGAAGAGGTTAAAAGATTTTGCAAGGAAGCTAAGGAATTTGGTTTTGCTTCAGTTTGTATAAATGCTTGTAATGCTGCGATTGTAAGTAAAGAACTTGAAGGATCAGATGTTAGCACATGTGTAGTTGTTGGATTTCCTTTAGGAGCCACAACTAAAGAAGTTAAAGCTTTTGAAACAAAGCAAGCAATAGAAAATGGTGCAAATGAAGTAGATACAGTTATAAATGTTGGTGCTTTAAAAGAAAAGAATTATGAGTTAGTTAAAGAAGATATAAAAGCAGTTGTAGATGCAGCTAATAAAAAAGCTGTAGTTAAAGTGATTATTGAAGCATGCCTTTTAACTGATGAAGAAAAAATTAAGGTATGTGAAATATCTAAAGAGATAGGTGCAGACTTTGTTAAGACATCAACAGGATTTTCTACTGGAGGAGCAGTTAAGGAAGATGTTGCTATTATGAGGAAAGCTGTAGGAACAGAAATGGGAGTTAAGGCTTCAGGTGGAGTTAGAGATTTTAATTCTGCTATGGATATGGTAAATGCAGGGGCTAATAGAATTGGTGCAAGTGCAAGTATAAGCATTCTTGAAGCTAGTAAATAAAATTATTGATAAAATTGTGTTTGATACTTTTTGCGATTGCGATGTATAAGATTATAATTGTGCGTCGCACTATTTTTATAGGTGAATAAGATCTTGATTGTGCTACGCACTTTTTTTAAGGTGCATATTTTGACGTATATGATAATATGGTTTAAAATAAATATCGTAATATTCTTAAGAATATTTATGGTGAATTATATTAGCATATATGGTAGATAATTTTACAACAGAAAAATTAAAAGAAGGTATTGAATATGTACCTTCAAAAATTATGAAAATACAATAGGGAGGGATATTTTGGTTGATAAAGTTTTTGATATAATACACACAAAGAAGATAAAGATACATTCAAATCATGCAATTCATGAATCTGTAAGACTTGGCATACTTCTTGCAATTGTTGGAGGTTTTTTGGATGCATATACATTCATAGGAAGGGGAGGAGTTTTTGCTAATGCTCAAACAGGAAATATTATAATGTTGGGAGCATATGCTGCAAAGGGTGAGTTTGGACAAGCCTTATCTCATGTTCCACCTATATTAGCTTGTATGATTGGAGTAATTGTTGTGGAATTAATAAAAAAATTTTATTCACGATTATTTGTATCAGATTGGAAACAAGCAGTCTTAATTATCGAAATTTTAGCCATTATTATTGTAGGATTTATACCAAATACAATTCCCAATATTGTTGTGACGGTTATAGTTTCATTTGTTGCTTCGATTCAGGTATCTTCATTCCGTAAATTAGTTGATTCGCCATATACAACAACTATGTCCACAGGCAATTTACGTTCAGCTTCTTATGCAGCGTTTATTGCTATTACAGAAAAGGATATTAAGTCAGCTATCCGCTCAATTCGTTATTTCACAATAATCTTTTCATTTATATTTGGAGCTTTTTTAGGTGGATTTTTGACATTAAATATTGGAGAAAAATCAATATGGTGTTCAGCAATTGTGTTAATTTGTGCTGTTATATTATTAAGGATTGAAGAGCAAAAAACAATTAGTTGTGAATCTTAATAAGTTTGATTATGTGTGCTAGTACAGATCAAATTTTTACTTGTTGATAAGTATATAAGACTATAATATTATAAATGTGCTATAGTATTATTTAGTTAATAGATAAGGAGAAATAAAATATGAACAGAATAGAACTTTTAGCACCAGCAGGAAATTTGGAGAAACTTAAAACTGCTATAAATTTTGGTGCTGATGCAGTATATCTTGGGGGAAATAAATTAAACTTGAGAGCAGCAGCAGATAATTTTACAATAGATGAATTAAAAGAAGGTCTTGAATATGCACATTCAAGAGGAAAAAAAATTCATGTTACATTAAATGTAATTCCACATAATGAAGATTTAGTGGGTATAGAAGAATATATTACTGAATTATATGAAATAGGTGTTGATGCTGTACTTATTGCAGATCCAGGGATTATGAGTATAGCTCGTGCGGTAGCACCAGAGCTTGAAATACATTTAAGTACTCAAGCTAGTAATTTAAATTATAAATCTGCTTTGTTCTGGCATAAGGTTGGAGTTAAAAGAATAGTAGCAGCAAGAGAAATGAGTCTTGATGATTTAAAGATACTAAGAAAAGAATTACCAGAAACTTGTGATATAGAAGTCTTTGTTCATGGTGCAATGTGTATGGGATACTCAGGCAAGTGTTTATTATCAAATTATATAACTGGCAGAGATTCTAATAGGGGAACTTGTACACAACCTTGTAGATTTAAATATAATCTATATGAAGAAAGAGAAACAGGTGATTATCATAAGGTTAACGAAGGCGAAGATGGAATTTATTTTATGAGCTCAAAGGACTTGTGTATGATAGAACATATTCCAGAACTTATTGAAGCAGGTATAAATTCTCTTAAAATTGAAGGTAGAATGAAAAGTTCATATTATGTAGCATCTATAGTAAAAGCATATAGAAAAGCCATTGATAAATACATAGAAGATCCTAAAAATTATAAATATGACCCTAAATTAATGGAAGAGCTTATGAAACCTAGCCACAGACCATACACAACTGGTTTTTATTTTGATGAAAAAATAAGACAAAATTATGAAAGTTCAGCATATATACAAGACTATGATATGGTAGGAATTGTGAAGGATTATAATAAGGAATCACATATTGCAACTGTGCAACAAAGAAATAAAGTTTGTAATGGTGATTTAGTTGAAGTTTTAGCTATAAAAGGAGATAACAAGATCATAAAATTTGAGGATATGAGAAAAGAAAATGGTGAGGAAATAGAAAGTGCACCTCGTCCACAAATGATTTTTACTGTGAAATGTGAAGAAGAATTAATGGCTAATGATATTCTCGTTAAAAGTAAAAAATAATCAATGAAAACTGTAACAATGACTTTAGGCACAATCAAAAAAATTTTCATTAGAAATTTATAAATGGCAGGTTGCATCAACTTCTGCACAATCCCAAGAAACAAAGGGACAAGCAGAAAATGGAACAACCTGCCATTAAATAGTTAAATTCTAAAATATATTTTTATCAAAATTATTTATTGCTATCAGATGATAAAAATTTAGTTTCAAGTTCTGTAAATATACTTTTATCATAGTAAAAAAATATAAAACAAATTATATTAGGTATAAAAATTAAGAATATAATTGAAATTTTGTTTGATAAATAATAAATTAAGATAATAACAGCAATTTTTAATATAGTTGTTGGGAATTTTTTTATCATATAGTATATTGATATAATAAATAAATCCTTTAATTTAATTTCAAATCTAGAGTTTATAGGGAAGGTATAGAAGCCTATTACTAATGATATTATAATTAATACAACAAAAATTATATGAATACCTTTTTCTGGCATATTTAAATAGAAGTACTGAAAATCAATGAATAATATAGTAAGTAGAATAATCTCAATTAACCAAAGTTTTAAGTAAGATACAAAATTATTTTTATATGAACTCCAAAAATATGATGAGAAGTATATATCTTTTTCGCGAATTATTTTACCAATTGTAGAGTATAGAGCGCCTAAAGAGGGACCTAAAGGTATCAAACAAATAAATAGGAGTAATAAACTAAAGTTCCTTGGATCTATTGCAGTAAAAATAAAAAATAGTATAAGTAGTATATTACAAATAGATAAATAAACACTACTTAAAAAAAAGTTAATAATATAATTTGATATTGTGTAAATTGGTTTATCGTAAAAATCTTTTTTCATAATGCCTCCAGTATTATAGGTAGTTTTATAGTAACGGTAGTTCCTTTTTCATATATACTGCTGAAAGAAAGTCCATAATCATCACCATAATAAAGTTTCAATCTTTCGTTTATATTTTTAATTCCGTATCCACTACCTTTTGATTCTTTATTCTTAGATTTATGTTTTTCTGATGACAAAATTAAAGGTAAATCACTTTCTTTAATTCCAATACCATCATCAGAAACTTTTAAATAAATATTATTATTAACTATAGATCCAGTAATAATTATTTTTCCTTCTACATTACCTTTTGCAAAAATTCCATGGGTTATAGAGTTTTCAACAATTGGTTGCAGTGTAATTTTAGGAATTAAATAACTTCTAATATCACTATTAACATTAATTTCTAAGGATATTCTATTACTGTATCTCATGTTTTGAATTTCAACATATAAAGAAACATGATGCAATTCATCTTCTATAGGTGTTATATCATTACCTTTATTTAAAGAAAGTTTATAAAATTTAGCTAAATTTTTAACAGCTAAACGTATTTCTGAATTCATATTTTTATAAGCCATCCAATTTATCATATCTAGTGTATTATATAAAAAATGAGGATTAATCTGAGATTGAAGGGCTTTTAATTCTGCATTTTTAACAGCTTTACCAGATTTATATTGTTCATCAACTAATATTGACATTTTACCTATCATATAGTTATAGTTGCTAATAAGTTCGCCAAGTTCATCATCACCATCATTTTCAATAAAATTATCAAGAGTATCGGCATGAACTTCTCTCATACCTCTTATTACTTTAGATAAGCGCCTATTTATAGAATTAAAAAAATAATATCCAGCACAAAGTGAAGCTCCACCAAAAATTAGAACTATAATTATTAAAATGTATCGCTGTGTATTTATTTGGGAGTTTATCATCTCATATGGGACAATATTAATAATACGCCAGTCAGTATTATTAATATATGAACTTTGAATAAATGAAGTATTATTATGAATATTAATATTACTCAATTTAGTATTATTTGTTGGTTTTACATTATTGATAATATCTTTATATTTCATATAAGTACTATCATTTGTAGAAGCAATTACATCGTCATTCGAATTTATTATGCAACTTATACTGCCATCAATAGAATTAATTTTTCCTATTATATTTTCCAAGTCATGTTTCTTAAAATTAAGTATAACATATCCTATATTTTCAGAATAATTATCAGGATTAACAATAGTTTTTCCTAAGCAAAGAAGATCAGGCGAATCAGACCTTAAATATGAAGATGGACACCAAAAAAATCTAGAATTATCACTGTTAATTTTATTTAGCCATTTTGAATTCTCAAGTTGATTCATAGAATAAATATTTACATTTTCATTAGAGTAAATAAAATCTTTATTTACATACAAGTCTATAGTAAAAATATCAACATTATTTTGATTATAAGATAAATTAGATCTTAACTTATATAAGTCGCTAACTTGATCATAAATTGGATAATTTTTAGGATTTTTTCTAAGTATTGAAGTAAAATTATCATCTAAAACTATAGAATTCGATGTGCTATAGATTCTAGATAACTTATAAGTAATATATGAACAAGATTGATCAAACGCTTGCTCAGTAGATAGTATAATATTATCTTCAATCATTGTGGACATTTTTGTGTAAGTATAAGTAAATAATATTGTTAATGGAATTATTATAAGTATTGAATACATAAATAAAAATTGATTAATTAATTTAGAGTTAAAAGTTTTAATTAATTGTCTAACCCAATTTAGTTTCATTTAGAAAAACTCCTCCTATATTCAGATGGAGTATAAGATGTTGCTTTCCTAAAGATTTTAGAAAAATAATTTCCATCACTATAGCCTACTTTGGTAGCAATATCACTCATGCTTATATTAGAGTCCTTTAAAAAGAGTTTAGCTTTTTCAATTCTGTATTCATTAATATACTTGTTTACAGTTGTAGAGGTAAAATCTTTAAAAATAACGCAAATATATGCTGGAGTAAGAAAGGTGTTTTTACTAATTTGTTCTAAACCCAGATTAGAATCAGAATAATTATTATGTATGTATTCTAAAACAGATAAAACAGGGTTACTTTTTGAAGCTTTATCTTTTAAAATAATAAAAAATTCATTGATTTTATCTATTAAAAATCCTTCCAGTATAAAAATATTCGGACACTTTAATATTTGATCAAAAACATCGTTAGAATTTATATAGTCATCAATTGCTATGTTTCTATCAAGAGAAAAGTTAAATATTTTTAAAAATAATCTATAATATATATCTCTAACATATGAAGCTTTAGTACCTGTAAACTTTCTGATTTCAGAAGTTAAATTTTTTATTATTAAAATAATATTTTGATTATCTTCTTTAGAAAGATATGCATCAAATTCAGAATAAATATTTTCATTAAGTATATAACTATCATTAGTATTACTTAATGGAAGTATTATAGAATTATAGTCATAAAAAAATGTGTGATTTGACATTATACAAGCTGAATCATATGACCTTGGAATATCTGTCATTTCAGAAACAATGTTACCAACACAGATATAGTAATTTGTATTGGTTGCTAAATATTCACCAATTGATATAAATAAGGAATTAAATAAACTAGATTTAATATCCATATAAATTTTATCACTATTAGTAAAGAAAAGGTGAAGAATTATTTCATTTTCATTTTTTATAGATATAAAATTATTAAAGAGGTATAAAGAACAAATACCTTTTAATGTGTCAATAAGTTTCTCATTTTCATTTTTAATTGGAGTTTGCACTTTAAGTAAAACGGTTACAAAAAATGCCTTATATAACTTTTCTTGGATTTCTTTAGAAACACAAGAATTAATGATATTTTCTATATTTGATTTGTTATATTCACTACTCATTTCTAGTGCAATTTTATTTTCAATACTATCCTTTAATGTTTTAGATTTTAAATTTTCTGAAATTGCAGATTTAAGTGCATTTTCAAGCTCATCTAATTCAATAGGTTTTTCAACATAAGTGATCGCCTTAAGTGCAATAGCTGATTTTAAATACTCTTTATCTGAATACCCACTCATAAAAATTATAGAACATTCAGGATATAACTTTCTTATTTCAAATGCTAATTCTATACCGTTCATACGAGGCATTCTAACATCCGTCAATAATATATTAGGTTCAAAATCCTTAGATACATTTAATGCATCAATGCCATCGAATGCTTGTCTAGTTTCAGTTATACCAAGTTCATCTAAAGGTAACATTTCAAGAAGACCTTCACGAGTGAAAATTTCATCATCTACAATTAATAAATTTATCATCAGATTACCCCCTCATAAACTAAAATAAATGACATGTTGATTGATAACGTATAAATAAAAGAATATCAATTTAAGAGGAGAACTAGAATTATAGTTCAAATAAAAAAAGCATAGCAGTAATATTTACATTGATAGTATACAACAAAAATAGAAAATAGAAAATAAAACTTTACTAAAAGAAAATAAAATTTTACTAAAAGTAAATAAAATTACTACAAAAAAGCTTTTTTGAAATGATATTATTATGTTGTTGATGAAAACGTATAACAAAAGGAGGATATATATGGAGAGAGGAATTAATCAGAATTTAGTTAATGATGATTACATTATAAAAGACATTAGTAAAAGCGCTAGTATTTTAAAGGAGATTAAAAAAAATAAAGTATTACTATTAATGCTATTACCAGCAATACTTTATTTTTTCATATTTAGTTATATTCCTATGGGGGGAACAGTTCTAGCCTTCAAAAATTATAACTTTAGAGATGGAATTTTTGGAAGTCCTTTTGTAGGATTTGATAATTTCAAATATTTTTTCTTATCAGGACAAGCATTTACAGTAACAAGAAATACTATTCTTTATAATGTAGGGTTTATAGTAGTAAATACAACTTTGCAAATGGGAATGGCAATATTGATTTCAGAAATTTCTAAAAAATATTTTAAAAAAATTGCTCAAACAGCAATGTTTTTACCATATTTCATTTCATGGGTTGTTGTAGGTGTAATTGCTTACAACATATTAAATGTTGAAAATGGAACAATAAATGCAGTTTTAAGCAAACTAGGCTTTGAAAAAGTAAATTTTTATGCGAATACTTATGCCTGGCCAATTATATTAATATTTGCTTCAGCTTGGAAGAATGTTGGATATGGAACTGTATTATATTTAGCAGCAATCATGGGAATAGACTCAGAAATTTATGAAGCTGCAAAAATTGATGGAGCAAATATTTTTCAGAGAATTTTCAAGGTTACAATTCCATGTTTAGTTCCTACACTAACAATACTTACGCTACTTGCAATCGGAACTATATTTAGAGGTGATTTTCAAATGTTCTATCAACTCGTAGGTAATAATGGACCTTTATTTAATGCAACAGATGTTATAGATACATTTACATTTAGATCATTGGTGCAATCTGGCGAAGTTGGAATGTCCGCAGCAGCAGGTTTATATCAATCAGTATTTTGTTTTATAACAATAATAATAACGAATTATATAGTAAAACGTTATGATAAAGACAATTCATTATTTTAATAGGAGGTGAGACGTAATATGAAAAAATCTGCAGACGTAAAATTATTTAATGGAATAAGTTATGGTTTGATTACAATAATAGCACTGCTATGTTTAATACCATTTGCACTTGTTGTAATGGGATCAATCACTGATGAGAAAGAGATTATTGCTAATGGATTTTCACTTTTTCCACAAAGTTTTTCATTAGAAGCATATAGAACAGCATTAAAAGAACCGGTAGCAATACTTAGAGCATATGGTGTTACAATAAGTTTGACAACTATAGGAACAGCTCTTGGATTATTTACAGTAGCAATGACAGCATATGTACTTCAAAGAAAAGACTTTAGATGGAGAAATAAATTTTCATTCTTCTTCTATTTTACAACATTATTTAGTGGTGGACTTGTACCATGGTATATACTGATGGTTAGATATCTTGATTTAAAAGACAGTTATCTATCATTATTATTGCCACCAATGCTAAGTGTATTTAATATTATTCTCATGAAAAGTTATTTAGGTGGTATACCTAAAGCGCTTACTGAGGCTGCAAAAATTGATGGGGCAGGGGATTTTGAGATATTTTGGAAAATAATATTACCTTTATCAAAACCTGCACTTGCAACAGTTGGATTATTTATAGCAATAGGATACTGGAATGATTGGTACAACAGTATGTTATTTATTAATAATGAAAATCTATATTCACTTCAATATTACTTGTATAAAATAGTAAATAATGTTGAGGCATATAAGACTGTTTTATCTCAAACTGGAGGAAGTGTAGGCTCAGCAATTAATATGCCTAGTGAGTCTTTAAAGATGGCGCTTACAGTAATAGTAACTGGACCAATAATATTAGTATATCCTTTTATACAAAAATATTTTGTATCAGGTATAACTATAGGAGCAGTTAAGGAATAAAGCTCATAATTTTAATTTACAATAAATGGAAAAAAGTGAACAGGGGGAATAAAAAATGATAAAAAAAACTATTAAGAAAATGATTGCTGTTGGATTAACAGCAATGCTTGCAGGAACACTTATGATAGGGTGTGGAAGTTCTAGCAGTAAAAGTGCTGATGCTTCAGATCCATCTAAATTACAAGAAGTAAAATTAAAAATGTACCTTATAGGGGATAAGCCAAAGGATTTTGATACTGTATATGGTAAAGTAAATGAAATTATGAAGAAAAAAATTAATGCAACATTAGATGTTAGCTTTTTGCCATGGTCTGATATGACTACTAAATATCAACTATTATTTCAATCAGGTGAGAATTTTGATATGATTTTCACAGCATCATCATGGGGGTATTATAGTCAAGTAGCAACAAAAAATGGGTTCTATGAACTAACAGACGATATGTTAAAAAAATATGCACCTAATATCTATGAAAATGAGCCAAAAGATGCATGGAAGCAAGGAAAAATAAACGGAAAGAATTACATGATTCCTAGTGACCAAGAAGAATATGGAACAAGGGTATTTGGCGCTAGAGGTGATTTAATGAAGAAATATGGAATTGATAAAATTGATAACTATGATCAATTAGAAGCATATATGGATGCTGTTTCTAAAGATACAGCAAGTGGTGTCAAAGTAATTGCAAATGGTGGTGGTCAAAATCTTCAATACCCATATATGATGGAGAGGTATGGATTTGGAGGGATTAGTGGAGCACCATTACCATCAATAGGATTTAATGTTAATGATCAGTCAGGAAATATATTTGCATATGTAGATACTCCAGAATATAAAGAATATGCACATAAAATGAAAGAATTCGCAGATAAGGGATATTGGGCAAGTGATTCAATTTCAAGTAAAGCAACAAGAGATGATGACTTTGTAGCTGGAAAAACTGCATTAATGGTTTGGAACATTGGATCTGTAGCAGATAGAGTACAAAGAATGAATAAAAGTAATCCAGAATGGAATGCTCAAGTTATTGACCAAACAAAGGGAACGAATAGATTAATAAATACTTATACAAATAATGGTATGGCTATCAATGCTATTTCTAAAAATCCTGAAAGAGCATTAATGGCATTAGATCTATTAAGATATGATAAAGATATTTATGAGTTAACTTGGTTCGGAGTTGAAGGAACTCACTGGCAAGCAGAGGGAGATAAGCAATATAAAACTTTAGATGCAAGTGAAAGCTTTCCAACAGGAAATGTGTGTCCTTGGGGTTGGTATAGCCAAAAAGAACATCGTAAACCAGCAGATCAACCAGCTATAGTTCAAGAAACAATAGATAAGTGGAAATCAGACTATACAGTAACTAATCCATTAGCAGCATTTTCATTTGATGATAGTAAATTGAAAAATGAAATGTCAGCAGTAGGAAATGTTATAACTCAATATGGAGTACCTCTTGATTTAGGAATGGTTCAAGATGTTGATGCTGGTATAAAGCAATATAGAGAAAAATTATCAGAAGCAGGATTTGACAAGATATTAGAAGAATGTAAGACTCAATCAAAGAAGTATATGGACGAATATAGCAAATAATTAATATTTAAGTTTAAAAACATAATGGCAGATGATTTGAATTAAAAATCATCTGCCATTACTACATATGAATATGAAAAGCGGGATAATAGCTTTGGATTTTATAAAAGATATTGATATATAAATGATATATGAAGTAGATATCCCAAAGTAGGCTGTATATGGGATATAGAAGCAATTTATGATTATGATATAGAGTAATGTATGATAGGAGAAATAGAAATGGTAAATAAAAAACATAATGAAGAAACGAGTTTTGCAAAAGGTGCAGATGTAGGCTGGCTACAGCAGATGGAAGCAACAGGATATAAGTTTTATAATGATAATGGAGAAGAAGATTGTCTTAAGATTTTGAAGGATCATGGAATTAATTCAATACGTTTGAGAACTTGGGTAAATCCTTCTGACGATCCTGCCAGCGGTCATTGTAGTACTGATGAAATCGTGGAGATGTCAGTACGTGCAAAAAGAATGGGATTTAGATTGATGATAGATATTCATTATAGTGACAGCTGGGCAGATCCTGAAAAGCAAAAGAAACCTGAGGCTTGGGAAAAGCATAGTTTTGATCAATTGGTATTAGATGTTTATGATTACACTTTGGAAGTCATGAATGCATTAAAGGTTAAGGATGTTAATCCTGAATGGGTGCAGGTAGGTAATGAAATTCCCAGTGGTATGTTGTGGCCAGAAGGAAGCACTGATAACTTTGGACAATTATCCAAGTTGTTAAATAGCGGTTATGAAGCAGTAAAAGCCGTATTTAAGGAAGCAAAGGTTATTATTCACTTGGATCAAGGAGATAACCGAGAGAGGTTTATTAGCTTTTTTGACAATCATAAGGCTAATGGAGGGAAATATGATGCAATTGGTGTGTCTTATTATCCATACTGGGTAGAAAAAGATTATACTGAAACCATAGATAATTTGAGCAATAATTTAATTGAATTTGCAACCAGGTATGGCAAAGAAGTAATAGTATGTGAGATCGGTGGAGAAGATACAAATGTAAGGAATAATTATGATATGCTTAAAGAAGTTATAATGAGAGTAAAGGCTATTCCAGAAGGAAAAGGATTAGGAGTGTTTTATTGGGAACCGCAAGGAGCATATAGTTGGAGCAAATATAAATTAAGTGCTTGGGGCAAGGATGGAAGACCTACTGCAGTTCTTGATGCATTTTTACTTTAATTTTCATAAAATATTTATTGTTGAAAAATGATTTCTTCATACGGTGACAGTCACTAAAAGAGATATTACGCTATTTTTATAGGAAGTAATATCTTTTTATTTGCATCTAAAAGTAAATCACATAAGAAATTTGTAATATTTTAATAGAAAAAAATTTATTGATTTTTATGTAATATGGTTTATAAAAACATATATCCTCCATATATAAAAGATATATATATATTATTTAAAGGAGTATGATGAAAATGAGAGAAAGAAAATATATTATTATTTTATTGATTAAGCCTTATCTAAATAATATCTGTCAAATTTCAACTGATATCTGAATAAACTTAGATTTCACAGTGAATCTCTATAAAAAAATTAAGCCAGAGTTCTAATTCATGAGAACTCTGGCTTAATATTTTGTTATGCTAAAACTTCATTTAACTTAGTAAATCCTATTTGTATTTAACAAATTATTTTCTAGAGAAATGCATCTAATGCCGCTGTTGGCTTTCCGGTACTGTCAAAGGCACCTTTATAATATTTATTCCAATCACCGTAACATTCAGGTTCCCAGTAGAATACGCCTATACCTTTTCCACCAGAAACAGATTTTGTTTTATTTATTATATCTGTAAGAAAAGCCTTACAAATTAATGGTGAATTAACATCCATACCAACTTCACATAACATAACTTCTTTACCATATCTATTTACCATGTCATTCATATTAGCCAAACATAATTTATTTAGACTGGCCCAGTTAGTTGTATTAGGATATAATGACATACCTATAACATCATACTTTGCACCATTTGCTTTAAGTCCATCAAACAGCCACCTAAATACTTCATTATTATCTCCACCAGGAAGGTGTATTACAACCTTAGAGTTACTGCTTACTTTTTTCACAGCATCATAACCACTATTAACAAGCCACGCAAAGTTCTTCATATTTGTGGAAGCTCGTCCTTCTTCCCATAGCATACCATTATTGGTTTCATTTCCAACTTGAACCCACTCTGGATTTACTCCATTTGATTTTAATGTGCTCATTACATCATAGGTATAATTATAAACTGCATTCATTAAACCATTAAAATCGTAGTTTTTCCATGCTGCTGGTTTAGCCTGTTGTCCTGGATCACACCATGTATCGCTATAATGAAAATCTATTAATATTCTGAATCCCATATTTTTTGCACGTACTGCTTGTTTTACTACATCATCCTTGTTGCAAAACCCACGTGAAGGGTTAACCCATACCCTAAATCTAATTGAATTTATACCATGGTCTTTTAATATTTGCAAGCAATCCTGTTTAACACCATTACTGTTATAAAAGGCCCATTTATAATATTCCATTTCTGATAGCCAACCTACATCTGCACCTTTTGCAAACGTAGTCGTAGCTTGAACATTTTTAGTTGGAAAAAAAGTTAAAATTAAAATCACACATAATGCTAGAGAAAAAATACTTCTGAAATTTTTGATTAACATAGAATCCCTCCTTAAAAAAAATTGAAATGTAAACGCTTTGATTATACGATTACATTAGATCCAATTTTAGAATATCATGTTATTAGCAACTATATATTAGTAATTTCTTTAGTTTGTAGTAAAATGTTTAAATCTTTTCGCCCATCAAAATGTATTTTGACTTTTCTATTGAAATTTAATTATTTTTCTAATAAACCCTTGAGACGCTACTTTGTTTGTTTTTTGTGAAAAGTAAATATAACAAAGTTGACTCTCATTTTCGAGCCCTTTCTAAGTGAAAAGTTAAACTTTATGAAGTTTAGTATTTAGTGATGCAAAGTATTTCATGAATAATCTGGGGAGTTTTAAACAAAAATGATGCTCCATTTTTGTTTAAGTTGAAAACTCTCCAAATTATTGAATTATAAAAGATAATATTTTACTAAAAGTAAATAAAATTACCACATAAAGTATTAATAATAATGCTAACATTATGTTATTGATGAAAACGTATAAATAAAAATATTTATTGGTTTAAATTAAGTATGTGAAAAATGTAGGAGGAATTATTTATGAACAAAGAATTTTCAGTATTTAATAATAAAGTAAAGGGACTTTTACATGGGGGAGATTATAATCCTGACCAATGGTTAAGGTATCCAGAGGTTTTAAAAGAAGATGTTCGTCTTTTAAAATTAGCAAATTGTAATTGTGTTTCTATAAACATATTTGGTTGGAGTGCAATAGAACCAGAGGAAGGTAAGTATACCTTTGAATGGTTAGATAAAATTATGGATGACATGGAAGAAAATAATATTCATGTAATATTAGCTACTCCAAGTGGAGCAAGACCAGCCTGGATGTCTGAAAAATATCCAGAAGTTTTAAGAGTAAATAGTGATAGAAGTAAAAATCTTCATGGACAAAGACATAATCATTGTTTTACTTCACCAATATATAGACAAAAGACTTATGAAATAAATAAGCTTTTAGCAGAAAGATACAAAGATCATCCATCATTAATAATGTGGCATATTTCAAATGAATATGGTGGAGACTGTCATTGTGAACTTTGCCAGGATGCATTTAGAAATTATCTTAAGAAAAAATATAATAACGATTTAGAAAAACTAAATGAAGCATGGTGGACAGGCTTTTGGAGTCATAAATTCACCAGCTGGTCTCAAATAGAAAGTCCATCTGAAAAAGGTGAAGTATATGTTCATGGACATAACCTTGATTGGAATAGATTTGTTACAGATCAAACAATAGATTTCTATAAAAATGAAATTGCACCAATAAGAGAAATTACACCTGGCGTACCTGTAACAGCTAATTTCATGGGAAATTATCCTCATATGGGATTATTCACAGGCCTTGATTACTGGAAATTTGCAAAAGAAGTAGATATAGCATCTTGGGATAATTACCCTGCATGGCATAATGATTTTGAAAGTACTGCAGACTTGGCAGCTAATGTAGGTTTTGTACATGATATATATAGATCATTAAAAGGTGGACAATCATTTTTAGTTATGGAAAGTACGCCAAGCCTCGTAAACTGGCATGATACTAATAAATTAAAACGTCCCCAAATGCATTTCTTATCATCAATGCAAGGGATAGCTCATGGAGCAGATTCAGTTTTATATTTTCAATGGAGAAAAGGAAGAGGGGCTTCAGAAAAATTCCATGGAGCTGTAGTAGATCACTGTGGTCATGAAAATACTAGAGTATTTAAGGAAGTATCAGAAGTGGGAGCAGCATTTAATAAGTTAAAAGAAATTCAAGGAGCTACATCAGAGTCAAAAGTAGCAATAATATATGATGTTGAAAACAAGTGGGCAGTAGATGATCTGCAAGGTTTAAAGAAATATAGAAAAAGATATGATGAAACTTGTCAGGAAGCTTATAAAGTATTCTGGGAAAATGGAATTTCAGTAGATGTAATTAATATGGACTGTGACATTTCAAAATATGATTTGGTAGTAGCACCAATGTTATATATGGTTCGTCCAAATGTAGCTGAGAGAATTACTGAATTCGTGAAAAAAGGTGGAAATTTTGTAACTACTTATTTTAGTGGAATTGTAGATGAAAATGATCTTTGTTTCCTAGGTGGATTCCCAGGACCTCTAAGAGAAGTTACTGGAATTTGGGCGGAGGAAATAGATTCATTATATGATGGTGAAGTTAATCATTTAGAATTTACTTCTAATAATGTAGAAAATTTAAAGGGAACTTATGAAGTTACAGACTATTGTGATTTAATTCATGCAGAAACAGCAGAAGTTCTTGCAGTATATAAAAATGATTTTTATGCTAGTATGCCAGCAGTAACTGTAAATAAATATGGAGAAGGAAAATCATATTATATAGCAGCAAGAACTGGAGAAGACTTCAATAATGATTTCTATTCAAAACTGATTAATGATTTAAATATTAAGAGTGTTATAGATGGAACCTTGCCAATAGGAGTTACAGCACAAATGCGTAGTAATGAAAAGAATAATTATACATTTGTAATGAATTTTACTGAAGAAGAAAAGATTGTATCACTTGGTAAAGAAGAATATGTAGATATGCTTTCTGGTGAATTAGTAAATAGAGAAATCAAATTAATTAAATATGGGATAAGGATTTTAAAACAATGTAAATAAAACCAATAATTTATTGCATATGGAGGTGTTTTATGAATAATGAGTTTTCTACATTTAATAATAAAGTAAATGGATTTTTGCATGGAGGAGATTATAATCCAGATCAATGGTTAAAGTATCCAGAACTTTTAAAAGAAGATATTCGTCTTATGAAGTTAGCTAATTGTAATTGTGTTTCTATAAACATATTTGGTTGGAGTACAATAGAGCCTGAAGAAGGTAAGTATACTTTTGAATGGTTAGATAAAATCATGAATGATATGGCCAAAAATAATATTCATGTAATTTTAGCTACTCCAAGTGGTGCACGACCAGCCTGGATGTCTGAAAAATATCCAGAGGTTTTAAGAGTAAATAGTGATAGAAGTAAAAATCTTCATGGACAAAGACATAATCATTGTTTTACTTCACCAATATATAGACAAAAGACTTACGAAATAAATAAACTTTTAGCAGAAAGATATAAAGATCATCCATCATTAATAATGTGGCATATTTCTAATGAATATAGTGGAGAATGTCACTGTGAATTTTGCCAGGATGCATTTAGAAACTGGCTTAAGAAAAAATATAATAATGATTTAGAAAAACTAAATGAAGCATGGTGGACAGGTTTTTGGAGTCATAAATTTACTGGTTGGTCACAAATAGAAAGTCCATCTGAAAATGGTGAAATTTTTGTTCACGGACAAAATCTTGATTGGAAAAGGTTCGTTACAGACCAAACAATAGATTTTTATAAAAATGAAATTAAACCAATAAAAAAAATAACACCGAGTGTACCTATAACTACTAATTTTATGGGGACATATGCAGGTCTTGATTACTTTAAATTTGCAAAAGAAGTAGATATAACGTCATGGGATAGTTATCCAACATGGCACAATGATTTTCAAAGTACTGCAGAGTTAGGATCAAGCATTGGTTTTGTCCATGATATGTATAGGGCATTTAAAAATGGGCAACCATTTTTGGTAATGGAAAATACTCCAAGCCTCGTAAACTGGCATGATGCAAATAAATTAAAACGACCAGGAATGCATTTATTATCATCAATACAAGCCTTAGCTCATGGATCAGATTCAATTTTATATTTCCAATGGAGAAAAGGAAGAGGTGCTTCAGAAAAGTTTCATGGTGCTGTAGTAGACCACTCAGGACATGAAAATACCAGAATATTTAGAGATGTATCAGAAGTTGGAGAAGTTTTAAGTAAACTTAGAGAAATTCAGGGATCTACTGCAGAATCTAAAGTAGCAATAATATATGATGGAGAAAATAGATGGGCAATTGAGGATTTACAAGGTTTAAAGAAATATAGAAAAAATTATGAAGAAACTTGCCAAGAAGCGTATAGAGTATTTTGGGAAAGTGGAATTTCAGTAGACATTATTAATATGGACCGTGATATTTCAAAATATGATTTAGTAGTAGCACCAATGTTATATATGGTTCGTCAAAATGTAGCAGAAAGAATTACAGAATTCGTGAAAAAGGGTGGAACTTTTGTAACTACTTACTTTAGTGGAGTTGTTGATGAAAATGACCTTTGCTTCTTAGGGGGATTCCCAGGACCACTTCGAGAAGTTATGGGAATATGGTCAGAGGAAATAGATTCATTATATGATAATGAAGTAAATAATATAGTGTTTAAGGATAATAATATAGAAAATATTAAAGGCACTTATGAAGTTAAAGATTATTGCGATTTAATTCATGCAGAAACAGCAGAAATTCTTGCAGTATATAAAAATGATTTCTATGAAAATATGCCAGCAGTAACTGTAAATAAATACGGAGAAGGAAAGGCTTATTATATAGGAGCACGAACAGGGGAAGATTTCAATAATGATTTATATTCAAAGATTATAAAGGATTTAGGAATTACGAGTGTTATAGATGGAGAATTACCAAAGGGAGTTACAGCTCAAAAACGTAGTAATGGTGAACATAAATTTACCTTTGTAATGAATTTTACTGAAGCAGAAAAGACTGTATCACTTGGAAAAGAAGAATATGTAGATATGCTTTCTGGTGAAAAAGTAAGTAAAGAAATCTGTTTAAATAAATATGATATTAAAATTTTAAAACAATAAAATTTTTGAATGAAGGTGCATTTATGAAATTTACAATTTACAAAAAGATGAATTCTAATATAAAATTTAAGGGCTTAAAAGGACTGAGAACTCATATAAAATTTATGGATTTTAAAAAGTTGCCAATAAAAAAGAAATTATTAATGTCATACATGACTATGGCAATTCTTACAGTTATATGTGGCGGATTGGGATTAGTTTTTTTACAAAAAACTAATAGTGATTATGAATATGCATTAAAAAATTATGGTTTTTCACAAGGTGTTATTGGAAATCTTGGCATGGAAGTTCAAAATTCGAAGTCTGTTATAAGAGACGTTATAATGTTGGAAGACAGCAATCAATTAACGGAAGCTAAAAATGAACTTGATATTTCTATGTCTAAAATTCAAGAGATGATAACAGAACTTGAAAAAGCTAATGAATCCAAAACTGATAAGACATTACCTAAGAAGATTTCATATGATGTAGCACTATATCAGGCAGTTAAAATTGAAGTTATCAATTTGAGTATGGCAAAGAAAAATGATGAAGCACTAAATTCACTTAGAGAAAAGGGAACACCACTTATGAATCAAATAACAGATGATGTTTCAGCGTTAATGAATGAAAGTATAACTATGGGAAATGAAGTAGTAAGCAGATTAAAAATGCTTCAAATAATAGCAAGTTCTATTATTGTATTAGCAATTATAGGAGCTTGCGTATTTACTGTAATATCAGCGGTTTATCTTGCTAAAATTATAGGGAATCCTATAAAAGAAATCTCAAAGCTTGCAGAAAAAATAGCTGAAGGTGATTTAAATGTTTCTATTGATATAAATTCAGAAGATGAAATTGGGGAATTGGCAGATTCATTTTCAATAATGGTTAAAAATCTTAGAAGTTATATATATGAAATATCAGACGTATTGGGGAATATTTCAAGAGGAAATATAGATATAAGCACTAAAGTAGAATATAAAGGCGATTTTATAACATTAAAAAATTCAATGGATACTATTTTAAATTCACTTAATGAAGTTTTTTATGAATTAAATGATTCTTCAAATCAAGTAAATGTGGGAGCAGAACAGGTTGAAAGTACTTCTCAGGTCTTATCAGAAGGGGCTGCAGAACAAGCAAGTGTAATTGAAGAGCTTTCAGCATCAATGGAAGAAATAAACGGCAAAATAGAAAAAAATGCTAAAAGTACAAGTAATACTAATGAAATTGCTCATAAATTAACACATGACGTAGAGGAAAGTACAAGCCAAATGAAAGAAATGGTAAATGCAATTAATGACATTGAAAAAGCTTCTAAGGATATTAGTAATATAATAGTGAAAATTGATAAAATAGCATCTCAAACTGATTTGCTTGCATTAAATGCAGCAATAGAAGCAGCTAGAGCTGGCGAAGCTGGAAAAGGATTTTCAGTTGTAGCAGATGAAGTAAGAAAGTTATCAAGTCAAAGTGCAGAAGCTGCAAAGGAAAGTAATCAGCTTATTAAATTGAGCATGCAAGCTGTAGCAAAAGGTAGATTAATAGCAGATAATACTGCATCAAAATTATTTGTTGTTGCAAATAATGTAAATGAGACTACTAATTTAATAGAAGATATTGCAAGTGCAACTGAGGAACAATCACAAGCTATTAAACAAATAAATGATGGAATAATGCAAATTTCAGAGGTGGTTCAATCAAATTCAGCAATAGCAGAGGAAAGTGCAGCTGCTAGTGAAGAATTAACAGTGCAAGTAGAAATACTGAAGAATATGATTGGAAAGTTTAAGCTAAGAAGTTAAGATGAGAAACAATAATGATAAATACAAAGTATGATAAAGAAATAAGCTGTACCAATATAGTTAAAGTATATTTATTTTCTTTATCAACAGAGTGTTTATTAAAAGGTATCAATTTAGGAAGTTTAACAAATTATAGAAGAATTGATATAAGAGGCAAAAATAAAATATTACTAATCATAGTGATATTTTATATAATATAGAAAATAATACATAGGGGGTATGTTAATATCATGAAAAAAATCAAAAAGATTATTTCATTAATACTGTCTGTTACAATACTTTCTTCATTTATTTTAATTGAGAAGCCTACAATTGTTAAAGCCTCAGAAGTAAACGTTAACTTTGTGAAAGGTGCAGATGTAGGCTGGCTGCCACAGATGGAAGAAAGCGGGTTTGTTTTTAAAGATGACAATGGGAATACGGAGGATTGCCTAAAGAATCTAAAGGATCACGGTATTGATTCAATAAGGTTAAGAACCTGGGTTAATCCATCAGATGATCCTCAAAGTGGCCATTGTAGTACTGAAGAAACCGTTAACATGGCTGTGCGTGCAAAAAATATGGGGTTCAAGATTATGCTTGATTTTCATTACAGCGATAGTTGGGCGGACCCAGGTAAACAAATTATTCCTGAAGCTTGGAAAAATGATGACTTGGAACAGATGAAAACCCATTTGTATAACTACACATATGACGTCATGACAAAGCTGAAAGATGCAGGTGTGACTCCAGAATGGGTACAGGTAGGAAATGAAATTAATCCAGGAATGCTGCTTCCTATGGGTAGTCTTAGTAACCCAAGTAATTTGGTGGAGTTGATAAACTCAGGCTATGATGCAGTTAAGATTGTCAGCCCAACATCAAAAGTTATTATTCATAGAGCAAATGGGTATGACAATGCTAATTTTAGAAATCTTTTTGATAAACTTAAAGCAAACGGTGCAAAATACGATGTAATAGGTGTTTCATATTATCCTGAAGGAGACTATACATCATCAATTTATGCTCTTGGGAATAACTTAAATGATATGGCTTCTAGGTATGGAAAAGAAGTAATGGTAGTAGAGGTCGGTGCAGATTGTTCTATTGACGATATAAACGTTCACAATATGCTTATAGCGGTTCAAAACAAAGTATTGGAAGTTCCAAATGATAAGGGAATAGGAGTGTTTTATTGGGAGCCACAAGGTGCTAAGAGCTGGAGTGGATACAGCCTATCTGCATGGAATGGCAATGATGGAAAGTCGACTGATGGACAGCCAACTAAAGCTCTTGATGCCTTTTTACCTGGGGAAGTAGAATTGAACCCTTACCCGGTAACTGGAATATCCCTTGATAAGGAAACCGTAACTGTGGAAGTTGGAAATACAGTAAATGCAAATTCAACTCTTACACCATCAAATTCCACATATAAAGGTGTTATTTTTTCATCGTCAGATGCAAGCATAGCAAAGGTAAATTCTTCAAATGGAATAATAACAGGTATGGTACCAGGTGCTGCGACTATAACTGCAACTAGCTACGATCAACATAAAACGGCTACCTGTCAGGTGACAGTAGTTGCAAGTACAAACCCTATTACAAATCCTAGCTTTGAGTTAAATGGAGAAAGCTGGAATGTGACTGGAGATACTACTTCAGTCAATTTTGAAAATGATTCTTATAAAGGAGTGCAAGCACTTCATTATTATAATGGAAATTTTGAAGCTTCACAGGAAATAACCGATTTGGAAAACGGCTCATATAAGTTATTCGCATGGACTTCTGGTGGAGGCGGAGAAAAGGTCTCAGAGATTTTTGCGTTAAATGGAGATGGACAAAGAGTCTCAAGTACATTCACTAATTCAGGTTGGCATGTCTGGAGCAAAACTACAATCAGTAACGTAGAGGTAACTAATGGGACACTTACCATTGGTGTCAAAGTGGAAGTGAAGGGAAATGAAGGCCAGTGGGGGAATATTGATGATTTCATGTTGACTAAGAATGAGGACACGTCTTTGAAGGACTTACAAGTAAACGGTGTTACAGTTAAGGGATTTGATACTGATGTAACCAGTTACGATGTAGCTATGCTTGCGGGAACTACTGAGGTGCCAACGGTAACGGCTACAGCAATGAATTCTTCTGTAACTGCAGAGGTGACACCAACAGTTGCTTTGCCAGGACATACAACAGTAACTGTAACAAACGGTTCTGCAATAAAAACTTATGTAATAAACTTCACAGTAGAAGCCGGTAACCCTGTTCAGAATTCAGGGTTTGAATCAAGTTTCGATAACTGGACAATATCTGATTCTAATGCTGTAAGCCTCAGTAATGACAGGCGTTCGGAATTAAAAGCATTAGGCTACTATAAAGCCACAGCTTTTGAACTGACAGCATCACAAAAAATAACAGGTCTGAAAAACGGAGTTTATAGTATGTCAGCCTGGTCTCAAGGAGCTTTGGACAGCTGTACCAACCAAATATTCGCAGAAAATTCAAATGGTAATCGATTGTCAGCTGACATCAAAAATACGGGTTGGGCGGTATGGTCTCAGGCAATAATTAAGGATATTATCGTCACAGACGGAACTTTGACTATTGGTTCATATTTAAATGCTCCAGGTGGATACTGGGGATCTTATGATGATTTTGAACTTATACAGACAAGTACGGTAATTAATGAAGTATCAGCAATTAACAGTGTTGTAACAACACCAGCAAGTGTAACTTTAGTGATAGGTAAAACTAAGCAATTAAGTGCAAAAGTGGATGCAGAAGAAGGAGCGGATGAAACAGTAAGTTGGTCAAGTAATGACACAAGCAACAGGGTAGCAGTTGATGAAAATGGACTTGTAAGCGTAGCGAAAGATGCAGCATTAGGTGATTACGAAATTAAAGCAACTTCAAAAGTAGATGAAAGTAAATTTGGAATTACAACAATTAAAGTAGTGAGCGAGTCAGATAAAGAAAATTCCGAATCAGGTAATTCAGATGCAGAAAGATTAATCATAACAAATCAGCCATATAGTTTATCACTAACAAATGGACAAACAGCTAGATTTGAGATTGAAGTAACTGGAAGAGCACCGTTTAATTATCAATGGCAAAAAAATGATAGAGATTTAGGAGACGGTGAAAAAGTAACTGGATCTAATGGATCAATATTGAAAATAGAACGTGTGGTGAAAAGTGATGAAGGAGAGTATAGCTGTATTATAACAGATGGAATTGGAAATGTAACAACAAGCAGTGCTGTTACATTAAGTGTAAAATCAGAATCAAGCAGTGGAGGATCTAGCACAAGTTCAAATACAACATCTAATGATACTGGTGCAACAGCTAGCAATAATAGTGTAGCTAATATACCATATATTAAACCAGCAGTAATAGCTAATGTAACAAGGGAAGAAGCAAAAGCTATTGAAACAAAATTAATAACTAATGTAAGTACTGTCTTAGGTGAAGGAACAACAGCTCAACAAACTAAGGAATTAGTGGCATCAGATGGTACTAAACTTTCTTTAACTCCAATAGTTAAGGGAGGAAATAAAATAGGAGCAATTATAACAACAGAAACATCAAGTAATGGAGCTACTATTCCTATAGATAAAGATGCAGGTGAAGTTGTAGCAGTCTACAAATATTTACCTTTACTAGACAAGTATATAAAATTATCAGATGGAGTTGCTATAGGAACTAATACAATTACTTTACCAACTCAAGCAAATGCAACTTATATTGCATCAACTTCTGAAATTCCAGCAACGGAAACTATAGCACAAGGTTGGACTAAAGTAGATAATAATTGGTACATGGTTAATGCCACTGGAGACCCACAAGTAGGTTGGCAAAAAGATAATGTAGGATGGGCTTATTTATCTCCAACAAATGGAGTTATGCAAACCGATTGGAGATTAGATGAAGGCAAATGGTACTATCTAAAAGATAATGGATACATGGCGAGTGGTTGGATAAAAGATAGAGAAACTTGGTACTACTGTAATGAAGATGGATCAATGGCGGCTAATACAACAATAGATGGGTATCAATTAGGCTCAAATGGAGAATGGATAGGTTAGTAGTAAAATTCAGAGTAAATAGGAAAATTGTCAAGTTAAAGTGCATAAACAGCAAAGTTAACAGTTGAACTTATTAATTTAAGTATAGAAGCTATAACTAAGGAAAGATTTAAAGCAGATAATAGTGCAGAAAAATTATTTCTTGTTGCAAACAATGTAAACTAAACTGTAACTTCAATGAAAGCATATTCTTAAAGATTAACTTATAAGGATAGTAGAGACAAATAAAATATCTACTATCCTTATTTTGTTGTAAAAATAACATGTTTTATAAAAAACATAGAGTATGTTACAAAATATATTTTGCTAAGAAAATAAATTTAAAGCAAAATAATTAATAAAATTAACAAAATGCATGTAATAATATGGTAATATATAATATATAGAAATAATATATGGAATGGAGTTGTTAGTTAATGGGATTTTTTAAGAAAGATGAAATTGAAGGAAAAGAAGTACATGTAGTTAATGAAATCAAAACTGAAACAAAAGAAATTGAAAAGAGTGTTTTTAGAAAAAAGAATTTAGTGCTTTTTGATGTTGATACAATTGAATATGTAATTGATAATTTTCCAGCAATGTCTGTTGAAATTCAAAATGGTCTGAATAATTTAGCAAATATATTAGAAGATACAATAGACTATATAGAAGATAAATCAAGTGAAATAATTAAGAAAAATAGAGATTTCAAACTTAGTAAAGATCATAGAGATACTTCTATATCCATATATGATGTTGTAGAAACTTTAGGCGAATACGTGAAATGGATGCAGGATGAGTATGAAAAGAACATACAAAATAAAGAAGCTAAGCTTAATGAAATAAATAAAGAACCAGAAATTAAAATTCAAGAAAAAAATGAAGACGTAAGCAATGAAATAATTAATGAAGAAGAAATAGAAATATATAAAGACTTCTCACTAAAAGAACCTAAAGCGTTTAAATTGGATACCAATCTAGTAACAGTTGAAGATTGGGATGATTTACTTGTAAAAACAGCAGAAGTTTTAACAAAGCAATATAGAGAAAACAAAAATAGTAATAAGGTTATTAAAGAAATTAAATCAATACAAAAGAAGTCGATTCAAAATTCTTTTAGGGATACGGTTATAGAAATGCTTATTGAATACAAGATAAGTCCTGAGGATTTTAAGATTATAATTAAATAATAAAAATGATTAAATCAACTTTAAATGTAATATGAATTTGCATATAGGGTTGATTTTTTGTATATTTGAATAATAAATATATAAAAATAATTTCTAAAGAAATATGTAGAAATTATTGCGAAAGATATTGACAATAAATATTATACAAAGTACAATAAAGACATAAAAGGTTGTATTAAATTGAATTTTGATAAATTCAATAAAAGGTATGTATACTAAATACATAAAAAGCTTAAAATAACTAAAGAAATAAACTATAATTAGTTTAATTACAGATAAAATGGAGGAATGAAAGATGAAAATAGTAGATAACAATGAATTTAGAAGTGAAATAGAAAGTGGAATTACAGTTGTAGATTTCTTTGCAACTTGGTGCGGACCTTGTAAGATGTTAGCGCCAGTTCTTGAAGGATTATCGGGTGAAATGGAAGGAAAGGCTAATTTTATAAAAGTTGATATAGATCAAAGTTTAGATTTAGCAAATGAATTTAAAATTGCAAGTGTACCAACAATGCTTATTTTTAAAGATGGTCAAAAAGTAGAACAACTTGTAGGCTTTTTACCAAAAGAAAAAATTCAGCAAGCAATTGAAGCTAATTTATAGAATATATTCTTTAAATATAAAAACATAGTACATAAATAGTGCTATGTTTTTATTATAAGAATATATATTGAGTACAATTAAATTTTTATAAATACAAGAGCTTCCTTAATTACAATTATTAAAGCAAACTTAAATAAATTATGTGAGGAGATACAAAGATGAATTTTTATGATTTTTCAGCAAAAAAAATGAATGGGCAAGAAATCAAAATGGAAGAATATAAAGGGAAAGTAGTTTTAGTAGTAAATACTGCAAGCAAATGTGGATTAACTCCACAATTTGAAGACTTAGAAAAACTTTATAAAGAATATAAAGCGCAAGGATTAGATATCTTAGGATTTCCTTGTAATCAATTTGCAAGTCAAGACCCATCAAGTAATGAAGAAATACACTCATTTTGTTTATTAAATTATGGTGTTACTTTTACTATGTTTGAAAAAATTGATGTAAATGGGGATAATGCACATCCTTTATATAAATTTTTGAAGAATGAAGAAAAAGGATTATTTAGTAAAGAAATAAAATGGAATTTTACTAAATTTCTAATTAATAAAGAAGGTGAAGTGGTAAAAAGATATTCACCTACAACAAAGCCACTAAAGATAAAAGATGATATTTTGAAATTATTGAATTATTAAATTATAATATATATGTTGTAGAAAAGAATATATATTATAATACAAATTAGTAATAAAATTTTCAATTGGAAATTTATATTCAAATAGATATAGTTAAGGTACATTCAAAAAGTATTGGAGGAAATTAATATGAGTGAAAGATATGATATTGCAATAATAGGAAGTGGTCCTGCAGGTTTATCGGCTGCATTAAATGCAAAAATAAGAAAGAAGAAATTTATAATATTTGGTAATAAGGAACTTACTGCAAAGCTTTCAAAGGCTCATGAAATAAATAATTATTTGGGCTTCTATAAAAAAAGTGGTAAAGAAATACAAGAAGAGTTCAATAATCATTTGAAGGAAATGGATATAAGTATAACAGAAGAAAAAATTAATAATATTTATGCAATGGGCGAATACTTTGGATTAATGGTAAATGAAAAGATGTATGAAGCTACGTCTGTAATATTGGCTACTGGAGTCCAACATGGAAAATTATTTGATGGGGAAGAAAGATTACTTGGAAAAGGTGTAGGATATTGTGCAACTTGTGATGCTCCTTTATATAAAAATAAAGTAGTTACAATAATATCATACAATAAGCATGAAGAGGAAGAGGCTAATTTCATTGCTACGATAGCATCTAAAGTTTATTATATTCCTATGTATAAAGAAGAGGTCAGCGTAGATTCTTCTATTGAAATCATAAATGATATTCCAGTTGAAATTATTGGAGAAGATAAAGTCAGTAAACTAAAGCTTAAAAATTCAGAGATTGATACCGATGGTATTTTTATATTAAGAGATAGTATTTCTCCAGGACAATTGGTACCAGGACTTAAAATAGTAGATAACCATATTGAAGTAGATAGATTAATGAAAACAAATATAAATGGATGCTTTGCAGCAGGGGATGTCATCGGAAAGCCATATCAATATATAAAAGCAGCTGGAGAAGGGAATATAGCAAGTTTATCAGCAGCGAGTTATGTTGATTCTATTTCTAAAAAGTAAATTATATTAAGTAGTTCCTTAAGAATGATTTTGTATGAATAACTTACTCTGAGAGAATGAAAGAAGTGGAGTTTGGTTAATTAAGAAGGCTTTTTTAGATTGACATATATAAGTAAGAAAGTTAAACTTAATTATATTTATTGAAATTAAATTTATATAAATCAGAATAGATATAGGAGAAAAAATTATGGATAAATATGAAAGCATTAAATTAGATAATCAACTATGTTTCTCTTTATATGCAACATCAAGAGAAATAATAAAATTGTATAAGCCTTTTCTTGATAAGTTTAATCTTACGTATACACAATACGTTGCAATGCTCGTACTTTGGGAAGATGAAAAAAGCACAGTTAAAGAGATAGGCAAAAGATTACATTTAGATTCAGGGACATTAACTCCATTGTTAAAGAAGATAGAATGCATGGGGTTAATAAAAAGGTATAGAGATGTAAATGATGATAGAGTGGTAATAGTTGAATTAACGCAGCAAGGAAGGTTTTTAAAGGATGAGGTGACAGAAGTACCTCATCAAATGGCATGTAAGATAAATATTACCATGGAAAGAGCTATGGAATTAAAAAGAGATTTGGATGAATTACTAAATAGTTTGTAATAATAAAAATCCTTTGATTTATTATGGCGGAGGAGAAATTTAATATGAAAGATATAATTAATAAATTACAAGGAAATGAATTTTTTAATAATCACACTGATGAAGAAATTGAAAAGTTAATTTCTAGTATTGGATATTCAGTGAAAGCATATAGAAAGGGAGAGGTCATTGCAAATGAAGAAGATGTGTGCAATAATTTAGGATTCGTTTTAGATGGAGCAATTGAAATTCAAAGAATATATCTTAGTGGAAAACAAATTACTTTAAAGCGATTAAGTAATGGAGATGTATTTGGGGAAGCTTTAATATTTTCAAAGAAATCTAAATATCCATCAACTGTTATAGCATTTAATGACTGTAATATTCTTTATATAAGTAGATCAGATATACTGAAGCTATGTACAATGGATGAACGAGTACTTGGGAATTTTATGTCAGCATTAAGTAATAAGATACTAATGCTAAATTCTAAAATCAAAAGTATTGCATTCAAAAGCATTAAGCATAAGGTAATAAATTATATATTAGAACAAGCAAAGGCGCAAAAAAGTGAAACAATAAACTTAAAAGAAAGTAAAGAAGAAATTGCTTCTGCAATGGGAATTCCTAGACCATCCCTATCAAGAGAATTAATGAATCTTAGAGATTTAAACTATATTGAATTTGATAGAAATGTAATTAAAATTTTAAAAATTGAAGAATTGGAAGAAGAATTGTTTGACTAAAGTACATGAAAGAAAATAACAGACTAATATGCATGGATAGTGGTCTGATAATTTCTTTTATGCGTTTAATATAAGCTTAAAAGTATTGATAATTTGGAGTAGAAATTCATGTCTTTAGAGATAAAGAAGAAGTTACCACACCGTGATTTTAATCACGGTGTTTTAGTTTTAAGTAAAGTATAATTTGAGTATATTAATGATATCGTAAACAGGAAAGGAGAATTTATAATATGTTTTGTGAAGAATTTAACAGTGTGGTTATGGCAGCAAAAGCAAAGGTTAACTTATTAAAAACAAATAGACTTGGGTATTTTGTAAGCTCTATGCTTGCAGGACTCTATGTGGGAATGGGAATTATGCTTATATTTACAATTGGAGGGTTACTGAATAGTAGTGGTTCGCCTGCTACAAAAATTGTAATGGGAGCATCCTTTGGCATAGCGCTTAGCTTAGTTATTATGGCAGGATCAGAACTTTTTACAGGGAATAATTTTGTTATGACAGCTGCATCGTTAAGCGGTGAAGTAAAGTGGAAAGATACTTTTAAGATTTGGATCGTTTGTTTTATAGGTAATTTACTTGGATCAATTATTGCAGGATATATGTTTTATGCAACTGGACTTTCAGCAGGACCAGTTGGGGAATTTATTGCAAAAACTTCAGCAACTAAGATGAGCATTCCATTTTTGCCATTATTAATGCGTGGAATATTTTGTAACATATTAGTGTGTTTAGCTACTTGGTGTAGTTTTAAATTAAAAAGTGAATCTGGTAAACTTATTATAATTTTTTGGTGTTTATTTGCATTTATAACAGCTGGATTTGAGCATAGCGTTGCTAATATGACTCTTTTAACAATTGGATTACTTAATCCAGGTGCAGCAAGTGTAAGTATAATAGGATATGTATATAACATAGGAGTAGTAACGCTTGGGAATATGATTGGTGGAACTATATTTTTAGCATTACCTTATTATATAATCTCAAAAAAGAAGTAAAGAAGTAAGAGAATGGGATATAAATTAATTAAAAAAAGTATATATCTATTGTATTTTATAATCTACAATTCACAGTAAAGTATCTAAAATTCCTATCATTAATTGATAATTGAACATTAAGGATTACAACATATATAATTAAAAAGAATTTATTTTAAAAATAGTATGTAACAAATGGTACATACTATTTTTCTATTTCAATATAAAATAAGTTTATAAGGTGAGTGATTAACAAGCCTAAAGAAATTACATAGTTAAAAAATAAATTTCAATAAATATATGTGTGGAGGAGATTTAATATGGATAATAAAATGTTTTGTTTTCAATGTCAAGAAGCAGCAGGGTGTACAGGCTGTACTGTAAAGGGAGTTTGTGGAAAAACTCCAGACCTAGCAAAAATGCAAGACTTATTAATATATACAACTAGAGGTTTATCAGAAGTAGCAACAAAGGCTAGAGAAGAAGGAATAGAAGTATCACAAGCTATTAACACTATGGTAACAATGAACCTTTTCACTACTATAACTAATGCTAATTTTGATAAAGAAGTATTTTATGGTAGAGTGAAAGAAACTTTAAATATAAAAGAAGAATTATTAGCAAAATTAAGCAATAAAGAATTAAGTTCAGCTGCATTATATAATGTTACAGACAGAGCAGAAATGGAAGCTAAAGCAGAAACGGTTGGAGTATTAGCTACTGAAAATGAAGATATTAGAAGTTTAAGAGAACTTATTACTTACGGATTAAAGGGATTATCTGCATATATGAAACATGCAAATGCTTTAGGATATGAAGATGAAGCAATATGTGCTTTCATGCAAAAAGCATTATCGTTAACTGCTGATAATAGCGTTACACTAGATGAATATATAGGATTAACTTTAGAAACAGGAAAATTTGGTGTTGATGGAATGGCTATATTAGATAAAGCTAATACTGAAACATACGGTAATCCAGAAATAACTAAGGTTAATATAGGAGTTAAAACAAATCCAGGAATATTAATTTCAGGACATGATTTAAAAGATTTAGAACAATTATTAATTCAAACTGAAGGAACAGGGATAGATATTTATACTCACTCTGAAATGTTACCAGCTCACTACTATCCAAACTTAAAGAAATATTCACACTTAGTTGGTAATTACGGAAATGCATGGTGGAAACAACCAGAAGAATTTGAAAGCTTTAATGGACCAATACTTATGACTACCAACTGTATAGTTCCTCCAAGAGATAGTTATAAGAGTAGATTATACACTACAGGATCATCAGGATATGAAGGATGTACTCATATTACAGCTGATGAAAATGGAAAGAAAGATTTTTCGATAATTATTGAACAAGCTAAAAAATGTGTTGCTCCAATTCAAATAGAAGAAGGAGAAATCGTTGGTGGATTTGCTCATAATCAAGTATTAGCACTTGCTGATAAAATAGTTGATGCAGTAAAAACTGGTGCTATAAAGAAATTCTTTGTTATGGCAGGATGTGATGGTAGACAAAAATCTAGATCATATTACACAAATTTTGCAGAATCACTTCCAAAAGATACTGTTATAATGACAGCTGGTTGTGCAAAATATAGATATAACAAATTAGATTTAGGAGATATCGGTGGAATTCCTAGAGTTTTAGATGCAGGACAATGTAATGATTCTTATTCATTAGCAGTAATTGCATTAAAACTTAAAGAAGTATTTGAACTTGAAGACATAAATGAATTACCAATAGCATTTAATATTGCATGGTATGAACAAAAAGCAGTAATAGTTCTTTTATCACTATTACACTTAGGAGTAAAGAATATTCATTTAGGACCAACACTTCCAGCATTCCTTTCACCAAATGTAGTTAATGTTTTAGTAGAAAACTTTGGTATTGGTGGAATTACAACTGTAGAAGATGATATAGAAATGTTCTTAAACTAATATAGATAACCACAGTGGAACCCATACTTATGCCTACATCCGCCGAAATTGAATACATATTTATTCCGTAGGACTGTGAAAATTTCGCTGGAAGCATCTAAATGGAAGGTTGCCCCCATTTATGCATGCTCCAAATATACATTGGGACAAGCATAAATGGAACAACCTTCCATTAAGAAGCTTCAGCAGCTTATTTTCAATGCCTACTTCACAAATATGTATCCAATTTCTCTGTTTGGATATGCTCTTAAGTATGGTAATTATTGAATTTAATACCTAGTATAAATACAACTTGAGTTGTGGTTATCTATACTAACATTAAAAATAAAACATCAAGAATTTATAGAGATTATAAATTCTTGATGTTTTTTTGTATATATGATGTGATTTTCAATTATCAATGTTTAATTATCAATTCTCAATTAATGATGATAATTTTAGAAAATTTGCTGTGAATTGTAGATTGTAAAATACAATATATATATAATTAATAGTGAAAAGGTGATATAATCAATATAGATTGATAATAATTATCAATTAATAGAGAAAGGATTTTAATATATATTATGAATAAGAATAATTTTATTTCTAAATGGAAGAAGTTTACTGGAAATGAATTTTTGAAATATGTAGGACCAGGAATTTTGGTTACAGTAGGATTTATTGATCCAGGTAACTGGGCATCCAATATTGCAGCGGGATCTACTTATGGTTATAAATTACTTTGGATTGTTACATTATCAACAATAATGCTTATATTGCTACAGCATAATGCGGCACATTTAGGTATAGTCACTGGGCTTTGTATTTCAGAAGCAATAAATAAACATATGAAACCATCTATTGGAAAAGTAGTAACAGGAACAGCTGTACTTGCAGCTATAGGGACGGCAATGGCAGAAATATTGGGTGCAGCTATAGCGCTAAAAATGTTATTTCATATACCTATAAAAATAGGTGCTTCAGCATCATCAATATTAATCATATTTATGTTATTTACAAATTCATATAGACGGATAGAAAAAATTATTATAGGATTTGTATCGATAATAGGACTATCATTTATATTTGAAACAGCACTTGTAAATGTTAATTGGGGCGAGGCAGCGAAAAGTTTAGTGATTCCTAATATTCCAAGTGGTTCATTGCCAATAATAATGAGTGTTTTAGGTGCCGTTGTTATGCCACATAATTTATTTTTACATTCTGAAGTAATTCAAAGCAGAAAATGGAATTTAAAAGATAAAACAATAATTGAAAAGCAATTAAAATATGAATTTATGGATACTATGTTATCAATGATAATAGGTTTTGTCATAAATAGTGCAATGATATTAGTGGCAGTGACATTTTTTGATAATGGTATTAATGTAACAGAAGTTGAACAAGCTCAAATAATGTTACAACCTCTACTTGGAAGCAGTTCATCATTAATATTTGCAATAGCACTATTGTTTGCTGGAATAGCATCATGCATTACAGCAGGAATGGCAGGCGGATCAATATTTGCGGGATTATTTGCTGAAGAATATGATATAAATAATAAACATAGTAAAATAGGTGTTTTAATTACTATTTTATTTGCTTTATTAATAATATTTTTTATTGATAATCCATTTAATGGGCTAATATATTCTCAAATGTTATTAAGTGTACAACTTCCTATAACTATCTTTAGCCAATTATATTTAACATCATCAGAAAAAGTTATGGGACAATACAAAAATACACTAACAGAAAATATTATACTTTGGATTATTGGTGGTATTGTTGCAGTATTAAATATTATGTTATTAATAAGCATTCTTTAGAGTATATATTGTAATTAGTTTTCTACAATTTCAGTACTAATTATTAAAAAAATCACGTAGGATTTTATCCTAAATGGGTCACAGACTACCTATAAAGAGCATAAATTGTACATTGTTAATTGCAATATATATAAGTGTTAAAGAAGCAAATGAAAAACTTGTTTTGAAATAAGGCACATGAAAATAAATAACAAGTCCAAAGTTGCCATGAATATTTTTCATCAAGCAAGGAGACGAATTACCCTTATAGTGGGACTATTAGGGCAATTTGCCGACGTAGCATGATGGAAAATAAGCTGGCAAATGGACTTGTTATTTTTTTGATTGTGCCTAATATAAATAAAACCTTTATGCATAATTTAAAGTTGTAATATGCATAAAGGTTTTTTGATTATGATTAATTTAAAAATAAAAGAAATTATATAGATTATGTTCAAATTTTAATTTAAATAGTTATAAAAATATGATAAAGAAAAATGTCGAAAAATAAATTTATATGAAAAATAAATGAAAACGATTAATAGAAAATAAACATATTTACATTAGATATCAATGGATATATAATCTGTATTGTTGTAATCACATACAATAGAAGGTGATTATAAACCTTTAAGATATTTGCATATATTAATGAATAAAGATTAATTGTTTTTAAAACAATATGGAGGAATAAATATGTTTAAAAAAATTCAATCACTATTGATTGGAAGGGCTCTTAAGACAACAGAATTAGCTGGCGAAAAATTTAATGTTCTTTGGGGCTTGCCAATATTATCAAGTGATGCTATTTCTTCCGTAGCTTATGCTAGTGAAGAAATATTATTAGTACTTGTACCTGCAATTGGAATGCGTGCATATGGATCAATGATCGAGATCGCAATTGCAATTTCAGTGTTATTATTTATACTCGTATTTTCATATAAACAAATAATTGATTCTTATCCTCATGGTGGAGGATCATATATTGTTGCTAGCGATAATATAGGTAAATTACCAGGACTAGTAGCAGCAGCATCTTTAATGATAGACTATGTTTTAACTGTTGCAGTTAGTACTTGCGCAGGAGCAGCAGCAATAACATCAGCAATTCCAGTACTTTTACCACATAAAGCGTTAATAGCTATTTTAGTAATAGGGTTGATAACACTCGGAAACTTAAGAGGTACAAAAGACTCAGCTAAGTTATTTGGAATACCAACATATTTATTTATATTATCTATAATAATAATGATAGTAACAGGAATTTTTAAGGTTTTAGTTTTAAAAGTAACTCCAGTAGAGTTGTATCAATTAAATGACTCTACACAGGATTTGACTATATTGTTATTTTTGAAAGCTTTTTCTTCAGGATGTACAGCATTAACTGGTATTGAAGCAGTAAGTGATGGAATTCCTAATTTTAAAA
This sequence comes from Clostridium gelidum, assembly GCF_019977655.1. NCBI lineage: Bacteria > Bacillati > Bacillota > Clostridia > Eubacteriales > Clostridiaceae > Clostridium > Clostridium gelidum. The sequence goes on from NZ_AP024849.1 coordinate 1,413,264, forward strand.
ATCCAGCTCAAAAAAATGCTAAAACAGTATTGGTTTTGTTAGCATGTATTGTCTTTGTAATATTTGGCGGAATATCATACTTATCAACAATGTATACAGCAATACCTGGTAAGGATATTACAGTAATAGCACAAATAGCTATTCAAGTTTTTGGACAAAATAGTTTAATGTTTTTTGCTGTACAAGCTACAACTGCTATTATTCTTACTCTTGCAGCAAATACAGCATTTTCAGATTTACCTTTGTTATTATCAATACTCGCAAAAGATGGATATGTACCAAGACAACTTAGCACTAGAGGAACTAGATTAAGTTTTTCAAATGGTATAGTATTATTATTTTTAGCAGCATCATTATTGGTATATATGGTTAATGGTAGTACACATCTGTTATTATCACTATATGCAGTAGGTGTTTTCTTATCATTTACATTGTCTCAATTTGGAATGTTTAAGAAATGGACAAAAAGTAAAGAAGGAAATTGGAAACATAAGGCTTTTATAAATGGTTTAGGAGCAACTGTTACAGCAGCAACATGTATAATAATAGGAGTAGAGAAATTTACACATGGAGCATGGATTGTACTTATATGTATACCACTACTTGTAACAGCAATGCTAAGAATTAGAAAGCATTATACTAAAGTAAGAGAAAATTTAGTGATAGATGTAGAAGTAGAAGGTTTAATTGTAAGAGAAGCTATAACTAAACATGTTATTGTACCAGTACAAACAATAAATAAATCTTTTATAAAGACGTTAAATTATGCTTTGACAATTGGCGATAATATAGAAGTTTATCATGTGAGCACAGATGAGGAACAAACAAAGAAATTAATAGAAAAGTTTGCAACACTTAAAATTGCTGCACATCTTATAATTGAAAATGCACCTTATAGAAATGTTAATGAAAAATTAGTTTCTTATGTAGATGAAAAACATAAACAATTAAAAACACATGAAGTAATTACAATAGTTATGCCTCAATTCATTATACATAAATGGTGGCATCAAGTTCTTCACAATCAAACATCTGTATTTTTAAGAAGATCTATATTGAAAATGAGAAATGTAATAATAATAACTGTACCTTATATAATTAATGAATAATTTATAGAAAATAGTTAAAATAAGAGTATCAAGGACGATTAGAAAATCATTTCTTAATACTCTTATTTTTAATTATCTAAAAATATATTTTTTATGTACTTTATCTATATATTATTTTCAGAGAAAACTAAATCAACATCATCTAAAGGAACAACTTTAGTTTTATGTTTAATTTTATAACCGACATATAATCCAATGAATAATGGAATTCCTATATAAGAAGCAATTAAACCTTGCCAATCAATTCCATCAGGTTTTATGCATGAGTATCCTTGACCTATTATTATTATTAAACACATTAATAATGCTAGTATAGGTCCAAATGGATAGAATAGAGCTTTGTATTTTAAATCTTTTAAATTTTTACCTTGATAAATAAATGCTTTTCTAAATCTATAGTGACATAATGCTATACCTACCCAAGCTATAAATCCAGCAAGACCAGATGCAGCAATTAGCCAAACGTAAACTGTACTTTCTGCAAACATACCAGTTAAAAAGCAAGCTGAAGCAATTATAGTAGTTGCAATTACAGCATTTACAGGTACACCTCTTTTATTAGTTTTAGCAAACATTTGAGGAGCCATACCTTCTTTAGCCATTGAAAATAACATTCTGCTTGATGCATACATACCAGAGTTACCAGCAGATAATACAGAAGTTAATATAATTGCATTCATCAATGATGCAGCACCTGCTATTCCAGCTCTTTCAAATACCATTGTAAATGGACTTGTTGAAACGCCGGCTTCTGTAAATGGTATTATAGCACCTAAGACAATTATTGTACCTAAGTAAAATATTATTATTCTCCAAAATATTGATTTTATAGCTTTTGGTATAGTTTTTTCGGGATTTTCGCTTTCACCAGCAGCAACTCCTATAAGTTCAGTTCCTTGAAATGAGAAACCGGCAATTAAAAATATAGCAAATATAGATTTAATACCTCCATGAAATGGTCCATCAGCTATAAAGTAGTTATGAAATCCTACACTGCTCCCACCCATTATACCTAAAATCATTAAAACACCTATTGCTAAAAATACAAGAACTGTAACTACTTTAATTCCAGCAAACCAGTATTCTGTTTCGCCATATGCTTTTGAAGATAAGACATTTAAACCTACTATTATTATTAAAAATATTATACTCCAGAAGAATCCATTCACGTTAGGGAACCAATACTTCATAATTAAAGAACCTGCAACCATTTCAGCTGCTATTGTTATAGCCCAGTTATACCAATAATTCCAACCAAGAGCAAATCCAAGAGCTGGATCAATAAATTTATTAGCATATGTACTGAAAGAACCAGAGATTGGCATATAAGTTGCCATTTCCCCCAAACTAGTTATTAAAAAGTACACCATAATACCTACTAATGTATAAGCTACTAATGCACCTCCAGGTCCAGCTTGATTTAGGGTATCACCCATTGCAAGAAATATACCTGTACCAATTGAACCACCTAAAGCTATCATGTTTAAGTGTCTTGCTTTTAAACCTCTTTTTAATTCGTTGTTTTGTTCATCCATTGCGTTTACTCTCCTTATGATATTAGAATACATAAGCAAGCAACTAAGATAATGAATAAAGATTTACACAATAAAAAAATGCCATGAAAGCATATTCATGACATAAATACGAAGTTGCATATTGAAATAATATAAAAAATCGCATATATTTCCATTGAAAATAGCTCTCCACAAATTGAATTGTGACAGTTATATGCATATTTTACATAAAACCAGTAAATAATATTAAAGCAATTTATTATTTACTTCGGCGAAAGTTCCTTTCATATTAATTGGTTATGCTTAAATCCATAATATTACTCTTAAATTTCGCGCCTCTATCTTAGTTATCTACCTATTAAATTATATCTAATTATCTAATAAAATTAAAAATAAGTCAATATTTTTAATATTTTATATTAAAAATTAAAATTTGATATATTTATACTCTTAATATAGGTGCTGTTTTGTTGGGGAATTATCAATAATTTAAAAAAAGAAATGATAAAACGTTTATAAAACAAATGAAAAGTTTTGTAATTGACAATAATATATGCTGAGGGTATAATTCAGTATATAAATAATTGTTATTGACAATGGCGTCAACTTTAGTAAGGAAAGTTGGCTTATTTTTTTAGCAATAAGAATTTAAGGGGGACTAAGTTATGAAAAGATTAAAAAACATAATTGCAGTGGCTTTATGTGTTGCAACTATTGGTGTATTAAGTGGTTGTGGTTCAAAAAGCGGAGGGGATGATAAAGTGTTACGCGTAGGCACAGAAGGGGCATCTGCACCATTTAATTGGACGCAAACTGATAATTCAAACAATGCAATTCAGATTAATGGTGGCAATGAATATGCAAACGGGTATGATTTAATGATTGCTCAAAAGGTTGCAGATAAAATTGGATATAAACTAGAAGTACATAAAATGGACTTTGATGGATTAATTCCAGGTGTAACTTCTGGAAAAATTGATGTTGCAATTGCACAAATGAGTATTACAAAAGAGCGTATGCAAAGTGTAGATTTTTCAGATCCATATTACAAAGCTAGTATAGTAGCACTTACTAAGAAGGGGACTCCTTATGAGAATGCTAAAAGTGTTGCTGATTTAAAGGGCGCTATTTGCTCGTCTCAGTTAAGTACAGTTTGGTATGATATGTTAAAGCAAATTCCAGATGCTAATATTAAACCAGCTATGGATACTGTACCTTCTTTAATAGTTGCACTTTCATCTGGTAAAGTAAATGTTGTTACAATGGATAAACCAACAGCTATGGCAGCAGTTCATTCAAATCCAGATTTAGTTATGATAAATCCTGAAGGAGATAAGGGATTTAAGGCTTCTGATGAAGATGTAAATATTGGTATTGCTCTTAAAAAAGGAAATAAAGAATTAACTGATAAGATTAATAAAGCAATTTCAGAAATTTCAGAAGAAGATCGTAATAAGATGATGGAAGAGGCTATTAAAGTGCAACCATTATCAAAATAGTAATAAGGAGGTTTGTATTATAAACCTCCTTATTTTAAGGCACAATAAAAAAGTCAGTATACTAGTATATTGTCTTTGCAGTGATTAAAATATATTTTTTGTGAGGTGGAAAAGATATGACATCAAATGCGCCAGTTGGATTTTTTCAATGGGTATGGTTTATTTTACAACATTATGGAAATCTATTTATACAAGGAGCATTTTATACACTTTTAATTGCAATAGTTGGTACAATAGTTGGATGTATTATAGGATTTTTAGTAGGTATAGTAAAAACTATAGAAATAGATTCAGAAGCAAATATAATCCATAAAGTTCTATTAAAATGCTCAAAAATGATTTTATCTGCTTATGTTGAATTTTTTAGGGGAACCCCTATGATTGTGCAAGCTATGGTTATATTCTATGGTGCTATGGAAGCATTTGCAATTGATTTATCTCCATTAGCAGCAGGATTAATAGTTGTTTCAATTAATACAGGTGCTTATATGGCAGAAACTGTACGTGGAGGGATTTTATCTGTTGATTCAGGGCAAACAGAAGGAGCAAAGGCAATTGGAATGACACATTTTCAAACAATGATATATATAGTGCTTCCGCAAACATTACGAAACATAATGCCTCAGATAGGTAATAATCTAATTATCAATATTAAGGATACATCTGTATTAAATGTAATATCTGTAACAGAATTATTCTTTGTAGGTAAATCAGCATCTGGAGCTTATTATAAATATTTTGAAGTGTTTTTTATTATCTGTATGATTTATTTTGTTATAAATCTTATAATTTCTAGATTATTACGTTTTATAGAAAATAAAATGGATGGGCCTGACAGTTATAAATTGGAGAATAATGACTATATGTCAGGAGATATAACTGAAAACAGATAAGCATATTAAAAAAATAACAAGTCAAAATGCTAGTTATTTTCTTTCATATGCCTAAATTATAAAAGTGAAGGTGTGAAAATAAAATGGAAGCTGCTGCAAAAATGAATATTGATGGTTCTATATTGGAAATTTGCCATTTAGGAAAGACTTTTGGGAATAACCAAGTATTAAAAGATATTGATTTTAATATAAAGCAAGGAGATGTAGTTTGTATTATTGGTGCATCAGGATCGGGAAAATCAACTCTTCTTAGATGTATAAATATGTTAGAAACTCCTACTTCAGGCGAGGTACTACACAATAAAGAGAATATACTAAATAAACGCAAAGAAATAACAAGCTACAGGGCAAAAGTTGGCATGGTATTTCAACAATTTAATCTGTTTAATAATATGACAGTGATTGAAAATTGTATGATTGGAGTTATTAAAGTTCTAAAAAAAGATAAAGAATATGCTAAAGATATTTCTATGAGATATTTAAAAAAAGTAGGGATGGCACCTTACATTAATGCTAAGCCACATCAACTTTCAGGAGGACAAAAACAACGTGTTGCTATTGCTCGTGCACTTGCAATGGAACCAGAAGTGCTTTTATTTGATGAACCAACTAGTGCTTTAGATCCTGAAATGGTAGGAGAAGTTTTAGAGGTTATGCGTGCACTTGCTAAAGAAGGTATGACTATGATTATAGTTACTCATGAAATGGCTTTTGCAAGAGATGTATCTACTAGAACTGTATTCATGGAAAATGGGGTTATTGTAGAAGATGATATTCCAGATGTTATCTTCAATAATCCTAAAAATAAGCGTACACGCGAATTTTTAGCTAGATTTATGGAACATTAAAATAAAATGATAAAGGAAGAGGCAATAAGTATACTTATTGCCTCTTCCTTTAATGTTTTATTATTCTAAATTTAATTTATTTTTTAATATATAATTAGTTATTATAAAGTAAGCTATGAAGAATACTAAATCAAATAATATAGCAAATAATAGAAACATGTGAATATTGTAAAATGATTCAATATTATCAAACACAATATTGAAATTTGAAAATGAAAAAGCCATTCCTACAGCAGATGAAATTGCAGCTGTAATCAAGTTTAAGACTATAAATGCACCAAATGCTGAAAGTATTCTGTGTTTACTAAATAAATGTCCAATTGATATAGATGCATATATCATTGTAAGAGATCTTACTAATCCTATTAAAATGGCAATAATTATTTCTATAATTACTACATAAAGTTGAAATCCAAATTGGGCACATCCCTCTGAAAGCACTCTAAATAATTCACGAAAAAAGTAATTAAAAGCACCAGGATTAAATGCCATAATAATTATTGAAAGTATTGCTACAAATCCACTTACAATGTTCCAAAAAGTTGCAATTGAAAGTTTACTTGTAATATTAGTGATGGTAGATACAGGAAGAGTATTCATTAAATATCCTTCATCTCCAAGTAAATTTTTATAAAATCTTTGTATTATTACAAAAAATGTAACTATAAAAACAGCAGCCATAGTACATCCATACGCAAAAATGCTGAGTATAAAAGGAATTGAACCAAAGCCTTCAAGCTTATCAGCAAGACCAGCTCCAATAAAAATTTTATTAATAATAGCAAAAGCGAGTAGTGCTATATAAAGTGGAATAAGGGTTCTAGCAGTTGATTTAAGTTCATATTTCATTAATTTTCCTAACATTTAAATACCTCCCTAAATAGAGTATCAACACTCTTTCCTTCAGTTTCTCTAATTTCATCTACACTTTTAGTTAAGAATATTTTTCCGGATGAAATAAATACTACATCATCTAATACTCTTTCAATATCGGAGATAAGGTGAGTGGATATAATAATAGTTGCATTTTCATTATAGTTAGTGATGATTGTATTTAAAATGTAATCTCTAGCTGCAGGATCAACACCAGCTATTGGTTCATCTAATAAATAAAGATCAGCTTCTCTGCTCATAACTAAAATAAGTTGAACTTTTTCCTTTGTCCCTTTAGACATAGTTCTTAATTTATCATTAGGATTTATATTTAATTTTTGAAGCATTTCATAGGCTTTTTCAGGATTAAAATTATCATAAAAATCTCTAAAGAAATTAATAATATCAGAAACTTTCATCCAATCATTTAAATATGTTCTCTCAGGTAAATAGGAAACAATTTTTTTTGTTTCAATTCCAGGATTAAGACCATTTATTAATATTTCTCCACTTGATGGAGTTAAAAGACCATTCGCAAGTTTTATAAGGGTACTTTTACCACTACCATTAGGTCCTAAAAGTCCAACAATTCTACCACGATTAATTGTTAAGTCGATACCTTTTAAAGCTTCAGAATTACCATAGGTTTTAACTAAGTTCTTACATTCTAAAATAGGGATGTTATCCACATTACTATTTGTAAAATTAGATGTTGAATCATTTTGAGCAGAATCATAAAGCAATTTATTTTCATCATTTTTCATTATTTCATCTCCTTTGATATATTTTCTACCAGTTGAATTGTTTCTTGTTTTGTATATCCGATTTTCTCCATGTTATAAAGAAATTTTTCAATCTGCTCTTTTGCAAGTCCATTTCTAATATCTTTAATCATATTACTATCCTCCGTAATAAATCTGCCACTTGTTCTTTGGCTAAATACTAAACCTGTTCGTTCTAATTCGGTCAATGCTTTTTGCATTGTGTTTGGATTAACTGATGCGTCACTTGCCATATCTCTAACAGATGGTAATTTTTCACCAACTTTATATACGCCTGAAATTATCCTAAGTTGTATTTGTTCCATTATTTGCAGATAGATTGGTCTATCGTCATTAAAATTCCATGACATAGTCTCACTCCTTCATAAATTATACTTTTGTATTGTTGTACTAAGGTGATAATACAATAATACAATTATAGTTATTATTTGTCAATAAGAAATTTCAACTTGTTATTATAAATCTCGTAGGACATTAAAATGCATTAAAGAACAATTTAATACAAAATAATTCAAGAAAATAAAACTATAATCGATAATTAATAGAATGAGTTTAAATACATATGATAAAAACTATAAAAAATATGTTTATTTGACAAAAAAGTACAAATAGTATAAAATTAGTATAAATAACAATATTATTTTCAATTATGAAATAAAATAAAAAATAAGGGGAGATTTTTATGATAAAAATGTTAGAAAATAATGAACTAGATATGAATGCTTTGGAGATAAAAGACATAATTGATATCAAGTTATTACAAAAATTTCAGGATGATTTTGCACTTGCAATGAATTGTGCAAGTGTAACTGTGGATAAGGATGGGAATCCAGTAACCAATCCTAGTAGTTATACAAGGTTTTGTGACGGGTTTATTCATTCAACTAAAAAGGGTGATGATAGGTGTGCCGCTTCTCATAAAAGGATGGGAGAAGAAGCAGCAAGAACGGGTAAACCTTTTGTAGGACCATGTCATGCAGGACTTATAGATTTTGCAGCACCTATTATAGTGGAAGGCAAATTAATTGGGACAGTGTTAGGTGGACAAGTGCTATCAGATTCGCCTAAAGAACAAAGTTATATACAAATCGCAAAAGAAATAGATGTAAATGGAGATTTACTTGTAGAAGCAGTGCATGAAGTTAATATAGTAGATTTTAAAAATATAGAAAAAGCAGCAAGCGTATTATTTATTGTTGTAAATACTCTTGCTAAAAATGGATTTAATCAAATTGAATTAGATATGGTTTCAAAAAGATTATCAAATAATTTTATGCAAGTATCTGCTACAATAGAAGAACTATCAGCTTCAGCAAATAATATTTCGTCTCAACAAGAAGAATTAAATGGTGAAATAACTCAAGTAGGAGTGATTACAGAACATATTAATAGCATACTTGATGCTATTAAAGGCATAGCATCTCAAACTAAAATGTTAGGACTTAATGCATCTATTGAAGCTGCACGTGCAGGAGAATTAGGAAGAGGATTTTCAGTTGTTGCAAAAGAAATACAAAATTTAGCCGAAAATTCTAAGCAAACAGCCATAAGTATTTCAGAGTTAACAACTAAAATACAAGAATCAGTTAATGGAACTATAAAAAACTCTAAAATAACCCTTGAAACAACTAAAGAGCAATCATCAGCTATGGAAGCAGTTGGTGAAAATATTCAAGATTCTGTATATATTGTGGAACAATTAAGTAACATGATGGAAAAATTAAAATAAAGCACATGAAAGAAAAAAGACAAGCATACAGGTTTGCTATTTTTGAATACTAAATATTATAAACTAAAATATTTTAGAGCTATCTTAAATTGATTTAAGATAGCTCTTATAATTTCGATTGAAATAAGGATCTGTTAAAAATGATAAAATTAATATTTGCACTATATGTTGAACATTAAAATTTGTGGTGATATAATATGGCTATTGGTGTATATACACTTGTAAAATTATATGCGAAGAGGTGTAAATATGGGGATAGATTTAGTAAAAGAAATATTAAGACTAAAAAAAGAAAAAAATGCAATTATCCTTGCTCATTATTATCAGCCAGGATTAGTGCAAGAGTTAGCAGATTATGTAGGGGATTCTTATTATTTAAGTGAAATAGCTAGAGATTGCAAAGAGGAAGTTATAATGTTTTGTGGAGTTAGGTTCATGGCTGAAAGCGCAAAGATTTTATCGCCACAAAAAATAGTTTTAATGCCATGTCCTAGTGCAGGGTGTTCTATGGCAGATATGGCGAGTGGTAAGGCGTTAGTGGAATTAAAGGAAAAGCATCCAGATGCTTATGTGGTTTGTTATATAAATTCAACGTACAATGTAAAAGCTCACTGTGATGTATCAGTAACATCTTCAAGTGCATTAAAGATATTAAAAAATGTACCTAATAAACAAATAATGTTTTTACCAGATAGAAATCTAGGGGGATATATTGCAGAGTTTTTTCCAGAAAAAGAATTTATATTATGGGATGGTTTTTGCAGATGTCATAATAAGATAAGCAGAGAAGACATATTAAAAGAAAAAGAAAAATATAAAGATGCTAAGGTATTAGTTCATCCAGAATGTACAAAAGAAATTAGAGATATGGCAGATTATATTGGAAGTACAAGTGGAATAATAGATTATGCAACTAATGACGGTGGTAATGAATTTATAATAGGAACAGAAGAAGGGATATTGCATGAATTAAAAAAGAAAAATCCAAGTAAGAGTTTTTTTATTCCTGGAGATAAAATATGTTGTCAAGATATGAAGAAGACAACCCTTGAAAATTTATATGATGCCCTATTAAATATGCATAATGAAATTATTTTAGATGAAGATATTAGAAAAAAAGCACTAAGGTCTTTAGAGAACATGCATATATTGGGATCTATAGAAACTACAGATAAATTACAATCTACCGAAACTACAAATAAGTTAGGCAACTAGGTATGAATAAATTTGTTGATGCATTAATAATAGGTTCAGGGGTATCAGGTCTTTATTGTGCATTAAATTTAAGAAAAGATTTAAATATTTTGATTGTATGCAAGGATAAAATTAGTTGTACTAATACTTATTTAGCTCAAGGGGGAATATCTGTTGCAAGAGGTGAAAAGGACATTCCTTTATATATAGAAGATACTTTAAAAGCTGGAAAGTATAAAAATGATTTAGAAGCTGTTAAAGTATTAACTTGTGAATCAATGGAGAATATAAAAAATTTAATGGAAATGGGTTTGGAATTTGACAAAAACGAAGATAAAAGTTTGAATTTTACTAAAGAAGGCGCACATTCTATAAATAGAATAGTTCATACAAAGGATAATACAGGGGAAAATACAGCTAAGATTCTTATTGAAAAAGTTAAACAAAAAGATAATATACAAATATATGAAGATACTTATTTTGTAGACATAATAGAGAAAGAAATTAAGTGTATTGGAGCTATATTAATAAAAGAAAATGAGCAAATAAATGTTTATGCAAAAACTGTAGTCCTTGCAACTGGTGGAATAGGTGGATTGTTTAATAATTCGACAAATCAAAGAATATTAACTGGAGATGGAATAGCAGTTGCGGCACGTCATAACATAACCTTAAAAGATATTAATTATATTCAAATTCATCCAACAGCATTTTATGAAGAAGAGAATAATGTACGGAGATTTTTAATATCTGAATCTTTAAGAGGAGAAGGTGGAATCCTTACAAATGTTAATGGAGAAAGATTTGTAGATGAACTTTTGCCTAGAGATGTGGTTTCAGAAGCGGTGTATAAGCAAATAAGAGAAACAGGAACACCTTATGTAAATTTAGATATAAGATTTTTGGGACAAGATTATATAATAAATAGATTTTCAACTATTTATAAAGAGTGTTTAAAGAGAGGAACAGATATAACAAAAGAATATATTAAAGTTTCTCCAGCTCAACACTTTTTTATGGGTGGCATAAAGGTAGACTTAAATTCTAAGACATCTATGGAAAATTTATATGCAGTTGGGGAAACAAGTTGCACGGGAATACATGGAGCTAATAGACTTGCAAGTAATTCTTTACTTGAGGGACTTGTATTTTCAAGAAGAGCTGCACGTTTAATTAACAATTCTGTGGATGATTTGGAAATTAAAGTTTTAACTGTGGATGAAATAAATACATCTATGGAAGAAATATCAAATAAAAATAAGGAATTAGCTATGAAGGTTATAAAAGAAAAGGGGGGCAAGCTAGATGATGAATTACTTAGTTGTAGATAAGATAATAAAGAATGCACTTATAGAAGATATTCCAAGTGAAGATATAACAACAAATTCAATTGTCGATACAAAAAGCATTTCTACAGTAGAGTTATTATGCAAAGAAGAAGGAATAATTGCTGGGCTTGAAATTTTCAAAAGAGTGTTTGAAATACTAGGAAATGTGGAAGTTGAATTATATAAATGTGATGGTGATAGGGTATATCCAAAAGATAAAGTTGGATTTTTAAAGGGAAGTACTAGAAATTTGCTAATGGGAGAAAGAATAGCATTAAACTTATTACAAAGAATGAGTGGGATAGCTACTTTAACTAATGAATTTGTAAATAAAATAAAGCATACAAATGCAAAGTTATTAGATACAAGAAAAACAACACCAAACCTTAGAATATTAGAAAAATATTCAGTGAAAATTGGAGGTGGATGTAATCACAGATTTAATTTATCGGACGGAGTTATGCTTAAGGACAATCACATAAGTGCAGCAGGTGGAATAAAAAATGCTGTAGAGCTTGTAAGAAAGAATTCGTCATTTGTTAGAAAAATTGAAGTTGAAACTGAAAGTCTAGAAATGGTGAAGGAAGCATTAGACGCAAAAGTTGATATAATAATGCTTGATAATATGAGTTTAGATGTAGCAAAAGAAGCAGTGAATCTCATAAACAAAAAAGCATTAATAGAATTTTCGGGGAATGTGGAATTAAGTAATATTAAAGAAATAGCAGAAATAGGAGTAGATTATATATCTGTGGGAGCTTTAACTCATTCGGCAAAGATATTGGATTTTAGTATGAAGAATTTAACTTTGATCTGAATTTAATACAGATATGTTATAATAAAAGGAACCCCTTAGAAAAATTTCTATTTTTCTAAGGGGTTCCTTTTTTCGTGCAATAAAATTACTTTAATTTCAGATGAGATAGTTTGAATATGCTTATTTTTTGTAAAAAGTCAATATTTGCATCGCAAAACGTATAAATTTAAGCATGAAAGAGACATTTGAGATAAAAAAAGGTTTACATATAAGGTTTATTCTTTTCATGATTGATTTTGTATGTTTTGAGAAAAAATATTAATATAATTTTAATATTTTCAGTGATATGAATATAAAAATCCTTTTTTTATTACAATTATTCAGAAATAAAAAAAGGGAAATATTAATTTTTTTTCTAAAAAACTGAGTGATATCAATGAGCTATAGCTTTAATTAGTAAATATTAAATTATAATAATTTGGTGTTTTTTTCTAAACAATATACTTTTTGCATGGCGTAAATATTTTGCGGAAAAGTGTAATTTAGTTCACATATTATTTACAAAGGTGTACTTTAGTACAATATACAAATTATTATCATAGTGGTATTGTATCTATAAAATGTAATTTTAAGTAAAAAAGTATAATTTTTAAAATAGCAAAATACAATAATAAAACGAAATAAATAGAATAATGTGGATTGAAAGTAAAAAAATTAAAAAAGAAAAAAATAATAGCAATGGTAAAAGTATTTCATTTTATAAAGAAATATTTAATATTATATAAGGCATATTAAACCTAGATTGAAAAGTAAATTTATGATTATTAGAGGGGGATTAAAAATGGATGTTATAGAGCAAACCAATAGAACAATATTATTTGAGGAAATAAATCCAGAAAAATTAGATTTAATTACAGTGATAGGTGACACTAAAGGAATAAATAGTTTAAATGACGATAAAATAAAGGAAATTAATGAACTTTTTTTAGTTAAAGATTTTGATGAATTCCTAGAAAAGTTTTCTCCAGTAGTATATTCATTTTTTGATGCGGCAAATCAAAAAGTAATGTATACATTAAAAAAGCCAGAAAATTTTCCGAGTGAACTTATAACAGAAATTCCAATTAATCAATCAAATGACTTTTTGAAGATGTTATTCACTTTAATTGATACTAAAAGAGCTCAAGGAATAGCAAATGTAGATTTTAAATTTGAAAATTTATTGGATATGATATCTCCTAAAAAAGTAATGGATGATATAAGACAAACTAGAAAAGAAATTCAATATACATACAGCAAATATGATGAACTTGAAGATGAAGATCCAAGTAAATTAGATTTCGGGGACAAGCTTAATGTTATGTTTGAAGAAGCAAGTTCAAATTACAACAATATCATGGCAATGTTACCTCTTGCAATTGAAGATATAAAAACAAGATTACTCCTTGGAGCTGAAGATAACAAAAATGGAAATGAAGCTTTTAAACTTGGTGTTTTAAGCATGGGAGAAAATGGAGAATTAAAAGTTTTAGAAGCCCCAAAGGTAGAGGAAACATCATTAGTGGCAATAGATGATAAGGCAAATATAGGACTAATTGGAGCTTTTGAAGATGATTATGATGATGTTAATGAATCGAAATCTGATTATGTCAAGAGTTTAGTCGTAAGAACATTCGTTCCGTTACCTTCAACGATGGTAAGTTCCATTGATGTAGATGTAGAAATAGAAAATTACAATACTTATTTAGATTTTTATAAAACTTCTAAAGATGATTTTATAAAAACAGTTAAGCCTTTAATTGAAAAAATAGTAGGCGTAAAAATGTTTTTTGACCAATATAAAACAAAAAATAAAGGGATGAAGCCTAGCTTACTAGTTACAAATACAAAGCTGGATAGATTAGTTAATTCTAATAATTTACCTAGATTAAATACCTTTTTAAGCTCAGTAAATGATAAGAATGATTTTGCTAATACAATTTGGTTTGGAATAGTTCCATCAATTGAACTTGAGGCACAAAGTAAGAAGCAAGTTAGAGAAAGATTTAAAGCAAATAAACAAGTTGAAAAGACAGATTCAAATTCTATGGAAGATTTAGCAATGCTTTTAGATACAGTTCAAAAATACAGAATGCAAGTTTTCTTTAGTTTCGAACCAAGAGAAGATACTACATTTAATAATGTAGCTACAACCGGAATTGATAAATTTATGGATAAATGTGCACCATTATTACGTAATTCATATAGTGAATTTGCAATTCCATGTATACCCAATTTTACAGTTATTCCAAAAGAAAAATCAGGAGTTATATTAGATAAGAAAATGATTCTTTCAGAAAATGGCTCTGCAGAATTATCTAAAGAAAAAGAAGATATTCTTAAACTTTGGATAGAAGGAGTTTATATTGGAGGCTCATATATAGCAGCTGGTGTTGTGGCTGCATATCAATGTCCAGAATATTTAAGAGAATATTATAATTATGTATCTAATGAGTATCCAGGAGTAAGGTTTGATATAGAAGCTGGGTCAAATGCATTAAATATTACAACAACACTGGCTAAAGAAATATCAGGATTTACAAATGAAATTAAAAATTTAATAAACAGAAGAAACTTTGGATTTGTTTTTTCATCTGAAAATGCTCAATTAAATGGAAAAGACATAAAGCAAATAACGGTGTATAAAGCAAGAAGCTTACAAGCTACTGAAAATGATTTTGAATCAATATATAAAACATTAGTGACAACTTATATAGAAAGAATATTAAGATTCCATACTAATGATTTTAAAGAAGATAATATTGTTAAATTCTTTAGTAATAATCCAACCAGTGTAAAAAGTAAATGGATGGCAAATAAAGAATATTGTAATGCCATTATTCAAGATGGTGATGATATTAACTTTGTAATAAATGATCAAACAGGAAAATGTAACATTGATCTTGTATTTAATGGAAACATTAAGAATTTAGAAGTAGAAATTACACGCAGCGATGTTGGTTAATTTCAATGGATGTTCTAGACATTCATTTTGATTATAAATAAAAAATAAAGGGAGGACAAAAAATGGGATTTAGAGTAAAAGTTGAGGGCGCAGAAAGTATCGATTTAAATATTGAAAGCCTTTTAACTGTAGAATTTAAAACAGATACACCTGATGATTCTAATGCACGTTCAACAGATTTAGGAACCTCATTAATGATTACTGGTAAAATATTAACACCAGTTGGAGGAGAAGCAGCAGATAGTACTATTAAATTAGCACAATGGTCACTTGTACCAGCAGAAAAGGCTGATTGTTACAGAAGCATAAAAGTAGATGTTATTTCAGCTTCACAAGTAGTAAGACAATTTACGTTACCTAATGCTTTCGTAGTAGACTATGAAGAAGAATATGGAGATGTAGAAGGCGTAGGTACATTCAAACTATACGTTAAACAAAAGAAGGATAAAACTGCTTTAGTTAAGTTTGAAGGCGGTTTTGGCGAATAAAAATTAAATAAGTTAGTTTAGCGTAAGCTACACAAGATATTAAAAGGAGGATATGAATAAATGGGATTTAGAGTAAAAATTGAGGGCGCAGAAACAATAGATCTTAGTATAGAAAGTGTTGAAACTGTTAAATATGCTACAGATACTCCAAAGGATACAAATGCTCGTTCAAAAGATGTCGGAAGTACAATGGTTATACGTGGAAAGATCTTAACAGCTGTAGATGGAGATCCATTTGATAATACAAGAAAAATGGGAACATGGTCACTTGTACCAGCAGAAAAAGCAGATTGTTATAGAAAAGTTACTGTAGAAGTAATTTCTGCAGATCAAATTATAAGAAAAATAACTTATCCAAATGGATTTGTAGTAGATTACAAAGAAACTTTTGGAGATACTGAAGGTATAGGTACATTTGAACTTATTGTAAGACAAAAGAAAGACAAGTTAAGCTTAGTTACAATAGAAGGCGGATATAGCGCTTAGTTATTGCTGGCCGAAATAAGTAACATATTATGTTCCGGTTTCGCTGAAATTTAGATGGGTGATTCTATGACTAGAAGTTGTACCCACAAAGCTTGCTTCAAAGACAAGCTTTGAACAAGCTTTGTAGGACAACTTCTAGTCAAGAATCGCTACCATCAAAATTTCAATGAAACACTCCACATAACATGTTACTTATTTTTGGTTTAAAGATATACCCAAGTTTTAGAAAATGTGGATTAATATTAATATTAAATTTATGTAGAAAAAAACATAAAAGAAGTCATGTAAGGAAAAGTGAGAATTAAAATTAACTCTTAATTGTTAACTGAACTAAGTGGGGTAGAATGTGAAAGATTATTACAAAATATTAGAGATATCTATTAGAGCAACTAAGGATGATGTTAAAAAAGCATTTAGAAGTTTAGCTAAAAAGTATCATCCAGATAGAAATGTAAATGATGAAAATGCTTTAAGAAAATTTCAAGAGGTAAATGAAGCATATGAAATTTTAAGTAATGAAGATTCGAGAAGAGAATATGATAAGAAATTATCTGGTTTTAAACAAAGTAGTAGTAAAGAAACAAACAGTAAAAATAGTAACTCGAGTAATGGAGAAAAAAAATACCAAGATAAAGCTGAAAGTATGGAAAACTTAAATAAATATTTTGAAAATTTCTTTGGGTTTAATGCAAATACAAGTGATATTAATAAAGATAAATTGAAAAAACAGAAAAATCCAATAGATACTAGCAATATGTTTGAAAGCTTTTTTAATATAAAAAAGAAGTAATGGGGTGTGTACTTTGAATTATGATAATAATAAAAAATTTAATAATAAACTAATAGCAAGTATGCAACTAATTAATTTATTTATAGGAGCTATAATTGCATTAATATGCGTAGTAGCTTATATAACAATAGAATCTCTATATATAAGAGGAACAATTATAGTTATCGCTATAACGTTTGGGATAGTATGTTTTGTGAACTTATATAATAGGTTACATAAAGTAGAAGTCATGGAAGATGAAAGCAATATAAGTGGAATTGAATTAGTTAATGAAGATAATGAAATCATAAGAACATGGGATATAGGAGAGAAGATATCTTTTCTTATAGGAAAGAATACAATAGATGAACACGTTTTTATTGATTTAAATTCATCTATTTATTCAACATTAATTGAAAATAACCATGCAGTTTTAAATTATGCTGCTGGAAAATGGTATATAGAAGACTTATCCTCTAGAAGTGGAGTTAGTATTCAAAAAATAGATAATAATAAAAAGTATAGAATTGTAAAAGATACGCCCTGTGAATTAAAAAAGGGAGATATTATATTTATTTCTAAAGTTAAACTTTTACTTAAGTAGATAAGGGAGAGTCCAAATCTATGATTTGATGATGGTCGCTTACTCTGTGAGTACGCAGCGACCAAAAGGAGATAAGAAGGAGTGAGATAAATGGGACTAGTTAGATGTCAAAATGGACATATGTTTAGTGAAAGACGTTACGGGACTATATGTCCATACTGTAATATAGATACTGCAAAAAAGGAAACTAAACCAGAGACTTTTAAAGAAGACTTGGACATAGAGACTAATCTTTTGTATCAAGAAGTTGATCCCGTTTGTGGATGGATTGTGTGTATTGAAGGTACAAGAGTCGGAAAAGATTATAAAATAAAAAATGGGAAGAACTTCATAGGTAGAGCAGATGATATGGATATACAAATAATAGGGGATAATTATATTGCAAACAGAAATCATGCAATAATAGTTTATGACCCAAAGAAAAAGAACAATGTATTATTACCAGGGGATTCTTCGGGTATTGCATACCTAAATGGAGAGCCTGCTTATATGCCTTCAGAACTTTCAGGTTATGATGTAATTGAACTTGGAAAAAGTAAATTTCTTTTTGTGCCGTTTTGTGGAGAACATTTTGAATGGCAAGATAATGAGTAGGTGCATGATATATGCTAAATATTAATGAATATGGAAATATAAAATTTATAGTTTTACTTGGAATAGTATTGATAATTTTATTAATTATAAGGAATATTTTAATAAAGAAAATAAATAAAAAAGATTTAGAAATAGCAGAAGAAGTGTGTATTGGATATGAAGAAATTCAAGAAGATTATGCAGATATAATAGCAGAAGCTTATGGGACGTTAGCAGTTTTAGCAGATGGATTAGGCAAAAATGAGGCAGGAAAAATTTCTAGTATTGTAGCTGTTAAAACAATAATAAAGATGTTTAAAGAAGAAGGAAATGTTGATAAGATAACTTATTTTTTTAATAAGGTGTTTAAAAAAGTAAATCACGAAATAATAAAAAGAGTTGAAAAAGATAAAGGTGGGGCTAGTGTACTTAGTGCAATAGTAAAGGATAATTTATTGTATTATGCCTTAGTTGGAGATGCCATGCTTGCTGTTTTTAGAGATAAAGAACTTATTAGATTAAGTGAAGGACATGCTATAAGTGAAGTAGCAAAGAGAGAATATTACAATGGAAAACTTCAAAAATTACAAGCTCTATATGCATTAAAAGAAAAGAAACTTTTATATTATATGGGGCAAGAATCCTTTAAGAATATAGAAATTTGTGAAAGTCCAATTGAGCTCTATAAAAATGACATAGTTGTACTTATGAGCAGAGGTGTATATGAAGGTTTAAGTTGGATAGAACTTGAGGAAATTCTAAAAGCGAAGAGATTTAGCGTAGAAGAGAAATGTAAAGAAATAATGGAAACAGTTAAAAATAATGATTTAAATAATTGCAATGGGAGCATTGTACTTATGAAATATGTGGGGAAATGATAAATTGTAAATTGTCAATGATCGATATTCGAGGGCGTTATGAGTTGGGATAATTATAATAAATTATAGATAATAAAACTAAGTTAGGGTGAAAAAAATGAGGAAACTAAATTCAAAATTTAATACAAATTTTGTATCAGAAGAAGGAGCCTTTTTGCAAAATAAAGATTATTTTGCATTTATAGAATTAGATGATTATGCATGTTATGTCATAGCGGATGGAATAGATGAAGATAAAGAATTAGAAAGTGCCAAAATAGCAGTAACATCGTTTATAAAAGACTTTACAGAAAAGCCTACTATGAACAAATTTACAATAAGAAAGTATTTAAATAACGCAAGTAATGAATTAATAGCAAGTAGTAGAAATGTAAGATTAAAAGCATCAATGACAGTTGTTGTTACTAATTATAGTAAATTGATTTATTCAGTTGTTGGAAATACGAGATTTTATTTATTTAAAGATGGATATTTAAAATTAAAAAGTAAAGATGAATCTGTAACCCAAGAGTTAGCAGATAAAAATATGCTTCCTTTAGATAAAATATCAAAACATATTGAGAGAAATAATCTTACATCGTACTTAGGAGAAAGCAGTCTAAGTAAACCATATGTATCAAAGAAATTTAAACTTGGAGATGGGGATGTTTTTGCACTTCTTACAAAAGGTGTATGGGAAAATTGTGATGCAAAGGAAATAGAAGATGCTTTAGAAGGCGCAAAGGAACCAAAGGATGTAGTTGATAGTATAGAAGATATGATTCTATCAAAACAATCAAAGGAACTGGAAAATTATACTTTAGGATTAACGTTTGTAGAGAAAGCGTATATAAATCCTGAAAGGAAAAAATTAATAAAGAAAGTGATAATAGCTACAATAGTAGTACTTTTAATTATAGCTATTATAGTAGCTTATTTAATTATTAAAAATAATGAGAAAAAAGACAATATTGCAGCTATGGGTGAAGCTAAACAAAACGCTGAGCAGTATATAAAAAATGAGAATATTGAAAAGGCAACAGAAGAATATAAAAAAGCTTTAGATATAGCTAAAAAGTACAAGCTTAAAGATGATACTGAAGCTTTAGATGAAGATTATAAGTATACTGAAATAATCGTAGCTGGGGATAAAGATTTAGAGGGTAAGAAATATGATGATGCCCTAGACCAATATATACTTGCATTAGAAAAATCAGGAGATGCTGAAAATATAGGAAGTGGATATATCCTTAAAAAAATAGATATAGTTAAAAATTGTATAAATGTTTCAGATTTATTAACCTTAGCAGATAAACAAGTAGAAGATGGAATGCCAGCTGAAGCGGAAGCAAATTACTTAGAAGCTAAAAGATTATCGTTAAATTATTATTTAAAAGATGAAAAGAAAGAAGCCATGGATAAACTTCAAAAAATATATGATCAAAAAGCAGCTGATGGTAAAGATAAAAAAGCAGTGGAAGATAAAGCTTCAGCAGATAAAAAAGAATCAGATGCAGATCAAAAGAAGACAACAGAAGAAGCCGCAAAAAAGGCTGAAGAAGAAAAGAAGGCTGCTGAAGAAAAATTAAATAAAGCTATAGATCTTAGAAAAAATGGAGATTTAAATTATACAAAAGGGGACTATGTAAGTGCAAAAATGTATTATGCATTAGCTAAGGAAGCTTTTGAAGAAATAAATTCCCATAGTTTAGCTGATGAATTGGTAGAAAAAATAGCACTTATGGATACCAAAATAACTGAAGTGGCAGATAAAAAGGGAGAAGCAGATAAATATGTAGAAGAAGCCAATAAGAGATATATATCAGGTGATACTAATTCTGCAAAGGTATTATATCTTTTAGCAAAAGATATATATAGTAATTTAGGATACACAGATGACGTGTCAAAAGTAGATGAAAAACTGAAGGCAATAGAACAGTCTACTTCTAAACAAAGCACTTCAGAGGCAATTGCTTCCACAAAAAATAATTAGTATACGTAGGTGATGAAATGGATAATAAAATTTATGAGAAGTTAAGTGGAATAAAAGATTTAGAAGACAGAATATCACTGAAAAAAATAATGAATAGTGTATTTGCATCACTAGAGCAATATTCAGAAGATAGCTTTAATGAATTAGAAGAAAGAGTATTTAATGAATTACCATATGTAAAAGAAAAATATAATATTTATTCAACAATAATAAGAAGAAATGATATAGATCCAACTGATGAATTCTTATACCCCATGCTATTGGAAGATTTAGAAGAGAAATCATATGATACCATAGAAATTTTAAAAGCCATCGAAAAAAAAGAACATAAAAATATGTTTAAGGTTTTCTTTAAGTGTGATTATTTAGTTTTTAAGGAACTGATTAGTAGTGAGATTAGGATAAAAGGAACTATAGAAACAAATAAAAAAGTTCATGAGGCAGAGTTTAAAGTAGTTAAAAATAAACAATATGCAGACAAAGTGAGTAAATTATATAAAAGTTTTATAAATAGTAATATTAGTTGGACAACAATTAATAATCCATATATTCATAAGATTGCAGATGTTGTTCTAATAGGATGTAAAGATAAGATTGAAGCTGATGAAAGTGTGATTAAAATTGAAGTAGATTTTGAAAAGTATAATCAGCATGTAGAATATGATATGGTACCACTTTGGAATGTAAAAGAATTAAGAATTAAATGCAATGGATTTCCAATGCCATGTATGGAGAAAGTTGATTATGAACATAATATTTCAATTGTAAAAGAAGGTCAGAAAAATGGATATTTGGTTGATGAGGAAAACGTGGATATTAATAAGGTCACATTTACAAAGGAATCAGTGATAATATCTTCAGATACAGATGGAAGTGTATTATGGAATTTATGGTGTGTTACCTCATATGAGAAAAGAAAATCACAAAAATATGAATACGAGCTTATGACAAATGAGGTTAATATAAATTTTTCTAACAAATTATCATTTGAAAAATCATATACAATAAAGACTAAAACGGAGCTTGCACGAGTTATAAATTCATTTAAAGCATCTAATTACTTTAAATTTAAGGATGTTAAGTTAGAAAAAAAACATTCAAAAAGACTTAAGCAGACTTATGATATAAATGACTTTATAATAGATGAAATAAGAGATGATAATATAAAAAAGGTTCTTATTTTACATTTTGAACCAGTAGATAAAGACAACTATTTAAATAAAGACATTTTAAGTTTTTTAGTATCGGAAGTTCAATTGATTTATCCAGAGTATGAATGTGAAGGAAGATTACTATGAATTATATTTGGGATATGTTATTAAAAGCAGATAAACAGAAAATTCATAGAAAAAATATAAAATTCGTAAAAGCTAAAATATGCAGTCCTTATATGGAAATTGCTTTTAATGAGCTAAATGCTACATCATTACCAGAAGATAATATTGTAGAGATAAATGAATGCTATAGGTTTTATGAAATTTTTAAGGATTTATTTAACATTAATATTGAAGAAAGTAGAGAACTTAGGGAAGTGCTTTTAGATATATTATTGCATTATTTAGCGGAATTAGATCTTAAAAAAGGACTATGCAAAGCAGAATTTCATAAGAAATTTTTAATGAAGGATATATTAAATAAAGTATTTGGAGAAGAACTTGGGAGGAATATAAATTACTTTGAGAAAGAAGAACGTGAGACGTTTCTAAATGGACTTATTACTTTGTATAAGACAGGAGTATCAATTCAATTATTTAATAAGGTTTTAAGGAAAGTTTTTAAAAATAGCATAGTTTATTCAAATAAAGAAAAACCAAAAAACATGTACATTTATCTAGGTGAAGTAGAGACAAAAGAGCTCAAAAATAAAATTGATGTTATATTAGATACATTTCTATCCATAGATATGAAACCATTAATATTTTGGAATCAACATTTTGGGATTTTAGGACTTGATAATACTATGAGAAATGATGAAATAGTTATGGTCGAGTAAAAGTAACTAAGAATATAGGGGGATAAGATGAGTTTATATTCATACAGACTACATAAGGATAATGAACAAGAAAAGAGAAGACCTAAATATAAAGAAAAAGATATAAGACTCATGACTACATTTCAATTAAGAGAAATATGTAATAAGGAAAAGCTAGTTAAGAGTATAATTAATCCTCTTGATAAAGAAGAACTTATAAGGCTCATAATGAAATATAGAGGTGAAAAAGACAGCAGACTTATAAACTATTATATGGTTGGTGGAATTGAGAGAATTGAAAGATTTTTTAGGAGAAGTAAAAAAAACATAAGCGAGAGTATAAACATTGACTATCCTGGTAAAATAATGATTTATGAGAATCTAGCTATTGATGTTAATGATAATTATGTTTTAAATAGTCGTGAAAATTTGGAAGAGGGCAATGTGCTTTTAGTGGATAATAATTTTCAGATTTGCAGTATATTCACTATAAAAAGAATAAAGCAAAATAATAAGGATAAGTATTTTTTAATAAAGAATGAGAATGTAGAGGTAAGGGAGTCACAAAGCAAACATTATAATCTTTTATTTTTTTCAGAAAAAGAATCAGAGCTTCTTTATGATATTTATGAAGGCGATGTAATTGAAGTAGATTATTCTATAACATTCAATTCTTTACCTCTACTACAATTTGAAGTAAGACCATTGAAAGAGACAACAATGCCGCTAGCAATTGATTTTGGAACATCAAATACAACTGCTGGTATTTATATAGATAGAGAAATATTCCCAGGATTAAACGAAAATTTAATTGAAAATCAAGAGTATGCAGATTATGAGGATGATAAAGTTAAATTCGTTAAAATAATTGATGAAAGTAAAGAAAATGCAGAAATAACACCTCTTATACCAAGTGTTGTAGGAGTTAATCATATAAAAGAAGACAAGATAGAATATATCTTTGGCTATGATGCAATGATGGAATCAAAAAAGAGATATATAGATGATGGACTTACCATATTTTATGATATAAAGAGATGGATAAGTGATTTTGAAAAGAGTGAAAAGGTAATAGATGTTAATGAAAGAACTACCTTTATAAAAAGGAAGGATATCATAAAAGCTTATTTGGAATATGTTATATCGCTCGCACAGCAAAGATTTAAATGTAAATTCAAGAATATTTACATATCTTGTCCATCAAAGCAAAAATACAAATTCCATACTTTGTTTAAGGATATTTTAAGTGATTACACAGTTAAAAGTGAAAATATATTAGAAGAAAGTGTGGCTGTACTTTATAATACAATTTCGGAATTAATGGAAAGAAAGAAATATGTTCAAGGAGAATGGTATAAAGCTCTTATTATAGATTGCGGAGGGGGAACTACAGATCTTTCAGGCTGTAGCTTTAGTATATCTAATGGTAGAGTTTCTTATAAGTTAGACATAGAGACATCTTATGAAAATGGTGATACTGATTTTGGTGGAAATAATCTTACTTTTAGAATAATGCAGTTTATAAAGATTTTAATGGCTAATTCTTTAAGCAAGTCAAATCAAAACATAAATAAAGTTATAATAGATGAATTTAAAATTGATATATTCAGATTTGTAGATAAGTCTGGAGTAAATGAATTATATGAGACTTTAAGTGAAGAATATGAAAGAGCAGAAGAAATCATTCCTACAAAGTTTCAATTATATGAAACTAGAAGCAAAGAAGATTATTGCAAGGTAAGAAGTAATTATTATTTTTTGTTTGATTTAGCAGAAGAAGTTAAAAAAATATTCTTTGCAAATCCGGATATTTTAAAAGTTATGTTGGCACCAAGTGATATTAAAAATTCAGAGGAGAATACAATAGCCTTTGATAAGTGGAAATTATCATATGTGAATAAGGGAACATTGCAAGGGGTAAAAGAAGCACCAAGTATTTCTTTAAGTATCTATGAGATAACAACATTAATAAAAGGTGATGTTTACAATATAATAAAGAAGTTTTTAGAAAAACTTTATGAAAATGATGAGCTCTATGATTATTCTCTTATTAAGTTAACAGGACAATCCTGTAAGGTTGAGATATTTAAGGATGCTTTAAAAGAGTTTATGCCTGGAAGAATAATAGAAGTTAATAAGAGTAAAAAGGAATCCAAAGAAGAATATGAATTAAAGCTAACTTGCCTTAAGGGAGCATTAAAGTATTTATATGCTAGAAACTTTGGATATGCAGATATAACAATACAAAGCAAAGCACCAACCCTTCCATATCTTGTAACAGCGTATACTCATACAGGGGAACAAAAGGTATTAATTAAAGGTAAGGAAAAAGTGCGAGGATTTATATCAAGATTTATGGATAGAATTCTTTTGAAACTATACTTAAAAGATAGTAATGACAATGTAAAATATGAATACAACTATCAATTTAATGAAGAAGAATTAGAAAAAACAGATGCAAAAACCATAGGAGATATGTACCCTAATATAATTCAACATGAAACAGATAATATAGAAAATAGTGAAGTGAAATTCTTTGTATGGTCAGAAGAAGAACTTTGGGGATTTTATGTACTTGCTGTTTTAAGAAAAGATGAAGAATTATATATGGGAAAAGCGAAGTTCTTCTATTTTGAAAATGATAAATGGGAGAGAAACTTCTTCGATGGGCTTAAATAGGTTCATTGGAGACCACCGAAATAGAGGTCATGCATTTGTTCCAGTTATTGAGGAGTTTGTTGGGTGTTTCTAACATCAGAAGTTGTACCCAATATGCTTGCTTCAAAGGCAAGCTTTGAACAAGCATATTGGAACAACTTCTAATGAAGAAACACAGCCAACAAACTCCTCTAATATAACATTCCACAAAAGCAGGACCTCTATTTCTAGTTTATCAATGAACTTGGAGTACTTATTATATATTATGATTTTGGGTTTGCTAGGGTGAAATTTCTAAGCCATATATGGGGAAGAATACTACCATAAATATTCTGAAGAATATTACCATATATATTCTTCAGAATATGCTTATAGAATGCGAGTTGAGGGAGTTTTGATGAAGAGGAGGTAATAAATATGTTCGAAAATAATTATCCGCTTTTTAATAGTGGGCGACTTTTGAAAATAGATATGTTAGAAGAGCTTAGAGATTTTCCAAGGGAATTTTTAGATGCAAGGTTAAAAGAATATTCTAATGGAGTAATTTCTGGATGTGATATAGAGGTAATTGATGGTTTTATAACTATAAACAAGGGAATAATGAAGCATCAAGATACGCTGTATCTTTTAAAGAAAGAAAACAAAATCCAATATGAATGTAATAATAAACTAATGATTTTAAAAGTGAAATTTTTACCATCAGTAGAGGATAAGGATTTTAGAAAAAATTCTACAGAAATTAATTTAAATGAAAATTTTGCTTTAGAAAATAATGAAATTGAAATTTGTAGATTTAAGTTACGAATTGGTGCAAAGCTTAGAATTAATCATGTGGATTTCAATGATCTATGCACAGAATACGATACAGTAAACACAATTTATTCACCTTATGCAGCTTATGGGGAAAGTAGCTTAAATCCCGAGATTCTAAGAAGATTTGGAAGAGAATTATTGCAATGTAATTTAAGCGAAGCTTGGGATATATCATTTGGAATGACTTGTGTTCAAAGTAAGGAAGCTATTCAAAAAGAAATAATAGTTAGTTATTTAGTATATAAATTAAATGTTGAAATAAAGGATTATTCAAATGAAGAAGTTTATTACTACCTTTTAGAAGTATTAGATTCTGCAAAAAATGGAGCTAGGGGAAATAGTCATAAAGAAAGCGGACGATATAAAAAGATATTGATAGATTAAAAGAAAAAGAAAGGAAGATGTAATTATGAAAGAAGATTTTATAGCATATGACAACTTAAGGGTATCACCATATGAATTTAAGTTCATAAAGGACATGAATATAGAAAATGACATAAACAATCATGCAATTATAAAAATTACTGGTATTTTAGATGACGAAATGAAAGATAGTTATGTACAAAATACAGATGAAGAAACGCTTATTGAAGTATTCTATGAAAAAGAGGAAGCACATTTTTCTTTATTTAACGGAATTGTTACAAAAATAAAAGTAAATATAATAAATTATGTATACACGATATCTATAGAAGCTCAGAGTCTTGATTATCAAATGGATATTTTGAAGAAAAAAAGAGATTTTCAAAATGTAAATATGACCACTCATGAATTAATAAATGAAGTAATGAAAGTATATCCAAGTGCTAAGTATGACATGAATATTGTAGATGAACCTATAGGAGAATTTATACTTCAATATGATGAGACGGATTACGAATTTTTGAAACGTATAGTGTCTCGGTATCATGAAAGCCTTATAAGCGCAATAGAATTTCAGGATATTCATTTGTTTTTAGGTACTCCGGAAATACAGATAGAGCCAAAAACAGAAATTATAAATTATACAATTTCAAAAGCTATTGATGAGTACAATGATGTAAAAAGTAATGATGTAGAGAATGTATTAGAAACAGATTTTGTTACTTATAAAATAAAAACTCAAGAAATCTTAAATTTAGGTGAGAACCTTAATTTTATTGGTCATAAATTTTATGTTAAAAAAGCAATTTATACAATGGACGAAGGTAAATTAGAAAATATATATGAATTAAGAGCAAGGGGCGGTCTTAGATCAAAGCGTTTATATAATATGAATGTTATAGGAATATCTATTAATGGGTCAATATTAGAAGTTACAAGAGATAGAGTTAAGGTTAATTTAGAGATTAGCAAAAATTTAAATAAATCAGAAGCTTATTGGTTCCCATATGCAACAGTGGCAGCATCACCAGATGGTGGTGGTTGGTATTGCATGCCGGAAGTAGGAGAAAAAATAAGGCTAGATTGTCCAACTAAGGATGAAAGCAAAGCATTTGCTGTAAACGCAATAGATACACATGAAGCAAAAGAAGGGTCTGCGGCAAAAGAAGATAGAATGTCTAATCCAGATAATAAATCTTTAAAGACAGATGCAGGTAAAGAAGTTAAATTCACACCAAATGGGATACTCATAGAATGTGATGGTGGACAAGCATCTATGAAGTTAAATAATAATGGAAGTGTAGATGTAGTAGGACAAAAAAATATAAATATTGCTTGTGCTCAAAAACTTTCTTTAAGAGCTGAAAATGAAATGACAATCAGTGCACAGAAGAGCGTAGATATTTTATGTGAATCTGGAAGTAATCTTATATTGTCAGAGGGCGATGAAATTTTAGTTAATGGAACTAGAGTTCATAATAATGGTTAATAAAAAATAAAAGTTAGAAAATAAATACTTAGAAAATTATTTAATAAGTGTTGACAGTATAAAATGATTGATTTAAAATGCCCACAATATAACAATATAACAATATAACAATATAACAATATAACAATATAACAATATAACAATATAACAATATAACAATATAACAATATAACAATATAACAATATAACAATATAACAATATAACAATATAACAATATAACAATATATAGTTATAATCAGGGTTTAGAGCTGTTTTATATTTGAGTCTAAAATAAATTTAACTAAAAATAGAAAGTGAGATTGATTTGTCATGGATAATATAGATGAAAAAATAGCAAAGTTAAAAATGCAGCAGAGAATTGAAAAAGAAAAGGAATTAAAAAAAGAATCTGATGAAGAAAATTTAGCTTCTGAAGAAAAAGAAGAAATTACGCTTGAAGAAGTAATGAAACAAATTACTGAAGGTTCTTTATATATAAATAATACTAATTTTAAGTTTGTAAGAAAAGCATTTTTAAATGGAAAGTTAGAAATTCCAATGCCACTATCATATTTTGAAGAAAGAGTAAACACTAAGACCAATACTACATTAATAAACGACAATAATGGTGTTAGTTTTACTCTAGCATATGTAGAGAAAGGGGCTCAAAAGCAAAGCTTTGCTAAGTTCAAAAAAGGTATGGAAAAAAACTTTAAGGATATGGAGCTTTACTTAGAATGGATAGAAGAAGGCGAAATGGGGGAAGGTTCTTCAAAAATATCCTATGGAACTTACAAGACTCCAACAGGAAGAGGGCAAATCCATAATTTGATTTTTTATAGAGAGCATAAAGGAACATTGATAATTGGGAATTACAATTGCTTTGATAGAGATATAAAAACATGGGAGCTTTTAATAAAAGCAAGCATAATGCTTATTAAAATTAAATCATAAATAATAGATACCCACAGTGGAACTCATACTTATGCGTATAACGCACCGAAATTGAATAAATGTTTATTCCAGCGGACTAAGAAAATTTCGCTGGAAGCCACTAAATGTCAGGTTGCACCCATTACAGTTTGCTCCAAATGTAAAATTTGGACAAACTATAATGGAACAACCTGCCATTAAGTAGCTTCAACAGCTTATTTTCTAATGCCGCTTTCACAAACATTTATCCAATTTCTCTGTTTAGATACGTTCCTAAGTATAGTAAATGTTGAATATAATACCAAGTATAACTAAAACTTCAGGAGTGGGTATCTATAAGTAAAGTAGAAGAACGTGATTCAAAAAGGAGGGAACATATAAAAATGGAAGGAAATCAAATTGTTGAAGCTATTAATTATGAAAAAATTAGAGTTAATGGCTACAATCTAGAATCAATTAAAAGTTTGAAAATAGAAACTAATATAAATGAACATGCTGTTTTAAAGCTAACTGGAATTTTAAAAAATGAATCTAAAGATAAGGATGTTAATTTAACAACGGATAATAAAACTATAGAAGTTTATTATGTAGAAAATGAAAGTACAACATTGTTTAATGGAGTTGTTACTAAGATAGAGATAAATGTAGAACTTGATATATATACGTTAAATATTGAGGCGAAAAGTATGTCTTATCTGATGGACATAAAATTAAAATCTAAATCTTTTCAAAACACATCTATGACAACTCATAATCTTGTAAGTTCTATAATGCAAAATTATAGTGGTTCTAACTACATTTTAAACATACCTGATGAGGAAGTAAAAGAATTACTTATACAATATGAGGAAACAGACTGGGAATTTTTAAAGAGGATAGCATCTAAATATAATCAAGGTTTATTTCCTACTATGGATGGTAAGGCTATACAATTCATTATGGAAGTACCAGAGCAGCCTAAAGAATTAAAATCAGAAAATATTAATTATAAAATATATAAAAATTTAGATAATTATAATTATATGCTTCAAAATTATCTGCAGGATGCAAGTGAAGTAGATTATATGACATATGAAATAGAAAATTATGAAATATTAAAGCTTGGAGAAAACATACAATTTCAAGGGCAAGCTTTTTATGTATATGAAGGAATTTATGAAATAAAAAATGGTATCTTAACAAATACGTATAAGTTAAGAGTGAAAAATGGATTAAGGCAGAAAAGAATATTTAATACAAAAGTTATAGGAAGCTCAATTGATGGGAAGATTATACAAGTTCAAAGTGATCTTGTGAGGATTCATTTAGAGATAGATGAGACTCAAGACGAAGGAACAGCTTATTGGTTTAAATTTTCTACTATGTCAGCATCAACTGACGGCAGTGGATGGTATTGTATGCCTGAAATAGGGGATAGTGTTAGAGCATATTTTCCAACGAAAGATGAAGACGAATCTTTTGCAGTTAGTGCAGTAAGTGGATATGAGCAAGGGGCAGGTGAAGCAGAAGATAGAATGGGAAATCCAGATGATAAATATTTGAGAACAGCTAATGATAAGCAAGTAAAGCTCACACCTAATGGAATTTTTATTTCCTGTGATAGTGGACAAGCTGAAATGAGTCTCACAAGTGATGGAACACTTAGTATTACAAGCCAAAATAATATAAATATTAATGCAACAGAAAATATTAAAATTGAAGCGCAAAAAAGTTTTTTAGTAAGTGCAAAACAAGGAGTAAATTTTGCCTGCGATAAAGGCGGCGGATTAGTATTTGATAATTCAGGACAAATACAAGAAAAAGGTACACAAGTTAATAATAACTAGGGTATCATGGTAAACATTTATTCCAAACATAATAAATTTAAAAAGTATGAGTCCTAATGTGCGAAAGAAGGGATTTTTATGAATAGAGAAGAGTCAATAGAAGAATTTAAAGAAAAAGTGGTAAAAAGTTTAGCAGAAGAAAGTAAATTAATTCTTCAAAAAAATTTTAATGATAATAAAGAAAAAGTTAGAGAGTTAATAATAGAAGGTATTAAAAGTTTAATAAAAAGAGCAAAGGAATCTGAAGAAGAGGAACATGAGAATAAAATAGCAGTTTTTCAATTTGAGCTCCTTAGAATTAATATTGTAAATGAATCTTATAAGATATTAATTCATGGCTATAATTCATTGTGGTATTTAGATGCGCATTCTATATATGAAGAAATAGATCTAAGCTTTTTATTTGAGCCTTTTATTAAGCTTAAGCAAACATTAGTAAAAGAAAAAAGAATTTATATGGGCAAAGTTAATGATTATGATATTCAAAAAATAATATTTGAACTTGTAACAGAATGTTATAGGAATATGTCTGAATCCGCACGAACTTGGCTTTGGAATTTAGATGAAGAAGAATGGATGAAGGAAAGTGGAGTAGAAAATTTTTATACAGTAAAGTGGAGTGAATATCAAGGGAAAAGCGAAACTATTTTTGCCATGGATAATAGAGAAAAAAATATAAAGGAACTTTTAGAATTAAAAAAACAGCCTGAAGAAAAGTTACCTTTTGTATATACTGTTTGGAAAAATAGTGAACTCGAAGATGGTGATTTAACAAAACAAAATATGTTATTTATAAATTTTAAAGGAAGTAAACTCAAAAATATAGATTTTTCAGAAAGTGACATAATAAGAGGTCAATTTAAGGATGCAAAAGTAAAAAGATGTATATTTATAAATGCAAGAGTAATAGTGACATCCTTTGAAAATTCTGAAATTGAAGATTCTGATTTTAGTAATGCAGAGTGCACTGGCATAGATTTTAGAAAATGCGAGCTTAGATATGTTGATTTCTCAAATGCTAATCTTAAAAATTCCAATTTTACAAATGCAAAGTTTAAAAATGTATCTTTTGAAGGAGCAAATTTAGAAGATGCCATATTTAGTTCTAAGGACATACCGTTTATTAATTTAACTTCGGAACAACTTCAAACTATTTATATAGATGGAGGCGAAGAAATATGAAGTACTTTGTTTTAAAGCAAGATAGAAATCTTGAAAATGCAATTGAAATAGAAGATTTTAATAATAGTCAAAAGATGATTTTGCTAAAAGAAGATGAAGAGAAATATAAAGATTGTACAAATGTACCTATAAAAGGAAAAAACAGCGGCATTTATCCAGATTTTATACAAGCACCTGTATTATTAATATCTGATGATTTGCATAAGATATTCAAATTATATGAAAATACAATAATATATAAAATTGCTGTATTCACAAATCTAGAGTTAAAAAAGCAAAAAGTGTATAGATTAGTGTTACCAGAATTATTAGATGCATTAAGTGAGAAGGCTATTTATTTTAAAAATGGTTGGATAGATAAGATTGTTTTGGATTCTAAGAAAATAGGAGATTACAATATTTTTCAAATTAAAGCAGGGGTAGATTATTATTTTATAGTATCTCTTGATGTAGTAGAAAGCATGTTAAAAAGAGGGACATTTACTGGGGTTAAATTTGAGGAAGTTGAGGTGAAGTAAACTTATGGCTCAAGAAAGTATGCAAAATAGTTATAAATT
Source organism: Clostridium gelidum (assembly GCF_019977655.1). Classification (NCBI taxonomy): domain Bacteria; kingdom Bacillati; phylum Bacillota; class Clostridia; order Eubacteriales; family Clostridiaceae; genus Clostridium; species Clostridium gelidum. The sequence goes on from NZ_AP024849.1 coordinate 1,446,337, forward strand.
AAATCCGGGAGAAGTAGAAGAACAACTCGCAAATTCAAGTTCAGTTTCAAGCTCGAGTTCTGAAAGTCTTTTTTCAGATGAAAGCGATAAGGCAATGCAAGACAAGTATGGAGGAGAGCTTGGTGCAACAATTGCAACTGAAGTTGAAGGTCTGGTAGATCGAAAAGTTGATAATATTAAAAATGATATAGAGACAGTAAAGAAAGTAAAATCTGACTACGATGAGGGACAAGCATTACTACAACTACCTCTTGAAGAGCGATTAGCAGCGATAGATAAAAAGAGAACAGAAGAAAAACAAAATGCAAAAGATGAGGCGGCAAAAGCAGAACAAGCAGAACAAGCAGAAAAAGATAGAATTGAAAATCTAAAAAAACAGTATATAGTTAATGCAGCTATTATTGAATGCAGTTGTTCTCCAGATAGAAGTTATGTTGTAATACCAGTAAGTCATGGTCAATATATAAATGATATTGCACAACTTAATGTTAAAGATTGTGTTCCAGATACAAATATAATAAGTTTTAAAGTTTGTCAAAGTCCATCAAATCCTAGCGTACAAGAGGCTGCTAAAGAAGTGTTAAAAAAAGCGCAAGATAGAAAGAAAGGTTTTTTTGATAGAGTTATGGATTTGTTTGGAGCAGCTAAAGAAGTAGATAAAATAGATGACGAATTAGTAAAACAATGCGCAGGTGTATGTAAATGTGCTATAGATGGAGATTTATCGTGGATAGATGGAGAGGAAACAGTTATTGTTGATGGTAAACCTGCATTACTTGGAAGATGTACAACTATGTGTGTTTTTGGAGGAACAATTAAATTCTATACATGTGGACAAGAAAAATAGATGAAAATTATAAGAAGATAAGGGGAGGATCTATATGGTAATAACATATAAAGGTTTAAAAATAGAAACACCTTATGATGCAATTCAAGTTGAAGACATAAATATATTAGATCGTATTAATAATCATGCTTGTTTAAATTTAAAGTTATTAATAGAGGAAGGGAAAATATTAGAGTATATAAATAAGAATGTTAGTGAAGAAAAGGTAATTGTATGGAGGGTTGAAGAAAATACTGGTGAAGAAACTAAACTATTTGTAGGAAAAATAAATGAAATGGTTATGTCTTATGAAAGCGGAGTTCATGCAATGGAACTACAATGTGTTTCTTATACAAAGGAGTTTGATATTAAAAAAAATAGTAGAACTTTTTGCAATTTAGACATGACTTATGAAGAAGTTATAACAAAAGTTTTAGAACCGTATTCAAAGAAAAATTTCATTGATAACATAACCAATGGACAGACTATTGGAGAATTTATTCTACAATATGAAGAGACAGATTGGGAATTTTTAAAGAGGATAGCAAGTCATTTTAATGGTGTATTACTTGCTGAATCTACAGAAGAATATGGACGATTTCATTTTGGAATACCAGAATTAGATAATAGTAAAGAAATAAATATAGATGAATATGAAGTAGTAAAAGACATTGATAATTACAATAAGCGAGAAGCTATGGGATTTGAAGAGAATTTTCTTCAAGAATATACAACCTGGGATATTATAAGTCCAAGTAAATTAATACTTGGTGAAAAAGTTGTGTTTAACCAAGTTAAATGTGTAGTAGCTAAAATTCATACTGAAGTTTATAAAGAAGAAATAAGAACAATATACACTATAGGTCTTAAAAGAGGACTTAGAACTACTTATATGGTAAATCATAAGATTTTTGGAATGAGTATTCCTGCAACAGTTAAAGATGTAAAAGGAAATACCATGAGTGTTCATTTTGAAATAGATCCAGTATTTGAAGCTTATTCAAATCAAAAGTACTTTACTTATGCAATAGAAAGTAGTGCATGGTATTGTATGCCAGAGAAAGAAAGTCAGGTTCATATCTATTTTTCAACTAATGATGAAAAAGAAGCAATTGCTATCCATGCAGTAAGAAGTGCAGATGGAGCAGCAAAATACGCAAGTAAAACACAAAATCCAGATATTAAGTCATTTTCTCATACGGGAGGAAGTGAAATGAAACTAACACCAAGTGATATGGATTTTTCACCAGGTGGTGGAGGTGTAAGTTTAAACTTAGCACAATCGGGAGATGTATCTCTTAGTGGAAAAAATATAAATCTTACAGCTACTGATAATGTGGAACTTGGAATGAGAGATGGTAGTGGCGATGTACCACCCTTTAGACCACAAAGCATAGAGCTTTCAGCTAAAAGTAAAATAGAAGTATCAAAAGGAGGAACTATAGGTTGTAATATAGTTGAAGAAACATCCTTAGGAGCTACTAAAATTGATTTTGCAGGAACAAGTAAAGACCCCGTAGAAATGCCAGCAGCAGTAACAACGTGGGAAAATACAGATGCTCAGGCTCAAATAGATCAAATGAATGCAGGAGCATTAGAATTTGAAAAAGCAAAGATTGATGCAGCAAAAGCAAAAACGTCAGATGGTTTGTTTGTAGCAATTTTAGGAGGAGCAGCTGTAGTAGCAGGGATTATCATATTAGCAACTGCAACCGTGTTAACAGGTGGAGTTGCTCTTGCAGCTGGTGTAGCCATAGTAAGTGGTATTACAGGAGCAGCTATTGGGGCATCACAAGTAGGAGAAGGAATTCAAGATTATCAGAAAGCCCAGGCAGGAGATTACTCTAAATCAAAGAATTTTATGAGGGATACTGTATGTGGAGGAAATCAAGGAGTATATAATGCAATTAAATGGACAACAACCATTATTAATGGAATAGCAATAGCATGGGCAACTGGTGGAGGATCAATGGAAGTTCTTGCGAGCCTAGGTAAAGGAGCAGTAGTTGATGGTGGTATGGCAGGCGGAATGGGATTAGCATCTGATTTATTGGATGATGGTAAAATAAATAATGGTTTAGAGAGTTATGGTAATTTAATTAGTAGTGCAGTAGCCGTGGGAGGGATTACTAGAGGATTTTCCATGCGAGGAGGAAAAGGTGCTAAGGGAGAATCACCTAAGAACCCTGACGGAAAATCAATTTCAGGTAAAAATGAGACTAAATCTATTGAAAATAAAAAGTGTACTAAAGACCCTATTGATACAGTAACAGGAAGTTTATATATACCAGCAACAGATATTGTATTACCAGATATACATGAAGAATTTAAGATTGAAAGAAAATATGAATCTATAAATGAAGATGTAAGTGTATTAGGTAAGAGTTGGAAATTAAACTTTGATAGCTTTTTAGATATTAGAGATAAGAAAGTAAAGGTACTTTGTACTGATGGACATGTTGAAACCTTTAATAAGGTAGATGAAAATTGGTTAAATGACAAAGGTGGAGCAAAGATATATTCCTTAAAGAACGAAAAAGATTATTGGATGTTTAAATCTAATAAAGATAAAAAGATTTATAAATATGATAACTTAGGAAAACTTTTAAATATAACAAATAAATTTGGAAATAAACTAGCGATAGAATATCTAGGAGAAAATATTGAAACTCTAACAACTTTCTCAAATTATAAATTATTTTTCACATACAAAGATGGAAAAGTAATTGAAATAAAAGATGAGTTAGGTAGAACAGTTCAATATAAATATGATGAAGATTATTTAACAGATGTTATTCATGTTGACCAAGGAATAACAAGGTATACTTATGATGAAAAAGGTTATATAAGCAGTGTAACAGACCAAAATGGACAAACTTATACTAAGAACTTCTTTGATAAAAAAGGAAGAGTAATAAGACAAGAATATCCAGATGGAGATTTTGCAACAGCAAGTTATGATGAAGGTGAAAGAGAAAATACGTTCTATGGCAATGATAGTCAAGCAACAGAAAAATTTAGATATAATAAAGATGGTTTAGTAACACATTTATTATACGAAGATGGAAGTATTGAAGAATACAAATATGATGATTATCAAAACAAAATTTATATAAAAGATAGAAACAACTTTGAAACGAATAAAGTTTACGATGAAATAGGTAATTTACTAAAAGAAACTTTACCAAATGGATTAAAAACAGAATACACTTATGATGAAAATAACAACCTAATAAAAGAAACAGATAATGAAGAAAAAGAAATTATCAATGCTTATGACAGCCAAGGTAATTTAAAGAGCAAGAAAACAAAGATTTCAGTTGGAAATTGGAATACTGAAAGTTACACATATGACTCCTATGGAAGAATTCTAAGCAGAACTGATGGTAATGGAAATACTTCAAAATATGAATATGACCGTGGAAATTTCATAGAAGGAAAACAAGGAAAAGACCCAGTAAGAGTAATCACAAATAGTGGATATGAGTATGAATATGATTATGATAAAGTAGGCAGAAATACCGAAATAAAAACTGATTATGGAACAATAGAATTTGGTTATAATAACTTAAATTTTATTGCAAGTATTAAAGATGGTAATGGAAATGTAACAATAAAAAATTATGATAACATGGGTAATTTAACAAGTCTTTATACTCCAAATGCTTGCATAAAAGGAAGTATTTCTGATGAAGGTTATAAATATACTTATGACCATTTTGATAGACTTATAAGCATAAAAAATCCACTTGGAATAATAGAAAAAAACATAAGAGATAGCGAAGGAAACATAATAAAAGAAATAAATCCTAACTATTATAATAATGAAATTTATGATGGTATTGGAATTGAGTATGTTTATGATAAAGATAATAGAAAAATAAAAACTATTTATCCAGATGGAGGAATAGAAAGATTCTTCTATGATGCTAATGGAAATGTTATAAGACATATAAGCCCAGAGTACTACAATAAAGAAACTGATGATGGGTTAGGGTATAGTTACAGTTATGATTCAATGAACCAATTAAGTTCTATAATAAATGAAGCAGGAATTACAGAAAAGACCTTTGAATATGATCTTCATGGAAATATTATAAAGGAAATAGATAATGAAGGAAATGCAACTTTATTTAAATATGACTTACTTGGGAATTTAATTGAGAAGAGAGTTCCAGCAGAAAGAGACGAAAGCGAAGTTGCGATTAAGTATAATTTAACTTGCTACACTTACGATAAAAATGGGAATAAAATCTTAGAAAAACATGGAATTGACTTAGTAGATGAAGATGAAGTTTGTAATTATTATCATGAAATCTACTTTGAATATGATGAAGAAAATAGAATTGTAAATGTTAAAGATAAATATGGAGCAAAAGCATTTTACAAATATGATTGCCTAAATAATAAGACTTACGAAAGCTTTAAGATTAATGATACGACTAACAAGGTAATTCATTATGTTTATGATAAAGTAGGAAACTTAATACAAAAGAAAGAAGAAATAAACGGAGCCTTTGTATCACCAGAAACTGCTGGAAAAAATGTTTGGGCAATAACAAATTATGAATATGACAAAAATGGTAATATAATAAAAATCCTAACTCCAAAAGGCTATGAAATAGGACGAGTTTATGATAAAGCAGATAGAGTTATAGAACAGCATGAAAAAGATGAAGTTAATGGAATATTTAGAAGTTATGTTTATAACTATGATAAAGCTGATAATGTTGTAGGTTTAAGTGAATATTCTGGTGAAGAAGCAAAGATTATAAGTAATAAATTTGTAAGTGAAAATGATTATAAAATACATTGGACTCAAAGATATGAGAATAAAAAAGAAAATGACAAGTTATTTGAAGAACTTAAATTTCAAGAAGATAAAAAGAAAAAGACTTATACCTATGATTCACAAAATAGACTTACTCATTTTGTTAATGTTTCAGGAAATACAACAAGATTGTTCTATGATAAAAATGATAGAATAATAAAACAAGTACTTCCAGAACAATATGATGAAACTAGAGATGATGGAGTAGGAACAACTTACGCCTATAACTTAAAAGGCCAAGTTATTGAAGTAAAAAATGCTTTAGGTGAAACTGTAACTAAAAATACTTACGATCCTAAGGGAAATATAAAAACTTCAATTGATGGAGAAAATAATAAAGTTGAGTACACTTATACATTACTTGGTCAAATTAAGGATGTTATTACTCCAAACTCAAGAAAAGAAAATAGATCAGCTCAAAGTTATAAGTATGATGCTCGAGGTAATATTACTGGAATTACTGATGGTAATGGAAATGAAACAGGATACTTTTTAGATGATTGGGGAAGAATTACTCAAATAACTACACCAGAAGGTGGAACTGAAAAGTATACTTATGATTTTGCAGGAAATATAACAAGTACTACTGATGCAAATGGTGGAACTATAGAATACTTCTATAATAGCTTAGGACAAGTGTGCGAAATAAAAGATCAAGAAGGAAATAGCGAATATTTCTATTATGACAGTGAAGGTAATTTAACTAAGCATATTGATAGAAAGCAAAATCATGTAGATAGAAAATACAATGTGGATAGAAATATAGTTGACCTAAAAGCTTATCAAATTGATGAAGAAGCTGTAGCATTAGAAGCAAAGAAAGCTGAAGAAGCTAGAGCAAAAGCTAGGGAAGAGGCTGAAAATAAATCAGAAGAAGGTTTTATAACTAACTCATTAAGCCAAGTACCTCGCAGAAGAAGCTTTACAGAACGATTAAAAGATAAAGAAGACAGACAAGAAAAACAAAAGCTAGAAGAACAAAATCAAAAAATAGAAAAAGTAGAAGATCCAAACAAAAATAAATTAAATGTAATAGATCAAAGATTTAAATATAATCCAGATGGAACTTTGAAAAATGCATATACTGGGAACATGCAATATGAGTACGATTATAATATTGAAGGAATGTTGGAATCTAAGAGTGCATCGGGAAGAACTCTTTTAAAGTATACTTATGATAAAAATAGTAACATCAAAACTATAAAAGATATAACTGGAAAGAGCAGTATTTACAGTTATGATGATACTAATAGAACTAAAGAAATAAAAGATGATAAAGAAAATACTTTAGCAACCTACGATTATTATAAAAATGATAGTATAAAATCTGTGACTGTTGGAAATGGATTAAAGACAGATTACAGTTATGATGGGGATGGCAATGTACAAAGCTTAGTTACAATATCACAAAACGGTGAAGTATTAGTAGATTACAATTATGCTTATGACCTTAATGGAAATAGACTACAAAAGGTAAGCTCAAAGCATAAGAATTTCTATAGTTATGATTCAATGAACAGACTTGTTGATTCTAGCTACGATGACCGATGCGAAAGCTTAACTTATGATAAAGTAGGTAATAGATTAACGAAGACTACAAATGATATTACAGAAAAGTATTTTTATAATGTGAAGAATCAGTTGAAGGAACTTCATAATAAAAATGGAGTAAACTACTTTACTTATGACAAGCAAGGAAATACAATTAAAGAGGAAACAACAACTGGAAATAATATCTTTGAGTACAATACTTTAAATCAACAAGTTAAAGCTATAACTAAGGAAGGAAATACTTTAGTTAGTAGATATGATACTGAAGGATTAAGAGCAGAAATTGAAGAAAATGAAAAGTTAACTAAGTTTATTTTCCATAAGGGTAATCTTTTAGTTGAAACTGATAAGGATTATAATTCAATTTCTAGATTTACTAGAGGTTATGAGGTTGTTGCTGCTGATATTGCAGAAGCAAGTGAAGAATCAAAATATAACTTAAATAGATACTATTATACTGTTGATGAACAAGGTAGCACTACATTTATTACTGATAAGAATCAGCAAGTTAAAAATGAATATTATTATGATGCTTTCGGAAATATTTTAGACAGCAAGGAAGAAGTTCATAATAGGATAACTTATACTGGTCAGCAGTTTGATGGCATTACAGAACAGTATTATTTGAGAGCTAGATTCTATAATCCTGTTATTGGTAGATTTACTCAAGAGGATACTTATAGAGGTGATGGATTAAATCTTTATGTATATTGTGGGAATAACCCTGTTGCTTATTACGACCCTTCTGGATATTTATGCAGCACTAAAATAAATCAATACAATAAAGAAGTAAGTGAATTTAAGGGTAATAGAGGGGAATATTTAAGAAATAAGTTTAATAAGGGGGCAGGTAAAGCTGATATATTAAAAAATGCTGGACTAGATAAATTAAAGGTGGATGAAATAGTATCTATACCTAAAGGTAGTAGACCAGACCCTACCACATATCTGAGTAAGGAATATATTGATACGCATTTGTCTCAATTTGATGATGGCCTGTCCGTTATTCAGACAGAGTGGGCATATGGAAGATATTCAGAAACAAATGGTTTCATAGGAGTTCCAGATGATAATACTTTATTTGTATTGCCTAAAAAATACTGTGATGGGGTAGTTTCTAGAGCAAATGGTAATATATCAATTATTGAAAAGGAACTGGGTTTCCCAAATGGATATTTTAGTGATGGCGGTGGATTAGTAAGAATTGATTGTGACGATGTCACTGGAGTTAACTTAAGGATTCCAAGTGGAAATGAAACAGGTGCTAATTCATTATGGCTTCCTGGAGGATATACATCAGGAAATGTACCAGAAGCAATCTCAGACATAATACCATTGGACCAAACAAGCATAAGTAGAATTAATGTAGATTAGGAGAAAAGAAAATATGAATTATGATGATTTGATAAACAAAGCAATTAAAAATGATGAAATTCAAAATCTGTTATGTGGTAAAAAGCCGTATGAAGTAGAAGTATCTAAGTTTACATCAGATGTATTTCCAACAGATATCAATGCAGTTTTAGTAAATTGTTTTTACAAGCAGTATAAAAATATAGAAAAAATAAATGCATTATTTGAAAACAGTTTGAAGCAGATGTTAAAGGGGAATGCATGTAATGTTTATATTACTGCTTTATACTTTGATGCATGTATTTTTCAGGAGGAAATAGGAAAGGCAACATTTTTTATCAATAAAGAAATCCTAGGACAAAAGATAAAAGAAGCAGTAGATAAAAATAAAGATGAGTTATCCCAAAGTATAATCTTTGAAAATGGGATGAAAAAAAATAATCCTTTAAAGAATATTGAGAATTTTAGCAAGTATTATAAAAATAAGTATAATTTTAGTATTATTTAAATTATGTGTATACTTTAAAACTATTAATTCGTAAATCACAAGTTTACTAATTGTATTGTAGTTGTTATGAATTAATAATCTACAATATAATTAATAGATAATATATGTTGAAGTTCCAAGATTGAAACAGAATCATAATGTAAGTAAAATAACAATTATAGACACTGAAACACTAATGGAAAAGTTGTATTTTAAATATAATATATCATGAAGATAACAAAAAAATGTCATATATTAAGGTTGAGATTAATGGTAGAATAGTTAAAATTGAAGTGGAAAAGATAATAGGAGGATTTATTGCTTTTAAAAATGAAGTAATAGATGAAAAATTAAAGCAAGAAATTATAATTAAAGTTACCGATGAAACTAAAAATTCTCATTTAGTAATAACTTTTGAATAACTAAATGCTTAATTGATAGAATTTTTAGATGCATAACAAAATTCATGTAGAAGTATAATTAAAATTAACAGAGGTAATAAAAATTTATACTGCATAATAATAATTCTGTAGTGAGCTTAACTCAATGTAAAAATCAATTGGATAATCCAATAGATGCTGAAATAGTGTCTATTGGATTTTTCTATATAGTAATAAAATAATTTGACTAAAATTACGCCCTTGTGCCCAAATTAAGTAATACCAAGAGTTTTGAACAAGTCAAATACACCCTAATTGTGTCCTAGAGACATCCTAAAAGTAAATAAGATAGACCAGTAATAGAAGTTGATTCTGTTGCTGGTCTTTTTGCTATAACTAAAAGTGAAAAATGAAAGGAAGATAAAAATGATAAACCCAGCAGTTTAGCTTCTAAATCATAGAACCCTTGAAATCAGTAGTGTTTTCAGTAATTTAAAGAGTGTATCAAATTCGGAGAATTTTCACTATAAATGAAGCCTCATTTTTGTTAAACTATTAACCGAAATGGGGTTTTATACTTGAGAAAAAATTACTTTGTTAAATTGGTGAGATACATGAAGAATGTTTATCATATTGAAAATGGACTAAATAAATTATCAGATGGAAGAGTTAATCCTACATATAAGACAGCGCAAGTTATAACACTTGTCCTTTTAGGCTTTTTGCTTAGAGTAAAAAGTTTCAATGAATTAAATTTGATGATTAAAAATAATGAATTTAAAGAATTATTTCGTCGTGGTACACAGTTGCCACTGGTTGATGCTATTAGAGATACGCTCAAGGTCATTAATATTAAAGGCTTAAAACAAATAAATGAATATATAATAAAAAAGGCAATAGAAAATAAGGTTTTTGAAGATGGAACAATTGACGGATATACGGTGGCTGCTATAGATGGAACAAAATTCTTTGGAAGTAATAAGAAAAGCTGTCCGGAATGCTTGAGGAATAAAGCTCATTGTTTTCACAGTGGAGCCGTCATGTCAATAGTTGGAGTTGGACCAAAGCTTGTTATTGACTTTGAAAATTATAGGCCTGGACAAGATTCAGTATCAAAGGATGAAGGAGAGCAAAATGTAGCAAAGAGGCTACTTACAAATGCAATAAGTGTTCATAAAAAATTAATTGATGTTGTGGTTTACGATGCTCTTGCCTGTAATTCAGTTTGGATCAATCATTGTGTAAAACATGATGTTGAAGTAATTGTTAGAGCGAAGAATAACAATAATAACAGCATTAGGGAAGTGAAAAAGAGAGTAAATAAGTCAGAGCTGGTTGAAGCTTGGACAGATGAAAAAGGCTTTGAAAAAATTGAAGTATATGAGTCGGTATTTACTATGGACAAGGTATTAGAGCCATTGCGTTTTGTGAAATATGCAATGAAATACCCAAATAAAAAGAGGTCACAAATCATGATTGTAACGACGTGTATGAATATGAAACTTAAGACTTTATTTAAAATAATAAGAGGACGCTGGGATATTGAAAATTCAATTTTTAATAATTTGAAAAAAGAATGTGGCTTAGAACATTGCTTTGTCCATGGTGGTAACGCAGTTGAAGCAGTGCTTTATTTGATATTTATTGCATCAAACATAATGCAGTTATTTTTATTTAGAAGGCTGAGAAAACAATTTTCAACGCAGCGAGAAATTGTAAGGCTTTTATTAAAGGGACTATATATAATGAAGTATAAATTTGAATTGGTTTTTAATAGTACTTAAAGGATAAAAAACAGAATAAGTAATAAGTAATTTTGGGGTAGGGGGAATTCTATCTATTTTCGGAAGATTGGTTGTTATTAACCACAATGTTTATGGGAATAATGGAAAAAATTAATAAAGTTATGTATAATTGAAGCAAAGGCTAGATTCCTGTACTTATGATGGTGATGGCAATGTTCAAAGTTTAGTTACGGTAACTTCAACTGGAGAAGTTTTAGTAGATTATAATTATGCCTATGATTTAAATGGAAATAGACTACAAAAGGTAAGCTCAAAGCATAAGAATTTTTATAGTTATGATTCAATGAATCGTTTGGTGGATTCTAGCTATGATGGAAGACAAGAAAGCTTTACTTATGATAAAGTTGGTAATAGGTTAACTAAAACAACTAATGATATCACTGAAAGATATGTTTATAATGTAAAGAACCAACTAAAAGAACTTCATAATAAAAGTGGGATAAATTACTTTACATTAGATAAACAAGGAAATACAATAAAAGAGGAGACATCAACTGGAAATAATATCTTTGAGTATAATACTTTAAATCAACAAGTTAAAGCTATAACTAAAGAAGGAAATACTTTAGTTAGTAGATATGATACTGAAGGTTTAAGAGCAGAAATTGAAGAAAATGAAAAGTTAACTAAATTTATTTTCCATAAGGATAATATTTTAGTTGAAACTGATAAGGATTTTAATTCAATCTCTAGATTTACTAGAGGATATGAAGTTGTTGCAGCTGATATTTCAAATGGAGAATTTGAGTCAGAGATAAAAAGATATTATTATACTCAAGATGAGCAAGGTAGTACAATTTATATTACAGATAAAAATCAAAGTGTTAAAAATGAATATTATTATGATGCTTTTGGAGGTGTTCAAAATAGTACCGAAGAAGTTCATAATAGAATAACTTATGCTGGGCAACAGTATGATGGTATCACTGGCCAGTATTATTTAAGAGCTAGATTTTATAATCCTGTTATTGGAAGATTTACTCAAGAGGATATTTATAGGGGCGATGGATTAAATCTTTATGCTTATTGTGCTAACAATCCTGTTAGTTATTATGATCCGAGTGGCTGTGCTCTTTGTAGTAGAAATAAGAAAAGGATATTTAATAATTATAAAAAATTAAGAGATGAAGGATTTAGCTCACAAGAAGCTTATAATTATATGAAAGAAGCTAGAAATGCACAAGGAACTGTTGAAAGAGGACTTGTAGGTGAAGACTTGATGGATGATATAGTGGTAAATAAAAATGAATATACTAAGTTACCATCTAAAGTTGAAGGAAACCATGGTATAGATGGAGTATATGTCAAACATGATGTAAATGGCAATATAAATGATGTTGTAATAGGGGAAGCTAAATTTGGAAATTCTAGATTAGGCAATACATCAATGGGCAAACAAATGAGTGATGATTGGATTGATGCTAATATAGGTAAAATGGGATTGTCTAGTGATAAAGCTACTAGAGAAGCTGGAAAGGCTTTAAGAGATTTCTTGGACAATGGAGGTACGTATACTAAACAGTTATTTAAAATAAAACCTAGTGGGTATTTTAGGCGAAGTAGCCTTTAAAATACAATCAAAGTCTAATATGTATAGGTGTTTTTATTAAAAGGAGGATTAATATGACAAGTGAAAAAAAGGAATATTTAACAGAATTATATTCTGATAGCGTAGAAAGAGTGAATAAGTTAACAGCATTAATAAAAAATAATTCGGGTAATATTCCACGAGCATATGATGGATTGGAATTTGAACGAAAAATATTAGGTATAGTAGTGTATTTATTAAATAATGATGTTTTAACAAGTAAGAAAAATTTTTATAAATCAACTTTAGCAAGAGAATGGACTTATGATTCATATAAGAGTGGAAAATATGAGATTAGTAAGAACAAGGTAACAACATATGTTTATGAATCGTTATTTTATTCTATCTTAAGTGGAAGTAAAGAAAGAGCAACTCATATGGCTAATCTTTTTGGCGGAAGGCTAGAAGAAAAAGATGATTTCTTTGCAAACATATTGCTTGGTTATGGATTGAAATATATAATATTAGATGATAAAGAAAATGCTTATGAATATATAAATAAGTTAGAAGAAAATAAAGATAAACGAGGAATGAAACAATATAGTAGTGGATATAAAAGAGTATATAAAGGATTAATTGACAGAGATGAAAAAGAATTTAATGAAGGTTTATTGTTCATGTTGAAGAATCATAAATCTAGAATGAAGAAGAATGGGAACACTTTAGAACAAGATTTTGCATATGACAGCATAGCTTTAGCTATGATTGCTAAGGAAAGAGGAATAAATATAGAAGTTAAACATGAATTATTACCTCTTGAATATTTAGAACCAGTATATATTGATTATAATACATTAGGTTTATTTGATTAATATTTCAAAACTTATTTAATAGTATTTAAGCCTGAAGCTAAATTGCTTTAGGCTTTTTTAAATCCCAAAGTAATTTGGATTTAAAAAATTAAATACAGTTTTCAATTGGTTTATATATGATAAGCAAGAAAATACAATAAAAGAAGAATGGAGATGCTCAACCAGAAGATATAATAGCTGAATTAAATAAAATGGCTAAGAAATCAGGAATAGAGAAATATAAGGCTAAACTTAAGCTTTAGTAAGGTTTATATTTATAAGTACAAGGAGGATTTTAAATAAATGAAAGAGGAGTTTTATATTTTAGAAGAAGATTGCGAAAAGCATTATGCAGAAGCAATTTATAAAAGTAATAATCCTAAAATAGAAATATGTGAATTGTGTAATGGAAGACGAGTTACACTTACTTCAAATCTTCAGGTATATTTTGAAGGTAAAAAGAAGGCTGATTATTACTCAGTTACACAGTATTCTATAATAAGTGAAAATATGTACAATATTTTAAAGGAAAATAATATAACTGGTTTTGATACTAGCGATATTCATGTGACAGGATGTTATGATGCAAGAGGAAATAAAATAGATTTTGATACTAATGGATTAAGAGAAATGATTATTTTGGGGAATTGTGGATTCTTAAGGAAAACTGACGGAAATTTAATAGAAAAATGTGAAAAATGTGGGAGAGTCAAGCCAGTTGATAAAGAAGACGTTATTGGATTAAAAATTAGTATAGATGAGTGGGATGGATCTGATATTTTTCAGTTCAAGAATTTTAAAGGGGTGCCGATTGTGACTCAAAAAGTAAAAGATATATTGGAAAAAAGCAAAATTAAGAATGTAACTTTTATAAATATAAAAGACTATAAATTAGATTAGCAATTTTTTGTTAGTAAGTATTAATGTTAAAGGCAGCATTAATACTTACTAATTTTATTAAACCAAATATCCAAACAAGGAGAAGTATAAATGAATTGGGAATATTATAATGAATTATCAAAAAGATGGTGTGACGAAGGAAAATCATATGCAGAAGCAACAAATAAATTTGTAGAAGATGGAACAAAAAAGGGGTGGGATAATATTGGTGATGAACCAGAAGAAACAAGGTATGATATAGCAGAGAAAGTAGTTGAGATAATTAAACAGGCTAATAGAGAAAATGAAATTGAGGGGTTGCGCACATACTTTCCACCAGCACATGTACCATTAATGGATATTTTTGAAAAAAATAGGCCAAGCTATTACATCTGTTTTAATTACACGTGATGGAAAAATAATATTTAAAGCTGGAGATGCATTTGAAAAAGGGAAATTATTCATAATAGAAGATAATCAAGTCAATATTATACAAGAAGCTTTGTATGTTGGATGTTCACGAAATAAAAAGATTTATGCAATTGCTTATAAAGATTGCATAAGAACATATTATGGGTCAGCAGTTTAGCTTCAAAATCACAGAACCATTGAAATCAGTAGTGTTTTCAGCAATTTTAAAAGTGTATCAAATTCGGAGAATTTTCACTATAAATGAAGCCTCATTTTTGTTAAACTATTAACCGAAATGGGGTTTTATACTTGAGAAAAAATTACTTTGTTAAATTGGTGAAATACATGAAGAATGTTTATCATATTGAAAATGGACTAAATAAATTATCAGATGGAAGAGTTAATCCTACATATAAGACAGCGCAAGTTATAACACTTGTCCTTTTAGGCTTTTTGCTTAGAGTAAAAAGTTTCAATGAATTAAATTTGATGATCAAAAATAATGAATTTAAAGAATTATTTCGTAGTGGTACACAGTTGCCACTGGTTGATGCTATTAGAGATACGCTCAAGGTCATTGATATTAAAGGCTTAAAACAAATAAATGAATATATAATAAAAAAGGCAATAGAAAATAAGGTTTTTGAAGATGGAACAATTGACGGATATACGGTGGTTGCTATAGATGGAACAAAATTCTTTGGAAGTAATAAGAAAAGCTGTCCGGAATGCTTGAGGAATAAAGCTCATTGTTTTCACAGTGGAGCCGTCATGTCAATAGTTGGAGTTGGACCAAAGCTTGTTATTGACTTTGAAAATTATAGGCCTGGACAAGATTCAGTATCAAAGGATGAAGGAGAGCAAAATGTAGCAAAGAGGCTACTTACAAATGCAATAAGTGTTCATAAAAAATTAATTGATGTTGTGGTTTACGATGCTCTTGCCTGTAATTCAGTTTGGATCAATCATTGTGTAAAACATGATGTTGAAGTAATTGTTAGAGCGAAGAATAACAATAATAACAGCATTAGGGAAGTGAAAAAGAGAGTAAATAAGTCAGAGCTGGTTGAAGCTTGGACAGATGAAAAAGGCTTTGAAAAAATTGAAGTATATGAGTCGGTATTTACTATGGACAAGGTATTAGAGCCATTGCGTTTTGTGAAATATGCAATGAAATACCCAAATAAAAAGAGGTCACAAATCATGATTGTAACGACGTGTATGAATATGAAACTTAAGACTTTATTTAAAATAATAAGAGGACGCTGGGATATTGAAAATTCAATTTTTAATAATTTGAAAAAAGAATGTGGCTTAGAACATTGCTTTGTCCATGGTGGTAACGCAGTTGAAGCAGTGCTTTATTTGATATTTATTGCATCAAACATAATGCAGTTATTTTTATTTAGAAGGCTGAGAAAACAATTTTCAACGCAGCGAGAAATTGTAAGGCTTTTATTAAAGGGACTATATATAATGAAGTATAAATTTGAATTGGTTTTTAATAGTACTTAAAGGATAAAAAACAGAATAAGTAATAAGTAATTTTGGGGTAGGGGGAATTCTATCTATTTTCGGAAGATTGGTTGTTATTAACCACAATGTTTATGGGAATAATGGAAAAAATTAATAAAGTTATGTATAATTGAAGCAAAGGCTAGATTACTGGATATACTGTGGTTGCTATAGATGGAACAAAATTCTTCGGGAGTAATAAGAAAAGTTGTCCGGAATGTTTAAGAAATAAAGCTCATTGTTTTCATAGTGGGAGATGGATCAAAACTAGTTATTGATTTTGAAAATTATAGGCGCGGACAAGATTTTGTATAAAAGGATTCAATTTTACATTCAAAAAAGAAACTAGTTTTTAGTTTAAGAAAAGCATTATATGATATATAATAAAAGTATAAATATATTTAAGGTGTGGTGATTAAAGTGGTAAGAAAAAAAGTTTTAGATGATGGATTTATAATGTCACCTAAGAATGATTTTGTTTTTAAATTATTATTTGGTGATGAAAAGAATAAGGATTTATTGATAGAATTATTAAATGCAATACTTAAAATGCCACATGATGAATTAGAAGAGATAGAACTAATTAATACAGAATTATTAAGAGAGTTTTCAGAAGACCGAAAAGGAATATTAGATGTTAGAGCTAAAACAAAAAATGGTGAACATATAGATATAGAAATTCAAGTTTTATATACACAGTATATGGCAGAGAGAACTTTGTTTTACTGGAGCAAGATGTATAATGGACAGATAAAATCAGGAGATACTTATGATAAACTTGAAAAATGTATAACAATAAATATAGTTGATTTTAAATGTATAGAAATAAATAAACTTCATACAAGTTTTCATATAACAGAGGATGAAACTAATCAAAAATTAACTGATGTGTTAGAAATTCATTATTTAGAACTACCAAAGTTATTTGATGATAGTGTTCCTAAAGATGAAGATGAACCAATTGTTCAATGGATGATGTTTTTACAAGCAAGAAATAAGGAGGCATTTGAGATGTTAGCAGAAAAAAATGATAAAATAAGAAAAGCCTATAATATTCTTGAGGTTATAAGTAAAGATGATAAGGCAAGAGCTGCTTATGAATCAAGAGAAGCAGAGCTTCATGATCAAATGACAAGATTGAAAAGTGCAAAGGAAGAAGGAATTAAAGAAGCAACAATAAAAAATGCTAAGAACTTTTTGATTATGGGATTAGATGTTGATATGGTTGCTAAAGGAACTGGATTAAGTGTTGAGGAAGTTCAGAAAATTAAGAAAGAGTTAAATTAGTAGAAATCTCTTGGAAGTACATTTTTTAGAACTACCTAAGCTATTTGAAATAGAAAATCTTAGTGATGTAGATGATCCAACTTTAGAGGGGCTTGAATTTATAAATGCTCAGTCAAAGGAGGAGATAGAAGTGTTAGCTGAAAATAATGATAATATAAAAACTACTTACAAGATTTTAAAAGTAGTGAGTAAAAGCAAGGAAGCTAGAAGGGCATACGAAGCAAGACAAGCAGAAATAATGGATCAAATGACTAGAGAAAAAACTGCGGAAGAAAGAGGAATAGAAAAAGGAATAAAAAAAGAAAAAATAGAAAATGCTAAAAACTTTTTGTTATTAGGAGTTGATATAGAAACGATAGCAAAGGGTACTGGATTAAGCATAAAGGACATAGAAATGTTAAAAATAAATTGAATTGAAAGAGCAATATATTTTACAAAAATCACTTGGGATTCAATTAGCCTAAGTGATTTTTTTGACTTAATGATTTATAGAGACCTTAAGCCATCAATTTAGCTTCTAAATCATAAAACCATTGATATTGAAGGACTAAAATTCATATTAAAGATATAGATGTGGAAATGTGAAATTTGTTTTCTTATATAATGATGTTATAATAAATATAAGTTTAGGCCAGGATTAAAAATGAAGATTATATATTGAAAATGTATCAGTGTAAGACTAGTTACATGAGATATTATGAGGAGTGTATATTATGGAATTAAATGCAGGTAACATGCACGAGCTAAAGGAAGAATGGATTGATAATATAAAATACATGACATCAAGACCAAGATACAATCATATAGAATTACAGGGAGAATTATATTTTCAAATAAGAACATATTTTAAAAAGAAGTGTAGTGTCGCAAATGAAGGAGCATTATTTTTAACAAAAGATAATCCTATTGATATTAAAGAAGATAAAAATAAGCTTAATGAATTAATAAAATCAAAAAAAGCAGAAGTGGCTCCAGATGTTGCAGTATATTGTGATAAAAATCAAATCTTCTATAGAGGTTATATTGGAATTCCACAATTAGTTATAGAAGTTTTAAGTCCATCAAATTCAGATGATGATACTATTGCTAAGAAAAATTTATATGAAGAATATGGTGTACCTGAATATTGGATTATTTCACCTATGAGTAAAAAGGTATGGATTTATTCATTAGTAGATGCTAGGTATGAATTAAAGCATAACTGCTCTTTAAATGATAGATTTAAATCTATAAGATTTGATGAGTTAGAAATAGATTTATCAGATGTTGAACTAATAGAAGAAGAATAAAAAATTAATAGATATATAAATCCATTTTTATAGGGAGAGGATAACTTGAATTTAGAAAAGAGAATAGTTGATGAAATAAAAGATATAGCAAGCAAACATAAATATATTAATAAAGTTATTCTTTTTGGGTCACGAGCAAGAGGAGATAATTCAATTAAAAGTGATATTGATTTAGCAATATATGCAGATAGCTCTATAGTAGAATTTATTGAAGATATTGAAATGAATACAAATACTTTATTAGAATTTGATTTTTCAGATATGAATGTTGCATGTGATAAAGTTTTTATAGAGCAGATTAAAAAAGAAGGGATAGTAATTTATGAGAAGTGTTGACTTTAAATATATGAATCTAAAAAAAGCTTATGATAGACTTGTAGAAGTAAGTGATTTGTATGATGGTAAAAATGATATTATAAGAGATAGTCTTATACAAAGATTTGAATTCACTTATGAGCTTACTCATAAAACCCTTCAAGAATTTATGAAGTATCTAGGGGTAACCCTTGAAAATTCATTTCCGCGCACAATATTTAAAAAAGCTTATGTAAATAATATTATTTCAGATGAGTTAGTTTGGATAAGTTTATTGGAGGATAGAAATTCCACATCACATATTTATAATGAAAATTTGGCAGATGAAATTGCAAGTAGAATAATGAATAAATATGTTGATGCTATCGGGGAATTAGTTATAAATTTAGAAAAGTTAAAATAGTAATTATTTTGAACTATAAGGCATATTCAAGAAAATAATAGACCATTATGAGTATCTATTGTTTTCTTGAATATGCCTAAAATTATATGTAGAATACATTTAACAAATAGATAACTCCGACAGAAATTACTGCAACCAGTAAGAGTTTTTGTCCTTTATAAGCTAACAATAATGCAACTCCAGTGCCGAATGCTGAAAATATCATATTACTTGTACTATAAAATATAGCAGGGAAGGTCATTGCTCCTAAAACTGCATATGGCATGTAACTCAAGATTGATTGTATGTAAATTGATTTTATTCTTTTTTTAAATATGGTAAAGGGAATTACTCGTGGCAAATAACTTACTAGTGCCATAACTAATACGCATATAAATACATACATTATTTAAACATCCTCCTTTGATTTTTTTATTGGACAAAAATATGCCACAATTGCAGAGGCTAAAAGTGATGAAATTATTATAGCAAAGCCAGATGATATTTGATGTAAAAATGGAACATATCTAAATAATAAGCTAAAGAAAACAGCTATAAAAATTACTAGTAAAATGGGCTTTGATTTTTTTGCTTCTGGTATTATTAAAGCTATAAACATAGCATATAATGCGATTCCTAAAGCATCTTGAAGCTTAATTGGTAAAATGGTACTAGTGACAGCACCAAGGAAAGTTCCAAATGTCCAGCCTATAATTGGAAGAGTTATTAATCCAAACATATAAGGTGCAGTTAGTGGTTTTTCTTCTAATGAAGCTACAGCAAAGGTTTCGTCAGTTACTCCAAATGCTAATATTAACTTTTCAAGTAACGTCGTGGTTCTGGCGAGCTTTTGTGATAAAGATAAAGACATGAGCATGTACCTAATATTGATCACAAAGACTGTTAGAGCTATTTCAAAATAAGAAGCTGTTTGAAAAATTAATTGAATACCTGCAAATTGTCCGGCAGATGTTACATTAGTAAATGAAATAAAAACTGCCATTAAAGGACTAACGCCTCCGCTTACAGCCATCATACCAAAAGTTAAAGATACGGATATATATCCAAGTCCTATAGGTAATCCTTTCTTAAGCCCATCTTTAAATTCATCTAAAAAAGCAATATGATGATTTTTATTAATATTGCAGTTAATATTTTCCGTCAAAATAAATCCCCCTTGATTTTTTTACTATATTAAATTATAACAAAAAAATTCTAAAATGAAAAAAATATTACAGATTATTATTTTGTTTGTTGCAAATGAAACGGAAATCATGGTGTTATTCTAGTATAATAACATCATAGAGTAAATAATTTAATGTAAATAACAGCAAGAGAGAATGTTTTAATATAAATTTAAATGAACGTAAAAAAATAATATAGGATGGTGGATTTTATGATAAGAAGAGTTATTAAAATTGATGAAGAAAAGTGTAATGGGTGTGGACTTTGTGCAAGTGCTTGTCATGAAGGTGCAATTGGAATGGTGAATGGGAAAGCAAAGTTATTACGTGATGATTATTGTGATGGACTTGGAGATTGTCTTCCTTCATGTGCAACTGGTGCAATTACTTTTGAAGAACGTGAAGCAGATGAGTATGATGAAGAAGCTGTACAAATTCATATGGAAAAAAGAAAAATGGAACAAAAAAATATAGAGGTAAATAAAAATGAAAAAATATCATTTGGTTGTCCAGGATCACAAGCAAAAGCAATAAATCATAATAAAGTAGAAATTAAAAGTGCTCCTAGTACTAGCGATGTAGGATCACAATTGAATCAATGGCCTGTACAAATTAAACTTGTACCACAAAATGCTGGGTATTTAAACAATGCTAATTTACTTATAGCAGCAGACTGCACTGCTTATGCATATGGTGATTTTCATA
Source organism: Clostridium gelidum (assembly GCF_019977655.1). Taxonomy (NCBI): domain Bacteria; kingdom Bacillati; phylum Bacillota; class Clostridia; order Eubacteriales; family Clostridiaceae; genus Clostridium; species Clostridium gelidum. The sequence continues at coordinate 1,467,916 of NZ_AP024849.1, forward strand.
ATAAATTTATGAAAAACAAAATTACACTTATAGGGTGTCCAAAGCTTGATGAAGGAGATTACGCAGAAAAACTTACAGCAATTTTAAAAATGAATGATATTAAGAGTCTTACAGTAGTAAGAATGGAAGTACCTTGCTGCGGAGGCATCGTAAATGCAGTTAAGAATGCACTTAAGGCAAGTGAAAAGATGATTCCTTGGCAAATAGTAACTATTTCAACTAATGGGGAAATTATTGAGTAAGAACAAACTATAAATGAAATAAAAAAATAGAGTATACTTCTATCGTAAATTTTTAAGATAGAAGTATACTCTATAGTTGTTTGTACATGAATAGAAAAAAATATTCATTATATAAAAATAGAGGATATTATGGATATTGTGTAGAATACTATAAAGTAACTAGATTATACAAGGGGGAGTATATATGAATAAGAGGAAAGTGTTAATACCAATAGATGGAACTGAAAGAAGTATGCATTCTTTAGAGTTCGTAAAAGAGATATTTCCCAAAGACTCGGTGGAAATCATAATAATGAATGTAAAAGAATTGGTATTAATAAATGAAATGATAGTTGCTGATGAAATACAATTTGCTCAAGAATTGGGATCTGAAATATTGGAAGCAGCTAAAGAAAAGATGAAAGGTTATACAACTGAAACATTTTTCACTTTTGGATATCCAGGAGATGAAATTATAAAGAAAGCAAATGAAGAAAATATAGGTATAATAGTTATGACAAAATCAACAAAAAGAGGTTTAACTAGAATGATAGGTTCAGTTACAACAAATGTTGTGAAACGTGCTAAATGCATTGTGATGATAGTTCCAAATGATTTTACAATTAGTATAAAATAATTGTAAAAGAATTCATAAAGGCAGATTTTAAGAAATACTATCTTAAAAAGATTATATTTTAGGATCGTATTTAGTCATATAAAATAACAAGTCAATTATATTAGAATATTGACTTGCTATTTTTTATGTGCTTTATATTGGAATATAGAATTTTCCAGTATATAATGATATAATTAGACGAACTTATTTACTAAATTGCAGTTAATAGGTAATAATATAATAATAAGAAATCTTTAAAAAAATTATTTTTAAATGTTAAGGAGAAAGAAATGAGAGCAGTTTATAGAAACCCAAAAGAATTAGCAACATGTTTAAAGGATATTGTAGATGCACATGATGATGATTTAATTTCATATGAAAAAATGGAAGACAGAATCATGAAACTTGTTGAGGCAAATAAGGAAGCTATTTATAAAGAAAAGAACATGTCTGTAAAGATATCTAACATTCTAGGGAATAAAAGAGAAGAAATTATCAATAAAGTAGTACAAAGTAAAATGAAACCAGAGGCTTAGTTACTTTTATAGTTTAGGAGTGAATTTTTAATGGATAAGAAAATAATATTAACAGGAGATAGACCGACTGGAAAGTTACATATAGGTCACTATATAGGTTCTTTAAAAAATAGAGTAGAATTTCAAAACTCTGGATTGTATGAAAGTTTTATAATGATAGCAGACCAACAAGCTTTAACTGATAATGCAAGAGATCCTGAAAAGATAAAAAATAGCTTGATAGAAGTTGCATTAGATTATTTAGCAGTTGGAATTGATCCGAGCAAATCTACCATATTTATACAATCACAAATACCAGAATTAAATGAACTTACTATGCATTATTTAAATATTGTTACATTATCAAGATTAGAAAGAAATCCAACAGTTAAAGCAGAAATAAAACAGAAGAATTTTGAAAATAGCATTCCAGCTGGATTCCTTATTTATCCAGTTAGCCAAGCAGCAGATATAACAGCATTTAAAGCAACTACAGTTCCAGTTGGAGAAGATCAATTACCAATGATTGAACAAACTAGAGAAATTGTTAGAAGCTTTAATTCTATATATGGAGAAGTTTTAGTAGAGCCAGAAGCAATAATACCTAAAGAAGATACTTGTGGAAGATTACCTGGTACTGATGGGAAAGCTAAAATGAGCAAATCAATAGGAAATTGTATATATTTATCTGACGATGCAGATACAATTAAAAAGAAAGTTATGTCAATGTATACAGATCCGAGTCATATTAAAGTAGAAGATCCAGGACAAATAGAAGGAAATACTGTATTTACTTATTTAGACGTTTTTGCAACTGATAAAGATGCAGTAGAAGAGATGAAAGAACACTACAAACGTGGTGGGCTTGGTGATATGAAGGTTAAAAAATACTTGAATGAAGTAATGCAAGCCGAACTTGAACCAATAAGAAACAGAAGAATAGAATTTGAAAAAGATATTGATGCTATATATGATATGCTAAAAGATGGTAGTGATAAAGCTAGAGCAGTAGCAGCAAATACTTTAAGAGAAGTCCGGACCGCAATAGGCATAGAGTATTTTACAAAAAAATAGATGAATAAATAAAAGCCACTATGGGGGGAAAGCTGAAATGAAAGCTACGGGTATAGTAAACTATGAGCTAGACGATGCATTTCGTATTTTTATGAAAAATGCAAAAAAGGATTTTCCAGAATTTAATGAAGAAAATCCAAAAGGATGTAATTTCATGAAAAATATACAAACTGGAGCTCCAAAGCCAGTAGAATGTACAATTGAAATAACTGAATATATAAAAAATGAAAAATATGAAATTACAACTTCAACAAGCTTTACAAAATGTGTATCTACATATATGTTTAAGGGTCAAAAAGATGGTACAACTAAATTGATATTTGAAGAAAATCAACCCTATGAAAAGTTTGTATCATATACAACAATATGGATTCAAAGACTTATGGCTAGACGTACATTTAAAGCAAAGTTTAACCATACTGTAGAATGTCTTAACAATGAATTAAAAACGTATTTTAGTAATATTGAGAGAAGTAAACCTAAAAATAAGGAAGTAACTGAATAAGATTAAGGCACAATCAAAAAAATAACAAGTCCATTTGCCAGTCTATTTTCCATCATAATGGAAGCTCGATTCGCATTCGCTCACTGAGTAAGCGATTCACACCAAATCATAGATTTGGGTTCACTGCTCACGTCGGCAAATTGACCTAATAGGCCTGCTATGAGGGCAATTAGTCTCCTTGCCTGATGAAAAATATTCATGGCAACTTTGGACTTGTTATTTATTTTCATGTGCCTAAAAAGCATTTGGGTTGTTTCGAAATATTTTATATTTTGAAACAACCCATTTTTTTATAATTATGCCCAATTACCATCTTTAAATATTTGAATTTCTTCACCATTAGCTTTTACACCAAGTATATTTGTATCTTTTGTTCCTATCATGAAATCAACATGTTCTAATGAAACATTGGCACATGCTATTTTTTTCTCATCTTTAGTCATTTTTTCTCCATTTTTTATGCAACATGGATATGAGGAGCCAAGAGCTAAATGACAAGAAGCATTTTCATCATATAATGTATTGTAGAAAATTATATTTGAATTTGAAATTGGAGAATTAAAAGGTACTAAAGCAACTTCGCCTAAACGATTTGAACCTTCATCAGTATTTATTAATTCTTTTAAAATATCTAGTCCAGTTTCAGCTTTGCAATCTATAACTTTACCGTCCTTAAAGGTTAATGAAAAATTATTTATTAAATTTCCACAGTAGCTTAAAGGCTTTGAACTAAATACAATTCCATTTACTTCATCTAATTTTGGTGTAGTATAAACTTCTTCTGTTGGCATATTTGCAATAAATTTAAGACCATCTTGTTTAGTGTCTTCTCCACCACACCAAATATGATTTTTAACTAATCCAACTTTTAAATCTGTTCCAAGGGAATTAGTAAAATGTAAATATTCAAATTCGTGAGAATTTAATTCTGATACTTTTTTATGAAGAAGATCAACATGGGTATTCCAAGCTTTAATAGGATCATCTTCATTAAGTCTCATAACATTAAAAATAGCATTCCATAATTTTTCTACGGCGATTTTAGAGGAAGCTTCACTAAAAACTTTTTTAGCCCAATTTTCTGTTGGTATTGAAATTATGCACCATGAATTTTTATTAGAATTACAAGCATCATGATACTTTTCCAAAGCAACACGTTTACTTTTTTGAGATGCAGATATTTTATCTGAATCAACATCTTTAAAAATATCAGGATCAGATGCAGAGATACTTAAAAAAGCAGCATTTTTTTCTACATAATAATTATATCTATCACGCTCAAAATCTGGAGTGAAAGAAAGAACCTCTTTACTAGAATTATTAAATCTAATTTTATTGAATTTCTCATCATTATAATTTATAACAACATCAGAAGCACCAACGGTATAAGCTTCTTCTGCAATCATTTTTGCAAAGTCACTACATTCAATAGGACTATTTATGACTAAGAGACCATCTTTTTGCAAATTTATACCTTTAATAACGGCAAGTTTTGCATATTTTAATAATAAATCATTAAACAATTATATCACCTCATAATTAATAAACTACAGTCATTTATTATCTGAATTTTATGTTATCATAATAATAAAATGACTGCTATTATTATTACATTATTTGAGATGATTATCAAATTTTTTGGAGAAATAGTCTAAAATATTTATTAGGCAAAAAACAATATTATATATAAACAAAATGTTTTTAGAATGGAACAAAAAGATAATTATTTAGGATATAATAGCTAGGAAATAGCATATTTAGTTTATAAATCTATACTTTAAGGGAAATAATATAGTATAATAATTTAAGTAATCCAAATAGAATTTATTGGTAGGGGGATTAGTCTTACTACTTAATAAAAATTTTTAGATAAACGTAGGAGGTTTTAATGAAGAAATTATTAATTTTAGACTCAAATTCACTTATGAATAGGGCTTTTTATGCATTGCCTCCGATGAACAATAGTGATGGAACAAATACTAATGCCATTTATGGATTTATGAATATGTTATTTAAGATGAAGGATGAAATTAATCCAGATAGTATAATTGCTACCTTTGACTTAAAAGCACCAACTTTTAGACATAAGGAATATGCAGAATATAAGGCAGGAAGAAATAAAATGCCACCAGAACTTGCAGAGCAATTTCCAATAATCAAAGAATTGTTAATGTTTATGGGCATAAAGATTTTTGAAATAGAAGGTTTTGAAGCTGATGACTTAATTGGTACAGTTTCTAAATTTGCTGAAAACAATGATACTAAAGTATTTGTAGTTACAGGAGATAAAGATGCACTTCAATTAGCATCTGACACTACTGAAATTATAATTACTAAAAAGGGTGTTAGCGAAACCGCAGTATATGATAGAAAAACCTTTATAGATGAATTTGAAGTAACGCCAAATCAATTTATAGATGTTAAAGGCCTTATGGGAGATAAGTCTGATAACATTCCAGGTGTTCCAGGTGTTGGAGAAAAAACTGCATTTAAGCTTATAAAAGAATATGGATCAATTGAAGAAGTACTAAAAAATATTGATAACATCCCAGGAAAGAAGCTTAAGGAAAATTTAGAAAACAATGTAGAACAAGCAATATTCTCTAAAAGGCTTGCTACTATTATGAGAGAAGTTCCAATTGAGATAACTTTAGATGATATTAATTGTAGTGAAAAAGAAAATGTATTAGAAATTAAGAAAATGCTTATTAGACTTGAAATGAAATCTATTTTAGCGAAATTTAAAGATGAAACATTTTCAGAGGAGTCTAAAGTTGAAGTTAATACTATAGATACAATTGAAGCTATGAAAGATTTATTTTCAAATAAAAAAGATATAATTTACATAGATTATACCCTAACAGATTCATCTATATATTCTAAATTAGAACTTGAATATTTAATTTTAGGCGAAGAAAATACAGGTACTATTATAAATTTTAAAGACATAAGTTTTAAGGGTAAAGAAGAATCCATAGAAGCTTTAAAACTCCTAATGGAAGATGAAAATATTAAGAAGGTAATTCATGATGGAAAAAACTTTGTTACTTTTCTAAATAAAAATAAAATTAAAATTAAAGGATTTGATTTTGATACTGCAATAGCAGCTTATTTGATTGATTCTTCAAAGAGTAAATATGAAATTATAGAGCTTGTTAATAATTATATTGGAGAAAACCCAAGCGAAGAAGGAAATAATCTTAAAGTAATTCTTTCAAGCTATTTACCAGTTATTTATGAAAAATTAAAAGAAAAACTTCATAAAGAAAATATGGATAAACTATATTATGAAGTTGAGCATCCATTAATATATGTACTTTCATCAATGGAAAGCATTGGATTTAATATAAATGAAGGAATGCTCGATGAACTCAAAATAAAATTCAAAAAAGAAATTGATGAGACTCAAGAAGCAATATATAAGCTATCTGAAGAAGAATTTAATATAAGTTCACCTAAGCAATTAAGTAAGATATTATTTGAAAAATTAGATTTACCAGTTATTAAGAAAACAAAAACTGGGTATTCAACGAATCAAGAAGTTTTAGAAAAATTAATAGATAAGCATGAAATAATTCCTAAGATAATGTATTATAGACAAGTCACAAAAATTTATTCTACATATATAGAGGGATTAAAAAATGTAATTGACACGGATGGACGTATTCATTCAAATTTCAATCAAACTGTTACTACAACAGGAAGATTATCAAGTACAGAACCTAATTTGCAAAACATTCCAATTAGGCATGAGCTAGGAAGGGAAATAAGAAAAGTATTTATTCCTATGGAAGAAAATGATATCCTTGTTTCTTGCGATTATTCTCAAATAGAATTAAGAATTTTAGCTCATATTGCAGATGATGAAAATATGATAGATGCATTTAAGCATCATAGTGATATTCATACAAAAACAGCTTCAGAAGTTTTTAAAGTGCCATTAGATGAAGTGACTTCTCTTATGAGAAGTAGAGCAAAGGCTGTAAACTTTGGAATCGTATATGGTATAGGAGCATTTAGTTTAGCTCAAGATTTAAAGATTACCAAAAAAGAAGCGGAAGAATATATGGCTATTTATTTTGAAAGATATCCTAAGATAAAAAAATACTTAGAAAACATAGTTAAAGATGCTGAAGAAACTGGATATGTACTAACTATATTAAATAGAAGAAGATTTATACCGGAAATAAAAGCTTCTAATAAAATAGTAAAAGCTTTAGGTGATAGATTAGCTATGAATGCTCCAATTCAAGGGAGCGCAGCTGATATAATAAAAATTGCTATGGTTAATGTTTATAATAAATTAAATGAAAATAAATTGAAAAGTGAATTAATTCTTCAAGTTCATGATGAACTTATATTAAATGTTAAGAAGGAAGAATTTGAAGAGGTTAAAAACTTAGTTGAGCATGAAATGGAAAAGGCTATTGAATTAAAAGTAGCACTTGATGTAGATGTAAATTCAGGGCATACGTGGTATGAAGCAAAATAAAAATCTTTGAGTTTTTACATTAACTGTTAACTGAAAAAAGGGTGGTTATAAATAAAATGATTAAGGTTGGTTTAACAGGTGGAATTGGTACTGGTAAAAGTACTGTATGCGATATTTTAAGACGAGAAAAATTTAAAATTATCGATGCAGATTTTATAGCTAAAGAAGTATTGGAAAAGAATCCTCCAATACTAGAAATGGTTAGAACGCAATTTGGAACAGGATTTTTTGATTGGAGAGGCGAATTTAGAAGAAAAGAATTTGGAAATCATATCTTTAGATTCCCAAAACAAAGAATAAAATATGAAGATATTATTATGCCTTATATTAAACAAAGCATAGAAGAAAGTATAAAGGCATATGAAAAAAAAGGTGAAAAAATAGTAATAATAGATGCCCCAACTTTGATTGAAAATAATCTACATGTTGAAATGGATTATATTATTCTTGTATTTGCTGATAATTCTGTTCAAATTCAAAGGGTTATGAACAGGGATAAGTTAACTAAAGTTGAAGCTGTTAGCAGAATAAATTCTCAAATGCCTATGGAAGAAAAAAAGGAATATGCAAATATTATTATTGATAATAATACTGATTTAATTGATACTCAAAAGCAAGTTTATGATTTAATTGATTTTATGAAACTAATATGCTAGGTTTAAGGAGAAAATAATGAAATTTATAAAAAAAATCTTTTCTACACTAGTGGTTTTAGTTGTAATTATAATAGCAATTGGAGTAGGTTCTAACTATGTTATAAAAGAGAAATTTTTTCCTTATAAGTATAAAGAATATGTAGATAAATATAGCAGTAAATACCAATTAGACCCGTTATTTGTATTAGCAGTAATAAAAACTGAAAGTAAATTTGATGATGATGCACATTCACATAAAAATGCTGTAGGACTTATGCAAATAACTGTTGAAACAGGAGAATGGGCTGCTAAGGAAATGGGGTTTACTACATTTTCTAAAGATGATTTATATGACGAAGAATATAATATTAGAATGGGATGCTGGTATCTACGACGGTTAAATGATACCTTTGATGGAGATTTAGACCTAACAATTGCCGCTTACAATGCAGGTCCAACTAACGTACAGACATGGCTTAAAAATGAGAAATATTCGTCAGATGGCAAAAGTATAGATTATATACCATTTGGAGAAACAAAGAAATATGTTGATAAAGTAGATGTTTATTATCATGTATATGAATATATTTATGGTGAAACAGAAAGTTATTTTAACAAAGATAAAATACTGAAATTGATTAAAGGCCTTTCAAATATGCATTTATTAAGTTAATTCTTAGTTATAAAACTAAGAATTAACTTAATGATTTTATAAAACTTACTTGAATTATTGAGAAAAATGAATTATTATTAAATAGTTAACTAATAATTTTGCAGGTATGCTGGAATGGCAGACAGGCACGCTTGAGGTGCGTGTGTTTTATAGCGTACGGGTTCAAGTCCCGTTACCTGCACCAATTTATATTTATTAATCAAGGCTACATTAGCCATTGATGAAAAACTATCAGACATTCTACCTAATTTAAATGGATGGAATGTTTGATAGTTTTTTAGTGCGTAAGATATCAGAATATTTTAAATTTGTGGATAAAACTTAAGAAATCAATTACATTAACATAATATTTTAAATTTATATTAATAATTAATATAAAAATGACTTGTAGTCATTTTATGTGATATAATCTATAAATAAATATATATGTTGCAAAAATGATTCTTCATTTTAAATTTAAGAAATTCTGTAAGAAAAAGTGAGAGTCCCAAAAGTGAATGTCCCAAAAGTGATGCTCCAAATTTTATATTTGGTTAGCAGAACTTTCTCTTTGAGCTTCATCCACAATTGTAAATTGTACATTGTTAATTGCAACATAAATAAATTTCTAGCAGAGGTAATAAAATATGAAGAATATAATAAATATTTTTAAAAGAGATATAAAGAATATATTTACTAATTGGGCAGCAACAATTGTAGTGATAGCATTAATAATAATACCATCATTATATTCTTTAATAAATATATCAGCATCTTGGGATCCATATGAAAATACTAAAGGGTTAAAGGTTGCCGTAATTAATGAAGATAAGGGTACAGTTTTTGAAGAAAAAGACATAAACTTAGGTAATGAATTAGTTGATAAATTAAAAGATAATGATAAATTGGGATGGGTGTTTGTAGATAAGAAAACTGCTAAGGAAGGTTTATTATTAGAAAAGTATTATGCAACAATTGAAATACCAGAAAGTTTCTCAGAAGATGCTACTACAATAACTAAAAAAGATGTTGTAAAACCCAAGTTAATATATACAGTAAATGAAAAGAAAAATGGTATAGCAGCTAAAATAACAGATTCAGGTGTAAAATCTGTTAAAAGTCAATTAGATGATAATATAGTAAAGAGTATTTCAGGAATATTATTTAGAATATGTGATGAAGTTGGAGTGGATATAAAAAATAATAGACCTGAGCTTAGAAATATAATAGATTCAGTTTATAAATTAGATGAAAATATGCCAGAACTAGAGGTACTATTGGATGAAGCTATCAATGGAACAATAAGTACTTCTGAATTGTTAGAGAAGGGAAATGAAATTATACCAGTAGCATCTGATACACTTGATGCTACCAATGAATTTATAGATAAAACTCAGGATTATTTAGATGAAACTCAAGGTGATTTAGATTATGATACGCCAAGAATCAAAGAAGAATTAATTAAGTCAGAAAATTTACTTGATACTTCAAGTGTAGTTCTTGGTAATATTGATGATAAGATATTACCAGAAGTAGCAAAAAAGACATTATTAACAGTATCTGATACTGCTAAGGCAACACAAGAAAGTGTTAATGATGCCAAATCAAAACTTAAGAAGATAAAGAAATCAATTGATAAATTTAGTAATATGGAAATTCCGAGTCCATCAATTGATAAATCACTTCAAAGTTCTGAACAAATAGCAAAAGTGCAACAAAGCATTGATAAGCAAGCAAATGCTTTGAAAAATGCACAAGATGCATTAAAAGAGGAAAGTAAAACAATTTCAAAGGTAATAGATAGGTTGGAAACTGTTGACGAGCAACTTGATAAATCAATAAATAGAGCTAATGAAGAAATTCAGAAATTAAATAATGGTGAAAAATTAAATACTCAAAATCTTACGGATACAAGAAAAGTATTAGATGATGTACACACTTTAATTTCAGATACGTTAGATAAGTATGATTCAGAAATTGTACCAACTGTTAATAACGGAATTGATTCAATGAGAGAGATTTCTGATGCAGGATCAATTTTAACTGCTCAAGGGAAAAATATATTGCCAGATGTTCAAGAATTAATAAATACATTCCAAAATGTATCAAATTTATCTAATGATCAATTAAATAAATTAAAAGAAAAGTTTCCTGATATTAAAGATAATGTTCATGAATTAGCAGGAAGGCTTAAAAAGATAGATAACAAAGGTGATATTGATGAATTATTGGATATGATAACAAATAACTGGGAAGATCAAAGTGATTTTTTAGCAAGTCCAGTTGAAATTCAAGACAATAGGTTATTTTCATGGCCTAATTATGGATCAGCAGTTACTCCATTTTATACAGTTCTCTGTTTATGGATTGGTGGATATATGCTTTCAATTATACTTGGCACAGATGCACATTCATTAGAGGAAGGGAAAAAATTAACACATAATGAGTTATATTTTGGTAGGATGTTATTGTTTTTAGCAATAGGCATAGGACAAGCAATAGTAGCTAGTACGGGAGCATTATTTCTATTAAAGGTTTATGCAGTTCATCCAATAATGTTTGTATTTTATTCCATATTTGTGAGTGTTGTTTTTATGATTATAATTTATACTGCTGTTAGTATTTGGGGACATACAGGAATAATAATAGGTGTAGTATTATTAGTAATACAAGTAGCTGGAACTAGTGGTAATTTTCCAATAGAAGTTAATCCATCAATTTTTCAAAAAATATTTCCAATACTTCCTTTTAATTATGCAATAAGTGGAATGAGACAAGTAATGGCTGGAATAGTATATTCAATATTAATTAGAGACAGTGCTATACTGTGTGCATTTATGATGATATCTATTATTATTGGAATTTTGTTTAAAAAAGTTACAAATAAAAAGAGAAGGAAAATTGTTGAAAAACTAAAAGAAAGTTCAATAATGATCAGCTAATATGATCATATTAATTAAAATGTATATAAATATATATTAGAGGGATTAAATTATGAAGAATGCATTTAGAATTTACAAAAGAGATATGACTAAAATATTTACTAATTGGGTAGCAATAGTTATGATGATAATACTTATAATTATTCCATCCTTATATTCGCTAATAAATATAGATGCCTCATGGGATCCATATTCTAATACAAATGGTATAAAGGTTGCGGTAATAAATGAGGATAAAGGAACTGTTTTTAAAGAACAGGATATAAATTTAGGTGAAGAATTAGTTAACAAGCTTAAGGACAATGATAAATTAGGTTGGGTTTTTATAGATAATATAGAAACTGCTAAACAAGGGTTGTTATTAGAAAAATATTATGCAACAATTGAAATACCAGAGGATTTTTCTAAAGATTCTACGACATTGGCTGAGAAAGATGTTGTAAAACCTAAGTTAATATATACTGTAAATGAGAAGAAAAATGCAGTAGCGCCTAAAATGACAGATGCAGGAGTAAAAACTGTAAAGAGTCAAATAGATGATAATATAGTAAAATCTGTTTCAGGAATATTATTTAAAGTTTGTAATGAAAAAGGAATAGATATACAAAATAATAGAGAAAAAATAAGGAAAATAGTTGATAATATCCATGAATTGGATGAAAATATGCCAGAACTTGAAGCATTAGTGGATGAAGCTATTGGTGGAACAGAAGATCTTTCAAAAGTGTTGGATAAGAGTAATGATATGATTCCCACTGTATCAGATACTCTTGATTTAACTAATGACTTTTTAGATAACAGTCAATCAGTTTTGGATGAAACACAAGGTGAATTATCTGATATATCCCCAATAATAAAAAAAGATCTAGTTATGTCTGAAAACATACTTGATAATTCAAGTATAGAACTTAAAAATCTAGATCAAAAAATATTGCCGGAAATGGCTAAAAAAACTTTGACAGCAGTATCGGATTCGGCTAAAGCAACACAAGAAACAGTCAGTTCAACTAAGTCTAAACTTAAGAGTTTAAAAAAATTTATAGACAATGTGAGTAAGATAAAAGTTGAATTACCTTCAGTTGGTGACAATATTGAAACACCTGACAATATAAAATCAATACAAGAAAATCTGAAAAAGCAAGAAAAATCATTGGAAAGCATGCAAGAAAACTTAAAAGATGTGAGTAAAATAATTTCTAAGACTATAGATAAATTAGATATTATTGATGAAAAGCTTGATATATTAATTAATAGGACAGATGATGAACTCACAAAATTAGAAAATGGTGAAAAATTAGACACCCAAACACTTCGGGATATGATAAAAGTAATAGATGAGGTTCATACTTTAGTTGCAGACATTACAGATAGCTATGATTCTGAAATTGTACCCGCAGTTACAAATGGGTTTGATTCAATTAGAGGTATTTTAGATAACGGATTAGTATTAGTACAAGAAGGACGGGATACATTACCGGAAGTAGAAAAGTTATTAAGTGTTTCTAAGGACGCAACAAACTTATCTAATCAGGAGTTAAATAACTTAAAAGAAAAAATTCCTGATGCTAAAGATAAAATTCATGAATTATCGGATAAACTTAAAGATATGGATGAGGACGATAAAATAGATAAATTATTAGATATGATGACAAGTAGTTGGGAAAATCAAAGTGATTTCATGGACAGCCCAGTTGAAATAGAAGACAATAGATTGTTTTCATTTCCGAATTATGGTTCGACAGCCACTCCGTTTTATACAGTACTTTGCCTATGGGTTGGGGGGTTACTTGCTTCTGCATTATTATCACAGGGAGCACCTGAATTTGAAGATGGGACAAACATTAGGCCTTATGAAATGTATTTAGGAAAATTACTATTATTTATTTCACTTGGAATATGTCAAGCAATAGTTGCAAGTGTAGGAGCTTTAGCTATTTTGAAAAGTTATGCTGTTCACCCAATAATGTTTGTTTGTATAAGTGTATTTATTAGTATTGTATTTGTGATTATCATATATACTGCAGCTAGCATATTACATGATGTTGGAAAAGCAATAATTGTAGTATTACTAGTATTGCAAATGGCTGGATCAAGTGGAAATTTCCCGATTGAAGTTACGCCAATACTATTTCAAAAACTATTTCCATTTTTACCTTTTACATATGCTATAAATGCAACGAGACAAGTAATGGCAGGCATAGTATATTCAATATTATTAAAGGATATAGTAATTTTAATAATATATATGTTTGCTTCATTAATAACGGGTATATTATTAAAGGGAGTATTGAGCAAACTAATAAAAATGTTTGTAGACAAGTTAACTCAGAGTGGAATAGTGCGTCATTAAAGTGCAATATAATTAGGATCAATAGCCCAATATTTTTATTGAGGCTATTTTTTTAATTGCGCCTTATGTTATATGATTAAAATAAAAATTACTATATATACATTTAAATGGAAATGGCGTAATATATAAGATGAAATAATATGATAAAGTTGTAATTTTGATATGATTTTCATATCATAGGGGGAACGATGAAAGAAAATAGGAAAGTATTAAATAAATTCTTTGTTAATAAATATACAGATATATATATTTTTGCAACTAGTATATTTACATATATTATATTAAATTTTATAACTAATAATTGCAAGATAAATATACCTCTAATGTTTAGAGGGTACTACATAATTCTAAGTATAGTTTTATTTGTATTAATAGAGCAAGTTAGAAAATTTTATAAGCAATATATTTCAAAGATTGTAATTGTATTCTTTTCACTAATGATTTTTATATCAGCAGTTGGATTTATAATAAACATTAACGAAAAAGATTTTTTGAGTCAATTTACGATGATATACATAGCTGTGAGTAAAGAAAGCATTTTATTAATAGAAACTTTTTGTTGTTATGCATTAAGTGAATACTATTTTAAAAATAAAGAACTGAAAAATCAATCTTACTGGATATTTATTTTAATCATTACAAGTCTAGGAATAATTTATTATTTTGAAATGATTATAAATTACATAAAAATTGTATATTTAATTGTAGAAATACCGTTAATTGTAAAAATAATTTTAAATATGAAAAAATCAATAATTCCCCAAAAACAAGAAAATAATATTTTAAATAGTTATATATTTTCTACAATAATAATATTAATAGCCAATATATACGGATTTTATAATAACAGTCAGGAGACAGTAAATATATTAATTGAGATCATATATTTAATAAACTTCAGGATAATTTGGAATTTCATAATTATTAAAGTAATTAGGGAACCATATAAAACTTTATCAAACTCATTAATTGAAAAAAATAAAGAATTAGATAAATTAAATCATAAAATAGCAGTTGGAAATAATCAATTAGAAAAGTCAATAAGTCTTTTGAAAAGCAAAGAATATTTATATTCTACATTTTTTAGATTTATGCCTCATCCAATTATAATTTTAAATGTAGATAATGATAGAATTTTATTTGTAAATAAACAATTTTTAAAATTTGCTGGTATTTCTAAAACAAGAGACATAATAAATAAAAAAGTAAAGAAATATATAGAATTTATGCCAGATAATATGAAAAATAAAGATTATAATGCAATTTTTTACATAGGAGATACAAGAAAATACATTGAAGCAAAATTTTTAAAAACTTATTCAGATTCCACAAAGAAATTGATACTAATTAAAGATAATACTTCAAAAGTACAAATAAAAGAAATAAGAAAAGAAGTTGAAAATAAAAAAATTGAAGAGAGTATTAGAACTGAATTTCTTTCGAGTATAAGTCACGATTTAAAAACGCCAATAAATGTGATTTATTCAGCAATGCAGGTTGAAAAGATATATATTAAAAAGAAAGATTTAGAAGTATTGAATAAATATAATAATATATGTAAACAAAATTGTATTTCATTAATTAAGTTAACTAATAATTTAATAGATAATTCAAAAATAAATTCTCATTATTTAGTTCCAAGGTTAAAGAATATTAATATAGTAGCTGTTATTGAAGAAAATGTAATGTCATTAATTGATTATGTAAAATGGAATAATATAGATTTGATTTTTGATACTAATACGGAAGAATGTTATTTAGATATAGATCATGAATTTATGGATAGAATAATTTTAAATTTAGTTTCCAATGCTGTGAAATTCACTCCAGATGGTGGCAAGATATATGTAATAATATGTGATAATAATGATAAGGTTAATGTATCTGTAAAAGATAGTGGAAGTGGAATTGAACAAGAATTTATATATCAAGCATTTAATAGATATTCTGTTGGTGAAGATATTAAAACAGATTCTAAAAGTGGTACGGGAATAGGACTTAGTGTAGTGAAGCAGCTAGTAGAATTGCAAGGTGGAAATATAGAAATAAAAAGAAATGAAGATGTGGGAACAACTATATGTATGGAATTTAAAAAAGGAGAGTAGACATGTATAAAATTAAAATTAATAAAAATGATAGTAGAATAAATATCATTATTGCAGCTGTATTATTAATTATATATTCTATTCTTACTAAAGATTTTAATATTTATTTGCTATTAAATAGTATAATAACAATTGCTATGATTGTAGTTTTCATTTACGTAAATATAATAAGAACAAAATATATTGATAAAACATTTATGAAAAGTTTTGAATTAGCATATTTAGTGTCAATTATAATAATTATTTTAAATATAATTGGATTTGTATATTTGTTTCAACATACTTCTAAAATTTATTTTATTTTTCTATTTAGTATACAATCTACGTTTGAGTCCTGTGAGATAGAAAATTTTTTTAAGTTTAAAAAGAGTTCTTTTAAAAGCATAATAATTTGTATTAGTTATTCTATATTATTGGTAATGTTGTTTTATGTATTTAAGGTGAATTATACGCTTTATAGATCATCATTTTTCATTGGAACTGTTGCATTAAGTGTAATAATAAGTATAGGAACATGTATATCTACTTTAGAAAATATGGTAAGAAATAGAAAAAAATTTCCTATTGATGAATTTAGAAAAATAATATTTTATATGTTTTCTATATTATTGTATTACTTTGGATTATTATGCTTAATTAGCGGATATAAGGAAATTGCTGAAATTATAGTATTTATAAAATGTATTACGTTTTACAAATTTTACAATTATATAATAAGTAAAGTATTAGATAATTCATTAATAAAAATTAATGATAATATAGAAATAGCAACAAAAACAAAGAGAGAACTTAATTCAATTTTGAAAAAGAGAAATTCCATATTAAATGAAGTTAATGTAGTGCTAAAAAAAAGCCAAGATAAAAATAATCAATTAATAGATTCAATTTATGGTGGTGTATTTTTATTTTACAACGACAAGCTTCAATATATTAATAAAAAAACATTAGTAACTTTGGATATCGAAAGTGATGAAGCTTTCGGAATGGAGTTAAATGAATTTATTGGAAAGTATTTTGATATTACTTTAGAAGAGATAAAAGATTCCGGAAATTATATTCCTTTTGCAAAAATGAAACATACAAAATTAGATGTTGAAATATTTTTATCTTATATAGATGAAAAAAGTAAAATCCTTTATGTTCATGATATAAGTGAAATAAATGAAAACATAAAGATAAAAAAAGTTCTTGAAGAGTATTTACAAGAAGAAGAAATAAAAAAAGAATTTTTCTCCAATATTTCCCATGAATTAAAAACACCTATAAATCTAATATTTGCTGCATTACAGGTTAATCAAATTTATGTGGATGAAAGTAATATAGAGGGCATCAATAGAAATAGAAAGATAATAAAGCAAAATTGTTTAAGACTAATTAGAACAATAAACAATTTTATAGATGCTAACAAAGTTTCAGAAGGATATATGATTCCAGATTATAAAATACATAATATAGTTGAACTCGTGGAGAATATATCCACTGCATCAAATAAATATATACAATTAATTGAGAACACATTAACTTTTGATGCAGATGAAGAAGAAATTTATGTTAAATGTGACAAAGAAATGATTACAAGAATTATATTAAACATACTTTCAAACTCTGTTAAATACGGTAAAAAGGGTGGAAATATAGATGTTAACGTAGGTACAGATGCGGATAATCATGTAATTATAAAAGTTAAAAATGATGGCTTGAAAATTGATAAAAAGACTATACCATATATTTTTGATAAATTTACCAAACTAAATAAAGCTTTTAATAGACTTAAAGAGGGTAGCGGACTAGGATTATTTTTAACTAAAGCATTAATTGAACTTCAAGGTGGAAATATAAATATCATATCAAATAATAGCGGAAATGAATTTATAATTACTATGCCTAGAGTGATGATACAATCTGATTGTGAATTTATTCATGAAAATTGGGAGACAAATCCATTAGAAGAAAAGATAGATGTAGAGTTTTCAGACATCTATATTGAATAATATAGATACATAGTTTTAAGCGAAGTTACATATATTAGATTAGTTAGGCACAATCAAAAAAATAACAAGTCCATTTGCCAGCTTATTTTCCATCATGCTACGTAGGCAAATTGACCTGATAGGGCCACTATAAGGGCAATTCGTCTCCTTGACTGATGAAAAATATTCATGGCAACTTTGGACTTGTTATTTATTTTCATGTGCCTTATGTGAAATTAATTAAAATTTAAGGTGGGAATATATGATAAGTAAATCAAGGGAAAAGAAGAAAATTAAAATTATGCCCCTAATTATATCTATAGGAATACCATTCTTAATTGGTGGAATTACGTCAGTACTTATTCCAAATATTAGTTCAATATATGGGGATTTAGTTAAACCCAGTTTTTCGCCTCCATCAATAGTGTTCCCAATTGCTTGGACAATTCTTTATATACTTATGGGGATAGCGTCATATAAGGTATACGTGCTAAAATATGATAATATTGATGTAAGCTCTGCTCTGTTTGTTTACGCTATACAATTATTGCTGAATTTCTTATGGACATTTATTTTCTTTGGATTTAAATTATATGGATTGGCATTTTTGGAGCTTGTCGTGCTATTTTTGTTTGTGATGTTAACAATAAAGAGATTCTACAAAAAGGCTGGGAAGAAAGCAGCAATATTATTATTTCCATATTTAATTTGGATTATATATGCTGGAGTCTTAAACTTCTTTATTTGGATGTTAAACGAAATGTAATTAACAATTAACAATGGACGATTGACAATTAAGGAAGAAAAGCTTATAGCTTTTCAGTAAAATATAAAGTTAAAGAAATTACGAGTAATTCCATAATCAATTGTCAATTGTACACTGTCCATTGTCAATTATCTAAAGGGCATATTCAAGTATAGCTCTTAAAACACCATGTTCTACATTACTTGCAGCTATGTATTTTCCATATTGTTTCATGTCTTCTGGAGAATTCTCCATTACAAAACTGTATTCACCTTGCTGAAGCATTTCTATATCATTATAATAATCTCCAAGAACCATAGTTTCTTCTTTAGATATATTATCAGTTTCCATTAAACTTTTTAAAGCAAGCCCTTTGTTAACGCCTTTATTTGAAATATCAATCCATATTTCACCAGAACCTACTACATTTAATTTATCTTCAAATTTAGGCTTGAATATAGTATTCAAATTTTCAGAAGAATTTTCTAAGTTACAAAAAGTAACCTTAACTATATCATCAGTAATGTTATTTAAATCAGCCACAATTTCTAAAGTTGTATAATATTTTTTTATTTCAGTCAAATGTTCATCAGAACATTCTTCAACATAAGCACATTTTGCTGAACATAAAATTGTTACATTTCCATCTGTTTCCTTTGAAGATTTAATTAACTCAGTAACAATATCATTATCAATGACGCTTTCATATATTATTTTATTATTATCGACAACTAAAGCTCCATTTTCACATATGAAAGATAAATATCTGCCTATAGGTCCGAAGTTAGTTTGTAATGTGTAGTAAGGTCTACCACTAGCAACAACTAGTTTAATATTTTTTGCTCTTACGCGATCTAAAATGTCAGTAAATCCATTTGGCAAATTCCCATTTTCATCTAATAGTGTTCCATCCATATCTGTTGCAATTAATTTAATCATAAAAACTCCTTTCATTTCTTTCAAGTTTAAGATATATACATTTTTAATAATATCACATATTTGTAATCTAAGAAAGATTACAGAACTTTTGAAAAATAAGTTTATCTATATATATGTAGTATTAGGCACAGTCAAAAAAATAACAAGTCCATTTGGCAGACTATTTTCCATCATAATGGAAGCTCGATTCGCATTCGCTCTTCTTGAGTAAGCGATTTACACCAAATCATAGATTTGGGTTCACTGCTCACGTCGGCAAATTGCCCTAATAGGCCCGCTATGAGGGCAATTCGTCTTCTTGCCTGATGAAAAATACTCATGGCAACTTTGGAATTGTTATTTATTTTCATGTGCCTTATTTTAAAAGTAAATGTTTTCGGTAAAGTTGAATGGTTTAATTGCTAATTGAAGTATGATAATATAATAGTTAAAAGAGAGTATAAGGCACAATCAAATAAAAATAATGAAAAGGGTGATTTAATGAAATATGCATTAGATGTACATACTCACACTATAGCTAGTGGGCATGCTTATTCAACATTAATGGAAAATGCAAAGGCTGCTTCAGAAAAGGGCATAAAAGTACTTGGAACTACAGAGCATGGAATTAGTATGCCTCATTCTCCACACATTTGGTATTTTAATAATTACAAGGTTCTACCAAGGGAAATGTATGGAGTTACTATGCTTTATGGAACAGAAGCTAACATAATCGATTATGATGGAAATTTAGATATGGATGATATTACATTAGGTAAATTGGATATTGTAATTGGAAGTATACATGATGAGGTTTATAAAGTTGGTAATATTGAAGAAAACACAAGAGCTTTCATTAATGTGATAAAAGGTGGAAAAGTTGATATTATAGGTCATCTTGGAAATCCAGGAGTTCCAGTTGACTTTGAAAAAGTAATAAAATGTGCTATTGAAAATGATGTTTTAATAGAAATTAATAATAGTTCATTTAGAACATCTAGAGTGGGAAGTTTTAGTAATTGCACGGAAATAGCTTTATTATGTAAAAAGTATAATGCTAAATTAATAATAAATAGTGATGCACATTTTTGTACTTTAATAGGAGAATTTACAGAAGCAATTAATATGTTAGAATCAATAGATTTTCCAGAAGAACTTATAATAAATAACGACCCAAATGAATTGTTATTAAAATTAAAGAAAAAAGGTAAGTT
Source organism: Clostridium gelidum (assembly GCF_019977655.1). Lineage (NCBI taxonomy): Bacteria > Bacillati > Bacillota > Clostridia > Eubacteriales > Clostridiaceae > Clostridium > Clostridium gelidum. Next base: position 1,488,870 of record NZ_AP024849.1, read on the forward strand.
AGAAGATTTGATTATACAATCACTATAAATTTAATATGTTCGTGTTTAAAGGTAGAAAATATATTTTCTACCTTTTTTTAAGTAACTTTAATAAAAAATAAAATATATAATATTTTTATTAAAATATACAAATAAATTGGAATAAATTATAAAAATTCATAATATAAAGGATGATTATTTCACAAAAGTTTAATAATTATGATTAAAAAATTAAAATTACTTGCATTAATAAGAAAATCCTTATATAATTTAATACATAAAATAAAGATACAATTTAATAAAACGTTCGGATGAAGGCAATGGGAGAGTTGTTATTATAATTGATAATAACACACCGAAGAGCGAAATATTTCAGGTATAAGGACCGTTGCTGGACGAGCCTCTGGAGAGACTCATTTTTAGTGAGCACCGAAGGAGCAAGGCTATAACAATTAACAATTAACAATTAACAATGAACAATTAAGGAATAAAATCATAGATTTTTATTTTTACTTTTCATTATAAGATTTGAAAGTAGAATACTTAATAAATTTCTATCAAATTTCATCCTCAATTTTGAAGTGTGAGTTACAAATTGTTAATTAGCTTGCTGAAACTCTCAGGTAAAAGGACAGGGGAAGGAATATATTAATTAACAATGAACATTTAATAGATAACAATTAAGTAGGTAAATTTCAAGTAGGAAGGTAAAATAATCAAATCAAAGATTTTTACTTTTTTGCAGGGTTTCTAAAAATGTATAATAAAAAATCACGGAGTGATTTTATTCTTAATTGTAAATTGCTTACAGGGTACCCTGAAGTCATTAATTGTAAATTGTAAATTGAATAATTTTCATTCTCCTCCTTAATAAAAATTAGGGGGATTTTTTTATGTTATTATCAAATTTATTGCATCAGGAATTTAAAGTTTTATTGATAAAATCGACAGTATTATTTGGAAATCATTGAAATGGTAAGTTATGTATCAATGACCGAATAATAACTCTAGAAAATTGTAATAACAGTAATACAGATTTAGAAAGGCGGAATACATATGTCAGAAAATAAAAATTTATCAAGAGGACTAAAAAATCGTCATGTTCAATTACTTGCAATTGGAGGTGCAATTGGTACTGGATTATTTCTTGGTGCAGGCAGGTCCATTCACTCGGCTGGTCCATCTATTTTATTTGCGTACATGATAACAGGCGTAATTCTTTTTTTTGTTATGCGTGCCCTTGGGGAATTATTGCTTTCTAATTTAAACTACCATTCTTTTGTAGACTTTGTACAGGATTATCTAGGAAACGGAGCAGCATTTATTACGGGATGGACCTATTGGTTTTGCTGGATTTCTCTTGCTATGGCTGATGTAACGGCTACAGGACTTTATATGCAATATTGGTTCCCTAATATAGCCAGGTGGGTTCCAAGCCTTGTAGTTCTTGTAGTTTTACTAATTATGAACCTTACTGCAGTAAAGCATTTTGGTGAAATGGAATTTTGGTTTGCATTAATTAAAGTTGTTGCAATACTCGCACTAATTATAATTGGTACATTTATGATTATTAAAGGATTTTCTACAGATGCTGGTGCATCTAGCTTTACAAACCTTTGGAACAATGGTGGTTGGTTCCCAAATGGGGCAAGTGGTTTTATCCTCTCATTCCAAATGGTTGTATTTGCTTTTACTGGAATCGAATTAGTTGGTTTAACAGCTGGTGAAACTGAAAATCCAGAAAAGGTTATTCCAAAGGCTATTAACAATATTCCAATTAGAATTATTATTTTCTATGTTGGAGCACTTATTGTTATTATGAGTATATACCCATGGAATTCAATTAATCCAGAAAAAAGCCCATTTGTGCAAGTATTTGCGGCAGTGGGAATTGCAGCAGCAGCAAGTATAGTAAATTTCGTTGTACTAACATCAGCTGCATCTGCTTGTAACAGTGGTATATTCAGTACAAGTCGTATGGTTTATTCTCTTGCTAAAGAAAATAATGCACCTGTGTCAATGAAAAAATTAACGTCTAATCAAGTACCTGCTAATGCTACAATGTTCTCTGCAATTGTCATCTTGATTTCAGTTATTTTGAACTATATTATGCCAGAAGGGGTATTTGTACTTATTACAAGTATATCAACATTCTGTTTTATATTTATTTGGGCAATTATAGTTATCTGCCATCTAAAATATCACAAAACTAATCCTGAGCTTGCGTCTTCGAGCAAATTCAAGATGCCACTTTATCCAATCATAAACTATATAATTCTAGCATTTTTTGCTTTTGTTATAGTTACATTAGCACTTAATAATGAAACTCGTGTAGCCCTATTTGTAACACCTGTATGGTTTATAATGCTTGGATTGATTTACAAGATGCTTAAATCAAAAAAGAAAAATGAAGAAGAATCAATTGATTGTATAGAAAACATATAATAAAATTTAAAAGTAGAACAAGATAATATATGAGAAGAGACATTTGCAGAATTTTTATTAATTCAAAGCAAATGTCTCTTTTAGTTCGTATTAGGCACATGAAAATAAATAACAAGTCCAAAGTTACCATGAATATTTTTCGTCAGGTAAGGAGATGAATTATCCTCATAGCTGGCCTATTTGTCAACGTGAGTAGTGAACTCAAATCTATGATTTGGTGTGAATCACTTACTCAGTGAGCGTAGCGAATCGAGCTTCATTTATGATGGAAAATAGACTTGTTATTTTTTTGATATAGATAAACACATCATAAGTTGTATTTATACATGGTATTATATTCAATACTTACTATACTTAGGAGTATACAAAAACAGAGAAATTGGATAAATGTTTGTGAAAGCGGCATTACAAAATAAGCTGTTGAAGCCACTTAATGGCAGGTTGTTCCATTATAGTTTGTCCAAAAAGTGATGCTCCAAATTTTATATTTGGTCAGCAGAACTTTCACACAGTGCTTTTATATTTGGAGCAAACTGTAATGGGTGCAACCTTCCATTTAGTGGCTTCCAGCGAAATTTTCTTAGTCCGCTGGAATAAACATTTATTCAATTTCGGTGAGTTATACGCATAAGTATGAGTTCCACTGTGGTTATCTATATCTAAACTAATATTTAATTTTATACTTATGTTCATCATTTATTAGTGGAATATTAATTAAATCTATGTTATCAACTCTACAAAAATTATTTCCAGTTTTAATTTTAGATATAAATGAATGAATGTCTTCTTCTAATCCTTGAACTTCAATTTTTACGTTACCATTCATAAGATTTTCACAAAAGCCGGTTAAGTTTAATGTAAGAGCAGTAATTTGTGTAAAATATCGAAAGCCAACGCCTTGCACTTTACCATCTATGACTATAGAATATCTATTCATTTTTTATCCTCCAGATTATTTAAAATTACAAAACTTTAGTTTTATTTATAAAAAAATTATATCATAATATAATAAATATGGAATAAAATCATAAAAGTATTTAAAATTTTCTGAATTATTAGTATAATATTCTTATGGTGGGTAATAATATCAAATAATTTACATGATAGGGAGGACTTAAAATGATTGAAAGAAGTGTAGTATTAATTAAACCGGATGGAGTTGAAAGGAATATAATAGGAAACATTATAAGTTGTTATGAAGCTAATGGACTTAAGATAGTAGAGTTAAAGCTTATGAAAGCTACGAGAGAAATTGCAGAAAAGCATTACTGTCAACATAAAGGAAAAGATTTTTACGAAGAACTTATAACATTTATAACAAGAAGTCCATTATGTGCAATAATTCTAAAGGGTGAGGATGCAGTTGCAAGAATAAGAAGTATAAATGGTGCGACTAGTCCAACTGATGCGGCAGAAGGAACTATAAGGCATAGATATGCTAGAAGTAAAACAGAAAATTGTGTTCATGCATCTGATACTGTAGAAAGTGCAAAAGAAGAAATTGAATTATGGTTTCCAGAAGTAGAAAATAATAAGTAAAAATAAAGTGTTGAAAAATCTAACAAAGATTTTATATTAAATTGTTGATTAGAATATATAGTGTGGTATTAAAAATGTTTGTTCTAAGAATAATTTAATTCTAAAGAACAGGCATTTTTATGTTTTTTGAATAAGTTACATAAAAAAATAACAAGTCCATCTGTCAGTCTATTTTCAATCACCCTGCTTCAGCAAAATGCCATAATAGGCCCGCTATGATGGCACTTTACTTCCTTGCCTGGTGAAAAATATTCATGGCAGTTTTGGACTTGTTATTTATTTTCATGTGCATAAGAAATATGATATAATAAAAATAAAATATGAACTTAGTAGAGGAGGTTATTAATGAAATTTAAAAAAGCTACTATTATAGGAGGTATTACTTTAGTATTTCTTATTATAATTATAGCTATAATACTATATAATTTTATTGGACCAGGTGCAGTGGATATTAAAGCATCTAAAAACTTTATAACTAAGCTATATTCAATTAATGCAATAAGTAATGAACAAAATTTAGATGCTATAAAATATGAGAGAATTAAAATATTAAATAGTAAAAATGATTTAGTTCATAGAAGTATAGCAACGAAAGGTTTTGGTATAGATTTAGATAAAAACAATAATGTAATTGGTTTTACTAAAAAGGAAATACCTAATAATACAACTAAATTAAATTTGAAAGAAGCTAGAATTTTGGCAGAAGGATATTTGAAGAACATCTATGATGGGGAAGTAGTGCTAAAAACAATTAATAGCAATGAGGACTCAAAATATTTACCATACTATTCATTTATATATACTAAACAGAAAAATGGATATCCATTTTATTTTGATGAAATAAAATTAAACATTGATAAAGAAAACGGTTTTTTAGATGGATATTCCAATTCAACAATGCAAAGAGAATATAAAGAATCTGTAATAAATATTTCAGAGCAAGAAGCTAAAACTATAGCATTAGAAGAGTTTCAAAAGTTTAACAAAGAAGGAAGCGTTAAAAATGAAACAAAGCTAGTTTATGCAGATAATAAGATAGATACTAAAGCAAGCAAAATATATGAAGTGTGTTATATTGTAAATATAGATGGTAAAAATGATAAAGACGTAAATATTAGTTGGAAAATATTTATAAGTTCTGAAAATGGAAATATACAGAATATATTAAAAGATGGAGCCGAAAAAGAAGCAATAATAAATTAGAAAAAGAGATGATAATTTAGTTTTAGATTATCATCTCTTTCTTATTTAGGGATGTTCAAAGAAATAACAAGTCAGTATGCTAGTCTATTTTGCGTCATACTTTGTCGCAAAGGATCGCTAATAGCCAACTATGAGCAAACCTTTGCTCCTTGTCTGACACAAAATATACATCGCATCTAATAACAAGTCAGTATGCTAGTCTATTTTGCGTCATACTTTGTCGCAAAGGATCGCTAATAGCCAACTATGAGCAAACCTTTGCTCCTTGTCTGACACAAAATATACATCGCATCTTTGACTTGTTATTTTCTTTCACATCCCTTATTTTATGAATAAGTAGATTACTACAATTAATTTGTATTTGGAGTTTGCCCTGGACTTCCAGGATTAGTATCACCAGGACCTAATTGATTATGTGTGCTATTATTACTTTTATTTTTATTATCATTAGCATTATTACTAGTGTTAGGTGTATTAGAATTAGTTACAATAGGAGGACTAAGATTAACAGTCGGTGAAGATGCATCATTTGTTGCATTCGTCACAGGACTTTCAGTTGCAGGGTCATAAGTTGATGGCAAAATCATAGAATAATCCGCTGTAATAGGATTAGGCTTATCCTTTATTATAAAGACTGCACTTTTGCTCAATAAAGAAGGAGTCATCGGTGATGCAAGTTTGTTAGTAAATCTATTTACATTAGCAACAACGTGAGTAGTGCATGTTGTTGTCGGTTCTGTTCCTTCAATAAATAATTCTTCAGATACTCTATTTCCTCTAGGATCTTGACTACATATAGAACTAGGAAGTAAACCAGAATCTTTACAAACACTAACTTTTGCTATACCACTTGGTTCTTCTATATCTTTAATGGCAAGACCTTCATGTGCTTTAGCCATTAATATTCCCCAAATACTAGCACATCCACTTGAACTACCAATAAGTTTTTCGGGTTTATCATAACCAACCCAAACAGAGGCAGAAAGGTATGGTGAAAGCCCTGCAAACCATAAATCAGTAGAATTAGTAGTAGTACCAGTTTTACCAGCAACGGGCATATCTCCCCATTTGGCACCAGTGGCATTATACTCATTTACTGGTCCTTTTAACATATCGTATAGGATATAGGCAGCTTGAGGTGAAAATACTTGAGTTTGCTTAGTTTTAGTATTATCAAGTATAGTTTTTCCTGTTGAATCAACAACTCTTGTATATAATACAGGTTTTGTATATATACCATTGTTACCAAAAGCACCAAAAGCTCCAGCTAAAATATAAGAATTACCACCATCTCTATCGTTAGGATCATTATTAAATTGACCTAAAGCAAGAGACGCAATTGACGATTTAGATGCAGCATTATATTTTAGACCTAATTTTTCTCCATAAGAGATACCGGTTTTTAATCCAATTTTAGATTCAGTTATAACGGCACCAACATTTTTAGAATGAGTAAGAGCATCTCTTGAACTAATGAGTCCTAAATATTCATTTGGAGAATTTGAAGGATTATAAGAGTTACCATTATCTAATTTGTTTTCAAGTAATGGAGCATCATCTATAGGTGTAGCAGCTGTTATAATCTTTTGATCAATTCCAGGACCATATACTGTTAAGGGCTTAGTTGAAGAACCAATAGGTCTTAAATCGTTATAAGCTCTATTGGTTGATTGTGGCTGCTGTTTTCCGCGTCCTCCAACCATTGCAAGAACATTACCAGTTCTGTAATCCATAATAGTAGCAGATGCTTGTAATAAAGGAACACCATCCTTATCATAGGTTTCTTTATTGCCAATTCCTAGATTACTGTAATTATCTAAAGTAGTTTGAGTAAAATCTTGTAGAGATCTGTTCATTGTTGTGTAAATCTTAAGACCACCATTTACTATTAATTGTGATACTTCTTCATCAGTATATTTATATTTTTCTTTTAAATCTTCTTTTACAGCAGATACAGCAGGGTATACAAACCATTCATAGTTCAATCTATAATCTTTTTTACTTGATTTAAATACTAATGCACCATTTTTTACATCACTAACAGCTTTATCGTATGTAACATCATCAATATATTGAAGTTTGTGCATTTGGCTTAAAACTGTAATAGTTCTATTAATATATGGCGTTGGATCTTTTAAATTATCTTTATTATAAGCACTGTAGGTAGTTGGAGCTTGAGTTATACCTGCAAGATATGCGCACTCAATTAAAGATAAATCAGAAGTACTTTTACTGAAGTATAATAAAGAAGCAGCTTCTACTCCATATGCATGCCCACCTAAAGGAATTGTATTTAAATATGCTGTTAAAATTTGATCTTTAGTTAATCTGTCTTCTAAATTAATTGCTAAATACGCTTCTTTAATTTTTCTTTCCATAGAAAAATCATTAGTTAAAATTGTGTTTTTAAGTAATTGTTGGGTTAATGTAGAAGCTCCGTGTAACCCCTTTTGCCCTGTTGCTATTTTTTTTGCATCTAGAAATGCTGCACCTAAAATTCTTTGAATATCTACTCCTTTGTGTGAATAGAATCTTTCATCTTCAATGGATACAAAAGCATTTTTTAAGTTTGTAGGTATTTTTTTTGAATCTATAACATAACGTTCCTCATCTGTATGAAGATTATCCATAAATTCCTTATTGCTATCATATAAGCTTGAAGGTTGATTTAATGATAATACTGCATCAACATTTAGAGGAGGTGTAGTTTTTATAATAGCAAAAGCATAACCTGCACCTATTACAAAAATTGCTAGAAAACAAAATAGTAAACCAAAAGTTATGCCTTTAAATATTTTTCTGACTTTTTTTTGTTTGGTTGGCTTTTTCTTTTGTGGAATACTACTTGTTCTTTTAGCTTTATTATCAACTGCCATTTTATCCTCCTAAAATTATAAGGTTTAATTTAATAATATTTTATACCATTATAGCATAATTATAATATGAGTAAATAAATAACACAATATAAAGGTGTTGATAATGCAATATTATACCAAACGAAAACCCCATAAATATATATCATTTATAGTTGCTATTATTTTTATAATTGTCATTTTTAATATAATGATAGGATTTTTTGATAAAAGAGTCATGCCGCCAATAACAGAAATAGCAATAATGATGGCAAAATCTCAAACATTAGATATAATAAACAAAAAAAGTGTAGAGATTTTATCACAGGAATTTAAATATGATGAAATGATAAAAATAGAAAAAGATAAGGAAGGAAATATAATTTTAGTTCAATCAGATACTATAAAATTAAATTATATAGCGGCTAAATTATCTACAGAATGTAATAAAGAATTAAGTGATATGAATAATACTACCATAAAAGTTCCTTTTGGATGGTTGGGCGATAAAAGTGCTTTTTATAATTTAGGACCTACAATAACTATGCAGATAGAGCCTATGGGGAATATTAGTACAAATTATGAATCGAAATTTGAAAGTGCTGGAATTAATCAAACTAGACATAAAATATATCTAAATGTTAATGCTAAAATAAGATTGAAACTACCACTGAAAAATCAAGATATCGAAGTTAACACACAAATGCCAGTTTCAGATACAATTATAGTTGGGAAAATACCAAATACAACCTTTGGATTTCCAACAAATAATCAAAATGTAGATAACAAAAGTGGAAACTAAACTTATGTGATATCCTACCGAAATTGAATACATATTTGTTCCATAGGACTAAGAAAATTTCGCTGGAAGTTTCTAAATGGTAGGTTGCACCCATTCCTGCATGTTCCTGAGGCAAGCTCAGGACAAGCAGAAATGGAACAACCTACCATTAAGAAACATCAACAGTTCATTTTCAATGCCTATTCCACAAATATGTATCCAATTTCTTTGTTTATATATATGGCTAAATGTAGTAAATAGTGAATATAAAATATAAGGATAACTTCTGATGAGGCAACTGAAAAACTGAAAAATATTACTAATGCTAATGAATTATCCAAGAGATTAGTTGAAAAATAAACAATTAATAAGTATATTTCTTATTTTGTGAACAAAAAATTATAAAAAATGCTATCAACAAGTTATTCATAACGTGAAAAATATAATTAGCCTATATCTTATTTTACATAGTAATTTAAGATATAGGCTTTGCTTTAAGTAGGATAAAAGTCTCGATATATATTTTTAGCTAAAAGGTTTCTTTTCTACTCCCAATTAAATACATAAGGCACATTTCTATAAAAATCACCATAATTTAATCCGTATCCAACTACAAATAAATCTTCAATTTCAAAGCAACAATAATCTGGATTTATCTCAATTTTTCTTCGTGAGGGTTTGTCAAGAAGAACGCAAGACTTAACAGACGCTGGATTTGCTTTTTTTACATGATTAACAACAAAATTCATGGTGAATCCAGTATCAACAATATCATCAACTATAAGAACATCCCATCCTTCAATATCATCAGAAATATCATTAACTACTTTAACGCATCCAGAAGATATTTCACAATTATCATAACTTGATGTAGTCATAAATCCTATCTTTACATTTAAATCGATACATCTAACTAAATCAGCAGCATATACAAAACTTCCGCGAAGCAGAGATAATACATAGAGATTTTTGCCTTTGTAATCTTCAGTAATAGTTTTTCCAAGTTCCTCTATTCTAGAATTGATTTGTTCTTTAGAAAAAAGAATGTTACGTTTTTTATCTTCCATTGTTTATAAAACTCCTTTTATTTTTATTTGAACAATTAAAAATGTACGATGAATAATTTACAATGAAGGATAGAACTCTAGTGGAATTTCATCCTTCATTGGATATTGTTAATTGTGCAATGTTAATTGATAAAGTTGTAATTAATGAATTAATAGTATAAAATTATATGAAAGTTGTCAAGATAACTTATGTGAGGTGTTTATATGATATATGGAAATATTGAAGGAATAAGAAAATCTATAATAGATGAATTAGAAAGTATTTATGCTATTAAAAATTTAAAAGATGAAGTATGTGACGTAGAAATTTTAAATATAATTTCTAGAGTTTCAAGTTTTATTGAAAGAGAAGTGAGTGTAGGAATAAATAGAAAGGGTAATGTTACTTCTGTTGCAATTGGGGATTCTACATCAGTTGAAGTTCCAATAATAGAGATAGCGGAAAAAAGATTATCAGGAATTAGAGTAATTCATACTCATCCAAATGGCTATTGTAATCTTTCTGCATTAGACTTAACAGCACTTTTAAAACTAAAATTAGATGCAATTGTGTCGGTAGCGATAATAGAAGGAAAAATAATAGATTTTTCTTTAGGAATACTTACTTTATATAATAACAAATTAGAATCTGAGGAAAAAAGCAATCTTTCATTAGAAGAAATAAGTTCTATAAATATATTAGATAAAATAAGATTTATAGAAAATTTAATTAAAAACAATGATGTTATAGAGGAAACAGAAGAAAAAGCAATATTAGTTGGTTCTGATACAAAAGAAAGTTTAGAGGAATTACAAGAACTTTCAGAAGCATGTAATGTGCCTGTTTTAAGAACAGTATTTCAAAGTAGACATAAAATTGATGCGGCATTTTTTATAGGTAAAGGTAAGGTTCTAGAAATTGCAGCTATGAGACAAACAGAAAGAGCAAATGTAATAATATTTGATGATGAGCTTTCAGGATCTCAAGTTAGAAATTTAGAAGCAGCAATAGGTGCAAAAGTAATTGATAGAACTACTTTAATACTAGAAATATTCGCAACTAGAGCTAAGACAAAGGAAGCTAAAATACAAGTAGAACTAGCTCAACTTAAATATAGATTAAGTAGATTAAAAGGACTGGGGACAGTATTATCTAGAACTGGTGGCGGAATAGGAACTAGAGGTCCTGGAGAAAAGAAACTTGAAACAGATAGAAGACATATAATGGAGACTGTATATGATTTAAAAGATGAACTTAAAAAAATTAAAAAGACCAGAGAAGTTCAAAGAGAAAAAAGAAATAAAGAAAATATTCCACAAGTATCTTTAGTTGGATATACCAATGCAGGAAAATCTACTTTGAGAAATGCACTTTGTGATTTGGCTGCAAAAAAAGAAAATAAAATAAAGGAAAAAGTATTTGAAGCAGATATGCTTTTTGCAACATTAGATACAACAACAAGAGCAATAACTTTAAGGAAGAAGGGGTTAATAACTCTTACAGATACAGTTGGATTTGTAAGAAAATTACCTCATGAGCTAGTAGAAGCATTTAAATCAACATTAGAAGAAGTGATATTTTCAGATCTTTTATGCCATGTAATAGATACATCTTCAGATACTGCAGTGGAACAGTATACAGCTGTAAATGAAGTTTTAAATGAGCTTGGTGTAGTAAATAAAGAAATGATATTAGTTTTAAATAAAATAGATAAAGCAAGTGAAGAGCAAATAGCAATAATAAAAGAAGCTATAGATGAAACGCAAGTAATAGAAGTTTCAGCTAAAGAAGGAACTAATTTAGAAGAATTTTTAAATTTAATAGAAGAAAAGATACCTTATAATTATAGAACAGTAGAGTACTTGATACCTTATGAAAAAGGTGATATTCAATCATTTTTACATAGAAATGCTAGAATAATTGAAGAAGATTATAAAGATAATGGCACGTATATGTTGGTTGAAGTAGATGATGAGGTATATAACAAAACTCAAGATTATGTTATAAAAGAATAATTAAAAATTTTAGTTAATATACTAGATATGAGCACTAATTAAGGACTGTATAATTATGGGAAAACGAAATTCTAAGAGGCATTCTAAAAAAAATAAATCTAGAGATAATAGTAGTCAAGTTAACCCATCACAAAGTAAAGAAGAAAATCCAGAACAGCTAAAATATGAAGGTATTTATGAAACTACATCACAAGATAGTGTAGAGGATGGTAATGAAATACAAAATGATTCAAGTGCATCTAAAACTTCACTAGATACTGGCTCAGAAACTCCGTCGCCGCCACCACCAACTACTACTACTGATATAAATGATTCTTGTGAGGAAATAAAAGCAAAACAACAAGAACTTTTTGATAAATTAAAAAATATAAGTGAAGCATTTACTGATATAACATTAATAAGAGATAACGTTAATTCTATTAGAGTTGATACATTAACTGAACTTTATTTTACAAGGCAAGTAAGACCACTTTTAGATGCATTAAATATTATTGCTTTTTCATCTTATAATATGTCTAGTACTGCAACAGCATTTCAATTAAATGCATTTGGAGATAGAAAAGAAATTAAGGATGCATTAAAATTAAGTTATAAAATGAATAATGAAGTTGATGATATTATAACTGCCTTAGGAAGAAGATTAACAATTTTTCTTAAGCAAATAGATTGTATGGATAAAAACTGTCCACCATTTGATTCGGGAAAAGATTCTTAGATTTAATTATTTAAGAATCTTTTTTATATATTTTAAAATGTAAAATTAGAAGATAATATAAAATTTAATAAGAATTAAAAAATGCATTCCCTTTAAATAAAGACTTCTTTCAGTTATAATGTTAATGAGTTTTATTTAGACAAAAGAAGGTGGAATATACGGTGTCAAAATCTATAGTGGATTATCAAAAGTCCTCTGAGAAGCTAATTAATATATTAAAGGTTAATAAAAAAGTATTAGCTATATTTGCATTTGGAAGTATAGTTAGTGGAGATCTTTGGGAAGAATCTGACATAGACTTATTTGTTATATATAAAGATGTGTTTGAGGATGTTAGAGATATATATTCAGAAATATTAGATATACCAGTACATATGAAAGTATTAAATAAAGAAAAATTTTTAGAATTGTATGAAAGTGATGGAAAGAAGGGGAGTATAAGAAATTTACTCATATCTTCAAAGATAATATTTTCAAGAGATGATGAAATAGAAAGAATTTTTAATAAAGCTAAATATAGTTTAGATAAATATAGAGAAACATGGAATTTGGTATATTTAGGTGACCTTATAAAGGATATTAGAATAACTAAAAAATATATACAAAATTATAGTGAATTTACATCATATGAAGTGTTAATCAGAGCATTGGATAGTTTTGCTAAGCTATATTTAAATTTAAATGGATATACGGTAAACAAAGATGCTATAAAAATGGTTACTAATTTAAATAATAAGTTTAATGCAGTAGTTGAAAATTTATTTAATAATAAATGTACAAAAGAAAATATTCAAAATACTGTAGACTATATAGAAAACATTTTAGATGAGAACATAAATGAAGCATCTAAATTGCTATTAGATTATTTATACGAAGAAAGCAATTTTTTAAGTTCATATGAAATAAGAAATGGTGAATTATTTAAGGAATTTAATATAAAAATAGAGGATATATTAAAAGAATTATATAAAAGAAAATTAATAATAAAAGACACTAAAAAGTTAGATTTACCATTTAATGAGGACTTTATAAGTGAGAATGTATACTCATATAAGGTTTATAAGTAATGCATAATATTATGAACAATACTTATACGTAGAACCAGCCGAAATTGAATACATATTTGTACCCTCAGGGGGCATAATATTCCATAGGACTAAGAAAATTTCGCTGGAAGTTTCTAAATGGCAGGTTGCACCCATTTCTGCATGCTCCTGAGGCAAGCTCAGGACAAGCAAAAATGGAACAACCTGCCATTAAGAAACATCGACAGCTCATTTTCAATGCCTATTCCATATTATGACCCTTGTGGTTACAAATATATATCCAATTTCTAAGTTTGGATATATGCATAAGTAGAGTAAATGTTGAAAATAATATCAAGTATAATTTAAAAACTGGGAATATATTATAGATTGTTGGAAAGTAATTTTTTTTATACAATGATATCTTAACCCGCATTTTATAAGCATATTCTGAAGAATATATATGGTAATATTCTTTAGAAAATATAGGGTTTAGAATTTCACCATATTAGAAGAAAAGCATTTTCAATTTAATAAATTTATACTTACTCATAAATTAATATAAATAAAAAATTCGTAAAAATCATATTATTAACTGTGCCGTGTGAGAGGATAGGGGGCTTATGGATATCTACAAAGATTTTAAATTCAAAGATGATGAAACACCAAAGTATGTTCAAATAGCTAATTTTATAAAAGATTTAATTGATAAAAGAAAAATAAAAGAGGGCGATAAGCTTGAAACCATAAGAGAATTGTCGAAAAAATTAGGGGTAAATAATGTTACAATAGTTAGTGCTTATAATAAGCTTAAAGCAGAAGGATATGCATATCAAAAGGTTGGAAGCGGAAGTTATGCTAAGAGAAAAGAGGTGGCCTCAAACTTTAGGCGAGAATATTCAAATACTTTAAAGAAATTGTCTATGGAAGATTTAACAGATGTAGTGGATTTTACAGGAGAGACTTCTAAAGAAGTATTATTTCCTATAAATGATTTAAAACATATAATAAATGAAGTTTTAGAAAGAGATGGTGCCAATGCATTGTTTTCGGATAATAGGAATGGATACACAAATCTCATAGATACAATAAACAAAGCATTTTGGGATTATAAATTAAATAATGAAGATATACTAATTGTATCAGGAGCTCAACAAGGAATTGACATAGTTTCAAAGGGGATATTAAATATAAATGATAATATAATAGTTGAAAAGCCAACTTATGTTGGAGCATTATCAGTTTTTAAATGGAGGAAGGTTAATTTATTTGAAATGCCAATTGAAGACGATGGAATAAATTTAGATAAATTTGAAAAAATACTTCAAAAAAATGAAATAAAATGCTTTTATACAATGAGCTATTTTCAAAATCCAACAGGAATAAGCTATAGTCTAGAAAAGAAAAAAAGAATTTTAGACCTTGCAGAAATTTATGATTTTTACATAATTGAAGATGATTATTTATCAGAACTTATATACGAAAGTTCCTTAGAATATATACCATTTAAATTGCTTGATAAAAATGATAGAGTTATTTATATAAAAAGTTTCTCGAAAATATTTCTTCCAGGAATAAGATTGGGATATTTAATAGCTCCAACAATATTTAGAGAAACACTTCAAAATTCAAAACATAACACAGACATAACAACTTCTAGTTTAATGCAAAGAGCACTGGAATTATATATTTCAGATAATAAGTGGAAGAAAAATATAAAAAATTTGAATGATGAATATATAAAAAGATATACACTTATGAAAAGCCTGTTAGACAAAGAATTTAAAGATATATTAACATATATAGATCCAAAGGGAGGGTTAAATTTTTATTTGACTTTAAACGAAGATTTTAGGGTTAATACAAGGGAGCTTTTTATACGACTTAGGAAAAAAGATGTATATATTACTCCTGGTGCTATGTTTTTCACATCACAAAACGATGGACAAGATTCATTTAGACTAGCTTTTTATCAAACAGATAAGAAAAAAATTAAAAAGGGCATGAAAATACTTAAAGAAGAACTAATTTCTGCAAAGCTTTATAATGAATCTAAATTAGATAATTAATGAATAAACTGATGGTTAATCCAATATTATTTAATATACACACATATATAAAAGGTGCGAAGCACAACCAAGATCATTTCACATATAAAAAGAGTGCGAAGCACAATTAGGAACTTATTAAGCACAACCAAGAACTTAAAATTTTGTATTGTGACTGTACATTGCAAATTGGAAAGGGGTTAGATATATATGTCTTACATTACAATAAGAAATTTTGGTGAAGATAGATTTGAAGAAAAAAAATCAGAATTTATTGGATATGCAAAAAGAGTTGAAAATGAAGATGAAGCTAAAGCTTTTATAACTGAAATAAAAAGCATGCATAAACAAGCTAGACATAATTGCTCAGCTTATATTATCGGAAGTAATATGAATATTCAAAGATATTCTGATGATGGTGAGCCACAAGGAACAGCAGGAATTCCTATTCTTGAAGTAATGAAAAAAAGTAGAATAACAGATTGTGCAGTTGTTGTTACTAGATATTTTGGTGGAATACTTTTAGGGACTGGGGGATTAACTAGAGCATATACAAAAGGGGCAAGTATTGCTATAAAAGCTGCTGGGATTATAGAAAAAGTTGAGGGATTAAAATTAAGCTTTGAAATAGAATATGATTTACTTGGAAAGATTCAATATATATGTGGTCAAAATTTTTATCATATAGAAGACTCAGAATATAGTGATAAGGTAATAGTCCATATATTATCAGAAAAAGCAATTGCAGAAAACATAGAAAATGAAATTGTAGAGGCGACTAGTGGTAAAGTAATAGTTCGTAAAAGTGAAGAGGGAATTTACTTTAAAGAAGGAAATAGACTTTATCAACAGTTAACATAGGAATTAATAGTATAAAGGAGTTTTATTAATAATTGTGAATTTATGCAAAGTATGGTATAATTTTTGTTGAATTTTGTATTTAAAATAAATCAAATAAAATATATGTTGTAATAAAAATCTGCATAAATACATATTCTTTAATTTATACTCAAGCGGATTTATTATTACAAAATTATGAATTTTAAATTAAAGTAAGGAGGAAAAACAAATGTCAGGACACTCAAAATGGCATAACATTCAAGCAAAAAAAGGTAAGACAGATGCAAAAAGAGGTAAAATTTTTACTAAACTAGGTAAAGAAATCATTGTAGCTGCTAAAAATGGTGGACCTAGCCCCGATACAAATGCAAGACTTAGAGATGCAATCGCTAAAGCAAAGGCTGAAAATATGCCGAATGATACTATAGCAAAAGCAATTAAAAAAGCTTCTGGTGAGTTATCATCAGTTAATTATGAAAATATAGTTTATGAAGGTTATGGTCCTAGTGGAGTGGCTGTAATAGTTGATACTCTTACTGATAATAAAAATAGATCAGCAGGAAATGTAAGAAGTGCCTTTACTAAAGGTGGAGGGAATATGGGAACTGCCGGATGTGTAGGATTCATGTTCCAAGAAAAAGGAGAAATCATCATTTTAAAAGAAGATAAAGATGAAGACGAAATAATGATGATAGCCTTAGATGCTGGTGCAGAAGATTTCTCATCAGATGAAGAAGAAGTATTTGTAGTAACTACAACTCCAGAAGACTTCGGACAGGTGAGAGAAGCGTTGGAAGCAGCAGGAATTGAATTTTTAGAAGCATCTGTAAAAATGATTCCAGATACATATACTGAAATTGGTCAAGATGATGCTAAGAAATTCCAAAAGATGCTAGATTTACTTGAGGATGATGATGATGTTCAAGACGTTTATCATAATGCTGAATTTCCTGAAGGATGGTATGAATAGGACTGGAACCGTTGATATAACTGGATTTAATTTGATGGGGATAATTGTAAAAATGAATATTGATTATGATATGCGTCATTTTAGTAAAATAGATTGATGTATGTAATATTTTGAGAACCATTTTCTATCTTAAAAGATAGGAGATGGTTTTATAAATAACGAAAGAAGACTAAGTATTAGGAACTTAGTCTTCTTTTATGTTATATAAAATAATTAAAAATAAAATCACTATTTGAAGATATGTTGTTAAGTGTTTTTAAACAATATTATATAAATAATTCTTTTTGATAAATGACAATATGGTTGTCCAAATTTTGAGATAAGGCAACTATGAACTTATTAGTAGGACAAAAACTAAATAATAAGAGATTTAATAAAGATTTTCTTAGAAATATTTTACGTTTTAGTCTTAATAATTTGAAATTATTTATAATAGCACCTCTTTTTTACTTAATTATGATTATATGTAAGCAAATTATAATACATACAAGTAGTATTTAGCAAAATGAATCGTAATACAAATAGTATTGTTTGGTGACATAATATTGCAAGTAATGTTGATTACTGACACAGATTCCGTGGATTATATTTTTTAATAGCATAAAAAAGGATAACTCATTACAATGTAACAAGTTATCCTGAATACTGGTTAATATTTTATTATTATTAGGGGAAATAATAATGTTTAACTACTTTACAATTACTATTATAAGATTATAGTATGTCAGTGTTGTGGCAAATTTATTAACTTAATCTTAAGAAATTATAAATAATTTAGTTAGGCTAGGGAGCAAAATAAAAACTCCTATCCTATTTTTTTCGCTTTTTAATAAATTAATAGAAATAAAAAGGATTAGAATTTCATAAAATGGCTTATTTACTAGGTTTGAAAAAATCAGATAATAAATTGAACCCAATAAAACTAATTTCGCACTAAGAAAATACTTATAATAATGGCTTATAAGCATAAAATATTCATGAATGCTCTAAAAAGTTTAATAAATTAATATAAAAAGAAAGTGTAATTCAGAAACAACTAAAATCTTCTCAAGTAGCTCTATTACTAGTGTTTAGAAGTGCTAGTGAATTAACTTTTAATTTTTAATATATCTTATTAAATTCATAGGTATATGTGTGATACCACTAGATAAGGCGATTTTTAAGGTTTTAATAAATAAAAATTTAAACGTAGAATTAAATAATATTGACATATTTAGAAAATGGGTGATACTTTAAATATAGATTGCATATTTTCATGAAATATACTTTCAATTATTTTTAGAAATTAAAAGGGGAGAAATTATGGCAAAGATAGATAAATTATTAGATAATATGGATATACAACGTGCATCAGATATTCACATAACTTCAGGACTAACTCCAATGGTAAGAATTGATGGAAGACTAATAAGAGCAAACGATGATGTTATTGATCATGAAGTAGTTGGGGAATACATTAAGGACTTAGTACCAGAAAAGTTTGAAGAATTCTTAGAAAAAGGGGAGATAGATTTTAAGTATAATAGAAAAGGAATTTGTAATTTTAGAGTTAATGCTTATAAATGTAGAGAAAGTTATTCTATATGTATGAGGGTAATTAAAGAAGGAATACCAAAACTTAAAGATTTATCAACTGCTCCTGCTTTAAAAGCTTTTACAGAATTAAAAGATGGATTAGTTTTAGTTACAGGTCCAACAGGTTCAGGTAAAAGTACAACCCTTGCTGCTATGATAAATGAAATAAATAACACTAAAGAAAAACATATAATAACTTTAGAAGAGCCAATAGAATATATATATGAAACTAAAAAATCTATGGTGAATCAAAGAGAAATTGGACAAGATACTAGAAGTTATGCAATGGCATTAAAAGCAGCGCTTAGACAAGATCCAGATGTTATACTAGTAGGAGAAATGAGAGATCCTGAAACAATAGAAATAGCTTTAAGAGCAGCACAAACAGGGCATTTAGTTTTTTCTACTCTGCACAATATGGGGGCTGCAAATAGTATATATAGAATTGTAAATTCTTTTGAATCTGGTCATCAAAATGAGGTTAAAATTCAATTATCATCACTACTTAGAGGTGTTGTTTCTCAAGTTTTATTACCAAATGCTTCAGGTACAGGGAGATCAGCTGCAATGGAAATCATGGTATGTACATCAAGTATAAAAAATTTAATTAGAGAAGGAAATTTTGAACAAATAAATAGCTTCATTCAAATGGGATCTAAATTTGGAATGCAAACTATGGAAATGGATTTGAAGAGATTAATTAATAGTAATATAATATCAAGAGAAGAATATGAAAGATGGGTAATAAATAATAAAACAAATTAGTGAATATTTTCAATGAGGTGATTTTATATAGTTTGGTAAATGATCACTAATAAAATGGGTTGATTTAGAAAAAAGTAGAAAAAAGTATAAAAAAGTATAAATAAGTATGGACTAATACAAAGAAAATATGGTATGATATGCCTAAATAAATTAACGAATTTTATTATAGGAAAACGAAGAGTCATATATTTTAATTGGGCACTTTATATATGATGAGTTATTAGTGCAACCGACCTTTATGTTTATAGAGGTCGGTTTTTTTATTATATAAAAGAAAATAATTCTCAGTAAAAAACAATAAATAAGCAATGTATCTATTTTTACATCGCAAAGTATTAAGCGAATTGGTTAGAATCATTAAAGAATACACTTGTAATTAGATACATAAAAGTATATAATTGGCAATAAATATATGTAAAAGATTACAGAATATAACTTAGAATTTAAGAAGGTGATAAATTGGATTATGGATTAATAACTGTCTTAGGATTAGTTATAGGCAGTTTTTTAAATGTATGCATTTATAGAATTCCTGTTGAAGAATCAATTGCGTTTCCACCATCACATTGTGGAAAATGTCAACATAACTTAAGTCCGGTAGACTTAGTACCTGTATTTAGTTACATTTTTCTTGGAGGAAGATGTAAATATTGTAAAGAAAAAATTTCTTTACGGTATCCTCTTATAGAAATTTTAAATGCATTATTATATTTAATTATATATTTAAAATTTGGACTAGTTTTAATTACATTAAAATATTGCATATTAGCATCACTTTTAATTGTTATTGGTATGATAGATTATGATACTCAATTTGTTTTTACAAGTACTACGATTTTGGGTGGAATAATAGCAGTAACATTTATAATAATTCAAGCTATTATTTATAAAAGTGGAACTATTGATTTTATTTCAGGTGGAGCAATAGGCTTTGGAATTATAGGGTTAATAGTATTTTTGACCAAAGGAATGGGCGAGGGTGATATTGAAATCGCTACTGTTTGTGGATTGTTTTTAGGCGTTAAAGGAATTCTACTAGGACTGTTTTTAGCAATTATATTAGGTGGAATAGTAGGAATAATTATTTTAGCTTTAAAATTAAAAAAGGCAAAAGAAAAAATAGCATTTGGACCATGTATAGCAATTGGAAGTTTAATTTCTATGTTATGGGGAGTTGAAATATTAAAGTTGTATTGGAACTTATTGGTTTGAATTATGATAAGTATACATGATTTTAACATATATATACTTGATTGATTTGAAATAAGAATTTAAACTATTATCATATATAAGTTTCAATAATGATTTTACAATTAGGAATTCTAAAATTCTAAAGAATTTTAGAACTTAAGAATTTTAGAATTTTAGAATTTGCTTGTAAAATGCGGGTTAAGAGATAGGTGAAAACTTTATTGCAACATATAATAGATATAAATATATATTTATGTAGAATTAAGTATATGGTGTAGGATATACAATTGGCAGAGAAAAAGGAAGGTGAGACTTATAATGGCAACTGAAAAAAGAAGATTAGGCAACATTCTAGTAAATGCAGGAAAAATTACTGGATATCAATTACAAGAAGCATTAAAGTCTCAAAAGGCACTTAATAAAAAACTTGGAGAAATACTAGTCGATAGTAAAATAATAACTGAAGATGAAATAATAGAGTCTATAGAGCAACAAACAGGAATTAAAAAAATAGATTTAAATACAATAAATTTTGATAAAAAGGCAATAAGTATTATTCCTAAAAATTTATGCGATAAATATACATTAATACCTTTTGGCTTTGAACATAATAAAATTAAAGTTACACTTTCAGATCCTTTAAATATTTATGCAATAGATGATGTTGCAATATCTACAGGATTTGAAATAGAATCATATATTTCTAAAAAAGATGATATTAAAAAATTTGTGGGTATATATTATAGTAGTCAGCAAGTTAGCATTGCAGCGAAACAGCTTTCCAAGGAAAGTTCTGAATCTAAAAATTCGAAAATAAATGTGGAAGATATGGATAATGTTAAGAATGCACCAGTTGTTAAAATGGTGGATTACTTATTTAAAAACTCAATAGAAATGAAGGCATCAGATATTCATATAGAACCATTTGAAAATGAAATAAAAATAAGATATAGAATAGATGGTAAATTACAAACAGTTAATATTATTAATATAGAAAGTCTAGGACCATTAGTAACTAGAATAAAGATACTCGCAGGATTAAACATTGCAGAAAAAAGAATACCTCAAGATGGGAGAATAATGGTTACAGTAGATGGAAAAAATGTGGATCTTAGAATTTCAATACTTCCAGTAGTTAATGGTGAGAAAATAGTTATAAGAATTCTGAATACTTCTGGTGGCAATATAGGTAGAGAAAAATGGGGGATGAGTAAAGAAAATCTTCAAATGGTAGATAGAATCATCTCAAATCCCCATGGAATAGTTTTAGTTACAGGACCTACAGGAAGTGGAAAATCTACAACTTTATATACACTTTTAAGTGAACTAAATAATGATAAAGTAAATATAATTACAGTTGAAGATCCGGTGGAATATACATTAAATGGAGTAAATCAAGTTAGTGTAAATAATAAGGCTGGATTAACCTTTGCAAGTGGTCTTAGAAGTATATTACGACAAGATCCTGATATAATCATGATTGGTGAAATTAGAGATAATGAAACAGCTGAAATTGCAACAAAAGCAGCTATAACAGGTCATTTAGTATTAAGTACTCTTCATACTAATGATGCGCCATCTTCCATAATAAGACTTGTAGATATGGGAATAAAACCATATTTAGTTGCTACTTCAGTAGTTGGAATAATAGCACAAAGACTAGTTAGAAAAATATGCAATAATTGTAAAGAACCTTATGACGCTACTGAATATGAAAAAGAAATACTTGGAGCAGATAAGGACAAGCAATTAAACTTATATAAGGGTAATGGATGTGGATATTGTAACCATACAGGATACGTGGGAAGAATTGGTATATATGAAGTTATGGAAATAACAAGAAAACACAGAGAAGCTATAAATTTAGGTGAAAGTTCAGATGTACTTAGAGATATATCAGTGAAAAATGGGATGACTACTTTAGGTATGGAATGTAAAAAAGTTGTAATTGATGGAATAACAACGATGTCAGAACTTGCAACAATAACTATGACGAAGGAATAATATATACCATTATATATTAAATATTCTGATTTAGAGGGGGATAAATAAGTTGGCTAATTTTAAATATAGAGCAATGAACGCAGATGGAGAAAAAATTGAAGGAGCGCGTGAAGCAGACTCTAAAGGCGAGGTTATAGAATTTATATCTTCTAATGGATATTACCCTTTAATGGTAGAAGAAATAATTGAAAGTAGTAAAATTGAACTAAAATTTAATGAGAAAGTAAAACTTAAGGATATTTCAATTTTTTGCAGGCAATTTTATACTATGTTAGATGCAGGGGTACCTATATTAACTTGCTTAAATATATTATCAAAACAAACTCAAAAGAAAATATTGAAAGAAGCCTTAATAGAAATTGAACAAGATGTTGAAAAAGGTGGTATTTTATCTGAAGCTATGAAAAAGCAAAAAAAGATTTTTCCGGATCTTTTAGTTAGCTTAATAGAAGCAGGAGAAGCCAGTGGTACGTTAAATAGTATAATGCTAAGAATGTCATCACATTATGAAAAAGAAAACAAGACCAATAATAAGGTGAAAAATGCTATGATTTATCCAGTTATATTAAGTTTTGTAGCAGTAATAGCTGTTGTATTTATACTTGTTTATGTAATGCCAACCTTTAAAGGTATTTTTGAACAAAGTGGTACGGTATTACCATGGTCAACAAAACTTTTATTAGGAAGTGGAGATTTTTTAAAGGATAATTTTATAGTAATTATAGTTGCATTAATAGGAATTACTATTGGAGGTAAATATTATTTTAGTACAGAAAATGGATCAATTTTTTCAAGCAAGATGAAACTTAAGCTTCCAATAATAAAGAAATTCACTGAGATGGTTATAGTATCAAGATTTACAAGAACTTTATCTACACTATTAGCAAGTGGTCTGCCTCTAATAAAAGCTATTGATATTGTTTCTGGTGTTGTAGAAAATAAAATAGCAGAAAAAGCTTTATTACAGGTTAAAGAAAAAATATCTAAGGGAGAAGAACTAAATATTTCAATGAGAGCAACTGGAATTTTCCCGGAAATGCTTTATTCAATGGTTAAAATAGGAGAAGAAACAGGATCAATAGATTCTATTCTAAGTAAAACAGCAGATTTCTACGATGAAGAGTTAGAAACAACGATACAAGCTACTGTTGCCTTAATGGAGCCACTTTTAATAGTAGTAATGGGACTTGTAATTGGATTTATAATAATGTCAGTAATGCTTCCAATGTATGATAGTTATACTCAAATATAATAAAAAGTTAATAATGCACAATGTGCGATCCAGAGTGCATTAAATATATAAAGTATATAAAAAAATAGGAGGGGTTCATAATGAACAATTTATCAATTAGAAAAATGAATGAACTATCAAAGAAAAAGAAGAAAGGATTTACATTAGTAGAACTTATTATTGTTATTGCGATTATTGCAGTACTTGCAGCTATTGCTATTCCAAAGTTTGGTCAAATAACAAAAAAATCTAATATTACAGCTGATATAGCTACAGCCAAAAATCTTTCGGGAATAGCAGCACAAGCTGTTGCAGAGGATCAAACTTTACTTAATACTAATAGTGCTACTACTACAACTAAAAATAAAATTACAGATAAAATTGATGGTGGAGTCATGCCAACAAGTAAAGTTACTAAAGTTGAGTTTTATGTTGATATTGCCGCCGATGGTGACATAACAGTAAAATCAGGTTCTACTGGAGATGAAATATATCCAAAACAAGTGGGAAGCTTTATATCATAATAAAAAATAAATTTAGGTGAATTTATATTAAAAGAAGTGTAAAGCTGGCATAAGCTTTACACTTTACTCTATACATTGAAAAATATGAGGGTAAATAGGTGGGGGAAATAATGAATAAAATAAAAGAAGAAATTCATTTGGGTGAGAGTGAAGAATTAAAAAAGAAATTTGATTTAAGTAAACTTAAAGAATTAATGAATGTTGATATTAAGGATATAACAGGTAAATTTTCAAAAAACAATGAAAAAAACAAAGATTTTAAAAGATCAGAAAAAAAGAGAAAAGTAGTAGCTTTCGATATAGGACAAACAGCTATAAAAATAGTTGAAGGAATTTATTATAAAGAAAATTTATCAGTTAATAAGTTTGTGGAAATTCCTACTCCAAAGGGAGCAGTTTTGGATGGAATGTTAGTGAATAAAGAAGCTCTTATTTATATTTTACAAAAAGTTTTATCAGAAAACTCAATAACTGCTAAGGAAGGAATATGTACTAATAATTCTACTTCAATTATAAATAGAGAACTTTTAATTCCAAAGGTAGAAGATGAAGAATTGGAGACTGTAGTTAGATATGAGATCCAACAATATTTGCCTATAAACTTAGATGACTATGTCCTTCAAATGAATATTTTGGGAGAAGAAGAATTTGAAGGAAGTCAAAAATTAAATGTTCGTGCTATTGCTTATCCAGAAAAAATGGCTAGGGGGTATTATGAACTTTTACAAGCATTAAATTTAAAACCATATGCATTAGATGTTAATTATAATGCATTAAATAAGTTGATTAATTATGTAGATGTCATTAATGAATATGAATATAATCCTAAAGAATCAATTGTTTTCATAGATATGGGAGCAACAAGTCTTGATGTTAATATATATAATGAAGAAATTTTACAGTTTACAAGAATAATAAAAACTGGAGGAACTAGTATTGATGAAATTTTGATGGAAGTATTAAATATTTCAAGAGATGAAGTTGAAGAATATAAGGCAAAAAATATAAGTTTAAAAGAAGAAAACCTTTCTGATCAAAATAAATTAGTATTAGATGAAATAGAGGATTGGATTGATAAAATAGAAAAGATTATACAATTTTATAAGAATAAAAATATGGGAGTTGATATAGATAAGATATTTATTTATGGAGGCAGCGCTAAAATAAGAGGACTCTGTGAATATATGACTTCAAAGCTCTCAATAAATGTAACAAGAATAAAAAGCATTCCTAAAATAACTCTTAACTCTAATAATAGAACAGATGAACAGATAGACAGCTTCATTAATGTCATAGGTTCAATAATAAGGTTGTAAGAGGAGGAATTTAAAAGTGAGAGATATAAACTTTTTTAGTTATTATCAAGATAAAAAACAAGAAAAGAAGGATCAAAAAAAATATATTTATATAGCTTATGGAATATTAACTTTAGTAATTTTAAGTACACTTATTATTAATGTTTATAAAATTGTATTTCTCAATAGAGATATAGAAGATTATACTCAAAAATTAACTGCAACTGATGTACAAGCACAACTTAGAGAAGCAGAAGAAATAAGTAGTCAGATAGAAGTATTAAATAAATATGAAAGTAAGTTATCAGATGTAGCAAATTCACTTATAAAAAATGATATTGTTACTGATGATTTGTTAAATGATATATGTGGAGCAATCCCAAGTGATGTTTCTTTTAAAGAATTTAATATTGAGGGTTATGATGTAACTATAAGTGGAGTTACACATACTAGAACAGCTATTGGAGAATTTGAACATAATTTAAGAAAATTATCTAAAATTAAAAATGTTCAAGTAGCTAAAATTGAAAAGAGCAATACAGTAGGTGAAGATTATTCCTTTAATATGACTTGTGTGTTGAAGGAGGTTAAATAATATGAAGATAAGTAAAAAAGAAAAAAAAATGTTGCTTTTTTTGGGGATTTTTGCAATAGGAATTTTATATTATCAATTTGGATATACAACTTTAGTCCAAAAGGTAGAAGAAAAAACTACAATAAAAAATGATATTGAAGAAAAATATAATAAGGCTATGGCCAATATAAATTCTATTGAAATTCAAAAGAGTAAAGTAAAGATATTAAAGACTAAAATAGATGAACAAGCAGCTCCTTTTTATCCAACTATAAGTCAAGAACATTTAATTTTAGAATTTGATAAATTAATAAAAGAAAGTGGACTAGAAGGCGGAATCACATTTGACGTTACAGAGGTTAAAGGTGTGGAATCAATTAAAAAATCAGGAAACGATAAAAATTTAGCAGAAAGTTCTCTTCAAGGTGATGCTGATGAATATAATTATAAATATGGGGAATCAAAAGAGGATAAAGATGATATAAGTAAAAAAAGTAATACTGAAGATGCTAATAAGAGTAATCAAAATTCAACAAATTCAGAAAATAATGATCCTTCAAAATCAGCACAAGATACTAAGTCAAGTAAAGCAAACACTGTAACTCAGATAAAAGTTAATGTGAACTTTAATGGAAGTTATGAATCCGTAGTTAAGTTTTTAAATGCTATTGGAGAATATAAAAAAAAGATTCCGGTGTGTACTATTAACATGAGTGAAAAAAATTTAGAAGAAGTAGCA
Source organism: Clostridium gelidum (assembly GCF_019977655.1). Classification (NCBI taxonomy): domain Bacteria; kingdom Bacillati; phylum Bacillota; class Clostridia; order Eubacteriales; family Clostridiaceae; genus Clostridium; species Clostridium gelidum. The sequence continues at coordinate 1,516,227 of NZ_AP024849.1, forward strand.
GGATCAGTGAATATGATAATATACTCAGTTCCGAAAATAGATGATGAAATAAGTGAGTATTTGAATTGGAATCTAAACAATACCTATGGTAAATCAAAACCTTTTAATGTGGGTAGTGCTGCAGGAACTGGAATAAAGTCAACTGCGGATATGAGTGATTTTATAGTTTCAGTTAAATCAATAACTTCGGAATTACCAACAATTATGATAGGTAAGGCTAATGATATGTTAACAACTACTTACGCTTATGGTGATGGTAATAATGAACAAAGTGCTGAAATGATATTAACTAAGAAGGATGATAAATATTATTATAAATATAAGACTAATCTTGATAAAATACCTACAAACTATAATGATTTAGGAAATGAATTTGTACCCAATAGTGAAAATATAGTTTTAAATGTATCAAGTGAAAGCAGAGTTACATCCAACGATAAATCTGGATTAAAATTAAAAATAGTTAATAATACAGATAAATTAGTAAGGGTAATTAAAAGTGGAGATGATGTGAAAGATCCAAGGGTTTCAATTGACGGTGACAGTAAAAATATAAGCGTTAATTAAGAGTGGGTGAAATTTTTGAAAAGTAAATGTAAAAAGCGTAGCGGATTCACTTTAGTAGAAATGATAATAAGTATGGCATTATTTGCTATACTTATGACTCCTATATATTCAATGATAATATCAAGTATGAGTCATAATAAAAATGGAGCTGTAAAACAAACAGCAGCATTACATGGACAAGAAGTTTTTGAAAAAATTAAGAGTGGAAGTGTTGTTGTAGATGGAGGTGGAAATATTACTAAAATTGATGATATAGATATTTCAACACCAACAAACGAAGTGATAAATACGCTCGGTGATGGATATAAAGCAAAAGTTACAATAACAAAAAATAATGATATATCCATTAATAAAAAGAATAATACTGTAGCTGTAGTACCATTTGAATTCGCAATATCTTTAAGAGGAAGTACTAAAGACAATCTAACGGTAAATGGTGAACATTTGTCTTCTAGGGCAGATCTTTTGTCTTCAGATAATCCTTTGGTGTTAGTTATAAATACAACTACAAGTACAACTACAACCACAAAGACAAAGACACTTACTGTAAAAGATGAAAATAATAACGAAGTATTAAATCCATATATATCAAAAGAATTACCAATAGCTAAAGATATGGATGAAATAAAGGTAACAATAAATTTCGATGATTACACACTAAAAAAAATTCCAACTGATAAAAAATATAAAAAAGTGAAAATAATTGTATATAACCAAGATGATAGTCCTTTAAATATATATTTGAAAAAAACAGACGATTTAGATGTAGAAGTAGACAACAAGTTGGGTAAGATAAATCCTGTAGAAGATGGCAAACTATCTCAGGTTGGAGAGTTGTATAATATAGAAGTTAAAGTAACTCATGAAAAGGATAATATAGGTTATAGAGTATCTGATGAAAAAGATGATATGGATGTTAAAATAACTCACAAAGAAGATGAAGAAATATTTACTGAAAAAACTAGCCAAAATATAAATGTTAATTAGGCGGTGATTAAAATGGTAAGGAAAAAAAGAGGCTCTAGTTTAGTTACTGTAGTTATTATTTCTGGTATTTTAATTACAGTAGGAACTGCTATGTTATCAATGACAATTGGCGATTACAAAATGAGAACAACAGAAAGTACAAGAATAGAAAACTTATATTCATCAGAATCAGGATTGGATGTTGCTTATGATGTACTTATAAAAACTTTTGATGCAGCAGCTATATATGGGGTTAATCAAGTAGAAAAATATAAAAAAACTGATGGATTTACTATAGTTGTTGCAAAAGATCGTAAAGCTGATATTGTGGAACAAGAGCGTATAAAAGCTTCAATACCAAGTGATGCAACAGCTGCGCATAGAAGTAGCATAATTAAAGAGTGCAACAAGAGAATTGCTGAAGACAATAAGCAAATTAAAATTGAAGAAGATTTAGCAATTAATGCATATTTTAAGAATACATTTAATGAGTTTATATATAAGAATTCATCAGCAGATATTAACAAAAATGAACTTAAAAGGTGTATAGACGAACATAAATATGCTATTAATCTTGAAAAAGAAAATAGAGACGATACAGACTATACAACTGTTGAGTTTAATAACAGTAATACAATATTAATTAATGTTCATGATGTAAATACTGAAAATATTAAATTAGAGTCAATAAATTTTGAAGCGGGAAATTCAAATGGAGACTATTCAAATGGAAAATATCCCAATGGACTTTGTCCAAAGGAAAAGGGGAAATATACAATAAAAATACAATCTGACTATGAAACAAAAGATAAAGGACCCAAGGGAGATAAGACTAAAAGAACACTTCAATCAACCTATGATATGACATTACCAGAATATAAGGATGTTGTATTTAGCGAGAGCGTGGCAGAAGTAGCTAAGCAACCATTTTTAATTGATAAAGCATTACTTGTTGGTGGAAATATGGAAGTGAAAGAGTCTCCTCTTTCTGTTAAAGGAAATATATTTGTTCAAGGCAATGGATATAATGATATAGATGAAGTGGGAATAGATAGGGCGTACAATAAGTATAATGGTGGAATAGTTCTAAATTCTGATTCAAGCAAGAAAAAAATTATATTTAATGGAGATGTTATTACAGGAAAAACTTTTAATATTAGAAATAATGTAGAATCAACTATAAATGGAAATTTATATGCAATGAATGTTTATGCGGGCAATGAAAAAGCAACAGATGTTCCGGCAAAAAATTCAACTTTATATGTTAGCAACACTTCACCGGATGCTAATAAAAATGATGTGGCTAGAGAGGTGATGGTAGATAATGACATTACTTTAAAGTCTGATAGTACTCATATCACAATAGATAAATTTTATGGAATTAATGACAAGAATATAAAATATAGTGATGCAACTGGTACTAATGGGGATGATAAACAATTAGGCAGAACATCCAGTAGTATTATAGTTAATGTACTTGAAAGTTCAAATTCAGGTATTAAAATTAATACAGAAGCCTATATTATGGGCGTCGCACATATTAATACTAATACAACAAATGGATATAGTACCGGTGAATCTACAGGTGTTAAAGATAATTATATAGCATATTCAGTACCGTCTGTTGATAAAGGCGGTAACGTTGATACTAGTGAAAAGTTTGATTATTATGATCCATTACAATTATTAAAAGAAGATAATGTTATTAAAAAAAGTGAACATTTTAAGAAATATTGGGATTTGAACGAGGGAATTCATACTGGTGGAATTCAATTGCCAGAAAGAACACATTCTATAGGAGCAATAGTAAAGCGTGACGGAACCGTTGGATCCAGTACATTGGCATATGTTCCTGATGAGGTGAAAATAAAGCAAAAAGAATTTGCTTCAAAGGTATATAACATTGGAGGAGAATCATTAACTGATGAGGATAAACAAAGTCTTTATGAATCATTAGGTAGTCAAAAAGATCTTGTAAGTGATTTAATGGATATAGAGGGAGCATGTAATCAAACAGAAGGCTCATTTTATGATTATATGCAAGATAATAAAATTTTCTTTACAAAATATAATGTAAGTGATACACCGAATGAAGAGAATAACAATGAAAAAGCTATATTTAGTGACAAGAATATAAAAATTAAAGAGTCAACTGAACAAAGTATAGTAAAAGATCCTGATGATGAAAATGGAATAATAATAAAGGTACCTAGTAATACTACTCTTAATGCTTTTATAGCTACATCTGGAGATGTTACTATTAAAGGAAATGTTAATATTAAAGGTAGTATAATTGCAGAAGGAAATTTAACTTTTAATCCAAGTGAAGGCCAGAGTATAGAATATAATAAAGAATTATTAGACAGAATACAAGCTTTAAATGTTGAAATTTTTAATTCTGTATTTGGGCACATGAGAGAAAGCAATCCGGTTAATTTAAATGTAGAGTATGATGTAAATAAATTTATTAAGAATAGCCGATGGAAGATTATTAAATAGAATTTTTATTAAGGATGTGAGAAGGATTTGATAGGTTATAGAAAGAAAAAAGGTTTTACAATAACAGAACTTATAATTGTTGTTGCATTAACAGTTGTTGTATTAGGAATAATATGGACAATGTTTAATATAAGTAACAAAATAATTTCAGATGTAACTATTAAATCCGACTTACAAAGAGAAGGACAAGCAATCCAAGAAAAGTTAAGCAATATTGGAATGCAGGCTGTAGGAATTAAATCCGTTATTAAAGATGATTCAAAAAAAACAATAACTATACAAATTAATTCATATTACAAATCTGAAAGCTCAGATAACCCATTTTACTTTAGGTATGATTACAAGGACGTGGCAAATAAAAAACTTTATTTAAATTATAGCGGTGATAGTAGTAATAAAGATGAGGATTATAAATTAGTAACAAATAATGTAAATAGTATAGAAATAAATGGTGAAGATATTTCTACTGTTGATGAAAGTACTTTAAAAAGCGTGAATTCTGTTCAATTTACCATTATATTAAGTAAAAATAAGACTTATAACAATGAAATGATAAATTATCCAATAAAGGTAAGAACGGTATTTAGAAATAAAAATACTACGGGGATATAAAATTGCTTGAATTTTTTCAGTAAGTATTTTTAGTAATTATATATGATAGAAAAATGGGAAGGAGGAAGAAATTTGAGCAAAATAAAAGATAAGAAGATTGTTTTAAAGAGAGTAAGTTTGTTGATATGTTTGATATTATTATTTACATTAATGAATATACCAATATTTACTGTTAAAGCAGATGATGTTGCATCAAAGCCACAATTTACAGTATCAATCGACTCATATATACCTACAGATCCTAAAATAGGTGAAGATATAACAATTCGAGGCACAATAACTCCACAACCATTTAAAATACCAGTGCCAGCAAAGGAAATTGTTTTGGTATTAGATACTTCAGGTAGTATGGATGATAAGGTTACAACAATGTGTACAAATGAAAGAATTGGATATCAGATACAGGGGCATTATGAAGGTGAGAGTTATGCTGATCGAGTATGGATTACTAGTCATTGGTCAAATGATTATTGTAAAGAACATGCAAAAGAAGGTGATCATCAATCAACCAAAATAAATGAACTTAAAAAAGCAGCTAAAAACTTTGTTAATACAATGAAAACTGAAACAAATTTAAAGATTGGAATAGTTACATTTTCAGGGGATTCAACCAATAAGGAGGCATTAATTCCATCAAGTCAATCGGATGCGCTAAATACAGTTATTGAGAATTTGGATGCAGATGGAGGTACCAATACAGGTGAAGGATTAAGAAGAGCAACATATTTATTATCTAGTAGTCCTAATAGTACAGCTAATAAAACAATAGTATTTATGTCAGATGGAATTCCAACATATTACAATTGGCAGCAGACTAGTGAAGCCGGTTGGACATGGGGGAATTATAATGGCAAATATTATAAATATTATAGTCGTGATTATTCGGGGAATTATAAATTTGTAGCAAATTATGGACTAGATTATAATCATATGCCATATGGTTATTACAAGGATGGCCCATATGAGGGGAATTATGAAGGCTATAAATATCAGGAAGCACAATATAATTATTATACAGAGATAAATAAAGAGAGTTTTTCTGATGATGATCATGTAAGCCGTATGGGAACGGGATATTCAGATGAAGATGGAAAATGTCTAAAATATGCAACAACAATAGGAGAAGAGATTAAAACTAAGGGATATAATGTTTTTTCAATTGGTTATGGATTAGATGATTCTGGAAATCCCAAAATGAAGCAAATTCATGATTCAATGAGTGGAGTTGATTCTAATTTTTTTAAGACAGATGCTGGTGCAATAGATAGTGTATTTAAGACAATAGCAGCTAAAATTAAAGATAATTATCCTATAACAAACATTGATTTTAATTTTAATCCTGATAGTGGGACAACCATAGATGTTGTAGGAGGAAATAGAATTAGACTTAACGATATTATCTATAAAAAAGACTCAGAAAGTAATGGAATAATTATATATAAAGCAGCGCCGGTTCCATTTACAATAACAATTAAATCAAAAATAGCTGGTGATAATATACCGGTATTTACAAAATCAACAATAACATTCCCATGGAATACAGAGACAATTTCAGTAAATGTACCAGCTACGAAAATAAACGTAAGAGACAACGAGCTACCGTATATAGAAGCAGCTCCTAGCGCTATTCACTATCCATGTAAATCAGGAGAGGATGTTACAATCACATATAATATAACGCCACATGATTTTATATATAGTGATATGTCATCACAGATGATTCCTAAAGATGTAGTTATAGTGCTCGACACATCGAGTGGAATGAGCGATGGAGATAAAATAGGAACATTTAAAAATGCAGCGTGGAATGACTTGCTAAACAATAGTATTTTTACTACCAAACCTATGAAATATGGTTTGGTAACATATAATTCAGATGCAGTTGTTAGTCAAGATTTGACGGATAATAAAACTCAATTTAATGATAATGTAATAAAAAACATTCAACTATCAACTTCAGTTGATAGAAATATAGGATCAGCAATAGATAAAGCAAATGGAATTTTGCAAAAAGATACATCAGATGCTAAAAAATATTTAATATTATTATCTTCAGGTGATGTTACTTATACTCAAAATCAAATGAATAGTATAAAGGATAAGGGGTATAAGGTGTTGAGTATGGCATTAGGAAAAACTAATGATGTTACTATTGATCCATCACCAAAGTTAAAGGAGCTTACAATGAATTTAGGAGGAACCAATGAAGATTATTTTATTAGTGTACAAGAGGGAAACAATAATGCTACACAAAATTATGTGATGAAAAATTTAGCAAGTAGAATTAGTGATGATGTGTATAAAACATATAATTTTAATGATGTCAAGTTAAAATTTGATTTGAATGGGAATTTTGATGCTGTTAATAATCTTGATGGAACTAACGATAAGAGAAGTGTTACAGTACCTAATATAGAATATACAAATAATAATGGTGTTTGGCATGCAAATTCTACTACTGTATCATTTAGAATTAAACCTAATAAAATTGGAAGTTTAAGTTTTAAAGAAAATATAGATATTAATAATTTAGCTAATACTATAAGTTATAAAGGAATAAACAAAAACATAAATAGGCTAATAGCTACACCAATAATCGATGTTACATCACCAATACAGGTTATTCATGGTGTATATAAAAGTGTAACAAAAACGGGTACACTAGAGCTAGAAGATACAACAGGAAAAACTTTTGCAAACGGAACAATTATTCCAATGGCTGCAAGTTTTGAGTTCTATAACAATCCAACAATAAAACTCACATTGGACGCAAATATATCAATTGATGGAGATGTTAAAATATATAAAATAAATCTTGATGGAAGTTTGAATCCAGTAGCTACTATCAGTAAAAATAATTCTTCTTATTATGAAAAATCAATAGTAGATGGATTTCAAAATGGAGATAAGGTATTAGTTTTGTATAATGATAAATTACCAAAATTATCAGATGAGAAACGAAGAGATCATTATACAAATTCCATAAAAGTAGGAGATTCTGAACCAACTTCTGCAACGGTAAGAACAACAGATGGATCATTACCAGATTTGTTTTAAAATTAGCTGGTAGAGATATAAATTACTTAGTATACAATATGTGGTAATAGAATTTTGATTATATTATGTATTGTATACTTTAAATTATCATAGAGTTTTTGGTTTAATGTTTTTAATAAATTTGGAAATAAAAAATCTGATTAAATAGTATAAAAACCCTGTGCTATAAAATTAAAAGGTAATCAAGGTAGACTTTATAATAATATAAACAGTTTGGGAGTTATTTTAGATTAATAAAAAAACAATTTTTAATGAATTTATTAGATATATTTTTGTGGGCGGAACTGATTTTTTGTAATAGGTGTTATAGGATTGGTTTTAACAGGTAAGTTCGTTGTCAATTCTCTTCACTAGGGGTAACTGTTACCAGCGTAAAAATTGTTAGCAAGAGAGTACATGGTAGTGCATGAAAACATAACTTATTCAGTAAATATTAAATGTAAAGGCGGTTTTCAATTGAAATCAATAGGCAATCTATGTGAAAAAACAAAACAGATTTATAATGATATACATCAAATGAATAAGGTTAGTGAACTCCTTGACTATATTTCGGAAAAGTCAATTGAAAAGGTAGCTGCATTTCTGCTTATCATATGGGTTCTATCGCCGATTATTGTGATGTTTTCAAGTATTTCTGTGCAAGACGTGGAACAGTCATTAAATTTCTCATTAAAACAAGTTGCTATTTCAACGTGTTGGTATGAAATTCTTCAGACAACTGGGTTCCTTGGATGCATATTAGGTATTATTGTTTTTTTTAAAAATATTCTAAAGGGAAAAACTGGAGAAATATCTATGAAGCAGTATGTAAAGAATAATCTCTTTACACTGTTTTTATTTTTCATGCTATTTTGGAGCATTCTTTCATGTTTGGTATCAGACAATATTGCCATTTCATTTTATGGCACTTCATACCGTAATGATGGACTGGTTACTTATTTCACTTATTGTGGTATTTTCTGTTGTGGTTATGTGGTCAGAAACAAGCGTTTTGCAAAACATATTCTTGAAATTTTTACGATATCTGCGACAGTACTATCAATTTTGATGCTTATGAATTCTGAAACTATAAACAATCTGCTTGGATTAACTGTTGACTCATCTGTTTTTTCGAATTCAAATCATTTTGCTTATTATCTATGTATGGCTGTGATGTGTGCGCTATTGCTATTTGAGACAGAGAAAAAATCAGCTCCAAAGCTAATATTTCGGATTGGTATATTTTCTGTCATTACAGCAGCATTAGTGTATAATAAATCTTTAGGACCATACCTTGCTGTTGTAGTTGGGCTGGTCTGCAGTGTTATTCTGATAATATGGCTAGATAAGAAAGATTTAAAACGTGTATTGGTAGCAGTAATTGTATTTATAATTGTTACTTTCATTATGAACATTTCAGATAACCACCTTTATATAGATCTTAAGATATTTGGTATAGATATATTTAAAATAGCAAAGTTGTCACCAGCAAAGGATCTCGCCCATGTTGGATCAGATAGGTGGCCACTTTGGATGAATGGATTGAGGTTTATTACTGAAAAGCCATTTTTCGGCTATGGACCGGATAATCTTGGTGCTCAATATGCAAAAGTTAATATTATTATAGATAGACCACATAATGAATTTATTCAGTTTGCTGCAAGTCTTGGTATTCCAGCTTTAGTTAGTTACATTATGGCACTTGCAGTTCACTTTATATCTTTTCTAAAACAGAGAAAACACGTTTCAGTAGTATACATTGGTATTTTATGTACAGTAATTACTTATTTGGCATCATCTATGTTTGGAAATACTATGTATTACACAAGCCCATTTTTCTTTATGATTTTAGGGCTATCAGCAAGTATGCAAAAATTAGTAGAAGCGAAAAAGAAAGAACTATAGAAAGCGAAAAAAATTGAAATAGTAGTGTAAGTTTGGAAACTTACAGAATTGTTGAGTAATATTTTTACAACTAAAGATAATAATATAATTAGGCAAGAGAAAAGGTGAGTGTTTGTGATAGAAATTAGGAAGTTAGTGGTATTTTTATTTGTAGCATTACTTTTTATTTATATGATATGGATTAATTTTAGGGTTTTAAATAAATTTGGTCATAAAAAATTATTATCAGCTTTAATGATTAGTGGCCTAGGATTAATTACAATAGGTACATTTTTTGATATGATATCAAATTTAGTGGATATGAAATTTGGAACATTGATTCCAATATGTTTTACAGTAGGAGCGATTATATTTGTTATATATATAATACTGTGGAGCAATTATATAGCACAAATGATGTCTACGCTTAATGAATATGCACATAATGATCCAATGACAGGCTTATATAATAGAATGGGGTTTGAAAAGGTTTTTGAAATAAAAATTGCTACCCAAGAATCTTTTTATATTATGGTTTTTGATTTGGATAAAACTAAGTTAATCAATGATAAATTTGGACATTTAAAAGGTGATCAATATATAATTAGTGCTGCTAGAATTATAAAGGATGAGATAGGTAAAAATGGTTTTGTAGGAAGAACTGGAGGCGATGAATTTGTTGCGCTTCTGGAAAATATGACTGAAGAAAAAATAGAAGATCTTAAATTTTTCATAAAAAATCATGTTTCACACATTTTTAATAAACAAAATACACAAATAAGTATAGGATATTCAAAATATAAAGAAGATGGAGAAACTTTTGAAGAACTTTTAAGTTTTGCAGATAAAAAAATGTATGAAGATAAGGAAAAAAGAAAAGAATTCTATTTGAAAAACCAGTAAGTTATAATTAAATATTTTAGATTATTTTTAATGAAATCTTAATTTTACTTTATCAATTAATAATGTATAATAGCCATATGTGATAAAATAAGTCGACATGGTATTTTAACGTATGGGAGGAAAAAAGATGGATATAACATTTGCTTATCTAATAGATATATTTTTACATCTTGATAAATATTTAGGAATGGTAATAAATCAATATGGATTTGAAACATATTTAATATTATTTATTATAATATTTTTAGAAACAGGACTAGTCGTAACACCATTTTTACCAGGAGATTCTTTAATATTTGTAGCAGCAGCCTTATCAGCTGCAGGAGCACTTAATATTTATTTATTAGTAGGAATTTTAATGGTTGCAGCAATTTTAGGTGATACAGCAAATTATGAAATAGGCAGATTTTTTGGAAATAAGCTGATTAAAATTGGCGGAGGAAAACTTATAAAACAAGAACATCTTGATAAAACCCATGCATTTTATGAAAAGTATGGTGGAAAAGCAATAATATTTGCAAGATTTATTCCGATAGTTCGAACACTCGCACCATTTGTAGCTGGAATAGGTAAAATGAATTATAGACATTTTATTTCATTCAATGCAATAGGCGGAATTTTATGGGTACTCGGAGTTTCGGCTTTAGGATATTTCTTTGGAAATATTCCAATAGTAAAAAACAATTTTGAATTAGTAGTAATAGGAATAATAATAATTTCAATAATGCCAGCTGTTATTGAAGTTTTAAAAAGTAAAATGAAAAAAACTGATGAAATAGTATAAAAATAACAAAAAAATGAGGTGTAGTTATCTATAATAACTACCCTCATTAATATATTAGTAACCGAAACAACAGAGTGCTCTCCCTTTCGGTAGGTTACCACATAAATATAGTGTTCACTTTAGTTAAAAGCATTATAAATTGCTGAAATTCCTTTTTCAAAATTATCATTTTCTATGCCAACTAAGATATTCATTTCACTAGAACCTTGATCAATCATTCTAATGTTTATTTCAGCATTAGAAAGAGCTGTGAATATTTTAGCAGCAGTTCCTCTTTGCTTGGCCATTCCACGTCCAACCGTTGCAATCATAGCCAGGTTTGGATGTATTTCTATGGTATCTGGATTACAAGTTCTCTTTATTTCATCAACTACTGATTCTTTCTTATGCTTCAATTGAGAATCTGAAATAACAAGGCACACTGTGTCTATTCCAGAAGGCATATTTTCAAATGATATATTGTGTTGCTCAAGAATTGATAGTAGTTTTCTACAAAAACCAAGTTCTGAATTCATTGATGCCTTAGTAATTGAAATTACAGTAAAGTCCTTTTTACCAGCAATACCAGTTATAGTAGTTGGTTTTGTAGAAATATCTGTATCTTTTACTATAAATGTACCTTCATCTTCAGGTTTATTTGTATTTTTTATATTTATTGGAATACCAATCTCTCTTACAGGGAATATTGCATCCTCGTGTAGTACTGAAGCACCCATGTAAGAAAGTTCCCTAAGTTCTGTATAAGTTATTTTACTTATTGGTTTTGGATTTTTAATTATTCTAGGATCTGCCATTAAGAAGCCAGAAACGTCTGTCCAATTTTCATAAAGATCAGCATTGATGCTTGCAGCAACTAAAGCTCCTGTTATATCAGAACCACCTCTTGAGAATGTGATTATATTACCATCTTTATCTGCACCATAAAATCCAGGGATTACAGCTTTGGAAATTTTAGACAATTTAGAATTAAGAGCTAAATTAGTAGCTTCTGAGTCTAAAGAACCATCATCATTAAATATCATAACTTCCTTAGCGTCAACAAATTCAAAACCTAAGTAGTTAGCAAGTATTAATCCATTTAAGTATTCACCTCTACTTGCAGCATAATCACTCGAAGCCCCTTCTTCAAGATCATTTTTTACTATATCTAAATGTTTGGAAATATTAAAATCTAAGTTTAAATCTTTTACAATACCACAGTACCTATCTTTGATATGATTAAATACTTCATCAAAAGATATTCCAGTAGAAACATGGGCATGACAAAGATATAATAAATCAGTTATCTTTGAATCCTTAGAATTTCTTTTTCCAGGTGCTGAAGGTATTACATATTTTCTTTCTTCATTGGATACTATTATATCCTTAACTTTCTTAAATTGATTAGCATCTGCCAGTGAACTTCCACCAAATTTTGTTACAATTGTACTCATAATTATAGCCCCCATATTTATATGTATTTTACATATAAGATTGTAACAATTTATCTAGAAATGTTCAAGAGAATTGTGAATAAATCAAATAATTTGCTGAAGAATTTCATTTAATGTATTAATTTAAATAAAAAGTGTTTAAAACTTTAAATTATAAAGAATATGGTATAATTTTCTTTATAATTTAAAGTTTTAATGATAAAAATGTTTATTTTTAAAAAAATTCACTTGATTTATTAAAAATAGTAGTATATAATTTGAGATAATATATGAATTGAACAAAGGCGTTCGATAGATGGGTATACCTATCTGTTGTGCGCCTTTTTAAAAGAAAAAGGGGGAATTGTAAAATGGCAAATTATACAAAAGAAGATGTCATTAACTTAGTCAAGGAGAATGGAGTTAAATTTATAAGACTTCAATTCACAGATATCTTCGGAGCATTAAAAAATGTAGCAATAACTGATAAGCAATTAGATAAGGCACTAAATAATGAGTGCATGTTTGATGGATCTTCTATTGATGGGTTCGTTAGAATTGAAGAATCAGACATGAATTTAAGACCAAACTTAGACAGCTTCGTGATATTTCCATGGAGACCACAACAAGGTAAAGTTGCAAGATTAATTTGTGATGTTTACAGACCAGATGGAACACCATTTGATGGAGATCCAAGATATGTATTAAAGAAAGCTTTAGATGAAGCTGCGAAGCTTGGATATACTATGAATGTTGGACCAGAATGTGAATTTTTCTTATTTGAAACTGATGAAAATGGTAATGCAACAACTAACACTCAAGATAAAGCAGGATATTTTGACTTAGCACCTACAGATTTAGGAGAAAATGCTAGACGTGATATGACTTTAGCTTTAGAAGAAATGGGATTTGAAATTGAAGCTTCTCATCATGAAGTTGCTGAAGGTCAAAATGAAATAGACTTTAAGTATGGTGATGCTTTAACTACAGCAGATAGAATTATGACATTTAAATTAGTTGTTAAATCTATTGCTCAAAGACATGGATTATTTGCATCATTTATGCCAAAGCCAATTTTTGGTATCAATGGTTCGGGAATGCATGTTAATATGTCATTATTTAAAGATGGAAAGAATGCATTCGTTGACGATAATGATCCAAATGGATTAAGCCCAATAGCGTATAACTTCATTGCTGGATTATTAAAGAATATTAAAGGTATGGCAGCTATAACTAATCCTTTAGTTAATTCATATAAGAGATTAGTGCCAGGATACGAAGCACCAGTTTATTTAGCTTGGTCTTGTAAAAACAGAACTCCATTAATCAGAGTACCTGCTGCTCGTGGTGCTGGAACTAGAGTTGAACTTCGATGTCCAGATCCAAGCGCTAACCCATATTTGGTATTAGCTTGTTTATTACATGCTGGACTTGAAGGTATTAAGGAAAATTTACAACCACCAGCTCAAGTAGAAGCTAATATTTTCCATATGACTGATAAAGAGAGAAAAGAACAAGGAATTGATAATTTACCAAACAACTTATATGAAGCTGTTAATTTAATGAAGGAAAGCCAACTTGCTAAGAAAGCTTTAGGAGATCATATATTTAATAACTATCTGGAAGCAAAAGCTGCTGAATGGGATAATTACAGAATTCATGTACACGATTGGGAAATAAATAACTATCTTAATAGATATTAATCCATTAATGCCAGTTAATATTATTTAAGGTGGGGATTGCAATGGCGCAAAAAGGAAAAATCATTATAGCATTAAGCAATATTGAGACGGGAAACAAATTAAAGAGTTTACTAGTCCAAGAAGGCTATGACGTTATAGGACTATGTACTTCCGGAAATGAATTAATTAGATTAGTTATGCAATATTCCCCAGACCTAGTCTTAGTTGGATATAAATTTAAGGATATGAGTTTACTAGATGTTTATGAAACTTTAGTAGATGCAACTAGCTTTTTGGCTATTGTAAATGAACCTTATAGGTCATTTATAGAAGAGGATACTGATATATATTGTATTGGTACTAAAATTTCTAATGTGCTCTTAAGTAATGCTATTGATTTAATTTTTCAAGGGAAAAAGAGAATTAAGAAGTTAAGAGACAAGGTTGAAAAGTTAGAACATACTCTAGAAGATAGAAAGCTCATTGAAAAGGCCAAAGGAAAGCTTATGTCAACTTCAGGAATTACAGAGAATGAAGCGTTTAGATATATGCAGAAAATAAGTATGGATTCTGGGAGAACAATGAGAGATATTGCAAGTTTAATATTAAGTGAAATACAATAACTTATGAAGTGGTTCTTAACTTCAGGTAGAGTTTTATTAATAGGAATACAATTTTCTCTCTCGATCTGAAGCTTAGAAGAACCTATTCAGAGGAGAGTGCATCCATAATAATCCCTAGGAGTATTGCGGATGTTAGTTATGGGAACAATATAATAAATGTACGAGTAACTATATCAAAAAAAAGATATTTTTACTCGTTATTTATCTCAAGGAGGAATTTTTATGGAAAACAATAATCCGACTGCACAAGGACTATATAATCCAAGCTTTGAACATGATGCTTGTGGAATTGGAACTATAGTAAACATTGATGGTGAAAAGTCTCATGAAATTTTATCAGACTGTCTGACTATATTAGAAAAATTAGAACATAGAGGTGGTACAGGAGCTGATGAAAATACTGGAGATGGAGCAGGTATATTATTTAATGTACCTCACAAGTTCTTTAAAGAAGAACTAAAATCAAAAGGAATAAAACTAGGGCCTGAGGGCGACTATGCTGTTGCTATGATGTTCTTACCACAAGAAGAAAAGGCAAGAAAAGAAGCTATGAGACTTTTTGAGGATATATCAAAAGAAGAAAATCTTGAACTAATTGGGTGGAGAGAAGTTCAAACGAATCCTTCAATACTTGGAAAAGCATCTTTAGAGGCAATGCCTTCAATAGTGCAAGCTTTTGTAAAGAGACCTAATGGAACAAAATCAGGCAAAGAATTTGAAAGAAAATTATATATTGTTAGAAGAAATATAGAAAAAAGAGCTGGATGGATAAGTAAATTCTTAAATGAAACTTTTTATATAGCGTCTTTTTCATCAAAGACAATTGTATATAAAGGAATGCTTTTATCTACACAACTTCGAGAGTTTTATAAAGACTTAGAAGATGAAAGAGTTGAAACATCTTTAGCATTAGTTCATTCAAGATATAGCACTAATACATTCCCAAGTTGGGAAAGAGCACATCCAAACAGATTTATGATTCATAATGGTGAAATTAATACACTTCGTGGAAATGTAAATAAGGTTTATTCCAGAGAAACAAATGTTAGATCTAGAGTACTTGGAAAAGATTTAAACAGAGTATTGCCTATTATAAACAAAGAGGGGTCAGACTCTGCAATTTTAGACAATAATTTAGAATTTTTATATATGAACGGTATGGATTTAACTAGAGCAGTTATGATGACAATTCCGGAGCCATGGTATAAGAGTAAAACTATGAGCACCGAAAAGAGAGCTTTTTATGAATATAATGCTACACTAATGGAACCATGGGATGGTCCGGCATCTATCGTATTTACAGATGGTGAAAAAGTTGGTGCGGTTTTAGATAGAAATGGTTTAAGACCATCAAGATATTACATAACTAAAGATAGAAGATTAATTCTTTCATCAGAAGTTGGTGCTTTAGATGTGCCACCTGAAAATGTTGAAAAGAAAGACAGATTAATGCCAGGTAGAATGTTACTTGTAGATACAGTTAAGAAGGAAGTTATAAGTGATGAAGAATTAAAGAACACTTATGCAAATGAAAATCCTTATGGAGAATGGCTAGAAGAAAATTTAGTTACTTTAGATAAAATTAAAACTAGTAAAAAGTTCAAGATTGAATATGATAAAGAAACTATAAAAAGATTAGAAAAGACTTTCGGATATACTTATGAAGAAGTAAAGACAACTATGCTTCCAATGGCTGAAACTGGTGCAGAACCACTAGCGGCAATGGGAGTAGATACTCCAATAGCAGTGCTATCAAAGCAATCTCAACCATTATTTAATTACTTTAAGCAGTTATTTGCGCAAGTAACTAATCCACCTATAGATTCAATTCGAGAAGAAATAGTTACAGCCTCTAATATTTACATAGGACCAGAAGGTAACATATTGGAAGATAGACCAATAAATTGTGAAGTGCTTAAACTTGACTCACCAATAATAAATGATGAAGAGTTAGCTAAAATAAAGTCACTTAATGATGGGAATTTAAGATCAAAAGTTATTGATATTGTGTTTGAAAAAGGTAGCTCTTTAGAAGATGCATTAGATGATTTGTTTGAAAAAGCACAAAGTGCATATGAAAAAGGATATACTGTATTAATATTATCTGATAGAAATGTATGTGAAGCAAAACTGCCAATTCCATCATTGCTTGCAGTATCAGCACTTCATCAATATTTAGTTCAAAAGGGGACAAGAACATCAGTTGGATTGATAATTGAAAGTGGAGAGCCAAGAGAAGTTCATCATTTTGCTACTTTAATTGGATTTGGTGCATCAGCTGTAAATCCATATATGGCTTATGAATCTTTAAGAGGATTAATTGAAGAAGGATTACTTGAAGTAGATTATGATAAGGCTGTTTATAATTATAGTAAAGCAGTACTTAAAGGAATAACTAAAGTACTTTCTAAAATGGGTATTTCAACAATACAATCTTATCAAGGAGCTCAAATATTTGAAGCTATAGGTATAGGTAAAGAAGTTATTGATAGATATTTTACTAATACTACAAGTAGAATTGGTGGAATAGGATTAACTGAAATGCAAAAAGAAGCAGAAATAAATCATGAAAATGGATTTAGACCTAAAACTTATTCTGCTGACTTTACATTGGATTCACCAGGATATGAAAAACTTAGATCGGGTATCGATGGTGCGGAAGAGCATTTATATAACCCTTTAACTATTCATAAACTTCAAGAAGCTACTAGGAATGCAAATTATGAATTATTTAAAGAATATACTTCTTTAATTGATAGTGAAGAAGCTGAAATAAATTTAAGAGGATTATTAGAATTCGATTATAATTCTAAAGAAATTCCACTAGAAGAAGTTGAAGCAGTTTCAGAAATAGTTAAGAGATTTAAAACTGGAGCAATGTCTTATGGATCAATTTCTAAAGAAGCTCATGAAGCGATAGCTATTGCCATGAATAGAATTGGTGGTAGATCTAATACTGGTGAAGGCGGAGAAGATAAAGACAGATGGATTCTTGATGAAAATGGAGATTCAAGAAGATCTTCAATAAAGCAAATTGCATCTGGTAGATTTGGAGTAACTTCAGAGTATTTGGTAAATGCAGATGAACTTCAAATAAAATTAGCACAAGGAGCAAAACCAGGAGAAGGTGGTCAGCTGCCAGCTACAAAGGTTTATCCATGGGTTGCGAGGACTAGACATTCAACTACAGGTGTTGGACTTATATCACCACCACCACATCATGATATTTATTCAATAGAAGATTTAGCTCAATTAATTTATGATTTAAAAAATGCAAATACTGGTGCTAGAATATCTGTTAAGTTGGTTTCTGAATGTGGAGTTGGTACTGTTGCAGCTGGTGTTGCTAAGGGCGGAGCTGAAGTAATATTAATCTCAGGCTATGATGGAGGAACAGGGGCATCACCTAAGAACTCTATTAAAAATGCTGGACTTCCTTGGGAACTAGGACTTGCAGAAGCTCATCAAACTTTACTTCTTAATGATTTAAGAGAAAGAGTTAGAGTTGAAGTTGATGGTAAGCTTATGTCAGGCCGTGATGTTGCTATTGCTGCACTTCTTGGAGCAGAAGAATTTGGATTTGCAACTGCACCACTTGTAACACTTGGTTGTGTTATGATGAGAGTTTGTAATTTAGATACTTGCCCTGTAGGTATTGCAACTCAAAATGAAGAGCTTAGAAAGAGATTTAAAGGAAAACCAGAATATGTTGTTAACTTTATGTACTTTATAGCAGAGGAACTTAGAGAAATAATGGCTAAGCTTGGATTTAGAAATATTGATGAAATGATTGGTAGAGTAGATAAACTTAAGCAAAGAGAAAATGTTCATGGCTGGAAGGCTAAGAGTGTTGATTTAAGTGCTATACTTTATACTCCAGATAAATATAAAGGTAAAGTCGTTAAATTTGATGAAACTAAGAAGTATGACTTTAAATTGAACAAAGTAATGGATGAAAAAATATTTACAAAAAAATTCAAAGATGCTATAGAAAATAAAGAAAAGATAAGTTTAGAAATTGACATAACTAATACTGATAGAACCCTTGGAACTATTCTTGGTTCACAAATAACTAAGGCAACTGGATCAGAAGGTTTACCAGAAGATACTATAAGCATTAAGTGTAATGGATCAGCAGGTCAAAGCTTTGGAGCATTTATTCCAAAGGGATTAACTTTTGAAGTCGAGGGAGATGCCAATGACTACCTTGGTAAGGGATTATCAGGTGGTAAGATTATAGTATATCCTCCAAAGAAATCAACATTTGTAGCTGAAGACAATATTCTAATTGGAAATGTTGCTTTATATGGTGCAACTTCAGGTAAAATATTTATAAATGGTATTGCAGGAGAAAGATTCTGCGTTAGAAATTCAGGTGCAACTGCTGTTGTTGAAGGCGTAGGAGCTCATGGATGTGAATACATGACAGGTGGAAAAGTTGTTGTTTTAGGTAAAACGGGAATTAACTTTGCTGCAGGCATGAGTGGAGGAATTGCTTACCTTTATGAAGAAGATGAATATTTCAGAATAAATTTAAATGAAGAAATGGTTTTATTGGAAGAATTAAGTTTAGAAGATGAAGAAGAATTAAAGAGTTTAATTGAGGAGCATGTAGGCGTTACAGGGTCCCCAAAAGGAAATAAGATATTATACAACTTTGAAACAGAAAAATCTAAATTCCATAAGATAATTCCAAAAGATTATAAGAAAGTATTAGAAACTGTTGAGAAGTATAAGAATCTTGGATGTGATGAGGATGAAGCATTAATTAAAACTTTCCAAGAAATTAGAGGAATATAGGAGGGTTAAGAAACATGGGTAAACCAACAGGATTTTTAGAGTACGATAGAGAAGAAGGTAAAAATAGAGAACCTAAAGAAAGATTAAAAGACTATAAAGAGTTTCATAAAAGACTTCCTTTAGAAAAACAATGCATTCAAGGGGCAAGATGTATGGATTGTGGGGTACCATTTTGTCAATCAGGAGTATTATTTTCAGGTATGGTATCAGGATGTCCACTTCACAATTTAATTCCTGAATGGAATGATTTAGTTTATAGAGGAAAATGGGATTTAGCTTATGAAAGATTAAATAAAACTAACCCATTCCCTGAATTTACTGGAAGAGTATGTCCAGCACCTTGTGAATCAGCATGTACAGCTGGAATAAATGGACCTTCAATTGCAATAAAAGAAAATGAAAGAACTATAATTGATGTTGCTTTTGAAAATGGTACAGTTAAAGCAAATCCTCCACTTAAGAGAACAGGAAAGACAGTTGCAGTAATTGGTTCGGGTCCAGCAGGACTTGCAGCAGCAGATACATTAAATAAATGTGGTCATAAGGTTACTGTATTAGAAAGAAGTGACAGACCAGGTGGATTATTGATGTATGGAATTCCTAACATGAAGCTTGATAAAGAGGTTATTTTAAGAAGAGTACATCTTATGGCAGAAGAAGGAGTTAAATTTGTAAACAATGCAAATGTTGGTGACAACTATGATGCAAAACAAATATCAAACGAATATGATGCAGTAGTTCTTGCAACAGGAGCATCAGAACCAAGAGATCTTCAAGTAGAAGGAAGAGCTGAAGCTAAAGGAGTTTATTTTGCAGTAGATTTCTTAAAATCCAATACTAAAAGTCTTTTAGATTCAAATCACTCAGATAATAACTACATTTCTGCAAAAGATAAAAATGTAATTGTAATTGGTGGTGGAGATACAGGAACAGACTGCGTTGGAACTTCACTTAGACATGGCTGCAAATCATTAGTACAATTTGAAATAATGGGAGAGCCAGGGAAAGAAAGAAGTGCAAATAATCCATGGCCAGAATGGCCTAAAGTTCTAAAGGTTGACTATGGCCAAGAAGAATTTATAGAGTTATATGGCAAAGATCCACGAGAATATTTAACAACAGTTACAGCTCTTCATAAAGATAAAGATGGAAATGTTGAAAGTGTTGATACTGTAAAAGTTGAATGGAAAAAGGATGAGAGTGGAAGATTTTCACCAATACCAGTTAAAGGATCAGAAAAAATTTATAAAGCTGAACTTGTATTACTTGCAATGGGATTCACTGGTTCACAAAACTACATTAAAGATGCTTTTGGTGTAGAATCAGATCCGAGAACTAATATAAAAGCAGGAGAAGCAGATTTTAGAACTAATATTCCTAAAATCTTTGCAACAGGTGATGCTAGACGAGGTCAATCACTAGTTGTAACTGCAATAAATGAAGGAATACAAGCAGGAATAGCTGTTAATAAATTTTTAAGAAAATAAGATACACACATTAGAAAAGAGCAGCTATGCACTTATAAAAAGAGTAGCTATGCTACAATACGGAACTTTTCTGCATATAAGATCATTATAAAAAATAATACCTTTAGGAAAATTTCTAGAGGTATTATTTATTTTCATGTGCTTTATTATAAAAATAAAGTTATAATAATTAGAAAAACTATAAAATATATGAATATAATTTAATAGTGTGCTGATATTAGGCACAATCAAAAAATGAAAGATAATGAGATGGTGTAAATAATGAAAGTTTTTAGAAATGATATTAATCAAATAAGATCTGGGTGGAAAATAGGAATTGTTTTTAGCTCGTTTTATATTACAATATTAATGATTTCATCAATTTTTACTATAATATATTCTGTAATTGCTATGGTTAATAATTCGGAATTTGTATCAGACCAAATTAGTAATACAGATTATATACAAGAACAATTTTCAGGTATGACCCATTTTCCAGCGGTATTTTTACAGTTAATGCAGTGCATGGCTATGATATTTTTTATTGTTCTATTTTGGAGAGTATTAGATGGAAGAAAACTTAAAGATATTGGGCTTACTAATATAAAAAGTAGCTCAAAGGATCTGTGTATTGGATTATTAATTGGAGCAATATCTTTTACAATTGTTGCAATTGTATTGCTAACAACAAAATCTGTAGAATTAGCAAATGACTTTAATAAACCTAAATTTTCTTTAGTATTAATTATACAGCTAATTATTTTTATTTTTGTAGGATTTAATGAAGAACTTTTTAGAGGATATTGTATGACTGTTTTAAAACAAACTAAAAAATCATGGATACCTATTATAGTTTCATCAGTAATTTTTGCATTAATGCATTCAATGAATGCTGGTATAAGTTTATTAGCTTATATCAATTTATTTTTATTTGGAATCTCCATGGGATATTTATTTATGAAAACTAAAAATATATGGATGTGCATAGGTTATCATATAACATGGAATTACTTTCAAGGGGATGTTTTTGGATTTTTAGTAAGTGGTAATGTTACAGATTCTATATATGCTATAAGGACAATAAGTCCAAATCTAATTAATGGAGGTAGCTTTGGACCAGAGGGTGGACTAGTAGTTACAATATTATTAGTGATAACAATTTTCATAATATATAGATTTTTACCTAGTAGAAAAGCTTAGTACGTTTATTACCTTTTTAATAGAAAATCGAATTTTAGTATTGAATATCCTTTAACAATATAGTATAATTAATACAGTTAATATATAGAACTATGGTAGTTTTATATATAAGAACCCGAGTAATAGAAGGTTTAGATTATTAATTAAATAAAATTTTAGCAATGGAGCTAAAGAATATTAAAATATTTCTTTAGTTCTTTATTTTTTTGATATGAATTTTATTCCTAATATGTAATTTAAAGGATAATATTTGCTGTTTTAATGTATATTTTTTTGTTAACAATTTAATATTAATAAATTATAAATTAGTTAACAACAATTTAAATAATGTTTTATATCTGAAAGGGGATTTTATTAATGAACAAAATCAATGAAATTTTTGCTTCAAATGTATTTAGCGATGCTGTAATGAAAGAACGTCTTCCTAAGGCTATTTATAAAGCTTTAAAAAAGACAATTGAAAAAGGTACTTCTCTTCAACCAGAAGTTGCAGATGTTGTTGCATCTGCAATGAAAGATTGGGCTGTTGAAAAAGGTGCTACTCACTTTACTCACTGGTTCCAACCAATGACTGGAATTACTGCTGAAAAACATGATTCTTTTATAAATCCAACAGCAGACGGAAATGTATTGTTAGAATTTTCAGGTAAAGAATTAATTAAAGGTGAACCCGATGCATCTTCATTTCCTTCAGGAGGCCTTCGAGTTACTTTTGAAGCTAGAGGATATACTGCATGGGATTGTACTTCACCAGCATTTTTAAAAGATGGTTCATTATGCATACCTACTGCATTCTGTTCTTATAATGGAGAAGCTTTAGATAAGAAGACTCCTTTATTACGTTCAATGGAAGCTATAAATAAACAAGCTCTACGTGTTTTAAGAGCACTTGGGAATACGACTACTCAAAAAGTTATTACAACTGTAGGGCCTGAACAAGAATACTTTTTAATTGACAAGTCAATGTATGATGCTCGTAAGGACCTTATACTTACAGGCAGAACATTATTTGGAGCAAAACCTTCAAAGGGTCAAGAACTTGAAGATCATTACTTTGGAGCATTAACAAAAAGAAGTTCTGATTTCATGAAAGAGCTAGATGAAGAACTGTGGAAGCTTGGAATATTAGCGAAAACTAAGCATAATGAAGTTGCTCCTGCTCAACATGAGTTAGCTCCTATATTTAGTACAACAAATATATCAACTGACCACAACCAACTTACAATGGAATTAATGAAGAAAGTTGCTTCAAGACATGACTTATATTGTTTACTTCATGAAAAACCATTCGCTGGAGTAAATGGATCAGGTAAGCATAACAACTGGTCGATGGCTACTAATGATGGAATGAATCTTCTTGAACCAGGTAAATCTCCACATGAAAATCAACAATTCCTTTTATTCCTTTGTGCTGTAATAAAAGCTGTTGATGAATATCCAGATTTACTTCGAGTATCAGCTGCTAACGCTGGAAATGACCATCGTTTAGGTGCTAATGAAGCTCCTCCAGCTATAATTTCTATGTTCCTTGGAGATCAATTAGAAGACGTACTTGAACAAATTGAAAAAGGTCCAGCTACAAGTTCTATATCTTCAAGTGAATTAACTATTGGAGTGAATACATTACCTCCACTTCCCAAAGATGCAACTGACAGAAACAGAACTTCTCCATTTGCATTCACAGGAAATAAATTTGAATTTAGAATGGTTCCATCTTCAGCTTCAATTTCTGGTTGCAATTTCGTTTTAAATACAATAGTTGCTGAAACTTTATCTGAAATTGCAGATAAACTTGAAAAAGCTACTGATTTAAATGCTGAAATACAATCAATTTTAACTAATATTGTTAAAACTCATAAGAGAATTATCTTTAACGGTAACGGATATTCAGATGAATGGGTTGTTGAAGCTGAAAGAAGAGGTCTACCAAACATTAAATCTACTGTAGAAGCTGCTAAAGCTATGATTTCTGAAAAGAATCAAGCTGTACTAGAAAAGCATGGAGTTTTAACTAAAGTAGAATCAACATCTCGTTACGAAATCACTCTTGAAAATTACAATAAGATTATAAATATAGAAGCTTTAACAACACTTGAAATGGCAAAACGTCAAATTATACCTGCAGTAATTCAATTTACTACAAGTCTTGCTGAATCAATAAACAGTATTAAAGCTACTGGAATAAATGCAGATATATCAGTTCAAACTGAATTGTTAACAGAAGTTTCAACATTAACAGCTTCATTAAACAAAAATGTAAAAATTCTTGAAAAAGCAGTTGAAAAAGCTGACAACTTCCAAGGAGATATATTTGACTTAGGAATGATGTACAGATATGAAGTATTCGAACAAATGAATACTTTAAGAGCAGATGCTGATAAACTTGAAACTATGGTTGATGAAGAATTCTGGCCACTACCAACTTATGGAGATATGTTATTCAACATATAATATCAAGTGAAATTTTATTTAGGCGAGGTTTGATTCTCATCTAAATGTTAGCCAAATAAAACTCTGATAAATGAAATGGAGTACTTTAGAAATGAAGTACTCCATTTTTTTGCCTAATATGACTTATATAAGGCTGTATAACAATATATTTTTTATAAAATAATATTGGATTTAGTTAATAAAGATTCTATGTAAATTTACGGTCTTGAAAAATAATTAGCCTGTATGATTTTTTCTCCAATAGTGTAAGCATCAAGAAGATGGCGTTCTTCTTTATAGTTTTTTAGAGTACCTTTTATTGTATTGCTATTTGTTGCAGTATCCTTTATTACTGTTGCATCAATATTAGTATTAACAAGAACTCTTCCCATTGAAGTTTTCCTGTATAAGTCATCATTAACGCCTAAAATATAACAAAGTGTTGGTAGTATATCAGTTTGTCCTCCGGAAGATTTTATGACAGTTGGAGTAATCCCAGGAGAATATATTATTAAGGGTATTTTATGGTCGAAGTCCTTCCACCAATTTTCTTCATAATTAAGGTTTTGTATAGAATCGTTATAATATTTATGTACTCCAGTATGGTCACCATAGATAACAATAATGCTGTTATTTAAGAGATTATTAGCTTCAAGCTTTTTGAAAAATAATTCTAGTTGTGCATCTGTATAGTGAAGGCTCTCAAAATATCCGCCCAAATAGTTTGTATCAATTTCAATTGGCAATTTTAATTGACGATATTTGCTATCTAAATTAAACGGTCCATGACTTGTTAATGTACAAGTTTGAGCAAAAAATGGGGGATTTAGTTTTTTTAGTTTATCTGAAAATTGAATGAGAGAACTTCTATCAGATAAGCCATAACCGATTTTTTCATCATTATTATAATCTAAAATACTAAATACATTACTAACTCCAAAGCAATTCTTATGTAGTTTCATCCAATCAAAATCACCTGGATCTTCAGGACGAGAAGTTATTGTAGTATAGCCGTACCTAGAAAGAATTCGAGGAAATGAATTTGGATATATATTTTCCCCGTAAGCAATGGCTGAAACTCTGTTACCAGAAGGATAAATAGAGGTATTAACTAAAAAATCGCAATCAATACTATGGCCTCCATTATTTTGCTCGTATATATTATTAAAATATAATCCTTCCCTTGAAAGTTTATTAAGAAAAGGTGTTATTTCTTGGTTATTTGTCTTTTGATTAATCACAAAATTCTCTAAAGATTCAATTTGAAGAAAAATAACATTTTTACCTTTTGCTATAGATTTAAATTCGTTATCAGGCAGGTTTTCATTATTCTCTTTAAACCATTTTTGAATTAATTGTTGATCATTTGAGTTCACTTTAAGCTTACTATTTAAATATTCTTTAGCAGAAGTTATACTTTCAACTAAATGATATGTTAATGGACCAGAAGCTTGTACCGATATTAATGGTGAACGTTGAGAACATATTGATTTATTACCAAAGACACTTATCTCAATAAAAGCAAAATACATATAACAGGTTATAAACATTATAATTGAAGTTAATAATGATATAATGAACTTTTTTATATCCTCTTTACCTGAGATATACAACTTTTTAAAAATAAACAATAAAATCATAAATATAGTATCTATAAAAAGAGTGAGATCAATTAGTTTGAAATTGATTAAAGATTTTTGACTAGGGTTAAAATTACCACTAAAAAATATTTGCTTAAAACCCCAAAAGTCTCCATTTACCCTAAAATACCATAAATCATTTAATAACAAAATACTATAAATAAGGCTTGAAATAATATAAAAAATAATACGCTTATTTTTAGAAAATATGTATCCAAAAGAATAAATAAAAACTATAAAAGGTAAATAAACAAAAGAATAAGAGGCGCTATTTATAAATGAATTAAAACTTGGATCTAATAAAACTACAAATAATATACTTTTTATTAGGAAGGCTAAAATTACAAATATCATAAGTTGAATATTATGATTGGATAAAATATTTAGCGGAAAGAATATTATCTTTTTGAGAATATTTTTCATTTTTAATAATTTCATAATATTAAAATCTCCAATACTATTTATATGAAAATTATATAGTTTTTTGTCTAAAAATACAATTTGGTTTTTTAAATTATTAATTGTTTTACTATAGTAAACAGTCATCTATCTTATAAGAACTACATTGTATATTATATATTTTTCTTGTATAATTAAAGAAAAATTAATTAGCATAGAGGTTGATTGAAATGAATGGACAAATTAAAAAGTATATATATATTATTGGAACAATTTGTATAGTGTTTTTAGTGGGAAAAGTATTTTTAAATATCCTTCCATACTTTATATTATTTGGGCTAGTAACATATGTTGTTATGAAAATTATAGGATTTATAAAAGTAAAGAAAGAAAAAAAAGATTCAAACAAGTTTGATTTAAAAAATACGGCTGATAATGTAGATAATTATAAAGATTCAACGGATGACTATATTAGTGGAGAAGTTATTGATGTTGATTATGAAGAAGTAGATAAAAATAAACAGTAATTCAACAGTTTAATAGAGAGGTATTTAGATTCAGTTCATTGGTATGAGTCTTTGTTATGTCAGTAAATATAAGAATTAGTTGCATAAGGCACAATCAAAGTATTAACTACTAATTGTCGATTGATAAAAAACTAACACTATTGTATAATTATTAGTAGATAATTATAGCTAATATAAGCAATATAGGAGGCAATAAACATGGAAAAAATTAAAATGTCGACTCCATTAGTTGAAATGGATGGAGATGAAATGACAAGAATCATTTGGGGTGCAATAAAAGAGGAACTATTAAATCCTTTTATTGAATTAAACACAGAATATTATGATCTTGGATTAGAATATAGAAATGAAACTAATGATAAAGTTACTTTAGATTCTGCAGAAGCCATTAAAAAATATAAAGTTGGGGTAAAATGTGCAACTATTACACCTAATGGCGCAAGAATGAAAGAATATGATTTAAAAGAAATGTGGAAAAGTCCTAATGGTACTATAAGAGCAATCTTAGATGGTACAGTATTTAGAGCACCAATTACAGTAGAACCAGTAAAGCCATACGTTAGAACATGGAAAAAGCCTATTACTATAGCTAGACATGCTTATGGAGATATATACAGAAATGTGGAAATGAAAGTAGAAGGAAAAGGTAAATGTGAACTTGTATTTACTTCTGAAAATGGAGAAGAAAAAAGAGAATTAATACATAATTTTGCTGGAGATGGCGTTGTTATGGGAATGCATAACTTGAATAACTCTATTGAAAGCTTTGCAAAAAGTTGCTTTAACTTTGCATTAGATACTAAGCAAGATTTGTGGTTTGCAACTAAGGATACAATTTCAAAGAAATATGACCATACTTTTAAAGATATATTCCAAGAAATATTTGATGCGGAATATAAAACTAAGTTTGAGATCGCAGGAATTGAATATTTCTATACATTAATAGATGATGTTGTGGCAAGAGTAATTAAATCAGAGGGTGGAATGATTTGGGCTTGTAAAAACTACGATGGAGATGTAATGAGTGATATGGTAGCTACGGCATTTGGATCGCTTGCAATGATGACATCTGTACTAGTTTCACCAGAAGGAAACTATGAATATGAAGCAGCTCATGGTACTGTTCAACAACATTACTATAAGCATTTAAAAGGGGAAGAAACATCAACTAATTCAATAGCAACAATATTTGCATGGTCTGGAGCTTTAAGAAAAAGAGGAGAATTAGACAATAATACTTCACTCGTTGAATTTGCAGATAAATTAGAAAAGGCTTCAATAAAGACAATTGAAGATGGAGCTATGACTAAGGATTTAGCATTAATAGCAGAACATGATAATATTCAAACATTAAATACTTTTGATTTTATCAAGGCTATTAGAAAAACATTAGAAGGAATGTTAATATAGAAAATAAGAAAATTTAATAAAAAAGGTATGTGTTAAGGGAAATATTAACACATACCACTATTAAATATATAAATATTGCCGAGTAGTTCAATGGTGGAACGGCAGACTCTGACTCTGCAGGTTATAAGTTCGAGTCTTATCTCGGTAACCATCAAATTAGTAATACCAACAGTGTATAAAAAATATAAACTGTTGGTATTTTTTTGTTTTTTAATGATTCATAATATTTTGCATATGAAAATAGTTTTAGTGAGGATATAGTGTGAAATTATTAATGTGGTAAAAATTATTAATATAATAACTTGTAAAAAAGTGAAAAGATAAAAACAAAACGATATCAATAACAAATTTATAATTATTCAGAAAAGCAATGAAAATCATTTTCAATTACCTGAAAAAGTGTTAATATAGTTTATATGGAAGTTAATAAAAATCATTATCAATTAGGAGGCGAGAATATATGCCATTAATATTAGCGGTTAAAGGAAATGAAATGAATATTAAAAAGATAACAGGAAATGATGAAACAAAAAGATTCCTAAATAGTCTAGGATTTGTTGCCGGAGAAACTGTTAGAATTATTTCTGAACTTGGAGGAAATCTTATAATAAATGTTAAGGATAGTAGAGTTGCACTAGATAAAGGTATGGCAAGTCGAATAATAGTATAGGAGGCATCATAATGAGCACATTAAAAGAAATAAAGTGTGGACAAACAGTTAGAGTCACAAAGGTTGATGGAGCAGGACCTGTTCGTAGACGTATTATGGATATGGGAATTACAAGAGGTTGTGAAATATATTTACGTAAGGTAGCACCACTTGGAGATCCAATAGAGGTAACAGTTCGTGGATATGAATTATCACTTCGCAAAGCTGATGCAGAAATGATCATTGTAGAGTAATTTATTTAATATAATTTAAGAAATTCCAAAGGAATTTCATCATAAATTGTTAACTGTTAATTCTTAATTGTTAACTGAATTTAGGGGGAATGAAAATGTCAATTAAAATAGGTCTTGCAGGTAATCCTAATTGTGGAAAGACAACTATGTTTAATGAACTTACAGGTTCATCTCAATACGTTGGTAATTGGCCTGGAGTAACGGTTGAAAAAAAAGGTGGTAAGTTAAGAGGAAATAAGGATGTTGAAATTGTTGATTTACCAGGTGTTTATTCTTTATCACCATATACGCTTGAAGAGGTTGTAACACGTAACTTTATGATAAATGATAAACCAGATGCAGTAATTAATATAGTAGATGCATCTAATATTGAAAGAAACTTATATTTAACAACACAAATTTTAGAACTCGGAATTCCAACGGTTATAGCACTTAATATGATGGATATAGTAGAGAAAAATGGAGATAAAATAGATATTAATAAATTATCTAAAACGCTTGGATGCCCAGTAGTTGAAACATCAGCACTTAAAGGAAATGGTGTAAAGCTCGCAGCAGAAAAAGCAATAGAAGTTGCAAATGCAAAAAAGAAACCTAATTTTATATTAACTTTTTCTGATGAAGCTAAGGAAGCTTTTGGAGAAATAGAAAAAGTAATCATAAGAAGTATTCCACATGAAGAGGTAGAAATACGTTGGCTTGCAATTAAACTCTTTGAGCGTGATGAAAACATACTTGATAAGTTAAAGTTATCAAAAAATATTTCAGATGAAATAGAAGTAATAATAAAAAAATATGAAGCTGAACTTGATGATGATAGTGAAAGTATTGTCACAGGAGACAGATATGCTTTTATTGGCGAGGTTGTCTCAACTGCTGTTAAAAAACAAAACAAAGGAAAAGAAACAACATCAGATAAAATTGATAAGATTGTAACAAATCGTTTTTTAGCGCTGCCAATTTTTGCTGCTATTATGTTTGGTGTTTATTACATAGCCATAAGTACAGTTGGAACTATGATGACGGATTGGGTAAATGATACGCTATTTTCAGGAATTATCCAAGGTAATGTCTCAGTTTGGCTCGTAAATGCAAATGTTGCTGATTGGTTACAAGGACTAATAGTAGATGGAATAATTGGTGGTGTTGGCTCAGTACTTGGATTTGTACCACAAATTATGGTGTTATTCTTCTTATTATCAATCCTTGAGGATTGCGGATACATGGCTCGTGTAGCTTTTATTATGGATAGAATTTTCCGTAAATTTGGGCTGTCAGGTAAGTCTTTTATACCAATGTTAATTAGTTCAGGTTGTGGTGTTCCTGGTATCATGTCAACTCGTACTATGGAAAATGATAGGGATAGAAAGATGACTATTATGTTAACTACATTTATTCCATGTAGTGCTAAATTGCCAATCATAGCACTTATTGCAGGAGCACTTTTTGGTGGAGCATCTTGGGTAGCACCAGCTGCTTATTTTTTAGGGATAGTAATGATTATCATTTGCGGAATTATATTAAAGAAGACTAGGTTATTTTCTGGAGATCCATCGCCATTTGTTATGGAGCTTCCACAATATCATATTCCAGGTGCAAAAGGTGTTTTAATGCATGTATGGGAAAGAGGAAAGGCATTTATAGCTAAAGCTGGTACGATTATTTTAGTGGCTTGTGTAACAATATGGTTCTTAAAGTCATTTAATTGGTCACTTGAAATGGTTGATGCAGGTGATAGTATATTAGCAAGCATTGGAAATGTAATAGCGCCTATTTTTGTACCACTTGGATTTGGTAATTGGCAATCAGCCGTTGCAACAGTAACAGGATTAATTGCAAAAGAAAATGTTGTTGGAACGTTTGGGGTTTTATTCGGTATAGCTGATGCAGCAGAAGATGATCCAACGCTTGCTACAAATATTGCAGGAATGTTTACTGTGGCTAGTGCATTTGCTTTTGTAGCATTTAATATGTTATGTGCTCCTTGCTTTGCTGCAATTGGTGCAATAAGACGTGAAATGGGATCTTGGAAATGGACATGGATTACTTTAGGATTTCAAACATTTACTGCGTATTTAGTTGCTCTTGTTATAAATCAAGTTGGTAATTTCATATTAGGTAGTGGAAGTTTAATTGGAGCTTTAACTTCAATAATAATAGTTGTTTTAGTAATTGGAACAGTTATATTTACAGGAAGAAATGCAAAAGGAAAAGAAATAACTGGACAATTAAGTTATACAAAATAAATAAAAAAACTAAGTAGGTAAGTTCTATTATTACAGACTACCTACTTAAATTTAAAAATGAGGAGTGATATTTTATGGTAGCAACAATTATACTAAGTGGAATTATTCTTGGGTTTATGGCACTTGTAATAACAAAGCAAGTTAAAAAGGTAAGAAGTGGAGAAAGTGGTTGTGGCTGTGGTTGCTCTGGATGTTCTTCTGCTAGTGCCTGTCACGGAACTAAAGTACAAAAGAAATAGGACTCATTAAATTCTAAGTTTAAATAAAAGCGCTAGCCATTTTAATGGGTTAGTGCTTTTTTGTTTCTAGTGCCTAAGAATTTTCACTTTCAAGGAATTTTGCAACTGAAATATCATATGAAGTTGTATGATTTTATTTATCTATAAGCTCATCAATATGAACTGTTGTATAATCATCAGATTTAAGAGTTTTAATTATTTTTTGTAATGGAGAATTTTCATCATAGGTTATATTAAGTTTGTTATTATTCGTATTAAGATCTATATATTTTAATTCAACAAATGGATGATAATAAAAGCTATGAAGCGTATCAGGATCCTCATTATTAAGCCCATCGATTATAGAATTTGGGTCTGAATCATGTATATATCCCAATGGCGTTGGGACAAATAAGTTAGAGTCATCTGATTTATATATGTTGGTATTTTCTGCACCGTTGAAAGGTTCGTATATAAATTGAAAATAATCTGAAATAACTTTCTTTTGAAGTTCAGTGTCAAAATAATGAGGACTTTCATAATAGGAAATAGGGATGTTTAGTGCACTTGCAGTATCAATACCTTTTTCAATTACAGCACGTGTTTCTGCTTCAGTGTTATTGACATCTTTAGATAATTCTTCACCCTTTCCACTTATTTCATCATCATGTTGATGAGTATAACCATGAAGTCCTATTTCACCACCTTTATTAATCAAGTAATCCACTAAATTAACAAATCCTACATTTGCTATATTGTTATTTGTTAATAAATCATTATCAATATTATCAGCAGGAGACTTAAATCTAGGAATCCAGCTCACATGAAATTTAATTCCTTGTGAATAAAGAAGATTAGCCATGCATTTTATTTTTGTTTGATTTTTATCTATGGCATAATTACTACCACAACCGAAATCCTCTAATCTAATTAAAGCAACCTTGTTTGTATATGATACGGAAGACTCTTCTGGTGTTTTAACGCTGCTGTCAAGTAAGCTGATATTATTATTTTTAAAGTCAAAAACAGCAGTTAAATTAAAAAGTTCTTCTATATCTGAGATTGAAATATAATTAGCATCATCGCTGGTTATTAAATTACCTCTAAGATAGCCTGTCCTAGAATTTTTAGTATATGAATTTTTAGTTAAAGAAATTTTATTATCATTATTAGATAATAAAATTTTGCTATTTGAAGCATCAATAGTATAGTTGAGCTTATTACAAATAAAACCAAGTTGTAGATAATATCTTTGCGATTTAAGCAGCATAGGAGAATTATTAATGTTAGATTGATTTAAGATATGTAAACTTACATTGTTAATTTTTGTTATAGGCATATCTTCAAATTTAATTTTTGGAGTATAGGTACTTTTAAAAGTATTATCAGGTAGTGAGCTAGCATATACAGTATTATTTATAACAGTTAAGCTTTTATTAAAAAGCTTAAAGTAAAAAAACGGATCACAGAATATGAATACTGATAAAAGTAATGATAATGTTAGAAAAATAAATAATTTTTTTTTCTTTTTCATAATTTTCTTCGCCTCTTTATATATAAAATAATTCCATAATATATTATATTATAAGTTTATGACAAATGTTTGTCATAAAGATAAAGTATATAAATAAATTTACAAGTTGTTGACAATAAAAAAGAGGTAGAAGCATTTAAGGTTAATAAGGATATAAAGTCTGAGTTAAGTGATAATCAGAATAAAAATGAAATAGCTGATACTACTACTTTATTCATATGATTATAACTATTTATATCCAAACGGAAAGATAAATTCAGAAAAATGTATGTATGATTTTGAAATAATATCTTTAATTAAATAGATTGGATTTTAATAATTCCATTTAAATAGAACAAAAAAATTCCATTTTATTATTAGGGGTAACTTGGATTGGAAAATAGAAAATTTGAATTACAAAAAAATAATTGGGGAAAATAGTTAAGTTAAATAGAAAAACAAGGAGGATTAATAATGGATGAAAATATAAAGGATTGCCCAAATTGTAAAGAAAAGGTTTTGAACAATTCTAGTTTTTGTAGTACGTGTGGTTTTAATTTTAATGATAATAAAAATAATGCAGAAAAAGATGGATCAAATGAGAATGAAGAGAATGGATTCATAAATAAAGTAAATATAATGGATGGTGGAAGCGAGCAAGTAGATTTAAGATTAACAGATTTGTTGGTTAATGTATTTAAGAAACACAGTTTAGAGGAGAGAGAGAATACTTTTATTTGTGGCACTGGAAATACAGCACCAAAAGAGTGTGATATTTGTTCGAAATGGCCCAAACCTTGGTTATACTCAAGAGTATTTTTCTTGTTTGCAGCTACCTTTCTTGGATTATTAGCCTTATTAAGAATTTTTAAAAATGTATTAGCATATCCAGGAATTATATTTATAGGTGCTTTAACAGTTCCATTTTCATTACTTGTTTTTTTCTGGGAATTAAATGCTCCAAGAAATATTAACATTTTTGATGTAACTAAAATATTCTTTTTTGGAGGTGTATCTTCTTTACTTTTAACAATGATATTTAGCCGAATTATTTTTGTAGGAAAAGTAGATTATTTTGGTGCGATTATGATAGGAGTTATTGAAGAATCTGCAAAGTTTATTGTAGTTGCATATTTTTTAAGAGGAAGCAAGCGAAAGTTTATTTTAAATGGACTTCTACTCGGAGCAGCAGTTGGAGCAGGATTTGCAGTATTTGAAACAGCTGGATATGAATTTGCGTATGGATTACAAATTCCAATATTGATGAGAATAATATATACTAGAGGCGTTTTAGCCTTTGGAGGTCATATTGTTTGGGCAGCTATGGCTGGAGCAGCATTAGTAATGGTAAAGGAAGATAATAGATTAAAAATTAAACATATTATGAATATTAAATTTCTTAAATATTTTGTTCTCATAATTGGATTACATGCAATTTGGGATATGCCTATAAGCACTAATAGTGAACTTCCACTTGTTCAAGTAATACTTACAATAACTGCATGGATTATTGTGATAATATTTATTAGTGCAGGATTAAAACAAATTTCAAGCTTAAACCATGGTAGGAAACAAGTGTAAAAAAGGATTAGATAGATATATGTGTGGTAAAATACATAATATAAGGCATGAAGGGGAATGCGTTATGGGAAATAAATTTAATGTAACAGATAATATCCTAATATAAATGAAACATTACAATAAGAGGTATAGAAAATAAGGAGTGGATATTTATTAATATAGATTTTTTAGGGGGAGCTTTAGAAGTTGGTGGTAGCTCTATTTTAACCAAGATTAATGGCAAAAACATATTATTTGATGCAGGAATTAGGCAAAGTGCTAGCAAGGATAGTGTTCCTAATTTTAGGGATGTTCAAACTTATGGCGGATTAGATGCAATAATTATAAGCCATGCTCATTTAGACCACATAGGATGTTTACCAATTATAAGTAAGGAATATCCAAATGCAAAAATATATATGAATAATATGACTAGAGATTTAGTTAAGGTTTTATTATATGATAGTTTAAAAATAATGAATAATAGAGATGCAGAAATACCTTTATATGCAGAAACTGATGTAGAAAATACATTAAACAGAATTTTCACTATAAATTATGAAGTGAAATTTCCTATATTTGAAAATATGTATGTTACCTTTTATAATGCAGGTCATATAGCTGGAGCAAGTTGTGTTTATCTTCAAAGTCCTGAAGGTGCTGTATTTTATTCGGGAGATTTTTCAGTGTTTTCTCAAAGAACTGTTGAAGGTGCTAAATTACCTAGATTAAGACCTGATGTGGCAATAGTTGAATCTACATATGGTGATAGACTTCATTCAAATCGTGAAATTGAAGAAAGAAACTTAATAGATGCAGTAAATGAATGTATAGAAAACAATGGAAAGATGATAATACCAGCCTTTGCATTAGGACGGGCACAAGAAGTAATACTAATATTAAAGGGTGCAATGAATAAGGGGAGTTTGAAAAAGGTTAAGGTTTATGTTGATGGAATGGTTAGAGATATAAATAGGGTTTACAAAAATAATCCACTATATCTAAAGAATTCTCTTGGTAAAAAAATATTAAAGGGAATAAGTCCTTTTTATGATGACAACATAATTGAAATTAAAACAACTGAGCACAGGGAAGAAATACTATCTCAAAAAGAACCAGTAGTTATTATATCAAGTTCAGGTATGCTAACTGGTGGGCCAAGTGCATTTTATGCTGAAAAAATAGCACCTATGGAAAATGGGTATATTGTAATAACAGGATACCAGGATGAAGAAGCACCTGGAAGAAAGATTTTAGACCTAATAGACGCCGATGAAGAAAGTGAAAGATATTTAAGCATAAATGGACTTAATATTCCTGTTAAATGCAAGGTGAAAAAAATAGGCTTATCAGCTCATGCTGATAAAAATGAGATAAAGGGTGTTTTGGAGAGAATATCAGCAAGAAATATTATTTTAGTTCATGGAAATGAAGATGTTATAAGAAGTTTAGGTAAAGAAATATCTGATGAATTTATAGGAAGAACTTATACGCCATCTTGTGGTGAGGAAATTGTTATAAATATTAGGAATCCTAGAAAACAGTTAAATAAAAATTTTCCACATATTTTAAATACAAAAGATCAATTGTGTGAAGAAAATATAAGTGAACTGTGGAAATTTATTAATGAGAACTATGGGGATAGGCTTTTGACTATTGAAGAATTATTATATATATGGAGTGGCGAAAAGAATTTTGAAATTGCTCAAAGTTTTGAAGTGAAAAATAACAATGATGTTGATAATTCTTTTGATACACTTGATAATAAGAATGAAGATATGCAGAAATTTAAAAAGGTTATTGTGGATAGTGTTTATTTTGAAAGTGATTTAAAAAGATTATTTATGTTTAGAGCAAGAATAGAAGATGATATAAATGAAGATTTAAAGCCTAAGGAGCTTACACAACAAACACTTATAAGTTTAATTGAAGAAAAGTTTAAGGATTTTGAGTATAAGAAAATTAGTATGATGTTAGATAGGAAAGAAATCATCTTGAATTTTGATTTTCCACAGGGGGTAGATTCATCTATTAAAAATGTTATGGATGATTTTTATAAGGAAACAGAGTGGAAGGTAAGCATAAATGAGAAAATAAATAATAGTTCTGCGGATTTGCTTATTAAAAAATTAATTAATCCTATTACTATTAAAAAAATATCTTTTTATCCAGAAAAATTTTCGGTTCATGTATTTCTTAATTGTAAAAATATATGTGATGGCAGTGAAAGCAAAGTATTTGAAGAAAAAACTGGGTGGAAGCTGTTTATAGTTGAAGAAGGAACTTCAGGTATTAATACTGATTTAAGTAATGATAAGCTATATTTTGAGGTTGAGGATGTTGTGGCTGTAGAGCAAAATTCAGCACTAAGTTTAATTGATAAAGCTTTTGAAAATGAAGAACATAAACCTTATAAAAAAAGTATAAAGAATAATAATAAAGGAAAATATATTGAACTTGTATTTATATCGCCTAAAATTGGACAAAACTTTGAAGAAAAGTTAGGGCATGTTTGTTGTGAAACAGGTTGGAGCATCGCCATATCGGATAAAGTGAATCAAAATGAATTATTTAATGTTGCAAAGCTTTTATGTGATAAAAACAGCATTGCTTTAAAGAAAAATCCATCTTATAATCCAAGTAATATGACTGTTTCTTTAAATATTACAAGTGGGGAAGATAATTTTGAAAGTGTTAAAAGAGAATTTGAAGAAATTACAGGGTGCAGTCTGATATTAGGTTAAGTCATAGGAATGTAGTTGTTTTGGATAATAGAATAGTATATAATAATTATTAT
The DNA here is from genome assembly GCF_019977655.1 of Clostridium gelidum. NCBI lineage: Bacteria > Bacillati > Bacillota > Clostridia > Eubacteriales > Clostridiaceae > Clostridium > Clostridium gelidum. Next base: position 1,554,304 of record NZ_AP024849.1, read on the forward strand.
TAGTTGTTATATATTATTATTTAGGGGGGAATACAATGACATTTATTTTAAAAATATTAATTGGAGTAGTTGCACTTGAACATATATATATATTATGGATAGAAATGTTTGCATGGACTACAAAAGGTGCTTCCACTTTCAAGACATTACCTAAAGAGTTGTTTCCACAAACAAAATCTTTAGCAGCAAATCAAGGATTGTATAATGGATTTTTATCAGCAGGACTTATTTGGTCATTATTAATTACTGATCAGATTTGGTCTAAGAATATAGCTGTATTTTTCTTATCATGTATAGTAACTGCAGCCATTTATGGAGCAATAACAAGTTCGAAATCAATTATAATAAAACAGGGATTACCTGCAATGATCACGTTATCACTTTTATTCTTATTATAAGTATTTTATAAATTTGAATAACATAATGCTAGATAATAAAAATAAACTTTGCTATCTTAGAAAATAATATTTAGGAGCTTTTAAAGAATGCTAATATTATTTTTCAAAGATAGCTTTTTGATTTAACGTTACTTTTTCTATTTCCATAGTGGAAAATATGTAATGGAATTTAACATAATCAAATGATATAATATAACTCGTTAACGGAAGAATAAATAAACATTAAGATAAAAAATGTCTAAATGAAAGGATACTTATTATGGAGATTATTTCAACAATTGTAGGCCAAATTAGTATTATGTATGTACTAATGGCAATTGGCTTTATTGTATATAGAAAAAAATTGATTAACGACGAAGGAACTAAGCAGATATCTAATTTGTTAGTTTGGGTTATTAATCCCCTTATTATGCTAACAAGATACCAAATGGATTTTTCTATTGTTATGTTGAAGGAACTTGGAATTTCTTTTATAATTTCTTTAGGAGCAATGCTTATAGGATTTCTTGTAGGAAAGATTATCTTTAAAAAAGATCAAAGAATTGATAAATTTGCTATTGGATTTGCTAATGCAGGATTTATTGGGATTCCATTAGTTACTGGTATAATGGGCATAGATAAAGTATTCTTTTTATCAGCATATTTGGTGTGTTTTAATATATTGAGTTATACTTATGGAATTTATCTCGTATCAAAAAATAAAAATTTAATTACAATAAAAAGCATACTGTTTAACCCAGGAATTATTGCTGTAGTATTTGGATTAATAATTTTTGCTTCGCCAATAAAATTACCTGTAATTCTTTATGATGCTTTTAATTTGGTTGGACAAACTAATACTCCAATAGCTATGATTTTACTAGGAACATATATTGCAAAATCTAAGATTATTACTCTGTTTAATAATAAATATGCCTATTTTGTGTGTTTTATAAAATTGATTGTAATTCCAATGGTAATACTAGTAATATTTAGGTTTCTTCCATCAAGTCTAGCAGAAATTAAAATGGTAGTTCTAATTGCCATGTCTACACCAGTTGGACTAACTGTACCAATGTTTTCTCAAATGTATGGTGGAGATTACGAATATGGAGCTAAACTAGTGGGATTAAGTACATTATTGTCATTAATTACAATTCCTATAATAATGTATTTAGCTAATATTATTTGGTAAATATAATCTAAAATTTGGAGTTGACATTAAATAATTAATTGTTAATAAAATTATTATGGTTACCTAATAGTTTGCCATGAGGCAAACATACTTCTTAGTTTGAAGAAAAATATACATATTAAAAAAGAGTAGCTATGTTGCATATAAGAACATCTTATATAGATAACCACAGTGAAAATCGTACTTATGCCTACATCCGCCGAAATTGAATACATATTTATTCAGTAGGACTGTGAAAATTTCGCTGGAAGCATTCTAAATGGGAGGTTGCACCCATTAAGAAGCTTCAGCAGCTTATTTTCAATGCCTACTTCACAAATACGTATCCAATTTCTCTGTTTGGATATGCTCCTAAGTGCAACATAAAAAATAGACAGTAGTTAGTTTTGTGTAAAAACAAAAGTAGCTACTGTCCATTCTTATAAATTACAATAAGTAATAATTAATTATAGTCATTTTTAATATTTCATCACTTGAATTGCAGTAAGAATGTGGCTTTGAAGAATCAAAAACTATCGAATCCCCAACGTTTAAAATATGTTTTGTGCCATCAATATCTAATGATAAATTTCCGTTATAAATAATGAGATATTCTTGAGTTTTTTCACCATGGGAATGTGATACATATGTGCTATTAGGGTCTAATTCTACAGTGAAAAGTTCAAAATTCCTATTTACATGACTGGTAAAATAACAATAAAGTCTATACTTTCCATCAATAGCAGTTTGTTTTTTAGCATCTTCTTTTCTTATGCAAATATCACTTTCTATTGGTTCATCAATAAGGAGCGTATAGGGAATTTTAATACCAGTAGCTATTTTCCATATTGTATTAATAGTTGGATTTGATTCTCCACGTTCAATTTGTCCTAGCATAACTTTGCTAACACCACATATTTCAGAAAGTTTACTTAAACTTAGTTGTCTTTCAGTTCTTAATCTGTTTAGATTTCTAGCAATAATATTATTTAAATTCATAGTTTCACTCCTTGACAAATATAACGTACAAACGTAATATATAACATATGTAAAATATAACGTACAATGCATATATTATATATTACAATTTTGGGGATAAACAATCAAGGGGGCAAGCTTATGGAAGTGGAAGAAATGTCAAAGAATTCTTTAGAAATAAAGAATAAAACAAGTACTTATTATTTTATACAAGGAGTAAAAGATTGTATACCGACTATATTTGGATATCTTAGCATAGGCTTCGCTTGTGGAATTTTATCAAAATCATGTGGATTAACATTTGTAGAAGCAGTAGGAATGAGTATTTTTGTTTATGCTGGATCAGCTCAATTTATTGCTTCAAGTATGATATTATCGAATGCATCTATAGCAAGTATAATATTGTCTATTTTCTTTATTAATTTTAGACATCTATTTATGAGTGCAGCAATGGCACCATATTTTAAAGAAAATTCACTTTTGAAAAATTTATCTATAGGGGTACTTTTGACAGATGAAACTTTTTTAGTAGCGGCAGCAGAAGGTTTTAATAGAAAGAAGATTAATTATTTTTGGATGATGGGTTTAAATATTGTTGCATATATAAACTGGATTATTGCCACCGGGATTGGAGTACTTCTTGGAAGTATTATACCCGATTATAAAGTTTTTGGATTAGATTTTGCTTTAATTGCCATGTTTATAGGATTATTAATTTCAGCTATTAAAGACAATATAAAATTAAATAAAGCGATTATAATAATTATTACAACTATTATGGTTTTAATTATAAGTATACAAATAGTATCGACTAGCACTGGAGCTATTATAGCAGCAGTTATTGGAGCATTAATTGGGGTGATGATTAAAGAATGAATCTTTATATATGGAGTGTTATTATAGGTGGATGCATTGTAACGATGATTCCAAGAGTATTACCTATAACTATATTATCAAAAATAAAATTAAATAAGAATGTTGAAGAATTTTTAACATACATACCTTTATCAATATTAGCGGCATTAATAGCAGTAGAACTTCTTACTGTTGACAATAAATTTTCAATTCAAGGTAATTCTTTAGAACTATTGGCAGCAATACCTACAGTATTAGTTGCTCTTAAAAAGAACAATTTATTATTAACAGTAGTTGTTGGAATAGTGTCAGTCGCAATTTTAAGATTTGTATTTTAAATAATAAATGAGTTATATTACATATCATACAGGATAATGAAGGGTGAACCTACCATAAATGACGTAGATTTTTTTATATAGGGGATATATTATACAATTAAATCTATAAATAGTATAATTAAATAAATTATATTGGAGGCAATAATGGAAGATATAAGATATTTTTTTAATAATGCTGATGGAGATATTGAAATTAAAAAGTGCAATAATTCTATACACTCATCTAAAGCGCATTTTCATAATGAAGTTTCTATAGGATTAATTGAAAGGGGAGGCACTAAAACAGAAATAGGTGGTAATACTTATGAACTTAATGAAAAGACATTTTTACTAATTCCACCAAGCATTCCTCACAAGTGCAATCCTTATGATTATAAAAGTTGGAATTTTAGAATGCTTTATATAAGTCCTGAGTGGTTTAAGTCTGGATTCAATATTCAGAGTGAAAAAATCAAGTTTGATTATATGAAGGTAAATCAAAAGATGTTTTTAGATTTAATTAAATTAACGGATAACATTGAAAATAAAACAATAGATATTGAAACTGAATCAAAATTACTAAATTATATTTCTCTTTTGATTAAGAATGATAATATAGAATTAAATGAAGATTCATTAGAAAATTTAAATTTAAAAAGAAGAAGTGAAATTAAGCAATATTTGAATGAAAATTACAGGAAAGATATAATGCTTGATGATTTGGCAAAGATAGCACATGTGAGTAAATACTATTTAATTAGAAAATTTAATGAGTGCTATGGCTTGTCTCCACATCAATATATTACAAATTTACGGATAAATTATGCAAAAAAGTTATTGAAAAATAAAAAGGGTTTTGCAGATATGGCAATAGAATCTGGATTTTATGATCAAAGCCATTTTATAAAGTGTTTTAAGGAATATACAGGAGTTACCCCAATGATGTATAAAGCTAATTTGTAAAAAAACAGTGCAATTTTTTACAATACTTATATTAAAATGAAATTTATAATTACTTAGGTATCTAAAATTAAATTAGAATAATAACTAGATATTTTTTAGATACTGTAGTAAAAACACAAAGGAGTAATTATAAATGAAAAATAAAATTTTTTTTGCACATGTACTAGCTATAGTAACTATAATTATTTGGGGAACAACTTTCATATCAACAAAAATATTATTAACTCAATTTTCTCCAGAGGAAATCTTAGCTTATCGATTTTTTATAGCTTTTCTTATTTTAATTGTCATTTATCCTAAAAAAGTTAAGGTTTTGCCTATAAAAGAAGAAATATTATTTTTTTTATTAGGTGCTACGGGAATATCATTTTATTATTGGACTGAAAATTTAGCGCTTCAATATACCTATGCCTCAAATGTTGGATTAATATTGTCTGCAATACCTATCTTTACAGCATTAATTGCACATTTTATATCAAAACGCGAGAAATTTACTATTAATATGTTTTTAGGATTTGTTATAGCAATAATAGGAATATCTATTATTATTTATAATGGGAAGGTATTAAAATTAAATCCAAAGGGAGATTTAATGGCAATTATCTCTGCAATTCTATTTTCTATATATTCAATATTAATAAAAAGAGTAAATGATAAATATAGTCAACTTTTTATTGTAAGAAAGACCTTTTTTTATGGAATAATAACTATGTTACCAATTCTAATTATTTCAAAGGTTAATTTATTAAAAATACCGAGTTTAAATATTAGTATTGTTTTGAATTTTCTTTTTCTTTCAATTTTTGCATCTGTATTATGTTTTTTAATGTGGAATAAAGCAATAAATGTTATAGGATCTGTAAAAACTACAAATTACATATATTTTGTTCCCTTAATAACTATGGTGTCATCTAATATTGTTTTAAATGAGAATATTAGTAAGTTAATGTTATTTGGAGGAGTCTTAATATTTGCAGGCGTTTATATAAATCAAAGTAAATGGTTAAATAATATATTTAAATATTCATTAAACTGTAAATATATATTTAATCATAAACAAAGGCAGTCTGATTAGGACTGCCTTTACTTATTAACTAAGTTTTTCTGGGAATTGTTTTATAATTCCATTTGAAAGTACATCAGCAAACTTAATTATATGTTCTTCACCTTTATCATATGTCTCTATATCAGCTTTCCAGTTTTTATTTAATCTAGCAACAGCTTGGGCAGTTACCAATTCTAAGTGCTTATGTAACATATCTTTTAATTCTGAATTTGACCAATTAGGATTTGCAGTAGATAAAAAATCAGCAATGTCATCTGAATTTTTATACCATGTTTTATTGTATTTATCTAAGTCAGATTTATTATTTTTTTTAGCAGCATCTACAACTTTACCGGCAATTATAATATGTTCTCTTAAAAGTTTTGAAAGTTTATTTCCAGCTTCTTCTCCATAATAAGGTTTAATTGAAGCGCCAATATCATCTTGGTTTTTAAGCAATCTCTCTAGGACAGAATCTTTATCTGGAAGGGATGCTAAATCACTAATAAGAAAATCTCTAGTCCATAAAACATGGTCAATCCAAAGTTTCCTTTCATCCATCTTCAAATTAACTATAGAATCATTTAAGGGAATGTCAGTGTCAATAGCATATGATTTAAAAGGCAGAAACGTCGTAAGTAAAATTAATACAGATAAAGCTTTAAAAATTTTTTTCATTATAATACACTCCTTTTTCTTAATACTTATTTAATTTGTCCTATGATTAAAAAACTATGCTTGGAATAAGAAGTAAAATAGAATTATAATAGTATCATAATAATATTGTATTAAAGTAAAAAAATTAGAATTTCAAAGGAGATTTATATGCCTAAAATTATGTTAATAGAGGATAATGAAAATATAAAAAAAGAACTTATTGAATTTTTAATGCGTTATGGATATGAAGCTTATGCACCAACTGATTTTGAAAATATAGTAAAAATAGCTTTAAAAGATGAGCCGGATTTAATTTTGCTTGATATAAACCTTCCTTATTATGATGGATATTATATATGTAGAGAAATTAGAAAAGAAAAGGATATACCTATAATTATTGTTACAAGCAGAGATAGTGAAATGGATGAAATTATGAGTATGAATCTTGGTGCAGATGATTTTATAACAAAACCTTATAATACACAAATACTTCTTGCAAGAATAACTGCTGTACTTAGGAGAACTTCTGGAAATAATTCGGCTTTTGAAATAGTTGAACATAAAGGATTAAAACTTAATATTACGAGTGGAACTGTAAATTTTTATGACAATAAAATTGATCTTACGAAAAATGAACTCAAAATATTACTTTGTCTTATGAAAAATAAAGGATGCATAGTAAGTAGAGAAGATTTAATGGACTATCTATGGAATTCAGATCTTTATGTTGATGATAATACATTGTCAGTGAATGTGACTAGGCTCCGAAAGAAGCTTAATGAAATAGGTTTTGAAGATGGTATAGAAACAAAGAGAGGACTTGGGTACATATTATTATGAATATAAAAGAATATTTTCTTTCAAAAGCGCCTTTTATAATAATTAATTTAATAATATATTTATTATTTTTAGTTTTAATGAGTATAGCTAAAATGCCAGCTATAATAGTATTTATGATTTTTCTTGTTTGGTTTACTCCTCTGATGATTTATATAATAATGGATTTTATTTCAAAGAAAAGATTTTATGATGATATTACCGGAATTATTGATAAGCTAGATAAAAAGTATTTATTGCCTGAAGTTATAAAATCCCCTAATTATTATGAAGGAAAAATAATATATGAAGTGCTAAGTGAATGTAATAGAAATATGCATGAGCATGTTAATTTTTATAAAAATCTTCAAAAAGAGTACAGAGAATATATTGAAACATGGGTTCACGAAATAAAAACTCCAATAGCATCATCAAAGTTAATTGTAGAAAATAGTGAGAGTAAAGAAAAAAATGCATTAGGAGATGAACTTAAAAAAATTGAGGAGTATATAAATCAAGCTCTTTATTATTCAAGAAGTACGGATGTTAGCAATGATTATATAGTAAAAGAATTTGAAGTAAAAGAAGCAATTAAGGAAGCTATTAGAAATAATAGACGGGATTTTATAAATAAAAAAATTTCAGTTGATATTGAAGATGTTTCAGGAAACGTAATAACAGACCTTAAATGGGTAAAGTTTATTGTTAATCAAATTATCATTAATTCTATAAAATATAGTAGAGATAATGGTGGAGTTTTAAGAGCTTATACAACTGAAGGTGAGGATAACATAATACTGACTATTGAAGATAATGGAATAGGCATTTCCAAGAATGATGTAAATAGAGTTTTCGATAAAGGCTTCACAGGAGAAAATGGAAGAAAATATGGAAAATCTACTGGTATAGGACTTTATCTGTGTAAAAAGCTTTGTGAAAAATTAGGACTTGGAATACATTTGAGTTCTATAGAAAGAGAAGGAACAAAAGTTAATATCATTTTTCCAATTGGGAATTATACAAGTTTAAAATAATTTGTATGAAATTACTCCTATTTTTATACAACTCCTAAATATTATGGAAATGAATTCGATAAGTTTAATAATGAATGTGATCGAAGGGAGAAGTGTAATGAAAATTGAAATTAATAATAAATTTACTAAAAATGAATTTTACAAGACAATGGTTGAAGAAGAAAAACAAGATTTTCTTGAAATTATTAAAAAACTTCAAGTGCAACAAGGGAAAAAATATAGTGTATATACTATAGCTGCAAAAATAGCACGGGGTGAGAATGTTAGTTGTGAAGAATTGGAATACATAAAACAAAATGCGCCATCACTTTTAGCAGCAGCTAAGGAACAAAACAGAGAAAGAGAAAAAACTGAAAGAGAAGAAAATAGTACATCAAAAGAAGCAAAATCAACTAATCAAGTAGATAATAATTCGAAAAGCGTTGATGAAAATTCAACTAAAACTGATGTTAATTTGGCAGACATTGATAATAATAATTCAGTTTCTGCACTGCTAAATAAAATTATTATAGGATGATTTTTATAAAGATTAGAATGAGATTAATGAGTTGGAAAGTAAAATTTAAATAATCTATAAAATAAAATGCTTGCAATTTATTTCGAACATGATATAATAAATATTGTAATGAAAAAGGTTTTTTATAGATAAGTACATTTCTCCTTTTAGAGAATTATATGGATCGAAATTAATCTTTAAAATAAAAGGAGGAATTTAATATGGAAGATAAAACATTAGTATGTAAAGATTGTGGAAACGAATTTGTATTCACAACTGGAGAACAAGAATTCTACAAAGAAAAAGGATTTGAAAACGAACCAGTAAGATGTCCTGATTGTAGAAGAGCTAGAAAGCAACAAAATAACAGAAGATAGTTTCTGTTTGTTTCAAGGGTTATAATATTTATATTATAACCCTTTTTTAGTTTGCTATTTTCTACAAGATTAGCAAATTATGAAATCTGTGAAGAAAGTTGCTAGATGTTAGAAGAAAATAATCTATTTTATTTTTATAGATAAATAAAATAGATTTAGAGCATAAAAAATAGATTTAGAGCATAAAAAATGCTTGCAATTTATTTTGAACATGATATAATAAATATTGTAATGAAAAAGGTTTTTTATAGATAAGTACATTTCTCCTTTTAGAGAATTATATGGATCGAAATTAATCTTTAAAATAAAAGGAGGAATTTAATATGGAAGATAAAACATTAGTATGTAAAGATTGTGGAAACGAATTTGTATTCACAACTGGAGAACAAGAATTCTACAAAGAAAAAGGATTTGAAAACGAACCAGTAAGATGTCCTGATTGTAGAAGAGCTAGAAAGCAACAAAATAACAGAAGATAGTTTTTGTTTATTTCAAGAGTTATAATATTTATATTATAACTCTTTTTTATATATAAATTTATAAATAATTTAGAGGTAGCAAAAATAAAATGCTACCTCTTTTTACATTATTATCTTACAATAATGTAAGATGATTGAAAGATACTTCAATATGAGAAAAATATACAAGGGATTAGAATATAGTTATAGGGTTAAACAATCCTAACTACATGATAAATCAGGAGGAAAGTTTATGGAAAACATATTAAATGTACAAAATGTAGAAAAGTATTATGGAAATAAAGAAAATGTGACAAAGGCACTTGATAATATAAGTTTCAAGGTTGAAAAGGGCGAATTTGTTGGAATAATGGGTCCATCAGGTAGCGGTAAGACTACGCTTTTAAATTGTATATCTACAATAGATAAAGTAACCACAGGGGCTATTATAATTGATGAAGATGATATTACAAGATTAAAAAGTAAAAAACTAGAAAAATTCAGAAGAGATAAGCTAGGATTTATATTTCAAGATTTTAATTTGTTAGATACTTTAACTGCATATGAGAATATTGCACTAGCGCTGACTATAGGAGGAAAAAAGGGGTCTGAGGTTGATGAATTAGTTTTGTCGTCAGCCAAAAGTTTAGATATATTGGATGTTTTAAATAAATATCCATATCAAATGTCAGGAGGGCAAAAGCAAAGAGTAGCAGCAGCTAGGGCAATAGTTAATAACCCAAAACTTATTCTAGCAGATGAACCTACCGGTGCTCTAGATTCAAAGTCAGCTAAATTACTTTTAAATTCTATTGAAAAACTAAATAAAGAACTAGAAGCAACCATTTTAATGGTAACCCATGATGCTTTTACTGCAAGTTATTCCCGTAGAATACTATTTATAAAAGATGGTAAGATTTTCAATGAACTGATTAGAGGAGAAGATTCTAGAAAGGAATTTTTTAATAAAATAATAGATATTGTTACTCTTCTTGGAGGTGACTCTAAAGATGTATTCTAAGATGGCACTAAATAATGTAAAAAAAAGTTTTAAAGATTATACTATTTATTTTTTAACCCTAACTTTTGCAGTATGTATATTTTATAGCTTTAATTCTATTGATTCACAATCTGTAATGGCTGATATGAATAAAGGTCAAACTGAATATGTTAAAATTATGGGGCAAATGATTTCAGTTATATCAATTGGTGTATCAGTTATTCTAGGAGGACTCATAATATATGCAACTAAATTTCTAATTAATAGACGGAAAAAAGAATTTGGTATATATATGGTATTAGGTATGCCAAAAAGAAAAATGTCAAAGATATTATTTTTTGAAACCTTATATATTGGAATAATATCACTTGTTGCAGGGCTTATATTCGGATTATTATTTGCACAAGTACTGTCAATATTTACGGCTAAGCTTTTTGCTATGCAAATGACAAAATATAGTTTTGTTATTTCAACCAGTTCAATTTTAAAAACAATTTTATATTTTGGGATAATGTATTTACTAGTTATGATATTTAATGTATTTATTATTTCAAGATATAAATTAATTGATCTTCTGTGTGCAAATAAGAAAAATGAAGAGGTAAAGATTAGAAATCCTTATTTAGCAACATTTATACTAATGGTTTCATTAGTAGTGCTTGGGTATGCTTATTATTTAGTTAATAAGGCTGGATTAGATTTCTATGACAATAGATTTAAACTTTCTATAGTATTTGGGATAATAGGTACAGCACTTTTCTTTTATGGAATAGCTTCAGTTGTATTTTTTATATTTCAAAAAAATAAGAATTTATATTTGAATGGATTAAATATCTTTAGCATAAGGCAGATTTCAAGTAAATTTAATACTAATTTTATATCAATGACAATAATTTGTTTGATGCTATTTGTAACAATAGGAACTTTATCAACTGGATTAGCTGTAAAGAATTCATTGGAAGGTACACTAAAAAATCAAACACCTTTTGATGCATCGTTGCAGGTATTTGATAATGAGAAGAGTAGTAATATAATTTCACCTGTTGATGCATTAAAACAATTAAATTACAATTTAGAGGATAATTCAGACTATACTATACTTAGACAATATCAATATGATATGAGTACTAAAGATTTATTAGATAAATATGCAACGACTGATGGTGAAAAACAAACTTTAAATATAAAAATTTTTGAGAAAATAAGTATGATTAAATTATCCGAGTATAATAGCATGAGAAAATTAAAAGGAGAAACAAGTATAGATTTAAAAAATGACGAAATAGTAATAGCTTCTAATTATGCACCAATAGAAGGAATATTAAAAGGATTTATTGAAAAAGAAAATTCAATAAAAATAGGTGATAAAGAATTTAAAATAAAAGAAAAGAAAATTGAAACTGAAGCCCTTTCAACATCACCTACAAGCGACAATATGTTTACTTTAATAGTCACAGATGATTTAGTAGCAGGATTAGAGCCATCAGAAGAAGTTTTGAATTTGAATTTTTCAGGGAATAACAAAGAAGAAGCTAAAAACGAGTTAACAACTATATTTAACAATTCTACATTCGATAATAGTGAATCTAAAAAAGTAAATTATACTATTTATGGTTTAACTAGAGAAATGGCATATGATGCTAGCAGAGGGCTATCTGCAATGATATTATTTATAGCTGTGTATATAGGGATAGTACTCCTATTGTCAAGTGCAGCAGTACTTGCACTTCAACAATTATCACAATGTAATGAGTCCATAGAACGATATAAATGTTTAAGACAAATTGGAGCTACAAAAAATATGATTAATAAAAGTATATTTAAACAAGTAGCAATATTTTTTGCACTACCTTTAGCACTATCAATAGTTCACTCATATGTAGGAATTAGTGTAGTTAATACATATTTGATTGCTCTAGGTACAGGAAATCAATTTACGTCAATTTTAGTAACAGCACTTATAATGCTTATTGTTTATGGTGGATATTTATATGCAACATATGTAGCTTATAAAAATATAGCTAATAATGAATATAAGTGATAAGTGAGAGTCCAAATTTTAATTTGGATCCTCGAACTTACTCAACGACTAATGCGAGTCGAGTTTCCTCTAAGAGTCCAAAATTTACATTTGAAAAATGAACTTTTAAATCCTTCATTAGAGTAAAATCTTGTGGAGGATTTTTATTTAATTATTAGACTGTCAATACTATTAACATATGTGTCTGGAAATACTGCAACTAATGAAGGTAACAGCGACACCGATGCGAAAACTACACAACCAGTTGGCTGGCGTGAAAATCTAGGTAAAAGCATTTTTAGATAACTGATTTAGTTTATACCTCTATTGCTATATTTAAAACAATTAAGTAGCTATTAATTAGAAATTTAATCAAATATTTTAACAAAATATGAAACTTTTTAAATAACATAGGTGTATTGTTATAATATACATATGAATTTACTGGTTATTATTTCATAAAAAGGAGGGGTGAATTTGGAGGTAGACAATATACTTATTGTAAAGTGTAAAAAATATGATAAGCATTCTTTTAAGTTATTATTTCAGATGTACGAAAAATATTTATATTACTTATGCTATAGTTATACACAGAATCAGCAGGATGCACTGGATTTAGTACAAGAGATTTACATAAAAGTGTTCAATAATATTAAAAAATTTGATGATAGTCTACCTTTTCATCCTTGGATTAGAAAAATTTCAGTAAATACATGTTTAAATTTTAAAAGAACTATAAAGAATAATGTTGTATCATTGAATCAAAGCATAAATAATGATATAACTTTAGAAGATGTTTTGGTTTCGGAAGATGATGTAGAAGATGAAATTATAAAATTGGAAATTAAGGATATAATAAAAAGTAATTTGAAAGAAATACCTGAAAAATATAGAATTGTTATAGTTCTTAGGTATTATGAAAATCTTAATTATAATGAAATTGCAAAGCTTTTAGACAAGCCTTTAGGAACGGTAAAAACAGAAATTTATAGAGCTAAGGCTCTCTTGAAAGATAAACTTAAAACTATAATGGAGGTGGAGACATGAGTTGTAAATTTGATCAACAGTTATTATATTCTTTAGCAGATAATACAATAGAACCTCTTGAAAAAATTTTTGCACAGGAACACTTGAAGTCTTGCGCTGAATGTAAAAAGGAATTAGAGTTAATAAAAAAGCTTGATAAAGAACTTAATGAATTTGAATTTGAAATGCCAATACCAGATAGATTATCAAGCTTGTCACAATTATTAGTAGAGAACTGCATAAATCAAATGGAAAATGAGGATGTAAAGCTAAAAAATCATAATTATAATGAAGATATGAAGTTAATAAAAAAGACTATTATGGATGCATATAAGGTTCCATACAATAATCCGTATAATAAATTTATTGAAAAAAATTTAACAAAAGCTGTGGATTTAATAAGCAAGCCAGCAAAAAAATATTATAATAAAAAGATATCTAAAATAAAGATTCTTAAGCTTTTTAAGGTGGTGTAATGATATGACAGTTTTGCTTATAGTCTTTAAAATATTACTTATATTACTGTGTATATTATTATCAGTACTAATATTGGTACTTTTTATTCCCTTTGATTATTTTCTAAATGGCAAAATAAATGATGGCGCTGAGGGGAAAGCTGAGATAAGATGGCTCTTTGGATTAATTAGAATTATTATTTACAAATCTGAAGATAAACCAGAAATGAAAATAATTATTTGTGGATTAAACATTTATAATAAGAAGTTTATAAAAGAAAATAATGTAAAGAAAAACAAAAATAAAAAAAACGAATCTAACTCAAAAAGAGATATAGGGATGAACTTAATGATAGAATTATTTAGGTACTTTAAAGATATTCTTAACATTGTAAAACCTAAATATTTTAAGATAAGTGGAGTGTATGGATTTGAAGACCCTTCATTAACTGGAATGCTTTTGGGGGTGATAAGTATAATAAAAGGAGCAGTTCCAAGTGCACAAATTTATGTAAATCCAGATTTTGAAAAAGAAAATATTAATATTGAAGCTGAAATATATGGAGATATAAAAGTTTGTGTCATAGGCTATAGAACGCTTAAGCTAATCATAAAAAAAGATGTAAGACAAAAATTATTTAAAAAGTCAAAAGCTGCTGAAACTTTTTAGTTAAAGCAGGTGTATTAGATATTAGAGATTAGAAAATATAAAAAATTTAGGAGGAATTAATCATGGAAAATAATTCAATGAAAGAAAGTTTTGATTCACTATTTACTAATTTGGAAAAATTCATAAAGACAGAAACAGTTGTAGGAGAACCTATTATTGTAGGGGAAGTAACTCTTGTACCTATTATAAGCGTTATGTTTGGAGGCGGAGCAGGTGGCGGAACTGGCGGTGATAATAAAGGAATGACTGGAGATGGTTCAGGTGGAGGAATGGGTGCTAGAATATCACCAAATGCGATCCTAGTAATCAAAAAGGATGAGGTAACTATGCTTCCTATAAAAGGCCAAAATAACTTGGATAATCTTATTAATATGGTGCCTGATATAGTATCAAAAATAAATTTTAAAAAAGATAAAGAATCTTGTTGCAAAGAAAAAACAAAAGACGAGGAATAAAACTTAAACATACAGACTTAAATTTCAAAATATTAAAGCATGCTAAAATGAAATGATTTTAGTGTGCTTTTTAATTTTCTGAATAATATAGATTTATTTATTCAAGTATTGTACATTATATAGTATATAAGTGGTCTTAAGATCAGCATACAAGGAGGAAATTAGATGTACGATAAAATAATGGAATCAGTAGGTTATATAAAAGGCAAAATAAATAGAAACCCTAAAATTGCAGTGATACTTGGATCAGGACTCGGGGATTTGATTAATTCAGTTGAAGGTGCAGAAAATATACCATATGAAAGCATTCCCCATTTTCCAATTTCAACAGTTAAAGGTCATGAAGGTAAATTGGTGTTTGGTACTATTAATGGGGTAGAAGTGCTACTTATGCAAGGAAGATTTCATTATTACGAAGGATATACAATGAAAGAAGTTACATATCCCATATATGTAATGAAACAATTAGGTATTGAAAAAATTATTGTAACTAATGCTTGCGGTGGAATTAATAAAAGTTTTGAACCAGGAACATTAATGATCATTAATGATTTTATAAATTTATTTGGAGATAATCCTTTAATCGGCGTAAATGATGAAAGATTAGGAACAAGATTTCCTGATATGTCAGAACCTTACAAGATAGAGCTTATTAACAAAGCTAAAAAGATTGCAGATGAGCTAGAGATAAAATATGGTGAGGGTGTTTATGCAGGATTTATGGGACCATATTATGAAACAGCTGCTGAAATTGTAATGATTGGAAGACATGGAGCTGATGCAGTTGGTATGTCAACTGTGCCAGAAACAATAGTAGCTAATTACTTAGGTATGGATGTGCTTGGAATAGCATGTATTACTAATATGGCAACGGGCATACAAAAGGTTAAGCATTCACATGAAAGAGTAGTGGAAACTGCTAAAAAGGCTTCTGTTGACTTGTGCAAATGGGTAGAAAGAATTATAGAAGAAATCTAATTATAACTACATAAGACTATATAAGGATTAAATTTTCTTTGTTGATTTCTTTGTTATGAGAAAGATTGACTTATATTAATATACTGAGAGTAGGCAGTCCATAGTTAGACTGCCTATAATTTGTATTGGGTTTATTTTTTCATTCCTGTATAAATGAAAACTGCATCTCTTAAAAAGATGGCTAAACCAGGTTGTTCTTTATCGTAATATTTAGTAAATCTTTCATCATCTACATACATTTGTACAAGTCCTGCATGGGCCTCTTTTGAGTAACTATTCCAAGAATAACTAAGCCAAGTACGATGTAATTCAGCAGCTTTTTGTGCAAGGTCGCTTGCTGGATCTTTAGTTTCAAATGCAACCATAAGTGTATCAATTACGCTTTTCTCTAGCTTATCATATTCATCATATTGCTCTTTAGTCATGTTTTTTAATTTTTTATTTGACGAATCAATTGCATTATCGCCATATTTTCCGCGTATCTCTGCACCATATTTTTTTTCATTATCATCAATAAGTTTTTGTTTAAATCCCTCGAATTTTTCATTATCGCTCATTATAATTCTCCCTTCTGATTCAGCTATTGTCTGATTAACATTAGCTATTAAAATATCTAATTGATTTCGTTTTGCAAGAAGCTTTTCACGATGTTCTTTCAGTACAGTTGCACTATCAAAGGTCGGGGATGTGATTATATATTTTATGCTTTCTAAATTCACACCTAATTCTCTGTAAAATAATATTTGCTGTAATCTATTTACTTCTTCTTGACCATAAATTCGATAACCGGATGAATTAATTCTTGCCGGCTTAAGAATTCCTATTTCATCATAATATCTAAGAGTTCTGGTACTAACCCCAGCCAAGCAGCCTAGTTTTTGCACTGTGTACTCCATGTGTTCACCTCCTTACAAGATTACTTTACTCCTTCACGTAGCGTGAATGTCAATAGTTCTTTATTTATTAAATTGTAATTATTCAATTAATTCATTATATGATACTTACAGTTATTCAAATTAGCAAGAATAATTTGACAATACGTACTCTTTGGTCTAAAATATTTTTTAGTAAAAAGAAACGAGGAGTGGTTATAAAGTGATAAAAGAAAATGGTAATATTTCAATTGATACAGAGAATATATTTCCTATTATTAAGAAGTGGCTATACTCTGACAAAGACATATTTATAAGAGAAGTCATAAGTAATGCATGCGATGCAATTAGTAAATTTCAAAGGTTAGCTTCATTTGGAGAAGCTACTGCACAAGAAGATGAACAATATAAAGTTATAGTATCTGTAAATAAAGAAAAGAAAACTCTTAAATTTATAGATAATGGTATTGGAATGACTGAAGAAGAGGTTAAAAAATATATCACTCAAGTTGCTTTTTCAGGGGCAACAGATTTTGTAGAGAAATATAAAGATAAGATGGATGAAGGTAAGGATATAATAGGTCACTTTGGACTTGGTTTTTACTCAACATTCATGGTTTCTGATAAGGTTCAAATAGACACATTATCATATAAAGATGAAGTTGAACCAATAAAATGGATTTGTGATGAAGGTGGCACTGAATATGAAATATCTATTTCAGAAGAAAGGACTACAAGAGGCACAACTGTAACATTATATATTAATGATGATAGTGCAGAATTTTTGGAAGAATATAAGGTTAGAGAAATAATAAAGAAATATTGTTCATTCTTACCTATAGAAATATATTTAGAAGATGAAAATAAACCAAAAGAAGAGCCTAAATATGAAACAAAGAAAAAAGAAGATGGAACTGAATATCAAGAATTAGTAGAAATAGAAGCTCCAAAATCGTTAAATGATACAAAGCCTTTATGGGTTAAAGCTCCAAAAGATTGTACAGACGAAGAATATAAGGATTTTTATAGAAAAGTATTTAATGATTTTAATGAACCATTATTTTGGATTCATTTAAATGTGGATTATCCATTTAACTTAAAAGGGATATTATATTTTCCAAAATTAACACATGAATTTGAAGCAACTGAAGGACAAGTGAAATTATTTAATAATCAAGTATTTGTTGCAGATAATATCAAAGAAGTAATTCCAGAATTCTTACTATTATTAAAGGGTACTATAGATTGTCCAGATCTTCCTTTAAATGTATCAAGAAGTTTCCTTCAAAATGATAAGGAAGTTTCAAAGATTTCTAATCATATAATTAAGAAGGTTGCAGATAAATTAGTAGACTTATTTAAAAATAGTAGAGAAGAGTTTGATAAATTTTGGCCAGATATACAAATATTTATTAAGTATGGCTGTTTAAGAGATGAAAAATTCTATGAAAAGATTAAGGAAATAATAATCTTTAAAAATTTAAAAGGTGAATTTGTAACATTAAAAGATTATCTTGAAGCTAATAAAGAAAAGCATGAAAACAAAGTATTTTATGCTAATGATGAAAAACAACAATCTCAATATATCAAGATGTTTAAAGAATATGAGCTAGATGCTGTAATATTTGATTGTACAATAGATGATCATTTTATTTCATTCTTAGAAATGCATGAGTCAGGAGTTAAGTTTAATAGAATTGATTCTGATATTTCTGATACACTCGGAAGTAAAACAGATGAAAATGATGAAACTCAAGTAGCAATAAACAAAGAAATCGAAGATGTATTTAAAAATGCTTTAGGAGAAAAGATTGCTAAATTATCAGTTGAAGGATTAAAAAATGAAGATACTTCGGCTCTTATTATAGTTTCAGAAGAATCAAGAAGAATGGCTCAAATGAGTAAGATGTATGCAAAATCAGGAATGAACTTTCCAGGGATGTTTGATGAAGAAAAGACTTTAGTTGTAAATAGCAAAAATGCTATCATTAAAAAGCTTGTAGAAGTTTCTAAAGATGATGCTAAAAAAGATGAAGTTAAATTCATTTGTGAACATATTTTAGATTTAGCTAAGATTGCTAATAAAGAATTAGATGCAAATGAAATGGATGAATTTATAAAGAGAAATAATGAACTTTTAAGGAAAGTTATTTTACTATAGTAGATAAGTGATAAGTGAGAGTCCAAATCTTGTATTTGGGTTCTCGAACTTAGTTAACTCGTGAATACGAGTTAACTTCCTTATTCATTTGGTTCCTCGAACTTAGTCAATTTGCATATGCAAATTAACTTCCTTAAAAAGTGATTTGATTATGGTCGCTTACCCTGTTAGTACTCAGCGACTGAAAAAATCGAGTTTCATTATTAAGTAAAGAAAAAATCATAATTTTAAATGTTAAATTGAATATTGTAAATTCTATAGTGTAATGCTATAATTACAAGAGATATTTTTTGAATGGAGGAGTTTTCATTTATGAAACATATAAAAACTATTAATAAACCAAATATCAAAAAT
Source organism: Clostridium gelidum (assembly GCF_019977655.1). Lineage (NCBI taxonomy): Bacteria > Bacillati > Bacillota > Clostridia > Eubacteriales > Clostridiaceae > Clostridium > Clostridium gelidum. The sequence goes on from NZ_AP024849.1 coordinate 1,573,842, forward strand.
AGCGTATGCAAACCAGGATGTAAGGAATGTGCAAACTCATGTCAATCAGCTTGTAAGACATCTTGTACAGTTGCAAACTTAGAATGTGAAAACTAATTATTCAAGCAGTAACTATTAAGTTACTGCTTACTTTATATTTGCATATATTTAGGAGGAATTTAAATTGTCTTTAATACATAAATTTAAGCAAGGTGAAAACTATTTTGTTTTAGATGTAAATACTGGAGCAGTTCACGTCGTGGATGAACTAGTCTATGATATATTAGGTGAGGATAAATTAAAGAATAAGAAAGAAGTTCTAGAAGAACTTAAGGATAAATATAATTTAGAAGAACTTTCAGAAGCTTATGATGAAATTCAACAATTAGCAGAAGAAGGTATTCTTTACTCAGAAGATCAATATGAAGAAATAGCACATAGTTCAATGGATGATAGAGATTACATAAAGGCTATTTGCTTAAATGTAATTCATGGATGCAATTTAAGATGTAAATATTGTTTTGCAGATGAAGGTGAATATCATGGACATGGTGGGGTAATGAACCTAGAAACCGCTAAAAAAGCAATTGATTATGTTATTAAAAGAAGTGGTCCAAGAAAGAATATAGAAATTGATTTATTTGGTGGAGAGCCAACTTTAATGATGGATACTATAAAAGAAATAGTACAATATGCAAGAGATAATGAAGAAAAGTGGAAGAAGAATATAAGATTTACTATGACTACTAATGCTACTCTTTTAACTCCAGACATGATGGATTATATGGATAAGGAAATGGGAAATATAATTTTATCATTAGATGGAAGAAAAGAAGTTAATGATAGTGTTAGAATTAAGCCAGATAAGAGTGGTTCTTATGATGATATTGTACCTAATATAAAAGAAATGATTAAAAGAAGAGCTAAGGGAAAAACTTATTATGTTAGAGGAACTTTTACAAGAGGAAATATAGATTTTTATGAAGATGTAATGGCTATGGTAAATGAAGGCTTTAAAGAATTATCAATAGAACCTGTTGTTTTAGAAAGTGGACATCCTCTTTCTCTTAGAGAAGAAGATATTGATACAATTTTTGATAATTATGATAAGTTATATGAAGAAATGGTAAAAAGAAAAAGAGAAGGAAATGAAGAATTTAAATTCTATCATTTTAATATAGATCTTGACGGCGGACCATGTGTTTATAAGAGAATTTCAGGTTGTGGAGCTGGCTTTGAATATGTAGCAATAACTCCACAAGGAGATGTATATCCATGTCATCAATTTGTTGGAAATGAAGAATTTAAATTAGGAAGTATTTATGATGATACTTACGATACAGAACTTGCTAAGAAATTTAAAAAGTCGCACATATACAATAAACCTAAGTGCAGAGATTGTTGGGCAAAATTCTATTGTAGTGGTGGATGCCAAGCAAATAATTTTAATTTCAATGGAGATATGAATATTCCTTATGAAATTGGATGCAAAATGCAAAAGAAGAGAATTGAATGTGCAATTGCATTAAAATGTGAAGAAAATTAATACTATATTTATATAGCGTAACTAAATAAGTAACATATTGTATTCCGGTTTCTGGAATTTTGATGGATGATTATAAGACTAGAAGTTGTACCATCAAAATTCCAATGAAACACTCCACACAATATGTTACTTATTTTTGTTGTAGCAAGTAACTTGAATTTTGTTAATCTTTTAGATAAATGAAAAGGTAGTAATTTTGAAAACTTTAAAGTTGTTATATTTTTTAATTTTATTAAAAATAGGTTATAATATAATAATATGAAACTAAAAAAGCAGATAATATTTGTGATTTTTTAGTTAGCAAATGTATTGATGATTAAAAATGATTTGGTTATTTATGCCAGGGATGAATTATTATATAAATTATAGTGTGCAAGGAGAATAGTAATTGGAAGAATATATTTTAGAAAATAAATTAAAATTAATATACAAGCATACTGAATCTGAACTCACATCGATTTGTATATCAATAGATGCTGGTGCGGGAGTTGAAAATGAAAAATATGGAATAGCTCATGCAACTGAGCATATGGTTTATAAAGGAACAAAAAATAGAACAGAGAAAGAAATAAATGAAGAGTTAAGTAATCTTTTTGGCTTTAATAATGCTATGACAAATTTCCCATACGTAATTTATTATGGAACACTACTAGAGGAAGATTTAAAAAAAGGTGTAGACTTATTAAGTGATATAGTTATTAATCCAAGCTTTAATGAGGTTGGATTTAAAGAAGAACTGGATGTAATAAAAGAAGAACTTAAAGAGTGGGATGAAGAATTAGAACAGTATTGTGAAGATAAACTTTTTTTAAATTGTTTTGATAATAGAAGAATAAAGTATCCCATTATAGGAACAGAGGAAAGTTTAGATAGTATTACTTTGAATGATATAAAAAAGTTTTATTCTGAATATTATTTCCCGGAAAATACTTCTGTTGTTATAATTTCATCAGCAAAATTTGACCAAGTTAAAGATATAGTAGAAGGATATTTCGATAAATGGAAAAATAGGATTATCTATAATAAATATAAAAAAGAAATAGAATATGAAGTTCTCAAAGCCTGTACATTTGATAATAAAAGAGATGGCACAAATACATGTAAAATTGAAATAGTATGCCCAATAGATAAGCTAAATGAGAAAGAAATGAGGGCTCTTAGAATCTTTAATCAATACTTTGGAGAAGGGGTTAATTCAATTCTTTATGATACTTTGAGAACTAATAAGGGACTTGTTTATGATGTGATCACTAAAATTGCACATGAAAACTATATAAAACTATATAAGATTACTTTTAGTACAGCAAAAGAAAATGTCAATAAAATTATATATTTAATTAAGGAATGTATAAGGAATTTAGAGTTATTAGAGCAAGCTTTAAATAAAAAGGAAATAGAACAATTAATCAAGAATTTTAAGTTGAAGAGATTATTTAGAGAAGAGCAGAGTATAATACTAGCAAAAGAATTAGCCACATATGATTGCATGTTTGGAGATTACAAAATATATGTTAATGAAATTGAGGGATTAGATTTATTAACTAATGAAATAATATTTAAAGTAGGTATTAGAGTATTGAAAAACTTAACAATACAAATAATTGATTAATATAAATGGAGGTTTAAAATGTATAGTTTTACAAATGATTATAGCGAAGGAGCACATTCAAGAATATTAAATGCGCTTTTAGAAACAAATTTAGAACAAACAAGTGGGTACAGTACAGATTATCACACAGAAAAAGCCATAGAGTTATTAAAAAAGAAAATGGATTGTGAAGATGTAGATATTCATTTATTAGTAGGTGGAACTCAAGTTAATCTTACTGCAATATCTGCTTTTTTAAGACCACACCAAGCTGTAATAGGAACTGATACATCTCATGTTAACTGCCATGAAACTGGAGCTATTGAAGCTACTGGACATAAAGTCCTTACAATGAAAACTGATGATGGAAAGCTTACACCAAGTTTAATTCAAAAGGTTTTAGATGGACATACTGATGAACATATGGTTCAACCCAAATTAGTGTATATATCAAACTCTACAGAACTCGGAACGATATATATAAAATCAGAATTAGAAGAATTACATAATTGTTGTATTAAAAATAACTTACTTCTATATTTAGATGGTGCTCGTTTAGGTACTGCACTTGTTTGTGAAGAAAATGATTTAACACTAGCTGATATAGCTAAATTAGTAGATGCTTTTTATATTGGTGGGACAAAAAATGGAGCTCTTTTTGGAGAGGCCCTTGTCATTTGCAATAATGAATTAAAAGAGGATTTTAGATATTTTATAAAACAAAAAGGTGGTTTGCTTGCTAAAGGAAGACTACTTGGAGTTCAATTTGAAGAATTATTTAAAGATGATCTATATTTTGATATTGCAAGACATGCTAATAAAATGGCTATTTTGTTAAAGAATGCGTTAAAAGAAAAAGGATATGAATTTTTAACAGATTCATCTACTAATCAGCAATTTCCTATTTTACCCAATGATATAATTAAGAAATTAAGCGAAAAGTATTCCTTTAATATTGAAAGGGTAATTGATAATAGTAATACTGCAATTAGATTAGTAACATCTTGGGCAACAAATGAAGCAAATGTCTTAGAATTTATTGAAGATTTGAATAGTATTTAGTTAGAATATAGATAACTACAGTGAAAATCGTACTTATGCGTATACCTTCCGAAATTGAATACATATTTATTCCAGCGGACTAAGAAAATTTCGCTGGAAACTTCTAAATGGGAGGTTGCACCCATTTCTGCTTGCTCCTGCGACAAGCTCAGGACAAGCAAAAAATAACAAGTCAGTATGCTAGTCTAGACATTAGATAAAATTTAAATATTATATGTTTTTTTAGGATGGCATAATATTATTCATCAAGTGTAAATTCTAAAATATCGCCAGGTTGACAATTAAGAACTGTACATATTGAGTTTAAAGTAGAGAATCTAATTGCCTTAACTTTACCAGTTTTTAAATTTGAAAGATTAACTGTTGAAATACCTACTTGTTCAGCTAAACGATTTAAGGATATTTTTCTATCTGCCATAACCCTATCGAGTCTTAAAATAATAGCCATATACTTTAATCTCCTTCTATAAAGTTTCATCTGAGTCTTTTTGTAATTCGCATCCGTAAACAAAAATATTAGATATTAGTAATATAAAAGATGCTGCGAAAATCATAGGAAGACTAGAGTTTATTTCTAAAACTACATCTTGGGTAACAATTCTAAGTAAAGAATATGCAACTAAATTAGGAACTATAGAATAAGCTATTAATAGGAGTCCAACTAATTTAATTTTACGAGCATTTTCATTTATAAATGGTGTATAGTTATTTTCTATATTGTTTAAAATCTTACTTATAAAATAGAAGGTTAAAATAATTAATGATTGATTGACTAAAAAAGTAACTTGAGTAATAATAAATGCAAATATTACATTGGAAAATGGTTGATCTAGAGAAGATGTAACTAATGACTTAGAAATACTCCCACCCATCCAAAATGATAAATTTGATGAGCGAATAATAAATTCATTTTTAAAAGAAAGTACTTCTAAGGAATTTCCTGATTGAGTAAGTATAAATATAGTATAAACTATACGGCTAAAAGCAATAAACACAAATATATATAAGAAAAGTTTTACAATATAATTTATGTTGTTGCAATTAGTGCGAATTGAAGTAATTGTTTTATTATTCATTTAAATAGAACCACCTTTACCAGTTTTATATATGAATAGTAACACTAAATATCAAACTAATCAATAATAATATAATGATAAACGTTAAATTATTATTGAATTATGATATAAATAAGAAAAAGTATGTAATTAAATAAGAATTAGTATGAAGAGGTATATTATGAAGAGAAAATTACCATTATTACAAGAACTACTTAAATATCATGATGAAAAGAATCTACTTCTTTCTATACCAGGAAATAAATGTGGAATTGGATTTTTAGGGGATGAGTTTGGAGAGAAGTTTGCAAATAGACTAGGCTTTTTAGACATAACAGAAGTTGATCCTTTAGACAATTTGCATTGTCCAGAAGGTGTTATAAAAGAAGCACAAGAACTACTAGCTAAAACTTATAAAGCTAAAAAAGCGTATTTTTTAGTAAATGGGAGTTCATCTGGAAATTTGGCTGCTATATTTTCTGCATTTGATGAGGGCGATGAGGTTTTAGTTGAAAGAAATTGTCACAAGTCAATTTATAATGGATTGATTTTAAGAAAACTAAAAGTTAAATATATAGAGCCTATAATTGATGATGAAAATGGTGTGTTTCTTCCTCCAGATAAAGAAAATATTTATAATGCACTCAGAGCATGTTTGAATCCGAAAGGAATTATATTAACTTATCCTAATTATTTTGGAATAACATATGATATTAAAGACATTATAATAGATTTGAAATTAAAAGGACTAAAAGTTATTGTAGATTGTGCTCATGGAGCTCATTTTGGTATAAATAAAAGATTACCTAAATCTGTTGCGAGTTTAGGAGATTATGTGGTTTTAAGTGCTCATAAAACTTTGCCTGCTTTGACTCAAGGTGCATATCTTTTAGTAAATGAAGAAAATAGTGTATTAGAATTTTATTTAAAAGCATTCATGACAACATCGCCTTCATATTTAATTATGGCATCTTTAGATTATGCTAGATATTACTTGGATAATTATGGTGGAAATGATTATGAAAAAATGATAGATACAGCTGAAATTTGGAAAGAAAAAATAAATAAACTCAAGAAAGTACGCATATTATGTAAGGATGATTTAAATGAACAATACAAGGCAAAAATGATAACTGAAACTAAAATTAAATCAAACGAAGAATATGATATTGATTTGAGTAGGTATATATTGATACTTCCCAAAGGATATAGTGGACATAAACTTCTAGATTATTTAAGAAATCAAAAGATACAAGCTGAAATGAGTTTTTCAAGAGGCGTGGTTTTAATATTATCTCCATTTAATACAGAAGAAGATTTTAAACGTATATATGAAGCTATTTCGAATCTCAAAATGAATAGCATAAGTGCGCAGATAGAATCGAAATATTTTTCGCATATTCCAGAAAAGAAATTTGAACCATATGAAGTATTTAAATTAAATGGTGAGTGGTGTGAAGTTGAAAAAAGCGTAGGTCATATTGCAAAGGATGCAATAATACCATATCCACCTGGGATACCTTTAGTTTGCCAAGGGGAAATTATTTCTGCAAATGCTATAGATATAATAAAAGACTATGTTGATAATAAGAAAAGTATATTGGGAGTTGAAAACAATAAGGTTCTAGTAATTCAATTTGCGCAGGAAATTGTAAATTAATTGTTAATTGAATCAATGGTATGAATTTGAATATTGTGTTAAAATATAGCTATTTAGAATAAATAGAATATAGGGAGGAATGGACAAGTATATTATGGAAACAAATATTGTTACCAAACAAAAAGATGAAGTCAAGATAAAAAAACCAAAAAACTATAAAGTTGTTATGTATAATGATGATTATACTACAATGGAATTTGTTATTAATATATTAGTGAACGTGTTTAATAAAAAGCTTGTAGAAGCTGAAAAAATAATGATAGATGTACATAAAAGAGGTAAGGGCGTAGCGGGGATATATAGCTATGATATTGCAATTACAAAGGTTTCAACTGCAATGTCTATGGCAAAGGAAGATGGATTTCCATTTAAGCTTACAGTGGAGGAGGCGTAGAAAAATGAAGATTACTAACGAAGTTAATGTAATACTACTTAAGGCATATGAAGAAGCAAAAGGAAAAAATAGCGAATATATTACTCCAGAACATCTTTTATATGCAGCAACGTTTGATGAAAATGTAGAATATGCAATTAAAGAATGTGGTGGTAGTTTAGAAAATTTAAGGTATAACTTAAATACATATATAAGAACATATATAAATAAAATTGCTCAAGGAGAGCCTCAAGAAAGTATTGAATTTCAACAAATTATTCTAAATGCTAATGAACAAATTAGAAATAGCGGGAAAGAGGCTATTGATGTAGATCATATAATTTCTGCAATTTATAATTTAGAAAATAGTTATGCACGCTATTATTTAGAACAAGAAGGTGCAACAAGAAGAGAATTATTATATTCTCTATGTCATAGTTTAACAGAAGTCAATCAAAATTCTAACGAAGATGAAATGAAAAATAATTTTGGTGAAGATATTGAAGGATCCATAGATCAAGAAAGTCAAGAACAAGCTAAGAAGAAAAAAGAAGATGCTTTCCTTAATAAATTCACAACAAATCTTATTGAAAAAGCTAGGGAAGAAAATAGTGATCCTTTAATAGGAAGAAAAGATATTCTAGATAGAAGTATTCAAATACTTTGCAGAAGAATAAAAAATAATCCTATTCATGTTGGTGAATCAGGCGTTGGAAAGACAGCTATTACTTTAGGACTTGCAAGACTTATAAGTGAGAATAAGGTGCCAGAAAAACTAAAAGAAAGCTCTATATTTTCTTTAGATATAGGAGCAGTAATTGCGGGAACTAAATATAGAGGGGATTTTGAGGAAAGAATAAAAAGAATTTTGGATTTGATTGGAAAAAAACATAAACCAATAGTTTATATAGATGAGATTCATAGCATAGTTGGTGCTGGATCATTAAATGGCGGAGCTTTGGATGCATCTAATTTATTAAAGCCTTATCTTACAGAAGGAAAAATAAGATTTATTGGAGCAACTACTTTTGATGAATATAAAAAATTCTTTGAAAAAGATAAAGCACTAAGTAGAAGGTTTCAAACAATAGATGTAAAAGAACCTTCTATTAAAGAAGCAATAGAAATCCTTAATGGACTCAAGAATAATTATGAAGAATATCATAATGTTAGTTATACAGATGAAGCCATAAGTGATGCTGTAATTTTAAGTGATAAGTATATTAATGATAAATTTTTGCCAGATAAAGCTGTAGATATTATAGATGAAGCTGGAGCTTATGCTCGTATGAACAATGAGGACTTAGAAGAAAAAATCATAATTGATAGAAAGATTATTGAGGAAATAATTTCAAAGGTATGCAGTATTCCAAAGCAAACTGTCGAAAGCAGTGAGATAAGTTCTTTAAAATACTTAGAAGCTAGTTTAAAGGAAAATATTTTTTCTCAAGATAAAGCAATTGAAGAAGTTGTAAGATGTATAAAGATGTCTAGATCTGGACTTAACGAGGATGATAAACCAGTAGCGTCTATGCTATTTGTTGGACCCACTGGAGTTGGAAAAACTGAAATTGCAAGATGCCTTTCTAAAAAACTTGGCATAGAGCTAATTAGATTTGATATGAGTGAATATGCTGAAAAGCATGCAGCTTCAAAACTTATAGGATCACCTCCGGGCTATGTTGGTTATGAAGAGGGTGGATTACTTACAGATGCTATAAGAAAAACTCCACATTGTGTATTATTGCTAGATGAAATAGAAAAGGCACATGAAGATATTTTAAATGTATTACTTCAAGTTATGGATTATGCAACACTTACTGACAATAAAGGTAGGAAAGCAGATTTTAGAAATGCAATAATAATAATGACTTCTAATGCAGGGGCAAGAAATATAGGCAAAAAGCTTATAGGTTTTGGAGAGCGTCAGGTTAAAGGCGAAGCTATAATGGAGGAGGTAAAGAAATTCTTTACACCTGAATTTAGAAATAGATTGGATAAAACAATCGTATTTAATGCTATGAATGACACTATGGCAATAAACATTGCTAAAAAGCAATTAAATGACTTTAAAACTAAACTAGCTACTAAGAATATTGAAATTGAGTTCAGCGTGGAATGTGCGAGTTTTATTGCAAAAACAGGTATATCAGAAGAATTTGGAGCTAGAGAAATTTCTAGAATTATAGCTTCAAAAATAAAGCCATTATTAGTTGATGAAATTTTATTTGGGAAATTAAGTGGTGGTGGAAATTGTACTGTTGATTTAATAGATGAAAATTTTCGATTAAAAATTAATTGAATAAAATTTTTTGATTAAGAAATAATATATAAATGACAGGGAGAAATCTCGAAACTAAAAGAGGAGGTGAACTATTGCAAAGTTATTATATAACTTTGGCAATGGAAGATTAAAATGGAAGATAAGAAACTAATATGCAGAGACTGTGGAGATGAATTTATTTTCACAGAAGGAGAACAAGAATTCTATAAAGAAAAGGGTTTTGAAAATGAACCAACTAGATGTGCTGATTGTAGAAGAGCTAAAAAGCAACAAAACAACAGATGATAATCAATAATAAACTTTGTTGATTTATCAAAGAGCCATGAGAACAAATCTTATGGCTCTTATTAAATATGTGTTAAAAAAATCCTAAAGGAAGTTATCTTTAATTATACAGTGCAAAACTGCACATAATTAATTGAAACATAGATATACAATAAAAAATATAAAAATTCTATTGGATTTTTTATATTTTTGAGAGTATAATATAAAGAAAGATTTGAATAAAGGATAAAAGAGAAATTATTTATCTGATGTTTTTACTCTGAGAATTTAATATTTGTAATGTACATTAAAATGAATTAGATTCAAAAATTATATGTTAAAGATTTTGATGAGGAATAGTATATTAAGTAAACTTTTTAGAGAGCTAGAGCTTGGTGGAATCTAGTAAGTAAGCTTTATAGAAGCAGCCTTTGAATTTTATAACTGAAAAATATAAATTATAAGTCTTAAATATAAATTTCTAAATGATTAGCTATTTTTATTTAAGTGATGATTTTTAATTAGGTTATAACGTGATCCTCATGTTATAGGGGTGGAGTATTATATTGTACTCTAACTGAGTGAACAATAATTATATTGTTTATTAGGGTGGTACCGCGAAGTAGTTCCTTCGTCCCTTGTTTGGGATGGGAGCTTTTTTTATACTTAAAAATAAGGAGGTCATTGTAAATGGAGGAAATACTTGAGATTTTAGAAAAAAATAGTAGGTATACTGATGAACAAATTGCTGTTATGGTAGGTAAGACAACTGAAGAAGTTAGAGATGCAATTAGAGATTATGAAGAAAAGAGCATCATAGCTGGTTATACAACTCTTATAAACTGGGAAAATACAGGAAGTGAAACAGTTACAGCGTTAATTGAAGTTAAGATAACACCTCAAAGAGGTGAGGGCTTTGATAAGGTTGCAGAGAGAATATATAAGTTTTCTCAAGTAAAGGCGTGTTATTTAATGTCTGGAGGATTTGATTTAACAGTTATTGTTGAAGGAAAGACTATGAAGCAAGTAGCACTTTTTGTATCTGAAAAACTTGCAGTGCAAGAATATGTATTAAGTACTGGTACTCATTTTGTATTAAAAAAATATAAAGACCATGGCACAATATTTAAAGAAAAGAAATTAGATGATAGGGAGGCAATATTTATATGATACTAGAGAGTATGATTAAAGAGTATGTTAAAGATATGCCCCCATCAGGGATACGAAAGTATTTTGATATAATAAATGAAATGGATGATGTAATTTCTCTTGGAGTTGGAGAACCAGATTTTGTTACTCCTTGGAATGTAAGAGAAGCTGGGATTTATTCATTAGAACAGGGACATACACATTATTCTTCAAATGCAGGAATGATTGAATTACGTACTGAAATAGCAAAGTATCTTCATAGGAGATTTGATCTTAATTATAATCCAGAGGATGAAATATTGGTTACTGTTGGAGGAAGTGAAGGAATTGATATAGTACTTAGAGCCTTAGTTGGACCTGGAGATGAAGTTATAGTTCCAGAACCAAGTTTTGTTGCGTATAAAGGATGTACAGCTTTTACTGGAGCTACTGCTAAAGTGTTAGATCTTAAAGCAAAAGATGAATTTAAGCTTACACCAGAAGCGTTAGAAGCAGCCATTACGAAAAATACAAAGGTAGTTATAATACCTTTTCCTAATAATCCAACAGGCGCAATAATGACAAGAGATGAACTTGTTGGAATAGTAGAAGTTTTAAAAGATAAAAATATAATTGTAATTTCTGATGAAATATATTCAGAACTTTGTTATGGAGAAAAGCATGTTTCAATAGCATCTTTTCCAGAGATGAGAGATAAAACTTTAGTTATAAATGGATTCTCTAAATCTTATGCAATGACAGGATGGAGACTTGGATACTTATGTGGCCATCCTACATTAATAAGCCAAATGAAGAAAATTCATCAATATGCAATTATGAGTGCACCAACAACAGCTCAATATGCAGCTATTGAAGCCTTGAAAAAAGGAGATGATAGTGTACAAGAGATGTGTAGAGAATATAATAGAAGAAGACGAGTTTTATTAGATGGATTTAAAAAAATCGGATTAGATTGTTTTGAACCACTTGGAGCATTTTATATATTCCCAAGTATTAAATCTACAGGAATAACTTCAGATGAGTTCTGTGAACAATTACTTATAAGTGAAAAAGTTTTAGTTGTTCCAGGTAATGCCTTTGGTGATTGTGGAGAAGGTTTTATAAGAGTTTGTTATGCTTCTTCTATGGATGATATTATTGAAGCGTTGAAAAGAATAGAAAGATTTGTTAATAACTTAAAATAAAGTTAATATTAGAAGAATTTATGCACATAAAGAGGACGTGTACCTTCAATGGTTACAATCTTCAGAAACCAGCTATAGTACAAAAATAATAATATCTGAAGTAGAGCAACCAAAAGTTAAAACTGAACTTTTGAATTGCTCTATTTTTATTTCAAATTAAAAGTGAAAAAAGTCGCATTGCTAAAAAAAAGCACGAAGCACAATTAGGAACTTATTAAGCACAACCAAGAACATCTGAAACATGAAAAAAATATTTATAAAAGTGTTCCTAAATATAGTATCGTATTAATACATATATATTATAGAATTGGTATGAAATGCATATATATCAAACACAATAGGAAAAAATAAAATTGATTACAACGTAAAAGAAAATATATTAGGAAATATTGACATCATATTATTAATATATTATTATTGTATATATGGAAGCGATACCACATGCGGTTGAATTTTCAAAAAAAATTTGCAATGGGGTGAATTTTAATGTCAGTAACGATAAGTGATATTGCAAAAGAAGCAAAGGTATCATCAGCAACAGTATCAAGAGTTCTTAATAATTCAGGATACGTAAAAGAAGAAACCAAACAAAGAATATTAGATGTAATAAAAGAGAGAAATTATGCGCCAAGTGCAATTGCTAGAAGTTTATCAAAAAGTGAAACTAATACAATAGGTGTTATTGTTCCAGACATAACCAATGCTTATTTTGGAGAAATTATAAAAGGGATAAGTGATATTGCTGAAAAAAATAATTTGAATATAATTTTGTTTAATACAGATAATTATTTAGAAAAAGAAATACGTGCTCTTAATTTACTAAGGGAACAAAGAATTAAAGGGATTATAATGACTCCAGGTTTTGGTGAAGAAAAGTTTAATGAAACTTATATAAAAACAATAAACAATATAAATATTCCAATAATTTTAGTTTCAGCAGATGTTAAGTTTACCAAATTAAACGGAGTTTTTGTAGATAATATAAAAGGTGGATTTGATGCAACAAACTTATTAATTAAAGAAGGCCATACTAGAATAGGAATTATGGCAGGTCTATTAAGTTCAGAACCAATAGCAGATAGATTAGAAGGATATAAAAAAGCATTAGAAGAGAATAATATTGCGTTTAATAATAAATACATTTACTATGGAGATTTCAAATTAGATAAAGCATATGAACTGACTAAAAAATTATTTGAAGAAAAAGATCCTCCTACAGCCTTAGTCATTTGTAGTAATATGATGACTATGGGAGTAATAAAAGCATTAAAAGAGGAAAATAAAGATATACCTAAAGATTTAGCCATAATAGGTTTTGATAAAATTGATTTTCTAGATATGGTAGGACTAAACATCACATATATGGAGGATTGTCCAATTGAACTAGGACGTGCATCAATGGATATGCTTTGTGATATTATAAGAAATACTGATGAGACTGGTGTAAGAAGACTGATTATTGCACCACAAATAATAGCTAAAGGCTCTGAGAAAAGGTTATAAGGAAATATACAAAGGGGTATATGAACTTTAAATAAAGTTTATAATATTAAAATATTATAAATAAAAAATAGTAATAGGAAGATTAACTACTTTGCTAAATTTAAATCATGAAAACATAATTCATGATTTTAAATATTAGGAACATTAAAAATTATTATATTTAGGAGGAAGTATTATGAAAAAAATTATCGCATTATTAATGACAACAATGATGATGGGAACTATGGTTGGTTGTGGATCAAGTAGTACTAAAACAGAGGATAAAGGAACTAGCAGTGAAAAGGAATATAAGGTAGCAATGGTAACTGATACAGGTGGAGTAAATGACCAATCATTTAATCAATCTTCATGGGAAGGTCTACAAAGCTTCGAGAAAAATAATAAAGGGGCTAAGTCAAGTTATTTAGAATCTAAGCAAGAATCAGATTATGCTACTAATTTAGATAAAGTTGTTGATGGTGGTAATAAATTAGTTTGGGGTATTGGTTTTGCAATGTCAGATGCAATAACAAATTCAGCAAAATCAAATCCAGATGTTAGCTATGCTATAGTTGATAATTCATATGGAGATAAGACTCCAGCTAATGTAACAGGAGTTATGTTTAGAGCTCAAGAACCATCATTTATGGTAGGTTATGTAGCGGCAAAGACAACTAAAACAAATAAAGTAGGATTTATTGGTGGTATAAAAGGTAATATAATAGATCAATTCCAATATGGATATCAAGCAGGTGTACAATATGCAGCAAAAGAATTAGGTAAAGACATTACTGTTGATGTTCAATATGCTGAAAGCTTCGGTGATGCATCAAAAGGAAAAGCAATTGCAAATAAAATGTTCTCTTCAGGATGCGATATCGTATTCCATGCAGCAGGTAATGTAGGTGTAGGTGTAATCGAAGCAGCTAAAGAAGCAAATAAGTTTGCAATAGGTGTTGACCGTGATCAAGCATACTTAGCTCCTGCTAATGTTTTAACATCAGCATTAAAATTATCAAGTGTTGCAGTTGAAAATATTTCAAAAGAGGCTATGAGTGGAAATAAAATTGGTGGAAAAACATATACTTATGGTTTAAAGGAAAATGCTGTAGGAATTCCAACAGAAAACAAAAATATGGATCCAGCAGTATATAAAGCAACTATTGCTATTCAAGATAAAATTAAAGATGGTTCAATAGTGCCTCCTTTTAATGAAGAAACTTTTAAAGCTTTTGGTAAATAATAAAATTTTGAAATAGTAATAATATTCAAATAAGTATGCTTTGCTAATTAGAGATTCTATGTTGGCAAAGCATATAAATTAAGGAGAGACTTGGTATGGAAATTAGCGAACAATATGCAGTGCAAATGCGTGGAATTACAAAAATGTTTGGTTCGTTCTGTGCCTTAGATGATATCAGTATTGATATTAAAAAGGGTACAATTCATGCACTACTCGGAGAAAATGGAGCAGGTAAAAGTACACTAATGAATGTACTTTATGGATTATATCAAGCTGACGGAGGAGAGACATATCTTAATGGTGAAAAGATAAATATAAAGAACCCTAATATAGCTATTGAAAATGGAATAGGAATGGTTCACCAACACTTTATGCTAGTTGAAAATTTTACGGTAACACAAAATATTATATTAGGTGGTGAAGTTACAAGTAAATTTGGAATATTGGATATGAAAAAAGCTCGCGCAGAAATAATAAATATTGTAGAAAAATATGGATTAGAAGTAGATCCAGATGCAAAAGTTGAAGATATTTCAGTAGGGATGCAACAACGTATTGAAATATTAAAAGCATTATACCGTGGAGCTGATTTATTAATATTAGATGAACCAACAGCAGTGCTTACTCCACAAGAGATCCAAGATTTAATAAAGATTATGAATAATCTTGTTGCAGATGGGAAAACAATAATTATAATTACACACAAATTAAAGGAAATAAAGGAATCCTCTGATGTTTGTACAATAATTCGTAGAGGAAAATATATAGATACAGTTAATGTTAAAGAGGTAACAGGTTCAGAACTTGCTACTATGATGGTAGGTCATGCAGTTAAATTGGTTGTTGATAAGGAACCTGCCAAACCAGAGGAAGTTGTGTTTGAAATAGATAATTTAAGTGTAAAGGATGAAAGAAAATTAGATGCAGTTAAGAATTTATCACTTAAGGTTCGTAAAGGAGAAATTGTTGGTATTGCAGGAATTGATGGAAATGGACAAAAGGAATTAATTGAAGCAATTACATGTCTAACAAGATGTGAGAGCGGTACCATTAAAATAAATGGAACAGAAATACAAAATACTACTACTGAAAATGTAATTAAACATAAAATCTCAACAATACATGAAGATAGACAAAAAAGAGGACTTGTATTAGATTTTAGTGTTGCTGAAAATGTTGTAATAGAAAAATATAAAAGCAAACCGTATTGTAAAAATGGTTTTTTAAATAATGAAGAAATTATCTCTCATACTAAGGATATGATAAAACAGTATGACATAAGACCTGATAACTGTGAATTAGCGCCTGTCAGAGGATTATCCGGAGGAAATCAACAAAAAGTTATAATTGCAAGAGAAGTAGCTAGTGATCCAGATTTATTAATTGCAGTTCAACCAACCCGTGGATTAGATGTAGGAGCAATTGAGTATGTTCATAAAACATTAATTAGAGAAAGGGATAAAGGAAAAGCAGTTCTTTTAGTTTCTTTTGAACTTGACGAAGTTATGAATGTTTCGGATACTATAGCTGTAATTTATGCTGGTACTATTGTAGATACATTTAAGCAAGGAGATGTTGATGAAAATACGATAGGTTTATTAATGGCAGGAGGTAAAGGTAATGAAAACAGTAGTAAAGATTCTTAAAAAGCCAGTTACTGCAACATTTATTGCAATATTTTTGGGATTTGTTGTTTCTGCAATAGTACTTAGTTTAGCAGGATATAATTCAATAGATGCTTTTAGTGCACTTTTTAATGGGATTTTTTCAAAACCTAAATATATGTCAAATACAATTATCAAAGCAACACCTATAATTTTAACTGGTCTTAGTGTTGCATTTGCATTTAAAACAGGGTTATTTAATATTGGAGCAGAAGGTCAATATATAATAGGAACAATTGCTGCAACAATGGTTGGAATTAAATTAGATTTACCTGCAATAATACAAATTCCTATAGTAATTATGGCTGGTGTAATAGCTGGAGCTATATTTGGGGGTATTGTAGGATTACTTAAGGCTAAATTTGGAATACATGAAGTCATAACAAGCATAATGTTAAATTGGATTGCATTATATTTATCTAATTTTATTGTATCAACAAATGTATTTCATCAACCAGATTCAACAAGTACTTACCCTATTAATGGATCAGGTTTTACTACTATACTAGGCAATTGGAAAACTTCTGATGCTGGAATTCAATTTCTTTCACAGCACAAATGGCTTTCAGAAGTCTTACTAAAAACAGATGTAAATGTTGGAATTATCGTTGCTATTATAATGGCTGTGTTAGTATCAATTCTACTGTATAAATCAGCTAAGGGATATGAATTACGTGCAGTTGGATTAAACAAAGATGCAGCAGAATTTGCAGGGATAAATGTTAATCGTAATATAATACAATCAATGATAATTGCAGGTGCATTATCAGGACTTGCAGGTGCACTCGCTATTACAGGAACATCACCGCATAAATTATCTACTATGGCAGCGTTTGAAAATAATGGATTCAATGGATTATCAGTTGCATTAATTGCAGGCAGTTCTCCAATTGGATGTATATTTGGAGGTCTATTATATGGTGGATTATTATATGGAGGACAATCTATACAATCTGCAATAGGTGCACCATCGGAAATAATTAATATTATGATAGGTACTATTGTATTCTTTGTTGCATTGACTAAAGTTGTACCTGCTTTAGCGGATAAACTTTTAAAGAGAGGTGAAAAAAATGTTAAATAGCATATTATTATTATTAAGTATTACGCTCATGTATTCAGCACCATTAATTTTTGGAGCATTAGGTGGCGTTGTATCTGAACGTGCTGGAGTTGTAAATATTGGAATTGAAGGAATGATGACTATAGGTGCTTTTACTGGTGCAGCAGTAGCATATTATACTGGTAATGCATGGTTTGGTTTCTTGGCAGCAGGAATTTCAGGTGGAATAATTGCTTTATTACATGCAGTTGCTTCTGTAACATTTAATGCAGATCAAACAATTTCAGGTATTGCTATAAACCTCTTAGGATCTGGTTTTTCTTTATTCTTATGCAGATTATTATTTGAAGGTGCTACAATGACTAAACCGGTTACTACTAAATTACCTAAAATATTTAGTGTAGATATTACAGTTGTTTTAGCAGTTATAATAACAGTAGTTATATGGTTTATTTTATATAAAACTAAATGGGGACTTCGTATTCGTGCAGTAGGAGAACATCCAGCAGCAGCAGATACCCTTGGAATTAGTGTAACTAGAATTCGTTACATATGTGTAATAATCTCTGGAATACTAGCAGGATTTGGAGGAGCATCTATGACACTAGCCATAATTGCACAATTCACTCCAACAGCAATTAGTGGGCAAGGATTTATTGCTTTAGCTGCAGTTATTTTTGGAAAATGGACTCCACATGGTGCATATGGAGCTTGTATATTATTTGGATTTGCACAAGCATTGACTGTTGTATTAGGTGGCGGAAACTTTGTTATTCCTTCACAAATACTTGCAATGTTACCTTATATTCTAACAATTGTAGTTTTAATTCTTTTTGTTGGAAAATCAGTTGCACCAAAGGCTGACGGAGTACCTTACGAAAAAGGAACACGTTAGTCAGTTAAGAATTAAGAGTTTAGGATGAAAGCTCAAAGAGAAAGTTCGTGATACCAAATATAAAATTTGGATTCTCACTTTTCTTTTGGACTTTCTTGGAATATGTATATTTGGGTAATTCTTTTGAGGATTTCATTCTAACTTTTTTTATATTGTAATGTAATTAATTAAACAAAAAAATTAAGGAGCGTGTAAAATGGATATAGCTAAATATATAGACCACACAATATTAAAACCAGAAGCAACAGTTGAGGATGTAAAAAAACTTTGCAGAGAAGCAAAGGAATATAATTTTGCATCTGTTTGTGTAAATGGATGCTATGCAAAATTAGTTAGCACTGAACTTGCCGGAAGTGATGTAAAAACTTGCGTAGTAGTTGGATTTCCATTAGGTGCTATGACTAAAGAAGCAAAGGCATTTGAGACAAGTGATGCCATTAAAAATGGTGCTGATGAAATAGATATGGTTATAAATGTAGGCGCGTTAAAAGATAAGAATTATGACCTTCTTAAGCAAGATATAGAAGCAGTAGTGAATGCAGCTAAAGATAAAGCGATAGTTAAGGTTATTATTGAAACATGTCTGTTAACAGATGAAGAAAAAGTTAAAGCATGTGAAATAGCTAAAGAAGCCAAAGCTGATTTTGTTAAAACATCAACAGGTTTTTCAACAGGTGGAGCTACAAAAGAAGATATAGCACTTATGAGAAAAACTGTAGGAGAAGGTTTAGGAGTAAAAGCATCAGGTGGTGTTAGAGATTACAATACTGCTATGGATATGATAAATGCAGGAGCGAGCAGAATAGGTGCAAGTGCGGGTATTGCTATTGTTAGTGAAAGTAAATAATTTTTAAAATTGACAATGTACAATTAACAATTAAGGAAGAAAAGCCAAGGGCTTTTCGAATATTATATTTAAGAAATTACGAAGTGATTTCATCAATAATTGTTAACTGTTAATTGTTAACTGAATTGAAGGGGTGATTTTATGAAAATGATTGATATAATAGGTAAAAAAAGAGCAGGAATGGAACTTACTACAGAAGAAATAAGTTTCTTTATTCAAAATTATACAGATGGTAGTATTCCAGACTATCAAGTATCAGCATTACTAATGGCAATTTGTTTTCAAAAAATGAATATGAGAGAAACATCAGATCTTACTATGGCAATGGTGAGTTCTGGTGATGTTCTTGATTTATCAAATATAGAAGGAATAAAAGTTGATAAGCATAGTACAGGTGGAGTTGGAGATACAACAACTCTTGTACTTACACCAATGGTTGCAGCACTTGGTATTCCTGTTGCAAAAATGTCAGGTAGAGGACTTGGACACACTGGTGGAACAATAGATAAATTGGAATCTTTTACGGGATTTTCAGTTGAAATAAGTGAGGAACAATTTATAAATAATGTAAATAATAATAAGATAGCTATAATGGCACAAACTGCAGATCTAGCCCCTGCGGATAAGAAATTATATGCTTTAAGAGATGTTACGGCTACAGTTGAAAATATATCACTTATTTCATCAAGTATAATGAGTAAAAAAATAGCCGCAGGAGCAGATGCTATTGTACTAGACGTAAAAGTTGGTGATGGAGCATTTATGAAATCTTTTGAAGATGCTAAAGAACTTGCAGAGGCTATGGTTAGCATTGGAAAAAGTGTTGATAGAAATACAGTAGCAGTAATATCTGATATGGATCAACCTTTAGGATTTGCAGTTGGAAATGCATTAGAAGTTAAAGAAGCAATTGATACATTAAATGGTGTTGGACCAAAAGATTTATTAGAATTATGTTTAACTCTTGGAAGTAACATGGTAGTTCTTGCAAGGAAAGCTGAAACTGTAGAAGAAGCTAGAGAAATGTTAATTAAGGTTATAGAAGATAAATCAGCATTAAAAAAACTAAAAGAATTTATTGTATCTCAAGGAGGTAATTCAAACCAAGTTGATAATACTGAACTTTTACCAAAAGCAAAGTATGTTGTAGAAGTTAAAAGTGAAATAGATGGATATGTTTCAAAAATAGATTCACAGCATATAGGTCTTATAGCTATGGAACTTGGAGCAGGTAGAGCTACAAAGGAAGATGATATAGATTTAGCAGTTGGAATAGTATTGAACAAAAAAAGAGGCGAAAAAGTATTAAAAGGTGATACATTAGCTTTTATACATTCAAATAATGAAAACAAAATAGAAAAGGCAACCAAAGACATAATTGATAGTTATCATATAACAAGCGAAAATAAGGAAGCGGTTCCATTAATTTATGGAGTTATAAGATAGTTATCAATTTTCAATTACAGGGAGGTTTTTTAAATGATAGATAGAGTTATATGGATAGTTTTAGATAGTGTTGGTATGGGAGAAATGCCAGATGCAGAGAAATTTGGAGATGTTGGTGCAAATACAATAGGAAATATCTCTAAAGCAGTAGGTGGATTAAGTATACCTAACATGGTAAGACTTGGACTTGGGAATATTGAAAACATCAAGGGCGTTGATAAATGTGAAGCACCAATAGGATGTTATGCTAGATTTGAAGAAGCATCTAATGGTAAGGATACAACAACTGGTCATTGGGAAATGGGTGGAGTTGTTTCAAAAGTAGCATTCCCAACCTATCCAAATGGTTTTCCAAGTGAAGTTATAGAAAAATTTGAAAAATTAACTGGAAGAAGAGTAATAGGAAATAAACCAGCATCAGGTACAGCTATTTTAGATGAGATTGCGGAAGAACAAATGAAAGATGGCAGTGTTATTGTTTATACTTCAGCAGATAGTGTATTTCAAATAGCAGCTCATGAAGAAGTAGTTCCATTAGATGAACTATATAGAATGTGCAAAATAGCAAGAGAAATGCTAGATGGAGAGAATGCTGTTGCAAGAGTAATAGCAAGGCCCTTTGTTGGAACCCCAGGAAAGTTCACTAGGACTCCTAATAGAAGAGATTTCTCATTAATACCACCATATGATACTGTTTTAAATAAAATAAAGAATAAAGGACTAGATGTAATTGGAGTTGGAAAGATAGAAGATATTTTCTGTGGCCAAGGAATCACAGAAGCAGTTCATACTAAAGATAATATGGATGGTGTAGACAAGACTTTAGAGTACATCAAACAAGATAATAAAGGATTAATATTCACTAACCTTGTTGACTTTGACATGAAGTGGGGACATCGTAATGACTTTAAAGCTTATGCAAAGGGATTAGAAGAATTTGACGTAAGACTTAAAGAAATTGTAGATGCAATGAAAGATAATGATGTTTTATTTATAACAGCAGATCATGGGTGTGATCCTACAATGCCAGGAACAGATCATAGCAGAGAACATGTTCCATTTTTAGCATATGGAAAAAGTTTAAAAGAAAATGTTGATTTAGGAACTAGAAATTCATTTGCAGATATGGGGCAAACTTTAGCTGATATATTAAATGTAGAAAAGATACAAAATGGAGAAAGCTTCTTAAAAGAGATACACATATAAAAAAAGCGCGAAGCACAATCAAGAACTTAAAAAAATTAATTTAAAGGCGCATGTTTACTATAACTTGTTATATGCATTATAGAATGAGGGTTAAAGCATGGTACATTAAAAGTTGATTATTTAATAAGCTGATATAGTATAAGGAGGAGGAGAAGTTTATGGATTATAAAAAACTTATAAAAGTAGCTTTAGACTATAGGAATAGAGCATATTCACCTTATTCAGATTTTAAAGTAGGTGCAGCAGTGCTTTTTGAAAGTGGAAAAATATATGGTGGATGTAATATAGAAAATGCATCCTTTGGCGCTACAAATTGTGCTGAGAGAACTGGAATATTTAAAGGTATATCAGAAGGCGAAACAGAAATAAAAGCTGTAGCTGTAGTTGGAAGTCTCGAAGAATACACATATCCTTGTGGGATTTGTCGTCAAGTAATTGCAGAATTTGGTGACCAAAATGTGAAAATTATAATAGCTAAAAGTGAAGATGATTATATAGTAAAAGATATGAATGATATTTTACCGGGAGCTTTTACAAAATCTGATCTTGGAAAATAGATATTTAGAATTAAAAATACGGAGGTAACAAAATGAGTATTCATATTAATGCACCAGAAGGTGCTATAGCAGAAAGCGTATTATTACCAGGAGATCCTTTAAGAGCTAAGTTTATTGCAGAAACGTTTTTAGAAGATGCGGTTTGCTACAATGAAGTTAGAGGGATGTATGGATTTACAGGAACTTATAAAGGAAAGAAAATTTCAGTTCAAGGAACAGGAATGGGTATACCATCAATATCAATATATACTAATGAATTAATTCAAAGCTATGGAGTTAAAAATCTTATAAGAGTCGGAACTTGTGGTGGATATAGTGAAAAAGTTAAAGTTAGAGATCTTATAATAGCAATGTCAGCTTCAACAGATTCAAATCTTAACTTAGTAAGATTTCAAGGTAGAACATTTGCACCAACAGCAAGCTTCGAATTATTAAAACCTGCATATGACATAGCAGTTCAAAAAGGTTTTGATCCTAAAGTAGGAAGCATATATAGTTCAGATGTATTTTATGGTGATGACAATGAAGATTGGAAAAAATGGGCTAAATTCGGATGTTTAGGAGTAGAAATGGAGGCGGCTGCGTTATATACAATTGCAGCTAAATATGGAGCTAATGCATTAGCATTGCTTACAGTAAGTGATCATTTTGTAACTGGAGAAGTTACAAGTGCAGAAGAAAGACAAACAACATTTACAAATATGATGGAAGTTGCATTAGAGACTATAGCTGGATTAAATGTGTAATTAATCTATAGTAACAACTAGAATCTATCTGAAATAAAAAATGAATAAATTTAATAAAAGAGAGTTAAGAATTAAATTTCTTGTCTCTTTTTTATAGTTTGAGATAATGGAACACGTAATATTGAAAATATTCTAATTAAAATGTATAATTAGAATAATGATAAACACAAAGAAATAAATTAAGTTTATGGAGGTGCTAATATATGGATAGCTCAATAAAAGAGGAGTGGATTGATAAAGAAGTTCTGATGTCTCCAAGACCAGAACATAATCATATGGAAATCCAATATTCAATTGGTTTTAAATTCAAAGAATATTTCGATAAATCATGTAAGGTTGCTATAGAGGAATCTTTATTCTTAACTAAAGATAATCCAATTGAAATTAAAAAAGATCTTTTAAAGCTAAAAGAACTAATTTCAGCAAAAAAAGCAGAATTAGTACCTGACATAGCAGTTTATTGCGATAAAGAGCAGGTGTTTAGGAGAGGTTTCTTAGGTATACCACAGTTGGTAGTAGAAATACTAAGTCCTAACAATGCAGATGATGATACAGAAAAGAAAAAAGAGATTTATAGAAAATATGGAGTTTCAGAATACTGGATTGTTTCTCCAATGTCTAAAAGAGTTTTTGTTTATTCTTTAGAAAATGAAACTTTTAAACTGGCGGGCGAGTATAATTTTGTCAAAGAAGATATTAAGTCAAACAGATTTGAAAGTTTAGTAATAAATATTAATGATGTAGAATTGGTTGATGATGAAGAATTTTAAATAAGATTAAGTAAGGTTCAAGCTTTTTAGCTTGGGCTTTTTCTTTTGTCTATATTAATAATATTGAGTTCATTCTATTTTAAATAAATCTTTTTCATCGGTTTTATAAGCTGAATTATATCTAAAACAAAGAATTTCTATAAGACTTAGGTGTCTTCTCAGTAATCTTAAGAAAATTTCTATTAAAAGAACGTATACTTGAGTAACCGCAAGTATAAGCGATATCAGTGATTGTAGTTTGCGTATTTTTCAATAAATATAAAGCATAGTTAATCCTATTTTCATTAATAAAATCAACAAAGGATACACCTAAAATGTTGTTTAAATATTTAGAAAGATAAGTATAACTGTAACCAAATTTAGTGGAAATGCTTCTAAGTGAAATATCTTTTGTAAAATTTTCTTGACTATAATTAAGAATTTTATGTAGTAATTCATAATCAGCTTTTATACTATCAATAAGTCTTGTATTTTTCATAATTTCAGAACATAAAAGATATAAACAGGCTTTCATTTCAAGGATATTTAAATTATCTTTGAAAATTTTGTCCAGAACTAGAACTTCAACAATGGTAGGTAAATTAAATACAGGATTTGCCAAAATTTTACCATCAATCATGTTATGAAATGTATTTACGTATTCAGGTGGAAATACACAGATATTAGCATCTGAATGATCCTTAGTTATAATAGAATGAACTTCGTAAGGAAGTATTAGTATACAATTATTTTTTTGAACATCGAAGGTTCTGTTATTAATAGACATCTCAATATTACCATCTGAAACATATATAAACTCGAAGCTACGATGCAAGTGTTTGGGATAATTAAGACTATTAGGATGATAGTGAGAAAAAATATTATTTTCACCAAAATGATAAGCCTCATATTTTAACATAAAATACCTCCAAAAGGATAAATTTTGTCTATAATTATATAAGTAATTTCTTGTTAAGTCAACCCGAAATTGGCTATTATTAAAGAAACAATAAAGTATAGAAATTAAATATAATAAAAGTGAGGTATGTTATGAAGAACAATGAAAAGATTACTCATGAATATGCATTAGAAAAGGCAAAAGAACTAGTTTCAAAGATGACGCTGCAAGAAAAAGCAGAACAATTAACTTATAAAGCACCAGCTATTAAACATTTGAATATACCAAGATACAATTGGTGGAATGAAGGACTTCATGGTGTAGCAAGAGCAGGTACAGCTACTGTATTTCCACAAGCTATTGGACTAGCAGCTATGTTTGATGATGAATTTTTAGGTGAAATTGCAGAAATTATTGCAACTGAAGGTCGTGCAAAATATAATGAAAATTCTAAGAAAGATGACAGAGATATTTATAAAGGATTAACATATTGGTCTCCTAATGTTAATATTTTTCGTGATCCAAGATGGGGTCGAGGACATGAAACTTATGGAGAAGATCCATATTTAACTTCTAAACTCGGAGTTGCTTTTGTTAAAGGATTACAAGGAGAGGGGAAATATTTAAAAATAGCAGCTTGTGCCAAGCATTTTGCAGTACACAGTGGTCCAGAAGGCTTAAGACATGAATTTGATGCTGTTGTAAGCAAAAAAGATTTATATGAGACTTATTTACCAGCTTTCGAGGCTTGCGTAAAAGAAGCAGATGTAGAAGCTGTAATGGGAGCTTATAATCGTACAAATGGAGAGCCTTGTTGTGGAAGTGAAGCTTTATTAAAAGATATTTTAAGAGGAAAATGGAAATTCCAAGGGCATGTAGTATCTGATTGTTGGGCAATTGCAGATTTTCATTTATACCACAATGTTACAAGTACAGCAACTGAATCAGCAGCACTTGCAATAAAAAACGGATGTGATCTAAATTGTGGAAATGTATACCTTCAAATGCTATTAGCTTATAAAGAAGGGTTAGTAACAGAAGAAAATATAACTACAGCAACAGAAAGATTAATGGCAACAAGAATTAGACTAGGCATGTTTGATGAAGAATGTGAATATAACCAAATACCGTATGAATTAAATGATTGCAAGGAACATCATGAAGCATCATTAAAAGCATCAAGAAAGTCTATGGTTCTACTCAAAAATAATGGGCTACTTCCACTAGATAAATCGAAGTTAAAATCTATTGCAATAATTGGACCAAATGCAGATAGTCAAATAATGCTAAAAGGAAATTATTTTGGTTCAGCTTCTAAATCTATTACAATATTAGAGGGAATTCATGAAGCAGTGGATGGAGAAGATATAAGAGTATATTATTCAGAAGGATGTCACTTATATAAGGACAGAGTATCAGATTTAGCAGAAGCAGATGATAGATTAGCAGAAGCTGTTTCAGTTGCAGAGAGAGGCGATGTCGTTGTTTTATGCTTAGGCCTAGATTCTACTATTGAAGGAGAACAAGGTGATGCGGGAAATAGTGATGGAGCTGGAGATAAATTAAACTTAAATTTACCAGGTAAACAACAAGAACTGCTTGAAAAAGTACTTGCAACAGGTAAACCTGTTATAGTTATCCTTGGTGCTGGAAGTGCATTAACATTAAGTGGACAAGAAGAAAATTGTGCTGCAATATTAAATGCTTGGTATCCAGGTAGTCATGGAGGTAGAGCTGTGGCTGACTTAATGTTTGGTAAATTCTCACCAAGTGGAAAGTTACCAGTAACTTTCTATAAAACAACTGAAGAATTACCAGAATTCATTGATTATTCCATGAAGGGAAGAACTTATCGATATATGAAAGGAGAAAGCTTATATCCATTTGGATATGGTTTAACTTACTCTAATATAGAAATATCAGATTTATCTGTATCAGATATTAGTAAAGATTTTGAAAATGTAGAAGTGAGTATCAAGATTTCTAATATTGGAAATTTTGATATAGAAGAAGTATTACAATGCTATATAAAAGATCTTGAATCAAAATATGCAGTAGATAATTACAATTTATCAGCATTTAAGAGAGTTGCTTTAAAGAAGGGTGAAAGTAAAATTATAAAAATGACAATAGATAAGAAATCATTTCAAGTTGTAACTAATGAAGGTGAAAGAATACTTGACAGCAAGAAGTTTAAATTGTTCGTTGGTATTTCACAACCAGACAGCAGAAGTGTACAACTTACTGGTATAACTCCATTAGAAGCAGATGTTGAATTAGTATAAATATTTAACGTACAAACAAATATTAAAACAATAAAGGAGAGAATTATATGAAAAATATTACAAAACCAAATGAACCTTTAGTAACTCATATTTACACTGCAGATGCATCTGCTCACGTATTTGAGGGCAAAGTTTATATTTACCCTTCTCACGATCTTGATGAAATTCAGGTTTCAAACGATAACGGTGACCAATATAACATGGAGGATTATCACATTCTATCTCTTGATGATATGAATTCGCATTGTGTCGATCACGGAGAAGCACTTCACTTAAAAGATATTCCATGGGCAAGTAAGCAATTATGGGCTCCAGATGCTGCTTATAAAAATGGCATGTACTACCTATTTTTTCCAGCAAGAGATAAAGATGATATATTTAGGCTTGGAGTAGCTACTAGTTCTAATCCTGCTGGTCCATTCAAAGCTCAAGAAAATTATATCAATGGCAGCTATAGTATTGATCCTGCTGTTTTAGTTGATGATAACAATAGATCTTATGTTTATTTTGGCGGCCTTTGGGGAGGACAATTAGAAAAATGGCAAACTGGTACTTTTAATTCAGATGGTGAAGGACCTGCTGCGACAGCACCTGCTATAGGACCAAGAGTAGCTGAATTAAATGATGATATGTTTACTTTTAAAGAAGCTCCTGAAGAAATATTAATTGTTGATGAAGAGGGCAATCCCATACTAGCTGGTGATGAAGAAAGAAGATATTTTGAAGGTCCATGGGTTCATAAGTACAATGGATATTATTATCTTTCATATTCTACTGGTACTACTCATTGTATTGTGTATGCTATGAGTAAAAATCCAAAAGGTCCGTATACTTTTAAAGGTAAAATACTTAATCCTGTAATAGGTTGGACTACTCATCATTCAATAGTTCAATTCCAAGACAAATGGTACTTATTCTATCATGATAGCTCTTTATCTGGTGGGGCTGACAACAAACGTTGTGTAAAATACACTGAATTAAAATATAATGATAATGGTACTATTCAAACTGTAGAATTACCTAAATAATTCAAAACATAATTTAAAAAATGTATTTTGAAAGGCAGATATAAAAGGTTATCTGCCTTTTAATTTATCTATAATTAACGTGAGTTCGAAAACAAAACATTAAGAAAGAAAAAGGTGAAAAAGGTGATTTATTAGGATAAAACCGTGCTAGAAAATCAACTTTAATAAAAATACTTGGAGGAGTTTACATACGGGAGATTTATAAATTTGTAATTTAAAATCCTATAATTATTTATATAAAAACTATAATTATAGATGTTTTAATTTTGATAATTAAGTTTATAATATGGGTGAAGAAAATAATATGTTAATTCATATATTTTAGCGTAATATAAAATATTCATAAACAAATGGGGTAATTGGAGGGAATTTTATGAAAAAATTAAAAAGTACAATAATACTTATGAATGTATTAATTGTAGGGGTTGCTACATTATTACTTAGTATCATATCTATTACTGAACTAAGAAAAAGTAATCTACAATCAATTAATCAATATGAAACTACTCTTAGACAAGGGTATGATGACAATATTAAAAATCAAGTTAATAATGTAATAGGATTATTAAATGGAATATATAATATGCAAGTTGAGGGGAAATTAACTGAAGAAGAAGCTAAAAAGCAAGCTAGAGCTATTATTAAAAATTTGAAATATGATGAAAACGGATACTTTTGGATAGATAACGTGGACTCTAAATTAGCAGAAGGTTCGCAAGCATCAAAGGCAGATACAAAAACTATCAGTGAAACAATGGGAGATGCAACCAATTTTAAAGCAAATATAATAAGCATTGTCATTAAAGATGGTAGTGGATTTACGAATTTTGAATTTCCAAAACCAAATGGGGAAGTGGCACCTAAAAGGGCATATTCAGTATTATTTAAACCTTTTGATTGGATAGTAAATACTGGCAATTATGTGGATAATATAGATTCAGAAGTTGCTACAAAAACTGCCGAATTAAATGGGAACTTAGTTAAAACTATTATTACATTAATATCTTCACTTGTTGTATTGATAACCTTATCAATAATTATAGCAGTTAAGGTTTCTTTAAATGTTACAAAACCATTAACTAAAATAAAAGAATTAGCTGAAAGATTAGCAAAATATAATTTTTCGGAAAATATTAATATAACTAGTAAAAATGAATTTGGCCAAACGGCTAAGTCGTTAAATGAAGCACAAAACAATGTTAAAAATCTGATTAAAAATATAAGCGGACAAACCATGGAATTAACTGCTTCTACAGAAGAATTATCAGCTGTAACTCAAGAAGTAACCAATAGAGTTGTAAGTATAAATAGCTCAACTAAAGAAATTGTTAATAATATGAATGAATCAATGGAATCTGCTAAACAAGTAAATGAGTCAATGAAAGAAATTAATGCAAGTATTAGCGAATTATCTAGAAAATCAACTGATGGAAGTGGTATATCCACAAGCTTTAAAGATAAATCACTAAAATTAAAAACTGAAACCAATACAGCATTAAAAAGCACACAAAATATATATAAAGAAAGAGAAAAAGAGATTTTAAGTGCTATTAAAGAAGGTACCATAGTAAAAGAAATTTTCACTATGGTAGATGCAATATCTTCAATAGCAGAAGAAACAAATTTATTAGCATTAAATGCAGCTATAGAAGCTGCTAGAGCAGGGGAGCAAGGAAGAGGCTTTGCCGTAGTTTCAGAAGAAGTTAAAAAGCTTGCAATGCAATCAGCTACTTCAGCTACATCAATCCAAAGTACTGTTTCTAAAGTTCAAAATGCATTTAGAAAACTTTCTGATAACAGTAATGAAGTATTAAATTTTGTAAATACAGATGTAATAAAGCAGTTTAGTGAATTTATATCGTCTGGTGAATATTATTACGATAATGCCGAAGAAATCAGTAAAATATCAGAAAATATTGCTGCAATGTCAGAACAATTAACAGCATCAGTTCAAGAAATTAATGCAATGGTTGATACTATGGCATCTAATTCAGAAAAATCAACACAGAATTCAACAGAAATATTAGATGGTATAACAGAAACAACAGCAAGTATGCAAGAAATTGCAGCCACCGCTGAAAATCAAGCTATGCTTACACAAAAGCTTAATGAATTAATTGCTGGATTTAAAATATAAAAAATTGAAATAAGGTAGTATTAAAATTTATTAATTTAAGATATGTACAAATATGAAATGAAAAGAGGAAATATTTATGGAAATGACTTTAAGATGGTTTGGTAAGGATGTAGATACAGTAACATTAGAACAAATTAGACAAATTCCTGGGGTAACAGGTGTTGTTACTACTTTGTATGATACATTGCCAGGTGATGTGTGGCCACTAGATAGAATTAAAGATATGAAGGCAGAAGTTGAAGCAGTTGGTCTTAGAGTAGCAGGAATAGAAAGCGTTAATATTCATGATTCAATTAAGATAGGGACACCGGATAGAGATAAATATATTGATAATTATATTACAACTTTAGAGAGGCTAGGACAAGAGGGAATTGATGTTGTCTGTTATAATTTTATGCCAGTATTTGATTGGACAAGATCTGACCTTGCTAAAGTAAGACCAGATGGATCAACAGTTTTATCATACGATCAAGATATGATTGACAAAATAAATCCTGAAAATTTATTATCAGCTATGGATTCAAAATCTAATGGATTTGTATTACCAGGGTGGGAACCAGAACGTATGGCTAAAATTAAAGAATTATTTGAATTATATAAAGATGTGGATAATGAAAAATTATTTGATAATTTAAGATATTTTTTAGAAGCAATCATGCCAACTTGTGAAAAATATAATATTAAAATGGCAATACACCCAGATGATCCAGCTTGGCCAGTATTTGGACTACCAAGAATTATGACAAACAAAGAAAATTTATTAAAATTAGTAACTATGGTAGATAGTCCTTGTAATGGAGTAACATTATGTACAGGATCATTAGGATCAAATATGAATAATGATATTCCGGATATTATTAGATCTTTAAAAGGCAAAATCCATTTTGCACACGTTCGCAATATTAAGCATTTGGGATCAGGAAGATTTGATGAAGCTGCACATTTATCTTCAGATGGTTCATTAGATATGTATGAGATTATGAAAGCCTTATATGAGATTGGATTTGATGGAATTACAAGACCAGACCATGGAAGAGCAATTTGGGGAGAAGTTTCAATGCCAGGATATGGGCTTTATGATAGGGCTCTTGGAGTAACTTATTTAAATGGAATTTGGGAAAGTTTGCAAAAATCAATTTTAAGATAGGTAGGTTAAAAAAATGTTGGAATTAAATATTAAAGGAATTGTACAAGAAAAACAATGGGAAAAAGAAAATTTTATATTACCAAAGTTTGATAGAGAAGCAGTGACTAATGCAACAAAAGATAATCCTACATGGATTCATTTTGGAGCAGGTAATATTTTTAGATCATTTCCAGCTGCTTTGCAGCAAACACTTTTAAATGAAGGAAAAGCAGATAAAGGAATTATTGTAGCAGAGGGTTATGATTATGAGATTATTGAAAAAATAAATAATATTCATGATGATTTGAGTTTAATGGTGATACTAAAAGCTAATGGAACAATTGAGAAAACTGTAATTGGGAGCATTGTAGAATCGCTTACAGTTGATAGTGATAATACAAAAGATTTTGAAAGATTAAAAGAGATTTTTAGAAGTCCTTCATTGCAAATAGTAAGTTTCACTATTACAGAAAAAGGATATAGTCTTGTTGATAAAGATGAAAAGTTTGTTCCGCGAGTTATAGAAGATTTTAATAATGGGCCTAATAAACCTAAAAGTTATATGGGAAAGCTAGCTACTTTATGTTATGAAAGATATATAAATGGTAAAAAACCAATTGCATTAGTGAGCATGGATAATTGCTCTCATAATGGAACAAAATTATACAATGCAGTCAGCACATTTGCAAAACAATGGGTGGATAATGGAAAAGTAGAAAGTGGATTTATGGATTATGTTAACAACCCTAGTAGTGTTTCATTTCCTTGGAGTATGATTGATAAAATTACACCAAGACCAGATGATAGCGTTAAAGATATGCTTATAAAAAGCGGGTTTTCAGATGTAGAACCCATAATAACTAATAAGAATACTTATGTTGCTTCATTTACAAATGCAGAAGAAACAGAATATTTAGTAATTGAAGATGCATTTCCAAATGGTAGACCATGCCTTGAAGATGCAGGTGTTAAATTTACAGATAAGCATACAGTTGATTGTGTAGAAAAGATGAAAGTATGTACATGTTTAAATCCATTACATACAGCATTAGCTGTATTTGGATGTTTATTATCTTATACTGAAATTTATAAAGAAATGAGAGATTCAGAGTTAAAAGCTTTAGTAGAAAAGATAGGATATGTTGAAGGTCTTCCTGTAGTAGTAAATCCAGGCATTATAAATCCAAAGGACTTTATAGATGAAGTATTAACTAAGAGAATACCAAATCCTTTTATGCCAGATACACCTCAAAGAATTGCGACAGATACTTCACAAAAAATGTCTATTCGTTTTGGAGAAACAATTAAGGAATATATGAATAGTCCAGAATTAGAGGTAAGTGACTTAAAATTCATTCCTTTAGTTATAGCAGGCTGGTGTAGATATCTATTAGGTGTTGATGATAATGGTGAGAAATTTGTAATAAGTCCAGATCCAATGTTATCTATGCTTAAGGAACATCTTCAAGGGGTTGAATTAGGACAAAAAGGACCATTTCATGAGCAATTAAACCCAATTCTTTCAAATGAAAAAATTTTTGGAGTTAATTTATATGAAGTTGACTTAGGTAAGTTAATAGAAACATATTTTGAAGAGATGGTAGATGCTAAGGGTGCAGTTAGAGCAACTTTGAAGAATTATTTGCATAATAGCTAAATTGTATTCCTATAGTATTAAAGAATTTAAGTAGTGGTTAATTGAGGTATATAAAAAAATAAGGCAATTATGCCTTATAAAATGTTAAACACTCACTTTTTTATAATAATAAGGTATATGAAAGAAAATAACAAGTCCAAAATTGTCAAGAATATTTTTCATCAGATAAGGAGACAAATGGACTAGTTATTTTTTGAATGTGCTTAAAGTGAAAAGATATATAATATTTATTTTTAAAGTAGGAGAATGGTAATGAGTAATTTGATAGAACAATGGGGATTTTACGAGTCGAGTTTCAAAGGTCCAGATGAAGGTAATCTATTTCTAGAAGTTGAATTAACTGCAGTTTTCAAGCATGAAGATAGTTTAGTGGAGGTTAATGGTTTCTATGATGGAGAAGGAATATATAAGGTTAGATTTATGCCTGAACTACTAGGAAAGTGGACTTTTGTTACTAAAAGTAACAGAGAAGATTTAAATAAACTTACAGGAAGTTTTGAATGTGTAGAACCTTCTAGTAATAACCACGGACCAGTGAGAGTTAAAAATCAGTTTCACTTTGAGTATGCTGACAGAACACCCCATTATTCTTTTGGGACAACCTGTTATGCATGGATACATCAATCCATAGAACTTCAGGAGAAAACTCTAGAAACGTTAAAGACTTCTCCATTTAATAAAGTGCGTATGTGTGTATTTCCAAAGCATTATGATTACAATCATAATGAACCACCTTTATATCCATATGAAGGATCTTTAGAAAGCGGCTTCGATTTTACAAAGTTTATACCAGAATTTTTTAGACATCTTGAAAGGAGAATACTTGATTTACAGGAGATTGGAATAGAGTGTGATTTAATTCTTTTCCATCCTTATGATAGATGGGGCTTTAGTAATATGGGGGCAGAAAATGATAAAAAGTATTTGAAATATATAGTTTCACGTTTAGCACACTTTAGAAATATTTGGTGGTCAATGGCTAATGAGTATGATCTATTTTTTGGTTCTGATGGTGAACTAAAAAAGAATGTGGAAGATTGGGAAAGATTAGCGCGAATAGTTCAAAGAAATGATCCGTATCAACATTTAAGATCTATTCATAACTGTATGAAAATGTATGATTATGGAAGACCTTGGAT
The DNA here is from genome assembly GCF_019977655.1 of Clostridium gelidum. Taxonomy (NCBI): domain Bacteria; kingdom Bacillati; phylum Bacillota; class Clostridia; order Eubacteriales; family Clostridiaceae; genus Clostridium; species Clostridium gelidum. The sequence continues at coordinate 1,608,154 of NZ_AP024849.1, forward strand.
TACACATTGCAGCATTCAGCGTACTGATACTGTTAAAACCGCAGAGAATACAAATGAGTGGAGAAATCAGTATGGAAAACCTATAGTCATAGATGAATGTACTTATGAAGGAAATATTAATCACGGATGGGGTAATATAACAGGACAGGAAATGACAAGAAGGTTTTGGGAAGGAGTTATAAGGGGAGGTTATGTAGGCCATGGGGAAACCTATGTTCATCCGCAAGATATATTATGGTGGTCTCATGGTGGTGAATTACATGGAACAAGTCCTTTAAGAATTGGATTCTTAAGAAAAATAATAGAAAGTGCTCCAGGAGCAATTAGTCCTATAAAAACACCTTATTGGGATGTCACTTGTGGAGTTGTGGGTGAAGATTATTATATATTTTATTTTAGCTTCAATCAGCCAGCCTTTAGAACTTTTAATATGCCTCAAGGAAATAGATATAAAGTTGACATTTTAGATACTTGGGATATGACTATAAAAGAATTAGAAGGAACCTACAGTGGAGAATTCAGTATTGATATGCCAGGAAAGCAATATATTGCAGTTAGGATGATTAAGGTTAATTGAGGGAAAGAACATTTTTAGAGTTAAGCGGCAATGATAAGAGGCTTTAATACATTGTATAGAAGATATTAAAAGGAGATAAATTCAAATGGTGAATAAAAAAAGCAATATGTATCAGAATTGGTTGAGCCATAGAGAAATTAAGAAAAGCTGTTATAAGGAATATATTAATAATATTTTAGTTTTAAATCACAGTGAAATTATAGATTCAGCAGTAAATGAACTTAAAAATGCTTTTGATAAAATAGAAGATGTTAAAGAAATTCAAAATATTTGTGAAGATGAAAAAGAAATTATTGGAGATAAGTTCATTAAATTATATATAGAACAAAATGATAAATTAATAAATGAAGGTTATGAAATAACATATTCAAAGACAGATGATAAAAAAGAATGTATTAGTATTTGTGCAAATGATGATAATGGGATACTTTATGGAGTATTTGCTTTATTACGTTTATTTGAGCAAAATTATGATTTTAAAAGCAAGGAAATAATAGATAATCCTAAGAAAAATATTAGAATAATAAATCATTGGGATAATATTGATGGAACTGTAGAACGTGGTTTTGCAGGAAGTTCTGTTTTATTTGAAAGCTGCCGTAATAAAGATATTATGAGTGAAGTTATGAATGCAATAGGTGGTATAGCAGCAACTAATGAAGGATTAAGAAAAGCTTTTAATGATGAGTATACGGTTGCATCTGATTTAGAAAGAATTAATGATTATGCAAGAATGCTTTCTTCGATAGGTATTAATGGAATAATTATTAATAATACCAATGTGCACAAAGAAGAAACTTACCTTATTGATGATAAAATAAGCATTGTTAAAATAATCAGTGAAATAATGGGAAGATGGGGAGTAAAAACTTACCTTAGCATAAATTTTGCTTCACCAATTACACTTGGAGATTTGCAAACGGCAGATCCATTAGATAGTGATGTAATTAAATGGTGGAAGAAAAAAGCTGAGTATGTATATAGTGTAATTCCAAACTTAGGTGGATTTATGGTAAAAGCAGATTCAGAAGGAAGACCAGGACCATTTACATATGGACGTAATCATGCAGATGGAGCAAATATGCTTGCAAGTGCAATTTCACCATATGGTGGAATATTAATATGGAGATGCTTCGTATATAACTGCAGACAAGATTGGAGAGATCATACCATAGATAGAGCTAAAGCAGCATTTGATTGTTTCGAACCTTTAGATGGACAGTTTTTAGATAATGTATTTTTACAAATAAAAAATGGACCTATGGACTTTCAAGTAAGAGAGCCAATTGCTCCTTTATTAGGAACTATGGACAAAACAAATAAATTAATGGAATTACAAATTACACAAGAATATACAGGTCAACAAAAGCATGTATGTTTCTTAGTACCATGGTGGAAGGATATTTTAAGTACTCCAACATATGCTAATAATATTGATAACAATGTGGAACAAAGAATAAATGGAATTGCAGCCATAGTAAATGTAGGAAATGATGAAAACTGGACAGGTCATTTTTTAGCGCAAGCTAACCTTTATGGATATGGACGTCTTGCATGGGATAGTAATATTAGTAGTGAACAAATTGTAGCGGAATGGATTAAACTTACTTTGGGAAATAATCCATTAGTAATGAAAAATGTAAGTGAAATATTAATGAATTCTTGGGAGACTTATGAAAAATATACATCGCCACTGGGCATAGGCTGGATGGTATCACCAGGACATCATTATGGACCAGATGTAGATGGTTATGAATTTTCGCCTTGGGGGACATATCATAGATCAGACAACAAAGGAATTGGAATTGATCGTACTTTAGAAAGCGGAACAGGTTATGCAGGAGAATATAATGAGCCATTAAAAAGTTTATATAATAATTTAGAAACATGTCCAGATGAATTATTGTTATTTTTCCATCATGTTTCATATAATCATATATTAAAATCAGGAAAAACTGTAATTCAACATATTTATGACACTCATTTTGAGGGATTTGAAGCAGTAAAAGAATTTATTTCAAAATGGGAAGAATTAGAGGGGGAAGTAGATAAAGGTATATATGAACAAACTCTTGAACGCTTAAAAATACAGTTCGATAGCGCTAGAGATTGGAGGGATCAGATTAATACTTATTTTTATAGAATGTCAGGAATTGAAGACAAGAAGGGGCGAAGAATATACTGATTAGGGAGGAGACTATTCAGAAGAGGAATTGGCAGCATGATTGCGAAATTTACCTGGAGTATATCCTGTCACTTGTTTGAACTGTCGGCAGAAGTGTTCAACATTATTATATCCACACAGAATTGCTACTTCAGCAATTGTACTATTGCGATGCAACAGGTATTCTTTGGCAAGGCGGATTCGGCTGTCGATTACATCATCCATGCAGGATATACCAAAGGTGCTTTTATAGATTGTTTGTAGATAGCCTTGGCTTATATGGATAAAAATTGCCATGTTAGGAACAGTCCAATTATTACTAGGATTATTGTGAATTGCTGTACGAAGAGTTAAAAGGTTATAATACTGGGGCGTAATACCAGTATGGAAACATGATTCTAAAAGTTTATTAAACAGGGTTCGTAACAAATAGTCTATTGATGATTCTTTATAATCTTTATTAAATGAGTTCTCAGTGCCAAGCAACTGAAATATCTTGTGGCAATATTCAGGGTCATCCAAAGAAAAGGGAATGCCAAGTGGAAGCGTTGTTTCAGTAACATAGGATTCAGTAGAATCAAAACGTATCCAGTCATTTATATATTTGTCAGCACAGGCGCGATAGTATATTTTCTGATGTGGATGGTATAATATTGCACTGTGAGCCGGATATTCCTTGACTTCACCGTTGACCCAAAAAAGAGCAGGAGTTTGAGTTATAATTAGAAGCCAGCAGTCATGGCCTAGAGGAATATCAAAAATAAAATCATTTGTGTGTGTAGCATCACATCCTACATAAAAAATATTTGTCATAGTTATCCTCCTAATCTTTGGATATATCAATTATACATTATTATATATCATTGTTTAAAACAGGTCAATAATTTATAATTTTCTTGAGAATACAGTAAAAATGCTATGAATTTTTATAAATATTCAACATACATACTTTTTTATATTTATTTTAAATTATCAATCTGAAGGAGGAAGAAATATATGATTATATCTAAAGTAAAAAAAGATTCAAACTATGTACTTTGTTATACAAGAATACCACAGGAAAATTTAATTTATTCAACAAAACTGGCATATAGTATGCATATTGCATACAGCGAAGAGGGCGTGAGATTTCATGAATTGAATCATAATTCCGGAGTTTTATTCGCTAAGGCAACAGAAAACGATAATGGAACTCTAAATTCAAAGAGCTTGAAAAATCCTTATATTTTTTATTTGGCAGATGGCACTTTTGGCATTATTGCTGTACGTACAGTGGCAGATGGTGAAAATGATGAGCAGAGCAAAGGCAAAGTTCTTTTATTTACTTCAGCAGATCTTTTGCAGTATAAGGAAATTGGTTTAATTGATCTAAAAGGAAATACTTATGTAAGTGATGTCAACTGTCAGTATGATGACGATAAAAAAGTTTATGTTATTTGCTGGAGTGACGAAAACGGGAACTACTATAAAAATTTTATTACTGATATAACGAGTATCAATAGTGCTTCGATTCCTGAAAAAGTGGAAGCTTTTGTTATAGAACCTGTTAAAGCAGAAATAGAGGGAATAGTACCAAGGAATATTATTAGTATATCACAGGAAGTGGCACACCACCTTATTTGTAAACTTACGGTTCCTACTAATGAAAAAATCAAGGTTACTGAAAGTGTATGTGTTACATCAGAAAATGAATTGAAAGCTGTAAAGGCTACGGCTATTTATAGTGACGGAACAACATCTATGAAAAATGTAGATTGGAATGTAGCAGAGATAGATTGGAATAAGCCAGGAACTTATAAAATTGCAGGAAAAGTACATCAGGATCATTATGAATTTCCTATTGTTGAGAGCAGTGCAGATCCATGTATAGGAAAATGGAATGGAAAGTACTATTTTATTGCTACAAATGATGCGGACAATAATCATACCTTATACATGAGGGAAGCTGATAATATTTCGGGTTTATTAGGCGCTGAGGAAGTATTGATACTTGATTCCAGCACTTATGAGGATATTGGAGGGCTTTTGTGGGCACCAGAGTTTCATATTATTGAAGGTGACCTATATATATTTCATGGGGCAACAACAGGAGAGTTTTTCTATGAAGAGTCTCATGTTATGAAGTTACGAAGAGGCGGTAATCCAATGATTGCAGCAGACTGGTCAAGACCTCAGCGTGTCGTAAAGAAAGATGGTAATTATTTATGTGAAGCAGGAAAGACCATATCTCTTGACATGACTTGCTTTGAATTGAAAGGAGAGTATTATGTTGTTTGGTCACAGCGTAAATTCCTTCCAGAGGATCTTGGTGCATGGCTCTATATTGCAAAAGTTGATCCAAAGGAGCCGTGGAAGCTGATAAGTGATCCAGTGATTCTTTCTAAGCCAGATTATGGCTGGGCAAATAATAATGTTTTTGTAGATGAAGGACCATTTGTTTTGATTAGAGATGAAAAATTATTTTTAACCTTTGCAAGTGCATTGATAGATGCCACGTATGTCGTAGGACTGTTATGTGCAGATAAAGATGCAGATTTGTTAGATCCTGCTAGTTGGACGAAGAGTAACTATCCATTACTTACTTCTCGCAGCGTATCGGGAGAATATGGTCCTGGTCACAATTCATATGTTATAGATGATGACGGAACTGTATGGAATGCTTATCATGCAAGACTAGGGATTGATGGATCTAGATCATCTGGACTTCGCCGTGTTCATTTTGATATTGATGGTTATCCAGTACTGGATTTGACAGAAGATAAGGATTTGAATCAGGAGTTAGCAAATGTAACTATAGATATTATCGTGAAGTAGTGCATAGCATTATTATTCTTTTTTTCAAGGAGGATTTAAATATGTCAAAAGAAATTAATGTGCCTGCTTCAGGCAGGCCGTTTAAAAACAACGTAACATATTGTGTTGGTACCGGGAGAATGGGCTTAGCACTTCAAAAAGAATATATTGATCATTTAAAATTAGTTCAACAGTCTATACGTTTCCAGTATATCCGGGGTCATGGATTATTTTGTGATGATGTAGGAATATATCGCGAATGTGAGATGGATGGGAAAACATATCCCTTTTATAATTTTACTTATTTAGATCGTATTATGGACACTTATCTGGAAAATGGAATCAAACCCTTCCTAGAACTTGGATTTATGCCTGAAAAGCTTAAAACTGGTGATAAGACTGTATTTTATTGGAAGGGTAATGTGACTCCTCCAGTATCATATGAAAAATGGGCAGAACTTATTACGGTTACATTAAATCATCTAATAGAGAGATATGGCAGGGAAGAAGTAGTAACATGGCCAGTTGAGGTATGGAATGAACCCAATATTTTGTTTTGGGCAGGTACCATGGAAGAATATTTCATGCTTTATGATTATTCTGCAGCGGCTGTTAAGAAAGTTGATCCTCGAATGCAAGTGGGAGGACCGGCAATTTGTGGTGTAGAAACGGAAAAGTGGCTGAAATCATTCTTTGAACACTGTATTAAGAAAGATTCACCACTGGATTTTATTACTCGTCATTGTTACACGGCCAATGAGACGACTAACTGTGGGCATTATATATATCATACAATGAACGATCCAACTTATATGATTGAAGAACTGAAAGAGACAAGACAGATTATGTCAGATTATCCTCGCATCGCTAATATACAACTTCATATAACAGAATTCAACAGCTCTTATGTCCCATTATGCCCAGTTCATGATACGGATTTTAATGCGGCTTATATAGCTCGTATCCTTAGTGAGGCTGGAGAATATGCAGATTCATATTCATATTGGACATTCAGTGACGTATTCGAGGAGGCGGATGTTCCAAAATCAGTATTTCATGGAGGATTTGGTCTGATTTCCATGAACTCAATAAAAAAGCCAACTTTTTATGCTTTTGAATTTTTCTCCAAGGCTGGCAGAGAGCTGCTTTACCGCGATGATCATTTAATTGTTACCAAAAATGACGATAGATATGTGATTATTGGATGGAATTGGCATGATATGCGAGACAATAAACAATCCCCCGATGAATCATATGTTTTATCGTTACCTGCAATAGGTGAACAAGCCATTTTAGTTAAAAAGGAAGTGGGAGGAGCGCATGCAAACCCAATGCAGACTTGGAGCAATCTTGGAAAACCACGCAGCTTAAGTGGGGAGCAATTAGCGATATTGCAGGCTTCAGCAGAGCCACTTCAAACGGATGCAAAGTTGTTTGAACAAGAGGGAAATTACAAAGTAGAACTGAAAATTCCGTGTAATCACTTATGCATGTTGGAAATATTTCCAGTATGTGATAAGACAGATACCTACCTTGGATATAAACAAGAAGAATTTTATGGGATGGAATAATGCTTTCAAATATCAAATTTTATAGTAATATAACGCTAATAGGTCAACTGTTAGCGTAAATTGCTTCATTAGTATAGCACAAAATATATTTTGCATTGTTGGTATATAATTTTTTTATGCACCTAAATGATAGAACTACCTGATTAAAATATATATCATTAATTATATGTTAACAGTAAATTAAGGGAAAGGATGAAGGATGAAGGATAAAACATGAAGAATATTGAAGTGAAATCTGTGCCTGCTGAATATAAAAAGGCAGTCGCTAAGGAACTTCAGGGTACTATTACTGAAGTTTCATACAGTGTCCAAAACTACATTAACCAGTCACGTCAACTCGTAACAAATCAAAATATCAATTCTCAAGAAGTTGGAAGAGAAACAGTTGAGGGAGTCTCAATTATAAAGAAATGTAACGTGTATTTGCCATCAGGGTACAACGAAGATGATAAGAATACCCAATATAATGTGTTGTATTTACTTCATGGAGTTGGTGGAAATCGTTATGAATGGTTAGATGGAAGCGGTAATGTTGATGGAAATTTTGTTATATGCAATATATTTGATAATCTTATTGCAAATGGTGATATCAATCCGTTGATCATCGTATTTCCAGATGGCAGAAGTGCATACGATTGGACAGATGATTCATTTAATTCAGAGGGAACCAATATGCTCGGTTTTTATTATTTTGATTATGAGCTAAGGTATGATCTGATTCCCTTCATCGAATCAAAGTATAATATATATGTAGATATAAAAGATAAGTCATCAAAAGGAATTGCATATAACAGAATGCATAGGGCTATTGCAGGTCTATCTATGGGCGGAATGCAATCTTTAAATTTAATCGTTGGAGGTTATAGATGCGATTCAAAAGTATATACAGGAACAAAGGGCGGTTGGAGTAATGGACTTGATAAGACTGTTCTAGCGCCTGGTATGGAAGATCTGTTCACTTATGTCGGTGCCTTTTCAAATGCTCCTACATCAAGCGATGGCAAGGTTTTGGGTGCTAGTATAGCATCATGTGGCCACAGGCTGCGCTTACTTTATATTACCTGTGGCGACATGGACGGAATAGCAAGTCAAGACGGCTATGCAAAAGCAATTGACGGGATTATAGAGGCTGTGGGAGATCATCTGGACAATTATTACCAGATACTTATAGAAGGTGGGTTTCATGATTTTAACGTATGGAACAATGGTGCATATAATTTTATACGTTTGTCTTTCGGAAAAAGTGAAGGGCATTTAAAGCAACACGTTGTTAAAATGACACTCCATTCATATTGAATATAAATACTTTAAATCAAATCAAATTAAATTTATATAAGTAAAGGAATATTTCAAGAAAGAGTAAAATCTATATTGGGGAAGAAAAAGACAGAAAAATATTCTAAGGAGAAATTTATATGGAAATGAAACTTAAGTATAACAAGCCAGCTCAAATGAAGTTATGGAGAGATGGCGGGGTTATAGAAGAGGAATGGCATAAAGCACTCCCAATAGGAAATGGAAGCTTAGGGGGAATGGTATTTGGAGGAGTCAAAACTGAACAAATCCAATTAAATGAAGAATCTGTATGGTATGGAGGCAAAAGGGATAGAAATAACCCTAATGCCTTGGAAAATCTAAATAAGATTAGGCAATACTTGTTTAATGGAAACATAAAAGCTGCAGAAGATTTGTCTATTTTAGCGCTCTCTGGAACCCCAGAAGGACAAAGGCATTATGAAACGTTAGGTGATGTATTTATTGATTTTAAAATTGAGAATGGCGAAGTAAAAGATTATGAAAGAAATCTGGATATTGAAAAAGCAGTAGTCAATATTAAATATAATGTAGGAGATTCTTTTTATACTAGAGAAATCTTTACTAGCTGCCCTGATAAAGTAGTGGTAATAAACTTGAAATGCAGCAAGCCTAAAAATATCACCTTTATAGGAAGGATGGATAGAGGTAAAAATTATGATCAAATAGCAGTCTTAGGAAATGATACTATAATAATGAGAGGTACCACTGGAGGCAAAGGGGGAATATCCTTTAGAGCAGCATTAAAGGCAGTAGTTCAAGGGGGAGAAGTTAAAATTGTAGGAGATAAATTAATAGTTGAAGAGGCTGATACTGTTACCTTGTTTTTAACTGCAACAACTAATTTTAAGGAAGAAGAACCAGAAGATTGGTGTATAAAAACAATAAAAAATGCGTCGGAAAAGAACTATCTTGAGTTACGTAATGATCATATAAAGGAATATCAAAGTTATTTTAATCGTATGAGTATTAAGCTATGCGAAGATAATAAAAAGTTAGAATCCTTGTATACAGATGAAAGATTAAGCAGGGTGCAAGAAGGAAAAGAAGATTTAGGACTTGTAAGTTTATATTTTCAATTTGGACGTTATCTTTTACTTAGTTCAAGTAGAAATTGTGAATTGCCAGCAACTCTTCAAGGTATATGGAACAAGGATATGTTGCCTGCTTGGGATAGTAAATTTACAATAAATATAAATACTGAAATGAATTATTGGCCAGCAGAAGTATGTAATTTATCAGAATGTCATTTTCCATTATTTGAACATATAGAGAGAATGAAAGAATCTGGCAGAATAACAGCAAAAAAAATGTATGGATGCGGCGGGTTTGTATGCCATCATAATACTGATATATGGGGAGATACGGCACCGCAAGATTTATATATGCCAGCAACACAATGGCCTATGGGTGCAGCGTGGCTTTGTCTTCATTTATGGGAACATTATGAATTTACATTGGATAAGAACTTTTTAATTAAGGCTTATGAAACTTTAAAGGAAGCTGCACAATTTTTTGTTGATTTTTTAATAGAAGATTCAGAGGGAAGATTAGTTACATGTCCATCAGTATCACCAGAAAATACGTATATATCACCTAATGGACAAAGAGGAAATTTATGTATAGGCCCATCAATGGATAGTCAAATAATACATGATTTATTTAACGCTTGCATAAATGCGTCTAAGATATTGACCACTGATAGTGATTTCTCAAGAAAATTAATCAAAATGAGAGATAGACTTCCAAAACTAACCATAGGAAAATATGGGCAGATTCAAGAATGGGCTGAAGATTATGAAGAAGCAGAACCAGGACACAGACATATATCTCAACTTTTTGCTCTTTATCCATCAAATCAAATAACAATGAGAGGGACACCAGAACTTTCTAAGGCAGCTAAAACTACGATTGAAAGAAGGCTTGCACATGGTGGAGGACATACAGGCTGGAGCAGAGCTTGGATAATTAATATGTGGGCAAGATTGGAAGATGGAGATTTGGCTTACGAAAATATTAAAGCTCTTTTGAGTAAATCAACTTTACCAAATTTATTTGATAATCACCCTCCATTCCAAATTGATGGTAACTTTGGAGCAACTGCAGCTATAGCAGAAATGTTTATGCAAAGTCATAATGGAGAAATTAACATACTTCCAGCCTTACCTAAGGCATGGAATAAAGGTGAAGTAAAGGGACTTTGTGCTAGAGGTGGCTTTGAAGTAGATATAAAATGGGAAAATAATCAATTAATTGAAGCTATGATAACCTCAAAAGCAGGATTAGATTGTAAAATATTCTCAACAAGTTCATTAGAAGTTTTTCATCCAAACAACAATGTTGTAGTTGGTTATTGTGAAAGTAATTCAATACTTAAATTTGAAACTTGTATTGGGGAAAAATTCAAAATTACTATAAAAGATAATGTAATGGTTAAGACATTTTAATTATGGCATATTCTAGGTATATGAAAGTAAATAACAATTCTAAGATGCAAAATAGATTAGTATATTGAATTGTTATTTTTTGAATAGGACCTAATAAAGTAGAAATCTATAATTTTTGATGTTTTTTATATAGTTTGTTAGGTTGTTGGTAATCGGTATCAGTGATAAACTTTATCTTGTAAGCACAAACGTTTACAAGATAGAATGAGACAAAACACAACACAACATGCACAATATAAAAAGTGTGCAACTAAATAACAAAAAAATAGGGGGAAAAAGTAAATGAGAAAAACCAAATTAATCTTAGCTACGCTCTTAACAGGAGTTATGGGATTGAGTCTCCTTACAGGGTGTGGAAGCAAATCTCAAGAGGCAAGTAGCACATCAGCTAATGGTAAAGTAAAAGAATTTTCAGCATTTTTTGCAGTTGCAGGAAAAGAAGTTCCTGATAACGATAGATTAAAAAATGTAATAGCTGAAAAAATAGGAGCTAAAGTAAATGAACAATGGCTTACAGGACAGACTGCTAAAGAAAGAATTGGGGTAATGATCGCAGGAGGTGAATATCCAGATTTTATTGAGGGAGGAGAAGGAACACAAGCACTAGTAGATGCTGGTGCGCTTATTCCATTAGAAGATAAAATAGACAAATATCCTAATATTAAAAACTATTTAACAGCTAATGAATGGGAACAGTTAAGAAAACCTGACGGACATATTTATTATATACAACAGTTTGGAAAGACTAGAGGAAAAGATTCACAAGTACAGCATAAGGATGAAGCTTTTTGGATTCAAAAAGCAGTTTTAGAATGGGCTAATTATCCACAAATAAAAACTGTTGATCAATATTTTGATTTAATTGAAAAATATAAAGCAGCTAATCCAACAATAAATGGACAACCAACTATAGGGTTTGATATTTTATGTGATGACTGGAGATATTTCTGTTTGGAAAATCCACCTCAATTCGTAGCTGGATATCCTAATGATGGAAAAGCAATTATAGATAAAGCAACACTTACAGCTAAAAACTATAATACAATTCCAGAAGCACAAAAATATTTCAAAAAGCTAAATGAAGAATATAATAAGGGAATTATAGATCCTGAAACATTTACATTATCTTATGACCAATATAAATCAAAGCTTTCTACAGGAAGAGTTCTTGGAATGGTTGATCAACAGTGGGAATTTGAAGATGCAGAAAAAGCATTAAAGCAACAGCATATGGATGAAAAAACTTGGGTGCCATTAGGTTTGACACTTGATCCTAATGTAAAACCACAATATAGAACTCAACCAGCCTTTAATACTGGAAGTGGACTTGGAATTACAACTAGCTGTAAAGATGTAGACGGAGCGTTAAAAGTTATAAATGATTTATTATCTAATGATGTATTAGCATTAAGATGGTGGGGAGAAAAGGATAAGGATTATAAAGTAGATGATAAAGGTGTATTTTATATGACAGATGAGCAAAGAGAAAATTATAGAAATCAAGATTGGATGCAAGCTAATCAATGCAGATACGCTTATTTTCCTCAATATGGTACAGGTTACTTTGATGATGGAATTAATTGTATATGGCCAGAACAACAACAAGGTGAATTTGAAGCCACTTTATCAGATAATGATAAGAAGGTCTTAAGTGGATATGGTTATAAGAAGTGGACTGACTTCCTCAATGTTCCTGCAGAAAAGAACGAGCCTTGGTTTCCAATTTACTCAGCAACTGGTTCTTGGTCTGCTGACGATCCACAAAATATGGCAATGTTAAAAATGGATGAAGTTAAAAAGAAATGGCTTCCAAAGGTTGTTATGGTTGGCACAAGCGACTTTGATTCAACATGGAATGAATATCAATCAACATTATCAACGCAAGCAGATTTAAAGGTCTATGAAGATGCTCTTACTAAAGAAGTAAAGAGAAGAGTAGAGAAATTTAAGAACTAAATATTAAATAAGGCACATTCAAATAAATAACAAGTCTATTTGCTAGCTTATTTTCCATCATGCTGTGTCGGCAAATTGACCTAATAGTCCCACTATGAGAGCAATTTGCCTCCTTGCCTGATGAAAAATATCCATAGCAAATTGGAATTGTTATTTAATTTCATGTGCCTAACAATTAGGGTATCTTTTTAGGTACCCTATTATTAAAAATTTATAAAAATATAAGTAAAGGGAGAATTCATATGGAACTAGGAGTAGAAGATCCGAAATTACATGTAAAAATAAAAACAAAAAAGAATATAATCGAACAAATGAAGAAGCAGAAAACTCTAATTATTATGTCTATTCCATTTATAATCTGGGTTGCAGTTTTTTGTTATGCACCTCTTATTGGGTGGTTAATGGCATTTCAAAAGTTTAAACCAGCAAAAGGTATATTTGATCAGACCTGGTGTGGTTTTGACCAATTTAAAATTTTATTCACTGATCCGAATTTTTTTAATGTATTAAGAAATACTCTGTGTATGGCCATAATTAATTTAACCTTAAGCTTTATTTGTTCAATTGGCTTTGCATTATTACTAAACGAAGTAAGAAGAGTCTTGGCTAAGAAATTTATACAAACAGTATCTTACCTTCCACACTTTCTTTCGTGGATAATAGTAACAGGACTTGTACAAATGATTCTTTCACCAGACCCAGGTATTATAAATCAAATATTAATGGGATTACATCTAATAAATCAACCTATTAATTTCTTCGCAGATCCTAAATACTTTTGGGGGATAGTCGGAATAACTAATGTTTGGAAAGAAGTAGGATGGGGAAGTATAATTTATCTTTCAGCAATTACCTCTATTAATCCAGATTTATATGAAGCAGCTGAAATAGATGGAGCTGGAAGATTCAAAAAAATGTTAAATGTTACATTGCCAGGGATTAAACCAACAATAATTATATTACTTATTATGAATATTGGAAATATTGTAAACGCAGGTTTTGAAATTCAATATATACTTGGAAATGGTCTTATTTCAGACGTATCTCAAACAATAGATATTTTTGTTTTGAAATATGGTATTAGTTTAGGTAATTATTCATTAGCTACAGCAGCCGGTATATTTAAAAGTTTAATAAGTATAGTATTAATATTTATAGCAAATCGTTTTGCAAAATCAGTTGGAGAAGAAAGGTTATTCTAAAGGAGGAGTATTTATATGGCAGGAATTAGAAAAAGAAGCAAACATGATAAGATATGGGATACTATTATAGGAATATTTATGGCAATAATTGTAGTTGCAACTTTGTATCCAATATTAAATACATTGGCTATTTCATTTAATGATGGTATTGATTCAGTAAGAGGTGGAATTTATATATGGCCAAGAGTATTTTCGCTTCAAAATTATCAAACAGTATTTCACAATCCTAAATTAGCTCAAGCAGCATTTATATCAGTTTCAAGAACTGTAGTTGCTACAGTATTACAAGTATTTTTAACAGCAATGCTTGCATATGTTTTAAGCAGAAAAGAATTTATATTTAAAAAGTCACTTTCAGTGGTATATGTATTAACAATGTATGTTAATGGTGGAATGATTCCAATATATGTATTAATGAAAGATTTACACTTAACAAATAACTTCTTGGTATATATCTTACCAGGCTTAGTTGCCGCATTTAATATGATTGTTCTGAGAACTTATATGAATGGCTTGCCAGATGGATTAGTTGAATCAGCAAAAATTGACGGTGCAGGAGATTTTAGGATTTTTATTCAAATTATATTACCATTATGTAAACCAGCACTTGCAACAGTTGCATTGTTTATAGCAGTTGGACAATGGAATTCTTGGTTTGATTCTATGCTTTATTGTGCACAAAGTCCAAACTTAACAACTCTTCAATATGAACTTATGAAAGTTTTATCTGCTGCAACACAACAGGGTGGAGCTGGTACTGCTGATTTGGCTAAAAATTCTGGAAGTATTGTAACATCACAATCTATTCGTTCAGCTATTACAATTGTAACAGCATTACCAATTGTGTTCATTTATCCTTTCTTACAAAAATACTTTATTTCAGGTCTTACTATTGGAGGAGTTAAGGAATAATGAGTGCATACAAAAAAGAAACTTATCATAATGTATTTGAGGAATATGGATACTCTTCAAAAGATATAGAAAATAAACTTGAGAATATTTATAGTACTATATTTTATGGAAATGATGATGAAAGACTATATCATCCTTTTGGGGATGATATGGCATATTTCGTTGATACAGGCAATAATGATTCTAGAACAGAAGGTATGTCTTATGCCATGATGATGTGTGTTCAAAGAAATATGAAAGAAGAATTTGATAGACTTTGGAAATGGACCAAAACATATATGTTCATGGAGGATGGATTTAATAAAGGATATTTTGCTTGGTCTGTAAAGCTTAATGGTGAAAAAAATTCAAATGGACCAGCGCCAGATGGTGAAGAATATTTTGCAATGGCACTGTTCTTTGCTTCAAACAGATGGGGTGATGGAGAAGGTATTTTTAACTATTCAAAAGAAGCCAAGGAGCTTCTTAATGAATGTGTTCATAAAGGAGAACAAGAACCAGGAGATCCTATGTGGGAGCATACAAATAAGCTTATAAAGTTTGTACCTGGTCTTGATTTTACAGATCCATCATATCATCTTCCACATTTTTATGAATTATTTTCTCTTTGGTGTAATGAAGAAGATCGTGAATTTTGGGAGGATGCAGCAGAATGTAGCAGGGAATATCTAAAGAAAGCTTGCCATCCGATTACAGGATTGGCACCAGAATATTCAAAGTATGATGGAGTGCCTTGTGATTCACCTTTGGCTAGGGGTTATCATGAAAGATTTTATAGTGACTCTTATAGGGTGGCTGCTAATTTAGGATTATCATATGAATGGTTTGAAAAGACAGAATGGGAATGTGAATGTGCTGATAAGATTCAAACTTTCTTTTGTGAAACAGTTAAAGGTAAAGCAGATTTAGTTTATGAAATAGATGGCACAATTATTGAAGAAAAAGCACTTCATCCAGTTGCTATTATAGCAACTAATGCAATGGCTTCTTTAGCTAGCAAAGGAAAGTACAGAAAAGAATGTGTTGATTTATTTTGGAATACACCTTTAAGAACAGGTGAAAGAAGGTATTACGATAACTGTTTATATTTATTTGCCTTCTTGGCGCTAAGTGGAAATTATAGAATTTGGAAGTAGAGGGAAGTAAAAATGAATAAAATAAAAAATCCAATTTTATCAGGATTTTATCCAGATCCATCAATATGTGCAGTAGGAGATGATTTTTATTTAGTCACATCTACTTTTGCATACTTTCCAGGAGTGCCAATCTTTCATAGCAAAGATTTGGTCAACTGGGAACAAATTGGACATGTATTCACTAGAGAATCACAACTAAATTTAACAGGAGTAGGACATTCACAAGGAATATTTGCACCCACACTACGCTATAATAATGGAACATATTATTTGATAACTACAAATGTTTCCTATGGTGGTAATTTTATCGTAACAGCAGAAAAGCCAGAAGGACCATGGTCTGATCCATATTGGCTAGAAGGAGCAGAAGGTATTGACCCAAGTTTATTTTTTGATGATGATGGAAAAGCTTATTATGTGGGGACAAGACCAAATCCAGAAGGTGTACGTTATAATGGGGATTGGGAAGATTGGATTCAAGAATTAGATTTAAATAATATGTGCCTTGTAGGTGATAGTCATAAAATCTGGAAAGGTGCAATGAGAGATGCAATATGGCCTGAAGGTCCTCACCTTTATAAAATAGATGACTATTATTATTTGATGATAGCAGAAGGAGGAACAGGACCTGAACACTCAGTTACTATTGCAAGAAGTAAATCTATATATGGCAAGTATGAAGGGTGTCCGCGTAATCCTATTATTACTCATAGACATTTAGGAAAAAATTATCCAATAAAACATGTTGGACATGCAGATTTAGTTAAAACCCAAGATGATAAGTGGTTTATGGTGATGTTAGCAAGTAGAACATGTGATGGATATTGTAATACTGGAAGAGAAACCTTTTTAGCAAAAGTAATATGGGAAGAGGGTTGGCCGGTAGTTAATCCTGGTACAGGAATATTAGAACTTGAACAAGAACATGAACTTGAACGTTATGATGTAGAACCAGAAACTAATTGTTATCATTTTTATAGAAAAGAATTAGATAGCAAATTGGTATTTCTAAGAAATCCAAGTGAAAATTTATATTCACTTATAGAAAGAGAAGGATGTTTGCGTTTATATTTGAAAAAGCAATCATTAAAAGACTTAGACAACCCTGCTTACATAGGCATTAGACAAAAAGACTATCACTATTTAGTATCTACCATGTTGGAATTTGACCCTACTCATGATAATGAAAGTGCAGGAATTGCTATAGTTCAGAGTAATGAATATCATCTGCGATATGAGTATACTAAGAAAAATGGAAAAAAAGTACTACAAATTACTGAATGCAATAATGGGATAGATATATTAATTAATGAAATTCAATTAAATGCTAATAGATTATACTTAAAAATAGTAAGTAGAGGACAAGAATTAGATTTTTATTATGGAACTAATGGTGTAAATTTTGAATTATTAGAAAAGAATGTGTCCAGCATAAATCTAAGTACAGAAATAGCCGGTGGATTTGTAGGATGTACAATTGGAATGTATGTAAGTAGTAATGGCAAATCAACTGATAATTATGCAGATTTTTTTTGGTTTGAGTACAGTCCAATAATAAAATAAATATTGAATTTAAACTTGCAATTTCAAAATAATAATTAATATGGGAACAATTAGGAATAGACACAAGAAATTATTGCAATGAACTGAGTAACATGAAATATGAAGATGGCAAATCATTATCATGCTTGTAAGTGATCATATGATAATCCGCCTCCATCATGAAACCTACGAAAATCTAAAATTTGGATTTTTGTGAATTATTTTATGTAGGAAAATATAGAATTTTGGAAGGAATAATATAAAGTTTCTATGAAAACTAGCGTTGAGAGGCTTAAAATGATAAAGGTAATTATCGATAAAGATATTAAATTTGAGGTGAAAACTATGAATATTAAATTTGATTTATTTCCAGAAGGAAAAACAAAAGCGTTAACTATGAGTTATGATGATGGGCAAATATTTGATAGAAGGTTAATTAGCATATTTAATAAATATGGAATAAAAGGTACTTTTCATTTAAACTCTGGAATCTTAGACAGGGAGACGTTTATTACTAAAGCCGAAGTTGCAGAACTTTATAAAGGTCATGAAGTTTCTGTGCATGCAAAAACTCACCCATTTTTAGATTGTATACCTGTTGAAGCTGTTATAGAAGAAATTATTGAAGATAGAAAATGTTTAGAGTCTTTAGTTGGGTATCCTATAAAAGGAATGTCCTACCCATATGGGGCTTTTAATGAACAGCTGATAAGAACTATTGAAGGTCTTGGAATGCAGTATTCAAGAACTGTAATTTCACATCATGATTTCTATATTCCAGAAAACTTTTTAGCTTGGAATGCAACTTGTCATCATGATGATAACCTTATAGAGCTTGGAGAAAAATTTGTGCATTATGAGTTTAAGGGAAAATTAAAGCTAATGTATGTTTGGGGTCATAGCTTTGAGTTTGAAAGAAATAATAATTGGAATTTAATTGAGAACTTTTGTGAATTAGTTTCTAAAAACAGTGATATTTGGTTTGGGACTAATATTGAGGTAATGAGATATATTAAGGCATTAAAGAAACTTGAATTTTCAGCAAATGGAGATATTGTATATAACCCTACTGCAATAACAGTGTGGATTAGTGTAGATGACAAAGCTATAAAAGTTAACGCTGGAGAAATAATAAGATTATAAGCGCGTTATAGCAAAATGAACATTTTGAGCTTGTTTAGGCAATTCATAATTGGAATTCTGAATAAGCTCTCTTTTTATTAATCTATATAATAATTCAATTATTGCATTGTAATATTGATGCATTTTTTACTTTCATTAAGAATAGAAGTGTGATTTTTTGTAATGTTTAGAACTATTTTCATGTGAACTGGCATGTTAATAGTTAAAATATTTATTCACTGAGAACTAGCAGCTCAGAATAGATGAATTGACAGCATGATCCCGGAATTTACCTGGAGTATATCCTGTCACTTGTTTGAACTGTCGGCAGAAGTGTTCAACATTATTATATCCACACAGAATTGCTACTTCAACAATTGTACGGTTGCAATGAAACAGATATTCTTTGGCAAGACGGATTCGGCTGTCTATCACGTCATCCATACAGGATATACCAAAGGTATTTTTATAGATTGTCTGTAGATAGCCTTGGCTGATGTGGATAAAATCTGCCATGTTAGGAACAGTCCAATTATTACCAGGGTTATTATGAATTGCTGTACGAAGATTTATAAGGTTATAATATTGAGGTGTAATACCAGTATGGAAGCAAGATTCTAAAAGTTTATTAAACAGAGTTCTTAACAAATAGTCTATTGATGATTCTTTATAATCTTTATTAAATGAGTTCTCGGTGACAAGCAACTGAAGCAGCTTGTGGCAATATTCGGGGTCATCCAAAGAAAAAGGAACCCCAAGTGGAAACGTTGTTTCAGTAACATAGGATTCGGTGGAATCAAAACGTATCCAGTCATTGATGTATTTTTCTGCACAGGCCCGATAGTATATTTTCTGATGTGGATGATATAATACGGCACTGTGAGCCGGATATTCCTTGAATTCGCCGTTGACATAGAAAAGAGCAGGAGTTTGAGTGATAACGAGAAGCCAACAGTCATGGCCAAGAGGGATATCAAAAATAAAATCATTTGTGTGTGTAGCATCACATCCTACATAGAAAATATTAGTCATAATTACCCTCCTAATCTTTGAATATATCAATTATACATTAGTATATATCATTGTTTCAAACAGGTCAATAACTTATAATTTTCTTGATAAAGCATTGAAAATGCTATGGATTCTTATGAATGTGTAGAATACTTACTTTATTAATGTTTATTTCAAATTATCAATTAGGGAGGAGAAATGGATATATGATTAAACATTATTCGATAACAAATGAAGCAAAGTTTTCATTTAGCAACAATGCACTATTTTGTATTGGAACAGGAAGAATGGGGCTTGCACTTCATAAAGCTTACCAAGACCAATTGAAATATGTTCAGGATTACATCCATTTTTCTCATATTCGTGGTCATGGATTATTTTCAGATGATATGGCAATTTATCAGGAGTATAAAGATGAGATTGGTAATACGATTGCAGAGTATAACTTTACGTATCTTGATATGGTAATGGATTCTTATCTTGAACTTAGGATACGTCCATTTTTGGAATTGGGATTCATGCCAGAAAAGCTAGCTTCTGGAGATCAAACGGTATTTTATTGGAAAGGAAATGTTACACCACCTAAAACCTATGAAGGCTGGACATCTCTTGTTCAGGCGACATTACGTCACCTAATGGAACGCTATGGTAAAGATGAAGTGGTTAACTGGCCAATAGAGGTATGGAATGAACCAAATTTGAGCGCTTTTTGGAAAGATGCAGACAAGCAAGAATACTTCAAGCTATATGAATTGACAGCAAAGGCAATAAAAGATGTTGATAAAAGATTTAAAGTAGGAGGACCTGCAATTTGTGGCGTGGATGATGTGAATTGGGTGAAAGATTTTATAAATTTCTGTCACGAAAGTTTTGCCCCAATAGATTTCATAACGCGACATGCTTATGGAACAGAAGAACCGGAACGCATTGGTCACTACGGATATCAAGAACTGCGTGAGCCAGAGGACTTACTTAGAGAATTGCAGATAACTAGAGATATTGTCGATAGTTATGAGGAATATCGTGGCATGGATATTCACATAACAGAATTTAACACTTCCTATATACCAAATTGTCCATTGCACGATCAAAATGTAAATGCAGCTTATATAGCTAGGCTTCTTTCTACATTAGGTGATTGCAATGCCTCATATTCTTATTGGACGTTTGGAGATATTTTTGAAGAGAATGGTGTGCCGTTTACTCCATTCCATGGTGGATTTGGTCTTGTTGCCAATGGCATGATTCCAAAACCGACATTTTGGACATTTGCGTTCTTTAAAGATTTGCAAGGTAAATGCGTCCACCGCTCTGAAGAGGCTGTTATTGTACAGGCACAAGATGGAAGCTATAGAGGTATTGTTTGGAATTTAGTAAAAAATACTGAGCCAGACCGAAACATAGAGCTGAATTTTACATTACCAATGAGCAAAGAGTGTTGTCTGCTAGTTAAGACTGTGGATGAGAAATGCTGTAACCCACTTAAGGTTTGGCATGATATTGGAGAACCAGCATATCCGACATCAGCACAGAATGAATTGTTTCGTGCAAGTGCAATGCCAGCAGTTAGTACGGAGCGAGTGGTTGTGGATAAAGAGAATATTACAATTACTATAAATTTAAGTAAAAATGCTTTGGCATATTTTGAAGTCTTTCCGGTAGATCAGAAAAGTGATAGAGGATATGTCTATTCAAAATAAGAAGGGAGATTTTAATATGAATAACAACCCTGTTATCTGGGCTGACTATCCAGATCCAGATCTAATTCGAGTAGACGACACTTACTATATGGTCAATACTACAATGCATTTTATGCCAGGCTGCGTTATATTGCAATCATACAACCTCATAAATTGGGAAGTGGCAGTTCATGTATATGACGCTTTGGACAGTACACCAGATCAAAAATTAGAAGATGAAAAGCAAATATATGGAAAGGGTATGTGGGCAGCCTCACTGCGTTATTATAAAGGTAAATTTTATGTATGTTTCGTAGCAAATGATACGCAGAAAACTTATCTGTTTACAGCTAATGATATCACTGGACCTTGGATAAGGCATGAGATTGAAGGATTCTATCATGATTGTTCACTGCTATTTGATGATGATGACAGAATTTATATTATTTATGGCAATACCAAGATTCGACTTACGGAATTAAAAGATGATCTTTCAGGTCCAAAACCAGGTGGACTGAACAGAATAATCTTAAGAGATACCGAAGAGCATTATCTTGGCTATGAAGGTGCCCATTTTTACAAAATTAATGGCAAATATTACGTCTTTTTTATTCATGTGTTGAAATGTGGACATGCTCGTAGGACTCAGGCATGTTTTGTAACAGATTCTCTAGAACGTGAATTTGTTGGCAGAGAAGTTTTTGATGATGATATGGGATATCATAATTTCGGTATTGCACAAGGAGGAATCGTAGATACTCCATATGGTAACTGGTATTCAATGCTATTTCAAGATCATGGTGCTGTTGGCCGTGTACCTGTTCTTATCCCACTGCATTTTGAAAATGATTTTCCAGTATTCGATAAAAAGGCAACAGAATATATTGAGATTCCAAGCACAAGACCAGGTTATGAGTACAAGCAACTTGTTGGAGATGATGATTTTATTTATGAGCCTGACCCAAATGGCAAGGTACATCTGAAAGATATCTGGCAATGGAATCATATTCCGTCAAATGATTTGTGGTCAGTAACTGAAAAACCAGGATCATATCGTATCCATTCAAGAAAAATTTGTTCGAATATAAATTATTCAGTAAATACACTGACACAACGTGTCATGGGGCCTACTTGTGAAGCTATTGTAACTTTAGATGGTAGCAAACTTAAGGAGGGTGATTATGCAGGTTTATGTTTCTTAATTAGCT
Organism: Clostridium gelidum; assembly: GCF_019977655.1. Lineage (NCBI taxonomy): Bacteria > Bacillati > Bacillota > Clostridia > Eubacteriales > Clostridiaceae > Clostridium > Clostridium gelidum. Next base: position 1,630,788 of record NZ_AP024849.1, read on the forward strand.
CATATGGATTGATTGCACTTACCAAGGAAGAAGGTCAATACTACTTGGTAATGTTGGCAAGAGATACAGATGATAAATCAATATTTGGAAACTTGATAGACAACGAGCCTGGAGTTGAGTATGAAAGAATTCTTGTAAACGGAGAGAAAGTTACACTAAAGGCAAAGGGTTATTTCATTGATAATAAAGACGAATGTGAGTTTTATTATAAGGATGGAGAAGAATGGAAGAAGATTGGTATCACACACAACATGGTATGGAAAATGGATCAATTTGTGGGATGCCGCTTTGGTTTGTTTCTATTTTCTACAAAGGAAATTGGAGGAACTGCTGATTTTTCAAAGTTCAGATATAATATTTTAAAGTAAAAGGGTAATTATGTATTAAGTAATACCTTTGAATGTTTTAGGCACAATCAATCTAATGAAGAAGGGGTTGCTAATGATTGACTATTTTAAATTTAGTTAGCAAATCATTGTTTGTCTCAATATGACAATTTATTGTTTGAATGGATATAATAGTGTATTATAAAAGAATAGACTAACACTTCATTAAAAGGGGTGTAGAAATGAAGAAATTAGGTATATTAAAAAAAATAGATATATTGAATAACTATAGTATTAAAACAAAATTGTTGATTATATATGCATTTTGTGTATTAATTCCAATGATTGTTACTAATTCGATTGTTTATTTAACTATTAGAAATAATGAAGTTAAAGAACAAAAAGTAAATATGGAACACGCTATTGATAGAGTTAAATACAATTTAGGATCTGTGTTAGATGATTGTGTATTAGTATCAAATCATTTGCATAGTGATATAACTTTGAATGATTTTGTTAATGAAAGATATGATAATCTTCTTTCATATTATGATAAATACAATTTTCTATTGAGAAATAATGTAATTAATTATTATTATAATTCACAACACGTATATCAGGTTACAATCTATACAGATAATGATACTATTAGTAATAGTAATAATTTTATAAAATTAACACCAGAAATTCGGAAAAGTGATTGGTACAAACAATTCCAGTGCAATAAGGACAATATGACAATATCTGTATATTATGATAAGGATATAAAGGAGTATTCAACAAATAATACAGCAAGAACAATTAGTATTACTCGGAAGTTGGACAAATTAGGGGATAAACATGAAAATATTTTAAAAATAGATGTTGATTATAATGTAATTCTTAAAAATATTTTAAATGAGAAAATGGAAGGCAATTTGTATGTTTGTAATAAAAACTTCATTCTGTTTTCTAATAAAACACCTCAAGTTGGTTCAAAGGAATTTGACACAATAGAAAGTATAGAAGAAAAGGATGTTAAGTTAAACGGTTCCTTTAAATTAAAGGTAGCAAATGAAGAATGGAATATTATTGTTACATCAAATGAAGTAAATCCTTTATTAAAAATTGTGGAGAAAAAAGAAATATTATTTGGGTTGATAATATTTAATTTACTATTACCAACTATTATTATTACTTTAGTTTCACACTCCATTAGACATAGAGTGACGTTACTAGGTGTATATTTAGGCAAAGTAGAAAATGAGGAATTTTCTATAATTGAATGCAGTGAGGGAAAAGATGAAATAGGAAAATTAGTTCGGAGTTACAATTTAATGGTATTAAAGATTAAAGATTTGATTGAAGTAGTTTTTAAGAGAGATGCAGAAAAGCAACGACTTGAATTGGCTAAAAAACAAGCAGAATTAAAAGCACTTCAAAGTCAAGTAAATCCACATTTTTTATTTAATACTCTTGAAAGTATTCGTATGAGAAGCTTGATAAAAGAAGAAATAGAAACAGCAGAAATAATTGAAAAATTATCAATATTACTTAGAAAAACAATAAATTGGGGAGAAGATTATATTACTATTGAAGATGAAATGATATTTGTAGAAAATTATCTTCAAATTCAAAAATATCGATTTGGGGACAAGTTATCTTTTAACTTTTATATAATGGAAGAATGTAAAATTTTAAAGATTCCTAAGTTATCTATTTTGAGTTTTGTTGAAAATGCTTGTGTTCATGGGATTGAAGAGGTATCGCATAATGCAAGTGTTGGTATTGCTGTTTATAAAGATGATACTGATTTATTTATAGAAATTTCTGATACTGGAAATGGAATACCTAAAAATGAATTAAAATTAATTAAAGATAGACTGAGTAATGCAAAAATAGAAATGCTTAGTGAAAGTAAAAGTACAGGAGTACTTAATACTTATATGCGTTTGCAGATGTATTGCAATAATAATATGAAATTTGAAATGGATAGTATATTAAAGGAAGGAACAGTAGTTACAATACAAATTAATCATGATGAATTAAGGAAATGAATCTGAAGATTTAAGGGGTAGTGTAGGAGGAATATTATGATTAAAATTTTAATAGTAGATGATGAACCATTTATTAGACAAGGGTTGAAAATTTTAATTAACTGGGAAGAATATGGGTATGAAATTGTAGGAGAAGCAGCAAACGGAATTGAAGCCATAAAAGTATTAGAAGAAAAGGAAATCGATTTAATTATTGCAGATATAAAGATGCCGGAAATGAATGGTATTGAATTAATTGAGTATGTACATGATAATATATTGAGTGAAGTTAAATTTATAATGTTAAGTGGGTATTATGAGTTTGAATATGCGAAGAAAGCAATAAAATACAATGTAACAGATTATATTTTAAAACCAATTCAAAAAGATGAATTAATTAAGGTATTAAAAAGTTTTCAAGAAGAACATATTAAACAAGAAAATAAGCATACCCTAGAAAAAATAAAAGATAAAGTTGTATATGATAGATATTTAAACGAAATTATATATGGGAAATATGATAATTCTAACTTAGAATATGTTAAAAATTGTTCGAAGTTTTCAGGGGGATTAAGATATATAATTATAGAAATTAATTTTTATAATGAAGAAGGAATTAACATTTCTGATAATGAAAAAAGAGAGGGACAGGAAATATTTTATCAAAATATGATAGCATTGCTAGGCGAAAATTATTATAATGTAATTGTTAACATGAGCAATTATAAAGACTGTTATGATATAGGATTTATTTATGATAAAAGATTAGCAGAAGAACAAGATCTGAGTGAGAAAGAGTATATTTCAAAATTACAATTAAATATGAAACAGATTCAGCACTATGATTTTTATACTTATATTGGACAAAAGATAAATAATATTGAAGAGTTAGCAGTATCATATAAGTCTGCAAATGTAGCAAAATTATTTTCAGAATTTTCAAATGAAAATAACATTGCATATTATGATGAAATGACAGAAAAGAAGGAAATTAGTTATAATATAGAAAAACAATATATGGATAATTTAATTCATGAAATTGAAGAAAATAATGAAGAAGAAATTATAAAATGTGTTAATAAAATTTATACTAGCTTTAAAGAATTTAAGATAGATTTAGAAATTATAAAAATAAATATTAATTATTTATTATGTAATCTTATTAACATTGCAAAAGAGCTAGATTCTGAAGCTGATCAAGAGGAAGTAATGCAATATATTAGTTCCATTTCTTTTGAACAAGTTCTAAGTAGGGGAAGTGAAAAACATTTGCAAAGTTTTTCTTTAGAATTTTCAAGATATTTAAATCAATTAAGGCAAAATACATTTCAAGGAATTTTGAGCCATATTGATAGAGAAATTTCAGAACATTATATGGAAAAATTAAGTTTAAAATATCTAAGTGAAAAATATTATGTTAATAGTGCATATTTGGGACAAGTTTTTAAGAAACAATATAATGTATCATTTAAGGATTATTTAAATGCATATAGAATTGAAAGAGCAGCGGAATTACTTAAACGAAGTGATGATAAGATTTATAGTATAGCAGAAAAAGTTGGGTATAATAATACGGATTATTTTATTAATAAATTTGTTCAATTAAAAGAAAAGACACCTTTACAATACCGAAAACAGTTTTTTTAAATATTATATATAAAAGTTCATCTGCTAAGCAGGTGGATTTTTTGTTAGCGTGTATTTAATTATAAAATAATATATAATTAATGGAGTTGATATTATCAATAAGTGTACAAGGGGATGTTTTTATGAGTAAAGCAAGAAAATCAGAAATAACAGCAACTTTTAAAACGGATATAAAGATTGTTTGGGATGTTGTAACAAACAATAATGATTATAAGTGGCGTAGCGATATTGAACGCATTGAGATAATTGATAATGGAAATACTTTTATAGAATATACGCCAAATGGTATTTCAACAAAGTTTACAATTACAAAAAAGAATTTATATAATAGATATGAATTTAACTTGGAAAATAAAAATTTTACAGGTTCTTGGGTTGGAGATTTTTCAGAAATTGAAAAGGGTGGAACAAAAATTGTTTTTACTGAAAATATTTTTATTAAAAATCCTATAATTAGAGTTTTATCATATTTATTTATGGATTTAAAGAAAATACAAAATAATTACATTTTAGATTTAAAAAGAAAATTAGGTGAGGAATAGATTTATGAATATACAAATATTTGGAACTAAAAAATGTTTTGATACTAAAAAGGCAGATCGCTTTTTTAAGGAAAGAAAAATACAATTTCAATTTATTGATTTAAATGAGAAATCCATGAGCAAAGGTGAACTTAATAGTGTACTTCGCTCAGTAAATATTAATGATTTAATAAATAGTAAATGTAAAGAATATATGAAATTGAATTTTAATAATATTAGAAGCACTGAAATAAAAGCTGAATTGTTATTAAAGAATCAAAAAGTTATGAATACGCCTGTGGTAAGAAATGGTGGTGAAGCTACAGTTGGGTATAACTTAGAAGTATGGAATAAGTGGATAGAGAATAACTAATAATTTGAAGTACAGGTTAAATACACCAAGAGTTTTGATTGAAAGTCATGCATACTATATAGACTTTTTTAGAATACTAAATTTGAAGATTAATTTGGCATATGAAAGAAAACACCGTAATATAATGACTAGGTATTTAAAAAAATATGTATTAGAAAGGATATGAAGTATTTATGGCAAAAGCAGGAATGAGAAGACCAGATCCAAGTGATCCTCACGGGACCGAAAGTAATCATAAAACAAATTATAAAAAAAATGATTATAATAAAGTTCCAACAGAGATACAAGGAAAGGCTAAAGCAGGAAATACAAAAGCATCATCTATACAGTAAGAATAGAACTAAAAATACTGGGAATTTATTAAATCTAGGAATAAAGGATGGAATTATAAAATTCCATCCTTTATTTGTTTTGACAAAAAGAAAAAAATGTAGAATAATATACTATAATAAGTATGTTTTTGGTTGTAGTATAAATTAATAATTGAAAATACAAAAAAATTATTGGTGTGGCAGGTGGATGTATTATGGGAGAAAGAACCAAAACGATAAATTTTAATAAAATAGAACCAGGGATGAGAATAGCTAAAAATTTGGAACAGAACGGTAGAGTATTACTTAAACAAGATGTTCTAATAACGGATCAAATCATAACAAAATTAAAAAAAATGTATTATATCGAAAGCGTAGACGTTTATGATAATGAGACAGTAGAAAAGCAAGTAAGTATAGAAGATAAAAAACAAGCCGAATTAAGTAGAGTTGAAGAAGAGTTTAAAGAAATATCTTCAAGATTACAAAATACTTTTGGACAAATAGCAAGTAAAAATGAAACATCTATGAATGAAATTAGAGATTTTTCACAAAAAATTCAAAATGAATTAACGCCAAGCAGTATAGTTATAAAAAATATAGTACTTTATGGTAGTGGAGAAGATTCAATATACAGACATGGTGTAAACGTTGCAGCTTTGAGTTCTCTTTTAGGTAAATGGATTGGGCTTGAAGAATCAAAAATAAAATTGCTCGTATATTCAGCAATTCTTCATGACGTTGGAAAAACAAAAATAGATACTGAAGTACTTAAAAAATATACAGCTTTAACTAAAAGTGAATTTAATATAATAAAAACACATACTAGTGCAGGATATAATCTTATTAAGGGAATTACATTTTTAGATAAATCAGTTAGTTATGGAGTGCTAATGCACCATGAAAGAGTAGATGGTTCAGGTTATCCGTTAGGGTTAAAAGGTGAGGCAATACATCCTTTTGCTAAGATAATTGCTATAGCAGATGTATTTGATGCAATCAACTCAGATAGAGGGTATAAGGATAAAAAATTACCATTTGAGGCTTTACAAATAGTTAAGACTGAAGGCCTGGGAAAACTAGATTATGAATATGTAAAAATATTTATAGAACATGTAGTAGGATATTATACAGGAGAAGAAGTTTTACTAAATACTGATGAGAAGTGCAAAATAATACAGATGAATGTAAATAATTTAGAGAAACCTTTAGTTATGAGAGATGGAGAATTTATTGATTTAGCAAAAGAAAAACATTTGTATATTAAAGAAATGCTACTATAAATTTCATAAATGATAATAAAAGTCAGATAAATTGTAAATAATGAGCTTTTAAATGTTCAAGAATTAAAGAATGGAATGATTATTGCAAACGATGTTATGAAAAATCGAATAAGCATTATATAATATAGTAGCTGTCTCAAAAAAAATTTCGAAAAGTTTTTATTTTGAGGTGGCTATTTCTATTGTGTACAAATTTATAAATAGGGTATAGTTAAAATTAGAGTTATAATTAATTTAAAGAAAGTAATTTATAATAATATATATGTTGCAATTAAGAATCATTTTTGCAACATCTATATTTTTTTAAAACTAAATATAGATGAGGGAGGATTTGTTTATGAAGAAAGGGGCTGTGGATTCTAAAAGATATATTTCTCAGAATAATTATAATGAAGAAATGTTAAATAAAGTTGAACCATATTTACAGAAAAACTTAAAATGTGGTTACATATTAGGAGTAAAAAACGTAAAACTTTATTATGAGAAATTTATTGTTAAAAATGCAAAGGCTAATATAGTTATTTGCCATGGATTAGGAGAATTCACTGAGAAGTACTATGAGTTAATTTACTATTTTATGAAAGAAGGATATTCTGTTTTTATTATTGAACATAGGGGGCATGGACGTTCTCAAAGGATTGGAATTGATAATTGTCAAATTAATGTTGAAAAATTTAATTACTATATTGAAGATTTTAAGAAATTTATAGAGGAAATTGTTATTCCAAATAGTGATAATAAAAACTTATTGTTATTTGCACATTCTATGGGAGGTGGAATAGGAACTGTTTTTTTAGAGGAATATACTAATTATTTTAAAGCCGCCGTATTAAGTTCACCAATGCATGAAATAAATACAGGGAAAACACCAACTATTTTGGCAAATATTATTTCTAATGTAATGAAACTTTGTGGAAATAGTAAAATGTATCTCCCAGGACAAATACCATATAGTGAAGAAAAGAGTTTCATAAGTACAGCTACTAGTTGCAAAGAAAGATATGAATATGTATATGAAAAGATAAAGAATAATAATGAATATCATAGTGGAGGGACATCTGCACTATGGTATATTGAAAGCTCAAAAGCTACTAGAAAACTTGTGAAAAAAGAAAATGCTTCAAAAGTAAAAATACCAGTATTATTATTTCAAGCAGAATATGATACTTATGTCATTTCAAGGGGACAAAATAAGTTTGCATCATATGCTAAAGATTGTGAGTTAATTCATGTAAAGGGAGCTAAACATGAATCTTACTTTGAAAAAGATGAAATATTATTTGATTTTCTTGATAAGGCATTCTTATTTTATGAGAATAACTTAAAATAAGAATCTTATATGCACAATTAAGGAGGAAGCTTAAAGAGAAAAATTGAGCATCCGCCTTAATTATGTATTATAAACTGTTTTAAAGTATATAATTTAAAAAATTAATTTTCAAAAAGTCTAATTAATGTATGTAAAATACAAAATATAGTATTATCTTAGAAATTGATTAATTATCTCTTTAGTAGATAATTTAGAACCATCAATAATATCTTTATAGTTTTTTAATTTTTTTTCGTCTTCATCTGTTAGTTTTTCATTAGACTTTTTCTTTTCCATTAAACATTTGAAATCTTCATAGTTTTCATTTCCAAGTTTTCCTTTAATGATACAATCTATAATTGAATGTAGAGTTTCCTCTTGAGTAGTTGAAAGTTTTTCGCCGTTATCTTTACATTTTTTCAATTCTATTAATTTCTTTTTTTGATCAGAAGAAAGATATTTGAAATTTCTTTCATTAAATACATTAAAACCTTTATGTTTATCTTTTTTATCATCTTCACTTTCCTTTATATTATCGTTATGAGCATAGCAAGTTGAAGTTTCTAAATTATTAGTAGCATAAGAACTTGTGTTAGTTGCCATTATTGTTTTGGAAATGGTTGAAAAGCAACCAATAAAGACTAAAGAAGTTATCATATATTTTATAGCTTTTTTATTCATTTTCATACCTCCGTAGATGATGTTTAATTTCAATGATTAGTATGTGATAAAAGAATAAAAAATATTATATTTTTTATTTTTATGACATTAATAACTGTTCATGTCAGACAAATTTAGGAAAAATTGTCTGTGTAAAGGGTTTATTGTTAAATTAAAGATAGAAATTTTTAATATGTGTTTTCAAGTATACAAAACTCTTATATAATTAGAGAATACAAAGGTGTAAAATTCTAGAAAATCATTTTTATTTGTATAAATAATAAAATGATTTTGGTTTTAGAGAAAATTTATCATAAATATTAGAAAATTATTACTTTGAAAATTAAATGGTTATATATACATTACATTGCAAGGTCAGATAAAAGCATATATAATCTTATTTAAATAATAATTAATAATATTAATGGTGCATAAATTAATAATAAGATAGAAAAATCTAAAATTGATTTCATGAAATTTATGAAATATGGATTAAATATAAAATGGTAAATTATAGAATGAGAGTGGTATAATGTATATATAAAAGAAGGGGAGAAAATTATGAATTCATGGATTAAGGAGAGCATATTTTATCAATTTTATACACTAGGGTTTTGTGGAGTTTTAGAACCAGGTAGAGTGTATGAAGAAGAAAATAGATTAACTAAAATTGAAGAATGGATACCTCATTTAAAAGAAATGAGTGTAAATGCAATTTATTTTGCACCAATTTTCGAGTCAAGTTATCATGGATATGATACTAAGGATTATTACAAAGTTGATAAAAGACTTGGAAGTAATGAAAATTTCAAGGAATTATGTGAGAAGCTTCACGAAAATAATATAAAAATAATATTAGATGGAGTATTTAATCATGTAGGAAGGGAATTTTGGGCATTTAAAGATGTTCAAGAAAATGGAACAAATTCTAGATATTGCAGTTGGTTTGTAAATTTAAACTTTGATAGCAAAAGTCCAATGGGTGATGAGTTTAATTATCAAAGTTGGAATGGTTGTTATGATTTAGTTAAACTTAATTTAAAGAATCAAGAAGTTTTAGATCATTTATTACATGCAGTAGGTGCTTGGATAGATGAGTTTGATATAGATGGGTTAAGATTAGATGCGGCAGATAGTATAGACTTTGAATTTTTTAAGGATTTAAAGAAGTTTACAGAAGCTAAAAAGGATGATTTTTGGCTTATGGGTGAAGTTATTCACGGTGATTATACTAGATGGGCAAATCCTGAAAGTTTAGATTCAGTAACAAATTATGAATGCTATAAGGGGAATTATTCTAGCCATAATGATAAAAATTATTTTGAAATTGCACATTCATTAAATAGATTATTTGGTAAAGGCGGAATTTATAAGGATTTATGTTTATATAATTTTGCAGACAATCATGATGTTAATAGACTCGCTAGTACTTTGAAAAATTCAGAACATATATACAATGTGTATACATTATTATTTACAATACCAGGAGTACCAAGTATTTATTATGGAAGTGAATATAGAATTAAAGGTGTTAAAGGACAAGGGACGGATTTACCTTTAAGACCAGAGTTAGAACTTGAAAAAATAAAACAAGAAAATGATAATTTATTTGAATTAATTAAAAAATTAGGGAAGATACGATGTGGAAGTGAAGCTCTAAAATATGGCAACTATGAGCAAGTTGTTGTTAAAAATGAGCAATTTATATTTGCTAGAACTTTTAATGATGACAAGATATATATAATTTTAAATTTGTCTGATAAAGAAAGTCTGTTAGATTTTGAGTTATCTTTTGAAGAAGGAATTGATTTACTAGATGAAAATGAAATTGTTATTAAGGGTGGAAAAGTAAATATGGAAGTACCAGCATTTTCATCAAAAATAATTCAAAAATTAAAATAGAGATGCCTTATATAAAACAAAATGTTTAATAAAACTAACAAAGGGGTAATAATATAATGAATTTATTAGATAATGATTATAATAATTATATTGGAAAACTCGGAATGGAGTATTCTAAAGATAGCACTAAATTTGTGTTGTGGGCACCTAATGCAAATAATGTTAGACTAGCTTTGTTTGGAAAAGATGAAAAAAATCACATGAATGCTCCAGAAGAAATATTAGATATGAACAGAGGATTGCAAGGAACTTGGAGTATAGAAATTAAGAAAGATTTAAAGGGTGAATTTTATAATTATTTAGTCACTAATAGCGGAAATGAGAGAGAAGTAACAGATCCATATGCTAAAGCTCTAGGAGTCAATGGACATCGAGGTATGGTAGTTGATCTTAAAGAAACTAATCCTATAGATTTTAATAAAGATGAAAAACCAGAATTAATTAGCGCTTCAGGATCTATAATATATGAAGTTCACGTAAGAGATTTTTCCATAAATGAAAATTCAGGAGTAAGATTTGAGCGAAAAGGAAGATTCGTTGCATTTTGTGAACATGGAACTACTATTCCTGGACAATATACAAAAACTGGTATTGATTATTTGAAACATTTAGGGGTAACTCATGTTCATTTACTCCCATCTTTTGATTATGAAACGATTGATGAAAGTAATCCAGATATGCCACAATATAATTGGGGATATGATCCTAAAAATTATTTTACACCAGAAGGGTCTTACTCTACTAATCCCTTTAGTGGAGAAAAAAGAATTAATGAATTTAAGGAAATGGTAAAAAGTCTTCATAAGGCAGGTATCCGAGTTGTTATGGATATGGTTTATAATCACACATATAGAAGTCATGATTCAAATCTCAATTTAGCAGTACCAGGATATTATTATCGTCAAGATTCTAATGGTAATTTTTCAAATGGTTCAGGGTGTGGTAATGAATTAGCTTCAGAAAGATATATGGTAAGAAAGCTTATTGTTGATTCTGTAATTTACTGGGCTAAAGAATATCACATAGATGGATTTAGATTCGATTTAATGGGACTTCATGATATAGAAACTATAAAGAAAATCAGAGTAGAATTAGATAAAATTGATTCTTCTATACTTGTATATGGAGAAGGATGGACTGGTGGATGGACACCACTCCGAGGAGAAGATTCAGCCGTAAAGGAAAATATAATAAAATTTGACAAAATGCAAATTGCAGCATTTAGTGATGATACTAGAGATGCTGTTAAAGGACATGTATTTAATATTAATGAAAGAGGCTATGTAAATGGTAGAACAGGTCTTGAAGAAAGTATTAAATTTTGCATAGTTGGAGCCATTGGAAAAGAAGGTATTAATTATGATAAAGTATTATATTCACGCTGGGCATGGGCAAATGAACCTTATCAATGTATAAATTATATTTCAGCACATGATAATTATACATTATGGGATAAGTTATCTATGTCAAATCAAGATTCATCTTTAGAAAAGCGTAAGAACATGAATAAATTAGCAGCAGCCATAGTATTAACGTCTCAAGGAATACCATTTTTTCAAGCCGGAGAAGAATTTCTACGAACTAAAAAAAATGACGATGGGAGTTTCAATCATGATAGTTATAATGCTCCTGATAGGGTGAATAATTTAGAATGGAGCAGAGCTCATGAGTATGAAGATATTGTTAATTATTATAGAGGATTAATTAAGTTAAGAAAAAAATACAAAGCTTTTAGAATGAATTCAAGTGAAGAAATCAGAATAAACTTGACATTTTTTGAGAATGGAGAAAGTTTTTATAAGGAAAATGTTGTTGCATATAAAATAGAAGATAACAGTGGAAGAAATTTAAGTAATACTATAGTGGTAATATTCAATCCAAATGATGAAGAAGCATTTATAGATTTAAAAGAATGTGGATGGAGTGTTCTTGTTAATAAAGAAAGAGCTGGAGTAGATGAAATTTATGCTATAGCAGGCAATAATATAACTGTTCCTTCAAAATGTGCATATGTTTTAATAAAGAAATAATTATAGGCATATTCAAATAAATAACAAGTCAGTATGCTGGTCTAGTTCCTGTCATACTTCCGTGTCTGACATAAAGTGAAACTTTTTAGGTGGAATTTTTACATTCCAGCTGAATCTAGTTGAACTTATACCCTCAAGGGGCACAATGTCTTAAGACAAAATATACATCGCGTCTTTGACTTGTTATTTTCTTTAATATGCCTTGATGGAAGGTTTTTGGTGATATAAATGGAAAAAGAAAAATATTTAGTATTTTTAAATGATATTAATAAAGATAAACCTAATGAATTTAAAAAAATAAATATGAAAGAATGTCCCTTTTGTAATAGAGAGAAACTTACTGACATTATAGATCAAAAAGGACCGTTTGTATTACTTAAAAACAAGTATCCAACAATAAAAGACACCTATCAATTAGTTCTTATAGAAACATATAGTTGCGATAATGATATGGGACAATATTCTGCAGAGTATATGCAAGAGTTAATGAGATTTGGTGTTAAACATTGGCTAAGGATAGAAGAAAGTGGAGAGTATAAGTCGGTTATATTTTATAAAAATCATGGACCAAATTCTGGAGGGAGTTTAAAACATCCTCACATGCAAATTGTAGGAATTGATGATATTGATTATAAATTAAAAATAAAAGATGAGTATTTTGAAGGAATAGAGGTTCATAAAAGTGATAATTGTTTAGTAAATTTATCTCATAGACCATTTAATGGATTTACTGAGTTTAATATAATTATAAGTGATGATTTATATGGATTAAATGAACTTTCATATAACCTAAAAAAGATAGTTCATTATCTTTTAAATAACTATTTTGTAAAGTGTGATAGTTTTAATATATTCTTTTATCATTTTAAAGAAAAGATAATATGTAAGGTTATGCCAAGATTCACTAGTTCACCATTGCTTCTTGGATATGGAATAAAGCAAATATCAAGTTGTGAAAGAGAAATAGTCGATAAATTAAAGTCAATGTATTTTCAATAACGTAAATTAATTTAATATTAGTATATATTGTAATTAACGATATACAATAAAAAAAGGGGCTGTTGCAAAACTAACGTAGTTAGTTTTGTGGCAGCTCATTTTTTTATAAAAAAAATAAAAAATGTGAATTCAAAAGAATTCACATTTTTAGTATAATTAAATTATGTTAAAAACCAAATTATACAATAAAAATTATAATCAATTTAATGATAATTATCAACTTATATTACCATTAAATTTAGAAAACTTAATACCAGAAGATGATTCAGTCCGCTTGCTAAGCCATATATTGGAGGGATTAAATTATACAAAGTTGTATCAGGCGTACTCTTCCGTTGGAAGAAAACCGGCAGTGGAACCAAAAATCATGTTCAAAATAGTATCGTATGCTTATTCTCAAAATGTTTATTCTAGTAGAAAAATAGAGAAAGCATGCAAAAGAGATATAAATTTCAAGTGGCTACTTCAAGGTTATAAAGCACCTGATCATGCTACCATTAGTAGATTCCGTAAAGAATATCTTTCAAATGAAGTAATTGAAGATTTATTTTATCAACAAGTTAAATATCTAGCAGCTCAAAAGGAAATATTATTTGAAAATGTATTTATTGATGGTACTAAAATCGAAGCGAATGCCAATCGTTATACTTTTGTTTGGAAGAAATCCATTTATAAAAATGAGGAAAAAATGTTTGATAAGATTCTTACTCTTGCTGAAAATATCAATCTTGAAGAATCGAGAGACTTTATTGTTAAAAAAGAAACATTGATATATGATATTGATAAAATTCTCGAATGGCTTTTATATGAAAAAGACAAAAGAAACATAGAGTTTGTTCACGGTATTGGTAAAAGAAAAACTGCAATTCAGAAATGGATAGAGCAACTATTTGAATATAAAGAAAGACAAGAAAAATATAATTTCAGTAAAAACATATTATCAAAAAGAAATAGTTATTCTAAAACTGATACAGATGCAACTTTTATGCGTATGAAAGATGACCATATGAGAAATGGTCAATTGAAACCTGCATATAATGCACAAATCGCAGTTGAAAGTGAATACGTAACCGGGGTCGGAATATTTGATGATAGAAATGATATAGCAACATTAATACCTATGCTTAATAATATGCAAGAAAAAATTGGGTATAAATATCTTAATGTAATTGCAGATTCTGGTTACGAAAGTGAGGAGAACTATTTATTTTTAGAATCTAACAATCAAACTCCGTATATAAAACCACAAACTTATGAAAAGTGGAAAAAAAGAAGTTTTAAAAATGATATTAGTAAACGTGAAAACATGAAATATGATGCAGAATCAGATTTATATATTTGCCATAATGGTAGAAAGTTGATTCCGACCTCTATTATTAATAGAAAATCCGCCAGTGGATACAAATCAGAGGCTACTATCTATGAGTGTGAAAGTTGTGATAACTGTGCTCATAAATCGAAGTGCACGAAAGCAAAAGGAAATAGAAAGATGCAAGTTTCAAAAACTTTTGTGGAAAAGCGTGAAATATCTTATAGAAATATCACAACTGAATTTGGAACTAAATTAAGAATGAACAGATCTATTCAGGTCGAAGGAGCATTTGGAGTTCTAAAAAGTGATTATGAATTCAATAGATTTTTAACACGTGGAAAAAATAGTGTTAAAACTGAATTTATTTTGCTTTGTTTTGGCTACAACATTAACAAATTGCATTTAAAAATACAAAATGAAAGAACCCAAAATCATCTTCATGAATTAAAATCTACTGCCTAATTATGGAATAAAATAAGTAGGCTTATTTGAGTGCGCTTGAAATTCAGAAATCTCCCCAAAATTGATTTGATATTTCAATTTTGGGGAGATTTCTTTCTTTGAATCGAAAAGGAGCATCGCTCCTGATCGAAAATCAATCATTTTGCGACACTCCCTAAAATTAATACTACTTATTTAATGAGATACATCTACATTCTGTGTAGTTTGTTTAACTTTGATTCAGGGTCATCTGTTTTTTCTTGTGTTTCATCTGTTTCGTAAAGAGCATTACAAACAATTAATATAAGATTAATAAAAATAACTATCCATAGCATATTTATTCCCCCTCTAAATATATAATTGATTATAATATTTCATATATTTATTATAACATATTTCCAATGTAAACGTTATAAAGTTTTGCTAATTTTAATAAATATATAAATATTTATTTAATAACACTTATATATTTATAGTTATTTGCAAATAATTAAAATAGATATAAACATCACATTAGGTACTCCTTGAGGGTACAAATATTAGGGGTGATAAATTGGATAATAACGAAATTGAAATTAATAAAGTTAAAACAAGTAAAAAAAATAAACCCATAACAGTTCCTATAAAGATAATTCCATTAGGTGGATTGGGAGAGATAGGAAAAAATATAACCGCCTTTGAGTATAAAGATGAAATAATAGTCATAGATTGTGGATTAGCATTTCCAGATGAAGATCTTTATGGAATTGATCTTGTAATTCCTGATGTAACATATTTAATAAATAATAAAGATAAGGTAAAGGGATTTTTTATTACTCATGGACATGAAGATCATATAGGTTCATTAGCATATGTATTAAAGCAAATTAATGCTCCTGTATATGGTACAAAACTTACAATTGGATTAATTGAAATTAAATTAAAAGAACATAATATACTTAGTGACTGTACATTAAATGTAGTTGAACCTGGCGAGTTAATAAAATTAAAGGAAATTAATATTGAGTTTATTAGAAATAATCACAGCATACCAGATAGTTGTTCAATTGCATTACATACGCCTCTTGGAGTTATTTTACATACTGGTGATTTTAAAGTTGATTTTACTCCAATTGATGGAAAAGTTATGGATTTACAAAGATATGCACAATTAGGCAAGAAAGGTGTACTACTTTTAATGTCTGAAAGTACTAATTCCCTTCATAAGGGTTATACAATGTCAGAAAAAACAGTAGGGGAAACTCTAGAAAATCTTTTTAGTAAAGCAACTGGTAGGGTTATAGTATCTACATTTGCATCAAATGTTCATAGGTTACAACAGATTAGTGATTGTTCTATAAAAAATAATAGAAAGATAGAATTTAGTGGTCGAAGCATGGAGAAAATATCAGAAGTTGCTATAGCCCTTGGATATTTATTCATTCCAGAAGATATGATAATAAGTCTAGATGAGATTAAAAATTATCCAAGTGATAAGATAACCATTGTTACTACAGGAAGCCAAGGGGAATCAATGGCTGCACTTACAAGGATAGCAGCAGCAACTCATAGAAAGATACAAATAGAAAAAGGAGATATGGTTATTATCTCAGCGACTCCAATACCTGGTAATGAAAAAGCAGTATCAAATGTAATAAATGATTTAATAGTAAAGGGTGCTAATGTAATTTATAAAGCAATAGAAGATATACATGTTTCAGGGCATGCTTGTGAACAAGAACTTAGATTAATTCAATCTTTATTAAGGCCTAAGTTTTTTATACCTATTCATGGCGAATATAAGCATTTAATTACCCATGCTAAAATTGCACAAAGTATGGGTATAGATGAATCTAATATATTCATTTTAGAAATAGGCGATGTTCTTGAACTATCTAGAAATAAAGGAAACGTAACTGGAAAAGTACCATTTGGAAGAGTGCTTGTAGATGGTATGGGTGTAGGAGATGTAGGAAATATGGTACTTAGAGATAGAAAAAACTTGGCGGAGAATGGGATTATAACAGTAGTTGTAGCTATAGATAGAAGAAATAAAATTATGACATCAGGACCAGATATAGTTTCAAGAGGTTTTGTATATGTTAGAAATTCTGAAGAATTAATTGATGAAGTTAGAAGTATAGTTACTAAGGTTGTAGAGAAGTGTTTAGAAAATAATATAACACAGTGGGCAGAAATAAAAAATAGTATAAGAAGAGAAGTAGATAATTTTGTTTATACAAAGATGAAAAGGAAACCTATGATTTTACCAGTAATTGTTGAAGTATAGTAAGGAATTTTAAATATTCACAACAAACAAGAAAACCACCTATTTCTAGTAAAAAAAAATTTAGTGGAAAACTTACTAGAAAAGGTGGCTTAGTTGCGTTGATTTATTTTTTATTTTGAATATTAATGAAATTTGTCTTGACTCTAACCTAAGGGTTGAGTTTATAATAAGCTTATAAGGGTTTTCTAAATCTATAATCGATTTATTTAATTATTTTGATAATACCCTTTAAGGAATATTCAAAAGAATAACAAGTCTTTAGACTAGTATATTTTGCTTTATATGCCTTAATTAAAAGTTTTGTATTTAATTAAGAGAGGATTGAATTAGATGAAAAATATACCATTTTCACCACCTGATATAACAGAAGAAGAAATAGAAGCAGTAGCTAATGTATTAAGATCGGGTTGGATTACTTCAGGTCCACAACTTGCAAAGTTTGAAGAAGAAATAGAAAAGTACTTAAATGTCAATAAAGCATTAGCATTAAATAGTGCTACAGCTGCAATGGAATTGGTACTTAAGGTATTTGATATAAAAGAAGGCGATGAAATTATATCTACTCCATATACTTATACAGCAACGTCAAGTGTTGCTGTGCATAGAGGGGTTAAGCCAATATATGTAGATGTTAAAAAAAATACTTTTGAAATGGACATAGATAAGGTTGCAGAAAAAATTACAGAGAAGACTAAGGTAATCATGCCAGTAGATATTGCAGGAGTACCATTTGATTATGATGCATTAAAAAAGGTTTTGAAGGATAAAAATAGAGAAGATATAATGATTCTTTGTGATTCAGCTCATGCTTTTGGGGCTAAATATAAAGGAGAACCTGTTGGTTCTCAATGTGACTTTCATTCATTTTCATTCCATGCAGTTAAGAATTTAACTACTGGTGAAGGTGGTGCAATTACTTTTAATGATAATAATTTTAGAGGTCATAAAAATTTGCTACAATATATGAGATTTACTGCTATGCATGGTCAATCAAAGGATGCTATGAGTAAACTTAAGGCAGGAGCTTGGGAATATGATATCATAAATGATGGACTTAAATGTAATATGACAGATATTAGTGCTGCAATTGGAGTAGTTCAACTTAAGAGATATGAAGGAATGCTTGAAAAAAGAAGACAAATATTTAAAACATACACTGATATTTTATCTAAAGAAGATTTTTCAATAATTCCATTTACTAAAGATGAAAATGGAACTGAAACATCATATCATTTATACCTCTATAGAGTTAAAGGATTTAATGAAGAAAAGCGAAATGCAGCAATTGAAAGGCTAGCAGAAATAGGAATAGCAACAAATGTGCATTATAAGCCCCTTCCAATGCTAACACTTTATAAAAATCTTGGATATGAAATGAAAGATTATCCCAATGCTTATGCACAATATGAAAATCAAATTACACTTCCAGTATATTCTACATTGTCTCTTGAAGACGCAGAATATATAGCTAGGGAAACTGTAAAAGTAATTAGAGAGTTATTATAGAGTAAATATTTGGTTTGCTATTTTATTTCATGTGCCTAAGACAATAAAATACCTACAGTTTATTATTAAATAAGATAATAAACTGTAGGTATTCTTTTTAAATAATTAAATTAATGTTGACTCCACCCTAAGGTAAGGGCGTAGAATATATTTAAGGGGAGGGAATGTAGTGAAGATTGGTGAATTTGCTAAAAGATCCGGAGTAACTGTAAAAACATTGCTTCATTATGATAAAATTGGACTTCTTAAACCATCACAGAAAACTGATTCGGGATATAGAATTTATTGTGAAGATGATTTTTTAAAGCTTCAGCAGATTACAACTCTGAAATTTATTGGATTATCATTAAATGAAATAAGTCATATTATACATGAAAGCGGAGAAAACTTGGAAAATATGATAAGCATTCAAAAAAAGGCTTTAGAAGAAAAGAAAAAGCATATTGATGCAGTTATAGATGTTTTTAATAAAGCGAAAAATAAAGCAAAAATAAATGGATTTTTAGATGCTAACAATTTAATTGATATTATAAAGATAACTAATATGGAAAGCAGAGTAAGGGAGCAATATAAAAGTGATAAGAACCTAAACATTAGGAGTAATCTCCATAGCTATAATATAAACAAGGTAGATTTTGATAAATGGTGTTTTAATCAAATAAGTTTTCCGGAGAAGGCAAGAATATTGGAACTTGGATGTGGCACCGGAAAGCTTTGGTTTAAGAATAAAGAAAGTATAGATAAAAATTTAGATATTACTTTATCAGATTTCTCAAAAAGTATGTTAAAGATTGCAAAGGATAAATTAAAAGATGTAGATTATGATTTTAAGTATGAAGAAATCAATATGGAAAACATTCCATATGATGATGAAAGTTTTGACATTGTTATTGCCGAACATATGATTTATTTTGCATCAGATATAGAAAAAGCTTTATCTGAAATAAAAAGAGTTTTAACTTTTGGAGGAATGCTTTATATAAGTGCTAATTCATGTGAAACCATGGCAGAATTAAATAAACTTGCAGAAAAATTCGATTCAAGTCTTGGAATTGACAATAATGGATATTCATCTAGATTTGAATTAGAAAATGGAGATGCAGTTCTTAAAAAACATTTTAACAAAGTTGATGTAGAAATATTAGAAGGAAAAATAATAGTAGACGACGCAAAAACTGTAGTTTCTTATAAAGCGTCAACAATCCAAGGCAGTTCAATGCTTGTTGGAGAAAAGAAAAAAGAATTTACAAAGTATTTAGAAGATCATATTAAAAAGAATGGAAATATATCAATAACTACAAAAACTTGTATGTTTAAAGCAATGAAATAATAAATATAAAAGAAAATAACCTAATGGTAAATAGCTGTCAGGTAAAATTAAAGGAGATAGAAAAAATGAATATTCCATTAGTTGATTTAAAAGCTCAATATAAAACAGTTGAGGAAAAGGCAATGAAAGCTGTAAGCGAGGTGCTTTCATCTGCAAGCTATATTATGGGTAAGGATGTAACAGAATTTGAAAAGGAATTTGCAGAATATATAGGAGTTAAACATGCCATATCTGTTGGAAATGGTACAGATGCTTTGGTTTTAGCGCTTATGGCTTGTGGCATTGGAGAAGGCGATGAAGTTATAACAACACCTTTTACGTTTTTTGCTACAGCAGAAAGTATATCATTTATAGGTGCAACTCCTGTTTTTGTGGATGTAGAAAAGGATACATATAATATTGATCCATTAAAGATAGAAGAAAAGATTACTAAAAAAACAAAAGCAATTATGCCAGTTCATATATTTGGTCAACCAGCAAAAATGGATGAGATAATGGCAATTGCAAAAAAATATAACTTAAAGGTTATAGAAGATGCAGCACAAGCAGTTGGATCAGAATATAAAGGTAAGAAATCGGGAGCAATTGGAGATGTTGGATGTTTCTCATTCTTTCCAACTAAAAATCTTGGTTGTGCAGGCGACGGTGGAATTATAACAACATCAAATGATAATATAGCAACTATTGCAAGAGCACTAAGAACTCATGGTAGTGGAGAAAATGGTCAAAGGGCTTATAATTTATTAAATAACATAAACGAAGAAGTTAAAACTTCAGAAGGACATGATGATACAGTATATAATCCATTAAAATATTATAATTATTTAATTGGATTTAATACAAGGCTAGATACAATTCAAGCTGCAATTTTAAGAATTAAGCTATCTAATATAGATAATTGGAATGAAAAAAGAAGAGAAAATGCTAAAATGTATGATGAAAAATTAAAAGATACAGGATTGACATTACCATTTTCAATACTTGAAAGTAAATCTGTATACAATATGTATGTAGTACAATCTGGAAATAGAGAAGAAATGATTAATAAGCTACAAGACAAAGGCATAAGCACGGGAGTCTATTATCCAGTTCCAATGCATCTACAAAAGGTATATAAAAATCTTGGATATATAGAAGGGGATATGCCTGTAGCAGAGTATTTAGCACATAGAACATTTGCAATACCTATTTTCCCAGAGTTAAGTATAGAACAAAAGGATTATATAGTTGATACGATAAAAGATATAAATTGCTAATAAGTATAGTTTTTACTGTAAGTACATATAAGTATTTAATTTATTCATACAAATTATTAATTAACAATATTAGATGTATGATATAATTGTTTAGAATTTGATACAATAATTTGTTTAGGAAGGTATATATATGAAAGAAATAATAGTTACAGTAAAAAAAGAATTTGTTAATAAATATAAAAAAGGATATCCATTAATTCTTGAAGAAGCCTTAGAGAATACAAAATCTTTAAAAGAAGAGGGGCAAATTATAACTCTTATAGATGAGAACAAAGCTTTTTTAGGAAAAGGATATTATGGAAAGCAAAATAAGGGTTGTGGCTGGATTTTAAGTAACAGTAAGAATAGTAATCTAGATTATAAATTCTTTTATGATAAAATTAGAAATGCTTTTTCTAAAAGAATAAAGCTTTATCATTCAAGAGATACTAGTTGCTTTAGAGTATTTAATGGTGAAGGTGACGGAATAGGTGGTCTTACTATTGACTATTTTGATGAATACTACCTTATTACGTGGTATAGTAAAGGCATGTATGAGTTTAAAGATAACATACTTAAAGCTATAAAATCATTAGTGTCTTTTGATGGAATATATGAAAAAAAGAGATTTGAAGAGAATGGCATGGTTGTGGATGAAGACAGCTATGTGTGTGGAAAAAAAGCTCCAGAACCTCTTGTAGTAAAAGAAAATAGTGTTAACTTTGCAATTTATTTAAATGATGGTGCAATGGTTGGAGTATTTTTAGATCAAAAGGAAGTAAGAAAATCTATTAGAGATAAATATTCTAGAGGGAAAAGCGTGTTAAATACTTTTTCTTATACAGGAGCTTTTTCTATGGCTGCAGCAAAGGGTGGAGCTATTACTACAAGTGTTGACTTAGCAAGTAGAAGTCTAGAAAAAACAACTGAAAACTTTACTATAAATAATATTAATCCTGCAAAGCATAAGATAATTGTTGAAGATGTTTTCCTTTATTTCAAACGTGCAAAGAAAGAAGAATTAAAATTTGATGTGGTTATTCTTGATCCACCAAGTTTTGCAACATCTAAAGACAATAGATTTAGTGCAGCAAAAGATTATAAAGATTTGATGAAATCAGCAATAGAGATAACAGAGGATAAAGGTTTAATTATAGCTTCTACCAATTGTGCTACTTTTAATATGGCTAAGTTTAAGAAGTTTATTGATGATGCATTTAAGGAATGTAATAAGAATTATGAAATTTTAGAAGAGCACAGTCTTCCAGAAGATTTTGCAGTTACAGATAAATTTTTAGAAGGAAATTATTTGAAGGTTGTGTTTGTAAGAATGTATTAATATAACTTTAAAATGATTGTTTTCATTTCTATATCAAATTCGAGCATAGTACTTTTAAGAAAATCATGCGAGATTTAGAAACGTTTGTTGTTTTATATAATTTAATGATAAAATAAGTTTATAAGTAAACTCTTAGGGAGGGATTAGCATGAAAAATTTAAAAATAAGTACTAAATTAACTATTATAATATCGCTTCTAATTATTGCATTAATTATTTTGGGATCATTTTCTATTTATAATGGACGTAAAGCCACAGCAGATATGGAAAAAATGTATAGCAATAGTTTATCAGCCATTGTGATAGGTGGTGATTTAAGAACACAAACAAGAGCCAATAAAGCTAATTTACTTGATTTAATTATTTCTAAAGATGAGAGTTATAGAGAAAAAGTAAATGATGATATTGAGACTCGTAAAAAGACAATAAAGGATGATATGGATAAATTAATAGATTTATCTACGGACAATCAGCAGATGGAATTATACGAAACAGTAAAGAATAATCTTGCAAGTTATGAAAAAGCATTTATTGCAGAAGTTGATATGGCAAAATCTAATAAAGTTGATGAAGCTTATAAATTATATTATGAGAATATTAGTTTATTAGAAACTTATCAAACAAGTGTAAGGAATATTAATGATTATAATTCTAAGAATGCTAAAGTTATTTATAATGAATATGAAGCAAATGTAAAAGTTACAGAAAACATGACATTTATTATAGCAATATTGGCTATTATTATGGCTTTAGGAATTAGCTGGTATATTATTAGAAATATTAAAAAATCAATTTCAGGTTTATCTCTTACATTAAATTCCTTAAAAAATGGAGATTTTACAGTAGAAATTCCTGAAAATATACGTAGTACAAAGGATGAAATTGGAATAATGTCTATGGACGTATTTCTTATGCAAGGATCTTTAAAGAAATTAATTGAAACTGTTAAAAATGAAGCTATAAAGGTTAATGACAATGTAGATAGCAGTTTAGAAAATATAAATATTATGAATAATAACATAGAAGATGCTTCAGCAAGGACTGAGGAGCTAGCAGCAAATATGGAAGAAACAGCAGCTTGTTCACAGGAGATGTCAGCAACTGCACAGGAAATTGAAAGAGCAGTGGACTCTATAGCTAAAAATTCACAAAATGGTGCAATAGAAGCTGTAAATATAAATAAAAGAGCAGTTGATACGAAAAAAAGTGTTAATATAGCACAGAAAAAAGCAAATGATATTTTCATAGGAACAAAAGGGAAGCTTGAAAAAGCAATTGAAAGTTCAAAAATAGTAGAACAGATAAATGTTCTATCTGAATCTATAATGCAGATAACAGAACAAACTAATCTACTAGCATTAAATGCAGCAATTGAAGCTGCGAGGGCTGGAGAAGCAGGAAAAGGATTTTCAGTAGTAGCAGAAGAGATAAAAAAATTAGCGGAGCAGTCTAAAGATACAGTAATTGAGATACAAAATATTACCGTTAAAGTAACAGAATCTGTTATTGAACTATCAAGTAGTTCAAATCAATTA
Source organism: Clostridium gelidum (assembly GCF_019977655.1). Lineage (NCBI taxonomy): Bacteria > Bacillati > Bacillota > Clostridia > Eubacteriales > Clostridiaceae > Clostridium > Clostridium gelidum. Next base: position 1,655,130 of record NZ_AP024849.1, read on the forward strand.
TTACAGTTTGTGTCTACTGATGTATATAATGACTATAAAACAATGCTTGATGTTGCTGATAAATATAGTGATGATGCAAATTTTGTTGAAAACCTTGTTACAGAGTTTAGTTCAACGTCAGAGGAGCTTTTAGCATCTATACAGGATGTACTAAAAACTATTGATGAAGTGGCACAAGCAGCTAATGACGGAGCAGTAGGGACAACTGATATTGCTCAAAGAATTGCTGATGTAACTTCAAAATCTAATGATGTGTTAGAATTAACAAAGAAATCACAGGATAGTTCAGATAAATTAAAACGAGAAATTTTAAGGTTTAAGATTTAGTTTCTTAAAGGCAGTAAACATTAAATGTTTACTGCCTTTATTCAGGCTACTTTATTAGAATTAGTATAGCAATCTTAACCATATTTATTCTCGTAATGGCATGATTTGTTTACAATATGCGGTATCAAAACTAATGCTACTATTTTGGACAGATTGATTAAACAATGGAAGAGTCGGGGGTATGAGTTTATAACTTTAGATGGTATAAATAATGAGATCGTAGTAAAATATTAGTAATTATAGTTTTAAAGGATGATAAAAATAATGGATAAAGGTTTTATTAAAAGTAAAATAAATATACCTAAGGTTAAAGATAAATTAGTAAAAAGGTTAGCCTTATTTGATAAATTGAAACAAGCTATAGATTATAAGCTTATATTAGTAACTGCTCCAGCGGGGTTTGGTAAAAGTACTTTAATATCTTCATGGTTAAATTTTGATATTAAGAATAAATACTTTGTTGCTTGGATATCCTTTGATGAAAGAGATAGTGAACCTTTGATTTTTTGGAAATATATAATTTATTCACTTAATAAAATAAAAGAAGGAATTGTGGATAGTTCTTTTTCTGCACTTAACTCGGTTCAATTTAACTATGGGTTTGAAACAGAAATTTTATCGGTGATTATAAATGACCTTTTTAACTTAGAAAAAGAGTTGTTTATTGTTTTAGATGATTTATATTTAATTAAAAACAAAGAAATATATGAACAATTGAAGTTTTTTATAAGAAATATACCATCGAATGTACACGTTATAATATTAAGTAGAGTAGTCCCTGAAATTGGAATTGCTAAACTTAGGGCAACAGATAGTATGCTTCAACTATCGCAAGAAGATTTGAGTTTTACAAAAGAAGAAACAGAAGTGTTTTTTAAAGACGTTATGAATGTAGATATATCGGATAATATTCTAATCATTTTGAAAGAGCGTACTGAAGGCTGGGCAGCAGGACTTCAAATGGCTGCACTTTCTTTAAAAAACAATAAAGATGAAGAAAATCTTATACAAAGATTTAAAGGTGATCATAGGTATGTTTTAGATTATTTAATGGAAGAAGTATTTACTTTATTGGATAAAGAAACTCAAGAATTTCTTATGAAAACTTCTATATTAGATGAAATGAATTGTGATTTATGTAATAAAGTTGTTGATATAAAAAATAGTCAGTATTTTTTAGAAAAATTAGATAATGAAAATCTATTTATGATACCTTTAGATGAAAATAAAGAATGGTATAGATATCACCATTTATTTAAAGATTTTTTAAGAAATAGAATTGATATCACCATGGAAAATATTTTACCTAAACTTTATAGTGATGCGGCAAATTGGTATAAGGAAAATGGGTTTTACTCTAATGGAATTAATTTTTATTTGGAAGCTAAAAATTATAGTGAAGCAATACTTATGATAGAAAAAATTGATATGGACTTAATGTTTAGCGGTGAAATGAAAAAAGTCTATGATTGGTATATGGCAATACCAAAAAATAAATTTTATGAGAGTATTAGACTTTGCATGAATGCAGCATGGTTTACATGTACTGATGGAAATTATGAAGATACTGAGGATTATTTGAAACATATAGAAGCGTTTTTTGAAATAAATAAGGATGAGGAATATGAAAAATATTATAATACAGAAATAATGATTGTTAGAGCTATGCTTGCAACACTAGAAAAGGATAGTAACAAAATTAATGAATATTTGAAAAAGGCAAAGAATTATAGTTATGAACACAATGAAAGTATTTTACATGCAGCAATATCTTTATTAAATGGGACTGCATGTATTTATGATGGAGAAGTACTTAAAGCTTTAGAATTTTTTGAAGAAAGTTTTAAAATTAGTAAAAGAATAAATAATTATTATTTAGCTGTTATGTCAAATAGAAGTATAATTATATCAAAAATGCTTAAGGGTAAGCTTTATGAAGCAGAAAACCAATGCGTAAATCTATTGGAATATCTTAAAAGTAGAAATGCAGAGAAAATTCCTATAGCAGGTGGTATATATAATGATTTGGCAGAAATATATTATGAGTGGAATAATTTGGATAAAGCAAAAGAATTTGCATTAAAGGCATTAGAATTTGGTGAAAAGGGCGAAGTTGTATGGGTTTTATGTAAAAGCTATATGATCTTAACTAAAATATTATTTGCAAATTCTAATATTGAGGAATCCCTAAATTATATAAAAAAGGCTGAAATTATTGTAGTTAACGCTAAATTATTTGATTTGGGAACTGAGCTTCAGGTAGTTAAACAAAATGTTTTTTTACGAACAGGAAATTTTGATGAAGTTGAAAAGTGGATAAAAAGTGAAAGTTTCTTTAAGCTAGAAAGATGTAATATAGAATATGCATATTATTATATAGCTCAATTGAGATATTTTATTTTAAATGATTTAATGAAGGAAGCAGAGGAAACTGTTAATAATTTATGTGTAAATTTTAAAAATAGGAAAATTTATAAAGTATTCGCAGAGGTACTAATTTTAAAAAGTATTCTATGTAATAAAAAAGGTAATATAGAAGAAATGTTAGAATTGTTAGTAAAGGCAATTAATATTTCATATAAGGAAAATTATTTAAGAATATTCTTAGATGAAAAAGAAGACTTGAAAAGTATAATACTTAGAGAAAAAGATAAATTTCAATCGATGCTAGAAAAAGAGCAATTAATATTTTTGAATATGATAATTAAAAGTTTTGAGGAAGTTAATTGTGAACAAGCTTTTAAAATAAGTGAAATATTAAGTATAAGAGAAGTTGAAGTCCTAAAATATTTAAAGGAAGGACTATCAAATTTACAAATAGCTAATTCTTTATTTGTATCAGTAAATACAGTGAAAACTCATCTTTTAAATATATATACAAAGCTGGACGTCCATAGCAGAACAGAAGCTTTAGCTAAGGCTAGTGGACTTGGAATTTTGTAGATACATGTTATTTTTAAATTTGTAATTAAATATTAGTTGTGTAGATTTTGGAGCCATTAAATAAACTATATTTTATTTAATGGCTCTTTTTAAAACTGGGTGATTGAAAAAATCACCCACCATAATCATACTTGTGGGTGATTAAAATATCGTCTTAAATTAGTAAAATATAGCTATAATAAATATTCGAAATTTATAGGGAAAAAAATAATAATTAAAGTTTCACTATACTATCAAAAATGTTTAGTTTTAAATTTAGGAGGATATAACAATGAAAAAAACAACAGGAAATGATTTTACAAAAGGAAGCATTAGGAATCACATATTAAAATTTGCAATACCAATGACAATAGGACTTTTTCTAACTATGGGTTACACAATAATAAATACTATTTGGATTGGAAATTTACTTGGGAAAGATGCAATGGCAGCAGCTTCAGTAAGTTTTCCAATTACCTTTATACTTATAGCAATAGCCGCAGGCTCAACTGCAGCAGTATCAATATTAATATCTAGAAATTATGGTGCTAAAGATTTTAAGAAGATAAATGAAATAATAGAAACTTCTTTTTCATTATTTTCAATAGTAGCAGCAGTTCTTGTAGCTTTAGCACTTTTGTTTAGAAATGAACTTTTAAGCTTAATGGGAACTCCAAGTAATATATTTGATATGGCATCAAGTTATTTAAGTATTTTGCTTTTATCTGCTTTTATTAATTATATATATTATGTTATTAATTCAATTCTTTCAGGAATGGGAGATACTAAAACTTCAGTGATCTTCTTAGTATTATCAACAATTGTAAATGCTGTATTAGATCCATTTCTTATAATGAAGTTTGGACTTGATGGAGCAGCAGCAGCTTCTCTTATTTCAGGAATGGCTGCAATTATTTCTGCAGTTATATATTTAAAAAGAAAAAACTTTGACATAAATATCATTCCTAAAAGATTTATTTTAGATAAGAAAATAGTTTTAGAAATATTTAAAATAGGTATGCCATCAACAATACAACAATGTTTAATGCCAATCAGTCTTATATTCATAACAGCATTTATAAGCAGGTTTGGAGCTGATTCAATTGCAGCTTATGGGGCTGCAAGTAAAGTTGATTATTTAGCATTAATGCCTTCCATGGCAGTTGGAACTGCAGCATCAGTTATAACAAGTCAAAACATTGGTGCAAATAAATTAGAGCGAGTTACAGAAGTATTTAAATGGGGCATAATAATAATTTTTAGTACAATTGCATTAGTAGCTATATTAATTGAACTTTTCCCAAAAGAAATTCTTATGGTGTTTGCAAGAGATTTTCAAATATTAGATATAGGATCATCATATTTAAGGATTAATGCTATAGGTTATTTAATATTTAGTATAAGTTTTATAACTAATGGAATAATAAATGGTTCAGGAAAAACAATAATAACTATGACTATATCAGCTGTAACTTTATTGTTACTAAGAATACCTTTATCTGATTTTATGTCTAAAACCAATATGGGAATTAAGGGAATATGGTATGCAATTTTGATTACTTCTGTATTTTCTACTTCTTGTAGCCTGTTCTATTATTTATCAGGAAAATACAAAGAAAAATTAGAGGTATATAAAGAGAAAGTTTATTCATAATGTATCTATGCATTTAATTACTATAAATTCAATATGATAAATGTTAGCAAAAGTATAAAAGATAGATTTCTTAATATTATGAATATCATAATTAAGAAATCTATTTTTCATATAATATTTATGTTAATATGAATGTTATGATATGAAAGCATACTTCATACTAAGGTTCATAAATATAAAGTTAAGAGGAATGGTTAAATGTTATTAATGATAGATAATTATGATTCATTTGTATATAATCTTGTTAGATATTTTGAGGAAATTGGGGAACAGGTAGAAGTAGTTAGAAATGATAAGATAAATATGAATACTATTGATATGAATAAATATTTAGGCATAGTTATTTCACCTGGTCCTAAAAATCCTAAAGAAGCAGGATTAAGTTTAGATATAATTGATAAATTTAAAGGAAAGATACCTATACTCGGAATATGCTTAGGGCATCAATGTATAGGACATTATTTTGGCGGTCAAATTATAAAAGGTGAAAAACCAATGCACGGGAAAATAAGTGAAGTAATACATAATAATAATGGTTTGTTTTATAATGTGAAAAGACCTGTTAAAGTTACAAGATATCACTCTTTAATTGTAAATAAAGAGACTCTTCCTAAAGAATTAGAAATTATAGCAGAATCTTCGGATAATGTAATTATGGGAATTAAGCATAAGAAACTGCCTATATATGGAGTTCAGTTTCATCCAGAAGCAGAACTAACAGAGGAAGGGCATAAGATTTTAGAAAATTTTATTATAGAATGTAAGAGGTTTAAAAATGATTGATTTTCAGATAAAAGAATTAGCTACATATTATGATCCATTTTATACATATAGTCTTTTTGAAAACCAAATAGATAGCATTTTTTTAGATAGTTCAAAAGAAGATGAATTATTATCAAAATATTCTTTTATTGGAGTAAACCCATATAGAAAATTTATTTCTAAAGGAAGAAATATATTAATTGATAATGAAGAATACAAAGAAGTTGATCCTTTTGAAAAATTAGAAAAACTCCTAGAAAAGTATAAGATTAATATTGATAACGATATTCCATTTATAAGTGGTGCTATTGGATATTTTTCTTATGACATAGGAAGGATCATAGAAGACCGGCCAGATAATTCTAAGGAGGATTTTAATATTCCAGATAGCATATTTATTTTCTTTGATAATTTAATTATATTTGATGTGCAGAATAAGAAAACTTACATAACAGCAGTAGGACAAATTAAAGAGGCAGGAAAAAGTATAGCAAGTATAGAAAAGAGTTTAGAAAATTATAAAGAAGCTGTAGAGATAAAAGTAGAAGCTTCGAATAATAAATTCTATTCTAATTTTGATAAATTGGAATATGAAAAAGAAATAACCAAGCTTAGAGATTATATTAGAAATGGTGATATATATATAGCAAATATGACAAGAAGAATATGGTGTAATAATAATGAAGATTCTTTCGAAATATATGGAAAATTAAGAAGCTGTAACAAAGCACCGTTTTCAGCATATATGAATTTTGAAGATTTTCAAATTATTAGTTCTTCGCCAGAAAGATTTTTATCAATTACTGATGGATTAGTGCAAACAAGACCTATTAAAGGAACTAGACCTAGAGGGAAAAACCATGAAGAAGATGAAAAAAATAAAAATGAATTAATAAATTCTGAAAAGGATAAATCAGAACTTTTAATGATTGTAGATTTAGAAAGAAATGATTTAAGTAAAGTTTGTAAGCCGAGCTCAGTAAAGGTTACAGAACTTTTTAAATTAGAAGAATATGAAACAGTATTTCATCTTGTAGCAACTATAGAAGGAAAATTAAAAGAAAATGTATCTGCCGTAAAATGCATAAGAGAATGTTTCCCAGGAGGATCTATTACAGGAGCCCCTAAAATAAGAGCAATGGAAATAATAGAAGAGCTTGAAAAACTGAAAAGAAATATTTATACAGGTTCTATAGGTTATTTTGATTTAAGAGGGAATAGTGATTTTAATATAGTTATTAGGACTATTGTTAAGAAAGACAATAAGGCTTATTTAGGCGTTGGAGGAGGAATCACTTGGGAATCTATAGAAGAAGATGAGTGGTTTGAGACAATAGATAAAGCTAAGGCATTAATGGGGGTATTATAAATGCGAAATATAATTCATGGGGAAGATAAAATATTTATAGATGAAGGAGTATTTTTTGGAAGAGGTATTTTTGAAACAATTTTATGGAAGGATAGACCTATATTTTTAAATGAGCATTTAAAAAGACTTAAAGGAGCTATAGAAAAAATAGGGATGCTACCTTTAGAAGAAAAAAAATTAAGGGAATACTTAAATGATCTATCAATAAAAAATAAAGCTGTTAAAATAACTGTTACACCATTAAACATTATAATTACTCAAAGAGAAATTCCTTACAAAGAAGAAGATTACAATAGAGGAATGACATTAACTATTTCAAAAGTAAGGCGAAACAGCACCTCATTGTTATCATATATTAAATCTACATGTTATATAGAAAATATAATTGAAAAAGAAAATGCTAAAAAAATGGGCTATGATGATGTTGTATTTTTAAATGAAAATGGATATGTTACAGAGACAAGCTGTGCGAATATATTTATTGTAAAAAACAAAGAAATATTTACTCCTAAGGTGGAAGATGGATTATTAGATGGAATAATAAGAAGAAAAATTATTGAAGAGTTTCAATTACAGGAAAAAAGTATTACTTTAGAGGAATTGAAAAAATCAGATGAAGTAATTATAACAAACAGTTTAATGGGGGCAATGTCTATTAAAAAGATAGATGATATTAAGTATGAGAATGAAGAATTTAGCCACATATTTAATAAAGGATATATTAGACAATAATATAGATGTTTTGTTTTGTTTTATTATATCAAGAATTTAGTCTTACAGAGCGTAAATTCTTGATATAAAGGAATTAATGATAAAACTTATTTTATTATTAATTCACCATCATAAGATGTAATAATCTTGTATAAGTCAGGACGACGATCTCTAAAGATTCCCCATTCAATACGTTGTGTTTCTAATTGATCTAAATCAAATTCAGCAACTAATACAGTTTCTTCTGTACGGTTAGCTTCAACAATCTTGTTTCCTTGTGGTCCTGCAATGAAGGAAGAACCATAGAAGTTTATTTTAGAGTCTTCATCTTCTTCAATACCAACACGGTTTGATGCAATTACAGGTATTAAATTAGAACCAGCATGACCTAACATGCAAGCTTGCCAGTGATCTTTTGAATCAATTGAGCCATCTTGAGGTTCAGAGCCAATCGCTGTAGGGTAGAAAAGAATTTCAGCTCCCATTAAAGTCATACATCTAGCAGCTTCAGGGTACCATTGATCCCAACAGATACCTACGCCAATTTTACCATAGAGAGTATTCCATACCTTAAAGCCCGTATCTCCAGGATTAAAGTAGAACTTTTCTTCATAACCAGGTCCGTCAGGAATATGGCTTTTTCTATATGTTCCAAGTACTTCTCCATTGGCATCAATTATTGCTATGGAATTATATCTAGCATAGTTTTTCTTTTCATAGAAACTAATTGGTAATACTACCTTAAGTTCTTTAGCAATTTCTTTAAAATGATTAATTGCTTTGTTTTGTGCTACTTCTGTAGCATATATGTAGTAATCAGATTTTTCCTTTTGACAAAAATATGGAGTTTCAAATAATTCTTGAAGAAGAATTATTTGAGCACCTTTTTCTGCAGCTTCTCTTACGAATTTTTCTGCTTTAGAAATATTTTCATCTATATTACATGAACAGCTCATTTGCACCGCTGCAACTTTAACTTTTCTCATAATTATATCAATTCCTTTCTTGAATAAGGCATTTGCTGAGTGGTACAGTGGACATTACCGCCTTCTTTTATAACAGCTATTCCATCTACAGTTCTAACTTTTCTATCAGGGAAAGTTAAACTTAAAATCTTTTCAGCCATTTTATCTGCTTCTGCTGCATTTCCACCAAAAGTAGGTAAGATAATGCCGTTATTTACAAAGTAGAAGTTTAAATAACTTAATGTTAATCTTTCACCTTCATATTCAGTTTTAGGGGGCTGGTTAATTTGGATAATTTCAAGTTTTCTTCCTTTTGCATCTATTGCATTTTTTAGGATTTCAATATTTTCTAAAGTGATTTTATAGTTCTCATCACTTGGATCATCACAAGTCTGCATAATTATTTTACCAGGTGCAGCAAAACAAGCTATGTTATCAACATGCCCATCAGTTTCATCACCACTTAATCCCTTTTTAAGCCAAATTACTTTTTCTATATTTAAGTATTGTTTTAAGTAAGTTTCAATTTGGTCTCTAGTAAGATAAGGATTTCTATTAGGATTCAATAGACATTCTTCTGTAGTAAGTAAAGTTCCTTCTCCATCTGTATGAAGAGAACCACCTTCCATAACTAGTGGTGCATCAAATTTCCTAATATTATAATGATCTAAAATCTGTGGAGCTACTTTATCATCTAAATCCCAAGGAGCATACTTTTCACCCCAAGCATTAAATTTCCAATTTACTCCTGCTATATTTCCTTCATCATCAATTACAAATGTAGGACCATTATCTCTAAGCCATGCATCATTATGATCAATTGGGAGCAGTTCTATATTAGGTTCTCTAAAAAGCTTTTTTACATTTTCCAATTCATTTGGATTAACAATTACTGAAACAGGTTCAAACTCAGCAATTGTCCTAATAAACTCTGCATATCCAGCACAAACACTTTCATAATTATCTGGATGACACATAGATTCTTTTACTGGCCATGATATGAATGTACGCTCGTGAGCAGTCCATTCAGCAGGCATTTTATAATTAAAATCTTTTGGATACATAATAATACCCCTCTTTTCTATGATTGTATTTTATAGCAATGTTATACTTTGTATACTATCATATAATATAATAAATTTATTATCATATCAATGTTAAGATTAAATATATGCATAATAAGGCAGTTTGACTGTAATTCCTGTTTCATCAAATTTATAATTTGTATCACTTAAAGGAGTGTTACCAGTGGCTATGTTCATTCCTATGGTATAAATTGCATTTGCATGTTCGTGTGGATCTTGTATCACAGTACCTGTCATGACACCTTGTTTAATTAATTCTTGAGCTTCTGGCAAAGCATCAATTCCAACAACGGGGATATATTTTGAATTATCTCCTTTATTGTAGCCATATTTTTGAAGTGCTTTAATAGCACCTATTGCCATAGCATCATTATTAGAAATTATTGCTTCAATTTTATTACCAAGACTTAAGAAAGTTGATTCTATTGCAGATTTGGCACATTCTTCGTCCCAATTACAAGGAATTGATGAAAGCTGTTGAGATTTTATTCCTATCTCATTAAGTGCTTGAATAGAATATTTAGTTCTTGCAATTGTTTCAGGGCTGTTAGTTGGACCTTGTAACATGACATACTGCATTATATTATCATGATTGCTATCAAAAGCTTCTTTATTAGCATTCCATGTATTCGCTAAGATTTTACCTTCAAGAATTCCAGATTGATTAATATCTGTATCTATGATCACAGCATTACCATAACCTTTAATATAATTTACTATTGATGGAGTTTTAGCGTAGTATAGAATTAATGGAATATTTTTTTGCAATAGTTTATTAAGAGTATTTTCAAATTTATTTATGTCAGTACTAACTGGATTTATGACAAAAAGATCAAAGTCTTTATTAAGTACTTGTTCCATGCTTTCGTTTTGAGACACTTGATTTCCTTTTGCATCAAAAAAAGTAAATTGAACTTTGTTTTCATTTTCTTTTTGTATATCTTCTAAATTATTTCTAACCTTAGAAATAAATTGATCATTAAAATCATTCAAGAATACAGCTACTTTAACTATATCTTGGGAAGTAATACTTGGGTTGGCATATGCAGTACTTTTTACAATTTGTAATAATAATACAGAAATAAAGGCAATGGAAACTATTTTTTTTATTATCTTCATTCTAACCCTTCCTCTTTATACTTTAATTTTATCTTATTACTAGATTATTATAATTTCAGAAAGAACTTCATTTATATATGTTGGATTATAAAATATTCTAATTTAGTATTAGGTTGTCTTCTTATAAAAAAATTATGCCTCATTCTGTAGCTTATGCAATCAATAAAAATTAGGAATAATCATTTTAAGGATAGTCCTAATTTTTATATAACTAATTTGTTTAAGCTATACAAAGTTATTAAGGCTAATATGCTAATCTTAAAAATCATTATAAATAAAGCAAGAAATATTTAACAATGCATTTAGTATGTATGTAGAACTAAGTTCAGATGGATGAGGTTCTCCTTCTTCTTTTGTTTCATGAAGAGCGCTTATAATAAATCTTGTGAATATAAAAATTCATATATAGTAATGAAAAAATGTGAGAGTATGCTATAAAATATGTTAAAAAAAATGACAAAAATCTTGACAAAAATAGTTGCTAAGATTATTATAGCTATAACAACTATTTTGATGAGGTGATCATTTGGAGAATAAATATGATTATACAAAGTTAATTGGATATTTAATAATTAAAGGTGAAGTTTATATAAAGAGAAAGATTCTTAATATATTTTTAGAAAATGGATATGATATTACATTTGAACAATGGACAGTTTTAAATGTATTATACGCAGAACCTGGATTAATTCAAAGTGAAATTGCAATGAGAACATATAAGGATAAAACTAATATTACTAGAATATTAGATGTTCTTTCAAAAAATGGGTATATAGTAAGAAAGCAACATGAAAGTGATAGAAGAAGCTTATGTATATATCTTACAGACAAAGGTACAAAAATGTTTGATGACCTTATACCACATATTAATTTAATTAATGAAAAATTAAAAAAAGGAATATCAGATGAGGAGTTAAGAATACTTGAAAGTATTCTAGAAAGAATATACAAAAATGCTGAATAGGTATTTTGTATTTTTTTATCATAATAGTTGTTATAACTATTATATATATGACAACTAATTAAAATTATTTTAAGGAGAGGTTTATGAAATTAAAATTGGTTTATAAAATATCATCTTTTATTGCATTTGTATTAATAATAAGTTTTATGATTTCAAGTTTAACTGCAGAATTCTTAGGTGATTATATTCTTATTGTGATTGTAAAAAAATCTATATTTTGTACCTTACCATTATTAATTATATGTATGAGTATAACTGGTATATCAACAAGAAAACTTGCCTTATTATATCCTAATCTTCCATATAACCGATTAGTAGTAAGGCGAGTGAAGTATATTGGATTAAATGGAGTGATGTTTCTTGCACCGCTAGCAACTGTTTTAAATTATCTTGCACAGAATAATAGTATAGAGTCAATATTTTATCTATTACAATCATTAGAAATACTTTTTGGATTAATTAATATTTTCTTATTTACAAAAATATTTAGAGATGAGAAAAATCAAATCAATAAAATTTGAATTATAAATATAATGAGAATTTTGCTATTTTTTTTAGGAATATAGTTGTTATAGCTACTATAGATATAACAATGAAATAAATATAATTAAAGGTGGGAAAAATTATGGTTAAGTTATCTTTAAAAGAAAAGTTTGCATTTAAGTTTATTTTTAGTGAGAAAAGGGTTTATCAAAGATGGTATGGAAGATTTTTATCTTTCGGAATTGATTATGGAAGATTACAAAGAGTGGTGAAAAGAGTATCAAATTGGCTACAATGGTGTGATGAATGGACTAAAGAGGGAGATCAATTATATAAGAAAGCAGAAGAAGCATTGATTGATGGATATAAGTCTAAAGCAAAAGCATTATTTCATGAAGCGGTAGGTTGTTATCATGTTGGTCAGCATATATTTTTTATTGATAATAATCAAAAGGAAAGAACGCAAGAAAAAGCACGAACAAGCTATAAAAAAGCCATTGGTTTATATGAGGAAGAAGAAAGGCCTATACGGATTGATATTCCATTTAATAATGTAAAAATTCCTGGATACTTAAGGCTCGCAACTGGCAAAAATAAACCACTTATAATTTTTATAAATGGAATGGACAATATTAAGGAAGCAGAAGGTCATTCACAAGGTACACTATTTCAAAAACATGGATTTAATTTTTTTACCTTTGATGGATTAGGTCAAGGGGAAATGTGGAAGGATATGAAATTTGATGTAAAAGAATATCATAAAGCATTATCAGCAATCATTGATTGGTTTGAAAAACAACAAGAGTATGATATTGATATTGAGATTGAGAAAATAGCATTAGTTGGATTTAGTTTAGGAGGATATCTAGCACCAATGTGTGCAGCATATGATAAACGTGTAAAAGCTGTAGTTGGAAATAGTGGATTAGTTTATATAGGTGGATTAAATGGATTAAAGAAACTCAATCCAATTTGGCAAAGGGGTGTCACATATATGACTGGGTATGAGACATTAGAAGAAGCAGTTGATAAATTTAATTGGGATATTGAAAATTCACCTAATTTACAAGTACCGTTATTATTTTACCATGGAGGAAAAGATGAGGTAATGATTTCTCCAGAAATTCATGCTGAAAAAGTGATGAGGTGGGCAAAAGGAGATAAGACACTTAAATTTTATGAAGATGGAGAACATTGTACAATGAATTACTTAGATGAAGTATTTCCAGAGATAATAGATTGGATTAAAAAAGTTTTTAAATAGTAACATACTTGATAAGTTTCTAAGTGAATAAATTAAAGCAAGTAATGGTAATTGTTTACTATGTATCAATATGATAAAATATAGGGAAGATAATTACCATTATTTTTGGTTACCAAAATGTTACACTAAATAGTGTTTTTGGGGGTGTGATTATGAAGAAGAAAAGAGGCATTTTGCTCTATGCAGGATTAGTCATATAATTCAGCGGTTAGTTGTATAGAGTGTAAAAAATAATCGCTGTTTTATTTGTATATGGCAAACCTGCAATCTTGTGAAATATAATAAGAAGGAGCAGGATTAAGGTGGAGTATATAAATGCGAAAGATGTTTTACCAAAAACATTAATTCTTCAGATACAACAATATGTGGGTGGTAGTATAATTTACATACCTCAAAAGGATAGTGACAAAAAATCATGGGGAACTTATACAAATAGTAGAAATGAAATTACTGAAAGAAACAATGAAATTAAGAATAAGAAGAAGAACGGTGCAACAATAGATGATATTATGTCTGAATATCATTTGTCCTATGATACAATCAAGAGTATAGTTTATAGAAAGAAATAGAAGAAAGCAGTCGGTTGTTGAACTGGCTGCTTTTGTGTATTTACATTTATAATTAAGCATTACATATTATTCCATGATATTTTCATTTATACTTTAATCATAAATTGCAGCATGATAATATTCATAAGAGAACAATTTATAAAGATAAGTTCAAAATTTTTTATGAGGAACAGAAAATGCTAAATCATAAGTTTTTAAAATTTTTATGAAGCTGCAGATTATATAGGAAAATTGATAAGGAGTTAAAAAAATGGAGAGAATTAAAATGATAACTAAGCTTAATGAAATGTGCAAAAAATATGATAGAAAAGATTATCCAGGTATCGCTGTTGGAGTTGTAGAGAATGGTGAGCTAATATTCAGTAAAGGATATGGTGAAGCTAACTTGGATTATAATATTCCAATTGATGAAAATACAGTATTTCATGCTTGTTCTATGGCGAAACAATTTACAGCAGCCTGCATTGCCTTGTTGATAGAAGAAGGAAAATTATCATTAGATCAAGATGTTAGTAGTATCTTTCCGCAGCTTAAGAATTGTGGTGAGAAGGTTACCATATATAACTTGTTGTATATGACAAACGGAATACCTGATGTATATGATACAGCTTATTGTGTGTGTGGAATTCGGGATGATGAAGGTATCACTCGTGATGAGTTTTGGAGATATGTTACATCATGCGATTGGAAGTTTTTCAAGGTGGGAGAGAAATGGAGTTATGGTAATACAGGGTATTTCTTGCTTGGACAGATAGTTGAAGCTATAACTAAAACATCACTTAGTCAATATGCGGACGAGCATATTTTTAAACCTTTAGGTATGAATAGTACATTTATTAGAGATGATCGTACAAAAATTATCAAAAAAAGAGCTGTTGGATACTCAAATTATGATTATGTACATTATAATGATAGTTATAAACGTTATACTACAAGGAATGATAAACTTTCAATTAATGAGGAAAATGTGGAAGTTGGTGGTGCCGGTCAGATATGGACAACTATAAAGGATTTGCTTTTATGGGATAAAAATTTTTATAATAATATGCTTGGAAGAGGTTCAAGTGAGTTTATAAAGTTCCTTACAACATCTGGATTGCTCAGCAATGGCAAGGAATGTGGATATGGCTCAGGATTGTTTGTTGGCGAATTCTATGGCAATAAGATAGTACATCATGGAGGGTGGGCAGGCGGTTATAGTGCATACTACGCTCAACTTCCAGAAAAGAAATCATCTGTGATTATTTTAGGAAACCATACGGATTTTATGTATGATTTTGGCATTAATAATGGAGGATTAACGGAAGGTATTCTAAAACTATTAATCGGATATGATGATGAAAGAGACAATACGGAAGAGAAGCAATCTGATAATATAAATCTAAATCAAATTGAATTTGATTTAGATTTATCAGGTGAATATATAGATCAAGAGAGTAGTTGTTTATGGAATATAACAAAAAATAAGGATATTTATTATGTAGAAGATTCTATAGGAAATAGCACTAAAATACTTTACTATGGTGATAGTGTTTTTAAATCTGCAGATAAAGAGAAAATATATACAGTTGTGCAAAATAATAAACATATTATAGAGTGTATTAAATTACAGGACGTAGAAGCTTGCAGCAAGTTTTATCCCTTCTATAGAAAAAAACTTGATTTTTCTCAGTTAAAGATATATGAGGGAAGTTATCGTTGTAAAAAACTTGATGTCTCATATAATGTTAAAATCCATGATGGAAAATTATTTATAAGGAATGAGAATTTCCATAATAATGCTTTGGATTTATACTATACACATGCAATCAAAGATACTTTTATAAGTGATCATAATAGTCACATGGGGAATTACTGCACAACGTTTAGTAGAGACTCAAATAATCAAATAGCCTCATTTTCATATCGAGATGACACGCAGACTTTACGAGAAAATTTTATATTTATGAAGATACAGTAAAATATTTCTGAAATATATATCATAAGGGTGAATGGGAAACAAATAATCCAGAAGAATATGTGACTGAAATTCAGTTTCCTCTAGTATAATTTTAATCTACACAAATTATGTAATAGTTAAAAGTAAAATGATAAGAAGTATCTAAAGAGGTGCTTCTTATTTTCAATAAATCATTTTTCTTTTTAAAAAGAAAAATGGGTTTGAATATAATATAAATGAAAATATAAGTCTGGTATTTTTTTTGTTAATTGATATTATTAAATTGCAGGTAATAAATCAAATGGAGGATTTAAAGATGAAGGCTATTAGTAAAAAGTAGAAAAAAAGTAGCTATTATTTTATAAAAAAAGACCTTTAGGTAAGGAAAATGTGTAATGGAGGAAAATCATGAAATATACATATAAACACACATTAAGAGCATGTTATATTGGATATATCACGCAAGCAGTTGTTAATAATCTTGCACCTATACTTTTTATTATTTTTCAAAAACAATTTCATATTTCGTTTGAAGAGATAGGAAGGTTAGTTCTTATTAATTTTGCAACTCAAACATTTGCAGATGTTATTGCTATAAAGTATGTAGATAAACTAGGCTATAGAAAATCAGCAATACTCGCACATATATTTTGTG
This sequence comes from Clostridium gelidum, assembly GCF_019977655.1. Taxonomy (NCBI): domain Bacteria; kingdom Bacillati; phylum Bacillota; class Clostridia; order Eubacteriales; family Clostridiaceae; genus Clostridium; species Clostridium gelidum. The sequence goes on from NZ_AP024849.1 coordinate 1,671,918, forward strand.
CTATTGGTCTTATTGGACTTTCAATATTACCTCAATTAATGATATCACCTTACATTGGATTAATTATGGCAGTGATGATTTATGCATTAGGAGGAGGAATACTTGAAGTATTAGTAAGTCCTATTGTAGAGTCAATTCCAGGAGATGAAAAAGCCTCCGCTATGAGTTTACTACACTCATTCTATTGTTGGGGGCAAATGGGAGTTGTGTTTATAACAACAATATTACTAAAATTAATAGGTGAGGATATGTGGACAATAATTCCTATAATATGGGCAGTTATTCCTATTTACAATGGATTTAAATTTATCAAAGTACCTCTGATGCCTCTGATGCCACAAGAGGAACAAATGCCAATAAAGGTATTACTAAAATCTAATCATATTTTAGTAGCATTTATGCTTATGCTATGCGCTGGGGCTTCTGAACTTACAATGTCTCAATGGTCATCTATATTTGCAGAAAAAGGATTAAGTGTTCCAAAAGTAATTGGAGATATAGCAGGACCATGCATGTTTGCAATATTTATGGGAATAGGTCGTACATTATATGGAATATGGGGAAGTAGAATAAATTTAAGAAAGGCATTGTTTGGAAGTGGTATTTTATGTGTTACTTGTTATGCGGTAACAGTATTTTCACCATGGCCAATGCTTTCACTTATAGCATGTGCAATAAGTGGACTATCAGTAAGTTTAATGTGGCCAGGAACTTTTAGCCTTTCTGCGAAGATGTATCCAAAAGGAGGAACAGCTATGTTTGGGATGCTTGCTATATTTGGAGATTTAGGTGGTTCAATTGGTCCTTGGTTAGCTGGTTTTATGTCTGATATTGCACAAAAATCAACTAAGATTATTGAAATTGGACAAGTTTATAATATTAATTTAGATCAATTGGGACTTAAAAGTGGATTATTTGTATCAACAGTTTTCCCTATTATGTTAGTATTAGCAGTCATTTTCTTAAAGGATGAAAAGAAGAAATTTAGTGAAAATTACAGAAAGATAAAATTAATTGATAAATAGTTTCAGTTAAATGTTGATTGTATAAAAGTAAATAAGTTATAATTGAATTCATGATAATGACATTTCAGTTTTGTGTTATTATGTTGCTAAGGAACTCAATTATAACATGAGAATTAGGAGCATTATTTTTATACAAAAACGTTACCAGTGATATATAAAGAAAAATTAGAGAAAATCAGTGTAAATACTATACACTGACAAATGTATATAGGGAGTTATAATATGAAAATTTTACAATTTGAAAATGTAAACTGTAAAAATTGCTATAAATGTGTGCGCTATTGTCCTGTTAAAGCTATTGAAATTAAAAATCATTGCGCACAGATACTTGAAGATGAATGTATTCTGTGTGGGCGTTGTACTATTGTATGTCCACAAAAGACTAAAGAAGCTATCAGTGATGTAGAAAAAATTAAGGATGTTTTAGATGAGAAAAGGCAAGTAGTTGTAAGCGTTGCTCCATCGTTTTCTGCATACTATCATTCAGAGTTTGTAGATTTTAGGGAATCTCTTTTAAAGCTTAAATTTGCAGAGGTTTTTGAAACAGCTGAAGGAGCTTATCTAGTAAAAACAGAATATGAAAAACTACTTGAAGAAAATCCAGAGAAAACTTATATATCGTCTTGTTGTACTTCTCTAAATGAATTAATTAAGAAGTATTATCCAAAGGCTTTGAAGTATCTTGCACCTGTTATAACACCAATGGAGGCACACTCAAAACTTTTGAAGGAGAGGTTTCCTGATGCAGTAATTGTGTTTGTTTCTCCTTGTATTGCAAAAAAAATAGAACGTTATGACAAGGATTCTCATGTTGATTATATTATTTCTTTTGAGGAATTGAGTGAAATGCTAAAAGATAATAATATAGAAATATCAAAGTCAAACTCTGGAGGGAAAGAAACAAGATATTTATCAAGGAAATTCCCAACGGATGGAGGTATTATTTCTTCAATGAAACCTGCGACTTGTCATGAATACATTTCACTTAGTGGATATAAGGATTGTGTTCAAGCCATTGATGATATATGCGAGGGGAAAGTATCAAATTGTTTTGTGGAAATGAGTTTTTGTGAAGGTAGCTGCGTAGGTGGACCATCATTTCAAAGGAATAATATTTCTTTGCTGACTTCAAATATTGATATTAACAAGCAATCAAAGGTTTTGGATTTCTCCAAAGATTTTAATGTGATCTATAAACAGTCATTGGAGAAAATTTATACAGACAGAGAGACAATTAATCATGAAAAACCTTCAGAGGTACAGATTGTTGCGATACTGCACAAAATGGGTAAACATACAGAAGATGATGAACTAAATTGTGGAATGTGTGGTTACTTTTCCTGTCGTGAAAAAGCTTCTGCTGTTTATGCAGGAAAAGCAGAAATCAGTATGTGTTTACCTTATATGAAGGAAAGGGCAGAATCATTTTCAAATCAAATTATAAATATAACCCCTAATGCAATACTTACAGTAGATATGGATCTTAAAGTCCAACAGATTAATAAGGCAGCAAGTGATATTTTCCATTTAGAACCTAAGGATATTATTAATCAGCCTGTATCTCGTATACTAGATGAGTTTGATTTTGTAAATATTATTACTAGTGGTACTCAAAAAACAGAAAAACTTGCTTTCTTGGCTGAGTATAATGCATATCTTAGTCAAGTATTCATGTATGATAAGAGTAATAGTATTATAGTGTGCATTATGAATAATATAACAGCAGAACGTCAGAAACGTAACCAATTGAAACAGAAGAAAATACAAGCGGCTGCTATGGCAGACGATATTGCTGATAAGCAGCTCCGAATTGTACATGAGATTGCATCTTTGCTGGGTGAAACTGCTGCAGAAACTAAGATTGTTATTAGAGATTTGAAAAATATAATTATGCTAGAGGATAAGGAGTAATAGTGTTATGTATGAGAATGATGAATCTTTAATAATAGAAACTGGATATACAAGTATAAATAAACATTCAGAAACCCTGTGTGGTGATTGGTTTAAGGTTTTTGAAAATACAGATAGAAAAATAATTGTACTATCAGATGGTTTAGGTAGTGGTGTTAAAGCAAATATACTTTCTACTCTAACATCAACAATACTTGGAACTATGCTTTCTAAAAATATGCCACTAGATGAGTGTATAGAAACTGTTGCCACAGCTCTTCCAATGTGTAAGGAGAGAAGACTTGCTTACTCTACTTTTACTGTATTAGAGATTACAAATGGTCAAGCATATCTTGTACAGTATGATAATCCTAGTGCAATTATCCTGAGAGAAGGTAAAAGATTATCATACAATTATAATGTCCACTTTGTTAACGAAAAAGAAATTCATGAAAGCAGAATTATTCTTCAGAAGGATGATATTATTGTGCTGATGACTGATGGAGTTACCAATGCTGGAATTGGAAAACTTGCTAAAAACGGCTGGCAGCACCCTGAAATTATAGCATTTTTAGAACGTCTTGATACAAAACAAATGTCAGCATCTCATATTGCTGCACAAATAGTAAATTGCAGTTTGACACTAAGTGAGGATTCTCTAGATGATGATGCTACGGTTTTTGTGGTAAAGGTTAGATCTAGGGAAGTTGTCAATATGCTTGTTGGGCCGCCAGAAAATAAAGAAGATGATAATAAAGTACTAAAATTGTTCTTTTCTAAAAATGGAAAAACCGTTATTTGTGGTGGAAGCACCGCCAGTGTTGTAAGTAAATACCTAAAGAAGCCCATGAGGGTAATACAAGACAGTGGAAACGAAGAAGTTCCGGATATGGCTTCAATTGAAGGAGTAGATTACGTCACCGAAGGCATCATTACCTTAAAAAAAGTTGTGGAATTAATCCTAGAGTTTTCAAAAAATCAAATGTATTGCCTTAACATATTTAAAAGCAAAGATCCAGCATCAGTACTTGCGCTTCTTTTGATTGAAGAGGCTACTGATGTGAATATTTACTTTGGAATGTCTGAAAATGTTGCACATCAAGGAACAGATATTGATTTTGATACAAAATTAGCATTAATCAAACAACTTGAAGAATGTTTAAATAAAATGGGCAAAAGTGTTAAAACTAGTTTTTGTTAGATAGAATTAATACAAAATGTTGATGATAATATAACTAAAGATAATTTCGTACATTAAAAACCTGTCCATTTTTAATATACACTCGAGGTATTCTATATTTAAGCATGCAAAGTATTTCATAATTAATTGTTCCCATAATATCTGCAAAATCATCTGCATTGAATTTTAAATTTCCTTCCGCGCCAAGAAGGATAACTTCATCAGAAACTTTTACGTCTCCAATGTCTGTAACATCAATCATACATTGATCCATGCAGATTCGGCCAACAATTGGAGCGAATTTTCCATTTATAATTACTTTAGCGCCTTTAGCTAATAATCTTGAATAACCATCTGCATAGCCTATAGGAAGAGTTGCAATTAAGCTTTTCCTTTCGGTTTTGAAAGTTCTGCCATAACTTATATACATATCTTTATCCATTTCTTGAACACGTGTTATACATGCTTTTAATGTTAATGCTGGCTTTAGAGATAGATTATTTTTATTAACTTCATTTGATGGATAATAACCATAAAGTATAATTCCTGCTCGAACTGCATCTAAGTAGGTTTCTGGCATATCCATAATTGCACCGCTATTTGATACATGTTTTAAAGGGATTTTTATCCCAAGATCTGAAAGTTTTGCAGTAAAATCTTTAAACTTCTTAAATTGTTCTAAAGTATACTCTTTATCTTTTTCGTCAGAGGTTGAAAAGTGGGTAAAGATTCCAAGTACTTCTAATCCTTTTAAATAACATATTTCAGAAACATCTTCCACAGCTTTTTCATCTGGAAGAAAACCTATTCTGCCCATTCCGGTATCTAGGGCAATATGGATTTTAACTTTTTTATTAAGAATTAATGCTATTTTTGATAATTCTTTTGCATATTCTAAATCATAAACAGTTTGCTCTAAATCATATTCTATTAATTCTTTACCTAAATATAGTGGAGTATATCCAAGAATCATCATAGGAGCATTTATATTATTATTTCTAAGCTCAATTCCTTCAGTTAAAACTGCTACAGCAAGTCTTGATGCACCATTTTCAAGTAATGTTGGAACCACATCTAAAGCTCCATGACCATAGCAATCAGCCTTAACAACTGCAATTACTTCTTTATCAGGAGCTAAGTTTTTTATATTTTTCATATTATAAGCTATTGCATCTAAATCTATCTCTGCATATACAGGTCTAAGTATTTTTTCCATTTGTCTACGCCTCACAATTATTATTTAAATTAATATTTATGTTGTAATAATATCCAAAGTATATAGTAATGTATTATAAAAGAGAATTTTGTAATACATTATTATTATATTACAATATGTTAGACAAATAAAGAACCACTAATATTGAAATTTAGAAGAGTGGTGGCTTGTGAATGTTTTGCTGAAATATTTATATTTTAAATTAATGTTATAAAATTAAAGGGTAAATCGCTTTTGTGTCGAATAAATTATTAAAAGCAGAAAATACAGAATATACAGAAAATACAGAATATAATAGATAGAAGTATAATTTGCTTTGAAAAATTGAATATAGAATATAAAAAAATAATAAGAAAACATGGCATTATTAAAATTTACTTAAATGGCACAGTAAAATTTGAGTTATTAAGAAATCTTGGCTCGTAAGAGTTTTGATATAAAAAGGTAAAAATTCAACTAGTTACATAAGGTAGGAAGGGGGAATTTAGGGGGCATTTGATACTTTTTAAAAATGGCGTTGTTATTAGAATTTGTGTTAAAAATATCACAATTTATAGAGTGAGTTATTGAATATAATGTAAAAAATGACAAAAAAATTTAAATTAATGTATTGTAATTTGCCTAAAAATAAAGTAATATATAATTGGTATAAGCTTGAAAACAATTACAAGGAGGAGAAGAAATGTCTAATTCTTTTGACTACAGTAACTTAGATGCTATATTGACAAAATATAATCATGATGCTTGTAATATTATTGCAATATTGCAGGATACCCAAGAAATTTATAGGTATTTACCTAAAGAAGCATTCGCATATCTTTCAGAAAAGCTTGGTATGAGTAGAGCTAAAATTTATAGTGTGGCAACATTTTATGAAAATTTTTCTTTAGAGCCTAAAGGTAAATTCGTAATAAAAATATGTGATGGTACAGCTTGTCATGTTAGAAAATCCGTTCCTATATTAGACAAGCTAAGAAAAGAATTAAATCTTTCAGAGACTAAAATTACAACAGATAATTTATTGTTTACTTTGGAAACAGTTTCGTGTCTTGGTGCTTGTGGACTTGCGCCTGCAATGACTGTTAATGATAAAGTATATGGAGCTATGACTCCAGAAAAAGCAATGGAAATTTTAAATACTCTTAAGGAGGAAAAATAGTATGCTTCTTAATAGAAATGATTTGATTAATGCTAGAAAAATTTATAGAAAAAGTTTTGAAAAAGAAGAAAAGAAAATTCTTATATGCGCCGGTACTGGCTGTGTAGCTGGTGGCGCTTTAGATATTTATGAAGAATTTATAAAATTGATGAAAGAAAAAGGAATAAAATGTGAAGTAAAGCTTGAAAAGGAACCTCATGATGAAACTGTTGGGATTAAAAAAAGTGGATGCCATGGATTTTGTGAAATGGGTCCTCTTGTAAGAATTGAGCCTTTTGGTTATTTATATTTAAAGGTAAAACCAGAAGATTGTGATGAAATTTTAGATAAAACTATAATTAACGATGAATGTGTTGAAAGACTTGCATATACTAAAAATGGTGAGGTTTATAAAAAACAAGAAGAAATACCTTTTTATAAGAAACAAACTAGACTTGCCCTTGAACATTGTGGACAAATAGATGCAACTTCAATTGAAGAATATTTTGCGCTAGATGGATATGCTGCTTTTGAAAAGGTATTATTTGATATGGATTCAGATGAAGTTATTAAGGAAATAGAAGAGTCAAATTTAAGAGGTCGTGGAGGCGGCGGATTCCCAGCAGGTCGTAAATGGTCTCAAGTAAAGCGTCAAAAAGAAGAAACTAGATACATTGTTTGTAATGGTGACGAAGGTGACCCAGGTGCATTTATGGATAGAAGCTTAATGGAGGGCGATCCTCACAGAATACTTGAAGGAATGATGATTGCGGGTGTTGCTTGCGGAGCGCAAAAAGGTTATCTTTATGTTCGTGCTGAATATCCTTTAGCTGTAAGCAGACTATCTAATGCGATTGAACAGGCAAGAGAGTATGGAATACTCGGAAATAATATTTTAGGAACTGATTTCAGTTTTGATTTTCAAATTAATAAAGGTGCTGGTGCCTTTGTGTGTGGTGAAGGAAGTGCTCTTACTGCTTCAATTGAAGGGAAAAGAGGGATGCCAAGAGTAAAACCTCCAAGAACTGTTGAGCAAGGTCTTTTTGGTAAACCTACAGTTCTTAATAATGTTGAAACTTTTGCTAATGTACCTATTGTTATTGACAAAGGTGCTAAGTGGTATAGATCTATCGGGCCTGAAAACAGTCCTGGTACAAAAGCTTTTGCTTTAACAGGAAATATTGAAAATACCGGTCTTATTGAAGTACCAATGGGGACAACCTTAAGGGAAGTAATCTTTGATATAGGTGGAGGTATAAGAGACGGCAAAAAGTTTAAAGCTGTACAAATAGGAGGTCCATCGGGTGGATGTCTTACATCAGAACACCTTGATTTACCATTAGATTTTGATTCACTTAAAAAAGCAGGTGCCATGATAGGTTCTGGTGGTCTTGTAGTTATGGATGAAGATACATGTATGGTTGAAGTTGCAAGATTCTTTATGAACTTTACAAAGAATGAATCTTGTGGGAAATGTGTTCCTTGTCGTGAAGGTACTAAGAGAATGCTAGAAATTCTCGAAGGAATTGTTGCAGGTCGTGGCAAATTAGAAGATTTGGATATGCTTCTAGAACTTGCAGATACAATTTCAGCAACAGCCCTTTGTGGACTTGGAAAAACAGCACCATCACCAGTTGTTAGTACTATTAAGAATTTCAGAGATGAGTATATAACACATATTGTTGATAAAAAATGTCCATCAAAGACTTGTCAAAAGCTAAAAACGATATTTATTGACCCTTCTTTATGTAAGGGATGCTCAAAATGTTCAAAAGTCTGTCCAGTTTCGGCAATTTCAGGGAAGATTAAAGAGCCGTTTATAATTGATAAAGATAAGTGCATAAAATGTGGTGCTTGTGTAGAAACTTGCCCATTTAAAGCTATAAAGGAGGATTAATAGAATGAGTGGACAGTTTATGACTATAGATAACATACCTGTAGAAATCAAAGATGAAAAAAACATTTTGGAGTTAGTTAGAAAAGCAGGTATTGAATTACCAACATTTTGCTTCTATTCAGAACTTTCAGTTTACGGCGCTTGCCGTATGTGCATGGTGGAAACTAACCGCGGAGATATGGAATCTGCATGTTCTACACCTCCTAGAGCTGGTATGGAAATATACACTAATACACCAAGACTTAGAAAATATAGAAAGAATATTCTTGAACTATTGCTTGCAAATCATTGCAGAGATTGCACAACTTGTCAACAAAGCGGATCTTGTAAGCTTCAAGAACTAGCAAAAAGATTTGGAATAAATGATGTAAGGTTCCCAAATACAGCTAAGGCTGAAGAATTGGATGAATCATCTGTGGCTATTGTAAGAAACAAAAGCAAATGTATCTTATGTGGTGATTGTGTAAGAGTTTGTGAAGAAGTACAAAATGTTGGAGCAATTGATTTCGTAGGAAGAGGTTCAAAAATGACTGTAACTACTGCGTTTGATGAACCTATAGCACATTCTAATTGTGTTTCATGTGGTCAGTGTGCAGCAGTATGTCCTACTGGTGCTATCGTAGTAAGGAGTAATACAGGCAAGCTTTGGGAAGATCTCAATGATAAGAGCAAGCGAGTAGTAGTTCAAATAGCTCCTGCTGTAAGAGTAGGGTTAAGTGATGAATTAGGAGAAGAAGATGGTAGAGATGCAATGGGCAAAATGGTAGCTGCCCTTAGAAGAATGGGATTTGATAAAGTTTTTGATACTGCAGTTGGAGCAGATCTTACAGTTGTAGAAGAAACAAATGAGTTTGTTTCAAAACTTCAAAAAAATGAATCTTTACCACTGTTTACATCTTGTTGTCCAGCATGGGTGAATTATGTAGAAAATACTTATCCAGAGTTAATGAAGAACGTATCAAGTTGTAAGTCGCCTATGGAAATGTTTGCGGCTGTATTAAAGGAAAATTATAGAAATGATGATAGAAAGCTTGTAAGTGTAGCAATTATGCCTTGTTCAGCTAAGAAATTTGAAGCAAATAGAGATGAATTTAAAACTGATGGAGTACCTGATGTAGATTATGTAGTTACAACACAAGAATTTATAAATATGGTAACTGAATCTGGAATTTCATTCTCTACGTTAGAACCAGAAGCACTAGATAGACCATTTCAAAGCAGCAGTGGAGCCGGGGTTATATTTGGAGTAACAGGAGGTGTTACTGAAGCGGTTATTCGTAAGGTTTTGTGTGATCAATCAGTTCCAGCATTACGTGCCTTCGCGTTTGAAGGTGTTAGAGGTATGGAAGGTGTTAAGGAGGCAACTATTACTTCCCTTGATCGTGAAATAAAAATTGCAATAGTAAGTGGCCTTAAAAATGCAGATAATATCATAAAAAAGATAAAAACTGGTGAAGCACATTATGATTTTGTAGAAGTTATGGCATGTCCAGGAGGATGTATTTGTGGTGCAGGACAACCATATGCCAAAGCTGAAGAAAAAGCAAAACGTGGTGCAAGGCTTTACAAAGCAGATAAAATGAAAAGTATAAGTCGTTCTGATGATAATCCATTAATGGATTCTTTATATGCAGGAATATTGAAAAATAGAGAACATGACTTATTACATGTTCATTATGGACATGGTGAAAAATAAAATTATAAATATCCCACCGAAATAAGGGGGCATGCATTTGTTACGGTTACTGAAGATTTTGATGTAACACTCCACAAAAGCATGCCCCCTTATTTCTAGTTTTTGATATATAGGAATATATAAGTAACTTGAAATATAGATACAAACTAAGAGGTTTTATTATAGTCAACAGTTATTACACTTAGGAGCATATCCAAACAGAGAAATTGGATACATATTTGTAACCACAAGGGTCATAATATGGAGTAGGCATTAAAAATAAGCTGTTGAAAACACTTAATGGCAGGTTGTTCTATTATAGTTTGTCCAAAAAGTGAGAATCGAAATTTTATATTTCGTTCTTCGAACTTTCTCTTTGAGCTTTTATATTTGGAGCAAACTGTAATGGGTGCAACCTGCCATTTAGTGGTTTCCAGCGAAATTTTCTTAGTCCTATGGAACAAATATGTATTCAATTTCGGAGGAGTATACACTTAAGTATAGTTTTCACACTTAGTATATTATAGTTGAACTATTTTTGGTGTAGGATTACTAAAAGAATTGAAAACTGCAACAGCATCTGTAAGATAAAAAACTGAAAAAACACCATCTTCTAAATTATACATCTTTTTAAGCATTGGTACTGCGTCTAACATTGCTATTTTAGCTTCAGTTCTTGAATCAACAACAGCATTTCCACTTAAGCGAATCCATTCACCTTTTGGAGATGTTGTAGAAATTTCAACTTTAGGATTTGCAACTAATTGTTTAAAAACAGATTTTGTATTATTTGTTGCAAAATACAGTTTGTCTTCAAAGCTCATTACTGCTCCAAAAGGACGTACTCTAGCTTGATTATCTTCATCAATTGTTGCAAGATAAAAAGTTGGATTAGTAGTTAAAAATTCTAATATTTCATTCATTATAATTGCTCCTTTTATTTTAATATGATAATATTACTTTATACATAGATAATATGACATTATAAACATTATGACAAGTACTATTATTTTTGATACATAGTATCCTAAAAGATACAAAGGAGAATTTTATGGAAGAAAAATATGATTTATTTGGCAAATGTCCGTTTGTTACAGCACAAAAAATAATTGCAGGTAAATGGGCAGTAGTAATTTTACATAATTTAAGTTCAAAAACTCTTAGATTTGGAGAATTGCAAAGGCTAATGCCAGATCTAACACAATCAACACTTACAAAGCAACTTCGAAGTTTAGAGGAATATGGGTTAGTGAACCGTTACGTATTTCCTCAAGTTCCTCCAAAAGTTGAGTATTCATTAACTGATATAGGCAAAGAATTTGAGCCTGTACTTAAGAGCATTTCTATTTGGGGAGAAAAATATATTGAACATATGAAAGTATTAGAAAATGATCGGAAATAAGTAACAATACTTTTAAAAACAAAAAAATGCACTGTCTTGAACTTGAGGAAAAGAAAGAAATTGTACATGTATGATTATTGGATATACTGATGTGAAATATTTTAGAATTGCTCCAAGGAAAGATCCATTAATATCATGGAAATAAAATTAAACATAAATATATGATTATATTTAAAACATGAAGGAAATATTATTAAGGGTTTTAGTGACAGTACTTTGTGTTTTCAAGCAACCATATTATAAAAAATCTTCAAATAGAACAGAAAAAGATACTGTAAATACCTAAACATGAATGTGTAAAATAGAAAAGGAGAATATTTATGCTTGAATACAAATTTGATACGCAGTTATTAATTGAAGGAGAAAATCTTTCAGAAGATGAAATAAACGAGTATATTACAAAAAAAATTGAAGGTGATTGCTTACTTGCAGTTGGGGATGAGGAACTCATTAAAATTCATTTTCACACAAATACTCCATGGAAAGTACTTGAGTATTGTGCTTCATTAGGCGATATTCATGATATTGTTATAGAAAATATGGAACGACAAACCAATGGTCTCAAAGGTTAAACAATAAATAATGTGGAATTTGAGTAGAGGGATTCGATGCGCCTCGCCTCCACCATGAAACTCACGACATGTATTGTCGTGAGTTATTTTAATTTATAGACATTTAGAGAATGACTTTATAATTATTAAGATGAATATACAGGAACTTATTGGTATAATTTAATGTGAAAATTACATTAGTAAAGGTTAAAAATTGGTAAGAGTGTAATTAAGTCAAATTATTTATAGATATGAAAGGTTAATAAAAAATGAAAAAATTATTATTAGTAGAAGATGATAAGGATTTATCGTATATGACGTCATATGCTTTGAAAAAAGAAAATTTAAGTGTAGACATTGCAGATTGTCTAGCAAAAGCTGATGAGTTATTTGAAAGAGAATCATATGATTTGATTATTTTAGATGTAATTTTACCTGATGGATTAGGATATGAGTTTTGTAAAAGGGTAAGAACAAAGAGTAATATACCAGTTATCTTTTTGACTTGTTGTGATGATGAAATGAATGTAGTGACCGGGTTAGATATTGGAGGGGATGACTATATTTCTAAGCCGTATAGGGTAAGGGAATTAGTTTCAAGAATTAATTCTGCCCTCAGAAGAAATGGACAAACTACCAATAAAGAAGAAGTTATATGCAGTGTGGATATTAAGGTGTTTACATCTCAATATAAGGTGCTAATAAATGATAAAGAAATTATACTTACAAGTACAGAATATAAGTTATTGCTTGCGTTTTTAAATTCACCTCATCAGGTGATGACTAGATCACTTCTTCTAGAAAAAATCTGGGATGTAGAAGGCAATTTTGTAGAAGATAATACATTATCTGTTTATATTAAAAAGCTAAGATTAAAGTTAAATGGGATTAGTGAAAAATTTGATTATATTATTACTGTTAGGGGAGTGGGTTATAAGTGGAATATGGATGTGGTAAAACATTAAGAAGGTATTTTGTAAATAAAGAAATTAAGATTGTATTTTTTAGTCTAATTATAACTTTAATTTTAGCGTTAGGAGTATTTTTAATTGGAATAAATGAGACTTTAAGAAATGTTAGCACAAAAATATTGCTAAAGAAAATATTGGGATAGCAGGGAAGCTGGTTGAAGAATATCCTCAGTTAGAAGACAGAATTGCAGATATTATAAAAGAACCAGCAACAGATAATCACATAAAAAAGGGAACAGAAATTTTAAGTCAATATGGTTATAAAGAGGACATGTCTTTTAAATTACAAAATTCAATTAATAGTGTTTATACTAAATCAATTATAGAAATAATAGCTGCATTTATAGTTTTAGCAATTATATTGCTCAGTATAGTATTTTTAGGTTTTTCTAAAATTTATTCCAAAATAGAAAGAACAACTTATATAATACAAAAGGTTATTGAGGGTGACTTTTCTTATGATTTAAAGGAGGATGGTGAAGAATTCTTTGATGTATTTGGAAATGAATTTAATAAGATGTCTAATTGTCTTAAGCTTAACATTGATAATTTAAAAAGGGAAAAAGTATTTTTAAAGAATATAATAGAAGACATTTCTCACCAGCTGAAAACTCCAGTAGCTACATTAATAGCTGCAAATGATATTATGGCTGTTGAAACTGATATGCCTATAGAAACACGTACATATTTTATTGAAAGAAGTAAAAAACAATTGGAACGGATAGAATGGTTAGTTAAAAATTTATTAAAGTTAGCCATGCTAGATGCTGGAATTATTATATTTAATAAATCAAAAGTTCATGTAATGACTATAATAAAAAAAGCTATTTTATCTATAGAATATTTAAGAGAAGATAAAAATATATCAATACATATTAATGAAAATATAGAAGATAGTTGTTTCTTCGGAGATGCTAATTGGACTGGTGAGGCAATATTAAATATTGTGAAAAACAGTATAGAACATACTCCTGAGAATGGAAAAATAGTAATTGATATTGAACAGATGAAATTACTTACGACTATTACTATTTCAGATAATGGAGAAGGAATTGAAGCGGATGAGGTTACTAAAATATTTGAAAGATTTCACAAATGTAAAAGTAAGTATAAAGATGACAGTGTAGGTATAGGGCTGTCTTTATCTAAAAGAATAATTGATGGGCAAGATGGTGCAATTACAGTGCAAAGTCAAAAGTGGAAGGGAAGTTCCTTCAGTATAATTTTGACTAATCTAGGGTAATAGGGATACAAATTCATTTGTCTAGCATAAACAATGGGAATCTAGTATTAGTTTATTTATAAGCATATAACGACTTAATTGTATTAGATGACTGAAATGTAAGACAAAATTCACTGAAAATTAAGATAAGAATTTTATACTCATATTAAACAAAAAAAAGATATGGGGGTAATGCGCAATGTATATTGTGAAAGTAATTGAATTAAATAAGACATACGGAAAAGGAAACACTAAGGTTGATGCACTTAAAAATATTAATTTAAGTGTTGAGGAAGGCGAATTTGTTGCAATAATTGGACCAAGTGGTTCGGGAAAAAGCACATTAATGCATATATTAGGTGGCGTTGATACTTCGACTTCAGGCAGTGTAATAATTAAAGATAATGATATTGCTAAGTTAGATGAAAAGAGATTGGCTATTTTTAGAAGGAGATCTATAGGTTTTATTTTTCAACAATATAATTTAGTACCAGTTTTAACAGTAGAAGAAAATATTAGTTTACCACTTATTTTAGATAATAAAAGTGTAGATACTAAACACTTAGAACAACTTTTAAAAAGCTTGGGACTTTACGATAGAAGATATCACTTGCCTTCTGAATTATCAGGTGGACAACAGCAAAGAGTTGCTATAGGAAGAGCATTAATAACTAAACCAGCTATTATTTTAGCAGATGAACCAACGGGGAATTTAGATAAAAAGAATAGTGAAGAAGTATTAAATTTATTGAAATTGTCTGTTAAAAAATATCATCAAACATTGATCATGATTACACACGATCATACAATTGCATCTAATGCCGATAGGATTATAAATATTGAAGATGGTGTGGTGAAATAATATGATTAATAATTACTTACAAATAACACCTAGATATTTAAAAAATCAAAAGAAAAGGACATTAATGACAATCATTGGGATTGTTCTTTCAACTGCATTAATTGCAGGGGTAGGTACTTTAGGCTTAAGCATGTGGCATAAGATGTATGAAGAAACTATGAAAAATTCAGGTGCATATGAGGTGATAATTTCAAGTGATTCAAAGGAAAATGCTGAAAAAATTAAAAAACATGTTTCGATTTTAGAAGCTGGGACAGTAGTTGAATTTGGGACAGGTGGCAAGAATCTTGTAGATAGTGAAAAGAACATATTAACTGAAGCAAAAGAATTTGATCCGAGTGGATACAAACTTTGTGCTTATGATGAAAAAGCATTAGAAATGTGGCCAATTTCCCTTGCAGAAGGACGATTGCCAAAAGCTAGCGATGAAATTATTATAGGTGATGAAACTTTACCTTATCTAAAGGAAAAAATTAATATAGGTGATAAGATTTCTATTGATATTTCATCTAATGAAGATAATGAAAAAGTTAATAAATCAAAAAACTATACTGTTGTAGGATTTTTAGATTCAAATTTGAATTTTTCTAGGAGAATGGAAGGAATTACTTATTATGATAGTAATTTAACGCTTCAAAATGCTAAGTATAGAACTTATATAAATTTTAAAAATAACAACGATGTACATAAATCAGCTAAAGAACTTTTAGCCGATTTAGGAGATGCTGATCAAAAAACTTTTAAGATTTCTTACAATGAACAAGTTCTAAGATTTTTATTACAAAGTAATAATGATGGATATAATGTTGCTTTAATTTCAGGATGTACATTTTTAGGAATCATAGTAGTATTCGCCATGAGTGCTGTTATATATAATATTTTTAATATTGCAATTCTTGAGCGTATTTCACAATTTGGATTACTTAGATGCATAGGTGCTACCAAAAAGCAAATTAGAAAATTAGTATTTAAAGAAGCAACTATTTTAAGCGTTATAGGCATTCCAATAGGAATAATAGTAGGAACCTTTGCAATAAAAGTTCTATATTATATTTTAGCTATTATAGTGCCGCATGTAGAATTTGGAAGTCTTACATTGATCATATCACCATATATCATAATAATTAGTGCTATTTTAAGTTTGATTTCCATATACATTTCAGCTTTTGGACCAGCGAGAAAAGCAAGTAAAATATCACCTTTAGATGCAATTAGAAATACAGGAAGTTTGAAAAAAGAAAAGTTCAAAAAATTGTCTTCAGGAAAATTAGTGAAGAGGTACCTTGGTGCTGAGGGATGGATTGCACGTAAGAACTTAGGAAGGAACAGAAAAAGATTTGCTATAACTGTATTTTCAATGGTTATTAGTATTGTGTTATTAATTGTATTTAGCAGCATCATTGATTTAACTTATAAAACAGGAGCAAATGATAGTGATAATGAATTCTTTCAATTTCAAATCTCTCACAAAGATAACAGAGGAGATGTAACGCTTACTGATGATGATTATAAAACTTTAAGTAATTTTAAGGAAATCGATGAAATATATAAATATTACTATAGATATTTTGATGTTAAACAAAGTGATTCAATAGGTGATGAAGTAATAGTTCCTGATAGTTTGGTTAGTTCTAAGTTAAAAGAATTTAATTCAGACTGGTACAATAGCAAACAAGTATATGAGAAATATACTGATTTTGATAAAAGTCAAATAGTAGGACTATCCAATGAGAATTTATCAATAATTAATAAATACTTGCTTGAAGGTGAAGTAAATCCAAACAAAATGAATGATGAACAAGGTGTTGTTATTGTTAATACAGGGGAAAGTTATAATTCCAAAACTAATATACATTCAATAATGGATAAATTAAATATAAAAGTTGGCGATAAAATAAGATTGAAAATACCTAAAAACAATGAGAATAACAAAGCAAACTCAATGGATGAATATAAAGAATATACTGTTCAAGGAATATTAAAACAAGGAATTTGGGGACAAAAATTTAATACTGATGGTGGAATTAATGTATTTACTACAGAAGACATTTATAGAGAGCTGACAAGGAAAGACAGAAATCCTGATTATCTAGCAATAAAATTAAAAAATAATGTTGACTCATCTTCAGTAAGAAGTTATTTAAATACAATGATAAAAAATTATCCTAATTTTCTTCTTAGAGATCGTGAACCAGAGATGAAGTCAAATAAGGAATATAGTATAGCAATAAGTATTTTTGTATATGGTTTTGTTGCAGTAATTGCAGCAATTAGCTGTGTTAATATTTTTAATACTATTAGTACCAATATTATCTTAAGAACAAGAGAACTTTCTATTTTAAAGGCAATTGGAATGACCAAACAAGAAGTTAATAAATTAATAAAGCTTGAATGTATTTTTTATGCTATGGCAGCTATTGTAATAGGAGATACATTAGGGACTATAGGTTCCGCAATGTTATATAAAATGTTTTACAGTGCTATAAAAATTGAGTGGAAAATACCTTGGATTGCTATTATTATAGCTACTCTTGGAACTATAGGTGTAACTATGTTAGCTAGTTACTTCCCATTAAAGAGAATAAGTAAAATAGTGATAGTTGAAGGGATAAATAATGAAGAATAGTTTTAATTTATTTTAAGTGTTAACAGTAGTGGATTTCAAAGGTCGTGCTTCGCCTCCACCATGAAACCCAAGACAATGCTAATTGGATTTTTATGGATTGTTTTATTTATGTGAAAAAACTTAATTAGGGTTTGATCACCAAACCCTAATTAATGGTGTTATGGTTAAAGAAATATGGGGTTAAGCATTCGTGGACAATACTAATTTAAAAAATGTTATTATTTCAAATGGTAAAATGAGTGCCGTTAGAGAGCTGGAACAGCAACAATAACGTGTATAGTAAATACAAATAATTTAAAGTTAACAGTAGGAAAAACAGCAAACAAATTAAGAAAAAGTAGCTGATACAGTGAGAGTGTATCAGCTACTTTTTCTTAAGTGAATACAATGAGAAGTAGTAGTATTATAAGTGTATATAAAAAAATGCATGACTATATTATTAAAGAAAAGAAAAAAAGCTCTGAATAAATACTTATCTTAATTCAAAAGATAAAGGATATTCAAAAAAAACTAGAAGCTATTTTATCTAGTAAGAGAATAGAGAATATAAATAATTAATCAACAAAGCCTTTCTCTATTGCATATTTAACGGCTTGACTGCGGTTTTCCATGTGCAGATTATTTAAATTCATTCAATAATTTTATTGCAAGGCCAGGAGATAGAGGGATTTCTCCTTGCTTATATTGTTTCAGCATTTCTTGAAACACTATTTCTACAGTATCAGCACCAGAATGTTTAACAATATTATTAAGTGATTCTTTTATGATATTGAGGATATTTGCATTGAATTTATTGTCGTAAATTTCAAAATTTTCTATACCAGTATAATCAATTTTGACAGTAAGTTCATGACCTTTTTCAAAGTTATTTATCAAATCAGCTAATTCTACAAAAAAGCTTTTTGTATTTTTTATCTCTTCTCGCATACTTAAAATTATTTCCTGTGTGTCTTTTTGTGCTTGTTGCGCAACTACGGTTAGGCGTCCAAGTCATTAAAGGGCTGCTTCTGTTTGCTTCTTTATAGTTGTATCGCGAATAATTAAGAGTTTTCATAATAAAAATTTTTTCTCATTTTGTATAGGCAAACATAGAGCTTCATAATAATATGTAAATCCATTTTGTATTTGTTCAAATTCTAAATATTCTTTTTCTTCAACTAGCATGTTGTGTAATGCTGGCCATTTATAAAAAAAATCTGAAATATAAGTTCCAATATTTTTAATAGTTTCACATTTTAGAATGTGTTTGGCAGCAGTATTAATATCCACAATACGATTTTTTAAATCAATTACAACAATACCATCTTTTAAATTTTCAATGACTCTGGTTTGTGCAATTGGAACAAGGTCGAAAAGTTTGTGTCTAAACAATGCCCATATGATGAGAGGAATTGAAATGCCCCAAGCCACAGGAGTTAAATCATACTTCAAAACTTTTAATATATATAAGACATTAATAAAATGATCGGATGGGAGGATTTATAATGAGATACATAAATTAATTTTACAGAAGTACTTTTTATATTGTTTGTAATGAATACTGATTTAAGATAGAATATAATCAATATAAATAATAGAAAAAGGATGAAGTGAATATGGAAGAAAACATAAGCTTAGAAAATTTAAGTGCGGAAGAAACATGGGAAAAATTATATAACAAAGAATTGAATTGTAAGAAAAATATACTAGAATACATAGATATTACAAAAATACTTAAAAAAGAAAATATAGATCCTGAGAAAATTCAAGATACTTATAATTTTATTTATGATAATATTGATAAAATTGCAGATAAGATTAAGCCTAACACTATTATGTTTTTACAAAATCAATTGAAAGCTCAACTTGGAAAATATGTAGTGGTAAAGGAGCCTAAAATAGAAAATACTTTTATAAAGTTTTTTAAAGAGGCATATCCAGCAGAGACCAGAAGAAAAGATTTTACATGGGTGCTAATGGATATTAACAACATAGTAGAGGAACAAATTTGGACTACTTTAGTTTATATTAATAGATCGTATATAGGAAATAGCGTTAGATTAAGCAGTGAGGAAAAATCAGATATAATTAAAATGGTAATAAAACTAGTTAAAAAGAATGATATAAAATATATTAATCAGATAAAGAGTTTATCAAAATTACTTAACAACTTGCAAATTAAAGTTATAAGTGTAAATGATAAATTTAAGGTTAAGAAAGTGACTAAAGTATAAATATTTAAAGAAAAATGTAGTTATGCATATAATTCCTAGAAATAAGCGGGATTATATGCATTTTATTTTAAATGATTAAGAATTTCATCTAATTGGAATTATTTCTTTATGATCATTAAAAATTATGATAGTATTAAATTACATATAATAGTTTTATATTCCATAAATTGATTTGTATAGAAAAAGTAAGATAATAATAGTGTTTTATAATACTAGGGGGTAGGATATGTTTATAGTTTGTTTGTTTATAGGGATTGCAGTATTTGGATGTATATATTTAGATGTCAGAAAGAAAATAGATTTAATGCATAAAGGTATCATGAGCTTATTTTTAATTGTTGTGCCACATATTTTTTTGATAACATATTTTTTTAATCAGTATGCAACACAGAATAAGATATCACAATTATGGCAAGGTGTAATTATATTCGAAGCTATAATATTTATTTCTTACATATGGGGTAAAATTAATTTTTTTCCACAGTCTAAAAAGCAAATAGTTAATCATAGGTTAAGAATATTATTAGGTGGGAGACGCCTTGTTTTTTGTGGATTATATACAGTATTTATTCAAAGTATAATTTGCAGTTATGTTTATAGTAGTTTTATACAAAGTTTTGAAATTTCAAATAAGATATACATAGCAGATATTATTATTACTATATTATTTATTCTTACACTTATTGTAAATGGAATGTTGCGTATTATATGTACTTCAAGAAGACTTAATATTATAAAGAGAATAATAGTCGCATGGATGGTGTTTATTCCAATTTTGAATATTTTTATAATGATATATGCATGCAATCTTGCAAAAGATGAGTATGAGCATGAATGTTATAAAATTAATATCGAAAAGACACGGGTTGATTCAGAAATATGCAAAACAAAATATCCATTTGTTTTAATTCATGGTGTAGGGTTTAGGGATTTCAAATATATTAACTATTGGGGAAGAATTCCTAAAGAACTGATTAGGCAAGGTGCAACTGTTTATTATGGTAATCAAGAAGCCTTTGGAACTGTAGAATATAATGCAAAGGATATTAAAGAGAAGATTCTTGACGTTGTTAGAGAAACAGGGTGTGAAAAAGTTAATATTATTGCACATTCTAAAGGTGGCTTAGATGCACGATATATGGTTAGTGAACTAGAAATGGGGGATTATGTTGCATCGATTACAATGATGTCATCACCACATAACGGTGTAAAGTTTGTTGATATTGCTTGCCATATACCTGATGTGATTTATAAAGGTATTGCAAAAGCTTTTAATAAATATTTCAAATTGATTGGTGATAAAAACCCAGATTTCTATACTGCAACTAGGCAATTTTCAACTCATAATAGTAAGAAATTCAATGAAAAAGTTAAAGATGTAGTAGGGGTTTATTATCAAAGTTATGCAACTGTAATGAGAAATTTATTTAGTGATTATATATTGACCATTCCTTATATTTTAGTAAAACTAACAGAAGGAGATAATGATGGTTTAGTTTCCGTTGATTCTGCAAAATGGGGAGAATTTAGAGGTATACTTGAAAATAAGCATTATCGGGGCATTTCTCATGGTGATATTATAGACTTAAGGAGAGATGATTACAAAGCGTTTGACGTAATTGAAAAATATGTGGAAATTGCGTCTGAGCTTAAAGAAAAAGGATATTAATATTTATTTTCATAGTAATGCACTAGTGATACGATGAACTGCACCTTGACTAATGAATATGGTGCAGTTAATGTGAGGATTGGTGCGTTTTTTTTGGAATTAGTTAGTATTTATTTAGATAAATAGGAGCAGTTGTGTTAATATATAAATAGTTAAGGTATAGGCGTAAGTTAGTATTTTTAGAGTGATAATAATAAATTAATGTTAATATGGAGAAGCTTATGAAAAAGGGTAATTATATATTAGATACGATTAATGAAATAAAAAAAGTTTTAGGAAAAAATGATTATAGAATAAAACGATATAATAAAGATTTGGAATGGTTTGAAGATAGAAAAAACATATTTAAGGACAATATAATAAGAGTTGCTATTATGGGAATAACAAGTAGTGGGAAATCAACTTTAGTAAATGCGCTTTTAGGTGAAAAGATTTTGCCTATGGCTATAAGACCAAGTTCTAGCATTATAATTACTGCATGTAAGGGAGAAAATAGACAAGCTACTATTTATTTTAAAGATAAAAAATCACAAATATTAGAAGGTAGTAATTTAAATGAGGAAATTATAAGACAATATGCAGATGAAAGTAAAAATCCTAATAATAGATTGAATGTTACTCAAATTGATATTAAAACACCTTATTTTTTATTAGATGAAAATATACATATAATAGATAGTCCAGGACTCGATGCATGGAATTTGGATAATCATGAAAAATTGACTTTAGAAATATTGCTTCCAACAATAGATATTTGCATATTTTTGACTACAGTTAAGGCGACTAGTGATGAAGCCAATGTAGAAAAAATCAAAATTGTGGATGAAAAAGAAAAACAGATAATTTTGGTACAAAATATGATAGATTCAATAGAAGAAAAACTTGGAAGAAACGGAATAGTTGAAGAAGATAAATCTATTATTTTAAAGAAGCATAAAAAAAGGGCTGAAAATCTTTTAATGCAAGGGACTAAAAAGAGTGAATCCTTTGAAGTTATTCAAATATCAGCACTTAATGGGTTAAAGGGAATTATAAATAAAGATAAAGAATTATATGAAAGTTCTAATATTCAAGATTTTATTAGAGCTATAGAAACTTGTGTGAATAGCATTACTCCAAGGATTAATGAAAAGAGATCAGGAAGTCTTGAAGAAAGAATTAATCAGATAATTACGACAGATAAAGAAATTATAAATGGAAATGATGTAGATACAATAGAAGCATTAAAAAATGTAAAGGTTAGAGATATTAATGGGTTTGCAGAAGAATTTCAAAATGCACAGGAAAAGATATTATTAAAAATCAAAGAAATTGAAGCAGTGATTTCAGATACAATATTTGAGATTAGAAATTCATCTTCAGAGGAATTACAAAGCTATTTAGATATAGTAGATAGAATAAATAATAAAAATTTATATATTGAAAGTGATATTTTAAATATAGTTAAAGAATGCGAAAAGAGAAAGAATGAAATATATGAAAAGCTTAATTTAGATACAGGATTTGAGTATTTTCTTCAAGGCATTGAAAGTAAGAATTTAGATGTTAAACATAAATATGAAGAAAAAACAATACTATTTAAAAAAGAAGGCGTATTAAATAAGGGTAAGAGACTATTTTCTAATATATTTGATAGGGAATGGGGTTACACGGAAGTCGAATATGATGAAAAAGTAGTGGATAAAGAGGCTACTATAGATATAGCTCAAGAGGTATGTAATCAAAATAATATAGAATATTTGAATATACTAAAAGAGTGGAGTACGGAGTATAATAAAGCCATAAATGTTTTTTACGAGGAAGTAGGTAAAAGGGCAGAGGAATATGAAGAAAAGAAGAAGCAAAATATTGAGCTTTATGATATAGAAGATGCTAATAAGAATTTAAAAAGCTTTATAGATAAACTTATAAAGTTAAAAGCTTATGAAGAAAATAAATTAGAGACGACAATAGATGGTGAAAAATATGAAGCACCAGAAAGTATTTCTTATTCGATTCCCAAGGTACAATATAATATTTATAAGTTAAGCACACAAATATTTGAAAAAAATTATTTGTTATTATGGAATTATATAAAAGAGAGAAGTATAGAAAAAATAAAGGAAGAAACTAAAGAAATTTTTTGGATATGGGATATAGATTCATGCGCGGAATTTGTTTCAAGAGTTTTGGGCATACATCTAAGTCAGCAGCAATGTGAAGTCATAAAACAAGAGGGCATATATAGCTTTGATAAAATAGTAATTGTTTATGACCTATGTAAAAATACACTTGGATTTTATTCAGCTTTAAAGAAAATAAAAGACAAATCTTATAATATGTTTATTGTATTTAATGGAATTCAAATAGGAAATTCTAAAAAGCTAATATTAGAGAGCAGGAGTTTAAATTATTTTATAACAAATAATAATTTGATGATAAATTTAGTTATAGACTCATGGAAGGTATTTATAAATTCTAATAACATAAAGGAACTTTTAATGGAAGTTCATAGTTTAAAAAATAGTATTATAAATAAATTTAATAATTCTAAAGATGGGTATATATTAATTAATTCTAAAAATCCAATATACAATATGGCATTAATAGAAGGGCAAGAAAAGGATAAATTTATAATAAGTGACTATAGAGATATAAAAGAAATATTATTTGGAAATCCATTATCTAGAGGTGAAGAGGAAAAAGAAACTCTAGAGGAGATTTTAAGCTATTTTTTAAATAAGGAACATGATACGATATAGATTGAAATGCCGGGGTATTTATATATAAATCAATTCAATTTCCAACGGAAATTGTACCACAATTGTTAACTGTTCATTGTTAACTGTTAACTGAAAAAAAGGAGTATAACCATGGAAAATAAATCGATTTTAATTCAAAGTGATGAAGTTACAAAAAATATAATGAGTGAAATTCAAGAGGATATGATAAATTCAATTTCAAAAGTATCTAGTAATATGTCAGAAGATATAATAGAAAAGTTAAAACCCCTTGAAAAGAAAATCAATGATTTAAAAGGAAATTTTCAAGAATTTCAAGAAGACGATTTTGAGGAAAAGATTGAAGATTTAAATAATAGTATATTGAAAATAACAAAATCTATTGAGGGTACTATAGAAATAGCTATTAGTAATATGGTAAAGGAACAAAATAAGGTACTTTTTGAATCAATAGAAGAAAGATTAGCTATTTTAGGGTTAAAAGTAGTGAAGGATGCAGCACTTAATAAAGAAGCTATTTTAAATAAAATAGACGATATCAATGTAGATAAGATTGAAGAAAAGGTAGAATTAATAGAGAAATCTATTGAAGAGAAGTCAGCATTATTGGAAAAGTCTATGGAAGATAACTTTGAGAATAATAACAAGGTTCTTTTAGATAAAATAAGGATTATTAATAATAAGCTAGAAGATAAGGGTGCATTAGTAGAGCTTATAAATAGTTTACAAGATGAACTTAGCATTAATATGGAAATTATACAAGAGGAAGTAAAATGGGGAAATAAATCTCTATTTACTAGGATTTTTGGAAAAAGGAGATAAAATATCATGGCATATATGGATTTAATACAAGATGAAAAATTTAATAAGTTAGTAGAAAAGTATCTTAAGTCTGAGAACCAAGGGACAGATTACAAGGAGTACTTTAATCACTTTATTGAAAATTTAAATAAGAAAGAAATAATTGTTCCGGTATTAGGTATTCAAGGAGCAGGTAAAAGTAGCTTTTTGAATTCTATTTTAATGGAAGATAATATATTACCTACTGATGTGGATGAAACAACTTGTGTACCAGTTGAAGTTAGGTATGGAGAAAATACCAATGAAGCTACAATATATTATTTAAATGGAAATAAAGAAAATATACATATAGAAAACTTAGAAAAGTATGTACATAATGATTATAATAAAGCAAATAATCTTCAGGTTTTTAAAATAGTATTATATAACAAAAGTGATGTTTTAAAAGATAATATTGTCCTTGTAGATTTACCCGGAGTTGGAAGTTTAACTCCTGAGAATCAAAGAACTACATTAGAATATGTAAAAAAGCAAGTCGCTGGAATTTTTATGATTAGAACAAATCCTCCGATTACAAGAACAGAAAAAAATTTCATAAATGCCTTATGGCCAAAGTTATCTAATACTATTTTTGTTCAAAATAAGTGGAATGATGAAAGCGAAGATGATGCAGCTGAAGCGAAAGAACATAATGAAGGTGTATTAAGTAGCATAAGTTATGCTCATAATGAGGAAAAGGATATCAACATTAATATTGTAAATGTTTATGAAGCAGTTAAAGCTAAATTTACTAAGGATGTAAATTTATATGACAACTCTGGAATAGTTAAGGTTATAGAAGAGATAAAGAACATTTCAAAAGACTACAACATAGAGTTAATTAATACGCTAAACCAAAAGGTTTATGAAGCTTTAGAAAATATTAATAATAAAATAGAGATTTATAAAAGCGTAGCTTCAAATAAAAACGAACAAAATGACTTGGAAAAAGAAGAAAAAATCAAAGAAATTAAAATGATACTTTTTGAAAATAAGGGAAAAATAAGAAATTGTAGAGCTTATGCAGATGAAGAAATGGAGAATATTATTGAAAATTCTTCAAAAATAATAAAAGAAAATATTGAGGATTTAAAATTAGAACTTAGGAGAATTATTAATAAGGGAATAGTAGACGGTAATAGGCTTAGTTTAATATATAAAGAAACATCTGATAAAGCAATTAATAATATAATGGATGAAGTTTTAGCGAGTATTAGTGAGCTTATAAAAAATCTTAGTGGTGCATTAGAAGACATTACTATAAAAGGTTTTAATGGAACTTATGAAAATATATCATTTTTTAATAGGAAGAGTTCAATTAAATATGAAAAGTCACTTCCTACAGTACTAGGAGTATCAACTGGAGTCGTTGGAACAATTGGAGCGGTAGGGATACTTGGAGGGCCAGCAGGGATTCTTGTAGGTATGGGAATAAGCCTAGCATTTTCTCTAATAGGAGATCATATGCGCAAAAAGATAGTTGAGAATAGAGCTAGTTATACTATAAAGGATTTAGATCCAATGATAGAAGATTTAGAAAAGTACTTAAAGGAAGAAATTATTGATGATTTAAGAGCAAAAGGGCAAGAGGTAGATGATTCTATAAAAGAATTAAAAATGAAATTAGAAAAAACTTTTAAAGAAGATATGGAAATCATAGAAAACCAATATGAATCTAGTTATAATGAAGAACATATTTTAGAATTTGAAGAAGATTTGAAAACTTTAAAGGAACTAATTAGCGCGGAGTAGAGATTTAAAAGAGGAGAAATAAAATGGATATTTTTAAAAGTTGTGTAGATAGGCAAAAGAGAATTGATAAAGTTGTTAATGTTCTTGCAAATGATAATATTACATATAAAAATTTGCTTATAAAAGAGAGAATAATTAATCCAGCTCATTATGTTGTTATGTTAGGTGAAACAAGCTCTGGGAAAAGTGCTTTAATTAACAGCATATTTGGTAAAAAGATATTAGTTGAAAGTGTTAAACCAACTACAGGTGTTATTACTGAAGTTGTAATAGATAGCAACTCAAAAGAGTCATTAATTGTAGTAAATAATGATTCGAGTTTTGAATTTTTAGATAAGGATAAGTTTGATAATCTTACAGTAACTCCAACTGAAAATTTGAATAGATTAAAATATATTGGAGTAAGTAAAGATACTAAATACAATGGTTTGAGGCTTTTTGATACTCCGGGATATGGTTCTCTTATAAGTGAACATGAGGAAGTTTTAAAGGATTTTATACCAGAAAGTGATTTTATTGTATATGTTGTTTCTTACAGAGTTGGACTTGGAGATGATGATTTTCAATTTTTAAAATATGTTGGAGAAATCATAAATGATAATGTGGAAGTTGTTTTAGCTATAAATATGTGTCCAAAGGATTTACAAGAGGATAACAAGAGAATATGTGAAATTCAAAAAAGTGTTAATGAATGTATACATAAGGATGTAAAATCATTTTATATAGAAAGTAGTAGCGAAAAAAATCCAGACACGACTGAAATTTGGGATTATATTTATGAAAGTGTTAATGGTCCTAAAAAAAGAAAAGAACTTGCTGAAACCTTAAAAAATTATCAAGATTTCATATTAGGTGAATGTGATATAAAGATTAATTCTAAGATTGCAAATATTGAATGTGAAAAAGAAAGTGTAGAAGAAAGAATAAATATAATTAAAGAATTTTTAGATAAAAAAGAAAATATATTAGAAGTTTTAGACACAAAGTTTGCAGAAATCAAAGTTAAATCTATAAAGCTAATAGATAAATCTGATATAAAAATTAAAGAATTAATTACAGAATACATAAATGATGAAAGCAAATGGTCTATGAAAGAAGAAACTTTTGCTTTAATGCAACATTATTATGTTCCAAAGATTACAAATGAAGAAACTGAAAACTTATTAAATTATATTGAAGATGAAATTATTTCTTTAGATAGAGTGATTGATGATGTGTTAAATATAGAAATTTCTAAATTAGAAAATAAGGTGAAAATAAATGCGCCTTCTTATACTAAAGTTATGGAGGGAATTATAGAAAAACATATTGGAGACACTATAAAACAAGCTATGGGAGAAATGTTTAGAAAAGCTGCCAAAAGAAAACCATGGAAAGTAAAAAAGAACAATGTCTATACCCAAAATTTAAAGAAGCTTAAAAGTGCATTTGAAAGAGCATCCCTTGGAGAAAAAAACAGCAATTTAAATCACTTGTTAAAAACAATAAAAGCCACTTCTGTAAAAGGAATTACAGAGTCTTTGAATGTTTTTACAGATTCAATATTTTTCTTATATGATTCATTAACTTGGCAAACAAAAATAAATGAAATATCAATGGAAGCTATAGATAATTGGGCTAATGATGTTGAAGGTGCCATAAGAAAATACTTAGATGAATTAAAAGAAACTAATAAAGAGGAAATAATATCTTTATTTGATGATCTAAGTGAAGAATTTAGTGTCAATGAAAAGGAATTAGAAAATATAAGTTCTGAGCAGTTAGTTAGATATAAAAAGGAAATAGAGTTTTTATTGCATAAATGTTTGCTTATATCTTTATAAAAAAAAGATTTATAGATTGAAGAATATTTTATCTGATTTCAAATAAATAGTTCTCAATAATGCTATTGTAGTATTGTTGAGAACTACTTTTGGTGAAACTTGTTTATTTACGAACAAATTCTAAAATATCAGCTGGCTGACAATCTAAAACATCACATATTGCAAAAACGAAAAGCCTTTTCATTTTTTGTTTTAAATTGTATTACGTAGTAAAATGGAAAGTAATAAGGTAAAGTATGAAATATTTTGAAGCATATTAAAGAAAATAGAAGATATGAGACAGAATAAATAAAGTGACTAAAAGGAAGTGAAACAATGCGTATAGCCGTATGTGATGATGAAGCATTATTTAGAGATAAAATAGTAGGATATATAGAAAAAAGTTATAAGGACATAGAAACTGTTATTAGTAGTTTTTCATGTGGAGAGGAACTTTTGAAGCATTATAAAAATGGACAGGTTAATTATGACATAATCTTTTTAGATATTGAAATGAAAGAACTTGATGGTATAAAAACTGCTGAAAGAATACGTAATATAAATGAAGAAGTAGCAATAGTATTTTTGACAAGTCACAATGAATTTGCACCAGCAGGATATGAAGTTTCTGCCTTTCGTTTTTTAATAAAGCCTGTGCAAGAAAACAAATTAATAGAAGCTATTGAAGGTGTTAAGAAGCAAATATCAAATTTGAAAACACTTCTTGTGCATCAAAAAGATACTGATATCATATTAAAGATTAAAAATATTATATACATAGAAGCTAAAAATAAAGAAATACATATTCATACAATTGATAATTGTTATATAGAAAGACGTAATTTAAATGAAATTGAAGCAGAATTGAAGGACGAGGGATTTTTTCGTACTCATAGAGGATATTTAGTGAATTTAAGCTATGTAAAGGAATATGATAGTAAAGAAGTAATAGTAGACAATAATGAAATAATACTAATCAGTAGACTCAAAATTAAGAAATTTAAGGAAAGCTTATATTTACACATTAAGCGGACTGCAAAATAGGAGAAAGTATAAATGGAAGTATTAAGCTTTATGTTAAAATCTGGTAACTACACGCTGGACACAATGGCCATGTTATATTTAATTAAATTCTTATTTTGTCATGAAATTAATTTGAATAAAAGAATATGGATAGGGTGTGCTTTTAGTCAAATTTTATTTATTATCATAGAAAGAATGATTTTTAATGGAGAAAATTCTTTATATTCATTGGTTATATTTTCTATAATAATTATTTTTTTATGTTATGGGATTAAAGGATTAAAAAAGATAATATATATTGTTCCAACCGCATTCGTCATGTTACTTCCACTACTCATGATTACGTTGATATTTAGCATGTTTGCTAGCCAAACTATATTTAATTGGTCGGAAGAGTTAGGTACATACTTCGGTACTTTATTAGATGTTATTATAATAATTATGATTAAACGTAAGATAGAAGAAAATTATTATGTTAATCTAAAAAGGTGGGATATAATCTCAATAATATCTGTAAATACTCTATCTTTAATAATATTAATAGCAATTGACGAGTTACAAAAAACTATTATATTTGATGAAATAACAGATAAGATTATTTTTATAATAATTACTTTTATTACTATATTAATGGATATGTCTACTGCTATTTCTATTATAAAAAGTAAGTCTGCAATCCACTATAAAAATATTAATGAAATAAATGAATACTATATGGAAACACAGCTTCAGCATTTTGAATCATATAAAAATTCTCAAAAAGAGACAAGGAGCCTAAAGCATGATATGAAAAATCACTTAATATGTATTAATGATTTATGTGCTCAAGGTAAGTATAAGGAATTAAATGATTATGTGAAAAATTTGCAAGACAATATTACTATATTAGATAGTGTTTTTAATACAGGCGATTCTATTGCAGATTCAATTATCAATGAAAAACATGCAATTATGAAAAATAATAATATTTCATTTGAATTAAGCGGTAACTTTCAAGAAAAATGCTTAATTAAACCCGTTCATATGTGTACTATATTTGCAAATGCAATAGATAATGCCATTGAGGCTTGTATAAAAATTGAAGATACTTCTATGCGAAGAATATCTATAGAAATTAAAAATAGTAGAAATTTTCTTGTTTTAAGTTTTACAAATTCAATAAAAGAGCAATTAATAATAAAAGACAATAAGATAAAAACAAATAAGCCGGATAAGGAAAATCATGGTTTTGGGTTAGAGAATATAAGAGCTACTGTTAAAAAATATAATGGAGATTTTGATATTAAGGTTACACAGGATACCTTTGAACTTGAAGTTGTTTTGACTAATTAAGAGATTCCCCAAATAGCAAGTTAGTATTCTAATTTATTTTGTCTTAATACGAGGTCCAGTTGAGAGGACAAGTTCAACTAAATTTAGTTGAACTTATTTATATATTAGGCTGTAATTTGCATTTCACTCCATAATTAATACCATCTACGTCATAAGTTAACATGGAAATTTTTTATCAGAGTAAAATGAAATTAGGAAGAAGAAAGAAAAAGACAATGTTTTATTACTTACTTATCTTAGTGATAATAAACTAAATATAACAGTAAATAAAGAACATAGGAGTGAAATAAATGAATGATATTAATGAATCTAAAGTCATTAAAAAATTAATTAAGAAAGATTTTAATATGCTTGGAATTACACTAATAGTGCAAGGATTAATTTCTAATGGAGTTGTTTTTATAGTTATGATAGGCATTATGATAATGAAAATGGTGAGAGATCCCAATATAAGTGAGGATCAATTAAAGCTACTAGTTGAGGAACCTAGCTTTTTAGGAACAATAAGTATTATTGCAGTTGTGATTGCATTTATTCCAGTTTTAATTTATAGAAGAAAGAAATTTGTTGAATATGATTTAAAGGTAGAAAATAGAAAATTTACGTTAAAGACCGTAACAATAGGTTTTATTATTTTATTATCAGTAAACAATATGTTGGGATTATTTGCTAATGGATTAGAACTTGGACTTAATGCAATTGGACTGAGTGCTATTTCTGCTTTGGAAGACTTAGATGTCTTAAATCAACCAACAATATCAATGATTATATATACATGTATAATAGCACCAATATTTGAGGAATTTCTTTATAGAGGAGCAGTTCTTAGAGGACTTGAGAAATATGGAAGATGGTTTGCTATATTAGTTTCAGCAATATTATTCGGATTAATGCATGGCAACTTTTATCAAATATTTATGGCAACAGCAGTTGGAATTATATTAGGATATTTAGCTACAGAATATTCAATTAAATTAACCATTATATTGCATATATGTAACAATACTTTTGTTGAAATATTATCACAAATTACTTCTCATCTAAGTGAAAATGTAGGAAATATCATTTATGGTAGTATTGCAGGTATTTCTGTAATCATATTATTAATTACTTTTATTCGTAATAAAAATAATATTAAGGGATGGTTACAAAATAATAGAATGGAAAAGGGGATCATGTTAAGATTTGTTACTTCTATTACAGTAATTATAATAATTGCTTATGATTTGTATATGGTAGTAAGTGGTATTACTAGTATTTCTTAAATGGTAAAACAACCGATTTGTAGAAACATGTCTAAATATAAAAAGGAGTTGATTAAGTGTATAGCAAAATCCCAATCACAATAGCAATGATGAGTATTTTTTTATACCTTAAAATAGATGGAAAATATAGAATTGCAAATAGAATGAATTCTATATTAAATATAAATAAAAAATGGAAAGCATATATTTTATCGTTTATTATCTTTAGTATTGGAATTATCTTTAGCCTTGGAATTATATGTAGTGAGTATCTCAGGTGTGACCATATTCCTAAGATACTCAA
Source organism: Clostridium gelidum (assembly GCF_019977655.1). NCBI lineage: Bacteria > Bacillati > Bacillota > Clostridia > Eubacteriales > Clostridiaceae > Clostridium > Clostridium gelidum. The sequence goes on from NZ_AP024849.1 coordinate 1,704,472, forward strand.
TTCCGTAGTAGCTGGAATATTTTTTGGAATAAGTACATGTCTTAGTGAAAGAATTGTTTCGGACGTTAGAGTACATATTAAATCGCAATAAAAATACATTTACATTAGTTTGATAGTATTATATAATTTAAGTGAAATTATTCCTAGGGGTGCCTTGAAAAGCTGAGAGAGCATTTGCTTAACCCTTTGAACCTGATGTGGTTAGAACCAACGCAGGGAAGTGAGTTTGTCTATTATACTAATTTTACGTTGAAAAATGGTGAATTTATATAAGAAATAGTTCAAGCTTTCTATCTTTGTGATGGGAGGCTTTTTTTGTGTGAAAAAATAATTATAGGTTAGTATAGGGAATGTTTGAAAAATATTTAGAGTATCTTTGATTGTTATTTTTTATAGATATAAATATTAATAACTTAGGGGGTGTTAAAAAATGAAGTTATCAGAAATTTTGTATTTAAGTGCAAAGAACATTTGGGATTCGTACTATGAGCATCCATTTGTGAAAGGCATTGGAACAGGTGAATTAGAAATAGAAAAATTCAAATATTATATGGTTCAAGATTATTTATATCTTTTAGAATATGCAAAAATTTTTGCTCTTGGAGTTGTTAAGGCAAAAGATGAGTATACAATGAGAATCTTTGCAGAACTTGTGAATTCAACATTAAACAGCGAAACTAATATACATAAAGATTATATGAAAAGACTTAATATATCACATGAAGAAATTGCAAATGCAAAATCTTCATTATCAAATACATCATACACAAATTACATGCTTTGGGTTTCTCAAAATGAAGGATTATTAGAGCTAACCGTAACTGTTTTATCATGTAGTTGGAGTTATAAATTGATAGCAGATAAAATTAGTGAAATACCTGACTCAACTGAACATGAATTTTACGGTGAATGGGTAAGAGGATATATTTCAAAGGAATATAATATAGCAAATAACAATATAATAAACCTTGTTGATAAACTTGGAGAAAATTGCTCAAAAGAGGAAATTGAAAATCTTAAAACAATATTTATAAACTGTAGTCGCTATGAATACATGTTTTGGGATATGGCATACAACAATAATAAATGATCAATTTTTTTATGAAGGATAAAATCCTTTTAGGATTTTAATATATTATTTAGAAAACCTGAGGTTTTTAGCCTCAACTGTTAATTGTTAATTGATAACTGTTAACTGATTTAAAGGGGAGATGATAACAATGCTTGAATTTAAGAATGTTACTTTTAAATATCTAGAATATGATTACGAAATGTTAAATGATTTATCATTTTCTGTGGAAAAAGGTGAATTTGTTTCAATTATAGGTGCTAGTGGTTGTGGAAAAAGTACTATATTTAGATTGATAAATGGACTAGAAAAAATGCAAAGCGGTGAAATTTTTATAAATGAAGATTCAATAAAAAATCTTAAAAATTACAGCGCTTATATGCCTCAAAAGGATTTACTTTTCCCATGGAGAACAATAGGTGATAATCTTTCGCTTCCAATGGAAATACAGAAAATAAAAAAAAGTGATAGAGAAAATAGAGTACTTGAGATACTGAAGGAAGTTGGGCTTTCTGATTATAAGGATAAGTTTCCAAAGGAGTTATCTGGAGGTATGAGACAAAGGGTATCTTTTGCAAGAACACTTTTAACTGGATCTGAATTATTACTTTTAGATGAACCTTTTAGTGCATTAGATTCTCTTACGAGAATTTTAATGCAAGAATGGCTTTTAGAAGAATGGAAGCATTTTAATAAGACAATATTATTTATAACCCATGATGTTGAAGAGGCGATTTTTCTCTCAAAATCAATATTTGTAATTCAAGATAATCCTATAACTCATATGGAAAGAATAGAAGTACCACTTGAATACCCAAGAAGCAGAAGCTCAATGCAAAAACCTGAAATAATAGAGTTAAAAGAAAGCCTTATAAGCAGACTTAGACAGAAGGTGAACATATGAAAAAGAACTTACCATCAATAATATTAATGATAGTATTACTAGGGCTTTGGCAAATCATTGCTATGATAATAAATGCTCACTACATATTACCGTCACCAACACAAATTTTAGTGAAATTATGGGAGCTTAGAGAACCTTTATTTACAGTACATTTGCCAGCAACAATGGGAGTAACTGGACTTGGATTAATTATTTCTATTATTTTTGGCTTAGGTCTTGCTGTTTTAATGGACATGAATGAGAAAATAGAAAATGCGTTATATCCAATTATAATAGCTTCTCAGACTATACCAACAACAGCTATTGCACCTCTTTTTGTACTTTGGTTTGGATATAGTATATGGAGTAAGGTTTTGGTAACAATATTAATAACATTTTTCCCAATAACTATAACAGTTTATGATGGATTTAAATCTACAAAAAGAGAAATGGAAGAGCTTTTAATAACTTATGGTGCAAGTAAAAAGGACATTTTCATAAAACTTAAGATTCCAACAAGCTTGCCGTATTTTTTTTCGGCAATAAAAATGGCAATACCACTTAGTATAATTGGTGCAGCAATAGCCGAATGGCTTGGTGCACAAAGCGGACTAGGGTATTTTAGTAAAAGAATGATGAGTCAGTTAGATGGAGCAGGAGTATTTGCACCTATTGTGCTACTTTCAGCTGCAGCTATGATTGTAGTTGCAATTGTAAATATAATTGAGAAAAAAGTAATTACTTGGAGGAAGGAGATTTAATTAATGAAAAAGAGAATTTTAGCATTAGCAATGTCAGGCTTAATGACTTTTGCAATGGTAGGCTGTAATAAGACAGCAACCAAATCAGAAACAAATGAAAAGAAAGAACTTGAGGAGGTAAATGTTGTCTTAGATTGGTATCCGAATGCAGTTCATGGCTTTATTTATACAGCTATAGAAAAGGGATATTATGAACAAGAGGGATTAAAAGTAAATATTCAGTTCCCTGCAAATACCAATGATGCAATTGCACTTACTGCAGCTGGAAAAGCAGATCTTGGAATTTATTATTTGCAAGATACTTTAATGGCGAGGGGAAATGAAAACATTCCTATAAAGGCTGTGGGTACAATTGTTCAATCACCTTTAAGTGTAGTACTTTCATTAAAGGACAAAAACATTAAAACCCCAAAAGATCTTGTTGGTAAGAAAATAGGATATGGTGGAACAGCACTTTCTGAATCTATTATTTCTACAATGCTTGAAAATGCAGGAGAAAAGAAAGATTCAGCACAAACAGTTGATGTAGGTTTTGACCTAATGAGTTCAATGACAACAGGAAACGTAGATGCAACTATAGGATGTCTTGTAAATCATGAAGTTCCAGCTTTAGAAGAACAAGGTTTTAAGTTAAACTACTTCTCACCAACTGAATATGGAGTTCCTAACTATTATGAACTTGTATTTGTTGCAGGTGAAGATAATATTAATAAGAATTCTGACAAAATAAAAAGATTTTTAAAAGCATCTAAAAAAGGCTTTGAGGATATGAAAGCGAGTCCTGATGAATCACTTAAAATACTAATGAAAAATCAAAATACAGAAAACTTCCCACTTAGTGAAAGTGTTGAAAAGAAGAGTTTTGATACATTAATTCCTGTTATGGAAACAAAAGATGCACAGTTTTTATCACAGGACACAAAGGTATGGCAAGATAATATAGATTGGCTTGTAAAGGAAGGGCTACTTAAGAAGTCATTTAATGCTTCGGAAATAGTTGAAAATTTAAAATAGGCTTTAAAATAGGCCTTAATAATTATAATTTTAAGAGTTATAAGCACTAGTCTTGTGAGACTAGTGCTTTTTCTCAATATATGAGATGTATTCTTTAAGATTGAAAATATAGATAATGATTAATGTTTAAAAGATGAAAATCAAGCTGAATTACTGTCAGCAGTAAATATTGCTAAAATAGATGCAGTTATAACTGATTCTATCGTTATAGCATATATATATTATCAAAGAAGAGTAGCTTTAAAAAAATATAATTTATAAAATATAGAGGAGAAATGAAGTTAAAGTAGAATATAACATATGTAATAGTTTAAAATTTATATAAAAGTTAGTTATGGAGGGAATAATTATGTCTGAAAATTTATTAAAAATTCTTATATGCGATGATTCAATGTTGATGAGAAAAAAACTAAAAGATAGTTTAACTTTATGTGGTCCCTTTGATATTTTAGAAGCAACTGATGGGCAAAAGGCAGTAGAAATCTATAAAGAGAAAAATCCGGATTTAGTATTTATGGATATAGTTATGCCAGTAAAGGATGGTATACAAGCAGTTTCAGAAATAAAAGATTTTGATAAAAATGCTAAAGTTGTTATGGCTTCTTCTTCAGGAACAAAGGAAAATTTAAAGAAAGCTATTAAAGCAGGAGCCTTTGAATTTATTCAAAAGCCTTGGGAGCAAGAACAAATTACTAAGATACTTAATAACTTTCTTAAGAAGGGGGAATAGTTCGTGTTTACTCAATATTTTGGTCAATATTTATTAAATAAAAGATATCTTACCCTAGAGCAATTGCATGATGGATTAGAACATCAGAAGGAGACAAGATTAAAATTAGGGGTTTTAGCTGTAAATGCAGGATATATGAGTGCAGATGAGGCTGATAAGATAAATGAAGCACAAAAGAAGTTAGATAAAAGATTTGGTGAATTAGCAGTAGACATGAAATACTTAAAAGAAGAGCAAGTAGAAGAATTGTTATCCTCACAAAAATTTGGGCATCTTTTATTAGGTCAAGCTCTTGTGGACAAAGAATATATGACTCTTCAAGAATTTGAAAAGGCAATAAATGAATATAAAAAAGACTATAGCATTTCAGATAAGGAATTTGAAGCAATACAAAGAGATGATGTAGATGAAATGGTAAATACATTTATAAAATTTGAAGGTACTAAAAATGAAAAAGTACTTAAAGACTATTTAGCATTATTCACAAGAAACTTAGTTAGATTTATAGATACAGAAGCAGTTATAAGTGAAGTAATTAAATTAGAAGAATATGAATGTAAATGGACTGCTAAACAAGATATAAAAGGAGAAATAAATCTATCTACTTTTATTGAAGCAAACGAGAATTCTTTTATAAAATTCGCATCTAAATACGCTGAAGAGGAATTAAACTCTGTTGATGAAATGGCAGAAGCCTCAGTTGGTGAATTTTTAAATCTACAAAATGGAATTTTTCTGGTTAATATGTCTAATGCAGGAGTAGACTTAGAAATGAATCCACAGGAAGTGTATTCTAATATAAGTGTACATAATGTTTACAAAGTATCAGTAGATTTATCCTTTGGCAAAATCAGCATTTTAATTAAAGAATAGTAGTATTTGAATTTAGGCACATGAAAATAAATAACAAGTCCAAAGTTGCCATGAAAAATAGGCTGGCAAATGGACTTGTTATTTTTTGATTGTGCCTTAATAGTCAAAAGCACTAATCATTTGAGAAGATTAGTGCTTTTTCTCTATACAATACGTGTATTCTTTAATATGGCAAATAGGAATATAGAGAATGTTTAATATATGAGAATCCATTTTTAAAAAATATCTCTAAAATAAATCTGATGAATAATTCAGATTCAAAATTAGGATAATAACAATAAACTTATATTTATATAATATTCTTGCTAGAAATATATAGTTATGAAAAGAGGGGAATTATATGCAGAAAATGCGTAAAAAATTATTGGTTATAATTATTAGTGTTGTAAGTTTCATTGGAATAATTGTTATTTTTGGTTCAGGAGTTAGTAATGCTCAGATATCAAACACTGATAGTGCAAAAGATAGATTACAAGCAATAAAGGAAAAAGGGGTATTAACTGTTGCTTCGGCAAATGATAGACCATTTGCTTATATAGATCCTCAAACAAATAAGTTTACTGGAGTTGATGCAGAAATTATAACTGAAGTTGCAAGACGACTTGGTATTGATAAAGTTGAAATGAAGTATGTTCCATTTGAAAATGTATTGGTGGAATTAAATAAAAATAATGATATAGATATAGCTGCAGATGGATTCTATGTTACAGATGAACGTAAAAAAGAAGTTCTATTCACAAATGTATGGTATAAAGAACCAGAAGTTATTATTACTCCTAAAGCTACAAAATTTAATTTTAAAGAAGATTTGAAAGATGCAATAGTGGGTGCACAAAATAAGACTCCTTTTTTAGATTTAGCTCAAAAATGGGAAAAAGAGGGCTTGATAAAAAAAATTAAAATACTTGAAAGCCAGTCTGAATTAATATTAGCAGTAGCTAATGGTGAAGTAGATGCAGGTATAATTGATTATTTAGTTGCATCATATGTATTATCAGAAAATAAGAATCTTAATTTAAAAATGGTAACTCCATATAAACCTGAGATTCCTGGAATGGTAGCAGGAGCAGTAAAAAAAACTGATGCTACTTTTGCAGAGGAAGTAAATAAAAAAATTGATGAAATGAAAGAAGATAGAACCCTTATTGGAATTCTTAAAAAATATGGAATGGATGAAGGTAATTTTGTTTCAGTTAAAGATGGTAATATTTTAGAACAGTGAGGTAACTTATTATATATGTTGTAATAAAATTTTTACATCTCAAAACATAGACTATCTATTATTTTAGGATGAACTTTATTCATGTTCCCATATTAGCTGTTAAGTACCTATAAATTACATTTCCATTTTGGGGGATAAAATCAAATGATATGAATACTTTACGGCATTACGCCGAAGTTAAATTAAAAACATATAGAGTTTTATAATGCGACCTATAGAAATGTCTAATTATGAAAAGGAGAATTTACATGAAAAAAATATGTGAAAAATTATTAGTTTTAATTATTGTTGCTGCAAATTGTATTGGAATTATGGCTGGATGTGGTGCAAGCATTAGTAGCATAACTACAATATCGGGTAATCCAGCTGTAAAAGATAGATTAGAGCAAATAAAAGAAAAAGGAGTATTAACTGTTGCTTCAGCAGATAATAAACCATTTGGTTATATAGATCCTCAAACAAATCAGTTTACTGGAATTGATGCAGATATTATAACTGAAATTGCAAGACGACTTGGAATTGATAAAGTTGAAATGAAGCTAGTTCCATTTAAATATTTATTAAACGAATTAAATTCTGATAATGATATAGATATAATAGCATCTGGATTGTATGTTACGGAGGAACGTAAAAAAGAGGTATTATTCACAAATGTCTGGTATAAAGAGCCAGAAGCCATTGTTACGCTTAAAGCTTCAGAATTTAATTTTAAAGAAGATTTGAAAAACGCAGTAGTAGGTGCAGAAAGTGGAACTGTATTTGTAGAACTAATTCAAAAATGGAAAAATGATGGTTCAGTAAAAGACGTAAGAATATATCAGAGTCAACCTGATTTAATATTAGCAGTAGCTACTAATGAGATAGATGCATCTATACTTGATTCAGCCTCTGCATCATATTTAGTATCAAGATATAAGAACCTTAATTTTAAGATATTCACTCCATATAAACCTGAACTTCCTGGAATTGTAGCAGCAGCAGTTAAAAAAAGTGATACTTCCTTTGCAGATGCAATAAATAAAAAAATTGATGAAATGAAAGAAGATGGAACACTTATTGAAATTTTAAAAAAACATGGACTGAATGAAAGTAATTTTGTTTCAGTTAAAGATGGTCATATTTCAGGCCAATGAACATATATAAACAATGATGATTTATATATTTGCTGAAATCTTAATAATAAAATTGGAATAAATATGTATCTAACTTCGGTGGGTTATACGCATAAGTTTAGTATATTAGCCACTTTTTCTAACATGCCTTGATTTTTTTATATTTACATAAGAATCAGCAGGAATATTTTCTATAAATCTAAGATACTTAATGATTTTTTGATCTCTCTTTAACGATTCAAGAGTATGATAGTGTGTTGCGAGTTCTCGATTAGTAAAAAGAGCGTGAATTTGTTTATGACAAGTTGGACATAAAGAGAGTGTTTCAAATTTTTTTCCGCCTTTTTCTAAGGGAATTAAGTGATGTTTAGTTATTGTAGAAACACTTCTATTACATAATTCACATATATGGTTTTGTGCCATAAAATCCTCCTCGTAATCTTTAGTTTCTTATAATTAAATTATATCAAATGAATGAATAAAATCAAATTTTATAACTAAATTTTAACAAAATTTAATTTGAACATTACTAACAAAACTTGGGGATGAGCATTTGATTGTGTTAATATAAAATTAGGAATCTAAACTTTGAAAAATCAATAATATTTATATAAAATTCGAATATTAAATCTCTAATTTTTAGGAGGTCAAAATATGGATAAAGAAATAATAGTAAATAATATTGAATATGCAATCATAAAATATTCATTAATATTTTATGAAAACGTTGATTAATGATTGTAAACGTGGTAATATAATCATAATGATATAGTATGTAACTGGTAAGCAGGCATTAACTATACATAGACATTTGAGGATGTTTGTGTTAGTTGACGCTTTTTTTTGCGCAAAAAGCATTCAAGACATCCTGATATGCAAAAATAATTACATAAAAAGGAGAAAAGTTATGAAAGACAAAATTTTTGGTGTGTTACAACGTGTAGGAAGATCATTTATGCTTCCAATTGCTATTTTACCAGTGGCAGGATTATTTTTAGGAATAGGTGGTTCATTTACTAATCCAACAATGATTGAAGCTTATGGTCTTACTAAATTAATCGGACCTGGTACATTTATTTACGCAATTCTTTCTGTAATGAATGCAGCAGGAAGTGTAGTATTTGGAAATTTACCAATATTATTTGCAATGGGTGTTGCAATTGGTATGGCAAAAAAAGAAAAAGATGTTGCAGCTTTATCTGCAGCAATTGCATTTCTTATAATGCATGCATCAATAGGTGCTATGATTAATATTAATGGTGGAACTGAAGCTCTCCTTAGTGGTGCATCAACTTCCGTACTTGGTATTACTTCATTACAAATGGGTGTTTTTGGTGGTATTATTGTAGGACTTGGTGTAGCAGCACTACATAATAAGTTCTATAAAATTGAATTACCACAAGTATTATCATTCTTTGGTGGAACTAGATTTATTCCAATTGTAAGTGCAATAACATATTTAATTGTCGGAATTTTAATGTTTTATATTTGGCCTCCAATTCAAGGTGGTATTTATAAAATTGGAGCTGTAGTACTTGCATCTGGTTATGCAGGAACATGGGTTTATGGTTTAATGGAACGTTTATTGATACCTTTTGGTCTTCATCATGTATTTTACTTACCATTTTGGCAAACAGCAGTTGGTGGTACAGCAGAAGTTGGCGGAAAAGTTATTGAAGGAGCTCAAAACATTTTCTTTGCAGAACTTGGAACTCCAGGAATAACACATTTTAGTGTTTCAGCAACAAGATTTATGTCAGGTAAATTCCCACTTATGATATTTGGATTACCAGGGGCAGCACTTGCAATGTACAAATGTGCTAAACCAGAAAAGAGAAAAGTAGTAGGAGGATTACTACTATCTGCAGCATTGACTTCAATGCTTACTGGTATTACCGAACCAATTGAATTTACATTCTTATTTGTTGCACCAGCATTATATGGAATACATTGTGTATTTGCAGGACTTTCATATATGTTCATGCATATGTTAAACGTTGGAGTAGGTATGACTTTCTCCGGTGGATTTATTGATTTATTCTTATTTGGTATTTTACAAGGAAATGCAAAGACAAGCTGGATATGGGTTGTAGTTGTAGGCATTGGGTATTTTGTAGTATACTATTTATTATTCTCTTTCTTAATTAAGAAATTTAATTTAAAGACTCCAGGACGTGAAGACACTGATGAAGTTAAACTTTATCGTAGAAGTGATTTAGAAGCAAAGAAAAATGCTGAAAATGGAGACGTAGATGAACTTTCAGCTATGATATGCGAAGGTCTTGGCGGGAAGAAAAATATTTCAGATGTCGACTGCTGCGCAACTAGATTACGTTGCACAGTACACAAAGGAGAATTAGTAAATAAAGATTTATTAAAACAAAGTGGAGCATCAGGAGTAATTCATAAAGGTGAGGGTGTTCAAGTTATATATGGACCAAGAGTAACTATTATAAAATCAAATTTAGAAGATTACTTAGTTACAGCACCTAATGAAGAAGTTTCTATGGATACAGTAGAAGAAAATAAAGAAGAAAAAGCAACTGAAAAAGAGATTCAAGGAAAAGTTATTAATACAATAATCTTAAATAGTCCATTAACAGGTATTGCTAAGGATTTATCAGAAGCACCAGATGAAGCATTTGCAAATAAGATGATGGGAGATGGTGTTGTAGTTATTCCAACTGATGGTAATGTTGTAGCACCAGCAGATGGAGAAGTGATATTTGTATTTCCGTCAAAACATGCAGTAGGATTTAAAACAACTGATGGACTTGAATTACTTATTCATATAGGAATAGATACAGTAAAGCTTGATGGAAAAGGCTTTGAAACCTTTGTAAAAGACGGAGATAAGTTAAAGAAGGGTGATAAAATATTAAGCTTTGACTTAGAATTTATAAAAGAGAATGCACCGTCCATTGCATCACCAATTATTTGCACAGCATTAAGTAGTAACCAACAAGTACGTTTGTTAAAAACAGGTGAGATAAAAGCTGGAGAAGCAATAATTGCAATTGATGTATTTGAATAAGGGATGTGAAAGAAAATAAAAAGTCAAAGATGCGATGTATGTTTTCGTCAGGCAAGGAGCTAAGGTTTGCTCATAGAGAGCTATTAGTGAAACTTGGAGACGAAGTATGACACAAAATAGACTAGCATACTGACTTGTATTTCTTTGAATATCCCTAACATGTAAAGAGGAGGCATAAAATGTTCAGAGTCATAAAGGCATTAAATCATAATGGTGTACTCGCTATAGATAATGATACACAGAAACAATATATATTGCTTGGAAAAGGTATAGGTTTTGGGAAAAAGGTGAATGAACGTATGGAAGCACCAGAAAATGCCCATATATATTTGCTGCAACAGGAAACAGACAGAGGTTCAACTAAAGAAATAATAAACAATATTGAACCAGAAATTTTAGAAGTTGCTAGTAGCATCATTATGGAAGCTGAGAAGAAATTCAATAAAGTAGATGAGAACATTTTATGCCCTCTTGCAGATCATATTGCATTTGCAATAAAAAGAATAAAAAATAATGAACATATAAGCAATCCCTTAACAGCAGATATTAGAGCTTTATTTTCAGAAGAATATAAGGTAGCATGCAAGGGGAAAGATATTATAAAAGAAGTATTAGGCATTGAAATAAATGAAGATGAGATTGGTTATATAGCACTTCATATTCATTCAAGCCTCGGAGATGAAAAGATATCACAGGCAATGGAGACAGCAATGCTAGTTAGAGACTGTATTACATCAATTGAACAGAACATTGGGAAGACAATTGATATTGAATCATTATCATATAATCGTCTTATGAGTCACATTAAATATATGGCAGCAAGGACATTAAAGGGTGAAACAATAAAACTTGATATGAATGATTACATTAAGGAACGGTTCCAAAAGTCATTTGAAATTGCTAGAGATATATGCAGAAAATTAGGCAGTGAATTAAATAAAGAAATTAAAGAAGTAGAAATTGGATATCTTGCAATGCATATTGAAAGAGTATTTTCAGATGAATTAAAGGAATAGAAAATAAAATACGCACATATAAAAAAAGCACGAAGTGCAACCAAGATCTTTTCACATATAAAAAAAGTGCGTCAGCACAATTAGGAACTTGTTAATCATACCCAAGAAAAATTCACATATAAGTTCTTTCTGAAAATTATAGATTTTAAATAGTGTGCTTTTCCTTAAGTAAACAGATCCTCGACATAATTGTCGGGGATCTGTTTGTTTATATATACTTAGTCAATAATCATCAGTTGTAGCTTTAAAGGACTTGGTGGAAATAACTCTTTCAATGAGAGGTCATACATTATCTAATTCACGTACTATATTAAAGACTTCCTCATCCATAGTTTGTTCAAAGCTTTTATAATATGAACCAACAGCATAAAATATATCAGGTATAAACAGACATATGACTTCATCTACAATTTTCTCTAATAGAGAAATCGTCTCCTGTGGAGCTACTGGTACAGCTAAGATAATTTTTTTTGCATTATGTTTTTTAATTGACATTATAGCAACTTTTATTGTAAAACCAGTTGCAATTCCATCATCAATAAGTATTACTGTTTTATCTCTTACATGTGGAAAATTTTCATTTCGTTTATATTTATTTAATCTTCTTTTAATTTCCTCTGTTTGATCAAATATTTCTTTTTTTATATACTCTTGAGATATATTTAGCATATCTATATATTCTTCATTTAAAAGATATGTTCCATCTAAAGATATAGCACCAATGGCAATTTCTTTATTATGTGGTAACCCTATTTTTCTTGTAATAATTAAATCCCACTGCAATTGAAATTTTTTAATAGTTTCATAAGCTGTTACTATTCCACCTCTTGGTATAGCAAGAACAATGGGATTTTCATCTTTAAATCTCTCAAGTACCATAGAAAGTTTTTCTCCTGCATCTTTTCTATCTACAAACATATTATCAACTCTCCCTTAAATTATATAGATTAGTTTGAGTTGAAATTATAGAATTATTCAAGAAATTTTATTTTAACTAATCTAGCCATTGCAATTGTATAAAAGGATTTTTTAAATCAATTAATTATGTTCTTGCAGCTTCTGATCAATCTTTATTCATTTTTATCAATGATTTTCGCAATAACCTATAAGCATATAAAAATTTAAGAATTACTTCCTATGTTTTCATGCTTTGGTTTGACCAACTAAGAAGGTTCGTTTTAAACTGCATTAATTCAATTTATTTGGATATAATAAGTTGATAATTTAATTTAAAACATAAAATAAGGAGATGCAATTTATGGAAACTATAATTATGGTATTAACTATTGATCCTAGAAGTTCTCATGCTCCAAAAGCTCAAACTGTTTTAACTAAACATGGATGTATTATAAAAACTAGGCTTGGTCTTCACGAAGTTAGTCAAAATTCTTGTTCTGAGGAGGGATTGATAATTTTACATATTCATTCCAGTTTAGATGAAATAGAGGTACTTGAAAAAGAGTTACTTGATGTTGAAGGTGTTAAAGTAAAATATATGTCTATATAGCCGAATAAATTATATATATAATAGCAGGGAAATGGAATTTAAAAGATTAATAGAGATGATTTAGGTGAATGTATTAAGAAAGATATATTCCTCTGGGGATAATTAAGAAACAAAATGAATGTTGTAATAACATTACTTGATTAAAGGAGATTTTAAATCATATGCTGCACTAATAATAGTTAAATATATGATTCTAATAATTTAGATCACAAATATATTCATAGGGATGATAATTATGAAAGTTTTAGAAAAATCATATTCATATGTATTTAAAAGAATATTGAAAACTATAAATCCTGTAAAGAAAAGAATAATGAAAGCTGAGTGTATAGTTCATAAATTTATAAATACGCAGTCTTTAATAGTATTAAAAAATGATGGACATATGGAAGCTTATAAACTTATGAAAACATATATAAGTGATATTAATGATGGAGTAGTTTGGGCTGATCAAGATTTAAAAAGCAGTAATCATTTTTATAATCCACATAAGAACAAGGGATTATACGGTAGTAGTGATGCAAAAAAAGAATGCATATCTTACTATACTAGAGCATTAAATGAATATTCCCATGGTAACATTAAAGATTCAATGTTCTATTTAGGTGCTGCTTGTCATTTAATTCAAGACTTGACAGTTCCTCAACATGCTAATGTTCACTTATTAAATGATCATAAAAGTTATGAGAACTGGGTAATTAGAACCCATAGGTATTATGATGAGTTTAAAATCGAAGAAGGGGGAATATATTTTAATTCTTTAAAACATTATATTGATTTTAATAGCGAAGAAGCCATAAATATATACAGAAAGCATTCCAATGTGGAAGATAGGCAAGTTAGGTTTTACATAATTACTTCAAAGGTTTTAACAATGGCTCAAGCTACTACCGCAGGTTTGATGTTTAAGTTCTATAAAGATATACACATATAAAAAAAGTGCGAAGCACAACCAAGATCATTTTACAATACAAGGTATTATGTGTTGATTTATCTTTTTTCATATAGATTATTTACTATTCACTAATTATTTTTTTGATTATGCATTATAGCTAAAGAACAAAAAATACTTCAAAATAGACTAGCATGCTGATTTGTTATTTTTTGATAGTGTCTTATTACAATAAAATTAAAGGACTAAAATAAGATTGCTATCACAAATTTAATATAAAGGATTACCTGTAGTCCTATTTTTTATATATAGCTAATTCTAAGGTGAACCTATATAATAGTAATATGCTAAAAATTTTTAAAAGAGGTTAATGAGTAGTATGAAAAAAATAAATGAAGCTTTCAGTGATTTTAGATCAGGTAGAAATATAAATATTGCAGTTATAGAATCCGTAATTTTACGTAAAAGAACTAAAGTCTTAGAAATGGAAATTAGTTCAGATAACTATATTGAAATAGGGGAAATTGAGAGTTTTAACAATTTTATTATGGAGAAATTTGGATTAAATGATTCTAAAATTATTGTGAAGTATAGTGAGAAAGTCAATATAAGGCCAGTAGAAGAGGAATTGAGAAATATTGTATATTCATTGGCAAAAAAATATCCTGCCTTAAAGGCAGCTGTGAATAATAGTGAATACGAAGTTTTAGGGAATATCATTAATTTCAATTTTAAAATTCCGGTAGCAGGTTTCTTAAAAACCATGGAATATGATAAAAAAATCAATAAAGTTCTAAAACATATGTATGATAAACAATATAATATAAATTTTATTGATAAATTAGGCAATGAAGAAATAGCAAAGATGGTAGAAGATAAACGTGCAAGTGAAATGATGTTTATTAAAAATGAAATTAAAATATCATCAGGCAACAATACTCCTACTTTTGAGGAGCCTGAGAAAGCTGAAGAAAAGAAACAAGAAACAAATTCAGAAGGTAATTGGAAAAAAGCAAATCCATTCTTGATTGTAGGCAGAAATTCTAATATTAAGGAACCAATAGTGAAAATTATTGATATCACACCCAATGAAGGCAGAGTAGCTATACAGGGAGAAATATCTAATATAGAAGCAAAGGAATTAAGAAGTGGAAAAACATTAGTTTCTTTTGATTTATATGATGGAACAAATTCCATGACCTGTAAGGTGTTTTGCAAGCCTGGTGAGGATGGTGAAGTATTATCTAAGCTTAAAAAGGCTAAGGGCGTTAAGCTTGCTGGAAATGCAGGGCATAGCAATTTTTCTCAAGAAGTTGAGCTTATTGCAAATACTGTAGTTGAAATAGGGGGCATGAAGAAGTTTAAGAGGAAGGATATGTCAGAGGTGAAGAGAGTAGAACTTCACATGCATACACAAATGAGCCAGATGGATGCCATGAGCAGTGCTAAAGATTTAATTAAAAGGGCCATGAGCTGGGGCATGAAATCCATTGCCATAACTGATCATGGAGTGGTTCAGTCATTTCCTGAAGCACATAAGCTACTCGGAAGAGATAATCCAGATATGAAAATTATATATGGAGTGGAAGCTTATTTGGCACCAGATAAAAAGCCATCTGTAACAAATATCAAGGGACAGAGCATTGATACTACATATTGTGTTCTTGATTTGGAAACTACAGGATTTTCTCCAGTAACAGAGAAAATTACTGAAATAGGAGTAATGAAAATCAAGGATGGAAAGGTAATTGATAAATTTAGCACATTTGTAAATCCGCAAAAGTCAATTCCTTCAAGGGTTGTCGAGATTACCAAGATAACGGATGATATGGTAAGAGATGCAGAAACCATAGATAAGGTATTTCCTAAAATGCTTAAGTTTATTGATGGAACTGTTTTAGTTGCTCATAATGCAGAATTTGATATTGGCTTCTTAAAGCATAATGCAAGGGTCTTAGGCTATGATTTTGATTTTACATACTTAGATACATTATCATTAGCACAAGAAATATTCCCTGATTTTAAAACCTATAAATTAGGAAGAGTTGCTAAAAACCTTGGAATAAAGGTAGAGGTTGCTCATAGAGCCTTAGATGACGTTGATACCACTGTCAAGGTGTTTAACATAATGCTTGAAGAGCTAAGATTACGAGGAGCAGAAACTCTTCAAGATATAGAAATTTATGCTTCTGATGAAGAATCTAAGAAACAAGCGTATAAAAAAGTTAAAACCTATCATGCAATAATACTAGCAAAGGATTATGTGGGCTTAAAGAATTTGTATAAGCTTGTATCATATTCTCATTTAGATTATTTTTATAAAAAGCCACGTATATTAAAGAGTATGTTTGAAAAATATTCCGAAGGATTAATAATTGGTAGTGCCTGCAGTGAAGGCGAATTGTTTCAATCAATACTACTGGGAAAATCTGAAGAGGAAGTAGAATCAATTGCAAAGTATTATGATTATTTGGAAATTCAGCCTCTAGCCAATAATGATTATTTAGTAAGGAAAGAGCAGGTACCAAATAAAGAATACCTAAAGGAAATAAACAAAAAAATAGTTTCCCTAGCAGAAAGATTTAATAAACCTATAGTGGGAACAGGAGACGTTCACTTCTT
Organism: Clostridium gelidum; assembly: GCF_019977655.1. Classification (NCBI taxonomy): domain Bacteria; kingdom Bacillati; phylum Bacillota; class Clostridia; order Eubacteriales; family Clostridiaceae; genus Clostridium; species Clostridium gelidum. The sequence continues at coordinate 1,721,207 of NZ_AP024849.1, forward strand.
GGATCCTGAGGATGAGATATATAGGCGTATATTAGAAGCTGGGCAGGGCTTTAAGGACGCAGATGATCAAGCTCCATTATATTTAAGAACTACTGAGGAGATGCTTGATGAATTTGCATATTTAGGAAAAGAAAAGGCTTATGAGGTTGTTGTTACAAACACCAATAAGATAGCAGATATGTGTCAGCAGATTAGCCCTATTTCATCAGAAAAATGTCCGCCACACATAGATGGCTGTGAACAGACCATTAAAGATATTGCATATGAGAAGGCACATGAGCTATATGGAGATCCACTGCCAGAAATCGTTCAGGCTAGATTAGATAAAGAGTTGGAATCCATTATAAAAAATGGATTCTCTGTAATGTATATTATTGCTCAAAAGCTAGTATGGAAATCAAATGAAGATGGCTATCTGGTAGGTTCTAGAGGATCTGTTGGTTCGTCTTTTGTAGCAAACATGACTGGTATAACAGAAGTAAATGCACTACCACCGCACTATAGATGCCATAAATGTAAGTATTCTGACTTTGCGGATTACGGCATTCTAAATGGCTTCGATTTACCTGATAAAGTGTGCCCTGTTTGTGGAGAAAAACTAGTTAAGGATGGCATAGATATACCATTTGAAACTTTTTTGGGATTTAATGGAGATAAAGAGCCGGATATAGATTTAAATTTTTCAGGAGAATATCAAGCAAAAGCCCATAAATATACAGAAGTTATCTTTGGTAAGGGCACAACTTTTAAGGCTGGAACTATAGGTACTATAGCAGAAAAAACAGCTTTTGGGTATGTGAAAAAATATTATGATGAAAAAAATATAATAATAAATAAGGCAGAAACAATAAGAATCTCAGGAGGCTGCACAGGTATAAAAAGAACTTCAGGTCAGCATCCAGGAGGAATTATAGTTGTGCCAAAGGGGCGTGAAATATTTGAATTTTGCCCTGTACAGCATCCAGCAGATGATTCTAATTCAGATATTATAACAACGCATTTTGACTATCACTCCATTGATCAGAATTTATTGAAGCTGGATATATTAGGACATGATGATCCTACAGTTATAAGAATGCTTCAGGATATAACTGGGATTGACCCAAAGGATATACTTATGGATGATAAGGACACTATGTCTATATTCTCATCCACTGAAGCTTTAGGAGTAACACCAAGCCAGATAAATTCTAAGGTAGGAACCTTTGGAATTCCTGAATTTGGTACAAAGTTTGTAAGAGGAATGCTTGTGGATGCAAATCCTAAAAAGTTCTCAGATTTAATATTTATATCTGGACTTTCCCATGGTACTGATGTATGGGTTGGAAATGCTAAGGATTTAATTGATGCAGGAGTAGTAACTTTAAGTGAGGCAATATGTACAAGAGATGATATTATGATTTATCTTATTAAAAAAGGATTGCCACCCAATAGTGCCTTTAAGATAATGGAGTTGGTACGTAAGGGGCAAGCATTGAAGAATCCAGAAAAATGGGCGGAATATGAAGCGTTAATGAGGGAACACGATGTACCGGAATGGTATATAGATTCTTGTAAAAAGATAAAATACATGTTCCCTAAGGCTCATGCTGCAGCCTACGTAATGATGGCCTTCAGAATAGCCTGGTTTAAGGTGCACATACCTAAGGCTTATTACGCAACGTACTTTAGCATTAGAGCAAAGGCTTTCGATTCGGAATTTATGATATTCGGAAAAGAAAAGGTTAAGGAAAAGATGAAGGAAATTGAGGCTTTGGGCTATGATGCAGCTCCTAAAGATAAGGATATGTACGATGATTTGGAGATAGTTCTGGAAATGTATGAGAGGGGATTTAAATTTCTGCCAATTGATTTATACAAATCCAATGCCACAAAATTCCAGGTTGATGAGGATGGTATAAGACCATCTCTAAACAGTATATCAGGCATGGGAAATGTTGCTGCAGAAGGTATATCTAATGCTTCAAAAGAAAAGATATTTAACTCTATAGAAGATGTAAGGAAGCGTTCTAAGATTGGAAATGCTGCTATAGAGTTACTTAGAAAATTTGACTGCTTGAATGGACTTCCTGAAAGTGATCAAATGAGTTTTTTTGACGGAGTGTAAAGAGCTTAGTATATATTTAATGTGTTTATCCATAAAACATGGAGTTGTTGCAAAGTGATTTTTTATCATTGTAAGCAACAGCTCCTTTTACTTTTTTAGGTAAAAGCATGATTAGAAATATAAATTAATTTGTATAACTTTTTATTGCATCATATACATCATCTATTCCTTGTTTATAATAATCAAAGGATTGGGCAAATATTATTTTCCAGGTATATGAGTTCTTATTAATTCAGCTGGAGATAATATCTTGTCTATAATCTCCTCAGGCAATATTTGTTCTTCTAATAGAATTTCTCTTATGGTTTTTCCATTAGCTAAGGCCTTTTTTGATATTGAGCTGGCCTTATCATAACCTAGATGAGGAACTAAAGCAGTTACAGAAACTAAGGATTTTTCTAAGTTTTCGTAGCATCTGTCCTTATTTACTTTAAGTCCAATTATGCATTTCTCTTTAAAAATCATGACGCTTCTATCAAGAAGCTCTAGAGATTCTAGTAAGGATTCTGCTATAAGTGGTGTAAATGCATTTAGTTCTAATTGTCCCATGGAGCTTGCCATAGTTATAGCACTATCATTAGCAATTACTCTTAAGCTAACCTGTGCAACCATTTCAGGAATAACAGGGTTTATTTTTCCTGGCATAATTGTTGAACCAGCTTGCATATTAGGCAAGATAAATTCTCCTATTCCCCCACGAGGGCCTGAACCCAGAAGTCTCAAGTCATTTGAAATCTTAATAAGATTCACGCTGCAGGATTTTAAAAGTCCTGAGGTTTCTACATATATATCGCAGTTTTGAGTAATATCCATAGGATAGTCAGACCTTGCTATGCCAAGGCCAGTAAGCTCCTGAATAATATCTGTTATCATAAATACATATTTATTTGTAGCATTGAGCCCCGTTCCTATTGCAGTACCTCCAAGGTTAATCTGTCTTAATCTTTCTTCTACTTTGTATATTCTCCAACGGTCTCTTTCTATTGCTTTTGAATATGCTCCAAAACTTTGCCCAGCTGTCATTGGCAGTGCATCCATTAATTGAGTTCTTCCTAGTTTTATTATATCTGAGAACTCATTTTCTTTCATTTGGAGAGCTTCCTGTAAACTAGACAAAGAATTACTTAATTTTCTGATTAACCTAATTGCAGCAATTCTAAGGGCAGAAGGATAAACATCATTAGTTGATTGTGACATATTAACATGGTTAAGGGGGTGTACTAAATTGTAATCTCCTTTAGTACCACCGAGCATTTCAATTGATCGGTTCGCAATAACTTCATTTACATTCATATTGGTAGATGTACCAGCTCCACCTTGAAATGCACTTATTTTAAATTCATGATCAAATTTTCCTTCTATAATTTCCTCACTTGATTTTATTATTGCATCAGCTTTTTCGGGGGCAAGTAATTTCAAGTTTTTATTTGTCATTGCTGCAGCTTTTTTTATAAGGGCAATTTCTTTTACCAGATTCAAATTAACAGTCTTGCTGTTTAAATCAAAGTTTTCCAAGGCCCTAGCTGTATTTATTCCGCTGTATGTAGAGTTATCTATATTTATTTCACCTAATAAATCTTGTTCTAATCTATAATCCAAAATGAACACCCCTTCTAATATTTTTGTATTGATAATAAATCATCAATGCTTCTATTCATGTATTGATACGAATCATAGACTCCTTTATTATAAAATTCTAATGCTAATTCATCTATGATGAAGTTTAATATATGGCTTGAAGCTAAATCACCTAATTCTTCTTCACGCTCAGTATAGAAATATTCTTTTATTGAAACGATCATATCTTCTCGTTTTTCCTTAGTTAATTTAATCTTATCTTTTTCTATCATTTGAAACCTCCATGTTAGTATATCTTGATATTTTATATTATAATAGAAGAAACTATTAAAGAATATTAAAATTACTAAAAAATAATTCAAAAGGAGTAATAAATTATGAGTTTAAATACAACACCATCTGGAGAAAGAGTACATATTGCTCTGTTTGGCATGACAAACGCTGGGAAATCCAGTATTATAAATGCACTTACAAATCAAGAAATTTCTATTGTTTCTGACGTGAAAGGAACAACTACTGACCCTGTTTATAAAGCAATTGAAATTCTTCCAATAGGGCCTTGTATGATTATTGATACGGCAGGACTTGATGATGAAAGTAAATTAGGTGAGTCAAGAAAAAAGAAAACCCTTGAAGTCTTATCAAAGACAAATGTTGCATTAGTAGTAATAGACAGTACTATTGGAGTTACTGAAAATGATACAGCTATAATAAATGAAATAAAAGAAAAGAAAATACCTATGGTTTGTATTTTCAATAAGGCAGATCAAAGAAGTATAACAAAAGAAGAAATAAATAATGTTGAGAAAGAAATTGATGTTCCTGTTGTTTCTGTTTCTGCATTAAACAAAAGTGGCATAGAGGAACTTAAACAAAAAATTATAGCTTTAATACCAGACGATGAAGATAAATTCAAATTAGTAGGAGACCTTATAAGTCCAGGAGATATAGTTGTTCTTGTTACACCTATTGATAAAGCAGCTCCTAAAGGAAGACTTATTCTTCCACAGCAGCAAACTATAAGAGATATAATAGAAAGTGATGCTATAGCTATTGTAACGAAAGAACATGAATTAAGAGAAACCCTTGAAAATCTGAAGAAAAAACCTAAGCTTGTTATAACTGACTCACAAGTGTTTTTAAAGGCATCTGCAGATACACCTAAAGACATAATGCTTACATCATTTTCAATATTGCAGGCAAGATATAAAGGCAATCTTAATGAACTTGTAAAAGGTGCTAAAGTAGTAGAAAGTCTGGAAGATGGCGATAGTGTATTGATTTCAGAAGGATGCACTCATCATAGACAGTGTGACGATATTGGAGCAGTAAAAATCCCAAGATGGGTAAGACAAATGACAGGAAAGCAAATAAACTTTGAATATTCTTCAGGAGCTTCCTTTACTGATGATATTTCAAAATATAAGCTTATTATTCACTGTGGAGGATGTATGCTAAATAGAGCCGCCATGCTTTCAAGAATTGATAATGCAGTTAAACATGAGATTCCAATTGTTAATTATGGAGTACTTATAGGATATGTCCAAGGGATTTTAGAAAGAGCTCTTGAGCCATTCCCATTGGCAAAAGCAATATATGATGGTGATTTTAGCTAAAGAACATGTCTTTTGATTTTGTTTTAATATAGGATATTGTTAGATTTTGAAAGTAATATTAACGTATAGGGGTTCGATACGCTTCGCCTCCACCATAAAATCCACGATCGCCTGTAGATAGATAAAATAGCTATTTACAGGTGGTCGTGGTTTTTTAGTTAGGTTTTTATTAATGTATTATAATCTAAAATTTTAAATGACAGTTCTAATTTGAATAGGTTATTATTGTTGCCTAATGATATATCAAGTAAACTTTGGATTTTATTAAAACGGTAAAAGAATGTACTTCTATGTATATTTAGTTGGCTAGATGTATCATTAGCATTTCTATTATTTTCTAGATAAGTTTTTAGAGTTTTAAATAATTCTGATTTATTTTGAGCATCAAATTTAATGAGTTTTTTTATCCAAGGGTGAACTAAAGTTAATAAATTTATTTGATATAAATCATTAGTTGTACACATAGCCATATTAAATAAATAATACTCTATATAATCTTCAAAATAATTTATATTATTATCTATTTTCATACATGATGATAGCTCTAAGGCATATATAGATTGATTAAAAAAATCTTCTATATCTAATAAGCTTTCAAAAACAATACTAATACCACACCGTAAATTGTTTAACTTCAAAAATTCTAAGAGAGTTTCTTTCAGAGAATCATTAATAACCTCTTTATGTTCATTGCTTATAAGAAAAATAATTGTATCTTTATAATATGTTGAAATACAATTTCTTAGTATATTTTTTAAATGCCTTATTAATTCCTTTAATCCGTAATTATCTCTATAATCATTATATTTTTGTTTAAATGGTATTGAAAGTATAATCAAGTTTTCATATAAATTAAAATTTATATATTTTAATCGTTCTGTTAAGTATTCAATATTATCTATTCTATTTATTAATAAATCTGTTAAATAATATTCTTCATCCAATCCAGAATTACTAATAAATAAGTTTTCTTTTTGAAGTTGAATGGAAAATACCTTAGATAGTACATTTGTCAATTCTAAATCTTCTGCATTGAATTCCCTTTTACTTTGTAAAACAGATATGTATCCAACAGTAATATTATTAATTCTGATAGAACAAAAAATTAAAACCTCGTCTGAGTTATAAAAAAAGGCATTATCTGAATTATAGATGTTATCAATACATTTATTTTTTTTCATTAATTGAATAATATTTAGCAAAAGGTAACTTTTCCCGTTATGAGTTTCTATACTTGAATTATCAAGTTTGGCTAGGTTAGAGCGAGCGATAATGTGATAACTGGTATCTAAAATAAAAATAGCATTACCTAAAAAGTTTTCACCTATATTAAGAATTCCATCTATACTATTTTCAGTAAATAAACTATTATAAAGTTCGTATTTTTTTTTATATAAATCATTTTTTTTCTGCATAAGTTTCTCCTTATTTTATTACAATTAGAAAAATGTCTAACTAGTAAGCAATTTAAAGCGTTATTTTAAGACTTATTTTGGATGAATTCCACTTCTTCACATGTTAATATTATAACAAATGATTTGATTTTGTAAGTGAAAATTCATATCTTATAAAAAAACAAAACATTATAAAACGCTTTAAGAAAAATATTAAGATTATCAAAAGGAGATTATATTATGGCTTTTACAATACTCGGTATCACAGCAGGAAGAAAGGATTCAAATTCTGAAATTTTATTAAAGGAAGCATTATTAGCTTGTCAAGAACAAGGTGCAGAAGTTAAAATGATCAATTTAAGAGATTACAACATTATGGAATGTTCAGGATGCACAGCTTGTACACATGGTATGAGTAGTGGAAAAAATGTTGGATGTACATTAAGTAAAAAAGATGATAAGCAGGCAATCATGGATGTTATGTTAAATGTAGATGCTATAATTGCATCAGCGCCAACATATGATTTAATGCCAACAGCAACATTTTCAAAATTTATGCATAGAAATCTTGCATATGAATCAGCATTTTTAGAATCAATCGGAGCAATTGAACATAAAGACAGAGTTGCTGGATTAATTGCAGTTGGAGGATCTACTCGTTCATGGCAGTCAATGGCTTTAGAAAGTATGCAAGCTACATGTTTCACAAATGACTTTAAAGTAGTAGATATGTATCTAGCAACAAGAGTACCAGCTCCAAAACAATGTTTATTGCATGATGATATGATAGAACGTGCTCATAAGATGGGTGAAAATATCATGAAATCATTAAAAACACCAGTAGCAGAAAGAGACTGGCTTGGTGATGAAGGTATGGGATGGTGTCCACATTGTCATTCAAATGCACTAATTTTAGGGGAACCACAATGGGATGGATTATATTTCCCAGTTGAATGTCAAGTTTGTGGTGCAGGCGGAAATTTAGAAAAGACAGAAGAAGGTAAGTGGAAGTTTGTAATTCAAGAAGATGGATTAAGTCGTGACCGTACAGATACTGAAGGAAGACAACATCATGTAAAGGAAATTATGCATACACAAGGTGGCTTCTATACAGAAGAAAATTTGTCAACTGTTAAAGAAAAGTTTGGTAAGTATAAGGAATTAAAATTTCCTACAATTGAAATAAATTAAGAATAGAGATGAACTTAAAATCCCAAATGAAACCCACGAAATCTGATTTTCGTGGGTTTCATTGAGGACATAATATATTTATTAGTTAAATGGAGTTTCTTCAAAAATATTAGAAATGTTACCGTTGTTGTATAAACTATAAATCCACTGACACCATTCCATTCCCCATTTTGCATCGCCTAAAATTTTATTTAGTATAACAAACCTGCTAAAATAACCTGAATTAGTAGTAGTAAGTTTTTCTCCACATTCTTCCTTAAGTGCTTCTATCTTCTTTTGATAATTTAGAAGTTTCTTACTATACATTTCTTCTCTTTCTTTAAGTAATTTCTTTGCTTTTTCTTCATCCAATATATGCAGGCAATATGTTTTGAGCAGCATTTCATCTTTTGTAATAGGGTCTGAAGTGCTTTCTTCAAGCCATTTCTTTGTAGCTTCAATTCCATTTTTTGTTGGTGTATAAACCTTTTTATTAGGTTTGCCAGATTGATTAACTAATATAAAGTCTACATATCCATCTTCTTCGAGTTTTGCAAGTAACGGATATATATGACTATGTCTAGTATGCCAAAATAAATTCATTTTTATTGTTAAATCATAGCCTGACATGGACTCATTTGCTAAAAAACCTAAAAGACCGTAAGATAAAGTGTTCATAAAAGTCCTCCTTATATGTACAAATTGACATATTAACTTTAAAGTAGTAATATTCTATATTATATGTCCGTTTTGTCATATAATCAATTGAAAAAATTACAAATTGGAATTGAAAGAATTAGAAACTAAGAATTGAGGATTATATATTTATGAAAATTACACATGATAAAGAAACACCATTTTGGGCAGTTATGTTTCCTATATTTTTGGGAGTATTTTTAGGTACTTTTAATACAAGTGCTATAAATATTGCCTTGCCTGAATTTATGCAAACTTTCAATACAAGTTTAGAATCTGTAAAATGGATATTAACAGGATTTATGCTCGCAACGGGAGTTGCATGCCCTTTAGCGGGTTATTTGGGAGAAAAATTGAGTTGTAAAAAGTTATACTTAATTGCTCTTATAGGATTTACATTATCATCAATTTTATGTTCTCTTTCATTTAATCTTTTTATGCTTGTAACATTTCGTGTTATACAAGGTTTATTTACTGGATTAATTATACCTACAACAATGACTATTATTTACCAAATTATTTCTAAGGGAAAGCATGCCTTTGCAGTAAGTTTATGGAGCATGGCTTCAATGCTTGCACCTGCACTTGGACCAACTTTAAGTGGATGGTTAGTTCAATATTATAGTTGGAAAGCAATTTTTATGGTAAATGTACCTATAGGCATTATTGCAATTATTTTAGTTATTCGTTTTATACCGCAATATAATTTATCAAAAGATAGTTCATTTGATTTTATTGGACTTACAGCAGTTGTTATTTTAAGTTTATCCATATTAATAGCTTTTAGTGAAGGAACTGTATGGGGATGGGCTTCGCCTAAAACAATTTCATTAATAATTGTTGGTATTATTTCATTGGTAATCTTTGTGCGTAGAGAATTAAATACAAGTTCTCCGGCTCTTAATATAAGATTATTTAAATTTACAAAATACACTATAAGCATAGTTGCAATAAGTATAGTAACAATAGCACTATACGCTGGAACTTTACTAACACCTCTATATTTGCAAAATACACAGCACTTATCAACATTAGATACAGGGCTTATTTTATTGCCACCATCATTAGCAATGGCACTTATGATGCCAATCGTAGGAACTTTATATAATCGTATTGATCCAAGAATTTTGATAATAACAGGGATTTGCTTTATTGCTTTAGGGTCATGGAAAATGTCAAGTTTACTATATGACACGCCACATTTTTACATAATTTTTTGGATGACAATTAGATATATTGGCATTTCATTTTCAACAATGCCAATAACAAACTCAGGAATGTCAATTATACCAAAAGCATTATCAGGACATGCTTCTTCTATTAATAATTGGTTACGTCAAGTTTCTAGCTCTTTAGCTATAGGTGTATTTAGTTCATTACTTGTAATACGTACTGAATATCATACACAAATGTTGGATAATAGCAGCAATAGCTTTAATTTGATTAAAGAAAAAGCTTTTACAATGGGTATAAATGATATATATTTTATATCTACAATTATTGTATTAATTGGATTACCACTTAGTTTTATGCTTAAAAAGAGTAGTGGTGTTAAAGAATTAAAATCAGAAGCTGTTACATCAATTACAAATTAGGTTGCAAGCAAAAGTATCAATTAAAATAATCATATTTAATAAAGTATGAAAGTGCTAATTAGATTAATGAATTACATTTGGAGGGGAAAGCTTAAATTGTTAAGTCGTTTTTCAATTGTAGGAGTATTAAATACACTTATTGATTTTGTTACGTTTACAATAATTAATAGTTGGTTTGGAATAAATTATACAACAAGTCAGATGTCAGGATATAGCGTTGGAGTTGTAAATAGTTATATATTTAATAAAAATTGGACATTTGAAGATAAAGATGCTAATAAAAAGATAGTGCATGAATTTTTGAAATTTATATTAACTATTCATAGTCCTTATATAATACAAAGTTTAATTTATTATGTAAAGAAAAATATGACCGAAACTGTATACTATACAGTAGAACATTTTAGAGATTTAGGATATGCTGAAAGCAAAAAGGAAATAAAACCTTTAAATATAATTAAGGACTTAACTAACCCTATATTAAAAGTAAGGGGTTTCTAATATGTGTGAAGACATAAACAAGTTGGAATATTACATTGTTAATGGAGATATTCTTCCCATAAGATTATCTGTATAGGCTAGTTTTCCATCCAGAGTTATTACAACAGCACCCATACCCTTAATTCGATTAACTCTATGAATAATTGAAGCAGCATCTAATCCAAACAATTTTGTAGTATATATATCGCAGTCCAGGGATTTATCAGCAATAATGGTTAAAGAAGCTATATTACTTTCTATTGGGTAGCCTGTTTTGCTGTCAAATATATGGTGGTATTTAGTTCCATCCTTTTCGAACATTCTTTCATATATTCCTGAGGTTACAACGGATTGATCTTTTATTGTGACAACTGCCACCGCATTTCCTCTTGGTAGAAACGGATTTTGTATTCCCACATTCCAGTCACTAACCTTTGATGGTGATTCTCCAAAAACAAGAACATTACCTCCCATATCTACCATAGCTGAAACAGCGCCATTTTCCTTAAAGAAGTCCATAACTTTATCAGCAAAATAGCCCTTAGCTATGGCTCCAAGATCTATCTCAATGCCTTTTTTTAAGAAATACACGGTCTTTTTTTCATCATCTAGTTGTATATTTTCAGGCTTTAAAAGTTCCAGTACCGGTGCTATAGCTTCTTTCTCTGGTACATGTGCCTCTTTAAAACCTATTCTCCATAATTTTATTAATGGCCCTATTGCAATATTTAAATATGTATTCTCACATAGACTATGTTTTTTTCCTATTTTTATCAGTTCATACAGTTCCTCATCCACTTCTTGCGGAGCCAATGAAGCTGTTTTTTTAAGCATCGCAAGCTGTGAGTTATCACTGTTGGCACTAAATACTTCTTCATAATAAATCAGCATATCGCAAGCCTTTTCTGCAAGCTTTTCAGCAGCCTCTCCCTTTATATATAGAGAGATTTTTGTTCCCATAAGATATATTATCTTCGTATACTCACTCATTTTGCTCTCCTATATTACGCACAATCAACAAAATAACAAGTCCATCTGGCAGCATATTTTCCATCATCCTGCGGCGACAAAATGCCATAATAGGCCCGCTATGATGTCACTTTGTCTTCTTGCCTGATGAAAAATATTCATGCCAGCTTTGGACTTGCTATTTTATTTCATGTGCCTTAAAATTATTTTGCCCATGAATTAGAAATGCATCTATAAGGTCTTTATCAATACCAGTTAGTTTTCTTTCACTGTGATATGCTATAAAATAATCTAAATTCAGCTCATCAATTGGAATTTGATATATATTGTATTCAGATGGACACTCCTTTACATAGATGCTTTCTGGTATAAAGGTCAGTCCCAAATTACTCGTTGCAAGTTTATGTACAGTATTGATTTCGGTGCTTTCCATTATGATTTTTGGTTCCACCTTATAAACGCTTAATAACTGATCTATCTGCTTTCTTATAGCAGAACCCTTGGAAGTTAGTATCAGCTTTTGACACAATAACTTGTTTATGTCGATAGTTCCTTCTGGAATAATGGCGACGTCTTTCTGATATAAATCACAGCAGCGAGGAATAACAGCACGGTATCTGTGTCTGCCCCAAGTAATCGAGTTTAAGTTCGGAGAAATATTTCTTGAATTTTGTCCAATCCAAAAATCCAATTCACCATTCTGAGTGAGTTTCTCATTTTTTTCTGGTAAAGTCTCTGAAAGCTCTATTCTACAGTTTGGATGCATATCCAAAAACTTTGGTAAAAAAAGAGGTAAAAGGTAGGTTCCAAGGCTAGGAAGCACTCCTATCTTTATAACCTTGCTATCTATATCTGACACAGCTGATATTTGCCTAAGCAGCTTAGCATGATTGTTTTCCATTGAAGTTAAATACTGATAATATATCTTCCCCTGCTCGGTTAATCGATATGGCAGCTTGCTACGACTTATAAGCTCACAGTTTAACTGACTTTCTATCCTTTTAATAACCTGTGTCAAGTAAGGTTGAGAAATATAAAGTGATTTGGCAGCCTTGCCATAATTACTATACTTTAAAATGGCATCAATATAATACAAAATATCTTGAGAGTAGTATTTTGACATTTAATTCATCCTTTTTTGAAATAATTTACTTATTTATTATTGTGTTTGATTATAACAAATATGTTATCAAACTTCAATAAATAACTATTAGATATAATATACTTAATATGTTAAAATTATAACAAGAAATCACTAAAATTATGAAATTTTGAAATACAGAAAGGGGATTACTATGAAATATTTGGCAATTATAGGCACGAACTCAGATGTGTCAACTAATCGTATGCTACTTCAATTTATGCAAAAGCATTTTTCGAGTGGGGCAGAGATAGAACTATATGAAATTAAGGATTTACCTGCCTTTAATGAACCAGAGGATTCTGATATTCCTGAAAAGGTAGCAGAATTATCTGATAAAATTCTTAAAGCAGATGGAGTAATAATAGCAACTCCAGAGTATGATCATGCCATACCTGCGGTTTTAAAGAGTGCTCTTGAATGGATTAGTTACACTAGTCAAGCACTTACTGACCAGCCTGTTTTAATAGTGGGGGCTTCTCTTGGTACACTTGGTTCTTCGCGTGCACAATCACATCTTAGACAAATACTTGATTCACCTGAGCTTGCTGCCAGAATCATGCCAAGCAGTGAATTCCTTTTAGGAAAATCACAGGGTGCATTTGATAGCGCAGGAAATCTTATCTATTCAGATAAGCTATCAGAGCTTGATGAAATTTTCAGAGAGTTTCTTCTATTTACAGATATTACATCAAAACTTTTAGCAGAAAAAGTTTTAAATAAAAAAGATAAAAAATTCACTTGGCAAGAGTAGGAGGATTAATAACAATGAAATTTATAGCAATTGTTGGAACTAGTGCAAAAAGATCATATAATCGTAAACTACTTCAGTTTATGAAAAAATACTTTGAGTCAAAGGCAGAAATAGAAATACTTGAGATTACAGATGTTCCTATGTTTAATCAATCTGATAATCAGTCTTCAAGTGAAGTGATACAGATGTTCAATGATAAGATTACAACAAGTGATGGTGTTATTATAGCTACTCCAGAGTATAATCACTCAATCCCATCGAGTCTTAAAAGCTTAATTGAATGGCTAAGCTTTGATCTTCATCCACTTGCTGGCAAACCAGTGATGATCCTTGGTGCTTCTCTTGATGCTCAAGGTTCTTCTCGTGCACAGCTACATCTTCGTCAAATCTTAGATGCACCAGGTGTTGATGCAAATGTAATGCCAGGATATGAGTTTTTACTTGGAAGCGCAAATAAAGCATTTGATGAGCAAGGTAATCTAAACGATGAAAGAACCATAGATTTCCTAGAAATATGCTTACTACGCTTTATGCGTTTTGCAAAGATTTCAAATCAGCTTAACGAAGAAGAAGAGTTTACCTTTAAACCAGGAGTATATGAGGTAAGTGCAATAGGTCATAGTGGAAGTCTTCCGATGAAAGTATCCTTTAGTGAGAACAGAATAGAAAGTATAGATATAAATAAAGATGGCGAGACAGAAGGTCTTGCAGATGTAGTTTTTGTAAGAATACCAGATAAAATAATTGAAGGACAGACATTAAATGTTGATGCTCTTTCTGGTGCTTCCGAAACTAGTAATGCTGTACTAGACGGTGTAGCCAAAGCAGTTAAGCTTGCAGGAGTTAACCCTGACATACTTAAGAGACGTCCAAAACCTGCTAGCAGCCTAAGCAAAGAAGACGAAGAATATACTTGCGATGTAGTAGTTGTAGGCGGAGGTGGTGCTGGACTAAGTGCAGCTGCAACAGCGCTGCAGAATGGTTCAAGTGCTATTGTTATTGAGAAATATCCAGCAGTAGGCGGAAATACCATACGTTCAGGTGGTCCTGTCAATGCGGCAGATCCAGAGTGGCAGATCCAGTTTGAAGAAAATCCAGGAGAAAGACATACAATTGAAGCACTATTAGATACAGATGAGAGCTTAATTCATCCAGAATATATAGATGATTTCCGTGCACTTAGAAAAGAGTTTTCTGCTTACCAAGAAAAGTTTGGCACACAAAAGGGACATCTATTTGACTCTACACTACTTCACAGAATGCAAACATATTTTGGTGGTAAAAGAACTGACCTTAATGGCAACACCATATACGGACAATATGACCTAGTAAAGATACTTACAGACAGAGCTTTAGAAAGTGTTAAATGGCTAGAGGGAATAGGGGTTGAGTATGATAAGAGCATAGTATTTGCTCCTGTTGGTGCACTTTGGCGTCGTGGTCATAAGCCTACCAAAAGCTATGGCACAGCATTTATACTTGCACTAACAAAATATGTACAAGATAACTCAGGAAAAATCATTACTGATAGCCCTGTAAAAGAATTTATCATAGAAGATGGTGAAATAAAAGGAGTTATAGCAACTGGTGTCAATGGCCAAAAGATAACTGTTCATGCAAAAGCAGTAGTACTTGCAAGTGGTGGTTTTGGTGCAAACACAAAGATGCTAAAAGAATATAACACTTACTGGAGTAATATTGATGATGATACAAGAACAACCAATTCCTACGCTATGACTGGTGATGGAATATTGCTTGGTAAAACTGTAGGAGCAGCACTTACAGGAATGGGCTTTACTCAAATGATGCCTGTAGCTGATCCTGAAACTGGTGAACTATTCAGTGGACTTCAAGTACCTCCTGAAAACTTTGTAATAGTAAATAAAGAAGGAAAAAGATTTATTAATGAATTCTCTGGAAGAGATGTTTTAACAAAAGCTGCTATTGAGCAGGGTGGTTTATTCTACCTTATAGCTGATGATGAAATAAAGAAAACCGCAGCTAATACAAGTCAAGAAAAGCTAGACCGTCAGGTAGAAGCTGGGACTCTATTTAGAGAAGATACACTAGAAGAGCTAGCAGTAAAAGTTGGTATGGATCCTGCAATTCTTATAGACACTATTAATAAATATAATTCATATGTTGACGCAGGCTTTGATCCTGAATTCCATAAGGATACATTTAGCTTAAAAGTTTTAAAAGCACCGTTTTATGCTACTCCTAGAAAGCCAGCAATTCATCATACAATGGGTGGACTTAAGATAGACACTAAAACCCACGTATTAGACGAAAATGATAAACCAATTAAAAATCTTTATGCTGCTGGAGAAGTTGCTGGAGGTATCCATGCAGGTAACCGTCTTGGCGGTAATGCATTAACTGATATATTTACCTTCGGAAGAATTGCTGGTAAAACTGCAATTGATGAAATGAAATAGTTAATGTTTAGATAATTAAAATAAGAAATTTCACTTCCTCATTCTGGCCTAAACAACTGAATGTATAAACTGTCAAGGAGCCAGATACAAAGACGAAGAGCCGATGACACGCATAAGTAAAAATGCGGTTATAGGCTCTTTCTCTTATCCTTCAATAGATATTATACATTTGATACGATACGGTTCACCTCCACCATGAAAACATGAAAATCTAAAACATTGGATTTTCGTTGGCATTTTTATTTTATAATAATTTAGAATTAGCAATAATAAAGAGTTGGTGTATAATAATGGAGAACAAAATAATTAAAATTATTTAAAACTTTTACTTGACTCAAACTTAATATATACATTGATTGAAAAAAACGTTATCAGTTGATATAATTTAGAGGGAATAGTCCAATGGAAGGAAGTATTATATGTTCAGTTATAGGCAAATGAAAAGTCTTAATGATTTAGAACTTTCTGTTTATAATTATATTATGGATAATAAAGATAAGGTACGATATATGAAAATAAGGGAATTAGCAACTGAATCTCATGTATCAACTACAACTATATTAAATTTCTGCAAAAAAATAGATTGTAGCGGTTATTCAGAGTTTAAACTAAAATTTAAATTATTTATAGAAGAAAAAGAAATTAAAAAAGTAAGTGAAGATAATACAGAGATAATTGATTTTTTTAAGAAAACAAATACTAAAGAATATGATGAAAAGATAGAGGAAATAGTAAAAGCTATATTAAAAGCAAAGAGAACAATTTTTATAGGAAGCAGCATGTCAGGAATTGTAGCAAGATATGGAGCACGATATCTATCAAGTGTGGGACAATTTAGTTTATGCATTGATGATCCGTATTACCCGACTACAGGTAAATTTTATGAAAATTCAGTTGTGATAGTATGTTCTGTGTCTGGAGAATCAAAAGATATTATAGGCCATATAAATAGATTTAAAAAAGATAATTGCTGTATTGTTAGTATTACTAACACTGAAAATTGCACTATAGCGAAAATGTCTGATTATAATATTCCCTATTATGTACCATATGTTAAGGTAGGAATATATGATATTACCACTCAAATTCCAATAATCAGTATAATAGAGAGAATTGGGAGAAAATTACAAAACCGTCAAGAGGAATGTATCAAAACTGAGTAAATAGCTATGTATGAAAAAGTATTTTACATAAAGCTTTATTAACATTGAAGTTTTTAATTCAAGTTAATAAAGCTTATTTTAATTATTTTCTTTTATAGGCTAGTAATAAATTATTTTGAGACCATCTGATAGTTTATGCAAAAAGCTTTGTCTTAACATTAAAAAGTACGCTTAAGGTAGAAAATACTTAACTTTTTATTTGTTTAATTACAGTTATTTCAATATATGAAGTGTCAGGAACACATTGCGATTGCAAAAAACATTTTGTTTTTTGATAAAAACAAATTATTAAAAAAAACACATGTTTTTTATGATCGTTTACATAGTGACAAAATCCGCTTTCTCAATTAACATTAAGATAAATTCAATAGCTATTCGAAAATAATAAATATAAGTGAGGTAATAAAATGGCAAAGGATTATGCATTAATGGCGAAAACGATTACGAAAAATTTGGGTGATATATCAAATATTGAGAGTGTAACTCATTGTATGACTCGTTTAAGAGTTTGTTTAAAGGATGACTCAAAAGTAAATGTAGAAGAGATTAAAAAAATTAATGGAGTAATGGGATATGTGCACCAAGGTGGACAACATCAAGTTATTATTGGAAATAATGTATCTTATGTTTATAAGGAAGTCTTAAAATTAGGAAACTTTGGAGATCAAAGTGACGTTGCAAAAGGGATAAAAAAAGAAAAGCTAACTATCAAAAAAGTTGGAACTAATATATTGGATGCATTAGTAAGTACAATGTCACCATTGATACCAGCAATTATTGGTGGTTCAATGGTAAAGTTAGTAGTAATGATTTTATCTATGTTAAAAGTACTACCATCAGATAGTACTACATATACCTTACTGAATGCTATGGGAGATGCAGCATTTTATTTCCTTCCAATTATGGTGGCAGTATCAGCATCTAAGAAATTTAAAACTAATACTTATTTAGCTATTGCAATAGCAGGACTTATGGTACATCCAGATTTTATGAAACTAATGGTAAGCGCATCAGAAGGTAAGGATGTAACTTTAGCATTTATACCTATTGCATCCGTTAAGTATACATATACTGTAATACCAGCACTTTGTATGACTTGGATATTATCATATATTGAAAGATTTGTAGATAAGATAACACCAGAAGTAACTAAAAATTTCTTAAAACCAGCGATTATAGTATTGATTGCAGCACCAATAGCAATTGGATTGATAGGACCTTTTGGTGTATGGATTGGTACAGCAATATCAGGTTTAGTTTATTTTGTTCACAGCAAATTAGGATGGGTATCAGTAGCAATAATGGGAGCTTTATGGCCACTACTTGTTATGACTGGCATGCATAGAGTATTTACTCCAACTATATTGACAACTATAG
This sequence comes from Clostridium gelidum, assembly GCF_019977655.1. NCBI lineage: Bacteria > Bacillati > Bacillota > Clostridia > Eubacteriales > Clostridiaceae > Clostridium > Clostridium gelidum. Next base: position 1,739,685 of record NZ_AP024849.1, read on the forward strand.
CAGAAACAGGTATGGAAGGAATGGTAATGCCTTCAGAAATAGGTGCGAACCTTTCATTAGGAGGAGCAGCTTTAGCTGTTGCTTTCAAAACTAAAAATAAAGAGTTAAGACAAACTGCAATTGCAGCTGCTTCTTCTGCAATCATTGCAGGAATCACAGAACCAGCACTGTATGGAGTAGCATTAAGATTTAAAAAGCCTATGATAGCATCATTAATTTCAGGTGGTGTATGTGGTGGCTTAGCAGGGATAGCAGGATTAGCAAGTAGATCTATGGCTGCACCAGGTTTGTTCACAAGTGTTCAGTTTTTTGATCCACAAAATCCATCAAGCCTTATTTGGATAATTGGAATAATGATACTAGCAGTTGTATTATCTTTCGTATTAACTCTAATATTTGGATTTGAAGATATTCCAGCAGAAGATAATATTGAAATAATGGGGGCAGATAATGAGTAAATACAGTTTCCCAGAAGAATTTCTGTGGGGAGGAGCTATTGCAGCAAATCAGGCTGAAGGTGCTTATAGAGAAGATGGAAAAGGTTTAAGCACCGTAGATGTTATACCACATGGAATAAACAGAATGAAAGTGAAATTAGGGTTAGAAGAAGATTTGACTTTGAAAGATAATGAATTTTATCCAAGTCATGAGGCAATTGATTTTTATCATCATTATAAAGAAGATATTGCTCTGATGGCTGAAATGGGATTCAAGGTTTTTAGAACTTCAATCGCATGGACAAGACTATTCCCTAATGGAGATGATAGCAAACCTAATGCAGCAGGAATTAAATTTTATAAAGACTTATTTTTAGAATGTAAAAAATATAATATAGAGCCATTAGTAACATTATGTCACTTTGATGTTCCAATGGGACTGGTTAATAAATATGGATCATGGAAGAACAGAGAAATGATAGCATCTTTTGAAAAATATGCAAGATGCTGCTTTAAAGAATTTGATGGTTTAGTTAAATACTGGCTAACATTTAATGAAATAAATATATTGATACATAGTCCTTTTTCGGGAGCAGGTATATATTTCAAGGAAGGTGAAAACAAAGAGCAGGTTAAGTATCAGGCTGCGCATCATATGTTAGTAGCAAGTGCATTAGCAACTAAAATAGCTCATGAACAAAATCCAGAAAATAAAGTTGGATGTATGCTGGCAGGAGGAGATTTTTATCCGTATTCATGTGATCCAAGAGATGTATGGATGGCTCATGCAAAGGATAGAGAAAATTTATTTTTTATAGACGTACAGGCTAGAGGTAAGTATCCATCATATTCAAAGAGGGTATTTGCGGAAAAAGAAGTTAGTATTGCAATGGAAGAAAATGATTTAGATATATTAAAAAATACAGTAGATTTTATATCTTTTAGCTATTATTCTTCTAGATGTGCATCTAAGAATATGGAAAATCAAACTGAAGCTAATGTTGTTAAATCCATAAAAAATCCTTATTTAGAAGTTAGTGAATGGGGATGGGCCATTGATCCGCTAGGACTTAGAATAACTATGAATACTCTATATGATAGATATGAAAAACCTTTATTTATAGTAGAAAATGGACTTGGTGCTAAAGATACAATAGAAGAGGATGGCTCAATAAATGATGATTATAGAATTGATTATCTTAGACAGCATATCATGGAAATGAAAGAAGCCATGGAAGATGGAGTTGAACTATTAGGATATACATCTTGGGGATGTATCGATTTAGTTTCAGCATCAACTGGAGAGATGAGTAAAAGATATGGATTTATATATGTGGATAAACAAGATGATGGAACTGGAACTTTAGAGAGAAAAAGAAAAAAATCATTTTATTGGTATAAAAAAGTAATAGAATCAAACGGTGAATGTTTAATATAAAAAAGTGAGGATTGTTGAGTATGATTAGCCAAGAAATTAGAAAAATAGCTCCTGAAATGGATCCTTTAAGAAGAGGTATGGGATGGAGCACAGATGATTTATCTAAAACACAGATAATAATTGAAAGTACTTTTGGAGACAGCCATCCAGGCAGTGCGCATCTGGATAAGTTTGTAAATAAGGCTATGGATGGGATAAGTGAAGCAGGCGGGAAAGGCTCTCGATTTTATGCAACTGATATATGTGATGGACAGGCACAAGGTCATGATGGTATAAATTATTCCTTAGTATCAAGGGATATATTAGCATCATTGATTGAAATTCATGCAAAGGCAACACCTTTTGATGGAGGAGTATTTATATCCAGCTGTGATAAGGGGGTTCCCTCTCATTTAATGGCAATAGGTAGAGTAAATATTCCATCTGTAATTGTAACCGGAGGAGTTATGGAAGCAGGTCCTGATCTGCTTACACTAGAACAAATCGGAATGTACAGTGCCATGTATCAAAGAGGAGAAATAACAAAAGATAAACTGACATATTATAAGAATAATGCATGTCCGTCTTGCGGTGCATGCTCATTCATGGGAACTGCATCCACAATGCAGGTTATGGCTGAAGCATTAGGGTTAATGCTTCCAGGGACGGCTTTAATGATTGCAACATGCAGTGATTTAGAAGATGCAGCTAAGGAAGCAGGACATCATGCTGTTAAGCTGGCTGAATTAAATTTAAAACCTAGAGATATAGTAACTTATAAATCTTTTGAAAATGCAATTATGGTTCATGCAGCAATTTCAGGTTCGACTAATTCGTTATTACATATACCAGCAATTGCACATGAATTTGGAATGTACCTTGATGTTAGTGAGTTTGATAAAATACACAGAAATATACCATATTTGCTAGATATAAGACCTACAGGAAAATGGCCAGCAGAGTATTTTTACTATGCTGGTGGAGTTCCTGCAATAATGGAAGAAATAAAAGATTATTTACATCTGGATGTTTTAACAGTTACAGGAAAAACATTAGGTGAAAACTTAGAAGATTTAAAAGGAAATGGCTATTATGAAAAGTGCAATGCGTATTTAGAAAAGGTCGGATTAAAAAGAGAAGACATAATACGTAAACATACAAATCCAATAGGAAGTAATGGAGCAATAGCTATACTAAAAGGCAATCTAGCACCAAAGGGAGCAGTAGTTAAACATTCTGCAGTTCCAAAAGAAATGCATAAGGCTATATTGAAAGCTAGACCATTTGACAGTGAAGAAGAAGCTATAAATGCAATATTAACAAAAACTATTAAGCCAGGGGACGCAGTTATAATAAGATATGAAGGACCAAAAGGAAGCGGTATGCCTGAAATGTTTTATACAACAGAAGCTATATCATCTGATGAAAAATTATCAGCAAGTATTGCATTGTTAACAGATGGAAGGTTTTCAGGAGCGTCCAAAGGTCCAGCAATAGGTCATATATCACCAGAAGCAGCAGTAGGAGGCCCAATAGCATTAGTTCATGAAAATGATTTGATAGAAATCGATATACAGTCTAGAAAGCTTCAGGTTGTAGGGATAAATGGAGAAAAATGCAGCCTAGAAGAAGTTGAAAAAGAGTTTGAAGAACGTAGAAAAAACTGGGTTCCGAAAGAAGAAAAATATAAATCGGGAGTTCTAAGCATATATTCTAAAAATGCAGTTGATCCAATGCTAGGCGGGTATATGAAATAATTAAGCTATATATTATGTAAGTATTTTTACAAATGGGAATCTAAAAATTAATATATTATTTTAGATTCCCTTTTTAGATAAGAATAAAATACCAGGAGTGATAAAATGAATATATTTGAAAAATTTATAAATAAAAAGCAAGAAGAAACAATTATAAAAAAAACGGAAAATGGCTTTATTTATGCACCAATGGAAGGCGAAGTAATTCCTTTGAAAGAAATTAATGATGGTGTATTTTCAGAAGAAATGCTTGGAAAAGGATGTGGAATGAAGCCGACCGATGGAAAATTATATGCACCTTTTGATGGAGAAATTATTTTGATTACAGAAACAAAACATGCAATTGCATTGAAAAGCTGTGATGGAATAGAACTACTAATTCATATAGGAATGGATACAGTTAAAATGAATGGAAAAGGCTTTAATCCATTAGTGAAAGTTGGAGAAAAAATAAAATGTGGGCAATCACTGATGACATTTTCTATATCTGATATTGAAAAGGCAGGATATGTGACTACTACAGCAATAGTTGTAACAAACTCTGATCAATATAGAGATATAGAAGTACTTGCACAAGGTCATAGAGAAAAATTAGAAAAGCTTATCAAAATTTTATAAGAAAGTAGACTTGTATTTAGAGGAGATTAAATATTTATATGTAATCCAGGATATTTGGATGGTTATATTTTAAAGCATTCTTCACTTACTATGCCGAGGCCAATGGAAGTTGATATGGTATGTGACCCAAATACAAGAAAATGAAAGTATATAGCAGAAGTGATAATGAAAAATAAACATGTTTGTAATACTTCTGCATAATATATTTTGGACTAAAATTAGATGAAATTTATTGGTGGATTTCACAGGTCACGCTTCGCATCCACCATGAAAAACACGAAAATCTTATGATTTTCGTGTTTTTTGTATTTTTAAATACCACCTACTACGTTGGTGATTCTAAAAAGATTTCAGTACTTAGTAAAAATAATTTTAAATATACGTTATGTTGATGATATAATTAGCGTTAGGCACAATTAAAAAAATAATAGAATAGTATGCTTGCATATTTGGTCTATTATTTTCTTTCAGGTGCCTTAGATAAAATATTAAAATGTAAGGAAGATAAATATGAAAAAAATGTTAAAATGATATATCCATCATGGCTATGTAAGGGTTCTGGCAATGAAGCATAGCGCAAAATAGACCAGAAGATGGCTTGTTATTTTTTTGAAACCCCCTAAGTAGAATAAATAAGTTAAAATTGACATCAGCTACTGAAACAGTATAATAGAATAAAAAGGAAGTGAATTTACGATGTCTTTATGTATAGTAGTTAGCTCCATGCAAAGATTATAGGATATGAAAAACTTTTGTTTGGAGCCAATATATAAATATTAAGTTTTTCATATTTTAGTCAATCTCTGCATCTTCATTTATAAACTAAATGTAGATTGGAGCAAAGAATTTATGAAATATGAGAAAGCACAAAATATACTACCTGATGGTATAATTAAAATAATTCAAAAGTATACTGATGGTGGATATATCTATATACCTAGAAAAAATGAAAACAAAAAATCCTGGGGAGAAAATACTGAAACTAAAAGATATCTTAAAGCACGAGATAAAGAAATTTTTAATAAGTATTCCTCTGGAGTGATTGTTAAAATCTTATCGAAGCAGTACTTCTTAACAGAAAGCAGTATTAGAAGAATAATCAGGAATCAAAGAAATTATGATTAATATAAAAGGCACATTTTTCACAGTTGTTAGTGTGAAAAATGTGCCTTGAAATTTCATCTCTATATAGTTCTTCGTATCTAGGACACTTTTGATATTTTCAAATTATTATATATACTACATGGTTTTAATAAGGCACATGAAAATAAATAACAAGTCCAAAGTTGCCATGAATATTTTTCATCAGGCAAGGAGATGAATTGACCTCATAGCGAGGCTATTAGGTCAATTTGCCGACGCAGCATGATGGAAAATATGCTGGCAAATGAACTTGTTATTTTTTTGATTGTGCCTAATATCTCGTATGATTATAAACATTACAGATTTATTTATGAACTTGGTCTTCATACTGCATAATGATATTATTCTTTATGAGGATACAAGGAGGGGATAATTTATGAGTATTCTAGAAATTGAAAACATGAGCCATTCATTTGGAGATAGAATATTATTTAGTAATGTATCTTTTAGATTATTAAAAGCAGAACATATTGGTATTATTGGTGCTAACGGTGAGGGTAAATCAACCTTTATGAAAATTATTACAAATAAAATTTTGCCAGATGGAGGAACTATTGAGTGGAATAGTAAATTTAGCATTGGGTATATGGATCAACAGGTTGATTTAAAAGAAGGAATTACTGCATTAAATTTTTTGAAAGAAGCATTTCTAAATTTATATAATATAGAAAATAAAATAAATGATTTATATAATAAGCTTGGCAATATGAACGATGAGGAAATGAATAAAAACCTAAATAAAATTGCTACCATGCAGGAAATATTAAATAAAAGTGATTTTTACAGTATTAATTCCAAAATACAATCAACCGCAGCTGGTCTTGGAATGAAGGATCTTTTAGATAATGATGTTTCAGTTTTAAGTGGAGGTCAGAGAACTAAAGTTTTACTTGCTAAACTACTGCTGCAAAAACCAGATATTTTATTGTTAGATGAGCCAACTAACCATCTAGATGAAGAACATATTGAATGGCTTAAAAATTATTTGATAAACTATGAAAGTGCATTTATATTAATATCCCATGATAATAGTTTTTTAAATAGTGTAGTAAATGTAGTTTATCATCTTGAGCATAAAGCATTAACAAGATATGGGGGAAACTATGATTATTTTGTTAAACTTTATGAAATACGAAAACAACAGAGGTTAATTGAATATAAAGAACAGCAAAACGAAATTGCAAAGCTTGAAGATTATATAAGAAAAAATAAAGTGAGAACTGCAACTTCAAAACAAGCTAAAGCAAGAGAAAAAAAACTTAATAAAATTGAAAAAATAGAAATCAAAAAAGAAATTATAAAACCTCATTTTAACTTTAAAAGTGTAAAAATGCCAGAAAGCATAATTTTTAAAGCGAGCAATTTAATTATTGGATACAACAATCCCTTAAGCAAACCTCTAAATTTAAAAATGAAAAGAGGACAAAAAATTGCAATAATTGGAGCTAATGGTTTAGGAAAAACAACTCTTCTAAAAAGCTTACTTGGATTATTAAAACCTATAAATGGTGAAATAACTTTAAGCAGTTATAAAAAGATAGGATATTTTGAACAGGAGATTGCAGAAGATAATACTACTCCAGTTTTAAATGATGTTTGGAACACTTTTCCGAATTTAACTCAAACGGAAGTAAGACGTGATCTTGCTAGATGTGGATTAACAAGGCAGCATATAGATAGTCCTATTAATATATTAAGTGGAGGAGAACAAGCTAAAGTTAGATTATGTAAGTTAATTAATGAACCCACCAATATATTAGTTTTAGATGAACCAACAAACCACTTAGATATTTATGCTAAAAATGAACTTAAGCGTGCTTTAAAAGAATATGAAGGCAGCATAATTCTAGTATGCCATGAACCGGAGTTTTATAAAGATATTGCAACAGATGTATGGACTTGCGAAAATTGGAGGTGTTGCAATAAGTAATAGCACATTAAGGATTTTCTGATAATAGAAGGCAGGTAGCAATGAATAAAGAAATAATAAATCTCCCACAAGAATTATTTGATAATGCTCATTTGGAACCCACGAAAATCTAAATATTGGATTTTCATGGGTTGTTTTAATTTGCAAATATTTAGAGAAAGGATTTATATCTATATTAATATAACAAAAATGTAATGTTAATGAAACATAGTTCAATTGATGATATAAATAGAATCGTATAAAATAAGTTACATGAAATGAAGTTAACAATAATAGTTAATGTAAAGAAAAAAGGGAGATTTATAAATGAAAAGCATATTAAGTATAGAAAGAATTGAAAAGTATTATGGTAGTAAAGATAATGTAACAAAGGCTATAGATAATATCAGCTTTAAGGTAGATGAGGGGGAGTTCGTTGGAATAATGGGACCTTCAGGAAGTGGTAAAACTACATTACTTAACTGTATATCAACTATTGACAATGTTACTGCGGGTAAAATAATAATAAATAATAGTGATATTACTAGACTAAAATCAAAAGAGTTAGATAAGTTTAGACAAAATGAGTTAGGTTTTATATTTCAAGACTTTAATTTATTAGATACTCTGACAGGTTATGAGAATATTGCTTTAGCATTAACAATAAAAGGGGAGAAAAGTTCAGAAATAGATGAAAAAATAAAATCAGTAGCAAAACATTTAGAAATAGGACAGATATTAGATAAATATCCTTATGAAATGTCTGGTGGACAAAAGCAAAGAGTTGCATCAGCAAGGGCAATAGTAACTAATCCATCTTTAGTGCTTGCTGATGAGCCAACAGGATCGCTAGATTCAAAATCGGCTAGACTATTACTTGAAAGACTTGAAACTCTAAACAAGGATTTGAATACTACCATACTTATGGTTACTCACGATTGTTTTACAGCAAGCTATGCTCATAGGATACTTTTTATTAAAGATGGAAGAATCTTTAGCGAACTAATAAGAGGAAATGACACTAGAAAGGAATTCTTTAATAAAATTATAGAAGTTATAACTCTTCTTGGAGGTGACGATAACAATGTATTTTAAGCTAGCTGCTAGCAATATAAAAAAAAGTTATAAGGACTATACGATATATTTCTTAACACTAATACTAGCTGTTTGTATATTTTATAGTTTTAACTCTATAGATTCACAAAAGGCACTTTTTGATATGAAATCTTCAAATGCAAATTACATATCAAAATTAGCTGAAACTATGTCTATTTTTTCAATATTTGTATCAGTAATATTAGGCAGTTTAATATTATATGCAAATAATTTTTTGATAAAGAAACGTAAAAAAGAATTAGGAATATATATGACTTTAGGTATGGGGAAAAGAAAAATATCTAGAATTTTAGTAACAGAGACATCTATAGTAGGAGCTATATCTTTAATTGCTGGTCTTATATTAGGAATGGGAACATCGCAGGTTTTATCTGCTTTTACATTAAAATTATTTGATGTTGCAATGGAGGAATATAGATTTACTGTTTCAATAAGTGCTATAGGTAAGACTATATTATGCTTTGGAATAATGTTTTTACTTGTAATGATATTTAATGTATTTATTATTTCTAAATACAAAATAATTGATTTACTAGCAGCAGATAAAAAAAATGAAAATATAAAATTTAAAAATCCTTTTATATATTTAGCATCATTTGTGTTAAGTGTAGTGTCATTAACATGTGTGTATAAATTTATACTAAAGATAGGAATAGACACATGGAACCCTATGTTTAGGCCATCACTAGTCATTTCAGTAGTAGGTACATTATTATTTTTCTTTAGTTTATCTGGAGTTATATTATATATAGTAAATAATAATAAAAATGTATATTTTAAAGGATTAAATATATTTGTAGTGAAACAAATAAGTAGGAAGGTTAATACAAATTTCATATCAATGTCAGTAATATGTTTAATGTTATTTATTACAATACTTGTATTATCTACAGGAATAAGTCTTAAGAAAGATTTTGAAGCAGGGCTCGAAAAAATAACACCTTTTGATGCCAGTCTAATATTATATGCTGATGATGAAACACAAAATGTAGAAGATATATTTAATAAAATTGATTTTAAAATAAGTGAAAATGAAAAATATGAAATTCATAATGAATATGGTGCAGATGTTAAGCTGAACGAGTTATTTACAAGTGAAGACGAAGTTCTTGAAGGTTGGGGAGCAGGTCTTGTAAAGATATCTGATTATAATAAAATGCTAAAATTAAAGGGTGAAAAAGAAATAAGCTTAAACAAAGATGAAGTTTTAATTTTATCAAATTATAATAAATTAATTAAACCAATTAATCAAAAATTAAATAATGGCAATAAAGTGAATATTAAAGGAAAAGAATATGTAGTAAAAAATCATAAGGCTATAGAGGGGAATCTCGATACCGATAGAATATCAGATAATTATTGCACAATAGTTATAAATGATGAGTTTTTATCTGATTGTAAAGTTTTTGAATCAGTACTTAATGTAATGTATTGTGACGAAAGCAGAGAGGAAAACAATAAAAAATACGAAGAAATAGACAAGAATTCCTGGATTGGTGGTAAGTATGAAAGCTTAAACCTTCCACATATAAATGCATCGTCAAAGGATGGAATTTATTCTGAGGAAAAGGGTTCGACAACATCAATATTATTTCTTGCAATATATTTAGCTATAGTATTTTTAATAACAAGCATGGCGGTATTAGCCCTTCAACAATTATCAGAAGCTAGTGATAGTATAGAAAGATATAGAGCTTTAAGGAGAATTGGTGCAAACAAAAAAATGATAAATAAAACAATATTTATTCAAACTTTGATACATTTTAGCCTTCCAGTGATTCTTGCATTAATTCATTCAATTGTTGGTGTTATTGTAGTTAATAATGAGATAAGTACGTATAGCCAGATAGATATTAGATTTTCAACTTTAATAACAGCTTTAATATTTGTTGTAGTTTATGTAGGATATTTCTATATAACATATACAGGCTATAAAAATATAGTAAAAAATAGTATTTAGTTTTATAATAACCTTATATTTGAGTAGGGGGAACACAATGAGGAAAATTATTATTATTGAAGATGATGAAGTTATAAGAGAAGAATTACAAAATTTTTTGAAAAAGTATGGATATGAAGTAAATGCACCAGTAGAGTTTAATAACATAATACAATATGTTGAAAATGAGAATGCAAACCTTATATTACTAGACATAAATCTTCCAGAGTTTGATGGCTATTATATATGTAGAGAAATACGTAAAACATCAGATGTCCCAATTATAATAGTTACAAGTAGAGATAGTGAAGTAGATGAATTAATTAGTATGAATTTAGGAGCAGATGATTTTATAACAAAACCTTATAATACAGAAATACTACTTGCGAGAATAACAAATACTTTAAAAAGAACATATGGAAACTTAAAAACCAATAATATATTAAATTACAAAGATTTTAATTTAAATCTTTCAAATGCAACGGTTATTTATAAAGACAAGTCCTTGGAGTTGACAAAAAATGAGGTTAAGATGCTTTCCTACTTAATAAATAATAAGGGAAGTATAGTAAAACGAGATTCTCTTATGGAATACTTGTGGAAAGCAGAGTATTTTGTAGATGACAGCACTTTAAATGTTAATATTAACAGATTAAGAAAAAAGCTTGTAGAGATAGGTATAGAAAATCCAATAGAAACAAGAAGAGGGTTAGGGTACATAATGCCATGAGTATAGGTGAATTTATTAAAGATAAAACTGTTATAATACTATGCAATATGCTTATGTTTATTGTACTCGCAGCTATAATGTTTGTTATTAATGTTAGCTTCATTATAATTGTATTTGCTTTTTGTATCTGGTTTTTTCCATTATGTTCATATGTGACCCTTGAGTATATAAAATATAAAAATTATTATAATGAGATTGATAGCATATTAGAAAAATTGGACAAGAAATATCTACTTCCAGAGATGATAAAGGAAGCAGACTTTATACAAGGGGAAAAACTCAATTGTATACTTAAAGAACTAAGTAGAGATATGCATGAGAATGTAAAATATTATAAAGATATGCAGATGGATTATAGAGAATACATAGAGACTTGGGTCCATGAAATTAAAACGCCAATAGCTTCTACAAAGCTGATAATTGAAAATAATCAAAATGAAGTAACTAATAAAATAGACTTCCAGGTAGATAGAATTGAGGGATTTGTAGAACAGGTGCTTTATTATTCTCGAAGTAATAATGCTCATAAAGATTATATTATAAAACAAATCAACCTTGATGATGTAGTAAGAAATGTAGTCAAAAGAAATTATAGAGATTTTATTCATAAGAAAATAAAATTAGATATAAAAGATATTAATGAAATTGTATATACCGATGAAAAATGGACTAAATTTATTATTAATCAGATAATTGGAAACTCTATAAAGTATTGTAGTAATAAAGAACCAATAATAAATATATATTCAGTTAAGAAAGCTAATTCGGTAATGCTAATTATAGATGATAATGGAGTAGGTATAATAGATAAAGATATAAATAGAATCTTTGAAAAAGGCTTCACTGGTGAGAATGGAAGAAGATTTAGCAAAAGCACAGGGATAGGATTGTATCTATGTGAAAAGCTTTGCTTGAAATTGGGATTAAAAATTAGTATTGACTCTGAGGTGAATAAAGGAACTAGAGTTACGATAATATTTCCATTGTCAGATATGGTAACTTTTACAGAAGAAAATTGAATGAGCCGAAAGTTTTTAAAAATTTAATAAAGAAATAAAAAAGTTTCTTATTTACTCTCACCAAAGAACAAATAAGAAACCTTAAAAATGATTATCGCTACAAGTGTTAAAGTTAATCGCTAAAGCAAGATTATTTGTAATCCAGCTAATATTCTGCACCAACAGAATACATTGCAATAAAGCTAAAGCTACAAGTATATAATAATCGTCACAAAAATATTATAACATAAATTTAGTGTCTTTTTTGAACGTTTAAATTATAATAATTATTACTTATAGATTAGCGCTTTAACATTTGATAGTTAGGCACAATCAAAAAATAACAAGTCTATTTGCCAGCCTATTTTCCATCATGCGGCGTCGGCAAATTGACCTAATAGGCCTACTATGAGGGCACTTTGCCTCCTTGCCTGATGAAAAATATACATGGCAATTTTGGACTTGTTATTTATTTTCATGTGCCTTAAAGGAGTTAAAAATGAATAAATTAAATGAAGTATTTACTAAGTTTATGAATACAATATTAAAAATTGTATTATCAATTGTTATTATAGCCAGCGTTTGTATTTTGTTTGTTACTATCTTAGACTTTAATATAGGCACCATAGTATTTACTTTTGCTATAATAATTTCATTATTTTTAGGATATAAAATAATAAATTCTAATCTTAATAATAAACAAAAAATATGTTTATTAATCTTAATGTCAGCAGTTATTAGAATTCTATGGTTATTAAATACTAATAATACACCGATTTCTGATTTTAAAGTTATGTATGAATCTGCTAAAGCTTTTACCCAAGGGGATAGCAGCAGCTTTAAAGGAAAAGAATATATAGCAAGATTTCCACATCTCACTATAACAGTTCTATACATGTCATTAATCGAATATTTATGTCCCCAACATAATCTATTAGCAATGAAAATTATAAATTTATTTTTAGGATTACTAGTATTAGTACTTATATATTTTATAAGTTATGAATTGTTCAATGATAAAAGGAAAGCATTATTATCATTATTAATAGGCAGTATATTTCCACCACTTGTTACTTATACATCAGTCTTTTGCGGTGAAAACTTGGCCATGCCTTTTTATTTATTAAGTATATATTTATTTTTAAAGAGCATCAAAATTGATAAATATAAATATAAATTTCTATTGCTTGGTTTTAGCAGTGTATTTTTAGCTTTTGGAAATTTATTTAGAATGGTTGCTGTTGTGATTGTAATTGCTTATATTTTATATATTGCTATTTACTTTAAAGATAAAATACTAAAAAAGTTATTAAATATACTTTGTATCATCATACCTTATATAATGATTATAGTTTTGGTTAGTAATACTCTTCAAAATATGAATATTACAGAAAATTCATTATGGAGAGGGAGCGAACCTAAAATAACAAATGTTCTTAAAGGAACAAATATCAATAATTTGGGCATGTGGAATGTTGAAGATGCACAAACGGTAGAGGAATATTTAAGTAACTATGATGAACTTGCAGCAAAGTGTAAAGAAATAATTTATTTAAGGCTCACTACTAATTCACCTATTAAATTATTCATTTTCTATGGAGTAAAACTTTCATCACAATGGTGTATAGGAGATTATGCAGGCTCATTATGGACTCAAAAAGATATTCCCCAAAGTGAAACGATATTTAAAATAGGAATTTTTGGTTCAATGCCATTTCAGCTATTTTATATTATTATATTAATTTTGATATTTCTAGGATTGAAAGATAAAAAATTCTTTAAAGCAAATTCAAAATTAAATTTGTTTTATTTAATATTCTGTGGATATATAGCAGCTTATTTAATTACTGAAAACCAAAGTAGATATGGCTATATTATTTGCTGGTTATTTATTATATTGGCAGTTGATGGAGTGAAGAATATTAATTTTAAATTGTTCAATAATATTTACAGGCAATATGATTGAAATATTAGAAAGTGCACTGGCAGTAGGTGTATTTTAAATGAATTAAAACACTATAGAACTTTAAAAAAATATTATAAATAGTTGAGGTGAGAAAAATGATTAATAGAGTAGTTTATTCGATTATAGTGCCTTTGTATAATGAGGAGCTTGTCATAGATGAAAGTTATAGAAGATTAAAAAAAGTTATGGATTCTGTTAAAGAAGATTATGAAATTATATTCGTTAATGATGGAAGTAAGGACAAGACAAGAGAAAAAGCTGAAGAAATATGTGAAAGTGATGAAAAAATAAAACTTATTAACTTTTCACGAAACTTTGGTCATCAGGCAGCAATAACAGCAGGCATGGACTTGGCGCTAGGTGATGCTGTGGTAGTAATTGACGCAGATCTTCAAGATCCTCCAGAAGTTATTTTGAAGATGATTGAAAAATGGAAGGAAGGTTATGAAGTTGTTTATGGGAAGAGAATAAAAAGAGAGGGAGAGACTTTCTTTAAAAAATTTACAGCAAAGATGTTTTATAGAATATTAAAAAGTATAACTACTATTGATATTCCTGTAGATACTGGAGATTTTAGACTTATAGATCGAAAGGTATGTAACGCTATGATTTCACTTCCTGAAAAAAATAGATATGTAAGAGGGCTTGTTAGCTGGGTTGGTTATAAGCAAATTTATGTGGAATTTGAAAGACAGGAGAGACTTGCTGGAGAGACTAAATATTCTTTGAAAAATATGATGAAGCTTGCTTTTGATGGTATAACGTCTTTTTCATATAAACCACTTGTTATTGCTGGATATTTTGGAGGCTTATCTTTTTTTATAGGAATAATTTCAATGGTTGTTACTAACGTAAAAAGTATACTTAACAAAACAGAAATAATAAACTTTGGAATGATTATATCAATTAATTTAATTATGTTTGGTATAACTTTAGGCTGCATTGGTATAATGGGGCAATATATTGCAAGAATTTTTGACGAAAGTAAAGGAAGACCTATTTATATAATTGCCAGTACAATAAATAATACACCTATAAAAAAAGCGCGAAGCGCAATTAGGAACTTTTCACCTATAAAAAAAGCACGCACCTCTGAAAAAGTGCGAAGCACAACCAAGAACTTTTTAAGCGCAACTACTAATAAAGTATGAAAGTTCTAATTAGATTAATGAATTACATTTGGAGGGGAAAGCTTAAAATGTTAAGTCGTTTTTCAATTGTAGGAGTATTAAATACACTTATTGATTTTGTTACGTTTACAATAATTAATAGTTGGTTTGGAATAAATTATACAACAAGTCAGATATCAGGATATAGCTTTGGAGTTGTAAATAGTTTTATATTTAATAGAAATTGGACATTTGAAGATAAAGATGCTAATAAAAAGATAGTGCATGAATTTTTGAAATTTATTATTATTAATTTAATTTCTCTTATAATTACAATAATATTTATGAGAATTTTAATAAAAAGATTTAATCTTAATGTATATATAGCAAAAATAATTGTAACCTTCGCAGCTCAAATAACAAATTTTGTTGGATATAAACTATTGGTATTTAAATAACTAAAAAATGATTCAAAAGTAATTATATGAGTTTAAAATCAACACCATCTGGAGAAAGAGTACATATTGATATGTTTGGAATGACATACGCGGACAAAGCCAGTATTATAAATGCACTAACAAATCAAGAAAAAAGAAAATATTTGAAGTTTTATCAAAGACAAATGTTGCATTAGTAGTAATAGACAGTACTATAGGAGTTACTGAAAATGATACAGCTATAACAAAAGAAGAAATAAATAATATAGAGAAGGAAATTGGTGTTCCTGTTGTTTCTGTTTCTGCTTATGGATTAAAATAAGTTATAAAAGTATTTTTTAATTTTTTATGAGAGGAGGTGTAGTAAAATGGAATTTGAAGAAGTATTAACTGTGCATGTTAATATAGAAAAAATTATTGAGATGCATAGTGATAATGTAGATTCAGTTTGTATGATTTTGTTTAAAGGAAATGTCACTGGAAAGTATTTCGAAGGGGATGTACTCCCAGGAGGAGTTGATACACAGATTATTGGAAGATTTGAGGACAAGCATACCTTATCAGCAAGGTATATGCTTGAGGGGAAGGATTATACAGGGAAAAGTTGTAAAATATTCATAGAGAATAACGGTAATGTAAACAGAAAACTTAAATATGTACCGTTTAGAACTTACCCGAAAATTATTACAGATAGTAAAGCGTTGGAATTTCTGAATTATGATTTATTAGTTGGGGAAGGAGTTGGAACAGAGTCAGGCGTAGATATAAAGATATATAGGCAGGTATAGGTTAGAAGTAATTTAATCTTTTTGTGAAAATATCAAATCTTTAGAAAGAATGTTAGAGATAGTTGAATTTCTAATCTTAGAATACATCAATTTAAAGTTAGAATATATCATTGCTTTAACATACTTAGTATTTTATAATTTTTAATACAAATGTTGTTAAATTACAATTTAATATATATTGATTTTGTGCTAAAGATATTGTAAGAAAACAACTTTTTTGATAAAAAATTACGAAAGAAAATGACTTGTAATTTTTATGTTCTTCGTAAAATGAAAGGAATGGTAATATTTATGAAAAGACAAGGACTTAATCCATATCTTCCATCTTGGGAATATAGCCCTGATGGAGAACCTTATGTGTTTGGTAATAGAGTATATGTGTATGGCTCTCATGATCGATTTAACAGCCATACATATTGTATGAATGATTATGTATGCTGGTCAGCACCTGAAGATGACTTATCTGATTGGAAATACGAAGGAGTTATTTATAAAAAAACTGATGACCCTAAAAACCAAGATGGAGAAGCGTGTCTTTATGCCCCAGATGTTACTTTAGGACAAGATGGTCGATATTATTTATATTATTGTTTGGATCATTTTCCTATAGTGTCGGTTGCGGTTTGTGATATACCAGCTGGTAAGTATGAATTTTATGGGTATGTGCGTTATAAGGATGGCACAATTCTTGGGGAAAGAGAGAACGATCAATTTCAGTTTGATCCTGGTGTTCTAACAGAAGGAAATAATGTTTATCTTTATACTGGTTTTTGTATGCCAGTGGATAAATCACGAAAAGGGTCAATGGCAATAGTACTAGAAGCAGATATGCTTACTATTAAAGAAGAACCTATAACTTTAGCACCAAGTGAGTCATATAGCCAAGGTACTGGATTTGAAGGACATGAATTTTTTGAAGCATCTTCTATTAGAAAGTTAGGAGAGACATATTACTTTATTTATTCATCTGTTAATATGCATGAACTTTGCTATGCAACAAGTAAATATCCTACGAAGGATTTTGTATATCGCGGAACCATTGTAAGCAATAATGATTTATATATAGATTCCTATAAACCTGCGGAACAGCCGATGTTCTATGGTGGAAATAACCATGGAAGTATTGTTGAGATAAAGGGTAAATGGTATATTTTCTATCATAGACACACTAATGGAACTAATTTTAGCAGACAAGGCTGCATAGAGCCAATTAAAATACTTGAAGATGGTACGATTCATCAAGTAGAAATGACATCTTGTGGACCAAATGGTGGTCCATTAATAGGAAAAGGTGAATACCCAGCATACCTTGCATGTAATTTGTTCTGCAAGCATATAAATCCAATGACTGCAGGACCAGGAGACTGGATGGATTGTCGTTTCCCTAAGATTACTCAGGATGGCAAGGATGGAGACGAAGAAATCGGACATATTGCAAATATGAGAGATGGAGCTACAGCAGGCTTTAAATATTTTGATTGTAAAGGAGTAACTAAGGTTACAATTAAAGTTCGTGGCGGATTAGGAATTGGTGGAACATTTGAGATAATGACAAAATGGGATGGTACCCCTATTGGTACAATTACGGTAGATGCCAGTAATGACTGGATAGAATACTCCTCAAATATTTCAATACCAGATGGTGTACATGCTTTGTACTTTAGGTATGTTGGTAGAAGTCAGGCGAGTATTGCATCATTTACATTGGAATAATTAATATATGTTGGAAAATTCTGTTCGTAGCCACTATGAGCAGAACTTACCTTCCTTGTATGATGCAAAATATACGTTGCATCTTTGGTCTATTATTTTTTTCATAAATCGCCCCCTTATTTTTGTAGTAAAATAAAAAGTATTGACAAAAATAATTATTAGAGTTAATATTAATTCGTACCCGAACGAACGAGGTGAGAAAATGAAAAGTGGTTGTATATTGACCAAGATAAATGAAATTAGCTCTATTTCAAACAAGTTTATTGCAAAAAAAATAAAGGAAGAAGGCTTGCCAATATTACCAAATCATATTCCATTATTTTATATACTTCCTGAGGATGGAAGTCCATTAGTTTTCAATGAAGTATCAAATATATGGAAAATATCTAAATCTTCATTATCTGATATTATAAATAAGTATGAAAACCAAGGTCTGATAAAAAAATGTAATTGTCCAGAAGATAAAAGAAGTGTGTATATAAGCTTAAAACCAGAAGCTTTATATATAGTAAAAAAGCTTATGAGTATAGATGATGAATTTTTAAAGTTAATGCTAAATGATTTTGATGATAATAAAAAACAAATCTTTGAAGAAAATATTAATAAAGTTTTGAAGAATACTGAGAAAATGCTTTAAGAGCATTTTCTCAAAGATATTTATTCCGTCCGCGTACGAAATAAATTGAAATTATGATATGAAAAGGAGAAAGTTTATGTTTAAGTCTATAAGAAAAAACTTAATTTTTAATTTTGTAGCCATGGCTGTAATTATTCTATTAAGTAACACTATTTTTTCAACTTATCAAATGATAACAGGATTGCAAAATCAAATGAAAGATGATGGTAGTAATCTAGCAAATATTATAAAAATAAACATGGAGAATGTTGGAATTGATGATATCAATAAAATACAAGCTATAGTTGATGAAACTTATGATAACTCAGAAGGAAATTTATTTTATATAGGTGTAGTTTCACCTGATAGAACACTTGTAGCAGGAACTTCAAAAGATTCCATTGGACAAAAAATAGAAACAAAAGAATTAGAAAATGTTTTTAAAGGAAAGACCGAAGCTTTTATGAATGAATGGAAAAATACTCCTGCATATAATGTAACAGTACCTATAAAACAAGGTGAAAAGGTTGTTTTGAGCGTTTCAGTAGGTATTTCGGTAAATAATATGGAGAATACAATAACAAGTGGTATTGTGAAATCTATTATTGCAGGTATTATTATTTTAATTATGGTTACTATTGCTGCAATAATAATAGCAAAAAGAATAGCAGAGCCTATAGAAAGTATGGAAGTTACTATTGGAGAAATAGGTAAAGGAGATTTAACTGCTGAATATGAGGTTAAAGGGAAGGATGAAATCGGCAGGCTTGCTTATAGCAGTAATGAAACTAGAAAAGGTCTTAGAATTCTTATAAAGAAAATTAAAGCTATTTCTTTAAGTTTAAATAATCTTTCACAAGACATTTCAAATGGTGGTGGGGAAGTAGCATCAGCCAGTGAAGAAATTGTAGCAGCGGTTACAAGTGTATCTGAGCAGGGCATAAAGCAAACAGAAGATTTATCAAATGCTCTTGGAATTTTAGAAGATTTTTCATCAGACTTAAATAATGTAAGTGATAAATTACTTAAACTGGGTGAAAATGGAGAAGAAATAAAAAATGACTCAACTAAAGGAGCGGAAAATATAACTAGTCTATCAAATACTATAGAAGATATGCAAAAATCGTTTCATATCGTAAGAAATAAAGTTGGAAATTTAGATGAATCTATATCAGAAATTAATTCTATAGTAGATGTTATAAATAGTGTAGCAAAACAAACAAATCTTTTAGCATTAAATGCATCTATAGAAGCAGCAAGAGCAGGAGAATCAGGAAAAGGTTTTTCAGTAGTAGCTGGAGAAATAAAAAAATTAGCTGAAGAAGTTTTAAATTCTGCTAAAAATATAACAGGTTTAGTAAATAAGGTTATGAGAGAAACAAAGGATGTTTCAGAAACTACTGATTTGGCAGCGAATATAGTAGAAGAAAGCAAAGAAAATATAGAAGAATCAGTAAGTGCTTTCAAGGAAATTATTACTAAAGTAAATAACATTCCAGTTAAAATAAATGAAGTTAATGAAGTTCTTCAAAAGACTATGAAAGGGAAAGATAAAATTATATCTACAGTAGAAAGTATAGCCTCTAATTCAGAGGAAATATCATCACTTTCACAAGAAGTTACAGCATCCACAGAAGAACAATCTGCTATAACTAATGAAATGGCTATTACAGCCAAGAAATTACTTAACATGGCAAAGGCTTTAGAAAAAAATACTTCAAGTTTTAAGGTATAAAAATTTTTTAATATAAGACACAATGAAAAATAAATAATATATAACTTGTAATTAAAAATTCACATAAAACAAAGCATATAAATACAAATTTTATTAAAAATTATCATTAGCATAGATAAATTATTTTATTTATGTATAAATTAAAAAAATATGAGGAGGAATAACAATGAAAATAGAAGTATGGTCTGATTTTGTATGTCCATTTTGTTATATAGGAAAAAGGAGATTAGAAATAGCATTAAATAAATTTGAATATAAAGATGAGGTTGAATTAGTTTTTAAAAGCTTTGAACTTGATCCATCATCTAAAAAGAAATTTAATGAAAATATTCATGAAATAATAGCAAAGAAGTATGGAATATCAGTAGAACAAGCAAAAGCGTCAAATAATCAAATCGTAGAACAAGCTAAAGAAATTGATCTTAACTATAATTTTGATGATTTAATTCCAACAAATACTTTTGATGCTCATAGACTATCACATTATGCAAAAACTGAAGGGAAGGCGAATGAGTTATCGGAAAGACTTTTGAAAGCTTATTTTGTAGATTCATTAAACATATCTGATTATCAAGTATTAGCTAATCTTGCAGGTGAAGTAGGTCTTAATAGTGAGGAAGCGTTAAAGGTTTTGGAATCAGATAAGTATGGAGATGAAGTAAGAAAAGATGAAGAAAGTGCTTCAAAACTAAGAATTAGTGGAGTTCCTTACTTTGTATTTAATAATAAATATTCAGCATCTGGTGCACAACCACCTGAATTATTTTTGGAGTTGCTTGAAAAAGTAAAAAAAGAAGAACTTTCAGAAGTAGTAACAGAATTTGTATTAGAAGATAAAGAAAATGGAAATTCTAATGCTGGCAAATGTTCAGATGGAAAATGTGAACTTTAATTATAGACAAGAAATAAGCAGTGAGGTTTTAAGGAGGCAATAATGAATACTACATTTAATGAACCAATAAATGAAATAATAAAGAAGAGACATTCTGTAAGAAACTATGAGAATACAGGGATATCAAAAGATGTAAAAGAAAAACTTCAAGTTTATTTAGATGAAATTAATAATTCAGTAGGTCCTTTTGGCGGAAAGGTTAAAATACAGTTATTTGAAAAAGATGATACAAATAAAGAAATAAAATTAGGTACTTATGGAGTAATAAAAGGTGCAAGTTATTATTTAGCTGTAGCTTATAAAAAAAGTAATTATGATCTTGAAGATTTAGGATTTTTATTTGAAAAGGTAATATTGTATTGTACATCTTTAGGACTCGGAACTGTTTGGCTAGGTGGAACATTTAACAAAGGTAATTTTGCAAAAGCAATGGAATTAAAAGAAGATGAAAAATTGCCAATAGTGTCACCAGTAGGAATTGAGGGTGGAAAAAAATCTATTTTAGCAAGAATGTTTGGAAGTAATACATTTAAAAGAAAAGAGTTTACTGAAATATTTTTTTATGAGAATTTTGATACTGCACTAATTCCAAAAGATTGTAAAGAGTATACTGAGGTTTTAGAAATGGTTCGTATTGCTCCATCAGCAATGAATAAGCAACCTTGGAGGATACTGAAAGACGGTAATAATTATCATATATATTCAGAAGGCAAAATTGAAATGAGCAGAATTGATATTGGAATTTGCATATGTCATTTTTATTTAGCTGCAAAAGAAAAAGGATTAAAAGGTGAAATTAAGGTGTTAATTGGCAAGGAGGACAATAAATATAAATATGTAGCATCATGGATTGGATAATATGTAATAAATTTCGTTTGAAAATATAAGGGGAATTAAAGCATCCGCTAAATAATTATTTAAAAAGTTAGTTATTCAACAACCTATAATAAGTAAAATTTAAGCAGAATAGTCGATTTTAAAAGTCTACCATGAAACCCACAAAAATCAAAGTTGATTTTTGTGGGCTTTTTAATTTGTAAAAATTTAGAGAAGGGTTTTAGTATTATGCGCTAAACTGATTATATTATTAATACCTGCAATAGGTATTAATTAATTTAACATAAAAATATTTAATAAGGCAAAATTTAAACATATAATATTAATTATTGTATTGACAAAATAAAGTAGTATTGCATATAATGTATATATGAACAAGTATTCATATGTTCAGACGAAGGGGTGATAAGAGTGGAAAATAATAATATTGAAATCTGTAATTGTACCATAATTCATGAAGATATAGTTAATAAAGTTAAGGAGTGTATACCAGAAGAGGAAACTCTTTATGATTTAGCTGATTTATTTAAAGTACTTGGAGATTCAACAAGAATAAAAATATTATGTGTATTATTTGAAGCTGAAATGTGCGTTTGTGATATAGCAGCACTACTTGGAATGACTCAATCAGCTATTTCACATCAATTAAGAGTTTTGAAACAAGCTAGACTAGTAAAGTACAAAAGACAAGGTAAAGTGGTTTACTACTCACTAGATGATGAACATGTTAAAAGTATTTTCGATCAAGGCCTAGTTCATATTTCTGAGAAAAAGTAACTTTTAGATTGGAGGAAAAATTATGGCAAGTAATATAAAAATATCTAATAGTCCTGTTAATGCCAAACTATCAAATAAAAATCACATAAAAAAAGTAAAAAAGGAATTTATGCTAGAAGGACTTGGATGTGCAAACTGTGCAGCTAAAATGGAGCAAAAAATAAACGAGTTAGATGGAGTTAATTCCGCCAATGTAAATTTTCTTACTAAAACTTTAATCTTAGAAATAAAAGAATCTAGTAGAGTAGAAGAATTAATAGAAGCAGTAATTAATATTGTAACTAGTATTGAAGCTCATGTTAAGGTTAGAGAAAAAGAAAAAGGGAAAATTTTAAGAAAAGAGATTCTACTTGAAGGTTTATGCTGTGCTAACTGTGCAGGGAAAATTGAAAGAGAATCAAATAATATAGATGGTGTAAAATCAGCAACAGTAGATTTTATATCGACAAAGCTTGTGATGGAAATAAATGATTTATCAAAACAAAACGATATTATAGATAATGTTAAAAAAATAGTTAAAAGAATTGAACCAGATGTTAATGTAGTTGTAATTGATAGTAAAGATAAAGTATCAAAAAGTAACGATAAAGAAGATGAAGAGGAAAGTAATAAGAGTGAAATTATTAGATTGGCTATTGGTGCAATAATTTTTGTAATAGCAACTGCTATGAAATTTTCTAATTCAGTAGAATTATTGTTGTATTTAGCAAGTTATATACTTGTAGGTGGAGAAGTGGTTTTAGGTGCTTTAAGAAATATAAGGAGAGGTCAAGTATTTGATGAAAATTTTCTGATGAGTATAGCAACTATTGGTGCTTTTGCTATAGGAGAATATCCAGAAGGTGTAGCGGTTATGCTTTTCTATCAAATAGGAGAGATGTTTCAAGACTTGGCTGTTAATCGTTCAAGAAAATCTATTTCAGCTCTTATGGATATTAGACCAGACTTTGCTAACTTAAAAATAAATGATGATATTAAAAAAGTAGAGCCAGAAGAAGTTAGAATTGGTGATATCATAATAGTAAAACCAGGTGAGAAGGTTCCATTAGATGGAAAAGTAATTGAGGGAAATTCTATGGTTGATACTGCTGCATTAACTGGTGAATCAGTTCCTAGAGAAGTGGGCGTTGGAGATAATATTTTAAGTGGAGTTATTAATAAAAATGGACTTTTAACAATAGAAGTTGAGAAAGAGTTTGGAGATTCTACTGTTGCAAAGATATTAGATTTAGTTCAAAATGCAAGTAGTAAAAAAGCTCCAACAGAAAATTTCATAACAAAGTTTGCTAGATACTATACACCTGCTGTTGTTTTTTCAGCATTAGCACTAGCTGTAATACCACCATTTGTTATAGAAGGAGCAATATTTTCTGATTGGATTTATAGAGCATTAGCATTTTTAGTAGTATCTTGTCCTTGTGCTTTAGTAGTATCTATCCCTCTTGGTTTCTTTGGAGGAATAGGTGGAGCATCAAAGAATGGAATACTCGTTAAGGGTGGAAATTATCTTGAGGCGTTAAATAATGTTGAAATTGTTGTATTTGATAAAACTGGAACACTTACAAAAGGGATATTTAAAGTAACTGAAATAAAACCAGAAAATAATATTTCAGAAGATGAACTTATAGCTTATGCTGCTTTCGCAGAAAACTACTCGAATCATCCAATAGCAACTTCAATATTAAGAGCTTATGGAAAAGAAATAGCTTCAGATAAGGTAAAGAATCATGAAGAGATATCAGGCCATGGAGTTAAAGTTGTTATTGAAGGAAAAGAAGTTCTAGTTGGTAACTACAAATTAATGAATAAAGAGAATATTTCTTATAATGAAGTAGAAACTATAGGTACTGTAGTTCATATTGCTGTAGATAAAAAATATGCAGGATATATAGTTATCTCTGATGAGGTAAAAGATGATTCAGCAAAGGCTATAAAATCTTTAAAAGCTATTGGTGTTAAGAAAATAGTAATGCTCACAGGTGATAATAAAACAGTTGGAGCTAAGATTGCTAAGGAATTAGGGTTAGATGAAGTTTATGCCGAATTATTACCAGATCAAAAAGTTGAAAAGCTAGAACTATTATATAAAGAAAAATCAGCTAAAGGTAAGATAGTATTTGTAGGTGATGGAATAAACGATGCTCCAGTTTTAGCTAGAGCTGATATAGGAATAGCAATGGGTGGTGTTGGTTCAGATGCTGCAATTGAAGCAGCAGATGTAGTTATAATGACAGATGAACCTTCAAAAATTGCATTAGCTATAAAAATAGCAAAGAAAACAAGGAATATAGTAATGCAAAATATAGTTTTTGCTTTAGGTATTAAACTTGTAATATTAGTTCTTGTAGCCTTTGGTATTGGAACTATGTGGGAAGCAGTATTTGGAGATGTTGGAGTAGCGCTAATTGCAGTGCTAAATGCAATGAGAGCTATGAAGGTAGAGAATATTTAGAGATATTTATTTTGAGTGTAGTCATAATGTTATGGCTGCACTTTTTCTATTGGATTAGAATATTACTAATAAAACAATATTGACATTATATAATCCTTTTGGTACAATATGTTACAGATTGATGATTAAGGTCACAAGAAGGGGTACACCACCACGGGTGTAGTTCTTTTTGTGGCCTTTTTTTGTGCATGTAAATTTGGGGAGGTGAATTATGATAACTGTAAATGGCAATGAAATAAGCAATGCAGATGATTTGAGTTTATCTGATTATCTAATAAGAGAAGGTTATAAAATTTCTTTTGTTGCAGTTGAATTTAACGGCTCTATTGTGCCTAAAACGCAATATGAAGAAAAAATATTAACTGATGGTGATGTTATAGAAGTTGTAAGTTTTGTAGGAGGCGGCTGATTTGAATATAAAAATTAATGGTAAAAAAGTAACAACTAATTGTTTAACTCTTCATGATCTATGCAGGGAGCATTATGATGATGAAAAAAATATAATATCGATTTTAAATGGATTTCAAACCTTTGATGACTATAAGCTTAGTGAAAATGATGAAGTAAGTTTTATTGAAAAAGGTAAAATGCCATCACAAGATGAATTCGAAAGTTTGATGTGTGCAAGGCATACTCCACATGTGTTTGAAAAAGTTAAAGCTTCCAATGTAGCAATTGCTGGTCTTGGAGGTCTTGGATCTAATATAGCAGTAAGTTTAGCAAGAACAGGAGTAGGTCATTTACATTTAATTGATTTTGATATAGTAGAACCTAGCAATTTAAATCGTCAGCAATATAAAATTAAACATCTTGGATTATATAAAACAGAGGCTTTAAAAAATGAAATTGAAGAAATAAATCCATTTATTAAAGTAACTATTGATACTATTCAAATTACTGAAGAAAATGTCCAAGGCTTATTTGAAAATGATGATATTATTTGTGAAGCTTTTGATAATCCAAAAGCTAAGGCTATGATTGTAAATACTCTTCTTGAATGCTATCAACAAAAGAAAATTGTATCAGCTTCAGGAATGGCAGGATATGAAAGTAGTAATGCAATAGTCACAAAAAAAATAGCAGATAATTTTTATTTGTGTGGGGACGGAAAAAATGGTGCTATGGTAGGGAGAGGTTTAATGGCTCCACGGGTATCTATTTGCGCAGGTCATCAGGCAAATATGGTTTTAAGATTAATACTTGGGATAGAAGAAATATAAAATGAAATTTAACAGTAAGAAGATAAAGGAGAAGAAAACATGGAAAATAATAATGATAAACTTATTATAGGTGGACATGAGTTTAGTTCACGATTTATATTAGGATCTGGGAAATATTCACTTGATCTAATAAATGCAGCTGTTGAAAATGCTGGTGCTGAGATTATCACTTTAGCATTGCGTCGTGCGAATTTAGGTGGCAGCGCTAATATTTTAGATTATATACCTAAAAATGTTACATTACTTCCAAATACATCAGGAGCTCGTAATGCTGATGAAGCAGTTCGTATTGCACGTTTAGCTCGAGAAATTGGATGTGGAAATTTTGTTAAAATTGAAGTTATTCGTGATTCAAAATATTTGTTGCCAGATAATTATGAAACATTAAAAGCTACTGAAATTCTTGCAAAAGAGGGCTTTATAGTAATGCCTTATATGTATCCAGATCTAAATGTTGCAAGAGATATGGTAAATGCAGGAGCTTCAGCTATTATGCCACTTGCATCACCTATTGGATCAAACAAGGGATTAAGTACACGTGATTTTATTAAAATTTTAGTTGATGAAATTGAACTTCCAATTATTGTAGATGCAGGAATTGGACGACCTTCGCAGGCTTGTGAAGCTATGGAAATGGGCGTTAGTGCTATTATGGCTAATACTGCAATTGCTACAGCAGGTAATATTCCAGCTATGGCAAATGCTTTTAAGAATGCGATAATTGCTGGAAGAGGCGCATATCTTTCAGGGCTTGGTAGTGTACTTGATAGCGGTGCTTCAGCTTCATCACCATTAACTGGATTTATTGAAGATTAAGGAGGGGAAATAAAAATGGAACAACGTATTGATCATATGAAATATATAGAAGGTATGGAGGTGCTTAAATCTAATGTTATGGATCAGGTTATCTCAAAAATGGAAGCATATGATTGTGAAAAATATACAGCTCATGATGTGCTTATGGCTCTTAAGAAAGACGTATTAGATATTGAAGATTTTGCAGCTTTATTATCGCCACAAGCGATGCCTTATCTTGAGGAAATGGCTAAGCGTGCTAAATTAGAAACACGTAAGCATTTTGGTAATTCAATTTATATGTTTACGCCACTTTATATTGCTAATTATTGTGAAAACTATTGTATTTATTGTGGTTTTAACTGCCATAATAAAATTAAGCGTGCGAGACTTAATGCAGAGGAAATAGAAAAAGAAATGCAATGTATTGCCAAAACTGGACTGCAAGAAATACTACTTCTTACTGGTGAAAGTCGCAGTATGTCTGATGTTACTTATATTGGTGAAGCTTGCAAAATAGCTAGAAAATATTTTAAAGTGGTTGGTCTTGAAGTATATCCAATGAACTCAGATGAATATGCATACGTACATGAATGTGGTGCAGATTTTGTTACTGTATTTCAGGAAACTTACAATTCAGATAAATATGAAACCTTACATTTAGAGGGACACAAACGTATTTTTCCTTATCGTTTTAATGCACAGGAAAGAGCGTTAAAAGGTGGGATGAGAGGTGTTGGATTTGCTGCACTGCTAGGATTGGATGATTTTCGCAAGGATGCTTTTGCAACAGGAGTTCATTCACATCTTCTTCAACGTAAGTATCCACATGCTGAGATTGCACTTTCATGTCCGAGATTACGTCCAATAATTAATAATGATAAAATTAATCCAAAAGATGTACATGAGAGGCAGCTTCTACAAATAATTACGGCATATAGAATATTTCTGCCTTTTGCAAACATTACAATATCAACTCGTGAACGTGCCGGTTTTCGTGATAATGTAATTGGACTTGCAGCAACTAAAATTTCAGCTGGAGTTTCAGTTGGAATAGGCGGCCATAGCGATGATGAAGAAGCTAAAGGTGATGAACAATTTGAGATTTCAGATCCACGTACAGTAGAAGAAATAGCTGATGCAATAGTTAAACATGGTCTTCAAGCAGTTATGAGCGATTATATATATGTATAAATTATTGGCAATTACAAATCGTCATATTTGTTATAATGACTTTTTAACACAGATACAAGACATATGTTCATTGAATGCAAAAAACACAGCGGTTAAGTCTGTCAGCATAGTACTTAGAGAAAAAGATTTATCTGAAAATGATTATAAGGATTTAGCAGCTAAGGTAATGAAAATATGTAAAAAAAATAATACAGAGTGTATATTGCATAACTTTTATAATGTAGCAAAAGAACTTAATTGTGAAAAGATTCATCTGCCGTTGCATGTTTTAAAATCTAAGCCGGATGTATGCAAAGAATTTAATGAAGTTGGAGTGTCTATTCATTCAGTAAGTGAAGCAATAGAAGCTGTTAATTTAGGCGCAACTTATATTACAGCAGGACATATATTTGGGACTGATTGCAAAAAAGACAGTCCACCAAGAGGTTTAGGATTTTTATCATCAGTCTGTAGCTGCGTAAATATTCCAGTTTTCGCTATTGGTGGTATTTCGCTTAGCAATGCGCAAGAAGCTATTAATGCTGGTGCAGATGGTATTTGCATTATGTCAGGATTAATGAAGTGCAAAAATCCTAAGGTATTTATATAAAAAACAAATGTGCACATTATGATGAACGTTTTCTAAATAGAGCAGCCATGCTTTCAAGGATTGATAATACAGTTAAACATAATATTCAAATTGTTAATTATGGAGTATTGATAGGATATGTCTAAGGTATTTTGGAAGGAGCTCTTGAGCCATTACCATTGACAAAAGCAATATATGACGGTGATTTTATTTAAAACTAAATTAAGTTATATTCAAAAAAATAACAAATCAGATTGATTAACTTATTATAAATTTGAGAATCAAGATATATGAATAATTTATACAACGTAACTATTTGGTAACTTTTAATAAATTATTACGCTATATAATAAGGCTACAGACAATCTTATGAGGTTGAGATTTAGTATAAAAATTTAAAAGTGAACAGATTGTGATAAAGAATTAGCAAATGAACGTGATCTGGTTTTTAAAAGAGTAAAAAAATTAACTTAATTAATTTGAGTTAATTTTTTTGCTCTTACGTTAGTGAGTTATTATAGAGCTCTATAGGAAAATAAGATCTATTATAGATATCAGTGTATATGGAATAAATTATTATAATAAATGCAGACGAGATTGAGATTAAGTTAGAATAAGTGAATTAATTCCATTAAATGCAATATTGCTAGCTGCATTTGCAAAGTCTTCAAAAGAGAGAGTCGAATTTATATCAAGCCATTCAACATACATGGATATAATTCCGGAAGCGATAAATTCAGCATATAAGTTGAGAACTTCTTCATTAGTAGTAAGTTTTTTATGAAGTTTTTCTATAATGGAATCTTTTAATATTCTTTTTACTTTAATCAAAAGAAAATTATGCGAATTAGTATGAACTAACTTTTGATAGAAATCAAAATCTTCATTAAGCACATTATTTAAAGTGGTGAAAAAGGTATATGCATCAAATTGTTCATAAAAAAAATCACATTTATCTAAAATAAGTAAAAATTTTTCTATAGCTTCATTTGCGATTTTATCAAATATGTCGTCAATACTTGAATAATGCATATAAAACGTCTTACGGTTTATATTTGCGGTTTCAGCCAATTCTTTTATAGTAATTTTAGAAGCATCTTTTTCTGCTAGTAGAGTTATTAAAGCATCTCTGATACTTTTTTGGGTTTTTTCAATTCGTCGATCTTTTTTTTCTAGGTATTTATCCATAATATCCTCCTATATAAGGTAACATTTTTTGAAAATATGAGTATTAAACAACAGCTTGTTGATTTTTGACCATTGTTAGTTGACTATAA
The DNA here is from genome assembly GCF_019977655.1 of Clostridium gelidum. Taxonomy (NCBI): domain Bacteria; kingdom Bacillati; phylum Bacillota; class Clostridia; order Eubacteriales; family Clostridiaceae; genus Clostridium; species Clostridium gelidum. The sequence goes on from NZ_AP024849.1 coordinate 1,770,125, forward strand.
AATAATTATAATACAACTATGAGTATTAAGCAACACGTGTTACATTTGTTTTTAAACACTAACATTTATTTATGGAGGAATAGTTATGAAATATAAAAAATTATGTTTGCCTATTTTAATTGGAGTAATGCTTACATCTCTAATTGGATGTAGTAAATCAACAACTGCAGTAGAAAACAATTTAAATCAAGGTAAACAAGTAAAAGTTCAAAATGTTAAAAGTGAAAGTATCAATAACGTATCTGAATTATCTGGAACATTACAACCATTTGAGGAAGCAACAGTTTCTTTTGAAGTTTCAGGAATAATAAATTCTTTGAATGCAAAAGAAGGTAGCAATGTAAGTAAGGATGATATTTTAGCAACAGTAGATAGCAAAAATTATGAATTGCAGGTAGGTCAAGCTCAAGCAAATGCTGATAAGGCTTCTGCAGCAGTTACACAAACTGAAAAAGGAGCTAGAGCGCAGCAGGTTGAGCAAGTAAAATTAAAAGCTGAACAAGCAGAAATAGCTTATAATCAAGCAGTAGTTGATTTCAACAGAAATAAGACTCTATTTGAAGCAGAAGCTATAAGTAAAAGTGATTATGAAAAATTTCAGAACAATGTAACTGTAGCACAAAAAGATATGGAAGGTGCAAAGCAGGCATATTCATTAATTGCTGAAGGGTCAACAGAGGAGGAAAAGGCTCAGGCAAATGCAGGTTATAATCAAGCTAATGCTGCTAAAGCTCAAGCAGAACTGGCACTTTCCAAAACATCCCTTAGATCATCTATAAATGGAGTTGTTATATCTAAGCTTATATCTCAAGGACAGCTAGTAGCTCCAGGAACTCCAGCATATAAAATAGGAAACATAGATAAGCTTAAAGTTCTTTTGTCAGTTCCAGATTATGAAGTTTCTTCTTGGAAAATAGGTGATAAAATATCAGCAAAATTATATGACGATTCAATGGATGGCGTAGTTACTAATATATTTGCAACAACGAATGCAAACACTGGAAGTATAAGTGTAGAGGTAAATATAGATAATCCAGATCATAAATGGCGTTCTGGGCAGGTAGTTACATGTAGTCATAATACTGATAATGGACAAGGCATTATTTTACCTAAAGAAGTTGTTATAAGCACTGGCGGTTCATCACCTTATGTTTTTCTTTTAAAAGACAACAAAGCAATAAAAACTGCTGTTGAAGTTGGAGAATTAAAAAATAATAAATTTGAAATCAAATCAGGTATTAATGAGAGTGATCAGGTAATTATTGAAGGAATGGACAAACTATCAAATAATGACAGCGTGAAAGTATCGGGGAGTGATAAGTAGTGATTGAGTTTGTAGTTAGAAAAAAGAAAATAACAATATTAATCTTTGTAATATGTATAATAGGCGGAGTATATAATTTTTTCGCAATGCCAAAACAGGAAACACCAGATATAACTAGTTATTCAGCAGTAGTCACAACTGTATTACCAGGTGCAACACCTGAAAATATCGAGAATACTGTAACAAAAAAAGTAGAAGATAAAATAAAAGAAATTCAGGGCATAAAATCAATTACTTCGGATTCTCGAGAAAGTGTATCTATTGTCACTGTAGAGTTGAATAAAAATCAAAAACCAAAAGAAAAATGGAATGAATTAAGAAAAAAAGTACAAGATGTGGAAGCAGGGCTTCCAGAAGCTGCAAAAAAACCACAGGTAAATGACGACTTAGCAAAAAGTTATGTTCAAACTTTAAATATAACAAGTGATTCTTTAGAAGAATTATATAATGCAAGATCGTACATAGATAAATGGAAAGATCAGATTAAAACAGTGCAAGGAGTAGCAGATGTTACAGTAGTAGGGCTACCAGAAAAGCAGGTTAGAGTAGATTTAGACACACAAAAAATGTATAATTATGGAGTGTCGTGGAAGCTAGTGGCAGGTGCTATTAAGGGAGATAGAGATAAAACGCCCCTTGGTAATTTAGATAATGAAAATCATAGATATCAGTTAAAATTAGATGAATCTTATGAGCCAAAAATTTTAAATCAAATAATTGTTTCAACGACCAAAGAAGGAAATCCTATTTATTTAAGTGACATAGGAAAGGCGTATATGTCTACAGAAAAAGTTGATCATTATGTATATCATAATGGCAAGCCAGCAGTGGGTATTACCATAAATTGTGAAACAGGAATAGATATACCATCTACACAAAAAAAGGTTACAGAAAAATTAGATAGTTTTAAAAATTCAATGCCAGCAGGAATTCAATTTGAAAATGTATATTCTATTAATGAAAGATTAAATGAAATGTTCAGCAGTCTTGCAAAGGAAATGATCATTGCTATTGCTTCAGTTTTAATTGTATGTTCTTTAGGATTAAGCTTTATAGATTCATTAATGGTTGCTATAGCAATACCGATTTCTATGTCTATTGGCTTCATGCTGGCACCAGCATTTGGTGTTACTTTTAATCAAATGACCATCTATGCATTAATCATAGTTCTTGGAATTCTTGTTGATGATGCTGTTGTTGTAAATGATAATATTGACAGGCATATTCTTGAATTAGGAGAATCAGTTGAGGAAGCTGCGATTAATGGGCCTAAAGAAGTTATTATATCAATTTTAACAGCAACCTTAGCAACAATTTGTACATTTGTTCCAATAGCTTTTTTACCAGGTATGACGGGAGAATTTGCGCGGCCATTACCTGTAATTGTTTCTTTGTCAATGTTGGCATCTATGGCAATGGCACTTACTATAATACCTATCTTTCGTCAGTGGTATGGTAAAAGAGAGGGGAAGAAAGATAAAAATAAGCCTGCTGGACTTTTAGGAAATCAAATTAAGAAACTAACCAATATATATGTAAGTAAGTTTATGCCGAAAGTATTAAAGAATCCCTTGAAATTTATTACTGCGGCAACATTAATTACATTAGTAGCTTATTCATTAATCAGCATTATACCAATGCAACTTTTCCCAAAGGCGGACAGAGCAGAGTTTCTTATCAATGTAACTAATCAGACTGGAAGTAGCATAAAAGATACTAATGTGCTTGTAGAGGACGTATCAAAATGGGTTAGTTCACAACCAAATGTTGAATTAGTATCAGCTTACGCAGGTGGACCAGCTCCAGCTATGTTTGCAGCAGATGAAAATATTGAAGATAAGGAGCAGTCAGGACAAATTGTTGTAAAAATTGATACAAAAAAAGAGTCCACTGAAAGACTTATTGATAAATGGAATGAGCAATTTAAGGAACTTTATCCGAAGGCGGAAGTAGTATCAAAGTCATTACAAGCTGGATTCTCGGTAGGTAAGCCTGTAGAAATAAGGATTTATGGAGAAGATGTAGAAAAATTAAGAGATATTACGCAGGAAGTAGAAGGGAAATTAAAAGCTATTAATGGTGTAACTAATGTTAAGAATAATATTGGAATTGATAATTATAGCTATAAAATAGAAGTAAATAAGGCATTAATGGATAAAATGCATGTAAATTATTCAGATATTACGAGTACCATCCGTTTAGTTAATGATGGAATAGTAGTAGATAAATTCGAGGATAAAAATGATGTTTCTGATATAGTCATATATGCAAACAAATCCAATGAAGATCCTATGGTTGATTTCGAGAAACTTAGTGTTCCAAATGCACTTGGTGAGCAAATACCTTTAAAGCAACTTGTTAAAATTACACCAGATTTCTCAATTAATTCTATACCTCATCGTAATTTAGAAAGATATGTTCAAGTATCCGCTAGTGTTACTGGAAAAACCACTGCTGCATCGGCTATGAAGGAAATTAAGCAAGAGATGAATAAGATTGAGTTACCAGATGGATACACTTGGGAAGCTGGTGGGGAAACTGTTGAGTCTGTAGATATTTTTGCAGATTTAATAAAACTTTTAGCTGTAGCTGCGATTTTAATTATAGTGCTTATTATATTACAATTTTACTCATTTAGCATACCAGCAATAATAGCAAGCACATTCTTGTTAGCTTTTGGTGGAAGTTTAATAGGATTATTTATTACAGGAAAGTCCCTTGGATTTATGGCAATGCTTGGAGTTATAACATTAATTGGTATTGTTGCGAGAAATGGTATAGTACTAATTGAATTTATTGAAAATGAACGTAAAAATGGTGTTGAGATTAATCAAGCAGTTATCAACGCAGGTGAAGCGAGACTTCGTCCAGTTATGTTAACAGCTATTATTGCAATTGTTGGATTAGTCCCAATGGCAGTGAATGGAGAAGTGCTATTTAAGCCTATGGCAGTATCTATTATTTTTGGATTAATGTATGCTACAATCCTTACTTTAGTAGTAGTTCCAGCAATATATGTTATAATTGATAAAATGAAGATTAAGTTTAAGAATTCAAAAGTTAAAGCAGATAATGTAAAATAATGAATATATTTAGGATGCACGTGTTATTATTAAACCTCAATAATAGTTGTACTTATTGAGGAGAAATGTGAACCACATTAATTAAAAGCTTTTAGGATAGTTAATTATATTTGTATCACCAGTGGTAGTGGGAAATGGAGGTTTTATGAGTGAATTCATTTCAATTCAAATGTCAACTATTAATTCAAAAACTATTTCGAAAAATTTAACCTACGAAGAAATATATCCTAGTAAAGAAATGTGTAACACTGTATTATGTTATTTTACGCTTTTTTCAAAAGAAATTGAAAGAAGAAATTATACGATGTCACTGATTCCAGATGGATGTATAAATATTCTGATAGATTTAAATGAAGAAGACATAGACAAAAGTATTTCTATTTTGGGACCAATAACAAGCTCTGTTAATTATGAGATAGATAATAGTGTAAACATATTTGGAATAAGAATTTTGCCAGGAAAACTTTCTGAATTGATTAACATACCGATGAAATTTATTGTCAACAAGCAATTTTTATTAAAGGATGTAATTAGTGATTTTTGCAAATATATACCTAAAAATGCTCAGGAAATAGATAACAAAATGTTAATGTCATCTATAGATAATTATACCTTAGAGTTTTTTGAAAACACACCTTCGTGCAAAAACAAAACTGTAATATCAAATTTAATAAGATATATTTATGATAAGAAAGGACAAGTATCTATAGAAGAATTATCAAAGGTAACCAATTACAGTACTAGGAATCTGAGTAGGATATCTGAGAGTGAAATAGGTATAAATTTAAAATTATTTTGTAGAATAGTTAGATTTCAAAATATGTTATATTCTATTAAAGATAAACGTGATTTAAATTGGAAGAGTGTTGCATTAGAAAATGGATATTATGATCAGTCTCATTTAGTGAAAGAATTCAAATTTTTTTGTGGTATTTCGCCAACTTTATTTAAATAATTTGCTATTGTCCGATTTTTACAAGATAATTAGTATAATTTGTTATAAAATATGCCTAAGACATTTTTATATTAAAAGAATTATAATATAAAAATTACTAAAATGAGTTATATGCATTTTTTTATGGGAGGTATGATATATGTTGTTAAAAAATATGATTTCTGAAATGAAAAAAGAAAAAATTAGGAAACAAAAAAAGGAAAGAACAAAAAAAATAATTGGAATTACTGTATCATTATTAACGACTGGAATAGGTGGTGTTATTGGAGGCTTGTTATTAGCACCTAAGTCAGGTAAAGAACTTAGAGAAGATGTTGTTAAAAAGGTTACAGAAAATAATGAAAATTTAAAAAAGGATATTGAAGAGAAGAAAGAAAAATTATCAACCAGTGTCAATGAAACAAGAGATAAAATTAATAGTTATCTTTCAGAAAAAAGAGGAAAAAAATGTGATTCATCTCAAGAGGATCAAGATTTAGAAAATAAATCAATAGAAAAAGAAGAGGTTGAGGAAAAAACTATTGGATAGAAATTGTGGGGATGCAAATGTATATTGAAGTTTCAACTCTATGTTATGGTATTTTAATCATATTAGCAGTAGTTGTTTTGGTTTATTTGATACTTTGCTTGAATAAGTTAAATTTACTGTTAAAGCAAATATCGGTATTTTGGAATGAAAATTCTACAAATATTTCAGAGACAGTAAAATCAATGCCAATTATAGCGAATAATGCAGTTGAGTTAAGTGAAAATCTAAAGACAACAAGTGATGTCATTATTGAAGCTACTTCTACAGCAATTGATACAAAAAAAGAAATAGTTGATCACATTGAAATAATTACAGATATTTTTAAGATTATAAGAGGCGTATGGCTTAAATAATAATATCTTAGTAATGTTGAATTATGATACATATAATGGTATAAAACTTTCTATATTCCAATATGATTTTAAGTATTTGGAAGTAGAAAGTTTTTATTTTATTATTTAGAAGTAATAAAATAGTATTTTAATTCTTATAAGACAATATTTAATGGCAAAATTAGGTGGTTTTAGAAGTGAAAATTTGGTATTAAATCTCAAGGTATTGCAAATAGGTAATAGTATCTTTTTTTAATAGGAAAAAAATTATATTATATATGTTGCAAATTGGCTTTTATATTCGGACACATAGACTGTCTATTGTGTAAGTATGAACCTGACATACGGACAGTTAATAACCAATAATTCCCAAAATAAATTTTAACAGAAAAATTGATTTGAAAATAATGAAAAACCACCAATTCTAGTGTGAAATTGATTTGCACAAACAATTTACTTTGCGATAATGACTTTTTAACACAGATACAAGACATATGATCATTGAATAAAAAGTGTGAAAAGTAATCTAGAGAACCCAATCCAAATGGAGGGGTTCTCCTTATTATTTTGAGTTATTTTAATTTGTAGAAAGGCTTTATATCAGATTACTTGGAAGCCATGGCTCTAATATTTCATATGATATTTTTGAACCAGGGATGCTTTCACCAATTTTAACATTAGGTTTAAGTTTTCCATGATAGTCACTACCACCTGATGCATAAAGATTGTTTTCAGTGCAATAATTAAGCAGATATTTTGTTTTATCAATTGTATGAAGAGAGTGGTAACATTCTATTCCATCAAGTGCATTTAACGACACTATTGAATTTAAAAATTCTTTATGGTCATCTGCAAAATATCCATAAAGATGAGCAAGGAATGCTTTGCCACCTGCTTTTTTTATAAGAGTAGCAGCTTCGGGTACTGTGGGATAGTTTTTTGTTTGATCAAGAAAAAATGGACTATCTTCATTATTGGCACAAGTTCTATAAAATGCATTGAGACTTTCCCAAACGTCTTTAGTGAAATGTTTTTCATTTTCAGGATATTTCCTAAGATCAGCGTGCATTATTTGATTAGCAAAATATTTTCCATTATTAATTGATAGATTATCACTATATTTAATATTAAGGTTTTTGCATACTTCCATCAATTTTTTTAGGTAAGTATTTTCTCTTTCAAGAAATTTCTCATCTGAAACAATTCCAGTTGAATCTATTGCTTCAAGGTCTATACCGTATCCTAATACTTCAATAGGTTTTCCATTATGAACAACAGAAAACTCACAGCCAGGAATAATTTTACCTTCAAAATAATTATGTACGTTGATATCTCTAAGTTTTTTATAAGCACCAATAGAGTCATGGTCTGTAATAGAAATATATTCTAGACCTGCTTGTTGTGCCTTAATAAGAATATCTTTCGGTTCATCTGAACCATCTGATGAAGTTGTATGAATATGTAAATCTATCATTTAATGCATCCTCCGTTTTTATTTGTAATCTTTATTTTATATCACTTTACAAGTAATGGCAAATAAAAGCAGAAGTCTTAAAACTAAAGAATTAAGGGATGCTTTGCCTGAAAATAATAAAGGTATGAATTATAGTGCCTCAAATACTTACTGATGATTCAGAAGGTTTCATTACACTTTCGAGTAAATTACAACAATTAGGTTATAACGAGGTTAATTTAAATTTAGGATGTCCTGCTGAAACGGTTGTTTCAATTGGATAATAATATTTTATATGAAAAGTATTTGGACAAGAATATCAAATCTTTTAAGAATGAAAACCCACGAAAATGAACTGCACCCTGTCAAGTAGACATATGAAAAAATAAAAAAATTATGAAGACAAGGTCTGATTTAGATATTCAATTGGAGTCAGACCTTTTAAATTTTTCTGTAGCCTTTTTGTATTATAAAAAACTATATATTCATCAATTGCTTGTCTTAATTCTTCGTATGTATAAAATTTTTGCAAATAGTACATCTCACATTTCAGAGTTCCCCAAAAACCTTCCATTGGTCCGTTGTCGATACACCTACTGACACGTGACATGCTTTGAGTTGCATTGATTTTATCAAGTTTAGATTTGAAAGTTCTATTAGTATACTGAAATCCCCTGTCACTATGAAAAAGTGGCTTCGCAGTCGGATTCGCAATTACTGCTAAGTCAAATGTATCAAAAACAAGTTGATTGTTATTTGAGTGACCGACCACATAAGAAACAATGCTTTTATCAGATAAATCAAATATTGCACTGAGGTAAGCCTTTTGGCCATTAAGTAGCTTAAATTCAGTAACATCTGTTAACCATTTTTCATTTGGTTTCTTTGCATAGAATTCTCTATTTAATTTGTTTTCTGCCGTGATTTGTGGAGTACTTTGAATATAAGCTTTTCTCTTTTTTCTTATAACTGATTTCATGTTAATAGACTTCATTAATCTATAAATTCGTTTATGATTGTACTGTTTATTCACAAGTCTATTTATATTCATTGTTATCCGACGGTATCCATAGATACCATGTACGTCTTCATAAAGCTTAACAATCTCTTTTAGTATTAGTGAATTCTCTCTATCTAATTCAGTCTTGGGACGATTAATCCATTTGTAATAAGAGGATCTTGCAATACTAGCTAAACTGCATAAATCAGCTATTGGATAGCCCTTTTCATTATGTAAATCTTTTATAGAAATATATTTATATTCTTGGAGTGTTCTGGTACTTACCGCCTTCTTTCTACTTCGTTCAATTTTTTTAAGAAATCATTCTCCATCTTTAAACGTCTATTTTCTGCTTCGATAAGTTTAAATTGTGCAGCGAATTTTTCAGACTCAGTAAGCTCATCAGCTTCTTTACGCTTACCGCGGCGGTCCATTAGCTTTTCATATCCATTAGCTTTGTATTTTCTTACCCATGTATAAACTTGTTGATAAGAAACCTTAAATTTATCAGCAGTAGCTTGATAAGCATCATTATTCGAAATGCAGAATGCAACAATTTCAACTCTTTCTTCATAAGTAGTTTTTCTTCCATTATTCATAATAGCAGCTCCTTTAGTATGATAAGATTCCAATATCTTATCACAATTATGCTGCTTTATCCATCGACGAAGAATACTATGTGATGAAATATTATAGCGGATACAAATTTCTCTTAAAGAACCTTGATCATTATTAAAATCAGTTATTGCTTGTCTTTTAATTTCAGAAGAATAACTTGCATTACTATTTTCAGTTATTAATCCTTTGGATCCAAATAGTTTAAATTTAATTACCCAGTCTTGAATTGTACTGTAGTTGATTTGTAATTCATATGCTATCTGAGCCATACTTTTTACGCCTGTTAAGTATTCTTCAACAACTTGTACCTTAACTTCAGATATTACTTTTGATTTTCTAGGCAAAATAAAATACCCCCTTTATAGAAACAGTTTTATTATTTTAACTGTCTACTATAAAGGGAGCATATCAAAATCATTTTGTAGTGGGTTTTTGTTTGTAGAAATTCATAGAATAGCTTGATATTTATTTCCACTATAAAAGAAAAAATATAAAAAATTAAAATCTTCGTAAGAAAAAAGTTATAATTAAAAAATTATATTCTAGTAAGATTAAATTACAGAAAAGTTAAGGAGTTGAATCTTATGAATATAATATTAAAGAAATTAAAGAGAATAATTGGAGTATTGTTAACAATATTTTTAATTTCAATTGGTTTAAGTAATAACTTTATTTTAAAAGAAGTAAAAGCTGAAGAAGAATCTAATGAAGTATATAGAGTTATAAGTAATGAAGAAGATGTTAATAATTTCATGAATAATTACTTCAAGGAGAATATGGAAAAGTACTTAGTACCTGGAGCGGCTGTAGTTGTAATAAAGGATGGTAAGGAAATATTTAAAAAGGGTTATGGATATAGTGATGTAGAAAATGATGTTTTGGTTGATCCCGATAAAACAACTTTTCCATTAGGATCAGTAAGTAAGTTATTTACAGCAACAGCTATTATGAAACTCTATGAAGATGGGAAGATAGATTTAGATGAGAATGTTAATAACTATATAAAACCATTTAGTGTTAATAATCCATACTGTGAACCTGTTACATGTGCTAATTTATTGACACATGCAAGTGGTGTTGATGAAGAAAGTGAACTTGATATAGGCACATTTAATAAAAATGATATAAAATCACAACAATATTTTATAAGCAAACACTTACCTAAAGTAGTTAGAGAACCAAATACAGTAAGTAGATATTCAAATGAGGGATATGGTTTACTTGGATACGTAATTGAAAATGCATCAGGTGAAAGTTATCAAGAATATGTACAAAAAAATATATTAGATGTTTTAGGAATGAAAAATAGTTACATTAGAGCCAAAAATGAAACAATGGCAAAAGCATATGCATATGATGATGGAAAATATAAATTTCAAGATTGGGCTTATGAATATAATTTAGGAGCATCAGGAATAATTGCAACAGCTACTGACATGGAAAAGTTTATGCAAGCCCATTTAAATAAAGACCAAATTAATGGACAATCTATGTTAAAGCCAGAAACAGAAGAGTTGATGCAAAAAAAAGAATTCTCTAATAATGATGATTTATCAGGAATGGGATATGGATTTATAAGAAGTGATAGAAATAATAAATTAGTTTTAAAGCATGAAGGAGCATTGCCAGTAGGATATACTACATCAATGTTTTTAGTGCCAGAAGAAAACTTAGGTGTATATATAGCAACTAATTCATTAGGTGCACTTCCTTTTGATTTTGAAGAAGCATTTTTAAATCATTTTTATCCAGCAGAAAATAATAAATTTGAAAAAGTATCTCCAAAAGCAGATAAAGATTATAGTGAATATGCTGGATCGTATAGAAGTTATGATGCATGCGGAAAAAGTAATTTAATGAAGTTTTTCTCTTTTTCTGATCCTGATATGACAATTGAAAATAATAACGATGGTACATTAACTCTTAAAGAATGTACATCAGCAAAAGAAGAAGTTACTACAAAATTAGTAGAATATCAGGATGGTGTATTTGCAAGACAAGATGGAAAAGGTGATTTTGCTTTTAGAAAGGATAATGGAAAAGTAACATATGCATTTAATGATGTAAGTCATAATTCTTTTGAGAAATTAAGTTTTTATGAGGGCAGAATTTTTAACATAGCAATATTATTAGGTGGAATAATAACTTTTACACTAAATATATTGCTTAATGCAGTTAAGTATATTAGAAGATTATTTAAAAAGAATAAAGAAAAATTAAATATATTTGATAAACTAAATTTAGCTAACGTAGCTATAGGAATATTAAACATAGTGGGATTTGTAGGTTCTGTGATGTTAGCACAAGCTATGGTTATTTCATACGATTCTAGTTTTATGATGCTATTATATATTTTATTGGGAATATTGGTAGCAGGAACAATAGTATCGGTTATTCAATTAGTAATTTTCATTATTATTTTATTTAAAAAGAAAAGATATCATAAAGAAAAAGTTTATCTTGCAGTTATAAATATAGTTAATTTAGCATTTATATTTAGTGCATATTATGCGAATATTTTGGGATTCAAAGTATATTAATATTTAATTCATTTAATGAGTTGCAAAAGAATGGATATTATATTACTTTAATCTTTTAGGCTATAATATATAATTGTTGTAGGAAATTATAGTATAATAAGGATTATTATTGAATGAGGGGATAAGTTTATATGTTTAATATATTAATTATAGATGATGAAGTTGAAATAGTTGAACTTATGGAAGTGTATTTAGTTAATGAAGGGTATAAGGTTTTTAAAGCGTATAATGGTAGTGATGGCATTAACATAGTAAATGAAGAAAAAATTCATCTTGTTATTTTAGATATAATGATGCCAAGTATAGATGGATTTCAAGTATGTATGAAAATTAGAAAAGATTACAATATACCAATAATAATGGTTAGTGCTAAAAGTCAAGATATGGACAAGATACAAGGTTTATCAACTGGAGCAGATGACTATATGGTGAAGCCTTTTAATCCTATGGAGCTAATTGCTAGAGTTAAATCTCAAATAAGGAGATATATCTTTTTAAATGAAAAAAGCAATAAACCTAATGATATTGATATTGTTGAATTTAAAGATATAACTATAAATAAAAAGAATCATAAAGTATCTTTATTAGATAGAGAATTAAAATTGACTCCAATAGAATATGAGATTTTGTTACTACTAGCAAATAATATGGGCAAAGTATTTAGTGCTGAGGATATATTTAAAGAAGTTTGGAAAGAAAAATATTTTGAAGGAAATAACACAGTAATGGTTCATATGTGGAGGCTTAGAGAAAAAATAGAGGAAAACCCTAAGGAACCTAGGATAATAGAAACAATATGGGGAGTTGGATACAAAATTGAAGAGTAGAAGTATAAAATATAATATTATCATTAACTTTTTTGTTAGTGGAGTACAAGCATTTATAGTGACAATAGTTATATTTATTTTAGGATTTGCAATGCTACATATTTTATCTAAAAATCTTTATGTAGGATTTGCGAATGCTTATAACAATAGTAGAGAATTTATGATGATTTGTACTTTTGCAATCTTCTTCTTGTTTATATGTCTATTGTGCTTAATATTTATAAAAAAAATGAACAAGATTACTGACTATATAGAAGAAATTTCTCAAACTTTAAATTTAGTATCTACAGGAAAGATGGATGTGACGATTCCTATTAGAAGAAAAGATGAACTTGGAATATTAGCAAGCGATGTAAACAAGATGGCTTATAATTTAAATGAATTAATTAAAAAAGAAAGAGAATGGGAAAGTCAGAAAAACAATTTAATTACTAATTTATCACATGATTTAAGAACTCCATTAACTTCAATTCTTGGGTTCTTAGAGTTAATAGAAAAAGGTACTAATAATGATGATAAATTAAGACATTATTGCAATATTTCATTAGAGAAAGCTAAAAAATTGAAAAGTTCTATAGATCAGCTTTTTGAATTTACTAAAATAAATAATATAGATTTGAAGTTGAATAAAACTGAAATAGGCATAGAAGAATTAATTGAGCAAGTAACTATGGGATTTATACCATCTTTTGAAGATAATAATATGGAATATAGAATAACCTCAAAAAGCAAAGGCTTAAAAATAAATGCAGATCCTATTTTATTAGTAAGGGCATTTGAAAATATAATAAGTAACAGCATTAAGTATGCTAGTGAAGGAAAATATTTAGATATAATTATAGATAAAGAAAATGATAAGGCTATTGTTAAGTTTGTGAATTATGGAGAACAAATAAAACAAGAGGATTTAACAAATTTGTTTAATAAATTCTATAGAGTAGAAAAATCTTGTGATAAAAAAGAAGGGACAGGATTAGGTTTAGCAATTGTAAAAGCAGCAATAGAATTGCATTATGGAGAGATAAATGTTAAAAGCTCTAAAGAAGAAACACAATTTGAATTAAAATTACTTATTAATAGTTGAAGATTTTATATATAAAAATGGATTATTAGGACTTGATGTATAATTTTACGTCTTATATGGAAGATGCTAAAATATATACAAGTTAGTTTATTACGAAAGGAATAAAAAAATGATAAGACAAGCAACAGAAAAAGATTTAATGGATATTTTGTAGATTTACAACGATGCTAATTAAGCACAGTGGCTAGATTTAGTGTTATATCAATTGGATCTAGTAGGACCTGAAATTCCTTTAAAAGGATAAGTAACTAAAAGAAGAGATTCACGTTGGATTTTATTTATAAAAAGATATTACATTTTAGGATGTAGTATCTTTTTTCTTTTCGCTAAAAATCTAATTGATATGAAAAAATTGTAGTATTTTAATAGAAAAAAATTTATTTAATTTACTGTGATTTTATTAAAAAATTCATATATCCTAAATGTAGGTAGATTAAAATAAAAAATTTTAAGGAGATTGATATTATGAGAGAAAGAAAGTACGTGAAATTTACAGTTGATATGTATAATGATACAAAATTCAAAATAATAGATATAAAACCTGAAAGAGATCTTATTCACTATGTTTGGACTAGGATTGTAACTTTGGCTGGCAAGGTTAATTTAGAGGGTGATTTATATATGTCAAAAACCCTTCCATATACAATTGAAACTTTAGCAATAGAATTTAACAGAGGTGAGGATCAAATTAAATTAGCATTAGATGTATTCATGGAATTAGAAATGCTTGAACTTATTGAAGGTAATGTTTATAGAGTGAAAAATTTTGCTAAGCATCAAAATATAAAGGTGAAAGAAAAAATAAATCCTAAAAATAAAGATGATGAAGTGAAGAGCAAAGAAGTAGTTTTAAAAGAAGCTTCAAAAAATGAAATAGATGATAATAAAAATACAGAAGCTGAAAATAAAACAATTCGAAATCAAGCAGAAGTTGTTAGAATTCATGACAGAGGTAATTTAGAAATTCCTAGTAGTAGCATTAATAAAGTTGATAATACTAGTAATAATTCACAGGATAATATTCTTATGTTATTGGACACTAAGAAAAATAAGAAGGCAAATAAAAATAAGAAAAAAGGTAAGAGCTCTGATATCAATGATGAGGAAGACGCTTTAGATAATGAAATAGTTTATTTTTATGATTCTGATGAAGAAAAGCCTTTGGAGGAAGGCGAGAGTGTTATTTCTAGGTGGTCTTTTTGATTGGTTAATGTAGTTTGAATTTGTTGTATAAATGGGTTAATATATATATACTTATAAAGTCTGATTAATAAATGTAACTAAGGAAATAGAGAGGAAGTGATTTAAAGAATGGATCATAGAAAGAGAAATATATTAATAGCATTAATGGTAGCAATGTTTCTGGGAGCAGTTGAAGGAACCGTTGTCACTACAGCCATTCCAACAATAGTAAAGGATTTGCAGGGGTTTGAAATTATCAGCTTAGTTTTTTCAGTATATCTATTAACTTCTGCAATTTCTACACCTATATATGGTAAGCTATCAGATTTATATGGAAGAAAAAATATACTTTCAATCGGAATAATAATATTTTTAGTTGGAAGCTGTTTGTGTGGAGTATCACAGACTATGTATATGTTGATTGGAGCACGTGCAATTCAAGGAGTGGGTGCAGGTGCAATATTTACAGTTACATATACAATTGTTGGAGATGTATTTACTGTTGAGGAAAAACCTAAGGTTCAAGGGATTATAGGTACAGTATGGGGAATTGCAAGTCTTGCAGGTCCATTTCTAGGAGGAATATTAATTGATATGCTGTCTTGGCATTGGATATTTTTTATAAATCTTCCTTTTGGAATATTATCAGTTATACTTCTTCAAAAAAATCTAGATGAAACCTTTGAGAAGAAAAAGCATACCATAGATTTTGCAGGGATTATTACCTTATCAATTGCAATGATCATATTTTTAAATATTTTCCTATCAGCTGAAAATATAAGTTTTAATCGTAATATATTTATTGTAATATCAATGCTCATAACTATTATATTGTTATTTGCATTCTATAAAATAGAAAGAAAAGCAAAAGAGCCAATTATTCCTTTTGACATATTTACAAAGACAAGTACAATTATAAATTTAGTAAGTTTTTTAGCGTCAGCGGTACTTATAGGTGCAGATGTTTATTTGACAATATATATGCAAAATGTACTAGGTTTTAATGCTAAGATATCAGGACTAGCTTTGGCTCCAATGTCAGTGTCTTGGCTTATAGCTTCAGTTGTTTTAGGGAAATGCATAGGAAAGTATGGCGGGAAAGCAGTAATAATAATATCTAATGTTATTTTACTTATTAGTACAATATTATTGCCTACTCTAACTATAAATTCTTCACTATTATTAGTGTTAGTATATGTTTTTATAATGGGTTTTGGATTTGGTGGAGCTTTTACTACTTTAACTATAATTGTTCAAGAATCCGTAGAATATAACAAAAGAGGTGTTGCAATGGCTACTAATTCATTGCTTAGGACATTAGGGCAAACAATAGGTGTAAGTGTATTTGGAAGTATATTTAACTTATATATAATTAAATACTTTATTAAGCTCGGCATAAACGGAGTAGACCCGAGCAATTTATATAAATCATCTACATATAATACTGCTGTAACTATTGAGCAGATAAAGCTGTCTTTAAATAGTTCTTTGCATGTTCTGTTTATAATACTTATAATTATATCTAGCATATCATTGATTTTATCACTAGTAATGCCTAAAATATCAAGTAATACCAAGACAACAGAGTCTAAGATTTAGAACGATAAAGCACTTTTATAAAGTGTAATCTGACTCTAAAAACATTAAGGAACATGAAAAATATTCATGGCAACTTTGGACTTGTTATTTATTTACATGTGCCTAAATTGATAATTCTAATCCAAAATATCGTTTATTTCTATTATCAATAAATTGAAAAGGTCCATTGTAAAGAATTGTACCTGCGGATTTCCCCTGGGTTATAATAATATAATTATTCAAATTGCAATCTGGTGATTTGAAATTGAATCCAAGTGTTTTAAGTTCATTTTTAAAAAGATTTTGGTTTAATCGCATTATTTCAAGTGAAGCTATTTCTTCATTAGATATTTTTTTATCCTCATTTAGATCTGCAATATTAACTAATGCAGCAGTTAATTTAGGTCTAATTTCATCTAATTTCATTAGTGAACCGTCAGAGCCAAAACTATTAATTTGGGAATCATTACTTGATTTTCTCTCACTTTCAATAACAAGTGCTGTTTCACTAAGATTATTGATATCTAATTTGAAGTCTGCCATTGAAGCAGCTTTATTATTAGTACTGTATAAAACATTGAAAAAATCACTTATGATTAAGAAAGAAATAGCTAATAGTAATGAGATTAGTAATCCAATTAGCAGGTTTGATTTTTTTATGGATTTAAAATTTTTTGTGAATTTTGATCTTAAATTAAAATTGTTATTATAAACTACTAAATTTTTAGTCTGCATTTTCACACCATCCTTTTAAATCATAATTATATTATTATAGTACTATATGATTATTAATTTAAATTTATAAATGGGTAAAGACGATGTTAAAAATTTGAAACTAAAAATTAGAGACAAAGAAGAAAGGGAGTGTCGCAAAATGATTAATTTTTAATCAGGAGCGATGCTCCTTTTCGATTCAAAGAAAGAAATAGTTAATCATATTTATTATGAAATTATTATTTAAATAAATATGATTTTATGGTCTGAAAGAAAGTTTTTTATATTTACTATAATTAGCAAATTTGTTACTATGTAATAGTAACGTTGTATTTATTGCAAATATAACGTAAAAATAAGTTTTTTGGAACGTAATGTGGCGTAAAATATTTTTGGAGGTGTACTTTTGAAAATTGATAAAGTCAAAATCTCAGATATAGCAAAAGCACTTAAAATCTCTACAATTTCTGTTAGTAGAGCACTTTCGGGGAGCGCAGGTGTTGGTGAAGAATTAAGAAGTAAAATTTTAAATAAAGCAAAGGAAATGGGATATTTTAAAGAAAAGACCAATGAAGATATTAAAATATTAGTTCTTCATCAAAAGCCGTTTGTACAAGATACTAGTAATTATAGCCATATGGTGCAAGGCATTGAAAAAGCAATACAAAAAGTTGGCTCAGAATATGATTTGGAATTTGTAGACAAGGAACATCGAGAGGAACTTTATTTGCCGTACAAACTTCAAAAGGGGATAAAGTTTGATGGAATTATATTTATTGGAAGATTTAATAGTAAATATGTAGAGTTTATTTCTAGTAAAGTAAAGAATCAAGTTTTTTACACAGGTTATTCACCTTCTTTTGATTGTGATAGTGTTTGGTATAACTTTAATAATGGTGGTTATAAACAATGTGAATATTTAATTAAAAAAGGTCATACAAAAATAGGTTTCTTAGGAAACAGCAGTGTATATAAAAATAAAGAAAAGGTTCTTGGCATAACTTCAGCTTTGGAAGATTATGAATTGATTGTAAAAGATGAATTTTTTATATATGAAGAAAATTTTGAAGAAAAGATGCTTAATTTAATTAATAGCAAAGATAGACCAACAGCAATAGTGTGTCAATGGGATTATACAGCAATAAAACTTATAAAGTTTTTATATGAAAAAGGGATAAAAGTGCCAAATGATATATCTGTTATTGGTAGTGGGAATACTGAAATGTCTTCACTATCTATACCAGCTTTAACAACTTTGGAGCTTAATATTGATTATGCCTGCGAAGTAGCTGTATCACTTCTTTATAAAAGAATAAGAAATCCAGAAAAGCCTTATGAAAATATTACAATAAATAGCGTTTTAGTTGAAAGAGATTCTGTAAAATGATAATTTGTTTAAGATTTTCACTTTGATAGGAGGTGTCCTATGGGGCAAAGTATATTAATTAATTTTATTAAAGAACATAAAATTTCATATTTTATTGGAATAATATTTGTGCTAGTTACATCTTACATTCAAACTCTTTTTCCCAAAGTGCTTGGAAATACAATAGATATTTTAAAAGAAAATGATTTTAAACCAAGTTTTGTATATGTAAACATTGGTTATATGATATTTATTGCATTAGGTACCTTTGTAAGTACTTATATATGGAGAAATCTTATTATTGGAAATGGAAGGAAGATGGAATCTTTTCTTAGGGAAAAGCTTTTTGAACATTTTCAAAAGTTATCGCCTGAATTTTATAATAGAAGGAAAACAGGGGATTTAATTGCTTATGCTATAAATGATATAAATGCTGTTAGAATGACATTTGGACCTGCAACTGCAATGTTAGTTAATGGAATTGTAATATGTGTTATATCTATTTATTCCATGGCACAATCTATAAACTGGGAAATTACTCTTTTATCATTAATACCAATACCTTTTATTGTATTTATAATGTTTAAGATTGGTAAGATTGTAAGAAGACGCTTTATTAAGGTTCAAGAAAATTTTGCGTCAATTTCTGATAGAGTACAAGAAAACATAAATGGTATTAGAGTCATTAAAGCTTATGTACAGGAAGATGAAGAATGTACAAAATTTGAGGAATTAAATGAAAGAATGTCAAAATCAAATTTAGATATGGTACGGATATCATCTTATTTATCTCCAGTGATTGAAATATGTTTTACTATAAGTTTTGTTTTAAATCTCATTGTTGGTGGGAAAATGGTATTAAAAGGTGAAATTTCCCTAGGAGATTTTATTGCTTTTAATGGATATCTTACTATGATAATGACGCCTATAATTTCAATAGGACGTATTATTACAATATTTCAAAGAGGTATGGCATCTTTAAATAGATTAAATGAAATATTTGATACTGAAGTTGAAATAAAAGCGAAAGAAAATTCTGTGAAAACTTTTCTTAAAGGAGATATACAAATAAAGAATCTAACTTTTTTATATCCAGGTTCAAAAGAAATAATTTTAGATGATATAAATTTAAGTATTTCCAAAGGACATACTTTAGGCATTATAGGAAAAACAGGTTCGGGTAAAAGTACCTTAGTTAATTTATTATTAAGAATGTATAATGTTCAAAATGGAATGATATTTTTTGATGGAATAGATATAAATGATTATAATCCTAAAACATTAAGAGATAACTTTGGATTTGTACCACAGGATAATTTTTTATTTAAAGCGTCAATATCAGATAATATAAAGTTTTTTAAAAAAATATATTCTGATGAAGAAGTTATGGAAGCTGCTAAAAATAGTTGTATATATGAAAGTATTATGGATTTCTCAGAGGATTTTAAGACAATTCTTGGGGAGAGAGGAGTTAATATTTCTGGTGGACAAAAGCAGAGGATTTCAATTGCAAGAGCTTTAATTAAAAATCCGGAAATACTTATATTAGATGATTCACTTTCAGCAGTAGATACGATTACTGAAGCACAAATTTTAAAGAATATTAAAAGAACAAGAAAAGATAAAACTTCAATAATAGTAGCTCATAGAATATCACAAGTTTTAGAGGCTGATGAAATTATAGTAATGGATAAGGGGAAGATATCTGAAAGGGGTAATCATTTAGAATTAATTGAGAAGGGAGGGTTATATTATGACATCTACAAATCTCAATTCAATGGAGACGAAAATGGAGTCAAAGGTGAAATCTCCTAAAACTATAAGAAGGTTATTAAAGTTAATGTTGCCATATAAGAAAGCAGTTATTCTTGCATGTTTATGTGTAATTATAGTAAATGCAGCTCAATTAATAAAACCATACATATTAAAATTAGTAATTGATGATTTCTTAACTAAACATATTGTAGAAGATGGATTATATTCAATTACCAATATGGGAATATTATATTTTGTAGTAGTTGTTTTAAGTGGAATTTTCTCAATTACTCAAGTAATGCTAATAAATAAAGTAGGACAAGATATAATGAAACTCCTAAGAAGTAGAGTATTTAAAACAGTACAGCTATTACCTCTTTGGTATTTAGATAAAACTTCATCTGGAAGTTTAATAACGAGAGCAACAAATGATGTTGAAGCCTTAAGTGAAATGTATACGGATGTTTTAATAAGTCTTTTTAAAGATGTATTTTTAATAATTGGAATAGTTTATACTATGCTAATAATAAATGTAAAACTTGCTTTAATTTCATTTTGTGTAATTCCTTTTATGTTTGGAGTAGTATTTATTTTAAAAACAAAAATAAAAAGAAATTTTACTAAGATGAAAAGTTTAATTGGTAAAATAAATGGATTTATGGCTGAAAATATATCAGGAATGAAGATAGTACAAATATTTCATGGGGAAAAAGAAAAGAAGGAAGAATTTTGTGAGCTAAATAATGAATATTTTAAAGCTACATTATTTCAAGTTTGGATGAATAGCTTTTTAAAACCTGCTGCAGATGTCTTTCAAAGTTTAGCAGTAGCTATATTAATTTGGTATGGTATGGGTAAAATATCGGATCAAAGCTTAAGTGTGGGAATATTATATGCATTTACAACATACATAAAGCAATTTTTTAATCCTATATCTGATTTAGCAGATAATTATACAACTATTCAATCTGCGTTAGTATCAGCTGATAGGATATTTGAGCTATTAGATGAGGAAGAAAATCTAGAGGACTTAGACTTAGGTATTGGAGCAAGTTATTTCCAAGGAAATATAGAATTTAAAAATGTATGGTTTTCTTATAATAATGAAGAGTGGATTTTAAGGAATGTAAGTTTTAAGATAAATAAAGGACAAACAGCTGCTTTTGTTGGAGAAACAGGGGCGGGAAAGACAACTATAATTAGCCTTATTAGTGGATTTTATAAGGTACAGAAAGGCGAAATTTTAATTGATGGAATAAATATTAATGAATTTAAGAAAAGAGATCTAAGAAAGAATATAGCAGTGGTGCTTCAAGAAGTATTTTTGTTTTCGGGAACCATTGAAAAAAATATAACATTGAATGATAGCATCGGAAAAGCTGAAATAGAAAGAGCTTTAGAGATTTCTTATGGAAAAGAAGTAGTAAAAGGTTTAGCCAAAGGAATTAATGAGCCAGTTATGGAAAGAGGAAGTACTCTTTCACTCGGACAAAAACAATTATTATCTTTTGCTAGAGCAATAGCTCATGATCCTTCGATTTTTGTATTAGATGAAGCTACTTCCAATATTGATACTCAAACTGAAAAGTTGATTCAAAAGGCTATTGATAACATTACAAAAGAAAAAACAACATTGATAATCGCTCATAGACTTTCAACAATTAGAAATGCAGATGTAATAATAGTGCTTAAACATGGTGAAGTTTTAGAAATAGGAAATCATGATTCTCTTATGGAATTGGGAGGATATTATAGAGACTTAATTGTAAAGAAGTAAAACAATTAATATTAATAGAACGGATTGTGATAATTTAATTAGTTTTGCTAGCACCAAGTCTTCAAACACGCATTTTGGGCGCATATTCTGAAGAAAACCATATTAGAATATAAGAATAAAAGTGAAAGAGAGATATTATAATGAATATTACTAATGAAGTGAAAAATACATTTAATAATCCTTTTATTGCATTAAAGCATAAAAATTTCAGATATTATTGGATAGGTATGTGCATTTCCTTAATAGGAACTTGGATGCAGAACATAGCTCAACCATGGCTGGCATATACATTAACAAATTCACCATTTTTATTAAGTTTAATTGGCATTGTACAATTTACACCAATGTTGATATTTGCTTTGTTTGCAGGTGTTTTTGTGGACAAGTTTTCGAAAAAGAAAATTTTGTTATTTACTCAATCAGCTTCACTTGTAATTACACTAATACTTGCAATATTAGTATGGACAGGAAAGATACAATATTGGCACATTTTAATTATGTCAACAGCTCTTGGAATAGTTAATACCATTGATATGCCAGCACGTCAGTCAATGGTTATAGAGCTTGTTGGAAAAGAAGATTTAATGAATGGAATTGCTTTAAATTCTATGGTTTTTAATTTGGCTAGAATTATAGGACCTGCGCTTGCTGGAATAGTAATGGGATATGCGGGAATTGCAGTTTGTTTCTTTGCAAATGCAATAAGTTTTGGAGCAGTTGTGATAAGTTTGTTTTTTGTTAAGTTAAAGCCAATAGAAAGAAAAACAAAAAATAATACGAATGTATTAGAGGAAATAAAGGATGGAATAAAATATATATATCATAAGAAGATTCTTTTATATACTTTATTAGTGATGGCGATAGTAGGCACTTTTGTTCCTAATTTTAATATTCTTGTACCTGTATTTACAAAGGAAATATTAAAACAAAATGAAGCAGGCTTTGGTATCTTAATGTCGTTTATGGGTTTTGGTTCATTTTTGGGCGCAATGTTTATAGCTACCTTAAGTAAATCTGGGCCTAAAAAGTTTGTTATTTATATTGTACCGCTAATTGTAGGGGCTTTATTAATTATTACTGGCTACACTAATATTTATTTATTAACTGGAATATCTCTTGCAATCACTGGCTTCTTTTTTATTATGTTTACTTCGAGTGCAAATTCAACTTTGCAGATTAATTCAAACAATGAATACCGTGGAAGAGTTATGAGTGTATATACCTTGGTTTTTGCTGGGTCTACACCTTTTGGAAATCTTTATGCTGGATTGTTTGCAGAACATTTTAATGCAAGAATAGGATTTGCAGCTTGTGGTGGAATAATTATTTTGCTTATGATTCCTTTATTGATATATAAAAGATATAAAAGTAATATTTAATAAGTTAAATTAAACTTCTAGTAATATTGATTCTAATATCAATACTATTGTTTAACATAGTCTTAATTTTATATAAAGAGCTATCTACATAAAGGAAGCTTTCGATATTACATAAATGTATTATTGAGAGTTTTTTTAGCATTATTATTTCTTTTTTATATATCGTTTAGTATATTAATTATACTTCAAATTGTTATTTTTATAATTAGAAATTCCAATACTAGTAAAAAATAATAAATAAGGACAAATTGAAAAATGAATTTGTCGAATCTATATACATATGTATAAAAATAGTATAATATTTTAGAGTAAATATTAAATATTAGAGAATATAGGAGAGAAAAACTTATGTCAGAAAAAAACGATAAAAAGATTCTTTGGTACAGTTTAGCATTTATGGCGTTCTCAACAGTTTGGGGTTTTGGTAACGTTATTAATGGTTTTTCTGAATATAATGGCCTTAAGGCAATTATATCTTGGATTATAATTTTTGCTATTTATTTCGTACCTTATGCATTAATGGTTGGTGAACTAGGTTCAGCATTTAAGGAGCATGGAGGAGGAGTTAGTTCATGGATTAATGAAACTATAGGTCCTAAAATTGCTTACTATGCTGGATGGACATACTGGGTAGTTCATATGCCTTATATTTCACAAAAACCATCAGGTTTTATGATTGCAACAAGTTGGGCTATTTTTCAAGATAAAAGAATTAGTAGTATGGATCCTAAAATACTACAATTATTTTGTTTAGTAATTTTCATAATTGGACTTTACATAGCATCAAAAGGATTAAATCCATTAAAGAAATTAGCAACACTTGCTGGAACATCTATGTTTGTTATGTCTATATTGTTTATTATTTTAATGATAGCGGCACCAGCAATTACAGATGCAAAATTAATATCTATAGATTGGTCTTTAAAAACTTTTATGCCAACATTTGATATGAAATTTTTCACTAGTTTATCTATTTTAGTTTTTGCAGTTGGAGGATGTGAAAAAATTTCACCATATGTTAATCAAATGAAGGATCCAGCAAAAGGTTTTTCAAAGGGTATGATTACATTAGCAATTATGGTAGGTATATGTGCTATATTAGGTACTATTTCACTTGGGATGATGTTTGATTCCAATAATGTTCCTAAAGATTTAATGACTAATGGAGCATATTATGCTTTCCAAAAGTTAGGCGAATATTATCATTTGGGAAATTTATTTGTAGTTATATACGCGATTACAAATATGATTGGACAATTTGCTGTATTAATTATATCAATTGATGCACCTTTACGTATGTTACTAGATAGTGCAGATAAAAACTTTATACCTGAAAAAATGTTTGTAAAAAATAAGTTTGGAGCATATATTAATGGTCATAAACTTATATTAATAATAGTTTCAATATTAATAATTGTACCAGCCTTTGGTATTAAAGATGTAGATGCATTAGTTAAGTGGTTAGTAAAATTAAATGCAGTATGTATGCCTCTTCGTTATTTATGGGTATTTGCTGCATATATTGCGCTTAAAAAAGCAGGAGAAAAGTTTAAATCTGAATATCATTTTATAAAAAATAAAACAATTGGAATTATATTTGGTGCATGGTGTTTTGCATTTACTGCATTTGCATGTATTGGAGGTATGTATTCAACAGATACTTTCCAATTAGCGCTTAATATTATTACTCCGTTTGTATTAATAGGATTAGGTTTAATAATGCCTTATTTTGCAAAGAAGAATAATATTCAATAATTTATAATTTACAAAATATTAAAGGGATTTTGGCAATGGACATGTTTCAAAGCTAAAATCCCTTTAAATTTTTAAGACAGAAAAATTATGTTTTATTTATAATGTTGTTTATTTAGGCACAATCAAAAAAATAACAAGTCCATCTGTCAGACTATTTTCTACTATGCGGTGTCGGTAAAATGCCATAATAGGCACGCTATGATGTCATTGGAAAGTATTATAGTTACACTTTATGGTTCGCAAAAATCTATCTTAATTAAAACACTTAAAGAATTAGAAGATCTTAAGGATTTAGGTTTGTCTAGATATATATGGGAGTTGAAAGTGGCGATGATGAAGTTTTAAATGAGATAAATAAAGGTGTAAATATTGAAGACTTTTAATTAAAAACTTAAAATGGTATAATCATAAGCAAGAATAAATGTGTGATGAAATAATATTTTAGAATAATTAAAGAGGTGTTATTATGGAAAGAAAACTTTGTTTATCGTCAACAGATAAAAAGCTAGCAGGTGTATGTGGTGGATTTGCTAAATATTTTGGACTAGATCCTACTTTAGTCAGAATTGGTTATGTAGCTTTGGTTCTTTTCGGAGGCACAGGAATACTTTTATACATAATTTGTGCATTAGTGATGCCCAATGAAGAAATGTATTAATGAACTAAAAATGAGCTTGATTAAGTTAAGCTTATTTTTAATTGCATGTTATTACTAAACAATGAAATAATTCACATAACAGTGGGTACAATAAATAAAATAAGCAGTACCTAAAAAGGAGGAACAAATGGAAAAGATAAATGATTTGATAAGCAAAAGCCCAATTCATTTAACAACAAATACTATAATATTAATAGCAGTAGCTATTTTCGCTTTTTATTTTGTATTAAAAGCAATAGAGGGGATAGTAAAAATAATTGCAATTATAGGTGTTTGCTATTTTGTGCTAATGTCCGTTCAAAGTACAAACCTTGTTAACATACCTGTAGTAAAAGAAACTTACACTGCAATAGAGAAAATAATTCCTTCAAAAGAATTGTGGACAGAAACAATTGATAAGGCTGATAAAATCAATAAAGCAGTTAATGATTTAAAATAAAGAAAAATGGAAATTAATATAAGTATAGATACCAACAGTGGAAATCATACTTGTGCGTATACTCGCCGAAATAAGGGTACCTATATGTAAATATTAAGAGATCCTAAATAAAAATAATATTTAGAGGAGTGATAAATATGAAGGCATCAACTCATAGAATAGCTATTCCTTCAATTCTAGAAGTAGGAAAAGGAAATATTAATAATATAGGAAATTTAATTAAAAAAGCTATGTTTCAAAAGGTATCAATATACTTTGGAGAAGGTATTGAGGAGTTATTTGGAGATTCTATAAGTCACTCCTTAAAAGACGCCAATATTGAGATTGCAAAGATAGAAACTATTACAGATATAAACTTTGAAAAAATTAGTATAAAAGCTTTTGAAATATCAAATGATGTGGAGGCTTTAATTGGAGTTGGCGGTGGAAAAGCAATAGATGGAGTAAAGTATATGAGCTTTTTAAAAAAGCTACCATTTATTAGTATTCCAACTTCAACATCTAATGATGGATTTTCAAGTCCTGGAGCATCTCTTTTAGTAGATGGAAAACGTATGTCTCTTCCAGCTAAAACTCCTTACGGTATAATTATAGACATTGATGTAATTAAAGGAGCTCCTGAGAAATTTATATTTTCAGGAATTGGAGACTTAGTATCAAATATCACAGCTCTTTATGATTGGAAATTTGAAGAAGAGAATGGGAAGACAATTATTGATGACTTTGCAACTATGATTTCTAAAAAAGCAGTAAATAGTTTTGTAAGAACAGAATTTAAAACTATTAAAGATGATTTGTTTCTAAAGGAGCTAGTAGATTCACTAACTTTAAATGGTATTTCAATGGAAATAGCTGGGAATAGTTCACCAGCCTCAGGATCTGAACATTTAATTTCGCATGCTTTAGATAAGTTTCTTGAGGTTCCACAACTTCACGGTATACAAGTTGGAATTTCAACCTATATTATGTCTAAGGCACAAAATCACAGATTTGAAAGAATATCAAAAATTTTAAAAGAAACAGGCTTTTTTGATTATGTTAAAACTTTAAAAATGAGAAAAGAAGATTTTAAGAAAGCTATAGATATGGCGCCTTCAATAAAACCTAACAGATACACCTATATTCATGTTGAAGAAAATAGGATACTTGCTAAAAAGTTTATTGATGAAGATGAGATTTTAAATTCTATATTAATATAAGCTACTATGAAGGGATTGATTTATGAATTAACCCCTTTTCTTTGTTTATTAGTAGTGCATTGATTTGATTCAAAATAGAGTATTTAAATATTAGGAGTTTCATAAGTATAATGACAATATATTGTAATGAGACTTAATTATGTTATAATTAAGCTTAATACATATTTGTAAAAGAATATAATGGAGTGTATCAAAATGCTTAATTTACTACCAACTCAAATAAATATTGTTTTATCAATTTTATTAATTATTTTACTTGGACATGCTTATTTTAATATGAATAGAAAAACAACAACTAATAGACTATTTATGTGGATTATGGGATTAACTTGCATTACTTCGATATTAGAGATATTTAGTGTCCTATTAAATAATCCAAATTTGAAGCAATTTATGGTATTACACAATCTAGTTAATATAATTGGATTTATAGTAACGCCTATTATTCCGTATTTAGCATATATATTTATTAAAGAATGGGTTAATAGGTATCAGGAAGAGAAAATAGAAACAAATTATATACTTCTACTTCCACTACTTATTAATGGGATAGCAACACTGACAAGCAATAATGAAAGTGGACTTTTTTATATAACTAGTAATAACACATATGAAAGAGGTGCGTTATTTTTTATTTTACCTTGTGTCAGCTATATATATTTTGTATATAATTTATATTTTATGTATAAGCACCGTAAAAAGTTTACTTTTTCGGAATGCGTTATGTTTAGTTCGTATTATATTCTACCTGCCGTATTTACTGTTATCCAGTTAAAAAATTATGTTTATTTGACAATTTGGAATAGTGCAGCAATAATTACGGTTATTACTTATATTTTTATATTAAATGATCAAGCTTATAGGGATGGCATGACAGGTCTTGGAAATCGTTTAGCCTACGAACAATATGCTCAAAATATAAATCATAGAAAGCAAAAAGAACTTTCGATAATTTATATAGATATAGATGAATTTAAGAATATTAATGACCAATATGGACATTCAGAGGGGGATGAAGCAATTAAGACATTTGCTAATTTACTTAGTAAGAGTTTTACATTAAGGCAAAAAAAACTAATACGCTTAGGCGGAGATGAGTTCGTAATTTTATTAGAAGAGAACCAGAAAGAAAAGGTTGTGTCTTACATACAAAATTTAACTCAAAATGTTGAGACATATAATAATAGAGGAGAAAAATCATATAGATTTAAATTTAGTTATGGCCTGGTAGGTTATATAAATGCTAATGAAAGCATTTATCAACTTTTAGAACGTGCAGATCAATTGATGTATGAGCAAAAGAAAAGTAGAAAGAGTGAGTTATATGGCTAGTTACAAATGAAGTAACTAGTCTTTTTAAATTTATACATTATAGGATTTACAAAATATGATATAATAAGGATTATTTATATAAAACTAGGCACAAGAGTTTATTACAGTGAACTTAATATTTTGTGAGAGGATGTATATATTGATTATAGTAATATTAATTGGGTTATTTGGATCATACATTTTAATACAAACAGCTATTGACAGATCAATCAATACAAAAATTCTAAAAGAAAATTATAAGACTTTAGTTGAGATAAGAGACTTACTTAAAGAGCAAAATAAATAAGAAAATATATTCAAGGGGACGATATGATGGAAAACTCAGAAAGTATAATATCAATTAAGGATTTAACAATGAGCTATGGCAGTAAGAATGTTCTTAATGGAATAAATTTGGAAATTCCTAGGGGGCAGATAATAGGATATATAGGGACTAACGGTGCGGGTAAAAGCACAACTATAAAAATAATGCTTGGGATAATAGAAGGTTATGAGGGTAAAGTAGAAATATTAGGACAAGATATAAGCAATGGAAGTATAGAATATAAAAAGAAAATAGGTTATGTACCAGAACTTGCAGATATATATGATAACTTAACTGCTTATGAGTATATAAGCTTTTTAGGTGAAATATATGAATTAGATCAGACAAAGCTTATTGACAGAGCAAAAAGGTTAATGGGCTTATTTGGAATTGAAGGAGTTATAGATTCAAGAATATCTTCATATTCAAAAGGTATGAAGCAAAAGCTACTTATAATATGTAGTTTAATTCATAATCCAGATATATTATTTTTTGATGAGCCTTTAAGCGGACTAGATGCTAATAGTGTAATGGTCTTTAAAGAAGTTATGCATGCTCTTGCAAAATCAGGAAAAACTATATTTTATTCTTCACATATAATGGATGTTGTTGAGAAGGTAAGTGATAGAATATTACTTTTAAATGAGGGCCAAATAGTTGCAGATGGAAGTTTTGAGGAGCTTAAGAATAATCAGAGAGAAGGATCACTAGAAGAAATATTTAATGAGCTAACAGGCTTTAATGAACATGCAGACATTGCTAAAGAATTTGTTTCTTTGGTTGAAGAGGTGTGATTTTATGAAGGATTTCACTGTATTAAAGATATTAGATAAATTTCAATCATTATATAAAAAATTAGGCGTTAACTATAAGACTATGAGAATGATTTTACAGATAAAACTAACTATGGATGGTCGTAGAGTAATTACTGCCATGGCAAATAATAAAAAGATAGATGAAAGCACTGACAAAAATAGCTATCTACGATTATTGATGATTAATGCATTTATGAGCATTTTTATTGGATTAATAATGATGAGTGGTATGCCAGCTATGAAAGCTACAAATATTGTAATAGGTATAAATTTATTTATGATGGTATCACTTATGATATCTGACTTTTCAGCAGTATTGTTAGATGTAAAGGAGAAAAATATATTATTACCTAAACCTATAGATAGTAAGACATTTAATGCAGCAAAAACTACGCATATATGTATATATTTAATGGGCATATCATTATCATTAAATTTCATTCCGTTAATTATTGGTTCAGTGAATTATGGAGTTCTATTTTTTGTGATATTTATCGTAGAAAATATACTTGAAGTATTAATAGTTATAGCAGTAACAGCGTTATTATATACTGTAGTTTTAAAGTATTTTGATGGAGAAAAACTAAAGGATATAATAAACTATTTTCAAATATTTTTAGCATTTGTATTTTCATTTGGATATCAAATGGTTGGTAGAGTTTTTAATATTAGAAGTATGAATAGTGAATATGTGCCTGAAATTTGGCATGCGTTACTTCCATCCATGTGGTTTGCAGCGCCATTTGGTATAGTAATAGATAATAATAAACAACATTTTCTAATATTTTTAGTTGTACTTGCAATAATAGGACCAATTATATTAATGACGATTTATATTAAAAGCGTAGTACCGTATTTTGAAAAGAATCTTCAAAAATTAAATGATAATGGGGGAGCCATAAGTCGGGGAAGTGAAAAAAGAAAAGAATTTATAGCAGCATTAGTCTGCACGGACAACATTGAAAAAAGTATGTTTAAATTCACTCAAAATATGATAGCTACAGAGAGAACCTTGAAACTTAAGGTATATCCATCCCTTGCAATGGCTATCTTTATGCCAGTTATATTTATATTTATAGATAGAGAAGAATCATTTATGGATAATATTCAAACAGGTTATGGTGGGAAAATTCATTTATTAATGTATATAAGTATATTGCTACTATGTTTTTGCACAGCGTATATAAACAATAGTGATAGTTATAAGGGAGCATTTATATACAAGGTGTTACCAATAGAAAATCCAGGAGCAATATTAAAAGGGGCAGTAAAAGGAACTATATTTAAGCTAATAATACCAGTTTATATGTTAGAGGCAGTGGTGTTCTTAATATTAAAAGGACCATCAATAATTATGGATTTAATTGCAATGTTTTTAGTTCTTTTAATATCATCATTAGTGTATTTTAAAATATCAAATAAGGCAATGCCATTTAGTGTAAAGTTTGCTATTGCAGATAGTGGTAAGCTTATAGGACCAGGTATAATAACAATGTTGCTACTTGTGGCATTGGCTATAGTTCATATAGTAATTAGAAATAATATGATATTTGTTGGAATTTATGCATTAGTGCTTTTAATAGTTAATCTGATTCTTTGGAAAATTAGCTTTAAGGTAAATTGGAAAGACATAAAAATGTGAAAAATCTTTTCATTGCATTATCTATTGTTTTTCCCCTTGTTTTCTTTTTGTTTGTTTCCCTTTATTTGTGGGGCAGCCGGAACAACTTTTTGTCCCTGGCTTATAACTAAATCAATTTTGCTGTTTTTTTCATATGATGTATTTACCATAGGTGATTGACTAATAATTGAACCCTTAGGTATACTATTGCTATAATCATTTGAGATATTGCCAAGCGAAAATCCATTATTAATTATGGTGTTTGTTGCAATATCTTGAGTCATTCCAATAAGTGAAGGCACAAGTTTATTTTCAGGCTCTGGTAATTGTACGCTTACTTCAGGAACAGCAGTTTCTGCAATGGGCTTTTCTATATTTGTAGAAGGCCCTATGGAAAGATATTTCCCGAAAACACCAATAATCATAACTAAAATAATTGATCCGACAATTAGCATTATTTTCTTATTATTGCTGGTATTTTTATTTTTTAACAGTACTGTTCTATCTTTTTTAATTATCGGATTTTTAGGATCAGCCACTTGACTCATAACTGTTGTTGAATCAATTTTTGTATCAGATACCACTGGCTCCGTCATCATAACCATTGTAGCCTCTAGTGACCTATTATGCAATTTCACTTTTAAATTAAAATCTTCATTAAGTGCCTTTAAAATCTCTGCCATTTCGGTAGCTGTTTGGTATCTATTAATAGGTTCTTTTTCCAATGCCTTTAAAATGACTTGATTTATATCTTCAGGTATATTTGTAATAACTTCATTGGGGGGAATAATAGGTTTTTGAATATGCATGATAGCTATGGAAACAGAGATTTCTGCATTATAAGGTACTTGTCCAGTCACCATTTCATACATTACAATACCTAAGGAGTATATGTCTGTTCTAAAATCTACAGATATTCCTTTTGCTTGTTCTGGAGAAAAATAATGTACAGAGCCTATAACCATATTCGAATTGCTTATTGTTGCTGAATCTACTACTTTAGCTATTCCAAAATCTGCTACCTTAACTATATTATCCTCGGTGATCAAAATATTATCTGGTTTTATATCTCGATGAATTATATTATTTTTATGAGCACATTCAAGTGCTTTGACTATTTGTAAAGATATCTCTAAAGTCTTCAAAGAGCTAAGCCTACCAGATTCCTTTATTACTTGTTTTAATGTTTTTCCATTAATATATTCCATAACTATAAAATTAATATTGTTTTCGGAACCAACATCATGGACATTAACTATGTTTGCATGTGACAAGCTTGCAGCTGAATTAGCCTCCAGTTTAAACCTAGCAACAAAGCATTCATCATTACTTAACTCTGATTTTAATATTTTTATAGCGACAAATCTATTTAATAAATGGCACTTTGCTTTATAAACAATTCCCATGCCACCTTCACCAATCTTTTCTAATAACTCATATCTATTTAAAAGTAATTTCCCTATCATATTTATCCTCCTCGTAAAAACAGTAATATATAGAGTATATCACAATGGATATTTATGACCTCATTGCTTTTGAAAGAGATTATGCATGGTTTAAATTTAAACTTCTAAATAACTGTATTATTAATAGAATAAAGAAGGGTGAAATCTTAAGCAATATACATTCAGTTACAGTTTGTCTTATGCTTTGGGCAACTATGGTAGGTTTTATTGGATTAATTAATAAAAAAGAAAAAATATTAATTCTTATTTGAATATAAATTTTACCCTTAGGTTATACTAATTTTTAGAATTAGTATAAACAAAAGGAGGGAAATTTTAATGGAGAAATTAAAAAAAGGTGAACATGAAAAAGCTATGGAGAAAGCAAAAGAAATGGTTGATAGAGGTTGTGGAATGGGTGAGATAGTAGGAGAAACAAATCTCAGTGAAGAGAATGTAATGAAAGCGAAAAGAAAGTGGGAAGATCGATCTTAAAACTTATGTTGATATACAATGATTCTATATGAGGAAATATGTTAATTAAGGAGTAAATTCAACGCAATAACTGTCAGTAAGCTACTTGAATAAAGTCTTACAGGCAGTTATTTTTCTACAAATTCCAAAGTAATTTCTAAGGTAAGAGGTTAATAACTAGTCACATTGAAAACTCGCACAACTTATTTTTTTATTATAAAGCTATGTTTAAGAATAGTGTTGATTTGAACATAAAAAATGACTACACTATCAAATAAAATCATATTTGTTTTCCTAATGTGGCAAGTTTTTTTCTTTGTTATTTAATTTTAATTCATTATATAGAAATATCATAGTAATAACAAAACTTAATACAGTAAAACAAATAAATAGAACTCCATTATTTATAAATTTCCCTATAATAGGAATTCCTATTAAAAAATAAATTGTAATTAAAGGATATGCTAATTTTCGTAGTTTTCGAGTTCTAATAAATTCTGACATACTAACAATCAATAAAGAGATTGTTAGTATTGCTGTTATTAACTCCAATTTCATAAATATCATCTCCGTCCTAAAGTATTATTAAATATATATGTTGAGATAATTAATGTATTCTTAAACATAGCCTATCATAAAAATGTATAGTTAATAAAATGGTATAATTAAAAGACAATTGAGTCTAATATTAAAATAAATTAATTTAGAAAACTATGTAGAGGAGATTTTAAAATGATAAAATTAATTGCATCTGATATGGATGGAACTTTAATAGGCACTAATCATAAGATATCAATAGAAAATATAGAAGCAATAAAAATTGCTCAAGAAAAAGGAGTTAAATTTGCTATTGCAACTGGCAGAGCATATGAAGATGTTAAACCATTCTTAGATGAGTATGGTTTGAAATGTGAATGCGTTGTACTAAATGGCGGAGAATATAGGGATATTGCAGGTAAAATAGTTGTAGGGATTTATATTGATAAAAGTATAGCAGCTGAAGTTTTAAACATAATGTCAAAGTATGATTTAGCAGTTGAAATATATACTGATAATGGATATTATACAACAAATACAAAGGAAGAAACTTTAAAAGGAATGATTAAAAGAGCAAAAACTTTTCATCCAGATGTTACAGATTCAGATGAAATTTATATAAATGCTATAAATCATCCTCATTTTATTAATATGAATTACATAACAAATTTGGAGGAATTCTTAAAAAGTGATGTAAATATAGGCAAATTTGTTTCTTTTGCAGAGTCAATTGATGAAATAAATAGTCTCAAGGAAGAATTGAATAAATTAGATGGACTAGCTATATCATCAAGTTTTGTTACTAATATTGAAATTAATGATGTTAATGCGACCAAAGGACGTATATTAGCTAAAGTTGCAAAAAGAATGGGTATAAGAAAAGAAGAAGTAGCTATTTTAGGTGATAGCTTTAATGATTATTCTATGTTTGTAGAATTTCCAAATTCATTTGCTATGGAAAATGCAATACCAGAAATTAAAGAAGTTGCAAAATACATAACTGCAAGTAATTCAGAGCATGGTGTAGCAAAAGCAATCTATCGTATATTGGATATTTAAAGTGATATTAAAGTGGTTTTATTTGAAAAAGTAGATAAAAGTAATGTAAATAAATATATGAATTAGTTATTTTAATAATTTAAACATATAGTGATTTAATACATCAAGAATATTCCAGACAGTACTTAATGCAAGTGCTGCCTGGAATTATTTTGTTTATAAGATATAAGATGAATTAGAGCTTCATCTATAGTTTTTACCTTTTTATTCCTTTTTATTGTTCCCTCTTAATTGTGGGGTAACCTGAACAACCTTTTGTCCTTGGCTTATAACAAAATCGATTTTGCCATTTTTTTCATATGATGCATTTACTGCAGGCGATTGGCTAATAATCAAGCCTTTAGCAATACTATCACTATAGTCACTTGATATATTGCCAATCAAAAATCCATTATTAACTATAGTGTTCTCTGCAATATCTTGAGCCTTTCCAATAAGTGAAGGCACAAGTTTCTTTTCATCTGCTGGTAATTTCATGCTCGCTTCTGGAACGGTAGTTTTTGCAATGGGCGCCGCTACAGCTGTAGAAGGCCTGTTGGAAAGATATTCTCCGAAAATACCAATAATCATAAGTAAAATAATTGATCCAACAATTATCATTCTCTTTTTATTATTGTTGATACCTTTATCTTTTGATGGTACTTTTCTATCTTTTTTAATTAGTGGATTTTCAGGGACTGCTACCTGACTCATAACAGTTGTGAAATCATGTTCTGTATCAGATACTACTAATGGCTCTGCCATCATAACCATTGTAGTCTCCATTGACCTATTATATAATTTCAATTTCAAATCAAAATCTTCTTTAATTGCATTTAGGATCGATACCATTTCCTTAGCTGTTCGATATCTATTAATAGGCTCTTTCTCCAATGCCTTTAAAATGGATTGATTTATATCTTCAGGGATATCGGTAATAACTTCTTTGGGCGGAATAACAGGTTCGTTAATATGCATAATAGCCACAGAAATAGAGCTTTCAGCATTATAAGGTACTTGTCCAGTCACCATTTCATACATTACAATACCTAAGGAGTATATATCTGTTCTACAATCAACAGACCTTCCTTTTGCTTGCTCTGGAGAAAAATAATGTACAGAACCTATAACATTATTCGAATTAGTTAGGGTTGATGAATCTACTACTTTAGCGATTCCAAAATCCGCTACCTTAACTATATTATCCTCCGTGATCAAAATATTATCTGGTTTTATATCTCGATGAATTATATTATTTTTATGAGCACATTCAAGTGCTTTAGCAATTTGCAAAGATATCTCTATAGCTTTCCTAGGGCTAAGTTTAACATTTTGATTTATCACTTGCTTTAATGTTTTCCCATTAATATACTCCATAACTATAAAATCAATATTATTTTCTGAACCAATATCATAAACATTTACTATGTTTTGATGTGACAAGCTTGCAACTGAATTAGCTTCTCTTCTAAACTTAGCGACAAAGTCTTCATAATTATTTAACTCTGATTTTAATATTTTTACGGCCACAAATCTATTTAATAAATGGCACTTTGCTTTATAAACAATTCCCATGCCACCTTCACCAATTTTTTCTAATAACTCATATCTATTTAAAAGTAATGTGCTTATCATATTTGTCCTCCTATGAAAAACAGTAACATACGTATTATATCATACTGAAAGTTTTTATTTTAACTAACTTTTTATTAGGAGATGCTTTATAATTAGTTAAAAGTATAATAAAAAATACATTGCTAGAAATTTAATAGTAAGAAGGGGTAATATATATGGGTATTATTATAAATCGTTTCCCGAATGGAAGAAAAAAAGCATTAACATTAAGTTATGATGATGGAGTTAATCAAGATAAGAGACTTGTTAGTATTTTTAACAAATATGATTTAAAGGGAACTTTTAATCTTAATTCTGGTATACAAAGTGAAAACAATTATTGGATTAATCAAGGAAAAACAATAAGAAGAATGAATATAGATGAAATTGAAGAAGTATATAAGGGCCATGAAATAGCTATTCATAGCTTAACACATCCTCATTTAGAAGACCTTCCAAAAGAAATGCTTATAACAGAAATTTTTGAAGATCGAAAGAATCTAGAGAAAGTATTTGGTTATCCTGTGAGAGGAATGGCATATCCCTATGGTACTTATAATGAAAAAGTTCTTGACGTAATGAAAATTTGTGGAGTTGAATATTCAAGAACTGTGAATTCACATGAAAAAGTTAATTTGCCAGAGAATTTTTTAGAGTGGCATCCAACTTGTCATCATACAAATCCAAGATTAATGGAAATAACAAAGAATTTCATTGAGAGTGAGTTTAGAAGTATGTCGTTATTATATGTATGGGGGCATAGTTATGAGTTTGATGTAGATGAAAATTGGGAACTTATTCAAGAATTTTGTGAAACTGTTAGTAACAATAATTCAATATGGTATGCAACGAATATTGAAATTATAGATTATTTAAAGGCTCTAGATAATTTAAGGTATTCTGCAGATTGTGGGATAGTGTATAATCCTACAGCAATTTCTCTTTGGATAAGTGCTGATGAAAAAAGTATAGAGATTAAATCTGGAGAGACAGTAAAAATTAAATAGAATTTTACCAAGTGAATCCTCAACAGTGCTATAATCAAGGCGCTGTTGAGGAATTTTTACGTTTATAAATATTTGGTTTGGGATCAATTACATTAGATATTAATAATATTTTTGCTAAAGTTAAAATATATAACAGATGATGATTAACAATAATTAAAAAGTATTTTTGAATAATTATGCAAAATTAATGAATATATTGTATAATGTAATTACAAAATAATAAGAAGAGGGATAGAGTATGAATGATATTACATATAAATACATAGATTATAAAAGCAAAGAATTTGATCAAGTAATAGATTTAAGATTTAATATACTTTTTGGACCATATAATAAGGTTGAAAAATATGATTATGATGAAGCAGACTATATAAGTGTACACTTAGTAGCTTTAGATAAAGATAAAGTTGTAGGATATTCAAGAATGACTAACAACAATGGCGAGGGTAAAATTACTAATGTAGTTGTTGATTCAGAATATGCACAAAGAGGAATTGGATTTGAGATGATGAAAAAACATATTATTAAGGCTAAAGAATGTAATATGAATTATTTACATTTAAATGCTAGATTAGACACTATTAATTTTTATGAAAAAGTTGGATTTCAATGTAAAGATGACACTTTTGTATCTGAAAAAAGTGGGTTAATGCTTCAAGATATGTATTTTGAAATTAGTTAAGTCATAAATATAAAGATATGGTAAGTGCTTTGTTAGATGTTGATAAAGAAAATATTTAAGTAATTTAAAATGTAACAGCATAAATAATTGGTGTTACATTTATTTTTTTGTTTAAGATTAGAATATTGTATTAATATTAAATTTTGCATTATTAAAACGTATGTAATATTTTCTTTCTCATGAAATTAAAAAACAGATTAACCTCTACTTTTATGTGAATTTAAAACATAAAAGTACTATAAATGGGTTGAACTTACAAAACCAATGTACTATAATTTAAAAATAAAATTACAAAAAATGTTATATATTAAAACTATTAGAAAAATAAAGCATTATAGGAGCAAAGTAAGTATGGAAAAAAGAGCTGATGAAAAGATTTTAGACTTTATAAATGAGGCAGAAAAAAGAGAAGCTAGAAAAGATATTTGTAGTGGTCCAGTAAAAATTGGGGAAAGATATTATGAATTTGAGGAGAAAGACTTTTTTGAAGAAAAGTTAAAAATATATATTCCAAAAGATTTTGAGGATATGCCAATAGAAGCAAGAAAATTTAAATATCCATCAGAAAGTCGTCCAGAAATAATAAAGAGTAATGAAAATGGAAGTATAGCTATAACATTAAATATCATTGATAGTCCATTAGATGAAGAGCGTGTAGAAGAATTAAAAGATGGAATGAAGACAATCATAAAAAGAACCAATCCAGCTAATGTATTTTATGAAGATGGAGTATTAGAAGTAGATTCTAAAAATATAGGATATTTTGAATTTAAGAGTTCAGCAATAGATGACTTTTTGTATAATCTAATCTTTCTTCTCGAATTTGAAGAAAAAACTTTAATGGGAACTTTCAGTTGTTTATATAAAAATTATGAGGACTGGAGAGATGTTGCTGTTCAAGTAATAAATACTATAAGAATAGTGAAAGAAGAACAAGAATAATTTAGAATTTCATATCTATAAGAGTTAAAAATATTGTGGGAGATGAGAGTTAATGAGTGAAGAATATGTCTATACTTATGGAGATTTTATAGTATCACCATATAAATTTGAAAAAATAAAGGTATTAAAAATAACAAGAGAATTAAATGAACATGCAAAGCTTTATATTAATGGTGTAATAAGCGATGAAAATACAGATAAATATGTTGAAGAAGCAGATGATGAAGCAAGTATTAAAGTATCAGTAAAAGATAATGATGGTAATATAACAGATTTATTTGAAGGAATTATTGCGAATATCGGTATTGATGCAAGCAATGATGTAAGAACTTTAGAAGTTGAAGCTCTAAGCAAAACTGTTTTAATGGATATAGAAAAAAAGAGTCGCACCTTCCAGAATGAAAATGATAGTTATGAAGAGATTTTTAAGAAAATCAATGCTGGATATAGCAATGTTCAAACATTTAATAATGTTACAAATGGAGCTAAAATAGATAAGTTAATAGTTCAATATAAAGAAAGTGACTGGGAACTAATAAAAAGATTAGCATCACATTTTAATGGTGGTGTGGTATCTGAGTGTCAGTTAACCGATATAAAGTATTCTTTAGGCGCATCAGGAGATAGAAAAACTTATGATATTAATGAATTTAATTACTCAATAAAAAAAGGTCTACATGAATACAAAGTAAAAGCTGCAAATGATGATTATGATTTAGATGATATGAATTTAATAAGCTATGAAATAACAACTAATAAAATAATGAATTTATACAGCGCTGTTAACTTTAAAGGAAGAAATATTTATGTATATAAGTGTGAAATAGAAATGGTAGATGGAGTACTTTCAAATAAATATATTTTAAGAGATGAAAAAGGAATGAAAGTAAGAAGAATTTATAATAACAAAATAGTTGGATTGTCTCTTAATGGAAGTATTTTGGATACAGCAAATGATGTAGTTAAAATTAATTTAGAGATAGATGGAAATCAAGATAAAAGTATAGCAAGATGGTTTCCATATTCAACAGTTTATTCATCAGAAGATGGGACAGGCTGGTATTGTATGCCTGAAGTTGGAGATGCAATTAGATTATATTTTCCAGATAATGAAGAAAAAAATTCTTATGCTATAAGTTCAGTAAATCTAGAATCAAGTAATTCTCAAAAACGTAGTGATCCTTCTGAAAAGAATATAGGAACAAAGTATGGTAAGCAAATAGTGATGAAGCCAGGTGCTGTAGAAATCATAGGAAATGGAAATTTACTTATGAGATTAACAGATGATGGTGGAATAGAAATTAATAGTGATAAAAAGATAATATTAGATGCTAAAGATGATATTGAGATAAATGGTGGAGCTAAAATAACAATTAAAGGGGATACAGGAATTGATTTAACTCAAGCAGGTGCAAATATGAATATACAAGATAATGTAACTATAAGTGGGGCAAAGGTTAACATTCAGAATTAAGAAAATGGTTTCTAATTGAGAGTGAAATATTTTGAACAAAAATATGAATTAAAATCAAAGTTAAACTTCAATAAAAAATAAGTTTGTAGGTGTTAAAAGAATATGATAATACAAGTTGATAAAGAAAAATTACTAAAAGAGTTTGAAGAAAAATATGTAGAAAATAGATGGATTAGTGAATTTGAGAAAATTGCAAAAAAGTATAAAAATGATAAAGACTCCATTGGAAAAAAGCTAATTTCAGTATTTGAGTTAGTATGCCGAGATGCTATATTACTTCAAGAAAAAGAATTAAAGGGAAATATTAAATACATTTATTTTTCTTCACTTAGGACAAGTATCCTTAAAAATAAAGGAGAATTCAAAATTGATTTATACGATGAAAATTGGTTTCTAGATAAAGAGGAATGTTCAGTAAATATAAATTTGGAGTTTATTTATGATTCACTCTTTAATCATATGGAAGAACTTTTAGAAAAGAAGAATGAGTATGGACGAAATATAACAGAGATGGATATAGAAAAAATAAAGCTAAAAGAAGCAAATAAATATCATATTTTAGCAGTAAATATAATTAAAAGCATAATAGAAAAATTTTTGGAATGTCCTTTATATAAAGAAATGAAAAAGAATGAAGATATAGTTATTGCAGCAGGAGAATATATGGATATTACTACAATAATATATTCTAAAAACTAATTAATTACATATAAGAGAAAGGAAAAACTATGGATTACTTTTTATTAAAGCAAGATAAAAGATATACAAATACACCAAGGCTTATTGATGTATTTAATAAAATTGATGTTAGAAATATTAACTTGTTAAATGCTCATAAAATTGAAGAGATGATTATATTTAACGTGAGGTGCGATGAACAAACTCAATTTTTAGATATTTTAGATACTCAACTATTTTTAATTTCAGAGAAAATGAAAGAAATTATGGGGGAATATAATGGAAAAATTATATTTAAAACTATTCCTCTTATAGATTCACCTCATGAAAGGCAAGAAAACTACTATTTACCAATATTTGAAGAAGCAGATTGTTTAAGTGAAAATTCGGAATTTAATTTAAATAAAACGGTAGTAAAAAAAATCATATTAGATAGAGAAAAAATCAAAGGTAAGAAAATATTTAAAATAAAAGAAAGTTCAAAACCTTTAATAGTAATACGATTAGACGTTGCTGAAAGTTTACTTAGAAGAGAAGTTAAAGGAATATGTTTAGAAAGTTTAGATATTGAAGATTAATTAAATAAAGAATAGGAGATGATAAAATTGGCTGATGGTACTGGTTATATAGTTAGAGGTGCTAAAATGAAATGCAATATGGGAAGTCATTCAAGAAAAATAAATCTTCCTGTAAGTCATGGATCATATACAAATGGAAATCCTATGATGAATAAAACAGATAGAGTTGTAGATAAAAATATTAGTTATTTTGGAGTATGTAAAGGATGTTGTCCATCTAGTGATAATATTCATTTAGTAAAAGAAAACGGAGGAAATGTTACTGGGAAAAAGTGCAAAGTAAAGATATTGAAAGATTGGATGAATGCTAAAGAAGATACTTTAGTTGGAGGAGAAGCAGCATTAATAACAGATTCAGTACTCGTATGTGAATATGGTGGACAAATAAGGTTTGTTAATGATGGTCAAGATTAGAAGTAAGTTATAAAAAAATATTTAAGTGAGAAGGGAGTAAATAGATGGGAGCAGTTCATGCATTAAGAGTAAAATCATCATATCAATTACTGAGGATAGAAAAAATAGAAATTGAAAATAAGCCTAATGAACATGGATATTTATATTTAAAATGTTTAATAGATGACTCAATTAATTTTCAGTATCCTATAAATGCTTCCGCAGATGATAAAATATGCGTTTATGAAGAACAAGAGGATGAAAATGCTAATAACAAAAGTACAGGCAGTGATGACAAAACCGTAAACATAAATATAGTAAATGAAAGAAATAGTAAGATACTATTTAATGGAATAGTACAAAATATTAAGACAATCAATGTTAATGGAGTTTATTACGTAGAAATAGAAGGAACAACATCAAGTTTCGAATTGGACATAAAGGAAAAGAGTAGATCATTTCAAAATGCAAATATGACATATGATGAACTTATACAAAATATATTAAAAGATTATCCAGGATATACTTATACTTCGTGTATAGCAAAAGGTGAAAAGATAGGAAAAGCATTATTCCAATATAAAGAAACTGATTTAGACTTTTTAAAACGAATAGCAAGTGAGTTAAGTTCAGAGATATACTGTGATATCATTAATTCAAGCAATTTGTTTTATTTTGGAAGACCAAGTAATGCAAGTTATGAATTAGAGGATATAAAGTATTATAAGGCGCATAAAAATCTACAAACATTTAGAGATGCTGGTGGAACTAATGATATAGATTACTTTTATTATGAAATAGAAAAAAGAGATAAGTATGAAGTTGGAGATGATATTTATTTTAAGAATAAGGAACTTTATGTAAATCAATATTCAGCTTATGCACTTAAAGACGAAGTAGTCTATAAATATAGATTATGCAGAAAAAATGGTGTATGGCAAGCTAAAATTTATAACTCACTTTTAAAGGGAACATCTCTTGAAGGAAAAGTAATAGCAACAGAAGGAGAAAAAGTAAAGCTTCATTTAAGTATAGATGAAAATCAAAATGAAGATGAAGCCACATGGTTTCTATATGCACCACCAACAGGAAATATAATGTACTCAATGCCAATAGTTGGAACAAGTGCAACACTTTATTTTCCAAATGAAAGCAGCGAAGAACCAATTGTTACAGGTTGTGTAAGAAATAATGGAGATAGTTGTGCGAAAACATCTGATACAACAAAAAGATATCTTGGAACTGAACATGGTAGCGAAATAGAAATGATACCAAATGCGCTAAATATAAAAGGTGGAAGTAAAGAACCTCTAAGTATAAAATTTGAAGATAATGTTGGAGTAACACTT
This sequence comes from Clostridium gelidum, assembly GCF_019977655.1. Taxonomy (NCBI): domain Bacteria; kingdom Bacillati; phylum Bacillota; class Clostridia; order Eubacteriales; family Clostridiaceae; genus Clostridium; species Clostridium gelidum. Next base: position 1,813,955 of record NZ_AP024849.1, read on the forward strand.
ACAAGCCCTAAAAAATTAACTTTAAATGCAGATGAAGATATAACAATAAAAACACCAAAGAGAGTAAAGATAAATGCTCAAAGTCAAATATTAATGACAAAAGGAAATACACGAAATGGAATGTCAATGGAAAATGAGTTTTATTTTACAGCTAATAATGTAATAGCAGATGGACGGGATAAGACAATCTTTGCACCATTTGATGATGATCCACAAACGCTTAAAAAATTAAATCCTTCTAAAAAGGAATTAGAAGGACCTAACATTTATGCTTTATCTAAATGTGCAATGGTAACTACTCCAGTTTAGGCAAACAATAAAATGGACAATATTGATTATGATGGAGAAGCAATAAGGGTATAAATAAAGAAAACATAGGAGGGAAAAATGGAAAATATTTATTGTGATGTAGAACCCAATAAGGGAATGGACAAAGATAACATAGTAGAGATAATGCCAAGTGTTTGGGATAGTACAGAACCTCCAATTAAAACTTATATTCCATCGTCCTCAGAGATTATTTCAGTATTACCTCAATCTTTAATAACTGGGGTAGTAGGAGCTCTTAGCGGTCATGGTAGATATACATCACACTGGGAAGCAAATCGTTCGGGATTATTCGGGACTGGACCAGAGGAAGTAAAACCATTACCATCTTGTAATTCGGAAGTAGTTGCTCCTTATGAGAAAATTGCTAATAACAGGATTTCACCTGCTATTGGAATAGTAATGGGAGCATTCGATGTTGGTAATATCATGTCAAAGGATGATGGGAATTCATTAACAAAAAGAGTTGTGAAATCTACAATTCATGTTGTTGTATCAATTGGAAATTATTATTTTGCTGGTTTGATTATGGAGGGGTGTGTCGCATTATCTGCAAGTACAGGATTTCTAGCTACTGCAGGTGTTTTTGCTGTTGGGATAGGACTTGTCTATTTTGAAAGTGTAGTTGCAACTAAAATAGAAGATGCGATTTATAGTTTTTTTGGTATAAATTAAAGGAGACAAAAATATCGTGTTAGGTCAATTGGTATGTTAAAATTAATAATTAGTTCAGTTCTACTAAATTTAATTTTGTTATTTACAGTAGAAATAAATAAGGTTATGAAAGTTTATTTGTTTGATTGTTGTTTTTGTACACTTTATTGTAGTATTGATGGAGGAAAATTCATGATAAAAAGTATGTTTTAATCAAGGGTTATATATGGAAAGATGTAAAGGCAATTGTATTTACTGATGAAGTTAAAACAAATAAGGAAATTTTATATCTGCTAATTTAATGGTTAGCATTGCTAGAAAATGAATATAATCTTGAATAATACAGCATTAAAAAAGTATACATAATAAGATATATTTGTAGCAAACAAGTAATAATATTAAAAAAAAGAAGCGGAGAGGATAATCATGTTAGAGAATTTTATTAAAGTAGAGTATTCAATTAAGAACATTATGTGTATATTTTCATATATATCTGTATGTATACTAATAGATGTTTTCTTCATTTTTGTTGAACCGATTTCTATTGGAAGTATTTATTCGGTTATTGCAGTTACATTTAGTATTCCTTTTGCTATTTATTTTGCATTTAACAGAATAAGGGAAATATCCTTGCATGATGGTAAATTATTAATTAATAGGTTTTTATTAGGTAGTTTAGAATTTGATGGAAAAGATATTAAGTTTATAAGTAAAGATGCAGTAAGAATTGGCGAAAAGTCATTTAGGATAAAGTTTGTAATTAATAAAAGTGAATTAATAGTTCTTTTACTAAATGCAATGGAAATTAAAAATATTGATGAAAACATAAATGTAATACTTGGTGGAGCACACGTATTTACCAATAAAGAATTCAAAAATCAAAAACACAAGCAAATGAATATAATAGGAAATGTTAGAACAATATTATTAGGTATAATATGTATAATGTTAATTGTAGGAATTATAAGAAGCCATTGTGCGATTATATTTACAATATGTATAGTTATATTCATAGGATTATATTACTTAAAATATATCGTATTTGAGAAAAGGATTAATAATATAAATTCTAAATTTTTGAGACTGATCTTAAATTGGATTGCCAATTTAGTTTCTATAGCACTTACAGTTGCTTTAGGGATTGTTATTTATACAATATTTAAGAGTTGGGACATTAATTTGCTTAAAATTACAGTGTAAACTAAGGCTATTCATGAAAATATCTTATGAATCAAAGATTCTGAAGATATTTTCTGGTTTTTTATGCCTTGTTGTTTTCTCTTAAATTCATCTACAAAATAAGCTGATTTTGCAACTAAAATAGAAAATGCAATTTATGATTTTTTTGGTATAAAATAAAGGGGATAAAAAATATCGTGTTAGGCCAATTGAAATGTTTAAATTAATAATATATTTTAAATAAGTAACTATATTTGAAAATAAGAAGCGGAGAGAGTAATCATGTCAGAGAATTCTGTTAAAGTAGAGTATTCAATAAAGCGTATTAGAAATATATTTTTATCTATATTTTTTCTTATCATATTAGGTGTTTTCGTCATTTTTTTTCAACCAATGTCTATAAAAAGTATTTGTGTGGTTATTTCAGTTATAATGTTTATTTTTTTAATCACTAAGTTTGAACTTAACAAAATAAAAAAAATATCCTTTTATGATGGTAAATTATCAATTGATAGATTTTTATTAAGCAGTTTAACATTTGAGAGTAAAGATATTAGGAGTATAAGCAAAGATGAATTAAAAATTGGCAACAAGTTATTTAGCTTGAAGTTTGTAATTAACAAAAGTGAATTAATAACCTTCTTGCTCAATGCAATGAATATTAAAAATACTGATGAAGAGATCAATATGATATTTACTGGAGGACGCATTTTTAAAAATAAAGAAGAGATGGATAAAACAAATAAACAAATAGATAAAGCAAATAAAAGGGGAAATGTCATACAAATATTAACGGGAATAGGGTTCTTTGCACTATTAATATTAAACCATTGTCCAATTATAATATTAATAAGTTTTGTCATAATAATTGGCGTTGCTTACTTAAAATATACAGTTCTTGAGAAAAGGATTAATAATATCAATTCTAAATTTTTGAGGCGGATTTTAAATTATATTTGTTATTTAGTTGGTCTAGCACTTACAGTTGTTTTAGGGATTGTTATTTATACAATATTTAAGAGTTGGAACATTGATTTGCTTAAAATCACAGTGTAAACTAAGGCTATTAATATAGATTATGCAGAAAAAATGGTGTATGGCAAACTAAAATTTATAACTCACTTATAGGAGGAGCATCTATTGAAGGAAAAGTTCTTGCTGTAGAAGGAGAAAAAGTAAAGCTTCATTTAAGTATAGATGAAAACCAAAATGAAGATGAAGCCACGTGGTTTCCATATGCACCACCAACAGGAAATATAATGTACAGTATGCCAGTAGTTGGAACAAGTGTAAGATTATATTTTCCAAATGAAAGTAGTGAAGAACCAATTATCACAGGATGCGTAAGGACAAATGGAAGTAGCTGCGCTAAAACATCTGATACAACAAAAAGATACCTTGGAACAGAACATGGTAGCGAAATAGAAATGATACCAGATTCAATAAATATAAAAGGTGGAAGTAATGATCCATTAAGTATAAAGTGATTCTTAGTTTCAGATGGGATTTTCTTAATAGGAATACAATTTAATTTTGTTTATCTGAAACTTAGAAGAACTTATCCAGGAGCGTGTAGCCGTAACACTCCCACTTGAATAAGTGGGAGTGTTACGGATGCTAGCTATCGGATAAAATTTGAAGACAATGTAGGAATAACTCTTACAAGTCATAAAAAGCTAAGTTTAAATGCAACTGATGAAATAATAATAAAAACTCCTAAAAGTGTAAAGATAAATGCACAAAGTCAAATATTAGTAACAAAAACAAGAACACAAAGTGGATTTTCTATAGAAAATGAATTTCACATTTTAGGTGAAAATGTAATGAAAAATGGAAGTGATAGCGAAGCTTTTGCTGCATTTGATGATGAACCCAAAGCGGCAGTTAAACAAGTTACGTTACTTTCAGGTGGAAAGAAAGAAGAAAAGAAAGGATTTAACTGGGGACTTTTGGCAAAATGTGCATTAGCAGTAGCAGTTGTTGCTGTATCAGTACTTACATTGGGAGTAGGAACAACCCTTTTGATTGGAGCAGTTATGGCTGCTACAGCTGTAGTTGGCGCAATTAATGAGACCGCAGGTAAAATTTTATATACAGCTGAAGAAATTGTGTGTGGTACAATTACAGTAGTTGCATCAGCAGTTTCAATATATATTACGGGTGGAATAGACTCGCCATTAGCTGCAGTGGCAATAGCTCATGGCGTAAATTCTATTGCAGATGGTATAAGAGATATTAATCATATAGCTAATGGGGAAATGGATAAAGTTGGATCAGAAAACTATCTTAGAGATGATTTCTATACTCCAGTAGGAACAAAAGGTGGAAAGCTAGTTGGTAGTGGAATAGATACTGGTGAGAAAATATTTACTGGAAAAGATACAAACTATACTGATAAAATGGGTCAGTTAGGTGGAGATGTTGGATATGCTGGTTATTATATAGCAGATGCAAAATCAGGTTATGATTCGGCTAAAGAGGCTACTACAGTACTAAAGAATATACCTAAACTAAAAAGTTTAAATTCAACTTATTATGAAACTGGAAATTGGGTAGATGGTTATAAAAGAATGAATGATCTACAAATATGGACAGAAGGTTCATCTATTCCAGCTAAAGGATATGCAGCAATTAATGGATCTTTAAATTCTCAAGGATTATACTATGATGGTAAAGATGTCTTTGATAGATATCTAAAATGATTTTGTAATAATTGAAGGATAACTTTATAATTGGAAGAGAGGTAAATGCTGGTTATGAGGAAGAAAAAATGGAATATGTATGAAGGCTCAAAACTATCAGTCAGAAGTAAAAAATTTTGGATGTTAATATTAATACCATCTTCAGTCATTACACTTATTGTAAGTACATTGGATATAGTTGCTGGTAATGCTACATTATTAATTAAAGATTTTTTTATTATAAAATCTTTTCTTGCAATAGTGTTTGGTACATTTATTTTTGTATGTATGATTGATAGTTATTGGCTGTCAATTAAAAATTTTATAAAAGAAGATAGAAAAGGTAAACTTATTTCTATCATAATTCTTCTGATTATATTAGCGAAAGAAATTTTTGAAATACTGAGGTCAAGGCATTGATGGTATTTATTTTTAAAATTGATTTAAATCATTTAAATGTATTCATTATGAAATTAGAAAATAACAATTTGTTCAATTAATTTAAGTATAGGTCACAAGAAGAAGCGTACGATTACTTTTTTTCTTGTGACTTAAATTAAGTAGAAAAGATAAAGATAAATGAAATTAATTTTTCTATGAAGTTGAAGAAGATGGTGGGCTAAAGGGAATAATGTTTTAAAATACAAGTAGGATGGACACTAATCTTTATAAAGGTTATGAATGGATTAATGGTTACATAAATGCTGATACTTTATATTATGATTTTAAAGATGTTAATAGTAAATATTTAAAATAGTTTAATTATATTGGGGTATTTTAGTATTTATATAAATCGATAACAACCTGACAAGGGATGTAAATAAAATTTTATTTTTCAAGAGATTAAGTTGTAATGGCTAGAGAAATGCAATCCTAACTATTATGAGAGGAGAGAAAAGTTTAATATGAGAAGACGGAATATATTTAATATATTCATTATAAATTCGATAATAATAATTAGAAAATATAAATATAAATGAAGTTAATGAAAGAAATAGTAAAAGGCTGTTTGATGGAATAGTGCATGATATTAAAACAAGCAACATTAATGGAGTTTATTATCTAGAAATTGAAGGACGTACATCAAGTATTGAATTAGATATAAAGGAAAAAAGTAGATCATTTCAAAATGCAAATATGACATACGATGAACTTATACAAAATATATTAAAAGATTATTCAGGATATACTTATACTTCGTGTATAGCAAAAGGTGAAAAAATAGGAAAACCATTATTCCAATATAAAGAAACTGATTGGGACTTTTTAAAACGAATAGCAAGTGAGTTAAGTTCAGAGATATACTGTGATATAATTAATTCAAACAATTTGTTTTATTTTGGAAGACCAAGCAATGCAAGTTATGAATTAGATGATATAACGTATTATAAGGCTCATAAAAATCTACAAACATTTAGGGATGCGGGTGGATATAATGCAGGATTTAATGATATAGACTACTTTTATTACGAAATAGAAAGAAGAGAACAATATAACGTTGGTGATGGTATTTATCTTAAAAATAAACAGCTTTATATAAACCAATATTCAGCTTATGCTTTAAAGGACGAGGCGATTTATAAATATAGATTATGCAGAAAAAATGGTGTATGCAAACTAAAATTTATAATTCACTTATAGGAGGAGCATCTCTTGAAGGGAAAGTTCTTGCCGTAGAAGGAGAAAAAGTAAAGCTTCATTTAAGTATAGATGAAAACCAAAATGAAGATGAAGCCACATGGTTTCCATATGCACCACCAACAGGAAATATAATGTACAGTATGCCAGTAGTTGGAACAAGTGCAAGATTATATTTTTCAAATGAAAGTAGTGAAGAACCAATTATCACAGGATGCGTAAGGACAAATGGAATTAGCTGCGCTAAAACATCTGATACAACAAAAAGATATCTTGGAACAGAACATGGTAGCGAAATAGAAATGATACCTGATGCAATAAATATAAAAGGTGGAAGTAATGATCCATTAAGTATAAAATTTGAAGACAATGTAGGAATAACACTAACAAGTCATAAAAAGCTAAGTTTAAATGCAACTGATGAAATAATAATCAAAACACCTAAAAGTGTAAAGTTAAATGCACAAAGTCAAATAGCTATAGTAAAAACAAATGCAGGAAGCGGAATGGCAATAGAAGGAGATTTAAATTATAAATCAAACACTGTAATACTAGAAGGAACAGATAAAGAACCATTTTCTGACTTTGATGATGATGAACCAAAACTAGGGCAAAAACCAGAACCAGAACCACCTAAAAAGCCTTTTAATTGGGGTGGTGTAATTGGAGCTGTAGTATTAGTAGGAGCGGCAGTAGTAATAGGAGTAGCAGTAGGAGTTCCGGTATTAGCAGTCTTAGCTTGTGCAGCTATAGGGGCAGTTGTATGTGGTGCTGTTGATGCGGGAGTACAATATGCACAATATAAAGAAGATGATCCTAAGAATAAAGATGGATCTAAAAAGAGTTTTGGGGATGTATATCGATTGGATAATACAATCATTGCAGCATGTAGTGGTGCTCAAAGTGCTGCACTTGCTGCTACACCTATAGGAAGAGTGGGACAAGGGTTTATTAATGGCGGAATTGGAGGTGTGCAAGCTATAGAAAATGGTCAAAGTGTTAATGATATAGCAATAGCTACTACAACAGGATTTGTTGTAGGCTTGGCTGGAGGTGCTGGATATATTCCATATCTGCCAAAAGGATTTAAGTTGCCTACTTCATATTATACAACAGAGGCCAGTAAAGCTATAGAAAAAGGTGTTGAATATGGTGTTGCAGCATCAGGTGTTACTAATTTTACAAATTATATTGTTAAAAAAGCAAAAGAGTGCTTTAGTAATAAAAGTCAAGAAAATTTGGATATAGTTCCAGCAACATAAAGGAGTATAGTATAATGTTAGATAAAATAATAGGATGTTTTTCTTATATTCTTTTTTTTAGTATATTTCATAATATATGTAGGACGAGTTCATCTTATTTTTATAAAAACAAATGTCAAAAATATATCATTATAAAAAATGAAGTATTAGCTAGAATATTAATAGCAGCAGGAATATCAAGAAATAAATTTGTAGATCGTCATGATTTAAATAAAATGTCCATAATAGGTTTGATATCATATATTATTATAGAACCTATTAATATATATGTTTTAATCCTTAATTTCATGGATCTTTTTAAATTGGGAAATGTACATTTCGGAAGCACATATCATACAATAGCCATGGGTGCATTGGTGATATTAACATTTGTATTTATTATAGCAATAGTGGCTGATAAATCTTAGGGATAGTAGTAAGGAGTAAATTTGATATATTTTAAAAGAGATAATTTTTCTGATAAGAATGTTATCTCTTTTTGGAGATTAAGATGAAATTGTTAATGAAAACATATAATTACGGTATGTAGTGGTGCTGCAAGTGCAGCACTTGAAGAGATACAGAAGTAATGAAATGCTAGTAAATGGTGTAATTGGAGGATGACAAGTTGTGTTAAAATTTTAGTTTAATGCTTACTTAAGTTAAATGTTTATATAAAATTTATCTATGTAAGTAGTTTGGGGGGATCATGAAAAAATATTTTCTTATGGAAAATTACAAAAAAATTCTATTTGGATTAATTATTGTATTTATACTTATTCTTATTATGCTATTTTGTATTTTTTATTATGATTATAAGATAAAAGATGAGCGTCTTTTGATAATATTAATTCCGGAGTTACTGGGAATAACTACTTTGTTCAAAGTGAAATCTATGTTACATAAAAATGTGATGGAGTTTGTATATGACGAATCAATATTAAAACATCCAGTACCATCTAGAATCACGCGTGAACAGGTGATTAAACGAGTAAAAGAAAAAGGTTTTGAAACCTATTCTGTTGATAATATGAGGTTAGGTTTACAACTAGTCAACATAAAGAAAAATTTGATGGAAATTAGCTGTTGTTATGGTTTCTTTATATTAGGCCAAAATATAGATGATGAAAATGAAATTATTAAAAATGAAGAACTGGATAGAATACTTAATAATTATTTAAAAGGAAAAGAGATGTACCGTTTTAGTACTGTTTGTCCAATATATTGCTTTTGGGCAGAAAAGCTTTCTGATAAAGCGAGGGAAAAATGTTGCAAAGGATTTGATTATAAAAAAAGGGCTTTTTATATCGGTTATGAAACTTCAAGTGAAAATCTCTATTATGCAGAAGCAATGGAACAAATAGAGATACCTAATTGCAAGAGACAAGCTCAGTGGATAAAAGAAATCTTTCAAATCGGGTATAGTATAGATTCTAATAATTAAAATACCTAAAAGTGTAAACTTAAATGCACAAAATCAGACAATTATTACGGCATATAGTGGTGCTGCAAGTGCAGCTACACCTATAGGACGATTAGGACAAGGGGTTATTAATGGTGGAATTAGTGGTGTGCAAGGTATTGAAAAGGGGGAAAGTGAAGGTGAAGTTGCAACAGATACTTTAGCAGGATTCGTTGCAGGCATTGTAGGAGGTCCTGGATATATTCCGGCTGCATCACATTATATAACAGAGGCTAGTAAGGCTATAAAAGATGGTCTTCAATCGAGTGACGTAGCATCATTTGTTACTAATATTCATAATTATGCTTCTAAAAAAGTAAGCGAGTGGTTTAGTGATAAAAGTCAAGAAAATTCAGATTCAGTTCCAGCAACATAAAGGAGTATAGTATAATGTTAGATAAAGTATTAGGTTGTTTTGGTGCTATTGTTTTATTCTGTATATTTAATGAGGTATGTAGGAGTAGTTCATCTTATTTTTATATAAATAGATGCCCAAAATATATCATTATAAAAAATGAAATATTAGCTAGAATATTAATTGCAAGTGGAATAGCAAGAGATAAAGCTGTAGAACGCCATAATTTAAATAAAATGTCCATGGTAGGTTTAAAATGTACCCTTTGTAAAGGACATTGTTAAAAATACTGTGTAGAATCAATGAGATGATTTCTGTATTCAACAGGAGTCATCCTTTTTAAATTCCATTGATATCTATAGTTGTTATAATAAATCATGTACTGGTCTATCTCATTTTTTAGGTCTTCTAATGTTTGGCATTGTTTTATGTTTACTTCATCTTTGAAATGCCCAAAGAATGATTCCTGCGGGGCGTTGTCCCAACAGTTTCCTCGTCTAGACATAGATTGACCAAACCCACATTCTTTTACTAACTTCTGAAATTTAGGACTTGTGTAGTGTGATCCTTGATCTGAATGAATGAAAGCTTCAGGATGAAATTTTACACTTTTTGATTTCTTAAGATTGGTGATAGTATCGATAACTATATCTAATGTGAGACTATCAGATACATTATAAGCCATTATTTCATTAGTTGATGCATCTTTAATGGTCGACAAATAAGCCTTTTTGCTTTTATTTTTATAGAACAAATAGGTAATATCCGTAAGCAATACTTTGCCAGGGGTATTCTGTTTGAAATTCCTATTAAGCACATTAGGTAAGACTTTATGTTCTTTAGTTGCTTTTACCATTCGTCTATATGGATTTGCTTTTCTATAAGGACAAACTATGTCATATTTTTTCATAAGTCTGCGAATACGTTTTAGATTATATACAACTCCATATTGAGATTTCAATACCATCTTTATTTGTCTTGCACCTTTTTTATGTTTTTTGAAGTTGAATGCCTTTAAAATTATATCTTTAACTTCCAAATCATTATCGTTGCGCTTGCTGCGCAAGCATTCGGATTTTGCTGAAAAATAATTATAATATCCAGAACGTGATACACCAGCTAATGTGCATAAATAGCTTGTCATATTCTTTAATTTATATTTTTTAATTACTGATTTAATAAGAATGAAATTTTCTTTTGTTAATGAACCTATTTTCGTTTTATCACTCTCCTTTCTATCAAATCGAGTTTTTTTAATAATTCATTCTCAGCTTTCAGTAGAGTAGTTTGTACTTTAAGACGTTCATATTTTTCGTCTATAGAAAGTTCCTTATCACGAGGTCGCCCAGCTTTGCCTTTTCTTGTATCATCTAAACCATGTATACCGTTTTCCTTATAGGCAGCACGCCATTTTTTACTTATCGATTCAATTCGTCCAATCTCTAAGATACTTATCACGAAATCAGATTCTTCAAATATCTTTCGTGGAAACTTTCCTTTTTCGTATTCTGATATAAAAATTCGTCTGAATTCATCTGTATATGTAATTGATCTTTCACTAACATTTTTTACATATTTATTTCTAGATATCAATTCTATTTCTTCTTTTGTAAATAACTTATTACTCATAAAATCTACTCCTATCTCTTTGTTTTATTATACATAAAAACCCTATAAGATAGATATTTTATTTACTGTCTATCTTATAGGGTACATTTTAGTTTGATATCATATATTATTATAGAACCTATTAATATATATTTTTTAATAGGTAACTTTATGGAGAATTTTAATTTGGAAAATGTATATTTTGGAGGCATATATGATGAAATAGCCATTTTTTCATTGGGGCTATTAACATTTGTATTTATGATAGTAATAGTGGCTGATAAATATTAGGTATATTTAGTTGATTGCAGAAGAGAAAAATAAAATCTATGGATAATTTTTAAAAATTAAAGTATAGAGAGGAAGGATATTTTGAAAAAGCAGACTACAAAAATACAAAGCAACGTGAATTTTAAATTTTACGTTAAAGCTAGTATTATCTCATGTATTTCAGTGGTAATAATATTTTGCTTGGGCTATTTTTATTATAAATTCCAAAAGGAGGTCTTTTCTAATGCCAATACACTATTATTTATACAAAATAATTTATCAGCAATTATTATAATTTTTTCTACTTTTATAATAGTATCCTGTATAACTTTAAAGATTAAAAGTAAAATTTCTATTATAATATTTATAATTTCATTAGTTATATTGGTGTGCCTATTTTTTAATTGTATAGATATAAATAAACAAGGAATTTGTGTTAGAAAAGGTGTGTTTTTAAAAAACAAGAATTATATGTGGAGTGATGTTACATATGTAGGAGTATCATATTGTCATGGATACAAAAATAAAATAGATATTATCTATAATATACATTTAAATGATGGAACAATAGTCAATGCCTGTGATTCGGACGACTATTTTAAAAATATAGTGAATTTGGATAATTTTATGAAAGATAAAGGAGTTGAAATTAATAGAAGTAAGATACAACCGAACGATTATAGTGGTTTTGAAGAAAGATATGAAGGTGATAAAATGCAGGTTATATTTGAAATCTTAAATAAATAAAAGTTTAATTTTATAATTTAATTAATAAAGATACAACATCAAAACCACCTGCTACTATAGAACGTGAATAGCAACTAAAATTAATTGAAAATTTATAAAATGGAGTAAATGCAAATTTGATAAAAAATAAGGTGAGGAGCATCTTAGAGTATATTTGAATTTGTTTTACTCAATTTTTTGTTATGCAATAAAAGAAAAAATTTTGGGGTAAGGGGAAGTATATCTATTTTTAGAAGAATGTTTGTTGTCAACTGAAAACTTAATGGTAATAATGGAAAATATTAATGAAATTATGTATAATTGTAGTAAAGCCTAGATTGCTGGAAAACCATTAGAGAAATAAGTATTTTCAAGTTTAAAATAAAGATTAAGGTGGGTTACTATTATGTCAAAGTTTAAAGAAAACAGCTTTTTTAGAACAATTTTTTCTTTATTAAAATCTAAAGAACAGAAAATTGAACAACCAAAGTCAGATGAAAATGAATTTAATAAAAATAGTTCAATTGAAAAAACTAATGTACAAAATAGAATATGGAAAAAGGATTATAATCCCTTAAGAAGTGTGATTTTATGGGGATATGATAGTAGTAATAATCCGAGTTTTCTTATTCTTTATGGAGAGCATAAATTCAAAAGTAATAAAAATCAAGGACAAGCTATTAATAATGTTCTTGAGGATAATGTTAAATATAATAGTTATGTTATGTTTAAAGGCAAAGAAGGACATTTACCATCTTTCCAATCTGTAAGAATTATAGAGGAAAATGGATATTATAATAAGAATAAAGAAGATAAGTCACCTAAAATGTATTACAAAACAGGGCTAAAATCATATTGGAATAAAGATGAAAATTATAGAGTTAAGGATTTTATAAATTTAAAGCAGGAAGAACAAATTATTTTGCCTTATTTTACATCTAATACTTATGAGGAATATGCAAATATAATAGAAAAGCAAAACATTAAGTTTTCAGGTTTTAAATTAGTCAAGAATCCAAGTGAAATTTTAAGCTTATATAAAGATTCTGAAGAATATAAAATTATTTATGATATGTTAAGCAATCAAAATATCTATATGAGAAAAAAATCACTAAATGAATTACTTGAAATGAATCCTCCAAAGGACATATATGAATTGCTTGTAAACATAGGAAGCACTGAATTAATAAGTGGTTTGTTTTTAGAACTTGCTAAAAGGAGTAATCCAATATTAATTAAACAAGCAAAAATTATTTTCGAATCTCAAATAAATTGGGCAGAAGAAAATTATATAAAAGGTGTAAAGAGATGTGCTCATATATATCTGATAGCATTAAATGAAGAATTAAAAGCTGAGAGAATAAGCACCATATATGAATCTTTACCACAAATGGATTTACATCTTATTAATATAAATAACAATGATATTCCACCTGACAAGATAATTGAAGGTTCAGCGTATAGAAAGTATGCCGCACAAGGACTATTAAAAGAACATTATGGAAGATACGATAATAATGTTCGTAAATGGGTAGAGTATAGATGCCCTAAGCGTTATGAGATAAGTAATTATAGTGATGGGGTAATATTAAAAACTCTAGAACTTAAAAATACACTGCAAGAAGCTGAATCTTATGGACTTGCAGATGTTATTGGAAAAATAGCATATTATTTAGATGCTCCAAGGTTAAATTACTATTTTAGAGGTAACGAGAAGACCAAAGAATTAAAATATTATAAGAGATATGTGCGAAGAATTATAGATTCTTATGGAAAAAATGATCCAGAGAAATTTATACAAGCTATGAAAGCTCTTTTAACAAGTTATACAGAATATGACTACGTATGTAAATTCCGTGGGAACTTTCAATTTAATGAGTTTTTGAAACATTATTTATATTATGATTTTCAGGAAAAACCTCCTATTGGATGGGATAATTGGCAAGCTAGAAGTGAATGGATGGGAAATGACCAATTAATGAAGCTTCAAGGGCGATATGAGTTTATGAAAGAAATTTGGGACAACCATTTGCAAGATGTACTAGATATTGCAAGGTCGGCTAAAATCAATCCAGTATTAAAAGCATGTTATTATATTTTGAAAGATTCTGAAAAGACAAATGATTTTGTAGACAACATGTATTACAAAGAGTTGATTGATTTAACACAAAGTTCTTATGAGCCTCTTACAAATATGTTTAAAGATATTCTTTCAAATAAATTAAATGCTATTACTACCTTTGATTCTAAAATAATGATTGATTTAATGAGTAGTCAAAAGGAAGATATTCATGATTTAGCTAAAGAATTCATTAATAAGACTAATGGTTCATTTTTAGCCAGTGGTTTAGTGGATTTAATGTTAATAGATAATCTTAATATGTGGATAGATTTATTTAAGGAAAGCATACTTTCTTTAGATAACAATGAATATTGCAATTTTGTTAAAGCTATTATAAATAGAAATGATAAATTCATAAATTCAAATATTAATTTTTCTAAGGATATTAAGGATACACTTTCATTTTCAACAAGTAAAATTCAAGATATTTCAGAAGATGAAAAAACAAATTTAATATCATATATGATTTCAGAAGTACTTAATATAACTGAAATGCCAGATTGGATGGAAGTATTTATAGAAGAAGTGATTTTCTCGATTTCATATGAAGATTTAGAAAATTTACTAGAGAAAATTATTATAGAACCAATAAATAAACCGATTTTACAACGAAGTGGACAAGTTGTTGCTTTATTAGAATCAATACAAAATAAGAAGCTATCTTCTGATTCTCAAATTATAGGTATATTAGAAACTGGTACTTCTAAGATGATAAATATATTGTTTGGAACTATTATGGAAAATAGTGAAGAGTTAAGCAAAAGATTTTCAACTTTACTACTTATGTTTGAATCTGATATAACCATACTTAATACGGAAGCAGAAGAGATTTTTGATAACATGGCTGAAGAAGGTCAAAGAAAATTACATGGAATTATAATTGATTCTCCTGTAAATAAGGTTTATTCTTTTGGACTTAGAAAATTAGATGAAATTTATAAAGATTTAATTCCTAAAGAATTTATTCTTCAAATGTTAGAACATACATCTGTTGACGTAAAAGCTTATATTTCTAATAAGACAAATGAAATACTTGATAATTTAGGAAGTGGAGATGAAGAGCTGTTTATGTATTATTCAAAGACTCTTTTATTTTTACCTAACAAAGTATCTAAAAGTAAAGATAATATATATGAAGCGATTCCTAAATTTGTACTTAAATATAAAGATAAATTAGATGAATTTGAAGATATATTGCTGGATATTGGAGGTTCAAATATAATTACAGATTCAGAGCGTGCACTTACTACATTGGCAAAAATCAGAAAGGAGGTCGTGCTAGTTGAAGGTTAATTATAAGTATCCAAGTCCATCCATGTGTATTAATAAAGGGAGCGAGACAATTTTAGGTCTTAGTCCTGATCTTTATAGAGATGAAAAGGTATCTTTTCTAGGTGAATTAAAGCATCCACTTATTTTTAGAGATTCAATGCTTATGCTTCGTGAAATTGTTATTTCAGATATGAGCACAAAGAAAAAGGAGAGAGTTGAATTTTTTGAATGGCTTGATACAGAAATAGAAAGGCGACTTTTAAAACATGAACAATACTTACCTGGAGTTAGAGAAGATATTAACAATGATATAAATGAATTATTACATTCATTAGAAGAAAATAATACAGATGTAGCTAAGTTAATTGATGTTAAAAATAACCTTAAAAAAGATATTGAAAGTCTAGATGTTTGGAAAGATTATTATAAGATTGAAAGAGATTTTTGGAAATTTATAAAAGATAGAGATCTTGACCTTTAGTTTGTATTAGATCCAGTAATAACAGTACATGAAGATCAAGTAACTTTCGAAGCATTTTCTGTAGATGAATCTACCTATGGATGTTTATCAATTGATATGGAAGAATTTGAGCTGCTTCAAAAGCCAACTTTAGGCACAACTAATATAGATTTTTCAGCCAAATTAGCTAAAGAAATTGAAAGATTTAGAACTTATAATGAGGTTAAATTATCTGTTAATCCAGAAGGTTTTACAGTAGATACAGGGATAATTCCTGAACATATGGAAAAGAAAATAGACTTACCGGAAACTTGGATAAAAGGCTTCAATCAAGTTTCGTCGGCAGCAAGTTTAGGAGGTATAGATATTGAATTATCCCCTATAGATATATATGATATATGTTCATTTTTAAGAAGGCATAAAGCACAAAAAAGTCCTAGATATATGAAATGGATATTGGAACCTAAAAGACAAGTGAAAATTGTTTTTGAACCTTTCGGTAGTGAGCTTACTCTTAAAGCAATATATGATGGTGAAAAGATTAGAGAAGAGAAAATATGGGGAAGAAGACGTTGGCTAGTTTTAGAAAAAATAATTCCTTTAGCAAAATCTTTTAAAGTAAGACTACTGGGGTTTGGAATGCCACAATTTATTACAGCAGATTTAGGTACAATGAAAATGACTATTGGTTTTTCAGCCTGGTCTTCTAATGATTGGGTTAAAGGAACTGCCTTTAATATTTTAGGAGGATTTATTGGTAATGGAAACTATGATAAAGTTTATAAATTAATGAAGGAAAAACGTTGTTTATCAATGGAAAGCATTTATGATAATTTAAAGGAAGATTCAAAAACTACAAGTAAAGCAGGAATTGGTATGCTTTTAAAACGTGGTGAAGGTTATTTTGATGCTACACACGATACTGTAAGATTTAGAAGATTGTGCAATGAACCTATTCCAAAAGAATTATATGAAACTACTGAAATGGAATTTAAAGTTCAAGAACATATAAATGAAGGTATGGATAACTTTAGAGCAATGGTGAATGAGAGTAATGAATTTATGTTTAAACATTCTTTTAAAATGCCTAATAGTAAATATAAGAATTGGAAATTCCGTGATACAGAAGACTATAATAGAGAGCATGATTTAACAGAAACCCAGTTAATAATAGATGAAGATGGCCAAATTTCGAAGGTGAAATGTAAATGTAGAGAGTTTAACAAGGGACCTAGAAATATTTCAGCTCCTTGTGCACATATTCTTGCTTTATACTTGATTTCTACAAAGTTTACAAGATTAAAATTAGAAAAAGATAAGGAATACAAAATTAATGATATTATGGAGACAATATTATGATAGAGAATCAAGAAACTTTAAAAAATAAAAGACAAGATTACAGAGAAAAAGTAAATCAAATAGGTAAAAAAGAGTTTACCTTATTAAAGATGCAAGAATATGGATTTTGGCCAAAAAATTTACCTACACCTTATGAAAAACAAGAAAATGAAACAAAGGAAGAATATGCACAAAGAAAAAACTTAATAAAAGAATATGAAAAGATAATTAATGAGATTTCTGATTTATATGGAGAAAAAGATAAAATAAATGAAAAACTACGTGAGCTTAAGAAAAAATATGATGAAACTTGGGATTATGAAAAAATAAGAATAGATGTATCGAAGACTATAATGGAAGAGTCTATTGCAAGACGTAAAGAGAGAAAAGAGCAAAGAGAACTTGAAAAAAGACAAAAAAGTGAAGCGTGGGTAAAAGAAAAGGCAAAAGGAATTGTATTTATTGGGAAGGGGTATTCTAATTTATTATATGATAAACAAAATGATGAGGATAAGTTACTATCGCAAGAATTACCTCTTATAGAAGATGATAAAGCTTTAGCTGAATTTCTTGGAATTGAATACAAAAAGCTAAGATTTTTAGTTTATCATAGAGATGTAGTTACAGTAGATCATTATCATAGGTTCAGTATTCCTAAGAAAAAGGGTGGAGAGCGCAATATTGCAGCTCCAAAATCAATACTTAAAAATGCACAAAGAAAGATTTTAGAGGAGATTTTATCAAAAGTTCCAGTAAGCGATTATGCCCATGGATTTTTAAAAGGAAAATCAGTTGTTTCAGGAGCAAAAGCTCATGTGGCAGCAAAAGCAGATTTGGGAGAAAAAGCTTCTGGGGTAGAAAAAACTCATGATGAAGAAAAAGTCTCTGGTGAGAAAACACAATTACTAATTAATATGGATCTTGAAAATTTCTTTCCAACTATTACATTTGAAAGAGTTAGAGGAATGTTTAAAGCCTTTGGATATTCTGGGTATATTGCGTCTTTGCTTGCTATGATTTGCACTTATTGTGAACGTATGCCAATTGAAGTAAGAGGGGAAATAAAATATGTTAAAGCCTCAAATAGAATTTTACCTCAAGGATCACCAGCAAGTCCTATGATTACAAATATTATTTGCGTGAAATTAGATAAAAGACTAAGTGGATTAGCTCCTAAATATAATTGCACTTATACAAGATATGCAGATGATATGAGTTTTAGCTTTTGCGAGGAAAACAGTGATTTAAATCTTGGGAGATTTATGGGACTAGTCTCAAAGATAATAAATGAAGAAGGCCTTAAGGTAAATAAAAAGAAGACACGCTTTTTAAGGAAAAACAATCGTCAATGCATCACGGGTATTGTTATAAATAATCATGAAGTTGGAGTACCAAAAAAGTGGATAAAAACACTAAGAGCTGCAATTTATAATGCTAATAAGCTTACACGTAATGGGGAAGTGGTACCAGCTAAGACTATAAATGAAATTAGTGGGATGGTATCATGGGTGAAAAGTGTCAATGGAGAAAGGTATTCAGGAATAATTGAAGATGGGATGAATTTAATAAATAATATTTAGGTAAAAACTATGCTTTGGTGAATAATCCGCCAAAATAAAAGGTACCCTTTATTTCTAGTCTGGTATAAACGCTTAAGTTTAGTTAATGTTAAATATATTCGGGTAAATTTGTTCATATAACAGTTTACACAAGAGTACTATTTATTTTTAATGCAGATACAAAGTATAATTGAATTCATCAGAATAATATATGCAGGTTTATCTCATAGGATAGAAGAAACTTAAAACCTTATGTTATAAAGATATTTATGAAGTTATTTTTGATGATTTTATAAAATTAATAATAATTGTCTGTAAATTGTTGAATTCAATACTGTAATATGGTATAATTTAAAAAGTATAAAATTGAATTTTATTGATAGATTTCTTGGCCTTTATGCTGTGGTGTTGCGCCATAGTTGAGATTTGTTAGAAACACATCATCAGGTTGCGCGCAATTCGCTTCGCTACCACTACTGTGCACATTAAAAACCGATCCTTCGGTTATGTGACAGTAGTGGTGCTACGCTGAAGTGTCCCAACCAGATATAAGAATAGTTAGCAAGAAATCTATCGAAATATTAAAAGATTATCTCTTATTTTTTATAAGTGGGGGTAATCTTTTTTTGTTTGGTAAATAAGTTGGACATGGATACGTAGTGAAAAATAAAATGAAGACTTATTACATTACAGTTAAGTGCAAGGCATTAAATTTTTTTGAGTTTGAGTTTATTAAGAAGGTAACTATATTCTAATATGGTTTACCATAAATATTGTGAACCATATTTATTCTTCAGAATATTACCATATATATGGTGAAGAATATGCACATATAAAAAGAGTGCGAAGCACAATTAGGAACTTATTAAGTGCAACCAAGAACTTATACACATAAAATGCGGGTTAAGAATAATATGGGAAGCTAAAAATGTTTAAAATGTTATTAGATTGGGCTATAATAAGTATATAATTAAAAGAGTTAAGAATAGATGAGGAGGAAATTATGAAAATTTATGATATTTTGTTTGGTCCAAGACAAAAATCTATTTCAAAAATAATAGAAGAAGGGAACTTGGATGAACTTGAAAGTTTTATAAAAAACGAAGGTGATGTTAATGCAAAATATGATGATAAGAGCCTACTTCATTTTGCCATAGATAATTGTGAAAAAAATTATTTCGAAGTAATAGAATTTTTAATAAACAAGGGTGCAGACGTAAGTAGCCATCAAAGCTATTTAAAAGAAACACCTTTGCATAGAATATGTGCAAGAACAAAACCTAGAATTGATGTTGTTGAATTGTTATTAGATAGAGGATCTAAAGTAAATGCTGAAAATATATCGGGTAAAACACCTGTTTTTTACTGTAATTTTAGTTATTCTGTAGAACTTTTGAATCTGCTTGTGAAACATGGAGCAGATATTAAACATACGGACAAGTATAACAATACTCTTTTACATGATGATTATTTGGATTGTAATACTGAAACTTTCGAAGAGTTTTTAAAAATTCTTATAACTCTTGGATTTAATATAAATCAAAAAAATAATGCAGGACATACTCCACTATATCTGTGCAAAGATAAATATATTGAAAAAATATTAATAGAACACGGCGGACAGATAAACTTTTAATAATAATGATATACAAAGAATGAGAGATAGATCAAGAGAAAATTAAAGTATAGAGAGGAAGATGTAAATTATATATAATTTTACAAAGCAGAGGTTTTCTTCATTACGAGAAAACCTCTTTTTAGTTAAAAAACCTAAATTATTTAATATAAATTATGTCATATCAAATATTTAAGTTAATATCTTGTTCTTTCTTTTTGAGCAATATAGAAATTATCAACACCAATTTTTTTCATGGTATCATTATTTTCTTGCCATGCTTTAGTAAGGGATTCATTATATGTTGTAGGATTACAAGGGTATTTAGGGCATTCAAAACAAAAGTCAACCTTTTCTTTTTTATGGCACACATTTATACCACATTGACAGGCAGGTTTATCACTAAAGCGACAGCCTGGACAAGTGCCATTTGAAAGCTGTTTTAAAATGGCTGAAAATTGTTCATAGTAGTTAAATATAGGCATAAAATCTTTTATTTTTTTAGCCATATTTTCAAAGTTTGTTAGATTTTCATTAAGTTCTTTGCTCAATAACACTATTTTACTCTTCTCATAATACGCGCACCTCGAGCAGTCATTTCCACAAGGGGCTAAGTCTTTTATAGCTTGTTCATAATTATTCATAACAATTCCTCCTCTTAAATAAATAAAAAATACTTCTTTTCACTTATATAGATGCAATAAAAAGAGGAGAGTCACGTTTTATATAAAAAATTTATTTAGCGGGAGTGGAATTGTCTTTTATGTTACTAATTACTATTAACATATCTTTCATTGACTATACTAATAACTTCTTCATACCACTCTTTAGAAGGCTTTTTATCAGGCATATTTTTATATAAGAAGTTTATTTTACCACGTACTTCCTTATTAAAAGTATAATTTGATTTTGTATAATCTAACTTTGAAATCAATTTATGTTTATTAGAATTTTTTTGTAAATCGTCTCTGGATTTAGAAAACTCAATCCAAGCCTTGCAACTACAAGGATTATTTACATCTAAAAGATTGCAGTGGTTATAAAAGAATGAATCCAAATTCATATGAGCACGATAAAGAAGACCTTTTGTTGCACTTTTTGAAATGCCAATTATAGTTGAAACTTCATCTAAAGATAATCCAAACATATCAACTAATGAGAATGCTATTCGCTGATGTAATGTGAGACGTCTTACCATTGCAAGAAAGCAGCCATTTTGTAGCTCAAAAATAGCTTCTTCTACAATTACTTCATCTTCAGGTTTTGGAAGATTAGACTTTAATAGATGTCCTTCTTTTTCAAGAAGTTGAATATCATCATAAAGTAATTCATTATAATTTTTATTTTTTCTCTCCTTCATCAGAAAATTATTAAAGCATATTTTTCTAAGCCATGATTTAATAGCATTTGAATTTTCTAAAGTACTAATTTTTTGCCATGCACGAATAAAGGTTTCTTGAGCTAAATCTTCTGCAACAGATGGGTGACAAGATAATTTTAGAGCATAGTTGTAAACATAGGTTCCGTATGTATTTATAAGCATTTCAATATCCATTAGTTCACTTCATTTCTATAATTTTTAATAATTATATCATGAAAGATTATTATTTACCTAACGCTTATATAATATGGTTTTCTCATTTATTGGATATAGTTGCCTAAAGCATAGTTTAATCTCATTATTTGGTATTTATCCAAAATTTACAGTCAATTATTCAAATTCAAGTCTATTTTTCCTTTAAATGCACTAAATTCAGTTAAAATCACTTAAAAAGACGAACATTAGATTGATAAAAAATAAAAAAATTCATGAAAGAGATAAAATGCTATTGATTTATAGACAAAAATATTGTAGGATTGAATATGTAAAAAAGATATATATATAGCATATTTAAGGTATTACATTAGGTTAAGCATAATCACTGAATCTTAAAAAGTGATATTAAAGATTAAAATGTAATATATGTGTATGTCATATGTAAATAATGAAAATTATACCTATATATGCTTAGAAATAAGGTTTAAGCGTTTCTACCGGACTACCGTAAATTGTCTGACTATGGGTGTTTATAGATATTTTAAATTATTTATAAACCCCTTTGTAATAACAAAGGGGCTTTTATATTTTAATGAGTATCTATAAATTCTTGTTATATTCTTTTATATTTTTTATCAATGTTAGCTAATTAATTAACTAACGAAAAATATTGTTTTTGAGTTGTAGTATTTATTTGTTGAACTCATAAAATAGGAGGAATTTAGATTGGGTAATGTATCAAAAAAAAAGGTGAACGAAACGGAGAACGGTATTCTAGAAAAATTATTTCATTTAACAAAAAACAAAACAACTGTTAAGACAGAAATATTAGCAGGTATCACTACTTTTTTTACTATGGCATATATATTAGTAGTAAATCCTGGTATCTTAAGTCAAGCAGGTATGGATAAATCAGCCGTATTTACAGCAACAGCGTTGGCTTCTTGCGTAGGTACATTAATTATGGCATTTGTTGCAAATTATCCATTTGGTATGGCTCCAGGTATGGGGTTAAATGCTCTTTTCACATTTACAATTTGTTTAACAATGAAGTTCTCATGGCAAACAGCTTTAGCAGCTTCATTTATCGAAGGAATTATATTTTTAGCACTTAATTTATTTAAAGTTAGACAAGCGATTATTGATAGTGTTCCACAAAGTTTAAAGCATGCTATTAGTATTGGTATTGGATTTTTTATAGCCTTCATAGGGTTACAAGGTGGAGGAATAATTATTGCGAATCCAGCTACATTAGTTGGTCTTGGAGATGTAAAAAGTATTCCAGTTTTATTAGCTTTTGTTGGAGTAGTATTAATTGCAATACTATATCAAAAACAAGTAAAAGGTTCATTCGTTATTGGAATGTTTGCTGTATATATACTCGGTGTAATGTTCGGAGTTGCTAGTTTACCTAATGGTATAGTATCTATGCCACCATCAGTTGCTCCAGTATTTATGCAATTTGATTTTAAGAGTGCAATGGTAATAGGAATAATTCCAGCTATTATTACTATGTTATTTATAGATATATTTGATAGTATTGGTACATTAATTGGTTTAGCTTCAAAAGCTGGTTATTTAGATGAAAAAGGTAATGTTATTAATGCAGATAAAGTTTTAACTGCTGATGCTATTGGTTCAACAATAGGTGCATGTTTAGGAACTTCTACACCTGTTGCTTTTGTTGAATCGGCAGCTGGTATTGCGGAAGGTGGAAGAACAGGATTAGCCGGTGTAACAATAGCTGCCTTATTCTTCTTATCATTATTCTTCTCACCAATTTTAACAGTTATACCAGGATTTGCGACAGCACCAGTTTTAATTGTTTTAGGATTATTAATGATGGAACCAATAACAAAGGTTGATTTTTCAGATTTCTCTGAAGGATTACCTGTATTCCTTACATTAATATTAACACTTTTAACATACTCAATTACAGATGGATTAGCTTTTGGATTTATATCTTATGTGTTAATAAAATTATTTACAGGTAAATCAAAAGAAGTTCCAGTGTCAATGTATGTTATTTCATTTTTCTTTATTATAATGTTCGTATTTAAATAATAGAGATTGTAATTTATGAATGATAAATACTCCATAGTGTAAAAAAATTACTATGGAGTATTTTTTCGTTGTTTTTTGATTGTGCCTAAGAAGTTTAAGAATGAAACTATGATAAAAAAGAGCGAATTTAATAACTATATTATAAAGTTGAAGTAGAATAATCATTTTGGATATATATTACAATGGAACTATTTGACACAAAATTTAATAAAAATTATAATAGTGATAAATTACAATAATTATATAAAAGGGAGAGATAATTAAAATGATAACATGCAAAAATCTTTATGAAAATAAGAATATTGAAATAGTAGAAGCTAAAGGAGGCATTAAAGTTCTTGAATATAAAAAGGATTTAAGTGTCGATACTACAAACGCAATGGCGTCATATTTTGCTTCAAAAATGAATGTTAGAAAGAGGCAAGTATTAATTGAATTAAACGGAAATGCATATACAATTAGTGCAGGTGCAATGCAATGGACTTCAGGAGCAGTTACTATGGGAGCTGATGTTAAAGGCTTTGGAGATTTATTAGGAAAAGCTTTATCTTCTAAGGTAACAAAGGAATCTGCAATTAAACCTAAATATCAAGGTAATGGCTTATTAATGTTAGAGCCTACTTATAAACATATTTTACTTGAGGATGTTTCACAGTGGGGAGGAATGGTACTAGATGATGGACTTTTCCTTGCTTGTGAATCAACAGTTCAACAAAAGGTAGTAGCCAGATCAAATCTATCTTCAGCACTACTTGGAAATGAAGGATTATTTAACTTATGTCTTAGCGGACAAGGTGTTGCTGTATTAGAAAGTCCTGTTCCAAGAGATGAACTTATAGAATTTGAACTAGAGAATGATGAGGTTAGAATTGATGGAAATTTTGCAATTGCTTGGTCTAAGTCATTAGATTTTAGAGTTGAAAAATCTGGCAAAAGTTTACTTGGATCTGCTGTTTCAGGGGAAGGATTGGTTAATGTATACCGTGGAACAGGGAAAATGCTTATGGCACCTATAGCATAGCAAATAAGAGAATCAATGCTTCAAGAATTTACATTTTTATGATATTGATATTATGAATTATGGTATAATTGGTATAAGATATGTTAAAAGTAAAAAGCCCTTAAATTATGGAGGAAATCTAATAGATAACTTTAAGCTAACATTTAAGGCTGGAAAGATAGTTGAATATGCAGTAGAAAATGGAGTTAATGATTCATTAACACATGTAGATTTTATGATAGGCTCAGCAGAACTCGAAATAATAGGAGAAACTGCTAGTGGTGAAAAGGTTCAAGTATTCAAAAATGGAAACTGGGTAATATAAACCATAATTATGCGTATATACTACCGAAATAAGGGGGCATGCATTTGTTACGGTTACTGAAGATTTTGATGTAACACTCAACAAAAGCAAGCTGCCTTATTTCCAGTTTAGGACATATATGTAATGTTATATTAAACATTTACTATACTTAGGAGCATATCCAAACAGAGAAATTTTCGTAGTCCTATGGAATAAACATGTATTCAATTTCGGTGGGATATACGCTTAAGTGCAGTTTTTATTTTCTAGCCCAGGTAGAAATAGCTTTAATATCTTCAGGGGTGGTTCTACAACAACCTCCAATTAGCTTAGCTCCTTTATCAAACCAACCTTTAGCATTACAACAGTAAGCTTCACTTGAGGAATCACCATGCCATGTTTTAGAATTAGCATTATATTCTTCGCCTGAATTTGGATATACTACTACAGGCTTATTCGAATTACTTTTAATTTCTGTAATTAATGATTGCACGTACTGAGGCGCAGTGCAATTTATTCCAATGGCAGCTACTTGCGCGCAATTATCTAGAAATTTTGCACAATCAGAAATTAGTGTTCCATCACTTATTTCTAAATCATTTTTACAACTAAAGCTTATCCAACAATAGACTCCAGGAAATTCTTCAAGCAGTTTGATAATAGCTTTAGCTTCTATAAGATTAGGTATAGTTTCACAAGCAAGAATATCGACACCTTCCTCTACTAAAATCTTTACTCTTGGTCTATGAAAATCAATTAGTTCTTCTTCTGTAATTTTATAATCTCCGCGATATTCAGAACCATCTGCAAGATATGCACCATAGGGACCTACTGAACCAGCAACTAATGGAGCAGGTCTGTTTGTCCTATTTAAAGGATCTTTCCAAAAATCATCTCTTGCTTTCTTAGCAATACTAACAGATTTTCTAATAAGTGATATTGCTTCAGATTCAGCAAAGCCTTTTTCTACAAAACCATCAATAGTAGCTTGGTAACTTGATGTAATCGCACAATCTGCACCAGAGGCAAAATAATCATAATGTACTTTTTCGATTATTTCAGGATTTTCAGCTAAAATTTTAGCTGACCAAAGGGAATCGTTAATGTCGCAACCTCTGTTTTCAAGTTCTGTGGCTAATGCGCCATCTAAAATAATTAATAAAAAATCTTTTAGGATATTATTTATTGGATTCATAATAGTTTTCCTCTTTTCTATAGATTTGTTGTAGGACACGTGAAAGGTAATTAACAGACTAAAGATGAGTTACATATTACACGAGCCTAAAATTAACAATTCATTGTTAATATTATATGTTATGTAATTGATGAATTCAATTAATATAACACATATTTTTGATATATTGTTATTTTTAATAGATCTAATTTACGTTTTAGCAGTATATTTACAGGCAAATTTATATTGTTTATATTTCATATTATGTTAGTATTAAATATAATATTAAGTATATCAAAAATAGCAAGAAAGTCAGATAGTCTATTTTGTAGCATATAACTTATTATTTTAAATTACATATTATAGATTAGGATGTGATAAAGAATGAAAAAGAATGTTGAAGAAGGGCAAAATAATGAACTTCATAGAAGTTTAAAAGCAAGACATATGAATATGATTGCAATCGGCGGTTCTATAGGGACAGGTCTTTTTTTTGCTAGTGGAAGTGCTGTAAGTACGGCTGGACCAGGGGGAGCCCTCTTTGCATATTTAATTATGGGAATGGTAGTTTATTTACTTATGACATCACTAGGTGAAATGTCAACATTATTGCCAGTTTCAGGTTCCTTTGAAACTTATGCTTCAAGATTTGTTGATCCTGCATTAGGGTTCACGCTTGGATGGAATTATTGGTTTTGTTGGGCAATATGCGTTGCAGCGGAATTAGTTGCAGGATCACTTATAGTTAAGTTTTGGTTTCCCAATACAAATGGTACTATATGGAGTATATTTTTTTTGGTAATAATTTTTATTTTAAATATTTTATCAGCTAAAGTTTATGGTGAAAGTGAATACTGGTTTGCAAGTATTAAGGTGGCAACTATTATTATATTTATAATAGTTGGTGTTCTTATGATATTTGGTATCGTAGGAAATAATTCACCTGGTTTTAATAACTGGGTGCTATCCGATGGTGCTGGCAGGAAGGGTCCCTTTGTTGGTGGCATGCTTGCAATTATAAATGTATTCTTAGTTGCGGGTTTTTCTTTTTCTGGAACAGAAATAGTTGGACTTGCAGCGGGTGAATCTGAAAATCCACAGGAAAATGTACCTAAAGCAATAAAAACAGTTTTTTGGCGTATTTTATTGTTTTATATTGGTGCAATTATAGTAATTGCATTTCTCATTCCATTTACTAATGAAAATCTATTAAAAAGTGGTGCAGATAGTGTAGCATATAGTCCTTTCACTATGGTATTTGAAAAATGTGGACTAGCATTTGCAGCTAGTGCTATGAATGCCGTAATTTTAACTTCAGTATTATCTTGTGGGAATTCTGGACTTTATGTAGCATCGCGTATGTTATATTCTTTAGCAAAGGAAGGCAAGGCACCTAAATTTTTATCAAAAGTAAACAAACGAGGTGTGCCTATAAATGCATTATACGCAACTACTATAGTTGCAAGCTCAGCTTTTTTTGCATCCTTAGTTGGAGATGGAAAGATATATTATATACTTTATAATGCTTCTGGTATAACAGCCTTTTTTGCATGGTTAGGTATAGGAATTTGTCATTATAGGTTTAGAAAAGCATACATAGCTCAAGGCAGAGATTTAAAAGATTTAAAATTTAAAGCAAAGTTTTATCCTTACGGACCAATAATATCTATAATTATATGTGTAGTTGTTATATTTGGAGCTAATATATGGATATTTCAAGCTGAGACATTTAGTTGGTTTGATTTTATCACAAACTATATTTGTATTCCTATATTTATATGTTTGTATTTCGGATATAAATTTATTAAGAAAACAAAAATAGTTCCGCTGCAAGAATGTGATTTTGAATATAAAGAAATAATAAATAAGTAAATATTTATATACAAGAAAAAATATCAAATCCTCAACGATACATAAAATAAGTATTGTTGGGGATTATTTAATATATTTAAATTAAGCCTTATCTATTTTTTATGTTATTTAAGAAATATGTTATAATTTTAAGTGTAGAGTTTATATACTTAAAGTAGAAAAATACTAACAAATAGTCCGATTTAAGACATAATATAAATAAGATTAAATTATTAGGTGATAAAATATTAGTGTATAGGACTATTAATAAATTTTAAGGAGTGCATATTATGAAACATAAACATACAAATATTTTAACTATTATTAGTAGAATATTTTTTATGGTAATAGGTTCAGTTTTAGTATCTATAGGTCTTGAAATATTCTTAATACCTAACAATATAATTGATGGTGGAATGACAGGAATATCAATTATGGCAAGTTATTTAACAAAAGCTCCACTAGGAATATTCATTTTTATATTAAATTTACCATTTGTTATTATAGGTTATAAGCAAATTGGAAAGACGTTTGCGCTTTCAACTATATTTTCGGTAATATGTTTATCAATTGGTGTAACATTTCTTCAACCTGTTCCTGGTATAACACAGGATACACTTTTAGCAACTATATTTGGTGGAGTTACAATGGGAGTAGGAGTAGGGCTAATTATAAGAAATGGTGGTTCATTAGATGGAACTGAAATAATTGCTATAATACTAGAAAAAAGTACTCCATTTTCTATTGGAGAAATAGTTATGTTCTTTAATCTTTTCATACTTGGAA
This sequence comes from Clostridium gelidum, assembly GCF_019977655.1. Taxonomy (NCBI): domain Bacteria; kingdom Bacillati; phylum Bacillota; class Clostridia; order Eubacteriales; family Clostridiaceae; genus Clostridium; species Clostridium gelidum. The sequence goes on from NZ_AP024849.1 coordinate 1,843,178, forward strand.
GTTCAGGTTTTATATTTGGATGGGATAGAGCAATGTATTCATTAATAGCATATTTTATTGCTTTTAAGACAATAGATATTACTGTTGAAGGACTTGATGAATCAAAAGCAGTAATTATTGTATCAGAAAAGAATATGGATATTTCTGAGGCAATAATGGACAGACTTGGAAGAGGAATTACATTGTTAGATGGAAAAGGTGCTTACAGTGGTAATAAAACAAATGTTATATATGTAGTTTTATCAAGACTTGAGATAGCAAAATTAAAAAATATTGTACAGGGATTTGATGAAGATGCATTAATTACAATTACAAGTGTTGAGGGTAAAGGGAAAAGATACTCAAAGAAAGCGATACATTAACTCAAATTAAATAATAGAGTATTGGTAAGATATCATATTATAAGTATATACTGTTAAAACAAAGAGTAATTATTTTAAGTGGTAGATATTATATATAAAACAGGGGGGATTAGTGAAAATGAAGACAATCGGTTTAATTGGCGGAATGAGCTGGGAAAGCACAGTTACATATTATCAAATTTTAAATAATGTTATAAAAGAACAACTTGGTGGATTACATTCTGCAAAATGTGTATTATACAGTGTTGATTTTCATGAAATTGAGGAATGTCAATCAAATGGAGATTGGGTTAAAAGTGCACAGATTCTATCAGAAGCTGCTCGGAATTTAGAAAAAGCAGGTGCTGAATTCATAGTTATATGTACAAATACGATGCATAAAATAGCAAATCAAATTCAAGAAACTATTACAGTTCCTATATTACATATTGCAGAAGTAACAGCACAAGAATTAAAGAAAAAAAGTATTACAAAGGTTGCATTATTAGGAACAAAATATACTATGGAACAAGATTTTTATAAATCTAAATTAATAGAAAATGGAATTGAAGTATTAATACCTAATATAGAAGATATAAAACTTATAAATAAAATTATTTATGATGAATTATGTTTAGGAATTGTATCAGAACCTTCAAAGAAAATCTATCTAGATGTTATAGATAAATTAACTGAGCAAGGTGCACAAGGATGCATATTAGGGTGTACAGAAATTGGATTATTGATTTCACAAAAGGATACAAAAACACCATTGTTTGATACAGCTTTAATCCATGCAGAAAAAGCAGCGTTATATTCCATTGGAAGTACATTATAAATTATTTAAAATAAAAGTAAAATAATCTGTTGAATCAATTAATTGATTCAACAGATTATTTTTATCACATTATGGAACAAATATTTATCCAATTTCCATAGGATATCGCTTTAATCTAGCTTTAACCATATACTTTTTTTTCAAAGCTATAAGGTAAAGTTAGAAGAAAAATCTGGTTAATTATATGTTTTTTCATTTTAATTGAATCACATTTTCATTAGATGAATTAACATTACGTTTAATGTATTTACATATTTGAATAAATGGTCGAAAAATGCAACAAAATGGTTAGATTTGTCTTGTTGGTAATAGATAAATGGTATATTATTGTATATATAATAGTAAAGGCAATATTATGTAATTATTTTTATAAAAGTGGGGGGGACATTATGAAATACACTTTGAAAAGGATTCTTGAAAAGCCATTTTTGCATAGTAAAAACAATATAGTTACTCAAAAAAAATTAAATTCTAGGCTTGAAGATAAATTACAATATGCAATTAGAATAATAGAATATATTGACCTTGGATTTGTAAGATGCTCATACCCAGATTTTAAAATTATATATATGAATCAAAAGAGTTGTAATTATATTCAAAAATCTTATCTTAAAGCAGAGTTGCCATCCTATTTTATAGGAAAAAATTATATTGATTACCTTCCTATAGATGAAAAAGCTAAATTAATTATGGAAATTGAAAATATGATTCAGAAAAAAGATGACTCTGTTTTTCGTCATGCAAATTATATTATCCAAGGAGAGGAAACATTTTTTAAAATTATGTATCGACCTTTATTTGAATTGAATGATCAAGTTAAAGAGATAACTATTATCTATATAGATGTGACCGAAGAGATGAAAGCTAAGAATAAAATTGAAAAAACCATAAAAATGCGGGATGAATTATTTGTGAATGTATCACATGAGCTTAAGACTCCTTTGAATGTGATTTTCAGTACAAATCAATTAATAGAATTTTATTTAAGAAATGATTTATTTAAAGATAATAAGGAAAAAGTATTCAGCGGTGTTAGTATAATTAAAAAAAATTGTTACAAGTTAACAAAGCTTATCAATAATATAATAGATTCATCTAAAATAGATTGCGGATTTTTGAAATTAAATTTATCTAATGAAAATATAGTTGAGATTGTAGAAGATAGTATCCAATCTGTAACAGAACATATTAAAAGCAAGGGGATAAATATTGTTTTTGATACAAATACAGAGGAAAAAATTATTGCCTGTGACGCTGAAAAGATTGAGAGAATTATTCTAAACCTTATTTCTAATGCAATTAAATTCACAAACAAAGATGGTTATATATTTGTAAACTTAATTGATAAAGGCAATACTGTTGAAATATCAGTAGAAGATACTGGAATAGGAATTGATAAAAAAAACTTGGACAGAATATTTGAAAGATTTCATCAAGTTGATAAATCACTTTCACGTAATACTGAAGGAAGTGGCATTGGACTAGCTTTAGTAAAATCACTTGTGGAAATGCATGGAGGTAAAATAAGTGCTGATAGTAACTTTGATAAAGGAAGTGTGTTTAAAATAGAGCTTCCTGCAAAGACTGTAGAAGAAACAGAATCCACTGTGCAAACTAAACCTATTGATAATAAAAATGATATGATTAACATTGAATTTTCTGATATATAGATACACCTAAAGTTAAGGTCAATGAAAAAAGAAGTTAGATAGACAAAAAAATATACAATTGCGAGTGTAAGAGGGGGATTGACGAATGATGAAATATTTGCAATCTAAAACAGTTAAGATGGCTTTATCAGCAACAATAGCAATAATTATATCAAATTATTTGGGATTACAATTTGGGGTAACCTCAGGCATAATTGCAATACTCAGTATTCAAGATACCAAGAAAGAGGCTCTACTGGTTGGTGGGAAAAGAATAATTTCATCTACTATAGCTATACTCTTATCTTATGCTATTTATATGCTTCTTGGAAATAATCCTATTTTATTTGGATTGTTTCTACTTATCTTTATACCAACAACGAAGGTTTTAAAAATAAGCGAGGGAATGGTTATTGGAGCTGTATTATCAACACATCTTTTAATGAGTACAAATATTAATTTAACTTGGATTATAAATGAGTCCAAGCTAAATGCAATAGGTATTGGAGTTGCAATGTTGTTTAATTTGTATTCCGTATCATTAGAAGATAACTTTGAAAAAAATAAAGCAAGGATAGAAGATTATTTTCGAGCAATATTATCTGATATGGCAGTAAGCTTAGTTACTCAAGCAGTGCCAGTTTATGAACAAGAAGTATTCCTGAGCGTTGAAAAATTAATTAAGAATACTAAAGTCATGGCACAAATAATAAATAACAATCATTTATTTAAGAGTAATGATTATTATGTGAGTTACATAGATATGAGAACAATACAGTTAGAGGCTATAAAAAGAATGCAAAGGCATTTTTCAAGATTTTATATGAAATATGAGCAAACTAGAATATTGTCAGAGTTTACTAATGATGTGGCATTAAATATTCATGAAGACAATGATTGTGTTGAACTCATTAATAAATTAACTTTACTTAGAAAAGATTATGAAAATATGGAGCTACCAAAGAATAGAACTGAATTTGAAAATAGAGCGTTATTATTTCAATTTTTAAATGATTTAGAGGATTTTTTAATTATTAAGAAAGAATTTAAAGAATCTTTTCAAGCCCGATAATAAGTGGTGAATCTAAAAGAAAGATACAAAAGAATAAAAACTACTTAATTGTAAAAATATAATTAAGTAGTTTTTATTTTTGCGGATATGGTTTAATTTTCAAATTTTATATAAATGATGACTATTAATACAAAATATGTTATATTATACACATCTTATAAATATAAAAAAGGAGGTTAAGGTTGGCTATCAAGAACAAAGTTAAATATTTTATATAGCTAACTAAAATGCAAAATGAATAATATATTAAAACCAAATATAACTAATATAAAGATAAGAGATATAGAAGTTTATCATGGTTCAGAAGTTGTAGATAATTCGCGCTATATTGATCATTTTAAAAAACAAGGAAAGGATATTACTCACTTTTTAGAAGATGTTGCTGGAAGAAAAAATAGATATTTAATTGATGAAAAAAGCGAAAATAGCCTTACTATGGCAATAGAATCATGTAAGAAAGTTTTGGAAAAATCAAACCTTGAAGGAAAAGATATTGATATGATTATCTTTTCTAGTGTACTTCCTCAATATGTTTCTCCACCATGTTCAATCATAATTCATAATACTATCAAAGGAAAAATGGAGTGCTTTTGTCAAGATATTAATTTAAATTGTGCTGGAATGACAAATTCTCTAGATTTTATTTACCGATATATGTCAGCAAACAGTAATGTTGAGAGAGTTTTACTTGTTGGAAGTGATTTTTTAAATTTTCAAATATCACCTGATGATGATGCTTGTTATGGACAATTTGGGGATGCTTCATGTGCGTTAATACTTGAAAGAACTGAGGAAGACTGTGGATTAATCGATAGTAAAGTTGTTGTTCATTCTGATGGCGTTTCTGATATAGTCTTTCCTAAATGTGGCTTTTCAAATATATTTGAAGGAAAGAAAGAAGATTTTCTAGCCTCTTGGTCTGTAGAAGAATGTCCTTGGTTAGAAACTGCTATAACTAGTATGAGTAATTTATTAAAGGAAAATGACTTAAAAGTAAGTGATATTTCTATGTTTTGTTTATCTCAATATACATATAAAAACATAGAGCATCTTAGAGAAAAACTAGATATACCTGAAAAAAATAGTATATATATAGGTAATACTTATGGCTATACTGGTACAACAAGTCCATTTATTGCATTATATACGGCTATAAATAATGGACAAGTTCGTCGTGGTGACTATGTTATGCTTTGGACTGTTGGAGCTGGTTATATCCATATATCTGTATTACTAAAATATTAACGTTTATCTATTTGTTAATTATTATATAAAAAACAAAATTATATATGAAATACTAATAGATAGACGCAAAACCTATCTTTTATATAATTTTTGTTAATAATTATTTTTAATGATAATTTATGTATATTATGATATATTGGTTTTAAGGAAAATATTACAATTTTGTATTAAAATGATATAAGTATAAAATATTTGAGTAATTTACAGTTGGATTTTAATTATGAACAAGAGGTGTATTAAAATGACATTACTTAATGAGACTATTGGATCATATACTAATAAAATATTCAAAAAGTTTGAAGACAAAGAAGCTGTAGTGTATATAGAAGATAACAGACGTTTTACATTCAAAAAGCTTAACTTTGAAGTAGATATGATAGCTAAAAGTTTAATATCTATTGGAATAAAGAAAGGTGATCACGTAGCTTTGCTATCATGTAATTCGCCAGAATGGATAATAGTGTTTTTAGCTACATTAAAAATAGGTGCTGTATCCGTCTGCTTAAGCTATTCATCAACTGAGGAAGAAATCGATTATATGCTAAAGCAATCTGATTCAACAATATTAATTGTAAGTGATAAAGATATGATTGAAAAAGTTGATTTAGAGAAATTCACTTATCTTAAAATAACGTTGAAAATAAAAACTTTATTTAACTTAGGTTTTATAATGTCTCAAATGAAGAACGTATTAAATGATGATCTTATGAATATTGCAAATGATGTTTCTCAAAATGATTTGGCTACAATTTTATATACATCAGGAACTACTGGAAAGCCAAAAGGAGTTATGTTTACACATAGTGCTGTTTTAAATGGTCCTCTTTCTTTTAGTAAAAATTATGGTTATACATCAAAAGATACGATTCTAGTTACACTACCATTGAATCATATATTGGGGGGGAAATATACGGCACTTCTTGGACTTCTATCTGGAAGTACAATAGTATTAATGAAAAAATTTAAAACAGACGTTGCGCTTAAAGCAATTGAAACCGAAAAATGTACTGGCTTTCATGGAGTTCCAACAATGTATCAATATTTAATAAGTAAATGTAATTCATATGACTTATCAAGTTTGAGAGTAGGGATGATTGCAGGAGCAGTTTCGTCTGAAACACTTATGAAAGATATAATGGAACATCTTCACATTACTGAATTAAGCAATACTTTTGGACAAACTGAAACTCTTGGAGTAACTCAAACTCCAATTTATGATAAAAATCATCCAAAAGTAAATACTGTTGGTAGACCAGTTGAACATGTGGAGATAAAAATATGTGATTTAAAAACTGGACATACACTTCCACCAAATGTGGAAGGTGAGTTATGTGTAAAAAGTCCTTATAGTATGCTTGGATATTATAATAATCCTATTGCAACAAATGTTACGGTTATAGATAATTGGGTGCATACAGGTGATATTGCATTTATAGATGAAGATGGGTATTTATCTATAAAGGGACGAATAAAAGATGTAATAATTAGAGGTGGAGAAAATATTTCTCCAACAGATATTGAAAATCATCTTATTAAACACTCTGAAATTGAAAATGCAATAATTGTTGGTATTCCAGATGAAACTCTTGGGGAAGAAATAGTTGCTTTTATTAAAGTTAAAAAACCTTCTATCTTAACTAAAGAAGATATATTTGAATTTTTATCTGGGAAAATCTCAAAATATAAATTCCCTAAGCATATAGAATTTATAGATACATTTCCATTAACATCTACTGGGAAAATCAAACGAAATTCACTAAAACAAATTGCAATTGAAAGAATTAATCCTATTGTATTCGCTGAAGTTGCAATTAATTAAAGAAGAAGGAATAGCTGAAAATAATTAATATATAATATAAATTGATAATAGCAAAATTATCAAAAGGTAAGGTCGCAAAGCCGTGGGTCTAAAGAAAAGTATTTTCTATGATTGCCAGGTTACCAAATTATACGTATAAGAATCGATATATATACTTATATTTGGGTATGTATTATTAATTAATAATAAACACCTTTAATTTGCAAAAAAAGAATGGAAATGATATGATTAAAAAGGAAAAATAGGATAAAATAACATAATATAAGTAATGTAAACATTATATGATATAATATGTACACTATTTATGTTATGCAAATTAATTACATAAATATACAAAATTTTAAAAATACCTAGGAGGTAACAATGAATACAGAAGAAAGCTCTATAATAACTTTTAATAAAAAAACCCTTAAATTTGTACTAATATTTTATGTGGCATTGTGTACTATGGCATTATTATTTTTTAGCGCATTAAAATTGTTTGGATTTAATGATAGTATAAATATAAATTCTTTGATTATTCAAGGAATAGCTGTTTTAATTTATGCTATAGTACTTCGAATATGTTATAAATGTACACTTACTGAAAATGGTTTCAACATAAAAGCGTTTAAGATAACAAAGATTATGATTTTAATATTAACTTATTTTCAGTATTTATTTTTGAATTTTACGATGCATTTAAATTCCATATGGTTTATGATTTTCTATTTCGTCATTCTTGGAGCATTATTTTTTGATTTAAAAATGATTACGATATCAATAATTTTAAGTATTATTTGTCAAATAGTAGTAGTTGCAAATAATCCTTCAATTTTTTTAGATAATCAATTTCATATAGCAGAAGTAGCTATGAGAATAATTACTATTTCTTTAACTTTATCAATAATCTTTATGGTTGTATATTTTGCAGCTAAGCTATTAGAATCAATTGGTGAAAAAGAAATTGAAATCAAAGAAGAAAATCAAAAATTATTATATTTATTTAAAAATATAGGTGAAATGTCTACTTCTGTTTTGGAATCAAGTGAAAACTTAAGTGTTGCTATTGAAGAGCAAACAAGTTCACTTCTGGAAGTTTCAGCAACAAGCCATTCGGTATCAAAAGCTTCTGATGAAATGCTTGATAAATCAAATAAGAATAAAGAGATATTAAGCACTTTATTAAGTGCTAATGAGGTAGTTGTGAGTAGAACAAAAGATAGTGAGGATAAAATAAAGGAATTTATCAATATGACAGATAAAAACCAGATATCTTTAAATGATACTCTCGTAATTATTAATGATATAAAAGATAGTATAGAAGATACGTTTGAGTCTACAAAAGAGCTGGAACAAAAATCACGACAAGTAGATGAAATATTAACTCTTATTGGAGATATATCAGAACAAACAAATCTTCTTGCTTTAAATGCATCAATTGAAGCAGCAAGAGCAGGTGAATATGGTAAAGGGTTTGCAGTAGTAGCAGAAGAAATAAAAACATTAGCTGAAGGAACAAAGGAATCACTTACTCAAGTAAGTTCAATTGTAGGTGAGTTAAAAAGTAAAATTAACATAGTTCAAGAACAAATGACTCATAACAACGAAAAATCTCAAGCGGGAAATAATATTATTAATGAAACAGTTCAAGGATTAAATAGTATGACTTCGGATTTGAAATTATTTAGTAATAATATTATGGATATAAGTAAAGCTTCTACTACATTACTTACAGAAACTAAAAATGTAGTTAAATTTAATGAAGAAGTAGGCAATATAACAAAAGATACAATATCAAAATATGAAATGGTAACAGAAGCAGTAACACAAAGTGCTTCTACTAGTGAAGAAATTGAGGCTAGTATTAATGAACTTAGAAATGTTGCTGAAGATATGAATAAACTTATTAAATAAATTGTATAAAAAACAACTATCAGAATATATATACATAGAAAATAAAAACTACTCAGTTATCATAATTGAGTAGTTTTTTTATAGAAAAAAATTAAAATAATATGTTTACCTTTTAGCAGACTTAATAGGTATATATATGGTACCATTATCTTATAGGGATGTAGGAAACATAATGGTTAAGAAGGAATGAGTGTTAATTAGGATAATATAGTATATGTTGATTTTACATAAGAATTGGTTAGCGAAATGAATGTAGGTGCAGTTTATGAAAGTATGATTTTACAAAGTATTACTAATACACTTGGAACTTATTATGGTGTGGAAAAAGTATATATTACAATAGAAGGAGAACTTTATGGATCAGGCCATATTATAAAGGAAAAAGGTGAAACTTTTACTGTGGATTAAAAAAAGTGTTGAATTAAAATCTGAATAAGTTTAATGCTTCGTCATATTATTTTAATTTTACAATCATAGGTTTAATAGGAACACTCGTAGCAGATTTAATTTTAAAGTGACTAATATAGAGAATTAATAAGGGGAGAAAATATTTATGTACGATTATCCATTATACAGACCACCTAGTGAAGGAAATAGCCTTATAATACAAGCAACTTTAGGATGCTCTCATAATAAATGTAGCTTTTGTAATATGTATAAATCCAAGAAATTTACAATAAAAGCAATAGAAGATATTAAAAATGATATAAGTTGTTTTAGACAAAAATATGAACATGTAGAAAGAATATTTTTAGCTGATGGAGATGCTTTGATACTTAAAACAGAGGATTTAAAGGGAATATTAGTATATATAAAAAAATTATTTCCTGAATGTAGTAGGGTTACTCTTTATGGTTCCCCTAAATCTATATTACTTAAAACTCCACAGGAATTAAGTGATCTTAAAGATTTAGGATTATCAATGATATATATGGGCGTTGAAAGTGGAAATGATGAAGTTTTAAAGGATATTAATAAAGGCGTAAGTAGTGAGGATTTAATTAAGGCTGCAAAGAAGGTTAAGGATGCAAATATATTATTGTCAGTAACGGTTATAGCTGGAATTGGTGGAGCAGAGCGCAGTAAAAGTCATGCAATTAAAACTGGTGAAATGATAAGCAGTATGATTCCAGATTATTTAGGTGTATTGACTCTTATGGTTGAGGAAGGAACTAATTTGCATAATAAAATTATAAATAAAGAATTTGAACTTTTAAATGACAAAGAGATTTTAAATGAGATTAAGCTTTTAATAAAGTACATTAATGTAAAAGAACCAATAATATTTAGATGCAATCATGCATCAAATTATATTTCATTAAGTGGAAATTTACCTAAAGATAAAGAAAAATTATTAACTCAAATAAACTATTATCAAGATACAAATAAACTGAAACAAGAAGAGGACAGAAGACTTTAATGGTCTTTTTCCTAGAATAGATGGTTACTCCAAACCTATGAAAATATAAAGTAGATATATAAAGTTTTCTTATGATTTGAGAAAAATAGAAAAATGTATGAAAAATAGAAAATGTGATTTTATTACATTTGATGATGTTGCTATAAAAGTAGTAGACATTATTATAAGCTCTATAGAAAGTACAAATGATTAATAATATTGAAAACTCCAGTACTTCATTAGTCGGGTATGTAAACGATAAAATTAATTTTTAAAGGGGTGTGCATATAGGTAACATAAGAAAAAATAATAATCAGAATAATAGTATACCAATAACAATTCTTCTAAATAAGATAAAAAAGATTTCTGTAAATGTTCAAAAATATGTAGAATTTCTATTTATATTAAAAGGTGATAAAAAAAGGTCGTTATCGTATAAAGCGATATATTTTAAATAGAGAACATGGAAGTATCTTTGATGAGTGGCTAAATATGAATTCAACTTATAATATTAAAAAGGAGGAAATTGATTATTTAAAACAAATTTGTGTGCCAAAGCAAACCGTTTTTTATGTAGAAAGTATAGATGAACTAAGGATAGAAAGCTGTCTTTCACCACATGAGGTTAATTTTTATGAGGTTACATTTGAATATAGTTAGAGGTATAAGAAAGTTATTGATAGTAATGGAGAGGCGTCAGATTAAAGAGTTATAATTTACTAGTGATTGATAATCTTCATGTGATAATTTTTTAGGTGTATAGGGATTTGAAACGAATTTTTTTGAGGATGAAAATGTATAATATTTGACATGTTTATGATTAAATACTAAAATTATAGTTGTAAATAAAACTAACTTTATTGAGATAATTTTTATTTTAGAGATGTTATTTTATTACGCAAAGTGGATATTCAAATTTAGAAATTGCAAGAAATAAAAAGGATAACGAAGAGAACCTGTTTATAATAGGCAAAGCAGATATTAAAAATTATTTTAATAATTTACAGAAATAAATAGACTATATGATGATAGGCAAATAAAAATGTAAAGTAAGAATTAGGAGTGAGTTAAAATAAAAACTACAATAGCAGATATAGCTTCCATCGTAGGAGTAGCTAAAAGTACTGTATCAAGATATTTAAATGGTGGGTATGTTAGTGAAGAAACTAGAAAAAAGATTGACAAGGCAATAAAAGATACTAATTATGTTCCAAACAATTTTGCACAAAGTTTAAAAGCAAAAAAGAATAATCTTATAGGAATAATTGTGCCAAGACTAGATTCCTATGCAACGTCAAGAACATTAGCAGGAATAGATGAAACATTAAGGAAATTAGGATATCAATTGATAATATCTTGCACAGGACAAAAGGATGAAAGAGAAATTGAGAGTATTGAAAATTTAGTAAATCAAAGGGTTTCAGGAATGATTTTAATAGCAGGAAAAATAACTGATAAGCATAAGAAAGCATTAGGAGGAAGTAATATACCAGTTATATTATTAGGACAAAAAAATGAGAATTTTTATTGCATTTTACATGATGATGAAGATGCAGGATATCAGGTTGGAGAATATATAATAAGTAAGGGACATAGAAATATATGTTATATTGATGTAGATAAAGAAGGCGTTTCAGCATGGTCAAGAAGAAGAATGGGATTTGAAAAGTGCATGAAAGAGAATTATATAGATAGTGTTTCATTTTTTAAAAGTGATTCAACTATAGAAGATGCTATTGAAGTAGTGGGAAAAATAGTATCTACTCAAAAACCAACAATTATTGTATGTGCTACTGATAGTATTGCGATTGGAGTTATGAAAGGATTAACAAAAATGGAAATATCAATTCCTAAGGAAATTTCTGTTACAGGAATAGGAGATTATGAGATAGCAGGGATGATAACCCCATCTCTAACAACAATTCATTACCCATATAAATCTTGTGGAAAGCTTTTAGCAGAAAACATTGTTAATTTAATAATTGGAAATAATACGAATAAAGAGACTATTATTCCAGTAAAATTAATTGAAAGAGAAAGTGTTGACAAGCTATGAAAACGATAATATAATACAAATAAGGAACCGGTTCTGCACCGGTTAATTTTAAAAGGTGTGAGGAACCGGTTCTGCAAAGAAATATTTAATAGGATATTAAATATGATGTAATCAGAATCTATTTTTTAGGTGATGCAAAAAATGTTGCAAGTATAAGGAGGAAGAAAAATGGCTAAAGATGAAAAGTTTATAAAATTAGCAAAAGCGATTTTAGAAGAAGTAGGTGAGAAAGAAAACATTATTAATGCTGCTCACTGTGCTACAAGATTGCGTTTTAATTTGAGAGATGAAAATGTTCCTAATGATGAAAAAATTAAGGAAATTAAAGGAGTACTAGGAGTTATTCGAGCGGGTGGACAACTTCAGGTAATTATTGGGCAAGATGTATCAAAAGTTTATGATGAGGTTTGCAAAATAATTGGAGTTAAAAGTAATGATATGATTGATGAAAATAATAAACCAAAGGAAAAAATAACAATCAAATCAGTCTTAAATGGAATATTAGATGTACTATCTGGAAGTTTAGTTCCTGCGATACCAGTTATTACAGCATCAGCATTTTTTAAGATGTTTGCTGCATTATTTGGACCATCAATGTTTAATATAATTAGTGATAAAAGTGATTTTTATGTATTGTCAACATTTGTTGGAGATGCAGGTTTCTATTTCTTTCCAGTTTTGATTGGTTATACTTCAGCTAAAAAATTTAAAGTATCACCAATTATGGGAATATTGCTAGGGGCGATTATGTTACATCCTACATTTACAGGTCTTGTTGGTAAAGAGTTTAGTGTTTATGGTATTCCTTGTTCAGTACAAAATTATGGAAGTACAATTTTACCAATAATATTATCTGTTTGGGTAATGTCATATGTTGAAAGATTCTTTAATAAATACTTGCCTTCTGCATTAAGAAGTGTTTTTGCTCCAGCATTTACAATCGTAGTTATGCTACCAATTGCTCTATGTGTTTTAGGACCAGCTGGGTCATTCTTAGGGAATTATATTTGTAATGGTATCATAGCATTAGGAGGAATTTCAGGGTTCTTAGGAGTAGCAATAATTGGTGCTACATTTGAATTTTTAGTTATGAGTGGAATGCATATGATTTTAATTGCTTTTTTATTCCAAGTTTTCGCAACTGCAGGACATGAAAACTTTGTAGCAGTAGGTATGGCCGCAGCAACATACGCAGTAGCAGGAATGTGCTTGGGAGCAGCCTTAAGAATTAAAGATTCTGAGCAAAAATCTCTATCATTTGGTTTCTTGATATCTTTATTAGTGGGAGGAATAACTGAACCAGGTTTATACGGAGTAGGTGTTAGGTACAAAAAACCATTATTAGGGTTAGTAGCTGGCGGATTTGCAGGTGGATTATATATGGGAATATTGCATCTTGGACATTATACACTTATACCGTCTACTAATATAATTGGAATTTTAGCTTTTACTGGTAATGGAGTGTCTAACTTAGTAAATGGAATTATCGGTTGTATTATTTCAGTAATTGTTGCTGCAGTTGTTACTTATTTTTTTGGTTTTGATAAAAATGATCCGATTGTAAAAGGTAATTAAGAAAGGATTATGATATGAAAAAAATGTTAATAAGAGCAGACGACCTTGGATATAGTGAAGCTGTGAATTACGGAATTGAAAAATCTATAAAAAATGGAGTAGTTAAATCAGTAGGCATGATGACAAACATGGTTGCTGCAAGCCATGGATTCAATTTAATAAAAGATTATAGTATTTGTTTAGGACAACACACAAATATTTGTATAGGTAAACCAGTTTGTAATCCACAAGTAATTCCAAGTTTGGTTAATGAAAATGGTGAATTTAAATCATCAAGTGATTATCGTAATTCAGAGCAAGATATTGTTGTTTTGGAAGAAGTTGTTATGGAAATCGAAGCACAATATAAACAATTTGTTCAATTGACTGGATATAAACCTAAATATTTAGATGGTCATGCTATTAAAAGTGAGAACTTCTTCAATGGATTGGAAATTGTTGCTAGAAAATTAAATCTAAAGTATTCAGGAATGACTTTTGGAAATAAACCAATGATTGTAGGTGAAACGAATGTTTACGTTCATATAGCGCATTCTATTGAACAGAAGTCAATTGAGCCCTTAATTGAAGCGGTTGAGCAAGGTCATGAAGGTGACTGTGACATGGTTATTACTCATCCTGGGTATATTGATGCGTATATATTAGAAAATTCATCAGTAAATATTCCAAGGGTTTATGAAGTGGAAATGTTATGTAGTGAAACTACAAAAGAATATTTGAAACGTAATGATATTAAGTTAGTAACATATGATGATTTATAGTAAAAAATAAACAGAGCTTACTTATTAACCTATTAAATATTCAAAGTACTAATGGAATGTTGTTTAAATTTTAATGTGTAAGATTTTTGAATAATTTTGTTAAGAAAATTTTCGTCTAATAATTAGGTTTAAATAATTCTGAAACTAGTATCTTTGATATTTGTGAAGTTGATAGGTAAGCAATAAATAAAAAGGACTATTAAACAAACATTGAGGTTAATTTTAGGTACATATATAAGTTACTTTAGTTTGATTATGGATGAATTTTTAGAAGGTGAGATGATTAAAATATTAGGGTTTTTAAAAAAAGAAAAAAGTAGTAGTGATATAGTTGCAGTTTGTAATGCTGTTATGTTTCCTATTGAAGAAGTTAATGATCAGGTCTTTTCTCAAAAGTTAATGGGTAATGGTGTTGCTTTTAAATTATTGAATAATATAATTTCTTCGCCTTGTGAGGGTGGACTTACTACAATATTTCCCACAGGACATGCTTTTGGGATTACAAGAAGTGATGGTGTTGAAATTTTGGTTCATATAGGAATTGATACAGTTAATCTAGAAGGTGAAGGATTTACAATTTTATCTAAGCAAGGGAAAAAGGTTAAATGTGGTGAACCAATTATTGAGCTCAATTTAGATTTGCTGAAGGAGAAAAATGTTGATTTGTCTACAATGCTCATTATTACAAATAGCAGTGATAAAGATATTAAGTTTGTAGAATACGGGCAGGTTAGTAATAAACAAAAAATAAATTTATAGGAGGGTTGAAATGAAAAAAGAAGATTATTCCATTTATGAATATAGAATGGAAAAAGAAATGCAAAATTACGAAGCAGTATATAGTGAAAAATTAAATGGCAAATTTGAAAAAATTACAGTAAGAACAAGCATTTCTGGATATGTGGATGGAGATATATATAGACCAGAAAATTATGATAACACAGAAGTTCTACCAGTTATGTTTAATTTTCATGGTGGAGGTAATGTTCTTGGTTATTCAGAAGTTGATGGAATATACTGCCAAAGATTAGCTAATATTGCACATTGTGCTGTAATTAATGTTGATTATTGTTTGGCTCCAGAATTTAAATTTCCTAAACCTATTTTGTCAACATATGAGGCAATAGTTAAAATAAAGAAAAATAGTAATTTATATAAAATCAATGCCAATAAAATTGTTGTTGGTGGTCATAGTGCAGGAGGATATATAGCAGCAGCATTATGTTTATTGGATCGTGAAAAAAAAGAAATTGGTATACGCGGACAAATTTTGGATTATGCACCTTTAAAACAATCTTTGAGTGAAGAAGATAGACAGGCGCTTGACCCAAGTAAAGCAATGAGTCCTAGCAGAATGCTTCAATATATTAACTGGTATTTTGATAATCTTGAAGATTTAAGTGATCCTTTGGCTTCACCTTTATTAGCTGATTTACATGATCTTCCAAGGATGCTTATTTTGGGGGCTGAATATGACTCGTTATTAAAGGAAGAAGAAGATTTTGCAAAGAAGGCTGAAGAAGCTGGAATAGATGTAAAATTTGAAATATTTCAGGAATGTCAACATGGTTTTACTCACAAATGGCTTAAAGAATTTAATGAAAAAGAAGCTGATAGAGCATGGACGATGATGGGGAAATTTTTAGTGGATACTTTTGATAGTAAAGATAAAAGAAAGTATTAATATTTACCTGTTAAAAGGTTATAAAAATCAACGCTTTTGTAATTTTACAAGCGACTAATTATCGTTTGAGAATGGAGAGAAAATAATGAAACCTGAGATGAAATATACATATGAAGAGATGAGTAAGGTGATTAATTATCCAAAAGGAATGAAGATGATTAAAGGAAATAAAGATAATATACGAGCATTTATCGGTGAAGATGTTGTATATAATAAAAGGGATGGAATTGAATTAAAGTTAAGACTTGTTTATCCAGAAACTCTTGATGAAAATAAAAAATATCCTTTGTTTTTTCATGTTCAAGGTTCAGCCTGGATGAAGCAAAATCTAAATAGCCACATTTTAGATTTTAAAGATATTGTTACATTTGGATATATTTTAGCAGTTGTAGAGTATCGTCCCAGCGATGTAGCCTTATTTCCAGCGCAAGTATTGGATGCAAAATGTGCAATGAGATATATTCAAAATCATAGTGATGAACTTCATATTGATATGAATAATGTATTTGTATCTGGTGAATCAAGTGGAGGGCATACCTCTTCTTTGTGTTGGGCTACATGGAAGAATTCAAAGTTAGATTATACAGATGAAAATCTTTGTAATGTAAGAGGATTTGTTGACTTATATGGAGTAAGTAATTTGGCGACTATACATAAATATCGTTCGGCTTTTGAACATAAAAAATTCTCTCCAGCGACTATGATAATTGGTGTTGATAGTCTTTTAGAAAATTTAGAGTTAGCACTAAAAGCTTCACCTATTTCGTATATTGATGATGAATCAAATAATGATCCATTACTGATTATGCATGGTAATAAAGACCGTGTTGTTCCATTTGAGCAAAGTATAGAGATATATGAGAAATGTGTCAAACATAATAAGAATGTAGAATTTTATTGTGTTGATGATGCGGATCATGGAGGAAATGTATTCTATTGCCAAGACACATTAAATGCACTTATTGATTTTCTAGAAAAATATGCACATTAGAAAAAGTAGCTATGCTGCATATAAGAACATTTTATAGCATTAGAAAAAAAATGAGGGTATATCTTTAGAATTAATTAAAAGAAAGTGTGTAAGAGAAATTGGTGAGAAAAGAGTGGTGGAATGTTAAAATCATATGAAGAAATAAATCAAGCCATAAAGAATTATTATAGTAATAAAAACAATATAAAAAGTAATATATGGAGAAATAATTTCCACGTTGAGATGCCATTTGGATTAATGAATGATCCAAATGGATTATGCTATTATGATAACAAATTTTATATATTTTACCAATGGAATCCTTTTGGGTGTGAACATAAAACAAAGCACTGGGGATTGGTTACAACAGCTGATTTTATTAATTTTACTAATCCGGAAATAGTTTTAAAACCAGAGGAATGGTTTGATAAAGGTGGATGTTATTCAGGAGGGGCTTATGTTAAAGATGGCACCTTAAAGTTATTTTATACTGGAAATGTTAAAGGGATTAATAATGAAAGAAAATCATATCAATGTGTGGTTGACTATAATAAAGATTGGTTATTTGAGAAAAAAGGTGTATTAATTGATAAAGAGCCAGAAGGCTACACATCTCAATTTAGAGATCCGATGATATTTGAAAACAATGGGATTTATTACATGGTGCTTGGAGTTCAAACTAAAGAATTAAAAGGAAGAGCATTAATATATGAATCAAAGGATATAAATAGGTGGAGTTTCGTTGGTGAATTAAAAACAGATATGAAAGATTTAGGTTATATGTGGGAATGTCCAAACCTATTTAGAGTAAATAAGGATAAAGTTGCATTTATGTTTTCTCCTCAAGGATTAAAAGAAGAAGAATTCAAACATCAAAATATTTATCAATCAGGATATGTAATTGGAGAATTAAATTTAGATGAAGTTTTCCTAAATAACCATACTGAATTTAAAGAAATTGATATGGGTTTTGATTTCTATGCACCACAAGTATTTAATCATAAGGGTAAAAATATTATGATAGGTTGGATAGGAATGCCTGATAAAGATAAAGAATATTTAAGCTCAGAATATGGTTGGATGTTTGGAATGACTATGCCAAGAGTTTTAGAATATAAAGATAATGCTATATATCAAAAGCCACTTGAACTTTTAAAAGAGTTAAGGGAATCGAAGATTGTAGATTTTAAAAGTCAATATGTAGATAATTATAGTATCAAACTTGATTCACGAACTATAGAATGCAACTTAGATTTAGATATAAATAATTCTGATAATATGGAGCTGAAACTTAAATTTAAAGATGAACATATTTCAATATCATATAGCAAAAAAGATGAAATATGCATAGTAGATAGAAATAATATGGAGCTTGGTGGAAAAGGAGTACGAAAATTTAAATTAAAAATTGATAAATCATTAAAGATGCATATGTTCATAGATAATTCATTTATAGAAATATATTATCAAGATGGATTAGAAACAACAACTTTAGCGTATTTTCCTAAGAGTGATGATTTTGAAATTGAAATCAAGAATAAGGTGAAAATAAATAAATTGCAAATTTGGAGTTTAAGGAGAATTAATTATGTAGAGTCATAGACTTTGTAACTCTTATTGTGGATATCTTTAATTTTATTGGTATAAGGAATATATAAGAAGTAATTGTCAAAATATCTAATGTAAGGTTTTGTTTAAATTGATATATGTAAATACAATATGGAGTAATTTAGGTTGATTAAAGCATTAGTTGGGCGATCCAATTAATGCTTTTTAATTTACAGGATATTTCAAAAAAATTAGTGAAAGAATGGACGAGCAAGATAATCATTATTTAGAATTAAATATACAAAATAGAGAAGTGAAATATATTATTAGAACGAAAATCTTAAAATGGTTTGAAGAAAAGGTAAAAAGGTATATGTTTATAAAGATAAAAATTAATATTTCTAATCAATTTATTAATGTTTTTTTCTAGATTTCCAAAAAAATGTAATTTAAACAAGGTTATAAATAAAAGTGAACAATTAAAAGAATGCATTTACAAAGGTAAAAAAATACCGCGAATTATTTTCATCTCTAATATCTGGTATTAAAATAAAACCAACATTTGAGTTTTGAAAATATATATTATCTAGCTCTGAAACTAGCCCGATATATAAAGTATTGTCTTGCAAAGGAGAGGAGTTAAGTATTGGATTAACCATATTGTATGAAATAGAGTTTTTATTATCACAAGATATTTTAAAATTTTCTTTATTAATTCTTTTTAGTAGTTTTTTTAATGTTAACATTTATATCTTCCTTTCAATATAGGTTGTGCTTTTTGCACTTTTTTCAATAATGAGATTTTGAATTCTACACAATGCTTAATAAATATTGAAATGTTATAATATTACTTGCGCTACTATATAAATTAATGTATTTAGTATATCACAATCGTGTATATTGATGAACAAATGAAAAAGTATACTAATAAAATAAGGTTATGTATATTAAGGAAGCATTTCAACTATGAAATAAGTGTTTTTGCTAGAGTAATTTGCACTTATGAAGAGATTTAAAGGGTATTTTAATTATGCCTGTAGAATCTAGCATGAAGAAAAATACAAAAACAAGTAAGCAAAAAAAGTCAGAATAATTAGCTAAAAATATAAGTATTGAATTAAACAATTAGTAATTTAAAGAAAAGGGGATAGTAATAATAATGAATTTGTTAAATAATGTAAAAGTAAGGAGGAAATTGGTTGTATCGTTTCTAATAGTTGCACTTTTTATTGGTGTTGTAGGTGGAATTGGAATTATGGCACTTGAAAATGCAGGAAAAGAATCAGAAAAGATGTATACTAATAATCTGCGTAATGTTTATATATTAAAAGATATGGAGCAAAATTTAACTGAAATAAGGTCAAGTTTACTGTCATTAGTATATAAAAGATTGCCCTCTGAAAAGGCTGATTTAGAAGACAATATTGTAAAAAATAAAGAGCAAAATGATAATTATATAAGTGAATTTGAGAAATTTCAAAAAAGTGAACAGGTAAAGAAAGAATATGATACATTTATGGGTTATTTTCAACAATATAGAGATTTAAGAGAGAATGTTATTAAATTTGTAGATGAAGAAAACTATATAAAAGCGGAAGAAAACCTTTTGCAAACAACAGAGGTTAGAAAAAAAATGTTTGAAAGTTTAGATAAATTAATACAAACTGATTTAGATGAAGCTAAATTGGCAAATAATAATATTCATTCAACAAGTAAACTGTCAACTACTATAATGTGGATACTAACTTTTGTAGGATTTTTAATTGCAATGTCTCTTGGTTTGCTTATAGCAAATGATATAAGTAAACCACTTAAAGAGATGATAGATTATGCAAAACGACTATCATCATATGATTTTTCAAGTTCAATGTCCATTACAAGGAAAGATGAATTTGGAAAACGGGTGTTGAGCTAAATAAAGCACAAGAGAATGTAAGTAATTTAGTTAAGGTAATTCAAGAAAAATCTGAAGATATAGGTGCATTTAGTGAAGAACTTTCAGCAACAGTTGAAGAGTTATCTTCTAAAGTTGCAAGCATAGATGAAGCAGTAAATAATATTAATAACAATATGCATGATTCAAGTGCAGGGACAGAAGAAATAAGTGCATCTATTCAAGAAGTTGATTCAAGTATAAATATACTTTCACAAAAGGCTATGGATGGAAGTGCGAATTCAAATGCTGCAAAAGATAGAGCTATAGAAGTTAAAAATAATAGCAAAAGAGCTTTAAATGAAGCTAAAGAAATATCAGATGAAAAACAACAAAGAATGATAAAAGTTATTGAAGATGGTAAGGTAGTAGACAATATTAGAGTTATGGCAGATACTATAGCGGATATAGCAGGCCAGACTAACCTGCTTGCATTAAATGCAGCAATAGAAGCAGCAAGGGCTGGGGATATGGGAAAAGGCTTTGCAGTTGTAGCCGAAGAGGTTAAAATTCTTGCTGAACAATCAGCTGATGCAGTAAAAAGTATTCAAGAAACTATAATGAAAGTACAAGATGCATTAAAAAATAGTATTGATACAGGAAATGACATATTAGAATTTATTAATAGAGATGTAAATATACAATTTGAGGAATATGAAAAAACTGGTAATAGATATTATGAAGATTCTGATTTTGTAAGTAATATGTCAGAAGAAATTGCAGCAATGTCAGAAGAAGTAACAGCAACAGTGGGACAAGTAAGTGAAGCAATTCAAAATATGGCTTTTTCAGTTCAAAAATCAACTGAAGAAGCAGAAGTAATAAAAGAAAGTATGAATGAAACCACAGAGGCTATAGAGCAAGTGGCAAAAACAGCTCAAAGTCAAGCAGAACTTGCGCAAAATCTTAATGAAATAATTCAAAAATTCAAGATTTAAAAGTAAGAAATACATATATATATACATAAAACTAGGAAACCGACTCAAATCATATAGTGGATTTGGGTCAGTTCTTTTTGATATTATTGGGCGAGAATGATCACGCGGACAGCATGGAATACCGTATTCGTTTAAAGGGGAATCTACATTTTCTAGTGTAAGCATAGTTTTTTTAGGAATATATGCTTTCTTGAAAAAGAAGGTGTAGTAAGAAGAGAAAATGCAGATATTGATATAAGAGTTGTTAATATCTATATTACTAAAGCTGGACTAGAGATGGTAAATGATATTGAAGTTTATAATTATGACACAGTGAAAAAGAACTTTGATAAATTTCCGGAAGAAGCTATTCACATGTTGCTTCAAGCAATATCGCAGTTGGATGTTCTTTTGAATTTGCAAGATATGAGTAGAAAATAATTATACCAAAAGAAGCACAAGTAACATTATGTGGAACAGATGCTGGAGCAGAAATGTTTGGATTAGCTTTTGAAGACCAAGGATATACTGTATTTAATAAAGCTTCGCATGGTAAATTAGTTCAATTAAATAATTTTTATAATTGGTCTGTGGTGAAACTAAGTAAATTAGCTTTGCTACAGACTATTTTTTATTGTGAAATACGAGGTAAATATAAGATTTTAGAAAGCTGAAACACTGATAAAATTCAATTCTTAACCAATGAATTTTGCAAATGATGATGGACAATAAAGAAAGAAATTATGCCATTCAATAAAGAAATATAAAACTATAAAAACAGATATATAGATAAATATTTATAGGAAATATGCGGGTTAGTAAAGCTGGAAATCATTTAAGAGTTATGGGGTTGGCATTAAGAGCGTAGCAGAAAATTTATATGAAAATATAATTAAAGTTTAAATTAGTGCTGTAAACTTTGATTGAATATTAATCAATTGACTTATATTTTTTTGAAAAGTATAATTTTAAAATGAAGTTTTAAATTATTGGTTACAAAATAATCTTTAATAGAAAAGAATTAACTAATGGTAGATAAGAAAAGTCGATTTCATAATTTTGGCTAAATGTATTGATAAAATTAAAATTTTATTTTTGGGGACTTTAAAGTTAATTTAAATAAATAGAAGATTAAGAAGTGAGAGATACACCGTTTATTAATATTTGCGATATTATATAAAAAAGGGGGATTACATATGAGAAAGCAAATTGTAAAGGTTTGTAAAGGGATTATAGCTTTAACTGTAATGTCTATGTTTTTTACAGCATGTGGTCTATTTGATAAAAAAATAGGCAGTACAGCTAATAATAACTACGATGAAGAAGGGCAAAATGTTGATAGAACACCAATAACCTTTGATTGGTATATTGATTTTTCGTGGTTTCAAACTAAATGGGGGACAAATCCTGTGTCAAAATATGTTTCAGAGAAGACTGGTGTTAGTTTAAACTTAATAACTCCAAGCGGTGATGAGACAGAAAAATTAAATTCTATGATTGAAACAGGTAAATTGCCAGATCTTATTACATTAAGTTCACAAGATTATGGATATAAAAGAATAATTCAGAGTGGTTTAGCATTACCACTTGATAAGCTATCAGAACAATATGATGCATATTTTATGAAAGTTGCAGATAAACAAAAATTGGAATGGTATAGACAAAGTGATGGATCTGTATATTGTTATCCTAATTTTTCGAGTCCAGTGACTGACTTTGATAATTATAAAGAAGAGAAGCCATCTAATCAAACATTTTTAGTTAGAAAAGATATTTATGAAGCTTTAGGAAAACCTGATATGAGAACACCACAAGGGTTTTTAAGTGCGCTTGAAAGGGCAAAAAAAGAATTCCCTACAGTTGATGGACATGAATTGATACCTATAGGATTTCATGAGTTCAATGATTATGGAAATCTTTCTTTAGATAGCATTTTGCCAAATTTTTTAGATGTTCCTAGGGAAGAGAATGGAAAAGTATATGATAAAAATATAGATAAAGAATATATAGGATGGTTAAAAACATTAAGAGAGGCTAACGAAAGAGGATTATTATCGAAGAAAATTTTTGTGGATAAAAGAGCTCAGATAGAAGAAAAGATAACAGAGGGAAGATATTTTGCAATGCTTTATCAAAGTTCTGATATGTCTGCTCAACAGCTGGAATTATACTCTAGAGATAAGAATAAAGTATATATGGCTATTGACGGGACTTCAAACTCTAAGCTGGATCAACCTAAACTAGCAGGAGATAGTATTTCTGGATGGACGGTTACCTTGATTTCAAAATCCTGCAAGGATCCCAAAAGAGCTATAAACTTTTTGAGTTATTTAATTAGTGAAGAGGGAAATAAAGATTTGTATTTAGGGATAAAAGGATTAACTTGGGATGTAATTGATGGAAAGGAACAGTTTAAACCAGAAGTAGTAGATTTGCTAAACAAAGATAGAATAGCTTTTGACAATAAATATGGTGCGGCAAATACATATTGGATGCTGGCTGATGGTGATTTAATACAGAAGTGGATGCCAGAAAAAGAGAAACCATTAAGTATAATAAGTGATTGGGCAAAAGGGAAGACCTATAATTACTCCTTATTTGACAATATTTATCCTTATGGAGATAATGAGGAAGGAGTAGCATTTGGTAGAATAAACAAAAAATGGGGAAATACATTGAAAAATCTGCTTATAGCTAAGAACGAGAATGAGTTTGATAAAATATTAAATGAATTTATTGCATATAGAAAAGAACAAGGTTGGGATAAGATACAAAAATATGATCAACAAAAATACGAGGAAAATAAGAAGAAGCTAAATGTAGTTAGATGAATTGAAATAGGAGCTGCTTAAATGAATAATAAAGTCGTTATTTTGTGGGAAAAAGTTAAGCAAAAATTAATTGATCAAAGTTTAATAAAAAAATTAATTACCATGTATATATTCATTATTGGTATTCCAATAGTAATATTTTCTGTATATATATTTAGTTCACTTTCAGAGAATGCCAAACATGATGCAGTAAATAGAGCTAATTATGATCTCAGCACTGAATATGATAGTGTTGAAAAGAATGTGTATATAAGCGAAATACAATTAAAACTATAGAATCTGATAATCAAGTAATAGGATATTTACAAGGAGATAATAATCAAGAAGCAAAAGAGCTAATTGATTTTAGAGAAACAACCTATAAACAATTAATTAATTTGCAAAATAGTAATCCAACAATTAAACAAATAAACATATTTACCAATAATTCAAATATAAGCGAAATTTGGCCTACTTTTTATAAAATAGATAGAATTATGGATAATGAATGGTATAAAAAAGTTATTAAAAAAAATGGTTCGGAATATTGGAACGTTAACCACTATGATAATGATATTGTGGTTAAATCAACTTTAAATGATGAATCAAAAAATGTAGTAGTTTCCCTTAATAAAAGGATTACTTATCCAAGTGATAAGTATTTCAGTATTTGCAGGGTAACTATGAATTCTAAGGACTTTTTTCCCAAAATGTACGAAAAGGATGAGTTGAAAAGTGGACAAATATTATTAGTAAATAAAGAAAATATAGATATAAATACAGATGAAAATAGCACACTGCTTAAAAATTTTAATTTTGATAAAAAAAAGTTCCAGGAATTTATTAAAGATAAATTAGAACATGAAAAAGGAGAAGTGAATTATAATCAAGGTAGTGAAGCTTATATTATACTATACAAGGAGTCACCCATTCCGAACAATTACTTAATAAATATTATACCATTAAATAACATTTCACAAGAAATTAAAAATTCCAAATATATTGTTATTTGGAGTTCTCTTTTTTTATTGCTATTTCTATCAGTAGTAGTATTTTATGCAACTAAAGCTATTCTCAAAAGATTGTACAAAATAATTTCAGCAGTTAAACAGGTGAGAACTGGAGATTTAATGCCGAGTATAGAAGTGCAAGGTAATGATGAAGTAGGAGTACTTGCTCATAACTTTAGACAAATGATGAAAACTATAGAAATACTGATTAAGGATAGTGTAAATAAAGAAATAATAACCAAAGAAGCAGAGTTAAAAGCATTAAAAACTCAAATAGATTCACATTTTTTATATAATACTCTTGAGAATATTAGAATGACTGCACTGGTTGAAGAAAATTATATGGTATCTGATTGTTTAGCAGCTTTAGGTGATATGATGAGATATAACATGAAATGGAACAGTGAGTTTGTTTCACTAAGTGAAGAAATAAGCCATATTAAAAATTATATAGCATTAATGACGCTCAGATATGACTTTGAAATAATTTTAAAGATTAATATTGATTCGGAATTTTCAAGTAGAGAAATATTAAAATTAACTATTCAGCCTTTAGTAGAAAATGCAGTGAAGCATGGTATTTCAGAAAAATTAATGAGTGAAAATGGTACTGTTTCTATATCTGTTGAGATTGATGAAGCATATTTATATTTAAATGTTAAGGATGATGGAAAAGGAATGGATATAAACAAGGTTCAGGAACTGCAGAATCATATAAATGGAAATATAGATAATAAATATGGTCTTGGACTTAAAAATGTTAGTGATAGAATAAAGCTTTTTTACGGTAAACAATATGGTATTATGATTGATGCTAAAGAAGGGTGCTATACACAAATAACACTTAAGCTGCCAAATGTTATAGATAATCCATTAGAAGTATTAAGCAAATAAGAATTTTCAAGGGGGAAAGTAATTTGTATTCAGTAATGATAGTAGATGATGAACCAATTATCAGAAAGGGATTAAAAAAAATAATCAACTGGGAGGAGTTTGGTTTTAATATAGTTTGCGAAGCACGAAATGGAGAAGAAGCACTTGAGTTACTTAAGGAGTATAATATAGATTTCATTATATCAGATATAAAGATGCATAAAATAACTGGAATTGAGCTATTAAGAGCGATTAGGGACAAAGAATCAGATATTCTAGTAGTATTATTAAGTGGATATGATGAATTTACATATGCACAGGAGGGTATAAGACTGGGGGCCTTTGATTATATATTAAAGCCATTAGATGCTCAAAAACTGGAAAACATATTAATTAATGCTTATGATAAATTAGCAATGAAAGAAAAAAAAGATCATGAATATAATGCAAATAAAATTATTTCGGGAGAAAAAATTTTATATGATTTATTAAGAGGAAAAAATTTAATGCTGATGGACGAATATATTTCACAGTATAATCTTCCTCTCATTAAAGGGAAAGTTCAAGTTGCAATCGTTGAGATTAATGAAATTATTATTAGTAGCGAAGACTTAACTGAAAATGACGAATGGAACTATTTGAATAATGAGGTCAATGATTTAATAGAAAAAGAATTGAAAAAGAGTGATATAGAACATTTTTCTTTATTAGATGGAGATTTTGGGAAAAAGATTATTCTTGTACAAACTAATAAAGATATTGAAATATCAGATTTTAATCAAAGTTTTATTGCAGTATTAAAAGAAATACTTAAAAATAGCAGTGAAAACTACCAAATAAAATTAAATATTGGGGTTGGAAATGCTTATAATCAACTATATAGTATTTATAAAAGTTATTTAAATGCTAAAGAAGCACTAAAATATAAATATGTGCTAGGAACAAATAAATTAATTCAATTAAATGAATTAGCAGAAATAAGAAAGAAGAATTTTGTTTATCCAATTGAGAAGGAAAAGGCGTTAATAAATTCAATACTTATTGGAAAAGATGATTCTTTAAGTATACTTCAAGAATTAGTTAGTGAAATAGCAAGTATGTTGAATTCTGATATTTTTAGTATTAATATTGCATTTACTCAAGTAGTATACAATATTTACAATAATGTGCTTAAAAAATATAGTTTTTTAGAAGATGTATATGACTTAAGCCAAATAATTAATATTGGGTTTTTAGGCGTTGAAACTCTTGAGGATATTGAAAAGCAACTGATGGATAATATAGTGAAACTTATAGACATTATAAAGGAACACAATCTAAATCAGAGTGATAATATAGTCCAAAAAGCCTGTGAATATGTACTTAATCATATAGATGAAGATATAGCATTATCATCTATAGCTAACAATTTAAATATTAGTAAGAACTATCTATGCTCAATATTTAAACAGCAAACTGGAGAAAATTTTTTGGAATATGCAACAAAGGCAAAGATGGAACGAGCTAAAATATTGTTAAAGAAACATGATTATAAAGTTTACGAGGTTAGTGATTTGTTAGGGTATAAGGAGACTTCATATTTTAGTAAGCTTTTTAAAAAGCATACCGGTTATACTCCGGCTGAATACAAAAAAATTAGCATATAAATATAGAAGGGATTCTGTGAAGACTCTCTTTTTGTTTTATATGAAAGTATAAAAAAATAGATTTTTTAAATCCAGTGATATAAATGGCTAAGCGAAAGTTGGCTTGTAAAAATGTGATTGAGAGAGAGCGTGTCGTAGACATTGTCATTCTTTTTATGTAAATGTTTAAATTAAGTAATTTTTTAGTATATTATTGTAATTTTATATGATTCTAATAAGTTCTATTTTAATATATCATAAAGATATAATAAGAATTGAGGAGGGGTATATATGAATAAAAGAAAATTAAAAATTGCAACATTAGGAATGCTAGTAGGTACTTTTTTAGTGGGAGCTTTAATGCCAACACCAGCTTTCGCATTAACTAAAACACACATGGGTGAGGCGTTTGATTACGCTAATCCATCAGCTTGGTCAAAATCAGATGGATGGACAAATGGAGGTATGTTTAACTGTACTTGGAGATCTAGTAACGTTAATTTTAGCAATGGAACTATGGCTCTTACGCTTAATAAAGATACTAAGGGAGGCACAAAGCCATATGCAGGTGGAGAATATCGCTCAAATGATACTTATGGTTATGGAATATATCAAGTAAATATGAAACCAGCAAAAAATACTGGTATAGTTTCTTCATTTTTCACATACACAGGTCCAACAGATGGTACTCCTTGGGATGAAATCGATATAGAGTTTTTAGGTAAAGATACTACAAAGGTACAATTCAATTATTATACAAATGGTGTAGGTAATCATGAGCACATTTATAATCTAGGATTTGATGCTTCAAAAAGCTACCATACTTATGCTTTTAATTGGCAACCAACTTATATTGCATGGTTGGTAGATGGAAAGGAAGTTTATAGGGCAACCAATAATATTCCATCACATCCTGGCAAAATTATGTTGAATTTATGGCCTGGAACGGGTGTAGATTCATGGCTAAATGCTTATGATGGTAAAACTCCAATTTATGCAAATTACGACTGGGTTGCTTACGATCCAAATTAATAAATATAGATATTTGATTACGTAAACCAGATTTAAGTGAATAGACTAGAAAACAAAAAATATGTAGTATATATAAGAGATTCTGTAAAGAGTCTCTTTTTTAATGTATAGGAAAGTATAGAATTGAGGAAGCCTGAAAGGCTGACAAAATCTAGCACTAGAGAATAATTGTATCAAATTGGAAATAAAATATCCTCTAGATTTCAGCTTTTAATTATGTTAAATTGTAAATAAAAATAGTTAGAGGTAAGCAAATGATGAAAAGTAAAATCAAAACAATATTAAAAGATCATTGGGATGGTTTTGTAAAAATATATAATAAAAAAATCAGACCAAATGTAAAAGTCGAAGTTGATAAAGTATTAAAATGTAAAGACATAAAATATGGGTACATTGAGCTGAAATGTGATAAATGCAATGAAACTAAAAAAATCGGATTTACTTGCAAAAGTAGGTTTTGTACATCATGAGGAAAAATATATGTAGATAACTGGATAGACAGTATGTTATCAAAACTAATTAATGCTAGACATAGGCATATTGTATTCACGATACCATAAGAATTAAGAGAATACTTTGGAAAAGATAGAGAAAAGTTAAAAGTACTTCCGAAATGCGCAGCAAAAGCTGTTACGAGTGGATGAGAGAATTGAATAAAAAAGAAGAATTTATTCCAGGGATTGTAACAGTAATACATACATTTGGTAGAGATTTAAAATGGAATCCTCATGTACATATGATGGTTACAGAAGGTGGCACAGATAATTGTACTGAATGGAGACATATAAGATATATTTCATATGATGCATTGCGAAAAAGGTGGCAAAAATTATTGCTAGATGAGTTAGCTTATTTAGTTGGAAATGAACGTGAAGCTAGAATATTAAAGAATAAACTATATAAGAAAAACGATAAGGGATTTTATGTGCATGCTAAGACAGAAATAAAGTCAGCTAAAATAGCAGCTAAATATATAGGTAGATATGTGGGACGCCCTGCGATAGCAGAATCAAGAATTCTTAAATATGATGGAAAAAATGTAACATATAAATATACAAGACATGAAGATAATAAAGTAGTGATAGAAACTGTAAATGTATATGAGTTTATAAAGAAGGTTATAATTCATATTCAAGAAAAGAATTTTAAAATGATTAGATATTTTGGAATTTATACTAGAAGAAGTAAAAAGAGAAATAGTTTTATAAAGATGCTAGATGAGAAGATAATTAAAATAAGAAAATCAGTAGCTAAATGGGAGTATAGAATACTTGCTGCATTTGGAGTTGATCCATGCAAGTGTCCTAATTGCAGTACTACTATGCGGTTTAACGATATAGTTTATAGTAAGTATGGGTCAATGCGTGAATATCTTAGAAAAAGAATTGTTGAAGAAAATGAAGAAATACTATATATTTGTTTACAATGTAAAAATAAAGAGAATATACCTAAGGAGGTTGTTGAATACTTTGATGAAATGGATCAAAGTAACATAGATGAACCCCCTTGCTTTGCTAGCGAAAGATGTGGTGGAGTTATGAGACCACAAAAGTATAACGGAGTATATGGAAAAAATATAAATTATAATAGCAAAAAACATAGAGAAATATAAATCTCTATGTTTTTTACTCTAATTTAAAATTATTTCTCCGAAGGAGCGTGGCGCAGCCACTTTTGTTCTGTAAATGCTTAAATTAAGTAATTTTTTGATACTTTACCGTAATTTTATACCATTCTAGTAAACTTTCGCACTACAACCAAGAATTTATTAAATCTCAAAAAAATGATTTTAGCTATCCTTAAGCCTTACTTTTTTATCAAGTGATATCGATGCTGTAGAGAATTTTTTGTACTTCTTGAATTAATTTTTCTTCTGATATTTTCTTTTTTTGCATGAGCCACCATCTGATCGTGTGCATTATTGCACCAGTAAAAAAAGATGCGACTATTTCAGGGGATGCGGGTACATCTATGCCTTTTTTTATGCCAATTTTAATTTTATCTGTAATATCAGAAATAACTTGTTCAGAAAGTATGTCAAGAAGAGTAGGAAGTAAATTACTACCTAATACCATATTGACAAATTGTTCATGCTCTTTTAAAAAATTCAAGATATGATGAGCGATGCTTATATAAAAAGAATATGGGGCTTTATAATCAGCTGAAGCAGGAGTTATTGCATCACAATCAGTTTGCAGTTGGTGGACAAAAAAACGAAAAAACTCATATTTATCTGCAAAGTGCTTATAAAATGTCGTTCTTCGAATCATTGCTTTCTTACATAATTCATTTACTGTTATATTTTCAAAATGTTTCTCACTCATAAGCTGTACAAAAGCTTCTGTTAATGATTTATAGGTACGGATAACCCGCAAGTCATATTTAATCTCCATTTTATTCTCCTTTTCGGAAACAGATTAGTGCATTTTGTTTCTTATGTGTCAAAACCAGTTGTTTTGACTGTTGATTTGATAATAAAAATATTCTACACTTAAAAATATCGGATGTCAATTATTAATATATATTGATAAATAAGGGAGGTAATTCAAATGAACACAAATATATTATTTGAGCCAATGCAAATTGGCAACGTAGAATTGAAAAACAGGATTGCGATGTCACCAATGAATATGGGATACACAGGGCCGGAAGGTTATGCAAGTGAGGAATCAAATGCATGGTATGCGACTAGGGCAAGAGGAGGCTTTGGCCTTATCATCACGGAATGTGTAGTAGCAAACCCTTATCCGTGGCGTGGCAGTGATTCACTTAATCCTCTATTATGTGACAGTCAAAAGAAATACCGCTATTTGAGCCAAATGGCCGATATTATTCATTCATATAAGGGGACGAAAGTGTTTATGCAGCTTTCTCCAGGTTGGGGACGGCAAGGACATCCGGATATGCTGCATGAGGGCATTGCTTCTGGCGCTCCTTCAGCCATTCCTATGGAAACAGATTTGCGTAATCTAAACCATGGCTGGGCTAAACAATTTAAACGAATGGGTATAACTCTGATTGATGAAGTTGGAGGCATTGAAAAGTTCAAGAGCCTTAGTGATGAAGAGTATGAGGATGTAAAGGCTATGGCCTTTAGTTACTTAAAAAAGAATGCTCCAGAATTTTTCAATGCAGTCAAAGGAGATACCCCACGAGAACTTACTATTGAAGAAATAGAGAAGATGGAGAAATTCATGGTGGAGCAGGCCTGTGCTGTTTATAAGCTGGGATATGATGGTGTAGAACTCCACACGCCTCACGGATATCTTCTGCATCAATTCTTGTCACCACGCTCTAATCATCGTACAGACTTGTATGGTGGAAGTACTGAAAATCGTGCGCGTGTAGTTACAAATATTATTGAGCGTATCCGAAAAAAAGTTGGTCCGGAAAAAGTATTGGGTTGTCGCCTTTCCGGTGATGAATTGATGCGAGGTGGTTTAGGGCATGAAGAAGTTTGTAAGCTTGTCAAGATTTTTACTGATGCAGGTGCAAATTATTTTAATGTATCACAAGGCTCTTATGAAAATCCGGGAGCTGGATTCGCTCCTGATGGTGAAAATGACTTTACACACTGGGCACCTGGTTTTAAAGAGGCCAGCGGAGGGTTGCCAGTAATTACACCAAGTTTTATTAACCCAGAAACAGCAGTTGATGCAATTAAGAGTGGAATGACCGACATTATTTCATTGGGCCGTCAATCTATTGCTGATCCTTACTGGCCTGCAAAGGTGAAAGCTGGACGCTATGGAGATATTGTAAAATGCATCCGCTGTCAGCAATGTTACATGAATTTGTTCGAGCCCCGTTGGATTCGTTGTGCTGCAAACCCTACCGCAGGTTTTGAAAAGTATTATCCAGAGCTTTGGCAGGACGATGGTTTAATGGATGTACGTGCAAAAAAGTTTATGGATAAACGAGAAGGTTTACCTTTGATATAAGAAAGGAGCAACTAAAATGAGTGAAAAATATTTAGATGATGGGTTCTTTAAAATAGATCCAGAATGCCATTTAATTGGCAATATGGATTCAATTAATCACTTTCCTGGCGTGAAAATGTGGTGGCACGCCATTGATAATATTACACGTCCTATATTGCAAGGGGCACCAGAAAAGCTCCATGATATGCTGGAACCTTGGGAATTTAAAAAAAGCGCTGACCCTGAAAATATTATCCGTGCAATGGACAAATACGGTGTGGATATTGCATGCCTTTTACCTGAATCAATGATGGATACTACGGGATATTCCAGTCGTTGGTGCACAAATGGTGCTACATGGGAGGCCGTTCAAAAACACCCTGACCGCTTTATCATTGAACCGAATCTTTCTCCTATTAAACATAGAGGCGTAGATAATGCTATATGGGAGATGGAATATTGGGTAGAGCGTGGTGCAAAGATATTTAAATACTATCCACCAGAGGATACCTATATCAATAATCCAGAACTATGGCCATTTTATAAGAGGGCTGAAGAACTCGGCATCGTGTTAGACATTCATACAGGTTTTTCATGGGTACCACCTGGAAAGAGCAAATATTGCCTTCCTATTCAGCTTGATGATGTTGCTCGCGATTTCCCAAACTTAAAGATTGTAGCATTTCACATGGGTTATCCATATTGTGATGATCTCAATATGATAGCAATGGGGCATCCTAATGTATACCTATGTTTGAGTCTGCTTGTACCTTGGGGAATAACCGCACCTTATAAATTTGGAAAAATCCTTGGAGAAGCAATGCGATTTGCAGGACCAGACCGTATTATTTGGGGGACAGACAGTGCCGGATTTGGTGCTCAGATTGGTGCAGCAGTGATGGGATTGAGCAGCTTCCAAATCCCTGATGAATTACAATGGCAATATGGCTATTTACCTTTGACTGATGAGGAGAAACGCAAGATTTTTGGAGGTAATCTAGCTGAACTTTTAGGGATTGATTCCACTGTACGACGTATCAGCAAATGATGGTGAGTTCTATATTAAATGGTAAGATGAAAAGTTGTAATTATGTAGCTTTATAGTGGGTTTCAAAAGACTGGCTTAAGATTAAATTTTTATGAAAGGAGATAGGAACATGCATAAATTCGAAGGTAAATATGCTATTGCTACAGGTGGGACGGATGGAATTACAAAGGAAAGTATTATCTGTATGGCAAGGGATGGATTAAGTGGTGCCATAATCGCTGGTAGAAATGAAGAACGAGGTATAAAAGCCGCTGAAGAAATCAAA
The DNA here is from genome assembly GCF_019977655.1 of Clostridium gelidum. NCBI lineage: Bacteria > Bacillati > Bacillota > Clostridia > Eubacteriales > Clostridiaceae > Clostridium > Clostridium gelidum. Next base: position 1,877,464 of record NZ_AP024849.1, read on the forward strand.
AACTTAACAGGTTGTGAGTGTTATTATGTTCAGACTGATGTTTCAAAACCGGAGGATATAGTAAACTTATTTAAAGCAGCAAAATTGAAATTTCCTACTATTCAAATTTTAGTAAATGGTGCAGGAGTCTGTCCATCAATGCCAATTGAAACTATTGATGCAAAAGAATGGGACAGGGTAATGAACATTAATTTAAGAAGTATGCACCTATGTATACTAGAAGCTCTTAAGTTTATGAAACCACAGAAATATGGAAAGATAATCAACGTTTCTTCCGTTGCAGGTAGAATTGGTGGGACTGAATCATCTATAGCCTATTCTGCATCGAAAGGTGGAATGATTACTGCTACTAAATGTTATGCAAAAGCATACGGTGATTACAATATTAATGTAAATAGTATTTGTCCAGGTGCCATTAAAACAAATATGATTGCTGATTTTACTTATGCAAGTGCCCCAGAATCCTTAATTAAAAAAATCATTCCGTTGGGTAGATTAGGAAAAGTTGAAGATTGTAGTGGAGTTATAGAATTTCTAGCTAGTAGCGATTCAGATTACATCACTGGATGTAGCATAGATGTAAATGGTGGAGTATTTATGAATTAAAAAATAATAGACCAAGGATGTGACGTATATTTTATGTGAGTCATTTATTTAAAGTAGCTGATAAATATCTTTATGATAAATCCATTGGCGGCTATAGAGTAAATACTAATTTTAATGAAGTGAAAACTGATTTAGGAAGGATGTTTGGATTTGTATATGGACATAAAGAAAATGATTAAGAATTCTCTATTAAGAGAGTTTATTAGGGAATCTGTTTTTATGAATATCAAAAATGATTTATGACTATATAAATTTATATGTGATGTATGTTTTAAAAGGCGCTGTATCAGATTGAGTTTTTTTAACTCAATACTGATGCAGTCTTTTCTTGTATTTTTATTATTTATTCACAAAATTTTATGCAGTTATTGGTAAATAATTTGTTTTTAAGCATAACAAAAATAGGGTAAATACTATTTATCCATTATATAGTTATATTGCTGTAATCAATAAGCTTGCTTCTTATGAAGCAGTTTGCCGTTACGTGCTTGAAGAGTTTTGCTGTGTAATTTATTCATATTATATCCAAATGCCATTAGTAAAAATTCAGTTCTTACCTTGATATTTCCACGCATAAAAAATCTTCTAAAACGATAATATTGCTTAATCACAGCAAATACTATTATATTCATCATATTTGCTTTGTTTATCAATGAATTCATTAAGTAGTTCTGTATATTTTTGAAGCTTACTTTTCCTGTTGCCTTTTCCATAAACTATAACTGCAAACATGGTTTCAGGTAAGACTGCTGGATTTCTACCAATACTAGAGTAAGTTCTATTTAATTCTGTATAATCTAATCCCTCCATAACATCATAAAGCATTCTTACTGAATCATCATTAGGTATAATATTTTCAAAACTTATTTGGAATCCTATTTGATGAATAGGTATAATATTATTTTTTATCATGTTAATATTATGCGCAAAAAAGAGAATTCCTTCTCATGATCTTGCATTTATAACTGAAGCTAAAAAAGCAGGGATAGCAGCTGGTAAAACTCCAGAACAATTACCAGATGAAAGATCATTTAAGCCAAGAGTAGGTGCATTAATTACTGTTGGTGGAGCAATGACACAAAACTGGTTGTCATTTGCGATGCCATCTATGTATGAATTTACAATATCAATGGGAACTAATGTAGTAGATAAATATGAATATTTTGGCGCAATGGCTCATGAACATGTAGTAGGGAATCAACAAGTAATGGATCGTATGGTAGTAATGGGTAAAAATATTGCTGATGCTATAAATAGTGATACAAAAGAAGAAATGAATAAATGGAGAGGCGCAGATGAAGGTGTTTGCCCAGTATGTCATTGTGATATGCTTACTGTAATTCATAATAAAAATGAAGTAGAATGTCCAGTTTGCGGAATCAGTGGAGAATTAACTTTAGTTGATGGACAAATTAAAGTTAACTTTAGTGAAGCTCAGCAAAAGAGATCTCGTTTATTCTATGATGGTAAATTAGAACATCAAGTTGAAATTTCAACAAAAGCAGTTGGACCAGGTCAAATCCCTAATAAAAAAGAATTACTTGAAAAGTATAAGGGTTATGGAGAGTAAAATTAACAATAGATAATAGTATGTTTTAAATGACTTCTATATAAAATAATATTTCAAACTGGGCTATTGTAACAATATGCTCAGTTTGTTTTATATGATTATTTTTTTAGTCTGCTATGCGATAAGGAACTTATTATCGAAATGGGGCTTAACTCTTTTAGAATGTCTATTGCTTGGTCAAGAATATTTCCAAATGGAGATGATGAACAGCCAAATGAAGAAGATCTAAAATTCTATATTTATTAGCTTCAAATGAAGGTAAGGTATTAAGCAGAGAACAAATATTAGAAAGGGTTTGGAGATATGATTATTTTGGCTATACACGAGTAATTGATAATCAAATTAAAAGACTTAGAAAAAAACTGCAGAAGCAAGAAGATAAATGGGAAATAAAATCTGTTTATGGTATAGGATATAAGTTTGAGGTATAAAAATGAAACAAAGTCTGCTCAGAAAATTATTAATTAAGAAAAAAGTAACAAGTCAAGTTTAAATCAGGGAGCATTTCTTTAGTGGGAGATGCTCTTTCTGATTATACTATAGCTGAGCAGTTAAAAGTTCATATAGAGATTTTATGCATTTGAGAAAAGGGCTAAAAAATTTTTCCCAGCTGATGAAAGATAACCTGTTTTAGACCATATTATAGCTATTTGAGTTGATAATTCCTCATTATCAATTTCTTTAAAAATTATATCTGAAGAGCCAATTAATTTTATCGAAGATTTTGGGACGATGGCGATTCCGAGTCCAGCGTTTGCCCAAAGTAAGGACGTTCTTGCATCATCGTTTTTGCAAAACACAGTTGGCTCAAAATTGGAATCCTCACATGCTTTAAATATTAGCCTTTCAAATCTTCTATAAAATATTAAAGGCTTATCTTTTAAATCTGTAATGTCAATTACTTTACTATCTGTCCAGTCTAAATTTTTTATCATGGCGGCAACCATAGTTTCTTTAGGTAATAAAATTGAGTTTACTCCAGAATTATTAAAAGGAGTTCGTACAACAGCAATTTCAATTGCACCTTTATGTAGATCTTCTAATAATTTAAATGTATTTCCTTCATAGATTTCGAAATTTATAAATGGGTATTTGTCGTGAAATATACTTAGTCTGCTATCTAAAAGTGATGCTCCAGATGAAGAAACGGTACCAATGGATAGAGTTCCATGGGTTCCTTCTTTGAAATCTTTTAATTCATCCACTGTAGATTTTGTTAGAGATAATATTTGTTCAGCACGTTTATAAAGTATAAGTCCTGCATCGGTTAATTTAATGTTACGGCTTCCTCTTTCAACAAGTTTTACACCTAGCTCCTCCTCTAGGTTTTTAAGTTGATAACTTAGAGGAGGTTGAGAAATATGAAGCCTTTTGGCAGCACTTGTTATTTGTCCTTCTTCTGCAATTACATAGAAATATTTTAATTGTTTAATATCCATTCTTTCACCTTCTCATATATAAAAAATGTATGACACTCATATATATTATGTATTTTTTATATGTATTTGTTTTTGATATAATAATAAATGAAATTAGGGAAATATTCAACTTCTTTCGACTCCCTAAAGAATGGAGGATAAACTTTGAATAATTTATTAAAATTCGTAAAGCCCTATAAAAAGCAAGTTATATTAGGTCCTATATTCAAATTGCTCGAGGCAATTTTTGAAATATCAATACCTACAATAATGATACTTATAACCGATAAAGGTATAGGAACAAGAAATATTAATTATATATTTAAGATAGGAATAATAATGCTTGTTATGGCAGTTTGTGGAGTGCTATCATCTTTTACCTGTCAATATTTTTCATCTATTGCATCGCAAGGATTTGGGACAGCACTTAGAAATGAACTGTTTAAAAAAATAGGAACTTTTTCCTATAATGAGATTGATGATTTTGGAACATCATCTCTTATTAATCGTGTAACAAATGATGTGAATCAACTTCAGCTTGGTCTAGCAATGCTTATAAGACTTGCTATAAGAGTTCCATTTCTTTGCATTGGCGGAATTATAATGGCTATGTATCTTGATATTAAATTATCTTTAATAATGTATTTATCAATCCCGTTTTTTGCTTTTGCAATATATCTTATTATGAGTAAATCTCTTCCTCTTTATAAAGTAGTTCAGAAAAAACTTGATAAATTAGCACTTATATTAAGAGAAAATCTATCTGGAGTAAGAGTTATAAGGGCATTTTCCAGAGTACAAGGTGAAAAGGTAAGATTTAAAGAATCAAATGAAGAACTTGCAAGTACTGCAATTCAGGTAGGAAAGATATCTGCACTTATGAATCCAGTTACAAGTATAATAATGAATTTTGCACTTATGGCAGTAATTTGGTTTGGTGGAATAAGAGTAAATGTAGGAGGAATGACAACAGGAAAGGTTATAGCTTATATAAACTATATAAATATGGTTTTATCAGCTCTTATAGTACTAGCTAATCTTATAGTTACCTTTACTAAAGCAGCAGCTAGTGTATCTCGTGTAAATGAAGTATTTAATACAGACACAAGTATTAAGTATAGTGGAAACAGCAGCTTTAGTAAAAATAATGATAAGGATATGCCAATACTTAAATTTGAGAATGTATCTTTTTCTTATAAGGATTCTAAAGAAGAGGCTATAAGTAATATATCTTTTGAAATAAAAAGAGGACAAATGGTTGGAATAATAGGTGGTACAGGTTCTGGGAAAACTACCTTAGTTAATTTAATACCTAGATTATATGATACCACTAAAGGCATCATATTAATAAATGGAATTAATGCTCGCGATTTTAATAAAAAAGAACTTGATGATAACATAGGATTAGTTCCTCAAAAGGCTGTTTTATTCTCTGGTACTGTATCAGAAAATATAAGATGGGGAGCACAAAATGCTACTATGAGCGAAGTTAAAAAGGCCGCTGAAATTGGAATGGCCTCTGATTTTATAGAAAAGATGCCTAAAAAATATGATACATATATTTCTCAAGGTGGAGTTAATCTTTCTGGAGGTCAAAAACAAAGACTTACTATATCAAGAGCTTTAGTAAAAAAACCAGAAATATTAATTATGGATGACAGCTTAAGTGCTCTTGATTATGCTACAGATGCAGAACTTAGACAGGCACTTAAAGAAAATTCTACAGGTGCGACGGTAATGATGGTTACTCAAAGAATAAGTACTATAAAAGATGCTGATTTAATAATTGTCTTAGATGATGGAAATTTAGCAGGAGTTGGAACACATGAAGAATTACTCAAGACATCAAGTGTTTATAAAGAAATATGTAGTTCTCAAAATACAAAGGAGGCTATGTAAATGAAAAAAAGTACATTTTCTAGATTAATAGGTTATGTTTCAAAATATAAAGGTTATATGTTTGCATCGCTGATATTTGCACTTATAAGTAATGTTCTTATTGCATTTATGCCATTAATAGTCGGAAAGGCGATTGATAAAATAATTGCGGAGGGCAAAGTTGATTTTGATGGTTTAATTAAAACAATCATAATACTTGGAGTAATTTATGTAGTAAGTGCCTTATTTACATGGCTCTTTACTATAGTGGCTAATATTGTGGCTTATAGTACAGTAAAGGATCTTAGAAATGAAGCATTAAGTAAGATAAGTACTTTGCCTTTAAAGTATTTTGATAGACATCCTCATGGAGATATTATAAGCAGGCTTACAAATGATATGGACAACATTTCAGATGGATTGTTTCAAGGTATAACACAATTTTACCCAGGTATTATTACGATATTAAGTTCGCTTATTTTAATGATAAGCTTAAGTTTTAAATTAACAGCTGTAATAGTAATAATGACACCTTTTTGTTTTCTTATTGCTTCTTTTATTACAAAAAGATCTAATAAAATGTTTAAAGAGCAACAAAAAACTTTAGGAGAATTAAATGGATATATAGAAGAAATCATAGGAAATCAAAAGGTAGTAAGACTTTTTGGATATGAAAAAAGAGCAGAAGAAAACTTTGGGGAAATTAATGGAAGACTTTATAAATGTGGACAGCTTGCTCAATTTTATTCATCACTTACAAATCCAGCTACAAGACTCGTAAATAATGTTACATATATTTTAGTTGGTTTGGTTGGAGGAATCCTTTCAGCAATAAGCGGATTAAGTGTTGGTGTAATTTCGAGTTTTTTAACCTATTCCACTCAATTTTCACAACCTATAAACAATATTACTAGTGTTGCTACTCAGCTTCAAGCTGCGCTTGCATCTTGTGAAAGAATATTTTCTGTTATAGATGAAGAGCCAGAAAAGGCAGATTCTAAAGATGCTGAAAATATAACTGAATGTGAAGGAAATGTTAAGTTTGAAAATGTGTCATTTGCTTATGATAAGAAAGTACCACTTATAGAAGATTTCAGTGTTGACATAAAAAAAGGAAGCACTATAGCCATCGTAGGACCTACTGGCGCTGGAAAAACTACTATGGTTAATCTGCTTATGAGATTCTATGATTTGGACAAAGGTAAGATTACTATAGATGATAAAGAAATAAATAATCTTACTAGAGATAGTCTTAGAAATCAATTCGGTATGGTACTTCAAGATACATGGCTTTTTGAAGGAACTATAAGAGAAAACATAGCTTATGGCAAACCAAATGCCACTTTAGAAGAAGTTCAAAATGCAGCAAAGTCAGCATATATTCATAGTTTTATAAAGAGACTTCCAGATGGCTATGATACGCTTATAACTGAATCTGGTGGAAATCTTTCAGAAGGACAGAAACAACTTTTAACTATAGCAAGAGTAATGCTTATAGATCCGCCAATGCTTATATTAGATGAAGCAACCAGTAGTGTAGATACAAGAACAGAAATAAAAATACAAAATGCATTTCTTTCAATGATGAAGGGTCGTACAAGCTTTGTTATAGCCCATAGACTTTCAACCATACGTGATGCAGATATAATACTTGTTATGAAGAATGGTGAAATTGTTGAAAGAGGAAATCATAACGAACTTGTAAATAAAGGTGGAATTTATACAGATCTTTATAATAGTCAGTTTAAACATCAATTATAAAAATAAAATTTACTATCGATAAATGCAATAAATGGAATTAATGTAGGAAAAGAAGTAGTTTATGAATATAAAGATAATATACTTTATAATAAGTGTTTTACATTCTTATATTAGTGGACAGTAAATAAATTATTAAATATATAAGAGGTAGAAGAATGAAACGTAATTATATTTACAATAACAATAGAAGGAAAAATATTAAGAGAGCGAGGATTATTATATTATTTATTGCAGTTGCATTATTTGTAATTGTAGGACGAGTAGTAGTTGCTCAAAAGTTCTCAGCAAATAAGCAAGCTGTACAAGCTGTACAAGCTGTTGATAATAATTCGGTACAAAGTCAAGATAATGATAATCAAGAAAATGATAGCTCAGTAGATAAAGAAAGTAACACCAGTGTAGAGAATGTTGAATATTTGGAAAAATATATACAACAACAAATAAAAAGACAAAAGCCTGATGGTGCTGATGGTAAAAAAGTTGCTTATTTAACTTTTGATGACGGTCCATCAGAAACAGTAACGCCACAAATATTAGATATTCTTAAATCTGAAAATGTAAATGCAACTTTCTTTCTTATAGGAAAATATGTTGATAAAGATGATGCCAGTAAGAACTTAGTAAAGAGAGAAATAGCAGAAGGTAATGCAGTTGGTATTCACTCTTATTCACATGATTATAACTATTTATTTCCAAATGGAAATATAAATTTGGAAAATTGTATGTCTGATTTTGATAAAACAGATAAAGCTTTAAAAAATGTTTTGGGGCAAGATTTTTCGTCGCGTGCTATTAGATTCCCAGGAGGTCAAATGACATGGAGTAACAAGGATCCACAAGGGGCAGAGGCTGTGGACAAAGCTTTGCATGAAAAAGATTGGCATCAAATTGATTGGAATGCATTATCAGGAGATGCAGAAAGTGGACATAAAGATGCTGCACAATTAACTCAGGAGGCTATAAAAACTATAGGTAATAGAGAAAAGGCATTAATATTAATGCATGATACTTATGGAAAAGAAGAAACAGCAAAAGCTTTACCTAGAATAATAGAATATTTAAAAAAGCAAGGTTATGAATTTAAAATTATAAAGTAATTAAATAAAATATTATACAGGACTTAACTTATTTTTATTAAGATATCTGATTTAGAAATCAGATATCTTTTTTAATTAAACGAATAAACTACATATCTGAGATAATATTTGGATTGGTGAATAAGTTGCTATTTTGCCAGATATAACCTGAAAATTGAATAATACGGTATTTACCAAATATGTTATAATCACTTTTATTTTCGTGAACGAAAAGCATCACATAGTAAATTCATATTAAAAAGTATAAAATTCTCCTGATCAAGGGAAAAGTGATTTGTGAATGTTTTACCTGATACAGAAAGCATGTGAAAAAATCCTGTTGTCAAAAATTCAGCAGAATAAGTTGCACTCATTGTATCTATATCTGTACGGATACTACCATCGGCCTTTCCTTCTTCAATCACCTTTGCAACTTCTTTGGGCAATAATTCAGTGATTTTATTGAATTCTTGCTGCTTTATTGTAATTTCCTTATTTGATTTAATGTATCCAACATAAGTCATTAAATTGAATGTACTTGGAAAATTCCGATAGAATCGATAATAAGCAGACATTAAACATTGAAGTTTTTCAAAGCCGTTATGTCCATCTTGAATATCTTCTTGGAAATAAGATAGAAGTCCACTAAATCCTCTAGCTACAACTGCATAATATAAATCATCTTTGTCTGCAAAATATTGATATATAGTTTTTCTAGTAAATTGAGCTTCTTTAGCTATTTCTTCCATTGAGGCTCCGTTATATCCCATTGTAGTAAATACTTTTTCTGCTGCATTTATAATATCTTCTTCCCTTAATAGTTTTTCTTTTTCTTTTCTGGACATTGTATCCATAAAATTTTTTCCTCCTACTTGACAATTGTATTACACACAATGTATATTTAAGTTACAGTATGTAACCTTTGTATACGGATTGTGTACAAAGTATATAATATTATTTTTTTTCTGTCAAGAAACAGAAAGTATGCAGTGATGCATACTTAAAGAATTAATAGGCAGATTGGGAAGTTGTATGGGTAAATTAGGTAAGAAGTAAGAGGAGATGGAGATATGAAAAAAGATATAAAAATAATTGCATTGATTAGTAGCGGAAAAATTAATGGAAATAGTGCTAGACTTGCTAGAGAAGCACTTAAAGGTGCAGAAAAAGAAGGTGCTACAGTAACAGAAATTTTTCTTCCAAAATACAACCTTGAATATTGTACAGGTTGTTTAGCATGTCTTAAAGGGAGATGCCCTATTAATGACGATTTTGAAGAGTTGAAAAAACTTGTTAATGATGCAGATGGAATCATCTTAAGTTCACCAACTTTTGCAGGTGCTGCTAATGCACGTATGAAAAATTTTATAGATAGAATAGGATTGTTTGAGAATATGACTTCTTCTTTATTTGGAGGTAAGTATGTAGTGGGTATATCTACTGCAGGGTCAATGGTAGCAAAGAAAGTAGCCAAGGGACTTGCTTACATGGTTACTGGAAGCTCGTTTAAAAGAGGTTATGTTTCAGGTTTTCTTGGAGTAAAATTAGGTTCTAAAGATGTGAAAGATACAGAGGGCTACAGTTTAGCTAGTGAGATTGGAAGAAAAATTACAAGGGATATAAAAAATAATAAGAAGTATCATTTACAAAATTTATTTGTAAGAATGATAAATTTCTTTATATTGAAACCTTCATATAGAAAAATTATTTTAAAAGGCAAAGAAGATAATTTTAAGAGTGTATATAGTAATCTTAGGGAAAGGGGTTTAGTGGAATAAGTTTTGCAGAAAGTCAATTAGTAAATATAAATTTTAAAAGAAAGTGAGGTAATCATGAGTGAAAAAAATTGTTGTAGCTATAGGTATCTTTTTAATAATAATAGTGATGGTATTTATAAAAAGAGCTTATAGTACTAAAGATGATTATGATGTGCCTGTTAATTTAGAAGTGACTAGTACTGCATTTGAAAATAATGGGGAAATGCCAATAAAATATACTGGAAAAGGTGAAGATATTTCTCCACTTTTAAAATTTGATACAATTGATATTGATGCAAAAACAATTGCAATTATTATGGATGATTTAGATAACCCTATAGGAGTGTATAACCACTGGGTAATTTGGAATATACCTGCAAGATTTGATAATATACTAGAAGGTGTTCCAAAAGAAGAAGTTGTAAATTCTCTAGGTGAAGCTATACAAGGAAAGAGTGGATATGAAGGTAAACATTGGTATAGAGGACCATTACCACCCTTTGGAACACATAGATATATATTTAAGGTATATGTTTTAGATACAACATTAAACTTGAGTAACGATGCTGGTAAGTCTGAGTTACTAAAAGCAATGAAGGAACATATATTGCAATATGGAACATTAACGGGTAAATTTAGTGGTTAGAACGCTGGTGCTATTCATTTTCTAAAAGCTTTTTATTCTCAATAATATTTGCTATAGCGGTTTCAATATCCTTATGAATTTGTATAACTTCTTCGTCATTAAAGTAATTATCCCAATACATATAAGAAAATGTAATAGCCTGCCAATCAAGATAGTCTGATACATATAAATTCATAGGTAGAATGTCATTTTCACATGATTGGTGATGTATTGTTGCAACTGAAGCAGATGGCTTTTTGTTTTGACAAAAATACGAAAAGGAAAACTGAGGAATATACTTGCCGTATTTTCTTTCGTGTGACTCAGAAGATATTTTTGTGATCCAATCGAAATTTTTATGCTTATAATAATCTGTGGACTGTTTTTGAACTGACTTAAGCAAATCAAAAAAATCATTATATATAGTGAAATCAAAAATTACTGGAACTGCGATTTCATAAGTACCTATGCTATTTTTTTCATTTGCTCCTAAACGATTTCCAATAGGGATTTCAAAGTAAAAACGCTTGCATCCGGTTTTGTCAGTTATAATTTGTGCAAGAACTACAACAATCAAAATATGTGGTGAAATATTGTTTTTAGAGCAATACTCAAATAACTCCTCTTTTAGTTTTTTGCTTGTCTGAAAAGTCAAATCTTTAATTGGAGAATAATTTGTATCAATAACATCCCTAAAGAGATAATCACTTTTAGAAATTTCTAAAAATCTATCTTCCCAAAATTTTTCATCTATAAGATATTTTTGACTTTCATTATAACTCTTTATATTATCTAAATGGTTGTAAAAAGGGTGCCATTTTATTTCTTCATTTTTGTTGAGTAAAATCTTTTGAATCTTCTCAGATAATAATAACGCTGATGTCCCATCAAATATTATGTGATTAAAACTAAAGTGTAAATGATAATAAGAACCTGCAATTGAAAAAATAAATATGTAATAAAGTTTATCTCTATTGTTTATTTTTGTTTTTCTGACTTGGTTGCAAAAGCTTTCATATTCTTTTTCACTAGAAAAACTGAAAATAGGAAAATCATGCTTATCATATGGTAGGAATTCCATATACTGACGGCTGTTTTTTACAATACATCTTGCCCCAAAAACATCAGATTCCTTTATACATTTATCAATTGCAAAGGAAAGTTCATCAGAAGAAAAGCTTTCTGAAAATTCCATGGAATATGATATTTGTATAGGGATACTCTTGTTTGCTTCATTAATATTAAAAATATATTGTTGTTCATCACAAATCTGTAGAATACGCATAAATAATATAGCCTCCTTCTAATTTCAATAATTAAACATCATCTAAAAAATTCTCATTTTTATTACAATCCTTTTTGTCAAGATTAAACATTAGGAATAATACTGTTAAAGCAAGGAAACTAACGCCAATTATCAAAAAAACCTTCTTTATACCAAAAATCATGGCAAAGGCAAATATGTAGGATTGACCCATACCAGCAATACCGATAACAATATTGCTGAACGCAAGAGTGCTACCTTGCCCGTATTTGATTGATTCAGGCAACTGAGTAAGATAGATGTTCTGCACCGATTGAAAAAAGCTATCGGCAAAGGCAAAAGCAACACAGGAAATCACAAGTCCAAAAACAGATTGATTAAGCCCGTAATATATTATTGCGCTAGACACAACAACTGTGGATATAATAAGTACAATATAGGAATTAAATATAGAAAGAAGCTTTTTTGTAAGAAACGGACCAAGACAAATGGATATTAGTCCAAAAGCAATTACAATATATGAAATTGATTGTTCGCTAAGACCATAGCCATTTCCTGCCAGTGGAAGGAAATAGTCAATAAATCCTAAACATAGGAAATATGGCACAGCTAAAAAGAAAACATAACCTATTACTTTTTTATTCCTCACAAAACTAAAAAAACTCATGCCAGCATTATCTTCGACTAAATCTGTAGTAACGGGAACATTATTCTTGTTGTAAAAAAGAATGGATGTACAAAAAAGAATAATGAGGATAATAGCGGAAACAACATATACACCTCGATAACCGAAGTAGGCCATTACAGTAGCACCCATGCCAACGCCAAAAATAATTCCAGCTTGGCCACCTGCACTGCTCATGGTAAATCCTTGCGTTACACGTTCTTCATCAGGTTGCATAGCTACCATGGTATCCAAGACATTGAGTATCATACCTACACCGGCTCCAAATAAACTTCTAGCAATAAGGAACTGTAAAAACGTGGTAGAGGTAGCTGCAGTCAGCTCGCCGGCTATAGCAAGAATGGCACTGATGGCAAGTAACCGATGAAGTGGAATTTTCTTTGCAAGATTGCCAGAAACAAAGGCAAAGATGCCAACAAACAAAAGAGTGGCTGAATAGGAAATTGCCACAGCAATCTCTTTTGGAATACCAAAGGTTTCACTGTATAATTGCATAGCAAACAGCGGACCACAGACTATGGATATGGAGTAGGCAGTTTGACCCAAAAACATTTGAGTTCTAACGCAGCCTGAGTCAATTAGTTGACCAGGTGCTAAAGAACGCTTTGAGAAAAACATCTTTATAAAAAAGATAATTTCTTTTAAAAACAGTAAGGAAAGCAGCAAAACTACAGCTATTGAAATAATGATTTCTGTTTGCTTTACTCGCATTTCTTTAATAAAATGTTCTTTATTGAATCCAACCTCAACAGTACCAATTACCTCGTTATTTGAAATTATAGGAACTTGAACCAGACAATAAGAACCAAAGTAACCCACATAGTCTGGGTAAACCAGTGTGTTCTTCTGAATTAATAAGTCGATTGAATCTTTGTCTGAAATCTCTAATGGGTATATAGATCCGGCTTCTTCAGGCATAGCCAAAATAAAATAAAGTCTTTCATTAAAGAATTTATTAATTCCAAAATAAATATCTGCGTCCCAGGCGTTATCTTTTTTAGTTAGTCCTGATTCATCTACAAATAAAACAGGATTATCTGAATTGCTTGAATTATTATTAAGGAAATTCACTATATTTTTATAACTTTGCGAGTTGAAATCTTCCAAAGAATCTATATTTTTTACATCCTCTGGGGAAATATTTTTTGCTATTAAGTTACCAATAGAAGAAATTTTATCAATTGAGTTGTCTTGATAAGCTTTGTAAGTAATGTTTGTATAATTAGCAATAATAAGTGCTGATATTGCTACAACAATTACTATCATCATAAAATTATAGGTGAAGTCTGTAAATCCTACTTTTTTGTAGTAATATATTGCAAAAACTATAATTAATCCAAATCCAAAAAGAATCAAAAGAAGACCGCAAAACCAGGTTGAAATAATGCGAGCGTGTTCCTTTGAAGAAAATGGAAAGTCTGTGTTTATGGTCGTTAGAATTTCTGTATTAACATTAAGCAGAGAAATACCATAACTTGATGTTAGAGTAACTTCATTTTGGCTGGCACTTGTAATGGAATAATAAAGAGCAGGATCTGTGAAAAAGTCATCACTTTTCTTCATAATAGCTATTGTCTTAAAGATTTCACCGTCATAAAACTTTACAGTTCGTGAACCAATATCCGAAATAACAGGATGACCATCCATGAGCGTCATGGAATATGGAATATTAAAGCCACTTTCTTTTGAATAAGAAAGTAGTTTGGCATCATTTACATTTGTTGCTATTTTATAAACATTGCCAAGAGCTGTAATAGCATAAAAAATTTCTTTGTCATGATCATAACAGTATTTTATGGCGTGCTCTTTTTCGTCGTCCCAGGAAACAGAGGCTTTTAGCTGGGATTTATTGTTTTCTTTCAAATTTATAGAATATAGAAGAAGTTTGTCATCTGTTCTTGTGACAAATGTAAGAGCATCATCAAAAAACTGCAAATCCATTATTTGGCTTGTTTTATCAAAAAGATGATTAACAGAATATGAAGCAGAATATATACTGCCTAAAGATTTACCCGAAGCAGAAAACTCATCAATTGAAATGTTGGAAATGGCGGCATCATTAACATAATGATAATTTGTTACAAATATTCTGCCATCAGGAGCTTGTACAAGTTCTTTATAACTTGCGTCAGTATTTGTATATGTCCATTTGCATTTACCTTCTCTATTTATTCCAATAATGCGATGATTTCCTTTATCAATATAGTATTGGTCTCCGTTGTCTACAACTTTGGAGAATATAGGTGAAGATAATTCTGGACCATTTTCAAATGGTTTATACGAAAAACAATCTCTGTTAAAATAAACATTTACAAAAGATGCTACAACTAATATGAATGTAATAAAAATTAAAAAATAATAGGATTTTTTAGAAAAATTAAGTTTCATAATACCCTCGCAAAATTTATTAATAATAAGGTTGGTTACTCTCTGAAAGTTCTTTTTTTAATCAACAAAAAATGTCATGTTTTGTTGGTTAAAAATGCATTTAATATTAAAATAATAACATATTTTATTTAATTAGGAAAGTTGATTTTCAGCTGGTTTGAGTCAGAAATAGAGAGCAATAGGAGCTATGCTAGGTTTAGTATAGTTCTTTTGTTTTGAAAAGATAATAAAATCTGAGTAACTATTCAGCTGTAGTCATTTAAAATTTTAATAGATATACTTTTAGGTATGGCAAATAGGGGTATCAACTTATTCTCAATACCCCTAGAAATATCTTAGTTAAACTAAGGTCGGATCGATTATATTTGAAGTAAATACTGATTTTATACAATCCAAAGTATTCAAGCTATTTTTTCGAACCGTGGATACATATCCACGAATTCTAGTAAATGCTTTTGCGCCATCTTTACTTCTAAATGTTCCAGAGATTTTTTGTTTAACCTTAGTCATTCGTAGATCACGCTCTGCAAGATTATTATCAAAAGGTATTTCAAAATCATACATAAAAGCAAGTATTTGATTTTTATAACCGCTTAATCTATTTAATAGATTAAGACTAGTACTTTTCTTTACTTTCTTTTTACTGTATGCTTTACTATTTGCTATATAATCTTCTTTGAAGCCATCTTCTAATATTTGATCATATCTTTTTTCAAAGGCTTCAATTTTATCTAAAGTTAAGGCATTGGCAGTATTCCAAGATAAATCTACTTCTTTTTTTATTTCTACTAATAGATTTTTCAAAGGCTCTGCCCATTTTTGTTTTTCTAGCTCTGATATAGCATTTAACTCTCTTAATATGTGAGCATTGCATAAAGCGTGCTCACAAGAGTATTGATGATATGTCTTCCAGCAGTCATGTACTGCTGTTCCGGTAAATTTAGGTAATATATTTATATCATCAATAGCTTCTTTACCTCGTTTTTCATGTGCTTCATAATAAGTATATTTATCATTTGAAGCAACATGTAGCCATTGGCGTTTTTTATCTATATATATTCCAGTTTCGTCATAATGTACAGCACCTTGATAATTAGTTATTGCATTTTTTATATTTTCTTCAACAAGTTCTAATTTTTCATGACAGTTATTATTAAAATTGACTATTGTACCTTGACTTAAACTTATATTAAACATATCAGAAATCAATTCAGCACCACGTTTAAACGGAATTAATTGATATTGAGTTAAATAAACAGCTATCGCTTTTACTTTATCGCCATATTGAACTGTGTTTGTTATTCCCTCAGGGAATTTACCGGTGTTTTTTCTTCTACACTTTGGACATTTTTTAACTTCTGATCTATGTTCAGTAACTTTTACTTTAGTCTCTGGTAGATCAACCACTTGTCGTACAATTATACTGTCCGGAGCTACATCCTGTAAGGATTCTCCGCAAATATCACATTTATCTACAGTGTGTACAATTATTTCATCTGGATTTTCAGTAAGCTCAAGTGTCTTTCCATCATGACCTTCTTGACCACCAGGTTTTTTGCCTGATTTAGTTCTTAAAGTTTTAGTTTTCTTTTTAAAACCATCTGTCGATGGTGGTTTGCTACTGTTATTACTATTCTTTTGAGTTTGTTTTTCTAAAGATTGAACACGCTCACCGAGAGCTTTATTTTCTTTTGAAATTTTTTCTACTTGAGAATTTAGACCTTTTATTTCATTTGTAAGTTCTTTTATAACACTCATAACTTGCGTTAATCCTTGATTATAGATTTCTATAATTTTGCCTTCGCTCACGATAGTCACCACCTTATCATTAGTTTTTTAAAAGACAATATTTATAATACCAAAAGCTAAGAATAATAGGAATAATTTTTTGAAAAATTATTTAATATATAATAAATTTATTCAATAGCTGAATAGTTACAAATCTGAATTAAATTGAAATATTTTGAAGGGGATGAAAAATTTATGACGAATAACTTAAAGTACTGATGTAATATGTCATTAGAAATTGAAGCAGTTAAAGAGGGAAGTTCTTTTAATTGAATTGATAGAAAATATGTGAAAAACTGGGGGTATGGGAACTCGATTCAATAGAGGAGAGTCCAAAATAGTATTAAAAAACTAAAAGAAGGAGTATTCTAGTTATGTCTATAATAGGAAGCTGATATGATTTTATTAAATGAAATTTAAAGAGTTTTAGAATAATAATTGAGCGTAAGCGGTATCACAAGTAAGGCAGATTTATAATGAAATACAACTTGCCATTATTCATATTAATGGGGAGTTAATATGTCTAGGTAAAAGTAATTGAAGTTTAAGTATAGTATAAGATAACAAATGAGGAGCATACCTATGAAGAACCATAATAAATATAATTAAGAGGATGATTTTAAATTAATATAAGGATATAAAATGTTAATAACATAGGTTTTGAAAGGGAATTTAGATATGAAATACAAAGCAAACAATACTAAATCAGTCTTTTGTTTATGGTAATTATCTAGATGCATTTCAGTATAAATTAAAATTCAAAGCTGATAGTTGGATAATTGGTTTTGAGGTAGAACCACTTTAAATTACAATATTAAACTGACTTTTGTTTGGTTGCTGGCAGTTGGGAAAAAGC
This sequence comes from Clostridium gelidum, assembly GCF_019977655.1. Lineage (NCBI taxonomy): Bacteria > Bacillati > Bacillota > Clostridia > Eubacteriales > Clostridiaceae > Clostridium > Clostridium gelidum. The sequence continues at coordinate 1,895,136 of NZ_AP024849.1, forward strand.
TCAGCAGGAATTATTAAATAAGAAAATAGTTATATATAAAAATAGGAATATATATTTATATGTAAATATGAAGCTAGGAAAATATTTTTATAGAAACATAGTTAAATAGAAACATAGTTAAATATATAAATATTTATAGTAATCATGCGGGTTTGGAATGGATTTTGATAAAATATATATAAAAGGAAGAAAGAGGGCTATTATGAATAATATTGAGGGAAATAATAAATTTGAATTAGCATTAACTACGGCATTGAAAATACCAGGCGTAAAAGTAGATAGGACTGGTTTTTTAATAAAAGAGTTAAGTAAACATGTTTCAGAAGAAAAAATAAATCAAGTTGTTAAGTCAAATACAATAGAGGCAGGAATTGATTTAAATTTATTAGATAAAATAGCTAAGAATATAATAAGTAAAAGAACAAATCAAACTGCAGGAGCTTCTTTTTTAGCGGGATTACCAGGTGGACTTGCTATGGCGGCAACTATACCTGCTGATACTTTGCAATTTTTTGGAGTAGCACTTAGAATAGCACAAGAATTAGCGTATCTATATGGCTTTGAAGATTTATGGAAAGATGATAACATTGATAATGAAAGAGTGAAAAATGAATTAACACTTTTTCTAGGAGCAATGTTTGGTGTTGGTGGAGCAACTACTGCATTAAGATTACTCTCAACTAATATAGCAAATCAAGTATTAAAAAAATTACCACAAAAAGCATTAACGAAGACTATATATTATCCTATAATAAAGAAAATAGCAGCTATAATGAGTGTAAAGATGACAAAGGATACATTTGCAAAAGGAGCATCTAAGGCAATACCTATTTTAGGTGGTGTAATATCTGGTGGACTAACATATATGTCTATGAAACCAATGGGGAATAGATTAAAGGATGCATTAGCAAGTTCCATAAATAAAAATTATACAGAAGAAGATTTGAAGAAAGATATTAAGGATTTAGAAAGAGAAACAGGGGAAGTCATAGACATTGAATATGAAACTGTAGATACTGAATATGAAGATGTAAGAGAAGAAGTAGCGGCAACAAGTCAACATAATTCAAGTACAAGTGGATTCGATTTAGCAGATGAACTTATAAAATTTAAGAAGTTACTTGATGACGGTGCAATAACAGAAGAAGAATTTAAAGAAATAAAGAAAGATTTAATACATAAAAGTACGCAAGTGAATTAATAGGATTTCTATAAATATATATTATAATAGTGGATAAAATTTAAGGGAATACTTAGAGTAATAAGAGCTTTGAGTAATCCTTTTTATATTTTGAAGGAGGTAACAAGTATAGTAAAAGTGTACAAAAAAGAACAAGTAGAAGAATTAAAGACGAAATAAATAGCGATTAGGATTTTTCTATGTAAACTTTTAGAGATTTTGGTGAAATCTATAAGAGTATTTTACTATAAAGAAGTATTCGATAGAGCTTTCAGATATTGAAGTTGTATGTCTAATTATTCATATGATCTTTGATTCAGTTAAAAAAAATTATTTGAAACTAGATGTAATATAAATGAAAATAAGATATCCCAATAAAAATGAAAAATATATGTTTATTTTTTAAAAAAGTTTGATATAATATAAATAAGAAAAGCTTAATGCTTTAACATTAAGCAATCCTTAGAACATTTATTTTGTTTTAGGGCTATTGAATGAATTTAATTTAATAATTTAATTCTAGAAAAAAGCACTAGTCTTTGTGGGATGGGTGCTTTTTTTCGTTGCTGTTAACTTCTATGTGAATTCCAAGAAAATTAATCTTGATAATTAGTTTAGAAATAAAAAGATTATGTTTCAAAACTAATCTAATAATATAAAGAGTAGCAAAACTTTTTATAATCAGTTCTAGCATATTCAATACCACCTCCTAAGCTACAATGAAATAATTCACTATTAGCCCAAGGAGGAAAAAATGTTCAAAACCTCCATAGCCATCCGTCTATGGTTATTGAATTTTACTTGGATATTGTACCATAATTATCTAACACTTTACATAGGAATATATTGGTAATAATTCAATGGGCATTTGCAAATAAATTTTTACAGCAGAAAGATTTAGAAAAGACATTACAGCAGTAGTATCTTTTTTTTTTCTTAAAATTCAACTAGTATAAAAAAATTGTAGTATTTTAATAGAAAAAATATTATTGAATTATTGTAATTTTATTAAGTGGAACATATATCTTAAGTGAAGGTATATTGAAAAAATAAAAAATTAAGGGGAATGATAAAAATGAGAGAAAGAAAAGTTGTAAAATTTAGAGTTGATATGTATGAAGATACAAAATTTAAAATAATAGATAGAAAGCCTGAAAGGGATCTTATTCACTATGTTTGGACTAGATTTATCACTTTGGCTGGAAAGGTTAATTTAGAAGGGGATTTATATCTTTCTAGAAATATTCCATATACAATAGAAACTTTAGCAATAGAATTTAACAGAGATATGGACCAAATCAAGTTAGCCTTAGATGTATTAATAGAATTAGAAATGATTGAACTTACAGAAGATAACATTTATAGAGTGAAAAATTTTGCTAAGCATCAAAATATCAAGATAAAAGAAAAAAGCAAAGATAAGGATAAAGAGGAAGATATAAAGAACAAGGAAGTTTTGGTAAAGGAAATCTTAAAAAATGAAAATCCTAAGGATGAAGATAAAATATCTGAAAATAAAATCATTCAAAATGAAGCGACAAATGTGACAAATGATGAAATGTGTAATTTAGAAATTATTCATAAAGATATTAAAGAAATTGAGAGTAATATGAGTGATGAAAAGATTAATAATAATCCACAGGATAATATTCCTATGATTTTAGAAGTGAAAAAAAATACCCCCATAAATAAGAATACGGAATATCTTTGCGCTATTAGGTGAAATATAAGATGGAAGATGTAAAACTTAAGGGAGAATATTCAATAAATCTATTTGAGAGGTAAACAATGAATGTAGTGATTTTTATTATAGGTCTAATTATAGGAAGTATATTAAATTTTATAATAGAGAAAATATCATATAGTATAACTAAAAATAAGAAAAAAACTGCAAAAATTGTTATACCTATTATTTGTGGCTTGGCATTTGAAGTTTTATTTGTGCGATTTGGATTTACTATTATATTAGCTAAAGCAATAGTGATGACAGTGATTTTAATCATAATTTCATTTATTGATTTGCAGCATAAAATTATACCTGATTTTATGGTTGTTATAGCTTTAGTTATTGGAATAATATTTTCGTTTATAGCTAAGACTTCATTTATAGATACAATACTTGGAATGATAGCAGGTGGAGGAATACTATTTTTATTAGCTCTTGTTCCCAATGCCATGGGTGGGGGAGATATAAAGCTTATGTTTGCCATTGGAGCTTTTTTAGGACTAAATAGAACTTTATGGGCACTTCTTTTAGCTTTTATTATTTCTTCAATAATTAGTATTGTTTTAATATTATTAAAAATAAAAGGAACTAAGGATTATATCCCATTTGGTCCGTTTTTATCATTAGGAAGTTTTATTTCGATATTGATCTTTGTATAAGGCATATGAAAGAAAATAAAAAGTTAAGGGTATGATGAAGAATATGGAATTAGATGTTAATGCTATCAATAAAATAATCAATAATATAATAGGAGCGATAGGTTCAAGCAGAGGGGAAATACTTAATATTGTTGATAACATAAGAAAAGATAAGGAAAACCTTAAACTTGAGATTGAGAAAGTTAGGGCGGATGTTGCTAGAGTTATAGATGAGGTTGATGAACTGGAAAAGCAAGATAAGGCTAGTAGAAAAAGATTGGCTAAGGTCTCTGCCAATTTTAATAAATATAGTGAAAGTGATATTAAAGAGGCGTACGAAAGAGCGGAGGATATAAGGGTTAAATTTTATATAAAGAAAAATGAAGAAAAGCTACTGAGAGAGAAAAGAGATAGTCTAGAATTAGCCCTAAAAAAAACAATGGTTAATATTGAGAACGGAGAAAAAATAATTAATCAAATAAGTATTGCTATGGGCTATTTAGAGGGAGATATTTTTTCAGCTTTAGAAGGTACAGATAAAAATTCAGAAATGTTTATTGGTATAAAAATTTTAGAGGCTCAAGAAAGTGAAAGAAAGAGAATTGCAAGGGATATTCATGATGGACCTGCTCAGCATATGGCTAATGTAGTCATGAAGGTGGATATTTGCACAATGGTTCTTAAAAAGGATTTTGAAGAAGGGCTTAAGGAACTAGAAGATTTAAAGGGAAGTGTTAAAGTAGCCTTAAGGGAAGTAAGAAGTATTATCTTTGATTTAAGACCAATGTCTTTAGATGATTTAGGGTTAATTCAAACTATACAGCAAACAGTAAATTCTATTTCAGAGGAGTCTAATATTAATATAAAGGTAAAATTAAAGCCAATTAAAACAGAAATAGAATCCATTATTCAGGTTGCAGTATATAGAATTATTCAGGAAATATTCAATAATATTAGAAAGCATTCTAAAGCAAAGAATGCAGAGGTAAGGATGGATTTTGGAGTGAAATATTTAATGTTAATCATAACTGATGATGGTGTAGGATTTAACGTAGAAGAAACTTTAAAGAGAGTAAGAACTAAAGGAACTTCTTATGGTCTTATTGGCATTTTTGATAGAGTAAATCAGCTCCAAGGGGAAATTGAAATCAAATCTTCAAAGAAAACAGGCACAACTTATACTGTTAAGCTTCCTATTAATCGAGAGGTGATAAAGGATGAAAGACGAGGTAATTAGAATATTAATTGCTGATGATCATGATATCATAAGGCAGGGGTTAAAGAGAATTATTAGTTTTGAAGAGGATATGGAGGTGATTTTTGAGGCAGAAAATGGTGAGAAGGCTCTGAAAATTTTAAATATGCATGAATTAGATGTTGTTTTATTAGATTGCAATATGCCAATAATGAATGGTATTGAGGCTCTTAGAAACATAAAGGCTAAGGGAGATAAAATTAAAGTTATAATGTTAACTGTTGAAAATGATAGAAAGACTATTAGTGAAGCTATAAATATAGGTGCAGATGGTTACATGCTTAAGGATTCAGCCGGAACAGAAATTGCAGATGCAATTAGAACAGTACATAAGGGCGAAAAATATATTGATAAATCATTGGTTTCCATACTTTTTTCAGACATAAAAATTAAGAATAAGAAAGCACTTGGCATTTTAGATAATCTCTCAAAAAGAGAAGTTGAAGTGCTGATTAAAATATCGAAAGGGCATAGTAATAAGGAAATTGGAGAACAGTTGTATCTTTCAGAAAAGACTATTAAAAACTATGCGACAAATCTTTTTAGAAAGATAAATGTGGAGGATAGAGTTAAGGCTACAATTGTTGCAATAGAAAATAACATTAATGAATATTACATAAATAAATATGAAGATTAAGGAATAGGGACTTTAGTCCCTATTTTTTGTGACTTTTTTACTTATGAAATGTGACTTTTGCAATCTGCCAAACAAAAGTGGACAGGGCTATAATAAAGTCAAGGGAAAACAAAAGAAAATAAATTTTAAGGGGAGATTAATATGCTACAAAAATTTCAAGGATATGTTTTAAGTAAATTTAAAGAAGAAAAAGGGCAAGGTATGGTTGAATATGCACTAATAATAGGACTTGTATCAATAGTAGTTATTGCAGTATTAGTACTACTTGGACCAGCAATATCTGCAAAATTCCAAGATATAATAAATGCACTTAAATAAAAAGTATAACGAATTTTGAAGATGAGATAAAAAATTAAAATACTAAGAATGAGGAGTGTTAAATATGAAGAAATTGAAAGATAAAATAGTATCAATTTTAAAAAATGAAAAAGGACAAGGTATGGTTGAGTATGCACTAATAATAGGACTTGTATCAATAGTAGTTATTGCAGTATTAGTATTACTTGGACCAGCGATATCTGCAAAATTCCAAGACATAATAAATGCACTTAAGTAAAAGAACTGTTGTTACAAATGTTATGTATCATAGGGTATTTTTGGAACAGTAGAGATTTTAGATTTAGTGGTTATTAAAAGGACGTGGTTACAATTAAAAAATTAAAAAATCAAAAGGGTCAAGCATTAGTTGAATTTACAATAGTTCTTCCAATTCTTATGCTGCTAATCATGGGGATATTTCAATTTGGAATGATGTTAAACGCATACATTACAATTGGAAATGCTGCAAGAGAAGGAGCAAGAACTGGAATTATAGGAAGTACTGATGCTGAAATTCGAAATTTGATTATATCCACTTCACCTAGTCTAGAACCAGAAAATTTAGTAGTAAGTATAACTCCGAATGTAACTAACAGAATAGCTGGAGGTACTCTTACTGTAAACGTAACCTATAACTATAAACTCACTGTTCCAATTATAAGTAGTCTTTTTAATAATGTAATTGTCTTGAATGGACAAACCTCCATGAGAGTTGAGTGAGGTGGGGAAATGAAAAGATTAGATAATAAGGGAAATGTCGCAATTATTTTATGCTTAGTAATTACTGCATTAATGGGTTTTGCAGCTTATGTAATTGATGTAGGAATGGTTTATGCAGAAAAAGAAAAATTAACAAATGCAATTGATTCAGCAGCTTTAGCTGCCATACTTGAACTGCCGAGTAATGATATAAAAGCAAAGGCTGTAGCTGTAGATTATCTTCAAAAAAATAATGTAGATCCAAATCAGACTTCTATAGTTGTTGGAGTAGATCATAAAAGCATTCAAATAGAAGGTATCAAAAATGTAAAGCATTTGTTTGCTCCAATAATAGGCATAAACAGTAGCAATGTAAATGCTAAAACAAAAGCTGTACTTGCACCAGCAAAATCAGTGAATAGTGGAATAAGACCCTTTGCGGTAGAAGCATACAACTTTCCATATGGAGAGCTCGTAACAATTAAAGAAGGTGCTGGAGATGGATATCATGGTAATTATGGTGCAGTTGCACTTGGTGGACAAGGTTCAAATGTTTTTAGAATAAATGCACTATACGGCTATAGTGGAACAATATCAGTAGGTGATTATATAAATACTGAACCAGGTAATATGGCAGGGGCTACTAATGATATAAATAATTATATTAACTCTGAACACAGCACTTTTGATAATTTTTCTAGAGATTCAATTAGGCTTTGGACAATACCTTTGGTAGATTCATTAACTGTAGATGGACGGAAGTCAGTATTAGTAGTGGGTTTCGCAGCATTTTATGTAGAAGGAGTAAAGGATGTTTCGGGTAAGATTGAGATTAAAGGTAGATTTATTAAATATGTTTTAAATTCTAAGGTTGATGTAAATTTAAATGATACAGGGGTATATGGTGCAAAGCTGTCAAAGTAAGCAGAGAACCAAAACAACCAAGGAGGTAGTTATGAAAAGTACAGCACAAAAATTGATAGTGATATCTTTTGTTTTAGCATTATTTGCAGCAATGGCTGCTTTTTTATTCATGCAGTCTTTAAAATCACCAAAAGAAATAAATAAAAAGATAACTGTTTTAGTAGCAGCTGAAACAATACCTCCAAGAACTCTTATAGATAAGAAAATGATTAAAGAAATTCAAGTGTCTGATGATTCTATTTTAGTTAATTATATTGATGATGCTTCAAAAGTTGTTGGAAAATATACAAAGGAAACTGTTTTTAAAGATGAAGGTTTTTATGCTGATAAACTACTAGACAAGGATTCAAATGAACTTAGTTTAAAAATAGATAGTAATCATAGAGCAATTTCTATTAGTGTTTCAGGTGATACAGGAGTTTCAGATTTGTTAAAACCAGGTGATAGTGTAGATATAATTACATTTATAGCTGAAAAACGGGATGGAGCAAAAATTGTTAACCCAAATATGGCAAAAACTATCTTGCAAAATATTGAGATTTTAGCAGTTGATAAACAACTTAATAGAGAAGAGAAAACAAATGATAAGGCACTTGATAAAGAGAAAACACTAACAAATTTTTTAGTAACATTATCAATTCCAACATCAGACATAGAAAAGCTAGTTCTTGGGCAAAGTATAGGAAGTATTAAATTAGCTCTTAGACCATTAAAGGATGATAATAACATTTCTGAAACAAAGGGAACTACTTCAGAGGAATTGTATCTAAATGTTAATAGCGGTAATGATAATACAACAGCTTCTAATAAGGCAAATAATTCAAGTAATATAACCAGTGAAAATAATAACAATGAAAATTATAAACCTTATACAGTAAAAAGTGGAGATACATTAAAAAGTATTAGTAGAGAATTTTATAAAGATGAACATAAATATACAATTATAAAGGATGCAAACAATATACAAAATGAGAATTTAATTGTAACTGGCGAAGTAATTAAAATTCCAATACTACAGTAGTAGGGGGATACACAATGAATAAGATTAAAATATTAATTGCAGATGACATTGAAGAAACTCGAAATGTCATAAAAAAAATATTGAGTATGCAGAAAGAAAATATTGAAGTTGTAGGAGAAGCAGCTAATGGTGAAGAGGTAATTAATCTTATACCAAAAGTAAAACCTGATGTAGTTCTAATGGATATCAATATGCCTGTATTAAATGGTTTAGAAGCTACTGAAAGAATAACAATGGAGTATCCGGGGGTTTTGGTAATTATTATGTCTGTTCAGGCTGAAAGTGAATACTTAAAGAAAGCAATGTTTCATGGTGCTAAGGAATATATAATTAAGCCTTTTAACTATGATGACTTAATTGAAACTATAACAACAACTTACGAAAAGTACAGGGAAAGACAAGTAAAGATAGCAAGTAGTGTAGAAACAATAAGAGATGCAAATGTCATAGCTTTCTTTAGTTCAAAAGGTGGAGTGGGTAAGTCAATTTTATCCCTTAATACAGCAATTGTTTTAAGCAAAGAAGCTAATAAAAAAGTACTTCTTATAGATATGGATTTGCAGTTTGGTGATATATCTATGCTGGTTAATAAGTATAATCAAAAGAATATTCTACATGCAATAGATGATGGACAAATAGATTCTTATGAAAATATAAAACCTTATTTATATAAATATAGTGATAATTTTGATATACTATTTGCTCCAGAAAAACCAGAGGCAGCAGAATATATAGCAAAAGAAACAGTTGAAAAGATAATGAAAATAATTAAAAAGCAATATGATGTAATAGTTGTGGATACAGGTATTAATTTTAATGATAATACTCTTTACATTTTAGATATGGCACAAAAGATACTTATGGTGTCAACTATGGAAATTGTAGCTTTAAAGAATACAAAATTAGGACTTAAAGTTATGGATTCTCTTGGATATGACAAAGACAAGGTAAAGCTTGTTATAAATAGATTTAATTCGAATTATGGAATAAGCAAAAAAGAAATAGAGGAAACCTTTAAAGATGGTGTTTTTTCATTTATACCAGATGAAGAAAAGAGTGTTGTTGTTTCAGTAAACAAAGGGTTACCATTATGTGATGATGATAAATATTATAAACTCAAAATAGGAAAGGCCATAGAGGTCATGTGTAAAGACTTGGAAAAGGGATATGAAAGAAGATAGACTATTATACTGACTTGCTATTTTTTTGAATATGCCTAAATAGGAGGAATTAGTATGTCTCTTATAAAAAGATTAGAAGAAATAAATGTAGATAAAAAAGCTAATAAGACAAGCGAAAGGGAGGTAGATCCTTATTATGAATTAAAGATGAAAATTCAAAATGGAGTGATTGAGGAGCTTGACATAGACTTTAATGAAATTTCCGAGAACAACGAGGAAGTGAAACAAAAAATTGATTATATTGTCAGCAAGCATATTGAAAAAGAATCACTAAATATGACGAATAGTCATAAGAAAAAAATAAAAGAAGAATTGTTAGATGAAATTATAGGATTTGGACCAATTACAGGATTGCTTGCAGATAATAATGTTACTGAAATTATGGTTAACGGTCCAGATCATGTTTATATTGAAAAAAGCGGAAAATTGGTGCTCACTGATGCTAAATTTAAAAATGATAATCATGTACTTCATGTTATTAAAAAAATTGTAGCACCAATTGGAAGAAGAATAGATGAGAGCTCACCAATGGTAGATGCTAGACTTCCTAATGGCTCTAGAGTAAATGCTATAATACCGCCACTAGCCATTGATGGTCCCTCAATTACCATTAGAAAATTTTCTGAAGATCCATTTAAGGTAGAGGATTTGATTAGATTTGGTACATTGACCTCAAAGATGGGAGCACTTATTAAAAACTGTGTAGAGGGAAGACTTAATATAGTTGTGTCTGGTGGGACAGGAAGTGGTAAAACAACTACATTAAATGTTCTTTCATCATTTATACCTAATGATGAACGTATAGTAACTATCGAGGATGCAGCAGAACTTCAACTTTCTCAAGAACATGTGGTAAGACTTGAAACGCGCCCAATAAACGTAGAGGGGAAAGGCGAAGTTACAATAAGAGATTTAGTTAAAAATAGCTTAAGAATGCGTCCAGATAGAATTATTATAGGTGAGGTTCGTTCTGGAGAAGCTTTGGATATGCTTCAAGCTATGAACACTGGTCATGATGGCTCGCTAACAACAGGTCATGCTAACACACCAAGAGATATGTTATCAAGGCTTGAAACCATGGTGCTTATGTCAGGAATGAACCTTCCAATTAAAGCAATTAGAGATCAAGTAGCTTCAGCCATTGATGTAATTATTCAGCAATCAAGACTTATGGATGGAAGCAGAAGAATCACTCATATTACAGAAGTTCAAGGCATGGAGGGGGATGTGATTATCCTTCAGGATATATTTAAGTTTGAGCAAAGAGGCATTGATAACAACGGAAAGGTAAAAGGAGAATTTGTTTCAACAGGTATCATGCCAAAGTTTGTACAAAAGCTTAAGGACAAAGGAATAAGTATACCACCAGATATTTTGAATTAGGCACATGAAAATGGACGTGTTATATTTTTGATTGTGCCTTAAAGGATGTAAGGTTGTTAAGTGAAATTAAAGGAGGTGAAAGTATGATATATGTAGCAGTAATTTTAACATTTTTACTAGCATGGGCTTTCATTAGTGCTGTATTAATTATTTTCTTAAAAAAAGAAAAGCATATAGATAAGCTTAAATATTTCGATGAGGATTACGTGCTTAAGGAAAAGTATCACAATGAAAAGAAAAATAGAGTGAGCATATTAAAGCCTTTATCACATTTAGTACCTAAGTCTAGGTTAAATGAAAAGAAAGATAAGAAGCGTGAAACAGAACTTATGAAAGCAGATTTACCTATTACATTAGAAGAACTCTTAGTTGTAAAAATACTTTCATCCTCTGCTTTTGCATTCTTAGCATTTGCAGTTTTTAAGGACTATTTCATTATTATTTTTGTGTACATTTTAATATGGAATGTGCCAAAGTTTATAATAAAAAAGAGAGCAAAAGATAAAATTAAACTCTTTGACAGTCAATTAAATGAAGGAATAACTATAATCTCAAACTCTCTAAAAGCAGGGTATTCCTTCTTGCAAGCAGTAGCAGTAGTATCAGAAGAAACTAGTGATCCCTTTTCAAAGGAATTTAAGAAATTGCTTAAGGAAATGAGCCTAGGAATCTCAGAAGAGGATGCTTTGAAAAATTTGCTAAGTCGTGTGGACTCAGAGGATCTTAGACTTATAATGAATGCTATTTTAATACAAAAGGACATAGGAGGAAATTTATCTGAGATATTAGATAATATATCAGAAACCATAAGAGAAAGACAAAAGATAAAAAATGAGCTTAAGACATTAACAGCACAGGGAAAATTATCAGGATTGATTTTAATGCTTATGCCTGTTTTTTTAGGAATGACTATTTATCTTTTTAATCGCGAATATATGTTATTACTATTTACAACGTCTATTGGTTTATCTATGGTTGGAGGAGCTGTTGTTAGCGAGTTCTTTGGGTTATTAATGATAAGAAAAATTGTAAACATAGATATTTAGATATAGGTAAAAAAATAAGGTGAATATTCATAACCAAGTTACTGTTTAATCTCTTTAAAAGCTCTTAAAGAAAGGAGGGAAGGACATGCTTTATATTGCAATATTTATATTCTTTTTATCAATATTTTCTTTGTTGTATGGAATATTTTCAATTTTAAATAAAAATAAAATTGAAATCGAAAAAAGGATTAATCAGATTCAAGAGCTTCATAGAATAAATGAGGACAAAATTGAAAGTAAGTCTTTTTCAGAAAGGACCATGAAACCTTTTTATCAAAGCTTAAGTAAGTATTTACTTAAGATGACTCCAAGCCATAAAATTGTAATGCTTAATAAAAGATTGGAGAAAGCAGGGCTTTTAAAAAATACTACTATAGAAAAATGGTTATTTAAGAAGAGCATGCTTTTATTAGCATTATCAACAATAATAGGACTATTATCTTTTATGGTTGATCCGAATATTATCAAGGCTGTTTTTATTGGATTGCTTATTGCATTATCTGTAAATACTTTCTTCAACTTTTATTTATCAAAAAGAATTGAAACAAGAAAAAAGATAATTTTAAAGGATTTACCTTATACTTTGGATTTAATTACAGTTAGTGTAGAAGCAGGTCTATCTTTTGATGGGGCTTTGGCTAGGGTTATAAGTAATATAAGTGGAGAACTTTGTGATGAATTTGCAAAGAGCCTTAAAGAAATCAGAATGGGAATAGAACGTAAGGTAGCGCTTAGGAGTATGAGTGACCGTTGTGATGTAAAGGCACTTTCTATGCTTGTTACTTCTATAATTCAGGCAGATGAATTAGGGGTAAGCTTAAGCAGAGTACTGAGAATTGAATCTGAAAATTTGAGAGAGAATAGGAAACAAGTAGCGCGTGAAAAAGCTATGAAAGCTCCTATTAAGATGTTGTTTCCATTAGTATTCTTTATATTTCCAACTATCTTTGTAATTATCTTAGGTCCAGCTGTTATAAGAATGATTACTATATTTACTAAGGGGTGAATACACATGGTTAAAACATTAGTATATGAATGCGTGAGCATAGCTAAAATATTTGTAGCAGATAGTTTTATAAAAAGATTTTTAGGGTTTATGTTTCGGAAAGAGCCACATCATGAAGCTATTTTGATTAAGCCTTGTAACAGTATTCATACATTTTTTATGAGATTTTCTATTGATGTATTATTTATTAATGAGAATATGGAAGTAATTAAAAAAATAGAGGGTATTAAACCAGGAAAAGTTATAATGCCACAGAAAAAAAGTACAATGGTTATAGAAGGTAGGGAAGGAATATTTAAAAATATTAAAGAGGGAAAGAAACTTATAATGCTAAAGTAAAATGAACATTAGAAAAAGTGTCTTAGCTCAAAAAGAATTAATGAATGTGAATAAATATATGTTGAGTTTAATGATATTTAATCATATGAAAGAAAACAACAGACAAGAATATTGGTCTGTTATTTTCTTTAATGTGCATTATAAGACGTACTTATAAGTACTTCATTTTTTCACTAATTTAAGCAAATTGAATTTTCAATAAATGAATAAGATAAATAATTATAAAAATATTTCCTTAAACAAGTTGTTTTTTTAAAACATCTATCTGATGTTCAAGCCATTTTACAATATCTTTTTTATTCTTATCTACAGGAGAAATATGTTCCCAAGATTCTCTAAAATGTTCTTCAAGGGCATAGACAATCATAGGCTCTTTAATTGATACTGCCAAATTTGAATATTCAATATAAACTCTATGTTTTTCTTTGATAATAAATGAAGTGATATTTTTACCATTGTTATAAGACAGTTCATTAATAAGAGCAAATTTGTAATTATCATATGTTATTATTAAATTAATTATATTTTGTATAATTACAATTATATCTCCAATCTCTAAATCAATTGTATTAATACAAATTGGGAAATTAAATGAAAGTTGTTTGCTTTTAATTATCTTTTGGATAGAGTTTAAGGTATATATATTAAAATATTCATAATACTGTAGATTGGACAAAAAAGTATTTAGGCGGCAGTTATGTAGTTCTAATTCTTTTATTAGCTGATTATTAGTAAACGGTAGTTTCTCTAATAATTTCTTAAACAGTATGCTTGGAATAGTTAATAAGCTAAGACTATCTTTAAATAAAAACTGATTTCCTGCTCTTTTTTCACTTTCATCCAAGGAATCTATGTATTCTAAACTTTTATTTAAAGTATAGTATTTGACTAAGGATTTAGAAGAATTTAAAAGAATAGCATTAAAATTATTACTTAAAATATCAATACCAACCTGATTTTCTATATAAAACGCACTGTCTATTCCAAAACTTGGAGTTGTTGAAAGAATGCTTAAAGCACCTATACTTGGAATAATAGTAGATTCTCTACCAAAATCAAATGTATCATAGGCTTTATAGTAATAAAGTAAGAAATGACCTGTTTCTATTAATGGTTGAAGGAATTTTATAAAGTTTATTGTTGCAGTTAGGTTACAGGTTAATTTGAATAGAAATTTTACAGTATAACCATTTCTTAATGCCTTTAAAACAACATCTCTCAAGCATATAAAATCGTCATAAAAATTTGTTGCATTTATATTGCTGTTACATGACATATAAATTACATTATTGTTTATACATTTTTCTTTTATAGCTATTTCAATTAAAGATAACATAGCTGATATAATATTTTTACGCCCAATAATAATATTATTTTCTTTTGATAAATTAATTCTTTGAATAGACTTAAGGTTCGAGTTTTTTTTACCAAGTGCTGCTTTTTTTGATTCCAAAGAACATCCCTGGGATTCTAAAAGAGCCTTCATTATTCTATCTTTTGTATCTACGGTTTTATCTATATTTACAGAAATTATATTAATAACTTCATTTAAATGTTGTTCTTGAAAAGAATTTAGAACATTTTGAGAAAGGAATAAGGCTATATTTTCTATATAATTTGAATGATATAAAGGAATTCTTTTTTCGTGCATCCAACGACTTATTAGTGAGGAGTCTACATTAATTGCCTTAGATAATCGATTATTGCTGATATCCAATGCTGAAAGTAACAAGTGAAGGCACTCTCCAAATTTAATTTTTGTAATCATAATAATTCACCTTTCTAAAATAAATAGTCAATACAATTGTCGTGACAATATGATAAAAATACTGTAAATTTTATCATTTTTGACATATAATTATGAATATTAATTACAAAAAATACTAAATACATAATATCATTAAAGCCTATAAAGTAACAATATAATTATTCCATAAAAAGGTTAAATTAATTGTCTAATCCACAATATATATATGTTAATCAAAGTAAATTGGACATTATATTGTATATTAGACAATTGTTTTATATCTTTTTATAGTTTAATCACGATATAAAATTCATTGTTAAAAGTAGGTGTTTTAAAAGTTACTGCTGTAACAGTAAGTTAGACATTGTTTTCTTAATTTAATCACAAAGACATGAGTGGAGGGATTAAATGACCAAAAAGAAATTTCATGAAAGGATATAAGAATTATGTTTGAGCATAGAACAAAAATAGAAATGGATTATTAATATACAGATACAAGGTGGTTAAAATGAGCAGAATAATGGTTCCAGCAACTTGTTGTAAGGTTGGTGAGATATTAGCAAATGATGTTACAAATGACAAGGATATTATTATAGTAGTCAAAAATACTGTAGTAAATCAATATATAAAAGATAAATTTACGGAACTACAAATCCCATATATTTGGCTGTATCAACCTGTAAATAATGTGAATGATATGGAAAATAAAATAAAGTTTAAAGCGAAAAAGGAAACTTATAAAGATGTTATTCTGAATCTAAAGTGGGTTCTTAATAATCTAACTACTGGACATAAGTTGGATTATGAAAAGCTTGTAAGAATATTCAAGGCTTTAGTTGGTAACATAAATGAGAACAAATATATAGTCAAGTGTCTTGAAGATATTAAGGGTTTTGATGAGTATACATATACCCACTGCATAAATGTGGGTTTTTATTCCATGTTGATTGCAAAATGGCTTAATTTACCTGAATTTATAATACAGGAGGTAACTCAAGCGGGATTGCTTCATGATATCGGTAAAGTAAAGATACCTAATGAAATTATCAACAAGAATGAAAAGCTGACTACGGAAGAGTTTGAAGTAATAAAAAAGCATCCCATATATGGATATAATCTTATAAAGGATATTAGTTCTATCAGTGAAAGTGTAAAAAAGGCTGTGCTTTTACACCATGAAAGGATTGACTGTTCAGGCTATCCTTTTGGATATTCTGGTAGCGCTATTAGTTTATTAGCAAATATCGTATCAGTAGCTGATGTTTATGACGCTATGACACAGAATAGGGTATACAAAGATAAGGTAGCCCCATTTGATGCCTTCGAAATGTTTTTGACCGTTGGAAAATCAATGTTTGATACTACTGTACTAAATACTTTTTTAAAAAACATTGCAGCATTTTATGTGGGTGCAAATGTGATATTAAACAATGGTGACACGGGTGAAATAATGTGTATTCCTCCAAAGGATATTTTAAGTCCTATTATTAGTGTGAAATCAAAGTATATAGATCTTTCACAAGAACTTAGCCTAAAAGTATTAAGCTTATTGTAACAGTAATAGGGAGAGTGAAAACCTTATTGGTTGTTTAATTTAAGGAGAGTTTAATTTAAAAACTGATCAAATAAATACATGTAATATTGTTATATGTTTTTATTGTTATTAATATTTTGACATAGTAGAAGAAATTATAAATCTATAATTTGAAAAAGTTGGGAAAATAAATGCTTGAGGAATTACTAAAGCAACTAAAAATACAAAATTATGTAGGGAGATACATTATGAAAAACGGTAGCATAGAATTAAGTAATTTGGAACTTGAGGATATTATTGATTTAAAATTCCTCCAAAAGTTTCAAGATGATTTTGCAGAAAGTATGAATATTGCCAGCGTAACGGTAGACAGAAATGGAAATCCAGTCACAAAACCAAGTAGTTATAGTAACATTTGTTTGAACTATACTCAATCAAAAGAAATTGGAAAGAATCGTTGCGCTCAGTGTCATAGTTATGCAGGAGAGGAAGCTTTTAAAACTGGAAAACCATATATTTATACATGTCATTCAGGACTTATTGATTTTGCAGCGCCTATAACAGTTCAAGGTGTGCTTATAGGTACAATACTTGGTGGGCAAATACTTTTTGTAGAACCTAAAGAAAATGAGTTTAAAAAGACGGCAAATGAACTAGGAATTGATGAAGATGAATATTACAAAGCAGCTAAGGAGGTACAAGTGGTAGCTGAAAGAAATGTTAAAGCAGCAGCAGAAGTTTTATTTTCTGTTGCAAATACACTTTCAAAGGACGGCTATCAACGGTTAAAAATTAAACAAATGACAGCAACACTTATGGAGAGCTTTGAGCAAATATCATCTGCAACTCAAGAATTGGCAGCTTCTTCAATGGAAGTTACTGAAAATCAAAGTACATTAAATAATGAGATATTAAATGTACAAGAACTTTCTAATGAAATAAATACTATTTTAGGATATATAAAAGGTATAGCAAATCAAACAAAGATGCTAGGACTTAATGCAGCTATTGAAGCTGCAAGAGTTGGAGATATGGGGAAAGGCTTTGGTGTAGTTGCTTCAGAAATAAGAAAGCTATCAGAAAATTCAAAAGAAACAACAAATAACATAGCTGATTTATTAGAAAAAATACAATTATCGGTAAATAAAACTATTCAAATGTCAAATAGTACATTAAGTATAACAGAACAACAATCAGCAGCAATAGAAGAAACAAATGCGAGTGTTGAAGAGGTGACCAGCTTTACTGCAGAATTGGATAAATTAACCAATGAAAAATAGAAGCTATAAAAACTTGAGATGTGAAAACAGAAATTATAATTCTATTTTGTAACAGCTCAAGGTCAAGTTGAGCTTACTCAAAAGCTTAATGAAATGATTGCGAAATTTAAGTGATAGTAGATAATTTTGTGTAAAAGCAAAATTATCTACTATCACTTAATAAGTTTTCTAATATAACAAACAAGAAGAGATGGTTGGTACGTTAAATATCCATGGAAACTTTGGAATTGTTATTTATTTTCACGTGCCTTAATAAAGATAATCACCAATTTCCAGTTGCAACTATCATTGCCATAAGTTTAAGGGTATTTTCATAAAATGTACATTTTGTTATTGGTTTATTGATTAGAGTATTCCAAAGAGAAATAGTCCAATCATCATTTCCTTTTTCTATAAGGGAACTAACTAGAAATGGAGCTATGAAAGATAAATTATTAGCATAGCCAAAGGATTTACCAGGATAATCATTAGCTATGTAATAGCCTGATTTTATATTTTCAGGGTTAGATGAAGTTTCTTTTTTTATCCAATTGTTTAAAGTGTGAAGCTCATTAGTTACGGGTGTGTTATTTAAAATAACATCCATAGAATATCGTAAGGGAATTCTACAACTATTAAAATAATAATCACCATCATGAATAGTTTCAAGAACTTTAACTTTTGGTGCTATATATCTACCGTTAGCCCTTATAAAAAAATCTGGCATCAAACCATTATGTTTGCTCTGTCTTTTCATTTGTTCAGAAATAATAAAATTAATTGTTTTTATTACCAAGTTCCATTGATCACTATTCTTAGTATCGTATTTAATAAATTCTCTAATATGATATAACAAAAAATCTGAGCTTCTTGTTACATATTTAAAATTATTATCTTTTATTCCTAGAACCCAATCACCTAAGGTTAATATATAATCCCTTTTATTCACGCAACTATCCATTAAGGCATTAATTCTTTTAATTGCTTCATCTTTATAATTAATTTTATCATTTTCTCCCCAAAGCTTATGGGCAAGAAGTAGGCCATAGCTTATATCCATATCACCATCTGTAGCAGAGGACGTTTCAGGTTCACTATTAACAATATTACCTTGAGAGTTTTTAATCTGCTGCCATGCCATTAAGTTACTATTATAAATACTGGGGTAGGATTTTATATAATTATATAATGAAGCAAAATGAACTTTAGCACTAACATCAAATTTACTCATAAGTGGAAATATCACCATACCATAGCCCATTGCTTCTGAACAAGTAACAGCATTGCTAAAAGCAGGCTGGTCAAGGGAATAAAATAGATATTCCTTTAGGGTAGAAGAATCTTCTACAGCTCTTAAGTAACGAATCTTCCAATCATTATAAAAAGATAATAGCTCCAAATTTAAGTTGGTTTGAGAATAAAGATTAATTAATGAATCATTATAAATTTTAAACACCACCTTTTTATTAGTATATTTTTCAAAAGGCAAAAATAATACTATTAACTTTATTATTTATAAGTATCCAAGTGTTATATAGTATTCTTAAAATAAGCTTAAAATTAAGAAAACAGACAAATTATATGGAAAATATATGTTAATATAGATAATAGTTAAGGAGTGAGAATTAATGATAAAACATAATAAATTTATTTTAGGATTACTTGCACTTGCAATAAGTACAAGTGTCATAAGTTATAATACAACAGTAAGAGCAAATGCAGAAGAAACAATGCAATTATACCATATTTTGACAGATGACCGATTGCCTATACATGAGGCAATTGATAAAAATGGGATTACATGGGAATACAAGGAACTTAGTGATGGAACTCTTTTTATTGTACGTGCAAAGAATGCTCAAGCACACATGGAAGTTCCATCACAGATAAATGGAAAAAATGTATCAATTATTAGTGATGTACCACAATATCCAGAATTTAAAGATTATCTTTCAGCGGATGAGCGTAAGGATCATGTAATACAAAGTGTTATAATACCCTCAACAGTAAAATTTATTGAATCAGGTGCTTTTGCGTGTGTAAATTTAACTGATGTGCAGCTTCCAACTACTACATGGGTAGGAAAGGGTGCTTTTATGTCTACACCATGGTATGAAAAGCAACGAGATTCTAAAGGATTAATAATCATAAATGGAAGATTACTTGATGCAGAGAATCAATCTGGAGATATTACAATACCTTCGAATGTGAAAGAAATAGCAGAGGGTGCATTTTCTGGTAATATGACTAGTGTTACAATTCCAACCGGTGTTATAGATATAGGTGAAAATGCGTTTAGCAATTGTAGTAATATAAAAAGTATTGTAATTCCAAATGGCATTACAGAAATAAAGCCTGGTACTTTTTCCCGATGCTATAAGTTAGAAGACGTTACAATTCCAAATAGTGTTACTAAAATAGGTAAAGAGGCCTTTAGTAATTGTAGTAAATTGGAAAATATTACAATTCCAGATAGTGTTACAGAAATAGACGAGGGTGCTTTTTCATATTGTAGTAGTTTAAAAAAGGTCAAAATCCCTAATAATACACAATTGGGATTTGATGCTTTTGATGATGAGGTAACTATTATAAAAAATGGAGTTTCATATAATTTTAAAGATATAAATAAAAAATCATCAAATACTGCCCAAACAACAACACCTGCAATAAATAATGTGCCTCAAAAAGCTACAGTGCAACAAGGCTGGCATAAAGACGGAAACTATTGGAATTGGTTATGGAGTGATGGATCTAAAAGAAATGGTTGGTATAATGAAGGTGAAAACTGGTACTATTTCTATGGAAATGGTCAAATGGCTACTGGATTTATAGATCTTGGCGGCGGATTCAAATATTATCTAAAACCAAATTCAGGTGATGGTAAAGCAGTTATGGCAATAGGAGGCGAATATATTGCTGGAGATTGGTATTATTTTAATTCAGCTTCAAATGGATATAAAGGAGCGATGAAAAGAGGTTGGATTTATGATGGGGGAAATTGGTACTATTTTTATAGTAGTGGCCAAATGGCACATAATACAACTATAGATGGATATTACGTTAATTCTAGTGGTGCATGGGTTAGTTAAGTAGGTAACTCCATTAAACAAATGATGTGGTGTTAATCATGTGCTTAGCGAGGTTGTGCGAGTTGAGTTTATTTAGTCTATTTAAAGTACCAATTGACAAGAAAAATTTCGTAAAGTATAATATGGTTACAAAAGAATTTATTGTAAAATTTTCAATATGTTCTATGAAAGGAGAAATGTAAAATGATATTAAGTGTAAAGGTGATTACTGAATAAAACTAAATATGGGCGAAAATGTAATTTTAGGGGGTTATTGTACCCTTTGTTTGTCTTACGTTTTTGCAGTTACAAAGAACCTTTTATAATATACTGACTATTAAGCACAAGTAACAATACAGGTAATCCTGTTTATTATTATTCCCGCAGATAGCATCCAGTTTTGAGGTTGCTTACTGCGGGATTTTTCTGCCCATTTTTAGAGAGCTTAATTGAAAGGAGAGACATATAGTGTATTTAGAAACAGAGAGATTAATACTTAGAAAATTTTTAGAGGAGGATTGGAAAGATTTATATGAATATCTTTCTAAAGAAAATGTAATTAAATTTGAACCTTACGGCATTTATAGTGAGGATGAATGCAAGGAAGAAGCAGTCAATCGTTCTCAAAATGAGGCTTTCTGGGCAGTTTGCCTTAAAGAAAATAATAAATTAATTGGAAATATATATTTTAAGCAACAAGAACCTAAAGAATTTATGACATGGGAAATTGGGTATGTTTTTAATCCTTTATACTATAGAAAAGGATATGCTACGGAATCAAGCAAAAGAATTTTAAAGTATGGATTTGAGCAAATAGGTATGCGCCGCATTATCGCTAAGTGTAACCCTGAAAATAGTGCTTCGTGGAAATTATTAGAACGGCTTTCAATGCGATTAGAAGGACATTTTAAAAAGCCAGTTTATTTCAAAAAAACAATTGATGGTAAGGAAATATGGCATGATTGTTATCAATATGCCATGTTAGAGGAAGAATGGTTTGATTCTACTAAATAATTTTAAGAAGATATTTAATTAATATGGAGGAATTTGATGAGTAATAACAATATAGAGAAATATGGATATAACGATTTTTTTGAAAAACAGGTGAATGAGCTTAAGATATCTGCTACAGATTTGATACCTGCAAGAGTAGTTGAGGTTCAAAAGGAACAATATAAGCTTGCAACAGAATATGGAGAAAGTGATGGAAAACTAAAAGGCGCTTTATTTTATAATGATAAAATCCACAATGTGTATCCTACAGTTGGTGATTTTGTTTTAGCGCAGCATAATCCTTTAGGAGAAGATATTATATATCACGTACTTGAGAGAAAAAGTAAATTTTCAAGACTTGATTCTTTTAATAATGTTGAGCAAATTGTAGCTGCCAATTTTGATTATGTATTTATAATGCTTTCATTAAATAATGACTTTAGCTTAAAACGAACAGAAAGATATTTGACTGCTGCATGGCAAAGTGGAGCTTCACCGGTAATTATAATGACTAAAGCGGATTTATGTAGTGATTATAGTTCACAGAAAGAGGAAGTTGAAAAGATAGCGCCGCTTGTTCCTATAATAGCGGTAAGTTCTATAACTAAAGAAGGTTTGGAGGGACTAGGGACTTATATAGCGCCTTATAAAACGATTGTGTTTTTAGGATCCTCTGGTATTGGTAAATCATCATTGGTTAATGCACTTTCTGGTGAAGAAGTAATGAAAGTAAATACCATTCGTGAAGATGATAGTAAAGGCCGCCACACCACAACTCATAGACAACTTATTAAACTTAAAAATGATGCTATGATTATTGATACACCAGGTATGCGTGAATTAGGACTGTGGAATGTATCAGAGGGCTTGGATATAGTCTTTGATGAAATTGAAGAATTATCTAAAAAGTGTAAGTTTAAAGATTGTGCTCATGAAAAAGAGCCAGGCTGTGCAGTAAGAGATGCCTTGGAAAGCGGAGAATTGTCAAGGGAAAGATGGGATAACTATATAAAATTAAAAAAAGAAGCAATGTTTGCGAAACAGAAAGAGGATTCAAACCTTCGTTCAAAGGAAAAAGCTAAATGGAAAAGCATATCTAAATTTCAAAAAGAATTAAAAAGGAGATATTAAAAATGTTAGGAAAGGAATTAAATCAATCTATTTGTTTGAAAGAATATATAACTGAAAAAGAGTATAAGGAGATAACTGAGCTTAAGGAGTTTTGTAGTTCAAATGATAAAGTAAATCTAAAGTTAGGATTGCACTATAAGTTAAATATGCCTAAAAGTTCTGAGATAGAATTAGAAAATATAAATGAATTTCTTTATTATATAGATGAAGTTTTGGTAGCATACCTTGGTATTTCATGCTTTGGAGGGAATATAGGTGAAATTAGTGGTATGACTCATCCAAATTGGAGAAGAAAAGGTATATTTAAGAAGCTTTTTGAACTTGGTAGAGACGAGTGCAAGAATAGAAATTTTAATAAAATATTACTATTATCAGATGGTAAATCAAGCTCGGGAATTGAATTTATAAAGATTGTTAATGGAAATTATGACTTTTCAGAATATAGAATGAAACGATTTAACAAAGTTTCTTCAGAAAGCATGAATTCTATTAATTTAAGAAAAGCTGTGAAGCTTGATAAAAAGGAGATTGGAAAGCAAAATACAATGTTTTTTAATGATATAGAAGAAATTGAAAATTTTCAAGAGGAAGATGTAGAAGAAAGTGAAAGTATTCAAAAGGTAGATATAGATGGGATTGGAAGTTCTGCAGAGGGAGAGGAAAGATTAAATGAAGGCATATATATGGTTGAACTTAAGGGAGAGACTATAGGGAAAATTAATGTGGAATACAGTGACAATGTAGCTTTTATATTTGGGTTTGGAATATTACCAGATTTTAGAGGTAAAGGCTATGGAAAAGCAGCTTTAAAGGAAGCTTTGTGCATCATAAATGAAAAAAACATTTATGAAATAGAATTGGATGTAGAATGCAAAAATAATACTGCGCTTAATTTATATAAATCTTGCGGATTTGAAGAACAGTCTGTAATGAATTATTATAAGTACTACATCTAATTGTAATATCAAACTTAGTTTGATGCAAAAAACATACTATATTTTTTGATTTGTTATTTTGGTTCATATACCTAAAGCAGGAAACTTAAGAATTTAATGAAGGTACCCTGAATTTATATTTTATGATACATTCTGTTTTTATAGGTATTGTTATTGAATGTAGTCTAAGGCAAAAAATAGCAATTTATATTAAAAGAATAATTTGTATATAACATATAATGTATAAAAAGGAGTTGATTATATGAAGTCAAATGCAGATGTAATTTCAAAGGTTATAGATTTTATAGAAGAACATCTCACAGATGATTTGTATTTAGAAAAAATAGCTGATAGTGCGTTTTATTCAAAGTATCATTTGCACCGAATGTTTGTTGATATTGTTGGTTGTACCTTACATCAGTATATCCAAAAAAGAAGACTTACTGAAGCTGCTTGGCAGCTTGTTTATACTGATAAATCAATTATTGATATATCATTAATTGCTGGTTATGAAACACAACAGTCTTTTACATTAGCATTTAAAAAATTATATGATAAATCACCTAAAGTATATAGAAAAAAGAAAGATTATCAATCTATTCAATTAAAATATGAAAACCGCAAAGTGGAGTATAGTTCTTATACTAAATTGAATATGAGATGCGGGGGGAAAGCAGCATGAGTTTAGTCCCATATGTAATTGAACAAACAAGTAGAGGCGAAAGAAGCTATGATATTTATTCCAAACTTTTAAAAGATAGAATTATCTTTTTTGGGGAAGAAGTAAATGACACAACTGCAAGTCTTATTGTAGCACAACTTCTGTTTTTGGAATCGGAAGATCCAGATAAGGATATCTATTTATACATCAATAGTCCTGGAGGTTCTGTAACTGCAGGGTTCGCTATATATGATACTATGAATTATATTAAATGTGATGTATCAACTATTTGTATGGGTCTTGCAGCAAGTTTTGGATCTTTCTTACTTGCAGGAGGTGCAAAAGGCAAAAGGTTTGCACTTTCTAATGCTGAAATTATGATTCATCAACCATCTGGTGGAGTAAAGGGGCAAGCTAGTGATATTAAAATTGCAGCTGAACACATTTTGAATAACAAAAGAAGGCTAAACAAGATTCTTGCAGATAATACAGGAAAAACAATTGAAGAAATCGAAATAGATACCAATAGGGATAATTTTATGACTGCAGATGAGGCGAAGGAATATGGATTAATTGATGAAGTAATGAATAATAGGGGATAGTAGGAAAAACATTCTTCAGATATAAAGAAAAACTACTTAATTATGTAAAAGATAATTAAGTAGTTTTTGTCATATTAAATAATGTTTTAAAACATTGATATATTATTTATTTTAATGTGCATTATTTTATTTCAGACGATTAATCTGGATAAACTAAGTTTTTATCAGTTATGTGCAATAGAACTTCAGTAAGAAATTTATTTGCTATATACTTAGCCATAGGGAGATTCATGTCTAAGTAATTTCCACAATCTTTAGCAGATGCCCCAGGGATATCTCCTTCATAGCTTGAAATAAATGTATATAGTTCTGTAATAAGATCAACTATATCCTTAGATTCATAATCACCACTTAAAATTAAATAAAAACCAGTTCTGCATCCCATAGGTCCAAAATAAACAGTCTTTGTGCCATAGTCTTTACTATTTCTTAAAAAAGTGGCAGCTAAATGTTCAAAAGCGTGAATTTCTGCAGTATTCATAACAGGCTCATAATTTGGTCTAGTCATTCTAATATCAAAAGTTGTAAGAACTACTTCTCCAAATGTATCTTTTCTTGAAACATAAACACCTGGAAGTAATTCCAAATGATTAATTGTAAAACTTTGAATTTTTTCCATTATAATCACTCCTATCTAAATTAAAACAAATCAATATTTTATAATTATAGTAAATTTAATTTGTCCATGTATTCCTATGCATTTAATTTTATTCTAGCATTTATCTGATATATTAGCAATAAAATATGCACCTAACTGAAACATATATACTTTAGATATATAAATATTTTGTTGTATTACAATTTTTGTATTTTAAGAGATGTTGTGGTTGTATTAAAATATATGTGATAGAATTACCGGAGAGAATATATTTTATGCAGTTCATATTATGACAGAATAAGAGGGGTAACATGAGTCAGTTTGATGAATTATTATGGAAAAATGAAATAGAAACAAATAAAACAGTATCAAAATCAATGCGCATTGTTTTGTATTTTTATTTTATAGCGGGATTTTTGAATTTAATTCATGTATTTGATACTGTACAGAATGTGATGATAATTATGAATGTTTTGCTTATAATTCCTCTTTTACTGCCAACGATTTTGGTGGATATATTGCATATGAAAAAATTCGGGGTAAAGTATATAATACTTACTTGTGCTGTAATTGCTACAGGAATATGTTATGCAATATTAACATTTCAAACAATTTTAATGTTTATTATTCCAACAATACTAGCTTCTTTGTATTTCAGAAAAAAACAGCTTATAGTTGTAATTGTTGAATCCGTTTGTAATATACTAATAGCACATTTATCTACTTGTTATTTTTTGATGCAACCATGGGTTGAACCATTTACTGGAATGAAGAATATAATGTTATATGGTGCTTTTCCAAGGGTGCTTCAATATTTGTGTTGTGCAAGTTTATTTTATATATTATGTGATCGGACATCTAGACTTATGCTGCAATATCATAAATCTATACGGGATAAAGAGGTTTTAAAGCTTCAAAAATCCATTAATTTGCATAAGATAAAGTATGATGAACGTGAGCAGATAAGCAGAGATATACACAATAGTGTTGGACATACAATAATGGCAGCTATTTTGAGTTTGGATGCGGCTGAAGTTGTTTATAATATAGATTCGGATAAAGCAATGGAGAAAATAAAATTTGCGAATATACGGATGCGTGAAAGTTTGGAATCCATTCGAAAGGCAGTACATGGAATCAATAGTGATATGGATGAGCATACAATAGAAGATATGATAAGTTTGATAAATGCGAATGTTGATAAATTAAAAAAAGATTTTAATATTAAAATAAGAACAAAAATTGTTTATAGTGAACAGCAATTGAAGAAGTTTATTTTTAGTATTAAGAAGATTGATTTTTGGATAGGAGCATTGCAGGAATTGGTGACAAATAGTATAAAACATGGAAATGCAACGGCTATTATTGTCATGATAAATATAGATGGAAGCGATATACGTATGGTAGTTCAGGATAATGGAACAGGAATAGAAAATATGGAAAATCTTAATGGGTTATTAGCCTCTGGATTTGGAATAAGAAAAATTAGGGATTATTTGATTTCCATAGGTGGAACATTAAATATAGAAAATCAAGAAGGAATGGTTGTAACATTAAAAATGCCAATAAAAGCAGGTGATAAAAGTGAATAAGATTAGGATATTAATAGTGGATGATGAAATTCTTCTTTTAGAAAGTCTGGAGTTAATTTTATCTATGAATGAATCTTTTCAAATAGCTGGAGTGGCACATGATGGAAAAGAAGCATTAGATATTTTAGAGGAAAAAGAGGTAGATATAGCATTAGTCGATTTAAATATGGCAGGAATGTCTGGGCAGGAACTGATTTTGAAAATAAAAGATAAATATCCTGCTATGAAAATACTTATATTGACTACTTTTTATGATGAAGAAAATATTGTAAATGCGGTGCGACATGGAGCGGATGGATATTTATTAAAAGATGCGGGAACAAAAGTTATTGTTCAAGGAATTCTTAATGTAATGAATGGTCAAAGTATGATTGATAGTAAGGTAATGAAGGCCTTGGCAGATGTGATGTTGAAATGTTCCAATGTAACAACTAAGAAAGAGACAAATTCGAATTCAGAATTATTAAAAGATTTATCAAGCAGAGAAATTGACGTTTGTCAGATGCTTTCTGAGGGCTATACCAATTCTCAAATAGCAGAATTTTTGTATATCTCAGAAGGAACGGTTAAAAACTATATCAGTGTTATTTATGATAAAACAGGAATCAGGGATAGAACAGTATTAGCTTTAAAACTTGCAAAATTATTTGCATAGGTATACTTAATTGTAATTTTTTAAAATACCATTAGCAGTTAAACATGACCAGAGTCATAT
This sequence comes from Clostridium gelidum, assembly GCF_019977655.1. Classification (NCBI taxonomy): domain Bacteria; kingdom Bacillati; phylum Bacillota; class Clostridia; order Eubacteriales; family Clostridiaceae; genus Clostridium; species Clostridium gelidum. The sequence goes on from NZ_AP024849.1 coordinate 1,923,324, forward strand.
GTAATAATGACTCTGGTTACTTTTCTTTATTTTACTTTTTAGATATGATATAGAAAATATCTAAGATGTGAGGAACGGAATATGAAAAGGCTATGTCACAACATATAGTTGAAAAATAAAACAAATAATTTTATATTCTTAAGATGAATATTTATCATTAATACTAATTGTAAATTAAGATGAAGTAAATATTAGGGGGGGATTAAAATTGAAGGTACAAAATAAAAGTTTATTTTGTATATGTTTATTATTTTTAATAGGAACTATTATTATTTGTGGAGTAGTTTTTGCTAAAAATAATATATATAACAATAATGAGAAAATAGTTAAATACGATTACAGTTATAATTATACAAACAGAATAGGCGAAGGCAAAGATTCTGATGATAAAATTGATATTAAATACAGTGGATTTTATGGAACTGATACAATTTGGACTTTAGAATCAAAGGAAGAAAGTGAAATTACATTCAATTACGATTCAACAGTTAATAGTGGTGATTTTAAAGCAGTTTTGATTAATCCTCAAAAAGAAGTGAAAAATATATTAGAAGGAACAGAGCAAGGGAATAAAACAATGAAATTAGCAAAAGGAAAGTATAAATTTAAACTTGTTGGCAGAAATGCAGAAGGAAAAATAAATATTTCTATTGGCGAGAATAAAAATGTTGAAATATCTAAATCAACTAAGCACTAGTAAGAATATTAAAACTTATAATAGCATTTTAAGTTGAAGAAAAATGAGAGGTTGATTAAAATTGAAATTAAGAAATAAAGTTATATTGTTTATATATCTATTGGTGTTAATAGGAATTATTTTTGGTTATAGCACATGTGATGAGAGAAAAAATATTTATAACAATAATGATAAAATCGTACAGGATTGGGATAGTTATAGTTATATGTATAACTCTAGAACATGGACTGGAAATTCTAGGGATAAAATTAATATTAAATATAGTAGTTTTTCTGGATATGATACAATTTTTATTTTAGAATCAAAAGAAGATGGTGAAGTTACATTTAATTTTGATTCAATAGTTAATAGTGGTGATTTTAAAGCAGTTTTGATTAATCCCAAAAAAGAAATAGAAAATATATTAGAAGGAACGGAGCAGGGGAGTAAAACACTGAAATTAGAAAAAGGAAAGTATAGATTCAAGATTGTTGGAAGAAATGCAAAGGGAGAAATAAACATTTCTATTAATAAAAATAACAATGTTGTCATAACAAATTTTGATCGGAATTAAAATTCATACAGTGTTTGATTTAGCACATTCATCAGCAGAGAAAATATCTAAGAGACAGGAAAGGTTAGATTTTATGAAATGTATTTTTAAATCAGCACTAATATTAATAACAATAGTTTTATCCTTGTTTTTTAGCATAAGTAGTTTTACACTTCCAAAAGTTCAACCAGCAAATGTGCAAAAAGAAGAATTTTCTGCACAAAGGGCAATGGAATATGTTGAAAAAATAGCAGTTAAACCTCATGAAATAGGTTCTTTAGAGCATGATAAAGTAAGAGATTACTTATTGACTGAACTTACAAACTTAGGATTAAAACCGGAAGTCCAAAAGGATTTTTCAGTAAATAATATAATGGGGGAAACTTTAAAGGGTAATATAGAAAATATATGTGCACGATTAAATGGGAATGGAGATAGTAAAGAAGCAATACTAATGGTAGCTCATTATGATTCTACGAGTGGAGGACCTGGTGCAGCAGATGATGCTGCAGGAGTAGCAACACTTTTAGAGACAATTAGGGCGCTAAAGGAAAGTGCTCCACTTAAAAATGATGTTATTTTCTTAATTTCAGATGGTGAGGAAATGGGTCTTTTAGGAGCAAAATCATTTGTAGATAAAAATCCATTGTTAAAGGATTCAACAATGGTAATGAATTTTGAGGCAAGGGGCAATTCTGGTCCTGTTATTATGTTTGAAACAGGAAATAATAATGAGTGGTTTATGAAAGAATTTAAAAAGTCAATTTCAAATCCTGTAGCGTATTCATTTTTATATGAAATTTATAAGTACATGCCTAACAATACAGATTTTACTTTGTTTAAAAAAGCGGGAAAAGATGGATTCAATTTTGCTACATTAGAGGGGTATGAAACCTATCATAATTTTGATGATACAGGTTATAATTTAAATCAAAGAACTTTGCAACATGAAGGCAATTATGCACTAAGTTTGGTAAAACACTTTGGAGATTTATCTTTAAATAATAAAGATAAAGGCACTTCAGTATATTTTACTATTGCAAAATCAGTGCTTGTAGAGTATTCATCAAACATTTCGATTCCATTAGGTATTTTCTCAGCGGTTTTATTTATAGTAGTTTTTATATATGGATTAAAAAAGAAAATATTATCATTTAAAGGTACATTACAAGGATTTATACTAGAAGTTGGTACTATAGGGGTATCATCAGTAATAGGAATAATTATATATAAGATATTTGTATATTTTTGCTTAAATAATAAAAAGAACCTTAATTTTGATGATAGCAAATTGTTGGTAACTCATGGAGCTATATGGGTTATTGCTATAATTATATTAATAACTTTTATCATGTATTGTTTTTATATGCTTATTAATAAAAAAGTGTCTTATGAAAATATGATTTTTGGATCTTTGTTGTTATGGAGTATTCTTACTGTAGTTTCAAGTTTTTTATTTAAATCAGCGAGCTATATGTTTCTTTGGCCTACTATTTGTATATTGGCAGGTTTTATGCTTCAGTTTGTATTTAAATCAGAAAGAAATGAAGCTTATGGATATTTATTTTTAATGATATTTACAATAGTATCTTGCATTTTAGTGTATATTCCAATTATGTATATACTATTTGAATGTATGGGGATACAGGTAGCCGGTATAATTGCAGGAGTAGCAACTATACCACTAAGTAGTATGATATTAAGTAGTAAATTATTTTTTGAGGGAAGGCATGAAGTTGATATATTAAGATTAAATTGGAAGAGGCTATAAACACTTTGTTTAAGTTGGTGAATAGACTAAGGATTTGAATAATTAAAGAGCGTGAGGACTGGTTACCGCTTCGCCTCCACCAATAAACCCACGAAAATCTAAATTTCATGGGTTTATTTTAGTTAATTTAGAAGATATTCATTTTAAATTATATATTCTTTGAATTTGCTACCTGTGTTTTTCTGAGTATAATATAGTATATATAAAAATAAACGGGTAAGGTAAATGATAGGATATTTGGATTAAGGATCATGTTTTAATATTAAAAGGATTATAATTAGTATCGAAATGATAAGAGAGGTTAATGAAAAATATTATTAATACTGGATTGTGGATGAAGTAAAAATAATCAAGGGAGGAATGGACATGGGTACATTATTAAATAGGTTATTAATAATTTTGAATAATGGAAAGGAAGATTCAACATATTATCATATAGCAAATATTTTATTATGTAATTTTGCTTCTATAAAAGATATGACAATATCAGAAGTTGCAGATTTGTGCTTTGTTTCAAAATCAACAATTTCTAAATTTACAAGACATATAGGATTTGATGATTTTTTAGAATTAAAGTTGGCATCTTCTTATAAAAGTAATAAACATTCAAATTATTTAAATTATAGTGATAATATTTTAAGTTATATGGAAAATCACACTAAAGAGGAATACATAGATGTGATCATAGATGATTTAGAACTAGCTAAGTCTAGTATTGATGTGAATAAGATAGATGAATTAGTTGAAAACTTAATTAAATATGATAAGGTGGCAGCTTTTGGACTTTTATATTCAGAATCAGCAGCAATGGATTTGCAAGTAAAACTTGCGTATAATGAAAAATACATTATTACACATATAAATGATGTAGAACAAAATGAGTTTATTAAGAATGCAGATAAAGACACATTAGTAATTATATTTACTAACTCAGGAGATTATATAAGAAAATACCAATTGATGGCGGGGAATGTTGATAAAAATATTTTTAAACAAACTAAAGCTAAAATTGTTGTAATTACAGCTAATAAGGAAATGGAAAAGCATCCTTATGTAGATTTATGTATTACTTTTCAGCATGCATCTAGTGTGCAAACTCATTCAATATTGTTTCAAATAATTACTGATTTTATTGCAATTAGGTATAGAAAGAGAAAGAAGTGAGTGTGAGTAAAACTTCAAATATACCACACTTTTTTTTATTTGTCATAAAGTTTCTGAAAATCGAAATTAAAAGTTACAGTGATTGTAAATGCTATAATTGTATTACATCGATGTAAGCGATATCAAAAAATATTGTTATTAATAGGAGGAAAGAACTATGGCGAAAAAAAATTATGAACAACTTGCAAAAGAAGTGGTTGATAAAGTTGGCGGGATAGAAAATATTAATAGTTTATTCCATTGTGTGACTAGATTAAGATTTAAGTTAAAGGAAACGTCAAAAGCAGATAAAGAATCAATTAAAAATATAAAAGGTGTATTAACTGTAGTCGAAGGAAATGGTCAATTTCAAGTTGTTATTGGAAATGAAGTTTCAGATGTATTTGATACAGTATTAAATATGTATCCAGAAATTAAAAGTGAAGCTGAAACAAAGGTTGTAGAAGAAAAGCCGTCTGGAAATATATTAACTCGTGCGTTTAATACAATGGCATCTATTTTTACTCCAATAATAATAGCGCTAGCTGGATCCGGTATGATTAAGGCAGTTCTTGTTATTTTAACAACATATGGACTTATGGATAAAGCAGGAAGTACTTATAAAATATTAAGTGCTGCTGGAAATAGTGTATTCTATTTCTTACCATTATTTTTAGCATTTAGTGCAGCAAAAACTTTTAAGGTTAATCCATTTATTTCAGTAGCAATAATTGGAGCATTAATGGAACCTAATTTTACAGGATTAATGAAAGCAAATGGAGATATGGCATCTTTTGTTGGTATTCCAGTTGTGCTAATGGGATATTCAGGAACTGTTATTCCTTCAATATTAACCATATGGGCATACTCATATTTAGAAAAATTCTTAAAGAAATTTATTCCTAAAAGTATTGAAATATTTGCACTATCAATGGTTGCGTTGCTTATTATGGTTCCCCTAGCTGTAATAGTAATTGGACCAATTGGCGTAACACTTGGAAATGGAATGGGATATGTAATCAATACCTTAAGTTCTAATAATGGATTGTTAGCAGGTCTTATTGTAGGTGCAGGGTGGACATATTTAGTTATGATGGGTATTCATTGGGGAGTTGTTCCAATAATGATAAATAACCTTTCAAATTTAGGATATGATGTCATTAGACCAATGATTGCAGCTGCTACATTTGCTAGTGCAGGTGTTGCTTTAGGTGTGTTTCTTCGTTCTAGAAATAAGGAAACAAGAGGACTTGCAGCATCATCCTTGGTTCCAGCATTATTAGGTGGGATTACAGAACCTATAGTGTATGGTTTATCTGTAAAATATAAGAAGCCTTTAATAGCTCAAACTATAGCAGGTGGAATTGCAGGAGCATTTATAGGAGCGTTCCACACAAAAGCAATTGTATATGTATTTCCAGCGTTAACAACATTACCAGCTTTCTTCGGAGACACTTTTACAATTTATATAATCGGTATAATTATGGCATTCACAATTTCAGCAGCATTAACATATTTTTTTGGTTTTGATGAGGGTGAAACTACTTCAAGACCTGCAAAAGCTAATAAGAGTGATTTAGAATTGGTTTCATGTATTCAAGGAGAAATGATTAATATAGAACAAGTTCAGGATCAAGTCTTCGCAGGTAAGGCAATGGGAGAAGGTATTGCGTTTATACCTGAAAATGGAGTGGTAACATCACCAATAGATGGAATTATTGAAGTGGCATTTCCAACAGGTCATGCAGTGGGAATTAAATCAAGTAATAACATAGAAGTATTAATACACGTTGGTATAAATACAGTTGAATTAAAAGGTGAACATTTCAAAATGCTTGTTAATCAAGGCGAAAGCGTAAGAAAGGGACAACAATTAATTCAATTTGATTTAGAAGCAATAAAGGAAAAAGGTTACGATACAACAACTATGATGATTATAACTAATAGTAATGAATTTAATGGCGTAAATATAGATGAATATCGTCATGTAAATAATGAGGATAGGGTTATGAACTTGATAATGAAGGAGGCATAAATATGGGATTTCAAAAAGAATTTTTATGGGGGGGAGCAATTGCAGCTAACCAAGCAGAAGGCGCTTATAATGAAGATGGTAAGGGATTAAGTGTTGCAGATGTACTGCCAGTGGGAAAGGATCGTTTCAAGAATATATCTTTGAACATAGAAGATGATAAATATTATCCAAGTCATGAGGCAATAGATTTTTATCACACTTATAAAGAGGATTTGAAGGAATTATCAGAATTAGGCATGAAGTGTTTCAGGACATCTATAGCATGGAGCCGAATTTTTCCAAATGGAGATGAAACAGAGCCAAATGAAAAGGGATTAAAATTTTACGATAATTTATTTGATGAATTATTAAAGTATAATATGGAGCCTGTTATTACAATTTCACATTTTGAAACACCACTTAATTTAATTAAAAAATATGGCGGATGGAAAAATAGAAAGTTAATTGATTTTTATACAAACTACTGTAATGTTATATTTAATAGATATAAAGATAAAGTGAAGTATTGGATGACATTTAATGAAATAAATCATGCACATACATTACCACTTATTGCAGCTGCAATTGAAGTAAAGGAAGATGAGAACAAACTTCAAAATATTTATCAGGCAAGTCATAATATGTTAGTAGCAAGTGCAAAAGCTGTTATAATGGGACATGATATTAACAAAGAATTTAAGCTTGGATGTATGCTTTCTTTATCGCCAATTTATCCAGCTACTTGCAAGCCTGAAGATGTTTTTGAATCATATGAGTTACGTCGTCGTTCACTTTTTTATAGTGATATTCAGCTTCTTGGAGAATATCCATCATACTTTAATCGTATAGAAAAGGAAAATAATATTTCTATAGAAATGGAACCAGGAGATAAAGATATTTTAAAAAGAGGTACTTGTGATTATTTAGGATTTAGTTATTATCGTTCATCTTTACATGAAGCAGGAATGAAGATTCTTGGAAATACTGGAGGATTGTTAGGTAAGAAAAATCCATATTTGAAAGAAAGTAAGTGGGGATGGCCAATAGATCCATTAGGTTTACGTTATGTATGTAATGAACTGACAGATCGTTATCACAAGCCACTATTTATTGTAGAAAATGGCTTAGGTACTAGTGATGAAATCGCTGATGATGGAAAGATTCATGATGATGAGAGAATGGAGTATTTAAAAGAACATGTAATCATGATGAAAGAAGCAATAGAGGATGGAGCAGACATATTAGGCTATACTTGGTGGGGACCTATAGATATTGTTTCGGCAGGTACTGGAGAAATGAAAAAGCGATATGGTTTTGTGTATGTAGATAGAAATAATGATGGTAGTGGGACATTTAAGCGTATGAGAAAAGAAAGTTATAATTATTATAGACAAATTATAGAAAGTAATGGCAAAAATTTAGGCAGATAAAATGGAGGAATTATTATCATGGGTAAAATATCATTTCCAAAAGGATTTTTATGGGGAGGTGCAATAGCTGCAAATCAAGCAGAAGGAGCATGGAATATTGATGGCAAAGGAATGTCGGTGGCAGATGTTGCTATGTATAAGCCTCATATTGATATAAAAGATTATGTTAATCAATGGTATGTTGGATTAAAGGATATAGAGAATTCCATGAAAGCTAAAGAAGACACTTATTATCCAAAGCGTAGAGGAATTGATTTTTATCATCATTATAAAGAAGACATAGCCTTATTTAAAGAAATGGGATTCAAGACGCTACGTGTTTCTATAGCATGGACACGCATATTTCCAAATGGTAATGAAGAAAAACCAAATGAAAAAGGATTGCAATTTTATGAAGAACTTTTCAAAGAATTAAGAGCAAATAATATAGAACCATTGGTTACTTTATCTCATTATGAAATGCCAATTTATTTGGTGAATCATTATGATGGCTGGGTATCCCGTGAGTTAGTTGACATGTTTGTAAAATATGCTAAAGTATGTTTTGATCGTTATAAGGATTTAGTTAAGTATTGGCTAACCTTTAATGAAATAGATAGTGTTTTCCGTCACCCATTTACTACAGTAGGAGTTGTAGAAGAAAAGTATGCTAATAAGAAAGAAGCTGAAAAAGCAATATATCAAGCTTTACATCATCAATTTATAGCAAGTGCTTTAGCGACCCAATATTGTCATGAAATAATACCAAATTCTCAGGTTGGATGCATGGTTACAAAAACGTTAACTTATCCAGAAACATGTAATCCAGATGATATTATTTTGGCTCAAAGAGATAACAGAAATAATTTTGTTTATACAGATGTACAAGTATTAGGTGAATATCCAAGGCATTTATTAAATTATTTTAATAAGAATAACATAGATGTAAAAATGAATGAAGGTGATGAGGCAATTTTAAAACAATATACAGTAGACTTCATTTCATTTAGTTATTATATGTCAATGGTACAAAGTATAAATGCTGAAAATCGTGAAAAGGTAGGCGGAAATTTAGTAACAGGAGTTAAAAATCCATATCTTCCTATAAGTGAATGGGGATGGCAAGTAGATCCAAAGGGATTACGTGTTTCATTAATTGATTTATATGATCGTTATCGTAAACCATTATGGATAGTTGAAAATGGAATTGGAGCTTATGATAAAATTGAAGAAGATGGTTCTATTAATGATGACTATCGTATTGAATATTTTAGAAAACACTTTGAGCAAATTGCACTTGCAATTGATGAAGGTGTTGAATGTATGGGATATACATCATGGGCATGTATTGATATTGTAAGTGCATCAACATCTCAAATGAGCAAACGTTATGGATTTATCTATGTGGATGCAGATGATTTAGGAAATGGAACATATAAAAGATCAAGAAAGAAAAGTTTTTATTGGTATAAGAATGTAATTAAAAGTAATGGATTAGATTAATATTTAACATTAACCCTATTGGAGCAGAGTGTTCTAATGGTATAAAATATTGGTGAAAATTTCAAGTTTTAGTGATTAAATTTATAGATTTTTGTGTTGGACATGCACACCTCTGATGTTTTTTGAATTAGGGGTGTGCATTTTGTTGTTTGGGTGTGCACTTTTTAGCGGAAATAATCATTACAAAAAAATAATCTTTCAAACATGGAACGTGTATTTATTCAAAGTGAAATTTTTGTTTTAAGAAGTTATATGGCAAGTTATAAGGCACAATCAAAAAAATAACAAGTCCATCTGCCAGCATATTTTCCATCATCCTGCGTCAGCAAAATGCCATAATAGACTCGCTATGATGACACTTTACTTCCTTGCCTGATGAAAAATATCCATGACAGTTTTGGACTTGTTATTTATTTTCATGTGCCTAATTAAAATAAAAAGGTCAGAAGAACTTATAGTATAAAATATAAATGCAAATTAAGAATAATATCTAGTATTTAATATAAAGGAGCTGATTCAAATGAAATGGCAGGAAGTTAGAGAAATGTATCCAAATCAATTTGTTAAATTTGAAATCGTGGAATACCATGAAGATGAGAAAACTAAATATGTTGATGAAGTTGCAGTGATAAAAGCAATAAAAGATGGTAGAGAAGCTATGAAGGAATTTACAAAATGCAAAAATGTTCAACTAATGTATAGCACAGAACATGAAAGCATTGTTATAGAGAAAATTAAACATATTGGAATTAGAAGGAGTATATAATGAAAAGAAAAATACAAATAAAAAATCGATTACTATATACTTCTATAAAATTGGTCATTTACAAAGATTAAAAATTTATTAACAAGCTTTGTTAATATTGTTAAAAATTCAAATTGAATTATTTAGATTATAGCTACACTAAAAGTTCTTCTTATCTTATGGTAAGAAGATTTTTTGTGTTTCAATATATTTCACGAAAATAAATGCATAGCAATATTTAGACAATAATAAAAATGATTGGTATAATTTTAAAGAATATACCCATATGAAAAAGGCGCGAAGCGCAACCAAGAAATTATTAAGCGCAATTAAGATAATTTAGATTAAAATTGTGTAGCAATTTGTTCTGTACCTAAAAGGAGAGATAAGTAATGGAAAAGATATATATTATTGAGGATGATTTAAAGCTTAGTGATATTACTAAAGAGTATTTAGAGAATAATGGATACATAGTGCATCAAACAGAAAGTTTTATTAATATAATGGATGAGGTTAATGAAATAAAGCCAAATCTTATTATTTTAGATATAAACCTTCCATATTTTGATGGCTATTATATATGTAGAGAAATTAGGCAAAGTTCAAATATACCTATAATTATTACATCAGCTAGAAGTGGAGATACGGATCAGATATTAGCTGTTGATTTGGGAGCAGATGATTACATAACCAAACCATTTAAATTGGATATATTGAATTCTAAAATTAAAGCGGTACTTAGAAGAAGCTATGGAGAATATGCTGAAACAAAAACTACAGTTAATATTAATGGACTAGTTTTAGATTCACATAATTATCAAATAATATATAAAGAAAAATCATTTGAAATTAGTAAGAATGAACTAAAATTGCTAAAAAAGTTTTTTGATAATTCAGGGGAAATTTTATCAAGAGCTATATTGTTTGAAGAACTTTGGGATGATGGAAATTTCATAGATGAGAATACATTGAATGTAAACATCACTAGAATTAGAAATATTTTAAAGGAGCTTGGGCTAGTTGATGTTATAAAAACTAAGAGAGGGGTAGGCTATATTTTAGATGTAGCTGCCATAATTTAAGGTATAAATTTATGAAAAAGACAGTTGCTAATTTCGTTATAGATAGGACAAGTTATATTTTATTTATGTTTATAAATTCCATATTAATAATAACTTTTTATAGCTTAACGGTTAATGACACGGTAGAGATATTATATCCAATTTCAATAACAATATTTTTAATGTTAAGTTATTTAGTCATTGATTTTATTAAATATTCAAGATTCAATATAGATATACAAAATTCTAGGAATGAAAGAAATTATAATATAAGATGTGCTACAAAAGAACAAAAGGAGATATATTCTCTTTTAAAAGAGCTTAATCTTGAGCATATAAAAAATGAAAATAATATAGTTAATAAATATAAAGAAAAAGAACATTTTTTAGCTAATAGTATTCATAAATTTAAAAACTATATATCTGTTATGGCATTAATAATAGATAAGGGAAAGTCACAGGAAGTAATAGAAAGAGATATTTTAATTGATATAGAAAAAGAAAATAACAATTTAGAATCTTCTTTAGAGCAAGTTCTAAGTTTTATTAGAATCGATAGTTTTGGAAATGATTTAGAATTAACTAATGTAAACATTGTGCAGGAATTGAAAAATATAATTAACGATAATAAAAGTAAATTTATTCATAATGAAGTTTTTCCAGTGTTTGAATGTAGTGAAAATGATATATACATATGTACAGATAAAAAATGGAATAGAATAATAATAGAACAGATTATTACGAATGCAATAAAATATACAGTAAATAATAGTAATAGAAAGGTTTATTTTAATATTGAAAGCAGTAATGAAGAAGTAATACTTAGTATAAGAGATAATGGCATAGGAATACCTGAATATGATTTAAAGAGAGTATTTGAAGCATTTTTTACAGGCGAGAATGGACGAAAAATAAGAAATTCTACAGGTATTGGATTATTCATTAGTAAAGAGATATGCAAAAAATTAGGACATACTATTGAGATTAATTCTAAGATTAATGTAGGTACAGAAGTGAGGATTAGTTACCTTTCAAAATTGTAAGGTTATTTTAAGGTTAATGCATTCTTTAGTGTGACTATAAAATGTAATATTGAATTAGGAATAAGAAAGAAGATAACAAGTTAAATATGTGAGTTTATATTTTATAAAAATAAGCGAGCATACTGACTTGTTATTCTATTTCAAAGACCTAAAATGAGTGGATTTGAAATAGCTTAATTGGTAAGACAATATAATTAGGCTATTATGAAGCTCAATTAGATATTATGAATAGGAGATATAATATGGAAGCATTAAGAGTTGAAAATATCTCAAAATCATTTGGGATAAAGAAAAATAAAATATTGGCTTTAAATGATATTAGTTTTTCTCTAAATAAGGGGGAATTACTTGCGATTATGGGGAGCAGCGGATCAGGGAAAAGCACACTACTAAATATACTTGGAGCATTAGATTCACCAGATTCAGGTAAGGTTTATCTAAATGGAAAATTGCAAAAAGACTATCACATAGAACCTTTTGCAACTAAATATAGAAGTGAAAATATAGGATTTATTTTTCAATCATTTAATTTATTGAGGGACTTAAGTGTTGAAGAAAATGTGGCTCTGCCATTAATTTTGCAAGGCATGAATTCTAAGGAAGTAAGTAAAAAAGTTCAACAAGAATTAAATTTAGTTGGTTTAGAAAGGTGGAAAAAGCATAGACCATTGGAACTCTCAGGAGGGCAACAACAACGGGTGGCCATAGCAAGAGCTAAGATTACAGAACCTAATTTATTACTTGCAGATGAACCTACAGGTAATCTTGATTACAACACTTCTTTAGAAGTGCTTAACATATTTAAGATGATGAGAGAGAAATTAAATCAAAGTATTATAATTGTAACTCATGATCCTATGGTAGCAAGTTATGCTGATAGAGTATTATTTTTTTATGATGGACAAATTGTAGATGAATATGAAAATAAAGAAAATAATAAGGATAATATAGATATTATATTAAAGAAATTTAAAGGAGTTATTAGTAAACATGATTAAGAATTTAAGAGGCTTATCAAAAAGATTCTTTATATCTAATAAGTGGATTACAATTCCATCTATAATTGCAATATCTTTATCAATTTTATTAATAACATCACTTATGAATTTCTCAATAAATTCAGAAAATAATTTAAAGAAAAAAACTCTTGAAAAATTTGGAGCTTTTGAAATACAATGCGGTTACGAGATGGATAGTTCAAAAAGAATTACTAAGGGGTTTTTATTAGAAACTTCTTCTTTAGAAGGAATAGATAAAATATCACCAGTTATTGTAGAGGGTATAGACATTAATATTAATGGAATTAATACTTACACAGTAGGCATAGAAAATGATGAGTTAAGTAAAAGTAAATATAAATATAATAGTGATATTGAAGAAAATACAATAATTATTAATAAACAGTTAGCTGATACCTTAAAAGTCAATGAGGGAGATAATGTATTAGTTAATGGTCATGAAAATAAGGTTATAGAAATTTACAAGGATAAAACATATAGTTCTAATTCTATAAACATAGCAATAATGAATAGAAAATCATTAAAGGAAATATTAAAATTTCCAGAAGAAGCTAATTATATGATGGTTAAGGTACAAAATGATGATGGTATATCTAAAGTATCTAAGGAATTAATTAATTTAGATAAAGATTTGAGAGTTGAAGTATTTCAAGAAGATAAGGACTTGCTTGAGAATATTAATAGTATGCAATATTTTATTGGATTTTTAGGAGTTTTAGTATTTATAATGTGTGGAATATTTATAGTATCTAATCTTCAAGGATATATATATAAATATACTAAAGATTTTTCAGTAATAAAGGCAGTAGGAGGCTCGTCATTTCAAGTTTTTATTACAGTATTAATGCAGACAATGATGATTAATATTACAGGAGTCTTTAGTGGAACAATATTATCATTTTTAATATGTAAACTATTTTTAACTTCCTTTGAATATTATTATTTGCCAGCACTAAAGATTGCTTTAATTGGATTTTTAATAATTCAAATTGTTTTATTAATTCCTGTATTTAAAACTTCTAGAATATTACCCTTAAAAGCCATGGCTAAAAATGATAATGTGGAATTTAAACATATAAAATTAATGAAATATATTATGAAAGGAAGTTTAATTGTTGGAATTATATTAATTTTATCTTGTATAATTGCAGCAGATAAAAACTCTTTCTTACATGGAATAGGAGGATTTTTATGCATATACTTAAGTTCTTTCTTATTTGTTATGATATATATAAATAAAATTTTTCGGTTATTAATGAAGCCACTAAGGTTTATCATTGGAAGAAGTGGAGAGGTTTCAATGAAGATGCTGATACCTCAAGTTAAGAAGAATTCTATATTAATCTTGGCTATAACTACAATGATAATCATAACAACCATTGGTGGAAGTTTTGTAAAATTAATTACATTTAACAATGAACAATATTATAGAAAAGAATACCTGACGAATATTGTACTAACCTGTGATTATGAACTTAATTATGGGACAACTCTTAAGCTTATAAATGATGTAAATGAAATTGATGATACAGTTGCATCTGTTATGACAGAAGGTGGTACAACAACTATTATAAGAAATGATAGTAAAAAAAACATTGGATTTTCTTTAGGTAATTTAGAAGAACTGAAAAAACAAGGCTTAATAAAAAAGTTTGATGGTGATGCAAAAAACAAGGTTATCATAAGTGAAGAATATGCTAAAGAAAATAATATTGTAGTGGGCGAAAAACTTAAATTTATTGCACCTAAGTTTGAAAATGAAGAGAACGTTATTTATGCTGAAGGTTATAAGGAACCAGAGTATGAATATAACTTGGAAGTGAGTAGTATAGAGGATGATAAGTTAATGAATCGCAAACCTGTATTAATTGATATATCAAATACAAAATTAGTTGATGATATTTCTGGTAGACTAAATAAAATGTATATAGACACAACAAATAAGAATATAGATACATTATTAAATGGGAAAATTCAAGAATATCAAGGAATAAAGTGGGCATCTTTAGATACTGTATTAACAGAAACTAATAAAGAGATAGAAGAAAGATGGAGCTTTTTTAAATTAGCTTTAATAATTCTTGATTGCTCAATGGTATTTGGAATAATTACTTCAATTAAAAATAATATAAATTCTAACAGAAAAGAATATGCGCTTTTAAGATGTATGAAATTTAAACAAAAGGATTTAACAAAAATGATAATAACTCAATCAATAGTTTTCTTGTTAATTGGAGACATATTAGGAGTAGCAATTGGAACTATTGGATCTTTTATAGTATCAATATCTGATGGAGGAACTACAATTATATTCCCAGACTATACTACATTAATATTAATTTGTGTATGCTCAATTATGTTAGTATTGTTTTGTATTTTTCCAGATATACAAAAAATTCAAAAAGAGAAACTTATTTTAGAATTAAATCAAGAAGAGCTATAAAAGATTATTATATACAATTTGGAGGATAAATTAATTATGAGTATGCTAAGTGTTCAAGACTTAACTAAAATATATAATGGAGAAGATGGACAAAGGTCTACTACTGCCTTAAATGGAATATCTTTTGAAGTTGACAAAGGTGAATTTGTAGGGATAATGGGTCCATCAGGTAGTGGAAAAACTACTTTGTTAAATATTCTAAGTGGAATAGATAGGTTAACCACGGGAAGTGTTAAGATAAACAAAAAAGATATTGCAAAGATGGACAAGGATGAAATAGCTTTATTTAGAAGGTGTGAGATTGGATTCATATTTCAAGATTTTAATTTATTAGATAGCTTAACTTTAAAAGAAAATGTAATGCTTCCGTTGGTGTTAGATAAAAAATCAGCTGAAGAAATGGAAAATAAGGCTAAAGAGCTTATGAGCATGTTTGAGATATATGGAATTGCAAATAAATATCCATATAATGTATCAGGTGGTCAACAGCAAAGAACTGCAGTAAGTAGAGCATTAGTAAATAATCCTTCAATAGTATTTGGGGATGAGCCTACGGGGAATTTAGATTCAAGATCAGCAAGGAGCATTATGGAGTGCTTTGAAAAGATGAATAAGGAACTGAAATCAACAATGCTTATTGTTACTCATGATGTTTTTGCTGCAAGTTATTGTAATAGAGTGATTTTTATTAAGGATGGAAGGCTACATTCTCAAATTATCAAAAAAGGAGATAGAAAAGAATTTTTAGACAATATTATGAACTCCTTGGCGTTACTTGGAGGGGATAGATATGACATTTAAAGATGTTGCAATAAAGAATTTTAAAGGAAGTATAAGAAAATATATTACATATTATTTATGCAATAGTTTTATTATTATGACATTTTTTATGTATTCAACATTAATGTTCAACGATAAATTATCTAATTCAGACCAAGTGGCAAAAGGTGCTTTAGATACTCTAAAGATTCCAAGTGTTTCATTAGTATTATTCTCAATAGTTTTTATTAGTTATGCTCATTCAACTTTTATTAGAGGAAGAAAAAAAGAATTTGGATTATTTATGAGTTTGGGAATGTCTATAGGCGACATAAGAAGAATAATTGTTTATGAAAATATTTTTATTGGAGTGGCAGCAATCATATTAGGGATTATATCGGGTTTAGTTTTCTCTAGATTATTTTTTCTGATTATAATTAAATCAATGGAAATTACAGGCATTGAATATATAATTGGAATTAAAAATTTTCTATTTCCAATAGGCATCTTTATACTAATATATTTGGTTAACATGTTAGTAACAATGATATCTACATGTAAATTTGAAATTATAAAGCTCATAAAGGAAGAGAAAAAAAATCAATATAATAAAATAAATAACCCTAGGTTAGCATTAGTAGGTTTTGGACTTGTATTAGGAATGTCAATTATACTATATATAGAAGTTAATTTAACAACTAATTTGCTATTTGAAAGCATGATTATAATTGCAATTGGAACTTATCTTATGATTTCTCAATTTGGAGGATTTTTAATAAAAATAAGTAAAAAGAATAAAAATAAGTATTATAAAAACTTATTGTTTATTACAAATATAAATAGCAAGTTTAAGGAAAATAAAAAAATAATTTTTATAACATCTATGCTAATTGCCGTAATAGTATTTTATTCGGGAATGACGTTAAGGTTTTATTTATGTGCAGAAAAAGAAGCAATAAAAAATAATACGTATGATATAACGTATTTAGAACTGGGAGAAAAAAATATAATACCAGATGAAAAAATAAATGAAATAGTAAAGAACAATGGTGAAGATATAGTAAGTAAAAATAATATTGAGTGTATATACTATTATGGAAAAGGAATATTTACAAGTAACGATGAAATTAATAAACTTAACAATGCAAATCTAGAGGTTGATAATGGAAGATATGTATATTTAACGCAGTATGAAGAACTAAGTGATCAAGAAGAATATATAAATCATGATACCAAATTAGAAATACCAATAAAAAATAATATATATGTATTGCAAAAAAGTAATAACTTATTTAAGGATATATTTAGAAGTGATATATATTGGCTTAATGATGTAGCGATATTAAATAAAAATGACTATGAATTTATTAAGAAAAAAAGTGACAACTATGAAATAGGAAATATTAAATTATATAACTTTAAGAATTGGGAAAATACTTATAAAATATCGGTAGAACTTGAGGACGCATTAAAAAATAATAATATAGGTAAACCTAATTTTAGGAAGAGTAATTTAAGCTTTAATGAAGATAACTATTTAAAAGTAGCATCAAAAATAGGAAATTATAAAGAGAATAAACAAGGTTCAGCAATATTAATATTTACATCATCATACCTTGGAGTATTTTTCTTTGTAGCAATTTCAATAATTTTATTTTTAAAACTATTATCATCTGTAGATTGTGATAAAAATAAATATCAAAGCATGTACAAAATAGGGATGACAGAAAAAGAAATAAAGAAACAAATAGAAAAAGAATTATTACCTATATTTTTTATAGGTCCAGTAATTGGATGCGGATTAGCATTTGTATATTCAATTGCTTTTTCAAAAGGTTCTTCTATAGAAGTTAGTAATTTTATTATAAAATGCGACTTAATTGTATTTATGCTATTTTTGATTATTCAAGTTGGATTTTTTAATATATGCAAGTATAAATATTCAAGGTTGATATTAGAATCTGAGAGATAAAGCGAGAAAACTCTGATAATATAATTAGTAGTAGAAAGACCTTTTTGATTTTTAGATTAAATATGTTAGAAAACATGCTGTAGTTTATAATATCATAGTTTTAGTATATAATTTTAATATAAGACAGAGAGTAATTATGAATTAGTTAATTTAGAACTTAGAAATAAATTTATATTTCAAATAAAAATCAGATATGAAAAGTATGGAAAGAAGGTGATTTTTTATTTATGCAAAAGAGATTTAATAGTACAGGAGTATGTGTTTCAAGAAAACATTATATGGTTGATATAAGTAATAAGCTTAAGGAAATAGAAAAACTAATAGATAGTGAATTTTATTTTACTATGAATAGACCAAGGCAATATGGAAAGACAACGACTTTAAGTCAGTTGAAAATATTATTAAAGGAAAAGTATTTAGTTATAAGTATTAGTTTTGAAGGAATTGGAGATAAGGCTTTTCAGCGTGAAGAAGATTTTTCAAAGGTTTTTATGGAAGTGTTAAGTGAAAATATGGCTATAAATTATGAAAATGAAAGTGAAAGACTGTTAGAATTATCAAAAAGTGTAAATGGTATTAAAGATTTATCAAAAGCAATAACTAAATTTATAAAAGAAACTTCAAAGGATGTAGTTTTAATTATAGATGAAGTAGATAAGAGTTCAAATAATCAATTGTTTTTGAGTTTTATAGGAATGCTTAGAAATAAGTATTTAGCTAGAGAAGTAGGGGAAGATTATACATTTAAATCAGTGATTTTAGCAGGAGTTCATGATGTGAAAAGCTTAAAATTAAAACTTAGGAAAGAAGATGAAGCAAAATATAATTCACCTTGGAACATAGCTGTAGATTTTAATGTAGATATGAGCTTTTCTAGTAATGAAATTGCATCAATGCTAGTAGAGTATCAAGAAGAGAATAATTTGACCATGGAGATTAAGGAGATTAGTGAAGAATTATATTTCTTTACAAACGGTTATCCATATTTAGTTAGTAGGCTTTGTCAGATTGTCGATGAGAAAATCTATATTGATGAAAAAAAAGCTTGGACCATAAATAATATCGAAAAAGCTGTTAAAATTATTAATGAAGAGACGAATACATTGTTTGAAAGTATAGTTAAGAATTTGGAGAACAATAGCGAACTTTATGATTTAACAAAGAGAATTTTAATAGATGGAGAACAATTTATTTTTAATCCATTAGATCCAGTAATAAGTCTAGGTATAACTAATGGTATATTTAAAAACGGTGAAAAAGGCGTGGAGATAAACAATAAGATATTTGAAGAAATAATTTATAATTATATGCTATCAAAAATAAGAACGTCCACTAAAAATATGAGTTTATATAATTTTAAAGCAAACTTTATAAAAGAAAATGGAGAACTAGATATAGAGAAGATTCTTAAAAGATTCATGCAGTTTATGAAAGAACAATATTCATCTAAAGATCAAGAATTCATAGAACATCATGGAAGGATACTGTTTTTAGCATTTATAAAGCCAATAATAAATGGTGTAGGCTTTGATTTTAAAGAAGTTCAAGTTTCAGAAGAAAAGAGATTGGATATTGTTATAACCTACAATAATTTTAAATATATAATTGAAATGAAAATATGGAGAGGGCAAAAATATCATGAAGATGGCATAAAACAGCTTTGTGATTATTTAGATATTCATTCTTTAGCAAATGGGTATTTGGTTATATTTAATTTCAATAAAAATAAGGAATTTAAGGAAGAAAAGATAAATGTTCAAGGTAAAGATATATTTGGAGTTTATGTGTAGTGGTAGTTAAAATAGAATGATATTTTTTGAAAATTTTCTAAAAAGGTGTACTTGAGTTGATTTAAAATATACTCAAGTACACTTTTTCTTTATTAAAATAGATATGCTATTAAATATTAGGCACAATCAAAAAAATAACAAGTCCATTTGCCAACCTATTTTCCATAATGGGAAGCTCGATTCGCATGCGCTCACTGAGTAAGCGATTCACACCAAATCATAGATTTGGGTTCACTGCTCACGTCAGTAAAATGCCATAATACTCGCTATGATGGCATTTTACTTCCTTGCCTGATGAAAAATATTCATGGCAGTTTTGGACTTGTTATTTATTTTCATGTGCCTAACTTTATCATTTTTATGTATTTTCTGAATGATAATTAAAACATAAAAATACAAGTATTGACATTTTGTTATAAACAGTTACAATTGTAATTAAGTAGTTTTCCATATAAGTTATGGATAATCACACTTATTAAATACTATTATACATTTTTTAAAAATATTAATAAAAAGTGAGAATACTACTGATATTTAAATTAGAATAGCTCATTTAATTTATTGTTAAGAAGGAGGAATATATGGATAATAAAGAATTAATGTTAGAGATGCTTATCTTTGAAACCTTCTAAATAGTAAAACAACTTTAGTAACTTATAATTGATAGGGAAGAATAAGAAAAATTGAAAACGATGCCAAAAATAAAATATTTAGAATAATGCATACTATAGAGGCGTCTTTTGGAATGACAATAAAAGTTAGGAAGTCAGTTTTTACAATCCCCCCTACATATATAAAGCAATCATTGTAAAAAATTAAAGAGGTGATTAAAAATGGAAGACTTATTACAAGAAATATTTGAAAGTGAAGAAGACACTCAAAAGGATAAATATCTTATATTTTCAATTGGTAAAGAATCATATGGTATTGATATTAAATATGTAATAGAGATTATAGGGATTGAGCCAATAACAGAAGTACTTGAATTGCCTAATTATATTAGAGGAGTAATAAATCTTAGAGGTAAGATAATCCCTGTAATGGATGTTAGACTAAAATTCAAAAAAGAAAAAAAAGAATATGATGACAGAACCTGTATTATAGTAGTTGAAATAGGAAGTATATGTATTGGCTTGATAATAGACAGAGTTCTAGAGGTCGCAAATATTGATAAAAATAACATTTCACCACAACCCAAGACTGGCTACAATAAGGATAATGGCAATAAATATATAAAAGGAATTGGCAAAATTAAAAATGAAATAAGGCTTCTTATAGATTGCCATAAACTGCTTGAGGAAGACGAAATAGAAGAATTAAAAAATAATTAAATTTAATAAACTTATTAAATTATTTATTAATTAGATAAATTTTATGGGAAATAGAGAGGGGTATAATTATGAGATGGTTTACTGATTTGAAAATAAGTAAAAAGTTAATATCAAGTTTTATATTAATAGCATTAATTTCTGGAGCAATGGGTGTTTATGGAATTTATTCTTTAAAATCTATTGATAAATCGGATACGGAATTATATAAAAATATGACAGTACCTATTTCAGAATTGGGAGAGTTAGGTACTAACTTTCAAACATTAAGAGTTGATATAAGGGATATGTTAAGTGCACAATCATCTGAAGATGTTGCAACTAAAACAAAGGAAATTGAGGAAATAAGATCAAATATTACTAAATTAGGAAATTCAATTGAAAAAACTCTTGTAACAAGTGAAGTGAAAAAACAATATGATATTTTCGTTGAAGCTAGAAAAGTATATGGACCAGAACTTGATAAAGTTATAGAATTTGCAAAAGCAAATAAAAAAGATGAAGCTATTGCTAAGAATAATCAAAATGTTCAATCAGGACAAGCAGAAGAAAATGCTATTAAAAATTTAATTTCGGCAACGACTAATGCTGCAAAAGAAAAAAGTGATTTAAATTCTAAAAATGCTGATACAACAATAAGCATAATGCTTGTGGTAATTGCTATTGTTATAATTATATCAATATTAATTGGACTATACATTTCTGGTTTAATCACTAAACCATTAAAAAAAGTATTATATATGATTGAGGAGATGAGTAAAGGTCATCTTAGTGAAAGGGCAGATATAAATACAAATGATGAAGTAGGACAAATGGCTAAAGCAATGGATTTTTTTGCTGATAATTTGCAGACTAATGTAATTAATGTTATGAATAAAATCGCCGAAGGTGATGTGAGTATGGATATATCTATAAAAGATGAAAAAGATGAAATATCTCCAGCTTTAAATAAAGTGGTAGAAGTTATAAATAGAATTAATAAAGGACTTGTTAATCTTACGAAAGAAACAAGCGAAGGAAAATTAGATTCAAGAGGCCGTGAACATTTATATTCAGGAGCATGGAAAGAAATTGTAGTTGGAATTAATGGATTAATAGAGGCCGTTGTAAAGCCAATTCAAGAAGTAACCAGTGTTATGAGTGAAATATCTAAAGGAAATTTGAATATTCCAGTAAGTGGATATTATAAAGGTGAATTTGGAATATTGGCAAACGCTGTAAATTCTACAGAAGAAAGTTTGAAAGGTATTGTTGGAGAAATTTCTGAAATCATAGGAGAAATTTCAAAAGGTAATCTTGCAATTGAAAATATCAAAGAATTTGATGGGGATTTCAGAAGTATTTCTGTTTCATTAAATACAATAATAGATTCCTTAAATTCAGTACTTAGTGAAATAAATACTGCGTCAGATCAAGTGTTTACAGGATCAAGTCAGGTTTCAGATGGTAGTCAAGCACTATCTCAAGGCGCCACAGAACAAGCAAGTGCTATAGAAGAATTAACATCTTCTATAACAGAAGTGGCATCACAAACTAAGGAAAATGCTATTAATGCAAACCAAGCTAAGGATCTTGCTCTTAAGGTAAAGGAAAATGCCGAGGAAGGCAATAAGCATATGAGTGAAATGCTTAAATCCATGAGTGAAATAAATGAATCTTCTGCAAATATTTCAAAAATAATAAAGGTAATAGATGAAATAGCTTTTCAAACTAATATACTTGCACTTAATGCAGCAGTGGAAGCAGCAAGGGCAGGTCAACATGGTAAAGGTTTTGCCGTGGTTGCAGAAGAAGTAAGAAATTTAGCAGGAAGAAGTGCAAATGCAGCTAAAGAAACTACAGCTCTTATTGAAGGTTCTATAAAAAAATCCGAAAAAGGTACTGAGATTGCAAATAATACAGCAAAAGCTTTACATGAAATAGTAGATGGTGTATCAAAAGCAGCGGTGCTTGTAGCGGAAATAGCAGCATCTTCAAATGAACAAGCTACTGGTATTTCACAAATAAACCTAGGAATTGAACAGGTATCACAAGTTGTTCAAACAAATTCAGCAACTGCTGAGGAAAGTGCAGCAGCTAGTGAGGAACTTTCAAGTCAATCACAAATGCTTAAAGAGATGGTTTCTAGTTTTAAACTTAAAAATAGTAATGGTAGGCAATTAAATAATGAAAATAAAAACTATAGAAATAAACAATATTATAATAGAGAAAACAATATGGCTTTGAAAGAGGTAGCAGTTACATCTAGTAAACCCAAAATAGCTTTAAGTGATAAAGAATTCGGCAAATATTAAATTATTAATATTCAAAAGAGGAAAGTTTATATAAAGAAATTTTTTAACTTTCCTCTTTTTTTATAATTAAGGCACATGAAAATAAATAACAAGTCCAAAACTGCAATGAAAATAAAAAAATATGGGTTCTTTAAAAAAGTTGATGAACTATATTTTTAATATTAGTAAAACGAGAAAAATAGAGAATTATTTAATTTAATAATATAATTTTATAATTAGTATTATGTTATATAACACTTATGTAACATAATGATGCAAGTATTGACATTTTGTCATAAATCAGTACAATTATAAGTAGACAGTTAGTTAATATAAAGTATGGAATTCGTGCAAATAATTGCACATAATACAATTATTTTAAAATTATAGTTAGCAATTACAATTAGAAGTAAAATGTTATCTATATTAAAATGGTTTTATGAAAAGACATAAGCAACTAGAAAACAAATAAGCACAATTGATTTAATAAATAAGTAATAGGACTGGAATTGTTTCAAAGGTGAAAATAATGAAATCTATTTAAAATATTTTGAATGTACATTAGAGGGAGGCTTTTATTTATGAAAAAAATACTTGTAGTTGATGATGCAGCTTTTATGAGGCTAACAATAAAAACAATGCTTGATAAAAATGGATTCGAAGTTGTAGGCGAAGCAGAAAATGGACGTAAGGCTATTGAAATGTATAAAATGTTAAAACCTGATATTGTTACAATGGATATAACAATGCCAGATATGGGTGGAGTAGAAGCTTTAACTGAAATAATTAAATTTGATCCTAAAGCAACTGTACTTATGTTAAGTGCTATGGGACAAGAAGGTATAGTTAAAGACGCAGTTATTAAAGGAGCTAAAGGGTTTATAATAAAACCATTTAAAGAAGAATATCTTTTAAAAGCATTGAGTAAATTTTAACAGACATAATTAAAAGGGGTGGGTTATATGGATAGTAAAGAACCAATGTTAGAGATGTTTATTTTTGAAACATTTGAAATGATAGAACAACTTCAACAACTGATAATTGATAGTGAAAAGATAGAAAAACTTGAACCAGATGCGATAAATGAAATATTTAGAATAATGCATACTATAAAAGGTTCTTCTGGAATGATGATGTTTGATAACATTGCTAATATTTCTCATACCATAGAAGATTTATTTTATTTTGTTAGAGAATCAAAACCTAAAAAAATTGATTATTCAAGTCTTACAGATTTAGTTCTAGAAGGAAGCGACCTTATAAAAGCAGAGACAGAAAAAATAAATAGTGATAAAGAGGCAGATGGAGACTTCACTTTATTTATCGGAAAAGCAAATAAATTTTTAGAGGTTTTAAAAGAATCCAATAAAATGTCAGAAAATTCAGATAATAACAATGGGAATAAAGTAGTTATAGAGACAAATGAAGAACAAAAATATTATTTGAGTAATGATAAAATCGATGAGAATATTAATTTGTTTTGTGCTACATTATTTTTTGAAGAAGAATGTGAAATGGAGAACATAAGATGCTTTACTATTATTCACAAACTTAAAGAAATTGCAGAAGTTTCATATTTTTATCCAGAAGATATTATTGAAAACAACGATACTTGTGAAATTATAAAACAGCAAGGTTTTAAAATATTTTTTAGAGCTAACAATAGTAAAGAAGAAATTAGAGAATGTTTTATGGAAACAGTATTTTTAGATAAGATTGATATTAAGCAGTTTGATGATGAAAACGAGTTTGATAAGAATTTTAAAAAGAAAGATGAAAATCAAGCGGAAGTTATTATTAATAATGTGAATGAAAATGAAAAAATAATTTCTAAAAATACACACAAACAAAATTTAATTAGTGTTGATGTTAATAAGTTAGACATGCTTATGGACTTGGTTGGAGAATTGGTTATTTCAGAAGCCATGGTAACTAAAAATTCGGAAATTTCTGAATTACATTTAGATAGCTTCAACAAAGCAGCAAGACAACATAGAAAAAGACTTGCAGATCTTCAAGATGTTGTTATGTCAATAAGAATGGTATCGATTGCGCCAACACTAAACAAGATGAACAGAATAGTTAGAGACATGTGTAAAAAACTAAATAAGGAAGCAGAACTTGAAATAATAGGACAAGATACAGAAGTAGATAAAAATATCATAGAACATATAGGTGATCCTTTAATGCATATAATAAGAAATTCCATGGATCATGGTATAGAAACAGAGGAAAAAAGAGTTGCAAGTGGTAAGATTCCTAAAGGAAAACTAACCATTGAAGCTAAAAATACTGGCGGAGAAGTTTGGATTATTATAAAAGATGATGGTAAGGGTCTTAATAAAGATAAAATATTAAAAAAAGCAAGAGAACATGGATTAATTAAAGGAAAAGAAAGTGATTTGACAGATAAAGAAATCTATTCAATGATATTTCTACCTGGATTTTCAACAAATGAAAATGTTACTGAATTTTCAGGGCGTGGAGTTGGAATGGATGTAGTTACAAAGGAAATTGAAAAAATTAGAGGTACTGTAACCGTTGATAGCATAGAAGGAAAAGAAACAACAACTTCAATAAAAATTCCTTTAACCCTAGCAATTATTGATGGGATGACAATAAAAGTTGGCAATTCAACTTTTACAGTTCCTGTTATGGCTATTAGACAATCATTCATAATTAAAAAGGAAGATATAATTAAAGATCTTGATAACAAAGAAATGATACTTTTAAGAGGGGAATGTTATTCTATATTAAGACTACATGAACTTTATGATATTAAAACAGATGTAGTAAATATTGAAGATGGCATTGTAATTATGATTGAAGATCAAGGTAAAGTGAGATGCATTTTTGCAGATGCACTTATTGGAGAGCAACAAGTTGTAATTAAGGCACTACCAAATTATATTAAAAAAGTAAATGGAGTAAGTGGATGTTCATTACTTGGGGATGCCACTATAAGCTTGATACTTGATGCATCAGAGATTGTCAATATGTAAAAAATTAAGGAGGGATTAATATGGCAGAATTACTACAGGATTTTATTGAAAGTGAAGAAGATACTCAAAAGGATAAATATCTTATATTTTCAATTGGTAAAGAAGCATATGGTATTGATATTAAATATGTAATAGAAATTATAGGTATTGAACCAATAACAGAAGTACCTCAATTGGAAAATTACATTAAAGGAGTAATAAATCTTAGGGGAAAGATAATACCAGTCATGGACGTTAGGCTTAAATTTAAAAAAGAAGAAAAGGAATATGATGATAGGACTTGTATTATAGTTGTTGAAATAGAAGGTATATGTATTGGGTTAATAATAGACAGAGTTTTAGAGGTCGTGAGTATTGATGAAAATAATATATCACCACCACCTAAGACAAGTTCCAATAAAGACAATGCCAATAAATATATAAAAGGCATTGGTAAAATTCAAAATGAAGTAAGGCTTCTTATAGAGTGCCATAAACTTCTTGAAGAAGATGAACTAGAAGAATTAAAAAATAAAGAAATATAATAAAGCAATAAAAAAGTATTAAAAGGGTAATTTTTATGAGAATTAGGGAGGGGTGTAGTAATGAAGTGGTTTTTAAATCTAAAAACAAAAAGTAAGATTTTGGCTGGTTTTTTTACAATTGTTATCTTAATGGGGATTGTAGGGTGTGTTGGAATTTTAAATCTTCAAAAGATTAATACGCTAGACACTGAATTATATGAAAATAATACAAAACCTATTAGTTTAATGAATATTATACAAGTTGATATACAAAAAAATAAAGTAATAGCTAGGAATATGATAATTGAAAATGATGTAAATACAAATAGAGATAGTAAAAATGTAATGATTGAAACCGATAAAGAAATAAATAAGACTTTGGATTTGTTTAAAAGTAGTATCCAAGATCGAAGTATAATTGATGAATACAATAATTTAAGAGCAAACATAGATAAATATATACCAGTTAGAGATAAAGTAATGGAATTAGCAACTCAAAACAAAAATGATGAAGCCATTAGTATTATGAATGGTGAAGCTAGTATTCTTGGCAAAGCTGTGGATGATTCAGCATCGAAACTTATTTCATTAACAGAAGTTAGTGGTAAGGAAAAAGCAGACGCCAATTCAAAAACTGCCAGTACTGCAATAATTACTATGATTGGAATAATTCTTGTGGGAACAATTGTTGCCATAGCATTGGGAGTTATAATATCAGGATTAATTAGTAAACCAATAAATAGAATATTATATATGCTTGAAGAAATGAGTAAAGGCCATCTTGGTGAAAGAGCAGATATGAAGACAACTGATGAAGTAGGAAAAATGGCTAAGTTAATGGATTCTTTTGCACATGGTTTACAGAATGATGTAATTGGTGCTATGAATAAAATTGCAAAAGGCGATATGAATATTGATATAACTATGAAAGATGAAAAGGATGAAATAACTCCTGCTTTGAAGAAAGTGGTAGAAAATATAAAAGCATTAGTAGCAGATGCAAATATGTTATCAAATGCGGCTATAGAAGGAAAATTTGAGACAAGGGCTGATGCAAGCAAGCATGATGGAGATTTTAAAAAAGTCATAGATGGTGTAAATGGTACATTAGATACTGTAGTAGACAAAGTTGTTTGGTATGAGGCTATTATAGATGCTATACCTTTCCCAATTCATGTTACAGATAATGATATGAATTGGACATATATGAATAAGTCATTTGAAAATCTTATGATTAATCAAGGTGTTATTAGAGATCGTAAATCGGGATATGGACTCGCATGTAGTCATGCAGGTGCTACTATATGTAATACTGAAAAATGTGGAATTAAGCAGCTTCATAAAGGCAACCCAGAAAGTTTCTTTGACTGGTGTGGTATGAACAATAAACAAGATACAGCATATTTAAAAAATAAAAAAGGTGAAAGTGTTGGATATGTTGAAGTTGTAACAGATTTAACACCTATTATTAGAGTAAGCGACTATACAAAACTTGAAGTTAAGAGGCTTGAAGGAAACTTGAAGTTACTTTCAAAGGGAAATACTAATTTTGATCTTAAGATTAAGGAAGCAGATAAATATACTGGTGAAGTTAGCGAACAATTTGAAGGAATATCAAATAGCTTAAAAGATGCTAAGAATGCAGTTGATAATCTTGTAGTAGATGCAAATATGCTATCAGAGGCAGCTGCAGAAGGAAAGTTAGACAAAAGAGCAGATATAGAAAAACACAATGGGGACTTTAAAAAGATAGTAGCGGGAGTAAATGAATTAATTGGAGAAATGGTAAAACCAATTCAAGAAGTTACTGCTGTTATGAGTGAAATATCTAAAGGAAATTTAGAAGTTCCAGTAAGTGAAGGTTACAAAGGTGAATTTGGAGTATTAGCAAATGCTGTTAATGCTACAGAAAAAGGTTTGAAAGATGTTGTTGAAGAGATTTCTGAGGTTATAGGAGAAATTTCACAAGGTAACCTTGCAATTGAAAACGTCAAAGATTTTCATGGCAATTTCAAAAGTATATCTGTTTCATTAAATACAATAATAGATTCTTTAAATTCAGTTCTTAGTGAAATAGATACTGCGTCAGATCAAGTTTATACAGGATCGAGTCAGGTTTCGGATGGTAGCCAAGCACTATCTCAAGGCGCTACAGAGCAAGCAAGTGCCATAGAACAATTGACATCTTCTATAACAGAAGTAGCAGCACAAACTAAGGAAAATGCTATTAATGCAAACCAAGCTAAGGATCTTGCGCTTAATGTAAAGGAAAAGGCTGAAGAAGGTAATAGACATATGAGTGAAATGCTCAAATCTATGGGCGAAATAAATGAGTCTTCTGCAAATATTTCAAAAATAATAAAGGTAATAGATGAAATAGCTTTCCAAACTAATATACTTGCACTTAACGCAGCAGTGGAAGCAGCAAGAGCAGGTCAGCATGGTAAAGGATTTGCAGTAGTTGCTGAAGAAGTAAGAAACTTAGCAGCAAGAAGTGCAAATGCAGCTAAAGAAACTACAGCTCTTATTGAAGGTTCTATAAAGAAATCTGAAAAAGGTACTGAAATTGCAAATAATACAGCAAAAGCTTTATATGAAATAGTAGAAGGTGTATCAAAAGCGGCCACACTTGTAGCAGAAATAGCAGCATCTTCAAATGAACAAGCTACTGGTATCTCACAAATAAACCTAGGAATTGAACAGGTATCACAAGTTGTTCAAACAAATTCAGCAACTGCAGAAGAAAGTGCAGCAGCAAGTGAGGAACTTTCAAGCCAATCAGAGCTACTTAAAGAGATGGTTTCTAGTTTTAAACTTAAAAATGGTAATGGGAACAATTCATTGAATAATGGTACTAAAAATTATAAAAATAAACCATCGCGTAGTAGACAAAATAATGTTGCTTTTAAAGAAGCAGCAGTTACATCAAGTAAACCTAAAATAGCATTAAGCGATAACGAGTTCGGCAAATATTAAATTATTAAGAATTAATAGTGGAAAGTTAAAAGTTAAAAGAAAAATTATGTTTTAACTTTCCTCTTTTTATGATTAGTATTGGTGAAACATACAAAAGTATGTATAAAATAGGATGAATTTTATGAAAAGTAGGGAGGCGTATAATATATGAGTTGGTTTAATGAGTTGAAAATAAAAAATAAAATTAGTATGGTTTTTATAGTTATAATTGCAATGGAGAGTATCTTGTTTACTGTAGCTTATAAAGGTATGGGAAACATAACGTCTATAAAAGAATTACAAAATAATATGATTATATTTTTATTGTTTTTCATTATTATTACAATAGCGTTAGGCTTACTACTAATAAATTTAATTTGTAAACCTATGAAAAAACTTAATAGTATTGCTAAGAGCATTCAAAATGGTAATTTCAATGAATACATAGATGTAGAGGCCAATGATGAAATTGGCGAATTAGCTAATTCATTTAAAATAATATTAAAAAATATAAACAATTTAGTTGATGATTCTAATTTGATATTAAAATCTGTTAAAAAAGGAGATTTTGATATAAACTTGGATAAGTCAAAATATAATGGTGCATGGAAAGAGATATCTGAAAATAATTTAACAACTACAAATATATTTATAAAAAATATAAAAACAACTTCAGATTATATAAGTAAGATAAGTAACGGAGAAATCTCTAATAAGTATAACCAAGAAGAAGTTGGAGAATTTAATATTGCTAAAAATAATATTAATCAGCTCATTGATAATTTGAATGCCTTTATAGGTGATATACACTGGTTTAAGGAAACTATTAAAAAAGGGAATACAAGAGATAAAATAGATATTTCAAAATTCCAAGGCATTTATAAGGACATAGTTGAAAGTATAAATGATACAACATGGGTATCCATGGATGTGTTTATAAAATTGTTTGAAGTACTTAAAGCATACTCAAAAGGAGATTTTTCAGTTGAACTTGAAAAATTCCCAGGTAGATATGGATTAGTAAATGAACATGTGGAAGATTTAAGACAAAATCTATTAAATATATCTAAAGAACAAATTAATATAGCTAATGAAATTAAACAAGGAGATTTGTCTAAAAGAGTAGATGCATCTAAATTTAGTGGTTCATGGGCTGAAATGATTGGTGGAATTAATGGAATAATAGATGCATTTGTTGATCCTATAACTATAACAGCTGATTACGTAAAGAGAATAGGTAATGGTGAGGTACCAGATAAGATTGAAAAAATATATCATGGTGAATTCAACCAAATAAAGAACAATTTAAATTTATTAGTAGATACTTTAAATATGTTTGTAAAAGATGTAAATTGGATGAATGAAACCTTTAAATTAGGTAATACAAGAGATAAAATAGATGTTTCAAAGTTCAATGGGGTATATAAACAAATGGCACAAAGTGTAAATGATGGAATGTGGATATCTGTAGAAGCATTAATCAAAATATTTGCCGTATTAAAATCCTATTCAGAAGGCGATTTTTCAGTTGAACTTGAAAAGTTACCTGGAAGATATGGTATCGCAAATGAAAGTTTAAATAATCTAAAAATTAACATCCTTAAAGTTGTAGCAGAAGAGATACGAGTTCTTGAAGCAGCAGCAGATGGTAATTTACAAATTAGGGGTGAAAGTGAAGAATTTACTGGAAGCTTTAAAGAACTTATAAATATAATAAATAAAGCTATAGATGCTTTTGGTAAACCTATAAGGGAAATAGATAACGCTTTAAATGAAATGGCAAAGGGAAACTTGGATATAGATGTTGAAAATTCTTATAGCGGTGACTATGCAAGTATAATAAATGCATTAAATTCGTCAATACAAACAATTAATGAAGTGTTTACTGATATAAATATATCTGCAAATGATGTGGCAGTAGGATCAAGTCAAGTTTCAGATGGTAGCCAAGCACTATCTCAAGGAGCTACAGAACAAGCAAGTGCCATAGAACAATTGACATCTTCTATAACAGAAGTAGCAGCACAGACTAAGGAAAATGCTATTAATGCAAATCAAGCTAAGGATCTTGCTCTTAAGGTAAAGGAAAATGCAGAGGAAGGCAATAGACATATGAGTGAAATGCTTAAATCTATGAGTGAAATAAATGAATCTTCTGCCAATATTTCAAAAATAATAAAAGTAATAGATGAAATAGCTTTCCAAACTAATATTCTTGCACTTAATGCAGCAGTGGAAGCAGCTAGAGCAGGTCAACATGGTAAAGGCTTTGCAGTAGTTGCAGAAGAAGTAAGAAACTTAGCAGCAAGAAGTGCAAATGCAGCTAAAGAAACTACAGCACTTATTGAAGGTTCTATAAAGAAATCTGAAAAAGGTACTGAAATTGCAAATGAAACAGCAAAAGCTTTATATGAAATAGTAGGTGGAGTGTCAAAAGCAGCAACTCTTGTAGCAGAAATAGCAGCATCTTCGAATGAACAAGCTACT
The DNA here is from genome assembly GCF_019977655.1 of Clostridium gelidum. Classification (NCBI taxonomy): domain Bacteria; kingdom Bacillati; phylum Bacillota; class Clostridia; order Eubacteriales; family Clostridiaceae; genus Clostridium; species Clostridium gelidum. Next base: position 1,955,773 of record NZ_AP024849.1, read on the forward strand.
GGTATTTCACAAATAAACCTTGGAATTGAACAAGTATCACAAGTTGTTCAAACAAATTCAGCAACAGCAGAAGAAAGCGCAGCAGCTAGTGAGGAACTTTCAAGTCAATCAGAATTACTTAAAGAGAGAGTGTCTAGTTTTAAACTTAAAAATAGTAATGAGAATTTTGGTAGTTCATTAAATAATGGCTCTAAAAATTATAAAAATAAACAATATTACAGTAGAGAAAATAATGTTGCTTTTAAAGAAGTAGCAGTTACATCCAATAAACCTAAAATAGCATTAAGCGATAAAGAGTTTGGTAAATATTAAATTATTGATATTAAAAATTGGAGAGTTGAAAATTTAAAGAATTTTTTGTTTTAACTTTCCGCTTTTTTTATAAATAATTTTAGAAAAGTCGGTGAATTTATGATTAATATAAAAGAAAATGAATTTATAGAACTTACTAAGTTTTTAAAGAATAATTATGGAATAAATTTAACCCATAAAAAAAATCTTATTGAAGGAAGATTGAATAACGTTCTTATTGAAAAAGGGTGTAATAGTTTTAGAGAATACCTCGATTATGTTTACGCAGATATTACAAAAAATGAATTGACAACACTAATTAATAAACTGACTACAAATCATACTTTCTTTATGAGAGAACAAGAACATTTTCAATTCTTTAAGAATCAGGTATTACCATCTTTGGCTACTACAGTTAAAAATAGAGATTTAAGAATATGGAGTGCAGGCTGTTCGTCAGGTGAAGAACCATATACTCTTGCAATGATAATGGAAGATTATTTTGCACAAGAAAAAAGTTTATGGGATAAGAAAATTTTAGCAACAGACATATCTGTTAATGTTCTCAAAACAGCAGATAAAGGTATATATAGTGTGGAAGGTTTAGAAAAAATGTCGGAAAGTTGGAAATTAAATTATTTTAATAAAATAGATAATGATACGTATAGAATAGATTCAAAATTAAAAAACGAAGTTATTTTTAGGGTATTTAATCTAATGGATGAATTTCCTTTTAAAAGAAAGTTCCATGTTATATTTTGTAGAAATGTTATGATTTATTTTGATCAAGAAACAAAGGATAGGCTTATAAGAAAATTTTATGACATGACTGAGGTAGGAGGATATCTGTTTATTGGGCTTTCAGAAGCTCTTAATAAAACAGAAAATCCATATAAATATATAATGCCTTCAGTTTACAGGAAAGGATAGGTTATTATGTATGCACGTAAAAGGGTAAAAGTGCTTGTGGTAGATGATTCTTTATTATTTAGAGAGGCAGTAGCAAGAGGACTAAGTAATGATAGAGGGATTGAGGTTGTAGGTACAGCTTCAAACCCATTTGAAGCACGGGATCTAATTATAGAACTGGAGCCTGACGTGCTCACTCTTGATATTGAAATGCCAAGAATGAATGGAATAGAATTCTTGGAAAAATTAATGCCTCAGTATCCTATGCCAGTTGTGGTAGTAAGTGCTTTAAGTGATAAAGTATTTGAAGCATTAAATGCAGGTGCAGTTGATTTTGTAACAAAACCAACTGGAGTAAATGGACTTGATGGATTTATCAATGAATTGATTGTAAAAGTAAAAATATCTTCAGTAGCAAAGGTTAGTCATCATAAAAATGATTATAGAAATAATGTATTAAATACTAATACCAATATAATTAAAAAGGATGTAATTATTGCAATTGGAGCTTCAACAGGTGGCACAGAAGCAATTGCTGATATAATTAGTGCTCTCCCAATAGAAATGCCAGGAATTGTAATTGTGCAGCATATGCCACCAGTATTTACTAAGATGTATGCAGAAAGGTTAAATGCTTCTTGTAAAATGGAAGTAAAGGAAGCAGAAACTGGAGATGAAATTATTTCTGGTAGAGTTTTAATTGCACCTGGTGATAAACATTTAAAAATAAATAAAAAAGGAAATTCATATATAGTGGAATGTTTTAATGGTGATAAAGTTAATGGTCATAAACCTTCTGTAGATGTTTTATTTAATTCTGTGGCAGAAAAGGTAGGTAGATCGGCTATTGGAATAATATTGACTGGCATGGGTTATGATGGAGCTAAAGGTCTTTTAAATATGAAACAAAAAGGTGCTATAACAATAGGACAAGATGAAAAATCGTGTGTAGTTTATGGGATGCCAAAAGTAGCTTATGATATTGGTGCAGTATTAAAACAAGTTTCTTTGAAAAATATACCTCAGGCAATTTATTCTATTATTAATAAAAGGTGAACCTACAAACTACAATATTTTTTTAAGTGGTAGGGGGATTGGGTAAAGTGCAGAGTAAAAAAACTGATTTAGAAATGGTTATGGACTATATGCCTGCAGTAATTATTATTACAGATGAAAATTTAATGATAAGATATCATAATACACCTCCCAATAATATTTTTGATAGAAATTTTAATGAAAATATGGATATGGGACCAGGGGACTATATAAATTGCGTTAATAGTTTTCTTTCACCTAGAGGATGCGGGAATAGTACTGCGTGTAATGACTGCAAAATAAGAAAAACAATTAAGGATACTATAAGGACTTTGATTCCAAGTGAGTATATTGAAATTCAACATACTATATTAGAGAATAATATATCTAAAAAGGTATGGTTTAAAATTAAAACAATTCCAATTGTAAAAGCTGGAAATAATCAAATTTTAGTGGTTATTACGGATATTACAGAATATAAGAAAATGGAAAATGAAAGTATAACTTTAAATAACTTTTATCATTCGCTTATAAAATATTTTCCGGAGATGTTATGGAAAATAGATGTAGATAAAAAATATGTTTATTTTAATGAAAATTGGGAGCAATTAACAGGACAAACTGCAGAAAAGTTAATGGAAGAAAATTGCATAATAGGTATGCACCCTGATGATGTTGAAAATCATTGCAAAAAATTGGCGGAAGTCTATGAGGATAATAACGCATTTGAAATTGAATACAGATTAAAAACACGATCGGGGAAATATAGCAATATTTTAAGTCGAGGTAATCCTATTTATAGTAAAAATGGTCAGTTTTCAGGATTTGTAGGAATAGATATTGATATTACAAAAAGTAAAAAGACAAATAAAGAGCTTATTAGACTTAAGAACGTATCAGAAGAAGCCAACAAAGCTAAAAGTGAGTTTCTAGCAAATATGAGCCATGAAATAAGAACTCCACTTAATGGAATAATAGGTATGACTGATTTAACATTGTCAACTGATCTTACAGAAGAACAAAGAGAAAATTTAGACGTTGTAAAAAACTGTGCTCATACTTTGCTTTCTTTAATAAATAATGTTTTAGATTTGTCAAAAATTGAAGCAGAAAAAGTTATTATTGAAGAGATAGACTTTGATATAAAGATTCTTATTCAAAGGGTTATATATACTAATTTAGTTAAGGCTAATGAAAATTATGTTCAATTACATTATAGTATTGATGAAGAAGTTCCTCAAATATTAATTGGAGATGCATATCGACTTGAGCAAATTTTAAATAATTTAATATCAAATGCTGTTAAATTTACAGATGGCGGAATTGTAATATTGAAGGTAAATAAAATAAGTAATATTAATGAAATTTTAGAAATTCAATTTATAGTTGAAGATACTGGCATTGGCATTAGTAAAGATGAAATGAAGCTTTTATTCAAAAGTTTTACTCAAGTTGATGGATCAATAACAAGGAAATATGGAGGCACGGGACTTGGACTTACAATTTCTAAAAATCTTGTGGAATTAATGGGTGGACGTATTGAAGTTGACAGTAAAAAAGGTAGTGGTAGTAAATTTTATTTTACTATTAAGTTAGAAGAAGCAAAAGGTATTATATTGAAATCAAAATTGAAAGTGAGTAGTACTAAAGATTTAAAAAATGACAGTATATTGCTAGTAGAAGATAATAATATAAATAAAATAGTAATTAAGAAAATGTTACAAGAAATAGGTTATAGTAGCATAAAAACTGCATCAAACGGCTTTGAAGCATTAAAGTTAATAGATGGTTATAATTTTGATATTATTTTAATGGATATTGAAATGCCAGAATTAGATGGAATTGAAACAACTCAAATTATTAGAGAAAATGAAAAAAAATCAGGTAAGCATATTCCTATTATAGCTGTCACTGCATATGCTTTAAAAGGTGATAGAGAAAAATTTCTATCTAAGGGTATGGATGAGTATATATCAAAACCAATAGATATAAATGAGCTTAGTGAAACGTTAGATAGAACTCAAAATAATAGTTGTAATAATAATACAAATATTATTAGCTCTTATTTAAAAAGTAATATAGATGATAGTGAAAATGATATTGTAGAGTTGTCTAAAGAAATTAAGAAGAATTTATTAGATTTGGTAGGAGAGCTAAATTCATACTTCAAAGTAGGAAAAGAAAGATCTAAGAATTATGATGAAATTGAAAGAATAGCTCACTATATAAAAATAAAATCAGAGGGAAATGATTTAAAGAATATAAAAACTTTAGCTTTTAAAATTGAACTTGCATCAAGAAAAAAGGATGATATTAATATACAAACTAATTTATATAAAATTTATAGTATATTAAAATGTGATATTTAGTCATATTATTAGAACAATAAGGAGGATTTAATTATGAAAATATTAATTGTGGAAGATGATTTGTCAAGTAGAAAATTTTTGTATAAATTTATGTCTAATTATGGTGATTGTGATATTACTGTAGATGGTATGGAAGGATTGGATGCTTATTTAATGGCATTAGATGAAGGGGAACATTATGATTTAATATGCTTAGATATTATGATGCCTAAGGTAGATGGAGTAAAAGTTTTGAAAACTATTCGAGAAATGGAAAAGCAGAGGGGTATTGAAGGCGAGAGAAAGGTAAAGATAATAATGACTACAGCATTAAATGATGTAGATTTAGTTAAAAATTCTTTTGATAGTGGTTGTGAGGTATATGCTAATAAACCTATTGATATAAAAAAACTAGAGAATGTAATGGAGAAACTAAATTTTAAAAAGAAGATATAATAAGTTGTGTGAACAAATATCTTAAACTTAAAATATTTGTTCGATAAAAAAATACATATATTTCTTATTTAACTGAATAGAATTCCGATATAGTATTTATAATTTATGCCTGATAAAGTAATAAAATCCACTGATGCTTTGATCTGTGGATTTTATTTGTGAAGTATGGTGAAAATTGACGATTGATTTGTTGTATAATACTTGGCAAGACATAATATTACAAGTATTGACATTTTACTATAAATAAGTATAATTGTAAGTAAAGAGCTAGTTGTATAATTTATGTAATTTTATAAAAATTTTTACTTAAATAAAACTATATTTAAATTTAAGGAAATGAATACAACTATAAGTAAATGATTACAAATACGGAGAGAATTTTATAGGAAATATAGAGTTGATCCTTAAAGAAAAAGTACTAAGAATAATCAATTTAATGAATAAAATAGAAAAATTAAAAACAAAGGATAAAAAGGAGTGATTATAAAATGGCATTCACTTATTTTTTTAGAGATCTTCAGACGCTAGAGGTAATAAGAGATTATGCGCTACCATATTTAAGTTCTAAACAATATATAAATATATGGGATGCAGGATGTGCTATGGGGCAGGAACCGTATTCTCTTTCGATGATTTTATGCGAGAACTTAGGATATATGTATTTTAGAAATGTTGAAATACTGGCTACAGATATAGATGAAAGCAATTTATTTGAAAATATAATATCAGAAGGTTCTTATCCAGAAGAACAAATACAACGTATTCCTAAAGATATATTTAATGCGTATTTTAAACCTGATGATAAAGATGGATATTTTAAATTAAATGAAGAAATAAGAAAATCAGTAACTTTCCAAAAGCATGATTTACTTTCATTAAGTCCACCTAAGAAAGATTTTGGGCTTATAATATGTAAAAATGTACTTTTACATTTTAACGAAGAACAAAGGATAAAGGTTATAAAAATGTATTATGATTCACTTATAGAGGGTGGATATCTAGCTATGGAGCAGACACAGAAACTTCCAAAGGAAGTACAACATTTGTTTGAACCTGTTGTATCTAATGCTCAAGTATTTAAGAAAAGATGACAAGAATAGGTATCATATATAAATATATTTATATTTAAAATACAATATAAGGAAAAATTTTACAAAAAACTATTGGGGGTATGAAAAATGGGTTGGTTTAATAATTTAGGTATTAGTAAAAAATTATTGTCGAGTTTTATCTTAATAGCATTAATAGCTGGAGCAATGGGTGCTTATGGAATTTTAAATTTAAAATCCATTAAAAACTCAGATACTGAATTGTATGAGAATATGACTGTTCCGGTTTCTCAAATGGGTGAAATATCATCTGAATTTCAAAGGCTTAGAGTAAACTTAAGGGATATGATAATTGCTCAATCACCAGAAGATATTCAAGCTAATATGGATAAAATAGAAGAAAGAAGAGCTAACATAGATAAAGTGTCTAATTCTTTTGAAAAAACTATTATTTCTGTAGAAATGAAAAAAGAGTTTGAAGCTTTTAAAGTAGCTAGAGTTGACTTCAAATCAAAACTTGATAAAGCAATATTGCTTGCAAAAGAAAATAAAGATCAAGAAGCAGTTGCTATGATTAGTGAAAATGGTGAAGCTGGAAAATCCTCAAGAGTAGAGCAGGATTCAATAGCAAAAATAATTTCTATGAAGATTGATGATGCACAAGCAAAATCAGATTTAAATACAAAAAATGCTAACATAACAATAACAATTATGCTTGGAATAATTATTTTTGTTGTGGTTATGTCAATATTAATTGGATTATATATTTCAAACTTAATTACTAAGCCGTTAAAACGGGCAGTATATATTATTCAAGAAATGAGCAAAGGTCATCTTGGAGAGAGGTTAAAGATTAATACTAAAGATGAAATTGGACAAATGTCTGTGGCTATGGATATATTTGCAGATGATTTACAAACTTCTATAATTGGGAATATGAAGAAAATCTCCAATGGCGATGTGAGTATGAACATACAGTTAAAAGATGAAAAAGATGAAATATCACCTGCTTTGAATAAAATGGTAGAAAATATAAGAGAATTAGTAAAAGATACAAATATGTTATCAAAAGCAGCAGTAGAAGGAAAACTTGATACAAGAGCAGATGCGACAAAACATAGTGGGGATTTCAGAAATATTGTTGAAGGTGTAAATAATACTCTTGATTCAGTAATAGGACCATTAAATATTGCAGCAGAGTATGTAGAGAGAATAAGTAAAGGTGATATACCAGAGAAGATAACAGACACATATTATGGAGACTTTAATGAAATAAAGAACAATTTAAATAACTGTATAGATGTAATGAGAGGGTTATTAACTGAAACTAATAATCTAATAAAGGCAACACAAGAGGGCAAACTTGATACACGAGGAAATTCAGCAGCATTTGTTGGGGATTGGGGTACGTTAATTGATGGTGTAAATAAATTAATAGATGCTTTTGTAGCACCAATAAATATAACAGCAGAATATGTAGAGAGAATAAGTAAGGGAGATATACCAGAAAAAATAACAGACACATACTACGGAGACTTCAATGAAATAAAGAACAATTTAAATAATTGTATAGATGTAATGAGAGGGTTATTAACTGAAACTAATAATCTAATAAAGGCAACACAAGAAGGAAAACTTGATACACGAGGAAATTCAGCAGCATTTGCTGGAGATTGGGGTACATTAGTTGGTGGAGTAAATAAATTAATAGATGCTTTTGTAGCACCAATAAATATAACAGCAGAGTATATAGACAGAATAAGTAAAGGAGATATACCAGAGAAGATAACAGACACATATAATGGAGACTTTAATGAAATAAAGAACAATTTAAATAACTGTATAGATGTAATGAGAGGGTTATTAACTGAAACTAATAATCTAATAAAGGCAACACAAGAAGGCAAACTTGATACACGAGGAAATTCAGCAGCATTTGTTGGAGATTGGGGCACGTTAATTGATGGTGTAAATAAATTAATAGATGCTTTTGTAGCACCAATAAATATAACAGCAGAGTATATAGACAGAATAAGTAAAGGAGATATACCAGAGAAAATAACAGACACATATCATGGAGACTTTAATGAAATAAAGAATAATTTAAATAACTGTATAGATAATATTAGAGAATTGGTAACAGAGTCAATTATGCTATCAAAGGCTGCTATAGAAGGAAAGTTAGATACGAGAGCAGATGAATCAAAGCACAACGGGGATTTTAGAAAGATAGTAGAAGGTGTAAATGAGTTAATCGAAGCTATGGTAAAACCAATACAAGAAGTAAATAGTGTTATGAACGAAATGTCTAAAGGAAATTTAGGAGTTTCTGTAAAGGGAGATTACAAAGGAGAATTTGGAGTATTAGCAAATACTATTAATAATTTCAGAGAACGTTTGAAAAATATTATTGGAGAAATTTCTGAAGTTATAGGGAAAATTTCTGAAGGCAATCTTGTGATTGAAGATGTTAGAGAATTTGGAGGAGACTTCAAAAGTATTTCTGTTTCATTAAATACAATAATAGAGTCTTTAAATTCGGTGCTTAGTGAAATAAATACTGCATCAGATCAAGTGTTTACAGGATCAAGTCAAGTTTCAGATGGTAGTCAAGCACTATCTCAAGGAGCCACAGAGCAAGCAAGTGCTATAGAAGAATTAACATCTTCTATAACAGAAGTAGCAGCACAAACTAAGGAAAATGCTATTAATGCAAACCAAGCTAAGGATCTTTCGCTTAATGTAAAGGAAAAGGCTGAAGAAGGTAATAGACATATGAGTGAAATGCTCAAATCTATGGGTGAAATAAATGAGTCTTCTGCAAATATTTCAAAAATAATAAAAGTAATAGATGAAATAGCTTTCCAAACTAATATACTTGCACTTAACGCAGCAGTGGAAGCAGCAAGAGCAGGTCAACATGGTAAAGGATTTGCAGTAGTTGCTGAAGAAGTAAGAAACTTAGCAGCAAGAAGTGCAAATGCAGCTAAAGAAACTACAGCTCTTATTGAAGGTTCTATAAAGAAATCTGAAAAAGGTACTGAGATTGCAAATAATACAGCAAAAGCTTTATATGAAATAGTAGATGGAGTATCAAAAGCAGCTACCCTTGTAGCAGAAATAGCAGCATCTTCGAATGAACAAGCTACTGGTATTTCGCAAATAAACCTGGGAATTGAGCAAGTATCACAAGTTGTTCAAACAAATTCAGCAACTGCAGAGGAAAGCGCAGCGGCGAGTGAGGAACTTTCAAGCCAATCACAAATGCTTAAAGAGATGGTTTCTAGTTTTAAACTTAAAAATGATAATGGTAATAGTTCATTAAATAATGGCGCTAAAAACTATAAAAACAAACAATCTTATATTAAAGAAAATAAAGTTGCTTTTAAAGAAGTAGCAGCCACATCAAGTAAACCTAAAATAGCATTAAGTGATAATGAATTCGGTAAATACTAAATTGGACAATAATTAAAATAACCACCATCTCCTAATTATATTTATTGTATACAAATATAAGTGATGAAGATGGTGGAGAATGGTCTAATATTTATCATGATTTTTAATATATTAATATTAAAATTGCAGAAAAAGGAAGTCTTTCAAAAAGATATGAAAAATAATATTGAGAGACTTCCTCTTCTAGTTATATTAAAGTGTAAATATTAATGTTACATCAATAGGAACAAGCGTATCACCATTAGGCTGAAGAAGTGGTCCAGTTGTATTTAGAGTGAGGTCATAGGTTATTGTTATAGTTTCAGGGCATACATCGTTGCAGGCACAAGTATAATCTAGAATCTGATTTATGAAATATACTCCTTCATTTCCTGGAGCTGCAATTCCTACACCAGGGTTACCAGTAGCAAAATATACATCAACATAATATTTTAAAGAACCAAGTAGTCTTATCTTGTTAAGCTTTATACAACAACCTTCAATTGTTTTTGTATCATCACAGGGATTTGTAACACATACATCCGATATGACACATGGCTCAACTAAACATTTTAAGCAATTAGAATTACACATAAATTCAGGTGTATATTCAAGTGAAAAAGTATCATCAAAGATATAACCTTCTGGGACACGTGCATACGCAACAAAAGTAATTGTATTCCCATAGTTATTACAATCAACCTCTGAACAATTGCGTGAAGATGAAATACCAACTTGTCTTTCTTTTATTTTATCTAAATAGCCTTCTGAAGAATTAGCACTCTTTAAATGCATATTAAACATCATTTTCTCATCCCTTTTGTTTAGTATTAGGAAATATTTAAATTCTATCCTGATACTATATATATGAGTTTCTCAATAATATTGTGTAAGCTTTTATGAGATTATGACAAGCTAAGTATTTTAGCAAGAACTTAGGTTAGGTATTTTGATTTTTTACTAAGCGCTTTATATTATCGCCTATTATTTTGATACCATTTTTAATATCTTCATCACTTACTCTTCCAAAACCTATTCTAAATGTATCAGTTCCTTTTAATTTATTTTCATAAAAGATATCACCAGGCATAAATATAACATTATCTTTATAACAAAGATCTAAAAGTTCTCTTGCATCTATATTATCTGTAAGCTTTATAAAAACATGTAGACCACCCTCACCAGTGATATATTCATAGGGAATATATTTGTGAATCATATCTATAACGAGATTATATTTATCTCTATAATATTTTCGTACATTCTTAACATACCTGCTAAACGCACCACTTTTTAAATAATAACAAAATGCACTTTGATCTAAAAACGATGAATGAATATTTCTGCCGCGTTTTACACTTTCTAAAACATCTATGAGTTTTTCATCTCCAAATATCCACCCAATTCTAAGACCTGGAAATAGTATTTTTGAAAGACTTCCTATATATATAACTCCATTACCATTTCCACATAAAGAAGCTATTGGATCAATTGGAGAGCTAGAGTATAATAATTCTTCGTTAAATCCATCTTCTATTATAGGAACAGAATATTTTCTGAAAAGTTTATATATTTCTTTTCTTCTTTCAGTTTTAGTTACAATTCCTGTTGGATTATTATATGAAGGTATTAAATATCCAAACTTAGGATTATATTTATCTAAAGCATCTTCAAGTGAGTTTAAATCTAGTCCTTCTTTGTCCATTTTTACTTGAACAACTTGCAATCCGTAGGCTTTCATAATCTTCAAAGCAGTATTATGAGTTGGCTCCTCACATAAAATAACATCGCCTTTAGTTGTTAATGAACTTATGATTATATCAAAGGCTTCAGTAAAACCATTTGTTATTAAAATATCTTTATTAGCAGTTGTTACACGCTTTTCTTTCATATAATCAAAAAAGTAAGCTATTAATGGTTTATAACCCTTGGCATAACCATAATTAAGTAGATTTGCTTCTTCAAAAGTCCAAGCGTCTAAAAGAGATCTTTTAAAATCATCAAGATTAAAAAGATGGCTTTCAGGAGAAATAGATTTAAAAGATATCATTCCTTTTTTATAAGGTAATTCACTTTTTGTAATATCAAGTTCTCTAAGAGTATTTCCGTAATTATTAACTCTTTCTATAAAATCAACATTATATTCATAACGTTCATGTTCACTTTCTATAGAGATGAAAGTACCTATACCTCTTTTAGTAACTATTATTCCTCTGCTTTCTAGCTCTTCATAAGCGGAAATAACAGAATTTCGACTTATATTTAAAAACTTACTTACCTCTCTTGTGGAAGGTAGCTTACTATCTTTTTTCAATTCACCACTTTTAATTCCTTGTTTAATATGCGTTTCTATTTGAATGTAGATAGGTTCATTTTTATTTATAATAAGATTAGAAAATATCAATAATAAATCAACTTCTTTCTTTGACTAATTCAGATATTATTTATATTATGTATAAAAAAATTTAGTGGTCTAGTCTACTTTTATGAGGTAAATTATAAAAAAGACAAGTACACTAGACTAGGTGAGTTATCTTTTAAAGCTTTAGCTAATTCATCATAATTAAGTGTGTTTTTACAAACTTTGTACTTGGACATATTATATTACACCTACATATAAATTTCAAAAAAATAAGAATGTATATTAGGAAATATTATAAATATTGTACTATATTTTAATTAAATGTTAAAGAATAATAAATATTACTTAGTATATATTTACTAAAGTTATTAAAGTACTGTATACTAATTAGTATGATATAAAATGCTTTGATATTAAATAAAATAAGAGTTTATAAATAAATTAAGGAGGAACATATAGATGAAAGGTACTGTTGTATCAACTTGGATGAGAACCAATAGAAAACTGTTTGGAGATTCAACTGTTAATGAGGCAATGAATTATGTTGGATGGGGAAGTGGAAAAATATTTTCGCCTATTGAAAATGTTGATGATGGGGAAGTAAAAAAAATAATATCATACATAGCCAAAAGTCAAAATATGGAATTGGGGGTTCTATGGAGGAAAATTGGACAAGATAACATAAAATCATTCAGTCAAGACTATCCTGCATTTTTTAAACATGATAATGTATATTCATTTTTAAAATCCATGTTCGATGTACATGTAGTAATGACAAAAAAATTCGCTGGAGCAAAGCCACCTTTAGTTTTAATTGAGCCTATTTCAAGTAGGGAAGCTATATTTAGTTATAATTCTTCTAGAGGTATGTTTGATTATTTTCTTGGTATGCTAGATGGATCTTGTGAACATTTTAATGAAAAAGTAAATATAGAAGAGGTATCAAGAACTGATAGTGAATTAAAATTAAAGCTCATTTTTGATAAAGATATATATTATAGTAAGAAGTACTTATTTAATAGATTACTTTCTTTGGGTTTTATTAAAAATTTTGGAGTTAAAGTAGGATTATTTACATTTATAATATCAGCAATAGTATTTTTACCTATGTTAGGTATTGATAATATTATTAAATCTATAATTGGAAGTGTTGTAGCTGGTATTGGAGCATTTGCAGGCGTTTATTTGATGATGTCTCCTATGAGTCAAATAAAAGAAGAACTTGGGCGAATTATAAATAATCAATATAATATTGATGGAAAAATCGTAACAAATGATTTCTTTGAAGAAATTTATGACCTTCTTAAAAGTCATAAAAAAGTTATACAAGCTGACTTTGTTGGATTCAAAGGTGTTACAGATGAAATGAATACTTTTGTGAATACTATAAATAAAATATCTGAATCAATGGATCATACTTCTAATGAAATAAGTGGTGTTGTTGAACAAGTTGCAGGAGGTGCTGTTATGCAAGCTCAAAATACAGATGTTGTAGCACAAGCACTTAATGGAAATATTAAAGCTTTAAGGAGTATAGTTGAAAATGAAAATTCTAATAAATTAGAGCTTGAAGAGGCAATAAATAAAATAAATAACAGCTATGAAAATGTAGATAATGCGAGTAGAAACATTTCGACTTCTTTAGTGAAATTCAATGAGGTTAAGATTAAAGGAACAAATCTTGAAGGAAGAGCTAAAGATATAACTAATATTGTTTCTATAGTTTCAGGAATATCTGAACAAACTAATTTGCTAGCACTAAATGCATCTATTGAGGCAGCTAGAGCTGGTGAGCAAGGAAGAGGGTTTTCAGTTGTAGCTGAGTCTATAAGAAAATTAGCTGAACAGTCTAAAGATGCAGTTTTAGAAATTAACTCTAATTTAGAACAGTTTGTTCGTGAAATAGGAGCCCTAGTAGGGCAAATAGACATTCAGTATGATGTATTGGCAAATGAAACTGATAATCTTGGCAATGTTAGAAATGTTAGCTTTGAAGCTAACCAATCTGTAAAAAGTGTAGCTAATTCTATGATAGAGACTATAAAGAAGCTAAATATTGAAGCTGATGCTATATCTAATGTCTATGATAGTACAGAATCCTTAGCTGCTATTGCAGAGGAAAATTCAGCATCTTCAGAAGAGGTAAGTGCTAGTGTAATAAACTATACTAATGAAATTAAAAAACTTATAGATAATATATATGATTTTAAGGGAATTACTGAAACCTTTAAAAATGATTTAGAAAAATATAAAATATAATTTTACAATTAATAATAAAAACCACTAAAATTAATTAGTTAGATTAATTTTTGGTGGTTTAATTATTATATTATATTATATTATATTTAAAATGGGTTGAAATTTAAATAAAAGTATCAAATGAACTATAAATTTAAAGATACTATTTGTATAAAAATTACACTAAATGAGTTGATTGAGAATAAATCTAAAGTTAGAGTATAATTTTAGTAGGCAGAAACAGTAATAAAAACTGTATAAATAGTAAAAGGAGATGCGAAAGCATCTCCCAAATACATAAATTATCCATTATAATTAAGTTGCTAAGACTAAATAGAATGGAGTTATATTTATGTATGAATTAAGTTTAAATGATAAAGGAATGACTTTCAAGGAGTTAGAGAAAAGAATTTATAAATATGCTTGTGACGAAGCTTGTAATGCTTTAAAAAGTATATTAGAATTTTTAGATGAAAAACTACTTAATGAAAGAGATAGCAAGGTTTACCGTAATAAAGGTCGTAAGCAAACTTGTTTGAGGACTATTATGGGGAACGTAGAGTATTCTAGGCGCATTTATGAATTTAAACTTGAAGATGGTAAGAAAGCAACTAAGTACCTTTTGGATGAGTATTTAGGGATGGACACTTTAGGAAATGTGTCTATAAATCTCGTAGAAACTATTTTAACTAACGTGACGGAGGTTTCTTTTAGAAAGACATCTGAGAATATTAAAACTATGTGTAATCAAGATATTAGTGCTCAAGGCGTTTGGAACATAGTTCAAACACTTGGGGAAAAGATTAAAGAAATAGAAAATCGTAAAATTGAGTTAAATGACAAAGGTGCATTAAAAGGCGAAAAGGAAGTACCAGTATTGTTTCAGGAGCAAGATGGAGTTTGGCTCTATCTTCAAGGTAATGATAGACCAAAAGGGAAAAATAAAAAGAAAGAGTTAAAACTAGCAGTATCATATACTGGCTGGACTTTACGCCCAGGGAGCAAAAAAGAATATGTGGTTGTTGATAAAACTGTTTGTGCAAGCTTTAGCAATTCCAATCACTTTAAAAAGCTTGCTAGCGCAACAATTTCAGAAAAATACAATGTAGATGAAATTCAAACTAGAATATTAAACGGTGATGGAGCAAATTGGATTAAAGCAACTTGTGAGGATGAAGACATTCATTTTCAGCTAGATCCATTTCATGTAGGCCAAGCGATTATACGTAAGGTAAGTGATAAAAGAGCTCAAAAGCAATTACTAAAACTATTTAGAGAAGGTAAAATTGATGAAGGTCTAGAAACTATTGTAAATATGATGATACTTACAAACGAAAAAGATATTGCATTTAAGAAGCTTACTGAATTATATGATTACTTTGTTCACAATAGAGATGGATTAATACCGTATAAATTAAGAAGTGACATAAACATGCCTACGGCGCCGGAAGGCATGGAATACAAGAATCTAGGCACAATGGAACATAATATTTGTGATGTATTAGCTCAAAGAATGAAGGGCAGAAAAATGAGCTGGTCTATTAATGGTGCAGATAATTTATCTAAAATATTATCTGAAAAATTTAGTAATAGGTTGTTTGATACTGTAGATAAAATCTACAGAAATATTATTTCTGATGATGTTATTGATACAGTAGTTGCAAAACTACCATTAACAGTATTTCAAGCGAATAAAGAATCTAATAAGTGTAAGGCATATAAGTGCAATAGTGCACAAATTCCGTATAGCGGAGCTGCCGCAACGTTAGGTAGAAAAATAGTACGTGATTTATGTGGATTAAAATCATTTAGTGATATTAGTTATAGTTAAATATACAGTATGGGTAGGGAAATTTTAAAAATGCAATGTAAAATAATGGATAATAATTTAAATAAAATTCTTGCCAACTTTTACTTGACTCAACCAATCTAAAATGTGTTTATACTTATTTGTAGATTAATGATATTATTATAATATATATGATTTAAATGAAAGCTACTTAGAACAAAAAACTAAATATGCCGTTTATAGTCGAAACTTATATATCAATTTGGTTAGGAATAAGTTAAGATGTTGTAAAGTGATTTCTTCATAAAATTTATCAGTGTATACTTAAATTACATAAATTTCGTATTAACATATTCACATATAGTAACTTTAAAGGGGGACTAAAAATGTTTAAAAAATTATCATTTAAAATCAAATTATTACTTAGTATTTTGCCCATGGTTATTGTTGGTATGCTTATTTTGAGTGGAACAGCATTATATCAATTTAGGAAAACAATTCAAGATGAAATTATTAGTAATAGAATTTCTGAAACTCATAAGTTATCTGAAAACGTAAACGGATGGTTGGAGGGTAAACTTCTTGAAGTTAGAGGTGCATCAAATACTCCAACAGCTAAACAAATTGAAACAAACCTTGATGCAGTTGATAAATTTAATTCAGATAGAATTAAGTTTTTAGAGAAAAACTATCCTGGTGAGTATGATAATGCATCAGCTACTTTATTTAACAATGATGGTATATCTAGAGCTCAATATTCAAATGGAAATTTCGTGGCAGGAGATGTATCTGAAAAACCATGGTATAAAGATTTGATGAGTGGTGTGCCTTATAATATGTCAAATCCAGTTGTATCAAAAGGAACAGGAAAAACATTAGTAGTAATAGGTGTACCTATTAAAAATGAAGCTGATAAATCTATTGGAACAATGATATCAGCTGTCAATCTTTCTTATATTCAAGATAAAGTTAAGGATTTTAAATTCGGTGAGAAAGGTTATAGTTTATTACTTGGAAAAGATGGAACTGTTCTTGTACATCCAAATGAAGAATTAGTAATGAAAAGTAAAATAGCAGAAGTAGAAGATGCAAATATGCAGTCATTAGGAAAAGAAATGCTTGATAAGAAAACAGGTACTTTTAGATTTACGTCTGGTAAAGATAATTTTATTGTTTTTTATGATCAAGTTCCTCTATCTGGATGGAGTGTAGCAAGTGTTATATCAGAACAAGAATTATTTGCTGCTTCTGAAAAATTAATGGTAACATTACTTTTGATTACATTAATAATTGTTGTTATTCTTGTAGGCATAGTTATGATTGCGGCAAAACGTATGGTATCACCACTAATTAAATTATCTGCATTTTCTGAAGAAATTGCTTTAGGAAATCTTACATCACAATTGAAAGTTACTTCAAATGATGAAATTGGAAAAGTAGGGAAGAGTTTAAATAATACAGTTACTAAACTTAAAGATATGATAAGTGATATAAGTGATTCTGCTAATGAAGTTAGCATATTATCAGATATGTTGAGTGTAGCTACAGATGAATCATTAAGAGGAACTGATGAGGTTTCACGAAGTATGCAAGAGATAGCTAAAGGTGCTATTGCACAAGCTGAAAGTGCTAGTATGGCTTCAGAGGCAACAATGGAATTAGTTGCAGATATAGATGAAGTCTTTAAAAAATGTAATTATATGCTAAATGTTGTAGAAGGATCTAAGAAGGTAAGCAGTTCTGGTGCAGAAGGTGTTAAAGAAGTTATAGATAGTATACAAACTATAGCAGTAACAAATAGCGATAATGTTAAAGAAACGCAAAACTTACTAGAAAAATCCAAACAAATTGGACAAATAGTATATGTAATTAGTGATATAGCAGAACAAACTAACTTATTAGCACTTAATGCAGCTATTGAAGCTGCTAGAGCTGGGGAACAAGGAAAAGGCTTTGCTGTAGTTGCAGATGAAGTTAAGAAATTAGCGGAAGAATCAAGTACTGCTTCAAATAAAATAGCAGACCTTATAAATGGAGTTCAAAAACAAATTGAAAACATAGCAGAGAAAATGGACAAGGGTACAAATGAAGTAATGCATGGCGTTGATATTACAACCACAGTTGGGAAAAACTTTGAGGAAGTAGAGAAGGTATTTACTGAAATAAGTTCTATTGTAGCAGAAGTATCAAAAGCTGCAAATAGTATGGCTAATAAAGCTAACACTACAGATGAAGTTATAAGTAATGTTGCTGCCATAACTGAAGAAAATTCAGCAGCTACAGAACAAGTTACGGCTTCAAATGAAGAACAAACAGCATGTATGCATCAAGTTGGAGAAACTACTAATAAATTAGAAGAATTGGTTGGAAATCTTAAGAATACTGTAGATAAATTTAAAATATAGGATTCTAAATATTTTATAATAATAGTAAATCTCATAATTGGCTATTAGGGGAACGTGATGACGTATTACGCAATAACTTGTTGTTTTGCATCCAAAATGTAAAAATCTCTAAATGATTGATATTTTATTTCAATTATTTAGAGATTTTTTTCTTTGAATTGAAGAGGAGTATCACTTTGACTAAATTCTAATCAGAGTGATACTCATTTTATTACCATTGATATTATATTGGAGAATTGTAGTAAATATAAGTAATAATATATTAGCAATAAAATAAAAAAGTATTGACACATATATCACTCTGATATAATATGAATTATATCAGAGTGATATATAAGAGGTGAAGTTAAATGGCAAAAGTAAATAAAACTAAATATGCTCTTTTGGGGATATTGAACAATAAATCAGGTTCAGGATATGATATTAAGAAAATGTGCGATTATTCTATAGGACATTTTTGGAATGAAAATTATGGTCATATATATCCTGTACTTCAAAAAATGGAAGAAGAGGATTTGATAACAAAAGAAGTAAAGCAAACAGAAGGAAGACCAGCTAAGAATGTATACTCTATTACACAAAAAGGTAAAAAAGAATTAGAAGAGTGGCTTATGCTTCCAATAGAACAACAACCTACTAGATCAGAGCTTTTACTTAAAATATTCTTATCCAAAGATATACCAGTAGAAAACATTGCTGAAAAAATCAAAAAAAGAAAGGAAGATTGCAAAAGAAATCTCCAAAAGTATTCAGAAATTGAAGAGTTATTTAATTCTGGAAAGATTCAAGCAGATAAAAAAAACTTAGTATTATGGACTATTACTATTAATAATGGAAAACAAGGTGAAGAAGCAGAAATAAAATGGTGCAATGAAACATTAGAAGCATTAGAGACAATAAAAGATTTATAGGGTCATAAACAATCTATAGATTCATAAAAGAATTATTAGGATATATAAGATTAATAGAGCCATGAAAAATTATAGAATTATAAAAAAGTTATATGATTATAAAACAATAAAAAATGAAGGGAGATATTTTAAATGAAAGTTTTAGCAATAAACGGTAGTCCCAAAGGACAATTTGGAAATACAGAGGTTATATTAAAGCCGTTTCTTGAAGGTTGCACAGAAGCAGGGGCAGAGATTGAAATAATTTATCTTAAGGATAAAAAGATAAAACATTGCATTGGATGCTTTAATTGTTGGACAAAGACTCCGGGAAAGTGTATTCATAAAGATGATATGGAGGAATTACTTGAGAAAATATCAAAGTCAGACATAATGGTTTACGCTACTCCATTATATTATTATACAGTTACTGGAATCATGAAAGATTTTATGGATCGTATGCTTCCATTAAATAATAGAGAAATAGTTAAAGTTGGTGATAGTTATTCACATCCTAGCCGTTTAAAAAGGGGAGTACCTGTTAAGACTGTGTTAATTTCAAACTGTGGTTTTCCTGGGGAATATAATTTTTCGGGGTTATTGGAAACTTTTAAGGTTATGACAAAAGGAAATTTAGCAGCATATATTTTATGTGGACAAGGCGGGATACTTAGCTCTGTGAATAAGAATGATATGTTAAAGAAAATGTATGCACCATTTTTCTCAGCACTTAGAAGTGCAGGAAAAGAAGTGGTAAACCTAGGATATATAGAAGCTGAAACTCAAGCCATAATTGATAAAGAGGTTATTGATCCTGAAATTTACGTAAAAAATGCAAATCGAGGTTGGAAATAATAAGGAGGAGATTGATTATGGAAAAAATATCCGATAATAATTCAAATAAAAAATATTCAGTATTAAAAAATATATTTAACAAAGACTTTGTTGTAAGTGCTATTATTCCTATTATAATATTTTCGGTTTTTGATAAAATGGAAATGACTCTTAGTGGAATAATATTATCAGGGGTATGGAGTATCGGTGTAGTTTTAATTAATTTTATGAAAGATCATAAAATTAATGCACTTGCAGCGATGGGTGCAAGTTTTGCTGGAATTGGAATAATAGGAACTGTTATTTCAAAAAATCCTACTTTTTATTTAGTAGCTCCTATAATACAGGATATTTTACTTGCTTTAGTTTTCTTTGGCTCATTGTTTTTAGAAAGGTCATTAATTCAAATAATAGTTGAACAAAGTTATTTAAAAAATGTTTCGGAAGAATTTAAAAAACAACCAAAGTATAAAGCGGTTTGGAGAATAGTCACTATTGCATGGGGAGTTTTGAATATAAGTCAAGCAGTTTTAAGAACTATATTATTATATTCTGTATCTATGAGTTCATATTATGCAATGAGCACTCTTTATGGAAATATTTCTAGTCCTCTTCTTTTAACATTTTCTATGTTGTTTCCTAAGTGGTATTGGAAAAGAATAAAATAAAGATGTACTCTCAACTTTTGATATGTTAAACATCATAAAGCTATGTTATAATTTGTATATTGATTTACAACATATATAACAAAATTTAAGTTGGAGGTATACAATTATGAAGATAGCTATGGCAAATGATCATGCAGGGTTTTCGTTGAAAGAAGAAATAAAGGCGTATTTAGAAGCACAAGGACATGAGGTAATAGATTTTGGAACGCATAATGAAGAATCTTGTGATTTACCAGATTATATTTATCCTGCTTCAATGGCAGTTGCAGAAGGAAAGGCTGATCGTGGAATCTTCGTAGATGGAGTTGGATATGGTAGTGCTATGATTGCAAACAAGATATATGGTATATATGCAGCAGTTTGCCAAGATCCATTTTGTGCAAGCTTAGCGCGTGAACATTCAGATACAAATGTTCTTTGCATTGGTGGAAAAATAATTGGTTCAGCAATAGCAATGGAAATCGTTAAGACATGGATGACTACTGAGCATGCTGGAGATGTAGAAAAATATGCAAGACGTGTAAATAAAGTAAAAGAGATTTCAGAAAAGCATTTAAAGAAATTATCTAAAATTTAATAGATATAGTGAATAATAAATTATTCAACTTAAAAATAGTAACTTCCAAATAAAAGGAGGTTACTATTTTTTGTGTTTTAGGCACAATTAAAAAATAACAAGTCCATTTGTCAGTCTATTTTCCATCATGCTACGTCGGCAAATTGACCGAATAGGCCTGCTATGAGGCCAATTCGTCTCGTTGCTTGATGAAAAATATTCATGGCAACTTTGGACTTGTTATTTATTTTCATGTGCCTTATAAAATAAAATTATTTAGGTACAAGATTGTACTATTAAATTCCATATTGTTGAGTAATAGGATCCATAAATATGGGTAATTTAGGCGGAGAAAAAGTAAAAATTGTAAAGGTAATAACTATTAATAGACTTATTAAAATAGAGAGATAAAAGTCAAACTTCTCTATCTTTGCTCTATTATAAAGATGAAGTGCAAAGCACTGAGAAATAAGAAGACCTAAAAATAAAGAAAATATATCAAGAAATAAGGAATGAATCCCAAGGGCACCAGTATAAGTATAATAAAAAGAAGTTATGACAATGGGACTAACAATAACTGAAAAAACACAACATCTAAACCATCTGTATGTGGGTACATCATCCAATATAAAAAAGCCTATAATCCACCAAAGAAAAGTTGGATATACAGAAAGCTTTAAATGTTCCCAAATACTTTCGTTAACAGGGGTGAAGATACCTACAATAGTTGAGTGTCCGCTTAAGTCATATGCAAAATGCATTAATGATCCAAAGAGAAAAATAATTGGGATGCCAATAAGAATCCAAAGTTTTGGTTTAATAGAATTAGTATACATATGAGTCTCCTATTTATTGATTAATATTAACTAAGTTCACTATAATATAGTATAGAAAACAAAGAATTATTACAAAGTTGTCATAAGTAATTACATTTCATAGGCTACATTGATATTTTTGTAATAACTTGTTAAGAAAAACTTAATAAAGCTGACAAGAACTTGTCAAAAACCAATGGTAATATATTTATATAGAAGGGACGGTTGATATTATGATAAAAGCAAATAATGAATTAGAAATAAGAAATGTAATTTCAAGTGAAGATAAAAAAATACTAACAAAAGCATTAGATGGGATAAAAGGTTGGAAATTTAATCCTATAGCTGTAGTTACTAATGGTATAGAAGATTATTACTTTATATGTAAAGTAAAAACAGCAATAAATACTTTACAAATGAAAGTGGCCAAGGTATATATAAAAATTAAAAATGATAGTAGACCTAGATTGTTAGGCATAGAAGAAATATATTAGAGAAAAATCTTTAAATCTAATAATCTATTTAAATGAACAATGGAGAGGAAAAATAGAAACATATGAATGATTTTTATAAGCAAAAGAATTTTTAAAATGCAGTGGTAAGTTTAGAACTAACAACTGCATTTTATTTATATATACATTATATATTTGCTCTGATATTTTCTTTTATGCATTGAGAAAGTTTGTTTACTAGGCTATCATTTTTTCATCATCTGTTGGCTTTCTATCAGTAAATAAGCCACATATAGATAATATAAAAACTATAACATATGAAACTACAAATGTATTATCAAAAGCCTTGGTTAGCTTTTTAGTTCTAAGATCTTTAGCAAAGTTTATTATATATTCTACACTTGTCTTTTGCTCGTTTATGGTAGTTAAGACTGTTGCTTTCTTATTGTCAGGTGCCTTAGCTAGCATTATTTTACCTTGCTTATCAATATCCTTAATAAAGTCTTCATTTGAACCTGATATTGAATTGTGATTTGAATTATTAATATTACTCAACATTTTTTCTTTAATAACTGGATCTAGATTTGCTTGTGAATTTATTTGCGTCGCAACATCTTGTTTAATGTTATTAGTTGCATTTGTGACATTACTGTTTAATATACTTACAAGAACTGCAATGCCTACACACATCCCAATTTGCCTTCCAGCATTAATAATTCCTGATGCCATACCACTTTTTTCTACAGGTAGATATTTTATTGATGAAGCTATTGACTGTACTGAAAACCCAAATCCAATTCCCATAATAACAAGCGCTATTCTCATGCTTGTTATTGAAGTGTTTATATTTATCTGTGATAACAACACTGTACCTACTCCAACAATAAGTATTCCTGAGAAATTAACAAATCTTGATCCAATCTTTTTAGCCAAAACACCACCTAGTGGAATACCTAATACTGAAGTTATTGAAAGAGTCATTAGTATACTTCCAGATTTAAGAGGAGAATAGCTAAATATCTGTTCTAGATAAAAATTTAATAATAATAGTGGTGAAGCTGTTGCAAAGCCTGCCAACATATATAAAATGCAAGAGGCCGTAAAGGTACTTTCCTTGAATAAATTAAGTGGTAGCATTGGTTCTTTAGTTTTAACTTCAACAAATAAGAATACGCTAATTGATAAAATGCAAATGCAAAAAAGTGATACTATTATTTTTGATTGCCATCCATAATCGTTTCCCTTAAGAAGTGGGAAAACTAAGCAAAATATACTTATCATAAGTAAAATTGCACCTGCAGCATCTACTTTTTTTGAAACCGTAGTATCATAAGATTCATTTAAAGCTATAACTGCAAAAACTATAGCTATAATAGATATTGGAACATTAACATAAAAAATATATTTCCAGTTTAAATACTGGAGAATTATACCACCTAAGGGTGGACCAACAGCTGCGGCCAAAGCTGTAATTCCACCTGATACAGCTATTACAAAGCCTCTTTTTTCTTTGCCAAAAATCTCAAGTCCTAGAGGCAAAACAACAGGTGTTATAATAGAAGCTCCTATCCCTTGAAAGAATCTCATAATGATTAAAAATCCAAAGGAATTTCCTAATCCGCAAAGTAGTGATGATAGCCCAAATATAAATAATCCTATTATTAATATTTTCTTTCTGCCAAATTGATCTGCAATTTTAGAACCTATAATTAAGAAAACTGAAAATGATAACAAATACGCAGTTGTAACCCAGCTTACATCATTAATACTTTTACTTAAATAAATTGCTATGTCTGGTAATGCTATATTTACTATGGTACTATCCAAAACACCTAAAAAACAACCAATAATTAATGCCGTAAAACCTAAAATAACTTTACTTTTTTTCATAAAATCCTCCTAATGTGAAATATGTTTCATGTTTATATAATAGATTCTATATTTAATAATGTCAATACATGAAATACATTTCATATTCACTTTATTGACAAAATATATGATTTATATTAACATTCAACTAGGTGATATTATGAAAAGAGAAATAAGGATACCAGTTCAAAAAAGGTCAATAGAAAAGAGGCGAAAAATAATTGATGCTGCATTAAAAATATTTAATGAAAAAGGATATTTTAATACTAATACAGCTGAAATTGCTAAGGAAGCAGGGCTAGCTACTGGAAGTCTATATGCATACTTTAAGGATAAAAAGGATATTTTTTTAGAAGTAGCAGATTTATATGAGACCACTATTTACAATCATATTGTTGATGAAATAAATAAAATGGAAGATACAAATGATGAGGATTTAATGATAAAAACCACTATAAATATAATAATTGAAAGCCATAAAATATTTCCTAAGTTTCACCAAGAAATGATGATATTATCATATATAGATAATGAAATTAGATATCGTTTCCGTAAAGAGCAGGGGCTTTTGGTTATTAAATGTATGGAAGAATTTAAAAATATCAATATAAATATTAAAAATGACAAGGAAAAATACTTTTTGATATCTTCTCTAATTGAAGATACCTGCCATGAAATTGTTTATAATGAGAAATCAAATCTAGACAAGGATTCTTTAATAGAAATATGCGCAAAATCAGTAAAAAAAATGTTGTATACTTCGTTCGATAAAGATTAAAGAATAGATTTTTGGTGTTATAAAAGAACTTTAGAAAATATGTAAAACTGTATATTAAAGTGGACACAATTTTATTGTATCTACTTTAATATACAGTTTATTTATTTTTGAATTCTGTACTGCTGAGTTATAGGATCAATAAATATAGGCAATATGCATTTTTGCAGAAGAATGTGAATTATTATCTAAAAATTCAGAATAAATAAACATATTTTTTATTTATCAATATCACGTAAAGTGTTGATTTATAAGGATTAATCAAAATTGTTAAAAAATACACAAAGTATTCTTAATTTACAAAACGTTATTTAAAGTTACTTAATATTTTAAATTTTCAGACAAAATGATATTATCTAGTTACACCAAACAAACAACAACAAATTAACAAGTATTAAATGTAAATGTTTAAATAAAGAAGGAGTGTTTTAAATGAATTATTTTGAAGAAAGCTTAAAATTACATGAAGAAAGAAAAGGAAAAATTTCAATAACATCTAAGGTTAAGATTGAAACAAGGGATGATTTAAGCCTTGCATATACACCAGGAGTTGCAGAACCTTGTAGAAAAATTCATGAAGACCAAGAAAACGTATACAAATATACATCAAAAGGAAATTTAGTAGCTGTAGTTACGGATGGAACAGCAGTACTTGGACTTGGAGATATAGGACCAATGGCAGGAATGCCTGTAATGGAAGGTAAAGCAATATTATTTAAAGAATTTGCAGATGTTGATGCATTTCCTATATTAGTAGATACTAAGGATGTTGATGAAATCGTTAACGTGGTTAGATTAATAGCTCCAACATTTGGAGGAATAAACTTAGAAGATATTGCAGCTCCAAGATGCTTTGAAGTTGAAGAGAAACTTAAAAAATTACTTGATATTCCAGTATTTCATGATGATCAACACGGAACTGCAATAGTAGTACTTGCTGGTG
The DNA here is from genome assembly GCF_019977655.1 of Clostridium gelidum. Classification (NCBI taxonomy): domain Bacteria; kingdom Bacillati; phylum Bacillota; class Clostridia; order Eubacteriales; family Clostridiaceae; genus Clostridium; species Clostridium gelidum. The sequence continues at coordinate 1,981,892 of NZ_AP024849.1, forward strand.
TTATAAATGCACTTAAAGTAGTAGATAAGAAACTTGAAAATTTAAAAGTAGTAATAAATGGTGCTGGAGCAGCTGGAACTGCCATAGCTAAACTTCTATTATCTTCAGGAGTAAAAAACTTAATTGCTGTTGATAAAGTAGGTATTCTATATAGGGGAATGGAAAAAATTGATGATGCTAAAGATGCATTAGCAGAAATAACAAATCCAGATAATATAACAGGTAATCTTTCAGATGCATTAGTTGGCGCAGATTTATTTGTAGGAGTATCAGCTCCAGGAATATTAAAACCTGAAATGGTTAAATCAATGAATAAGGATTCAATAATCTTTGCAATGGCAAATCCAACACCAGAAATAATGCCTGATGAAGCAAAGATGGCTGGTGCAAGAGTTGTAGGAACAGGGCGTTCAGACTATCCTAATCAAGTAAATAATGTTTTAGCTTTCCCAGGAATATTTAGAGGAGCTTTAGATGTTAGAGCAAAAGAAATAAACGAAGAAATGAAACTTGCTGCTGCATATGCAATAGCTGACTATATTAAAGATGAAGATATAAATGAAAACAACGTAATTCCAAGTGCTTTAGATAAGAATGTTGCTAAAAAAGTAGCAGAAGCAATTGCAAAAGCTGCTAGAGAAAGCGGAGTTGCAAGAAAGTAGTAAAAGTATTAATAATACTAGTAATATCATTAGTAGAGATATAGATTTTATACATGTTACTAAATAACTAGTGTAAAGGTTGTTAGGACATGTATAGAATCAAAAATACACCAACTTAAGCTAAATAATAATTTAGGTTAAGTAAAGCGAATCCCACAAAATTATAGATGAGCGATGGAAATTATAAATTTCAATAATATTAAAAATGTAAATGTTTAAATTAAAAGATAAAAACTTAGGAGGTATAATTATGCAAATTCCAATTAAGAGAACACTTGATAAAATTCCAGGTGGTATGATGATTGTTCCACTTTTCATAGGGGTATTAGTTAATACATTTTGTCCACAAGTTTTAAAAATTGGTGGATTTACAACAGCATTATTTAGTTCAGCAGCATCATCAACAATCTTAGCTTGTTTTATGTTTTTTATTGGTTCACAAATTAATTTCAAACTAGCACCAAAGGCATTAAAAAAAGGAGTATTATTAATAGCTGGAAAATTTATAGTGGGTGCTGGTATTGGTATAGCTGTAGGAAAAGTTTTTGGACCTGCTGGAGTATTAGGTTTATCACCATTAGCTGTTCTTGCAGCATTGACAAATTGTAATGGAGGATTATATGCATCTCTTGCTTCACAATATGGTGATGAAACTGATGTAGGTGCTTACGCTTTATTATCTTTAAAAGATGGTCCGTTTTTCACATTAGTTGCATTAGGTGCATCGGGACTTGCACAAATTCCTTTTATGTCACTTGTTGCAACATTAGTTCCAATAATAATAGGAATGATACTCGGAAATCTTGATCCTGATATGAGAAAATTTCTTGGAAGTAGTAAATTATTATTAATTCCATTCTTTTCATTCCCATTGGGTGCAGGAATGAATCTTTCAACTATTATAACAGCTGGAGGTCCTGGTATATTATTAGGAATATTAGCTTCTTTTACTGGAATAGGAGGTTATATACTTTTAAAAATATTTAAAGAAGAGCCTGTAATTGGACTAGCAACTGGATCAACTGCAGGAAATGCAGTAGCCACACCAGCAGCTGTTGCATTATTAGATCCAACAATTGCTACTATAGCAACAGTGGCTACTGCACAAGTTGCAGCATCATGTGTAGTATCTGCTATCATTTGCCCATTCATTGTATCGTTTGTATTCAAAATGATTAATAAGAATAAAATAAAAAAATCAAATAATGAAGCTACTAAAGCTACTGAAGCTACGGCATGATAAAAAATGATTATTTCAAAGGTTTAATTTCAAAATTAAATGTATAGCATGAGTGAAGCATATATTCTCGTAATTTTATAGACGGTTTTAGATAAAGTAGGTCGCATTTTTTATTTTAAAAGTGAAGTTTAATATATTGATAAAATGGAAATACTTAAGATGAAAATGTAAGAGAGGGAAAAATGTGCAAGGAGAGCATGCATCGAATCTTGGAGCTATAATAGCAAGTGATATTGCGAGTTCTATTGGTAAATATGCTTATATAGTAGATATCCAGTAGTTGTAGATGAAATGCTTGCATTAGAACAAGCGTAATTAGAGTTTTATCAAGACAATAAGAATTTGGGGAATATAAATAAATTATATAATTAAGAGCGGATTCTTAGGAAGTGCGCTCTTAATTTTTGTGTTAAAAGTAAACAAAATGGATTATATTTTAAATTAGAGTAACTCTCCTATATATAATAATTCAATTTTTATATATAATAAGTTTAAACATATTTAAATATAGAGTTGTGATAGGTGATAAAATGAAGTTAAAAGAGAAAATAACATCCTTTGTAATAATTATTCTAGTGATTTCGATTGGTAGCATAACAATTTTTTCATTTATTGAAATGAAAAGATTGTTAAGAGATCAAATAGATAAAAATATGATAAATATAGCTAATTCTTTTGCATCAACTTATGAAGTTAAGCAATATTTGAAGGGGAATGAAAACATTTCCAATGAATTGCTAAATGATGAAATTGAGAAAGCTCGTTTAAAGACAGACGTAGAATTTATAGTTGTTATGGATATGAATGGTATAAGGTATTCTCATCCAGTGAAAGATAAAATAGGTGAAAAATTTATGGGTGGTGATGAACAAAGGGTATTAAGTGCGGGGGAAGAATATATATCAACAGCAAGTGGAAGTCTTGGAGTTTCTGTAAGAGCTTTTACTCCTATTTATGATGATGATAATAAACAGATAGGTGCAGTAGCTGTAGGAATGTTATATAATAAATTTGATAATGAAGTGTATACTAAAATTTATAAATTTATGCCTACTATAATAATTGGATTGATTTTAGGCGTTTCAGGAGCAATTGCTCTTTCGTATAACATTAAAAAAGCTATATTTGGTCTTGAACCTGAAGAAATAGCTCTAATATTAAAACAAAAAGAAACTGTAATTGAAAATATAAAGGAAGGCATAATTGCTTTAGATAATAAGGGTTGCATAACTTTATTTAATGAGGAAGCTAGCAGAATTTTAGAAATAAAAGAAAGTGATATAGGAAAACCAATTACAAATTTTACATATGAAAGTATGGTTCAAGTGGTTTTAAGTAGTGTGAAACCAATGAAAAATATAGAAATAAAGGTACGTCCAGGTTTAAATATTATGTGTAAATATAGTATTATAAGAGGTTTTAAAAATCAAATTTTAGGTTTGGTTGTAACTTTTGAAGATTTAACAGAAGTACGTAAAATGGCAGAAGAACTTACTGGAATAAAAAAAATGACATGGTCACTTCGAGCTCAAAATCATGAATTTATGAATAAATTACATACAATTTCAGGGCTTGTTCAATTAGAGGAATATGATGAAGCTGTTAAATTTATTAATGTTATTGCAACAAGTAAAAAAAACATAGCTACAATAATATCAGATAAAATAAAGGATGTAGCAATTGCAGCATTAATACTATCTAAGTATAGTAAATGTGAGGAAGCTAGAATTAATTTAGTAATAGATGAAAATTCGAAAATAACTAAATTACCAGAATATATGAATTCACAGGAACTTGTATCTGTTGTTGGTAATTTAATAGAAAACTCTATAGATGTAGTTAAAAACGATGGAACTGGTGAAATATATGTAAAAATATATGAAGAAGAGAATAAACTTAAAATTATTACAAAAGATAATGGATCAGGAATACCTGAAAATATAAGAGACTCAATTTATGAAATGGGAATTACAAGTAAAGATGGTGGACGTGGCGTTGGAATGTACGTAGTAAAAAAAATTATTAACGAAGCTAAAGGCACTATAGACTTTAAGGTTAATGGTGGTACAGAGTGGAATATATCTATACCTATGGAAAGGGGTTAAACGATGATTAAAACTATGATTGTTGAAGATGATCCAATGGTTAGGCAAATAAACTCTAAGTTTTTAAATAAAATAGATGGCTTTTTATTAGAAAAAGCTGCTGCAAATCTTACAGAAGCAAAGGAGTTTATATCAAAAAACACTGTTGATTTAATTCTTTTAGATGTTTATCTTCCCAATGAAAACGGCATAGATTTTTTAAAGTGGTTAAGAAAAAATGAAATATCATCAGATGTTATATTAATTACTGCTGATAAAAGCATGGAAAGAATTAAGGAAGCCTTTAGATATGGAGTTGTAGATTATTTAATAAAACCATTTACCTTTGAAAGGTTTAGAGAATCTCTCGGTATTTTTAAAGAAAGACTTAGTAGTTTTACAAATCATCAAACTATTGAACAAGGTGAACTTGATAAGCTTATTTTAACCAGCAAAAATAAGGAATGCAGTGATGAAGATTTAGTATACAATCTTGAAAAAGGTCTTAATAAATATACTTATAAATCAATAGTTAATGAACTTGATAACATTAAAGAAGAATATTTTACTACTGAGGAATTATCTGAAAGACTTGGCATAGCAAAGGTTACTGTTAGAAAATATCTTGATTATATGAGCAAACAAGGACAACTAGAGAAAATCATTGAATATGGTAAGATTGGAAGGCCACTATATAAATATAAATTAAAAAACCTTTAGATATAAGTTCTAATTTATGGCGCAAAAATATTTGGATATGTTTTAATATAGTGTTGAAATATAATAAAAAGTTATAGGTGGTATTGTCCGCTTATAACTTTTTAACATTACTTAATTTATCCTATAATTTCATATCTTTCTTTAACAAGTGAATCTACAGCATTATCTATATCCTTATTTTTAACAAGAATATAATCTGTATCGTAAGTGGAAACAGCAAATATACTTATTTTATTTTGTGCTAATATTCTACTAATTGAAGCAAGGATTCCTATTAATGAAAAGTCTAATGGCCCTTCAATCTTTAAAATTCTCCAATCTTTTTCGCACTTTATATCATTAGGAATATGATCTTGTGAGCATACTATTGATAATTCATCACATGTTTTTGTTATAGAGAAAAAGTCACTACTTTGTGCCCATCTAGGAATTAATTCATTTTTATCTAATCTACAAACTCCATATTTTTCTTTTAATAATTTCAGTGTTAATATTTTTTCTATCATATCTTATTTTCATCCTTTCTTTTTATAAGGCACATGAAAATAAATAACAAGTCCAAAGTTGCCATGAATATTTTTCATCAGGCAAGGGGATAAATTGCCCTCATAGTGGGTCTATTAGGTCAATTTGCCGACATGAGCAGTGAACCCAAATCTATGATTTGGTGTGAATCGCTTACTCAATGAGCGCATGCGAATCGAGCTTCCATTATGATGAAAAATAGGATGGCAAATGGACTTGTTATTCTTTTGACTGTGCCTAAGTACTACGTTAATATAAAATTATTAGTGTATTTTTTATATCATAATCATAATATTCCTTGACATAATTTTAAAAAAGCAAAAATAAAAAAGCCAATAGAAATATTATTAAAAATATCTCCCAGGCTTTTATCCTTCCGTGTACACACTTAACTGTGCGTTTTCTCTCGGACCTGCAAGCTATAAACTGCGGAACCCTAGAAAACTATATAAAGTATTTATATATATTTGCAACCAATAAATCAATTTTAGCATAAGATAATATTTAAATCAACTTTGTATATATTTTTCCCATGTGTATGTATTTAAAGTATAAATTGTCTAGTTTTACCCATCATATAAGCAAGCTTTATTATGGATTTTTCCTCCTCAGACATTTCTCTATTATACATTTTCTCAAATTGATTTATTAAGGATAATATATCAATTTTTTCTTTTGGCTGTGATATTCTTCTAGGAGAAGCAGGGGTATAAATCATAGGTTTTATATTATCATTATAAATAAGCTTAAAGATTTCTGCAGTATAATAAGCATCATTAAAAGCATCATGAAATTCACCTTCAATTGGTATATTTAAAAGCTCAATTGCATTTCTTAGACCTATTCTAGATTTTTCTGGCGCTTTAAGATATTTTGAAGCATATTTTTGAATGTCAAAATACTTAGGAACATATGAAGTAGATAAATTATGAAATTTTAGGTTTCTTACCAGTTCCTTAATATCAGCGGCTCCCCAAACACATAATGTTATTTCATCATTGCCAATAAATTTTAGAAAATCTTCATAAACATGAATAAAATCTTTGCATGAAGCAACCATATCATCAGTTATTTTAGTTAAATTTTCTACAAAAGGATGAATAGATTTATATATTGTTGGTTTTATTAGCATATTAAAGGTGGAAATTAATTGAAAATTTTCATTTAATTTTAATGCTCCAATTTGAATAATCTCAAAAGGTATACTACAATTGTTATTAATTTCAGTTTCTATAGAGTTGTTATAAGTTTCTGTAGAAGCGTTATTTTTCTGATTAAATTCTAAATCATATATGATATAATTCATATCTTCACCTTCTTTTCTATTTATACCCTCAAGGGGCATAATTCTAGTTAATAGCAATTTATTATATTACTTATTTCTATTATTACCAATAATAGAAGCAATAATATTAGTTTAAATCATATTATTTAAATATTCCACATTATTTTAGATACCTATTTTTAGATTTGTCGAAAAATAATAAATAAAAATGTGAAAAAATATAGAACATTTTGTCACATTATGTTATAATATAGATGTACAGAAGAATGAAATTTCAATACCCCCCAAACCCATCCCCTTATAATATTATATAATATAGAGATGCAGTCGTTATTGGGCTGCATCTTTTATTTTATATATATTTAATCTAAAATGTTTTAAGGTACATTCAAATTGTAACTTTGACTTGATATTTTCTTCATAAATACTCGAACATAAAATATAATTAATCAACCCTAAAAGCGTTCGAAAAGTTGATAAAAACATTCAAAAAGTGTATAGTATAGAGATTGTAAAGATATAGAAAGAGAGCTGTATATTATGAATAATGAACTGCTGCTTTGCCCTGTTTGTAAAGGAAATTTGATTAAAGATGTTTCGAATAAAATGTATAAATGTGAAAATAATCATACATATGACATTGCAAAAGAAGGGTATGTGAATTTATTAATTAGTAATCAAAAAAGAAGTAAAAATCCGGGCGATTCTAAGGAGATGGTATTGGCAAGAGTGGAGTTTCTGTCTAAAGGTTATTATGGGGTGCTGTCAGATAAAATTAACGAAATGATTGTTGAATCTTTAAGTAAAGATAATAATGATAAATTTAATATTATGGATTTAGGATGTGGAGAAGGTTATTATTTAACAAATTTAAAGAATTATATGGATGAAAGAAATATAAAGGCTAATTACTATGGTATGGATGTATCAAAAGAGGCTGTAAAACATGCAAGCAAAACCAATAAAGACTGTATTTGGGCAGTTGGAAATAATTTTCATATTCCGGCGGAGTGTAAATCTATAGATTGTATACTTTCTGTATTTAGTCCTATAGATATTAATGAGTGCAATAGAGTTTTAAAAGATGATGGAGTTTTCGTTAGGGTGTTGCCTAGAACTAATCATTTGATTCAACTTAGAAATATTATTTATTCAGAGGTTCATTTAAATGAAAAAGTATATAAAGCTGATGATGAGGAAAATGAATATGTTAAAGAATCTAATGTTACCTTTGACATTGAATTGAACAAGGAAGAAATTCTAAGTTTATTGAAAATGACACCTCATTATTGGAAATCTACTGCAGAAAATAAAGAAAAATTAGATTCATATGAATCACTTGTTATTACTATAGATATGCGTATAGGTGTATTTCAAAAGAAATAAAAATATTTGTATGAGTGTAGGCAAATTTTAAGTTATAAAAAAATGATTATCTTAATACTATTATAACTTTGTCGAAAAATAATTATTTAATATTCCTGAAGAATATGGATTATTTTGTCGCAATATGTTATTATATACACATACAAAAGAAGTATAAATACTAAGGATATAAAAATAGATAAATACAAAAGAAGTATAAATACTAAGGATATAAAAATAGATAAATACAAAAGAAATAAATATACTAAAGACAGTCCTAAAGTTTAGAGATAGTTATAATAATAGCTATCTCTTATTTTTAGTTATGAAAACTATATTTTATATGGATTTAAACTTTTAATTGTGTTAAATTTTAAATATCAGTTTTTTCAAGCTGATAGCTAAAATTATTAGATTTAGATTGATGAGAAATAGAATGGAGTTAAATTATGAAGGTTAATACTTTTTTACCTAAATATATGGTGGAGTTTAAATGCGTAAGCTCAAGTTGTACTGATAGCTGTTGTGCTGGTTGGGATATAAATATAGATGAGGATACTTATAATAAATACGTGAATAGTACCGGAGAACTTAAAGGATTATTAGACGGGAAATTTATTAAAAGTGAAGATGAACATGATTCTTTCAATTATGGTTTTATGGTGCTTAAAGATGAAAATAGATGTCCCTTTCTAAATTCAAATATGCTTTGTGATATACATGGAGGGGATGGACAAGAGAATCTTTGTTTAACTTGCAAAGGCTATCCTAGAGTATTCAATATTGTAGATAATGTGTATGAAAAAAGCGGATTACCTTCTTGTATGGAAATATGTACGAGAGCATTTTTAAATAAAGACAAAATGGAATTTGTTGAAAGTAAAGAAGAAATTGAGGAAAAAAATATTGAGATAAGAAGAATTATTGATAGTGAAGCCTTTGAAGGTACAGAAAGCCTTCTTCAATATTTTTGGGATATAAGGGTTATATCCATAAATATTATACAGGATAGAAGGTTTTCTATAGAAGAGAGGCTTAATATTCTTGAGAATTTTTATAAGCAAATTGACGGAATATACAATTCAGGTGAATTTGATGATATGGAAGAACTATTAGAAGATATGAATAATGAAGATATAGATTATGCTGATCTAAAAGGAGTAACATTTAAGGAAAATAATGAATTTTATATAAGTCTTGCTGAAGATGAGCTTGTGAAAAAGATAAGAAGTGTAAGATTAAGAGCATGTGTAATGGAATATAAAGCTGGAATTTTAAATCAAAATAATATACTAGATAGAATTACATTAAACGGGAGTGATGAATTAAATCAAGGTGATATAGGTAAGTACCTAAAGGAAACCCAAAAGTATTTTAATGAATTAGAAGAATACGCTTATGTTTTTGAAAATTACTTAGTAAATCAGATTTTTAAAGACTTGATTCCTTTTAATAAAGAAGAAAGTTTGATTCAAAGTGTTAAAGTATTAATTAATAGTTATAGAATAATAAAAGCATATGTTATAGGAATTGCCATGAATTCACAAGAAAAAATAGGTGGAGAACAAATTATAAGAGTCATTCAAGGATTAAGTAAGGATATAGAACATAACAGGGTGTTTAACGAACTGTTAAAAAAATAGGAAAGAGTGTATGGAATTACATTTGATTGAAAAAGTATAATAAATTAAATGAAGTTCTTAATCATGTAAAGTAAGAATAATGTATGCATTGTGAGTTGGATTTCATGTATATTTTATTGGATAAGATGAGTTTTGAAAATTGAATACTATTATATCTATTAAAACAATAAATAAGATAAGCAAAAGTCATAATTAATTTATGGCTTTTTCTTTTATCCAGAATACTATATAAATGTAGCAAAGTTAATTAAAATTTAAATATAATATAGCAGATTTATTTCATGAAGAATATTTAGTTAAATGTATATTAAGAGTTTTTCAATTAAGATTTATGTAGAAGAAACATAAAAAATGCAAGAAGTTATAGAAAATTTAGTGATAAAATGTTGTATAATGTAATTATAGTAATATTAATGAACAGTAAATATGTTGTTCTATAATTATTTTTATGTAGGACAAGTTATAACAAAAAACATTTTAGGTAGAAAATATTAATGAATATTCCTTATATGTTTGGGGGGATGAAATTGTTTAAAAGGAACTTAGCATTAAGCATAGTCTTAGCTTTACTGTTGTCAGGTTGTGGAGGAACAAATCAAAATGAGACAAAAAATCAAGAGAATATACAGGCAATTGATTCGGAAAATGAAAATATAGACAATGGCCACAATAATAAAAAGCTTGCAGAAAAAGCAAAGCCTGATTTTAAATCGGAATCTGAACTTACACCAGATGAAGCACAAAAAAAAGAGTCTGTTATAAAAAAAGAGTCTGATTCTATACTGAAATCTACTACTAAACCAGACGCTTTTACGCCTGTAGTGTCATCTGACACTTCATCACTTAGCACTAAAGCTATAGAATGGTCATGGTTATATTCATCAAGAGATAATGCTGACCTTTTATCCAAATATAAAGGTTATGGCTTTGGAGATAAATCTCAAAAAATTATTTATCTTACTTTTGATGAAGGCTATGAAAATGGATATACTGTAAGTATTCTAGATACGCTAAAGGAAAATAATGTACCTGCAACATTTTTTGTAACCAAGCCTTTTGTAACTGGTAGCTTTAATGGGGTTCCAGATTCAGAATTATTAAAGAGGATGAGTAAGGAAGGACATATAATAGGAAACCATTCAGTATCACATAAATCAATGCCTACATTGAAGGATGAAACTGCTTTTAATGCTGAAATTTCTGGTGTAGAGGATGCAGTGAATAGTATTTCTGGTTGTAAAATGTCAAAATATTTCAGACCACCAGAAGGTACTTTTAGTGAATTATCACTTTATTATACTCAAAAATTTGGTTATAAATCCGTATTTTTTAGCCTTGCCTATCAAGATTATAATGTAGATAATCAGCCTGATCCTGAATCTTCTAAAGCAAAGCTTTTAAAAAACACTCATAATGGTACGATTTGCTTACTTCATGCTGTATCTAAAACTAATGCTACTATTTTGAATAGCTTAATTAAAGAATGGAAGAACCAAGGTTATAAATTTAAAACTTTAGATGAGCTTCCTAATTAATACAGTATGATAACTTGCAAGGGGGTAAAAATGACTAAGAAAAGGAAAATAATAATATTTATCATCATAATTATATTTTCAATTGCTTTTTATAGTTATAAAATTAATGTTACGTCTAGAGGTGTCATTAATAAAATGATAAATAAAATAGAAGGTAAGACACTAAATGATAAATTTCAAACTAAGATTAAATCAGGGAATTTATCCACTGATTATAATATTGAACAAGCTCTTGAGGATGTAGAAAAATTGGGATTAAACACTTTAAATGTACCAATAGTAGTAAATATTGATTATTCAACATCAAGCAATATGACAGTAGATAATGGAAGCAAAAAACGAGCAATAGATCTAATTAATAAATTAGAAGGTAAAAAGATAAATATAATATTGGAGCCTTATCCATGGATAGAAAATGGAAGCATCCCAGAAACAAAATGGAAGCCTGATAATATAAATGACTTTTTTTATAATTGGACACATAATGTTTTGGATGTTTTGATTAAAGATGTTGCAGTACCTTATCATATAGATGCATTAAATATAGGTACAAGTTTTGTAAATATGGAGTCTAGTGAAGGATATATGTGTGATATGGTAGACTATGTTAGGAAACAGTATAAAGGTCTAGTGACATATAGGACAAACTTCTGGGTTACAGCTACAGAATGGGAACCAAAAGTAACTGCACAGTACGAGGCGAAATTAAATAATAAAGTGTTTTCAAAAGTAGACTTTATTTCAATAGCATCATATTTTGAACTTACAAATAATGATATTAATACTGTAGATAATTTAAAAGATGCCCTACAAAGTACAACAATATATAATAGAAAACAAAATGTAAAACAAGAAATAAAGAATTTTTATGATAAATATAAGAAACCAATTTTTTTTGGAGAACTAGGATTTCCAAGAACAAACAAAGCATCAGTCGCGCCATATGATCCCCAAATTTCTGACATTGTTAATAATCAGGAACAGGCAAATTGCTTTGATGCGTATAGAGTAGTATTTGAAAATGAGACTTGGCATCTTGGATTCTCAATATTCGCTATAGGTGAAACAAGCGCTGATAAAATGTACTATCCAAGCAATGAAAGTACTGAGATTATAAAAAAGTGGTATACAGAAGAACGTAATTAGAATAGTTTTGGTAAAACCGGTGCACAGTTAAGCTGTATGTTATAATAAATTTGGCTAAATTGCACATTAGTTAAAAAAATAGAGGTTATGGGAATTTTAATTCCAAACCTTTATTTTTTTGCTGTAAAAAAGCTATTTTGGAATATAACAGTTAAGTATTTAATTCGATTGACTCTTAATTTTATAGAAAGCTTGGGCAGAATGTAGTATTATGTAAGTAATATAAAATAAAAGAATTAACATATGAGAGTATAATCTTGTGAGTTTTGATTTGATATAGATATATTAAATAACTTTGTTATAGCAACTAAGTTAGGAGAAAAATAGGTTTTATGAGAATAAGAAAATGATAAATATTGTGCGAAAAATAAAAAAATATAAAGGTGAAAATATATTTATATAGAATTATTTAAATATATTGATATAACATTAAGAATTATTAAACATAATATAATGTATGAATAAAAATAATATAGCATAGGAGAAAAATGTATGAACAATAAAAAAAGTTTTTGTAGTATTTGTTGTCAAATATTTTTTGCATTATTTTTATGCAGTTGTGGAAATTCACTGGACAACAAAATGGATAATGTGTCTTCGAAAAATGATGACAAAAAACAAATATATATTCCAATTATAGCAAAGGGGTTGCAACAACAGTATTGGCAATCAGTTAAGATGGGAGCAGAAAAAGCAGCGAAGGACTATAATGTTAGAATAACATTCGAAGCTCCGGAAGGTGATGCTTCTATCAATAAGCAAATTGAAATAATTGATTCAGCTTTAGGCAAGAAACCAGCTGCTATTATTTTGGCAGCTGGTGATAGAAAATCAGTTATTCCTCAACTTGAGAAGGCTAAAGCTGCTAATATTGCTGTTATCATATTTGACGCCGATGTAGATAGTAATATTCCGATTACTACTGTAGCTACGGGCAATGCGGCGGCTTCAAGTGCAGCAGCAGATAAATTGGCTACAGCTATAGGTCAAGAAGGGGAAGTTGCAGTTATATGTCATGATCCAGATTCGGTAAGTAGTACAGGCACGGAACGTTGTGATGGTTTTGTGAATAGAATAAAAGATGAATATCCAAAAATAAAAATTATAGATGTTGAGTATGGCGCAAGTGAACATGAGATTTCTCAAAAGTTTACTGAGAAAATTATTGAGAAATATCCAGATATAAAGGGGATATTTGCAACAAATGAAGGAGCAACATATGGCCTGATTAATGGTGTAATTGAAAAAAATAAAGTAGGAAAGATTACAATTGTTGGTTTTGATGCTGGAAAGATGCAAAAAGATGCTGTAAGAAGTGGAATAATGCTTGGTGCAATTAGTCAGAATCCTGTACAAATGGGGTACAAAGCGGTTGAAGCAGCATATGAGGTTTCAAATGGAGAAAAGATACAAAGTATCATAGACACAGGATATATATGGTATGACAAAACTAATATTGATAATGAAGATATGAAACCTTTATTATATGATTAATAAAAATAAATTTGTAAAAGAAAGAGAGGGATAGGGATGCATATAAAAATAAGAAGCATTAAAATTCAGACAAGACTTATAGTCTCATTTTTATTGCTATCATTTATCCCATTAGCTATTACAAGCTTAATAAGTTATAGGAAATCAAGTGATGCTATAGAGAGCAAGATTAACACCTATTCAGTTCAATTAATGGCTGATGTTGGGAGAAACTTACAAACTGAATTGACGTTTAAAGAAAGTTTATGTGAAGAACTTGGGATGAGTGAAGAAATACAAAAGGATTTAATTGGTTATGATAAACAAAATAGTGTTGAAAAGTATAAAATTGAAGATCAAATTAAGTCCGGATTTATAAAAAAAATGAGGCTTTCAGCATTTAATGCTTCTTCGAATATAACTAGTATAAATATTATTACTGGTAATAATTCAATAATGGGAGTCGGTCAAAATAACTATAACTCAAATCAACTTATGGATATTTACAATGAATCTAAAGATAAAGGATACAATTATAGAATTCTTAAGGATTTAAATGGAAATTTTGAAGTTTCAATTGATAGTATTGTAAAAAATCATGTTAATGGTGAAAGAATTGGAACATTAATATTAACATTAAAAAGTTCATATATTTCAAATGTTTGTAATGAATTGCAAATTGGAGATAATGGAGAAATTTTAATTATGGATTCAAAAGGTACAATAGTATCCAGTAGTAATGAATCAAAAATACCAATAAATGAAGTCTATTTAGAGAAAAAGCTAATAGAAAATATTATACACAATAATGAAGTGAAAAACTATAGCTTTTCAATGGATATATTGGGTGAAAAAAAATTGGTAGCTTATAACAAAATAGAAAACTGCGATTGGTTTATTATAAGTACTATTCCATATACATATCTTCAAGCAGACTCTAAGACTCTTATGTGGAATATAGTGATTATTGGAGTATTATGTTCGGTATTTGCAGTACCTATTTCTATTGTAATTTCATTTAGTATATCAAAGCCATTAAATAAACTAGAGAATCTTATGAACAAAGTTAAAATGGGAAATCTTGATATTGAACTTGTAGATAACAATAGCGACGAGATTGCTAAAATTTCTAAAGGCTTTAATGATATGATTTCAAGTATAAGGGATCTTATTAAAGATAACTTTGAGACTCAAAAAGAAATAATATATAAGCTTGGAGCACTTACAGAAGCCCGTTCGCAAGAAACTGGTAATCATATTAGAAGAGTTGCTCATTACTCTAGACTTATTGCACTGAAATATGGTACTACTGAAGAGGAGGCTGATATTTTAAAAATCGCTTCTACTTTGCATGATGTTGGTAAAGTATCAATTCCAGACAATATATTGTTAAAGCCAGGTAAGCTAACTCCAGAAGAATTTGAAATCATGAAAACCCATACTGTTGTAGGACATGAGATACTATGCAATTCCAATAAGCCGATTTTGGAAATTGCCTCAAACATTGCTTTAGAACATCATGAAAGATATGATGGTACAGGTTATCCAAAGGGAATAAGTGGGGATAATATTGGGCTTTATAGTAGAATTGTTTCTTTAACTGATGTATTTGATGCATTAGCAACAGAGCGTGTTTATAAGAAGAAATGGGAATTATCTCAAATAGTAGAGTATATTAAGGAGCAGAGAGGAAAGCAATTTGATCCTAAAATAGTGGATATATTTTTAGATAATATTAATGAAATTAAAAGAATACAAGCTGAATTAGAGGATTAATGGATAATCTAAGTGATTAAAAATACACTTATTTTGTCCAAGTAATGATATTGTAACTGGTAATCCCAAAAGAACAAAGTTGCTGCGTAAAAGCGTAAATAAAATTCTTATATTTGTTACTTTGTGTAACACACTTAAGTTCTAATCATAAAATGAAATTAGTTGGGTTTATATCCATAGCAAGTAAAAATATAAGGAGATTTTTAATGCATAATAAAGAAAACTTGTACTGCCCTTATTGCATGCAACAAAATGTTTGTCCGTTTTTTTATGAACAAATGAGGAAATTCAATAACTCTGACCATGACGATGAAACTAGAGGTGATGATGAGCTGCAACATTTTGACTTATTTTCTGAAGAATCTTACTTAAACAATACCAGAGCACCAGAACAGGATGTAACTAGAATATATACAATACTTAATAACCAACAACCACAGCTATTTAGAGAAATGCAAAGAATAATTGAAAATTACGTCAGAACAGCAATTTCATTTACTTTAGATGAATCGCCAAAGTATGGAGGAAATATAAATCAAAGAATAAATACAATTTATAACAATTTTAGAAGAAGATATGACACGATTTTTTCTGTCCTTAGTGCTTCCGGTTTACCTAACAGCGTGGTTAGGCGTACTTTTAGAGATATAATAGAATTTACTCTTAGAAATAGTACAGTTCCACCGTTTCCAGTTCCGCCACAACCGGGACCTCAGCCACAACCTGAACCAGGTGACGAGTGGAGTCAATGGGAGGATCTTGGTGGAGTGTTAAAGTTTTCTCCAGCAGTTTCTTCTTGGGCACCAAACAGGCTTGATGTTTTTGTAACAGGCACAGATAGTGCGTTATATCATAAATATTGGAATGGTTCACGTTGGAGTGAATATGAAAACCTTGGTGGCATTCTAACCTCTGCACCTGCTGCTGTTTCTTGGGGAAATAATAGAATTGATATTTTTGGTAGAGGCACAACTAACTCCATGTATCATAAATACTTCGATGGCTCTAACTTTAGTGAATGGGAAGATCTTGGTGGAGTATTAACTTCTGCACCAACAGTTTCTTCTTGGGCACCAAACAGACTTGATACATTTGTTCGTGGAACTGACAATGCCCTTTATCATAAGTGGTGGAATGGTTCCACCTGGAGTGACTTTGAGAATCTTGGTGGAAACTTAACATCTGCTCCTGCTGCTGTTTCTTGGGGAAATAATAGAATAGACGTATTTGTTCGTGGTCAAGGAAATCGTCTATATCACAAGTGGTGGGATGGCTCTAACTGGAGCGATTTTGAAGATCTTGGGGGCAATATAGCATCAGCACCAGCAGTATCATCTAGAGCTACAAATAGACTTGAAGTATTTGCAAGAAATCCAAATAACCAGTTAATAACTAGGTCTTGGAACGGATCGCGGTGGAGTAACTGGCAAACTATTGGGGGGACATTTACTTTAGATCCAGCAGCGGTATCGTGGGGACCTCGTAGAACTGATGTATTTGTTAAAGGGTCAAATAATGCTTTATGGCATATTTGGAGAGATTAATTTCCTGAATTCCAAGAAGATATAATTGAAAAATAATAAAAACACCGATTTTAGTGTTGAATGATTTACAAAAGTAAATTTAATCTAGAATGGGTGTTGTTTTGTTTTGTTTTTGTTAGGTTATAAAGATTATATTATTGAAAATAAGATTATTAAAGTATTTGGAAGAACTTATAATTTTAGAATTTACGTACAAAACAAAAGTTAAGAAATTATCAAATCTAAAAAGAACTAATATTATTATATTTATTGCGCATAATATAACCGAAAGGTGGGTGAGTAATGAAGAGATTTACTGCTTTATTTTTAATTTTTTTTAGCTTAACCTTTAATATAATCGGATTAAAATCTGTATTTGCAATTACTAATACATTTACCCAAGGTATTTATAAATCATCTGATCTTATTCCCTCAAAAAGCAATGTTTATTCTTTTTCAAACATTTCCTTAACGGATGGAGTTTACTTGATTATTTTAGATGAAAATCAAGTTATAAATCATGCTATACGACTACAGCCAAACTCAGGAAAACACATTACAGTACCGATTTTGACTAATTACAGAATTGTAATACTTGGTAAAGGAGAATTATATTTTACTCCAATTGAAACTTAGTGGTGATTTTGTTTAATGCTTTAACTTAAAGGAGATGTATGATGAAGAAGTGTACTATTTTATTCTTGATTTTTTTATGCTTATTTTTTAATGTAATTGGATTAAAGGTTGCATTTGCTGTTGATGCAACTTTTAAGGAAGGTATTTATACTGTCACTAATTTTGATGTCTCGCCAAGTAATGCTTATATTATTAAAAATGTTTCAAAAAAAGATAGTATCCGCATTTTAATTTTTGATCAATATAATAATGATATACAAACCATTAAACTAGAACCTGTTTCAATAGAAAACGATGTAATAACGATTAAGCCTAACTACATAATTGTATTAGTTGGTAATGGTGAGGTAACGATCACTCCAAAATCACCATAAATAATTGCTTTGTTTATTAAGTAGTAATTCTTTCTTATATTACTTTCGGATAATATTAGAAATCTTCATAAAATCTTCATAAGAATTTTGTAAAATGAATTTATAAAATTTATAAGGAGGTATTAATTATGAATATGACTCATTATATGTCACTACTTGCAGACAATCAACCTTGGAATCTGATTATTTTTATGGCTATACCAGTTATTTGTGCAGAAGCTCTGACAATCTCAGAATTCTTTATATTATTTAACAAAAGTAAATATGGTGGATTAAGAACATTCAATAAAGTTGTTGGAATTTTTGATGGATTATTCTTCACGGGTATTTTTATTTATCTATTGAATGCAGCAGTTATTCCATTAACTAGTTCTGGAGGATGGCATGGTGTAATAGATGTATTAGCCGTTGGTTTCTATTTATCCGGAGTGATATTTCTTCTTCCAATATCTTTAATGGAGCTTGGAATAATATTTAAGAAGAAAACAGCAGAGGAAAAAACAAAAATTCACTTTATTCTTATTAGTGGATTTCTAGTTGTAGCTCATGTTGCAATGATTTTTGGTATGGTAAATCCTGAACTTATAAGTAATATGTCAAACATGCCTAACATGTAATAAATATATTATTTTAGATAAGTTAAGAATAGCATTCAAATTTAATCTGAAATTAAGTGGTAATTGTAAATTGATTTGAAAATCATTTTACAACTACCGCTTATTATTTTTTGAGACATTTAGCACAAAAAATCATATTATGAGGTAGTAACTTAATTATTTTGAAGGGATGAAAATCATGGATATATTAAGAGATAGTGATAACTATAAATCAGATGATTATACCAGTGGGAAAAATCATAATAGATTAAAAGTTTTTGGAAAAGGTTCAGTAAGTGTGAAACCAGATGCAGCAGAAGTGGTAATTGGAATTATAACAGAAAATATAAAATTACAAGCTGCACAAGAAGAAAATGCAAATACGACTCAACAAGTTATAAATAGTATAAAGGCAATAGGAGTATTGCCTAAATATATACAAACTCAAAATTATAATATTAGACCTACTTATGATTATATTGATGGAAAACAAATTCTTAGAGGTTATGAAGTAAGTAATAATTTAAAAATTCTTATCAGAAATATTGATTTTGTAGGTGAAATAATTGATATTGCTGTAAAAAATGGTGCCAATACTGTAAGTGGTATTAGTTTGATTGTTTCAGATCAAACTAAATATTATTATGAAGCACTAAGGTTGGCGGCTATAGATGCTCAGAAGAAAGCCAGTGTTATGGCTAATGAACTTAATGTAAAGTTAAATATTATACCAATACAAATAATAGAACAGGATAAAGGGAATATAACACCAATAACAGGGATGACTTTTAAATATGAAAGTGGAGCTACACCTATTGAAGCTGGAGAAAATAAAATAACTGCAGACATTGAAGCTGTATTTATATATATTTAACAGTAATAATTTACTTATTATCTACACATAAAATTCATAAGTTTATGTTAACTTAGTAAATATATGATAATGTAATATTAATGAATTTTATAGGTGGTGGAGTTTGTGAATAATATTTTAATAATTGAAGATGAAAAAAGTGTATCGGAAATTTTAAAAGCATATCTTGAAAAAGAAGGATATGGAGTTTACTGTACTGAGAGTGGATTAGATGGAATAGAAATATTTAGAAAAGAAAAAATTGATCTTGTGATTTTAGATTTGATGCTTCCTGATATTGATGGCGAAGAAGTTTGCAAAATCCTTAGAAGAATATCAGATGTATATATTTTTATGTTAACTGCTAAGAGTACACTAAGTGATAAAATTGAAGGTTTAAATATTGGTGCTGATGAATATCTAACAAAACCTTTAAGTCCAAGAGAGCTAACTGCTCGTGTAAATGCTTTGTTTAGAAGAGTAGATGGAGGAAAAGATAATGTTCTTTATCTTGATAGTGATAAGTTAATAATTGATATTGATAAGAGGATTGTTAAGTTAAATAAAGAAGACGTGAATTTAACTCCAAATGAATTTGATATATTATATGCTTTAGCTTCAAATAGAGGTAAAGTATTTACAAGAGAAGCTGTAATAGAAAGAGTTTTTGGTATTGATTTTGATGGTTCAGATAGAATCGTTGATGTTCATATTAAGAATTTACGTAAGAAGATTGAAGAAGATAGTAAGGCTCCAAGATACATTATTACTGTTACAAAAGTTGGGTATAAATTTGGTGATGAAAAATGAAGCAAAGTATTAGAGGACGTTTAAGTATAATCATAATATTTTGTGCAGTAGTTGCTGTACTTTTGTCTGCTGTAATAATTAATGTAACTATAACCAATACTTTCAATAAATATATGGAAGATATACAAAGTAAAAGAAATACAAGGTTGGTAGAATATTTCGAGCAAGTTTATAAAAGGGATGGAAAGTGGGATAAAACCTCAGGAGAAGAGATGATGCATGAAGCATATATGAATAACTATTGTTTAACTCTTTTAGATGAAAACGAGAAAATTGTATGGGGAATGAATCATAATGACATAAAAGATAAAAGTTATACAATGATGCATAGTGGTACTGAAGAAGGAGTTTATACTAGTAATACTTTTGATATAAATGTAAATGGTAAAACAGTGGGTCAAATTCTAGTTGGCCAGTATGGACCAGTTTTACTTTCAAAGGAAGATATAAGTTTTAAGACAGAGATTAATAAGGGTATTCTATTTAGTGGTGTATTAACACTCGCAATAGTAGCAATAATAAGTTTGATTTTATCAAAGCAATTTTCTAAGCCTATAAAAGAAGTTTCAAATACTTCTGTAAATTTATCAAGGGGAAATTATGATTCTAGATCAAATATAAAAAGCAACATTATGGAAATTACAAATTTAACACAGAGTATAAATTCTTTAGGTGAAAAACTAAACAGTCAAGATTTACTTAGAAAAAGGCTAATTTCAGATATATCTCATGAAATAAGAACTCCCCTTAATGTATTGCAAAATAATTTAGAAGCAATGATAGATGGGATAATACCAGTAACTCAGGATAAACTTAATAACTTAAATGATGAAGTAATAAGGTTTGGTAAGCTTTTAAATAATTTAGATGCATTAAAACAAATAGAATCAGATGAAATACCTATTGATTTAGGACTAGTTCATATAGATAAACTTATTTCAGCAGTAATTAACGATTTTTCTATTGAAGCTACTGAGAAAAATATAAAATTAATTATTAATGAAGAAGAAAATAAGAATTTTATAGTATTAGGTGATTATGATAAATTAAAACAAGTATTTATAAATCTTATATCTAACGGAATTAAATTTACTAATGATGGAAAAGTATGGATTAATCTTGATAGTGATATAAATTCTGTTATTATTCAAATTAAAGATAGTGGTATTGGTATAAAAAAAGAAGATTTACCTTTTATATTTGAAAGAATGTACCGCACCGATAAAAGTAGATATAAAGTAGATGGTACTGGGATAGGGCTCACTCTTGTAAAGAGAATACTAACGCTACATGATGCAACTATTGATGTAGAAAGTAAGGAAAACAAGGGAACTACATTTACAGTACGTATACGTAAAAATAGTAAAATTATATAGTCAATGTATGAATTATTTCTATATGGTAATCCTAAAAATGTAGAAGGAGTGATATTTATGGCTAATAAACGCAAAGTTACTAAAAAGCAAATGGCTTCACTTGGAGTTAAAAAAACTTCAAATGGTGATTACACGTATATAGATCCAGAAGATAAAACAGGTTCATATAAACCTGTAAGAAACAAAGAGAATAAATAAATAAATAAATAAATAAATAAATAAATAAATAAGCTGCCTTATAATGAATTTGAAATTCTGTTAAGGCAGTTTTTGTTTTAAATGGAACGATTCTCCACAGTGATGAATATCATGAATTTAAAAGGAGATGGTTAAAAAATGGCTTTAGAAGGAAATGATTATTACGGAGACTCACGTGCTGTAGAAGATGAATGCAAAAAATACTTATATTATCACATTGTAATAACAACGACTGATGGAAATAAATTCGATGGGATTATTGAAAATGTGGACAAAGATGGCATTACCATGTTATCTGGTGAGGAGGTAATGGAGCAAGAAGATACAAATCAATCTAATGGACAAAGGCAATATCATGATTATGGGGGCCCTAGAAGAAGATTTAGAAGATTTAGACGTCGAAGATTTCCAATTAATAATTTAGCTACATTAGCATTATTACCTTATATTGCACCACCATTGTATCCATATTATCCATATTATCCTTATTACTAAGAGTAAACTAATAAATAGAGGGACAAACAGTATTGTTAGCTTTTTATTAGAAATTTCAATTCTAAAGTATAAATTGGATAGATATGGATAATTTAAATGATAGAATATATATATGTTGCATAAATAATTCTTAAATTGGTCACAGACTACCCATAAAGGGCATCAATTGTACATTGTAAATTATTAATTGCAACATATATAGTTAAAAGTCCATTTAAATGCTGTATTATTCACTAAAATGAATTGTACAGCATTTTATCCGATAGCTAGCATCCGTAACACTCCCTCTTCTTCAAGTGGGAGATAACGGCTGCACGCTCCTGGATAAGTTCAACTAAATTCAGCTGGAGCATAAGACTCCACCTGAAAAGTTTCACTTTATGTGAAATTACTGGATCAAATGATAGTAGTATTACCTAGACAAAGTTACGGGTAATGTTACATAAATGTTTTAGAGGAAAATCATATATGTTATAATAGAATAATGTTACTAGTAAAAGGTAACTAAAAATGCATTAATGTAAAAGAGGAAGTAAACAATGGAGAAAAAGATAAAAATGAGATATCCGCGTTATATCAAAGAATTCAAGTGTATAGGCGGAAAGTGTGAAGATAGCTGCTGCATTGGATGGGATGTAGATATTGATAAGATTACGTTTAAGCAGTATTATAAAGTTCAAGACAAAGAAATGAAGAGTATGTTTCAAAAAAATGTTCATAATAATGATAATTATTGTAGTCCTGATATAGATTATGGAAAAGTAAAATTAAAAAGTGGAAAAAGGTGTCCTTTTTTAGATGAAGAAAATTATTGTATCATTTATTCTAAGATTGGAGAAGAATATCTTTCGAATGTCTGTACATCTTTCCCGAGAATCACAAATAAAATAGATGGATATTATGAAATGTCCCTTGATGTAGCGTGCCCGGAAGCTGCAAGAATTATTTTACAAAAAGAAGAAGGGATTGAGTTTAAGGAAAGTGAAGAAACTTTAGGAAAACACATAATATCAAGTGATATTGATACTAAATCTAAAGAATTTAATAATTCACCTATAAAGTATTTTAAAGAAATTAGAGATTTAAGTATAAAAATAATAAAAAATAGAAAATTCGATTTAAGTCAAAGACTTTATATGTTAGGCAATTTTATAGAAGCATTAGAAGAAAAACTTGAATATAATTATGGTAATGTATCTAAATTCATTAAAGAATATGATATAAATTCTGAGTGTGATACTTATGAAAAAAATGAATTAAACTATATTCTTCAAATTGATTTCTTTAAAAAGATGGTGGATTTCTTAAATGTATTTAAAAATGTGGATAGCCTGGTATTTAAGGAGTATACTAAGCAGATTATAGACGGATTCAAGTTTGAAAAAGGAGAAAACATAAATATACATTCAAAATCATACATAAAATCATTTGAAAATTATAATGAAGATTTTATAAATAATAATAGCTATATTTTTGAAAATTATTTAGTAAACTTTATATATAACAACATGTTTCCGTTTTCTGAAACAGAATCCATATTTGATGGATATATTATGCTTTTAATGAGATATTCATTTATTAGATTTTATTTAGTTGGGAAATATTTATATAATGAACAGGACTCAAAAGAAAATATAGTTAAGTTTATACAAATTTTCTCAAAGACTATAGAACATCACAAAACCTACTTAGTGGATGCTCTAAATCATATAAAAGAAAACGAATTTGATAATATGGAATTTGCTAAAATACTTTTATAGGTGATATTAACTAGTAACTAAGTCATAAAATCTAAAAACCACGCTGATTACATCAACGTGGTTTTTTTGATTGTGCCTAATATATATTAAGCTATTAATTTATCATCAGAGTTGTCGTTATTAAGTTGTTTTAATTTTTTCATTTCAAAGGCTATAACAATAAATGTTATTATTGATGAAATAACATCTGAAGTTGGTCCTGCTATCCATATACCATTCAAATTAAAGAAGCTTGGAAGTATGATTGCAAGTGGTATAAGTAATATAACCTGCCTAAGTAAACTTAAAAGCATAGATTCTTTTGCTTTTCCTACAGACTGAAAGTAATTGATACAAGCTGTCTGAGCTCCAACAAATATAAACATGCAAAGGAAAATTGAAATTCCATTTGAACCTATCTCTATAAGTTTCGTGTCTGTAGAATTAAAAATTCTAATTATTTGAACTGGGAATAATTGAACTAATATAAATCCAACTGCCGAAATAATAGTATTTACAATAATTGAATACTTCAATGCTTTTTTAACTCTACTTGGATTTTTTGCACCATAATTATATCCGATTATTGGTTGGGCTCCTTGATTCACACCTAGCATTGGCATTATTATTAATAGGGCAATACTCATTATAAGTGAATAAGCTGCTATAGCAAGGTCTCCACCATGCTTTTCTAAACTTTTATTAATAATAATTGTAACAAAGCTAGCGGCAACTTGCATAGCAAAAGGTGATACACCTATGGCTATTATTTCACGAACAACACTTTTTTCTAATTTTGTATTGGATCTTTTTAGTTTTAAAAGACTTTTGCCCTTTGTAAAATACACAAATATCCATATTGAGCAAACAGCTTGTGAAATAATAGTTGCAAAGGCTGAACCTCTTACACCTAGTCCAAATCCAAATATTAATATGGGATTTATAATTACGTTAAGTACAGCGCCTATAAGCATGGTTTTCATAGCAGTCTTTGGATCACCTTCTGAACGGATAATAGGATTTAAACCAAATCCAACATTTTGAAGTAAAGTACCTGCAAGTACTATAGTAGCAAATTCCTTTGCATAAGGAAGGGTTTCCTTGCTTGCACCCAATAAATTTAATATAGGATCTAAAAATATAAGTCCTAAAATAGTTACAATTGATGAAAGTATAATCGTAAGCACAAACGCATTACCTATAATCTTTTCTGCATCCTTTTCCTTCTTCTGACCCAATTTTATGGAAACTAATGCAGCAGATCCAGCACCAACAAGCATTCCTACACCCATGATTATGTTGGTAATAGGGAATGTTATTGCCACTCCTGAAAGTGCCAGAGATCCAACACCTCTACCTACAAATATTCTATCTACAATACTGTATAAAGCATTAACAAGCATACCTATAACAGCTGGTATAGAAAACTTTAATAGAAGTTTTCCTACATTCTCAGTTTCTAATTCTTTTGATTTATTCATATTCTATTTCCTCATTTCATATTCAAAAATTACTAAGGCACATGAAAATAAATAACAAGTCCAAAGTTGCTATGAATATTTTTCATCAGGCAAGGAGACGAATTGCCCTCATAGCAGGCCTATTAGGTCAATTTGTCGACGCAGCATGATGGAAAATAAGCTGGCAAATGGACTTGTTATTTTTTTGATTGTGCCTAAAGTCTATAAATTTAGACTATGTGGTCATTAATATGATTACATAGTCTAAGTTTATAAATATAATGTACTACACTAAAATACTTTATTCACATTTTTTAAAGCATTAAGATTAGTTCTTATAATGTTTAGCCTAATAAGCGTTACTTATATAAGAATAATACAAAATTAATTATATTGCAAATTCAGCTCAAAATTTGTCATATAAACAGTTGGAGTTGATGAACAGGTTTACAATAACCTGTTTATACATAAAAAATATTGAATTTATAATTCTTATGTTAAAATAACCCTTTTTATATTAACGTATATAATATGGGGTGTCGTATACAGAAAAGGTGCACATATGATTTTGAGCAGAGTTAGGAACCTGATTTTCCAATATATTCATGGTTGCAAGCCGATAAAATTATCATAATGTTAACATCTTGCTAATTATTATCAAAATATGATAAAATACTAATTGGTTAATTTACTGTATTTTTAAAATTTATAAGAAAATATATTAATATTCTAAAATAATCAGCAAATTAAAACGAATATTTTGACGAATTCATTAACTAAATAGGAGGAACTTATGAACATTTTTAAGAAAAAATCAGTAGAACAAATGCTGGAAGGTATACAAAAGACAGCTTTAAAGAAAAATCTTAAAGCTAAAGACATAGCTGCATTTGGTATAGGAGCAGTTGTCGGAGTAGGCATATTTGTTGCCACAGGAGAAGGGGCACATTTAGCAGGACCAGCAGTAATTATTTCATTTATTATAGCAGGTATAGTAGCTTGTCTGTGTGCGTTATGTTACTGTGAGCTTTCAACTATGTTCCCAGTAGCAGGAAGTACTTATTCCTATTCATACATAGTATTTGGTGAAATAATTGCAATGATAATTGGCTGGTGTCTTACTGCAGAATACTTAGTTGCTTGTAGTGCTGTTGCATCAGGATGGTCAGGTACTTTTGTTGGTATATTAAAGTCAATAGGAATAACACTACCAACAGCATTTACTGCATCACCAAGTAAAGGTGGAATAATAGATTTGCCAGCTGTACTAATTATTGGATTAATAACTTACATATTATATTATGGTATGAAGGAAAGTGCTAAATTTAATAATATAATTGTAGTGATAAAAATATCTATAATTATATTATTTATATTTCTTGGAGTATCACACATAAATCCAAGTAATTATCAGCCTTTTGCACCAAAGGGATTTGGTGGGATCTTTGCAGCAACGTCTATTATATTCTTTTCTTTCATAGGTTTTGATGCCATATCAACTGCAGCAGAAGAAGCTGAAAATCCTAAGAGAGATATTCCAATAGGACTTATATCTTGTTTAATAGCAGTTACAATTCTTTATGTTGCAGTTGCAGTTGTACTTACAGGAATGGTCCCTTATCAAGAAATAATTTCAGAAAATGCAGTACCAGGGGCTTTAGCAAGAGTTGGTATAAACTGGGGAGCAGCATTAGTAGGAACAGGAGCAATACTTGGAATGATTTCTACTATGATGGTAGTACTTTATGGTCAAGTTAGAGTATTTATGGTTATGTCAAGAGATGGACTTTTGCCAAAATTATTTTCAAAGGTACATCCTACACATAATACACCATATATATCAACAATAATAACCGGAAGTATAGCAGCATTAATAGCTGGCTTTTTACCATTAAATATCATTGTAGAATTTTTAAATACAGGAACATTAATAAGCTTCATATCAGTATCTGCTGCTGTTATAGTACTTAGAAAAACTATGCCAAATTTCGAAAGAATGTTTAAAGCTCCTGGAGTACCATTTACGCCAGCAATAGCTATAATATGTTGCATAGTTTTATTATGCGGATTGAAATTAATAACTTGGATAGGTTTTTTAGTTTGGCTTGTTATAGGACTTTTAGTATACTTTTTTTATGGAAGAAAACACAGTATACTTCAAAATGAAGAAACTTCTGAGGATTTAGATAAAGTTATATAAAGTTAAAATAACAGTTGATTTGAAATTTTAGTCTAAAGTAGAAAATATATTTTTATATTTCCTACTTTAGACTTTTTATATTGTTATAATATTAAATTCTCTTAACCTACATCTAATATAACTTAACATACTTGTAATAATGCATTAACAAAAGGGGTATATTATAAAATATGTAGTAAGGAAAGTTAAAAAAGAATATAGAATATAATTTATTAGTGGAGGTAAAATAATAATGAAAAAAAGAACATTAAAATTAATAGTAAGTGCTTTACTTGTGGCAATGGTAGGAAGTGTAATGGTGGGATGTGGAAGCAAACCAGAAACTGATGCTAAATCTGGAACAGCTGATACAAAAGCAGGAACAGAATTAAGTGGGTCTATAACAGTTAGTGGTTCATCGGCGTTATTGCCACTTATGGAAAAGACAGTTGAAAAATTCGCTGCAAAAAATCCTAAAGCAGAAGTTGGAGCTCAAGCAGGTGGGTCTGGTACAGGTCTTACTCAAGTATTAGATGGAACAGTAGACATTGGAAATTCAGATGTATTTGCAGAAGAAAAATTAGATGCAGCAAAGGCAAAAGAATTAGTTGATCATAAAGTTGTAGCACAAGGATTTGGTATTGCAGTAAGTAAATCACTTGGAATAGATAATTTAACTTCAGCTCAAATTAAAGATATATTCTCTGGAAAAGTTACTAACTGGAAACAAGTTGGAGGAGCTGATAAAGAAATTTTATTAATCCATAGAACAGCAGGTTCAGGAACAAGAGCAACTTTAGAAAAGACAATACTTGGTGGAGATAAGTCACTTGAAAATGATTCACTTGGAGTAACACAAGATTCAAATGGCGCAGTATTAAGTGCAATGAAGGAAAATGATGGTGCAATTAGTTACTTAGGTCTTGCATACATGAATTCAAAGGAGGCTCAAGATTCTTTAAAATTAGTAAAAATTGATGGAGTAGCTTCTGATAAAGCAAATATAATTGATGGATCTTATAAATTCTGGTCATGGGGTCATATGTACACTAAGGGCGAAGCAAAAGATTTAACTAAAAGCTTTATAGAATTTGTAACAAGTGCTGATAATAAAGAAAGTGTAGAAACTTTAGGATTCATTTCAGGAGCTGAAATGAAAGTAAAATAATTCTATTATTATAAAGAAATATTTTTAATAAACAATAACGATATTTTTCTGAAACTACATGCTAAGATATGAAAAATTAAGGCAATAAACATATAAATAAACCTAACATAGAGATTCATATTGCATTATCTCTATCGTTAGGTTTTTTTCTTAGGTATAAAGATATTTCTATATTTAGTATTTTCACTTAATGCATGATTAAAGAATATATATTCTAATATGGTGAACAATAAATATTATTTAAAGTTCCTAGTTGTCCTATCGCACTCTTTATAAAGGTGCATATTTATTCTGAAGAATATGCGTTAAAAATGCTGGTTAAGGGAATATGCGGTGAGGGCAAGTCTAGATTGAAGATGTTAACTAAAACATAGTTTTTAAAATAAATAATTTATCATATTTATTTTGTATTAATTTTATGACTGGAACTCCAACTATTGTAACTACAACAAATTCACCAATTGCAACTTCTCCAATTGATAATATAAGTGGTAATTGATAAAGATAGTTAAGCATAAATCCAACTATTACACCATTAAAAATAGTTGGCCAAAGTGAGGCTATTATTAATGAAACCTTGTTATTTTTAATAAACTTTCCTGTAAGTGAAATAGCATAAACACTAATAAATGTGGCGAATGTACCAAATATAACATCAGCTATTCCATTGGGTCCAAGCATATTTGAAATAAAGCATCCAATTGTAAGTGCTACAATATAAAATGGATCAAAAAATGCTAATAACACCATTATTTCTGACACTCTAAATTGTATAGGACCATAGCTTATTGGTGCTAGTGCAAGGGTTAAAACTACATAAAGTGCTGCTATAATAGCTGTTCTAACTAGTCTCTTTACTGTCTTAGTATTATTCACGAAACTCCTCCATTTATATAATAATATTCTTTTATTATAGTACAATTCAAATGCTCACTTCACAATTCTGTAATAGTATTATTACAGATCCTCAAATAAAAAAATCGTAGGAAATACCCTACGATAAATAAGCTCAACAAAAATAAAAGATTACATTAATAAAAAAATCAAGTACAATCTTTATTACTATTTATTATTTAACCGTAGTTTTATTTTGAGTCAGGAGGCTTTCGAACTGACTAAATATTAAATTTCATTGTGACAATTATAGCAGATAGGTAAAATTATTACAAGTTATACAAAATAGATGATGATATACAATCTATAGATAACCACAGTAGAACTCATACTTATGCATACATCCGCCGAAATTGAATACATATTTATTCCGTAGGACTGTGAAAATTTCGCTGGAAGCATTCTAAATGGGAGGTTGCACCCATTATAGTTTGCTCCAAATGTAAAAGCTCACAGAGAAAGTTCGAAGAACGAAATATAAAATTTCGATTCTCACTTTTTGGACAAACTATAATGGAACAACCTCCCATTAAGAAGCTTCAGCAGGTTATTTTCAATGCCTACTTCACAAATATGTATCCAATTTCTCTGTTTGGATATGCTCCTAAGTATAGTAAATGTTGAATATAATACCAAGCATAAGTAAAATTTCAGTTGTGGGTATCTATAATCGGATTTTTTAATTCAAAAATAGATGAAAAAGAATGTTTATATGTGTAAATGAAGTCTCAATATTAAAATGATATAAAAAAGTAATCTTTTATATATCTAGAGAATATAATGAATTTAGTAATTAATTTATATATAGGAGAAGTTGTCTATGCTTTCTAGCAGTGAATTTATACAACAATCATTAGAATTACATCTTTTTTTTGCAAGAATTATGAAGGAACATTCATTCTTTTTGCAAGTGAGTTTTACACCAAAGGATTCAAATTATATAGATGAGGCAGATGCTTTTAGAAAGGGTTTTGACATGATTTTAGCTGATGTTATTTCTATTTCTAATGGTGTTGTTAGCAATGATGTATTACAATCTGGTGAAGTAATAACACCTTTTACATTAAAAGCTGAAATGGCTTCCGCGTATTTTACAGGTGTAGAAATTCCAGTTTATGTTACTAAAGCAGAGGCTGATTTAGTGGGTAGCATATTAATCACAAATAACCATACACTTCTTGAACGGAGAGTAGTTATGCTTAATAATAGGATAATGGAATTAATTAAAGGTTTAGTTCAGTTTAAGGCTAAGTTATTGTCAGATGTTATTACCTGCAAGGTATTTACAAGTAATTTTCCTTTACTTATAGATCATATTTTAAGAGAAGCAAAATTTTATTTTCAGCTAGTTCAAAGGTTACAAAATCGTGAAGAAATAGACTTAGAGAAAGAAGCGTATGAGCAAGAAACTTTTTGGAACAGAATAATGGCTGAACATTCAAAATTTATTCGTGGACTTCTTGATCCAACTGAAGAAGAACTAATAAATACAGCAAATAATTTTGGAAATGAGTTTGATAAGTTGACAATGGAGGCAAAAGAAGCGATGGATAAGTCAATGCCAATTTCTAAGGTTACAGACGACAGCTTTGAAGCAACTACGGAAATAAGTAAGTTTAAGGCACAAGGTACGCAAGGATTGGTAGAGTGTAAGATTAAGTCTATAATTATACCATTATTGGGTGACCATACTTTGCGTGAAGCAAATCACTATTTACGTTTATTAAAGATATTCAAAAAAAATGCGTAAAGTTTGAATTCAATGTAAATTATATGTTTAATAAAATGAGTAGTTTTAAAGTTTTGTTTAGTTAAAATATCGCATATCAAATTATATGCGATATTTTTCTTTTATTCACAAAAATATGTAGAGTACATATTATATAATATATTAAATAACTGAGGAGGAAGTTTCTATGGGATGCAAAGAAAAGAAAGAAAATTATGAATATAAAATAAAAAATCATAACCATGAATTTCTATCAAGTACAGACTATGAAAAAGATGATGAATGTGTAGAACACAATCATCGTATTGCTGGTGTAACTGGTCCTCCAATTAAATGTGGTAAATCCCATGTTCACAAAATAGACGTGCTTACAGATACTTTTGATGATCATTTTCATAAGATTTGTGATACTACTGGTCCAGCTCTTTTTCTTAAAGATGGAAAACACATCCATTTACTAAAAGGTACAACAGGTGTTGCAGATGATAATAACCATGATCATGATTATTATTTCACTACTTTAATTGAAGATCCTAGTAATGTACCAGAAAATAAAAAATGTTAAAAGAAAATTTAGTAAAATGATTATATTTATGCAAAGATAATTTTTAGGGGCTGTTGCATTTTGCAATGGCCCCATTATATTGTTTTATGTAAAAGATAAATAAGATAATTATAGGAAGTATAAGGCATTTTTTTTTCTTTGCTCATTCGAATCAATTCCACTCAAATAGAATATTTATTATAACAATATTCTATAATAATGTATTAGGTTTAGAATAATTTAAGCCATTTGCATCTTCAATGCTTTCCTCACTTGGATTATTATTAGCTTTTGAATTTGGAAGATAAAGTTTTTTAGCTTTTTCAATATCAGAGACACTGGGTTCTGATGACTGTATTTCAGGTATTTCTTCTCCTTGGATTCGATTATAAGGTACTTTTTCTTGGTTCATAGAATCACTCCTAGCATATTAATTTTAACATTTTTCATATTATCTAATATTTTAAACTAGAATATATAAAATTTAGTTACAACATTATTATTTGAAAAGATAGGTTTATTAATTCATTAAATATTTGGATTTTACACAAAATAGAAGCAAAATCGTTTTGTAAAGGCAAAATATATAAACTCGTCTAATAAAGGTTATAAGTAATAATTATTCCAATACTTTCATAGGTTATTATTTATAATAGTGGTTAATATATTACTGCCAACAAATTTATAATTTAAGGAGGTAGATAGATATGGGCTCAAATAACAGTGGAAGTAACAGAACTTTAATACCAGAAGCAAGACAAGGGTTAAACAAATTTAAAACTGAGGTTGCTTCATCAATTGGCTTACAAAACTATGAAGGCACAGATAAAGGAAACCTTTCTTCAAGACAAAATGGAAGCGTTGGTGGGGAAATGGTAAAGAGAATGGTAGAAAGCTACGAAAAAGGACTCTAAACATCAGATAATTGCAAATGCACTGAGTTTATCCTTAGTGCATTTACAATTCATGTTTAAAGCACTCTAATACCTTTAACCCTAATACCCTGTAAAGTTGAAGTCTTAAGTTTATACTTGAGATATGTAGACAATACAGGGTATTTTAATATGCTTATAAAACAATTAATAATTCATTTGAATATTTTGACCATAATATGCTTCACCATATATATTCTTCGGAATATGCGCCAAAAATGAGGGCTAAGGGATTATGGGCATAAAAAAGACATATCTATGGTAATTAGAGATTCAATTTTATTAACATGATAAGACCTCATTCATTTTAATTATCCTATTGACAAATTTGACTGATGTAACTATAATGATTACAATAGATGTAACTGAAATAGATACAACAAATAAAAATTAAATTAAGTGAGGATGATTAAAATGAAAATAGCAATATTAGGAGCAAATGGTAACGTAGGAAGTGTACTAGTCGATGAGGCTTTATCTAGAGGTTATGAGGTATTAGCTTTAGTAAAGGACAAAAATAATTATGTGGCAAAAAAAGGTGTAGAAGTCAAAGAGGTAGATGCCCTTAGCAAAGATACATTAGTAAATGGATTTAAGGATATTAAAATAGTAGTAAGTGCTTTTGGTCCAAAGGCAGGCTTTGAAAATGATCTTGTTGTAGCAACAAGAAATCTTGTAGATGCTGCAAAGAGAGCAAAAGTTGAGAGATTTTTAATGGTTGGTGGTGCAGGAAGTTTATTCGTTTCAGAAGGTGTGATACTTGCAAATTCTGGAGCGTTGCCAGCAGATTGGTTGCCAGTTGTAAATGCACATGTTGAAGCCTTAAATGTAATAAGCAAGGAAACTGATTTAAATTGGACCGTACTTAGACCATCTTCCATTTTTGGATCTGGAGAAAAAACAGGTAAATTTAGACTTGGAACAGATTATTTATTAGTTGATTCAGAGGGCAATAGCCATATATCCTTCCAAGATTATGCCGTAGCTTTATTTGATGAATTAGATAATTCAGATTTTATTAAAAAGGCATTTACTGTTGGATACTAAATATAAGCAAGAATATAAAATATAAGTAGTTTAGATAAAATAAATTCGTGTAGCGTATTATACACGATGCATATAAAGGAGTTAGATTTATGAAAATCAGTAGTCGTTTTTCTGTAGCAGTCCATATTATTTCAATTTTACAACTCTACGGAAATCCAATGCCTACATCCGAATATATAGCAGGGAGCGTAAATACGAATCCAGTAGTTATTCGAAGAATATTAGGTATGTTAAAACAAGCAGGAATGGTTGATATGAAGCGGGGAACCGGTGGTGCTTACTTAGTAAAAAGTGTTGAAGATATTACAATGCTAGATGTTTATAAAGCAGTAGGCAGTGTTGAGGATGGGCAACTTTTTCAGATTCATGAAAATCCAAATCCAATGTGTCCGGTTGGAGCTAATATTCAAGAGGTTATAAATGTTGCACTAATTAGTTCACAAGATGCTATGGAAGGAATTCTGCAGAAAATAACACTTGCAGATATAACTAAAAATCTAGCTGAAAAAATAGAAGACTAAGCTCAGGTTACAAAAAATAATTTAAAAAAGGAGAATATTAAAGTGAACGAATTTTTAAAAGTTATAAGAGAAAGAAGATCAGCTAATAAATTTATTGAAAATATTACAATACCTAGAGAGGATTTCGATGATATATTTAGAGACCTATCATTATCACCGTCAGCATTTAATCTACAACACGCTAGATACTATGTTGTAGAAGATAAAGCATTGACAGAGAAAGTTTATGAATCATCTTTTAAACAATATAAAATTAAAACTGCTTCAGCAACAATAATAGTTACAGGAGATAAAAAAGCGTATTTATCAGCAGATAAAATTTATGAAGGATCAATGATGTTAGGAATGATTGATAGTACTGAATATCAAATTATGATTAATACTATAAGTAGTCTTTATGAAGGTTGGGGAGAAAGTTTTCAACATGACGAAGCTGTTAGAAATGCATCTTTATCAGCAATGCAATTTATGCTATTAGCTAAAAATAAAGATTGGGATACATGCCCAATGATATATTTTGAAAAAGATAAAATTAGTCAATTATTAAATATTCCAGAAAATGAAGTGCCAGTTTTGATGATTACCATGGGAAAAGTGGACAAGAGCAGCAGTAAAATAAGAGGTTATAGAAAGCCTGCTGCTGAATTTGTTAAATTTTATTAAGAGATTATATTTGTAGTTTAAATATATATGGAGTGAATAGTTCTGATGTGTTGTAAATAAAAGTAATATAGTTAAAAGAAAAAATAATTAATATCTCAAGTACCGTATTATTCAAAATGAATTTGCGGTATTTTAATTTATAATTTTATAAGCAAGCCTCTTAATACCTGAATATATATCAAGCCTTTTCAAGCAAGATCACATAATTGACAAAATAAAATTTCTGTATTAATATAGCCATATTGTTATTGAAGGGAAAATTATGAAAAATAATTTAATTGATAAGATGTGCTCTTATAATAAAGTTCTTTCAGAACCTCAAAGAATAAAGATGATAAAACTTATCTGTCCAAAGGAAGGAAACTACTATGGAAAAAAATAAAATTACAGATTTAACAAAGGGTGATCCTGGAAAATTAATTTTTTATTTTGCATTACCTATATTTCTTGGAAGTGTATTTCAACAAATGTACAATTTGGCGGATACAGTAATTGTGGGATATACTTTAGGTGAAAATGCATTGGCTGCTATAGGCTCTACAACACCGCTATTTGGACTTATTGTTGGTATGGCTCTGGGTATGAATAATGGATTTTCTATTGTTATTGCAAGATATTTTGGTGCAAAAAATATGGACAAAATGAGACAAGCTGTGGCAATGACAATAATTCTTGATTTAATAATATCTGTAGTATTTACAGTGGTTGGAGTAAGCCAAATAAGGCATCTTCTAGAATTTTTAAATACTCCAGCAGAAATAATAAATGATGCATATGGATATATTGTTGTTATTTTAATGTTTATGACTGTTACAATAATGTACAATATGATAGCAGGAGTCTTAAGGGCATTAGGAGATAGTCGAAGTCCTCTGGTATATTTAATTTATGCTTCAATTTTAAATGTAGTGCTAGTTTTTACATTTATTTTGGTGTTTAGATGGGGGATTAAAGGTTCTGCTTATGCAACTGTCATATCACAAATCCTATCAGTAATCTTAGGCTTTAATCATATTATAAAAAGATGTCCAGAACTAAAATTATCAAAGGGAGATTTTAAATATGATGGTACTATGGTAATGGAATTATTCACTTCAGGATTATCTATGGGATTTATGCTATCCCTTGTTTCAATTGGTTCAGTTGCGCTTCAAAGTGCAATAAACAGTTTTGGTAAAGATATAATAACTGCACATATGGCAGCAAGAAAAGTTAGTGAAATTTTCATGATGCCACTTGGAACATTAGCAACAGGAGCAGCAACATTTGTAAGTCAAAATTATGGTGCAAAGAAGTATGAACGAATAAACATTGGACTTAAGAAAACTGTTTTTATGGGTGCAATATGGTCAACAATAGTTGTTATAGTTTCCTTTACCTCTGGTCCATATATAATAAAATATTTGACTGGAACAAATGATACCTTAATTATAGATACAGCAGTAAGATATTTAAGAATTAATACTCCTTTTTATTATGTATTAGCTATACTTCTTATATATAGAAGTACGTTGCAAGGAATTGGTAGGAAGTTTACGCCACTTATCTCAAGTTCAATAGAACTTTTAGCTAAATTTGCAGTTGTAGGTTTTTTAGCTCCAACCATGGGATATTTAGGGGTAACCATATCAGAACCAATCATTTGGGTTTCATGTGCAATTTTTGTACTTATAGTATTTTACTCTGATAAGAAGTTTAAATTAGAAATAAAACAAGATAAAAGTTTAGCATAAAATAAATTTTGTAATTTATCTTAAGGAGTTCCTTCTATTGATGCTGTATTTGAGCCAATGTTCGATAAATGTAAGCTAGTTTCAATTGCTAACCTTGGTCAAACAGATGCTGTTGAATTCCTTGATGGTAAATTAATGATTGGTAAGAGAGAAGCATTAAGAGATGTTAATTGGGACAAACTAAAAGAAACTGTGGGTATTGAAATAGGAGATATATTAGAAGTATCAGAAGGATTCTCTAAAGTAGATTTAGAAACATTAACTACAGAAATAGCCAAAAGGCTTAATGTATATTGCACTGTAGTTCACCCTGTAAGAGAAGCGGCAGCAGTTTGCAATGGAAAGTATTTTCATACTTGGTGTCCGTTTGAGCCTAATCCAAAACTCACAACAGGCGCAGGAGATAACTTCAATGCAGGATTCTGTTTAGGATAAATTCTAGGATTATCGCCTAAGGAATCCTTAATAATGGGGACTGCAACATTTGGATTCTATGTTAGAAATGCGGCAAGTCCAATTTTTCCTAAATTAATTGGATTTCTAAATGAATGGGCTCAGAAGTAGTAAAGGGTAAGGGGGTGAGGCCCCTTACCCTTTCAATATTAGGTCGTTCTATTGGTGACCACAGGTTATATTTTATAAAGTGTTTTAAAACAGGAATTAATAAGGCGATTTTATCTTTAGTTATTAAAGCGGGCACTATTTTCAAGTAACGCCTATACTTACAATGTAATGGTAAATACGATTGAGGAAGATGAGTTTTTAAAGCTGATACATATTAGCTAAATTAGAAATTCATTAATATAAAAGTTAAATCCTTGGATATCATATGAACACCCAAGGATTTTATATATACATTACTATCAGAACTAGTGGAATTTCTTATATGTTATTTAAATAAACATTGTCATTGCTATGTCTTACTTTATTAAAGATTGTAAGACTTTTTAAAATGTTTTTTATTGATTGGGGATTTTGTCCTGTTATAAGTCTTTCATCTTCAACTACATAAGAAGTAAAAGGTATTTTTTCCATTGCTTTAGCTAAAACTTCTTCATCATTTGAATAACCTGTAATAACTTTATCTTTTATAAGTAAGTGACTATCATCTAACTTTATATTAAGTAATGCACCTACTCCATGACAAACAGCTGAAATTATTCCTTCGTTTTGATATATTTGACTACTTAATTTCTGAAAATCTTCAGTGTTAGGGAAATCCAATATAGTACCATGACCACCTGTAAAATAAATCGCATCATAATCTTCTTATATGATATATAGTCAATATTTTTATCGCATAGTGTATATTTTTAGTCGTAGAAGAAGTATTTTAGAAAAAATAAAGCATATATGAAGAGTATTTGCATTTAATGCCTGATTTTGTATGTTTTAAGGAAAAGGTATGTATTTAATTTAAATATCATGAGAAAATGTAATTGCAAGTAGTTAAATAGTTATAATATATTTTACATTAAGTTTCAAGAGAGATTTTAATATAAAATATATTAGCATTTAATCAAAGCCAACCATAGAATCACGTTATTATTTCGTGTAAACGTATAATAATAACTTGATGCAATATAAAAAATAAATTAATGAAGAGGGAATAATTAAATGGAAAAAAAACTTAAAAAAAGTAATCAAATCCTAAAAATTTCACAAAGAGTAATGCTAGCTACTATAGCATCATCAATAGTTATGGCGCCAACATTTAGTGCTAGTGCTAGTACATCAACAAATAATAAAAGTGCTGTAGCAGTAGGAACTCAAAATACTACAAAAGCTACAAGTACTACATCAGCAGCAGTATCAATATCGGCCTTATCAGCATCAGCTGCATTAAATAGTACAGTATCTATATTAGATAGTGAAGGTTGGTTAGAATCTGCAAATGTAGAATGGAGTTCTGTTTCGAACGCTACTGGATATGATGTCTATTATAAATCAGCAAGCGCTTCAGATTCTACATATAAGCTGTTAGATAATCAATCGATTAGAAAATATTCATCATATTATAGAGCTGATGTGTTAGGTCTTGCAGAAGGTAATTATGTAATAAAAATAGTTCCTATTATAAGCAGTAAAGAGGATACTTCAGTACAAGCAATAACAAAAACTCTTAGTGTAAAAGCAAATATAAGAGAAGGCTTTGCTTTTTCTTCAGCTTCACCAATGGGGACAGGATCAGGTGGATATAAGGATGATGGTACTGTTGCAAGTAATGCTACAATTGTATATATTACAGCAGATACTGTAAATACAATAAAATCAGATGTTGTAACAAATGTAAAAGGAACTAAAACTACTTGTACAGGTCTTGCTAATATTTTAGCAGCTCGTCAAAAAGGTTATGATAAAACTCCACTTATTATTCGTATGGTAGGTGAAATTAAATCATCTGATATAACTGGACTTAATAGTACTGGATATTTAGAAGTAAAAGGCTGTTATAATGTTACACTTGAAGGTGTAGGAGAAGATGCTACAG
The DNA here is from genome assembly GCF_019977655.1 of Clostridium gelidum. Classification (NCBI taxonomy): domain Bacteria; kingdom Bacillati; phylum Bacillota; class Clostridia; order Eubacteriales; family Clostridiaceae; genus Clostridium; species Clostridium gelidum. The sequence continues at coordinate 2,021,307 of NZ_AP024849.1, forward strand.
CTTATGGATGGGGAATTCTTGTTAGAAATGCTCATAATGTAGAAATTAGAAATCTAGGAGTTATGTTATTCCCAGACGATGGAATTTCACTTGATACAGGTAATCAAAATATTTGGGTCCACAATAATGATATTTTCTATGGTGCAGCTGGACATGATGCTGACCAAATAAAAGGTGATGGTTCTTGTGATGTGAAACTATCAGATTATGTTACAGTTTCATATAACCGATTCCATGATTCAGGAAAATGTTCTCTTTGCGGTATGAGCGATGTAAATAATTTCAACGTAACATATCACCATAACTGGTTTGATCACTCAGATTCAAGACATCCACGTATTAGGGTCGGAACTGTTCACGTGTACAATAACTATTTTGATGGTAATGCAAAATATGGAGTTGGTGTAACAAAAGGAAGTTCTGCTTTCGTAGAAGCTAACTACTTTAGAAATTGTAAAGATCCAATGCTGAGTTCACTACAAGGTACTGATATTTATAATGGCAGTATAGGTGGATTTTCAAAGGAACCAGGTGGTATGATTAAGGCATACAACAATAAAGTAGAAGGTGCTGCAAGACTTGTTTATGCTAGTGAAAATCCTACTCAATTTGATGCATACTTAGCTACATCAAAAAACGAAGTAGTTCCTAGCACATATAAAACTGTAAGTGGAGGAACAACTTATAATAATTTCGATACAAAACCAGAAATGTACAAATATACTCCAGATGCTTCAGAAGATGTAGAAAGCAAGGTTACTACCTATGCAGGAAGAGTAAATGGTGGAGATCTTATATGGAATTTCACAAATGCTGACGATACAAATTCAACTATGGATGTTAATTTAATGGCTAAACTTAAGAGTTATGAATCTAGTTTAGTATCTGTTGGAGGAAAATAAATAGAAAACATCAAAGTATTAAACTGCAACTAATAGTGCATAATTATTTATGCAAGAAATAGTTAACGTTAACAATAAAGATATTTTAATTCTAATACTTTATATTTACAATATAAATCACGTTATAACATGTATAAAAGTCATATGAAAAACTAAAAAAGATTTTACACACAGTGGAAGTAATTCCATTGTGTTATAAAAAATAATGATTATAAGAGAGGCGATTAAATCATGTCAAAAAAAATAAAAAGTATATTAGCAAAGTTATCAATTGTATCTATGGCTCTATCTATTTGTTATGTTTCTGGAAATCCTACTGTCAGTGCTTTTGCGGCTATTAGTAGTTCAACAGTAACTACTAGTGCAGCAGTTACTGTAAGTAGTATAAGTACAGCTTCAGTCATTAAAGTTACAACTTTTGATCAATTAAAAACAGCTGTTTCTTCTGCAACTAGTGGACAAACAATAGAAATTGCAGCAAATAAGTTTGATTGTACAAGTCAGCTTGTACTCGATAAAGTAAATTCAGGTATTACAATTGAGGCAGCAGCTGGATTTACTCCTGTGTTAGACTTTTCTAGTTTTAGAACAACAGCAAAGGCAGCAAGTCCTAAAGCAACTGGTGATCAATATGTAGGTATAAGAATTAGTGGAGGAAGTTATACAATTAAAGGACTTATAATAGAAAAAGCATATGATAATGGTATGCTTATAAAGCCAAATTATAACAGCGCATTAGCAAAAGATAAGCAAGTAACAGGAGATCCTGATAACAATCAAATAATTGACTGTGTATTCAATTATAATGGTGATGCAGGTCTTCAAATTTCAGGAAGTAATGGACTTGAAGATTTGGGACTTAGTGTAAAACCAGATAATAATACCGTGACAGGTTGTGTAGCTTATAGAAATTTTGACCCAATTACAACTGGTGGAAATGCAGATGGATTTGCCGCAAAGCTTTTCCTTGGGAACGGTAATGTATTTTCAAATTGTGTATCAGCTGAAAATTCAGATGATGCTTGGGATAGTTTTGCTACAGGAAGTAGTGATGTAACATACAACTATTGTGTAGCATATCACAATGGTGATGCAACAGTTTATACTGGAGCATATGATAAAGCAAAAGGACTTGCGATTGATAAGGATTTGACAACTGGTAAGTCATCTGGAAATGGTAATGGATTTAAGATGGGTTCAGGCTCATCAAAATATGGTGCTCAATCAAATGGCGTTAGAAATATGACTAATTGTTTAGCTGTTGATAATACATCAAAAGGTTTTGATGAAAACAATGGTGCTGGTACAATAAATATCACAAATGGTATGTCACTCGGAAATACAAAAGGTGATTATCAACTTGATCTTATGAAAGCTGGAACATTTAAAAATGTTCAAGCATTTGCAACAAAAAATTTAAAACAACCAAGTGGTGGAACTGTAACAATTGTAGATGCATCAAAACAAGCAGCTATAAGAACTGAAGTTAATGCAGCAATAGCGAAGATGAGAACTGAACTTTCAAATAATAAAATTCCAACTTATATGAACTTCAGTTTTTGGAATTAACTAGATATTTATTTAATTTAAGTATTATGAGAATATGTAATTGTAAATAGCTAAATAGTTATCTGCAAACATAAATTTTTAAGGAGTGTGTTAAATATGAATAAAAAAGTAGTCTCAATTTTAACAATAGCAACATTAGTATTATCATTAGGAACAGGAACAGTAACGGCATCAGCAGCAAGTACAGATATTGCAGCCTTATTGCAAGCAGGTGGAACTATACCAGCTGGTAATTACAAACTTACTAAAGGTGTAACAGTAACAAAAGATATTATAGCTAATAAAGTTGTAATTGATGCCTCAGGTTGTCCGAGTGATACAATAGCTATTGTGGCAAAAGCTAATATAACGGGTATAACTGTAAACAATGCTAAAAGACAAGGCATAAGTATGCAAGATTGCTTAGGTAAAACTTTAAAAAATTGCACTGTAAATAAAGCTCAATTTGCTGGTATTGAAGTAAAAAATAATGCATCATATATTACTTTAGATCATTGCATATCAAATAATAATTTTGATAATGCTAAAAATGGCGAAAATGCTGATGGATTTGGAATAAAAAATGGTGCAAAAAATATAACATTAAATAATTGTTCAGCTAGTGGAAATAGTGATGATGGATATGATACTTATACTGCTGGAGCTAATATAAAATTTACTGGTTGTACTGCAGAAAATAATGGTAGTGGTGGAAATGGTGATGGAAATGGTTTTAAATTAGGTCCTAATTTATATAATGGACAAGATGGTGGATTAATTACAGTAACAGGTTGTACTGCCAAAAATAATAAAGGAGTGGGATTCCTTAGAAATCATAATAAAGTAGTTCCAATACAATCTGGTAATATATCTACTGGAAATATAAAAGGTCAATTTAGCTGGAATCTAAACTAAAATTATAAATAAAAAAATAAAGGCATATCAATTGATGTGTAAAATGTGAACAGAACCCATTAATATAGATATTGATGAAAAACACCCCCTATTGTAGACTTAAAATAACTACAATAGGGGGTGTTTATATGTCAGGAAAAAAAGGAATGAAAAATTATCCTATTGACAAATTTGTTTGATGTAACTACAATGAGCACAACAGATGTGACTGAAACAGATACAACGAATAAAAATTAAATTAAGTGAGGATGATTAAAATGAAAATAGCAATATTGGGAGCAAATGGTAACGTAGGTAGTGTATTAGTTGATGAAGATTTAGCAAGAGGTTATGAGGTATTAGCTTTAGTAGTAGACAAAAATAAATATGTGGAAAAGAAGGTGTGATACTTGCAAATTCTGGAGTGCTATCAGCAGAATGGTTGCCAGTTGTAAATGCACATGTTGAAGCCTTAAATGTAATCAAAAAGGAAACTATAGATAAATATAGAAATAAATAGTTATAATCAATAAAGTGTTTGTAAAATATTATTATACTAAGGAGAAGATATTTAAATATATAGGAAGTAGCTTGCGGAAATGGCTGTGGTTAATATTTTAAATAAAAATGCAAATAGTATAATTATAGATATGATTATTGTTCTTCTAGAGAGCATGGAGGATAATCGCCCAGAAAGTAGCGCTAGAATATATCTAAAAGGAAAAACCTCAAGTATATTTAATACGCAGTGTAGACAAGTTGTATATGCTGAAGTTTATACAAAAGCAATTGAATTCATGATCAAATGACATATGTTTGCCACAATTAGCCTTTATAGTTAGATATTATAATAGTGCATTTTTACTTCAATACTATTATTTTAATAACCAACTTGCAAAAAATAAAAATAAGAATTTTGTACAAAGTGTAATCTAAATGTTAAAAATTCAATTGAGATTATAAAAGTTGGTAGATAAATTTAATAACAATAAAATTAGTTCTTTTTAAAATGCAAGGAGGAGGAAATTATAATGTTATTTTTAAAGGATATAAAAGTAAAAACTAAATTGATTTCATCTTTTCTTATTATGGCAATATTAATTGCTATTGTTGGTATAATAGGAAAAACATCATTAAAAACAGTAGATGCAAATTCTGGAGAGATGTATAACAATAACCTACAGAGTGTTTATTATTTGACAGATATGAAACAAAGTTTAACACAGATTAAAAGCAATATGTTACAGGTTGCTTATGTAAAAGATGATTCGAAAAAAGCTGATTTAGAAAAAGATATTAAACTAAATCAAGATAAAAATGATAAATACGTAACAGCTTATGAAAAAATTTCTATGGATGATGTAGAAAAACAAATATGGCCAACATATAAAAATCAACTTGAAAAGTACAACACATTAACAGCAAATGTGATGAAGCTTATTAATGATGGAAATTTTGATGAAGCGGCAAAACAATATCAGCAATTATCTGCTACAGATGATGCAATGTTTGGCAATATTGATAAGTTGATAAATATAAATATTGATAGTGCAAAAACAGATAGTTTAAATAATAATTCTATATACTTAAAAAGTAATAACACTATGACAATATTAATTATAGTAGGAATAATACTTGGAATTGTGTGTGGACTTATTATATCAAAAGATATAGATATTCCATTATTAAAAATGGTAGATTTAGCAGAAAAGATGGCTAAATTTGATTTATCTAATAATTATAAAGTCGTAAGGAAAGATGAATTTGGTAAGACATTTGGAGCACTTACAAAGGCTCAGGAGAATATAAAGGAACTTATAAAGGTAATAATGAGCGATTCACAGAATATGAGTGCATCAAGTCAAGAACTTTCTGCGACAATAGAGGAATTATCAGCAAAAACTGAAGAGATAGATAATGCAGTAACAAACATAGTAGCTGGAATTCAAGAAACAAATGCAGTCGCAGAAGAAATAACAGCATCTGTAAAAGAAGTAGATTCAAGCATTAATGAACTGTCTGGAAAAGCTATGGAAGGAAGCGATAATGCAAACAAATCCAAAGGAAGAGCTATTGAAGTTAAGAAAAAAGGTGAAGAATCTATAAAAGAAGTAAGAGATTTATATTCAGAAAAGAAGAAGAATATGCTAAAGGCCATTGAAGATGGCAAGGTTGTAGATAACATAAAGGTTATGGCTGATACAATTGCAAGCATAGCAGATCAGACCAATTTACTGGCGCTAAATGCATCAATTGAGGCTGCTAGGGCGGGAGAACAAGGCAGAGGATTTGCAGTAGTTGCAGAAGAAATAGGAATACTTGCAGAACAATCTTCAGAGGCAGTAACTGGTATTCAGGATACTATTGTAAAGGTTCAGGATGCATTTTTAAATCTATCATCAAATGGTGAAGACTCATTAAAGTTTATAAATGAAAATGTAGACCCACAATTTAAGTATTTTGAGAATGTGGGAAGTCAATATTATAGTGATTCAGATTTTGTTAGCAAAATGTCAGAAGAAATAGCATCTATGTCAGAAGAACTTACTGCTACAGTTGGTCAAGTAAACGGAGCAATACAAAATGTGGCAGTAGCTTCACAAAGATCATCGGAAAATGCTGAAACAATAAAAGAAAATGTAGATGAAACAACAAAAGCAATAGAACAAGTAGCTATAACTGCACAAAGTCAAGCAGAATTTGCAGAGAAACTTAATGAAATGGTGTTGAAATTTAAAATATAATAAATGAAATAGATTAAGTTTTTTAGAAAGGCATTGCGTATTATTTAAATAAAGATTTTTATAATGCGCGAAGATGTTCTATAGAAGTTTTAAAAGAATACCAAAATGATAAAGCGGCAAAGGAATATTTAATTTTCTGTGATGGGTATTATAAGATAAAAGATACAAGAAGTATAGAGACGTATCTTGAAACATTTTAAAAATTTATCAAGTAATTTAAGTGATTCATAAAAAATTATAGATTTTGGTTTTCTTCTCATCGGCAAATTGCTCTCATAGTAGTCCACACTATAAGAGCAATTTGTCGCTTTGCTTGATGAGAAAAAGTACGATTGGCAATAGTCACCAATTTATGTTCAGAGAATAACCTATTAATAATAGTAATTTTTTATTGGAGATTATGATGGGCTACTATATTAAAGTAGAACCTAATGTGAAAATTTATGTAGAGGATCTAAACCCTGACGGCAATAATACAATCTTGTTTCTACATGGTTGGCCTGGAAGCCATAAGTTGTTTGAATATCAATTTGATCAGTTTTCAAAGATGGGATATAGGTGTATTGGAATAGATACAAGAGGATTCGGTAATTCAGATAAGCCTTATAGTGGATACGACTATAATACGTTATCAGATGATGTTAGGCATGTAATTGATACCTTGAAATTATGTGATATTACACTTGCAGGACATTCAACTGGTGGAGCAATCGCCATTAGATATATGGCTCGGCATAAAGGATATGGAGTATCAAAGCTTGCTCTTTTTGCAGCAGCTGCACCAAGTCTTATAAAGCGTCCTAATTTCCCTTATGGTTTAGAAGAAGACACTGTTCTGCAAATTATTAAAGGAACATATACTGATCGTCCTAAAATGCTGCAAGGTTTTGGGGATATATTTTTTTATCAGCATATAACTGAAGCTTTCTCAAATTGGTTCTTCCAATTGGGATTACAGGCAGCAGGTTGGGCAACTGCAAACATCGCAAATACTTGGATAAATGAAGTACTGTTTTCTGATCTAGGAGCAATAAATGTTCCAACTTTAATTATTCATGGCATTCATGATAAAGTTGTACCTTTTGAGTTAGGACAAGTACAAGAACAAAATATCAGAAATTCAAAGCTTGTGCCATTTAAATACAGCGGTCATGGATCTTTTTATGATCAGCGTGAGAAATTCAACGAAGAATTAGTCAAATTTATTGAAGAATAAAGCTTTTAAAAAAATAATATGGCTATTATATAGTTTTTATGTTAAGGCAACTATTTTATGAGAAAAGATTATAAAAAATATAAGAATAAAAATAGGTTTAAAGGTTTATATAAAACTATTTAAATATTTACATATGTATAAATAAAAATATAAACATATATAAATATTTATAGGAAACATAAGGGGTTTAAGACTTTTAATGATGTTTAATTGCAAGTATTAAGCTGGTAATTTAAAAAAGTATAAATGGACTTGTTATTTATTTTAGCAAGCCTAAGAATGTGAATTTTGGAAGAGGCTGATGAAATTACAATTATGTAATTTATATAAATTTATTTAAAAGAAATTTTTAAAGAGACTAGTTGTAAATTAAAAATAACTAGTCTCTAATTTTATTTTTTCAGTTAAAGTAACGATCTCCGTATGAAATCATTAGCTCTATCTAATTAATAAATTTTATTCTTTAGTTGTAAAGCCTTGCTTCTCCATAGCACCCTTAACATTAGGATAATAAACTGATTGGTATATTTTAGAAGTAAGGGTGCTCCAATCTACTTCTTGCTCATATCTTCCAATATCCTTTAGATAATCACTCATTTGTTCATCGTAAGGAGCAATAGAATTTTCAATAGCTTTTAAATCATAGCTTTCATTATGTCTAAAACTATCAAAAGGAACTCTTGGTTTTTGATGTGATTGATCTGCAGGATATCCAACTACTAATCCAACCATAGGGAAAGTATATTTAGGAAGTCCTAAAAGCTTGATAACCTCAGCGGGATTTTTTCTTATACCACCGATAGGAACAATACCAAGTCCAAGAGATTCAGCTGCGATTATTGAAGCACCTAAAGCTATCCCAACATCCACAGATCCAGCTTCAACACCTTCTATATCTTCATGAATTACTTGCTTAAAACCAGTCTTCTCACCAGCAAGATAAGTTCTATAAAAATCCATTACAAAAATTAAAAATACTGGAGCTTTTGCAACATATTCTTGATTACCTACAAGCTCTGCTAACTTTGCTCTCTTTTCTTTATCTTTGATTACTATAACAGTTGTTTGTTGACCATTTATTGAATTAGGCATAGCTTGAGCAGCCTTTACTATTTCATCAATAAGTTCATCTGAAACATCTTTGTCTAAATATTGTCTTATAGATCTATGATTTTTAATTATTTCTATTGTATTACTCATTATATATCACCTCATAAATTTATTTATTATGTTAGTAAAAAAGTGAAAACTTAGAAATAGTACATGTACTTTTTCTAATAGTTAAAAAATAAATTATACTAAGTCTTTATCAAATAAATTTTAACTAACACAACGTAATTTCTTTCTTTCAATTATCATACTTCAAATGATAATTGAAGTCAATAGCGTTATATTTAATTTTGTGCAATTATATTTTGCTTAAATATTAATATGAATTATACTGATGTTAAATTTCTAAACAGAAAACACTGTGTTTTAGCATGTAATATGCATATATTACATAAGATGTACAATTTTTAATTACATGCTTATTAGTTATGTTTATAATAAATTTATAAGTTATTGCTAAATATAAATATGTTTAGCAGAAATAAATTTATAGGAGAGATGAATTTGGAGAGAATTTGGTACATAATATCAGAAATACGAATTGCATTTGGTTTGCCACTTACAATTTTAGGAATCATATTCTTGGGGCACCTTTTTTTCAAAAATAAAAGAAAAGAAAATGATTTTTTATTTAAAGCCCATAAAATTATAAAGATATTTTTATGTATTACGTTTATATGTTTCATAGGTATAGAAGCTGCAATAATAAGTTATCCTAAGCATAATGAAAAAAAAGATGATTATATTATTGTGCTGGGTGCAGGGCTTGATAATGGTAGGACTCCTAATTTAATACTTCAAGAAAGGCTAGATGCAGCAATAAAGAGTGAAGAAGAAAATCCAACTCAATATATTGTATTATCTGGTGGGCAAGGCACAGATGAATACTTGCCAGAAGCTCAGGCTATGAGCGCGTATTTACAAGAAAGAGGCATAGATAAAGAAAAAATAATAGAAGAAGATGAGTCAAAAGACACTAATGAAAACATAAAATATTCTAAGGAAAAGATAGAGGAACATAGTCATAAATCAATAGATGAAGTTAGCATTAAAATAGTAACAACAGATTTTCATGCCTTTAGAAGTAGTATTTTGGCTAAGAAACATGGATATGTGAATTTTGATAATTACTCTAGCTCTACAGTTTGGTACTTTATTCCTTCAACATATACTAGAGAAGCTTTAGCAGTTGTTAAAAGTGTGCTATTTGATAGATAAGCTTAATGAAAAATTTGTTTATTTAAAAAAGTTTATTATAAGAATTGAATTTTTTACCCATACTATTTCTAAGAGGTGATTTTAATGATTTTAATTAAAAATATTGATACATATAGTCCAGAACATATTGGCATAAAGGATATCTTGACGACTTTTGATAAAATTGCATATATTTCAGAAAAAATTGATTTGCCATCTAGTAACTTTCCAGAAACTGAGATTATAGATGGCTCAAAGCTAAAAGCTATTCCGGGAATTATTGATTTACATGTTCATATAACTGGAGGAGGAGGAGAAGGGGGTTTTACTAGTAGAGCACCAGAACTCATGCTTACAGAGCTTACTACCAACGGGGTTACAACCTGTATTGGTTTACTTGGTACCGATGGTACTACAAGAAGTATGGGAAATCTTATTGCAAAAGCAAGAAGTTTAGAACTAGAGGGATTAAACACTTATGTTTGGACTGGTTCATATGCGGTGCCAACTAGAACAATTACGGATAGCGTTAGAGGAGACATTATATTAGTTGATAAAATAATAGGTGTAGGAGAAATTGCAATTTCTGATCACAGATCAAGTCAACCGTCAGACCAAGATCTAATTCATTTAGCTACAGAGGCACGACTAGGTGGTATGCTTTCTGGTAAATGTGGAATACTTCATGTGCATGTTGGAGATGGTAAAAATGGAATAAATCCATTATTTTATATAAGAAAAAATTCTGAAATACCTTTTAGTAATATTTTACCTACCCATATAAATAGGAATTCTTTAGTTTTTAAACAAGCAATTCAGTATGCAATGGATGGCGGATTTGTAGATATCACTACAAGTATAAGACCTGAAGGAAACGATGAAGTGCACCCTGTAGATGCATTTCAAGAACTATTAAAACACAATATTTCACCCTATCAAATTACAATGAGTTCAGATTCTGGTGGTAGTTCTCCTATATTTGATGCAAATGGTAACCTAACAAAATTTGGAATTGGATCACCAAGTTCCAATATTGAAATTTTACAAAGTTGCATTAAGGCTGGAATACCTATGGAGTTAGCTCTTATTCCATTTACTTCTTCACCTGCTAAATTGCTTAAATTAAATGGAAAGGGTAACCTAACTGAGGGAGCAAGTTCAGATATAATTTTGTTAGATGAGAATTTAAAAATTCATTCTGTTATATGCAAAGGTAAGATTATGGTTTATAAATATAAACCTATTGTCTTTGGTACTTTTGAGAATAATAAGTAATTTTAGAAATCTTAATAAGAATAAAATATTAAAACTTATCAAACAATATAAATTATATTTATAGATTACTTAGATAAGGAGTATTATTTATGGAGACTCACAATGTTCAACGCCAAGAAATAGAAAAAATTTATGGTAAGATTAGCCCATTTGAATTCAAAAATAAATTAATTAACCTTGCACAAGGCTCACAAGGGCAAAGAGAAAAAAGTGCCCATACATTATTAGATGCAGGAAGAGGAAATCCAAATTGGATAGCAGCAACACCAAGGGAAGCTTTTTTTACCTTTGGTATGTTTGCAGTAGAAGAAACAAGAAGAACTTGGAATGATGGCGACTTAGCTGGGATGCCAAGAAAAGAGGGGATAGCTAAGCGACTTTATGACTATTGGGAAAAACATAAGGATATGCCAGGAATAACACTTTTAGGAAATATAATTGACTATGGGATTAAGCGTCAAGGTTTTAATGCTGATAAGTGGGTATTTGAGCTGACTGATGCAATTATTGGTGATAATTATCCAGTACCAGATAGAATGTTAGTTCATATTGAAAATATTGTTCATGAATATCTTGTTCAAGAACTTTGCTATAACAAACCTCCAACTGGTAGATTTAATGTTTTTGCTGTAGAGGGAGCTACTGCAGCAATGTGCTATATATTTGATAGTCTAATAGCTAACGAACTGTTAGCACGAGGAGATAAAATAGCACTAATGGTTCCTGTTTTTACACCTTATCTTGAAATACCACACTTGCCACGTTATAATTTTGAAGTTGTACATATTAGCGCAATAGAGCTAACAAGCGATGGAACTCATACATGGCAATATCCTGAGTCAGAACTTAATAAGCTTAAGGATTCTAGCATAAAGGCTTTGTTTGCTATTAATCCTAGCAATCCTCCGTCAGTTGCAATGAAACCTGATTCTGTTAAGCAACTAGTACATATAGTAGAAAACTGCAACCCGAATCTAATGATTATTTCTGATGATGTATACAGTACTTTTGTTGATAACTTTCGTTCACTGATGGCTGACTTGTCTTATAATACAATAGGTGTTTATTCTTTTTCAAAATATTTCGGAGTAACAGGTTGGAGACTCGGAACTATAGTACTTCAGGAAGAAAATATATTTGATAAATTATTAAAAGAAATGTCAGAGGAAAAAAAGATTGAGCTTAGGCAGCGCTATGGAGCACTTTCGATTCAGCCAGATGGCATAGCATTTATAGATCGAATAGTAGCAGATAGCCGTCAGGTTGCTCTTAATCATACAGCAGGTTTATCAACGCCTCAACAGGTTCAAATGGCTTTTTTCTGTGCTTTCGCTCTGCTTGACAAGGAAAATAAATATAAGAAGCAGACAAAGGATATTTGCAGACGTAGGCAAAAGCTTCTATTCAAAGGGCTAGGTTTAGATTTAAGGAAGGATCAATATGATGCTGCATATTACACAGAATTTGATTTATTAGAATGGGCTATCTGCTATTATGGGGATGAATTTGGAGAGTATTTACAAAATAAATATAAGCCTGTAGATATTCTATATAGATTAGCTGAAGAATCATCCATAGTATTATTAAGTGGCGGTGGTTTCCAAGGTCCTGAGTGGTCTATAAGAATATCTCTAGCAAATCTTAATGATGAAGCGTATAGCAAAATTGGTGAAGCACTTCATAAAATACTAGAAGAATATGTAGATTGTTGGAAATCTACAATTAAATAAATAATAAAAATTGTAACTGTTAATACATCTGTGCTTTTAAAATTATGTAATGAAGTAAGGCACTAGAAAGAAAATAGATTAGCATACTGACTTGTTATTTTTTTGCTAGTGCCTAATATATTAACTTTACTTTTTTATCGTAATGACGAAATTACTTCTTCACTTGTTCTAATTTTACCTATTCTAGGGAAGATATAATTACAAACATAATCATGTTCTTCTTTTGTTCCAGCTGTCATTGCATCTTCAGCAAAAATTTGATTATAACCATGTTGATAAGCTTCTCTTGCTGTAGTATCTACGCCAATTTCGGTAGAAATACCACATAGTACAATAGTATCAATTCCTCGTCGTCGTAGTTGTAAATCAAGGTCAGTACCGTAGAATGCACCCCATTGTCTTTTAGTAATAGTATGAGCAGTCTTGAATTTCGCTAGTTCAGGCACATAGGAATCCCATCCTTCTGGAAATTGCATAGGATTAATTTTTGAATCTAAACTTGGTATAACCATATCTTTCCCGTCTAAAGAGGAAACTCTCACAAGAATTACAAAGATACCATTATCTGTGAAGGCATCAATTAATCTACATGAATTTTGAACAACTTGAGCACCCGTATAAGGGGCACGCTCATTGTTTACAATTCCATTTCGCAAGTCAATAACTACAAGGGCTGTTTTTTCTGCGGTAATAAATTCAGTTTTATTTGTTGATTTTAAATCTTCCATTTTTTTCTCCTTATTAATTAACTTTATTTGTAATGCTATATTTTACCTTATTTACGTTAACTCGCTACATTTTGTGTATGATTATAATAATTTAAATTTAGTTTTTTATAAACTTTAAAATAAACCCACACTGCATTTATCAGTAATAGTGAACTTGTAATAAAAAATACATATCTTATTCCAAAAAATCCTGCTATCTGCCCGCCTAAAACTGACCCTCCAAAAGTACCTAAATATGCTGCAGACATATTAAAACCAAAAACTCTACCTACAAGAGTGGATGGTGTAATTTTCTTTATTAAAATATTAACAGATGGCGCAAGTCCTGCAACTGTTAATCCCAATAAAAAGCGAAGACCCATTAACTGCCAGGTGTTTTTTACAAAAGCTTGTGGTATGAAAATGATTCCTGCAAATACAAGGGATACTAATATAATTTTATGTGCTCCTATTTTATCAGATAGTCTCCCAAGTTTTGGGGCTGCAATTATATTTGCGAGACCTGAAGCTGAAAATGTTATTCCAGCGATCAGAGAAATATGAGCTGCACTGATGGATAACTGAGAAACATATACTGTTATGATTGGTTCTACTGAATATAATGCTACATTTAATATAAAAAAAGTCACAAATAGGGTAATAGTCAAGCTTTTTTCAGGAACAGTATTCCATACCTCCTTCATACTAAGTACCTTTTTATCTTCACGAGTGAAAGATTCCTTTACAAACAACGTAGTTGTAATAAATGCAATAAAGAGTAGCCCACCTGTAATAAAAAATACACTTTGTAAACCTAATGTTTCGTCTAAAAAACCACCAATAGTTGGTCCAAGCAAAGAACCTGCAATGTTTGCTGTTGAAAGTGTACCTAAAGCATAACCTGCATTTTCCTTATCTGTCTGAGTTGCAATCAATGTAATACAGGCTGAACTATAACCTGAGATAGTACCTTGAAGTAGTCTAAGTCCTATAAATACATATACATTTGGTGAAAACCCCATACAACTTATAACTATTGCCATACCAAGACTTGCCCTAAGCAGCATTGGTTTTCTTCCAACTTTGTCAGCAGCTTGCCCCCAAATTGGTGAGAAAATAGCCATAGCTATATAAGTAATACCAAAAGCAATTCCTGAAAGTTTTGAAATTAAAGCTGCATTATCAACTCCAAGATGCTTTATAAAAAGGGGCAATATTGGTGCAATCTGGCTCATACCAACTCCTGTCACAAACATTCCAAACCAACAAACTATTAAATTTCTTTTCCACGTTTTCATAATATATCTATTCCTTCTTATTAGTTTTTATTTTTTTGATTGTGCCTTATTGCAATAAAATACATTTTGTATCATGTGATACTTTCTAATATAACAATAAACTATATTTTATAACTTGTAAACTATAAAATATAGTTTATTGTTATTGCTTGTAGTTTGATAAAAATAGGTTATCATGATAAACTATTTTTAATAAATAAGATTGGAAAGGGTGATTAAATGATTCAAAAACGAAACTTAACCAAGAAAAAAATTATTGAAGCAGCTGTTTTATTGGCTGATGAAATTGGAATTAATCAGATTACTTTCCAAAAGGTTGCAGAAAAATTGGGTATAAAATATCCATCTTTATATAATCATTTTGCTAATATAGATGATCTTAAAATAAAAATGACAGTATATCTTTTAAAAAATTTGAATTTGGAGCTAATGCAAAGGTTAATTGGTAAAAGTGGTGAAACTGCTATCAGAGAGTTTGCATATGCTTATAGGGATTTTGCTTTTGAAAATAAGACTGCTTATAGAGTTTATATGAATGTTCCAAGTACACAAGATGATGATGTAAAACGTTTAGCCGATGGAACTAGCGTTATTATACGTAAGATTTTAAATTATTATATAGAGGATGAAAGTATTGCAATTCATAAAAGTAGAGCATTAAGGAGCCTTTTGCATGGTTTTGTATCCTTAAGTGCACATGGATATTTTCAAAATCCAGTAAATTTAGAGGAGAGTTTTGAAATGATGATAGATGATTTTATTGCGTCTGTTTTGAAGGGATAGAAAAGAGTACTGTAATTAAAAAAATCATTTATACAAGACAGTGAGGTGCTAAAATAGAGAGATACAAATTAAATTCATACAATTTTGCTTACGTAGCTAATTGGATTTGAACATATTACCAATCTCTTTAGATATAGGCTATATAAACTTAAGTAAACTATGAAATAGGAGCTAAAGGAGTGTTTGGTGATGTTGCAGTTACAGTACCACCTGTAACTTTAGCAGCAGAATATATTGTACATTTTCCTTTAGTAGTACAGTTTGTGAACGTAAATACATTAGGACTACCTGGATTATAAGGGAAATTAAAATTACCTTTAGTAGTTTTCACATTAGCACCAAGAATATTATCAGCACCATTTCTATCAGCATCACAGCCAATAAGTGTTAGAGATCCTGCACTATTATTTTGAGCAAATCCACTACCTTTATTATCATATGATTTGCAGCCAGTTACTAAGTGTGATCCTTTTGATCTATGAGTACCCTTTGGAGGTGCTTGGTTACCACCAAATTTAATACCATCACCATTCATATCTGTAGTATTTTTTGTACTTATTAATGATCGTTATACTGTTTCAGGGGCTCAGGATCCCAAGCAATTCTTGAAGGCTTTAAATGAAGCTTATAATTCATTAGTTTAAGGCACAATCAAAAAAATAACAAGTCCATCTGGCAGTATATTTTCCACCATTCTGCGTCGGCAAAATGCCAGAATAGACCAGCTATGATAGCACTTCACCTCCTTGTCTGATGAAAAATATTCATGCCAGCTTTGGACTTGTTATTTTCTTTCATGTGCCTAATATAAATTAAAAGTTAAATTGTTAGTTACAAAATTAAGTAACTAGCAATTTAACTTTATGTCTTAGATGTATTCAATTTATTTTGCTACAGAATAATTGTAGTTACTAGAATTATTATTATCCCAAGTACTTGAATTATTTTTAAAGCACATATTAAGCATATAACTTTCAGATGGCAATGTGATTGTAGCTGTCCATTTTCCATTTGATTGTTTAGTCATGGGTACATCTTTTGGAGATGTAAAGCTATTATAGCCCCAATGTAATATCATAGAACTGGAACTTGAAGCTAAGCTTCCATTATAATAAACTGTAACGTCTTTGCCAGCAGTTGGTGCTGGAGTTACTTGTACTGGTATAGAGCTTGACCATATAGGTAAATGCCAATCTTGATTACTATTGTTATCCCAATTGCTACCATCAGTAAAGTCAAAGTCTAATTTTGTAGCTGAAGTAGGAATAGTTACAGTTCCCTTCAAAAAACCACTTGAATCTTTAGTCATAGTAACATTAGTAGCGCTTGTCCAACCGTTATATCCCCAGTGAAGAGAAACACTGTTGGAACTAGCCAAAGAGCCATTATAGTAGACAGTAAATATATTACCTTGAACAAGATTACTACTGTCATAGTCTACCTTATAACCTGAATGTGGTGAGTAATCTGTAGTTGGTGCATCAGGTATTATTGGATCACCACCATAAAGAACTATAATTGAATTTGCCGGAATGTTTCCTGAAATTTTTCCATTTGAAACAGTTAAAGTGCAAGTTGCACTACTATGATTTTTATAGGTTCCATTTGCTAAATTGGTAACTGAATTAATAGATGTGTTTAAACCATTATTTATAATTGTAGTTCCAGTAGTTCCACGGTCAATTAACATAGTAGTATTATTATTAGTAAATCTTAAATATTCATTTTGCCCTGCCATTGCATTATGGAATTTATTAATTGCTACTATATCAGCATCTTTCCATAGGGAGTCACCTTCATTTCCGATATTACCAGTAGGTCTGTCAAAGAATAAAGGTGTTGCACCTGAACGAGCAGCAGCAATAGCCCAACCCATTTTTATTTGATTGTTTGTTAAACCACTACTTGAACCATCTTCATAAGTATCATGAGTTTCAACAAAATCTATAGCTTTATTTGAATCGATTCCACCAAGATTAGTACCAATGGAACTTAAGTTGTTTGAAGTAAGAGCAGTTCTTATACTATGGCCTAAATTACTAGCTAAAACATTCATGAATGTTTCATAAGATGCAATGTTATCTACTGTTCCATCTTGCAAAATTTCACCATATATGAATAAGCTTGATTTATTTTTTAAATTACCTAATACATTAGCCCAGTAATTACCAGACCAAGATTGATTAGCATCTAGACCTATATTAGTTTCAATATGCTTAGCTGCATCAAAACGGAAACCATCAGCACCAGCATCTACACATTGATTTAAAAATGTAATTGCTTTGCTTTGAACCTCAGAATTTTGAGTATTTAAATCTGGCATACCAATGCCTAGTTGTGTTACATCATGTCGGCTGTTCCAATTACTACATTGTCCTAGATTATGATAGAAATTAGTATTTTGAAAACTAGAATCTACTTTAGAGTCTAATTGATCTGCATTTCCGTTGTTAGCCATATGATTCATTACTACATCCACAATAATAGAAATATTATATTTATCTGCTTCAGTGCAAAGGGATTTGAAATCATCATAAGTTCCAAGTTGAGCATTACCAATAGATTGATTGGTTGGTTGATATAATAGCCACCATTTACTTGAATCTTTAATTGAATCTTTAGTTCCTTGTACAGGAGAAACTTGAACTGACTTAAAGCCTGCAGCTGCGATATTTGGTAACTCATTCTTTATTGCGGTAAAAGACCAATCAAAAGCATGAAGAATAGTACCGTCCTTAGTATTAGATGGTAAGTTAGTACTATCGGCAGCATATGCTACTGTTGATAAGTTATTAGTTATAAAGGTTGCTTCTGGAAAAAGGAAAAAAGTTAGGTTGAAAAATAAACCTGCAGCAATTAACTTAGATATTAAATTTTTTTTCATTAATACACACTCCTATACTATTTAGTTATTAACATTTAGGCAAACGATTGCATAAAAGAATAAACATGCCCAAATTTGTATACAGGATTATAGATATGTTATGCCTCCTTTTTGATATATTCAAAATTTCATTTATTGAGAACATTAGGATTTTAAATAAAGCCAGCATATATATTATAGCATATATGGAATAATATACAATAAAATAGTAAAAATATGGTTGAGTCAAGTAAAAGTTGGCAAGAATTTTATTTAAATTATTATCCATTATTTTACATTGCATTTTTAAAATTTCCCTACCCATACTGTATATTTAACTATAACTAATATCACTAAATGATTTTAATCCACATAAATCACGTACTATTTTTCTACCTAACGTTGCGGCAGCTCCGCTATACGGAATTTGTGCACTATTGCACTTATATGCCTTACACTTATTAGATTCTTTATTCGCTTGAAATACTGTTAATGGTAGTTTTGCAACTACTGTATCAATAACATCATCAGAAATAATATTTCTGTAGATTTTATCTACAGTATCAAACAACCTATTACTAAATTTTTCAGATAATATTTTAGATAAATTATCTGCACCATTAATAGACCAGCTCATTTTTCTGCCCTTCATTCTTTGAGCTAATACATCACAAATATTATGTTCCATTGTGCCTAGATTCTTGTATTCCATGCCTTCCGGCGCCGTAGGCATGTTTATGTCACTTCTTAATTTATACGGTATTAATCCATCTCTATTGTGAACAAAGTAATCATATAATTCAGTAAGCTTCTTAAATGCAATATCTTTTTCGTTTGTAAGTATCATCATATTTACAATAGTTTCTAGACCTTCATCAATTTTACCTTCTCTAAATAGTTTTAGTAATTGCTTTTGAGCTCTTTTATCACTTACCTTACGTATAATCGCTTGGCCTACATGAAATGGATCTAGCTGAAAATGAATGTCTTCATCCTCACAAGTTGCTTTAATCCAATTTGCTCCATCACCGTTTAATATTCTAGTTTGAATTTCATCTACATTGTATTTTTCTGAAATTGTTGCGCTAGCAAGCTTTTTAAAGTGATTGGAATTGCTAAAGCTTGCACAAACAGTTTTATCAACAACCACATATTCTTTTTTGCTCCCTGGGCGTAAAGTCCAGCCAGTATATGATACTGCTAGTTTTAACTCTTTCTTTTTATTTTTCCCTTTTGGTCTATCATTACCTTGAAGATAGAGCCAAACTCCATCTTGCTCCTGAAACAATACTGGTACTTCCTTTTCGCCTTTTAATGCACCTTTGTCATTTAACTCAATTTTACGATTTTCTATTTCTTTAATCTTTTCCCCAAGTGTTTGAACTATGTTCCAAACGCCTTGAGCACTAATATCTTGATTACACATAGTTTTAATATTCTCAGATGTCTTTCTAAAAGAAACCTCCGTCACGTTAGTTAAAATAGTTTCTACGAGATTTATAGACACATTTCCTAAAGTGTCCATCCCTAAATACTCATCCAAAAGGTACTTAGTTGCTTTCTTACCATCTTCAAGTTTAAATTCATAAATGCGCCTAGAATACTCTACGTTCCCCATAATAGTCCTCAAACAAGTTTGCTTACGACCTTTATTACGGTAAACCTTGCTATCTCTTTCATTAAGTAGTTTTTCATCTAAAAATTCTAATATACTTTTTAAAGCATTACAAGCTTCGTCACAAGCATATTTATAAATTCTTTTCTCTAACTCCTTGAAAGTCATTCCTTTATCATTTAAACTTAATTCATACATAAATATAACTCCATTCTATTTAGTCTTAGCAACTTAATTATAATGGATAATTTATGTATTTGGGAGATGCTTTCGCATCTCCTTTTACTATTTATACAGTTTTTATTACTGTTTCTGCCTACTAAAATTATACTCTAACTAAAAATATTTATGAGTGTTGATCTTTATTTTTACCTTAAAAATTCACTATGTTGAAAATATATTCAAGAAAAAGAATGTATATATGTTAGAGAAATATGGAGTGACTTTTGATATAATAAAAGACAAGATTGAAGATAAAAGGATGAAGGTGAAATAAATTGATTTACGTAAGTACATTTAAATTATCGAATAAAACAGTTTCTAATCCCAATATATATCCTTATAATGTATTTGTAAGTAAAAATGAGAAATGTCTTGTTTTTGACAAAATCACAATATTTTATGGGAATAACGCTTGTGGAAAATCTTCTTTATTAAATATTATAGCTAATAAATTGAAGCTAATTGGGAAGGAAGAAGTCATAATTAAACAAGGAAAACCTTATTTCCAAGAATTTGTAGATGATTGTACTTATGGATTGGGAGAAAATGAAAAGGAACAAGTACAACAGAATATTCCTGAGAATAGCCGCTATATTAAAAGTGAAGACATAATGTATGAAATTAAGAAAATTCAAAGGGAAGCAATTTTGCGAGAAGGATATATTTATGAGCATGCTAAAAAAGGATATAATAAAGAGCAGCTAGAAATGCTAAAGCATTCGCCAAAGATGGAGGAACAGATAGAAAGAATGAAATTTGGTCAAGAAAAATATTCAAATGGTGAAACGAGCTTACAAATATTTGATGATTGGTTGCAGACTGATTCACTATACCTTTTAGATGAGCCTGAAGTTTCATTATCACCACAAAATCAAGTGCTTTTAGCACAGAAAATTAATTTTGGAGCAAGATTTTTAAACAATCAATATATTATTGCAACGCATTCACCATTTATGCTTGGAACATTAGATACAAAAATATATAACCTAAATTTGAAAGATTTTGATATTTGCAAGTGGAATGAATTGGAAAATGTAAAGTGTTTTTATGATTTCTTTCAAAATCGTCGGGATGAATTTTGACTACTGTTAATATGCAAATTAAGAAATATGTGTAGTATTATCATTATGACATTAACTACATCTACTACAGTTTCCATTTAAATATCCTCTAATACTTTCTGTTTTATGTTTTGATTCATTTATTAACATTTTAGGGCTTTGTTTTTAAAAAAATATAGTTTTTTTATTTTTTGACTCGAACTAAGAGTATAATAAAATGGAAAAGAAATATACAAACAAAACCAGGGTTTATTCTTAAACCCTGGTTTCATTTAGAAATAAGTGTACTTACTGGGACTTTAAAATCATTTTCGGACTAATCCTAAAATATTATTTTCAAAATCTAATTCCATCAGAATCACCTCTTTCTAATGCTATTGTGTGCAATATTAAATTAAATATACATATTTAATTATTGGAATAAATATGAAAATAATACGAAGCTAAAATACTGACGCAGTTAAAGTTGATATAAAATAAATTTTTAATAAAAGAAGTAAATTTTTAGGAGGCAAAAGCTGTGGAAAAAGAAATAGATAAGGAAAATGCTAGAAGCAGATGGACCATATTGGTTATAGTTTTAATGTCAACATTTATGTCAACCTTAGACAGTAGTGTTGTAAATGTAGCATTACCTAAAATGGCTAAAGCCTTAAATGTAACAACTTCAAGCATTCAATTAGTGGTAACAAGTTATTTAATAGTTATAGCAGGGATAGTATTAATTTTTGGAAGATTGGGAGATATGTTTGGAAAATCCAAGATGTTTAAGTTTGGAGTGAGCTTATTTTCTTTGGGATCTTTGTTATGCGGTATATCAAAGTCCTTTCCAATATTGATAATATCAAGAGTGGTACAAGCTATTGGCGCTGCTAGTACTATGGCTAATAATCAAGGAATTATTACAGAGACCTTTGGTAAAAATGAAAGAGGAAAAGCACTTGGCTTTTTAGGGATTTCTGTAGCCTTGGGATCTATAGTAGGACCAGGACTTGGAGGATTTATAGTAGGAGCAGCCAGCTGGGAATTTATATTTTTAATAAATGTGCCCATTGGTATAATAGCTTTATTATATGCCCATAAGTTATTGCCAAAAGATAATAATAAAGTCCAAGGAAAACTGGATGGAATCGGTGCTATACTATTTATGTTTACTATAGTTCCACTCTTTATGTCCTTAGAAGAAGGCTTAAACATTGGTTTTACAGATCCAATAATTATATTGGGCTTCATTATAGCACTTATTTCTTTTATAGTATTTATTTTTGTGGAAAAGAGAAAAGAAAACCCACTATTACATTTACAAATATTTAGTAATAAGTTATTTTCGTTGAGTATATTTTGTGCATTTATAAGCTTTATAGCGATATTCTGCAACAATATTATTCTCCCTTTTTACCTACAAGATGTAATGAACTTTTCACCACAGCATGCTGGATTAATACTTATGATTAATCCTTTAATTCTAATTGTGGTATCTCCTGTTAGTGGAACCTTATCAGATAAGATTGGTTCAGAACTTTTAACATTCATAGGTTTAACCTTTGTAAGCTTAGGATTATTTTTAATGTCTATGTTCAATGTAGATTCAACTTTACTAAGCATGATATTATTCATTGGAATCATGTCAATTGGTATGGGAGTATTCCAGCCACCTAATAATTCATTAATAATGTCAACAGTACCAAAGGATAAACTTGGAATTGCTGGAAGCATAAACGCACTTGTAAGAAACTTGGGGATGATATGTGGAATAGCTCTAGCTACAACACTTTTATATAGTATGATGAGTTCTAAAATTGGATACCGTGTTACAGATTATGTAGCAGGAAGAAATGATGCTTTCATATATGGTATGAAAACTGTATATATAGCTGCGGCAATTATAAGTTTAGTGGGAGCAGGTTTAACTTTTTTTAGATTAACTAGAAAAAACTCTAAGGAGAACTAAGCTAATAATAGAATATTAAAGAAAGAATTAAGGTACTTAGATTACAGTTATAAATCATTAGATGAAGTTAGTGTTAAAATAGTAACCACAATAATTTTATATTCACAAAAGAGTCTCAAAGCTGTTTTTAACACCAGTGGAACTTTGTATAAAGAAATGAATTTAAGTAATCGACTTATCAAGATATTAGGCAAATGGATTTTATGATGAAACTACGAAAACCACTCTACTTCCATACTTTATATTACAATTTATATATGAGCTTTTTATTAGAGACATTTGACAAGTTATTACTGCTAATGTAGAATGTATTCCGAACATAAAATAAATATTATTTGATATTTACTTATCCATAATAATATTATTAGGATAAGTTTTCTTATTGAATTAACAAATAAACTATATTGAAATATGGAATAAATTAAATAATAATTTAATTTGATTTATAGTAAGTTATAGAATAATTATAACTTTTATATTTTTATATCTTGATTTTATAAATTAATTTATGAAAATATATAATTATATGCATGTTTATGTTCCATGTTGTAGATAAATGAAATGTGGAATATCAGTTATAATAAGTAGAAGGAAAGGGATCAATCTAATGAATATTTCAACAAAAGCAATCGTATCAAACTCTGAAATGATAAAGAATTATAAAACTTGTAGGGAAAAGGCGGAAAGTTTTGGCAAGATATTTATTTTGAAAAATAATCAACCGGATGCAGTATTGTTTTCTATTGCTGAATATGAAAGGCTTTCATCGTTTATTGAGTATCTGGAAAGTCTTGAGGGAAAAGATATTTCCAAGGTTATTGGATCATTACCAAAGGAAGGAAATAGGGAAATGTACTCCATTGACCATTTAAGAAACGATATAAAATAAATTGCAGCAATATACGATAGTGTACTTCACATTATAATTAATTATTAAAACCTAAGGGTGGTAATTCTGATTTCAGAGTTACCACCCTTAAATTATATATAAACTAGGGTGATAATTCGAGTAGCCCTATGGACATGTTATTTTTTTGATTGTGCCTTAATAAGTTGTATTCAATACTGTACTGTGAATGCTACATTATTCTAACTATATTAGTAATGGAGTAATTACGTGTACATTACTTGAAATATTTGAAAAGTAAAAAATAGAATGTTAGTATAATTAGTAAAAGTATAATTATAAATATTATTAATATAATTATATAAAGTATAATTATATTAATAATACAACAAAAAGTTAGAACTATTTGTTGACTAATTATCATAACTACTGTAAGATGTATATAAATCAAAGAAAAAAGGAAATGATTTAAATGAATATTTCAACAAAAGCAATCGTATCAAATTCTGAAATGATAAAGAACTATAAAGCTTGCAGGGAAAAGACAGAAAGATTCGGTAAGATATTTATTTTAAAGAATAACCAACCGGATGCAGTATTATTTTCTATTAATGAATATGAAAGGCTTTCAGTACTTATCGAGTATATGGAAAGTCATGAGAGAAAAGATATTTCAAAGGTTATAAAGTCTTTACCAATAGAAGGTGACAGGGTAATATACTCCATTTTAAATTTAAAAAATGATATAGAAGAAATAGAAATGATCAAGTAGTTTACATTAGAATAAATTATTAAGCATTTAGAGTGGATTGCACATTTTCTTCTAGCAAGCAGACTTTGCCATTACTCTTAATAAAGAAAGGATGATAAATATGTTATATTCAATCGCAATAATTCTTGTGGTCTTATGGATACTTGGTTTCGTTACATCGTATACTATGGGAGGGTTTATTCATATTCTTCTTGTAGTTGCTATAATTGTGGTTTTGATAAAGTTAATTACAGGGAAAAGGATACTTTAACCCATATAAATTTGAGACTGATAATAGTGATACTAAAGACGTAAATACAACACTTAAGTCATAAAACAAAATCCTAAAAGGATAGAGTACGAATATATGGAAAATAAAACTCAAAGGATGAAAGGAGTATTATTATGTTAAATAAAGCTAAAACACTAAAAGGTTACAAATTGAACAGCCTAGAAGGGGAAATAGGTAAGGTAAAAGAATTCTATTTCGATGACAAACACTGGACGATTCGATATTTGGTAGCCGACACAGGAAGTTGGCTTCAGGACAGGCAGGTACTGATATCACCTTATGCCATGAGCGGCGTAAATAAAGAGGAAGAAAACATTAATATCAATTTGACTAAAAATCAGATTGAGGACAGCCCATCGGTGGAAAGTGATAAGCCGGTCTCACGACAATTTGAGGAGGCATACAATGGGTATTATGGATGGCCAGCTTATTGGGGTGCACCATGCATGGGAGCAGTTTATCCTAATATTGAAATTGATCCCATAAAATTGAAAGAAGACCCCCAAGTAGATGAAGATTGGGATCCGAATTTGCGTAGCACTTACGATGTGACTGGAGATGATATCCAGGCTGCGGACGGTGAAATTGGGCACATTAAGGATTTTATAATCGATGACGAGACCATGACGATTCGTTATCTAATCATTGATACAGGAAACTGGTGGCCGGGGAAAAAAGTATTAATTTCACCGAAATGGATTGAACGAGTTAGTGGAGTGGAGTCGAAAGTATTCGTCAATCTTCTACGAGAGAGCATCAAGAACTCACCTGAATACACTGATGAGTCTATGCTAAACCGTGATTATGAGATTGGACTGCATAAACATTATAATCGCCAAGGCTACTGGGGTGATTAATTAGATAACAATATTTAACAATATAATTAATGGAATTGGAATTGAAAAAATTAAAATGGAGGTGCAGAATGTCAGATTTAAAAAACAAATTTGAAAATGCAAAAGATAAAGTTGTAGGAAAAGCTAAGGAGGGGTTAGGAAAAGTTACTGGTAGCCAAGTGACAGAACTTAAAGGGAAGATTGAGTACCAAAAAGCGGATCTAAAGGAGAAGGTTAACAACACAAAAGAGAAGATAGCAGAAAATATTAATGATAAGCTAGATGAAAAGGAAGAGGATAAAAAAATTTAGTAGTTCTTTCTTAAGATAAACATTTATCATAAAGTAATTTTACTTGGATTACGAGCAAATGTTCTTAAATTAGCAATTAAGAATACATTGATCTTTAAATTCTCAAAAATCAATAATCCCTTTATATATGCCCTTCACAAATTATATAAGAAAAATGCAGTCATTATTGTGACTGCATTTTTTCATATTAAGAAAACTCCATATGAATCAAATGGTTAGTTTTTAGTTAAAAGTAACTATTTGTTTTTAGTAGTAGAACCATTATGAAAAGTTGTTTTTGTGACATTCATATCCATAGTATTTTCAGTAATGTAATCTATAGCTTTATTTTGTTTAACATTTTTAGTCTTTTTATTTGAATTCATTTTTATATTCCCCCTATCCATAAAAATTATAGTAACTTAATAGATATATCTTTAACAAATATAATAAAAAATATGTGTAAATTTTTAGATATTAACTTTTTATGTATTAACCATTGTAGCTTTTATATAAATTTAAAGTTCATTTTTATGTTAAAATATAACCATAAAAATTTAGATGATAGAGATTGTGTAGAAGACAGACTTCTTGAATTGTATAGCGAATCTGATAAGGAAGATTTTGCAGATCAAATTATCTGTAAAAAGTGTGGTGGTTAAAAATGCTGAACTTAAATAAATTAACAAAACAAGTATTTATAAATAACATCTACGCCCTCATTAATAATACGATCACGGCTAATTGGGCTATTAGTAAATACGATACGATCTACTATAGAAGAAATAATATCATTTGTAATTATAGCAGATACCTCAAGGTCTGTAGTCTTCAACTCATCTTTGAAATACTCGAATTCTTTAATAATCCTTTCTTTTATCTTTAAATCATGAATATTATGAATTTCATAAACCTCAGGCATTGAATGATAAAGTGCTTGCAATTCTAAATTAAATTCTTTGGTTTCTTCATGAATTTCTATTAACATTTCAATTGTTATTTTAATCCATGATTTTTTATCATTTTGAGAAAGATCTATATTTTCTCCAATGTTTAGCTTATCAAATTTGTCTATAAAATCTTGGTTATAGTCATCTAATATTTTAAGTAAAATCATATCTTTATTTTTAAAATACGAATAAAGAGAACCAATAGGAACAGCTGCTTGTTTTGCTATTTCATTTGTTGTAGTTTTGTAAAAGCCATTTTCACAAAAAAGTCTCAAAGCTGTTTTTAATATTTTTTCTTTGGTTTCCATACTTCGTGTTTGTTTTGGTTGCCTTATAAAATCTGTTTTTTTATTTTCTTCTTGTTCGTTACAAGAATTATTAACTATTTCTTGAGTTTTCATATGAACTCCTACTTTCTTCTATTCATCTTATTAGTGCTAATACACATATTTTAATGGGTTTTTATAAAATTGTCAATGGAATATGAGTTTTTACTCATTTTATATTGACAAATATTTCACGCAAGTCTATAATCCATAATAACGTGAGCAATTACTCACAATAAAAAGGAGTTGTAGATAAATATGAATAAAACAGAACAACTAAAAACATTCCCTATTAATAACTTAATTCTAAGTCTATCTGGACCAGCAATTTTTGCATTTATAGTAAGCACACTAAATTTGGCGCTTGATAGAATATTTCTTGCGAAATCTGTTGGTACAGTTGCATTGGCAGCTGTATCTATTGCACTTGGAATTCAAATGCTGATTCAAGCTTTTGCTCAATTAATTGCTTCAGGAGCATCTTCTTCCATTGCAATAGAGCTTGGTAAAAATAATAAGAATTATGCACAACGTATAATTGGAAATGCATTCATTCTTGGAATCATAATGAGTATTATTATTACAATAGTTGGATGTGTTTTTGTTAAACCAATTTTAATACTGTATGCAGCTACAGCAGAAAGTATGGATTATGCGATGCCTTACACAATTATTATGATATTAAGTACAATCTTTTTTATTAGTAGCCAAGTACTTAATAATATTATTCGTGGAATGGGGTATTCAAAAAAAGCAACTTTTAATTTCCTATCTAGTATTATTACCCATGGTATTTTAAATGCTATTTTTCTATTTGTATTTCATATGGGAATAAGGTCAGTAGCAGTGGCAAGTGGAATAGGTTATCTTGTTTCTTGTATATTAGCTGCTCAATTTTTAATAAACGGTAAATGCGTTGCAAGATTGCGTACATCATTTTTCAAATTAGAAAAGTGGGCAGTAAAAAGAATATTAACTGTTGGTGTATCTGCATTAGTAATGCAAATGACAGTAAGTGTAATTTCCATGGTATTTAACCATGTATCAAATAAATATGGCGGTAGTAAAGGACAAGCTGCTTATGGAATCATATATACATTGTTAATGATGATATATATGCCGATTATGGGACTCGGTCAAGGTATTCAATCAATAATAGGAATAAATTATGGTGCTGAATTAAAAGCTAGAGTAAAAGAAACTCTTATAAAAGCTATTAAGTATGCAACAATATTTGCCGTCTTTATGTTCATTATTATGGAATTATTCAGCAATTCAATAGCTCTTATATTTGGTGGAGCTAATGATCATATACTTGCTCAAATGACATCGAATGGAATACGTATAGTAGGATTAAGTATTTCTGCGATTGGATTTCAATTAATTGGTGCAAGTTACTTCCAATATGTTGGAAAAGTAAAACAATCAGTTTTATTGTCAGCCTTAAGACAATTTGTTTTACTCATACCACTTGCGATTATATTACCAATATTTTTGGGCATATCAGGAGTATTCGCTTCGTTTGTTGTAGCTGATATTTTATCATTTGGTGTGACTTTAGTATTTGTGATAAAAGAATTAAGAAGATTAGATGTGCTTATAGATTTACCAGCAGAGAACAGCAATTGCAAGAGCACTTATTAAGAATCCAAAACTGCTTCTTTGTGACGAACCAACGGGTGCTTTGGATTATAAAACTTCTAAGGAAATCCTTGAACTTTTAGAGGATGTAAATATGAAATATGGAACAACTATGATAATAGTTACCCACAATGATTCGATAAAATATATGTCCCACAAAGTCATAAAAGTTAGGGATGGGAAAATTGAAAAAGAATATAAAAATGAGAACTTAATGAAGGTAAAAGATATTGAGTGGTAGTCGGAATTTTAACGCTTTTATGGTATTTGAAATATGTTATAGCTATTTCGTGAAAATTATTAATAATATGAGGTGAGATTAAATGAAAAAAATCGGTTTATATAAAACTTCAGTAATAATATTTTTTGTTTTATTAATTCTCACAATAATTAATGGTGTTAACACTTAATCTTAATATAAAATTAAAAATTTACTCGTTCAATTTTTAATTATTAATAAATATTATTGTTCAAAAATGATGATAATAATGTTATTAAAGGTGAAAAGAGGCGAGTTTAAAGTGAAAATATTAAAAAGGATATTAGCATTTTTAGAGTGTATAGCTATTGTTTTTGTTTTAGCTTCAGAATGTAGTACACAAAAAGTTAATGCACAACCAAGTAGATTAAGGCAAAAGCCTGTAAGCGTAGATGTAGTATTATATAATTTCGATGATGAGTATATTTCTTTAGTTAAGCAAGGTTTAGAAGAAATTCAAAAACAAAATGAGGGAAAAGTTGTATTTGAATTTTTTGATGGTAAAGGAAATCAAGCAATACAAAATGAAGTGATTGATGAAATAATAAGAAAAGGAAGATCAGATGTTTTATTAATAAATTTGGTTAATACTCAAGATACTCAACAAGTTATTGATAGGGTTAAGAACAAAAATATTCCTGTGGTTTTTTTTAATAGAGAACCGGTTGCAATTGAGCCTATTAAAGATTATAAAAAATCTTATTATGTAGGAAGAGATTCAAAAGAGGCAGGTAGATTGCAAGGTGAAATTCTAATTGACTTATGGAATAATGACAGAAACTTTATAGATAAAAATAATGATGGAATTTTACAATATATTATGTTGCAAGCAGAACGTACTAGTATAGAGGCTCAAGAAAGAACGGAATACTCTATTTTAACTATTAATGAATCAGGAATAAAAACTAATCAACTTGCATTAAGTATTAGCAACTGGAAAAGAGATTTAGCAAAAGATGCTATAAGTAATTTGTTTCTAAAGTATGGTACTCAAATAGAGGCAATAATTGCAAACAATGATGAAATGGCAATAGGAGCTGTTGAAGCATTACAAGGTTATGGGTATAACAAAGGAGATAAATCAAAAACAATACCTATTGTTGGAGTTGATGCAATAGTAGAGGCTCAAGAGTTTGTTAAAAAGGGTTATATGGCAGGTACAGTTATTCAAGATCCATATGAGATGGCAAAGGCTGCTTACACAATAGGAATGAATATATTTCAAGGCAATGATCCTCTTTATGGCACACAATATAAACCTGATGAAACAGGAGTCGCAATTAGATTACCTTATACTAAGTATATCAGCTCAAATAATTCTTAATATTAATCATTTTTGAAGTAAGGCATAATGCAAAAAAAGCCCCTGTATTAAGGGCTAAGGGTAAAATTTTTGTATAAAAAAGTTACTGAAATTATTATCTGAAAATATTAAAAAATATTCAATGTAAAATATGACGATTAAAGTAAAATAATCTAATTAACAGTGCTAAAGTTATACAAATTCTAGAGATTATAATTAGAAAAACTTTAATTATACATGACTAATAAGATACTTAAAGGGGTGAGTAAATGGTATTAAATAAAAGAATAATAAGAGAATTTACTCAAAACATAGGAAAATATTTAGGCTTAATAGTATTAGTATTAATAAGTTCTATGGCAATAGTAGGATTTTCTGATTCAGCAGATTCTATTATAAACACAGGTGAAAAAGCTGCCCTTAAAAACAATCTTGAAGATGGTGAATTTTATGTGAGTGGCCCATTAAATAATATGACTTTAGAAAAAATAAGGGACTTAGGAGTTAATATTGAAGAAAATCTCTATGTGGATTATAAGCTTTATGAAAATCAAACTATTAGGATATTTAAAGATAGGAAAAATATAAATAAATTATCAATAACTAAAGGAAATAAATTGAGCGAAGCAAGTGAAATAATTATAGATGGACATTTGGGAGATGGTAATAATTATAAGCTGCTAAGTAATTTAAATATTGAAAATAAGAATTTTAAAATAGTTGGATATGGGGCAGCTCCAGATTATACTTATGTTATTCAAAAGTTATCTGATGTAGTGCCAAATCCAAAGAATTTTGGTATTGGTTTTGTAAATGAAGAGGATTTTAGAAATTTAAAGAATAAATCTTATTCATATGTATTTAAGTTAAATGGAATTTCAGCAGATAAATTAAAGAATATTGTATCAAAAAATTCTACTGTAACAGAATTTACTAAAATATCTGATAATACAAGAGCCATAGGATATATAGACGATAGCACAACAAATAAAAATATATCAATAATAATTGGATTTGTATTATGTATAATGATAGGTTTTATGATCTCCATGTCTCTTATGAATTCAATAGATGAGGAAAGTCCAATAATAGGGGCATTATATTCTTTAGGTTATATAAAAAAAGAGATCTTAAATCATTTTATGATTTTGCCAACAATTGTTGTAAGTTTTGGATCAATTATTGGAACATGCGTAGGCTTTTCAATAGAAGATTCAATAGGAAAAGCAACTTCTGATGCTTATATGCTTCCTAATATTGAAAGAATATATCCTCCATATTTGATTTTCATAGGCATAATTGTTCCTATATTAATAGTAGTAATAATTAATTATTTTATAATTTCAAAAAAACTTAACAGCACTCCACTTCAATTACTAAGAAGAGAAAAGAAAGCAAATAAATTAAACACAATTAAGATAAATCACTTCAATTTTATAACTAAATTTAGATTGCGGGAATTTTTAAGAGAAATCAGAGGAAATATTATTTTATTTTTTGGAATATTTATGTCAACTTTTTTATTGGTTTTTGGGGTTTCATCACATTCAGCAATCAATGGATATATAAAAAATGTAAAAGCAGAAGCTACTTATAATTATATGTATATCTTAAAACTTCCAATTGAAATTACAGAAAATGATGGACTTGAAAAATGTACATTTAAAAGTTTAGCCATTTATTATAAGGATTTAGGCTTGGATATGGATGTAATGCTTAGAGGAATTAATGACAAGTCTAATTTTTATTCTTTTAATATAGATAAAGATGACCCAGGATTATATATATCTGATAGTGTAAAAGATAAGTTTAATTTAAAAGTAGGAGATAATATTGCATTAAAAGATAAAAGTGAAAATAAGGTGCTTAATTTAAAAGTAAAAGGAATTGTAAATTATAAATCAGGACTTAATATATTTATGAACAGAGCCCAAATGAATAGCTTAATAAAAGAAGATAAATCCTATTTTAATGGATATTTATCTAAGAAAAAACTTGATATTGATGATGATTATATGTTTTCAGAAATAACCTCAAAGAATGTAATAAAATCTACTGAAAGTCTGGCATCTATGTTATTACCAATAATTATAATTCTTATTGGATTTTCAAGTATTCTTTTTGTAATAAGCATGTATTTACTGCTTAAATTAATGATTGATAAGAGCCTTCAAAGCATTTCTTTAGTTAAAATTTTTGGATTTAATCAAAGAGAGATAAATAAATTATATCTGGGAAGTTCACTATATACTGTAATGATTTCAGCAGCTATATCAATACCATTAGCACTAAAAATAACAAAATCAATTTATCCAAGCTTAATAGCAAATGTACAAGCGTATTTTTCAATTGTACTAGAACCAAGAGATTATTGTTTTATAATTACATTAATAATATGTGCATATTTTATGAGCAATATATTATTAAAGAGACATATAAATTCAATATCCTTAAGTGAGGCACTTAAAAATAGAGATTAGAAAATAAATTTGAAAAGTAAAAGCAGAAAGCTATGAATAATTAAGAAAATACCAGTAAAAAAAGGTGGGAAAAATAGAATTACATTGTATTTTGAATAGAAGTATCATATCTCATAATTAATTTATATGATAATATATTGGGCGGTTTATGCTTATGTGTTATAATTTACATTAAGCTATAAAATTTAAAGTTATGGATATAAAAGTAAAATAAAAAAGTATGAAGAAGCTCTAGGTGAAAACCATAAGTATATTTCAAATTTATTAAGTGAATTTGAAAGAATATTATAAACTCAATATCCAAGGCTAATTGAAAAAATACTAAATTGTTTGCTGAAAGATTAAATGAATTGGAGAGTTACTATTAATTATGAATTGGTGGAATATATTAGAGATATCGTATGATAGCGATTTGAAAACAATAAAAAAAGCTTATGCAAAATTACTCAAAATTTATAATCCTGAAGATGATGCGGAAGGATATCAAAGGCTTAGAGAAGCATATAATGCGGCTGTAAAATATGCAAAGAAAAATAATGATAATCAAAAAGCTCAGAAATTTATTGATGATAATTTAGATAAAAGCAATATTAATGAAGTACATATAAATAATAATGAGGATAAACTCAGTGAATCCAGGACAGATTCATACATTGACTATATTAATTATGAAGCAGGTAAAACTAAAATTGAGGATGAACAAATTAAATTTAAATCAAATATTAATATTAATGAAATCTACATTGAAAAGCAAGATACAAATATTAATTTAAATGAACAAATAAAGCAATTTTCAAATAGATTAAATGAAATATATAATAATATCTACTTAAGAACAGATTCAGCAGCATGGGAAGAGTTATTAAATTCTGATGTGATTTGGAATGTACAAGCTTTTTCAATTATAGAAGATGATATGTTTAATTTTCTAATCAAGCATAGATATTTACCAGTAGAAATATGGACAAAGCTAAATAATAATTTTAATTGGAGCAAAAATGAAATAAAATTATATGATAAATATTCTGAATCTATAGTTAATGAGTTTCTAAAAAATCTTAAGAACCCAAGTAAGCTTAAATATGATTATATAAGGTCAATAAGTCCAGAAATTGCGGATGAATATTTATATGAAAGACAACAAGCAGATGAAGCATTGGAAAATGAAAAGTATGCTAAAGCATATAAACATTTAAAAAAGGCAAATTCTTTATTTAATCAGGATGCTGAACTATTAAGATTAATGGGAAATTATAATTATGAGCTTAACGATATAGAAAAAGCACTAGAATTTTATAAATCAGCTTTTGAAATAAATAATTATGACTTAAAGAGTGCATTACGTATTGGAATTATTTTAGTTTCATTTGAACGCTTTAGTGAAGCAATATCATATTTAAACGTGTATTTATCTTACAATAATAATGATAAATTAGCTTTAAATCATATTGCATACTGCTATTATTATAATGATGATTTAATAATGGCAAGAGAGAATTTTCAAAAACTGATATATTTGTATGATAATAATAAAACAATAAAGAAATATTTAAAAAATATAGAGTCACAATTAGAAGGAAAGAATGTTAGAAAAATAAGATTTGATAAAGATAATCTTATGGCAGAAGAAGTTGTTAAAAAGGAAATTAAAACCAAAGAAATATATATTGAAAAGCAGCAAAATAAGCCTTTAAATACCAGAGGCATAATTAGAGGTATCATATGCCTTATTATGATAATTAGTGCATTAGGTCGTATATCTGCAAATAAAGATCAAGCTGAGTCTAATTATAATAAGGCTAATAAATCATATGAAGACAAAAAGAAAGTTGTTGATAATAATAATATATTTACAAAAGTTTATTCAGTTACAGGGTTCCTTGATACTGAGTTTAATACTAATATAAGAATATCCCTCAGTAATGTGAAACCAATAGAATATTATAAAATATCAGAACCCTTTGAAAATAGAGTGATATTTTCAGAAAGTGAATTAGACCAAAAGGGATTACGGGGTAAAGTTGAAAGTCAATTATATATTGGATTGCTTAATAATTACAATATATTCATGTTTGCAGATTCAAAATTTAGTAATAAAGCTATTGATAAAAATGGTATATATGAAGTGAAAGGATCAAAATATGGTACTCAGGATGATGCGTTTGATATGATTGAAAAGAAATATATGTCATATTATTCTGGTTATATTTGGGTAGGCAACGGATTTGTTGATGCATCACAAACTGAAATTGATAAGGCACAAAAAAATAGTGAGTCAATTAAACAGGTAGGAGATAGAAAAATTAAAATAATAAAATCAGCACAAGAGTATAAAGATAGTAGATTTTCAGGTGCTATTTCAGTACCTTTAACCAATGTTATTCCATTAGATTTATATTATTGCAAATATGATGATAAGAATCCAAGTTTTTATAGTAAAAAAGAAATGAATCAAAATAATCTATGGAATAAAACCTGGATTCAAGCTTATTCTGGTACAATTAATAATTTAAATATAATGTTCATAGATAGTAATTTTTCAAGAGATTTAATTAAATCTGATGGAGGATGCACAGTTGAAGGTAGAAAATATATGTATAGACCCGATGAAACAACAAATATAGCAACTGAAGAAGGTCAAGGTGTTAGTAAAGTTGGTATTTATGGTTGGTTTATAGATAATAGTGGACAGAAGTAAAACCAAAAGTCTCATGTATAAACCAGTTGATATATCAATTGGTGAGGCATATAAAAATGAAGTTGCAAAAGAAGTTAAAGAAGGAAACCTATTACCATAAATTCGTATAGAGATGCAGTAATTAATATGGCTGCATCTTTTTATTTTTAATTATAAAGTTGTTTGTACAATAGGTTATTCTTTTTAAAAAGTGAAAGTTTCATCAGGTTCCTTAGATAATAAGTTTGAATAAATGGCTTCACCATGTTGAAGATAGAAAACTTCAAAAATTGGATTTTCAGCTGTTTCATATCCTTTTTTCACTAAAGGTGCATTATCAATGATAAGTTGTTTTTCAGCTAAGTTATCTGCAAATTCAATTTTTCCATTTATTCTAACTGTTACATAATCCTGTGTAGTTACAATAAATTCGATATATGGATTTTCTTTTAGTTGAGTATAGGCTTTTTTAACATTGGCAGTAGTAAAGTAAAATTTACCATCCTTTATTAAATGAATATGCTGTGGTCTGCCATGAGGTTTATTGTTTTCAGATGTTGTTAAGACACCTACATTATTTTTTTCTAAAAAATCAATTATTTTATCCATTTTAAAATCTCCTTATAAATTAAATTTGTGAAAATTATGAGTTATGTATATGTATTATACTTGTAGATAACAAAATATAATTAGTTTAAATTAAATTTAATACAATTAAATCATATCATTAATGTATCATACATTAAAATAAGGTGCAATATATTTTTAAATATATTGCGGTTGTAATTTCGAGAATAAAATGAGGGATCCAATTATAACACAAGTTGCAACTCCGTATAAAATGCCCGGACTGAATGAATATATAGCTGCTGCTGCAAGAGGAACAAGAACTCTGTAAGCAGACTGCAAACTTTGATTTACACCTTGTAATTTTCCTTGGCTACTTTCATCTACAGACTGCGAGAGTCGTCCGTTGTAGGATGGATCGAACAAGCCTTCGCCTAGGGTGATACTTATAACCGCAGCAATAATAAGTACTGGAGACGAGATATTAATGCTAAGAATTATCAGCCCCAATCCAAGTGCTAGTCCGAAAAGACCGACAATACCAATATTTCGCTCACTGAACTTTTTAAGAAGACGCGGTAATAACACAGCTCGCGAAATAATATCGCAGGCTCCGATAATAGTAAACATACCACCGATAAGCGCAGGTCCCCACGAGAAAATATCTTTTAAGAAGATGCTGAAATTGAATTGATAGATTCCGAGTCCCACATAGAAGAATCCTCCGACAATGATAAGCGCTCTGACCTCTTTCATGGTGAAAATATATTTGAACTGATCGAAGACATTAAAACTTTTTATGGAAAAATGAGGTGATCGTTTTTCAGGAGACAGTGATTCCGGCAGAAAGAAATAGGTGCAAATAATGGAGAAAAACGTTATACCAGCAGTAACGAAAAACGGCAGCGTAATTGAAATGGCACCAAGCGGGCCTCCCAGTGCAGGCCCTATCATGCATCCTATTCCCATGGCAGCACCTATATAGCTAAACCATTTTGTGCGCTCCTGGGGTTCTGTGCTATCAGCAATGTAAGCAAACAACGTACTGATATTGCCTGCTGTTAGTCCATCAATTATGCGGCCCAGAAAGAGTACCCACAGCGCCCTACCGATACCAAACAGAATATATCCTATAACAGATCCGAGTAAACTAATAATTAAAATCTTTTTTCTACCGTAGCGATCGCTTAATGCCCCGAATATTGGCGCTGCAAAAAAGGTGCAAGCCGCAAAAACTGATGCCAATGCACTCATTCCTACAATTATTTGCGAAGCGGGCAAGTAGTTGCCAAGTAAAAATGGCAATAGGGGGAATACCACCGTCATCCAGATTCCATTCATAAGCACAATTCCCACAATGATCCACAAAAATTTTTTGCTCATTTTTTCCCCATATAATAATCCTCCTTAAATTTTCAGGTAGCGTAAATTTTTTATGCTACTTATTTAATTTTTTCTTTTTACACATTTAACATTTTCAACTCTCGAAAACAATCATTATGTTTCCTTGGCAACATAATAAGCTTATCATTTTATTGTTTCTTTGTCAACAATAAACAGGAACTGTATAATACGCTGATGGTTCAGCGTATTATACAACCCCCTTTAGGCGATTTTTTATGCAACCTTATTATTCAAAATCATTTTGATTTATTATATCTACACCTTGCTTCTCTATTTCTGAATCCAAATGCTTACTATACTTTTCCACGAATCTAATCATGCTATCAAATTGTTCCTCGGTTATCTGCTCAAATACGACTTTATCCCGCTCTTGAAACTCTTTGTGCAACTTTTTATGGATTTTGTTAATTTCTTCCCCTTGGGTCGTCAATCGAAAATAGATTTCTTTCTTGTTATCCGGCTTCTGGTAGCTTTCGATAATGCCTTTTTCTATGAGCTTCCTACTTAGTTTACTTATGGCACCCCTAGTCACATAAAAGGACTCCGCAAGTTTTGTCACGTTGGAATCTACATTTCCTCCTATGTATTCGATGCAATGTACTTCAGAAGACTTATAATCCTTAAAACTGTCTTTCATCTTAGACTTATTAAGCGAAGCCATCTTGTTTAATAAGTCCCTTAGACCCATCATGACCTGTTCTTCTTTTTTCATGGCCTGTCCTCCATTCCATTGGTGTATTAACAATATTATATTAAACTTTTGTTTCTATTTCAACAATGTTAAAGGAATTATTCTAAGAATTGAGCTACATCTGAAAAAATGGACGCAAAGAAAAATCCGATATTGTTAAGGAATATTGTGAATAAGGTTAATAAAAAGTTTGTTTTCTCTGTTTAACAATATTGACGCATTGCATCAAGAATTAAGTTGGATTAATCATTTGGTGATTTTGTCATCAACAAAATCCATTGAGGAAAAAGAATTTTACTTTCAACTTAAAAATTATCTTGAGATATAAGGATTAAGCACAGGATATTTATTGATTTTTAGTGTATAATAGTAGTACGATTAATTTATAAGGAGCTGTGTGAATGGAAAATAATAAAATTGAATCTTTATTAGTACAGATTCTTGAAAATCAAACTAAAATGCAATCTGACATAACTGGAATGCAATTTGACATAACGGGAATACAATCTGATATAACTGGAATGAAATCTGACATAACTGAAATTAAAGGAAAAATTAATTCTGTATATGATCAAACTGCCGATTTAACTGAATTTCGTACTGAAACTAAAGATAATTTTAGTTCTATTAATAAAGATGTTAAATTTATTAAACATAAACTTCATGAAACAGAGGAAGATGTTTTTGATATAAAAGACCATTTAAAAATAGTTAAGTAATTATGAGGCACTTATATAAGTGTCTTTTTTCGTGAATATAATATATTGTATTGCAGATGTTGTGCAAGAAGGAATTTCATAATAGAGAGGATATTATGAATGGATTATTGTAAAGTAAATGTTTATTTGTGATATATTAATGAATGCAGACTTGTTATGCTCCCTTTATATAGACAGTTAAAATAATAAAATAAAAAATTGGAGTCAAATTATATGAATAAAAAAATAGAAATATTTAAAATTTCAAATTATGATAAGTTTAAGTGCATAGCTGATAAATGCAGATTTACATGTTGCGAAGGATGGGACGTTAGTATAGATAAAGATACTTATAATAAATGGAAAAAAGAAAATCATAAGACAGGGTTTATTTTGAATAATGTAAAGATAAAGAAATGCGGAAGTAAAAGAGAGTATTTTATTAATAAGGAAAATCATGAAGCATGTGCGCTTTTGGATAAACAGGGATTATGCCAGGTAGTCAAAACCCTTGGAGAAGAGTATTTGTCTTTTACATGTCATACGTTTCCTAGGATAGAGAATATCTTTGAAGATAAAAAGGAACTTTCATTATCATGTGCATGTCCTGAAGTAGTAGAACTTATAAGCAAATTAACTGGAAAAATAAATATTGTTTCAGAAAATGATAATAATTTAAAAAGTAATTTATTAGAACTTAAAGTCAGGGATGCTATAATTAATATTATGCAAATGGAAAAATTTTCATTAGATGAGAAGTTGATTGTTAGTTTTCAAATGTTATTAACTATTTTAGAAGATAAAAACTTCACAGAAAAAAATTTAATTGAAGAACTAGAAAAGTATAAAAGCAGAGATTATATACAAAAACATATAGAAATATATAAGAAAATAGATTTTGGCATAAATGATTCAGTTGAAGAAATTAATTATCTATTTTTAGATATGACAAAGAATTATAAGGAAGTTGCTATTTTTGAGATCTTTTTAAAAGATATTTCTGACTTTGCGAAAAATATTAAAATTGAAAATCTTTCTGCGGCGTGGCAGGATTATAAAAGTTTGTTTGAACAATATAATATGTTAAATGAAAATTGTATTATATCCGATATTTTAAGCAGCTGCATAAGCTATGATATTTTCGATATGGCTATCTCTTTTCAAATGATTATAGTAGAGTATTTATTAGTAAGGTATGCTGTATTTTTGAAATATTGTATGAGTAAAAACAAGGAAATAGATCCTCAAGACATAAAAGATTATATTGTAGTTTTTTCAAGAATTATTGGCAATAATACTCAAGCAGTTATAGAATTTTTTAGAGAGGGTTTTGGTAAGGATGTTTTGGATATTGAATATGTGTGTTTTATAGGGCTATTTTAAAACACTTTAGGCACATGAAAGCAAATAACAAGCCCAAAGTTGCCTTGATAATCTTCGTTGGATGAGTATTCTGCTACTTTTACCATTTCACACTTATATGATTTATAATAATTGGGACGAAAATTTTTATATAAAAAGTGATGGTATACCTTTATTTTGCAAGGATAAACGATGAAGCTTAATTTTCTTTTATATGTTTTGTCTTTGATGTATAATGTATTAAATAATATAAATTAGAGATAAAGAAATAAGGGAGACACATATGATAACACCTAATAAAACTACAAAAGTATATGATCAAGTTATAGAACAAATTAAAAATAAAATAAAATGTGGAGAAATAAAAAAGGGAGATAAATTACCATCAGAAAGAGAAATGGCAGAATCAATTGGTGTGTCACGAACATCAGTAAGGGAGGCTATAAGAGCCTTAGAGGTGGTTGGTTTGGTAGAAAGCAGGCAGGGAGCTGGGAACTACATAAAAACTAATTTTGATAATTCATTATTTGAGCCTCTTTCAGCAATGTTTATGCTGCAGGAATGTTCTGTTAGGGAAATGTTTGACTTAAGAGAAACATTAGAATTACAATGTGCTAAATTAGCGGCTAAAAATATAGAGGATAATGAACTTGCACTTTTGACTGCAATAGTAGACAGAATGTATATTGCAAGAAGTGAAGAGGAAAGTCTTGAACTCGATATTAAGCTTCATTACTTAATTGCAAAAGCTTCACGAAACGTATTGCTGATAAATGTTCTTGAAGTTATATCTCAGCTTATGGATGAATTTATTCGAAAATTCAGAATGCAGATTTTACATGAAGGAAATAAAGAAGGTCTATTAGAAATACATGAAAATTTACTTAGAGCCTTGAAATGCCGGGATGAATCAAAAGTGTATAATGCCATGAAGGAGCATTTCAATTTGATTAGGAAAGCTTATGGATATGATGATTAGGCATATGAAAGAAAATAACAAGCAAGTAGATTGACTTGTTATTTTTTTGATAATTCCTTAAATTCCAATATATTTACTTAGATTATTAATACAAGTTATGTTGATAATCTAAGTATTTTTTTATATAGGTATGTTATTAATTTAACAATGAATGTTAAAAATGAAGATATAGAAAAAAATTTTTATTTTTAATCTGTAATTTAGAAAATTAATTATAGCATAAATATGTAATTATTTACACGAGAAGATAATACTCGTGTAAACATTTTCTGTTAAATTAATAACAATTGTTTACAAGCGATATTTGAGGAGCTATAATGAAATTACAAATTGGTCATACCAATATTAAAATTGGTATGACAAGTGAGCATAAATTAATAGGAGGAAAATTATTATGAATATCTTAGTTTGTATTAAACAAGTACCAGGAACTGCAAAAGTAGAAGTTGATCCTGATACTGGAGTATTGAAAAGAGATGGTATAGATTCTAAAATGAATCCATATGATTTATATGCTTTAGAAACAGCATTAAAAATTAAAGAGAGTAAAGGTGGCATAGTTAATGTTCTAAGTATGGGACCTAATCAAGCTTTAAGCGTAATAAGAGAAGCATATACTATGGGAGCTGATGCAGGAACCTTGTTATCAGATAGAAAATTTGGAGGTGCTGATGTTTTAGCTACTTCTTATACAATTGCTCAAGGTGTTAAAAAAGTGGGGGATTTTCAGCTTATAATTTGTGGTAAGCAGACTACAGATGGGGATACAGCACAAGTTGGACCTGAAATGGCAGAGTGGCTAAACATACCTCATGTAGCAAATGTAAAAAGAATAATTAATATAGGAGAGTTTTCAATTACAGTTGAAATGGACATGCCGGAAAGTATTGAAACTGTAGAAATAGCATATCCATGTTTGATTACAGTAGATAAGGGAATATTTGAACCAAGGTTACCCTCTTATAAAAAGAAATTATCTACTGAGGATAGAGAAATTAAAATATTAAGTCTAAATGATTTTGATGATAAAAATGAAAAAAATTATGGATTGAATGGTTCTCCAACTCAGGTTGAAAGAATATTTCCACCAGAAGTTAATAATGATAGAGAAATGTGGGGCGGAAGTTCAAGTGAATTAAGTGAAAGAATATCAAATAAATTAAAAACATTAAAATTTGTTTAACAAATAGGCTGGAAGGGCTAAAAAATTTATTAATATTTTTGAATTAGAGGAGGAGAAGAAGTTATGGCAAAATTGGTTGTAAATCAAGATAAGATAACAAATATTGAAGAATTATTAAAAATATGTCCCTTTGGTGCTCTTGAGAACAATAACGGAAAAGTTGAAATTAGTGGAGCATGCAAGATGTGTAAACTTTGCGTTAAGAAAGGTCCTAAAGGTGCAGTTGAATACATAGAAGAGGCAATTAAGGAAATAGATAAAAGTATTTGGAATGGAATTGGAGTTTATGTTGACCATGTAGATGGAGATATACATCCGGTTACTTATGAACTAATAGGAAAAGCCAGAGAATTAGCAGGTAAAATTAATCATCCTGTTTATGCAGTATTTGTAGGAAACAATATTTCTCATAAAGCAGAGGAACTTTTACATTATGGAGTAGATAAGGTTTTTGTATATGATGAGGAAGAGTTAAAATATTTCAGAATAGAACCATATACAGCTGCTTTTGAAGATTTTATAAAAAAGGTAAAGCCAACGGCTTTATTAGTTGGAGCAACTACTATAGGAAGATCATTGGCACCAAGAATTGCGGCTAGATTTAAAACTGGACTTACAGCTGACTGTACTATTTTAGATATAAAAGACAATACAGATTTGATTCAAATAAGACCAGCTTTTGGTGGAAATATAATGGCTCAAATAGTTACTCCTAACTCAAGACCACAACTCGCAACTGTTAGATACAAGGTTATGACAGCTCCAAAAAGAAGTGAAGAAATTAATGGTGAGATAGTTCCTTGCAGTATAAATAAAGAAAAATTAAAATCTGGAATAACAGTCCTTGAAATAAAGAAAAAAGTATCAGAAGTTGGAATTAGTGATGCTGAAGTTATTGTAGCAGCTGGCAGAGGAATTAAGTCAGAAAAAGATTTGGACATGGTTAAAGAATTAGCTAAAGTTTTGAATGCAGAATTTGCATGTACAAGGCCCCTTATTGAAGCAGGATGGGTTGATGCAAAAAGGCAGATTGGATTAAGCGGAAGAACTGTAAGACCAAGGCTTATAATAACTTGTGGTATATCAGGGGCAGTCCAATTCACAGCAGGAATGAATAATTCTGATTATATTTTTGCAATTAACACAGATG
The DNA here is from genome assembly GCF_019977655.1 of Clostridium gelidum. NCBI lineage: Bacteria > Bacillati > Bacillota > Clostridia > Eubacteriales > Clostridiaceae > Clostridium > Clostridium gelidum. The sequence continues at coordinate 2,065,109 of NZ_AP024849.1, forward strand.
AAAAAGCACCAATACTAAAAGTTGCTCATTATGGAGTTGTTGGAGATTTATATGAAGTGATTCCTGAATTAATAGAAAAGATAAAACTTGCTAAGGAGGCATAGACAATGAGTTATAAAGAAGTTGAGTTAAAAGATTATGAGTACATAATGTCAATTACAGAAAATGATAAAGAAAGAGTATTTTTTAAAAATGAAATAAATGAAGATTATAGTCACGATGAACTTGGTGGAATTAAAAAGATGCCAGACATAGTAATTCAAGCTATAACAACAGAAGAAGTTTCAAAAGTAATGAAATATGCATATGAAAATAACATTCCTGTAACTCCAAGGGGATCTGGTACAGGTCTTGTAGGGGCAGCTGTTCCTTTAAAGGGTGGAATAGTTATTGATCTTAGCAGAATGAATAAAATATTAGAACTAGATGAAGAAAATTTAACCCTTACTCTAGAATCAGGAGTACTTTTAATGGATATTGGAAAATATGTTGAGGAATTTGATTTATTTTATCCACCAGATCCAGGAGAAAAATCTGCAACTATAGGTGGAAATATAAGTACTAATGCTGGTGGAATGAGAGCTGTAAAATATGGAGTCACTAGAGATTACGTAAGAGGTCTTGAAGTTGTACTTCCAAATGGTGAAGTAGTAGAACTTGGAGGAAAAGTTGTTAAAAACAGCTCAGGATATTCATTAAAAGATTTAATGATTGGATCTGAAGGAACTTTAGGAATAGTAACAAAGGCAACTATGAAGTTAATACCTCTTCCTAAAAAAGCTTTAAGCCTTTTAATACCATTTGAAACCTTGGAAAAAGCAATAGATACAGTGCCTAAAATAGTTAAATCAAAATCAACACCAACAGCAATTGAATTTATGCAAAGAGAAGCTATTATTGCAGCAGAAGAATTTCTTGGAAAAAGTTTTCCTGATAAATCTTCAGATGCATATTTACTATTAACTTTCGATGGAAATTCCACAGAAGAAATTGAAAAGGCTTATGAAAATGTTGCAAACATTTGCTTAGAATCTGGAGCATTGGATGTGTTCATTTCAGATACAGAAGAAAGACAGGAATCAATATGGTCAGCTAGGGGATGTTTTCTTGAGGCGATCAAGGCTCTAACTAGCGAAATGGATGAAGTTGATGTTGTCGTGCCAAGGAATAAAATTGGAGAGTTTGTAACTTTTACCCATGAACTTGAAAAAAAAGCAAACATAAGAATAAAAAGTTTTGGACATGCTGGAGATGGAAACTTGCACATATATATATTAAGGGATAAATTATCTAAAGAAATATGGCATACAAAATTAAGTGAAGTTATGCAGATAATGTATGATAAAGCTAAAGAATTAAAAGGACAAGTTTCTGGGGAACATGGTATAGGTTTTGCAAAGAAAGGATATTTAAAGCAGTCATTACCAGATCAATGTATAAGCATAATGCAGGGAATAAAATTAGCTTTTGATCCTAAGAATATATTAAATCCAGGAAAAGTATGTGAATAAAATTGCTAATTTTATAAATTAGTGAATATAATGATATACTTCCATGTAATAAAATTATGAATTAGGAAAAATGGCTGTTAATACTAATATAGATGGATATGAAATAGATAATAATGGAGTATGCGTTTATTAAGTTGAAGCAAAATATTGGGCTATATTGTAAATCGTGGTGCAGATAATTTGTTTGTACCATGATTTTTTAAATTATGTTGTGAATACAAGTATTTTCTTGATATTTTTCAAACAATTAAAAGCTTTAAAACAAATCAAAATTAAAGTTGCAAAACTTTTTTTGATTTCAAATGAATTATATTCCGTGTGAAGATCCATGTAATACATAAGTTATAAGTTGGAAGAGGCATTGCCTATGTAAACATTTTGCTTGTTAAATTAATAACAATTGTTTACAAGGAATATTTTAGAAGATATAATTAAGTTATAGATTGGTATTACCAATCTATAACTGGTATGACAATGAAAAGGTAATTTCAATAAATAAAATTTTTTACAGGAATTAAAACAAAAGTTTAACAGTATTTTTAACAATAGAAATACAAAATCATTTTATCAAAAATAGTTTAATTAATGTAAAGGGTAAAGGAGAGAAAAAGTATGGAGATTCTGTTATGTGTAAAACAAGTTCCAGATGATTCTATTGAAATTCATTTGGATAAGGAAGCTAAAAAACCTAAATTGAATGGAGTGAGTTTGGTAGCAAATGCATTTGATACATATGCATTAGAGTTAGCAGTTCGTTTAAGTGAAGCGCATGGAGGAAAAGTAAGTGTATTAACTGTTGGAAGTGAAGATTCTTTAAACACCTTAAAAAATTGTCTTTCTGTAGGAGCTAAAGAAGCATTTTTTATAAAAGATGATTTATATGCAGATTTAGATTCCATTGGAACAGCTCATGTTTTGGCAGATGCTATTCATAAAATTGAAAAAGACAAGGGTGAAAAATTTGATTTAATTCTTTGCGGAAAAGAATCTACAGATGAAATTACTGGACAAGTAGGAGCAATGCTTGCTGAAAAACTTAAAATGGGTTTTGTTAGTAGTGTTATTGAAATCGATTTTAAAGATAATTCAATGGAAGTTCATGCAGAAACTGATGAAGGATATAATTTAGTTTCTTTAAAATGTCCAGCTGTATTAACAGTAAGTAAACCTAATTATGATCCGCGTTACCCTACTATTAAGACTAAGATGGCAAGCCGAAAGGCAGTGATTCCAACTTACTGCGCAGCAGAAATTGGAGAGTTCAAACAGGCAAAAGTACGCTGCACTCAATATGTTGAACCTCCTAAGAAAGAAGCTGGTATCAAGATTCAAGAGAAAGATGCGCTACTTGCAGTAAGTGCTGCCATGGAGCAAATGAAAAAAGATAAAGCAATCTAACTTAAGGGGGAAAATGAGATCATGAAAGTATTATTATTTATTGAAACAGATGGAGAAAAAGTATTGGGAGGAAGCCTAGAACTTATTAGTGCAATAAAAGTATTAGAAGCAGAAGGAACAGCGCTTGTAGTAGGTAACAGGGCTTTAGCAGATACAGTAGCTGCTTTTGGAATTCCAGTTATTTTTACAGATACTGCGGTTGGCTGTGATACTTTAACAGAAGTATTAGCAGAAACTGTTAAAGAACAAAATCCAGATATTATTTTATTAGCAAATACACCATTATCTAAAGATATTGCACCACGTATTGCAGGACGAATGAGTTTAGGATGTGTTAGTGATGTAACAGGAATTAGTAAAAGTGATGGTAAAGTTATATATACTAGACCAGCTTATGGTGGCACAATTTTGGAACATATTGAAGTAGAAGGCACAGCCGTAGTTACAGTTAGAAATGGAAGCTTTTCAAAACCAGAAGCTGCTTCAAATGCAGGAATTACAGAAAAAAAAGTAGAAATTTCAGAAGAGTTCATTAAGACAAAAATTATTGATGTAGTAAAAGAAATTTCTGAATCTGTTAATTTAGAAGAAGCTGAGGTTATTGTTTCTGGTGGACGTGGAATGGGAAATGCAGAAAATTTTAAACTTGTTGAGGAATTAGCACGTGCACTTGGTGGCGTAGTTGGTGCAACAAGACCAGCAATTGAAGATGGATGGATTTCTCGTGCACACCAAGTTGGACAATCAGGAAAGATTGTTGCACCAAAACTGTATATTGCATGTGGCATTTCTGGAGCAACACAACATACATCCGGAATGTCAGGCTCTAATTATATTGTGGCAATTAATAAAGATGAAGAGGCTCCGATTTTTGAAATTGCAAATATAGCTATTGTTGGAAATGTAACTGAAGTTCTTCCAGTTATGATTGAAGAAATGAAGAAAGCAAAAGCAGAGTAAAGATTAGCTTCAGAGGCAGTTTTAATATTCTACTGAAGGTTGATTGCAACTTATATAGAGATTTATTTTTTTAGTAAGGAGGTATATTATGGCGTCAATAGAGATACCATATTCAACAAAATCTTTAAAAATAGAAATTAATGACAAAAACCTAAAAGGAGTATTAGTTTCTAAGGCAAATTGTTATAAAGCTGATTGTTCACAAAGTGATATAGTACACAGGGCTCTTGATAATTGTATAGGCAGCAAATCTTTAGAGGAATTAGTAAAAGATAAACACAACATGGTTATTATAACCAGTGATCATACAAGACCTGTTCCAAGTAAGATAACCATGCCTATTCTCCTCGAAAGAATAAGAAAGGTAAATCCTAATATAGATATAAAGATTATTATAGCTACAGGATTTCACAGACCAACAACAAAAGAAGAAATGATAAATAAATTTGGACAAAATATAGTTGACAATGAAGAAATTATAAACCATGTTTCTACAGATGAAAGCAGTTTAATTAATGTAGGAACATTACCTTCTGGTGGGGAACTATATTTAAATAAATTAGCCATAGAAACAGAATTATTAATAGCTGAAGGGTTTATAGAGCCACACTTTTTTGCAGGATTCTCTGGAGGAAGAAAAAGCATTTTACCTGGAATAGCATCAGCAAAAACTATAATGGCTAATCACTGTTCAGAATTTATCAATAGCAATCATGCAAGAACTGGAATTATAAAGGATAATCCTATACATAAGGATATGCTTTATGCAGCAGAAAAAGCAAACCTTGCATTTATATTAAATGTAGTTATAGATGAAGAGAAAAATATCATAAATGCTTTTTCAGGAGATAGTCAGCTTGCCCATGAAGAAGGCTGCAGATTTGTTATGGAACTTTCCAGTGTAAAAAGTATACAAGCTGATATTGTAATTTCAAGCAATGGAGGCTACCCACTAGATCAAAATATATACCAGTCTGTAAAAGGTATGACTGCTGCAGAAGCCACTTGTCGAAAAGGCGGAGTAATTATTATGATAGCTGCTTGTAATGATGGCCATGGAGGGAAATCCTTTTACGATACTTTAGCAAATTCAACAGGACCAAAAGAACTTCTTGAAAAAATATTAAAAGTACCTAGAAATGAAACAATACCTGATCAATGGGAAATTCAAATTTTAGCAAGAATTCTTAGTAATTATACTGTAATTGTTGTTACAGATATGTGTGATCCAAATATGATTAAAAGTATGCATATGAAACATGCGTACACTTTTAATGAAGCATTAAATTTAGCATATGACATAAAAGGGAAGGATGCAGATGTTGCAGTAATTCCAAATGGAGTAGGAGTAGTTGTAAAGAACGTAGATTAAAATTAGTTATCTAAAGTGAATAAGGGGGATAAAAAAATGTTGTTTTTTAAATTCTTAATGGCGATATTACCTATCATTTGGCTTATAATTGCACTCAGTGGATTAAAAATGCCAGGGTATAAAGCCTGCTTAATTGCACTTGTTCTTACAATGTTTTTAGCTATTTTTTTCTGGAAATTGAATGTTGATTATACTGTAACCGGTGTGTTTGAAGGAATACTTAATGCATTGTGGCCAATTTGTTTAGTTATTGTTGCGGCTTTGTTTACGTATAATTTGATTTTACGTACAGGTGCCATGGATTTCATAAAAGAAATGTTAGCAGGAGTTTCCAGGGATAAAAGGGTTTTAACATTAATTATTGGATGGGGATTCGGATGCTTTATGGAAGGAATGGCGGGCTTTGGTACAGCAGTTGCTATTCCAGCATCAATTCTTGCAGGTATTGGACTTAATCCATTTTCCGCAGTTTTAGCATGTTTGGTTGCTAATAGTACACCAACTGCATTTGGATCAGTTGGAATACCTTTAGTAACGGCTTCTGCAGTAACAGGAATTGGATCTAACATTTTGGCTGCAAATACAGCGATAATTGAAGCAATTCTTATTATTATAACTCCATTTATTATGGTATGTATTGTAGGTGGTGGAATAAGGGCATTAAAGGGAGTATTTTTTATTACATTAGTTTCTGCGTTATCATTTACAGTACCTGCTTATATTACAGCAACAGTAGTTGGAGCAGAATTACCAGATATAGTAGGCTCTATTTGTTGTATGATCTGCACGGTTGTTGCAGCAAAAATCCTTAATAAAAAACCTCAGGAAGAATATTGTATTAAAATTACTAATAAACAAAAAGAACAAACTTTATCACTAGGTAAAGCAGTACAAGCATGGTGTCCATTTATTTTAATATTTTTAATGCTAATGTTTACATCTACATTATGTGCACCAATTCATGATGCAATTGCAGTATTTAAAACAAGTACAAGTGTATATGGTGGTAAAGGGGCAAATACATTGACCTTTAGTTGGATTAATACACCAGGTATTATTATTTTTGTTGCTGCAATTATTGGAGGCCTTATACAAGGTGCAAAAATATCAACCATGTATGAGGTGTTACTTAATACACTAAAGGCAAATTGGAAAACAATTGTTACAATTTGTGCAGTTATGTCAACAGCAAAGGTAATGAGTTATAGTGGAATGATTTCAGATATTGCAAGTCTTTTAGTTATAGTTACAGGAGGAGCGTATCCATTAATAGCCCCATTAATTGGAGCTATTGGAGGCTTTGTTACAGGTTCAGGTACATCAACTAGTGTTTTATTTGGAGGATTACAATCACAAACGGCACAAAATCTTGGACTTTCTGGAGCATGGATGGCAGCAGCAAATACTTTAGGCGCAGGTATCGGAAAGATGATTTGTCCTCAAAGTATTGCAATTGGTGCAAGTGCAATTAATCAATCTGGCTCTGAAAGTAAAATTTTAAAAAGTGTATTTAAATATTTTGTATGCTATATAGTAATCGCTGGAATCGTATGTTTTGTAGGAACACTTATTATGAAGTAAGGAAAAATTGGAAGGGAATGAGTATTATGGCTGAGTATAATAAATTGACAGAAGAATTAATCACAAAATTACAGGAGGCAGCTCCAGGGAATATTTTGACAGGTAATGATATTAATGAAGATTATTGTCACGATGAAATGCCTATTTATGGAAAGAAAGCTCCACAAGTTGTGTTTATGGCACATTCTACAGAGGAAGTTGCAAAAGTAGTAAAGATATGTAATGAAAATAAGATACCAGTAACTCCAAGAGGAGCAGGAACAGGACTTGCAGGAGGAGCAGTACCGCTACTCGGTGGTGTTTTAATTGATATTACAAAGATGAAAAAAATACTTTCTTATGACTTAGAAAATTTTGTCGTTCATGTAGAAGCGGGTGTTTTGTTAAACGATCTTGCAGAGGATTGTGCAAAACAAGGATTATTATACGCTCCAGATCCTGGTGAAAAGTTCGCTTGCTTAGGTGGAAATGTTGCAACAAATGCTGGTGGAATGAGAGCTGTTAAATACGGTGCAACACGTGATTATGTACGTGCAATGAAGGTGGTTCTTCCAACAGGAGAAATTACAAACTTTGGAGCTACAGTATCAAAAACAAGTTCGGGTTATAGCCTTTTGAATTTAATGATTGGATCAGAAGGTACCCTTGGAATTATTACAGAACTTACTTTGAAAATCATGCCAGCACCTAAGGTAGTTGCTAGTTTGATTATTCCTTTTGAAAATTTAGATGATTGTATTTCTGCTGTTCCTAAATTTAAGATGGAACACATGAATCCACAAGCATTGGAATTTATGGAAAGAGAAATTGTTTTAGCCAGTGAAAGATATATTGGAAAGAGCGTATTCCCACAAGTAATTGATGGAGTAACTGCAAATGCATATTTACTTGTTACTATAGATGCAGGTAATGAAGATGAATTAAATAACCTTATTGAACAAGCAAGTGAAATAGTATTAGAAGCAGGAGCAATTGATGTGCTTGTAGCTGATACACCTGCAAAAATAAAAGATGCATGGGCTGCACGTTCCAGCTTCTTAGAAGCAATTATGGCAGAAACTAAATTGTTAGATGAATGCGATGTTGTAGTTCCAGTAAATAAAATTGCTCCTTATCTTGCTTTTGTAAATAAAACGGGTGAAGAGTGTGGAATAACTATTAAAAGTTTTGGACATGCAGGAGATGGAAATCTTCACATATACCAATGCAGTAATGATTTAGAAGAAGCAGAATTTAAAGCAAGAGTTGATAAGTTCTTCAAGATTATTTACAAAGAAGCAATAAAATGTGGCGGCCTTGTTTCAGGAGAACATGGAATTGGCAGTGGAAAGATGAGTTATTTAGCAGATAGTGTTGGAGAAATAAATATGGACATAATGAAAGGTATTAAAAAAGTATTTGATCCAAATTCGATTATGAATCCAGGTAAAGTATGCTGCCCAATAGAGTAATTAATATAATAAGATACAATCAAAATGCGAGCGATATCCCACAAAGTGAATCTTAGTTGAACTCGTCTAGGGTCGTGCCACTGTTAGCTCAAGATTTGAAAAAGATTGAGTGTTACAGTGGCTAGACATCAGACAAAATAAAAAAAAGGAAATGTAAAAAGAGGAAGGTAGGAGATTAAAATGAATTTTAAACAAGATGAAAATCATGAACAATTACTAGAAATGTATAGAGAGTTTGCAGAAAATGAGGTAAAACCAATTGCAAAAGAAATAGACGAAAGCATGCGTTTCCCAAAAGAAAATGTAGCTAAAATGGCCGAAATGGGCTTGCTTGGAATTCCATTCCCTGAAGAATATGGTGGAGCTGGAATGGATACCTTAAGTTATATACAATGTGTAGAAGAATTATCTAAATGTTGCGCTACTACAGGTGTAATTGTTTCAGCACATACAAGTCTTTGTGCAACACCAATTTACACATATGGTACAGAGGAGCAAAAAGAGAAATATTTAAAACCACTTGCATCAGGAGAAAAATTAGGAGCCTTTGGATTAACAGAACCAGTTGCTGGAACTGATGCTTCAATGCAAAAGTCAACAGCAGTATTAGATGGAGATCACTATGTATTAAATGGAAGTAAAATTTTTATTACTAATGCAGGATATGCAGACATATATATTGTTCTTGCTATGACAGATAAGAGTAAGGGAACAAAAGGTATTTCAGCGTTTATTGTTGAAAAAGACTTCCCAGGTTTTTCTGTTGGAAGTCATGAATTAAAGATGGGAATTCGTGCATCTTCTACTTGTGAATTATTCTTTGATAACTGCATAGTTCCAAAGGAAAATCTTTTAGGAGAAGAAGGCAAAGGATTTGGAATTGCAATGGCAACTCTTGATGGAGGCCGTATTGGTATTGCTGCGCAAGCGCTTGGTATTGCAGAAGGTGCAATAGAAGAAACTGTAAAATATGTTAAGGAACGTGTTCAATTTGGACGCCCTATTTCACAATTCCAAAATACACAATTTGAATTAGCTCAGATGCGTGCAAGTACAGAAGCTGCAAAACTTTTAGTATATCAAGCAGCATGTGCAAAAGATGATCATGAAAAATTCACACATTTTGCAGCTATGGCAAAATTAGTTTCGGCTAGAAATGCTACTGATGTAACTAATCGTTGTTTACAATTATTTGGTGGTTATGGATATACAAGTGATTATCCAATTGAAAGAATGATGCGTGATGCCAAAATAACAGAAATCTATGAAGGAACATCAGAAGTTCAAATGATGGTAATTTCAGGATGGATGCTTAGATAATATCTTGACAATTAATATGCTCTCTAGTTAAACACATGAAAAAATAATGGACAAGTATATGATGGTATTGGTTTATTATTTTTGATTGTGAATTAAACCTATTTAAATAAATTATGAAAATAACAAGTTCAACTATATATTGTAGGGAACTTGTTATTTTTTTGATAGTGCCTTAATCAAGAACTATATATTGTCAATATAAATTCTTCGCCAAGCTCTTTAAGAGTTGGTTTTTTATTTGAAATTGAAGTCATATTAAATAATGAAAATATATTTTAGGCTGTTGTTTAACCTTGAAAATGATATAATTTTATTGATTTTTGGTTTACTATATCTTGTTATTTCTCATTCATTAAAGTTAGAACCATTTTAAGATTTACAGCCAATATTGCCATTGCTCCTTGCAATTTCATGCCAACTAGACTGAAGATGATTCAACATCATATCTTTCATGATCTTCGCAATAAACTTTACCAGTAACATAGTCTTAATATGCCTATAAGTTTAACACCAGCATTTTTACCGTATGTCGGTATTTTTCTTTGATGACCTTTTATAAACCAATTCTTCTGTATTGTCCGATAAACCATGATATCCTTTCAAATATAAATTAAAAAGAATTAACAATATAGGTAAGTAATCTCATAATTGTTTTTTTGCGGATTGTTATAATTTGGAAACTGATTGAAAATATATAATAGATCAATGCTTTTCCCAATATAAATGAAAGTTAAAATTTTATCAATAAAGTACTTTGAAGAAAGCTTTAATTTTATAGGATAATTATAAATATTATCTTACTAGGATATAGATTTTAGGATTATAAAGTAATAATTAGAAGATTTTATGATAAAAACGTTATAAATCAATTGATTTTGGGTTATTTTTCAAAAAATTCAGTCTATTTTCACCCTTGATTACCATAATAAAGTCAGCTATAATTACATTAAGCGCTACAATAAATAATGCCAAGATAGTTAAATATTTAACAAATAAATATAGTTATGTTTTAGAATATTATTAAAATGCTATGAAAATATTTCAATTTAAAGAAAAGTAACGAATATTTTCTTTAAAAAATCAAAGATACTGTTTGATATTTAACAAACAATATCTTCCGCTGAATGAATCTTATTAGAGGAATTATAAACACAATTTATTAAATTGAAAGTAAGTTCATGTATTAAATCTATTTAAAGGAGAGAGCGATGATGAAAGTTACAAATGTCCAAGAATTAATGAAAAAATTACAAGAAGTAAAGAATGCTCAAAAAGAATTCTCAACTTACACACAAGAACAAGTTGATGAAATTTTTAGACAAGCAGCTATGGAAGTATCAAATTACAGAATTAGCTTAGCTAAAATGGCTGTAGAAGAAACTGGAATGGGAATATTAGAAGATAAAATTATTAAAAATCAGTTTGCTTCAGAGTATATATATAATAAGTACAAGGATGAAAAAACTTGTGGAGTTATAGAAAAGGATGAAGCATTTGGTATGACTAAAATTGCAGAACCAATAGGCGTCGTCGCAGCTATTATTCCAACAACTAATCCAACCTCAACAGCAATTTTCAAGACTTTAATAGCTTTGAAAACTAGAAATGGTATAATAGTAGCACCACATCCAAGAGCAAAAAAATCAACTATAGCTGCGGCCCAAATAGTTCTTGATGCAGCAGTTAAAGCTGGCGCTCCAAAAGGAATAATAGGATGGATAGATGAACCAACAGTTGAACTTTCGCAAATTTTAATGAGAGAAGCAGATATAACACTTGCTACAGGGGGACCTGCAATGGTTAAAGCTGCATATTCATCAGGTAAGCCGGCATTAGGTGTTGGTCCTGGAAACACACCAGTTATAATTGATGAAAGTGCTGAAATAAAGATGGCTGTAAACTCAATACTTCTTTCGAAAACCTTCGATAATGGGCTTATCTGTGCCTCTGAACAATCAATAATAGCATTGGATTCAGTATATGATGAGGTTAGAAGCGAATTTGATAAAAGAGGCGCATATATACTTAATGCAGAAGAAATAGATAAAGTTAGAAAAACAATATTTATAAATGGAAGCGTAAATGGGAAAATTGTAGGTCAATCAGCTTTTAAAATAGCTGAAATGGCAGGGGTTAAAATTCCGAAAACAGCTAAAGTACTTATCGGAGAAGCGGAATCTGTCGGAGTAGAAGAACCATTCGCACACGAGAAGTTATCTCCTGTACTTGGTTTGTATAGAGCCAAGAACTTTGATGATGCAGTAGAAAAGGCGAGGAAACTTCTTGAATTAGGGGGATTAGGACATACATCAGTATTGTATGTAAATTCAATGACAGAAAGAGCAAAGATAGATAAATTTGGTGATGCCATGAAGACAGTAAGGACTTTCATTAACATGCCAGCATCACAGGGTGCTAACGGAGATTCATATAATTTTCAAATAGCTCCTTCTTTTACATTAGGTTGTGGTTCATGGGGAGGAAATTCTATATCAGAAAATGTTGGACCTAAACATTTATTAAATATTAAGAGCTTAGCTGAGAGGAGAGAAAATATGCTTTGGTTTAGAGTCCCAGAAAAGATTTACTTTAAATATGGATGTCTTGGATTTGCATTAAGAGAATTAAAAGACATGAATAAAAAGAAAGCCTTTATAGTAACTGATAAAGTCCTTCAAGAATTAGGCTATGTAGATAATGTTACAAAGGTTCTTGAAGAAATAGGAATTAGCTATAAGATATTTGCAGAAGTAGAATCAGATCCCACATTGGCTACAGCTAAAAAAGGCGTTAAAGAAATGCTTAGCTTTGAACCAGATACTATTATAGGAATTGGTGGTGGGTCACCAATGGATGCTGCTAAAATCATGTGGGTATTATATGAACATCCAGAAGAAAAATTTGAAGACCTTGCTATGAGATTTATGGATATAAGAAAGAGATTGTATTCATTCCCTAAATTAGGTGTCAAAGCTATGATGGTTGCAATACCAACAACTTCCGGTACAGGTTCAGAAGTTACTCCATTTGCGGTTATAACTGATGAAAAATCAGGGGCGAAATATCCATTATCGGACTATGAATTAACTCCAGATATGGCTATAATTGATACTGAATTAATGATGAATATGCCAAAGGGATTGACAGCAGCATCCGGTATAGATGCTTTAATTCATGGTATAGAAGCTTATGTATCAGTGATGGCATCAGAATATACAAATGGACTTGCACTAGAAGCAATAAGATTAGTATTTAAATACTTACCACAAGCATATGAAGAGGGTTCAACTAATGTAAAAGCAAGAGAAAAGATGGCACATGCTTCAACTACAGCAGGTATGGCTTTTGCTAATGCGTTTTTAGGAGTATGTCACTCAATGGGACATAAGCTAGGCGCAGAATACCATATACCACATGGAGTAGCTGTCTCATTATTAATTAATGAAGTTATAAGATTTAATGCTGTGGAGGATCCGATAAAACAAACTGCATATCCACAATATAAATATCCAAATGCTAAATTTAGATATGCTAGAATTGCTGACTACTTAAACTTAGGCGGAAAAACAGAAGATGAGAAGGTTGAATTATTAATTAAAGCTATAGAAGAATTAAAAGCGAAATTAAATTTACCAAAAACTATTAATGAAGCAGGAGTTACAGAGAAAAAATTCTATGCGACTCTAGATCAAATGTCAGAACACGCTTTTGATGATCAATGTACAGGTGCAAATCCAAGATATCCATTGATAAGTGAAATCAAACAAATGTTTATAAATGTTTTTGACAAAGTTTAATATTAGATAAAATGTATATTGCGAGAAATGAAGAAGAAAGTCTTGAATTTGATATTAAATTTCATTATTTAATTTCGAAATCATCAAGAAACGTATTACTGATTAATGTCCTTGAAGTTATATCACAACTTATGGATGAATTCATTCAGAAATCTAGAATGCAGATTTTGCATGAAGGAAACACTAAAGAAAGTTTATTAGGAATACATGAAAATTTAGCAAGAGCATTGAAGTGCAGGGATGAATCAAAGGTTTGTGATGCAATGAAAGAACATTTTAATCTGATTAGGAAAGCCTATGGATATGATAAATAAATTTATTTTATAAATCTAAGGATATTTACTGGAATTATCAGCATGATTTAAGTTATGAAGGTAATTCCAGTATTTTATTTGTTATTTTATTAACAAGTAAATCCAAAAAAAGTAAATTTAAGCTTAAACATCAATTTTTTTTTAAAATTCAACTAAATCTTATAATATGAAAAGCGCTTAATAATACAAACTTAATGAATATAAAACATGTAAACATTTGTATGTTAAAAAAATAACAATACTTTACAAGAAATACTTTAATAGTTATAATCAAGTTAAGTTATAAATTGGTATGACCAATTTATAATTGGAATGACCAAAGGATGTAAGATGGAAAGCTCAAAATTGCAGGTGATAAAGCTTGCCACAGGGCATTTGTGATAACGTTTTTAATTGTTATAGCAGGAATAATAGTGCTTTTTTGTAGTTCCATATTTGGATTTTGAAATAAAAAGTTAATGAACTTTGCTAACCACAAGTTGTGATAAGTGAATTTTAAATATAAATTATTAGGAGGAAAAAGTATAATGAATATTTTAGTATGTATTAAACAAGTACCAGGAACTTCAAAAGTAGAAGTTGATCCAGTTACAGGAGTGTTAAAGAGAGATGGGATAGATTCTAAAATGAATCCATATGATTTATATGCATTAGAAACAGCATTAAAAATTAGGGAGAAAAAAGGCGGAACAGTTAAGGTTTTAAGTATGGGACCTAATCAAGCATTAAGTGTAATTAGGGAAGCTTATACAATGGGAGCTGATGAAGGCACCTTGTTATCTGATAGAAAGTTTGGTGGCGCAGATGTTTTGGCTACATCATATACAATTTCTCAAGGAGTTAAAAAGATGGGGGATTTCGAACTTATAATTTGTGGGAAACAAACCACAGATGGTGATACAGCACAAGTTGGATCTGAAATGGCAGAGTGGTTAGATATACCTCATGTAGCTAATGTTAAAAATATAATGGAAGTAGAAGATTCGACAATTACAGTTGAAATGGACATGCCTGAGAGTATTGAAACTGTAAGAATAGAATACCCATGCCTAATTACTGTAGACAAGGGTATCTTTGAACCAAGATTACCTTCATATAAAAAGAAATTAGTAACTGAAAATAGGAATATAGAAATATTAAGTCTTAATGATTTTGATGATAAGGATGAAAAAAATTATGGACTTAATGGCTCGCCTACTCAAGTTGAAAGAATATTTCCACCAGATGTTAATGATGATAGGGAAATGTGGAATGGAAGTTCAAGTGAATTGAGTGAAAGAGTAGGGAATAAATTAAAAGCGTTAAAAGTTATTTAGATAAAACACTAAGAATGTAAATAGTATTGTCAAATATTCTTAAATTAAATGGAAGATTAAAGAGGAGGAAGAAATTATGGCAAAATTAGTTGTAAATCAAGAAAAGATAATAAATATTGAAGAATTAATGAAAGTTTGCCCTTTTGGGGCTATTGAAAATAATAATGGAACAGTTGAGATAAGTGGAGCCTGCAAAATGTGTAAACTTTGTGTTAAAAAAGGTCCTAAAGGTGCAGTTGAATATATAGAAGAGGCAATTGAGGAAATAGATAAGAGTGCATGGAAAGGTATTGGTGTTTATGTTGACCATGTAGATGGAGATATACATCCAGTTACTTATGAACTAATAGGAAAAGCCAGAGAACTAGCAGGTAAAATAAATCATCCGGTTTATGCAGTATTTGTAGGAAAGAATATTTCTCATAAAGCAGAGGAACTTTTACACTATGGAGTAGATAAGGTTTTTGTATATGATGAGGAAGAATTAAAATATTTTAGAATAGAACCATATACAGCTGCTTTTGAAGATTTTATAAAAAAGGTAAAGCCAACGGCTTTATTAGTTGGAGCAACTACTATAGGAAGATCATTGGCACCAAGAATTGCGGCTAGATTTAAAACTGGACTTACAGCTGACTGTACTATTTTAGATATAAAAGAAAATACAGATTTGGTTCAAATAAGGCCTGCTTTTGGAGGAAATATAATGGCTCAAATAGTTACTCCTAATTCAAGACCACAACTCGCAACTGTTAGATACAAGGTTATGACAGCTCCAAAAAGAAGTAAAGAAATTAAAGGCGAGATAGTTCCTTGCCGTATAGACAAAGAAAAACTAAAATCTGGAATAACAGCCCTTGAAATAAAGAAAAAAGCATCAGAAGTTGGAATAAGTGATGCAGAAGTAATTGTAGCAGCTGGAAGAGGAATTAAGTCAGAAAAAGACTTGGACATGGTTAAGGAATTAGCTAAAGTTTTGAATGCAGAATTTGCATGCACTAGACCACTAATTGAAGCTGGATGGGTTGATGCAAAAAGGCAAATAGGGTTGAGTGGAAGAACAGTAAGACCAAGACTTATAATAGCTTGTGGAATATCTGGAGCAGTTCAATTTACAGCAGGAATGAATAATTCAGAGTATATATTTGCTATTAATACAGATGAAAAAGCACCAATATTTAAAGTGGCTCACTATGGAGTTGTTGGGAATATGTATGAAATAATTCCACAACTTTTAGAAAAAATAAAAATGGATAAGGAGGCATAGGTTATGAGTTACAAAGAAGTTGAATTAAAAGACTACGAATATATATTATCTATTGCAGAAAATGATAAAGAAAGAGTTTTATTTAAGGAAAATATAAATGAGGATTATAGTCATGATGAATTAGGTGGAATTAAGAAAATGCCTGATATAGTAGTTCAAGCTATAAATTCTGAAGAGATTTCAAAAGTTATGAAGTATGCTTATGAAAAGGGAATACCTGTGACTCCAAGAGGTTCTGGTACTGGGCTTGTTGGTGCAGCAGTTCCACTTGAAGGTGGGATAGTTATAGATCTTAGTAGAATGAATAAAATGTTAGAACTAGATGAAGAAAATCTTACACTAACATTAGAACCAGGGGTTTTACTTATGGAAATAAGTAAATATGTTGAAGAATTTGACTTGTTTTATCCACCAGATCCAGGAGAAAAATCGGCAACAATTGGTGGGAATATAAGCACTAATGCAGGTGGAATGAGAGCTGTAAAATATGGAGTCACTAGAGATTACGTAAGAGGTCTTGAAGTTGTACTTCCAAATGGTGAAGTGGTAGAACTTGGAGGAAAAGTTGTTAAAAACAGTTCAGGATATTCATTAAAAGATTTAATGGTTGGTTCAGAAGGTACTTTAGGAATAGTTACAAAAGCAATTTTAAGATTGTTACCACTTCCTAAAAAAGCACTAAGTTTACTTATACCTTTCGAAAGTCTTGAAAGAGCAATAGAGACTGTTCCGAAAATAATTAAATCGAAGTCAATACCAACAGCAATTGAGTTTATGCAAAGAGAAGCAATAGTAGCAGCGGAAGAATTCCTAGGAAAGAGTTTTCCAGACAAATCTTCAGATGCATATCTTTTATTAACTTTTGATGGAAATTCTACAGAAGAAATTGAAAAGGATTATGCAAATGTTGCTAATATTTGCTTGGAATCTGGAGCGTTAGATGTGTTGATTTCAGATACAGAAGAGAGACAAGAATCAATATGGTCAGCTAGAGGCTGTTTTCTTGAAGCAATTAAAGCATTAACTACTGAAATGGATGAAGTTGATGTTGTTGTACCAAGAAATAAAATTGGAGAGTTTGTAACTTTTACTCATGAACTTGAACGAACAGCTAATATCAGAATAAAAAGCTTTGGTCATGCTGGAGATGGAAATTTACATGTTTATATATTAAGAGATGAATTGAATGAAAAAGAATGGCATACAAAATTAAGAGAAATTATGCAAGTAATGTATGATAAAGCTAAAGAATTAAAAGGACAAGTTTCAGGAGAACATGGTATAGGTTTTGCAAAGAAAGGATATTTAAAACAATCACTACCAGATCAATGTATGAATATAATGCAAGGAATAAAATTAGCTTTTGATCCTAAAAATATATTAAACCCTGGAAAGGTTTGTGAATAAAGTAAATAAAATTGCTTCTTATATGAATCCAGGTAAAGTATGCTGTAAAGTAGAGTAATTAATATAATAAGATACAATTAAAATGCGAGCTATATCCCACAAAATAAAAAAGGAAATGTAAAAAAGAGGAAGATAGAAGATTAAAATGAATTTTAAACAAGATGAAAATCATGAACAATTACAAGAAATGTATAGAGAGTTTGCAGAAAATGAGGTAAAACCAATTGCAAAAGAAATAGATGAAAGCATGCGTTTTCCAGAAGAAAATGTAGCAAAAATGGCTGAAATGGGCTTGCTTGGAATTCCATTCCCTGAAGAATATGGCGGAGCTGGAATGGATACCTTAAGTTATATACAATGTGTAGAAGAATTATCTAAATGTTGCGCTACTACAGGTGTTATAGTTTCAGCACATACAAGTCTTTGTGCAACACCAATTTACACATATGGTACAGAGGAGCAAAAAGAGAAGTATTTAAAACCACTTGCTTCAGGAGAAAAATTAGGAGCCTTTGGATTAACAGAACCTGTTGCTGGAACTGATGCTTCTATGCAAAAGTCAACAGCAATACTCGACGGAGATCACTATGTATTAAATGGAAGCAAAATTTTTATTACTAATGCAGGCTATGCAGACATATATATTGTTTTGGCTATGACAGATAAGACTAAAGGAACAAAAGGTATTTCAGCATTTATTGTTGAAAAAGATTTCCCGGGATTTTCAGTTGGAAGTCATGAATTAAAGATGGGAATCCGTGCATCTTCTACATGCGAATTATTCTTTGATAACTGTAAAGTTCCAAAGGAAAATCTTTTAGGAGAAGAAGGCAAAGGATTTGGCATTGCAATGGCGACTCTTGATGGAGGTCGTATTGGTATTGCTGCACAAGCTCTTGGTATTGCAGAAGGCGCAATAGAGGAAACTGTAAAATATGTTAAGGAACGTGTTCAATTTGGACGTGCTATTTCACAATTCCAAAATACACAATTTGAATTAGCACAGATGCGTGCAAACACGGAAGCTGCGAAACTTTTAGTATATCAAGCTGCATGTGCAAAAGATGATCATGAAAAATTTACACATTTAGCTGCTATGGCAAAATTAATTTCTGCTAGAAATGCTACTGATGTAACTAATCGTTGCTTACAATTATTTGGTGGTTATGGATATACAAGCGATTATCCAATTGAAAGAATGATGCGTGATGCCAAAATAACAGAAATCTATGAAGGAACATCAGAAGTTCAAATGATGGTAATTTCAGGATGGATGCTTAGATAATATCAAACAATTAATATGCTCTCTAGTTAAACACATGAAAAAATAATGGACAAGTATATGATGGTATTAGTTTATTATTTTTGATTGTGAATTAAACCTATTTAAATAAATTATATTTTATTGAGAGTTTACGTAAAGTAAGCTCTTATTTTTGTGGTAAAATGTACTTATAATGTACATGATTAGATACTAGGTGTAATTTAAATGAATGAAGAATTAAAAATATTTTTTCAGAACTTAATTTCTTGTATGAAAAATAAAAAAGTATTTTTTGTTTCACATCCTGATGATGATAACACACCATTAGATTATAAAAAATTGGTTATGGCTGCAAAACAGTATCATGTTGCATTAGAAGTAAATAATAGTTCTTTATTAAAGAAAAATAGGCGACTAAATTGTGTGGAGAATTATAAGAAAATGCTTACTCTTTGTAGTCAATATAGGGTGCCAATAATCATCAATTCTGATGCTCATGATCCAAGCTATGTGGGTGATTTTTCTGAAGCATATAAACTATTAAAAGAATTAAATTTTGATGAGGAATTGATTCTAAATACAAGTATTGAGAAGTTCAAAGCTTTTATTGGTTACTAATTTAATAAATTCCAATTTAAGGCTGAGTAATATAAATAGTAATTTGATTTGTCTAATTGGGCAATATGGAAGTGGCCTCATATCAGTACTGTTGCACCATTCAAGTCCTTCAGAACAAAAATACGAAAGTGGAAAATCGCATTATTCCTTTGAAATTGAATAATGTGATTTTTTTGTTGCGTAATATATTTGAAAGTGTATAAGAGATATATATAAATAATTATACTAATGCAGAGGGTGTAGATTTGACGTAGTAAATAAAAGAACCTGTTCTTTGAAAATTGAATAATGCGGTATTAACAAAATATGTTATAATTAATGCATAATGGTAAATAAGAACTAATTACAAATATAGAAAGGATATTTTTGATGAAATCAACATTCATACTATTATAGGCTGCCATCACTAATTTTGCTCTATTAGTTGCCATTATAATAGTATTATTTAAAGAAATAAACAGTTAGATAAAAAGGTTGATATCATTTTAAGCGAATTAGATGAAAAAGGTATAAAAATGTAAATTACAGATCATTTATATACTGTGGAGATATATCAATTCGAATTAAAAGTAATCTTTAAGGAAAAGGGGGAGAGAAAGATGATATCATTAGTAAACGCGCTTATTCTTTTAGCACTTATAATGGCTCTATTTTTGGCTGTTATTGCAATAATACGAGGATATAAAGGTATGAAGATGAACAAACGTTTTGATACATCTGATAAAAAAATAAAAGTTGGTTATTTGTTGCTTTCAGCTATACATATGTGAGTGGGCATTTCGATAACTTTGTGTTATTTGATTGCGGGAGTATTGATTTTGAATAAATTATAAGGGATGTGATGTGATGGTCTTTTTAATTTTTCTACCATTTATTGCGGCTATAATTGGAAGTATTATCGTTCTTATTTGTTTTATAGGAACATGCTTAATAATTATCGGTGGTACAGGCATAGCAATGAATAAAATATACCCGAAACAGATGGAAACGAAAAATAGTGCATAAAAACCTTTATTTAATACAAGCTCAATAATTTTAGGAATTATATTTATATTATTCCCTTTAGGATATGTTTTATCTGGAATTATTTTTTCATTATCATCAAAATAAATATAATATAGCAGAGTATAGATGCCTAAATTGCACGTAGATTATTAAATAAAATCAGATTAAGTAGAAATATTTGGTCTGATTTTATTTTTTAATTTGGAGAACCTTCTAGGGCTATAAGTTCTCATAGGTTACATAAAAAAATAGGTATCGATAAATGATAATTAACATTTTATTGATACCTATTTCACATAATATAGAATTCAGATGAATGGTTTCATTCCAATCACCACACCTCTAATTTATAACAAAGTTATTCTGTGCTTTTAGGGCTGGATCTTTCATTGAAGGATCTTTTGTAAAGCGAATCCACAGTCCAAATCCGATTATACATGTAATAACTTGAGCTATAGTTATTGACCAAATTACACCATACAAACCCCAAAAGATATTTCCGGCTATCATGGTTGGAATTAATAACACTCCTTCCACCATGGACAAGATAGAAGCTTCTTTTTCTCTACCTGTTCCCTGAAATATTCCTATGAAAAGTCCTGAGAGGCTGACGAACAAGGAAGATATTAAAAATGCCGCTAATGTAATGACTCCAACATGGATGACCTGTGGGTCTTTGCTGAAAAATTCAATCACCTGTGTGCGGAAAATCATAATTATCACGGTTATGATAAGAGTTAAAACGGTAATATACAACGAGGTTGTTTGGATGATTTTTTTCATCCTTTTGATATTTCCCGCTGTAAAAGAATACGCAATTAGAGGTATAACTCCCATGAATAAACCCATACCGATGAAATCAGAAATCTGTGCCACCCTCATGGAAATTCCAAACGCGGCAACTGCGTAATCTCCATACTGGATGGAAAAGTTATTGAGCAAAAGTGTTGAAACAATCATAAATAAACTTTGTATAAGCACGGTTATTCCAATTTTAAAGATCCCGCCAGTGACCTCTAGATTGGGTTTGAAGGCCTTTGGGGATACAGTCAGAAACAGGCTTTTCTTTTGCAGATAAAAAACATAGTAAAGTACTGCACAAATGTTACCCACAACGGTGCCCATAGCCGCTCCCGCCACTCCCATATGGCACGAAAAAATTAGAATAGGGTCAAGTATGATATTGATAATAACACTGATGGTCATTCCATACATTGATTCTTTGGAAGCACCTTCTGCACGGACGACTTCCCCCAAAGCAAAATTTGCAATTACAATAGGACTTCCCATCAATAATACCAGAATAAACTCCCTGGTTGGCTGCATTGTATCACCTTGAGCACCCAACAACTGCAGCATTGGATGGAGGATAGGGAAGCAAATAATTATAAATAGTAAACCTGCAATTAAACTAAAATAGAACGTCACGGAAGAAACAGTTTTTGCTTCATCATGCTTTTTTTCACCCAATAAGCGTGAAATATACGTACCGCCTCCGACTCCAAAAACATTTCCGATTGCCATTTGAATAGTCATAAAGGGCAAAGCTAATGCTACCGCCGATAACATCTGCGTCTGGTTAAGTTTTCCGATAAAAAAAGTATCTACTAAGGAATAGACTACACCCAAGCACATTCCGAGCATCATCGGTAACGACATATGCGCAATTGCTTTCCAGATAGGTGAGTTTTCAAAATAATAAGTATTTGAATCTGTTTGGTTCATAAAAAATCCTCCTCGTAAACTTAGAATTATAAGTATTATGTTGTAATTTTAATTTATTCCAAAAATAAATGGTCAAATTTAAGCTAGTCAAAGCGATGTCCATCATCGTCTTGTCTACCCCCATGGATTTCTCAACGGGGTGTTATGATGATGGAATTGCATAATTCTTATTCTTCGTCAGTTTTTTTTGGTGATGGGGCAGGATGTTCTTCGTGTCCTAGGTTCATTCCGGGACGATGCTCGAATGGCATGTAACCAGGATGTCGACCAAAAGGCATCTTTTCGTGATGATTCCGAGCCATTTTTAAACGATCGTCAAACTGATTGACTCCACGTTGGCGCGGGTCGAAAACGGGTTCGGGCTGTTCGCCACCAATCTGAGATTCAAGCATTTCGATGATACGCCTAAGATAACCGCTCAAATTATTTTGTTCTTGTTCGTTCAAACATTCAAACAGTTTGTCAAAGCTGAATTCCTGCTCAGTTGTACCGATTGTCTCGATTCCCTCTTCCGTGAGCTTAATATTCATAACTCGTCGGTCAGTTTCCGATGGTGTACGAGTTATGTATCCACTCTTCTCCAACTTAGAAAGAATCTCTCCCAAGGATTGGGGCCTCATGTCTAGCAAGTACGATAAATCTTTTTGGCTAATTTCAGGCTGCATCTTAAGGATAGTTAATACTCTGCCTTGCCCTCTAGTTGGATCACCCATAGGGCCATGATGCGTATGATTTTGCTGATGGTATCGGTGAAATAACCACTGGATGCGTACAAATTCTTCTATTAAGTCGATTTTATCTTCATTCATTTTAAATTCCTCCATTTATTGGTATCAAGTATTTTGTAAGGTACCTTATGATTAAATAATACAGGTACCTTATTAATTTGTCAACAGTTTTTAAAAGGTACCTTCATAATAATTTTTCCACATAGAATTTATGTCGCTCTCTCACTAAAAATAAAGGACGTAGTAAATAAAAAAACATGTTCTTTAAAATTTGAACTTTTTTTCAAACGCGAATAATTTATATTTAAATTCCAGACAATAACTATAAACAATGTTTATTGTTTGGAGGAGATTTTTATTTATGAAAGAAATACTCACTTTAATTGTTATTATAAATCTCATTGGAATAATAATTGGATGCGGGACAGGTACTAGGGAAGCTATACTAACAAATAACTCAATAGAAAAAGATAGATTGGAAATAATAAAAGAAAAAGCAGTAATAACTGTTGCAGGACCACCAAAGGAGACCCCATTTTTTTTAATAAATCCCGAAACAAATGAGTTAGTATCCCTATAATTTTTAGAAATATTATGATTTAAAAAAGGGGGTGATCTGTTGTTTAAAAACGCGTAAGAATAAGTTGAAGTGGGTACCTCTCATCACACTCGTCTTAAGAGCATAATAAAGGCGATGTATATTTCAAAATCATTAATAACAGATGAAATAAGTAAACGAGATTAATAGTAATATTAAGAATAATCCATCTTGAAATAGCAACATTAAAATAAACAAAACTAGAAATATAGCACTTAATAAAGATTGAATTGCATAATAGCAATTCAATAAAAATCTTGTTGATGTGGAAGGAAGAACGAGTTATACTCAGGAATATTAAAGCAACTTGGATATGGACCAAAAGAATACTTTTCAACAAATATTGAATTATCTGATGAATTAATTAATGCTCTTATAAATAGAGAAGTGAATTTTATAGGGATAGATATGAATGGGGCACAAAACCAGCTAATCATCTACGTATTGTGCTGATAGAGGAGTATTTATTATTGAGAATCTAGATAACTTAGATCTACTTCTCGAGAAAGCAGCTGACAAACAATTTACAGTATATACTTTCCCAGTAAATATGAGCGAATTTTCAGGGCTTCCTTGTAGGGTGATTGCTGAAATATAGAAAGATGATATTTTTAGAATTATTAAAATTAATTTAATTTTTTTAAACATTATAAATCGATAAAAATAAATAGAGGATTGTAAAATCGCATTATTCAAGTTGAATTTGCGATTTTTTTATTGCACAATAATAAAAAAAGAGGTGCACCAAAAACTATATAACTTTCCACTAATACGGAGAACTCTATCGTAAATAGAAAATGATTTTATTAAATGGCTTTTATCCCATTCATAATAAAGCTCAGTGTTTTTTCAATATTGTATTCTTTATTATTTTTATTAAAATAGCAATACTTAGCACAACTAAATATTGATGAGGAAATTAGTTTAACTAATATATTTGTGTCTTTACAATCTAACTCATCTCTACCTGCCATATCTTTTAATATTTTCTCAATAAGATTATCTATTTTATCTTTTAATAAATTATCTACAGTAGAAGCAATTGATGTAGAATCAATCTTACGCTTTTGATAAAAGCTGATATTGTAATCATATAGGAATAAAATAAATTCTTTTATAATATCTTCATTTAAATCTGTGGCCCTTAAAATTTCTTTTGGTAACATTTCTTCAAAGCAACCTATAACCAGTTCTTCTAGTAAAATATACTTATCTAAATAGTGAGCATAAAAGGTTGCTCTATTTATAGTTGCCTTTGTTGTAATATCTTTAATTGTTATGTATTTAAAGTCTTTTTCCTCAAGTAATTTGACAAAAGCTTCTTTAATCAAATTTTTTGTTCTAATTGCTCTTGGGTCTTTTTCATTCATAATTTATCATTAATCTCCTTTGTTAAAGCTACAGATTTAATAAAATGTTGTTTACACAACACAGCTAAAAATCTATTGGTTGTAGCTTTATGAGTAATTTAATATTATATTAACATACACATGCATTTTAAACAACATATGTATAATAGGAGGTAATATAATGAAAATATTAATTATAGGCAGAGGAGTAATTTCAACACAATATGGATGGGCTTTAGAACAAGCAGGTAATGATGTAACATTTTATGTTCGTCCAGGTAGAATAAGTCAATATGGAGATATAGTCAATTTAAAAATATTAGATGGTAGAAAGAATAAAAAGGGTGACTCAGTAAATAAAGCTTGGAAAATTAAAATGATAGAAGAACTATCATCAAGCCATGATTTTGATTTGATTATGATTAGCGTAAATCATAATCAATTAAGTAATATAATAAATTGGTTAGAACCACTTGTTAATAATTCAACAGTTTTAATATTTAATAATATTATGGATGAACCTTTAAATTCAATTGGATCAATTCCAAAGGAACAAGTTGTTTTTGGATTTCCTGGAGCTGGTGGATCTTTTATAAATCAAAACACATTAGATGGTGGTTTTTTTAAAAGCATCTTTATGGGATTCATTGATAATACTACTGATAAAAACAGATATGATATAGTGAGTAGATTATTTAAAAATGCAGGTTTTGGTATATCTGAAAAGAAAGATATGCGTAATTGGTTATGGTTTCACTTTATTACTAACGCAAGCTTAATGGTTGCAGCCTCAAAAGTAGGTTCTTTAAATAATCTATTTGATTCTGCAAGTGCCCTTAAAGAATTTGCTTTAATATTAAGGGAACTCATACCACTTATGAGAGCTAAAGGATCTAAGGTTAGTATAATAACAAATATTGCAGTAAATTTACCTTCAGGACTTGTGGCTTTTGCAATGAAATTAGCATTAGCTAAAGGGAATTTACCTAGAGAAATAATGAGAAGTGCTAGTGGAAGTGAAAATCTAAAAGCTGAAAGTAATGTGATATTTGTACGCGATACCCTTGCTGAAGCATGTAGACTAGGGATATCTCTTCCTCGGCTTGAATCTTTAGACTCACCTATTTGTAGAGAATAGTAGCACTATATTAAAATGTACAAATAGAAAAATAGGAATACTTAGAGCAATAAGAGTTTTGAGTATTCCTATTTATTTGAAAATAAAATTCATTTTAAGCACAATTCAGAACTTATCAAGAAGAATTAAATAACTTGAAATATTGTCAAAAAAATGCGAATGATGTATTATTATAGTAATTATTATTTAATATAGTACATATATATTTAAAATAACAGATGTTCTCTATATGTATTAAAATATGGTTTTAAGTTATAGCAATAATTGGTAGATATGATTTTTTAAGATATAAAATAATGACAGGGGTGATATTTATGAAAAGTATTAAATTTAAACTAATTGTATATTTTTGTATCTTATTTGTTTTAGTTTCTAGTGGAATTGGTTATTTTTCTTTTAGACTAGCTTCAAATGGAATGAAAACAATGCAGGGTGAATTATTGAATAAAAAAATGACTGGGGATATTAATGCAGCTACATATTATATGGAGGAATACTATGGGAATTTATCTATTTTAGATGGGAAACTAGTAGATGAAAATGGTAATAATTTAGAAGGAAACTTTAAAATGGTAGATGCAATTCTTAATGATACTGGAGATGTGGCCACAATATTTATTAAAAAGGGTGATGATTTTAAAAGAATAGCAACAAATATTAAAAATGAAAATGGTGAAAGAGCCGTTGGTACAAATTTGGGTAAAGAAAGCAGTGCTTATAATGATATGATTAACGGGAAAGAATATATTGGAAAAGCTAAAATTTTAAATAAGAATTATTCTACAACATATAAACCTATATTTTCAAAAACAGGAGAAAATATTGGTATATTATTTATTGGTATATCGGAAGAAGAGTCTAATCAATTATTAAATCAATACAGTAACAATTTGAGGTATGTATTAATATTATTAGTTGTAATCAGTGCTTTAATTTGCAGTATAGTGGTTTATATTATTTCAAAGAGTATTACAAAACCATTAGAAATTTGTGTGAATCATCTAAATATTTTAGCTACTGGTGATTTTTCGGCGGAAGTTCCAAAAAAAATTCTGAGAAGTCAAGATGAAAGTGGTAAGATTGCACAAGCTATCAGTCAAACACAAAAGTCGCTTAGAGAATTGATTTTAAATATAAATAATGAATCTTATAGTATTGAAAATACAGTTTTAAATGTTAAAAATAGTGTAGATGAACTAGATAATGATATAGATGATGTATCTGCAACTACAGAAGAACTTTCAGCAAGTATGGAAGAAACAGTAGCGTCTGCAGAAGAGATGTCAGCAACTTCGCAAGAGATTGAAAGATCGGTTAACTCTGTTGCAGAAAAATCACAAGAAGGTCTTGGAAAAGCTATAGAAATAAGTGAAAAAGCTACAAATATTATGATCGCATCAGAAAATAACAAAAAAGAAACAGAGAAAATGTTTAAGGAAGCAGAAAAAGCATTAAAAGAATCTATTGAAAAAGCAAAAGCAGTAGATCAAATAAATATTTTAGCAGATTCAATACTCCAAATAACTTCTCAAACAAATTTGCTTGCATTAAATGCATCTATAGAAGCGGCAAGAGCTGGAGAAGCTGGAAAAGGGTTTAGTGTGGTAGCAGATGAAATAAGAAAACTTGCAGAGCAGTCGAGTGAAACTATAAATAAAATACAAAGCACTACTGGAATCATATTGTCTTCAGTTGGAGATTTAACCTCAAATTCTAATAATATGTTAAACTTCATTGAAAATAGAATTTTAAAAGACTATGATACTTTAGTTCAAACAAGTAAAGATTATAATAATAATGCATTATATTATAAAGATTTTTCTACAGATTTAAATGAAACTACAGAAACGTTGCTTACATCAGTTCAGGAAATTTTAAAAACTATTGATGGAGTAGCACAAGCAGCAAGTGAAGGAGCTGAAGGAACTCTAGATATAGCAACTAGAATACAGGAAGTAAATAATAAGTCTAATAAAATGAGGCAGGAAGCATTAAAAGCGCAGGAAAATGTAGAAAAGTTGAAAGCGGAAGTTTGTAAATTTAAGATATGAGATTAATATAAAGAGTGAGGGGAATCTCACTCTTTATTATTTAATCAAAATCACAAATACTCAATTTAAGCTTCAATACCTGAAAAAAAATGATACTGATTCTACAATTGCTATCTTTGAATGAATATACAAGTTAAATCCACCCATGACTTTGACAAATCAAAAAGAAAAGAGGAAGCCTTCAGACAATATTTTAGAATTTAAAGGCCATCCTTTTTTATAGAAAAATATGATATAAGCAAATTATAAGCATATAAAATATCTTAATTTAGCAAAGAACAATGATTTTATATGGAGTAGTTTGGGCAGGTATGCTCTTTGTTGTAGGGCCATAGACAACAATAAGGTTTCTATTTCCAGGATATCTGCTAAAAAGCTGATCATTTGTCAGAATCATCTCAGTAGATTGGTCAGTATTTAGTTTTAAATTTCCATCGCTGCTTATAAGTTCATTGTTAAAATAGTCTACAGTAACATTTTGATATCCTATATCTTTTGATATAACAATTGCAGGATATTGAGGAGGATAAATAAGAAGTGTAGGTGCATTTGCATCGTAAAATCCAGTTACGTCATCGCCTACTTCTATCACTGTATGATCGACAAAGTAAGTTCCTGGGGATATCACAAAATTTACTGGACCTCTGTCTACGCTTTCTAGTGATATTAATTTATAACAGCCTGCTGATTCATTATCTTGCTCTGGGTAAAAATCTTCAATTCTTATAACGGTACCACTAACAGCTGCAAATTTTTGTGCGGTATTTCTCCAATTTGCATTGAAAGATGCGGGAAAAGCTTGATTCATGTAGTAAGGACAATAGGAAAATAAGTTATTATACATATAATGCTCCTTTATATATTAATACAAATACAAGTCTCATTACTAACAGTATATTAGCTAATCTCAGAAGTGTTATTTTTAAAGATAGGGGGGCAAGAAACAATAATGTATCTCTTATGTTACGGTGAAATATATCATAAATAAGTGCTATAATAGCATTAACTAATCATACAACATAAGAATTTCCTAAATACTATGGAAGTTAGAAGGAGAAAAAATGAATTATTTAGCTCATATATATCTTTCAGATAATAGTGAAGAAAATATGCTAGGAAATTTTCTAGGGGATTTCGTTAATAAGGCTTTGGAAAATGAATTTGAATACTCCATAAAGCAGGGGATTTTTATGCATAAAAAACTCGATACGTTTACGGATTCACATCCAGATTTTTTAAGGAGTAGAAAAAGGATTTCCAGCACCAATAGACGCCTCGGAGGGGTATTGATTGATATATTCTATGATCATTTTTTAGCTAAAAATTGGCATGATTATTCTTTAATAGCATTAGAAGAATATACAGATGACTTTTATAATATACTTAAAAAGTTTTCTTATTGCCTGCCTAATAAATTAATAAATAGAATGCCTTTTATAATAGAAGAAAACTGGCTTCTTTCCTATAGAGATATAATTGGTATCGAAAGAACCGTAGAGCGGATTGCTAAAAGATTTTCTGATACAAGACACCCCTTAGCAAAGCCTATAGATGAACTTATTAATAATTATGAAAGCCTTGAAAGCGACTTTAAATCTTTTTATCCTGATGCAATTGAATATGCAGATAAACTTAAAAGAATGCTTTAGCAGCTATAAAAAGATGTACATGGTGTATTTACTACTCATTTTCCGTATACTTCACTACCTACACTACTTGAGCATGATATTAATTAATAATAAATTTGCATTATAGTAAAAAGTCCAGAGAATGGACTTTTTATTTTTTACCTATAAAAATTCTTGATGGAAATTCAGATTATATCAACTTATTGTATGTGTTTTATGACAAACACCCTATACAAAATTAAAAACTTAAGATTTCGTAAGAATTTCTTATAAGTGTCGTAAGGTGAATCTTATACAATTAGATTATGTTGTTAGAAGAGGAGTAGAGAGTATGAGACGTGTATTCAAAAAGATTTTGATATTTGTTATAGTAATTTGTACATTATGGTATGCTGCAGAATTAAAGGGCATAAACCTTAATAAAATTGGACTTGCTTTAAATGAAAAATATAAGTTATTAAATCTAAATAACACGAGTAGAAAGAAAGAGCTGGTGCTAGTAAATATAGAGCATGGTTTAAGTAAAGATTACAAGCCCGAAGGATTAACTACGCCAAATATATCATTTGCCACTGGAGTCAACCAAGAAGAAAAATATGTAGCAGGAATTATTGCAAAGCCTATAGAAGAATTAGTACATGCAGCTAAACAGGACGGAATTATATTACTTGGTAATTCAGGTTACAGATCATATAAATCACAAAACGATGTTTATACTAGCAGAATAAAATCAGAGGGAAAGAAGCTTGCAGATGCATATGTAGCTAAACCTGGATTTAGTGAACATCAAACAGGGTTATGCATTGATCTTACCAATAAAAGCAGCAATTTTGTAAAAGGAACAAAAGAAGCAGACTGGCTTGCAGAAAATTGCTATAAGTTTGGTTTTATTATAAGATATCCTTATGGAAAGCAAGATATAACAAGTATTGAATATGAACCTTGGCATATTAGATATGTTGGGAAAGAAGCTGCTAAGTATATTTATGATAACAAAATCACATTAGAGGAATACTTGGCACAATCAAAAAAATAACAGGTCCGTCTGCCAGCCTATTTTCCATCATCCCGCGTCGGTAGATCGTACTAATAGGCTCGCTATGAGCACAATCCACCTCCTTGCCTGATGAAAAATATTCATGGCATTTTGGACTTGTTATTTTCTTTCATGTGCCTTAGAAAAATGATAATAAATTTGGAGGAATAAATGAATAATAATATTCTTGTAGTAGATGATGAAAAAGAAATAAGAGATTTGTTAGAAATAAATTTAAAAAATGAAGGATACAGTGTCTTTAAGGCAAGTTGTGGCATGGAAGCTTTAGATATATTGCATAAGGAAGAAATTCATTTAATAGTTTTGGATATAATGATGCCAGATATTGATGGGCTAGAGGTTTGCAGAAAAGTAAGAGAAAATTATAACATACCAATTCTGATGTTAAGTGCAAAAGCAGAAGATATGGATAAGATTCAAGGGATTATGACTGGTGCAGATGACTATGTATGCAAGCCTTTTAATCAATTAGAACTTACAGTTAGAATAAGAGCATTACTTAGAAGAACATATTTTTTAAATATTAAAATGCAAACTTCAGAAAATCAAATAAGAATTGAGTCTATGGTTATAGATAAAAGTAAGCATATGGTAACAGTGGAGGATAATCAAGTAGATTTAACCGCAAGAGAATTTGAGATATTATACTTATTGGCTACAAATAGAGGAAGAGTTTTTAGTGCAGAAGAAATTTTTGAAAGAGTATGGAAAGAGAAGTATTTTCAAGCCAATAATACTGTCATGGTTCATATGAGTAGACTTAGGGATAAAATAGAACAATATATGGAAGGAAATAAGATAATTCATACTTTATGGGGGGTTGGCTATAAGATTGAAAAATAAAAGATTCTATAAATACTGGTTATCATCCTTAGCAGATGTATTAGGTGTAGCATTATTAACTTATGTAATTTTGGATATAGGTAGTAATATATTAATTTATTTATATTTAAACACCAAAATTCAGCTTGTTAATTATATTTTTAAGTTTTGGAGAATTATTAACGATAATATTTTTGGAAAGCATACTTATATAATCATTGGAATAGCATTATTTGCGGGGATATACCTGCTTATAACATATAGAAAATCTAAAAGCCTTGCAGCTATTATAGATGAAACTGAAATAATGGCGAGTGGCGACTTGGATAGACTAATAGAAGTTAAATCAAAAGGTGATATTAAAAATTTAGTGGAAAATATAAATAACATCTCAAAGCAGCTTAAAGAGATAACAGTAGAGGAAAGAAAAGCTCAAAAAACTAAAAGTGATTTGATAACAAATGTTTCTCATGATTTAAGAACTCC
Source organism: Clostridium gelidum (assembly GCF_019977655.1). NCBI lineage: Bacteria > Bacillati > Bacillota > Clostridia > Eubacteriales > Clostridiaceae > Clostridium > Clostridium gelidum. The sequence continues at coordinate 2,097,272 of NZ_AP024849.1, forward strand.
ACTAACTTCTATAATAGGTTATTTAGAAATTATAGATAATGATAAGTATGAAGATGAAGTAAGGCTTAGATATTATGCGAGTATAGCCTTTGAAAAAGCAAAAGGATTAAATGTACTTATTAACGATTTATTTGAACTTACTAAAATGCAAAATAATACTATTAATTTATATAAAGCTGATATTGATTTAGTAGAATTACTAGGTCAAGTAGTTGCAGGTTTTGAATATCAATTTAAGCATGCAGATATGCAATATAGAATTAATTTTTCAGAGGAGAAGTTAATAGTAAATGCAGATGCAGGAAAGTTAGTTCGCGCATTTGAAAATTTACTATCTAATGCAATTAAGTATGGAAAAGATGGTTTTTACGTTGATGTAACAACAAAGTTTGAAGAAAATATGGCAGTAGTTCAAGTTATAAATTATGGGCAGTCAATCCCATCAATAGATTTACCACAAATTTTTGACAGATTCTATAGGGTAGAAAAATCAAGAAGTAGCGATATAGGTGGGTCTGGACTGGGGCTAGCTATTACAAAGAATATTATAGAGCTACACCAGGGAATAATATCAGCCTATAGTGACAATGATAGAACTATATTTGAGGTTAGACTGCCAGTTAAATAAGCATAAACTTGGAAATGTTAAAGAATATAATAATTTAATTATGAAATTATGCAATTGTGGAATTATAAAATAACTCTTGCTTAGGCACAATCAAAAAAATAACAAGTCCATCTGCCAGCCTATTTTCCATCATCCTGCGTCAGTAAAATGCCATAATAGGCTCGCTATGATGGCACTTTACTTCCTTGCCTGATGAAAAATATTCATGGCATTTTTTGGACTTGTTATTTATTTTCATGTGCCTTATACCTAAAAAGGTATTATATTTAGGAGGAACAATATGAAAGATAATAATAAAACAAAGAAGTTAACTAATGTATTATTTATGATTTATTTGATTGCATTATTTTGGATTATAATATTTAAATTCAATGTACGATTACCTTCTTTGAGAAATATGAGAAATATAAACTTAATTCCGTTTAGTGAACCTTTAATGTTAAATGGTAAAATTGCTTTTGGTGAAATGATTATGAATGTAGTAATTTTTGTACCGCTTGGTATATATGCAGGGATTTTATTTAAAAGATGGAGTACTTTAAAAAAACTTTTCTTATTTTTCTTAATTAGTTTAATATGTGAAGTATTACAATATATTTTGAATATTGGGGCTTCTGATATTACGGATATAATTAATAATACTTTAGGTGGATTAATTGGATTAATTATATATAAAGGAATTGGAAAAGCATTTAAAAATAGTGTTAAGTCACAAAAATTTATAAACATAATTGCATTAACAGGAACTATCTTAATGATTTCAATTCTTTTTTTACTAAAAATCAACAAACTATGGATATTTAGAATGGAATCTTAACATACCACTAGTGAACTATAAATAAAAGTTTATATGGAAAAAATAAGAAGTGAAGTTCTTTCTCAAGGAACTTCACTTCTCATATTTTACAAACTCTACCATGAGTAACGGCAAACTATACTAGAACCACTATATATCGAGATTATAAATAGTAGAAGTATGTGCATATATGTTTAACATATTATTAGTGAGTAGAGTTCTATAATACAAGGAAATGAATGTTATTCTAAATATTTTAGATATATTGTATTATTCAATATAACATAAAGATTAAAATGTGTATTTGATGTAGCTAAAAACTATATCGAATACACATTTTTTTGTATTTTTCAAGGTAAAGAAAGTAGTTGGACTTCAGGTTATAACAGACGGAGAATTTAGAAAAAACGAAATCAATTTACCCAAATGAGGAAGAGTTGATTCAAGATATTGCGAAAGGCTACAAAAAAGTAATACAAGATTTATATGCAGCAGGTTGTACAAATATCCAATTTGACGATTGTACATGGGGAGTGTGTGTTGATCCAAATGCTTGTTTTATCATTGGAACTGATGAAGAAGGTTTACAGCAAATTATTGAAAAACTAATCCGAATTAATAATCTTGCCACTTTAGACAAGCCCGATGATCTAATAATTAATACACATATCTGCCGTGGGAATTTTCATTCTACATGGGCTTGCCAAGGAAGTTATGACCGTGTAGCAAAAGACCTTTTTGCTAGTAAAAATGTAAATGCATTTTATTTAGAATTTGATGATGAACGTTCTGGAGATTTTAAACCACTTCAATATGTAAGTAAAGATAAGAAAGTTGTATTAGGTCTAATCACAACAAAATCTTCTGTACTAGAGGATAAAGATTATATAATTGAATGTATCCATGAAGCTCAAGAATACATTAACTTAATATGTAACTCAAGTAGACTGAACGCTCCAAAAGATATAAAATATAAATTGTAATAAACATAATATGAAAGGAGCGGTGTTAATGGTAAAAATTCTTAAGGATAGAAAAGATGTAGATCCAGAACTTACTTGGGATTTATCTGCTATTTATGCTACAGACGAAAATTTTCAATCAGCGGTAAAAGAAATGAAAGAGCTTTCTTTGAAAATAGAAAAATATTATAAAGGTAAATTGAATACTGCAAATAAGATTAATAAATGTTTAGATGAGCTAAGAAAATTATATCAATTTAGGTATCTTACAAGTTCTTATGTAGAGCTTTCGGTTTCAGTGGATTATGCAAATAATGAAAATCAAGATAAGTATTCTAAAATAATGAATATAATATCTGATATTGAAAGTAAATTAAGCTTTATAGAAAGTGAAATAATTCAAGCTACTGATGAAGTTTTAGATAATGCAATAAGTGAATCAAAAGAAAACAGTAATTATTTAAAAGATAAAAAAAGAGAAAAGATCCATGCGCTTCATCCAGAAGTAGAAAGAGTATTAGCAGCTTTATCTGGGACTTTGGGAGGACCTTATAAAATTTATGAGCAAGCTAAGCATTCAGATATGGATTTTAAGAGCTTTACTGTAGATGAAAAGGAATATCCTCTTGGTTATGGACTTTTTGAAAATGAATATGAATATGAAAATGATACAAAAGTTCGAAGGGCTGCTTTTAAAGCATTTTCTGATAAATTAGGAGAATATCAATATACTACAGCAACAGCTTATCAGCTTCAAGTGCAAAAAGAAAAAAGTATGGCTGGCTTAAGAGGTTTTGACTCAGTTATAGATAGTTTATTATTCCCTCAAAAGGTTGATAGAGAACTTTATAATAGACAGATAGACCTTATAACTGAAAAATTGGCACCTCATATGAGAAAGTATGCAAAACTGCTTAAAAAAATACATAAACTTGATGAAATGACTTTTGCAGATTTGAAGATTGCAGTTGATCCAGAATATGATCCTAATGTAACTATAGAAGAGTCTAAAAAGTACATTGAAGATGCTCTAGCTATATTGGGTGATGATTACTTGGAAATGGTAAAAAAAGCTTATGATGATAGATGGATTGATTTTGCGCAAAACAAGGGAAAATCTACAGGAGGATTCTGTGAAAGTCCTTATGGAAGTCATTCCTTCATATTGTTATCTTGGAGTGAAAAAATGGCAGAGGTATTTACCTTAGCTCATGAACTTGGGCATGCAGGTCACTTTAATCTATGTAATAAAAGTCAAAATATATTTGATGTAAATGTATCTGGATATTTTGTAGAAGCACCATCAACAATTAATGAGCTTCTTATGGCAAATTACCTTTTAAAGAGTAATGAAGATAAAAGGTTTAGAAGATGGGTTTTATCTTCTATGATTGGTCATACTTATTATCATAATTTTGTAACTCATCTTTTAGAAGCAGCTTATCAAAGAGAAGTATACAGAATAATTGACGATGGGGGAAGTGTTCAAGCTTCAACTCTTAGTAAAATAAAGAAAGAAGTACTTGAAAAGTTCTGGGGAGATGACGTAAAAATAATTGATGGAGCAGAATTAACCTGGATGAGACAGCCTCATTATTATATGGGCCTTTATTCTTATACTTATAGTGCGGGACTTACTATAGCAACAGAAGTCAGCAAGAGAATATTAGAAGAAGGTAAGCCAGCTATAGAGGATTGGAGAGCAGTACTTACAGCAGGTTCAACCAAAACACCAGTAGAACTTGCAAAAATGGCTGGAGTAGATATAACTACAGATAAGCCACTTCTTGATACTATTGAGTATATTGGTAATATAATTGATGAAATAGTTAAGCTAACAGAAGAAATTGAAGATTAACTTTATTTAAAGATAATTTTATTAATAAAGAGTTTATTTAGAAAGAATACACCAAAGCAAAGTTAGTAAATCTAAGCCATAAAACCCAGTAGAATCTAAAAAAGTGGATTTTGCTGGGTCTTTTATTCTAATGAAAATAAAGAAGAAAATAGAATAAATACTGATGAAATGGTTAAATTGATAGAAGAAAAAGTAATAGTTGAAGTTATTGTATAAGGATAGACTTAGTGTAGTCTATCTTATTTTTTTAAACTACAGCAATTTTTGTAACATTCTTTTGAGTAAAGTTAGCAGCAGATTTTTTCACTAAAGCTCCGCTAGGAGTGAAGAAAATATTCTTGTGCATTATATTTTAAGAAATGCGTGGTGTTTTTTAATTGCTTAAATATTTAATTTCTATTAGTTTAGATTAAGTGATTTAAAATCAATTTCTAAATTATCATAAATATTGACTTTAATTTTGTCACTAAAAGTATACATTTTAGGAGCACCATAACCATCAAGTGTTAAAGTATATACTAGTATGTTTTCCTCCATGGGATTTACAATCCAATATTCACGAACTTTAAATTCCTCATATAAACTTAATTTTTTTATATAATAATTTCTAGGATTAAAAGGAGATACAACTTCTACAATCATATCAGGTGAACCAGTGCAACCCTTATCAGTTAATTTATTTTTATCACATATAACTGATATGTCGGGTTGAATTATATTTTGGCTATATCGTATATCTTCATTATCTTTTTTTAATATTACATCAAAGGGTGCAGGATAAACTTTGCAAGGACCATCGTTAGATTTAATGTAATTTTTAAGTTCATAAGCAATTTCCATTATTATTTCTTGATGTATTCTACTTGGAGCTGGTGATATTGCTGAAATCCTCCCATCTATTATTTCTACTGGTTCATCATCAGTAAATTTTAAATAATCAGCATAAGTATAGGTTTTATTATCTATTGGATTTATAGCCATTAATATCACATCTCCTTCTTTTAAATTATTCTATGGTATTTTGGAATAAATATAAATTCTCTATTATTATAAAAATAGTATATCACATCAGGGGATAGACTATAAATATTTAAAAAAATTAACTTATAAAATTATCAAACATTTCTAAATTAAAATCTGTTTAGATAGTATGCTAATATGATATACTATACTTATAAACACATTAAAGGGAGTGGTTTAATGAGCCCATTAGCTAAAGAAATAATAGATAAGTTAAATAAAGAAGAAGATATATTGCTTTTAGCAGAAGTATTGGATTTTTATGAATATATAAAACAAAAAAAATATAAAGATTCACAAAAGAAGTGGTCACAAATAGATGAAGATGAACCAACGGAAGATGAGATTAAACTATATCAAGAATATAAAGATATAAAAGAAGAAGCAATTCCTTTAGAAAATATAATAAGAGAGTTAAATTTAAATGAGTAATAATTACAATATAAAATTAACTAAAAAAGCAGAGAAATTTATTAAAAAACAAGATAAAGATACTCAGAAAAGACTCATTAAAGCAATTGTTGAACTTCCAGAAGGCGATATAAAGAAATTAAAGGGCCTGGATGAAATATATAGACTAAGAGTGAGTGACTTTAGGGTTATATTTGAAAAAAATGATAATGAATTAATAGTTGTAGTTATTGATATTGGAAATAGAGGTCAGATTTATAAATAGTTGTTGTAATTTAAAAACAATGTAAGGATAAGAGTTGATAATATAAACTCTTATTTTTTTGTGCTAAAATATAGTCAGAATGTATTTCAGAATATGCACATTTAAAAATCCTAAGCATTTATTCTTTTTCCCAAAATGCGGGCTGAGAGGTATCAACACAAAATCAATGATGATTTTAATTAAAGAAATACTTTAAAATATATAAGAGAAAATAATAATGACTGAAAATAAACATCATTTCAGTAACAACTATATAATTAATATATATAGAAATATTTGAGCTTAAGTCTGCTCAGGATTTTGAAGGTGAAATAGAATTAAAGTCTATTTCAAGATTATCATAGATATTTACTTTAACTATATCAGTAGATGTGCAAGTTATAGGAGCATCATATCCATTTTCAATTAATACGTAAACTAACACATTTTTTTTAATAGGGTTTACAAGCCAATATTCATTAACTTTAAAATTTTCATATAGATTTAATTTTATTACATAATCGTTGCTTATAGTATTAATCTATTGGGCTATTCATACTTATGTGGTATAATTTTGAATAAGTTCTAAAAGTTTAGTCTATGAATGTAAAAAGTAAAATAGTAAGTTAAATATGCAAGGTATGTAAAGTTTTTTTGGGATACTTACTAATTATTTTTTATGTCCTTTATATGGGGAGGAAGTATATGTCTATTATTGGTATTGATTTGGGAACTACAAACAGTTTGGTTGCTGTTTGGAAGGAGGGGAGAGCAAGGATTATACCTAATGTTTTAAACAAAAATTTGACACCATCAGTAATTAGTGTTGATGAAAATAATGAAATTTTAGTTGGTGATGTAGCTAAAGAAAGACTTATTACACATCCAGAATGCACAGTAGCTAATTTTAAAAGATTTATGGGATCAACTAAAAATTACAAGCTTGGCTCTTATACATTTACACCAGAAGAATTGTCTTCATTTATTTTAAAAAGATTAAGGGAAGATGCGGAAAGCTATTTAGGAGAAGTAATTGTGGAGGCAGTCATAAGTGTTCCAGCTTATTTTAATGATGCTCAGCGTAAAGCAACTAAAAGGGCTGGTGAGCTTGCGGGTCTTAAAGTTGAAAGGCTGATTAGTGAACCAACAGCTGCAGCGGTGGCTTATGGACTCCATCAAGAAAAAGATGATACACAATTCTTAGTATTTGATTTAGGTGGAGGAACTTTTGATATTTCAATACTTGAATTATTTGAAGGGGTTATGGAGGTTAAGTCCATAGCAGGAGATAATTTTTTGGGTGGAGAAGATTTCAATAAACTTCTTGTAGACCATTTTATGGAAACAAATAAACTGGATTTAAAAGAATTAAATAAGAAACAAGTATCAGCTATATTCAAACAAGCAGAATTATGTAAAAAGGCACTATCAGATAAAGAAAAGGCAACTATGACCTTACGTGTAGATGAAAAAACATTTGAAACAGAATTAGACAGAAGTAAATTTGAAAGATTGGCAGCGGACTTAATATTAAGATTACGACATCCAGTAGAAAGAGCCTTAAGAGATGCTAATATATCCCCATCAGAAATTGAAGCAGTAATTTTAATCGGTGGAAGCACAAGGGTGCCTTTAGTAAGAAATGTAGTTAGTAAAATGTTTAATAAATTACCATATTCAAATATAAATCCAGATGAGGCTGTAGCTCTTGGAGCATCAGTTCAAGCAGCTTTAAAAGAAAAGAATTCAGATCTTAAAGAATTAATATTAACAGATGTATGTCCATATACACTTGGAGTAGAAGTAGCGAAGCGTGTGGATGGTGAAAAGTATGAGTCGGGATATTTTCTCCCTATAATTGAAAGAAATTCTCCAGTTCCAATAAGTAAGATTGAAAATTTGGTAACCATAAGTGATAATCAAACTAAAATTTCTATCAAAGTATATCAAGGAGAAAGCAGGAGAGTGGAAAATAATATAACACTTGGAGAGCTTACTGTATCAGTTCCAAAAGGCAAAGCTGGTGAGCAGATGGTTGATTTAAGATATACATATGATATAAATGGATTATTAGAAGTAGAAGCTATTATAAAAAGTACAGGAATTAAAGAGACTTTAATAATCGAAAATTCTCCAGGGTCAATGACAGAAGAAGAAATAAAAAAACGTATGCTGGTACTTGAAAATATAAAAATTCATCCAAGAGATAGAACAGAAAATAGATTGTTACTTGCAAGAGGTGAAAGATTATATGAAGAAGCGCTAGGTGATAAGCGTGAGTATATTTCAAACTTATTAAGTGAATTTGAAAGAATATTATCAACTCAAGACCCAAGGCTAATTGAAAAGAATGTAAAATTGTTTGCTGAAAGATTAGATGAATTGGAGACATATTATTAATGATGAATTGGTGGAATGTATTAAAGGTTTCATATGATAGCGATTTAAGAACAATAAAAAAAGCTTATGCAAAACTACTCAAAATCTATAATCCAGAAGATGATGCAGAAGGATATCAAAATCTTAGAGAAGCATATGATGCAGCTGTAAAATATGCAAAGAAAAATCAAGAATTTATTAATGACAATTTGGATAAAAATATTATTAATGAAGTAAAAATCAATAAGAATGAGGAGAACAAATCTGAAAGTTATTCAAATGAACAAATAATATTTAAATTAAATTTAGATATTAATGAAATCTACCATGAAAGACAAGATACAAAGATTGATTTAAATGAACAAATAAAGCAGTTTTTAAATAGATTAAATGAAATATATAATGATATGTATTTAAGAACAGATTTAGCAGCATGGGAAGATTTATTAAACTCTGATGTAATTTGGAATGTAAATGGTTTCCCAATTATAGAAGATAAGATATTTAATTTTTTAAGTAAAAATAAATATTTACCAGCGGAAATATGGACAAAGCTAAATGATAATTTTACCTGGAGCAAAAATGAAATAAAGTTATGTAACAAACATTCTGCACTTATAGTTGATGAGTTCTTAAAAAATCTTAAAGTACCAAATAAGCTTAAATATGATTATATAAGGTCAATAAATCCAGAAATTGCAGATGAGTATTTATATGAAAGGCAACGGGCAGAGGAAGCCTTAAAAGATAAGAAGTATGCCAAAGCATATAAGCATTTAAAAAATGCAAATTCTTTATTTAGTCACGATGCTGAGCTGTTAAGACTAATGGGAGATTATAACTATGAGCTTAACGATATAGAAAAAGCATTACAATTGTATAAATCAGCTTTTGAAATAAATAATTATGACTTAGGCAGTGCATTACGTATTGCAATCATTTTAGTTACATATAAAAGCTTTAGTGAAGCAATATCATATTTAAAGGTGTATTTGTCTTATAATAATAATGATAAATTAGCATTAAATCATATTGCATATTGCTATTACTATAATGATGATTTAATAATGGCAAGAGAGAATTTTGAAAAGCTGCTATATATTGATCGGAATAATAAAACAATAAAAAAATATTTAAAAAACATAGAAGCAATTTTAAAAGGGAAGCATGTTATAAAAATAAGATTTAATAAAGATAATTTTATGGTAGAGGAAATAGTTAAAAAGGAAATTACTACGAAAAAAATATCTAATAAGAAAAGTAAAATTATATCTACTATTATTAAATATGTAATTAGTTGTATAATAATATGTATTGTAAGCGGACTTAATTATATATATTCAGTTAATGTTGATAATAGCAATAGCCAAAATAAAAAAAAGTGTGAAGATAACAATAAAGAAAATAAAATTGATATTAAGAAACAAATTCTGGATTCTAAGATGAAAATTTATATGGCAGAAAATTTAAGTAATGTTAAGCCAATAGAATATTATAAAATGTCAGAACCATTTGAAAATAGAATTATATTTTCAGATAGTGAGTTAGATGAAAAAGGATTACGTGATAAGGTTCTTAGTCAAATATATATAGGTACATCAGAATCAGGTAAATATTTATACATTTTTGCAAATCCAAAGTTAAGTGATAAAACCATTGATAAAAAGGGTAAATATGAAATTAATGGAGATATGTGCTATATAGATAAAGAAATAGGGGACAGGATTAAAGAAGAATATGCTTCAGATTATTCAGGGTATGATTTTATAGATAATGGATTTATTGATTCATCGTCAGCTGCAAGTACTAAAACATAAAAAAAATGATGTTTTTATTAAAGAATTACGATCTTGCGTTTCACATGCTTTTATTATATGTGAATATTTTCCACATATATCACTCCCATTAACAATAGTCTTTATTCAAGTATTTCCTTCATATAATCTATTCCAACAACAATATCTTTGTCGGAACTAGGAATAAAGTTATCAGTATCGCTATAAGGATATGCAAGTCCTAATACAAAGTTACCTTGTCTGGATGAGTACACTATATAAGTTTTAGTTGTAGAGCTGTCATATTTCTTTCGTATTTCTTTTATATCATCAGGTAGCACGCTTTTAGCAAGTTTAATTGCGTTTTCATAAGTTACATTTGTTGGATTTACTTCACATGCATAAGTATAATCTTTTAATATTTCTTTATATTTCTTATTATCTATAGGTGCAATATCTGCATTACTACCAACAAAGCTATCTTCAGTTTCGCAATAGGTACTAGAAGAAGAGGTTGTATTATAATCTAATGTAGATTTATCTACTTCTTTATAGCTCTTATCTATTTTAGTATTATCTTTTTCTTTATCTTCTTCTTGATTTGCTTCAAGAATTTTTTGTGCTTCTGGAGTATTCTGATATTTCTTAGAAGTATCATTTTCAGTATTATTTCTATTTGTTTCTACAGTATTGTTGTTAGCTGCAGTTTTAGGTTTATCTTGTGATTTACATCCAATAGCTGTAATTGATAATATAAATAAGATTATTAATCCAGTAAATTTTAGTTTTTTCACTGTATGTCCTCCTTTTACTATTTTAAAATGAAATTTATTATATTTACAATATGAGTAATAAAGTAGAGACGATGAATTTATATTTTACTTATATTGAATTAGTTGGTAAAAAAATATATACTAGTATAGTACTGCATGTTTAAGTTTAAAGCAAGATAGTGATGATTAATAGTATAGAGGAAGTGTTAGTATAAAAAAGTTTAACACAGTTTTAAGGCGTATTACATTTATATTGTCTATATTAAATATACTTTATTATAGTATTGGGATATTTTATTTATTTAGTGTTGAACAAAGTATTGGATTTTCATATCCATTAAATTATCTATATATTACATTTATACTTATGTTGTATTGTATATATTGCTTTTATAAAAACAATGTATACAAAAAGTATTATGGTAATTTAATTTTTATTTTAAGTTTTATAATAATTTTAACACCATGGGTTTATAACAAATTAACTATAAATAAATTCATTTATGATCAGTATTTTAGCAGTAGGCCTTTTTCTGAAATAATAATTTCGACGCATTTTATAGGAAATATCTATCCTGCATGTTTAATATGTTTATCTACTATAGTAAATTATTTTACTTATAAAAAATATAATGAGTATTAATAAAAAATATTAGTATTCATTATATTTTGTTGTTTATAGGTTATTGAATATATATAAGAAAAATATTGATGAATTAAAATAGCTTGAGAAATCATTAGATTTAGAAATTTAATGATTTTTTTGTGCTCACATATAATATATTGCATCCCAGATGTTATATAAGGAACTATTATGGAGGTAAAACCTTTATAAAAAGCAAATGATATAAATCTAATTTAAATAAAGAAAAGAGTATTGATGAAGTAATAAGTGGTGTTATACTTAGTAAAGAAAAATAAATAAAAATAGTTGGAGGCATAAAATTTTATGAATGAATATCAGTCACAACGTGAAAAGCAGATCATGAAAACCAGTGGTATTGGTATAGTGTCTAATGTTCTGCTTGCTATATTTAAAGGAATAATTGGACTTGCATCAAACTCAGTTGCAATTATATTGGATGCAATCAATAATTTAAGCGATGCATTATCTTCTGTATTAACTATAGTTGGAACAAAACTGGCTGCGAAACCAGCAGATAAGAAACATCCTTATGGATATGGACGGATGGAATATATTACTTCAATAGTAGTTGCAGCCATTGTACTTGCAGCAGGAATAAGTTCTTTTATTTCTTCTGGAGAGAGAATTTTCAATCCAGAAGAAGTTTCTTATTCAAAAGTAACAGTTGTTATTGTATTAGTAGGAATAGTTGTAAAATATCTGCTTGGGCGTTATGTAAAAAAAACTGGAAATAATGTTAATTCCAAAGCTCTTATTGCGTCAGGCGCTGATGCATTATTTGATGCGCTTATTTCTACGGCAACGCTAATTTCTATTCTCATATCAATTATTTTTAATGTAACAATAGATGGATATGTTGGTGTAATTATTGCTGTTGTTATCATAAAATCTGGAATAGAGATGATAATGGATTCTTTAGATGAAATACTTGGTAAGAGGCCAAGCAGTACATTGACTAAATCCATAAAGGAAGACGTTATGAGTCACGATGGTGTAAAAGGGGCTTATGATTTGTTACTTAATAATTATGGACCAGTTAAAATGATTGGTTCAATACATATAGAAGTAGATGAAAATGCAACTGGAAAGCAGATATTTGTACTTACAAAAACAATTCAATCAGCCATAATGAAAAAATATGATACATTTTTGACCATAGGTATTTATATTGTAAACTCGGATGGTGGTATTTCTGAAATGTCTGAAGATATCAAAAAAATAGTAATGTCTTATGAATACTTGTTAGAGATACATGCATTATATATAATGGAAGAAAGAAAGCTTGTGACTTTTGATGTCGTAATAGATCTTACAGCAGATAATGCAGAAGGAATTAGAAGCAATATAGAGAAAGAACTGAAAGAAAAATATAATGATTTTACATTTATGATCACGTATGATACTGATTATAGTGACTAAAATTAATTAAATGAGGAATTATATTTATAATATGTTTTATGGAGGTAATACAATGGATAAGAAATATGTAAAAAAGTCAGTGGAAGAATTAAAAGAAAATTTAACAGAAATACAATATAGAGTAACTAAGGAAAATGCTACAGAAGCACCATTTAATAATGAGTACAATAGCTTTTATGAAAAAGGAATATATGTAGATATAACAACAGGAGAGCCGTTATTTATGTCTTCGTTCAAGTTTGATTCGGGTTGTGGATGGCCTGCCTTTTCAAAGCCTATAACAAGAAAAGTTATTAAAGAAAAAAAAGATGAAAATCATGGTATGGTACGAACAGAGGTAAGAAGTAATATCGGTGATGCCCACTTAGGGCACGTATTTAATGATGGGCCAGAAGAAACAGGAGGGTTAAGATATTGCATTAATTCAGCTGCACTTAAATTTATTCCTATGGATAAAATGAAGGAATTAGGTTATGAAGAATATTTAGATGAACTAGATATTTAAGAGGAAATAATATATATAATTATTTTTAGCAGGTTCCAAACTTTTGACGGTGCAAAATTAATACATTATAATAGTATCTATTAGTGATTAAAGGAGAAGGAGAATATGTTTTTATTTGGTAGAAATAAGTTAAAAGTAAGAAGTGAAGAAGATGAAGATGGAGTTAAGACTTTCGTAAACTACTCTGGAATAAAACAGAAGGATATTTTTAAAGTAAAGGTTTTAAATGAGCTAATTGGGGATGGTTTCTGTTTAGGAATTTTAGATTCTAAGTTATTATCTTTCAAAACCCAAGAAAAATTCCCAATTTCAATTGCAGAAATAATAGAGCACTTAGATTTTACCAGAGTAGCATATAAAAAAATTGAAACAAAGAAAATACCTGAGGTATCTGTCTGTGGAGTAACTATTAAAAAAGGAGCTAAGAAAACCGATAGAGATTACAATGTTGGTTTTGTTATAAATAAAGATAATCTTAAGAGGTTAGATGAGTATGTAAATAAATTAAACTTATATTATTTTATAGATAAAACTGGTCTTGATGAAGAAGCTTTGCTTCAAAAGTTTGAGGAAAATTATGAAGATGTAGATGAGATGAGAAAAGATTTTTACTGCCAGATTTTTAATAATAATTATATTGAGCAATTGGTTGTTTTATCAGGGAGTGAACCAGCTGTAGAAATTAAAGAAATAGTTAATAAATGTTGTTCTGAGTAATAATTATTTATTTTGTTATAATAAATTTATCTTGAATAGAGCTATTAAAGATAATATATATAAAATACGGAATTTATAAGAAACTATATTTTAAATTCTAATTTTAAGGAGGATAATAGTAAATGAAAATTGAAAATGGAATTTATATGCTTGAAATATTATCTGATAGAATGGGAAAAAAACTATAATTTATCCAACATTGATTTTAAATAATGATTCGTTTGAAACTTAAATGTTTAAAAATAAAATCTTGGAATTTTAATAAGAGTTTACGTAAAGTAAGCTCTTATTTTCAGTGAAAATAAACAATATAACAGCAGTGGATATTCTATAGAAGATAAAAATATATTTGAAGTTGTTGTTTAATAAATGGAGTTATTTTAGATATTTAGATACTTAAATCATTATTTTTCGGACTATTTAATAAGGTAAATCTGTAAAAACTTATATGCTTATCAAAAAAAGCTTGAACAATTGAAACAGTTTTTCCAGTAGTAAGTGCACATATAACTGTACCAACACCAATACCGACAGCTTTATGAAGTATAAATAATGAAATTACAGCTGTTGTAGTTAAACAACACAAATCAAAGGTTGTTTTGATATATTTATATGGTTTGTTTAAAATAACTGATAAGTCTCGTGGAAATGTATCAGTAGGTATAATTGGCAGCATGCTATTATTTGATAAGCATATTCCCAATGCTAGTATAAAAAAGCTTATGATAAAATAAACAATATGATAAGCTAAAGAATCTGGTAAGAAACAAATCCATAATTCATGAACATCTATCATTTTCCCAAAAGCAAGTCCCATTAAAAAAGAAAAACTATAACTTAAGTTAAATTTTTTATTTAAAAGCATTAAAGATATTACTAAAATTGTTTGAAAAGTATAATTCCATGTTCCAAAGCTCAAAATAGAAAAAGCTTGGCTAAAGACATAAGGAACAGAAGAAATAGAAGATATACCGAAATTACTTTTTGTCATCAATGCAATACCAAGGCTATTGATAATTACTGCTGTAAATAGTGCCAGCTCTCCGGGAATTCTAATTTTTTTCATAAACAAGCCTTCTTTCATTAGGATAAAAATAACTGTAATTAAATACTCATTAATTATATAAGACATTTTCCATAAATTCTAATGATTTATTTTATAGAAATCCATTCATTTTATGCATGTGTTAATATATAAGAATAAATAATATTTTAGAAGGGATTTGAAAAAATTGAATTTATATCATTTGAGATATTTTGTTACCTTAGCACAATTAGAGCATTATGGAAAAACAGCTGAAAAATTAAAAATAACGCAGCCAGGATTAAGTCATGCTATGGCCTCGTTAGAAGAAGAATTAGGTGTGAGATTATTTGAAAAAGAGGGACGAAATATTATATTAAATAAATATGGAAAAATGTTTTATGATGATGTAAATAAAATCATTAATATGTTAGATGTGAGTGTGAATTCTTTTCAAAACATAAGTGAAGGTGGAGGAACCATAAGTTTAGCTATGATAAAGCCACTTGCCATAAAAGATATTCCAAAAGCAACTCATGATTTTTTAGATATAAATAAAGATAAAGATATAGATTTTAAGTTTGATACAGGAGTGACTAAGGATATTGTAGAAGGATTAAAGAGTGGAATTTATGATGTTGGGTTTTGTTCAAAAATGGAAGATGAAACAGAGGTTGAATTTGTACCAATAAAAAAACAAGAAATGTGTGCAGTAGTACCATATGATCATCCATTAGCCAAATATAAAGAACTGAATTTAAAAGAAACAATACCATATAAGCAAATTATATTTTCTAAAAGTAGCGGATTAAGGCCTGTAATAGATGGATTGTTTGAAAAAATAGGAGAGTATCCTAAGGTTTCATATGAAGTTGAAGAAGACAGCTTAATTGTAGGACTTGTAGCTCAAAATTTTGGAATAGCAATTCTTCCTAAGATGTATTCTATTCAATACATAAATGTAAAAGCAATTCCAATAATTAAACCAGATTGGAAAAGTTATTTTTATATAGCCAGAATGAAAAATAGATACCACTCAAAAGCTTCGGACTCTTTCTTTAAGCATGTATGTGAGGAAGGACTATAATAATATTAAAAAAATCGTAATTTATACATGTACTATACCATAAAATTACAAAAAAATCAAGTATTGTATTATAATTGGCAACGTAGTTTAATGATTAAGAAAGTAAGAGAAAAAATGTATTTTATATTCTAATTTTTAGGAGGATAATAGTAAATGAAAATTGAAAATGGAATTTATATGCTTGAAATATTATCTGATACAATGGGAAAAACAACTATAATTTATCCAACATTGATTTTAAATAATGATTCATTAATTTTAATTGATACGGGTTTTCCTGGTCTGTTTAATCAAATTTATGAAGCAATTGAGAAAGAAGGACTGCAATTTAGCAAATTGAACACAATAATTTTTACTCATCAAGATATTGACCATATAGGAAATGTTTTAGAAATTTTAAATAAGGTACCTGAAAACATTAAAACTTTTTCTCATGAGGAAGAAAAAGCATATATAAATGGTGAAAAGTCTCCTGTTAAACTTGCTAAGCTTGAAAGTAACTTGGAAAATTTACCTGATAATATGAAAGTAGCATACAAGATGCTAAAAGCAGGTTTTCAAAATAATAAAGTAAATATAGATGAAACTTTGACCGATGGACAAGAACTACCTTATTGCGGTGGAATAACTGTTATTCATACACCAGGTCATACTCCTGGACATATCTGCTTATACTTTAAACATTGGAAGATATTAATTGCTGGAGATGTTTTTTGCGTTAATGATGGAATTCTTCTAAGAGGAAATCAAGATTATAATTTTGATACTGAACTAAGTGTGAAGTCTATACAAAAATTAATGAAATATGATATTGAAACAGTAATTTGTTATCATGGTGGAATATATAATCACAATGTAAATAAGCGTATATCAGAATTGGCAAATTGCTGAAAAATTATCACAAGATACGGTAAGTATATATAAGATATGTTTTAAATCTATGGTTAAGAGTTTACGTAAAGTAGGCTCTTATTTTATGGTAAAAGGTAAGCAAAAATAATTTTGAACAGGCAATTTTTCGCCTGTTGTAGTATATTTATATCCTATTGTTTGTAACCAGTTTGTCCACTTAGTGCCATCTGGATTTGTGTGATTAAAGAAGTTATTTTGTATCATATTGTTACTCTTATATCTTGCTACTTGTACTAATGTATTATCAATAGTAAGTGGTACAAGACCAGCTTCGGTTCTTTTTGCATTCATTAATTCAAGAATTTTTTGCTCAGGAGAGGATTGTACAGTTATTGGATGCTTTGTTGGTAAATTAGGTAACCCCTGTACATCAACTGAATTTGCACTTGTAGAAGCATTGCTTGTAACTTTGTTGCTTTCTATAGTATTTGTGCTTGGACAATGAAATAGGCACAAAATCTCTTTAGTGTGTTCTTGTATATTCTATTATTCGCCGTGATATCATTCAAAACCCTGCAGTGCAAAGGCTAGCCCCCTATAAATAATTACTCATGAATTTTAATATGATATAAATATTTAAAAAATTTAAGATTAAATTAATATTGGAGTGATTGTAAAATAATTCACAATGTGTATAATAAAGCTAAACAATATGAATTTTTTGAAGAAGTGGAGATGACTTTTAATGAAGAAATCTAAAATAAGGGTGATTATTGCAGCTGCATTAATCTGTTCAATATTCATTGGACAAGGAACCAGTGTTAAAGCAGCTGAGGTAGCTAATACAAATGTTACACAAGTTGCAAATTCTATAAGACTTCAAGATGATTTTTATAATGCAGTAAATAAAGAGTGGTTAAATACTGCGAAGATAGATGAGGGACAAGTATCTAATTCAGCAGGTATGGAAGTTTATAAGTCACTAACAGAACAAAAAAAGGAAATAATTGCCGGCTTAATAACAAATGAAAAAAGTTATTCTGATAATAGTGATGAAAAGAAGATAATTAATTTATATAAGAATACTTTAAATATGGAGGCTAGAAATAAGCAAGGAATAGAACCAATAAAGGAAATGATTGGGGAATTAAATAATATTAAGTCTGTAAAAGATATTTCAAATTTAAAGATAGATTCAAAAGTAGGTAGTCCTTTGCTGACATTTAATTGTTTCGCAGACCTTAAGGATGCAAATAAGAAAGCTCTTTATATTGGACCAGCATCCCTTAGTTTAGGTGATTCAGATGAATATGTTAAGCCAACAGAAAATAGCAAAAGAATAAAAGGGTTAGCAGAAAATTATTATACTAAAATTTTAACTTTAAGTGGTTATACTGAGGAACAGGCAAAAGCAAAAATAGATAATTTATTTAAAGTTGAGAATATGCTGGCAACATCAATAACAGGTAAAGAAGAAGTATCAAAAGATGATAATGCTATAGATAAGCAATATAATGTTTATACTTTAGATCAGCTTGATGCTTTAGCACCAAATTTAAATATTAAAACTATTATGAAAAACTTTAAATTAGATAATGCTAATAAAATAGTATTAACAGAGCCAAAATGGTTTAAAGCTTTAAATGATATATATACAGAAGAAAATTTACCAATGATTAAAGATTATATTGAAGTTGAAAATATAAAAAGCACAGCTCCATATTTAGGCGAAGCTTTTGAAAAGGCAGTAACTGAATACCAAAATGCATATTTAGGATCAAAAGGAGACATTTCTAAAGAGGAAAAAGCTATTGATATGGTTAATTCTGCTTTAGCAAATCCTTTTGGAAAAATATATATTCAAAAATATTTCTCTGATAAAGTTAAAAATGATGTTAAAGATATGACTAATCAAGTTATAGAGACTTATAAGAATAGGATTAAAAATTTGGACTGGATGAGTGATACAACTAAGGCAAAAGCAATTGAAAAATTAAATAAACTTAATGTTCAAATTGCATATCCAGATAAATGGGAGGATTACTCAAAATTACAAATTAGATCTTATGAAGATGGTGGTTCTCTTTGGGAGAATGTTGAAAATTTAAGTAAGTTTGCTTATGAAAAAGAAATAAGTGAGTTAAATAATCCAGTAGATAAGACAAAATTTGCAATGTCACCACAAACAATTGACGCTTGTTATAGTCCAACAACAAATACAATAACAATTCCGGCAGGAATTCTTCAAGCACCATTTTATGATGCTAATGCCAGTAAAGAAAAGAATTTAGGTGGGATTGGAACTGTTATAGGACATGAAATAAGTCACGCATTTGATAATACAGGTGCTAAATTTGATGCTGATGGTAATTTAAATAATTGGTGGACACAAGAAGATTATAGTAAATTCCAAGAAAAAACAAAGAAAGTAAGGGAGTTTTATAGTCAAGTGAAAGTAGCTGATGGTAAGAAGGTTAATGGAGATCTTACTGTAGGTGAAAATATAGCTGATATTGGAGGTATGGCTTGTGCATTAGATATTTTAAGTAAAAAGTCTAATCCAGATTATAAAGCATTCTTTGAAAGTAATGCAACTATATGGCGTGATATTAGTACAAAGGAATATGCAGATTACGCACTTCAATATGATGTACATTCACCTAAAAAAGTAAGAAATAATATAGTTTCATCACAATTTGATAAATTCTATGAAACTTATGGAATTAAAGACGGAGATAAAATGTATGTTAAGCCAGAGGATAGATTGAAAATCTGGTAATGAAATAAATAAAAGAGCAACAGATACAAAACAAAATGTACTAGTTTCTAAAGAAAAATCTAACGAAATATTTATAATTACAAAAGCAAATTTAGAAAAGGCTATAGAATCATCAAAGATTGTAGATAAGATAAGTATACTTTCAGAATCTATAATGGAGATAACTTCACAAACTAATCTTCTTGTTTTAAATGCTGCAATTGAAGCTGCAAGAGCTGGAGAAGCAGGAAAAGGATTTTCAGTTGTAGCTGAAGAGATAAGAAAACTTGCAGAACAATCAAAAGATACTGTAATAGAAATTCAAAATATAACACATAAAGTAACAAATTCTGTAAAAGATCTTTCGGAAAATTCAAATAATTTATTAACATTTATGGATACAGATGTAGCAAATGATTCTGCAACTGTGCTCACAGTTGCAGATGAATATAGTAAAGATGCAGAATTCGTTGATAATCTTGTATCAGAATTCAGTGCAACTTCAGAACAACTTTTGGCATCTTTAAGTGATGTGCTAAAGACTATAGATGGAGTAGCAATTGCTGCTAATGAAGGAGCAGGTGGTACAACGGATATTGCAACTAAAGTTTCAAAAATTAGTAATAAGTCTAATAGTTTATCAGAAGAAGCATTAATATCAAAAGAAAATTCTGATAGACTAAAACAAGAAATTTCAAAATTTAAGATTTAAGATTTAAGATTTAAAATTTAAGAAGACCTGACAATTAGGTCTTTTTTTTGTACAGAAATTTATCATTCTTTACAAATATTTATAGATATGATTAATGTATTCTTATAGAAGATATATAGTTATTTTTTTAATATATCGCAGTTCCATAAAAGAAATATTTAAGAGATTTTCAATTACTATAAACAGACCTAGGCAATTTGGAAAAACTAGATAATATGCAAAATATGGAGAATATAAAAAATGCATTAACAAAAGTACAATTTGCTATTGTTATGAATTTATACCTATTAAGAATTATATTTATAATATGTTTTATGGAGGTAATACAATGGATAAGAAATATGTAAAAAAGTCAGTGGAAGAATTAAAAGAAAATTTAACAGAAATACAATATAGAGTAACTAAGGAAAATGCTACAGAAGCACCATTTAATAATTTTAATGATGGGCCAGAAGAAACAGGAGAGTTAAGATATTGCATTAATTCAGCTGCACTTAAATTTATTCCTATGGATAAAATGATGGAATTAGGTTATGAAGAATATTTAGATGAACTAGATATTTAAGAGGAAATAATATATATAATTATTTTTTAGCAGGTTCCAAACTTTTG
The DNA here is from genome assembly GCF_019977655.1 of Clostridium gelidum. Classification (NCBI taxonomy): domain Bacteria; kingdom Bacillati; phylum Bacillota; class Clostridia; order Eubacteriales; family Clostridiaceae; genus Clostridium; species Clostridium gelidum. The sequence continues at coordinate 2,118,450 of NZ_AP024849.1, forward strand.
ACGGTGCAAAATTAATACATTATAATAGTATCTATTAGTGATTAAAGGAGAAGGAGAATATGTTTTTATTTGGTAGAAACAAGTTAAAAGTAAGAAGTGAAGAAGATGAAGATGGAGTTAAGACTTTTGTAAACTACTCTGGAATACAACAGAAGGATACTTTTAAAGTAAAGGTTTTAAATGAGCTAATTGGGGATGGTTTCTGTCTAGGAATTTTAGATTCTAAATTATTATCTTTCAAAACCCAAGAAAAATTACCAATTTCAATTGCAGGAATAATAGAGCACTTTAATTTTACTTAAGATTCTAACAGTTGATCGCCTTAAAGGATAACACTTGACCATATCATAAACTTCGCCATCAACAGGGGGAGTCCTGCAACAACGATTAGTTCTTGAAAATCTATAATCTGAAATATCTTCCTCAGTTTTAGAATTGGAAGATATTTTTTTGTGGTTTAAATTTGAAGTAGCTTCGTTGTTAGAATTAGATCTTTACTGTATGATAAAAAAACTACAATAGAATAAAATCAGAATGAAACGGAAATTATTTAAGGAATAAATATAAATTCGCCAATGAATAAAGTTTTTCTTGGTGAGAAAAAGGTCATATTGAGGTCATAAATGGATAGTATACTAACGTTAAATAATAAATTTATTTTTTAAATGATAAGGAGGAATTTTTATGTTAGTGTATGCAATAATAGCTATTACTTCAGCATTAATTTTTTATTCAATTGGGGTATGGAGTGAAAAAATACAAGGGCAACTTAAAAAATGGCATTTAGCTATATTTTGGTTTGGTTTAATTTTTGATACAATTGGCACAACTTTAATGGGTAAAATAGCAGGAAATGGATTTGAACTTAACTTTCATGGAGTAACAGGAGGATTAGCAATTTTATTAATGGCCTTCCATGCAGTGTGGGCAACAGTTGTAATAGTAAAGAATAATGAAGAGGCAAAAGCTAATTTTCATAAATTCAGTATATTAGTTTGGATTATTTGGTTAATACCTTATTTATCTGGTGCAATTTTTGGTGTAAGAATGTAAAATAGAATTAAATATAAAATAAAGAAAGCAGTGATACAGATGTTTTCAGTATTGGTGGTTGAAGATGATAAAACTATTAACAAAATGATGTGTGCAAAGTTGAAGCAGGAGAATTTTAAAACTTTTCAATCTTTTGATGGCGAAGAAGCTCTTGAGATAATGGACGGAGAACATATAGATTTAATTATATGCGATATTATGATGCCTAACATGGATGGCTATGAGCTCACAAGAGAACTTAGAAGTGTGCATAATACAATTCCTATTCTTATGGTAACAGCTAAAAGTCAATTGGAAGATATGGAAAAAGGGTTTAAGGCTGGAACTGATGATTATATGATTAAACCAATTAATATGAAGGAAATGATTCTTAGAGTAAATGCCCTGCTTCGCCGTGCACAGATTGCAAATGAAAAGAAATTAGTCATAGGAGATACTATCCTTGATTATGATGCTTTGAATATAAAAATAGGAAATGATGTTTTTGATATTCCACCAAAGGAATTTTATCTGCTTTTTAAACTTCTAAGTAATCCAAATAAAATATTCACCAGACTTGAATTGATGGATGAAATATGGGGAATGGATTCTGAAGTTGATGAGAGAACTATAGATTCTCATATAAAAAAGCTAAGAAGAAAATTTGAGAATTATTCTACTTTTAAGATTATTACCATAAGAGGTTTAGGCTATAAAGCAACTTATTAGAAACAGAGATATAGAGCTGATTTAAAAGCAGGAAAGGTAGAGTTAATATGGGAAAAAAGAAAATTAAGAATAGAAAATTTAGAACTTCTCTTAGAATTTATTTTTCAGGAGTTTTTATCGCTACCTTATGTACTGCATGTGTAATTTCCTATAGCATTGTTTTAGCTGGAATGAAGTTGTTTTATAATGGAGAAATTACAATGGTTGTGGTCCTTATTATATCTTTACTTGTATGTCTTCTTACAATGATCTTTGGAGGAGTTATGTTTTGGTTTGGTTCTTTGCATCTTACAAAACCTCTTTCACAAATTAGTGATGCAGCAAAAAAGGTGGCTGATGGAGATTTTGGAATTAATATTGAAAGAAATGAAAAAAGACGTGGAGAATATGAATTTACCAACGAAATTGATGAACTTGCTATAAATTTCAATAAAATGGCTAAGGAACTTAAGGGAATGGAGTATATAAGAAAGGATTTTATAAGTAATGTATCTCATGAATTGCAGACTCCAGTTGCTGCAATAACTGGATTTACAGAAATATTACTGGAGGAGGGGCTTTCAAGAGAAGAACAGCAGGAATATCTTTTGCTAGTCAATAAAGAATCAATAAGGTTATCTCATTTATGTGAAAATATGCTTAGAATGTCAAGACTTGATAATCAGCAGATAGTTGTAAAAAAGGATAAAGTACGTGTAGATGAACAGATTCGTAAGTGCATAATCATGTTATCTGAAAAGTGGTCAGATAAAACAAGAGAATATGAACTGGAGTTTCAGGAGCTTATTATTCAAAATGATTCAGACCTTCTAATGCAGATATGGTCTAATCTTATTGACAATGCAATTAAATATTCACCAGAAAATAGTACTATTGGGATTATCGGAAAAGTGGATGAACAATTTTTAACTATAACTATTAAAAATGAAGGAAAAGGAATCAGCATAGGCAAGCAACAAAAGATTTTTGATAAATTCTATCAGTGTGAGGAATCTCATAAAAAGCAAGGAAGTGGACTTGGTCTTTCTATTGTGAAAAGGATAGTTGAGCTTCTTGGAGGCACTATAAACTGTAGGAGTGAAGTTCTAGAAGGAACTATTATGGAGGTTAAGATACCTTTATAAAAAATAAATAATATAAATCTAATTTAAATAGAAAAGGAATTAGTTGAAGAGGCAAAACAAAGTCAATACTTCAAGGAAGAAAGTGCATTATTTTTAGAACTGCAACAAAACATAGATACATTAAATGAAATACAAAAGAAAACTAAAGAAAAAATAAAAGACAAAACTTTGCAAACTAGGACAGGAATATTTTAACAAGGAATCCTATAATACATAGTGAAAGTGGAAGTGATAGATGAGTTTTGGAAAGTCGTTACAATGTGCAATTGATTATATGGAGAGACATCTCCTTGAAAAAATTAATTACGAGAATGTAGCAAAAGAAGTGAATATGTCGTGTTATAACTTTCATAGAATATTTAGCTTAATGGCTGGAATGACAGCTAATGAGTACATTCGTAACAGAAGATTGTCACTAGCAGGACAAGAATTACAGCTAACTGACAGTAAAATTATAGATGTTGCATTTAAGTATGGTTATGAAACTCCTGAAAGTTTTGCAAAGGCTTTTTCGAGATTTCACGGTGTATCACCAAAGTTAGCTAGAAGAAAAGGAACTCAACTCTGTCTTTTTAACCCTTTAGTTATTAAAATTATATTGGAAGGCGGAAACACTATGAATTATAGGATTGAAGAAACTAACAAACAAAGATTTATTGCAAAGGCACGATCATTTAATAATGAAATTATTAATGAGGCAGGTAACCATGATATTCCTGATTTTTGGGGTGAATGTCATAAAAAACATTTCATAGATGAAATCAGAAATATGAGACGAGATGGCAAAAAAGATTTATACGGTCTATGCAGCCCTACTAAAGAAAATGAAACAACTTTTGATTATGGAATTGGAGTAATTATTGATGAAGATACTGACATAGATAATGAAGAAGCAATGTTGAAAAAAGATTACCGTATATGGGAAATTGATTCAGCAACATACGTAGTTTTTAAATGTTACGGTAATAATGGTGATTGTATCAGTGAAATGTGGAGTAGATTTTTTAAAGAATTTTTACCACAGTCTGATTATGAACAAACAGAAGACACTGATTATGAAATTTATCCTGATAATGGCGAGCCAGGCTTATTTTGTGAATTGTGGATTCCTGTAAAGAGAGTATCATAATATGATGCGAACAAACATTCTATTTATAGAAGTTGTAGCTATAAAGATATGATTATGGCAAATATTAAAATAGATGTAGAAATTATAGATTAAAAAAATATATAATATAGGTACAAAGAAAAGCAGAAAATGGGATAAGAGAGAAGCTTGGAGGCGTAAGAAAATGAAGAATTTAGGTACTAAAACTATTGAAACTGAAAGATTAATATTAAGGAAATTCACAACTGATGATGCAATGGACATGTATGAAAATTGGGCAAGCGATGATATGGTAACAAAATTTTTAACATGGCCAACACATAAGGATGTTGAAGCATCGAAATCTGTAATTAATCTTTGGATAAAGGAATCAGAGTCAGAAAATAACTATCAATGGGGTATTGAATTAAAAGATACTAAAGAAGTCATTGGAAGTATTGGTGTAGTAAACATTGATTTAGATATAGAAGCTGTTGAAATAGGATATTGTATTGGCAAAAATTATTGGAAGCAAGGAATTATGTCAGAATCATTTAAAGCTTTAATAGATTTCTTTTTTCAAGAAGTTCAAGTGAATAGAATTGAAGCTAAGCATGATACTAATAATCCAGGCTCGGGAAAAGTAATGAGTAAATGTGGAATGAAGTTTGAAGGCATAAAACGTAAAGGTGGTATAAATAATACAGGAATATGTGATATGGCATATTACGCCACACTTAAAAGTGATTGGAACTAAATGTAGGAGGAGTACCTTATGCTTGTTGAATATGGAATTATTAAAGAGGGAAATGAAGATTAAGTAATTGTACTCACAAATTAAGAGAAGCAGCACTTATTCGTGAGATAAAAGAGGAATTAGAGCTAAACATTGAATTAGCCAGATTTTAAATGTTGGAGGGAACAATGAGGAAGGAACTTAAGCCACTAATTTATAATGAATATAAAGATGTATTTGATGTAATTAAAAATTTATTAAAAGATAATGAAAAGTTAGTAATAGCCATTGATGGAAGATGTGGTGGAGGTAAGAGTACTTTGGTGTCACTGCTTAAAGAGCAGTTTGATTGTAACATTTTTCATATGGATGATTTTTTCCTGCCTTTTGAGATGAAAACTGCAGAAAGGTTAAGAAAGGCTGGCGAGAATGTTCACTATGAAAGGTTTGAGGAGGAAATATTACAGCCTCTGCAAAACGATACGTCTGTTACATATAGGCAATATCTGTGTAATATAGGGGAGTTTAGTCAGCATATCAAAGTTGAACCAAAGAACTTAACTATAGTTGAAGGAAGTTATAGTCTTCATCCTAAATTAAGAAATTATTATAATTATAAAATTTTTATAACTGTTGATTCAAAGGTACAATACGAGCGAATCCTAAAACGTAACGGCAAAGAAAAACTGCAGGATTTTCTAAATAAATGGATTCCTATGGAAGAGCATTATTTTGCAGAATTAGATATTAGGAATAAATGTGATTTAATACTTGACACTACAATGATGACAATATAAAGTGGGGATACTTTTTTAAAGGGCAAACAGCTTAATACTTTTAGAAGAAAATGTACAGGCAGCTATAGAATATTATGAAAAGGCAGTGGAACTTTTAAATCCAGAAGAAGCTTATCCTATTAGAGGTTATTTTGAAGCAGTGAAAGGAAATCAAAAAGAAGCTTTAAGGTATATAGAAACTTATATTAATAAAGAAAAAAGGAGAAAAGTGATTTTTAGTTTAAAAAAATCGACTCTTGTTTATGACAAATTTACTTATGATATAGAAAATAATTATTTTCTTGGAATGACCTATCTAAAATTAAATGAACCACAATTGGCAAAAGAATATTTTAGTAAGGCAAGTAAGAGTCAGTATGAAAATTATTTTTCAAAGAAGGCAGGAGAGCATTTAGAAGGACTGGAGAATGAGAATAAAATTACCACAATTTAAGGATGGGATTGTACTTAAGCATGTTAAGTAATTAATGAATAAGAAATTTCCATTTATAGTAAGCATCGCCTACTGTAGTTAAATGCTACAATAGGCGGTGCTTGTATTAATTGTCAGCTTTTGAGTCAGATTGATGCATACCCTTAGTCTTAGCTTCTTTTAAGGTGATTTCATATATATTTTTACTTTTCTTTAAAGTTGAATCACTTTTAATTAAATGATAAACGTTACTTTAGGAAAGCAACGTATTGTCCTCACTTAACTGTCGGCAGATTACATCAACAGATTGAATTTGATAAAGCACTTGATGAATTAGGTTGTAATGGCAAAAGTTTTGAAGCTGTAATTGATAAAATATATATAGAAAATATTGATATTACTGAACATTCTACGATTGAATTTTCATTTGATTTAGAATAAATTTTCCTCCAGGAGGCTATGTTAAATTATAAATCTTTACCATGAATATGCGGCTCGTTTTAGGAATGCTATTATTTGGGAAAATTATATTGCTATAGGATTTGCTCAGTCATTCTATTTAATAGATATTGACAATCAAAATGACATAAAAACTAGCATAAGTGGCTATTTTGGTTATTTATATCCTTATGAAAAATTTTTGTTCGTTGCAACTGAATCTAATATATTATGTTTTAACAAGTATGGATCTCAGTTGTGGACAGCTGAGATATTAGGAATAGATGGGGTATTAGTCAATAATTTTGATGGTGAACGTATTTATGGGGCAGGAGAATATGATCCACCAGGAGGATGGGTAGATTTTGTAATTAATTCTAGAACAGGTAAAAGAGTTTTGAATTGTTTTCTAGCGAGGGAATTATGAAAAACCATATAGAAAATTTATTGATTTAAAAAGTAATATATAATACTTAAGGGGAAAAAATGATTAATACTACAACAGGATCTCATTGGGTAGCTACTGATGTAAGATTTGAACTTGTTTATTAAAATTTAACTAGAAAAATATAAAATGAGGCATAAATTATGCATCATTTTATTGCACTCATATAACTTAGCATTGAAAGTCCGTGTGAACACTAGTGATGGAGTGCATATTTATCTATATCAAAATAATGACTAAAGAACCATAAAGATATAATAAGAGAAAACGAACAGTATGTATGGTAATGTAGAAGATTTCTAAATAAAATAATTATTCAATAACTGTTAAAATTATATTTAAAATAATTAGAAATATAATAATAAATTTATAATACTTAGTATCTGAAAACTTTTTATTAACTATAGGAATAGAAGAAAAACTTACAAATATAATAATATATCTAATTATAAACAGAAATTTATAAGTAGTTTGGTATTCCCTAAGTATACTAAAACAAGAGCCTCCTGCCATAGCTAGTAAAGCACCAACTAAAAATTCTAATATAGATTTTCTATTAAGACTAACCATAAGACCTCCTAATAACTTATCGTAATTTACAAATCAATAATACCATATAATGGATATGAAAGAAATAGAAATATTATTATTAACGACTTCTATTCTTAATTTTTTCTATTATCTTATTTAATATAATATTTTAAGTAAATAAGATAATAAAAGAGCTTAAAATTATTTTATCTGCCTTATGAAAAGATGAAGATATAATAAATTAAATATAGTAAAAATAACATATACTGCTATAAGTTAAAAGGTAATTGTAGTAAGATACTTATATAAATATTATTAATTGGCAATTGTAGAATGAATTTATGAGTAGTCTTAAAAACTTGAAGATGAAAAAATAAAATATATTATCTTTGATTACATTATTATAATAGATATATTTAGTTTAATATGAATTTATGGGAGTATGTAGAGAATGGGCAATATTCTGGGGATTTTTATTATTTTTATTTTAGGATTTTGCATAAATTATGGCTTGAAAAAGAGTAGATATGATAAAAGTAATTATAAAAAAGAGTCAGGAAATAATTATTTTGGAGTTAGGATGGATAAAGGAAAATATGGTGAGTATTTATCATTTAATAAGTTAGAAAAAATAAAAGGTGATCATAGGATACTTACAAATGTTTATTTGCCAAAAGGAAATGGAGAAACAACAGAGGTTGATTTAATATATATACATGAAACTGGAATTTATGTTTTAGAATCGAAAAATTATAGTGGCTGGATATTTGGTGATGAGAAGAGCAAATATTGGATGCAGACACTACCAAATGGTCATAAAGAAAAGTTCTATAGTCCAATATTTCAAAACAACACTCATATTAAATATTTAATAAAATTATTGCAGATAGATGAAAAGATTATAAAATCTATAATAGTTTTTAGTGAAAGATGTACTATAAAGAAAATGGTAGTAACTTCAGAGAAAGTTAAAGTAATCAATAGATATGAGTTAAATAGAACTATAGAAAAACTAATAAATAATTCACCTAAAATATTTGAATCAGGAAAGATTATTGAATTATATTATGAATTAAAGCCATATACTTGTGTTAAAGAAGAGGCACAATATAGTGGCAAGCAAAATTAGTACTATGCAATCATAGGCTGTTAGGGTGGTGATAGATTTGGAATTAAATATTGATTGTAACGTGAAAAAATATGATATGGAAGTCGATCATTTTGATAAAATGTTAGAAACTGAAATTATATTTGAGTATAGACTAGGAAATGCTGGAGAGTGCTGTATTGGAGATGATGATGGCTTTAGTATTACTATATATAGGAATGGGAACTTGATTTATAGGGAATATGAGACTGAAAGTATTGAAGTTAAGTTTAAAGAATTTGCGTTACCTTATAACACTATTAAACATATATATAAGCTTATTAAAGAGAATAACATTGAAGAAATTCCAGAATCATTAGACAATGGTTCTAAGGATGGAAACTCTAATAGATTTGTTTTTTATAATATCAAAAGAATAATAGCGTGGAATATAATAGATGAAGAATACAAACCAGAAATGCTAGATAAAGATTATTTAAAAGAGTATGGAGAAAATTATTATTATGAGTGCCAGGTAATGAAGCTATTTAATGCAATAACAGCTGAATTATTAAAAATAGGATATTGTTTAAGTTTAGGTTCTTTTAATAGTCAATTAGCAATTTAAAAGATGGATATGTTGCATGTGATGAAACTACACCAAGGATGTATTACATTTCTTAACTACATTATACGAGAATATATATGGTTCACCATAAATATGGTGAACCATAGTACCATATATATTCTTCAGAATATGCGCCAAGAATGCGGCATGAGAGGGTATTTATATAAAGTTAATGGCGGTTTTTAATTAAGAAAGTATTTATAATAGATAAGAGGAATAATAATGGATGGTAATAAACAGTATTGGAATAATATATATGAAAGTAAAAAAGAAAAGAAACCAATTTATGATTTGTGGCTTGATAAGTACAAATATATTTTAGATAAATCTAAGGAGAAATCAATAATTGATTTAGGGTGTGGCTCAGGAGGAGACAGCTTATATTTAATGGAAAGAGGATATAAGGTTATTGCTTGTGACTATTCAGAAGAAGCATTAAGTATAGTAAATAAATATATTCCAATAGTAGAAGCAATGAAAATTGATATTTCAAAGACATTACCTTTTGAAGATGAAAGTATTGAAGTAATAATAGCAGATTTATCATTACATTATTTTAATGATGATACCACTAAGATTATAGTGAAAGAAATAAAAAGAGTATTGAAATCCAATGGTTATTTAATTGCTAGAGTTAATTCTGTGAATGATATAAATTATGGATCAGGGAATGGCGAAGAGATAGAAAAGAATTTTTATTTAACAGAATGCGGATATAAGAGATTCTTTGATGATGAAAATGTAAAATATTATTTTGGAGAGTTTGAAATTGAGCATTGCAAGGAAGAATGTATTATGAGATATGGTAATGAAAAAAAGGCATTGGAATTTGTAGTTAAGTTTTGATGATATTACGTCTAAAGGCATAATTACAAAAAGTAATTGTATTACAGGAAACACAGCTCATGTAGCAATTTATTCTTTCTTAAGATAAATAAAAGAAAGATATTCTAAAAGAGAATTGCAAAGACAGCTAGATAGTGGTTATTTCGAAAGTAAGTTCTTGTTTTTTATTAAAAAATATGATTTTGTGGTAAAATATATCCGTAAAGAAAATTTGTGTATTGTTAGGTGGAATTCTGTTATGAAAAATTTAAATAAATTAAGTCAATGGATTAAATTACTTATAGGCGGTTTATTACCAATATCTTATGATTTTTTTCATGTTAATTTCTATTTATTTATTGCAATATTTATAGCTATAGAAATGGTTATGATAGCATTTGATGTCTTTTTACAGTTAAAAGTTAAAAGAAAAATATCAATGGATATTATAATAATATACATTTTTTATAATTGGATAGCAGCAAGAATCATTTACTATTTTTAGAGTTGGAATAATGATATGTTTACAATTAATATTGCAATTGGACTTAATGTTTTTAATTATAAAGTAGTTTGCACTATAGGGTATAGGGATGGCAAAGGAGTAAATGAATATCCTAAATTCATAGACGAAATTTTAGGAAAACTTAAAAATCTAAGAAGCAATATTCTTCACAATTGATTTAGCGAAAAAAAGCGATGGGGAATGGCTTGTTATTGAGCTTGGAGATGGACAAGTTTCTGGATTACAGGATTATGAGGTTAATAAATTTTATAAGAATTTGATTAAATTGTTGTAATATCTAAATTTAATAGAAAATGAATTTATTTTATAGTAAGCACCGCCTACTGTAGTTAAATGCTGCAATAGGCGGTGCTTTCCTTAATTGTAAGCTTTTGAATTAAAGATTGGAACTTTCAAACCTGAACATTTAGGAAAAATGAATTTCTATTTGGAGGCTCTTGATAGAGAACATAAAAAACAAAACGAAAAACCAAGTGTTGGTGTTATTCTTTGTGCAAACAAGAAGATGAAGTAAAGGAATAGTTTAATCTTTTAGAGAAAGAAGGTAAACTTGAAATTAAAGATATAAATGAAAGTCTTAAGGGATTTGAAACAAAAGTATAAAGTGGACAATTAGGAATATATAGAACAATTGAAAAAGGTCATGGAAGACGTGTGATTGAGGCTATAGAATCTTGACAATTAAATTTAATTAGGCTATTATATAATTATAAACATAAATGAAATAGTAATTTCTTACAATATCTTGAATACGTTTACTTTTTTGAAAATTTATATAACAAGGAGGGATTATGATTAGTTAACAATTATTTAAGGAGTGTATTCATGAGGAAAACTTAGATGAAAAATTAAAAGCTTGAGTCCATACCAGAGATGCATTTTTGTAGTTAGTTTTCTGAAATCGGTTTCATAAATTATGATTACTGTGTCTCACAATCCATCAATTTATTATGAATATATATGAAGTTCAAGTAGGGCATCGAAACAACATATTGATGAAAAACTATATAGCTTTAAGGATTTAATCAGCAAGTTTATTACATATCTGAAGAGAATGAACTACAAACGCCTAGAATTTATTCATGCAGATAATGTCAATGAAAGTATTATTTTTATATAAGATTTATGGAAGGGGGGAAGGTGATTTATTCACCTAATATTATGATGAAAACAGAGATGTTAGCTATGATACTAGCTGGTGGGCAAGGAACGCGTTTAGGTGCATTAACTAAGCATATTGCAAAACCAGCAGTACCGTTTGGTGGTAGATACCGAATTATAGACTTTACTTTAAGTAATTGTACAAACTCAGGAATAAAAGAGGTAGGTGTTGTAACGCAATATCAACCTTTAGCTTTAAACAGGCATTTAGGAAATGGTTCTAGTTGGGGGTTTGATGGTATTGATTCTGGTTTGACAATTTTGCAACCTTTTTCTAGTTCAGATGGGGAAAAGTGGTTTCAAGGTACTGCACATGCTATATACCAGAATATTGCTTATATCGACCAAGTCAATCCGGAATACATTTTGGTTTTATCAGGTGATCACATATATAAAATGAATTACGAAGAAATGTTAGACTTCCACAAAGAAAAAAATGCGTCTCTAACTGTTGCAGTAATTGAAGTGCCAATTAATGAAGCCTCTCGTTTTGGAATTATGAATACTGACGAAAACTCTCGTATTATAGAGTTTGAAGAAAAACCAGAAGAACCAAAAAATAATTTGGCCTCAATGGGAATTTATATTTTTGATTGGCAAAGGCTTCGAACAGTTTTAATTAACAGCTATTCCAAAGATGGTCAAATGATTGACTTTGGACAACATGTAATTCCATCCTATCTAGATTCGGGAGAAAACGTATATGCCTATCGTTTTGATGGGTATTGGAAAGATGTTGGAACAATTGATTCCCTTTGGGAAGCTAATATGGAATTCATCAATATAGAAAATGATTTAGATATGCGCAATCATAATTGGAGAATTTATTCTAAAAATACAATTTCTCCGCCGCATTTTTTCACTGAAACGGCAGTTATTAAAAATTCTTTAATCGTTGATGGATGTTATGTTGCAGGAGAAGTTAAAGATTCAATTCTCTCTACGGATGTACGTGTTAAGGAAGGAAGCAAAATAGAAAAAAGTATCATTATGCCTGGTGCAACAATTGGAAAAAATGTTTTCATTAAGAATGCAATAATTGGAGAAAATGCAGTGATAGGTGACAATGCAACAGTATATTCCGAAGAAGAAATATTTGTTGTTGGTAATTCAGAAGTGATAGGGGTGGTTTCAAATGAATACTAACAGAGTAAGTGGGATAATTGATAATTTAAATTGTCATGGAGAGCTAAATGATTTAATAGCTCATCGTCCACTGGCAATGCTTCCATTTGATTGCAAATACCGTTTGCTTGATTTTCAGTTATCAAATGTTATAAACGCAAATATTCAAGCGCTATTTCTTTTGATGAACGAAGATGATATGCAATCAGTATTTGATCATATTAATGGAGGAAAAGAATGGGGTTTAGATTCTCTTAGAAACAAATTTATTATGCATTTTAATAAGAAGAATCAAGAAGGTGAATCGGAACAAGGTTTTGTTTCCCATGTGGTGGACTATTTACGAAAATCAAGTTCAGAAATTACTGTAATTATGGGGAGTAAAATGCTATGCAATATAGATTTGAAGCCAATTATTAAAATTCATAAACAAAACAATCGTAGTATGACTGTAGTTTATAAACGTGTTACTTCTGAAAATATTTCTTGTGACAATTTATTAATTAATTTAGAATCTGATGGGAATATTTCACTTAGAAATAGCTGCGAGGAAGAATTAGAACCAACAGAAAAGTACAACGTATGTATGGATATTTTTATTGTAAGAACGGAATGGATTATAGAAGTATTAGAAAATTATGATAAAAAAGTAGAAAGCATAATCAAAATTCTTAGAGAAAAAATAAATAATGTATCTTGTATGAATTATGAATATACAGGTTATTTAAGTAATATTTATGATATTCCATCATATTATCGTGCTAATATGGACATGCTTAAGCCAAGTAAATTTAATTCTTTACTATATTCAAATCAAAAAATATATACAAAATTGGCAAATGAGGTTCCGACTTATTATGCACAAAATTCTGTTGTAAATAATAGTCATTTTGCTTCAGGTTCTATAGTTGATGGAACCGTCGTAGATTCACTGATTTCAAGAAGATGTAAAATTTCTGAATCTGCCGTAATTGAACAATCCATTATTATGGCAAGTGCTAACATAAAGAAAAATGCATATATAAAAAATGCTATTTTAGATAAGAATGTAATTGTGGATGAGGGTGTACGTATAATTGGAGCTGATACTAATCCCATTATTATCAAAAAAGATAGCCATGTAACAAATGATATTGTTAATAGGAAAAACGTATGAAAGTGTTAATATAGGACAAGATTGATTAGTGGATTTCAAAGGTCAGACTTCGCCTCCACAAATGAAACCCTCTACAGGAATGCCGAGGGCTATTTTATGTATAATATTTGTGCCAATGGTTCTAAGGATGGAAACTTTAATCGATTTATTTTTTATTATAGCAAAAAAATAATAGCGTGGAATATAATAGATGAAGAAGAAGATATATTGCTGTAAGCTCTTATTTTTGCAAATAATGTTTAAATAAATCTTTATATAAAAACAAAGAAGGGACTCGTTACAAAATAATAATTAAGTAACGAGTCCCTTTTTACTTTTAAGCTACATCAATTTTTGTAACATTTTTCGCTGTTAATGAGGCTACAGATTTTTTTACTAAAGATCCAGATGCAGTAAAGAATATATTCTTTGAAATAATGGTATCCATTAAGGTATTTACCTCAGCTGGAGTAAGAGTAGGTTTAACTCCGCTGATGCTAAAATTGCTTTTTAATCCATTTTCAGTTATAAAGGTCATTGATAATAAATGCATTTAAGGAATTATGTCCATTTCAATTAGGCATTTATTCTTATACAAGCTTTATATCTAATTTAGAAGCTATACAAAACATTATAAAAGATTACCCCCTATGGGAAGCAAATTATAATAATGATCCCTGTAATTTGCCTTCGAATTTTTTTACAAATAGAATTGGGCATCAATATATTGAAACTGGAGCTATATCAGGAATAAGTGGGAAAGTTGATGTAAATTCCTTTACCCAAGATGTTTTGCTTAAAACCGTAGCTACTCCAGGAACTTGGATAAATGAAAATAATAAGTGGCTTTATAAGCATGAAGATGAAACTTATACCAAAGATTCATGGGAATTCATTAATGGGAAATGGTATTTATTTGATGCTAAAGGCTGGATGATTTACGATTGGAAAAAGGATGGCTGCAATTGGTATTACTTTGGGGATTGTAATGATGGTGCTATGAAAATAGGCTGGTGTTATGATAAGAAATCTTGCAAATGGTATTATTTTAATGAAGAGGGTGTAATGCAGACAGGATGCGTTAAAATTGACTCTAAGTGGTATCACTTAGATAATAATGGAGCTATGGAAACAGGATGGATAAAGGACGATGGAAAGGATTATTGTTTTTATTCAAATGGTGAAATGATTCATGATGTGTGTGTATATGGGTATAGTTTTGATAGTAATGGGGTGGCTGTTAAATAAATGATGTGGATTTTTTAGACAGGAATTCCACGGGCTTCGCCTCCACCAAATAATCACTTGAATTGTGATACAATGTAAAACCCTTGATTTCAAGGGCTTTTGTTGTTTCTGGGATAAACCTTAGTATAAAATTTTAAGTTTTAGAGTTAGTTTTTAGCTTTGAATGGAAGAAATGCACACCACTAATGTCTTTGGAATTAGGGGTGTGCATTTTTTTTGTTGGGGTGTGCACTTTTTGGTAGAATTGGATTTGGTTAAGAAATATTGAGAACATACTATATTTATATTATAAAGCTAGGGTATAATAGAGATATAAAAAATATTTTTAGGAACGGCTATATGAAATTTATCGTAAAGACAAGAGAGGTGATATAGGATGAAATTAGAAAAAATCAAGTTTAATAATCATGAAATATTTAATAAGTTAGAAATAGATTTTAAAGATAATAATGGAAAAATATTAGATACTATTGTTATTATTGGTGAAAATGGTTCTGGTAAGACTACTTTATTAAAGTGCATTTATGATTCATTTGAAATAGATGAACGTGGTTATGAAGAAGTAGGAGATAATAAAGTGGAACTAACTCCGGCATTATATACAGCAACGGTGAAGCTAGAGAATAATGAAATTGGAATGTTAAGTCCAGAGGTTGCTTATGAATTAGGAGATAGATCCACTGACCCTAAAGTTGTATATATGCCAACAGAAATAAATTTTGAAAAGGTTAATAAAGTTGACAATACATTAAATTTTACACCATATTTTCAAAATATAGTTGATCAAAGTATGACTCAAAACATACCCTCATTTATAGCAACTAAAATAAATAAAGAAATATTTAAAAACAGAAATAAAACTATAGGAGAAGTTATAGATACGGTTTGTGATGATATAAATAGTATTTTTTCTATCATGAGTTTAGATGTGAAATTAATAGGGCTATCTGAAACCAGTGAGACAAAACCTATATTTAGAAATAGCTTAGGTAAGGAATTTGATATTACAGGTTTATCATCAGGAGAAAAACAATTATTCTTAAGAGCATTGTCACTAAAGTTCTTAGAAGTTAATAACTCTATAATATTAATTGATGAACCAGAAATATCACTTCATCCACAATGGCAAAGAAAGATAATTGATGTATATAAAAGCATTGGTAATAATAATCAATTAATTATAGCAACTCATTCACCCCATGTAATTGGAAATATAACATCTGATGAGTTAAGAGTAATGACCAAAGATGATAATGGTATTAAATTAATTGCTAATAATAATTTAAGTGAAACTTATGGAAAGAGTATAGGAGATATTTTAAGTACAACTATGAAATTAGATAGTTTAAGAAATGAAGATATCACTAATAAGTTAAATAAAATATATGAACTTTTAAATAAAAATTTATATGATACAGAAAAATTTAAAAATTTATTTGATTATTTAAGAACGTATTTAGGGGATTTAGATAAAGATATTATGAGAATAAGATTAGATATATCAGTTAGGAACAAAAAGAATGCTAAAGGTTAATAAAAGGCAAGAACCAGACTTTTTATTAGAATATAAGAAAAAATATACTCCTAAATCGTGGACAGATTATAATAAGGATGATATTAGAAATAAAATTAAAGAAAATATATTAGTTATAGAGCAAGAAGAATATTGTCCTTATTGTGAAAAAAGAATATATACAAATGATAATGGTCATGTAGAACATATAAAGCCAAGAGATTTATTCCCTAAAGAATTTCAATATTATGATAATATTTTAGTTTCGTGTAATGAAAAAAATAGCTGTGGAATTTATAAAAAGAATAATTATGATGATAAATTTATAAACCCAGTTATAGAGAATCCAAATGATTATTTTTATTATAGTATTGCGAGTGGAGAGATAATACCTAAAAGTAATCATAAAAATAGCAATGAATATTTAAGAGCAAATTATACAATAGATACTTTAAACTTAAATAGCTATGAATTAAAAGAAGCTAGAAAGGCTTTAATAGATATCTTAGAGGTTTATAGGGAAAATTATGAAGAATATAATGAGTATTTACAGTTCTTTTTAAATGATGTCATAATTTTCCAAGTTTGATTAAGTTGTATATGGAACTGTAAGCTTAGTAGGTGGTTTATTTATTATTATTTTTAAGATATTCATAATAATAACGAATAGCTTCGTCAACAATGGTATTTAAATAAATATTATCATCACTATGAATGACTTTGATTTTACTTAAGATTCTTATAGTAGAGCGTCTTAAGGTATAAGTTCTTATCATATCATATATTTCGCCATTAACAGGTGGAGTCCTGCCATTTGGATTAGCTTTTAAGTGGTGCATTTGAACATTTTTCAACTTGTTTTTGTATTAATGTCTGATAGGAAATAAATAATAACTATAGGCTATAATGAGGTATCAAATGTTATACGCTCAATGCTATACAAGAAGGAATTTCATATTTAATATAGAATATTGCGGAGGGGAAGGATTATTATCTCTATTCAAATGGGGAAATGATTAAGGATTGAGATATATAAGGGAACAAGCTTATTATGAAAGTATGAAGAAGTATATAATTAGACCAGCTAATAATAAAAATATAATATGCTAAGGTAGGAAGTGATAGTATGGAAGAAAAGTTAATATATTTAAAACGTGATGCTTATAATAAATTATTAGAATGGAAAAATAACCATACTAATAAAGTATTATTAGTAGAAGGTGCAAGACAGGTTGGAAAGACTTATTTAGTAAAAAAGTTTGGCCATGAGAATTATAAAGATATAATTTACATTAATTTGTTGGAAGAAAGTGGAGAAGATTTACTTTCGATTTATGATGAAATAAAAAAAGAACGTTTAAGTGGACAGCTTGATAGAGAAAGTACTAATTCTTTAAAGGAAATGTTTAAACGATTTTCCAAGAAATTTAAAGACGACAGAGAATGTGTAATAATAATAGATGAGATTCAGGAATCATATAAAATATATAATATGATAAGACAATTTGCTAGAAAATTTAAAACTCATTTTATTATGACAGGAAGTTATTTAGGCAGAGTTGTAATGCAAAAGGAATTTTGGTCTCCTATGGGTGACGTGGATTTTCTTGAAATAAAACCCTTATCTTTCGTAGAATTCATTAATGCTATTAATTTAATCGAGGTTTATGAATCCTTGGATCTATATGGAAAATCTGAGAAAAGTAATTATGAATTGATTTATAATAAATATGAAGACTATTGCATTGTAGGTGGATATCCAGAAATAGTTTGTGAATACTTGAAAAATGGAATAGAAAATATAGACGATTTATTTAGAAAATTATTAAGAGTGTTTTGTGAAGAATCTGCAAGATATTTTGATGGGGATATATTAAATGCTAGAATGTTTGAAGACTGTATAAATGCAATAGTTCAAATACTTGCAAATAATAAAAAAGGTTTTAGCTCAGGAAGTTATGCAGAAGAATTGCAGCAAATTATAGTAAAGCAATATTCAAGTAATATAAATAAAGAAAATTGCAATAGAGCTCTGCAATGGTTTTATACATCAAAGTTTGTTAAAGACTGCGATAAATTAGTAGAATTTGATTTTACTAACATAAAAAAACGGCAAAGATATTTTTTAGGGGATATGGGAATGGCAAATTATGTTATGAACAAATCTAATGTATTATTATCGGAAGCTAATGGGATGCTGAATGAAACTTTTGTTTATCAATGTTTATTAGATAAAATATCGACAGTACCAATGTTTGCTGTATATGGTGATGGAGAATTAGATTTTGTTTATAGGAATAGAGAAAATGGTTATGTTTATGGTATAGAAGTTAAATCAGGAAAAAACTCAGGAAAAACTATAACCAAGTCGTTAAATAATGGGAAGATAAATTTTGCTATTTATCTTAAAGGATTAACTGAAGGTGGGATTGCTCATAAAATTTATACTATTCCTATATATTTATTTCCACGATTCAATTTTGAAGATATTAAAAATATTTAGTTGTAGTATTATTGCTAAACTATGATTTTAATAATCTCCCCATAGTTTCGATTGTTTTAATTGAGACTATGGGGGGATTTTTGATACTTAAAATAATTCACTTATTTGTACCTTCAAGATATTCATAATAATAACGAATAGCCTCATCAACAATAGTATTTAAATAAACATTGTCATCATTATGAATAACTTTAATTTTGCTTAAGATTCTTACAGTAGAGCGTCTTAAGGTATAAGTTCTTATCATATCATATACTTCCCCATTAACTGGTGGAGTCCTGCCATTTGGATTAGCTTTTAAGGTTCTGTTATCTAAAATATCATTTTTATTATCATGGCTTTGGCAGCTTTTATCATCAGTTGGATTTGATTTACTCACAAGATTAACAATGGGATTTTTATTAAGATTTAAATCTATTTCACCAGCTTCCGAAAAGTTCTGAGCTGTTATAGGAATCTCCATTAGTTCATCTTCAGAGTCAAAGGAAAATGATTTTAAAAGAGTACCTTCTATTTTTAGTTCACCCTCAGAAAAATTAAATATTTCTTTTGATTCGACTTCATTAACGCAAAAATCATCTTTGATTTTATCTTTACTTTTTGATTTATTTGTAGTTAAACTCATTGTTGCGTCCCCCTTAAAATATATTTAGAATAAATAATAGCTTCAATTAATATATATAAAGTTTTAGAAAAATATAAATGGTTAAAAAGGAAAAAATAAAAATTTTTTTAAATAAATCCATAAACCTTTGAAAAAAGAAATATGTTTTTAAAGATTTAAAGAAACCTTTTAAAAAAGAAATAATGTTTTAAAGTTTCCAATAAATATTTAAAAAAAGGAATATGTTTTTAAAGATAAATGTTTTACAATTTAAAAAGGAAAAAAGTTAAGAATACAACAATATAAAAAGATAACAATATAACAATTTATAGGAAACATCAGGGTTTTGGGGCTTTTTGCTATAATTTATGTATGCAAAATATAGAGAATATAAAAAATGGATAAAATGAAGGATTAGGTTATGAAGAATATTTAAATTCATAAGTCCACATTAGAACTTGTGAAGCCACAAGCTTGTATTATAAATACTTCAATGGTGCTATTATCAATGAACTTGATTTAATTGAAGCAATTAG
Organism: Clostridium gelidum; assembly: GCF_019977655.1. Taxonomy (NCBI): domain Bacteria; kingdom Bacillati; phylum Bacillota; class Clostridia; order Eubacteriales; family Clostridiaceae; genus Clostridium; species Clostridium gelidum. The sequence goes on from NZ_AP024849.1 coordinate 2,138,672, forward strand.
GAATGAAAAAATTTCAGGTGTAGCCATTGATGTTTAGGAACAAGAGCCTCCAGAATTAAATAATCAACTTTTTAATATAGTAGCTAAAGAAAATCTTTGAAAAGCTTTGAAATATCCTAAAAAAATATACAAGTAAGAAAAGTTATGATACAATCAAATCAATAGATAATGATTATTAATTAATAATTTTTGAATTGTTAATTAAGATAGAGTTAATAGCATAGGTACAGACAATAGGTGTTTAAGGAGGTCAAGATAATGAAGAAAAATGTACTTGAAATAAATAAATTAACTTCTCAATGGAGGACAAATGATCCTTTTATATTTTGTGCACATCATAAGGATGCTTATCCAAATGGAAATAATGAAATGGGACCAAATGCCTCTCTAGAAGGTAGGAATATTGGCAATGACTTTCAGGGAATAAATGGCTTTAATATGTATCACGGTGATACTATTCCAGGATTTCCACAACATCCACATAGAGGTTTTGAAACAGTTACAATAGTGTTAGATGGATATGTTGATCATGCAGATTCAGCAGGTGCTACAGGTAGATATGGAGCTGGGGATGTGCAGTGGCTTACTGCTGGCAAAGGCTGTAATCATACAGAAATGTTTCCTTTAATCAATACAGAAAAAAATAATCCATTAGAATTGTTTCAGATTTGGGTCAATCTACCTAGAAAAGATAAATTTGTAGAACCACATTATAAAATGCTTTGGGCAGAAGATATACCAGTTATACAATCTAAAAATGATGCAGGTAAAACAAGTACTATAAGGCTGATTTCAGGCTCTTATAATGGTACTAAAAGTTTGGATTCTTCGCCTAATTCATGGGCAAGGAAAAAGGATAACAATGTAGGAATCTGGCTTATTCGCATGGAACCTGAGGCTAGTATAGAGCTTCCTAAAGTATCTTCTACATTAAACAGAACTGTTTACTTCTATGAAGGAGATAAAATAAATATTAATGAAACAAGTGTTGAAGTTTATCATAGTGTAAAACTTGCAGGAGATGAAATAATAGAAATAAAGAATGGTAAAGTGGAAAGCTATCTACTGCTTTTAGAGGGAGAACCAATTGGAGAACCTGTTGTAAGTTATGGACCTTTTGTAATGACATCTGATAAAGAAATTAAGGATGCTTTTGCTGATTATAGAAGCACTGGATTTGGAGGATGGCCATGGGAACGTGATGATTTTGTTCATCCAAGAGAAAAAGGAAGATTTGCACAATATCCTGATGGTAAAATAGAATATAGATAATATTTATAAGGAGCTTCACAATTAATTTAATTGGATAGTAAGATAAAAACATCACGATTTAGATTACATGGCAGTTTGCCTAAAAAGGAGTGTATTAATTGTATATTAGCGAAACAAAAATTGTAGTAAGGTATGCAGAAACAGATCAAATGGGGATAGTGCATCACTCTAATTATTTAATTTGGTTTGAAGCAGGTAGAACAGATTTTATAAAAGGAAGTAAAATGAGTTATAGCGAAATGGAAGAAGAAGGTATATTGATACCTTTAGCTGAGAGCAGTTGCAAATATATTATTGGAGCAAAATATGAGGATGAATTAATTATTAAAACTTGGGTTAAGGAATTAACACCAATTAAAGTAGAATTTAATTATTCAGTAATTAGAGAAAAGGATCAAAAAGAGATTGCTAAAGGAAGCACTTTACATGTATTTGTAAGCAAAAGTTTTAAGATAATTAATATAAAAAAAAATCATCCAAAAATATTTGAAAAATTACAATCCTTACACACATAAAAAGAAGTTGAAATACATAAAAAACCTCGATTTCTCGAGGTTTTTTTGTTTTAATAAGTTAATAAATGCCATTCTGAGCTATAATGATTTATTCTGTTATAATAAATTTATATTGAATAGAGCTGTTAAATTTCCATTATTGGAAGCTAAAATTATAGTGGGTGGATTTTTGGAGATGAAAAGAGTAAAAATCTGATATTAATTTCAAATCGTTATCAAATACTATTGATTATTGTTATCAACTGTGTTAATATTGAAACATAGAAAATAAATGTTTGGAGGTAGAGGAAATGAAACATGAATTACCACAATTAGAATATAAATATAATGCGTTAGAGCCATATATAGATGAAACTACAATGACAATACATCATTCAAAACATCATGCAACTTATGTAAATAACTTAAATGCAGCACTTGAAAATTATCCAGAACTTCAAGACAAATCAGTTGAAGAATTGGTTAAGGATTTAGAGAGTGTTCCAGCAGATATAAGAACTGCTGTTAGAAATAATGGAGGAGGACACTTTAATCATTCTCTATTCTGGAAGTTATTATCCCCAAATGGAGGGCAGGAAAAAGGAGCTCTATTAGAAGCTATAAATGCAAAATTTGGAAGTTTCGATGCATTTAAAGAAGCTTTTGCAAAAGCTGCTGCTACAAGATTTGGTAGTGGATGGGCCTGGCTAGTAGTTAACAAGGATAAGGAGTTAGAAGTTGTATCTACTGCAAATCAAGATACTCCAGTTAGTGAAGGATTGAAACCAGTATTAACATTAGATGTTTGGGAACATGCATACTATTTAAAATACCAAAACAAAAGACCAGATTATGTTGGAGCATGGTGGAGTGTTGTTAATTGGGATTTTGCTAATAAATTATATGAAGAAGCAGTGAAATAAAATTTATTTTATAAAGAAGTCTACTTGGATATATATTCAGGTAGACTTTTTTCGGTTTGTTAAAATTACAAATTAAATTTATAATTAAAGAACATGAAGGTGAAATATTATATTCTCCCGTTTCTATATGAAAAAAATATGGATTGTACAGTAAAAAATATGCTTTTGTGGTAAAATATATATAGAAAATATTGATATTATTGAACATTCTACGATTGAATTTTCATTTGATTTAGAATAAATTTTCCATATGATGATCTTTCGATTGAACCTGGAAAAACAAAATTGCAGGACTTAATTGATAATGGATTCACATATGAGTGGAGTGACACAACTAAACATTTAGAAGAAATTGATGGAAAGAAATTTATACCACTATCAATTCACTGATCAAAAAGTATTAGAGAGTGTTACACTTGATATAAATGAACATAATATGTAAAAAAATCAAAATTTCATGTAATGCTTTATGGGAGAAGAGAGAAAAATGAATAAATATTTTAAGCTTATTCTTATGTTATTATGCGGTGCAATTTTAGGAGCAATACTTAGAGTTAGTAGGATTCATATGGAACTAAAGGATTGGATAATAATTTATTTTGGTGTAGTTATTAGTGCTCTGTTATTTGTGTTCACAAGAGGTATGAATAATTTGAATTCATTATATAAAGGTGAATATAATAAGGCAATTGAAAGTTTTAAGAAAACTATGAAAAAGCATGGGAGAAATACAAAAATAGTAAATGCGATGCTATATAATATCTCAGTTTGTCACCATAGAAAAGGTGATTTTTATGAAGTGGAAAGCTGTTTAGATAAAATGGATTTAAAGAGCTGTGATGAAAATATAAAGTGGGGATACTTTTTTTTAAGGGCAAGCAGTTTAATACTTTTAGAAGAAAATGTACATGCAGCTATAGAATATTATGAAAAAGCAGTAGAACTTTTCAATCCAGAAGAAGCTTATCCTATTAGAGCCTATTTTGAAACAGTAAAAGGAAATCAAAAGGAAGCTTTAAGGTATATAGAAGCCTATGTTAATAAAGAAAAAAGGAGAAAAGTGATTTTTAGTTTGAAAAAATCTACTCTTGTTTATGACAAATTTACTTATGATATAGAATATAATTATTTTCTTGGAATGACCTATCTAAAATTAAATGAACCAGAATTAGCAAAAGAATATTTTAGTAAGGCAAGTAAGAGTCAGTATGAAAATTATTTTTCAAAGAAGGCAGGAGAATATATGGAAAAGGACTCGTTACAAAATAATAATTAAGTAACGAGTCCCTTTTTACTTTTAAGCTACATCAATTTTTGTAACATTTTTCGCTGTTAATGAAGCTACAGATTTCTTTACTAAAGCTCCAGATGCAGTAAAGAATATATTCTTTGAAATAATGGTATCCTAAAACCTATGAAGAAATGGAATTTGGTGATTGTGAAGCTGTTAAGTTATCGTGTACTCGGGAAAAACCAAACCTTAGATTTATTAACTTTGAATCAAGGAAATATGATTATAAGGAGCTTGAAAAGAAACTTTTAGGGTGGTGAGGAAAAAATGGGATATATTAAGGGAATAGATATATCAAATAATAATGGGAATATTGATTTTAGCCAAGCTGCAGCAGATGGTGTTGAGTATGTTTATGTAAAAGCTACAGAGGGCAAAACCTTTCAAGATAGCAAAATGGAAGGTTTTTATAATGAATGTAAAACAAATGGCTTAAAGGTTGGAGCATATCATTTTTTAGTTAGCACAAGCTCTCCAGAAGCACAGGCAGAAAACTTTTATAAGAAGATTAAAGATTATGAGTGGGATCTGATTCCTATGTTAGATATTGAAACTGAATTTGAAGGATTATGTGATTTTGTAATTAGATTTATGAAGGCATTTAAGGAATTATGCCCATTTCAACTAGGCATTTATTCTTATACAAGCTTTATATCTAATTTAGAAGATATACAAAACATTATAAAAGATTATCCTTTTTGGGAAGCAAATTATAATAATGATCCCTGGAACCTGCCTTCTAATTTTTTTGCATTTAGAATAGGTCATCAATATACTGAAAATGGAGAAATTCTTGGAGCACGTGGAAAATGTGATGTAAATTCATTTACGGAAGATGTTTTGCTTAAAAGCATAGGTATTACACTCGGAACTTGGAAAAATGAGAATAATAAATGGTGGTATAAGCATATGGACGGAAGTTATACTAAAGAATCATGGGAATTCATAGATGGAAAGTGGTATTTATTTGATGCTGATGGTTGGATGATTTACGATTGGAAACAGGATGAATAAAGGACGATGGAAAAGGATTATTGTTTTTATTCAAATGGCGAAATGATTCATGATAACGATATTTATGGATATAAATTTGATAGTAATGGGGTGGCTGTTAAATAAATGATGTGGATTTTTTAGACAGGGATTCCATGCGCTTCGCCTCCACCATGAAACCTACGGAAATCTTAATTGATTTTTGTAGGTTTATTCATTATTATTTTTAATATATTCATAATAATAACAAATAGCTTCATCAACAATGGTATTTAAATAAATATTATCATCACTATGAATGACTTTGATTTTACTTAAGATTCTTATAGTAGAGCGCCTTAAGGTATAAGATCTCACCATATCAAAAGCTTCACCATCAATAGACGGAGTTCTGCCATTTGGATTAGCTTTTAAGGTTCTATGATCTAAATTTTCTTTTTTATTATCAGAATCAAAGGTGCTTTTATTAGAAGTTAAATTTGATGGAGGTGTGATTAAAGCGCTTGGAGAACTTATAGATTGCTCAATAGGTTCTTCCTCAGAGTCAAAAGAAAATGACTTTAAAAGAGTTCCTTCTAATTTAAGCTCTCCTTCAGAGAAAGTAAATATATCTGCTGACTCATTTTCATTAGTAGAAAAATCATCCTTAATTTCACCTTTGCTTTTTGAATTTTTTATAGCCATGTTCATTAATATTCCCTTCCTCTCTATACTTTAATTTTCTCGTGATATCTTCTATAAATATGCAGCAATTATAGCGGGATGAAGGTCACTACTTGCAATAGATTTAATTACCCTTCATATAAGATATATAAAGATATTGAAAATATATAAATACTTTAATAGGAAAATATTAAAATTTTTTTATAGATTTATAGATTTATATATTTATAGATTTATAGATTTATAGATTTATATGAAACTATATTAAAATAAAAATAGGTTTAAATATTTCTAGGAAAATATGTTTATAGGAAAACATGTTTATAGGAATATATTTTTAAAGGTACATATGTTTAAAGAAAAATAGTTTGCTATGTAAATATGAAAATATATAAATATTTATAGGAAACATCAGGGATTGAAGAGATTTCACAACGAATATATAAAGGAGAATGGTGCTAATTTAGGACTACCATTTTAGGTAGTCCTAATTAGTTTAGAATTAAAAAATAATGATTATAGATCAATAGAATTAAAGTCGATTTCTAGGTTATCATAAATGTTTACATTAACTTTATCATTAAAGGTATAAGATGTAGGAGCATCATATCCATTTTCAGTTAATACATAAACTAATATATTCTTTTTGATAGGATTAATAATCCAATATTCTTTAACCTTAAATTTTTCATATAAATTCAATTTTCTTATATAATCATTTCTAGGACTCCCAGGAGATACAACTTCAACAATCATATCAGGTGATCCAGTGCAACCTTTATCAGTTAATTTACTTTTATCACAAATAACAGATATGTCGGGCTGAACTATATTTTTACTATTAACTAAGTCTTCATCATTATTTTTAAGTATTACATCAAAGGGTGCAGGATAAACTTTACAAGGACCATTATTGTTTTTAATGTAATTTCCTAATTCCATTAAAATTGCAGTTATTATTTCTTGGTGTATTCTACTTGGAGCTGGGCTCATATTAATAATTTCTCCTTCTATTATCTCTATTCTTTCATTTTCATCAAAGGTGAGATAATCTGTATAAGTATAAGTTTTGATTGGATCTATTAACATGAATAAACCTCCTTCATTTATATTATTGCCTAATTTAACTCTCATAATCTTTTAATAAAATAATAGCATTAATTAAGAGTTAATTCTATAAATAAAGAAAGAATTTTATGCGAGCGAATGTGAGTCGGATAAGCATATATTAATTCATTTTTTAAATGCAGTACTTGAACTTGATGGATTAGATAAAATTAAAGAGGTATCTTTTGAAGAAAAACAATTGGATGTAACACTTTTAACTAGTGAGAAGTTAAGTATTTTAGACCTACACGTAATTACTGAAACTCAAATGAATATAAAGGAAACTCGACTCACATGTGTTCGCTGAGTAAGTGATTCACACAAAATCATAGATTTTGGTTCTCTACTTAATGTGGAAATTCAGCTTATAAACCAGTATAATATGATTAAGCGAACTATATTCTACTTATCTAAAATGATATTAAGTCAGCTAAAAAAAGGTGAAGATTATTCAGCTTTGAGTAGAACTATTACCATAAACATTTTAAATTTTAATTATCTAGATGAAGATAACTTTATAAATAATTATCTTTATCATAATAAAAAAACCAAAAAAATGCTATGTGATTTATGTGAAATTATTTTTATTGAATTACCTAAATTTAATATAGCACATAAAGATTATAATGATAAACTTCATAGATGGTTAACTTTTTTAGCAAATCCAAGTGGAGAGGAGATTCATGATATGGCGAAAACTGATGGTGAAATAAAAGAAGCAATGGATGTATTATATGATATAAGTTCAGATAAAGAGCTTAGAAGATTAATTGACTTAAGAGAACTTGCTATTATGGATGAACAAAATAGATTGAATGGAGCTAACAAAGAAGGTAAATCAGAGCTTTTGATTATGCAACTAACAAAAAAGTTTAAAATACTTCCTGATGAATATAAAAATAAAATTATGACTTTACCAGAGGAAAAACTTGAAACTATTGGTATGGAGATATTTGATATGGAGTCTATTGAGGATCTAAAGAAATATATAAACTGAAAATTAAAAGTTGAAAGATTAGTTACAAAACTTACGTAACTAGTCTTTTATATTTTTAACTAAAAGTGTGTTTAAGGATATAAGTATATAACAATTTATAGGAAACATCAGGGGTTAGGGGTATTTTGAATATTTTTAAACTTGTTTTTGTATTAATGTCTAATAGTGAATATTTGTTACACAAATTATTATATGGTAATGTAATAATAATATGGTTAATGTCTAAGTAAATTGTAGTGATCGAGAAAAAAAGAGAAAAGTAGTTTTTTTCGAACAAACATTTTATTTGAAAGGTAGTGTATGTAAATGGAAACAACAATTTATGTATTTAGTGGAACAGGAACAGCGTTAGCTGTGGCAAGTAAAATTGCTAGTGAGTTAGTAGGAGAAGTAGAGATAAAATCTATTGCTAAGGAGTTAATAGAAAAAAAGGAGAATGAAATTAAAGTTGAAAGTTCCAAAGTTGGATTTATATTTCCTTGTTATTATGGTGAAATGCCAACAATTGTTACGAGTTTTGTTAGAAAATTAAATTTAGATAACACAAACTATATTTTTTCAGTAGTAACAGCAGGGGGCAACATTGGTTACAGTTTGGAATTTCTAAAAAGGGAATTAGAAAATAAGGGGAAGAAATTAAACTATGGTAAGTCAATGATAGTATCTAGTAACTATATTGTTGCATGGTATTATAATTTAATTGTTAGTAAAGGAGAGAAACTTAAGCAATCATTAAAAGATCAGGAAAATAAGTCTATTCAAATTGCTGTAGATGTAAAAGGTGAAAAAGAAGAGATTGAAAAGAGTAGTTATCTTCTTTATAAGATGCCCCATATACTAACCTCAAGTAAAATTGTAGAGGATACAAGACCTTGGGATAAAGAATTTAGTGCCAATGAGAAATGTAATGGTTGTAGTATTTGCATTAAAGTATGTTCTGTTAAAAATATTGTAATGAAAAATAATAAGCCGGAATTTCAACATAATTGCCAAAGATGTATGGCTTGTATACAGTATTGTCCTAATCAGGCAATAATGTTTAAGGGTAAACTATTGGATAAGCCTAGATACTTTCATCCTGATATTACTCATAAGGAAATGATAAAGTTTGTTCAAGAAAACAAAAATTGAATTTTAATTTAAGATTAAAAGTATGTGTATTATATTCCAAATATAATAAGAAGGAAAAAATATGGGAAGAGGATGAAGTTTCATTTTCCTTAAAAGGAACCAAACCTTATCCTATCTTTATCTGTGGGAATACCATTTACTACTTTTTGCCACTCTCCATCTTGGAATACTTCATATTGTTCAAAAGCACAAGGCAATCCGTTTGCAGTAGATATGTCACTGCTATCCATAAGCTGAAAATGCAAATGTGGAGCAAAAGAATTGCCTGAATGACCCACTTTACCAATAACTTCACCTTTCTTTACAATCTGGCCAACTGAAACCTGAATAGACCCTGTTTGAAGATGGACTAACCCAGCATATACATGGTCGCCACATTCCATAATGATGTAGTTGCCAGCAACTGATTGTATGTCGTCTTTTTTCGGATCAAAATAATGAGCATTTTTATAAGCATTAGACATATCTAAAAGCAAATTCGTTCGTCCTCGTTCTTTATAACCGTCCTCGGATTTGACAATGATCCCATCGCAAGGTGCATATACTTCTTGGCCAAAGCAATAATATTCATTTAAGGGAACACCAAAAAGAAGATATTGCGCCAAGCTAACGCGATAGGCGGGCAAGCCCTTTCTTTCCCAATCCACTTGTATAAAGTCATAAGCATATCTTGTTCCTAACTGGTCTGTTCCGTGACTTGGAATTTTTGTCCCTGGAGTGTTAGGAGAGAGCCATTCTCCCCTCAAAGGAAACTCTACAATTATGGGCTCACGCGCTTCAATCATCTCATACCTCCTATCCATCCATTCTTTACCAACATTTCCGTGCCTTTTTCCATTCCACATTGTAACTCACATTTTCAAACCCCTCTAAATAATAGTATCATATGGAGTGGAATAATTCATTAAATGATTAAAATTGTGGTGAAGGAAATGGTGATTAAGTAGAAAAGAATCAATTTACCAGAGGAAAAACTTGAAACTATTGGTACGGAGATATTTGATATGGAGTCTATTGAAGATCTAAAGAAATATATAAACTGAAAATTAAAAGTTGAAAGATTAGTTACAAAACTTACGTAACTAGTATTTTATGTTTTTAACTAAAAGTGTGTTTGGAAATATAAGTATATAACAATTTATAGGAAACATCAGTGGTTTAGAGAGGAGTTTAGTTTTAAGCTCCTATTTTTATGCTCACATATAATATATTGCATTGCAGATGTTATACAAGAAGGAATTTTGTATTTTATATAGAATATTAAGTAATAATAGTATTTTATGGGAATAAAGGCACACTTTTGGTATGATATTTTTTATGTGCCTAACTCGAATGAGAAGGGAAGCTATAATAATGGATGAGACAAAAGAATTACTACAGCAGGATAATTATTTAAGCTTTGATGATATTACGTCTAAAGGTATAATAACAAAAAGTAATTGTATTACAGGAAACACAGATCATTTTGTTGATTACTTAAGAGAATCTTTCAAGAAAGCTAGAAGTATAGATATAATAGTAGCCTTTCTAATGGAATCAGGAGTACATATACTTTCGGAAGATTTAAAACTTATAAAAGAAAAGAACATTCCCATAAGGATACTTACAGGGAATTATTTAAATATAACTCAGCCACAGGCACTTTATATGTTAAAGGATATATTTGGTGATGATGTGGATTTGAGATTTTACAAGGAGCGTAAAAGATCTTTCCATCCTAAAGCTTACATAGTTGACTATGAAACGGGTGGAGATATTTTTGTAGGCTCTTCTAATATTTCTAGGTCTGCTTTAACTAGTGGAATTGAATGGAATTATAGATTGGAGAAAGAAGCAAATGATGTGGATTATAACAGCTTTAAAGGAACTTTTGAGGAGCTGTTTCTTAATAATTCAATAATTATAGATGAAGCAGAAATGAAAAAGTATTCTGAAAGCTGGAAAAAGCCTAAGGTTTATTATGATATAGAAAAAAGTGAGGAAAAGGATCATAGTATAATTGACCTTATAAGACCTAAGGAAGCACAAATTGAGGCATTATATGAACTTAAGAAAGCAAGAGCTGAGGGTTTAGATAAGGTGATAGTTGTTGCTGCGACTGGCATAGGTAAGACGTATTTAGGGGCTTTTGATTCTTTAGAGTTTAAGAAAGTTTTATTTGTGGCTCATAGGGAGGAAATCTTAAAGCAAGCTGAAGCTACCTTTAAAATTATTAGACCTAAGGATAAAACAGGAATTTTTAATGGGATAGAAAAAAATAAGGATAAGGATATCTTATTTGCATCAGTTCAAACTTTAGGTCAAAGTAAGTATTTGAATGAGGAGTATTTTAAGAAAGATGAATTTGATTACATAATAATGGATGAATTTCATCATGCTGTAGCAGGTAATTATCAAAAGGTTTTGGATTATTTTACACCTAAATTTCTTTTGGGACTTACAGCTACGCCTGAAAGACTTGATAATAAAGATGTTTTTGCACTTTGTGATTATAATGTGGTTTATGAGCTTCGTTTAAAAGGAGCTATTGATAAAGGATTTTTAGTACCTTTTAGATATTATGGAGTATATGATGAAACTGATTATGAGAACATAATATTTAAGAATGGGAAATATGATGAGAAAAGTCTTGAAGAAGCTTTAATGATTAATAAGAGAGCAGAAGTTATCTTAAAGCATTATGAGAAATATAGAAGTGAAAGAGCTTTAGGATTTTGCACAAGTCGTAGTCATGCAGAATATATGGCTAAATATTTCCTGGAAAATAATATTAAAGCTTGCGCAGTTTATAGTGGAGAAAAAAGTGAATTTTCTATGGAAAGAAAAGAAGCTCTTGAAAAACTAAAGCTTGGGGAAATCAATGTAATATTTTCTGTGGATATGTTTAATGAAGGGCTTGATGTGCCAGAGGTTGATTTAGTTATGTTTTTAAGACCGACAGAATCGCCAACAGTATTTTTGCAACAGCTAGGGCGTGGACTTAGAAAAAGTAAGGGTAAGGAATACTTAAATGTGTTAGACTTTATAGGGAATTATAAGAAGGCAAATTTGATTCCTTTCTTCTTAACTGGGAATATAAAGGACTATGCTTCAAAGTCAAAAGGGAATTTTAATCCAAAACCAGAGGATTACCCACAGGATTGTATTGTGGATTTTGATTTTAGAATTGTAGATATATTTAAAAAGCAATCAGAAGCTGAAAAGAAGTTTACTGAGCTTAAGGATATTGTTATTAAGGGGTCTCAGTTAAGTGTTCCTAGATTTGTTGTAGAGGAATACTACAGAATCAAGGAATATATACAGGAAAGACCAAGTAGGGTACAGTTTTATACTTATTTTGATGATGAACTTTTTAAGCTTTTAAATTCTAAGAGTAATGTGTTTAGAGATTATCTTTGGTTTTTAGAGGAAATTGGAGAGGTTACAGAGGAAGAAAGTTTATTAGTTGGAACAATTGGTCATGAATTTATTAAAATGATTGAAGCAACTGTTATGACTAAAAGCTATAAAATGCCTATTCTTTTAGGTTTTTATAATGAAGGAAAGATGAAATTTAGCCTTTCAGAAGATGATGTTTATGAAAGCTTTAAAGGATTTTATGAAAAAGGTTCTAATTATATAGATTTAACTCAACATAAATCTAGTGAAAACTATAAAGGTTGGGGCAAAACTGGATTTATAACTTTAGCTAAAAATAACCCTGAAAAAGCTTTTTTATCAAGTGCGCCTGAATTCTTTTATTTGAAGGATGAATTTTATTGTTTAAATGAAAAATTAGAGGAATTTAAGGATAATGTTAGCTTTATAAAGCAATTTAAAGATGTTATTGATTATAGAACAAGAAAGTATTATAAGGAAAGGTTGGGAAAGAAAAATGAAGGTTTATAACAAATTAGTGAGGGATTTAATTCCACAGGTAATAGAGAAAAGTGGGAAGAAGTTTGATATACATATAGCAGGAAAAGAAGAGTATGGGAAATTACTTGAAGAGAAGTTGATGGAAGAAGTTAATGAATATTTGGAAGATAAGAATTTAGAGGAATTAGCGGATGTTTTAGAGGTATTGGTGGGACTTGCTGGTAGTTTGGGATATACGGAAGAGGAATTGTTTGAGAAGAGGAGGGTGAAGAAAGAGGAACGTGGGGGATTTTTTGAGGGGGTTGTTTTGGAGAGGGTTTTGGAATAGGGTTAAAAATGATTATATTAAATTCTATTTAATAAAAATAAATTTTAACTTAGGTTTATCAAGGAAGTGATCTTATTTGAGTAACGAATATTTCGTTTTCAAAAAAAGAAGTTGATTGGTGATTATTAAATGAAGGAATAAACCTACTAGAAGAATTTCAGTCTATATTTAAAGAAAGATTGAAAGAATTTTTGAAACTAGCTATAACTATAGGATATTAAAATTGGAGGTGAGTTCATGGCAACAAATGATAATACTTTAAAAACACTTGGGTTCATATATCAAACTTATATTGGGCTAATAAAATGCCTAGAAATGAAAGAAAATGATACAGTAGTTATAGAAAATTTAGGTGATGTTACTAAAATTTCAGCAAAAGGCAATTCTGAGCAAATAGAAGTAAAACATCATTTAGAGTCTAAAAGTATTTCTGACCGTAGTGATGAGATTTGGAACACAGTTTGGAATTGGTACAATAATTTTGATGAATATAAAAATATAGATGAATTTATTTTATTCACTACAGCTAATTTATCTGATAACTCTGTATTTAAAGACTGGGAGATACAAGATGAAAACAATAAATATGATACATTCAAAAATATTGGAGTAAAACCGAGGGACAAGGAGGAAAGTTTTAGAAATACATATAATAAGATTTTCAACAGTAAACACGAAATTAATAAATTGAAAGGTGTTTTAAATAGATTTAAAATTCTTTCAAAGCAAGAAACAATAAAAACAATTATTAATAAGTATGAGCTAACTACCTTTAAATTTCTTTCGGAAAAAATTATAATGGAAGAATTTGTTGCTTCTTTAATAGGAATTTTATTAACAATACCTATTAAAGCTAAAGATTGGACAATTTCCTATAAAGAATTTGATACTATTTTTAAAGAATATTCTAAAAGATTTGCAGTAGATAGTAATATACCTCTTCCAATGGAATTTGAGAATTATGAAGTAACTCAAGATGAAAATAATACTATAAAGTGCAAAAGATTTGTTGAAGAAATTAATAATATCGATTTGAAAGATGAAGTAGCTGATGCAATTAATAATTATTGTAGGACATATAAAACAATTATAGGTTATTTCAATAATAATACAGTTAAATCTAAAGACTTAAATGATTATAAAGGAGATTTAACTAAAACACTAAATTTTAGAAGGAAAAGTTATAAGGTAGAATGCCAAAATGATGATAATCGTTTGATGCCTAAGTCTCAGAAACTGTATTTTGATGCTATGGAATTGGACACTAGAAATTTAAATGGTGTTAGTAATAATAGAAGTTTTTTTCAAGCCGGAGTCATACATATTATTGTAGATGAAGGAGAGTTAAGATGGTATGTAGGTGATAAAAAATGAGTATAACACATATTGAAACATTAATTTACAATCCTATTTTCCTTAGTAAGGTTATTCAGAGTTTTATGACTGGGTATAAAAAAGATATGGATATGAAAACGGCTTTTTATATTTTGCCTATTGTTATGTACAAGGATTCGAGAGATAAACTAAATAGTGCAAGGTCTAATAGTACACTGTATTCTATATTTAGTAAAGAAGATGACTTTAAAGATTATGGAATTAAGTTGAATACAAAGTTTTGCTTAAATCAGATAATAGATATGTTTGATGATTATATAGAAATTACTAAGCAATCTATTATAGTTCTATCTAATCAACATAAAATATTTTTTAATGGCAGTAAACTAAGTTTATTAGAGAAATTTGAATATAAAAAGTCGCCTTATTTAATTCGTGAATATTTTAAATCAGCATATTATTTAGGTGAAATTTTAACTAAAATAGAGCTGATAGAATTTGAGGATTTTCTGGAAATCAAATGGGAAGCGTAGGTGAAATAGTATGAAAAGTCATATAGAATCAATTATTTTATTAAATGAAGAAAATGATAAAAAGTACGTAGATTTTAAAGAAGGCGTTAATATAATTACTGGCGAATCAAAAACAGGCAAAAGTGCATTGGTAGAAATTATTGATTATTGTTTATGCAGTTCTCGATGTACAATTCCTAAAGGAAAGATTACTGATTTTGCAACTATATTCTCAATAATTATTGTTATTAACTCTCATAGATATATAATTGCACGAAAGAGTAATTTTACTGAAAGGAAAAGAATGTATTTTTCGCATATAGATGACGGTGTAACACATGAGTCAATTACTAAAGATTTCCTTGTGGAAGAAAAATTTTGTGATTATAAAAATGTGCAAAAGCAAATTGAAAAGGTTTTGGGATTAAATGTTACTAATTTTAATGAAGATGGTGATGATACAAAAGAAAAAGCTTCTTTGAGGCATATGACATCATATATGTTTCAACATCAAAATTTGATGGCTAGTAAATTTGCACTTTTTTATAGATTTGATGATTATCAAAAGAAAAAGGATGTTATTCAACAATTTCCAATTTTCGCAGGGATGGTCGGACAAGAATACTATTCCACACTTATGTTACTAAATGGATATAAAAAAGACTTGAAAAAGCTTGTAGCTAATCAGGTGAGTAACGAAAAAATTAAAGAAGATACACGTAACAATTTATTAAATAAATTTAAAGATTATTATGCATTGATTGGAAAAGTACTAGATAAAAATATGACATTGAAGCAACTAATACAATTAGCAACTGATTTGCCAACAATTAATGATGATACTTATTCTTCTAATCAAATGGTAATTAGACATGGCCAATTAAATGAAGAAGTAGAAGAATTAAATGACCAAAAAGTTATATTAGAAAGTAGAATTTCAAAATTAGAATTGGCAGGTCAAAATAGTAAAGGATATAGTTCATCGTTAGAAATACTACAACAAAAATCGGAGTTATCAATAAACAATGTTAATAATTATATTTGTCCATTATGTAATGGAGAATGCACTGATATAAATAAGATATCGAAAAAAGTTCAAGAAGCAACATCATGGATATCCAATGAAATGAGTTTAATAGGACTGAGTACTAATAATTTTTTTGAAGAAAAAAGAAAATTAATAGAACAAAAAGAAAAAATTATAAAGGAAATTAGAAAACTGTGGATACAGATTAAAACTATTGAAAGAGAATATTTATCTAATAATGTCAGATTTGGATTAGAAAATAAACTAACGTATAGTAAAATACAAATTCAAATTTTTATCGAGACAATTAATAAAGGTCTTTTTAGTTCAATTGATACCGAAATTACTGATATTCAAGAAAAAATTACTAATTGTAGCAAAACATTGGGTGAGTTTAACCTTGAAATACTAAAGGAATCAGCAAAAAGAAATATAGATAAAAATATGAATAATTTAAAAGGCAAATTAGATTTTGAAGAGGAATTTAAAAAATATAAACTTGCCTTTAATTTGGATGAATTCGAACTTGCTTTATTTGGTAAATATCAAGGGGAAAAAGTTACTTTAAGCGAAATGGGAAGTGGAGCGAATTGGGTATCGTGTCATATTGCACTTTTTCTTAGTCTTCTTCGCTATTTTGCATCACAAGGAAACAAATCACCTATGCCATTAATAATGTTTTTCGATCAACCAAGCCAAGTATATTTTCCTCAAGATGCATTAGTTGACAATAAAAAAACTAAGTTTGAAAGTGAAAAAGATAAACAAGCAGTAACACAAATGTACAAAGTTATGTTTGATGAAATTGAAGAAATTTATAAAGATACTGGAATCAAACCTCAATTGATAGTAGTAGATCACGTTAATTCAACAACAATGCAAGGCGAACTTGAAAAGGCTAACTTTATAAAATATACTAGACGAATTTGGAGGGATGATAAGGCCTTAATCTAATTTATGGCGTATTGTTTTTGGAACACTAATATATAGAAAATAAGAGACTCTTTAGTTAGAGAAATCAAAGAAAAATTTGGTGTTAGTATCGAGGTATAAGAATTATATTGTAAAAATAAATGCAAACATAAAGTAGAAAATCTGATTATTGTAACACGAACTTAAACATAAAATGTAAAATTTAAATTTACAAAGTTATATAAAATGACGATGTTAGAAAATAATAATAAGTATTTAAGGTCTGCTGGAGAGCCTATTTTATTAAATTTTACTATTTATAAAGAATTTTACATTCTTGAATGAGGGCTTTAAATAGCTATTCGTAAATTTAATAAAGAACATCTACACTAGACATAGTAACTCTCGATTGAAATAGGAGGTGGACTTATATGATGAATTTATTGTTTAGATTTTTTCTTACGTTTAACGCAACATCGCTAATAATTGTGGTGTATTTGGTTAAGGAACGCTTTCTGTTAAGTAAAATTTATCCTTTTTTAGTACAACTACCCGATTTTGTTTCATATTTGATATATTTTTCAATACCTCTATTATTAACACTGTTTAGTTTATATATAGCAAAATGGTTAGACAGTGACAGTATTGAAGCAGAAAATGAAGTACCAGTAATTAAAGAAATCGAACAAGCTAATAATGCTTTTTTACCAAGCTATTTGGGTTATTTCTTTGTAGCGTTAAGTGTTCCACATTGCGACACTTTAATCTTTATTTTTGTTATTCTATTTGTTTTTACATTCCTTTCCCAAACACTTTATTTCAACCCTTTGTTTCTAATTTTTGGGTACAATTTTTATTATATAACGACATATACAGATATTAAGATTTTTATGATAACTAGAAAGGAACTAAAAAATCCATCTAAACTAAGTTTTCCAAATCTAAAGCGAATTAATAATTTTACATTTATAGATGAAGAGAGGTAATAAAATGAATCATTTAGTTGCAAAAACCAAGGGCAGAAAAGGAGAATTTTTCAAAGTAATTTCTGATGAAGAAATTTTTGAACTGACAGACTATTTAGACAATCCAATTAAATACGATGTAGACTATAAACTTGATGAAGATGAGTGGTTTGCAATAGAGATTTTTTCGGAGAAAGAATATTGCATTGACTTCTTGAAAAAAACTTTTATTTCAACTGATTACAACCAAATTCCAGTAAAAGATTACAGCAAAATTGAGTATTTGTGTTCTTTTCAGACAGGAATATATTATTTCCAAAAATTATCATCTAGCCAATTACTTCGTAAAAAATACTTCTCATTATCAGGTGCGCCTACTAGGATAGAATGTGATCCAATAATTGTAATAAACAGTTTTGCTGATGCTATTTACATAAAAGAATCAGATACTTTGTATTTTAAAAAGTTGCCTTCAATTATTAGTATTTTTAAAGGAATTGATACATTATACAAAGAAGCCACAAAAGAAGAAACAGAGGGATTTTTACAAAATGACTTTATTCAACTAGAAACTGAATTCAATGCTGATAAAGTAAAAATATCAAACAGAAAACGTATAGCCATGGCAATGGATACATTAGAAAAATTCTCACAAGAAGAAAAAAAGAGCATTTTTAGTTATGTAGGCGAGTATTGCGAAGACCTAGAGTGTAATGAACATAATACTAAATTTATTATTACAAATGAAAATGACTTAAAGAAATTACTATTTGGTATTGAGCAGAGATATTATACTACAGGAGTCGGTGGAGAAAGAAGACTCGCAAATTCTGTAATAAAATTATAAAGGGAATGTTTTTCTTGATTACATAAGCAGGCATAATTGCAACTCCATAGCAACGGTTACTATATAAAGCACCTAAAAAGATATGCTTTTTAGGCGCGTTTACATATAATATTGCGTTACCAATTCGATATGAGGAGATGTATGATTAAGAACACGTAAGAATTTTTATGGGAACTTAGATGTAGAATAATACAAAGAAAGAATAGCTAAAATCATGAAAGTTATAAATAATCAGTAATACTTACGATGGAGTTTGATAATAATATAATTCATATGTTAATGGATACAATTGAGATTCTTAACGTTTAAATATTTTGTTTATATATTTATAAATGAAGGTGCGTGAAGGCCATCTTAGAATATATTATTTTAGTTACTTGAGGTGTGAAAATGAAGAAAGTTAAAAAGGATGATGAATTTATTAGGCAAGCAATGTGGGACGTATATAAGCATAAGTGTTTTTACACTAATAATCCCCTAGAATATAAAGACATGGAACTTGATCATATAATTCCAGCAAGCTATAAAAATCGAAAAGATGATTTAAAAAGAGTTATTGAAGAGTGTGCGCTTGATGCAGATTTTGAATTAGATAGCCTTTTTAATCTTGTGCCTACAAGTAAATATGAGAATAGACGAAAGAGTGATAAGGAATTAGATTTAAATGCTAGGCTGCATTATCTTCGATTGGTAAGAGATAATGTTTCAAAAATAGAACAAAGAATAGAAAAACTAAAAAAAACAAGAAACTATGAAAAAAATATATCAATGGTAAAAGCTCATTTTGATGAAGAAAATGATAAGAAAAAAAGAGAAGAAATACTAGAGAATATTATTAACTTTGTATCTAATGAGAATATAGATTTTGAAGATGTTGAAGAAGTTTATGAAATAGATAATGAGCCGATCTATAAGAAATATGTAAAGCGAATTGGTTTAGAGGCTATTATGCCTAAATACAACAATACTGAAACAAGATGTATAATCTACCTTAAAACACTAAAAGTTAGAGGATGTATGGTATTACTAGATAATAAGACAATAGTAACAGAGCTATTTAGTGGATTGTATACTGATCCTAAATATGGTACAAGAGCATTTGTTGAATTTGAAAAAGGTATTGAAGGAAATGAAGATACAAGAAGTTTAGACAATGCTGTTATTCATATAGGGAATAATAAATTGAAATTGTCAAGTGAAGATATATATACATTCTGCCAAGTTATAGATTCGTATGCAGAGAAGTATATAGAATTTATTAATAATATAGAGAATATATTAATGACACACAAATTTCCAATCTCAAAAAGGCGGAATAATTACAAGCTAATTACATTAACTAATGAACAATGGAGACAACTAGTGAATTTTGCATTTAAACATGATGTTGATAGAGGCAATTCGAAATGGCATATCTTTGATAGAAATGGATTCTATATAAAAGTATATACAGATAAAAAACATGATAAATATAACGTTGGTTATCATGCATTTTTTAATTCTGAATTTGATGAAGATATTGTTTTGTACTCTGAGTTAGCAGCGAAAGATAAAACTATTACATGGGAGTTTGTAGAGGATCTAGATAATAGAGGAATGGATTGTATTGGTGAAAGAGAAAATTGGAATGCAGAAATTGCTTATAGATGGCTTACTGAAGAACTAATGCCTAAGGTATTAGCTAAAAAGAATAGGTTAAGCTTTTTTAAGAAAAAAAGCAATGAAATATATGAAATGTTTAGAAATAGAAAATTTGAATTTATAAGGTATTTAACAGAGAAAAAAGTTAAATCAATTGAAGATTTAGGCGATGTAGTAAATCAATTGCAAGTACATTATTACAGTCATCCCCATAATAAGTATAGAATTAGTAAAAATGATTTTGAAAAAATTTTCAACTCAATATTGCTATGTATAAATAAATCGGAAAAAGTTGATATATATTACATATGTGATAAGCTAGGTTTTAATCAAGTCAAAACAACTAATGAGCTTATTGTAGAAATAGAAGCGCATATAAATAATATAAAAGAAAAAACAGTTGTTGGATTTGATATAGATATTTTATTTAGAGGTTTAAAAATTGCTCTTGAATGTAAAAAAATAAGTACAACAATAGAAGAAATTAAATCTATAAGAAAAAATATTGATTATTTTATTGTGATTCATGATAGAGAAGTGCTATTAGAGAAATATGCAATTGATTTTGTAAATAACTAAATATAAGTGTTTATAAATTATTATAATTACATGTCAGGTTAGATAAATAGCTACTTGAATTATATGGTGAATTATAGCGATTATTTTTATTTAGAACTTGTGTGGGAAAAGTGTGGGAAAATAAATTTGCTAATATACATTTCTCACTTAGTAAATGATTAATTAAGAATAATTTATATGAATATCTATTTAAATACAATTAGATTATAATTTGTAATATAATATAATAAAATAAAATGAGAATAGGGAGAAATTATAGAATGCAATTATTATACTTATGGATAAATGATTATAAATGTTTTAACAAAAGAGGATTTAATTTTAGTTCGAAACATAGATTTGAATATGATTATGAATCAAATATTATTACTTATACACAGAACGAGGATTACATAGAAGGTTTTTTTAATAGAGATAATTCAAATGAAGAAAGATTAACTGAATTGACTGCAGTTGTTGGAAAAAATGGAGCAGGAAAAAGCACTTTATTAGAAATAATTTTTAAAAATATTGCTCAAGTAAATTTGGAAAACAAATTCGAAGGAATAGCTTGTTTTCTAGAAAACGAGAATATTACGATTTATTATACTATGGATTCAAAACAAAGCGAGACAGTATATTTAAATATAGAAAAAAAACATATTAAATATTTTAATAATTATGATGTAGAGTATTATTTAGTAGAAGATAATAATAAAAGGTTATATTGGATAAACCATTGGGAGTGTTTTTACGGAGAAAATGGAATATATCAATTAAATAATTATGATTTAAAAAATAGTTGTTTTATATATCATTCTAACATATTTGAAGAAGCGCATTATGAAAACATAAGAGGTTCTATAAAAGATATATCAACTAAAGGTCTAATTCGAAGTGATGCATATAAGAAATTATCAAATCATTCTATAGATGTATCAGCAGTTGATCCTAATGTAGTTTTTTTTCATGAAGATTTTTATAGACAAATACAATTTATATATGATTATAGTAATAGTGATAAATATATATCTTTTGATTTGCCCAAAGAAGTAAATGTAAGCTTTTCAGATTTAAGGCCGGTATTAGAGAGACTTTATAATAAAATTGATGTAAATAATTTTAGAGATGATTTTATTTTAAATGCTGACAATAAAATTAACGAATTAGCAGAAAAAGAAAAAATAGAAGTTAATTTGGCTAAAAATATATGGAAAGTTGATAATTTCTTTGAAAAATTAATAGATGATAAATCAAGAATACAAGGACAAGAAGAAGTATATGCTAAGAAAAAATTCGGAGTCAATTTAATTAAAGGCATATTTACTGAGTTTATGAGTAGGATTATCCAAAGTACAGATGGTGGAAATCAAGATGAGCAATATAAGATGGTTAGTATAAATATAAAAGAAGGAATTCTTAAAGAATTTGGAAAAAGGCAAATACAAAGAAACATAAAAGAAATAAATAATACTTATGAGATATTTGATGTAATGTATAATTTTTGTGGTCGGATTTTAGCCGAAGTTAGTAGGATGAAAATATTGTCAATTGAGCAAGGGGAAATTAAAGCTTATATGAAATGTATATCCAATTTTAATAAATGGCTAAAGTTAGATATGGAGAAGTACATGAAATATAATCATAAATATAATCATTTTATTATAAAAATTAATAAGAAGAGTGAAAATGAAGAATTCAAATATATATCTAATCAATTGAGTCTTAAGGAATTTTATAAATCATATAGAGATACAGCAAAGAGCTTTAATTATTTAGAATTCTCATGGGGAGTAAGTAGTGGAGAAAATAATTTAATAAGTTTATTTGCTAGATTTTATTCACTTATAGATGGACAAACAAGAAGAGTTAAAGAAAGAGATACAATAGATGATTTAATTATATTGATAGATGAGGCAGATATTACATTTCATCCAGAATGGCAACAAAAGTATATTAAATCATTACTTGATTTTTTACATGATATATATGCTAATTATAGAATGCAACTAATTATAACAACTCATTCACCAATTATGCTTTCAGATATTCCTAAAAGTAATGTTATTTTTCTTCCAGAAGCTGAAAATAACAATAATGATAAAGAGAACAACGATACATTTGGATCAAATATCTATGATCTTTATAGAAGTGGGTTTTATCTAGAAGGAAGTAATTTCGGTATTATAGGTAAATTTGCATTAGAGAAAATAAAAAAAACTGAGGAAAAATTAAATGAAATATTAAATGGAAATAACAGTTTTACAATTGAGGATAAAAAGGAAGAATTAAAAAAATGCAGAAAGTTAATAAATATTATAGGAGAAAAATTTATAAAAGGACTTTTGCAGGAAAAATATGACCAAGCATTAAGTAAATTATATATGAATAGCGATAAAAAAAGCGATAGCCCCAAATTGGATGAACTTAAAAATGAATTTGAGAGATTATCTATTGAAGATCAAAAATCATTAATTAAATATATAATTCAAAGAAATGAGAGATAATGGGGATGAGTTTATGATACAGTTGAATTTAACAGAAGAAACTAAGAA
The DNA here is from genome assembly GCF_019977655.1 of Clostridium gelidum. NCBI lineage: Bacteria > Bacillati > Bacillota > Clostridia > Eubacteriales > Clostridiaceae > Clostridium > Clostridium gelidum. The sequence goes on from NZ_AP024849.1 coordinate 2,162,081, forward strand.
ATTACATAAAAATTATTTTGAAAAATTTATAAAGCCCAAATTAATAGATTGGAATGTTGCATTTATAAAAGAGGATTTAGATGACTTCAATCAAAAGAATGGAAAAAAGTATAAATTGGATACAATTCAACAGAAACATAATGAATTCATAGACCTATGTTTGAAGAAGTGGAAGACTATTGCAATAGGTAATGTAAAAGAGTTAAAAGATTTTCATGATGAAATTAGTAATGAGATTAAGGCTTTGATAGAATATAAATTTACGTTTTATGAGCGAGATAACAGAAATCAAATAAAAGAAAAAGGTGAACATAAAATTTATAGAAAATTATTATTTAACAAATTTGGCTACAATGAATTTATTAACTGTAGCCTTGTAAATACTATAATAGAATATGGAAAAGAAAAGGGGAGAATTAAAGCAAAGAGCGATGGAAAGAGATTTGTTATTAAAGAACAGGAACGAGTAGTACATGATAGTATGATTAATCTTTTGAAAAGTATTTTTCCACAGCAATCATCTGAAATTATTTCAGAGTTAGATAAAGAATTGGACATCGATATTTTCAAAAACAAGTTAGAAAAGTTAGGTGAAGTGTTAGATTTAGAGATAACGCTAAATAACTTTAAGAGTAAAACGTTTTTGGGAATATGGAATGCATATATGTTTGTTTTAATTAGTGGTATAAGAGTATGTCCATATTGCAATAGGCATTATATTACTCCCATATATACTTCTATGTCACAAATAAGAGGCGAACTTGATCATTTTTTTCCTAAATATAAATATCCGTATTTTTCGATGTCTGCATACAATTTAATACCTGTATGTCATATATGCAATTCATCTTTAAAAGGTAAGAAAGAATTTTTACTTGACGATTTAAATCCGTATGAAGAAAGTTTTGATAGCTATGCACAGTTTTCAGCAATAATAGAAGTGGACAAACCAATAGAAATAAAAATAAATAAAATCCATGACAAGGTGGAGAATTATTTAAAAATGTTTAAATTAGAACTTCAGTATAATTATCATATAAATCAAGTGAATGAATTAATTCATAAAAAAATAGCGTATTCAGATAAACATATAGATGACATATTAAAAGACAGATTTAAAAATTCAGAAGTTACAGAGGACTCGTTAAAAGAATTTTTAATTGGATATACAAAGGATAGATCAAAAATTAATGATGAACCTCTTGCTAAATTTAGGAGAGATATTGTAAAACAATTAAAGTTTTTAGATGATTCAGATACTGATTTAATTGAACAATTAAAAAAAATAGTATTGAAATAAATGTATAGAGTGAAATCATGCTTGCTACAGCATAAAGGGAGTATTTATTATTATCATTGAAGTTTAATAGGTGGAAGTTTTCTACCTATTTTTTTGATATTTAAGCAACTTCAGTCGCAAGCTTCTTCCGCACCAACTTTGAGTACCAGTAAATTGCCAAGTACAAGCATCTCGCTATTAGCGTACTTTCTATAAAAAAATGCGAATTAGTTTAACTATGTGTTTTTTTATCGTCCCGGTAACTTCCAATTTCTAATTCCTTTGTTAAATCTTTGAGGATGTAGTTGTATAGCCGACTCATAGACTTTAGTTCTATGCGCCATTATTGTATTGTCTTCGCCATTATGTCTGCTGTTTGGTGTTAAGAAATTTAATCCACTGTTATAATGCTTATTATTAAACCAATCCACAAATTTTGATACCCATTCTCTTGCCTCATCTATTGTTTTAAAGCCATCCTGTGGATAATTAGATCTGTATTTCAAAGTTCTAAATTGAGCTTCTGAAAATGGGTTGTCATTGCTTACTCTAGGTCTAGAGTATGATGATAATACTCCCAGAACCTCTAATTTCGCTTTTAATGTATAAGACTTCATAGGAGCTCCGTTATCAGAATGGAGTACTAGCGGTTTATCTCTAATTTTTTTCAATTACTATTGCTCTTTCAATGAGATCACCAGCTAATTCACCGCTTTCTTCTGGCCAAATTTCAAATCCTACAAATTTTCTACTATAAATATCAATAATCATGTACAGTTTATAATAGATACCGCTAGTAAAAGTGTTTAAATATGTAATATCCCAGGTCCAAACTTGATTAGGTCCATCTGCAATAAATGTTGTAGGATGATTCTTCTTTGTAGGTACCATATGAATTAATGGAAACTGATGACAAAGAACATGTCGCTATTGTTTTTGAAAGAATAAATCGTGCGGGTGTAAAATTAGATTCTTTTCAATTATTATCTGTGTGGAGTTGGAGCATGGATTTTGATTTGCAGGATGAATTAAATTCATTATCATATGAACTTGAAAATTTTGAATTTTGAGATTTAATGGAATAACAGGAATTATTATCAAAATATTTTAATGGTTATATTTTAAATGATACCTCAACAGCCGTGATATTAAATTTAGACGAAACAAAAGTAAGAGAAAATTTCGAACAAATTAAATTTTTAAATTAGGTCTTGATAAGGGTGTAGTTGGGTACTTTTTAAAATAATTGGATTGATAACAGTTAAATTAAGTGGTAATTCTAAGCTATAAATGAGCAAATTTACTAACATTTATTTATATTACAAGTAAAATCAATGGTTTAGGCATTGTCTATACTAAGTGAACTCTAAATTTTAAAGACATCATAAGTACTAAATTTACCGTGTTGTTAATTAATGGATGCAAAAATACTCATTTATAGTTCTAAGAAAATAATAGGAGATAATTAGGAAAAATAAAGAATAATATGTAAAATTGTGGTATGATGAGGATAGACTATCTATGAATGATAGTGTGTTTTGAATATATTTATAATGTATAAAATTGGAAGATGAGATTCATTAAAAGTTAAATTAATAGGGGGATGTTGAATGAGAATATCCAAAATTCATATTGAGAACTTTAGATCGATTAAAAAACAAACTATAGAAGATATAAAAAATGCATTGATTTTAATTGGAAAAAACAATGCAGGCAAGAGTGCAATAATAAATGCGATTAGAGCTTTTTATGGAGATTTAGCTTTAGCTGAAAATGATTTTTATAAAGGTTCAGCAAGTCTAGAAATTGAAATCTCTTTTAGTTTATCTGATGACTATTTAAAAACTATGTTTTATGATAGCAAAGTAGGTTTTCTTAAAGTACCATCCTCAGCAGCTGAATATAATAAAGTAAAGAATGATACTATTTGGGCAGAAAAAGCATTTGGCGATTATAAAATAGCAAGAGAAGAAGTTGCTGTCACAAAATTAGAAGAAGATCCTACCAATAATGAAGAGTTTCAAAAAATATGGATGAAAACTTTAAAAGAAAAATACTTCATTATCAAGAATGAAATTACTATTTGCCTAAAATCCAGTAAATATGATTGCAAAGTGAATTACTATATTAATGGCAAGGAAACTAAAGATATAATACCAATTCTACCTAATGTAGCATTTATTGATGACGATAGAAACTTTTCGGAAGAAGCAACTGGAAAAAGCAAAACTCTTACTGCTAATATATTTAACAATATAATGATAAATAAAATACATAATGGAAATGAATTAACATGTAAGAATTGTTTTTCAAGAGATTGTAAAATAAAATGTATGCAAAATATTTATAGCAAAAAAATTGAAGAGTTAAGTATTAGTGAACTTGAAAAATTAGTTAATTATAAAACAGACCAACATTCGGAGCAAGTTACAAAAAGCATTACAGAAAATTTTCAAAAAAACTATCGTTCTGATTACAAAATATCTATTCAAGCTACAAGTAGCATTGAAAAATCATTTACTCTAGCAACGAAAATATTTGATCCTATGCTAGAAACAGAAATCGATTTAGCAAATGTTGGCGCTGGAATAAGAAGTATTTATATTTTGTCTCTACTTCAATCTTATCAAAAGATGATGGGTAAATATTGCATGTTCATAATTGAAGAACCTGAATTGTATTTACATCCTGAATTACAAAAATCAATGGCAAATACTTTATGGAGAATTTCTGAATCTAACCAAGTGATTTTTACAACACATTCTCCTGTAATGCTAAAAGAGTTTAGTACAGATGAAGTGAGAAGTGTAAAAATAGATTTGGATAAGTACGAAACTATTATAGAAAAAGCTGAGTTGAAAGTTATACTAAACGAGTTAGGTTATGCAAGTCAAGATATATTACATACAGATTTTATTCTCTTCTTGGAAGGAAAGGACGATTTAGCAGCATTAAAAGAAATAATAAATAAATATTACAATGTAGATTTTAATAAAATTCTCATTATAGATACAAAATCATGTCAGAACATAGAAACCTACGCAACGCTTAGGTTTTTAAACAAAACAACTATGAAATCTGATTTTGCTATTATTAGAGATGCAGATACAATGGATAGAGATAAAGTCAAAGAAAAGATAATAAACCAGATGAGAGAAAATATAGAAACCACTTATTTAGATATTGTAAAGAAAAATATTTATGTTACAGAATACAGTTCAATGGAAGGATACTTTATTGATTTAGACTTATTGATTAGCGAGAGGGCTTTTGTTACACGAGTAAGAATGGAGCAATCTTTAAAACAAGCTTTAATTAAATATAAACAAAATCATATCGAATATTTTAATGATAAAAACGCTAAATATCCTAATTTAATTTCTAATTTTGAAACACAATATGATACCATCATTCAAAAACCACTAGAAAATATTGATTGGCTAAAGAAAAATATAAGAGGACATAATTTGTATGGATATTTATATGCTAGTAAAATACCATTATCCATTTATGTTGAAAAAGAAACTCATAATGCATTCAAAAGCATTTTAGATTTTCTTGATACAATTGAATATTTTGCTAATAGAAAAAAATAGTCAATAAATAAATTATGCATATTAGAAACATATATATTTCTATTTAGCTAATAATTAAAACTTTATATATTATAGAAGAGAGATGAAACTTATGAAAGAATTAGCAATAGATATAATTAATGAATTCTATAATAGCAACTTTGAAACTCAGTGTCTCAGAAACACTCCAGGGGTATTTGTGAAGGAAAAATGACTGAACTTACTTTTTGTCGTCAAATTGGAGTGAAGGAAATTGAGGGAAATCAGATAGTAACATATATAGAAAGTTAATAAAATAATTAATAATGATGAAATTATTCTATTTCAAAAGAAAATGTGAAAGTGAGATAAAAAAGCATGGATACTATGCAGAATTCAAAATTAAACATTGAGTTTTTAAATGTCGGACATGGAGATTGCAGTATTATTAAGTGGAATACTGGAACTGAGAAAAAAAGCTGGATATGCGTTATAGATGCAGGCAAAGAGAAAAAGCAGATAGAAAAGTATTTGTTGGATAAAAAGATTTATGAAATAGATTTAGCAATAACGTCACATTTTGATTTAGACCATATTGGGGGATTTATAAATTTAGATAATAAAATTAAAATAAAGGAGTATTGGTCTCCGTATACTCCAGCATTTAAAAAAAATACATGGCTGTTTGGCAAAAGAATACAAGAATCAATACAACGTGCTGAAGATTTAGAAGCTGAATTAAAAAGTAAAGGAACAATTCTATTTTCTCCAGTAGAAGATTTTATTTATTCTCCTGTTCAGGGTTTGAGGATTAGAGTTTTATCTCCTGCATATAAAATATATGAAGAATTACTGTCAAATAAAGATAAACGTTTTTTAATAGAAAATTATCCAACTCCTTTAAATTGGTTAATAGAGAATTCAGAAGAATACAATGATGAAGATAATATTAATATATCTTTGAGAGGATTATATGATAGAACAAATCATTACTTAATAAAAAGAAATTTATCCAAGGAGAATGACGAACTTTCAGTAAATATTGAAAAGGAGGATCCAGAAAGTACTGAAATTATTGACGGATGGTCAAAAAAATTTAAAATTGAACCGGAATTTTTTGGAAATCCGCTTTTAAACGACACTAGTATAGTTCTAAAAGTAGAAGCATGGATTGGATCTAGGTGGGTATCAATTCTTTTCCCAGGCGACATTCAAAATTGGTTGTATTTAATGGCTAAGAGACCAAATGATTTAGTATCGGATATTTATAAGGCAGCCCACCATGGCAGCTATATGTATATTGAAAAAGAAATAAAATATGATGAGGTTATTCAATCTATAAGACCTAAATTAACTATTTTTAGTGCTAACGGGCAATATGGATTACCAAGGATGAAAGTTAGGGATGCTATTACACGTTGGTCAACAGCAGTAGCTTGCACTCAACAAAAAAAATGTGATTTTATAAGTCTTAATGAGTCGACATCTAGGAATGATTGCTGTCAAAAGAATTATTTATGTAGTATGGATTCTAAAGGTGTAAGTGTAGAAATAAAAAGAAATGGAATGAAAATTAATCCACCACCTTGTATCCGATCAGCATATAGTTCTCCTATACCAATAATTCAACTTGAACAGCATATCGTTAATGATAGTAAAATATTGACATATTTAAGTGAAAGAGAAATAGATAAACATCTAAAATGGCTTAAAAAGAAATTAGATACAATACATAACAATAGAAAAAAAGGAAGTAAGCCATATTGTTCACCATTTTTATCTTTAGATGATATTAGAAGATTAGCGTTAAATGATTCGAGGTATTTAACTGAAAAACAAATTAAGCAGATTTTTGAATATGGTTATTCTAAGGGTGAAATGCTGACTTATGATAGTCACGATAGGAGAAATATTGGATGGGAAAATGTATATCGTAAACCTAAAAAAAGTGAGTTTTCAGAAATTATAAATGATATTTGTCAAAAGGATATATTAATATCTTCAATTATAAGAAAAAATATAACCAGTGATAGTTCCACATTTATGTTGAATTTAGAAAGAGATTTTCTTGCTGAGTATTTAGAAAAAGAAACTGGATATCCTTCAAAATTAATTTCTGATTATGTTTGGAATTTATTTATAGAAAAAATCATTTCAAATTTTAACATTTTTTATTTACCTTCAAATAAAAATGAACCAAAGGACACTATGTTTGTTCTTTTAATTAATAGAAAGATAAACTTTGAGGAATATATTAAAAACATCAATGAAACTATAAAATCTAACAAACCTAAGTGCTCAAACATAGATCGTTGCGAATATTTGTTTGATAATTATATATTGAATTCCAAATGGCACATATTATCGTTAGATGGATTATCAGAAAATAAATGGGATCATAAAAGTTTCCTAGAACTATTAGTGATAGGAGAAAAAAATGTAAGTAGTTCTAGTGTGAAAATAGTTAGTTTTATGAACTTAAAGCTATGGAAAGTAATAGAATCGAATAATAACTACTATTACAAGAGCCCATTTATTCACTTATTTAATAAAATAATTGAATAGCGTAATTATATTACGGTATATAGATTATTTTTTTAATATTCGTTAATAAGAGAATAAATTTATTCAGTATGCCGACAATCTTAAAGCTGTCTATAAAGGATAGTGTACATGGTTAGCAACTTTAACTCTTAGTGTTTCAAAAGTACCCGCAGGGAGAACAAAAATTTCTAAGTACAAGCCTCCACTAAATGTATATCTAGTGGAGTTTTTGTTACAGAATATATTTGATTTTTATATAAAATTTGAGAAACCTCATCCCTTCGGACTTCAGAAGTACCCCCAGCGGCAATGTCATAAACTTAAGAAAACATAAATAATTACTTAACTCCATATTGCACTTTAATATTCAGTGAAAATCTGTATTATTATAATTATAAAACTAATGATAAAAGAGTATTATTAATGATATCTTATGATAGAATATTAGAAACATTTGAAAATATTAAAACGCCTAGAATAAAGATTATTGGAAAATTAAATGAAATGTCATTTACAAGAAATAGAAAGATGCCATTTGAAGATTTAACTAGATTTATTCTAGCAAAGAAAGGCAAAACAACAACAATGGAGTTAAATAATTATTTCAAAGAAATAGAGAAACGTGAAAATACAGTTAGTAAGCAAGCTTTGTCAAAGCAACGTCGTAACTTAAATCCTGAGGTTTTTGTTGAATTAAATAAGGACTATGTTAGACATATTTATGAACAGGCCGAAATAAAAAAATATAAAGGATATTTAGTAACAGCAATAGATGGCAGTTCTATTGAAATACCTAATACTAAGGAACTTCAAGAAGAATATGATTGCAAATCTACAGGTCAATCTATTCATCGAACTATAGCGAGAGCGATAGCATCTGGGATTTATGATGTTGAGAATAATATTATGATTAATGCAGTTCTTAGCAAAAGAACTGATGGAGAGAGAGCACTTGCAAAAAATAACTTAAATTCTATGCTTGATATTTTAGGCGATAAAACTAATGTTATAACAATATTTGATAGAGGCTATATATCAATCGATTTGTTATTAACTTTAATGGGAACAAAAATTAAATATCTATTTAGATTACCATCAACTACATTTGGTAAGGAACAACGTTAACTTAAAACAGATGACGAAATAATAGACATAAGTCTAACTCCGAGTAGGATATATGGTCTAAATGATCCTATAAAAAGAGAAATGGCAAAGACGTTACAAAAGCTTCGCGTTCGTATGGTGAGAATTACATTATCTACTGGTGAGGTTGAATATTTAGTAACTAATATAGAGAACTCTACTATGTCCACTAAAGAAATTGGAGAGTTATATTATAAACGCTGGGGAAGTGAATTAGCTTATGACGTCATGAAAAATAAGCTTAATATTGAAAATATATCAGGAAAAAGCCGTTTGATTATAGAACAAGATTTCTATGCACAAATGTTACTCTTCAATATGGTTGAAGATTTGCGAAATGATTCAAATAAAGTAGTTAAAGAGAATAAAAAAGAAAACCTAAAGTATGAGTATAAGGTTAATATGAATATATTGGTAGGAACTTTTAGAGAATATATGATAAAAATCGCAGTAGAAGATGATGATGATAAGAGAAGAAAAATGTATACCTATATGTTAGATGAGATTGTTTCAAATTTAGTTCCTATTAGACCAGGACGAAGCAATCCTAGAAAGCCTTATGCTGGAATAAATAAACATAAATTGAATGCTAAGAGAAATAGCTAATAAAATAACTATTTCCAAATAAAAATCACCATTTGATTGGGAGGGGTGCTTATACATTTTTTTACTTGAAATCGCATTTTGATAATCCATATATGGATATATATGAAAAACTATAGCCTGAATAATTCTCATTCGGGCTATAGAAAAAATGCTAAGTTGATGATATTGCCCCTGGGGGAAACAAGATTTTCCGTATACAAGCATTGTACTAAATTCATATATTAAGTACAGTGCTTTTTTGTTAAGTAAAATTTAAAGAATACATTTAGTTTAATGTAAATTGAGAGAAAAAGAAATTAAATAGGTAAACATAATTGTGGACAAGTAGAAAAAAACAAATAATTCAATTAAGTTATTAAACTACATCTTAAAAGGGTGTAGTTTTTAATTTTCATGTGCCTAAATTCAAATAGCAAAGAACTAAAAATAAATGTTATAATTATAAATAAAAGTATAAAATAGCTAAATATAAAATTAGTGTATAATAAGGAAAAAATTAATCTAAGGAGAATATATGAAAGAAATTGACATTTTCAAAATAGTTCCAGAAAACTTTTTTTCATTACTTGCAAGTCCAAATAAAATGTTATACATGAGAATAATTTCAATAATATATTCAAGTGTGCAAAATGGGTTGTCTTATGGAATTGACAAAGAAATATTAGTAGATGAAATTGAAGATTATTTAAATTATTCTAACTATGAAATTATAAATGATGAAGATGAGCAAATAGCAAATAATAGAGATAAATCGAATTCTTTAATAAGAAGGCTAATTGAGTGCGGTTGGATTTATTCTGAAACAACTAATGATTATAAGCAGATTATTAATTTTAATGATTATGCAATTACAATATTGGAATCTTTTATAAAAATAGTTAATAAGGAAACTTTAGAATATCAAGGGAATATTATTAGCATTTATAGTATGCTTCATTCTGAAGCAAAACCAGGTGTTGTAATAAAACATGTATTTGAAAATACTAAAGGAATTATAAGCGGCTTGAAGAAATTAAATTCTAGCATAAAAGTATATATGGATAGATTAACAAAGCAGAAGACACCGGAAGAAATTATGGAAGAATTCTTTGGTAACTATACAAGTGAAGTAATTGATAAATCATATCATAGATTAAAAACATCAGAAAATATTTCAAAGTATAGACCTAAAATAATTGAAAAACTTAATGGAAATTTAAATAGTATAGAATTTTTAAATGTAGCTGGTGAATTTTTTAGGGAAGATGAAGACCTTGAATCTTTAGAAGAGGGAATAGAGAAGGTTAAAGATATAATTCACAATATAGTAGATGCATTTGATAATTTAGATGATATTATGCATGATATAGATTCAAAAAACTCTAAATATATTAGAGCAGCAGTTACGAGGGCAAAGTTTTTACTTAATAATTCTAAAGATAGTACTGGTCTTTTGAAAGGAATATTAGAGTATGTAAGTAAAGAATATAGAGAGTTAGAATTAAATTTATCTAGTGATTATTTAGAAGAAATTACAGATATATTTACACTGTATTCTTATGGATATATTGATGAAGCATCTTTGTATATTGCAAATGAAGGAAAGAAATCATTTATACCAAGTAAAATGAAAAAACAAGCAATTTCAGAGGAAGACAGAAAGCGAAGACTTGAAGAATTTAAGGAAAAACAAAAAAGTAAATATTCTCAAAAGAATATAAATGAAATAGTAAATGATTTTTTAGGTGACAGACAAAATATGAATGCAAGTGAAATAGAAATCGATACAATAGATGATTTTATAAAGGTAATTTATATAAGGATATATGGAAATAATATTTTATCAAAATATTTCATAAAGCGTGGGAAGACAATTGTAATTAAAAATGGATTTTCATTTAAGAATTTTGAAATTTGGAGGAAGTAACTTTTGATATACGATACATTATCTATTAATGAAAAGGGAGAATTTAAAAGGGTTTGTAATAAATTACTTAGCATCTGTTTGCTTTGTAAGCAAAAGGAAGATACCAAGAAAGATTATTACTTTATTGAAAGATATGGGGATGCAATAAATGAATATTTTGAGCCATTAGGATATGAGCTTGAAATTAATAAATCAATAAAAGCTGTTCAGCTTATAAATAAATTTGGGATTAACAGAGTTCAATTAAAGCTTATTGAAAGTATAACTTTATTAATTCTTAGAATTTTATATGTAGAAAAGATGCAAGAACTTTCATTATCTCAATTTATTACAATAGAAATTGATGAACTTCAAAATAGATTTATAGCTCTTGGTTTCAAGGATAAAGCTATGGATAAAACTCTGCTTAGACAAGCTTTAAGAACATTAAAAAGATTTAATATCATAGAAACTTTAGATAAAGATATGACATTAAGTGATTCAAGAATTATAGTTTATCCAACTATTCAAATGATTGTTAGAGGAGAAAATATAAATTCTATTTATGAAAAATTAGATACATATAAGAGGAAAGGAGTTATTGAAGATGAAGAAATTAACGGCGATTAAGCTTGTAAATTGGCATGCTTTTGAAAATGAAACAATACCTCTTAAGAATTCAACTCTTATATCTGGCGAAAATGGTGCTGGAAAGTCAACTATTTTAGATGCCATACAATTTATATTAACATGTTCTACAACTAATTTTAATAAAGCTGCAAATGAATCGTCTAAAAGAGAATTAGAGGGATATGTAAGATTTAAGACTGGTAAAGAAAATAATGAATATGAAAGAGTTGGGAATGTAACTGCACATGTTGCTTTAGAATTTTATGAGGAAAGTAAAAATAATTATTTGGTGATTGGTGCTGTAATAGATTCAGCTTCAGAAACATCTAAAAAAATATTATGGTATAGAGCCGAAAAAAAAAGAATAGCAGATATAAACTTTATTATTGATGATGAACCCGTTGATATTTCAAATTTCAAAATATATGGTAAAGATTTAAAACTTCAAAGTACTTATATAGCAAAAGATGCGAGAAAAGATTTTGCTAATAGACTTGGAAAGTTAAATGAAAGATTTTTTGAGTTGCTTCCAAAGTCTTTAGCTTTTAAACCTATTTCTAATGTTAAAGATTTTGTATATACATATATATTAGAAGAAAAACAAATAAATATAGAAGAATTACGTGAAAATATTAGGACTTTTAAAGAGTTTGAAGAAGTGTTAAATGAAGTAAAAGTTAAAATAACAAAATTAAAAGAAATACAAAGCGAATTTGAAACTTATGAAAATCATTCTAAAACAATAAAACTCCATGAGTACATTGTTTTATTAGCAGAAGAGGAAAGCTTAAAGGAAGAAATAGAAGAAAAAATTAAATCTATAAATACATTAGAAGTTAAAATTAAATCTTTAAATAATGATAAAAATAATATTGATGATGAAATAAGCAGGAAAAATGATATAGGAAACAAATTTCAAGTTGATTTATATTCAAATTCAGAATACAAGGCGCTAGAAGGTCTTAAAAGTAATCTAGATTCAGAGAATAATAAGCTTAGAGACGAAAAAATTAAGAAAGAAGATTTCCTAAAACAGTTTAATCAACAAAAAAGTTATATTAAAGATTTGAGCAATATAATAGAAGAAAAAGATATTATATTGGATTATTATAAGAAAATGAATGATTTATGTGAAGATGACTTAGAAGAGTATAAAATTTCTTCCATGGATATTGAGAAAATCGTAAGTAGGGTCAAAGAAAGTAAAGTACAGATTAGGGCAGAAAAGGATTTAGATTTAAAACAAAAAGAAAATTCTAGAAAAGATTTAGAAAATAAGATTTCTGAACTTGAAAAGAGAAATCTTCAATATGACAGAGATGTAGTTGTGCTTAAAGAAAGTATTATAAATGAAACTAAGAAACTAGGTAAGGAAGTAGTGCCTAAAATATTATGTGAATTATTAGAAATTACAGATCCAATTTGGAAAAATGCAGTTGAGGGATATTTAAATTCTCAAAGGTTTTACTTTTTAGTTGATGAAGAGGATTTTGATACAGTATTAAAGATTTATGAAAGATTAAGTAAATCTAAGGGGTTACATTCAGTTGGTATAATTAATGCAAAAGGACTTGAAATATATGATGAAACCCTAGAAAATTCTTTAGCAGAAGTTGTTACATCAAAAAGCACTGATGCTAAGAGATATATTAATATGATTTTAGGTAAAGTTATAAGATGCACGGATGTTTCAGAATTAAAGAAATATAGAACATCTATAACCAGCACTTGTATGATCTATAAAAATAATGTTGCAAGGGCTATAAATCCTAAGATTTATAAAACTCCATACATAGGAGCAGATGCTTATAAATATCAATTAGAACAGGCAAAAGAAACTTTGAAATTAGTTTTAGAAGAAATAAACATTTTAAAAGAAGATGTTAATAATGCAAGTAAGGCAATTGGATTAATAGATAAACTTAAATTTGATAGTTTAATTGAAAAATGTGATGTTATAAAAATTGTAGCCAATCTAGAAATAAGTATTAAAAAATTACAAGAAGAAATAAAAGAACTACAAAAAAATAATACTTATATGGACATACAAATGAAGCTAGAAGAAGTTCAAAAAGAAATAAAAAATCTTAAAGACAATAAAAAAACTTTAGAAGATGAGATTATAGGAAATAAAAGTCTATTAAATAAAGATGAAGATATTCTCTCTCAAAAAAAATCATATTTAGAAATTAAGATATTAGATAAGGAAGAACATAGGAAGGAAATAGGTTCATTAGAACAAGAGGGAATTGAAAGATTTAATAAAGAAAGAGAAAATAAATCATCTGATATTATAAAAAACAACTTTAATTTAAGTAAAATGAGAACTAAAACTATGTGTGATAAATGCGGAGAGAGACTAAAAGAGTTGCAGGTGTTTTATAATAATTCGTATGATTTTGGAGCAGAAATTGGAGTTAATAAGATAGATAGATTTTTTGAAGAATTGGCTCTTCTTGAGAAAAGTAAAATTGTAGAATATGAGGAAAATGTTAAAAATGCAAAAAGAAATGCAGAAGAGGAATTTAAAGAACATTTCTTATCTAAGATACAGGAAAATATTAGTGTTGCAAGAAGAGAAATTAAATCATTAAATAGTGGACTCAAAAATGTTGCTTTTGGAAATGAGCATTATGAGTTTAAAGTAGGTAAAAGTAAAGAAAATAAAGAATATTATGATATGATAATGGACAATGAAAATATAGGTGAAGGGTTTACTTTATTTTCAACTTCATATGAAAATAAACATAAAGAATTATTAAATGAATTGTTTGAAAAGTTGACATTGAATGATGAAAATACTGAAAGTGAACTCATGAAGCTTACTGATTATAGAAATTATATGAGTTATGACATTGAGATTAAATATAATGATGAAAGCACAGCACTATTTTCTAAAGTTTGTAGAGAAAAAAGTGGAGGAGAAACACAGACACCGTTTTATGTTGCAATGGCAGCTTCATTTTTGCAACTTTATAAAGGGGCATTATTATCATCTGAATCTATAGGTTTAATATTATTTGATGAAGCTTTTGATAAAATGGATGAACAAAGAATTATGGCTATGATGGAATTTTATAAAGAGTTAAAGAATTTACAACTTATAATAGGTGCACCACCACAAAAGATTGAGGTCATAACGCCTTATGTAAACACTGTAATTATAGCTATGAAAGATGATAAATTCAGCTATGTTGAAAATCTGATAAATAATAATGAGGATATTATAGATGAAAAATTATAAACAATTATTATTAGATAAATTAATAGATTCATATGAAAGTAGTAAAATTTATAAAGGTGAAATTACAAGAGATAATAAAATTTATTTTAAATTTAATAATAAAAATCTTAAAGAATATTTTGATGAATACAATTATAAATACAAAGAAGAAATCGATATTGCATGCGAGCAATTAGAAAAAGAAAACTTTATAAAAATTCATAGGACAGAAGGCTATAATAGCCACATTATAGATAAAGTCCAACTACTTGAAAGCAGTGTAGAAGGCATATATAAATATTTAAAAAGAAAAGAGAAAAAGCATAAGGAAAAAGATTTAATTACACTACTTAAACAATATAGTGAAAGAGACGATTTACTTGGTAGATTTACTCTGTTTGCCGAAGAAAAAATAGAAAAAAACTTATCAATAAAAAAGTATTTGGATATTGAAAATATAGAGCAATGTAATGATATTTTAAAAGGTATAGATAATGTTTTAAGAGAAGAAAATGAAATATTTAAAAGAAATTTTTCTATTAAAGTATATGGAGATTCAAAAAAATATGCTCATATTGAAAGTCGCGTAATTAAAATAATTAAAGATTTTTCAGAAGACGAAATTCCAACTTATAATATTATAGATAATTACACTTATGTTTATTTTAAAGGTAACATAGATTTAAAACTGAAAAATAGTAACATAAGTGCTAATGATTTTATAGGGGGAATAGCTATAAGCTCAAAGGACATAGAAAATATAAATGAAATTAAGGTTTGCAGTGATAAATTGGTAACAATTGAAAACTTGACTTCCTTTAATAATTATAATGAAGAATGTGGTGTTATTTATTTAGGTGGTTATCATAATAAAGTTCGTCAAAAGTTTCTTTCTAAAATATATGAACAAAATCCTAATATAAATTACTATCACTTTGGAGATATTGATGCAGGTGGTTTTAAAATTCTAGTTCATTTAATAAACAAAACTAAAATACAATTTAAAGCATTAAATATGGATAGCGAAACTTTGCTTCAAAATATTGATTATGCTAAACCTCTTACAACTAATGATATAATCGAAATTAATAGATTATTAGAAAATGATGAGTATAAGGAATATAGTGATGTTCTATCTATGATGCTTAAACTGAATAAAAAACTAGAACAGGAAATAATTTTCTAAAATTCTTTGAATTTCTGAAATACCAATATGGAGAACAAGAATTTGGCGAAGGAATTGTTAATTTATTTAAATAAGTTAAAACCATAAAGTTGAAAGATCTACTTCTTTGTGATAAGATCCGATCAATTATCATGAGGAGGTAGACTATGAACAATTACATATTCCTAACAGATGAAGGCTACACATATCAACCCAATACAGAATCAGATGTACCGGATATAGAAAATTTACAGGTTATAGGTATTTCTTGTGGAGAAAATGAGGAAGCGGCATTTAATAATTTGATGGCTAAAAGAAGGTATTTATTATCAACTTCATTTGATGAAATATTCTGCTACAAATTAGCTAGTGATTATAAAGATTCGTATATGGAATTTAGTATAAATAATGATTATTCTATAGAAAAATACAAGGATGAAGATTATAATTTGCTGATAGTTAAAATAAAAGAAGATATGGATTTAGATTTAAGTGAAAGTTATATGGTACTTAATGCTATCTATAAAATTTGCAAAAATAATCCTTCGATTGTAAAAGATATTATCATGAATGAATTATATTGTAACTATTATTTATATGTTAATAGTTATTATGAATTATCTTGCATGTTATGTGATGATGATGGATTGTGGACAGATATAGAATTTGATGAGAACTTATATGAATTTCTATTAAAAGAACAAGATGAGGTAAAGTTAAAGGAAAGGCTTAAGAGAGAAGGTTGGTTTATTTGTGGAGTATTTGCCATATGTTTAGATAATAGTGATATAATTACCATATGATAAATCAAAGTAGGTGTAATAAATGGAGAAAAATAAACAAGATTCATGGATTGATATAAATGGCTCAAATGAGAATTTTTTAGGCAGAAAAACGGTAGATAAAAGCACTTTTAAATATGGAACGACAATACCAGCGAGATATCATAAAGTTTTTCAAAGTAACATATCAGATAAGCTAGCTTTAGTAAAAAGTATAAATGTAAAGCTATTTATAAATCAAAAGGAGTTTCCAGCATTGGTTTCATTGCGTAAGTCTGAAGTGAAAGCTGGAATTACAATGCAGCTTAGATATAGTAATAAAGCTTTGCTAGAACTTTTAAAGGAAAAACTAGAAGTAAGTTATGACTATATTGTTCAATATGAAAAAGAAAATGATAAGAAACCTTCAACAATTCCAGCAGAATATCAGGAATATATAGATTTCTATAAAGGTGATAAAATAGATACTTTTATACTTGAATTAATTCCTAAATCAAAGAGTAAACTAGAAGATGAGGAATTAGAGGATGAAGTAATTTTAGAAGATGATTTAGATAATGAATTTGCAACAATAAATAATATTAATGCAGAAGTTACATATATTTATGACTACATAACAAGCAAAGGTTTTTATTATGAAAAAGACTTAATCGCCAATTTTTATCTTAGTTTAATAACCAAACCTTTTGTTATTCTCTCAGGTATTTCAGGTACTGGAAAGAGTAAAATAGTAGAGTTATTTGCTGAAGCAGTTGGTGCTAATACAAATAATGAAAGATTTAAATTAATACCTGTTAGACCAGATTGGTCAGATGCAACAGATTTATTAGGTTACAGAAATATTGAAAATAAATTTGTTCCAGGTATTATTATTGATGCTGCCTATGAAGCCATGCAGCATTTGGACAAACCTTATTTTTTATGTCTTGATGAAATGAATTTAGCAAGAGTTGAATATTATTTCAGTGATATTCTTTCATCTATGGAAACAAGAAAAATAAATGATGATGAAATTATTACTCAAAAATTGTTAAGCAGAGCTCAATTTGGAAAAGATGAAAGAGCCTATGATAAATATGGTGATGTTTATATTCCACAGAATCTATATATAATCGGTACTGTAAATATGGACGAGACCACCTTTCCTTTTAGTAAAAAAGTATTAGATAGAGCTAATACTATAGAATTCAATACGGTAGATTTAAAATACAATTTTGAACAAGTATATCTTGATGAGCTTTCACCGAAAAAATATCATAATGACTTTTTAAAATCGCAATACCTAAAAATATCTGAATGCAAAGATGAAAAAGAAATAGCAACAAAGGTTATAGATAAATTAATTCTAATAAACAAGATACTTGAAAAGTACCAACAACATTTTGCCTATAGAGTACGTGATGAAATAGTATTTTATGTTATCTATGCTGTAAAGAATCAGTTATTCTCATTTGATCAAGCCATGGATTATTCTATTGTTCAAAAGATACTCCCTAAAATAAGTGGTAGTGGTGGGGAAGTCCTAGATATATTAGTAGAATTATTTAATGTTTTAAATAACACCAAATACAAAAATGATGGATATATTGAAGATGAGCAAATTAGAGCTATGGAAAAAGAATCTGAAACGAGTAAATATAAATTAAGTAGTCAAAAAATTATGTATATGATCAGGAGGTTCTTAAGAGATGGATTCACAACCTTCTGGCAATGATTCTGAGCTATTATTTATTGAGACAGAAGAAGTTTATTTTTCTATTAAGGGAAACAAAGAAACTATTGGATGTGGTGAGTCAAAATCACTTACTATTATGGTAGAAGGTAAAGAATTTGTAGAAGATATTAATAAGTGTCTTTACTTTAAGGAATACACTAATTATGAATTAGTAATTGAAAGAAAAAACAAAACTACCATAGAGTTTTATCATGAAAATCCCAATATAAGAAATAAAGTAACACCCACAGGTAGAGGTGGAAATATCATAAGTGGGATAATTAATTTCAGAGGAGATATAGGTTATTCTGATCTTTATGTAATGGTCAATGGAAATACTCATATGAAAATAATTATAGAAGTATTGCCTAGTAAAATTGATTATAAAGAAGATTATAAAGCTATATTAAAAGATGTTAATGAGGAAATATATAATTTAGCTTATGGATTTTTAAGTAGAACTTATCTAAGCACAGAAATAAATAATAAAAAATCAAATAGCTATACTGAGTTTTACAGCATACTAAACTATGTTTATGAAAACTTAATGAAATCCATCACTATAGTATTATCAAAACCTCATCATGAGTTAATAAAGGATAGTAGGGTATGTAAATATCAAAGCCTAAAAAATACAAGCATGGATACAATAAAATGGCTAGAGAAAAGACCACATTTATTAAAGAATGTAGATGGCATATACCTACCAACAGAGGCGTTGCAAGTAACAAAAAAAGTAACATTAGACACAAAGGAAAATAGATTTCTAAAGTTTATTTTAATAAAGATAATTGAAAAGATAGATAGTTTCATAAGAACTTATTGTGCCACACCTTGGAAAAAAGATGATCATATTATAAATAAATTAAGCACCATGAAAAAAGCAATAAACACTAAACTAAAAACTTCATTTCTAAAAGATGTAGAGAGCGACTATAGAAATACATCCATATCCTTAGTTTTTAATATGGCAAGTGGATATAGAGAAATTTATAAATATTATTTAATGCTGCAAAAGGGACTTAGCATTAATAGCAATATATTTTCCTTATCAATGAAAGAACTTAGTTTACTATATGAGTATTGGTGCTTTATAAAAATAAATTCATTACTTAGAAAGAGATATAAGCTAATAAGTTCAGACTTTATAACAGTTAATAGAGATGGAATATTTGTTTCACTAAAAAAAGGTGTAACTTCAACATTAGTATATGAAAATACAAAAACAAAAGAAACCTTCAAAGTCTGCTATAACTCCATTAAATCCAGTAAAGCAGATTCTAGAAATGTTGGAAGCAAAACAATAACACAAAAGCCAGATAATTTATTAGCTATAAATAAAATAGGTAGTGATAAGGCATACGAATTTGTATTTGATGCAAAATATAAGATAGAGACATCAAAGGAATATCAGAAAAATTATGGTGGCATTGGACCTAAGGAAGAGGATATAAATACAATGCACAGATACAGGGATGCCATAGTATATAAAAATAATAAAACGCAAGTCTACGATAACTGTATTTTTGGAGCCTTTGTACTATTTCCATATAAAGCTGAGCAAGAATACAAAAATCATGACTTCTACAAGAGTATAGAAGAAGTAAATATAGGTGGGATTCCCTTTCTTCCATCAACTACAGTACTTATGGAAGAGTTTTTAGATAAATTAATAAATGAATCATCTTACTCAACCTTTGAAAGATCATTAGAATCATTAGGACGCGATAATTATATAAAAGATGAATACTTTAAAGATAGAACAGTTCTTGTTGGAGCTTTAAGAAATAAAGAGCAATTTGAAATAAATCTAAAAGGCAAGTTTTATCACACTAAATGCAGCAATATAAATCTAGCAGAGCATAATATTAAATTTGTAGCATTGGCACAATCAAAGAAACAATTTGTTGGTTATGCTGGTATAAACTATTATGGCAAGATAGTTGATATAAAAGTTGTGAAAAGAAATAAGATTAAGGAAATCCCAAATGATTCTGAAGAAGACTACTATATTTTCAAAATAGAAGAATGGAAGCAGTTAAACAGAAAAATTGAAGTAAAAGGCTATCAAGTTCTAAAGGTGATATATACTACAGAATTCTTACTTAATAATGCTGGAGTCGTAACTGAACTTTGCATTAAATCGAAAGAAGAATATAGATTATGGCAAGAATTAAAGCGGATCAGCTCTTTTACTGAGACAGAAATTGATGGGAATATAAATAAGAACAGTAGCATTGAGGGTTTTTCCATAGAAGGAATGAAGATTCGTATAAAAGATGACAAAATAAGTGTAGAGCACAATGGGAGTTCATATGATTTTTCTAGGGAAGAATTTAATAGAAAACCTAGGGGTGTAATGCAGAAAATATTTAATATAAAAATGTGTGTATCCAATTAAGAAACCGTAAACTATGTTTAATAAAGATTGTATTTAAATAAGAGTTCATTTCGGACTCTTATTTTTCATGCAAAAATATAGCATAGGTTGACGAACAAATGTGCGTATATTATTTATAAAATTGGAAATAATTATAGTATAGAGAATTGAGTATTCAAAACTAAATTTATGCTATAATTGAGGAAATAGAATGGGTCATAGAAGGGCCATAAATAATATACATGACAGGTCTTACAAGGATTTATACTCACATAAAGAAGTGTTTTTAGATTTAGTTAAGGAAATGCTAAAGCACCATGGGCTAAGGATTTAAAAGAAGAAAACTTAGTTCTAGTTGATAAAGAATACATATTATCAGATTACGAAGAAAATGAAGCAGACATTGTATATAGAGCAAATATTGATGGTAAAGAAGTTATCTTTTATACACTATTAGAATTTCAATCAAGTGTGGATTATAGAATGCCACTAAGATTATTTTTTTACATAAATGAAATACTTAGAGAACACATTAAAAACTTAAAAAAGGAAGATAAGAAAAACAAAAAGGGTTTTAATGTACCTGCAGTAATTCCAATTGTTTTATATAATGCCACTAGAGAATGGAATGCACCAAGATATTTTAAAGATATAGTAAATAAGAGCGAACTTTTTGGAGAGAATATAGTAAATTTCAAATACGAACTCTTTGATGTAAATCATCAATATGCTAAAGAAGACTTAATAAAAAATAATAACATTACATCAGCTATATTTCTTTTAGATCAGAAAGTGGAGCCATTAGAATTTTTAGATAGATTAAAGGCTGTAGCACTTGAATTTAATAAATTGACAGATACGCAAAAAATGATACTTAAACATTGGATTAGAAATACTGTAGATGAAACTATAGCAGAAAATGCAGTTGAAATATTAGATACTAATAAAGAAGGAGTGGAAAAGATGGTTGCTAATAATGCTTTTATGATAGAGGAAATGAAAGAAAAGGTTGAGAAAGAAACTAGAAAACAAGAAAGAGAACTTAGAAAACAGGACAAAATTGAAATTGCTAAAAATTTAATGGATATTTTAGATAATGAAACAATAGCATTAAAAACAGGATTAAGCGTAGAAGAAGTAGCTAAAATAAGAGTAAAAAATTAACTATGAACATAATAATCGTTTTTATAATATTTCATTTTAGGCAGTAAATTTATAAAAAATAGGTTTACTGCCTTTTTCTAATCCTAATAATCACAATTGCGTTAGAGTTGGTAATAGCAACCTCAGCCCTCGGACTTCAAAAGTACTCCCAAGGGTATTTGTGAAGAAAGAATGACTGAACTTGCTAGAAATATAATTTATAACAAAGCAAGTTAAGATTAAAACACTAATATTTTATAGTATTAGTGTTTTTAGTACTTAATTAAGGTATTAAGGCAATAAATTAAAGAATTATTTGAGGTGTAATAAACTGGATGATATAATAAATTAATACAATGATAATTAAATAATTTATAGATGTTTGGAGATTATAACATATTTATTGTAATTCGAGCTTCAACAAATTATTTATGTTCGAACATTACCAAAATAATTTAATAAAATGGAGTGAATTTATGAGCAGAGGAATAGAAGTTTATTATAAATTAGTAAGTATA
This sequence comes from Clostridium gelidum, assembly GCF_019977655.1. Classification (NCBI taxonomy): domain Bacteria; kingdom Bacillati; phylum Bacillota; class Clostridia; order Eubacteriales; family Clostridiaceae; genus Clostridium; species Clostridium gelidum. The sequence goes on from NZ_AP024849.1 coordinate 2,184,647, forward strand.
GATAAAGAGAAAATTACTTATGGGTATTCTGGAGCAAATATAAACAAAGAATATGAACTTATTAAATTATTAGACTATGATGGATTAATTGAAATAGCGATTGAAGCACTAGAAAGAAATAAGATTTTATCGGAAGTTTTTACTAATAAAGAAGTTAATATTATAAAAGAGTGCAGATATGAATGGCATGAAAACAAGCTGGCAAATGGAGATGATCAAGTAGGTTATTTTGCTGTAACTGCAGTTTCTAAGATTTTTAAAGAACATAAAAAAAATATGAAAATTCCAACTAAAGGTTCAGTGGTATATTAAAATAAAAACTATATAGTAATTTTAAAGGAGAGACTGGATTATGAGAAATGAATATAAAGATAAAACAGGATTATTTGAGGATTATAATTTTAAATTGGCAGTTATAGATGCATTATTGGATAAAAAAACATCATTTAGTGATGAACTAGAAACTTTAAAGAAAAAATATTGTGATACATTTGAAATATACGAAGATGAAAGTCCGATTGAAGAAATTGCTGAATATTTCGAAATATTAAAAATTGAAGATAATGATTTGAATCAAGTTACAGAAATATGTTTTGATGGAGGGAATGAAATCTATTTTTATATATGTCCTGATTGGGATGGGGAAGATGATTATTTTGAGATTAACAGTATTGAAGGATATAAAAAATTGAAAAAACTAAAAGCAGTTACATACATAAGCATGCTTGATGAGGATATTCTTGAACCTATGAAAGATGAGGGCATTGAAGTTTTATAATAGAAATTAATGATTTAAATTAAATTCCTAGAGTTATTTTTTAGCAACTTAAACACGACATATCTAGAAGCACCCACAGGATCTTTGTGAAGGAAGACTGACTGAACTTGCTATTATTAGAGCAAATCGGTGTTTCCACTAAATTTCATGGAAGTGAATTTTATGAACAGAAAAGTAGTAAAATCAATTATTATATATGTTATAATAAATATAAAATATTGGGAAAACATAGAAAGAGTGGTAATCATGAAAGATACAATAGATAGAATCAGAAAATTCAGAAATGACAGAGATTGGAGCCAGTTTCATACACCTGCTAATTTATCAAAAGCAATTTCAATTGAAGCAGGAGAGCTTTTAGAAGAATTTTTATGGGATGATAAAAATTATAATAAAGAACATGTATTAGAAGAACTTGCAGATGTTATGGTTTATTGTATACAAATGGCTGATTCTTTAGGTGTTGATTTAGAAGATATTATAAATAGCAAAATGGATAAAAATGAAAAGAAATATCCTGTTGAAAAAGCAAAAGGTAACAGTAAGAAATACACACAATTATAAAAGCAGCTATGCACTTCTAAAAAGAGCAGCTATGCTGCAATACGGATCTTATCACCTATAAAAAGAGTGGATATGCCACAATGCAGAACTTTTCTGCAACCAAGATTATTTCACATTTATAAAAAGGGGAACTTAAAATGATTGTATATGAGGCTAGCAAAAGAGATTTTATGAAACATGTTACTAATGATGAAATTAGTATTTTAATAGATAGAGAGTACAAGAATAAAATAGGAAAGTCTAGAGAAAATGAATTCAGAGCTTGGGATAATTCTATGCTTTATATGTTTAAGGCACTTAGCACTGATGAAATCCCAGATGAATGTGGAGTTGCAATTGAATATAGGATTCCTGCAACTTCTAGGAGAGTTGATTTTATTTTAACTGGACTTGATGAAACAGACACAGAAAATGTAATTATTGTTGAACTTAAGCAATGGAGTGAATTAGAAGAAGTAACAGATGAAGATGCCATTGTTAAAACAGTTATTAATAGAAGTAAGAGAAGGACATCACATCCATCTTACCAAGCTTGGTCATATGCCAGCTTAATTGAAGATTATAATGATTCAGTTGAAAAGAACAATATAAAATTACATCCTTGTGCTTATTTACATAATTATATAAAGAAAGAAGAAAATGATCCTCTTGAAAATCAGGTTTATGAGAATTGGTTACATAAAGCGCCAGCTTATACAAAGGGTGATGTTATAAAACTTAGGGAATTTATCTGTAAATATGTGAAAAAGCCCGATCAAGGAAAGGGTATTTATTATATTGAAGGTGGCAAGATTAGACCTTCAAAATCACTTCAAGATGCACTTAAGGTTATGATTGATGGGAATGAAGAATTTATCATGATTGATGATCAAAAGGTTGCGTTTGAAAGTATTATGAGAACTGTTCGTGATTGTATTAAAAATGGGACTAAGAAGACAATAATTGTTGAGGGAGGGCCTGGTACAGGCAAATCTGTTCTTGCAATTAATCTTTTAGTTAAGATATGCAACATGAATCTAAATTGTCAGTATGTAACTAAAAATGCTGCGCCAAGATACGTATATTGTGAAAAGCTTAAAGGTAATTATACTCAAAAATACATAAATAATTTATTTAATGGATCAGGAATTTATACTGAAACTGAAGAAAATGAAATTGATGTTTTAGTAGTAGATGAAGCCCATAGGCTAAATGCTAAATCTGGTATGTTTAAAAATATGGGCGAAAATCAAATTAAAGAGATAATGAATAGTGCTAAAGTATCTATATTTTTTGTTGATAATGATCAAAGGGTTACTATGGATGATATAGGCAGCATTGAAGAAATTGAAAAACATGCAAAAGTTTTAGATGTTAAAGCTAGAAAATTAAAACTTATATCTCAATTTAGGTGTAATGGGTCTGATGGATATATTTCATGGCTTGATGATATGTTAGAAATCAGAGAAACTGGTAATTTCGATGGCTTTGAATTTGACTTTGATTTTAAAGTATTTGAAAATCCAAGTGAAATGAGACAAGCCATAGAAGAAAAAAATCAAATAAATAATAAATCTAGATTAGCTGCAGGATATTGCTATGAGTGGGCAACTAAAAAGAAAGAAAATTATAGTAAGTATGATATAGAATTTCCAGAGTATGATTTTAAAATGAAATGGAATTTAAGCAATAGTTCAACTTGGGCAATTGATAAAGAATCAGTAAATGAATGTGGCTGCATCCATACCTGCCAAGGTCTTGAATTTGATTATGTTGGAGTAATAATAGGAACTGATTTAAGATTTGAAAATGGAAAGATTGTAACAGACTTTTTTAAGAGAGCAAAAACAGATAAGAGCTTAAATGGAGTTAAAAAGTTATACAAAGAAGATAAGGAAAAAGCTCTTAAAATAAGTGATCAGCTTATTAAAAACACTTATAGAATACTTATGACAAGAGGGCTTAAAGGATGTTATATATGGTGCGAGAATGAGAATCTTAGAAATTACTTTAAAGAGAGAATAAATTCATTTAGCCGTCAAATTGGAATAAAGGAAATTGAAGAAAATGGAGTATTAGTTAATCAGAAGAATTCATTATATATGAAATAAGAAATAGGAGATTGAATTAATCTTCTACTTTTTTATGATAAAATATAACTATGAGTAATATTTTGTAATTGGAGGAAAAAAGTATGAGAGGATTAGATACAGATTTCATAAAAGATTTAAAGGAAGGAATTCTAAAAGACTTTTTACAAGCTGTTAAAGATGATGACACATTATGTCTTGAAATAAGAGATAATAAGTTAAATATTTATTATCGCGGTGGAAATATGTTCGAGATTTTTAAGGATAGAAGTAAATATAAAGTATATTTTAATTTAGAGTACTGTAATAAAAAGGATTCTTCAAAATATAAAGATATTTTGAAAAATCTAAGGGATGATGATTATAAAGGCTGGATAGATAATATTCCATTTATTAAATATGAAATGGATACATGGTTTTGCAAGCACCCAAAATTAGAAAGAGAATATCAGCAGTTAATACTTAGAGAAAACAATTATAGTAAAATTGCTAACGATACAGATTATTATATTTGCGATATTGAATATGCAGATTCTGAAAATAAAAGTAGATTTGATATAGTTGGAATTAAGTGGTTATCAAAATCTCAAGCTAGAAAGAAAAGTAGCGTAGGTTTAGCATTTATTGAGATGAAATATGGTGATGCTGCTGTTAAAGGCGATTCGGGTATTAAGAAACATATTAACGATATATATGGATTTGTAAATGAACCCCAAAAGATGGATACAATCTATAAAGAAATAGAAGATATATTTAATCAAAAAGTAGAATTAGGGTTAATTTCAGGAATAGATAAGAATATTTCTATAAATAATGAAATTAAGCCAGAATTTATATTTTTCTTTGCAAACCACAAACCGGCAAAAAGTATCCTTGAAAGTGAGCTAAAGAGTATAATCCAATCACATGAATATAAAGAGTTAAGTGAAATAGCAAGTGTTAAAATTGCAAAAGCATCATATATGGGCTATGGCTTATATGATGAATGCATTGTTTCTTTGGAGGAATTTTTAAATGGAAATAAAGATTCATTAGGCTGAAGTTATATTTTATAATAATTCAATTCATAAAAGGGAGTTAAAAAGCCATGAATAAAAATAACTTACTTAGAGAAGCAACCCTAATAAAAGAGGCAGATAAAATAATAAAAGCAAATAGCTTAGCCAAAAAACAAAATGATATTGGCTTTAATATTTTTACCACATTAAATATTGAGAGAGATGAAGTATTTACCCATTCTAATATGATATATGCTTTATTAAATCCTAAAGGAATCCATGGTATGGGTGATACATATCTTAAGCTATTCTTAGCAGAAATTGGGATATCTAAAAATTTTTTAACTTATTCTTGGGCCGTTGAAAGGGAATGGATTTTTGAAAACGGAAGAATTGATTTTTTTCTTAAATGTGAAAAAATGTGTATAGCAATTGAGATGAAAATTGATGCGAGAGACCAAGATAAACAGCTTTTTAGATATGAGGAGTATTCAAAAGGTATAAATTCTAATTATTTAATATATTATTTAACTCTAAATGAAAAAGATCCGTCAGATCAAAGTGCAAAGGGTATAGATAGGAGATATTTTAAATGTATAACTTTTAAGGTTCATATATTAAATTGGTTAAAGGCATGTTTAGCTGCAACTAATGAAAATATGGCTCCTTACAATTTCATAAAACAATATTTATATCTTATTCAAAAATTGGTAGGTGAAGAAAAAATGGCAGAAGCTATGAAGAACCTTATTAAAAATGGCGATGATTTAATGGCAGCAATTACTATAGCTAATAGCATAAATGAAGTAAAGACAGAAGTTCTTTTGAATTTTATGGATGAATTAAATAAATTATTGATAAGTAGTGAAGTTAATCTAATTAAATATGATAGAGAAGAAGTAAAGTCTTATTATAAGGGAAGTTCAATTCCTAAACAGATTTATAAGATAGAAGAAAATCATTCACATGATGCTGAAGCAATTAATTTTATACTAGGGATAGAAATTACAGACACATTATATTACTACTTTTGTTTTATTAAAAAAGATAAAGATGGATCAATAACTTTTATTAATAAAGAAGAAATTGAAAAGAATCATAGTGAAATATTCAAAAAGTGTAGTAGTGCTTTGGAAAAAGTATTTGGAGAAATAAGACGATCATCAAGTGTCAGTCTTTTATGGGAAAATATAATGGATGCAAATGGATATAAATATGATTTTAAGCATTTTTCAGCTAACTGCGTTGAACTTAAAGATAATTATGTAAAAGAGGCAAAAAGGATTGCAGAGATTATAATTAACTTAAAGAAAGCTGTGGAGAAACAATTACCTAAGTGATGATAAAGCTTTGTTTGAGTATCATTGCAAAACTTATGATTTTAAATATAAAGAAGTTCTTAAAGATGCTAGTATAAGATGCACTATATCGTGCTGTTATTGCGATGCTTATTAATTTATTATCTGGTGAGGTATTTTATAGTAAAGAATATGAAGATAAACTTGAGTTAGTGAAGACACTTAATAAAAATCAGATTAGGTTATTAAAGGAAGATTTCTCGTAGTTTTTTAGAAAATAGAAAGAGCTGATATTTTTAAAATTTTGATAGCAACTTCAACACGACCTGTCTCAGAATCACCCCCAAGGGAAACATAATTTTCCATATATAAGCATTGTACTAAATTTATATATTTGGTGCAGTGCTTTTTTGTTAAGCAAAAATTAAATAATACATTTTAGATTAATATAAATTGCGAAAAAAGAAATTAAATAGGTATGTATTAAACTACGTTTTTACATAGTTTTTTGATTATAGAAAATTATATTTATCACTAAGCAAGAATTTTAACGAAAAACTTATAAATAGTAAAAACAAAGTAAATTAAATAAGTAATATTTTTATGAGGTAAAAGGGAAGTTTTCAAAGTAATCTTTATTATACAAAGTGATGTAATATAATAGGTGATATAATCAAAATATAAGTTGACGAGGGGGAGAATATATTGATATACGAAATTATATCCAAATATCATTTGTTATCTGTTAGAGATACACATCATCGTTTTAAGTCATGGGAGCATTGTAATAATTTTTTTATTGCACATAAGGGAAACCTAGCAGATGAGAATTTGTTTGACAATTCATGTTTACAATTAGCTTTTTATTTAGCTAGTTGGGGAATGATGAGAGGCGGGACTTTTTTATTACAGAAAGATTATAGAATACATAAATATTTTATCGAGAATGTTGTAATGAATGATAAATATAAAAAATACTACTCATCTATGCAAGGATTACCAATTAATAAAGATGATATTGAAGGATTAAATACCTTGATAGATGATACTATAAAAGCTTATGAAGATAATATTAAAATAATTAATGGGATTGAAACTAGAGTCTCAGTTACGGATACATTAGCATCTAAAATACTTTTAGGTGTTTATGGTATAGTTCCAGCTTATGATAGATATTTTGTGGAAGCTATGAAAAGTCATGGATTTAAAAACACAAAATTGTGTGAGGATTCAATAAAGGATTTAGTAGATTTTTATTATGATTTTGAAAGCGATTTTGAAAAATGTAGAATGTTATTTAAAAAAGATGGTATAAATTATCCACCTATGAAATTAATAGATATGTATTTTTGGCAGGTAGGATATATGTTAGCGAATCCAGATAAGTTTTTAGAAGAAGAACTGCAAGGAATTTGTGAATTTGTAAGTAAGTATTCACAAAAGATAAATCCAGTAAGTAAATTTCAATCAAGAGGAAAGGATGTATCTTTATCAAAGGACAAGGAAAGAGTTCTTGGACTAAAAGAGGAAATGTCTAGCCATATAAATAATTTGCTGGCAAATTCTAATGAAAAGGGAATATCATCTGGGGAAATTCATGAAACTATGAATTTTAACAAAAAAATAGATTTACCTATAGTTTTCAGACAAAGAAACATATTTGTAAAAGTCATACCTACAGTTTGTAATCTTAAAAATATGTTAAACAAGCTTGAAGAAAATAATTGGGAGTTTGAGAAACTTAAACCATGGGAGAAAAGAAGCTATGAGGCTTATAAAATTGATAATGTTATTAATGAACTTATTGAATCAAAAAAGAATGAGTGGCCTAGTATTATTAAAGACAATATTCTAAAGTTATATGGTGAAGATATTGGAGCTAGTTGTATAGATATATATTTAGTTGGCTTTGTTTCTGAAGAATATGGGATTGGAATTAATAATATGTTTAATTTAGTGAAAGATAAATCAATTAGTAAAAAACTTAATTCTGCAAAGGCTATTTATACAGTAGGGAAAGGTGATGGAATATATTTAGATTTACTTTATAATGACGGTAAGATTAAGGACTGGGATTTTTTTGATAAATGGGTAATTTAATAATATTTACAGTAAAATACGAAATATTAAATTTTAATAAATAGATAGAAATTGGAAATGATTATAGTATAGCATTATGGGAGTTTATATGATTTTTCTAGAGAAGAATTTAATAGAAAACCTAGGGTGTGATGCAGAAAATATTTAGTATAAAAATGTGTGTATCCAATTAGGAAATCTATGAACTATGGTTAAAAGATTGGATTTAAATAAGAGTTTATAATATAGACTCTTATTTTTATGTGAAAATATATTATGAACTATCGAACTAATGTACGTATAAGATATGAAGATAAGGTTAATAATTATAATATAGAGAAATGAGTACTCAAACTAAATTTATTCTATATTGAAATATACATAAAAACAGTTTAAAATTAGAAGAAAGTAGTGAGAGCATTGGCAGAAGGAAATGAAAGAATAAGACTTGATGAGATTATAAAAGCTCTATTTACAACTTCAAATGGTGTTTTGTTAAGATTGCTTAATGGAATATTTGATGAGAATTTTATGGAAGATGAAGTTGAAATATCGATGAAAAATAAGGAATTTCCTAAAGAAAATTATGAAGATAAAGAAATTCCATCAATAGATTTAATTAGAGCAGATTTCTTGACTAAATTTACTGAAAGAGCTAACAATAAAAGACATTATTATCATATAGAGTTTCAGATTAAAAATGATAATAATATGGTGATAAGAACTTTTGAATATGGATTTAATTATGCAAAAGAAGTTGCAAGAACTGAAGGAAATGAAAAAACAGTTTTATATTTTCCAAAGCAAAGAGTAATATATATGGAAGAAAATAAAAATATTAAAGATGTACTAAATATGACAATAATTTTCCCGAATAATCAAGAAATTGAATACTCTGTTCCAGTGATCAAATACTGGAAATATGATATTAATGATTTAAAATTAAAAGGAATGTATCCTTTTATTCCTTTGCAACTTTTCAAGTTAAGAAAAGAATTGCAAAATATAATTGACAGCAATAAAGAGAATAAAGAAGAAATATTAAAAGAACACTTATATGAAGCCATAGAAAGTGCTAAACTTATAGCATACACTTGTGATGAGTTGTTTAAAGATAAATTAATAGAAGGATCAGATTTTCATATAATGCTTCTTACAGTACAAAACTTAATTGAATATTTAAATAGTAGATATTTTAAAGATGTAAAGATTGAAGAGGAGGTAAAGCGTATGACTAAAACTTTATATGATCCATTAGTGGAACAACAAGGAATTGAGAAAGAAAAAATTGAGATAATTAAAAATGCTATAAAAATGGGTATGGATTATGATACAATTTGTAAATTAACTGGAGTTTCAGTAAAGGAGATAGAAAAAGTTAAACATAGTAATGAATAATAGATATTTTCAGGCAGTAAATTTATAGGATTTACTGCCTTTAACCAACCTAGTATTAACAGTCAAAAATAGAGAAATGAATTTTGAATATAATGAATTGGCTAAAAGGATTAATCCGCCTATTTTTCATAGACAAGTTCCTAAAAATATTGGAGCTATTTCAGAATTGTGTTCTGAATGTTATGAAACCGCAATAAATAATATTAGTTACATAAGAATTATAAGAAAATGAGGTATAGGTTAATGGGGGAAATAAGTAAATCGGAATTTATTACTAGACAATTTCAAAGAACACATAACAAAAGATTTGAAAATTATGTTTTAACACGAATTTGGCATGGTATTAATTCTACTGATATAAAAATGATAACACAACAATATGTTATAAGAGATGATGGATGCGCTTTATTAGATGCATATTTACCACAATTTAATATTGGAATTGAGGTTGATGAAGCACAGCATAAAATAGAATCCCATGTAAAAGCTGATAGTCAAAGTGAAAAAGATGTAATACAAGCTATTGGTTGTCAGATTTATAGAGTAGACGTAACTGTAGGAATAGATGATATTCATAAACAATGTGATGAGATAATTAGCATAATTAAGAATAAAATGAAATATTCAGAGTTTGAGTCATGGGATATTGAAGAAGAATATTCACCAGAACGTTATATTAAGAAAGGATTTATTTCACTTGAAGATAATGCAGCATTTAGAAAACAAACAGAGGCGCTAAAGTGCTTTGGTATTTACTATAAATCTTCATGGACTGGCGGAGAAAATCATCCAACTTATGATGATGTATTTATATGGTTCCCTAAAATGCATGCACGAAAAGAATGGATAAATATATTAGTTGAAAATGAAACTATAATATATGAGACGAATGAAGATTCCATAAAAAATAAAGAATTCGTTGATAAATGGATTAATCAGAAGCGCAATATACGTTATGTTTTTACCTATGCAAAAGATTCATTAGGAATGGTATTATATCGTTTTAAAGGAGTGTTTGAACTTGACAAAGAAGCAACAATACATGAGAATAGAGCAGTTTGGAAAAGAACTGGAGATACTGTTAAAACAATAGATCAAGTTTTAAAAGGAAATAAAGCATAAAATATGACAGCATTAAGATGCTGTTATATTTTTTGTTACAAACTAAATAGTTAAGCATTATTATATATAAATTTTAAAAGTTCTAATTTGTTTTCATTTAATTTCTTTTGAGAATTATATTTTAAGGTGCTTTTGTAGGAGAGACCTCCGAGATCTAAAAAAATTCCTAGTAATTTTTAAAGAAGTACTCCTCATAAATAAATGTAGAGAAGTGATAAGTTTTGATATTAAAAGAAGATTTAATAAAATGGATTGATAATTATGATAGTATCAAATATCCAACTCAAATTTATAATGATTTAGTTGTAGAGGGTAGAGAGGAGACCAAAAAGTTTTCTCTAATGGGAGCCTGGAAAACAGGAAGTATACGAATCGATGAAAAAGGAAGTGCTTACAAGGATAAAGAAGGCTTTTCTTATGATTATACAAAGAGGTGGAAAGACAGTACACCAGTAGGCTATGATGTTTGGAATTATGTTTCAAACAATCAAGAAGAATTAAAGAACAAAGTACCCTTAGGGTTTCCAAAAGAAAAGCCAAGCATTGTAACAGAACTCGAATCTAGAAAGGGTTTCGGCTTCATTTGGGCTATATTTGTAGTGCATTGTTTTTATCCTGAAGTATATCCGCTTTATGACCAACATGTTTATAGAACATATAAATTCATGATATCTGAGGGAAAAGAAATCTCTAATCTTGCGATAAATGACTGGAATGAATATTTTAAATATAATGAGTTCTTTAAAGATTTATTAACTGAGTTGAATATAGATTATTGGAAATTAGACCGAGGTTTATGGGCATATGGTAAGCATTTAAAACAGTCTAATGTAGCTGTAGGTAAAAAAGAGAAATCTATTAAAATTGTGAAAGATAATTTTAATAAAGCTGTTACAGATATTGAGTGGATTTATTCTACGACATTTGGTGGGAAGGCAAAAAGTTTTTGGTGGAGGGTTGATGAAAAACTTAATATAGTAGTTAAAAGGAAATTTAAAGGATTTAAGGATATTACCTCTATAGTAATAAGTAAAGCAGATTTAGAAAAGATAGATAATTTTATGGAAGGTAAAGAATGGGTAGATCTTGCAAATAACATTGAAAAGATTAACAATGGTTCTGAAAAAGATGGTCTTGGTAAATATCTTTTTCAGTCATTAGGATGGAAGGTAGGAGACGCTCAATTAGCCAGTCATTTGGGTGTTATTTTCACTCTATCTGGAGTATGGAGCTTTAATGGACGTAAGAGAGGAATTAAATTTAAAAAAAATAATGATAAGTGGCAAGAATCAGTAAAAGAATATTATATTAATCAAGTAAATGATGATATTAATGATGTGATTTTTTAAGTATAGTATATTTAAAAAAAGTTGAGACGTGATAAAGTGGAAAGCAATAGCAACTTCAACACGACCTGTCTCAGAAACACCCCCGAGGGAAATATAATTTTCCATATATAAGCATTGTACTAAATTTATATATTTGGTGCAGTGCTTTTTTGTCAAGCAAAAATTAAAGAATACATTTTAGGGTAATGTAAATTGCGAAAAAAGAAATTAAACCACATTACAGCAAGAGGTAATCACAGAAATCATATTTTTAGAGATGATGAAGATTTTCAATATTATTGAGCAGTGATAGAGGAAGCATTAAGTTACTATGGTAATCATAATTACCAGCTAATTTGCTATTGCTTAATGGATAATCATGTATATTTAATGATAAAGGAATTGAGAAAGAAAAATCAAAAAACATGTAGATTCCCTACACCTAAAGAAATATAAAAAGAACTTATGTACGTATATTATTTATGAAATTGGAAATAATTATAATATAGAGAATTGAGTACTCAAAACTAAATTTATGCTATAATGGAGGCAAGAGAATGGGTTATAAAAAGGCCATGAATAATATACATGACCGGTCTTACAAAGATTTGTATTCTAATAAAGTAGTTTTTTTAGATCTTGTTAAAGAAATGCTTAAAGCACCATGGGCTAAGGATTTAAATGAAGAGAATCTAGTTTTAGTTGATAAAGAATACATATTATCAGATTATGAAGAAAATGAATCTGACATTGTATATAAAGCTAACATTGATGGAAAAGAAGTTATATTTTATATATTACTAGAATTTCAATCAAGTGTAGATTATAGAATGCCACTCCGATTATTCTTTTACATAAATGAAATCCTTAGGGAGTATATTAAAAACTTAAATAAAGAAGATAAGAAAAATAAAAAAGGATTTAATGTACCAGCAGTAGTTCCTATTGTTTTATACAATGCCAAGAGGACGTGGACTGCACCAAGATATTTTAAAGATATAGTAAATAAGAGTGAATTATTTGGAGAGAATATAGTAAATTTCAAGTATGAATTATTTGATGTAAACCATCAATATACTAAGGAAGAACTAATTGGTAATAATAATATTTCATCAGCAATATTTCTATTAGATCAAAAAGTAGAGCCATTAGAATTTTTTAATAGATTAAAGGCTGTGGCATTGAAATTTAATAGATTGACGGATAGAGAAAAAATAATATTAAAAAATTGGATTAAAAATACTGTTGATGAAGCAATAGCGGAAAATGCAGTTGAAATATTAGAAGCTAATAAAGAGGGAGTGGAAAAGATGGTTGCTAATAATGCTTTTATGATAGAGGAAATGAAACAAAAGATTAGGAAAGAAACTGAAAAAGAAGTTAGAAAAAATGAAGAAGAAATTATTAAAGAAGATAAAATTGAAATAGCAAAAAATTTATTATCAATGAACATGAATGTAGAAAATATATCAAAAGCTACAGGGTTAAGGATAGAAGAAATTGAAAAATTAAGAAATTAAATAGGTATGTAGAAAACTACGTTTTTACGTAGTTTTTTGATTATAGCAAATTAAACTAATAGTAGCAACTTCAACACGACCTGTCTAAGAAGCACCCCAGGAGTCTTTGTGTAGGAAGAATGACTGAACTTTCTAATGCTGTCAATGTATTAAAAGTAGTCTAATGCCTACGCTTATCCTTTATGTTTTATATAAAATTATATAGGTATTGCAATTTTTATTTGTGTCACCTAAATTTCTAATTTCTAGATACTTCTATTCGATTTCTCCCCCTCTCTTTGGCTAAATATAATAGCTCATCTGCATTTTGTATGCATGTATATTTTCTATTTTCCTTGTTTTCATATAAGCCACCACTTATAGTAACTTTTATTCCTCCATCCACTGAAAGCTCTTCAATATTTACTCTTATATTTTCTGCTATTTTTATTGCTTCATCTATTCCTGTACTAGGAAACATAACAATAAATTCTTCCCCTCCATATCGCCCAATATAATCTGTATTTCTTAAAGTCTTCATAAGAACATTGCTAATTGACAATAAAACTTTATCACCACATAAATGTCCATAAGTGTCATTAATTTTTTTAAAGTAATCAATATCAAGCATCATTAAAGTAAAGACTATTCCTTCTGAATTATACATATCTATTATATTATCTAAGATAGATTCAATATATTGCCTATTATATAAATTAGTAAGACTATCCCTGATTGATCTTTCATATATAATTTCATTTTCTTCTTTTAACATTTTTACTTTATTTATTTGATTATTATAATTTATTGTTATAGAATATGTTTCTAAAAGAACAAAAATAAACATTCCTATTTGGAAAACATATCTATTGATATGAGAAAAACCATTGTTAAGTAATATATCGTTGGCAGCTGTTACAATTAAGCAGGTAAATGCAATAAGAGATATACTACTATTTTCCTCACATTTCCTAACTTTCTTTATTAGAAATATTAATATATCAATTACAATAATTATTACAACCAGCTCACCATAATATGATAATTTATCATAAAATGTATTGTTAGTTACGAGGCATATACTTGCAAAAGTTACAGAAAAAATTAGTGAAGTAATAATTGTTCTTCTAGGTATATCACCAAATACTTCCTTTATAAAAAATACATATATAGGAATCCACAAATAATATGTTAGTGCCGCTGTTTTACTTAATAATTCAAACGGCATATTTGGAAAGAAATGAACAATTATTCTTTCATTTAAAAATAAGCATCTTAATTGTATAAATAAACATAATATAGAAAATAATAAGTATGATTTGTTATTTTTCATACGCTTATATAAAGATAAAAATAATAATTCTATAACTAATAATCCACCTATTATTATAAAATCTATCCCTAAGTCAAATATTGATTCATTTATAATACTATCCTTAAGTCCAAATTCCATAGATTTAACTTCTGGGAAAATCTCTCTGTAGTTTGATGTTTGAATTACTATTTCGATCTGACCATCTTTTGAAGTAAAATATGAATAAATTGGCAAATATATCGCTTTCTCATCTTCATAACTTGTCCCAACTTTACCAACCTGCTCCTGCAATACTCCATTAACCCAAACCTTTGAAGCAGATAATACTCCTTTTGTTCTAAGTCCATATACAATATCTTCTTGTGCACTAATTTTTAATCTTAAAGTCATATATCCCTTATGGTTTTCACTCAATTGAGTTTTTAAGTTTCCTGGTATTGTTAGATATTGACTAGGGGTTCTATATTCTAATTGATTTGGAGTTAATAATTCATTATCATATATTTCCCACTGTCCATCTAAATTAATATTTCCACTTTCTTCAAAGTTGTATTCATTTAGAAACATAACTCCATTTATTGCTTGTATATCTTTACTTTTGTTCATATGGAAAAATGAATAAATGCTTATTGATAAAAATAAAAATATTATAATATAGGCAATTTTTTTCATTTTTTCTCTCCTTTGGTATCTTCCTCTAGAAGAACATTAAATTAATTTATTATATAAATAATCCTTCAATTTCACTTGCAGGTAGTGGTTTACTAAAGTAATAACCTTGAATATAGTCACATTTTTTATCTTTAATAATTAAAAATTGTTCTTTCGTCTCTACGCCTTCAGCTACAACTTTCAAATCCATAGTATGTGCCATTTGAATTATATTGTTGATAATTGACTGTTCTTTGCTGCTAGAAACAATATCATCTATAAATGATTTATCTATTTTTAATGTACTTATTGGCATTTTCATTAAATAGTTAAGTGATGAATATCCTGTTCCAAAATCATCAAGTGCAATTCTTATTCCCATATCAATTAATTCATTTAATGCATTTATGCTTGAGTTAAATGATTGCATAAGAACTGTTTCCGTAATTTCAAGTTCAATAATTTGAGGTTCTATTCCTGTTACATCAATAATCTCCTTTAAATTTTCTAGAAAATTTGGTTGTCTTAAATCTACAGATGATATATTAATGCTCATACTTTTAAATTTACAACCTTTATTAAGTAATTTTACACTTTGCTTACAGGATTCTTTAAAAACCCATAAACTTATTTGTGTTATGTATCCTGATTCTTCAGCAATTGGAATAAATTCAACTGGAGATATAAATCCTAATTCCCTGCTATTTAATCTGAGTAAAGCTTCAAAGCCAAAAATTTCGTTTTTTTCAGCATAGTATTGTGGTTGATAATTAATAGTAAATTCATTATTATCAATTGCACTTCTTAATATTCTCTCAATGGTTGTTTTTCTTTCTAATTTTGCATATATTTCTGGACTGTATAATTCAAATCTATTTTTCCCTAGTTTTTTTGCCTCATACATAGCTGAATCAACATTTTTTATAATTGTTCCTGAATCAACTCCATGTTTAGGATATAATATAACTCCAATACTAGCTGTTACAGAAATCTGCTTATTATCAAGTTTAAAACTCTTATTAAATAAAGATAATAACTTGTTTGAATAACCACATATTTCCTCTTCCTTAATTGAAGTTTTAAGAATAATAAATTCGTCTCCACCAAATCTGAATAGAATAGATTTTTCATCTACAATTTTTTCTAACTCACCTGTTAAATATATAAGTAATTCGTCTCCATAATCATGTCCCATCAAATCATTTATGTTTTTAAAATTGTCTAAATCTATTAAAAATACTGCTCCTTGCACATTAATATTGTTTCTTAATTTTAATTGTTCATTTAATTTTTCCTTGAATAAAACTACATTAGGAAGTTTTGTAAGCAAATCATAATAAGCCATGAATTTTATTTTCTCTTCTGACATTTTTCTTTCAGTAATATTAGAAATAGATCCTGAAATTGTTAGTGCCTTACCATCTGAATCTCTTACAGTTTTACCTTTGCACAATACCCAAACATAAGAACCATCAATAGTTTTTAATCTATATTCAATATTAAGAGCTGATATCTCATTGTTAATATGTCTTTTTAAATCTTCCGACAATTTTGGCAGATCCTCTGGATGAATTAATTGTTGCAAAAAATCTGTTATATTGTTAACTAGATTTAGTTTGTAACCAGTAATATCCATCATTCTATCAGAAGCATAAAAATTTCCTGTAGATAAATTCCATTCCCAAATTGAATCATTTGCACATTCTAGTGCAAGCTTATACCGATCTTCACTATTTCTTAAAGCCTCTTCATTATATTGAAGTTCATCATATTGTGCTCTAAGTTCTTCTTCTGTCGCTACTAGTTCTTCATATACAGCAGATAATTCTTCGTAATTTGAACTTAATTGTTTTATCATCAAATTAAATGAGCTTCCTAATTTTCCAAATTCGTCTTTAGTTTTAATGTCTGCTCTAACTGAAAAATCTCCGTTTCCAGCTAGCTCCATTAAAGGAGTTAATTTTCTAATTGGATTTGTCATAATTCGAACAATAACATAAGTTAAAGCAATTCCCAGTATTAATATACAAATTGTAATTCCGAATATTATTTTTTCTACCTTACTTACTTTACTTGTAAGATCACTTTTGGGTGTAACTGTTGCCATTTTCCATCCCGTCTGAGGCGATGTATACACATTAACAAAAGCTTCATTTCCATCAACAACAGTTTCAAAGCTGTCATTATCTGTATTCAATAGTTTATTTACATCTTGAAAAGAAAACTTTTTATCATTGGTTGTTTTTATATCTGAATCCGCTAATTCAATCATATTTTTAAAATTAAGCTCTGAATTAGCATGGGCTAGCATTGTGCCATCCTTTAAAAAAATAAAAATATAACCCTTATCACCAATCTTTGTATTTCTCACAATTTCTGATAACTTATTTAAACTTGTATCAATTGCCAATGCTCCAACAATATCTCCTGAAGTATTTTTAATAGTAGTACAAGCACTTATAGCTACATTATTACTTTGATCAATTTCAACCTTATGCGGATCTGAAATAACTACTTCGCCTGGATGTTCCATAGCCAATGAATACCATGGTCTTTGCCTTGGATCATAAGCACTGTTGCTTAATCCATCTGGCCATGAAATATATCCACCCCACTTAGTTCCTAGACATACATATTCTGTCTCACTATGAGTTTTCCCATAAAGTTCTAGATAATTATAAATTGAGCTCTCTAAGCCCATAATTTCATTTGAATATTTTTTGTTAATTCCAGTATTGGGTATATTAAATGACCCTGATATAGAGTTATTCGTTTTTTCTATAACATCGTTGTTTGCTAAAAGTTTTACATCATTTTTCATTTTATTAATTATATCAGAAACATCATTATCCATATCCACCATTTGTTTGTTACCATCTGATATCAAATCAGCTTTTAATAAATTATACATATAATTGTATGTTGATATTGCTATTGGAATTGATGTAAATAATATAACGAATATACAAAAAAGAAACAATTTCACCCTAAAAGTTATCCTCATATATCAACACTCCCTAAAATTATATTTAAGTATAAAAACAAATTCTATTCTCTACACACTTATGCATATAGTTCATATTTTATCATTCAAGTTTTCCTCTTTCAACGTTTTTCACTATTTATTTCTATTTTTCCCTTTTGTTTTAAAAAAATTCTAATAGATGGTTATATATCATCTATTAGAATTTTAATCTTATTTCTATATTTATTTTATTATATGGAATTTACTGTTACTAGCTTGTGATTTTTTTTATTGCATCTTATGAACAAGTTACGAATTATTCAGAATATACAAATCATATACCTTATCGTATATTAATCATAATAACTGAAAATGAAAATTATAATATGATAAGTGATCGGATTAATGAAATTCCTAAAAAGAATAATTTTCGAATTATAGTTGAACAAAGATCTAGAATTAAATATTTAAATCTAGATTAATAGCAAACTCAGCCCTTCGGGCTTCAGTAGCAACTTCAACACGACCTGTCTCAGAAGTACCCCCGGGGGAAACATAATTTTCCATATACAAGCATTGTACTAAATTCATATATTTAGTGCAGTGCTTTTTTGAGTATAGCAAATTAAATAAGGCAATAATAATGAATGAAAATTGAAGTAGGTGAAATAATGACTACAACCCAAAGAGTATGGTA
Organism: Clostridium gelidum; assembly: GCF_019977655.1. Classification (NCBI taxonomy): domain Bacteria; kingdom Bacillati; phylum Bacillota; class Clostridia; order Eubacteriales; family Clostridiaceae; genus Clostridium; species Clostridium gelidum. The sequence goes on from NZ_AP024849.1 coordinate 2,203,408, forward strand.
TGAAGGTGCAGCTTACCACATTACAGCAAGAGGTAATCACAGAAATGATATTTTTAGAGATGATGAAGATTTTCAATATTATTTAACAGTAATAGAGGAAGCATTACTTTACTATGGTACTCATAATTATCAACTAATTTGTTATTGCTTAATGGATAATCATATACATTTAATGATAAAGACAGATGATAAACCATTAGCAAATTTAATTAGCAGAATCTCATAATTTATTTGGTGATCATGGGGGCATATTGTGGTATGGGAAGATTAAAAATATTAATCTGATTAAAAGAAATGAAATACTTGAATTGCCAAAGAATGCGGAAAGTTTATATTATAAAATTGAAGTATAAGAGTGGTGTAATCTTAAAATCAATTAGAATTATAATCCATAATTTTCTTTTATATAAACAATTTGCAATTTACTGCAATTTATTGTATTATATAACGATATGTGCCAAACAATTTTTGAAGGGTGGAATATTTAATTGTCGAATTTACAAAATTATAACAATACTAATCTTTCTGAAAATCAAAACTTAGAATTTAAAGTCAATAAAAATGAAAGTAAGAAAGGTTTTATCTTCATATTTTCTATAGTGCTTTTTGCACTTGGTCTTTTATTATCATGCCTTAAAGCATTTATTAATTTCAGAGATAAGTCCTACTACGTTAATACACCTTACGCTTCAGGCTATGCTACCACTACTATTGTAATTAGCCTAGTCATTATAGCAACTTTATTTTTATTATCAACTCGAGTTTTTAATAAAAAGGGACTCATTTTAATATTTTCTATAATTTATCTTCTAGGTTCTTTTTCATTAACTGGAGCTACTATCGCCGAAAATTCTTTAAAGGAAAATAAGTTGAATAAAGCTGCAAAGGATAAATTTATCACCATGTGTAACAATGTGGTAAACGAAAAAGAGAATAATGAAGAAAGCTTTGACAAAACAGTATATGGACATATGACTCCGTTTTTATATTTAACAAACGATTATTTTATAAAATTTCAAAAGCATTCAAATGATATATCTAAAAATATTGATTCACTTGAACTTCATAGCATATTAAGTTCAAGTGCTCTAGGCAGCACTGAAGAAATCAATAATTCAAAGAAAAAAATAGCTGATTGCAGAAAAATTTTTGACAAACATGAAACCGAATATAATGATCTTATCGTGAATTTTGCCACCAGTGCTTCAACACTAGAATTACCAAAATCATTTAAGAGCGGTATGTTAGAAGGTTTTAAGAAATCACAAAATGATACTCGCGATAAGTTAAATAATTACTTAAAAGTTGAAAGAGATATTTTGGATAACATTGATAATATAATGGATTTTATGCTTTCCATTCAAGGAAAATACACAGTAAAAAATGACAAAATTCTATTTGAAACTGAAGCTGATCTCAATAAATATAATGGATATATTAAAGAGCTTCAAACACTTGCTCAGAAAGAAACTGACTTAAAAAAGAACATGTATGACGGCCTAAAGCTTAAACTTAATGAATTTAATAACAACAAGTAAACTTCACGCACAAAAAATCTATCAGATAAACTAAAATGACTCGCAAATCAAAAATTTGGGTGTTAATGTCAATATTAAAATATTGAAAAGTTCCAACATGAAAATGCATAAAAGTTTGATAGTTAAAATGGGCTATTATTACTGCAAAGCAGAAACTTTCTTATGGGCGCTTTAAGAATAATAATATTCAAGCCTTTGTAATTAACATGCTATATTAAACTTAATTGAAATGCTTGAAGAGGAAAGGGAATGTAGCTAGAGTATAAAAAAACTTCTTAGAAAATGAAAATAAGTAACCTAGCATATGTCTAATAATATAGAATATGTTGGGTTATTTTTTGTGGAAATAATAACAATGCTTAGTTGGTAAAAAAGTGGGATGACGAATTTAGTCTGTGAAAATATAGCCCATGTAAATTTCATTTGATAATTTTTTATATCATCTTCATGAAATTAACACGGACTATTCTGGAATCACTAGAATTTCATTAAATTTTAATTGCTTCAAGATGTTAATTTGTTGATAATTTAACAATAGTAATATGAAATTGAATTTTTTATATATAATTATATAAAAGTATAGAAAATAAGCAGAATTTTATATTAAATTATGCGAAATACATAATATTATGCATATGATTTTTGTTTTAGTTTATAGTAGTATATTGTGAGAACGTTTGCGAAAGAATTTATAAATAATTGCAAAGTAAGAGAGGATGGTAATTAGAATGATAGAAATACTTAAAGACATACAACCAGTTGAAGTATTTAAATACTTTGAAGAGCTATCACAAATTCCAAGAGGATCTGGAAATGAAAAAGAAGTTAGTGATTATTTGGTATCCTTTGCTAAGGAGCATAATTTAGAATGTGTTCAGGATTCTGCATTAAATGTTGTTATAAAGAAAAAGGCAACAACAGGGTATGAGAATAGTCCAGCTGTTGTTTTGCAGGGACATATGGATATGGTATGTGAAAAAAACATAGATATAGAGCATGATTTTAGTAAAGATCCACTAAAGTTAAGAATAATTGATGATATGGTATATGCAACAGGCACAACTTTAGGAGCAGATAATGGAATTGCAGTTGCAATGGGATTAGCAATTTTATCTTCTAATGAATATGAGCATCCAGCAATGGAATTACTTGTTACTACCTCTGAAGAAACAGGAATGTATGGAGCAATGGCATTAGATCCTAAAAATATAGAGGGAAGAACACTTATTAACATAGACTCTGAAGAAGAGGGCGTGCTACTCGTGAGTTGTGCTGGTGGAATTACTGCTAAAACAACAATTCCTGCAGCATGGGAAGCAATAGATGGAAACCTTGTTCCATATATAATTAAAATAAGAGGTCTAAAAGGTGGCCACTCTGGAATGGAAATAGATAAAGAAAGAGGAAACTCTAATAAATTAATGGGTCGTATACTTATGTGTATTTTATCCGAAATAGATTTTAGACTTAGTTCATTAAACGGTGGATCAAAACACAATGCTATTCCACGTGAAACAGATGCTGTTATTTTAGTAAGACCTGAGGATAAAGCTTTAGCAGAGAAAAAAATATCTGAGTGTGGAGAATTGTTTAAAACAGAATTGAGAGCATCAGATTCTGATGTAAGAGTAGAATTTGAAGTTTTACCTACTATGATTGAAGAAATGCTTTCAAAAGAATCTACTAATAATGTAGTTAACTACTTATACTTAGTTATAAATGGAGTTACCTCAATGAGTATGGATATTAAAGGTTTAGTAGAAAGCTCCTTGAACCTTGGAGTAATTTCTACTCATAATGATTCTATGGAATTTATAAGTTCAATCAGAAGTTCTGTTAGAAGCTTAAAGAATGAATTATATAATAGATTAGTTGTAACTGCTAAACTAAATGGCGGAAGTGTTGCGTCAGAAGGTGGTTATCCTGAATGGTCTTATAATCCTGATTCAAAAATAAGAGTGATTTTTGAAGAGGTATATGAAAAAATGTACGGAAAGAAACCTCATATAACTGCAATACACGCTGGACTTGAGTGTGGATTGTTTGCAGAAAAATTTGGAGAATTAGATGCAATTTCTTTTGGACCAAATCTATATGATGTTCATACTCCAAATGAACACATGAGTATCGCTTCAGTTCAGAGGATGTGGGAATACTTATTGAAAGTATTAAAAAATGTGAAATAATTTAATTTTAAATATTTATAATCTATTTCTAATAGAAGATGGAGAGTAATAAACATAGTGGAGGAATATATTAATGGATAAAAAGCTATCTAAAGATGCTTATGGTGGTGTAGTTGGTAAAGACTATGTTCCCTACGTTTCTAGTGGATCTAAATCAGGTGGAAACAGTGTAGTATTAATAATCGGTATTATTATGACAATTCTATTTGCAGCATCAACGGCCTATTCAGGCATGAAATCAGGACTTACAGTTGCTGCAGGTATACCAGGATCTATAATAGGTTCTGCATTTATAGCTGTATTTGCTAAGCAAAAAGGTATACTTGGCAAAAACTTAGTTCAAGGTATGGCTAGTGGTGGGGAATCTGTTGCTAGTGGTGTAATATTCGTATTGCCGGCAGTTCTTTTAATAGGTTCTAAAGTTACTTTCTTAGAAGGTTTTATTGTTGGTTCAGCTGGAGTTTTATTCGGTATTGGAATAGCTTCTCTTGTTTATAATTACTTAATTGTTGAAGAACATGGGAAATTAATGTATCCTGAATCAATGGCTATATCTGAAACCCTTGTTGCTTCAGAAGGTGCTGGGGAATCAATGAAGTTCATGGGAATTGGATTTTTCATAGGAGGAATTATTACTGTTATAACAAGTCCATTTTTGAATGTAGCTAACAACGTTATAAGTTATGTAAATGAAACCTTTTATAAGTGGAAATTTGAAGTTGAAGTTAACCCTCTATTATTAGGTATAGGATTCATAGTTGGTTTGGATGTTTCGTTAACTATGTTTGCAGGTTCTATATTATCAAACTTTGGTATTATACCTTTAATAGGCTATTTCTCAAGTCTTGGAACAGATGGGACGGCTGTATGGAATAATCCAAGTGTCTCTATAAACGCTATGCAAGTAAAACATATAGCTGGTAGTTATGTAAAATATATCGGTGCTGGTATGATGCTTTCTGGTGGTTTCATAGGTGCTATAAAACTTATTCCTACTATAATATCTTCTATAAAAGAAACTCTTAATGCTAAGTCTTCAAATGGTGGTAAGAGCTCATCTGTTGAAAACATAATATTACTTGGTGGTATAGTACTAGGTTTTATAGGTGGTTTTGTATCATCTGATGGTAATATAATAATGGCAATACTTGTTTCTATTTTATCATTATTTTTAGCATTGCTATTTGTTATAGTTTCTGGTCGTTTAACAGGTACTATAGGAACTTCAAACCTTCCTGTATCAGGGATGACTATAGCTTCTATAGTTATTGTAACTTTATTATTTGTTGTAATGGGATGGAAAAATCCTGAAAGTAACAAATCATTACTTTTATTTGGTACATTTATTGTTACTGCAATAGCTGTAGCTGGAGGTTACTCACAATCACAAAAAGTTACTTTCATAGTAGGTGGTGACAAAAATGAAATGGAAAAATACTTTGCTATAGCAGGAGTAGTTGGAGTTGCAGTAGTTGTAGGTACTATATTATTACTTTCAAATCAACTTGCTATGACTGGTGATAATGTTCCATTTGCATTGCCACAAGCTAACTTAATGTCAACCTTAACTGCTGGTATAATGTCAGGTGAATTACCTTGGGTTATGGTTATTACAGGTGTTGTTATGGGAATTGTTCTATACCTATTAAAACTTCCAATAATGACAGTTGCTATAGGATTCTATTTACCAATAGCTACAACTTCTATAATATTAATAGGAGCATTAGTTAGGGCATTTATAGAAAAAACTTCTAAAGCTGAAAAAGAAAAAGAAGTTAAAGTTTCTAATGGTATAAGCTTATCTTCAGGACTTGTTGCTGGAGGTTCTATAATAGGACTTATAGGAATAATATACCAAAATATTGTAAAAGTATCTGAACCAAGTGGATTTTCTGCTACTAATGGAATGGCAGTCATAATATTAGTTGGTTTAATAATAGCTACAATAATGCCTATATTAAGAAGTAAGGCAAAAAATATTGAAAAGTAATGAAGATGTTTTAAGCATCATATATAAAATATCTGGGAAATTAGAATATGAATTAGATAAAGATAATATTGTGACTATACTTGAAAAGCAAGACCATAAGATCCAAAAGTTCTTTAGAAAACTTAAATTCAGAATTCCAGAGTATAAAAAAATTTCTTTAGATGAATATGGAAGTTGGATATTTTTACAGATAGATGGCAAGAAAAATGTAAAAGATATAGGAGAACGATTAGAAGCAAAGTATGGTGATAAAGTTCACCCACTTTATGAAAGATTATTGCCATTCCTAAATCATATAGACATTAATTGTCACTATGTAGAAAGAATAAATTTGTAATATAAAAGCTGGCGTTATATTGTAATTGTAATATCAAAATATATTTTGAAAGCTGAGATTATCTTATATTTAAGAGAGTCTCAGTTTTTATTATTTTTTAGGTAATATTAATATTTTTAGATGAATTAATAAAATCTTATCTGTTTTTCTTTTAAAATATTTAATATTGTTTAAAAAATATCCTATTAAGGCTATAATTATATATAAATACATAATTATGGAGGTAGCCATTGAGTACTTTTGTGTACTAGAGAGGACTTAATAAAAAAACTATTGACCAAAGTTTATGTTTGAGTAAAACAAGTGAATATAAAATATTAGTAACTTCAACACTTCGTGTCTCAGAAGAAGTAGAACAACTAATTTATATTCAGCCGTTATATAATGGCCTCATTTTAGGGTGGAGGATATTTTTATGAAAATGAAATTTAGAAAAAGTAAAATTATTTTAAGTGCTACTGTAATTTTAATATTAATAGGATTATTGACATTTAAGAAATATTCAGCTTATGCACAAAATGTATCAATACCTAAAAACCCAAAGATAATTTCACAATCTATAACAAATGAAAAAGCCACATTGATTTGGGAAAAGCCTGATAAATATGATAACATTAAAAATTATAATATCTATCAAGATGGACAGAAAATTGGAGATGCAAACAGTGGAAGCACTATAGCAAAAGAATACTTTGATCGTTTTTATAATGATGCTTCTAATTCTAATGCAGTAAAAATAAGTGTTCATAATTACACAGTAAAAAACCTTAAACCAAATACAGAATATCATTTTACTATCCGTTCTATAGATAATGAAGGAAAAGAATCTCAAGATAGTCAAACAGTGAACCTAAAAACAGATGATACTCTAAAGATATTTAATATAGAAGATTTTGGAGCAAAAGGTGATGGAACTACAATTAATACTAAGGAAATTCAAAAAGCAATAAATGAATGTAGTAAGGATGGAGAAGTATTAATTCCAAAAGGAAAAGTTTTTAAAACTGGTTCAATTTCTTTAAAGAGTGAAATGACACTTAAAGTAGAAGGAACTTTATTAGGATCTGAAAATGCAGATGATTATCCTTATGGTGATTCTAGTAAGGTAACTAAGGCTTCTTCTCTAATTAACACAAAAAGTGGATCGAAGAATATTCGAATAGTTGGCTTGGGAGTTATAGATGGAAATGGATGGAAGGAAAATAAGGAAGAAAAAGATCCAAATGGTTTCTTTCTATCGAAGGAAAGCAGCTTGAAAACTGTTACACAGAATGGAATACTTGCTGCTGCTCAGTATAAAAAAGCCATTGAAAAGTATGGATTTTCACCAAAAGACTCTTATTCAACCCGATCAAATCTATTAGATATGGGAGCTGTAACTAATTTATACATAGGTGATGGATTGACACTTCGTAATCCTTCGCAACATACAGAAAGTAATAGTAGTAGTAATAATGTTGTATTAAATGGTGTGAAGCTGGAAACTTTTAATTGCAATAATGGAGATGGGACAGGTCTTGGAGGCGGTCGCGGATTAATAGTAGTTGATAGTGTGCTTGATACAGGAGATGATGATATTGTATTTAATGCAGGAAAAGGTGAAAAAGATTCTAAAAATAATCCAACAGGTGATATCTGGATTTTTGATAATTATTTTGGACGTGGCCATGGAGCAGTAGTATGTGGCAGTTATACTGCAGCTTGGATAGAAAATATATTAGCTGAGGACAATATTTTAAATGGAACAGGAACAGGACTTCGTTGTAAATCTAGCCAAGGAACTGGTGGTGGAGCTAGAAATATTACTTTCAGAGATACTGCAATGAAGAATTTAACCGATCTTGGTGGACAGCCATTTATATTTACTAGTCAATATAATGGGGATTCACCTAGTGACCCTGTAAGTGCTTCACCTATATTTCATGATATTACAATTGAAAATTGTTCAGTTGATGGAGCTTCTGGTAATGCAATTTTAATTGAAGGACTTAAAGATGGTTGTCATAATAACATTAAATTTAATAATATAACCTTTAAAGGAACAAAACCTGCAATATTAGATTATGCTGAAAATTGTACATTTAAAGATGTAAAGTTTGATGATTCTATAATTAACCCATGGGAGATTACAAATAGTACGGGCTTGAAGTTTGAAGGAACAACGAAAGTTAATAAATAAAATATGCACTTATGAAAAAAGCACGAAGTGCAACCAAGATCATCTAGAATATTAAATAATCATGAATATACTAAAGAGCAACTAATTAAAATAAATTAACTAAATAGTTTTATGGAGTGGTGTAAAAGCTGCTCTATTTTCATACTTACATGTATTTTTTTATCTTCAGACGAGTTATGCTTTATAATTGCTGATAAAGTAAATAAAACTAAAAATAATGAAATGATGCTAACTACGCCGCTCTGTCTATAAGAAGATCAAAATCTTCCCCCAGCTGTCCCTTCTACGCTAGAACTCAAATAATAAAATAGTAAATAAAGAAAAAAGGCTTGTGCCTTATCATGAATTGGTTATTATTTGAATGACCAACCACATAGGAGACGATGCTCTTATCAGCTAAATCAAATATTGCACTTAGGTAAGCTTTCTATCCATTTAGTAACTTAAATTCACTAACATCTGCTAACCATTTTTCATCAATGTTTAAGATGCGGTTGCCCTAATTATTCATGGTTTGTTTCTTGTAGTTGTTCGGGTAACCGTATATAATGTATGGTGATATTGTTTGCAAACGAGAGGATGATAAAGTTATGGAATATATTTCAGCCGTTTATGGCTTATTCCAAAGACGTGGACAAGCCTGTTAACGGGGAACATACACGCAGAAAATGAAGGACGGTGAAAACAATTGAAAGACATTTTCTTTGTTGAAGATAATTTGAGTTTAATTAATGGTTTATCTTTTGCAATCAAAAAGCAAGGATACGAAATAGATGTTGCCCGTACAATTCTTGAATCAGAAGCACTATGGGCAAATAAAAAATATGATTTGGTGATTTTAGACGTGTCGCTTCCCGATGGCTGCGGCTATGATTTATGCAAAAAAATTCGCAAAACATCAAAGGTGCCGATTATGTTTCTTACTGCTGCTGATGAAGAAACTGATATCATAATGGGGCTTGATATTGGTGGCGACGATTATATAACAAAGCCGTTCAAACTGGCGGTGTTTATGTCGAGAATAAATGCGTTGCTTCGCAGAAGTGACAATTTTGTTCAAGCTGATACCGAATTAAATTCTAATGGCATAAACGTACAACTGCTAAAAGGACAAGTCTATAAAAATGGAGAACAACTTGACTTAACAACAAGTGAGTATAAATTGTTATGCCTGTTTATGGAAAATCCCGATATTGTTCTTTCTCCTGAACAGATTTTAAGTAAACTATGGGATTGCAACGAAAACTATATAGATAACAATACTATTACCGTATATATACGCAGACTGCGTACAAAAATCGAAGATAATCCGGGTGAGCCTCAAAAAATAGTGACTGTTCGGCGTATGGGGTATAAATGGAATGCTGCTACTGGGGGTGTACGATGAAAATATTGGTAAACGGGAAAATCAAAAAACTTTTTTGTTTGGTATTGCTTCTTATAGTAGCCTTTACCTTGATTTCTGCTACATTAATAGGTTTCAAATTTAAAAATGCAGCATTGTATATATTGGTATGTTCCTTGTGCATGAGCATCTGGATATTGGTAATAGGTTATAGGTATTTCAAGGAACAAAATATAATCATGGAGAATGCTGTAACGCAAATCAAAGAATATATTTCTGGAAATCAAAATGCACGTATTGAATGTAATGATGAAGGAGAGCTATACAGACTATTTCATGAAGTGAATTCCGTAGTTTCCATTTTAAATGCCCACGCTGAAAATGAGGGAAAAGCAAAAAAATTTTTGAAAGATACCATTTCTGATATTTCTCACCAGTTAAAAACTCCGCTTGCTGCACTTAATATATATAATGGCATTATGCAAGAAGAAGCAAAGAGTTTACCGACAATCAAAGAGTTTACTGATCTTTCAGAGCAGGAGCTTGACAGAATAGAAATACTGGTGCAAAACCTCTTGAAAATTACAAAACTCGATGCCGGAACAATCGTGATTGAAAAAGCTAAAGAAAATGTATCTGAAATGATGGGCAGTATAGAAAGGCACTTTTCATTTCGTGCCAAGCAGGAAGAAAAGGAAATATATCTGTCCGGGGATGATGACGTTACTTTATTATGTGACTGTACTTGGCTGATTGAATCAATCAGTAATATTGTTAAAAACGCTTTTGACCATACGCAAAAAGGAAATGCTATTCATATTGAATGGAAACAATTTGCGTCTATTATTCAAGTCATCATAAAAGACAATGGAAGCGGTATTCACCCAGAGGATTTACATCATATTTTCAAAAGATTTTATCGCAGTCGTTTTTCTAAAGATACGCAAGGTATCGGACTTGGGTTACCCCTTGCAAAAGCTATTGTTGAAGCACACAGTGGAACAATCGAGGTTGATAGCGAATTTGGTATTGGCACTACTTTTACAATCAATTTTTTAATTCCTACAAAATTGTAGGGTAAGTGTCATATAACAGTAAGATTGACATGATAATATTTCAATATCAAGATAGAAAGAGGTGGATAAACTATGAATTTATTGGAAGTTAAATCAATTTCTAAAACCTATGGCAGCGGTGAAGCTGCAGTACATGCATTAAAAAATATCAGCTTTTCCGTTCCGAAAGGTGAATTTGTCGCAATAGTCGGAGAATCCGGCTCCGGCAAGAGTACACTTCTTAATCTGGTAGGTGCGCTTGATATGCCCACTTCCGGCAAGGTATTTATTGACGGTAACGATGTTTTTTCCATGAAAGATAGTAGATTGACGATCTTTCGGCGCAGAAATATTGGATTTATTTTTCAGAGTTTTAATCTAATTCCAGAATTGAATGTTGAGCAAAACATCACATTTCCCGTACTGCTTGATTATCAAAAGCCCGATAAAAAGTATCTTGAGGAACTACTTACGGTGCTTAATTTGAAAGAACGCCGTCACCATTTACCCAGTCAATTATCAGGTGGACAGCAACAGCGTGTAGCAATAGGACGTGCGCTAATTACGCGGCCGTCGCTTATCCTTGCCGATGAGCCGACGGGTAATCTAGATACGCAAAACAGCAGTGAAGTGATTACTTTGCTAAAAGAAGCTGCAAGAAAGTATCAGCAGACCATTGTTATGATTACCCATAACCGAAGTATCGCACAGACCGCAGATCGAATACTACAAGTGTCCGATGGCATACTAACCGATTTAGGTAGGTGCCGCGAATGAAAAGTTATCTTAGTCTAATTCCGATTTCTGCAAAAGTACACAGACGGCAGAACCGCATGACGCTTCTGTGTATTATATTTGCCGTATTTTTGGTAACTGCTGTTTTTAGTATGGCAGATATGGGTGTTAGAATGGAGGCAACAAGATTACTGAATAAGCATGTCAGTCAATCGCTACAAGAACTTAGTAAAAGTTCAATGGCACAAAGTTTATATCCCATAGCTGCTGTGCTGTTTGTGCTTATACTGATTGCAGGGGTGCTGATGATTTCAAGCAGTATAAATAGTAATGTTGCCCAAAGGACAAAGTTTTTCGGAATGATGCGCTGCATTGGAATGAGCAGGCAACAGATTATCCGTTTTGTCAAACTGGAAGCTCTTAATTGGTGCAAAACTGCGGTTCCAATAGGTGTGATACTTGGGATTGTAGTCACATGGGGATTATGTGCTGGGCTACGGTTTCTTGTCGCGGTAGAGTTCTCCGATATACCCCTTTGGGAAGTCAGTCCAACCGGCATTATCAGCGGAATAATTGTGGGAGTTGTTACAGTACTCATTGCCGCCAGTTCTCCAGCAAAACGAGCTGCAAAGGTATCGCCTGTAGCGGCAGTATCAGGCAATTTAGAAAACACAAAAAATGCAACCCATGCGTTGAATACCCGTTTTTCAAAAATTGAAACTGCCCTCGGTATTCATCATGCAGTATCGGCAAAGAAAAATTTAATACTTATGACAAGCTCATTTGCTCTTAGCATCATCCTGTTTTTGAGCTTTTCAGTCTTAATAGAGTTTATAAGCTATATTATGCCACAGTCATCGGATACTTCTGATATCAACATTGATAGTAATAACAGTTCAAATTCCATAGACAGTGTACTGCTTGATAAAATAAGTGGTATGTCAGGTGTAAAACATGTTTTTGGCCGAAGGAGCTGTCTTGATATTCCGGCAGAAGTAAATTCTCAAACAAACATGATTGATATGATTTCCTACGATGATTATGATTTGGACTGTCTTACAAAAGATAAGCAACTTAGAAAAGGCAGCGATATTTCAAAAGTGTATGGGGACAGTAATTACGTACTTACAATCTGGGACAAGGATAATCCTTTAGCAATAGGCGGTAAAATACAAGTAGGCAATAAGGAAGTAGAAATCGCAGGGCTGTTAAAATGTAACCCATTTAGTGATAACGGCACTCCAAATGGGAAAATAACACTCATTACTTCTGGGGAAACTTTTACTCGACTTACCGGAGTAACCGACTATTCACTTATTCTTATACAGACGACAAAAGATGCGACGGACAGAAATGTTGAAGCCATCCATAATGTCGTAGGTGAAAAGTACAAGTTTAGTGACCAACGCGACCAACGGACTACCAGCGTATATATGGCATTTATGTTTTTTGTATATGGATTTTTGGCAATTATCACCTTGGTTACTGTATTAAATATTATGAACAGCATTTCCATGAGTGTATCCGCAAAAATAAAGCAATATGGAGCCATGCGCGCGGTCGGTATGGACGAACATCAGATTACCAAAATGATAGCCGCCGAAGCGTTTACCTATTCTATATCAGGTTGTATTGTTGGAGTTGTAGTTGGTCTGTTCATTAACAAGTTACTATACGACCATCTTATTACTGCTCATTTTAACTACGCTACTTGGAGTATTCCTATTATACCTATAATTATTGTGCTTTTGGTTATTGCGATTACGGCTATCGCTGCGATCTATGCTCCGTCAAAACGGATTCGGAATATGGCGGTAACTGATACAATTAATGAACTGTAAGGGTTCTATTTATGAAAACAGAAAAGAGATTAAACTAGACTGAATACTCTACTTTCTGCTATACGACGGCAAAAGAAAAAAAGCCGTCGTATAGCATTTTTTAGTATAGCATTCTTCCCATGTGTTATTACACTAGATTCGCTCACGTTGCCTTTCTTCATTGTTCTGTTACTAACTTTAATATCTCTTTCTTATATTACACAGAAAAATCTCTTCTTCTTCCCATTGAATAAAAATGATTATGGAATGGTCCAACATGTGGTTACATTAGAGAATCCTAAAGCGGTTCTTAATAGCAAATATGCTAAAAAAGAATTACAGGATCATATAATTAAACATGATCAGCTTATAAATAAAATGAAGCAATTACATGAAGCTAATGGAAATGGACGTTGGTTTACAGAAGAAAGCATGTATCAAGTTGCTGATTCTATATTGAAATAATTAGAAGATCTTCATAATAAAAGAAGCAACTTTCTAATGATAATATATTAGGATTATTGACATTTAGGAAATGTTTAGCTTATGTACAAAATGTATCAATACCTAAAAACCCAAAGATAATTTCACAATCTATAACAAATGAAAAAGCCACATTGATTTGGGAAAAGCCTGATAAATATGATATCATTAAAAATTATAATATCTATCAAGATGGACAGAAAATTGGAGATGCAAACAGTGGAAGCAATATAGCAAAAGAATGCTTTGATCGTTTTTATAATGATGATTCTAATTCTAATGCAGTAAAAATAACAGAAAAAATGATACTTAAACATTGGATTGGAAATAATGTTGATGAGACTATATCAGATAATGCAGTTGAAATATTAGCTATCGGATAAAGAAGGAGTGGAGAAGATGGTTGCAAATAATGCTTTTATGATAGAGGAAATTAAAGAAAAAGTTAAAAAAGAAACAAAAAACCAAGAGAGAATTGAAATTGTTAAAAATGCTATTAATTTAGGGTTGGATGATGAAGCTATTAGTAAATTAATAGGATTAAGTATTGAAGAAGTGGCTAAAATGAGAGTGAAAAATTAACTTCTAAATAATAGTAACTTTTCTAATAGCAACTTCAACACGACCTGTTTCAGAAGTATCAAGTTCAGCAATACTTAAAGATTGTTTCAAGAATAGTGAAAAGAAAATATGAAAAAAAGTTTACAATTTAGTTAAACGATAATATAATTGGTGGAAGGAGGATGAAAAAATGGGTAAAAATGGAACGTTGGTGAAGTGCATATTTGAATATAAAGGCAAGCAATATAGTGTAGAAGATATAATTTCATATTATTTAGATGAAGAACTGGCATTATATTTATATGAATATGGAGATTCTTCATATGATAATTATAGAGCTGATTTAGTAAGGATAAAATACGGTGAAGATGAAATTCCAAACTTGACAGGTAGTAGTAAGAAAATAAAATTAATTAACATAGAATTAGAATATAAATAGTTAAGCACTTACGGTTGTAGGTGCTTTTCTTCAATGTATAGGAAAGTATAGAATTGAGGAAGCCTAAAAGGTTGACAAAATCTAGCACTAGAGAATAATTGTGTTAAATTGTAAATAAAAATAGTTAGAGGTAAGCAAATGATGAAAAGCAAAATGAAAATATTAGGGTGAAAATAGGTGATAAATATTAATATAAAAGTAAGATAATCATAAATAAAACTTAATTATTTTTATGCTATAATATACGAGAAAAATGAAATTAATTTTTTGACATTAAATTCATAGCATAATAAAGGAGACAAGAAATTATGAAAATTAAATCATTTATATCAAAAGGACTCATATTATCTTTATCTTTAAGTATTTTTTTAACATCTCTTCCTGGAGTTCCAGCATTTGCAGATTCGTTTAAGTCTGTTACCCTAGGAGCTGACTTAAGCAATGTACAAAAAGAAGAAATGCTAAAATACTTTGAAGTAACTAAAAATAATGCGAATATACTAGAAATTACCTCAAAAGAAGAACATACATATTTAGCGAAAATTGCATCAGAATCGGAGCTGGGTAATAAAGCAATATCATGTTCTTATGTTGAGCCAACCAAAAAAGGTGGATTAAAGGTAACTACTGAGAATCTTACTTGGGTTAATGATGGAATGATAAAAAATGCATTAATAACAGCTGGTATTGAAAATGCTAATGTTAAAGCATCTGCACCTTTTGAAGTATCTGGAACGGCTGCTCTTACTGGAATATTAAAAGGCTTTGAAAATAGTAGTGCAGGAGAAAAGATTGATGAAAATAAAAAAGAAGCTGCAAATGAAGAATTAGTTACTACTGGAGGTATTGGAAAAAAGATTGGACAAGATGATGCTAATAACTTAATAAATAATATAAAAAAAGATGTAATAAAAGAAAAACCGAAGACAAAAGAAGAAATAAATAAAATAGTAGATAAGGCTACTGAAGAATATAAAACTGATTTATCAGCTGAAGATATAGCTAACATAAAAGCTGTAATGAGCAAAATAAACGACTTAGACCTTAACTACAACAATCTAAAAGACCAATTAAATGATGTGACAAATCAATTGAAAGATAAATTAAATAGTGACAAGGCTAAAGGTTTCTTCGCTAAATTAGAAGAAATGTTTTCTAAGTTTTTGAATGAAATAAAGGGTGCATTCTAAAATTAGCAAGGTGAATAATTTAATAAATAGTTATCAAATATTAAATTCTTAAGCATAAACAGCAATTAAATAAATGGTTTTATGGAGTGGTGTAAAAGCTACTCTATTTTCATACTTACATGTATTTTTTTATCTTCAGACGAGTTATGCTTTAATTAAAGGAAATTTTCCTCCTATAAAACATTTGATTATGCATTTTCTTCCCAAATGTTTATTAGGACATACTATTCTTTAAAAGAGTTATTTGATTATCAAAAGCCTAAAATGATTATCTTAACTACTGAGCAGAATAATTTTACGGCAAAGCAAGAAAAACCATTAGTATACCTTTCAGTTGCACCATATATGAAATCATTATTTAATATGGCACAATATTATTTAAGTTCCTCCGCACAGGATGGTTTGTATTTGGACAGATTGTTTCCGTGGCGTGGATATGATGTAAAGTCTCCACAAGAAGCAGTAAAGAACTTTGATGGAAAATTAGATGATTACTATATTAATTATCCAGAACCTGGGCAGGTAGAAGCTTTTTCAAACAATAAAAGTGGGTATATAGGAAGAGGAGCTGTAAAGGTTAATAAGTAGAAGTACTGTTCCAGTAAGACCTAGTCGATACTTTGCAAGAAATAAAAAGAATAGCAACTTCAACACGACCTGCCTCAGAAACACTCACAGGGGAAACATAATTATTAATTTCTAGAATGCCATTTGTGTTTATATGGATGATTTTATTGAATCAAATGGTGCAGATTTAGAATAATAAAAGAAATTAAACCTAGCATATGTCTTTAAATGGATATTATGCTAGGTTATTTTTAATTCTAAAACGAACCAATGTACGTATGTTATTTAAGGAATTGGAAATAACTATTAGTTGTGCGTAACGCAGCAATTTAAGAAAATTTCTATAAATTTCTTGTGGTAAACCTAATATCTAATTGATTTTATTTTTAATTTCATTAATAGTTGAATTTATTATATCTAAAGTATTTAATTTGTCTGTAAGCTGCTTGATTATCTCCTGATAACTTTTTTCTCTTTGTTCTTGCTTTAAATCTCTAGTTTCCTGTGCTTTTAGTATGTATACTATAAGTACACAACTAAGTAATACCCAAATCCCCTGAGTTGCAGCGGTTTTTATTAATTCATCCATAATCTCACCTCCGTTTTAGTTTAATAAGTTCTCTCTTAAGATTTTTAAAGCTGCTCTTTGAGATTTATTTACAGCTTGTCTTGATATTTTAAATAGCTTTGCAATTTCTATATCTGATAATTGCAAATAAAACTTATAAAATATAATTTCCTTTTGCCTAGGATTTAGTGATGATATTAAATCATTAAAAATGATATCTGAGTATTCATCATTTTTTTCATTACAGTCAATTATATCTAATATTTCTGTGTCTGATGTAAAACTCAGTGACTCTTTATCTTTAGATATCTTATGAAATAAGGATATAGACTTGTTGTTAAGACATATATTAATGTACATTAATATATCTTTATCCGTATTAAATTTTTGCTCATCTATTACTTTTAAAAGTTCATATAAATATATGGTAAGATCTGTTTCTGCTTCAGGATATTTTAGTTTATAGGTTAGGTATTTAATCTTAGAGCTAAAGTGAGTCAAAATATCACCAAAAACTTCTTGATTGTTATGGAAGGTTGTAATATTAGATAATAATAAATTTGTAAGCATTTGGCACCTCCTAAATTTTATTAAAAGTTGTAATTACCTATTAAAACCAATTTATTACATAATGTGTAAACCTAAATTTAAAAAAAAAGTAAAAAAATAACTAATGCAATCTCATATTGCATTAGTCATTCTAATTAATAACTTCTTTGTGCGCTTTTTTTCAAAACACTATTGGGGAAAAAAAATATTTTTGGATATGTAAATAAAATTTTCAAATAAAAAAGCCCCCATAGCCAGGGGACACTTGAGTTAAAGTTTGAATTTAGTAGATCTGCTTTATAGTAGGTGAGAAGAAGTGAGATCAATTTATGAATACATAAAAATCGAGCATAATATGATTTAATGCTTAATTTAGGCTTGAATAACTACAAATAAGGCAAATATATCGATTTATTGGATATAAATCGATATAATATTGTTACAGAAGTCATATTAGGTAGGAGAGTTAATAATATTTAATAAGCATTTTCTTTATATAGCTCAAACATATCTATTATGATTCTCTAATTTTTATATTACTAAACTCTTTAAAAACAATGTTTATACATTGTGCACTAATTATTGCCAAGAGATATAAATTTAATATCATCTTTTAACACATTATTATTAATTTTGCGCTAGATTTATTTGATATATAGAAATATAAAGTAAATTCCACGTTAAAATAATGGGGATTAATCAAGAAATCATATGTAAAATACTTACTAAATCAAATATTTTTTGCCTTAAAAAGTTTCTTTGAATTTTGTTATTAACTTTCAAATAACATATTTTTCATGATTAGGAGGTAAAAGAATGAATACTAAGATGTATGATGTAATAAAATTGGCAAAGATGAATAATAAAGATGCTATGCAATCACTAATTGATAAATTTATGCCTATAATACTAAAATATGAATATAAGTTAAGATATGTTGAAGCAAGAACTGATTTGATAATCGAATTTATACAATTAATAGATAAGATAGATCTAAGTAAATTCGATAGTGAAAAAGAGGGGACATTTGTAGTTTATGTAAATAAAGCCTTAATTAGCAGAAGTATTAACCTATTAAAAAAGAATATTATAAATGGAAAACAGAACTCAGAAATATGCATTGATATTATTCCAGATAGAGGAGTAGAAGATAATAACTTTGATAACTTTTTAGTAAGAGAAATTCTTTCTAAAAAAATAATAACAGATAAACAAAGGGTTATTCTAATTAATCGATATTTAAGAGATAAGAGTGATGCAGAGATTGCTTGTGACTTAAAAATAAGCAGACAGGCTGTATGTGAAAATCGGACTAGAGCTATTTCGAAAATAAGAGAGTATCTAAATGTTATTTAGTAGAAAGTTAATGATTTGTATTTTGTATACGTTTAGAATTACTGATTTTTTAATTAACACCCTATTTTTTATATTAATAATATCACTAATCATAAAGATCAAGACTATTTGACGCTTATATTTCAGCAATTACTTTTTATATTAATATTATTCAAAGTTTGTATTTATTTTGTTAATGTATTCATATTATATTAGATATGAAAGTGAGGTTATAATGAAAAGATTAAAGTTTTGTTTATTATTTTTCTTAATTTTTTTAATGGCATGCTCATCAAATACTCCTAAGAGTACAAATAAATTAGAAGATAATAATAATGAGTCAAGTCAAACTGTCACCAGAAACTATGGTGATACTTCTAAAGAAAAACAGTTATCTTCTGGCGATAGCAAAAAAGATAAGGTTTCTTCAGAAGAAAATATTACCGAAAAAATTAAAAATTATATTATTAGTGGTCAAGAAAATAAACCAGAAGCACAAAAAATAAAATGGAGTAAAACTTTCCTAAATACAGTTGATATTAAAGGGTTATATAAGCAATATATAGCTAATGGAGGTCATATTGACGACTTGGAGAGCTTTGCAAGTTATATGACTCTAAATGCACCTGTTCAAAGGGATTGGAAAAATCTATTTAGCAAAGATTTATATGACACATATGGGGAAAAAGTTGTTAGATTAGAACATCTGAAAGATGATTTATACCAAGCATATATTGTAAAAGAAGGTTTAGAAATACCTTATGTTGTAGTTTCAGCAAGAACCGGTTATTTTCATGGGTAGTTATTTTAGAATAGTTAAGACATGCATTAGCTTCTATAATTTTACAACGGAGGTTTATTTTTTTCTACTTATAGCTAAAAGCTTCCCGGAACAACAAGTCAAATTTGTGGTATTCTTAAATACAAAAAAATCGGCAGTAGCTGTTGCTACTACTGCCGATTAGGTTTTGTATATCTAATATCTATGATGTATAGAAACTGGAGTAAATTTAGAATATACGCTTTAGTTACGTCGTGAAAATTTACAAATCATTTATTTTACTCGTAGAACTTGTCCTACTTTAATGAGATTAGGGTTTGTAATTCCATTCCATGCTTGAAGTTGAGCAACTGTAACGCCAAATTTTGCAGCAATTCCACTTAAAGTATCACCAGATTTAACAGTATATGTGGTAGTACCTGATGGAGTAGTTCCGCTAAGGGCACTATACCATTGTTCAGCCCAAACACCTCTTTTAGGTTGGTTAGGATTAGCAGGTCTTTCATAGTTGTTTATAAATACCTTTGCTAAATAAGTAGGAGTGCTTGTACTTTTAATGAATTGTTTAAAAGTCAGTGGATACGCTTTTGTTGAATAAAATTGTTGACTATTTTCAAGTTCCCATTGTATTCTTCTACATTGTGTGTCAACAGTTCTGTAATCTAGTCCATTTTGATTCGCCCAAGTAGTAAGAACAGATTTGGGAGTCCATTGTACTAAGCCGTATCCACCACCACCACTGGTTTCATTTATATCTGGGATAATCCCAGATTCTCCTTGCATATTTCCAAGCATTCCGCAAATAGAATTACTTGTCCACCCTTTGTTTTTAAAAAATGAATATACATATTTTGCATTGTCATTCATGTTATTTGCCATTTTATATGACCTCCTTAAATAATTTGTAAAATTATCAGCGCTGTATAACTTTCACTAATAATAACGTTTTATTTTTCAAATATGTAAACTTGAAGGGGTCAGACCCTTGTGTAAAAATTACCAGGTACAAACTAAAATTAATATATATATAGATGAAAATAGCAGATAAGATTAAGTAATAAAATCTTATCTGTTTTTTCTTCTTAAATATTTAATGTTGTTTGAAACATAAAAAATCATATCTTTAATTTTAGGTTTACAAAATTAAACGAGAAATTGTTTAAGTATTTGTAAAGCAAATGAGTTAGCTAACAAATTTATTTTAATTATTAATTGAAAGGATATGATAATATGGGAAAAATTCAAGAAGCAACACAATGGATGATTAACTTAGCGAACGATAACAGCCATGGATATGATCAAACATATAGATGGGGAGAACGTGGTGATTACGATTGCTCTTCTGCCGTTATTACTGCATGGCAGACTGCTGGTGTTCCAGTAAAAAGCAATGGTGCAACTTATACTGGTAATATGAGGAGTGTTTTTCTTAAATGCGGTTTCTCTGATGTAACATCATCCATAGTATTGTCAAATGGATCTGGATTACAACGTGGTGATGTATTACTAAATTCATCTTCACATACTGCAATGTATATTGGAAATGGACAAATTGTTCATGCCAGCATAAATGAAAATGGTGGAACAACAGGAGGAACAGCTGGAGATCAAACAGGTAAAGAAATTTGTACTAGAAGCTATTATAATAAACCTTGGAATTATATTCTTAGATATAATGAAGGTAGTGATACTCCTACACCAGATGTTAATACAATTATTCAATCTGGACAAGTTCAAGCAAACAGGTTTGCTGGATGTAATATTGATACTGATGGCGCTAGAGGTGCTGAAACAAAAAAAGCAGGTATTAAAGTTTTACAGCATGCTTTAAATTTAGATTATAATGCAGGTATTGCTGTAGATGGAATTTGGGGTGCTGCGTCAAGTAATGCCTTAGGAAGTCATTATGTAAAGAGTGGAGAAACTCAATACATGGTTACTGCAGCTGAAATTCTAGTAATGTTAAGAGGATATAATTCAAATGGAGTAGAATATCCAGGAACATTTGGTTCAGGACTTAAATCAGCAATAACTTCGTTCCAAAGTGCTAATGGCTTATCTGTAGATGGTATGTGTGGCAGAAATACTTTCCTTTCACTAATCAGCTAATAAAGTTAAAATATTTCTAACTTAATAATTAAATGAAAAAAGTCATCTAGACATTAAAATATCTAGATGACTTTTTTATAAAATAAATATGCTGAATATTTATTTTTACCCGAATTCATGTCCTGGTATCCCATTATTAACATAAGTCTTACCTTCTAATGGTTTGAATCCAGATATCTCTATATCGGTTACAACAGGATATGCATTATGATTATTTGGAAATGTAAAGGCAAGAGTATAATTCTTTCCATAAAAACTAGCTTTCATTCCATCGCCTGTAAAAACTGCTGTATTTGTAAGGAAAATAACTTTTTTATTTTCTTTTTTTCCATCTGACTCATTTACTTCATAAACAGTAAAATCAAAAGAAGTATTAGTTATATTAGAAATTACAACTTCACAATAATTTTTTAGGATATTATCTCCGAAACTCCTATTATCAAAATAAATGCCGTCATGCAATTTAACTTTACTATTTACTTTAGTTATTTTTTGAGAGACATTATTTTTATCTTTTACTACTTGTTTATTTGGATCTGTTTCAGTAGACTTTAATGTTTCTTCTTTTTCATGAGCACTATTTTGCTCATTAGTAGATTGTATTGGATTATTAATATCTTTTGAACTATCTTCTAAAGTTTGGTTACCATTAGTAGTTTGTATAGATTCATTTGCTTTTTTATCACTATTACAACCAACTAAAATGAGAATTAAACTTAAACATAATGTCAAAACTAATTTTTTTTTCATAATTCAAACTCCTTTAATTTAAAAATTAATAATCATATATATGCTAATAAATTTAGTTCATCAAAATTAGATTTCTATATTTAGAAAGAACTAAGATAGAAATCAAGTAAATTATGAATTTTATTAATTAGATCATATATATAATATTATAATAAATTTATATATTTGATACACATATTACATGTAAAAAGTTAAAAAAATTACCGGGGATTAACTTTTAAGTCATTGTATAAATATATAAGGAGTTTATAATCTTAGATCTTACATCTAAAGCGTATGTAAGGTCTTATTTTTTCTATAGGAAATTTATAATAAAGCCAAATATGTGGATAATGCTGAGAGATAGCAGAAACACATAGTCTGCGAAGTAGATTTAAATATGGACAAACAATGAACAAGCTAATAATATAAGTATTATGATTAAAAATAAAATAACATGAACAAAATATCACAAGAAATAGTTTATTTACATAATTTCATGAAACAGATGCCAGTGAAAAAATTTGATTAAAGAAAAGAAAAAGATAAATGAAAAAAGAAAACATGGAAGAAATGAAAGAAAAGGTTGAGAAAGAAACAAGAAAACAAGATAAAATTGAAATTGTTAAAAATGCTATTAATTTAGGGTTGGATGATGAATCTATTAGTAAATTAATAGGATTAAGTATAGAAGAAGTAGCTAAAATGAGAGTGAAAAAAGGACTCATTACAAAATAATAATTAAGTAACAAGTCCATCTGATTTAAACAAAATTCTTTAAATATTTACGTATCAACTCAGCATTCATAGGTTCACATTTAATGCTTGTCCCTATCAAAGCATTATCAGTATTTTTAGTTTCTAGAATTGGAGCCATTGTACTAGTTCTAATTTGAAAGTTTTCATTTGGATTACTTTTCACTGTTTGGAATAGCGATTCTAATAATTTTAAAGGATGTTCATTATCTGATTTAAATAGATTTTCTTTCCAAGTAGCATAATCTATACTTTTAGTTTCATACCCACATTCGTTAACTATATTTCCCAATTCTTTAACAGATATATTAACACTATTTAATAAGTTATATGCTTTTCCATATGATTTACCTTGTTTTGAAATATATATTATGGCTTCAGCTATATAATCTACTTGAGTCATGTGTATTTTCATATCTATATCTGGATATGTTTTTGTTTGAATCATAGATTTAATTGTTCTACTAACTGAATCACTATACTTCCATATACCAGTTTTATTATCTCCAGTGATTTCTCCTGGACGATATATTGCTGCTCTTAATCCTCTTTCTCTTGCAATATGAATTATATTTTCAGATACCCATTTAGTTTCACTATATGATAAGTAATATCCTATACAACTTGAAAGCGGATCGTCTTCTGATACTATTCTATTAAAATGACTTGGATTATCAAAAACGCTATATGAAGATATATAGTTATAGTATTTTTGTTTTCCTTCACAAGCAAATTGAATAGTTTTAACTGTTCCTGATACATTAGTATCTTTTAATTTCTCATATGGATATACAAAGTTAAGTAGCGCTCCATTATGATATACGGTATCTATAATTTCAGTAAGATGTTTGTATGTTCCTTCTTCTATTCCTAATAATGGTTTATCAAGAGAGCCCATTACTGGAATAATATTTTCCTTATACTCATCTTTCCACAATTTGTAGTATTCCATATTTTCCTTTAATCTTCTAAAACCATCTTCTTGATTTTTTGCTCTTACATGACAATAAAGTTTTGCTTTAGTTTCAATTATTAAGGTGTTAATCAAATATGCTCCAACAAATCCAGTAGTCCCAGTTATAAAAACATTCTTCATAAGAGGATTTTCAGTTTCATACTTTTTAGCATAAACACTTTCATCTAACTTAACTTCATCATATAAATAATTTTTATCTTTCTCCAATATGGTTACATCTTCTCCACTTAGAGTTATATCAATATAGTCCCCTATCTTTTTTATTGTGGGATTATCGTATATAAATGATATTGGAATATTTATAGAAAATACATTTTCTATATTAGTTGTAAGACCTAGTACTTCTAAGGAATCCATTCCTAAATTTAATAAGTTATCATTACTTCTAGCTTTATGTGAAAATTCTTTATCAATAATATCACCTAATTTCTTTTCTGTTTCTGTACTATATTCTATAACCTCATTATTTCTACTAGAATTATCTTTTTCACCTAAATTTATTAAATTCAATTTTCCTTCTCTATATAAATTAGCAGACTTCAGTATTGATATTTTCCCATTATCAGACCTTGGAAGTGTTTCTTCTTTTATAAATCCAACATGGTAAGGTGATATTTCAAAGTGTTTTGATACACAGGAATTTATTTTATCTACTAATTCATTCAAATTGCTATCATTTGCTATCTTTTCAGATATCTCGTGAATAATAATTAATTTTTCTTTGCCCTCCTTTAGTACTGAAAATGAAATTATAGAGGAATGATTTAAATTAGGTATTTCCTCCTTTAGTTTTATTGCAATATCATTTGGTAATATGTTTACTCCATTAATAATAATAAGTTCTTTTATACGTCCTGTAATGTATATGGTTTTATTTTTTATAATACCTAAATCTCCTGTACGAAGAAAATTTCCATCATAACCCTTTAATTTCGCATTAAAGGTCTCATTTGTTGCAGTAGTATTATTATAATAACCTTGAGCTACACAAGGTCCTTGTATCCATAATTCTCCGAACTCATCTACTTCACATTCTTCAAGAGTAGTTGGATTTACAACTTTTATGATTATATCCTTTATAGCCTCTCCATTACCTACAAATTGAATTTTACGTGCAGTATTGTTACTAGCTAAAGCCAATTTCCCATTTTGATACTCATCAAAATCAATCTCTATTTTCTGAGATTCTGAATAATAAGTGCCTGATGTTATTCCACAGGTAGATTCTGCTAGACCATATCCTATTACGAATTTATTTGTAGTAACTCCTAATTCTTTATATGAATCAGCAAACTTTTTAATAGTTGAATAGTTAACTAACTCAGAACCATTTAAGAATGTCTTTACATTTGATAAGTTAATGCCCTTTAGTTTACTAGCAGGTACTAACTTTGGATAAGATTCATAAACTGAGTTTGGTGCAATGGTACTATCTGCTTTAAAGTCACTCATTGCTTCAAACCATCTTGAAGGTTTTTCAAGAAATGCATTTGGTGACATAATTCCAACAGAAAATTCTTTATCTAATGCAGGGATAAAAATTAAATATGCAAGACCTAGGTTATGAAAGAAAGGAACCCAACCAAATAGCCTTTCACTATGCCTAGATTCCTTACTTAAATTAGCAAGGCTTATTATATTTCCATAAGATACCATTACCCCTTTGGGATCGCTAGTTGAACCCGAAGAATACTGAATATATATAATATCATTTAAGGATAATTCTTCTGGTATGAAATCTTTATCTTCATTGCATTTTTTAGGATTAATCACTTGTAAGTCCTCTAATAAATTATATTTTTCTAAAATTGAATAAACCTCATTTTCAATCAAATCTCCACATAATATAAATTTAGGATTACAAGATTCCAAAACTGATAAAAATCTCATCATTTTATTAGAATCTGTTGGTGGTGGAATTATTGTAAATATTGTTCCTGCCAATACTGATCCTAAAACTGATAGTATATTATCAGCTGTTTGTGTGGAAAAAATAATTACGCGGTCTCCTTTTTGTGCATTTTTTCTTTTTAACATAGCTGCTATAGATAATGATTTTTGAATTAAGTCAGCTCTTGTTAATTTAAGGACTTGTTTTTCGTTTCCAGAATATTCATAAAAACTAAAACAAACGTCATCCTCATTATTCATTGCATTTTCACTTAATAACTTACCAAAATTTATTTCATGTTCTTTAATACAATACTTCATTATTTCCACCTCTAATATTATTAATAGATTAATTTCGTTGTAATTTTATTCATAAATTTGATTTTTTTATTGCTGCAGCAAATAAGGGATTTTGTCTTTAAGGAAAAGTATCCCACTAAAATCTAAAATTGTCAATTTAATTATAAAAATATATTTAAATACACTAATGTAATTATATAGAATTTTTAGCGAGCACGCCCAAGCAGTGCAAAGACCTCCGAGGGCAATGTCATCAACATAGTAATCAAAAAAATTACAATTTTAATTTGTTATTCAGTAAAAGTTAATATTTTTATCATAAACTGTACATTTTTAGTAGTAAAGGCAGTATTTTAGAAAAAATAAAGCATATTTGCTATTGATGCTTGATTTTGTATGTTTTAAGGAAAAAGTATATATTTAATTTAAGTAATATGGGAAGATGTAATTGTAATCGCCTGAATAGTTACAATATGCAACATTTTAGATAATTATGATATGAAATTAGACAAAATATTTAGCTAGATTGTAAGATATAATTTAAATTTTGAAAGTGAGGTTTTTTTATGAAAAGGAATAGTTTAAAAAGAAAGTTAATTCTAACAACCGTAGTTACTATGAATGTTTTATTTTGTTCCTCGATTCAAGCCTTTGCTGCTTGGAATGATAATCACTCAGGTTATGCTACATATACTAGTTCTGGATATTCAGGTGGTGCAGTACTTCTAGATCCTATTCCGTCTGCAATGGAAATTACTGCATTAAATACTACTGACCTTAACTATAATGGAATCAATGCAGCTTTAGCTGGTGCATATTTAGAGGTACAAGGACCAACTGGAAAAAAGACTACTGTATATGTTACAGATGAATATCCTAAAGCACCTAATGGAGCTTTGGATCTTTGTCCAACTTCTTTTGCTAAAATCGGTAATATGTCTGCTGGAAAGATAAATATTAATTGGCACATAGTGAAAGCACCTATAACTGGAATGTTTTCTTATCGTATCAAAGAAGGTAGCAGTCAATATTGGGCAGCTATTCAAGTAAGAAATCATAAATATCCTGTTGTGAAAATGGAATTTCTAAAGGGTAGCACTTGGGTTAATATGGAGAAGATGCCGTATAACCATTTCCTTGGTAACAATATGGGGACAGGCTCTATTAAGATAAAAATAACAGATATCCGTGGAATATCGGTTACAGACACAATAACAGCGTTACCTAAAAACGGAGATTCTCCAGGCTATATTATTCCTGGACATGTTCAACTACCAGACTAAATTAAAATTTGAGAAAATGAGGATATAGGAAAAAGAATACATAAAGCTATTTAAGTTAAGTAAGTAATACAATAATGGAGGTAAGTAAAATGATGAAAAAAATTATAAAAGTTGGAATATCAGTTTTATTATTTACATCAGTGTTAACAGCATTTGGGCCTAATGATAAAGCAAATGCTGCTGCAGTATGGTCATCATCAGAAAAATATGGTGCCTGGTCTAATGGCGGATATACCTTGAATAATGATGTATGGTCACCGGATAAAGTAGGCCCTCAAACTATTTGGGCTAACTCATATAGTAATTGGGGAACATGGTCAGCGCAGCCTAATACGGGAGGCATAAAGTCTTATCCACATGTTGAAAAAGCAATAAACAAGAAGTTGAGTGCTGTAAAGACAGCAACAAGTAACTTCAATGTTACGGTACCTACAAGTGGAACTGCTATGGAAACTGCTTATGATGTATGGTTATCTGATCCTAATGCTTATGATCCTAATCATCCTAGTAAGAATAAGCATGAAATTATGTTATGGATGAATCAATATGGAGCAGTAAATCCAATTTCATATAAGTGGGATGCAGCAGGTAGTCCTATTCCGGCTTATAGAAATGTATCTATAGGAGGTCATATATGGAATGTATATATAGGAAATAATGGAGCAAATAATACAGGAAATATGGTCTATTCATTTATAAGAACTAATGGAAATATTAGTTCAGGGTCTGTAGATATTAAGGCAATAGCTACCTGGATTAAGAATACACCAAAATGGTATGGAGATATTGTATTCGATAATATACAATTTGGATATGAAATTACATCAAGTTATAATGGTGGTAAAGGTTATAATTTTAATACAAATACTTTTTCTGTAACATCTAATTAGAGAAATGAAAGAAAAGGTTAAAAAACAAACAAAACAACTTTTTTACTATAAAATATCAATTTAGCCTAAACGATACTTAAAGACAAAATAAACTCTAAGGTAAAATAAAAATACCTTAGAGTTTATTTTGATTAAGTGACAGTCACAATTGCGTATTGATAGAATAAAATATAAAATTTATTATATAGATATCTTATTTACCGTTTACTTTCCATTCAATTATACCTGTTGAACTGCTTCCATTTGAATCCATTTGAATTGCAATAGCATTAGTTGATACAGGAGTAAAGGTAGTAGTATTATATTTATTAATTTCTGTACCTAAACCTTTTGGATTTTTAACATCTTGCCAAGCTTGTCCATCCCAATAGGTTATTCTATATGAAGCTGGTACATCTACTCCTTGTCCGTCTTTAAACCAATATACATCAGTACTTGATATAGAGAAATTTTTATCAAAGATATATTGAACCCATTGTGTTCCAGTTTTTGGCCAATTTCCATATACACCACTACTTTTATCAATAGAGCTTGAAGGATTAACTCCATCATTTAATGCGCTTATTTTTTCCCAATCTGATACATAAGAAGCTGATGCAGTGGCTTGTCCAGCTATATTTTTACCTGCGCTTGTATCTGGAGTTGTACCTGAGCTTGCTTGTACAAATGTCATCTCATTTCCTGATTCACTAATTTGTGAAATTTTTAAACCAGAGGATGACCCATTCCACCATTTAGAACTTGGAGCAGTACTATCACCAAATGAATCTTTATATCCTGCTCTGAATAAATCTCCGCTATCTCCACCATTTTTATTTTTTTCTAAATCAAATTTTCCATCTGCCTGCTCAAGAGATACTAGATAATGACTACTAGCTGTCATATTATTTTTAGAATTATCTCCTTTTGTATCTACATGATAAATAGCTAATCCTGCATCTGGTACATCAGCATATCTTCCGATTTTTTGAATATTGTCTATAAGGTAATATTCATTTGAGTTAGTACCTAACCATTTATATGAATACTGGTTTCCGTTTTCATTAGTTACTGCAGTAAATGTAGTACCAGCACCATATGAATTCATGTTTATTGGTGCATTCCAGCCTGATATTATATTTCTGCAATATGGATCTGGTGGAGCTGGATTTTTGTAGTTTGGAACACCACTCATTAAACTATATGCACCAGCACCGTGTGAATCTCCATCGTAATCATATAAATCTGGATATCCGTAAATCATATGTCCACTTTCATGGCATACAGTAAAAATAGATAAATCAGTTCCTATATCAGACATTTCATATTTTTGTATTTTAACACCATTTATACTACCTGAACCACCATACCAAGATTGGTGTGGCCATAGTCCTTTTGCCCAGCCTGCACTAGCGGTACCTGCATAAAGAAGATTAACAGCTTTTGCATAACCATTTGAATCTGTTGTTACCTTTGATGCATCAAAACCTGAAGTTTTTAACCACTCAAAAGCTTCATTAGCAAGTTCATCTGACTTAGCATATGATCCTGTCTCTTCATTAATATCATCATAATAAGATTTTGGATGTTTCGCTGTAAAGAATCCTATTACATTATTTGTATATGTAACTTTTCCACCAGAAACATCATAATAATAATCTCTTACAGATCCATTATTATTAAAGCCGGTATAACCTACTCCATTAAAAAATTGTTCTATGTTTGATTTTGATATAGCACTTGGAGTACCTGGAAAGTCTACTAAAACTGTTAACCCATTTACATTATTTACAGAAGAAGCGCTTATTTTAGAATCTAACAGTCCATCAGGATTGATATTACTTACGGCTGCACCTGAAGTGGTTACTTTCGACTCTGAAAATCCATTAAAATTTATAGTGCTTTTGCTGTTTGTTACTGCTGGAGCGCTGCTAAAATCTATTGCATGAAGCTTTTTTCTTACTGCAGCAGCCTTATTTTTTATTGCTTCTTTATTTATTGTTAAGTGTTTTTGAAGGTTATCCTTTGATTCATTAAGAGTGTCAGTAGGATTAGCAAGTTTCATATCTGAAAACATATCATTTGTTTTGTAAACTTGTCCAGTAGAAACGTAATCTGTTCCATCTGTATTTAATCTTGCATAACTGATCCAGCCATCTTTATCACGACAAAGTGTATATCCATCCAAACTTTCAACCTGTTGATAATATTCATCTCCTGTAATTTTAACTTGGACGGTGCTGCCATCTGGCTGAACTAATTCATGTTTTTGGTTAGTATAGGGTGCGGCTAATGCTCCTACGCTCATAATACTCAGCATAGATATTACTGCAGCTGAGGCTGTTAAACATTTCATTATTTTTCCCATTATAAATACTCCTTATATTTTCATTTTTTATAACTTTCTTAAAAAAACATTATTGTTCTAGAATTATAATGTCCTTTATATAGTAGTTGCGCAACTATTTGATACTCTCATATTTCTTAAGTAAAATAAATACTTTTAGCTTAAAATGTACATATTTAGTAATAAAACGTTATTATAGTGTGATTAATTCCGTTATATGGTAAAAAGAAAGGGATGTTAAATAAGACTTTGTAAATAAATGTTTGTGATGTAAATATTTGTTGTTTAAAAAAAAAGAAGGTGCTATAATTCAAATACAAAGTAAAGGAGGTGTTGAAATGAAAACAGAAGATTATGTAGTAGTTGTGGGAGGTTTAAATCTTGATTTAGCAGGCTTAAGTGGAGAGGTCTATAGAGAAAAAGATTCAAACATTGGAGATATTCAGATGACAGTTGGTGGAGTTGGGCAAAACATTGCTCAAAATTTGATAAAGTTAGATGTGCCTACCTATCTAGTGGGAGTATATGGTGATGATTATTTTGGTAAAATCCTTTCTGATCAGTGCAAAACCCATAATATTAAACTTGATTACGCAGAATGTATTCCAAATGCAAAAAGTTCAATTTATTTATATGTGACAGATAATCAAGGAGATATGGTTACTGCCGTAAATGATATGAAGATTACAGAATATATGACACCTGAATTTTTTGAAAAGCGCATTGATTTTATTAATGAAGCTTCTATTTGTGTAATTGATGGAAATGTTCCGAAAGAATCTATAGAATGGCTAGTAAGTCATTGCATTGTGCCTATTTTTGTGGATCCTGTTTCAGTTACAAAAGTGGACAGGTTTGAAAACGTATTAAACAAAATTGATACATTTAAACCAAATGAATTAGAGGCAGGCTTTTTGACAAGTATTGATATTGTGGATGAAGAGACTGCGAAGGAAGCGGCTAAGATATTGAATCAAAAAGGTGTGAAAAATGTTTTCATTTCTATGGGATCAAAAGGAATATTATGTTCAACAGAGGAGGAAGTTGAGTGTGTTCCCATTTTACCTTCTCACATTGTTAGTGTAAATGGAG
Source organism: Clostridium gelidum (assembly GCF_019977655.1). Classification (NCBI taxonomy): domain Bacteria; kingdom Bacillati; phylum Bacillota; class Clostridia; order Eubacteriales; family Clostridiaceae; genus Clostridium; species Clostridium gelidum. Next base: position 2,235,417 of record NZ_AP024849.1, read on the forward strand.
CTGGAGATTGCAGCATGGCTACAATTATATGGGAACGTTTTTGGTATGGGAATAAACTACCACTTATAAAGATTGGACAGCTGGCACAAGCAGCATCAAGTTTAACAGTAGAAGTAGCGCAATCAGTTTCTCCAGAGTTGAATATCAGAAATATAGAAGAAAGAGCAAAGAAATATTTGAAAGAGGTGTAGAATAATGATAAAACAAATTTATTCTTTAGTGAATTATAATGAAAGTGTAGCAACAATGGATGCTGGTGCAGATCATATTGGTTTGGTACCTATGCAAAGTGGAGGTGTTCCAGCACATCGTGTACCATTTGATGTTGTAGATCGTATTTTTAATGAAGCTAAAAAGAGAGGCGTGAAATGTGTTGCCATTATGCTGAATAAAGATCCAGATGAAATGATGTTTATTACAAAACGTTTAAATCCAGATATTATCCATATTGCAGGAATGGATTTCACAGCAGATGCAGCATTTGCTGATCGACTACATAAAGAATGCAAAGGTGTAGAGTTGATGCAGGCTGTTTTAGTAGATGGACCAGCAGCAGTAGGTAGAGCGAAAGAATTTGCGAAATTTTGTGACTATATTTTAACGGATTCAGGATTAGCTGCTGATACTGGCATCGGAGCAAGTGGATTAACTCATGATTGGAATATTGATGCAGAAATTATAAAATCCGTGAATATTCCTGTTATTATGGCGGGTGGACTTGGACCTGACAACGTAGAAGAATGTATTAGGCAAGTAAGACCTTATGGGGTAGATTCCTTAACAAAAACCAGCTACAAATATAATGATGGCATAATGGAAAAAGATATTTCAAAAGTAAGAGAATTCTGTGAAAAAGCGGATAAAATATCAAAAGAATTATGGCTATAAACCTAGATAGAATCTATCATCTGAATGATAGAAAAAATAAAGGGATGGCTTTTTTATTGTTATTCATCACTAATTCAAACTTTGTATTTAAAAAATTGCCACATATTGATTATCTAAAATAAACATATTATCGAATCAAATGGTGCAGATTTAGAATAATAAAAGAGATTAAACCTATGTTCATATGAATATAGGTTTAAAACTTTTTGAAAATATTGTTTCCATAATAAGTAAAAAATAACTTTTGACGCTTGAATTTGTGTGTTTAAAGCCAAAACAATTTAATTAATTTAAATATTATGAGATTATAAACGGTACAAACTATTAAATAGTTATAGATATATCAAAAGTATAGAATAATCAAATGAAAGGTAAATTTATCTATAATTATTTGTGCATAGTTTGGATTAACGTAACATAATTTTAGGAGGATTTTATGAAAAACAAAAAAAATTATTCGAGAATAGTAATATTATTAATCTTATCAATATTACTTATAGTACCTAGTCAATCCGCATATGCTAAAACGGTAAATTTTAATGACTATAGTTTAAATCAAAACAGTGCAACAACTAAAGTTGGACAAGCATTAAATCCAAGTTTGGGATTAGGAACAAATCAAACTGAATATATAAGCAACAACAAATCATATGATTGGTATATTGATCAAGGATATACTGGGGAATATTCAGATAATAATTGCGGACCATCCTGCACTACAATGGCATTAAAATGGATTAATTCTAATTTCACTGGAACTGCTGAAGATGCAAGAGAAACTTATTTAGAAAATGGCAATTGGTGGACTACATATGATATTACCAATTATTTTGATTTATATAGTGCAAAATATAATACAATAAACTTAAATGAAAATTCTTTAAAAAAATCGCTACAACAAGGTAATATAGCTATACTTTGCATTGATACAACTTACTTACCATACAATGCAAATTCAGAGCAAAGAGTTGGAAGATTTTATGACTATAAAGGAGGACATTTTATTGTAATTAAAGGCTATAGAATAGTTGATGGAAAAACATATTTTGAATCTTATGACTCAAATAATTGGGGAATGTATTATAAAAATGGAGAAGAAAAAGGAAAAGATAGATATTATTTAGCTAGTGATTTAATGAAAGCCGGAAATGCTAATTGGAATTATGCCATAATAGTACACTCAAAGTAATAATTTGAAAATAAATGGTTTCAAATTTATGTAAAATATAAAAAAGGCCTATAAAGAAGTTATATATGCTTATTCGTGATACTTCAAAGTTAGATGAAAAAGAATTAAAATATGCAACCAATCCATTAAATTATGCTGATTTTTATTATATTTAGAAAAATATAATATACCAATATTAAGATTACCTACTAATGGTAGTGAGGAATATAAGAAACTTAAAGATAAATTAATAGGGAGATTGAATATTTAAAATGAAAAACAAGCTGAAGTTTTAGTTATATGAAACTTCAGCTTTAGTAATTTTAAATTAAATCTAGAGAGGTAATAGTAATATAGATTGGGATAGGTTAATTTTATTAGATTATGAAGAAAATGAATCTGACATTGTATATAAAGCTAATATTGATGGAAAAGAAGTTATATTTTATGGAGTGGTGTAAAAGCTGCTCTATTTTCATACTTACATGTATTTTTTTATCTTCAGACGAGTTATGCTTTATAATTACTGATAAAGAAAATAGGCTTGTGCCTTATCATAAATTAATAAAATTAATTTGACTATATGTAGTTAATCTACCCTTTTAAATAAGAATATATTTAAATCAATATATTTCACATAAATTTCACAAAACGCATTTATCATGAATTGGAAATGGATTCTAGTTTATATATATGGAATACATATAAGGATTAATTTGAAAATAAAATCTTTATATAATATTATGATCATATGGTAGTATATATTTTTCTTAAAATGTTTTTAGGAGGTTCTGATGAAAAATTTATTAAAAAAATTTAGTGTATGTTTTATGACAATTTTGTTGAGTACAGAAATGACAGCTTGTGCATTAGCATCGGCATATCAATCATCAGTTGGTAACACAAAAAGTTATTATGTAGCAACTGATGGAAATGATAATAATCCTGGAACCCTTGATAAACCATTTGCAAGTCTTGCTAAAGCCCAAGATACAGCTGCTAATGGAGATACTGTTTATATACGTGGTGGCACTTATAAAAATTTCACTATTGTTGATTCAGATACTAATTATAATTATGTAAATGAAATTACTAAAAGTGGAATTACATATAAAGGATATGCTACTGAAGTCCCAATATTTGATTTTTCAAAAATAGGAACAGATAAACGTGTGTGCGCTTTTTATATAACATCTGATGCAAAAGACGTTACTTTTCAATCAATTAAAGTGACAGGAGTTCCGGTAGGTATACAGAAACAATCAGAATGTTTTAGAATTGAAGGACAAAATATAGTTTTTAATCAAGATACATGTTCTGATAATCAAGCAATTGGTTTTTATTTTACAGGTCATGCAACAGGATCATGTATTAGATGTGATTCTTATAATAATATAGGAGTTGGACCATCAATTGGGAATATAGATGGCTTTGGAGCTCACGGAGACGGTGTTACATTTAAAGAATGTCGTTCGTGGAACAATAGTGATGATGGCTATGATTGCATTACTTCAAAAGGAGCTAATACTTTTGATTCATGTTGGGCATTTAATATGAATGCTGGAGGAGATTCTAATGGATTTAAGATTGGTGGATGGGGAAAAAAAGCAATAGATTTTGTGCCTCCAGTTCATACTGTTAAGAATTGTCTTTCTGTGAACAACGGAGCACATGGATTTTACGCTAATCATCAACCAGGGCAATCTGCAACTTGGACTAATAATACTGCATACAACAACAATAGAGGAAACTTCACTATGCTTGAATGCGCAAGCATAAGTAATCCTACTGATATTCCGGGTATAAAGGAAGTGCTACATTATAATCTTTCTTATAAAGATAATTCATTAGATAATGCTAATCTTCCAGCAGAAAATAATACAAATAATTCATGGAACGAAGCGGATAAAAATCTTTCAGCAAATGATTTTCAAAGCATTGATGCAAGTCAGCTAACTAAAGACAGAGGTCCTAATGGTGAATTGCCTAAAATAACGTTTATGAAGCCAACTAATAATTCCATATTTAAAGGTTTTGGGTGCTTTAATTAAATGAAATCTTCCTCCTATAAAGCAAGTTCTAAAGGATAATTATAATATAAAATTTTCATATTATACCTGGATATGCCATAGTAATGACAAAATAATATATTATAATGAAGTTGTATTTAGTAGTGAATGGTATATTTGAATAAGGATGTGAAGCAATGTCGTTTTTGCAATTTAATTTTTGGCTTTTTTTATTTATATTGATTTCGGCATATTATTTTTTGCCTAAAAAGCTTCAATGGGTATGTTTACTGAGTGGCAGCTATGTCTTTTATATATTTGCTGGTATAAAGCTTACTGGGTATATAATCTGTACAACACTTAGTGTTTGGATTGGCACAGTACTCATTAGCAAACTTAATGATAAGAAGGAAAAGGAATTAATTGAAAAAAGGGAAGCTCTGACGCCGCAAGATAAGAAAAACATAAAAATCATCGCAAAGAAAAAACAGAGAATAATTTTTTGGTGCGTTTTACTAATTAATTTTGGAATTCTTGGATTTTTGAAATACTTTAATTTTTTATCAGAAAATATTACTGGATTATTTAATTTTGCAACAAAAAATGGAATTGAGCCTTTTAAGTTAGGGTTATTGTTACCACTTGGTATATCATTTTACACATTTCAATCCATGGGATATTTGATTGATGTGTATAATGGCAAATATAAGGCAGAAAAAAACTTGTTTAAATTTGCATTATTTGTTTCTTTCTTTCCTCAAATTGTCCAAGGACCTATTAATAGATTTGATAAATTAGCAAATCAGTTGTATGAGCCTCATAAATTTGATTTGAAAAAATTTGAATATGGATTGCAATTGATTTTATGGGGACTTTTTAAGAAAATGATAATTGCCGATAGAGCAATTGCAGTAGTTAATGAAGTATTTAATCATTATGATAAATATGGCGGTGGCATTACAATATTTGGAGTATTATTTTACTCATTGCAGCAATATGCTGATTTTTCAGGTGGAATAGATGTAGCAATGGGAATTGCTGAATTGTTTGGAATCAATATGTCTATAAATTTTAAACGTCCGTACTTTTCAACTTCATTATCGGAATTTTGGCGCAGATGGCATATTACATTAGGTTCATGGATGAGAGACTATATTTTTTATCCTCTGGCACTTACAAAGAGAATGTCAAAAATAGCGAAAGCAGCAAATAAACATATAGGAAGAAGAGCAGGAAAAATTATTCCAGTTGCTATTTCCAATATGGTTGTGTTTTTAGTAGTTGGGATTTGGCATGGACCATATTGGCATTACGTGGCATGGGGATTATATAATGGTATTATAATTGCTTTTAGCGCTATTTTAGAACCTTTCTATCTATGGTTAAGAGGAATAACAAAAGTAAATACTGAATGCTTTTCATACCACTTATTTAGGATATTAAGGACATTTTTTATTGTAAATTTAGGTTGGTATTTTGATAGAGCAAGTAGCTTAAAGGCCTCACTTTATATGCTGAATAATACAATAATGAACTTTAATATTAACCAATTAATGGATGGAACAATTTTAAAACTTGGACTTAAAGAATTTGATTTCAACGTTCTATTTGTAGCAACTGTTGTTCTAATAGTAGTCAGTGTAATGCAAGAAATGGGTATAAAAATCCGAACATTTTTATCAGAGCAAAATTTAATTTTTAGATGGATAGTATTATATGTTTTAATTTTTGCTATTATTTATTTTGATGCTACAGCTACTAACTTACAGGGAGGTTTTATGTATGCACAATTCTAAAGCTGTATGGTTTAGGGCAATTATATTTGTAATATTATTTATTATGATAAATTATGCTTTGACATTTATATTTGTTCCAAAAGGTAACTATACAAGAATGACTATGCGTGAAATGTATTCACAAAAAGAAAACATGGATGTAGTTTTCGCTGGTGCTTCACTATCTCAAAGAGATACTTATCCATATATAATGGATAAAGAATTAGGCTATAAAACATTTGATTATGCATTTTCTTCCCAAATGTTTATTGGGACATACTATTCTTTAAAAGAGTTATTTGATTATCAAAAGCCGAAATTGATTATCTTAACTACTGAGCAGAATAATTTTACGGCAAAGCAAGAAAAACCATTAGTATACCTTTCAGTTGCGCCATATATGAAATCATTATTTAATATGGCACAATATTATTTCAATTCCTCCGCACAGGATGGTTTGTATTTGGATAGATTGTTTCCGTGGCGTGGATATGATGTAAAGTCTCCACAAGAAGCAGTAAAGAACTTTGATGGAAAATTAGATGATTCCTATATTAATTATCCAGAACCTGGGCAGGTAGAAGCTTTTTCAAACAATAAAAGTGGGTATATAGGACGAGGAGCTGTAAAAACTAATCCTAATAACTCAAAAGGATATATTGATTATGATAACTTAAAAATTTCTTTTGAAAACATAAATATTAAGGATATACAAGAAAAAAACGTAGGATACTTAAAAAAGATATCAGAGTTATGCAAAGCAAATGACTGTAAATTAATTCTTTTAACTCCACCACTTCCTGTATTTGAAGTACAAAGAGTAAAAAATTATTTTGAGTTTAATAAGGAGATAGCTAAAATTGCGAAGGACTTAAATATTGAATATTATGATTATAATTTAATTAAACCTCAATTATTTATGCTAAAAGGTGATTATTTTAGTGACAAAGAACATCTTAATATCAAAGGGGCAGAAGCATTTTCTAAATCATTAACTTCTTTCTTGAAATTGAGGGAGAAAGGGGATGATTTGAATAAATATTTTTATACTCCAGAAGAATATTATGCAACTATTAATTTTGTTTCAGCTACGTGGTTTAATTCTCTAAAAAGTGGCAGCAAGCTAAAATTAACAGCAGATTCTTGTCATGGAACCAAGGTTGTGCCAGAATATCAGTTTGTATTAACAGACATGGATACAGGTAAAAAACATATTATAAGAGATTATGATGTAAATCCAACTTTTACTTTTGATGCATCAGCATATAAGAAATATAAAATACGGGTTAATGCAAGGGTATCTGGAGCTAATAATGATGATTTGACTCGTTATCATGAAGAAGAAATTTCAAAATAAGAATTTATACTAAATTCAGCTGAAATATAGAACTACAACTGAAAAGTTTCACTTATAAAAAATGGAGGAAGTAGTATGGAAAAAAGTATTTTATCATATCTTGAAAAATCTGAACAGGCATTTCCAAATAAAACAGCTTTTTCAGATAATAAATATGAATTAACTTATCATGAGTTAGCTGAAGCAGCTAGAAGCATTGGAAGTTTTTTGATTGGAAAAATTGGTGCCCATAGAGTAGTTGTTGTTTATATGGAAAAGAATGCAAGAAATATTGCTGCATTTATGGGGGTTGCATATTCTGGATGCTTCTATGTTCCATTAGATTCACAAATGCCAATGGAACGCATTAACATAATATTAAAAACCTTGCAGCCAGCCGCTGTAATTTATGATGATCAAACAGAAAAGTTTCTTTCTCTCATGGAAGCAGACTGCGTGAAAGTATTGTATGATGAAATATATTCGTTACCTCAGGATAAAGAAAAATTAGATATGGCACGAAGGAAAATGATAGATACTGATCCTTTGTATATTCTTTTTACAAGTGGATCAACAGGAATTCCTAAAGGTGTTGTTGTATGTCATCGTTCTGTAGTAGATTATGCAGATTGGGTTGTTAAAACATTTATGTTGAGTGAAAATACTATTTTTGGAAATCAAACACCCTTTTATTTTAGTATGTCTGTATTAGATATATTTGCGACAATTAAAAGTGGTGCAACATTATATATTATTCCTAAAATGTTGTTCTCATTCCCAGTGAAGCTATTGGAATTTCTAAAAGAAAAAGAAATCAATACAATCTACTGGGTTCCATCGGCATTAAGCATAGTTGCCAATTTAGGAGCTTTAGATGTTGTACAGTTACCAAATTTGAAGAAGATTCTATTTGCAGGGGAAACAATGCCTACTAAACAACTTAATATTTGGCGTAAACATGTTCCACATGCAGCTTATGCAAATTTATTTGGGCCTACTGAGATTACAGACATTGGAATTTATTATACAATAGATAGAGAATTTAGTGATGATGAACCTATTCCAATAGGAGTTCCATGTGACAATGTAGATGCTTTAGTTATAGATGAAAATAAAAAACTTATTAAAGAATGTGACAAGATTGGTGAATTATTAATTCGTGGTTCTTTCTTAGCTTGTGGGTATTATAATAACCCAGAAAAAACAAAAGAAGTATTTATTCAAAACCCATTAAATGATAGTTATCCAGAGATAGTTTATTGCACAGGTGATTTAGTTTATTGGAATGAAAACAGCGAATTGGTATATGTATCACGTAAAGATTTACAAATTAAGCACATGGGGAATCGCATAGAATTAGGTGAAATAGAAAATGCAATGAGTGCATTGGATGGCGTTGATATGTGTTGTTGTTTATATAATAAGGAAAGTGATCAAATTGTTGCTGTATACACAGGAAATTTAGAGCTTAAAATATTATCTCAGCTTTTAAAGCAGAAGTTACCACGCTATATGATACCAAATATTTATCACAAGAGAGAAAGTATGCCCCTTAATATGAATGGAAAAATTGATCGTGCAAAGCTAAAAATGATTATATAAAATAATGATATATGACTTATTAAATGTAGTTTTATTATTGCAACATAATATATTTAATATCAATTATTATAATAAAGGAGAATTGTTATGGAAAAGTTGATTGAATTATTAAAAGGTGTTAGAGATGATGTTAATTTTAGAGAATGTACAACTTTGGTTGATGAAGGGATTTTAGATTCCTTTGATATTATTGAGATTATTAATGTAATTGATGAAGAATATGACATTGAAATTCCTGCTATTGAAATAGTTCCTGAAAATTTTAATAGTGCAGAGGCAATTTTAAATATGATACAGCGATTGCAGGAAGAATGAATATTATAAAAGAATAAAATAAACCGTAGAGCTAAAATGTATAAGTAGAAGTACTGTTCCAGTAAGACCTAGTCGATACTTTGCAAGAAATAAGGCACAATCAAAAAAATAACAAGTCCATTTGCCAGAAAAGTTCCGTATTGTAGCACAGCTACTCTTTTCTAATGTGCCCATTTTCCATCATGCTGCGTCGGCAAATTGACCTAATAGGCACGCTATGAGGGCAATTCGTCTCCTTGCCTGATGAAAAATATTCATGGCAACTTTGGACTTGTTATTTATTTTCATGTACCTAAAAAGAATAGCAACTTAAACACGACCTGTCTAAGAGGCACCCCCGGGATCTTTGTGAAGGAAGAATGACTGAACTTGCTATTAACAGGGTGAATCAGTGTTTCCACTAAGTTTCATGGAAGTGAATTTTATGAACAGAAAAGTAGTAAAATCAGTTATTATATATGGTATAATAAATATAAAATAATGGAAAAACGTAGAAAGAGTGGTAATTATGAAAGATACAATAGATAGAATTAGAAAATTCAGAAATGACAGAGATTGGAATAAATTTCATACACCTGCTAATTTATCAAAAGCAATTTCAATTGAAGCAGGAGAGCTTTTAGAAGAATTTTTATGGGATGAAAAAAACTTTAATAAAGAGCGTGTATTAGAAGAACTTGCAGATGTTATGGTTTATTGTATACAGATGGCTGATTCTTTAGGCGCGGATTTAGAAGAAATAATTAATTCCAAAATGGATAAGAACGAAAAGAAATATCCAGTTGAAAAAGCTAAAGGAAATAGTAAAAAATACACACAACTGTAAAGAGCAGCTATGCTGCAATTCGGAACTTTTCACAATTATAAAAAGCAGCTATGCACCTATGAAAAGAGTGGCTATGCCAAAATGCAGAACTTTTCTGCAACCAAGATCATTTCACATTTATAAAAAGGGGAACTGAAAATGATTGTATATGAGGCTAGCAAAAGAGATTTTATGAAACATGTTACTAATATAATTATTACAAGCTACTAAAAAGTTAAGCCGACATTCTGGTTATAAAATCAGTTAAAGGGGTAAGGGGAATAGTATGTATAAAGATAATATAGAAGCAATGATGATGAGTTTTACTAAATATAAGGATTTTATGCCATTATATGATGAAGAAAATAAAATAAAAATAGATGAGAAAAATAATATAATGATAAAAGATTATTTTGGTACAATTATTTTTTTGAAGTTAATTAATGGGGACTTGATTTCAGAAGAAGAGATAAAACAACATTTTATAGATGTGAAGGAAAGTCTTTTAAGTTCTAAGAAGAATACTGTTGTATATTCTTTTGAAATATTTATTTTTGAAAAGGACCCACAAATAGAGAAAATCAAGATTATTGATGAAAACCAAGTTAATAAAGTAACAGGAAGAAAATACTTAAGAAGTATGGTTGTAAACCTTGAAGAACAAAGTGTAATGAGCCATTTTAAAACCAAAAGAGATGAGTTTGGAATAAAAGGACATTTAAAGAAATATTTTAGTGAATATAAGAAAAGTGATAATTCTTATGTAAACTTTGAAGAAATTGTAGAAAAAAAGAAAATGGAATCTAGGATTGAATTTAAGACTAAAAAGCCAATAATAACTTATATATTAGTTGCTTTAAATATTTTAATCTTTGCTTTAATGGGGTTATATTCATGGAAGTCGGATATAGATTATAATACACTGTTATTAAATTTTGGAAGTAAAGAAAATGCCCACATATTGCAAGGGGAATATTGGAGGTTTATAACACCAATATTTTTACATGTGAACATAATTCATGTAGCTTTAAATTGTTATTCATTATATTTAATCGGCATACTTGCTGAAAGAATTCTAGGAAAGACTAAATTTATAGCCATATATCTTGCAGCTGGAATTTTAGGTAATATATTTAGTTTCACATTTAATTCAAATCCTGGAGCAGGGGCATCAGGAGCTATTTTTGGGTTATTTGGAGCCGTTCTTTTTATATGTATAGAGAATCCTGCATTATTTAAGTCTGGATTAGGATACAACATAGTTGCAGTAATTTTCATAAACTTATTTTATGGATTTACTAAATCTGGAATAGATAATTTTGCACATTTGGGAGGGCTTATAGGAGGATTTACGTTAGCAGGAATATTCAATGAATCGAAAAAGAGGTTATGGTATTTAAATAAATATATTTACTTAGTACTTGCGATTATAATAACGTCATCAACAGTTTTATGGGGCTTTAATAATACTCAAAGTAAAACAATAAGATTGGTAACTCAACTAGAGCAAGATAATAAAGCGCAAAATTGGAAAGAGGCTGAAAAAAATGCTAAGGAAATTTTGGAATTAAATCCATCTGAGCAAATAAAAACATATACTTTAAAATGTATTGTTAATTCAGATATCTTTTTAAAGAAATATGATGATGCTGTTAAATATTCCAATGACTTAGAAGAATTAGATCCCAAAGATGGGCATTATTTCTTAGGAATAGTGTATTACAATATGAAAAAATTTGATTTAGCAAAAGGAGAGATACTTAAGGCGAAATCACTTGGTGCTAATTATACTAATATGGATGCTATACTAAAAAGTATTGCGTCACTTAATTAATTAGCAAGTAAATCACGTCATTACTTTTAAATAGAACTTAAACACCACCTGTCTCAGAAGTACCACCGGGGGAAACATAATTTTCCATATATAAGCATTGTACTAAATTCATATATTTGGTGCAGTGCTTTTTTGTTAAGCAAAAATTAAAGAATACATTTACATTGTAGAAGATATTAATTACAATACAAAATTATGATATAATCTATATATGATAAATTACCAAATGATAGAATGGAGGTGCTCAAATGACAAATGATGAATTATATAAACGTATAATGGTTATGCCTAGTGTTAAAAATGCAGTTACTTATATGAACGATTCTAATATAACTAAGGGTGACTTAGCTAAATTATGTAAGAGGTATAATGTAAATATAGAAATCAAAGTTACTAAAGAAAAAATGATTGATATCTTTGTTAAGTCTACACTTGGCGTAAAATTAGCAAAAAAAGCAACTTATAAATATTGTACAAGATAAAAGTTAAATTTTTTATGAGCTTTTCAACTTTTGGAGTACTAGATTTTATATTTTGAAAATAAGAACCAACTCTATTTTTTAAGTTCTTTGATTTTCCTACATAGATGATGATACCAAGGGAATCTTTCATAAGATACACTCCTGGAACTGATGGGAGAGCTCTTACTTTTTCCTTTAAATCCACGTTTATTCCTTCTTTCGTATAATATCAAAAATAGTATTCTCATCTAATGAGAATACTATTTTTATATGATAACTTATAGGAAAGAAAAAGTCTATAAAGTCATTTCTTACTGTATTATAATATTTAAGTGGTAAATGCAAATACTATTCACATAAAGTAGTTAGGAGAATAGTTATGAAAAAGATATTATTACCTCAAAGCGCGAAGATAACACCAAAGGAAGTATTAGAGGAAATTAATAAGTTTGATTATATTAATAAAAGTCCATATAGCTCAACTTATTATAATGTACCAGAAATTACTTGGGACTATAAGCCAGAAGGAAGTTTAAGGATATCAGACCATTGGAATTTTGTATCTCATGGAACTAAGCATTGTCTTTTAGCTCACACAGAAAAAGTAATACAAAATAATTGGATATTAGCAAAGTATATAGATGGTAAGTATGAGATTTTAAAAGAGTTTGGAGAAAATGTTCCTGGATATAGATTTATTGAGGTAAATAAAAATGAATTAGAGTTACTTAAAGATTTATATAATAAGGAAGGCATAGTTAGTTCGAAAGAGTGGTATAAAAAGTATCAGAAGAGACCAGACTTAGCAAAGGAGAGTCATGCAAAGAATAAAAAGGTATTATTAAAAAATATAAGTGATGAGAGGCTAAAGAAATTTAAGGAGGAAAACAAAGATATAAAAAAAGTAGTTTTTATTGAAGAAAAGTATTTGAGTACCATTCACACAGTATTAACTTTGTATCAAAAGAGCAGTGAACTTGATGAGCTGTGCACGACAGAACAAGGAATTAATAAATTGATTAATACTTATAAGGCGTATGAGTTTAATGGCGATGAGTGTGAATCATTTGAAGAAATATTTATTTTAGTTTTAGATAATGGAATGGCAATTAAGTCTTAAGTTAAAAAGTAAACCAGAAGAACCTACAGGGGTCTTTATGAAGGAAGAATGATTAAACTTGCTACGAGGTTATAGAGGAGGAAATTATGTTTAGAAATTTATGCGTTTTATCAATAATTGTAGGAACAATGGTAATAACATTGTCATGCAGTATCAAGACTGATGATTCTACAAAAGCAGTTATGGGAAATAACAGTATTTCTGCTGATAATTCTAAAATTGAAAATAATAAGGTAAATGAAAATGATACTCAAAATAATTTGAAGGTGTCTCCCGAAAGTTCATACAAAATAATAAGTGAAACTTATGATAATAATAAAGGAACTAAGATAAACTATCCTCAAATAACAGATTTAAGTGACGCTGAAAAACAGAAAGAATTAAATGAAATTATTAAAAATGATGCATTGAAGGGCAACAATTATTATAAAGATGCAGACGGTGATGTAACCATTGATATAAATTATAAAATTGTTTGTCAGGAACCAGAATTTCTTAGCATAATTTATTCTGGTGTAGGAAATGTTTCAGGAGCTGCACATCCAAGTAATCTCTTTTATACGACTAATTTGGATATTACAAATACAAAGATATTGAGACTAAATGATATTGTAGATATTAATGATGATTTTGTTAATATGCTTATTAATGGAAAGTTTAAGGCTGTGAATAGTGAGTATGAATCTGAATATAAGTCTGAAATAAGTATGGTTACTTTTGATGATTGGAAAAAAACACTTTTAACTGCAGATCCATCGGATAAGATGGGGAGTGAATTCAGTTATATGACTAAAGATTCTTTAGGTATTAGCATAGGGGTTATGCATGCACTTGGTGATCATGCAGAATTCGAAATTAAGTATAAGGATATATGGAAATATATTAAGATTAAAGATCATACACATTTCTCAAAATTAAATTAATATTTTAGTATAAAAATGGTTTGTTATTGGGAATATTTATAAGCTGAGATTTTCTATGTTTAGGAAATCTCAGCTTTAATTATTTTATGTAACATCTTCAATGAATAGTGTAAAGCAATTTGCGGAAAAATAGAATCAAAATCTATTTATAGTATAGAGAAAAAAGTAGTGAGGATAAATATTTATGAAAAAATTTATATATATGATCTTTGGAATGTTATTAGCATGTATTTTCATATTACCTGTTTCTTATTGTAATGCAGAAAATACTGCTACAAGTGAAGATAGCAATAGTAAAGTTTATGATTTGCAGCAGAATGCTTTTAAATATTATCAAATTAATCATAAAGGAGCTCTAGGAATTCCAATTTCATGTTTATGCTCAGAGTCTGAAGTGGGAGATATTAGAAAATATACAGTAGAGCCCAAGTACTCTGAATCTATTAATGGTAATAGGATAGAAATAACCATTTCACAAGTTAATGTTACTGGTTCAACTGATAACTTTAGTTCAATTTTGAAAGACAATAAGTATATAAAGGACATAAAGCTAGATAAACTTGATAATAATACAGCAAAAGTTGATATTGAGACTTCTGGGAAAATAGATATTAAAGTAAATCTAGTAAAAAGAAGATATTCGTCCCTAGGAGACAATAAATATGAATTTACAACTTTTATAGATGTTACTTTTGAAGAAAAAGTTAAAGACAATTCTAAAATAATAATTATTGATCCTGGTCATGGTGGCTCAGAGCTTGGAACAACAGCCAATTTTACTTATGAAAAGCAGCTAAATTTGGATATATCTAAAAGAATAAAAGAAAATCTTATAAAATCAGGATATCGTATATATATAACCAGAGATGATGATAGTAATGTAGGATTACTTAATAGAACAGATCCAGCAAATCTTTTAAATGCAGATTTATTTTTCAGTGTTCACAATAATTCACTTCCACTGGATGTTAATATGCAATGTGTTTATATGTTTAGAGGAACTACAGTATTATATAATTCAACTGCACCAAAACCAGGAAGAGAATTTGCGAGTATTCTTATGAGGGAAGTATCTAGCATTGTAAAAACTAATACATATCCACTTCAAGATAGACAAAGTCTTGCAGTTTTATCCTCAGCATGGTGCCCAGCAGTACTTATGGAAACTATTGCTCTAACTGATGATGGTGATGCAAAGATGATGATGCATAGAATTAACAGTCAAAAAGTTGCAGATGCATCCCTTAGAGCAGTGAATAAATATTTTAATACATAAATTGAATGGGGGTGGAGATATATATGAAGTCAAAAAAGGCTGTTAATAGATTTTTTTCAGTTGTTATTATTGCAGGATTAATTCTTATATCATGTAACACGAGTGTAAAAGCTGACGAAACATCAGGTACAGATTTTGCCCATACAGATTTAGGCACTATTTCAGGCTTATCAGTTGAAAAGCATAACCCATATGTTGAATATGCAGGCGTTGACCATTATCCAGTTATAAGTGGTGACACAGTTAAAATTAATATGACCTCCAAGTATGATGGGGGTTATTCCGACTATGGTAACTATGATCCAGTTCAGTATAGAGTATTTATAGCTAAGGATAATGATAAAGGATATACAGAATTAACTAATGGATATTCAAATGATATGATTGCATACAATGATTTTATTATAGAAGATAGTCAGCCGCTAACTGAAGGTAATTACAAAGTTATGATTTTTGTAAATAAATCTTCATCTAGTGGAATAGAGAAAAACTCATATGGTGCTTATGATAAAATATATAATTTTAATTTTACCTGCTATAGCAGTTCAAATGCTCCTAAAAATGATGATTCAAAGGTTTCAAATTCATCAGGTAATATTGTAAATGACGGAATGGCTGTAGAAGATGATGATTATATATATTATATAAACAGAGTTGGAGATGTTTATGGAGCAGCTCCTGATTATTTATATAAAATAAAGAAAAATGATCCGCCTAGGAAGGATTTTTGTGATTTAAACTATAATACAAAAGTAATTCCAAATAGAGTATGGAATCTTAATCTTGTAGATGGTTGGATTTATTATAGCAATTGGAAGGATCCTTTTCATCATAGTATAAATAAAGTTAAAAAAGATGGAACCGAAGACACATGTATAGCAAATGAACCAACAGGTAATATGTTTGTTACAGGATATTGGATATATTATGTTAAAAGAACTAACTCACATTCAATTGACTTAAATAATATATACAAGATATCCTTAGATGGTACTTGTAGAATAAAACTTAATTTAACTAGCACAGAAGATATGACTGTAAGTAATGAATGGATTTATTACACTAATATATCTGATGGATATAAAATCTACAGAATGAAATTAGATGGAAGTGAGAATACAAAAATTTGTGATGATGAAACTTTATTTATGACTGTGTGCGAAGATACTGTATACTATAGTAATAAGTCAGATGATAATAAGTTATATAAAATAAATGCAGATGGGACTGGAAAAGCGAAATTATCTAATAATAAAGTTACATTTATAAATGCAAGTTTTGATTATGTTTATTATGTAAATTATTCAGACAATGAAAATCTTTATAAAATTCCAGCTAGTGGAGGAAAATCTGAAAAAATCACCAATGAGTATGGAACTAATATAACAATTCTAAAGGATAAAATATTTTTTAATGGTTTGTTTTATAAAAAATAGAGATAGGAGTGAACGTTGATGACATTGCCCACTGGGGGGCTTTGTGAAGGAAGAATGACTGAAATTTTTAAATTTTAATACTATTCTAGCTTTTTTAAATTAAAGTAACTTGTGTGTAT
This sequence comes from Clostridium gelidum, assembly GCF_019977655.1. NCBI lineage: Bacteria > Bacillati > Bacillota > Clostridia > Eubacteriales > Clostridiaceae > Clostridium > Clostridium gelidum. The sequence goes on from NZ_AP024849.1 coordinate 2,252,484, forward strand.
TTAGCTTATTCTACTAATTAAATTTGCTATAATCAAAAAAACTACGTAAAACGTAGTTTTCTGCATACCTATTTTATTGCATAAAATATAGTAGATAGTTTTATGTAAAAACAAAACTATCTACTAGACTACAGTCCTCTAGAATATACTATAAAAATCTATTCTTAATTTATTCATATATTGAAGTATAATCCGGTGCACAATACCAAAGTTTTATTGTTGGATTTACTGAGTTTATTGATTTAACGTATGAAGATGTTCTATTAAAATAAATTGACCAACTTTGTTTTACATTAATTAATCCAAAATCCTGACCTACATTATCTTGTGAGAAAATTGATGTATATGGCAATTTAATTGTTGCATACGATTCTGGTTTTAAGTAAAAATCAACATCTACCCATTGCGACATTCTTCCTCCCGGATAAATATTTATTTGTCTAACAAGTGCACCATCTGGAATAGATGATTGTGAACTTAAATTAAAATATGCTGTATTTGTTTTTCCAGTACTTCCGCTTAATCTAAGGGTAGTATTAGCAGTACATTCATATTCTGCATTCTTATAATTAGGTTCACCAGCCATTATATAAAAATCATAAGGAATTTGATTATCCTCAGGTGTTAATTTTATATAATATGTTCCTGAAGTTTCAATGTTCATTTTTTGTGATATTGCATGTCCTTTTCCGTACTGTCCATTAAATATTTCTTGATTGCTTTCAGATATAACAGTTGCAGTTACATTTTTATCCGTATAAAGAGTAGTAGCTTGTTCTCCTTGTGGAAGATATACTTTAAACCAAGCTTCTCCAATTACTTTTGAATATGATACTCGATTAGATTTCCAAGTAACAGAATCTTCCTTAGTATTTCTCTTAAGTGCAATAGCATTTTCTTTAGTGTTATATTGAGTTGCTACTGTTACCGCTGAACCCGTTGTAGTTGTTGCAGCTATATTATTAGCACTTCCAACTGAATCTGTAGCATAAACTGGTATAATTATACTAGAAGTAAAAATACAACATAATAAAATTATATTTGTTATTTTTTTTGTTTTCATAATTAATTTCCCCCTCTTTTATTAATTTTATAAATATATATTGTAAAATAATAAATTTTTTGTATTATTTGGTATGCATAACCAAATATATATTATCATAATACTTAAATTAAGTAAATACTCTTCCCTCTAAACATACAAAATCCTGTATTAAACGCAAATAATTTGTGTATTTGATTTGTTTGTTCAAAAATATTCTTTTTATTCCTAAAAATGTACACTTTGCAATAATAATATTGACTTTATACCTAATAAGTGTATTTTAGTTAAGATTCCTTTTATTATCATTAATTTTTGGTATTGTAAAAACATAACTTTTAAAAACTAACGCTAAGTCTGTGACGTCCATGAGTGAAGTATAATAATTGTAGATATCAAGGATCTTAAACAAAAAACACATATAGTAGTTGGTACGCCTGGCCGTATTATAGATCACATAGAAAAAGGTACATTTGATACATCAAAGATAAAGTATCTTATAATAGATGAAGCGGATGAAATGCTTAATATGGGATTTGTAGAGCAATTACGTTTGTAACACAAAATGAAGGTAAGTTTTTAAATGATATATATGAATATATAGGCAAAGAGATTCTTTTGAAGGTAACACCTTCAATGGAAATGGAAAATTTGATGGCATGTTTTAGAAAAAATAGATAGGACATAAGTTGTTTTTTGTATACTACATTTTGTTTTTGATATAATGAACTTCCAAATGCCTTAAATAATTAGCAATTTGTTTATTAATGCGTCTAATTCTGAATTACGCTCCAGATTAACCAAGTTTTCAGGAATTGTAATATAATTACAGCTACTGCTTTGAAAATAGCTATGTATTATTTGAGTTTTGTCTATTTCATCGTTATTAACTTCTATAGGAGAGCTAGTAATAGCTTTAAAGTAGTGAATAATACTTATTTTTATAATTTCATTTAGTTGTTTAACATTAATATCTTTTATATTATAAGTTTGGGAAAAAAGAACGTTGCTTTTCTTAATAAGAAAAAGCTTTATTAAATTCTCATTTAGAGATTCAATTATAACTATATTTTTATTTTCTTCTGAAAATTTTATAGTCTTTCGATTATTTGTAAGGTAGGTTACTGAAGCTATAAGCATCTTTTCTTCTATTTATTTGAGTAAAGTATTATCAGCATCATTAAGTAATGCTATAACTTTACAGATGATATTTTCATATTGCTTAGTTGTAGCTGCTAATTCTAAGCACATACCAATACACAAGTCTAAGGAGTAGCTCAAACATGAAGTACCATTTTTATAAGTATAGTTGCAATTTATTTTATAAAAATCCTTTATGATTTGAATAGCTTTTTCTGCAGCATTCTTATTTGTATATGGACCAAAATAAAGGTATGTTCATTTTGACTATTAGTGATAGAAATTTCTATACTAGGATATTTTTCACCTAATTCAATCTTTATATATGTATAAGATAATGGATTTTTCATTAGTCTATTGTATCTAGGTTTCAGCTCTATTATTAGCGTACATTCTAGCATAAAAGCTTCAAATTCTGTGTCAGTAATAATATAGTCAAAATCCTTTAAATCAACGTTTATTCCTTCTTTCGTATAATATCAAAAATAGTATTCTCATTTAATGAAAATACTATTTTTATATGATAACTTATAGGAAAGAAAAAGTCTATAAAGTCATTTTTTACTGTATTATATTGGAAATATTTACAAGCTAATATTTTCTATGTTTGGGAAACCTCGGCTTTAATTATTTTATGCCATCTTCAATGAATAGTGTAAGGCAATTTATGAAAAAATATGTGGAGATTACACCTATACTTTTACATGTGAAATTATAAAGGATAATATGAAAATGCTTTGTGACCTAAGGTTAAATTTAAGCACAAATGAATGGATCATTTATAGGATGTAATTAAAATTATAGCACCCTTTAAAATTAGCAGTGGATATTGCTAAGGTATTTGGGAAATCAGTAGAAGAAGTATTTGAATTTATAGATGATAAAGAATAAAATTATAATATTAAATGATGACTATAAAATTAATTATATGAGGAGAAAACAACTAATGAATACTGTAGTATATCTAACAAGGCATGGACAAACAGAATGGAATATTGAAAGAAGATTACAGGGGAGAGGAAACTCGCCTTTAACACAGACTGGAATAGCTAGAGCTATGGAGCTTCGGGACAGGATTAAAGATATAGATATTGATGTTATATATTCAAGTCCAATAGAAAGAGCATTAGATACTGCTAAGATAATTAAAGGGGAAAAGAACATAGAAGTTATAACAAATGATGGATTAATGGAAATGTGCTTTGGTGATTATGAAGGTAGAAGAACAGATGAAGTTATGAAAGAAAATCCAGAATGGAATATTGATTTTATTATGAATGGTGATGTTAATTTATGTGCTCCAAATGGTGAAACATTAGGATGTGTTAGAACTAGAATAAGTGAAACTATGGATAAGTTGATAGAGCAAAACAGAGGAAAAACTATTTTTGTAGTAGCTCATGGAATAACACTAAAGGCCTTAATGTATTATTTTAAAGATGAAGAAGTAAATACAGAAGTTATGGGCCAAGCCACTTTAACAAAGATAACTGTAGACAAGAATAATAATTTTAATATAGAATTTAAAAATGATGATAGTCATTTTACAGTAAAAGGACAAAAATTAGGATGGTAAATTAATATATAATTTAGTATTATAGAGGACTTGATAGTGTCTAAGAGTATAGAAGAAGTAAATAAGCTGAGATTTTCACGTTTATGAAAATCTCAGCTTTAATGATTTTATACAAATTTATGCTATATAAACATAAAGATTGGTAAGTACTAGAAAGAGTGAATATTATTCAAAGTCTTCAGGTTTAAGATTATTTGCGTATTCTAATATTTCATCAAGTGACTCTGAACTATATAATGAATCAGTTCCACCACCATGATAATAAAGAGAAAATTTATCATTTTTAAAATAAAAAATATGATAACTTCTTGATCCTACTTGCCTATTACCCATACAAATATCGTTCTCCTCAATTTTTTTGTTTAAATTCTTATCGATATTATGGACAGTTATATTTTTTACGCCTTCCAATTCAGAAAAAAGAGGATAAAATTTAAATTGTTCTAAAGTGTTCATATTAACATCTCCTTTAAATAAGCATTTGGTGATAATTATTAGATAATATATTTTAATTATACTATAACAAATATATAAATAAAATAATTATATTTAAAGCTGAGCCTTTTTGTATCTAGAAAGCTCATTTTCTTTTTTCTTCATTTTACGATAATACCATATTATCGAAGTAATAAAGGCAAAAAAGATTTTTATAAGAAGATCTGTTGCTGTGTCTTCAAGTCCACCATTTACCATATCTGCTTTAAAGAAATAATCTGCTAGAAACTCAATCATTTCCCATAAGGTACCTAAAGTAATTGAAATACATGGGTATGCTATAATAAAAAGGTTAGTATGCATATTAGTATATGGATTGTAATGATAAAAAGAAAATATCGTATAAAAAAGTATATTTGTAACAATAATAGTAAAAAAATATAGGAAAAGAGATGATCAAATGATAAAAGCAGATTTTAATGATTATAAGTTAAGCAGCGAGTTATTAAAAGCAATTAGTATGTTAAATTTCAAAGAGTTTACAAAAGTTCAGAAACAGGTTATACCAATTGCGTTAACGGAAAAGGATATAGTAGTAAAGTCTCAAACTGGAAGCGGAAAGACTGCAGCATATGCTATTCCTATTTGCCAATTAGTGGATTGGGAAGAAAATAAACCTCAAGCATTAGTGCTTACGCCAACACGAGAACTTGCTATCCAAGTCAAAGAAGATATTTTTAATATAGGTAGATTTAAAAGACTTAAGGTAGCTGCAATTTATGGGAAGTCTCCTTTTTATGATCAAGAAAAGGAACTTAAGCAAAAAACACATATAGTAGTCGGTACACCTGGTCGTATTATAGATCATTTAGAAAAAGGTACCTTTGATACATCTAAGATAAAGTATCTTATAATAGATGAAGCTGATGAAATGCTTAATATGGGATTTGTAGAGCAGATAGAAACAATAATAACAAACTTATCAAAAGAACGTGTGACCATGTTATTGTCAGCAACAATGCCAAAAGACATAGAGACTTTATGCAACAAATATATGAAAGATCCTATACATATTGAAATAGAGGCGCAAAATAATGCTGCAGATAATATATGCCAAGAAAGATATAACGTAAATGAATTGGATAAAATAGAACTTTTAAGTGATATAACTATATTAGAAAATCCAGATAGCTGTATGATATTCTGCAATACAAAACAAAAGGTAGATGAAGTTTATACTGAGCTATCAAAGCTCCAATATACTTGTAGAAAAATACATGGTGGAATGGAACAAAGTGATAGATTAAGAGTAATGAATAATTTTAAGCTGGGTTATTTTAGATATCTAATAGCTACAGATGTTGCAGCTAGAGGGATAGATATAGATAATATAACCCATGTAATTAATTATGATATACCTGAAGACAAGGAAAGCTATGTTCATAGGATAGGAAGAACTGGACGCGCAGGCAAAACAGGTAGAGCAATTACTTTTGTAACAAAAAGTGAAAGTAAGTATTTAAATGATATACATGAATATATCGGTAAAGAGATTCTTTTGAAGGAAAGACCTAAAGTGGAAACTGTAAATAATCTTACACAAGAATTTGCTTTGAAAATGAATACAAGACCTGAAATTAAAGAAACAAAAGGTGCTGCGCTTAGTAAAGAGATTATGAAATTACATATTAATGCAGGTAAGAAAACAAAGATGAGAGCGGTAGATATTGTAGGCACACTTTGCAATATTGAAGGCATGACAAAAGACGATATAGGAATCATCAATATACTTGATATATCTACCTTTGTAGAAATATTAAATAATAAAGGGGAGTGGGTGTTCTGTGAGTTACAAAAAACACCTATAAAAGGTAGACTTCGTACAGTGAGTAAAGTAGATATATAACAAGAAGAAACTGTTTCTAGTTTCTTCTACAGGCGCAAGCTAAAAATGGTAACACTTTTACAGTCAAAGTGAATTAATATTTTCTAAGTACAAGCTATGTGATTTGTATAGATATGAAAATGTAAAACTCTTCAGAAGCCAATTATGTACCATATTTATAAAAACAAAGGATAAGTTTAGATTTTTTATGGAATTCAAAAGGTAAAACCCTCGACATTAGTCGAGGGTTCTTATGTAAATAAGATACCTAATATTTTAAATATACCAATATTTATTTAGTGGAGTAGCCATGCACTACAGCTAAAGTATGTGTTTTGATTTTAACTTATTAATGCTTTGCTTAACTAAATCAATTGCTACAGACGCACTTTGTCCCTTGTGTTTTATTTCATTATCACCTATTTTTGCAATTGCCTTATATGGGTATTGATCTTCATTATTCTGTATTACGATTATTTCATGCTCTCCGTATTTCTCCATAAAAACACACCACCTTTATATATTATAACTTATTATATCATATTTTAAATATTTTGAATATTCTATCTTTTAAATTTTTACCATAAAAAAATGTTGGCAGATTTTATATAGAATTTGAGTAACTTCAATTTAATTAAATGAATAGTGTAAGGCAATTTATGAAAAAATAGAATCAAGATCTATCTACAAAATGAAATTAGATGGCAATAAAAATACAAAAATTTGTGATGATGAAACTTTATTTATGACTGCATGCGAAGATACTGTATACTATAGTAATAAGTTATATAAAATAAATGGAGATGGCACTGGAAAAGCAAAATTATCTAATAACAAAGCTATATTTATAAATGCAAGTCATAATTATGTTTATCATATAAATTATTTAGACAATGAAAATCTTTATGAAATTCCAGCTATTGGAGGGAAATCAGAAAAAATTACTAATGAGTATGGAACTAACATAACAATTCTAAAGGATAAAATATTTTTTGATGGCATGTTTTACAGAAAATAGCAAGAAAGAAAACTATCCTCAGGATGTTGACAGTTCCGCTCCATTAAAAAATAAAAATAGAAATAGGAGTGAACGATTATGAACATAGTAGATAAATCAATTCAAGTAGTTACTAAGACTGACGGAGCAGGCATTGTAAAACCGCTATGTTTCTCTATTGCAGATGATAATGAAGGTGGAGAAGTAATTAATATTGAAAGATTAGTTAGAAGGGATAAGGAAAAAATAGGTGGAGATTACACCTATACTTTTACATGTGAAATTATAAAGGATAATATGAAAAGGCTTTGTGACCTAAGGTTAAATTTAAGAACAAATGAATGGATCCTTTATAGGATGTGATTAAAAAGAAATATCGTTTTAAAGAGGGGGAATTAAATATGCATAATAAAAAAGTTTGCGTTGTTGGAATGGTAGGAGTTGGAGGATATATTGGCTGTATATTTGCAAAGCATTTGGGTGATGTATACTTTTTTGTAAGAGGTAAACGTCTAGAATCAATAAGAAAAAATGGACTGAAATTATGTAGTAATATTAATGGAGAAATGATAGTACATCCTAAAATGGCAAGTGTTAGAACAGCTTATAAATGAATCAGAAGAGATGTTATCTAATATAACGATTGGTTGTATATATTAATTGATAATAATAAAATTAAATTAATAGTTCTGAAGAGGGGATTGTTTTTGCTGAAAGGATATCAGTTAGTGACAAAAAAGAATTAAATGAAAAATAATTGAAACATATTAGATTATAGCCTATAATGAGCAAATAGAATGGATTATAAGAGGGATATGAATAATATACGATGAATGTATTAGGGAGGTTCAGAAGATGAAAAAGTTAAAACTAATAATTAGTTTACTAATACTAACTTTAATATTATCATTAAATTCAATAGGAGCAATTTCAGAATGGAAAAATAATATTACAGGATGGTTGTATGCAGAAGCACATTCATGGAAAGTTGACCAGGGGTTAATTGATAAAATTTCTTATTATTTTGATTCTGATGGATATAATCCAAACAGTAGTGAGGTAGGTACAAGCGATATTCCAGCAAGCAAAGAAGCCTCGGGTTTAGATTATCTTGGTCAAAAGATACTAGATAATGTAAGCGCAGAAAACCCATCATTTGATTTAGATTATAAAGGAGACATAAACAGCGCAGGTAATGCTATTAAAGATAAGTTAGATAATTTAAAGTATACAAATCCATATGAAGCATATAATATATCTAGCTATAATATTCAGGCGTCATCTTTAGTGGGTTCATCTAACATAAAAGTAAGGGTTAATTGTGTTTATAAGATGACAGCAGAAATGGAAGCCGATTTGGATGCAAAAGCAAGAGCAATAGTTACACGTATAGCTCCAGATAGTATGAGTCAGTCAAAAAAAGAACTTGCTATACATGACTGGATAGTTAACAATACACGGTATGATGAGTCTTATAAAATATACGATCCATATAATACTTTAATTAAGCATACTGGAGTTTGTGAGGGATATTCGCTGCTTGCTCAAAAAATGTTTACTATTGCAGGAATCAAATCAATAGTTGTAGAAGGCACAGGTAAAGGACAAGCTCATGCGTGGAATATGGTCTATATAGACAATAAGTGGCGAAATGTAGATGTTACATGGGATGACCCAGTATCGTCTAAAGATATTCTAAGATACGATTATTTCAATATAACAGATAGTAAACTAAGTGCAGACCATACTTGGGATACCTCAAAATATCCAAGTGCTAAATAGTTTAACTACGTGTTTTTTATGGCACTTAAAAAATATGCAGAAAAAATAAAGATATTACTTAATGTCAATATACTTATGAAATAAAAACGATGATGTATAAGGAATATATTTCAATATTAATAGTGTTATAAAAAGAGGATAAATATAATAATAGAATAGTACTAAACTATAAAAAGCTAGATATTTACGTAAATTAAAATGTCTGGCTTTTTTATAATAATTTATCAATCAACATAAAAGTGTTGAAAAATTGAAAAAAATGTAGTAATATGTTATAATTTATATATAAATCAAGAGAATATTGTGTGAAAAAGATGAATTTAGGGGATGAATTTATAATTATGCTAAAAAAATTAAAAAACAACATTGAAAAAGATGAAAAGAAAAATAAAACTATTGGAAAAACTAATGATAAACATGAAAATATAAAAAATATTCTGATGAAAAGAACTATAAAAAGTGAATTACTATTTGTTATGTTATCAATATCAATTGTCTTGACTTTAGGAATCATCATATGTGTTAGCATAATTTTATCAAAAAACTATGATAGTGAAATTAACAACAAAAATGAAATGATATCAAATCTTATTTCTAAAAATGTTTCATCATTTGTGGACACGGCATATAAGGTTACAGAAGAGTTAGCTTTTAATTCCGATATACGTTCAGCAGATTCAAATACTAAAGTAAAAGTACTTAAAGATTCTGTGAAACGGAATCCATATTTTGAATTATTATATATTCAAAATGATACAGGAATGCAAATAGGAAGGTCAGTAGGAGAAAATTCAGATAGGTCAGATAGATGGTGGTTTGTTAAAGCAAAAAATGATTCAGAACCATTTGTATCAAAATCCTATTATTCAATGACAAGTAAAAGGCCGGTTACTTCAATATTTATTCCTTTAACTGATGGAGATAAATTCAATGGAGTAATGGGTGGAGATATTAATTTAAGTAGTTTACAAGAATTAATAAAAGAAAATTCAGATGAAAAGTCTGGAAGATATTCTTTTATAATAGATGGAGAGGGTGTAGTAGTTGCCCATCCTAATGATGAAGTTATAGCAGAGTCATATAATTATAAAAATTTAACTAAAACAACAATCATTGATAATAGTACTGGAAAAACAAAAGAGGAACCAATAGAAATAGCAGATGGATATAAAGCTATAGTATCACAAGTAATGTCAGAAAATAATGGTAGTACTAAATTTAAAGATAATGGTGAAAATTATTATGCTTCATATACACCTATAAAACTTGATGGTAAATCTTCTAACTGGTCAGTTGTAACAGTTCAAAAAGAATCTAGTGCAAAAGCTATTATAAATAAAGTAATACAAGGTACAATGATTGCAGGATTAATTATACTAATTATTGCAGCTATAGTAATTTTAGTTATATCAAAGAAGATCTCAAAACCTATAGTTGAAATATCTGAGTTATTGATGACAGCATCTGCTGGAGACTTTACAGTGAAATCTTCAACTAATTCTAAAAATGAAATTGGAAGTTTAAGTTTAAGCTTTAATGAAATGATAAGTAAAGTTTCTAATTTATTGAATAATACAAAGAAGTTAACTAAGGATATAAGAGAGAGTTCAATTGTTTTAACAAATAAATCTGATGAAACTACAAATGTAGCAAAAGAAATAAATATTACAATACAAGAAATAGCAGAAGGAGCAACTAATCAAGCATATGCAGCTGAAGAAAGTGCTAGACTTGGAGAACAGATGAGTCAAAAATTTAAAGAATTAGAAGAAAAAACTGAGTTAATGATTAAAGAATCTGTGAACTCATCAAAGGCAATTGCGAGTGGAATTCAAAAGGTAGATGATTTAAAAACAAAAGCTCAAACTACTGTAAGTATTGTAGAGAAAACTCAAGAGAATATAGAACAATTAAGAAATAAATCTAAAAATATAGAAACAATAGTACAAACTCTTGATGATATTGCTCAGCAAACTAATTTACTTTCTTTAAATGCCTCTATAGAAGCCGCAAGAGCAGGTGAACATGGAAGAGGTTTTGGAGTAGTGGCAGAGGAAATTCAGAAATTATCAGTAGAATCAGCAGAATCTACTAAGAATATATCAAAAATAATTTTAGATATTCAAAACGATATTTTAAAGAATGTAGATATTATGAAAGATGTAAAGACAGTTTCAGAAGAACAATTTACTTCAGTAAATGATGTTAATGAAGCCTTTAATAAAATTGCACAATCAACTGATATTATAACAAATTCAGTTGATTATATGGGAGAATTTGTTGATGAAATGAATAAAAGCAATGAAGATGTGGTTAATTCAATAAATAATATTGCAGCCATAACAGAAGAAACAGCAGCTTGCTCAGAAGAGGTTACAGCATCACTTCAAACTCAAACAGAGGCAATTGCAGATGTTTCAAAAGAATCAGAAGACTTAAAACAAAAGGCTGAACTTTTAGATATAGAAGTTAATAAATTTAAAATTTAATTTTGGGGTGAGTTATGGTTTATAATTGCTGATAAAATAAATAAAACTAATAAAGCAGTTATTAAGAATGCTGAAATCATACTAACTACACCGCTCCATCCATAGGAAGACCAAAAGTTTCCACCAGCAGTTCCTCCTACGCTAGAACCAACATAATAAAATAATAAATAAAGAGAAGAGGCTTGTGCCTTATCATGCATGGTCAGTTTACCAATCCAACTGCTGACAATTGAGTGACTTGCAAAAAAACCAAAGGTCAAAAGAGCTATCCCTAAAATTTTAAAAAATAAATTTATATTTAAAGTTGTACATATACCAAGAAGCATTATAAACAAGGAAATGCAGAGAATTTTATGTTGTCCATGTTTATCAGCTAAGCGTCCCATAAAAGTAGAACTAAAAGTTCCTACTATATAAATGACAAAAATAAAACTGACTAAGGTTTGACTAAGATTATATGGAGACTCAACTAATTGGTAACCAATATAATTATACAAAGAAACAAAACTTCCCATAATTAAAAATCCAATACAAAATAAGCAAAGTAATTTAGGATTTTTTAAATGATTCACAGTAGATTTTATCAGCTTTTTAACTTCAAAGGATCTTCCTTCAAAATGTCTTGATGGAGGCAGTTTTGACCAAAATAGAAAACTAGCCATAAGTCCCAAAAGCCCAATACATCCTAATGCTAACCTCCAGTTGAAGAAATCAGTAATAACGCCTATGATAATACGCCCGCTCATTCCCCCAATTGAATTACCGCTTATATATAAACCCATCACCATTCCTAAGCTCGATTTATCAACTTCTTCACTAATATAAGCCATAGCAATAGCAGGCAATCCTGCTAAAACAAATCCTTGTAAACATCTTAAAATCAATAAACAGTTAAAATTAGGAACAAAAGCAGATAATACTGCTAGTATGGATGTGGCAAAAAGAGAAAAACACATAATTGGTTTTCGTCCTAACACCTCTGATATGGATCCAAAAAGCAGCATACTTATTGCTAAAGTACAGGTGGTAACCGATAGTGATAAACTTGCAGTCATTGGTGATACACCAAATTCTTTAGATAAAAAAGGCATTAATGGCTGAGTACAGTATAAAATTGCAAAAGTATTAAAGCCACCAGCAAATAGCGCAATACTTGTTAAACGAAATTCCTTGGTACCTTTTTGAATATAACTCATAATTATTCACTCCAGACTTCATCTTATAGTACTAATTATTATAATTTTAGCACAATCCTCCTGGTGTTAAATTTACAAAAAAGGCTTTAAATCTCATATTTACGTATGATAACGTTTATAAGTTTAAATTACATTCGTTCTTATTAAAATACTGTGATGTAAGTTTTTATTTTATGCTTAGAAAATAATTCATATGCATTTGAAGTTGTAGACATGGATGTAGATGGTTTAAAGCTTAGATTTTTATGCTTATAGAAAATCTAAGCTTTAAATATTTTATGTAAATTTATGTTATAATAAACATGAAAATTGGTAAGCTCTTCAGAAACCAGTTATGAGATAGTTTTAAGTTACTATAATTTACAAGGGTTTAATATAGCAGTAAAACATACAGAGAAAGCTTTAGTTTGGAATCAAATTTTAAAGAGGCTTAAAATAGGATTGAAGAGATATTAAAAGATAATTAAGACGTATAGAATAGAACATGAGGAGTAATTATTTTGAATATTGAAAATAGTATAATTTTTATAAATGATGAAGATAAAACAGAAGAGGTAGCAGGCTGTTATCAAATAGAAGATGATAAAATTGAAGTGGAATTAAATAATGGTGAAAGTAATATTTATGATAATAGCCAAGTTAAGCTTAGTATAAAATGTGAACCTATTGAAATTAAGAATGTTGTAATATATGAAAATAAAGTTCAAATGTCAAATATTTTAAAGGTAATAATTTTTGATGAATTTGATAAAATAAGAATTATTTTCGAAAATGGAAGCAGTAAGTTATACTCAAGAGATCAATTAGATATTAAGGATAATGGACTTTTTGAACCTGTTGTAGAGAATAATTTTAGGTATCTTAGAGAGATTTCAAAGCAGCTTGATTTATATAATGATTATAATGGAGTAAGTAAAATATTTGAAGATATATCTGTGATAAATCCTAACAGTGCACTTGTAAATTATTTAAATCCAAAATCAATTGAAATAAGAGATGATTTTGATTTTGCAATATATCCCTTTGGGTTTGATTTAAATCAAAAAGAAGCAGTAGAAAAAGCTCTTAGTAGTCAAATAAACATTATAGAGAGCTCATCTGTAACAAGCAGAACTGAGGTTATTTTAAATATTACTGCAACTGCTGTTTTAGAGGGGAAAAGTGTAGCAATAGTAACTAAGGATGATTTTTCAGTATTAAAATATCTAGAAATACTTAAACAATCAGATATTGATTTTACTGTGAATCATTTAAAAGAGAATGAAACAAACAGTTTTCAAAATAATTGTGAACAGTGGATTATTAGAAATTCCGGCAGCAAGTTTGAGAGTGAAAATCTATCTGATAAAAAAGCAGATTTGGTCAGTATTCAAAATGGGTTAGTTGAAAAATTGGAAAATCAAACTAAAATTGAAAGTTTAGAAATACAAAAGTACTATTCATTAACTGAAAAAACTAATCTCGAAAAAGCTATTGGAACCGAAAAAGTTAAAATACCAGATTCTCTGCTTAGCTTTAGCCAAGAGAAGATTTTAGCCTTTAAGGAAGAATATAGCTTGATTATTAAAACGCAAGGACATATCAGCTTTTGGCGAAAAATAATATTTATATTCAAATATAATATTTTGGATTTTAGTTTCTATAATATTAAATTTGAAATATTAGAAAATGCTTTAAATGAAGTTTATAATGATTTAAAAATTGATGGGATAGATGATGAAATAAAATTAATAAAGAATAATTTAGATAAGAGTAAAATTGACAGTGAAATAGAAAAAATCAAAGAGAAATCAATGGAAATATTAAAGTGCGGTCTATATGAATGCTTTAAAAATAGTGAAGAAATGAACATTTCCAAAGGAGAAGGAGAAAGCGAACCATTAAAGAAAAAAAGAAACTATCCTATAGTAACTTCAGCAATAGATTTCTTTATAAATTCAATTGATAATAAGTGTATTTTTGATTATGTGATTCTTGACGAAGCTTCAGATATGGATATAGTTACAGGTGCTTTAGCTTTTGCAAGAGGAAAAAACATTATTGTAATTGATGATTTGAACCAGCTGCAAACCCGATTGGATGATACTATAGCTAATGGACTTATGGAAATTTTTGATATGAATGAAGTAAATCCAGGATATAAATATATAGACAATTCATTAATATCCTCACTTGACCAATTATTTGAACAAGTTCCCAAAACAGTTCTAACTAATGAGCACAGACCCTTATAGCAACTTCAACACGACCTGTCTTAGAAGTACCAAAGGAGAGAACAAAAACTCCGTTAAACACTTAATATATTATAGATATTTACATAATTTGATAACATAATAAATAAAAAAATGTTAAAATAGATCAATGAAAGTGATTAAATTTATCACTAAAATTCCTATTTAAAGTATGTTATTCTATATTACATAAAACAAAAGGAAATATTTTCATAAATTAAACTACAGAAAATTATTGTTTAGGTACATGAAAGATAATAATAGAGAACTTGTTTGTAAATGTTATTTGAATGTTATTTATGAAATATTTATATTGGGAGAGTGATAGGGATGGAAAATTTTCAAAAATATAAAAAAATGTATTTTATGCCACCAGTAGTGACACATGATTGGGTAAAGAAAGATTATATAGATAAGGCTCCTAGATGGTGCAGCGTGGATTTACGTGATGGAAACCAAGCATTAATTGAGCCTATGAGCTTAGAAGAAAAATTAGAATTCTTTAATATGTTGGTAAAGATAGGTTTTAAGGAAATTGAAGTAGGATTTCCAGCATCTTCTGAAACAGAATATGAGTTTATAAGAACATTGATTGAGAAAAACATGATTCCAGAAGATGTTTCAATTCAGGTATTAACTCAGTCCAGAAAACATATTATTAAAAGAACTTTTGAAGCAGTTAAAGGAGCACCACATGCTGTGATTCATTTATATAACTCAGTATCTGTTGCTCAAAGAGAGCAAGTCTTTGGCAAATCTAAGGAAGAAATTAAAAAGCTTGCTGTAGATGGAGCCAAGCTTTTGAAAAAAATAGCAGAAGAAGAAAATGGTAATTATTCATTTCAATATAGCCCAGAAAGTTTTCCGGGAACAGAAGTAGATTATGCACTAGAAGTGTGTAATGCAGTTTTAGATGTTTGGAAACCAACAAAAGAAAAGAAGGTAATTATTAATATTCCTACTACGGTTGAAAATGCAATGCCACACGTATTTGCGTGTCAGGTTGAATATATTCATAAAAATTTAAAATATAGGGAAGCTGTAACTTTATGTTTGCATCCACATAATGATAGAGGGTCTGGGGTAAGTGATGCAGAATTTGGCATACTTGCAGGAGCTGATAGAGTAGAAGGAACTCTATTTGGAAATGGGGAGAGAACAGGTAATGTAGATATAATTACAGTTGCTATGAATCTTTATTCTCATGGAGTAGATCCTAAATTAAACTTTAGAAATATGATTGAAATATGCGAAACTTATGAAAAGTTGACTAGAATGCAAGTAAGTATGCGCCAGCCTTATGCTGGTGAATTGGTGTTCACTGCTTTTTCAGGTTCACATCAAGATGCTATTTCAAAGGGAATGAAATGGCGTGAAAATAAAGAATGTAAGAATTGGGATGTTCCATATTTACCTATTGATCCAATGGATGTTGGACGTCAATATGACTCTGATGTTATCCGTATTAACAGTCAATCGGGAAAGGGTGGCGTAGCTTATATATTACAAAAGAATTTCGGAATTTCACTTCCAAAAGAGATGCAAGAAGATTTTGGATATACAGTTAAGGATGTATCAGATAAAGCTCATAAAGAATTAACACCTGAAGGTATTTATAAGATTTTTGAAGAGAAATATATTCGTAACTCTCATGTGTTTCAAGTTCCAGAATGTCATTTTAGACAAGGCACAGAAATGACAGCAGATACTACAATTTGCCACGGTGGGAAAACAGAGTGTGTAACAGCTCAAGGAAATGGAAGATTAGATGCGGTTAGTAATGCAATAAAACTTTATTTTCAAATTGATTATGAACTAGAAGTATATGCAGAACATTCATTATCTAGAGGTTCATCTTCAAAAGCAGTCACTTATGTAGGAATAAAATGTCATGATAGGCTTTATTGGGGAGTGGGAATAGAAACCGATATTATTAATTCTTCTATTGCAGCCTTAGCAGTAGCAGTCAATCAATTAGAAGAAATTAAAAATATGAAAAGATCCGATGAAAGAATGACAGAAGTACTAAGCTATATTCAATCTAATTATAAGACTGTCACATTAGAAAAACTTTCAGAAACATTTTATTTGTCTAAGCCTTACTTATCAAAATATATTAAGGAAAGCACAAATATTACATTTGGAGATATAGTAAAGCAAATTAGAATGGATAAGGCAAAGAGTTTATTAAAAGGAAGCGGGATGACAGTAGAGAATATTGCAGAGCAAGTAGGATATCAAAATGTAGAACACTTTTTGAGATTATTTAAAAAAGCATATGGAATGACGCCAGTAGAATTTAGAAATAATATACCTAATCAAAATAGCTAACACACTTACCTTCGTAATATATAATTATATTGGCTAAATTATTAATACTAAGGATAAAGAAATAATAGATTTTATGAAGAGCTGTAAAAAATAGCATACATACCCCTCACGTTGAAACTACTACACAACATGAGGGGTATTTTGTAATTCTTCAGGAGTCACACATAATATTTAAAAAATTGCTACATACTGATTATCTAAAATAAACATATTATCTTTCCACTTTAAGGTATTTAAAACATAGCCTAAAGAGTCTGCGTTATATCTTCCAGCTATCTTTTGATAAGCTAGCAGCTCATATACATTATTTGAATCAAAATCTACTGGATATAAGCCACTTAAAGGATTTACAAATCCGCTAATGGGACTTTTCAGCTTACCGTTCTCGTAATATATTTCATGTAGATACTCATCATCTCTACTAGTAGATATATCTATAATGTAGTTTTTATTATTTTTTCTACTGATAACCTGAGCCTTGTAGTTATCCTTATAAGTAACTTCATAGTTATATTCCTCGGTGTATGAATTAAAATCAAACATCAATCGTGGAGTATTATTTATAAAGGAATAAATGTAATGATACATTATTGCACCACTTCCACCTGAATCAATACTTATGAAGATATCATCGATACCATCTCCAGTAAATTCTCCTAAAAAAAGCCTTGGGTTATATCCTAAATTGTCACTCAGAGGAATGCTAATAAATCTGCCTGTTCTCCCATCCTGTATTACAAGGGTAATGTTTTGAGTAAATGGACTATCTGATGTTTTTATACCTGTTAAATACACATTATCAGGTATTCCATCACCATTTACATCTCCGCTTGAGAAGGAAACGATACTTTGGACTGTCATGTCATCTCTGAAAAAACTATTATACATAACTGTTCCTTTACATTATAGTGTTTCACATAAATAGTTTATGAATTAAGCGGTAATCTGCTACAGATTTTAGTCTTAGCCATGGTTAAAATACCTTACACCATATATTCATATTTTCCAACTGACCACAAATATGACAATGATTTATAAGTCTACCTCCATATACATAATCATGTTTGGCAAAGACAATATTCATACCTGTTGAAATAGCTCTAGCTGTACTATAAAGTACTTTATAGTTCCTTGTTTTCAAATCTTTTTCAAGCTCAAAAATTAAACGTCCAATAAGACCATGTCCCGTAAATGACTTACTCGTTGCACAATCTGTAATTTCTGCATTCAGATTAATTGGGTCTGTATCAGCAGAAGCAGCACTTACTATCTTATTTTCATAAACGGCTACTTTAAAAAAGACATTATGGTCCATGGCAAACTGGATATAAGTTGAGTTATTCAAAGGTGAAGGATAAGTTTCAAATACTTCATCATACAGCTTAGCTAATTCATCAGCATCTTCTTTTCTTACATCTCTAATTGTGTATTGTTCATAGGTTGGATTGATATAATCTTCACTAATATACTCTCTTGATCTAATGAGTACTTCTTCTTCTTCTGGCAAATGCATACTGGTTTTCCGCTTAGATGTAAGAAACTTAGATAAAAAATACGCTGGCTGCCCATTAAGGAATTGATCAATCTTTGCTTCAATTATAAAACCTTGGGACTTATAGACATCTATATCTTCTTTAGGAATTATAGAAAATATTTTGCCAATAGTACATTTGTTTTCATAAACTGTAAGCTGATTCATTAAATCTTCCAAATCACCTTTAAAACTTAGAATTTTAACTCTTTGATTGAACTCATCAAACTTAATTTTAGCACTTCCATTCTTTATTTGTATTTCTTCCATTTTTGGTAAATCTAAAAGCATATAGACACTTCCTTTACTTTTTTTATAACTTATAGAAATTGCATAAGTACCTTTTCTTGATACTTAAAAAATTTATTGGATTATATAATTCCCTAAATATATTTATGTGCACTTTTATTTTAATTATTCTGTTAAGTAAAGGTAAAAGTATTGAATAATGCTTGTTAGAGAAATTAACCAAACAGCTGTATAGTATTTTTACATAAAAAAGGACCCTATTTCTAGAGCTCTATATTTATTATTCACATATGGAAGCTTTCGTTTTTATCACATTTAACAGATGCATCATAATTTAGATTATCATAATTTATTGATTTATTATTAATTTCACGTATAATTATGTTAATAAAAATATCATCATTGGATTCCATGTAATTAAGTATGTCTTTTTCATTTTCTGTTAAAGTCTTTTTATCCTTTAATTTTTTATAAATATTATATTCATCTTCTGTAAAACTATGATTACTTAATAAATTATACTTTATTATTTTTGATTTTAATTTTACCCATCTATTGAATTTTTTCAATGAACTTATTATTTCTTTAAGAAATTTTTCAGATATTAGCCTAAATAGTTTTGTCAAAGCTTCATCAATTATTTTCACTAGAGTAGGTGTAGCAATCCCACCTATGCAACTTATTGTACCAACAAATAGTAATTGCCAGTACTTTTGTATCCAATCCATCATGCTCTTACCCCCTTTATATAATCAATTATACAAAAATTACCAAATTCCTTTAATTTAGCAACTTTAATCAAATGCTAAATCAATTTGTAAAATTTATCGATGCTATTTTGGTAATATTTCTAGTGATTATAATTTATGATATTGGTTAATATATTATTACAAAACAAAATCATAATTAAGGGAGTGAGATTCATATGTCTTTAAATAATACTATAACGAATACAAATTTAGTGTCTAAAAAAATAGAAGATGTAAATAAGGTAAATACTGAGGGTGTTTCAGAAATTGGTTTTCCTAATAATAAAGATAAAGGCAAAGGAAAAAAAGGTGGAATAGTTGGAAAGGAATAAAATCCTAAATATTAAATGAAATGAGAATTTAAAGAGACTAGTTACCAAATTATAACTTTAGTAACTAGTCTTTTGTCGAATTGTACAAACTTATGCAAAAGATGTAGATTTATAATATTATTTATTATATTATGTTAGTAAAGCGTAGTATATATTTAGAGATAAACTGTTTTACGAGGAAAAAGTAAATATAAAATAAAAAAACATATTAACTTTATTATAAATTGAAAAAATTTTATACCATAAGTAAAAGGAGAATTAAGTGAGTAATATCAACAATAACAGATACAGGAACATACTTGGAACTATTGCTATTGTAAAATTTGGCATTTTATTATTTATTTCAATAATAAGTATTAATGAAATAAATAATAAAGAAGGTATAGGGAATCTAATATTAAATGGCTATAACATAGTGCTTATGCCTATATTATTGAGTGTTATCTTTTTATTTTGGACATTTTCTTATATATATATGTTTAAATTTAGAGATATTAAAAGTGTCCAAATAGTAGAAGATTGTATTTTTATTATTATGCTTTCTGTTTTAATATTGTTATCAAATACATACCAAAGTCAATACAAATACTTATTTCTATTTAGCATTATTTCATCTACAATATCACTAGGTAAAAAATATGGTGTAATAGTTGCTTCAATATCATCATTTATTGTATTATTTATAGATTTATTTTTTGCTCCACACTTAACAGTAAATATATATTTTGAAAATGATTTAATGCTATCTATGGGTTACATTATGGTTGCATGGATTTTAGGCGAATATAAAAGGTTTGAAAGTGACCAAAGAGAAATATTAGAGGCAGAATTGAAAGAACAAGTAAAACAACAAGTAAAACAACATAACTACATAGAAGAAATTTTACTTAAAAATGAAGATTGTTACAATTTGTTGATTAAATATTCATATTATTCAATATTAATTCATGATGCTGAAAGAATATTATATATTAATGAAAATGCTTTGAAATTATTTGGAGTTAACACATTAGAAGAAATAAATGAAGAGCCTATGTTTACTTTATATGATGTGGATGACGAAATGAAATTAGAAGAAAGATGTTTAGATATAATTCAAAATAAAAAATCTAATGTATCTTTTGAAGGAAAGGTAATAAATAAAGACGGAAAAATTATTAATGTTCATTATACATCTACATATTGTGTTTATGGAAAAACACCAGTAATACTAACTATTGTAAGAGATATTACATCTGAAAAAGAAGTGCAAGAATTAAAAAAGGAGGTAAAAGAAAACATAAAATTATTAAATGAAACTCAGGAACAAAATAAATTCATTACTGAGTTTTTTTCAAATATATCTCACGAATTAAAGACTCCTCTAAATGTAATATTTTCATCATTGCAATTAATGAATACATATAATGATGAAGAAATAGTAAAAAATCGAAAAAAGTATTTACACATAATGAAGCAAAATTGCTATAGATTAATTAGATTAGTAAATAATTTATTAGACATAGTAAAATATGATTCTGGTTTTATTGCTCCAAATATGCAAAATGAAGACATTGTATATGTAGTTGAAACCATTGTTATGTCTATAGTGCCTTATGCTGAAAATAATGGTATAGAATTGATATTTGATACTAATACTGAGGAAAAGATTATTGCTTTTGATGGAGATAAAATAGAAAGAATAATTTTAAATTTAATTTCAAATGCATTGAAATTTACAGATATAGGAGGCAGTATATATGTGGTTATAACAGAAAATAAAGATAAAGTTTACATATCAGTTAAAGATACAGGAATAGGAATACCTGCTGATAAAAAAGATTTTATATTTGGACGATTTAGACAAGTGGACAAGACTTTGAAAAGAAATAATGAAGGCACTGGTATAGGACTTTCACTAGTTAAATCTTTTGTTGAACTCCATGGCGGTGAAATTAAACTTGAAAGTGAATTGGGTCATGGAAGTGAATTTACGGTTGTCTTACCTTCAAAGCAAGTCAGTAAAACAAAGCTTGAAACAGAAATCAGAGATAATATAGTCGAGCGAGTTAACATGGAATTGTCTGATATATATATAGAGGGCTTTAAAGATAGTTGATACAGAAAGGAGCGTTATAGAATATGTTTGAAATGTCACTATTATTCTTAATTGGCAGAGTGATTCCTGAAAGCTTACTTTTTGCTTGGGCATTTTATACTTTATCGCAAACAAAAATTCATGTAAAAAGGTGCTTTTTATCAGTTATAATTATGGTTATTTTAGCTTGTGGAATAAATCTTTTACCTATACATTGTGGGGTTCATACTTTGCTAACAATGGTAGGGATTATAATTACTAATATAGTGATAAATAAAATTAGCACTATAAAATCAATAACAGTAACTTTTGGTACTATTATTATAGAATTTATATGCGAAATTATTGATTTATTTACTCTTCACTATTTCTTTAATGTTGATACTGAATATATAGCTAGTAATGCTCAATTAAAAATCTTGTATGGACTTCCGTCTCTATTATTATTTGTATTAATTATTATTTTATTGAAAGCTATAATAATTAAAATAGAAATTAAGAAGGCTACATAGAATATTTTAGATCTATAAAATTTAGAGTATGTAGAAAAGTATTTTTGAAATTTAGATTGTTTGCGAAAAGGAGTTGCCAATCTAAAGCAATTCCTTTTTGCACTTCAAATATAAGTAAATGTGATAAAATAATAGAAAAAAAGCATCAAAAATATTTAAAATTTAAAGAATACATTTTATTGAAATTCTATATGCTCTAGATATTTTCTAACATATCTGCAGGATTTTTTGTAGCATTCACCTTAGTAAATGCTTTCGTAATCATGCCTTCTTCATCTATCAAATATGTGGTTCTTACAACACCCATGGATTTCTTACCATACATATTCTTTTCTTTCCACACATCGTATGATTGAATAACATTTTTATCCATATCTGAAAGCAGTGTAAATTTCAAATTATATTTATCTGCAAACTTTTTGTGGGATTCTACAGAATCCTTACTTACTCCGATAACTTCTGCACCTTTTTCTAGAAAGTCTGGATATATTTCTGCAAATCCGCATGCTTGTTTGGTACATCCAGCGGTATTATCTTTAGAATAAAAATACAGTACAATTTTTTTCCCTTTAAAGTCCGAGAGAGATACTTCCTCCCCGTCTTGATTTAATAAAGTAAATTCTGGTGCTTTTGTTCCTAATTCTAGCATAATTATAATTCCTCCTATTCTTTTATGAAAACCATGTTTTTATTGTTTGATACTTCTGGCCTGTATCGATAACCAAGCCTGTTAAAGTTTTTTATTTCTGATACATTCTCAATCTTTTCATCAGCCATGTATCGAACCATCTCTCCTCTAGCCATTTTTGCTAAGGTTCCCTTGGTTATAATTTTACCTTCCTTATATTCGCCAAACGTAATTGATATGAACTGTACTTTATCACTCAGATAATTTTCAATGCATTTACTATACTCTTTGGATGCAAGATTCAATACGATATCTGTATCCTCATATAATTTATTGTATAAGCTATCACCCCAATAATCATATAAATCGCCATAGCCTGAAAGCTTGACCGCAGACTGCATTTCAAGGCGGTAAGGCACGATGCCGTCAAGTGGCTTAAGTAATCCATAAAATCCAGAAAGAATATACAAATGGTTTTCAATGTAGTCCCATTGTTCAATATCAAATACATTTGGAGCCATATACTTATATTGAATTCCTTCATATGACAATATTGCTGGTGTGAGTCTTTCTGTAATTCTCATATTTAAGTAGTATTCAAAACTTAATTCAGCAATCTTATCATTGCATGTCCATAAGCTTTTAGCCTCATCATAACTTAGTCCTTGCATATATCTCATTAAAAATTTAGTTTTATCTAAAAAACAGGGCATATTATGTATCTCAAATTCTGTATTTACTTTCATCTTTTTCGCTGGCGATACAATAATTTTTAACATATTTCCTCCAAATGATAAATAAGTTTGTCCATCTATTTCATATCTAATCTGAAATTATTATTTTACAACGATTGCTTGGTCTTCTAGTTCATCGAAAATGACATACAGCAATTATTTGCTTACTCTTTTAGTATATCATACCCATATGTAGATTTATTAGGTATTAGTTTAAATATACCCATAAACCTTTTTAAAAAGAAATATTGTTTTAAAATTTCCAATAAATATTTAAAAAAAGGAATATGGGTTTAAAGATAAATGTTTCACAATTTAAAAAGATAACAATATAACAATTTATATTAAACATCAGGGGTTGAGGCTTTTTGTTCATTGATTTTTAATGTTTAATGCCCTTCAATTTCCACTAAAATTTGAGTTAAATAATTCTCAAAACCTTTCATTGTTGTCTCATCTAAAATATATTCTTCATAAGCATATTTGCCAATTTTCAAGTTGGCTGAATTAAAAAAAACTATAAGTTTCTTATAGGTTTTATCAATTGTTGTATAGCTGCCTTGATGATATGCTACAGCATACAAGCCTTTTGATCTGGTGAAAGTAGATTTGATTTTGCTATTAGTCTCTAGTTTGGTATAGATGTAAGAATAGTTGTCAGAAACACCTTTAAAAATATTGTCCCTGTTTATAATTAAACTGATAGAATACCCTGCAGTTAATTGATGTTCATTGCAATAATCCATATGCTCTGATACAGCTTTCAAATAATCTTTATAACTGAGATTTTCAATTAATCTGCTTAACACTAAATGCTCTTCATTTAAAATTTCTAAGGTGATTTTAGAATAATCAATAACACAAGCTTTTTTAGTTATATCAATTTTGTTTTTCATGAATTTACGAATTCTTTTAAGATTTTCCATTTCTTTATTAACTTGAGTTATTTTATTTTCAAATAAGTCTATCAATGCCTCTGGAGTTTTATTGTCTAAATAATATTTAATTTCTTTTAAAGGCATTCCAATTTCCTTAAGAATAAGAATTACGTTAAACACTTCAAATTGCTGCACAGAATAATATCTATACCCATTTTCATCTTTTATTTCAGGTGAAAAAAGTCCAATATCATCATAGTGAAAAAGAGTTTGCTTTTTTACATTACATAGCTTAGCAAATTCTCCAGTAATAAAATACTTTTTAAAATCTTCATTCATATAAATTAATTCTCCTATTGACTATACGGTTACCGTATACCTTATGATTGTATAATAGCAGTATAGATATAATAATTCAATATAAAAAATGTTTAGTTTGAAGAGATTGAATATCTATTTTTAGTATGACTGAACTTATATTATACTTGAAAAGAATATAGAAGGAGATAAAAATAAAATGAAATTAATATTAAAATATCTGAAAAATTACAAAGTGCTTATTGCTTTAAATGTAATATCAGTTTTTGGATTTGCCTTAGTTGAACTTGGAATTCCAACAATAATGGCTAAGATTATTGATAATGGTATAGCTTATAATGATATATCATATGTAAGAAAAATGGGACTTATAATGATAGTAATTTCTATAATTGGTGTCATGGGAACTATATTGCTTGGGTATTGCTCAGCAAAGATTTCTACAAGCATGACCCGAGATATAAGAAATGATATTTTTATAAAGACTCAGGAATTTTCACATAGTGAATATGATAAGTTTGGAGTGTCATCAATGATTACAAGGACAACTAATGATGCGTTCCAATTACTACAGTTTGTGAATACATTGCTTAGAACTGCAGTGCTTACACCAATTATGTTTATTGTCAGTTTAGTTATGATTTTAAAAACAAGCCTATCATTAACTTTAGTATTAGCTATAACAGTACCATTTATAATAGTAGGAGTAATATTTATAGCTAAATTATCTGAGCCGATGTCAGAAATCCAGCAAAAAAGTTTGGACAAATTAAATCTTATTTCAAGAGAGAATTTAACTGGAACACGAGTAATTAGAGCATTTGGTAATGATGAACATGAAAGAAAGAGATTTAAAGATACAAATAATAGTTATACTAATATATCTAAAAAATTGTATAAACTTATGGCAGTTTCTCAACCATTATTCTTTTTTTTATTAAACATAGCAATAATAGCAATATTTTGGATTTCAAGTGAAATGATAAATGTAGGAACTCTTAAGGTTGGTCAATTAGCTGCCTTTATAGATTATTTGTTTCATGCAATGTTTTCTATTATGTTATTTTCCATGGTATTTATTATGTATCCAAAGGCACAAGTTTCAGCTAATAGAATTCAAGAATTATTAGATGAGGAACCAATTATAAAGAATCCTAAACAAGGTGTTAATGATACAAAAATTAAGGGGAAAATAGAATTTGACAAAGTTACTTTTACATATCCAGATGGTGAAGAACCTGTACTTAAGAATATTTCATTTAAAGCTAAAAAAGGGGAAACAGTTGCTTTTATAGGAAGTACTGGTAGTGGAAAGTCCACATTAATTAATTTAATCCCAAGGTTTTATGATGTTACAGAAGGTAGTATAAAAATAGATGAAGTAGATGTAAGGGATTATGAGTTGAAATCATTGCGTAAAAAAATCGGGTTCATCCCTCAAAAGACATTATTATTTACAGGGACTATTGGCAGTAATATTAAATTTGGTAAAAAGAATGCTAATAATATTGAAGTTGAACACTCCGCTAAAATATCAGAGGCTTATGATTTTATTTCACATAAGCCTAAGAAATTCGATGAAATAATAAGTGAAGGTGGAACTAATGTATCGGGTGGACAAAAACAGAGACTATCAATTGCAAGAGCAGTAGTTAGAAAACCTGAGATTTATATTTTTGATGATAGTTTTTCAGCCTTAGATTTTAAGACAGATGCAAGCTTAAGAAGTAAATTAAAAAATGAAACAAAAGAATCTGTAGTATTGATAGTAGCTCAAAGAATAGGCTCTATTATGGATGCAGATAAGATTATAGTATTAAATGAAGGTGAAGTAGTAGGACAAGGAACTCATAGAGAATTATTAAAATCCTGTAATATATACTATGAAATTGCAGCATCTCAATTTACAGAGGAGGAATTAGCAGAATGAAAAAGTTTAAAGAAAATGTAAAGAAAATTACTCCTTTTGTAAAACCATACAAAGTACCATTTATTGGTGGAGTTTTATTGGTAATAGTTTCAGCCATATTTACTTCAATTTCACCTATAATTGAAGGGTTAGTATTGACACAACTTAAAACTGATTCAATTAGCATAATGAACAAAATTCCAGGGGCTTCAGTTAATTTTAACTATATTATAAGAGTTCTTATAGATTTGGCTATTATTTATATATTTAGTGCAGGCTCAACATATGCAGCAAGTCTCTTATTAACTAATGCTATTCAAAATACTATGAGAGATTTAAGAAATGCAGTTCAAAATAAAATTAGAAAATTGCCAGTGAGTTACTTTGACAAAAATAGTTACGGAGATATATTAAGTAGGATTACAAATGATATAGACGCTATATCTAATGCACTTCAACAAAGTTTTAGTCAAGTAGTTAATGGAGTTTTATTATTAACACTAGCGATTATCATGATGTTTACCATTAATATTAATATGACTTTAATTGCCATAGTCATAATACCATTAAGTTATTTGGTATCCAAATTTATAGTTTCAAAATCACAAAGTTTATTTTATGGTCAGCAAAGAGCACTAGGAAAATTGAATGGTAAAGTCCAAGAGATGTATACTGGATTTAATGAAATAAAATTATATGGAAATCAAGATGATGCAATAAAAGATTTTAAAACTATAAACGAAGAACTTTGCACAACTGGATTCAAAGCTCAATTTATATCAAGTATAATGTCACCACTTATATCTCTTATAACATACCTTGGAATTGCAGTTACTGGTATTATGGGTGCAATTTATGCCATGAGTGGAATAATTACCATAGGTAATCTTCAGGCGTTCGTGCGTTACATTTGGCAAATAAACCAACCTCTTTCTCAAGTAACTCAGCTATCTTCTACCATACAATCAGCTTTTGCAGCAATCGAACGTGTATTTGAAATATTAAATGAAGATGAACAAGTTCAAGATAAAGAAAATTCAATTAAACTAGAAAATCCAAAGGGAAATGTTATTTTTGAAAATGTTAAATTTGGATATTCTAAAGAAAAACTATTAATAGAGAATTTAAGTGCAGAAGTGAAAAGTGGACAAATGGTAGCTATAGTTGGACCAACAGGAGCAGGTAAAACTACTTTGATCAATCTTTTGATGAGATTTTACGAAATTCAGGGAGGATCAATAAAAATAGATGGAATAGATACAAGAGACATGAAGAGAGAAGATTTACGTTCATTATTTGGAATGGTTCTTCAAGATACATGGCTATATAATGGAACTATTTACGATAATATAGAATATGGAAGATTTGGAGCAACCAAAGAAGAAATTATAGAGGCGGCTAAAATAGCTAATGTACATCATTTTATAAAGACTCTTCCAGAGGGATATAATATGTTTTTAAATGAAGAAGCTTCTAATATTTCACAAGGTGAAAAGCAGCTATTAACTATAGCAAGAGCTATAATTAAAGATCCTGCAATTCTTATATTAGATGAAGCGACAAGCTCAGTGGATACAAGATTAGAATTAATGCTTCAAAATGCTATGAAAAATGTAATGAAGGATAGAACTAGCTTCGTAATTGCTCATAGGCTTTCAACAATTCGTAGTGCTGATTTAATATTAGTAATAAATGAAGGGAATATTATAGAACAGGGAAATCATGAAGATTTAATGAAAAGAAAAGGCTTCTATGAACAACTGTATAATAGTCAATTTGCTTCAGAATTCCTTTAAGTTTAACTTGTTTTTAACTAATATTAAGACAAAAATTAACCTTGCAGATCACCAAATATGCTAAAATAATAGTATAGAGAAACCTTATCAGTAGTGATGATTGATATGTTTTAAGAAATACTTAAAGGATAAGGGGTGAGAAGAATGGTAATTTATCTATTCGTAATTGTAGGAATCATATTTGTTACTAATGCTAGTCTTCAAGATCAGATTAAAGGAGTAAAAGAATACAGTATGCTTGATAAAGCAGGGATAGTATTTAATATTATTTTATCAGTAGTTTATCTTTTCTTATATGTTATGGGATTTATTAATTCTATGGCAGAGAATGAGCTTATTATTACTAATACTGATGAAATAATGGTTCCATTTTTTCGATTTTTTGATTATTTAGTTGCATTGATCTGCATAATATGTATTGCTCTTTCAGTAAAGTTAAGGAAAAAAGGAAATAGTAAAACAGCCTTTGGTATTCAATTTTTACCTCTAGTTGTTTTTCTATTAAAATAAAAAACACTCTAATAAATAGTTAATAAAATATAAAATTGGAAACAGTAGATTATTTTGTATAAGTACAAGATAATCTGCTGCTTTTTTTATGACTTTAAGATTTTTTTGTGTAAATTTTA
Organism: Clostridium gelidum; assembly: GCF_019977655.1. NCBI lineage: Bacteria > Bacillati > Bacillota > Clostridia > Eubacteriales > Clostridiaceae > Clostridium > Clostridium gelidum. The sequence goes on from NZ_AP024849.1 coordinate 2,281,930, forward strand.
TAATTTTTTGCAACACTTTGCTGAGTTGGATTGTATTACTAATATAAGGCATATTAAAATTAATATGCAATTTAGAAGGAGAAGATAATATTATGAAAAAATTAATGATAGGCTTATTAACAGCAGTAACAATTATGGGAATGTCTGTTTCAGTATTTGCAGCAGATTTAGAAACTCAGAAATCCAAGTCAGAGGTTATTGAAGATGCTTTTCTAATATCAAACTATGCACCTAAGGATGTAGATATTAACAAAGTAGTAATATGCGGAAAGAATATTGAGCTTGGGAAAAATGGAGTTTTAATATATAAAGGCAAGATTATGGTTCCACTTACTACTACAGCAGAAAGTCTTGGTTTTAAAGTTGAGGCAGATAAAGACAATAAAATTGTAAGTTTAGATAATGGTGAAATTAAAACAAATGTTTATATAGGAACGGATGGTTATTATTATTCAAGCAGTAATGCTATAGGATTAACTATGATGCATGAATTAGGTGCAGAGCCTATAATGGATAATAACACTATATATGTTCCAATCAATATGTATAATTTTCTATTCAATGATGAAAAAACAGTAGAAAGTTTTTTTGTAAGAAATAAAGATGGACAATGGATATATTCACTTAATGGAGAGTTATCAGAAGGATGGAAATTAATAAATAATAAGTGGTATTTTATGAATAATAATGGCATAATGCAAAGAGGTTGGATTCCAACCAATGGTAATTGGTACTATTTATTAAATAATGGAGAAATGGCAGCAAGTACAGTAACTCCAGATGGCTTTAAAGTGGATCAAAGCGGGAAATGGGATGGTAACCCTGCATCTATTTTAGTGACTCAAACTGCCAATGTTAATAATGATATAATAAATCCTATTGAGGGCTTTGACACTATAGATGAAGCTCAAAAAGCACTAAAATTTAAAGTTACAGTACCAAAAGAATTATTAGGTAAATATAATATCAAATATATAAACACTATATCAAGAAATTTATTTCAAATTTGTTATATAAATAAACAAAGTGATATTTTATTTAGAATGGCACAGGGAACTGAGGATATAAGTGGTGACTATAATAACTATAAGACTAATAATATTGTAGATATAAATGGTAGCAAGGTTAAATTAAAAGGAGATGATAAGCTTATAAAAGTTGCAGTTTGGAGTGCAAATAATATGTCATATTCTATTTTGGTAACTGATGGTATGAAACAAGACGATATAATTAATATAATAAAAAGTACTTTTTAATTATGATTAAATGAAGTAAGTTAATTAGAACTTATATATTACAAAAAAATTGAATAATAAGTAAGATAAGTAGAGATAAGAATGATAAGGACGAGTTTATTTTGGGACTAAATCAAAATTTTTATTAATATATTGTTCTACTGTATGGAAGGATGAGTTTTTTATGAAAGAGGTTTCATTGCGTACGGATGAAATTATTTCACAAGATTTAGATCATTATGGGAATATGCTGCTGAGGCTTGCATATTCATACATGAAAAATATTCATGATGCAGAAGATGCTGTTCAAGACGTTTTTGTACAACTGCTTAAAAATATAGATATATTTGAAAGTGAGGACCATAAAAAGCATTGGGTTATTTGTGTTACCAGAAATATATGCAAAAATAAATTGAAATCTGCCTGGTTTAAAAAGCATGTAGAATTATCGGACATGCCTTATTATGATGAATATAAAGACAGCAATGTTTTAAACCAGGTTATAAAACTCCCACTAAAATATAAGGAGATTATTCATTTATATTATTACGAAGGATATTCTACAGTTGAAATATCAAAAATAGTAGATAGAAAAGAAGCAACAGTGAGATCATTACTTAGCAGAGGCAGGAACATACTAAAAAAAGAACTAAAGGAGGAGTATGATTTTGAGTAAGAAATATGAAGAAGAAATAAATAAAATAGTAATGAATGATGATATGAAAAAAAGAATACTCCAAAATGTTTTGGCTATAAATGAAAATTACAATAGTGCAGAAGAAAATATGAAAGTTAAAACTACTATACCAAAAGTAAAAAAATGCACTAACCTTAAAAGAAATATGCAGATGGTAGCAGCATGTTTTGCAGTAGTCTTATGCTTAAATGTAGTTAAAAATTATCCTATGCTTTTTAAACATGTACCTAATGATTTAGAGAAGAAAGAAACGGTAGAAAGTCATGAGGATGAAAATAATGGCTTAAAAATTAGTGATGATAATGAATTTGTTTATAACAAGGATAGCAAAGAAAATCCTAGCAACAATGATAAGAAAAATCAAGACTTAGATCAAAACAATTATAATAATGGTGATAGTTATGTGAAAGTAGAGAGTAGTATCAGCCCAAAAATTGAGCAAGAAGAAAAAGATAATTTACAATCAAACTCAAGCTCAGAGGTAGAGAAAAGTCAAGCATCACAAAATAATAATGATAAAGCTATAGAAAATTCAAATATCTCATCAAAAACAAAGCTAAAAGAAGATATTAATAATAAGGAAAATAAAAATCTAACAAGCACAGAATCAAAGACAACAGCAGGAGATATAATGCAAAATGAGATATCTGGAAATGATACAGATAATAGTGTTTTAAGCGCATCAGTTGGAATAGAGGATGCCGTAAATTATAATCAAGAATATAAGACATTAGATGAAGCTGAAAAATCATTAAATTTAAAAGTAAACCCATTGAAAATATTACCTAAAGGATTTAAAATAGAAAACATAAGTGTTATAGCAAATGAAATAATACAAGTAGAGTATAATGATGGTAATAACAATATAACTTTTAGGGCAGGTAAAGTCATTGATAATATAAGCGGAGATTATAATGTTTACCAAGTTAGGAATACATCCAAAGTAAATGGAATAAACGTAAATTTGGAAGGAAACAAAAGTAAAGAATATAATTTAGCCATTTGGGAAAAGGATGGTATGTCATATTCAATTTCAGCTAAAAATGGCATTGATGAAAAAACAATATTAGATATGATCTTATGAATTTATTATTTATTTTCATGTGCCTTAGAAAAAATATGTTACTGAACTAATCATTTAGATATAATATATGAAAGATATTAAAAAAAATCAAAGCATATTTTATTTTCATGAGTGGAATGATTAATGCTAATTTTTTTTATAGAGTAGGGAGGATTTATGGAAGATACAGAAAAATTTATTGAAGTAAATGGCGATTTTAAAATGAGAAAGTTAACAGAGGATGATTTAGAGCAGTTTAATGGACTATTAAGCTATGCATTTCAAATAACAATGGAAGATCTTCTACGTACTGGTTGGACAGAAGAACAAATTATGCATGCGAAAATGCCTATTCTTAAAAATGCCTATGTTCTTGGATGGTTCTACCACGACAAGCTAGCTTCAATGATTGTAGTATACTCAATGAAAGTAAATATTCATGATAATATTTGTAAGATGGGTGGAGTTACTGGAGTTGCTACGTATCCTGAATATACAGGCAAAGGTTTAATTCGATCACTGATAAAGCAGGTTATTATGCATATGTATGAAGAAGGACAATTTATTTCTTTTTTATATCCGTACTCAATTCCTCTTTATAGAAAACATGGCTGGGAAATCATTTCTGATAAAATAACTTTTACAATAAAAGATTCTCAGCTTCCTAAAAAAAAGCAAGCAGAAGGGATGATGGAACGTGTAGATTTGAAGTGTGAGGATATTTCAAATGTACATGATTATTTTTCTATGCAGCGTCATGGAGCAATGATTCGCGATGAACTTGCTTGGGATGAATATTGGCGTTGGGATAATGATAATATTATTGCTTCAATTTATTATAGCAAAAATCATAAGCCTCTTGGCTATCTAGTTTATTACGTTAAGAATGATACATTTCATATTAAGGAAATGGTTTATTTAAATACTGAAGCACATGATGGAATTTGGAATTACATAAGTGCACATTATTCTATGGTAAGCGAAGTAAAAGGGAATAATTACTCTGGAGAACCAATGGCTTTTTTATTTGAAGATAGTGAGATGGTTGAAAACATTGAGCCATATTACATGGCAAGGATTATAGATGTACAAGAATTTATTTTAAAATATCCTTTTTTAGTCAAATTACCAAAGTTAAAACTTAGCTTTAAAATAAATGATCCTGTAGCGCAGTGGAATAGTGGAGTTTTCAATGTTTACTGGATTGATGAAGAAACGGTGTGTGAAAAAACTGATGATATTCATGCTGCTAATCTAGTAGAAATGAATATTCAGACCTTCACAACTATGATCATGGGATATAAGCGTCCTACTTATCTTTATGAATGTGGAAGAATACAAACAGAATATTATATGCTGAGAGTTTTAGAACAGTTAATACCAGTAGAAAAACCATACTTTTCAGATTATTTTTAATTACACAATGGACAGTAGTAAATATAAAATTGGTTCTATCATCAGAATCAATAGGATTAAATATTAATGCACAACCTTGTTTAGGTTGTGCATTAATATTGTGGCTTTATTTACAATTTTATTTCAATCCCCTAAGTAAAAAAATATAAGATTTAAAGTAATTTAATCAGCGATTCTAACTCTTCAGATAAAACTTTTGCAAGCTCAAAATCAGTATTTTGCAGAGCCAATTCTATTTTAGTTTCAACTGATCTTTTCTTTTGTTCAATTTCTAAATAGTCTTTATCAAAATACTTCGCATAAATCATCTTTCTAAATTTTCGCATACTCATTTTTCTAATTGTCTTATTTTCAATCATTAAAACATAATCCACACAGTTTATTATAGAATAATAATCATGAGAAATCATTAAAATCGCACCGTTATAATTTTCTATGGCTTTTTCAAGTGCTATTTGTGAATAGGTATCTAAATGGCTTGTTGGTTCATCAAGAAGTAACATGTTTGCGTTACTTGCGGAAACTTTAGCCAATTGAAGTATATTCTTTTCTCCACCAGATAAAGATTCTATCTTTTGGTTTATGATTTCTTCGTTAAAACCATAGCTTGAAATATATGATTTAATTTGGTCACGAGTCTCAAATCCTGCATCGAAGAATTCTTCAAGTATTGTATTAGACGTATTTAGTATTTCTCCTTGAAGTTGAGATAAATAAGCTACTTCAATGTCAGAATCTATTTCAATAGAATCACGAGTATTTTTAAATATATCTCGTAGTAAAGTCGTTTTTCCGGTACCATTTGAACCTATAAGAGCTACTTTATCAGTAGATTTAATCTCGAAGTTAACATTTTCTAAAAGCATCTCATCAAAGCTAGCAGTGTAATCATTAACTTTTAAAGCGATGGTTTCTTCGATTTCATTATTAGTAACTAAACGGATATTCGGTTGTTTAATCTCTACAAATGGTGTTTTAATTCTACGATCTTCTAATCTTTCTTGAAGTTTCATTCTACCTTTTAGATATCTTCCAGCAGAAGTTTCACCTGTAATTTCTGCTCTATCTCTTAGTTTCTTGATTATGTGCTCGTTTCTCTCAATTTCTTCATCATCAGCTGCAGACAGTTCTTGCATTTCGATTTTAGTTTGAAGTAATAAGAAGTTATAATCAATGTATCTTCCATCAAATTCTTGGAGCTCCATGTTTTCAAGGTGAATAATTTTGTTAAAACAATGATTAAGTAGATATCTGTTATGGGTAATAATTAACATTATTCCCTTGTGAGAATTAATTAGATTTTTAAGAGAATTAAGGTTTTCAAAGTCTAAAAACACATCTGGTTCATCCATAATCATTAAGTCTGGACTATGAAGCATTTCGCGAACCACTTGAATAAGTTTAAACTCTCCACCACTAAGTTCAGATACCATTAAATCTTTAAGCTTGATTAGGTTTGCAAGAGTTAGTTTCTTAATAAGGTTGCTTTCGAAATCATCTCCACCTATCGCATCAAGTGAGTCTAAAGCTTGTTGGTACTTTATTAGTAAAGGATCAATATCTGAAGATGTTTCCATTTCAGTACAAATAGATGTTATTTCATTTTGTAGCTTAATAAAATCTTCCCCCAAATATTCGAAAACTGTAATTTCTTTTGTTTTGTCTAATTGTGAGAATTGACTTACATATCCAATTCTACAATTTGGATCTATCTCAAGCTTTCCATCGAACATATATCTTTCTGGATCCATAATTATATCTATCAGTGTACTTTTTCCACTACCACTTGTTCCTATAAAAGCACAATGTTGATCATCTTCTAAAGTAAATGAAATCTTATTATATAGATCTTTTTGCGGAAATGAGTAGGACAAGTTATCAATTTTTATCATATTATTACCTCTCTTTATCATTTGAAAAGAGCCTATATAAATAAGCTCTTCAATATGTAATATTCCCAAATATAACATTCCCAATCATAATTTTCAAATTGGAAAGATTATGTAGTAACGATATTCTGTTTTGGTTTATTACTTAAAGCATAACACTTTTTTCGACTAATTTCAATCATTTCAAGTATAATAACTCCACTAAATGTATATATAGTGAAGTTTTTGTTATTGCCTTCTAAATTTATTAAGGATATAGATTATAAATATTTAATGAAATTGCAACAGGAACTCTTATTTTAATAAATGATTCTTTGCAATGAAAATGCTAGTTCCCATCAGATTGCTTTACTTATAAAATTTAGTGAAATAAGTATTCCGACAAAGATAACTTAGTGATATACTTAAATAGTGAAATTGTGTAAAAAAGTGAATCATTATACATAAATGACTATGATTTTCTTTTAAGGGGGAAAAAATAAATGTTTCAATATATATATGGGCAAGAAGCAAGTTATATTACAGAATCAAAAAAGAAATGTGAAGAATTAGGACTGGATACTAATAAACCTAAAATGTCACCAAATATTATGTCGCAATTAGAGTTAGCTAGAAAAAAAGATATCTACAAGGAAATTTTGGATGTTGTAAGATTTTTTAGTAATAAAATGCTTAAATCATTGGAGGGTACTCCTGTGCTAATAACTATTACAGATGAAAATGGATATTTACTAGAGATCCTTGGAGATGAAACTATAAGTGCAACAATGTCTAAGTTTGGAATTAAACCGGGTATTCAATTTCGTGAAGAAGAGATGGGTACAAATGTGGTTAGTTTGACCCTTAAGCAAAATCAGCCAATACAACTAATAGGAAGTAATCATTATTATAAGTGTTTTTACGATAGTGCTTGTTATGGAGTACCATTTCATTATTCGGATGATGATAATTTACTTGGAAGTATATGTATTATGACTGCTATTATACTTCATAATCCATTTTTCTTAATGACATTAACTACGGTTGTTGATGCCATAGAACGTGAATTATTACTTAGGAGACAAGCTCGCCAAATTAATAAGCAACAAGAATTGTTATATAAATCAGAAAAAAAACAAAGAGAACTTCTTGAAAAGGATCTTGTTATGAAGGATGAATTTATAACACTTATTACTCATGAATTTAAAACACCAATAAATGTAATTTATTCAGCTATCCAACTGATTGAACAGGTATATATTAATGAAACTCCTCAGCCTGTTATAAACCTCATCGGAAGTATAAAACGAAATGCATTTAGACAATTGAGACTTGTAAATAATTTGTTAGACATTACAAGATTAAATTCAAAGCAGTTTAAATTAAATTTAAAGAATGTGGATATTGTATTTTTAACAAAATTAATTACAGAATCTATAAGGGTATATCCAGACCAGAAGAAAATTAAATTGAATTTTAAAACTAACGTCAGTAGTAAAAATACTGCAATAGATGATGAAAAATATGAACGTATAATTTTGAATCTTTTGTCAAATGCCATAAAGTTTACGCCAGAGGATGGAAACATAACTGTTGATATTAAAGAAAATAAGAAGAATAAAACAGTAGCTATTGCTGTTAGTGATACTGGTATAGGAATTCCAAAGGATAAACATAAGATGATTTTTGAACGATTTGGACAAGTTGAAAATAATCTTTCAAGGCAAGCAGAAGGTAGTGGCATTGGTTTAGCTCTTGTAAAATCTTTAGTAGTTATTATGGATGGTAAGATAGAAGTAAATAGTGAATTAGGAATTGGCAGTACATTTACTATAACATTACCTATTAAAGAAGACATAGATTGTGAAGAAAATAAAGTATTCCTACCCTCTGATAATAGGTTAGTAAATGCTGTTGATGTTGAATTTTCTGATATTTATTTTTAAGATTATTATTTATAAAAATTATATGTAAAAAACAGTTGAGTATAGTCTAGGCATATTATTTAAATAATAATTACTTTCAATAAATTTTGTGTCGCAAGCATAAAGAAAGGAATGATAGTTATTATGCAATACAATAAGTTATTTACACCATTTAAAATTGGTAGTATGGAAATTAAGAATCGTATAGTCTTTTCACCCATTGGAATTAATGTCTCTAATATTGATGGTACTATTTCAAATTGTGAAATCGATTATTATGAAGAACGTGCAAGAGGCGGAGCTGGAATGATAATTATGGGAGCTCAGTTTATTTCACAGGATATTGCAAATGGATCTCTTTCAGGTATATTAGAACATACATATGTAATACCTCAGCTTACTACTGTATGTGAAGTCGTTCAAAGATATGGAACAAAAATAGTTGCTCAACTATGTTGTGGTACAGGACGTGATGCTTTTCCAAACATACATGGAGAACCACCAATGTCAGCATCACCTATACCATCAACATTTAACCCAAAAGTTAATTGCAGGCCTATGAGCTATGATGATATACAAAATGTTATGGAAAGGTTTGCTTTTTCTGCAAAATTAGTTAAAGATGCAGGTTTTGATGCAATTGAAATACATGGTCATACAGGAGATTTAATAGATCAGTTTATGTCACCAATATGGAATAAACGTGAAGATGAGTATGGTGGAACAGATGAAAAACGTGCCCGCTTTCCTAGAGAAATTATTCGATCAATTCGTAATGCTGTCGGACTTGATATGCCAATATTATTCCGTATTTCTCTTGATCATCGTTTTGAAGGTGGACGTACTGTTGAAGACAGCATGCATCTTATTAAATTACTAGAAGAGGCGGGGATAGATGCAATAGATATAGATGCAGGATCTAATGGCGCAATTGATTATGTTTCTCCATCTGCATATTTAGGTGATGCATGTATGGAATATTTATGCGAACCTGCTCGAAGATCTGTTAAGATTCCAATACTTAACTCGGGAAATCATACACCTGAAACAGCAGTTAGATTAATAGAATCTGGAAATACTGATTTTGCAATGTTTGGTCGTCCTCTTATAGCAGATCCAGAAATGCCTAATAAGCTTATGAATGGTAAGGGTGAAGATGTTCGTCCTTGTATTCGTTGTAATGATTGTTTAGGACGTGTAGCAATTAGACAGACTAAGTTAAACTGTTCAGTAAATCCACAAGTTTGCAATGAAGTTCGTTTTCAAATTAAACCTGCTAAAGCTCAAAAAAATGTTGTAGTGATAGGAGCAGGACCAGCCGGTTTAGAAGCCGCGCGCGTTGCTTCAATTGAAGGACATAAAGTTACTTTGTTTGAGAAAGAGAAAGTAATTGGTGGACAGCTAGCAGCTGTTGCAACTCCTGCTTTTAAGAGTCAGCTTCGTGGATTAATAGATTGGTATGATATCCAACTTAAAAAGTTAGGTGTTGACGTGCAACTTGGACGGGAAGTTTCAGCTGATGATGAAATATTAGCAAGCTGTGACAAAATCATTGTAGGTACAGGTGCAGTTCCAGATTATATGTCTATTCGTGGTATTGATGGATCCAATGTTATTAATATAATTGAGGCACATAAGAATAAGAAACTATTAAAAGGTGAAAATATTGTGATATGTGGTGGTGGCTTGTCAGGTTGTGATATGGCTTTAGAACTTTCTACAGAAGGAGGTAAAAAAGTTACAATTGTAGAAATGGCAGATGTGATTGCAAAGGATGCTATATTTGTTAATTCAGCATCATTGATACCTATGCTTGCTAAAGCAGGAGTAAAAACTTATACAAATAGTAAAGTTACATCAATTGATAATCAAGGTGTTTATCTGCAAAGAGATGATGGTACATCTGAACTTATAAAAGCTGACAATGTAGTTACTGCTTTTGGTATGAGAAAAAACAATAAGCTGGCAGAAGAAATAAAAGCAAAATATCATATAAAAACTAGAATAGTAGGAGATTGCGAAAAAGTTGGAAAAGTCGGTACAGCTGTACATATGGGATTTTTTGCGGCACTTAGCTTGGAATGAATTAGTTAATATTTTACAAACCACCGTTTAGAATGTAAATATAATTCGTAAAGGAGATATGTATATGAAAAGCATAGCATATATTTTAGTATCAAATTTTAGAAAATGGGGAATTGGTCATGTTTTTGGAATACCTGGAAGGCCCCTTGCATCTTTAATTATGGAATTAGATAAACAAGATATTAATTTTATTTTAAGCAAACACGAAAGTGGTGCTGGTTATGAGGCTGCTGGCTATTCTCTAATGAACAAGAAACTAGGTGTAGCTATTGTAACTTCAGGTCCTGGCGGTACAAACTTATTAACTGCTGCAGGACAAGCAAAAGCTTATCATGTTCCAGTATTATTTATTACTGGACAACAATCTATGCACAATGCGGGAAAAGCTATAGGGCAAGATTCTACAATTTTTGGTACTGATTTAGTTAAGATGTTTGAGCCAGTTACTAAATTTAGTGCTAGGGTTGAAAGAGCTGATCAGTTTAAAATATACTTACAACATGCATTAGAAAAGGCATATTGGGGAGTTAAGGGCCCCGTTCATTTATCTATACCAATGGACATACTTGATGAACAAATTGAAGAGTTTGAGCTGAATTTACCGAATAATAGAACTCAATTAATATCTTCAAGATTAGATGAATTTATTAATAAACTTAATAATGCTAAAAAACCTGTGATTTTGGCAGGTAAGGGTATTCATTCAAGTTTAGCTTATGAAGAAGTTAAAAGTTTAGCGGAAAATTGGAATATACCAGTTATGACTACTCCAGGTGGCAAAGGAACATTTATTGAAAATCATCCATTATCACTTGGTGCCTTAGGTTTAGGTGGCACAGAAAGATCAAGTACATATATTAAAAAAGATATAGACTTAATGATTGTCATTGGAAGTAAACTATCCGATATGTCTTTAGTTGGGATATCATCAGATAATTATCCAAGAGAAGTTATTCAGTTAGATTATGATGCTACATTTATAGAAAAATCACTGTTTGTTCCAACATTACCTATTATTGGTGATATTAAAGAAAACTTGCAATTAGTATTAGACAAAGCCGGAGCCAGAATAAGAAAAAAGTATAATTTATTAGAAGAAAATTATGAATTTGAAGATAATGTTAATGAAAATGGCCCTTATATTTCAGCTGCTCATGCTATGGAAATAATAAGAAAGGAGTTACCAGATGATGCTATTGTTTTTGGGGATGATGGAAGTCATTCATTTTATGCAATAAGATATTTTAATATCAGAAAACCAGGCACATTCTTTTTTGATGATATATTTGGAGCTATGGGACATGCTATTGGTTATTCAATAGGAGCACAACTATCAAGTTATAATTCTAGAATTATTTGTTTAACCGGTGATGGATGTACTTTTATGCATGGGAACGAAATATCAACTGCAGCAAATTATAATATTCCAGTTACTTTTATAATATTAAATAATGGAAGATTAGATATGCCAGAGAAAGCTATGATACAGTTTTTTGGGAAAACAGTAGGAACGACTTATAATGTACCATTAGATATTAAAAAATTAGGTGAGGCTATGGGCGTAAAATCATATAAGTGTAGTAATCAATTTGAATTAAAAGAAGCTTTAGAGATTTCAAATTTACATAATGAGGCAATTATAATAGAAGTTGTGGTTGATCCATATGAAATACCACCAACTATGAAAAGGGGATAATAAAATGAATAAAGATTATGAAAATGGGCTTAATATTTTAAAACAAATGACAGATACAAATGGTGAACAAATGGTGAAAGCCGTAGGAGAAATATTTCCTGACTTTTTGGAAAAGATGATTTCTTTTGGTTTTGGTCAAATATATGCACGACCAAATTTGGATTTAAAAACAAGAGAAGTTGTAACTATAACTTCTCTTATAACACAAGGTGCATTTGAACAATTAGATTTTCATATAAAAGCAGGACTTAAAGCTGGATTAAAGTCCGAAGAAATATTAGAAATTATTTTGCAATGTGCAGCATATGCAGGATTTCCTAAAGCTTGCAGTGCATTAGGCATTGCAGGTGAAATTTTTAAAAATAGCAAAATCTAAATTTAAAAGGAAATTTAGATGATATTGATGAATTTATACGATCATTTAATAGTTATAAGATATTAGTTTAGCAAGGGCTTATGTAATGTAAGCTCTTATTTTTATGCTTTAATATTTAAAGATTACCCCTTTAGAAAATTAAATTTAAATATTAACAATCATATTATAGGAAATCTAATTAACAATTATCATATTCTAAATATATAATAAATAATCTTTATAAAAAAGGGGAGTAATTAAATTGATAAAAATATATAATATAACAATGAAAACGCCTTTTGGTATTCAACAAGGAAGAATTACCTTTATAATAAAGGATGAATCTTTAACTGGTTCACTTGAAGGAATGGGATCTAAAAGTAATTTCAATAATGGAAAAATTAATGGTAATAGCTTTGAATTTTCAGGACAAATTAGAAATTTAATAGCTAGTATACAGTACACTGCTAAAGGAACTTTAAATAATGATATGTTATCAGCAGCTGTCAACACAAAATATGGAGTTTTCTCCGTAACTGGAAAACTTGTGTCACAATCTTAAAATTAAGTTTTAAAAACAGAACTTGTCAAAAAACTTTCAATTACTGTGAAGAGAATAGGAAGTATCAATAATGAAACAATAACTTACAGGTACAAGCTTTAAAATAAAAGCAATTTTAGATTTTAGGCAGTAAATTTATAAAAAATAAATTTACTGCCTTTTTTTAATTTTCTATATTTAAATTAGAAACGATTCATATAAACATAATATATATTTCAGATGTTAGAGTATAATTTTAGTAGGCAGAAACAGTAATAAAAACTGTATAAATAGTAAAAGGAGATGCGAAAGCATCTCCCAAATACATAAATTATCCATTATAATTAAGTTGCTAAGACTAAATAGAATGGAGTTATATTTATGTATGAATTAAGTTTAAATGATAAAGGAATGACTTTCAAGGAGTTAGAGAAAAGAATTTATAAATATGCTTGTGACGAAGCTTGTAATGCTTTAAAAAGTATATTAGAATTTTTAGATGAAAAACTACTTAATGAAAGAGATAGCAAGGTTTACCGTAATAAAGGTCGTAAGCAAACTTGTTTGAGGACTATTATGGGGAACGTAGAGTATTCTAGGCGCATTTATGAATTTAAACTTGAAGATGGTAAGAAAGCAACTAAGTACCTTTTGGATGAGTATTTAGGGATGGACACTTTAGGAAATGTGTCTATAAATCTCGTAGAAACTATTTTAACTAACGTGACGGAGGTTTCTTTTAGAAAGACATCTGAGAATATTAAAACTATGTGTAATCAAGATATTAGTGCTCAAGGCGTTTGGAACATAGTTCAAACACTTGGGGAAAAGATTAAAGAAATAGAAAATCGTAAAATTGAGTTAAATGACAAAGGTGCATTAAAAGGCGAAAAGGAAGTACCAGTATTGTTTCAGGAGCAAGATGGAGTTTGGCTCTATCTTCAAGGTAATGATAGACCAAAAGGGAAAAATAAAAAGAAAGAGTTAAAACTAGCAGTATCATATACTGGCTGGACTTTACGCCCAGGGAGCAAAAAAGAATATGTGGTTGTTGATAAAACTGTTTGTGCAAGCTTTAGCAATTCCAATCACTTTAAAAAGCTTGCTAGCGCAACAATTTCAGAAAAATACAATGTAGATGAAATTCAAACTAGAATATTAAACGGTGATGGAGCAAATTGGATTAAAGCAACTTGTGAGGATGAAGACATTCATTTTCAGCTAGATCCATTTCATGTAGGCCAAGCGATTATACGTAAGGTAAGTGATAAAAGAGCTCAAAAGCAATTACTAAAACTATTTAGAGAAGGTAAAATTGATGAAGGTCTAGAAACTATTGTAAATATGATGATACTTACAAACGAAAAAGATATTGCATTTAAGAAGCTTACTGAATTATATGATTACTTTGTTCACAATAGAGATGGATTAATACCGTATAAATTAAGAAGTGACATAAACATGCCTACGGCGCCGGAAGGCATGGAATACAAGAATCTAGGCACAATGGAACATAATATTTGTGATGTATTAGCTCAAAGAATGAAGGGCAGAAAAATGAGCTGGTCTATTAATGGTGCAGATAATTTATCTAAAATATTATCTGAAAAATTTAGTAATAGGTTGTTTGATACTGTAGATAAAATCTACAGAAATATTATTTCTGATGATGTTATTGATACAGTAGTTGCAAAACTACCATTAACAGTATTTCAAGCGAATAAAGAATCTAATAAGTGTAAGGCATATAAGTGCAATAGTGCACAAATTCCGTATAGCGGAGCTGCCGCAACGTTAGGTAGAAAAATAGTACGTGATTTATGTGGATTAAAATCATTTAGTGATATTAGTTATAGTTAAATATACAGTATGGGTAGGGAAATTTTAAAAATGCAATGTAAAATAATGGATAATAATTTAAATAAAATTCTTGCCAACTTTTACTTGACTCAACCATTTCAGATTAATAACATCCAAGAATATAATTATTTATGATATAATTAATTAAAATGCCTAATTAACTACGTTTAAGGGATAGTCTTTATTCATGTGAACAACTTTAAGAAATGTGTGAGAAGTGTGATTGGAAATTAGTTTTTATGTATATTTATGGACAACGATGAATAACCCTTATAGAACATAAAGGTTTACCCTAATTTGGGTACATCACGCATATAGATAAATTATAAATTTATCTAAGTAGTTTCCTTTTCATATAATTAAATATTAAGAATCAATTAGTTAACAAGAGAGAATTATAGGACATGGAAAAAGGAGGAGAGAAATGAGTATAACTGAGATATCGGTAAAAAGACCAGCAGCCATGTGGATGGCAGTGATTTTATTCATTGGACTTGGTATTATGGGGTATAAAAGCATGGGGGCAGATTTAATGCCTTCTATGAATATTCCTGTCATATCCATAATGACAACATATAATGGTGCTAGTGCCGAAGATATTAAAAAAGATATTGTAAAACCAATTGAAGATGCGGTATCAGGAATAAGCGGTGTTGATGTTCTTAATTCCAGCGCAGGAGAAGGATATGGGACAGTTACAATAACTTTTAAAATGAGTGCAAATATAAACACCGCATATTTAGATGTTCAGAAAGCAGTTGAAAATGCATCAGCTGCACTTCCTAAAGCTGCAAATAAACCTACTTTGTTTAAGATGGATATGAGTGCCATACCTATTCTGGCAGTTTCAATAAATGGAAATGCCAGTTATGAGGAGCTTTACAATCAATCAGATATTTTAAAACAAAGATTAGAAAAAATACCTGGAGTAGGAAGCATTTCCTTAATGGGTAGTGATAAAAAGCAATTGA
Source organism: Clostridium gelidum (assembly GCF_019977655.1). NCBI lineage: Bacteria > Bacillati > Bacillota > Clostridia > Eubacteriales > Clostridiaceae > Clostridium > Clostridium gelidum. The sequence goes on from NZ_AP024849.1 coordinate 2,297,642, forward strand.
TGATAAAGATTGATAAGGCGGCTATGGAGTATTATGGAGTGAATATTGATGCTTTGACGGGAACACTACAAGGAGCAAACGTCAATATACCAGGTGGAGTAATTAAACAGGATAACTTAGATCAATCTGTTAGAATTGTTGGCCAGTTTAGCACCATTGATGCTGCAAGAAATCTGTTAATACCTACTGGTAATGGAGTAACAATTCGTCTTGGTGATATTGCTAAGATTGATTTGGAAGTTCCAGATGCAACCACATTAACAAGATTTAGTGGCGAAAAGACTATGGCAATGATAATTGGAAAACAAAGTGATGCAAATGTCGTAGAAGTTGCCGATTCTGTAAAAAAAGAATTACAAGATATTAAAAAAACACTTCCAAAGGGTACAGATGTAAATATTCTAATGGATACAACTACGTTTATTACTTCCTCTCTTACTGAAATAAAGACTAACCTTATGGAAGGAATTATAATAACTGCAATTGTTCTTTATTTATTTTTCCGTAGTTTTCGTTCTTCTTTAGTGGTTTTAGTTGCGATTCCAACTTCACTGGTTGCTACATTTTTTATGATGTATCAAATGCACTTTACATTGAATATGTTATCCTTGATGGGTTTATCTCTAGTTGTAGGTACACTGGTAGATGATTCTATCGTTGTTATAGAAAATATACAGCGGCATATGGATATGGGGAAAAATCCAATAGACGCAGCCATTGAAGGCCGCAGGGAAGTAGGAATGGCAGCAGTAGCAATCACATTATGTGATATTGTTGTATTTGCGCCTATTTCATTTGTATCTGGTATGATAGGTCAGATGTTTAGAGAATTTGGGTTGACAATTGTTGCGGCTACAATGTTCTCGCTAATTGTATCTTTTACAATTACACCAATGCTTTCTTCAAGGTTATTAAAAAATGTAAACAATAAAGAGAAGAAAGTGAAAAAAGTGAAAGATAACTTTTTCACTAGAATAAATGCTAAAACGGAAGGTTCTTTTGAAAAATTTATAGAAACATATAAAAAATCTCTAATATGGTTCTTAGATAACAGGAAAAAAGTTTTAGCCATTGTTATTGCGGGGATTGTGCTTAGTGTAGCACTCATTCCAATGGGATTAATAAAATCAGAGTTTATACCTATTGCAGACCAAAGTAGTGTTACCATTAATATGAAGCTTACTCCAGGATCTACCTTAAAACAAACAGATGAGAAAGTTTTGGAGATAGAAAAATATTTACAAGAAATGAAAGAAGTAAAAAATTATTTTTCAATGATTGGACAAAGTGGGGAACAGAGCACAGATAAAGCTACTGCTCAAATTTATGTTAACTTGGTACCTAAGGGTGAACGTAAAAAAAGTCAAAGTGAACTTGCAAGTCAGGTTCGTGCTTTTGGGACAAAGATGTCTGGAGTAGATTTTAATGTATCAGAGTCAAATTCATCTGGTGGCAGTAGTAAGCCTGTGTCAATTAAGATAAAAGGAAATGATTCAGATACTATAAAAGAACTATCAAATGAAGTTGAAAAGTTAGTAAATACAGTTCCAGGAGTTATTGATATAAGTAATTCTTCAAGTGCAAGAAGTAGCGAACTTAGGGTAAATATAGACAGTCTTGCAGCTACTCAGTATAATCTTTCTACTGCAAATGTAGGTAGTGTTGTTAGAATGGCACTTGCAGGAACCAATGTGGGAGTTTATAGATCAAATAATGAAGAAAATGATATAACCCTTAAGTTTGAAAATGGACAAATAAAGAGTGCAGAAGACCTTAAGTCTTTGAAAATTACAAATACACTTGGACAACAAATTCCTCTAAGTCAAGTTGCGTCAATTCAAAAAATAGATAGTGATCCTTCTATATCGAGAGAAGATAAGCAGGATATGGTCACTGTAGAAGCCAACTTGCAAGGAAGAGTTCTTGGAGAAGTCACAAATGATATTAATGCTAAATTAAAATCCCTTTCAATTCCCAGTGGCTATAGTATAAGCTTCGGCGGAAATCAAAAACAAATGGCAGAGAGCTTTTCTTCTCTTGGACTTGCTTTAATTGCATCTTTAGCCCTTGTTTATATGATTTTAGTAGTACTTTATGAATCATTTTTAACTCCATTTATAAGAATGATGGCACTACCTTGTGCTATTATAGGAGCCTTTGGTTTATTAGCTTTAACTGGACAAACTTTAAACTTGATGTCAATGATTGGATTAATTATGCTCGAAGGTCTAGCATCAAAAAATGGTACATTACTTATAGATTATACAAATACTCTTATGAAGAGAGGCCATAATTTAAGGGATGCTCTTATAGAATCTGGTGTCACTAGGTTAAGACCAATTATAATGACTAGCGCAACGATGATTGTTTCGATGTTACCTGTTGCGCTATCTATTGGTGAAGGAACTGAAATGAAAAAGAGCATGGCTATAGTAATTATTGGAGGTATGGTTACGTCAACTGTACTTTCTCCGATTATATTACCAGTTATTTATACATTAATGGATGATTTAAAAAGAGTTATCTCTTTTAAAAAGAAAAAAGTTCAAAGTCTAGAAGGGGGTACCACAAATGAAGTTTAAGATTTCAAAGAAAAAGCTTATTATAGTGGGGATAGTTTTAGCAGTTGTTGTTGTGGGTAGTATTTCTATCTTTAGTAAAAACAATAAAGTAGAAGTAAAACTAGATGTTAAAAATGTAAAAACACAAAAAGTTACAACGGGAACAATTTCAACAAATATAGAATATGCAAGTAACCTAAAACCTGCAAAAGAGGTGATAGTTTTACCAAAAGCAGGAGGGAAAGTTGCAACTGTAAATGTAAATGTTGGAGATAAGGTTAGTGTAGGTCAAACATTATTTACATTGGAGACAACAGATTATGCAGCACAACTGGAGCAGGCACAAGCAGGAGTGAGTGCAGCTAGTGCTAACTTAGAAAGAACAAGCGACTCGGGATTCACTCAGCAATTATTGCAAGCAGAACAGTTAGTAGGAAAGTTACAAATTCAATATAATACTGTAAAAGACAGTTATGACAGAACACAAACTTTATATTCAGCAGAAGCAGTACCTAAAAAGGAGCTAGATGATTCAAAAGCACAGTATGATGCTATAACTATAGACTTGAAAAATGCTGAAGATAACTTAAATCTGCTAAAGAGTAAATCAGGACCTCAAGCTACAAAAGCTGCAGAAGCTGCAGTAGAACAAGCTCAAGCAGGAGTTAATTCGGTGCAAAATCAGATAAATAATGCTACCATTACTGCGCCAATAGCTGGGGTTGTGTCAGAAAAAGCTGTAGAAGTAGGACAACTTGCTAGTGGGCAGTCAGGTTCAGTTACTGTTATAGATTATAGTAATTTAACAGCAGAAATAAATATTCCTGACAAAATGCTTGCACAGATTCAAGTGGGGCAATCTGTACAAGTTGATATAAATGCATTACCAGATAAAAAAATAGTCGGGGTAATAGATAATATAAGTCCAAATACAAGTTCTAAAAACAACTTCTATGTTGTCAAAGTTAAAATTGATAATTCTAATGATGATATAAAATCAGGTATGTTTGCAAAAATATCTTTGTCAGCTGAAAATAAAAGCAACATTTTGATGGTTCCAAATGAAACAATTAAAATGGAAAATGGTGTGAATTATCTTTATACAGTGGATAATGGCCAGGTTAAAAAAATATCTATTGAAACTGGAATTTCAAATGAGAAATTTACAGAAATAACAAGCAGTATAGAAGAAGGTTTGGATGTCATTACAGAAGGACAAAATTTATTAAGTGATGGAGAAAAAGTAAATTTGGTGGAGTAAGGATTTAAACTAAGCCAATATCTTCAACAGCAGAACCATTAATAAAGACCAAAAAAACTATTAAGGTTATGAAATTGTGTTGAAGAACTTTTATGTATATTGCTTGAAATTTAATTACTAATAAAAATTAAGCACTATAGTTGAATTATTTTTATCAAGGTTTAAGCATCTGCTGAATAAAGCAGGTGCTTTTCTCATTAGATATAGATAATCTCTGGAATGATGAATACAGTATTATAAAAATTTTCTTTAACAAGAAATTATATTTTACTAGACAATTAGAAACTGAATTAAATAAGCGAGAAGACAATGCACCAATATGTACTAGTGAACCTGAAGTCAAGCTTGATAGTTTTAAGATAGATGTAGGAGTTATGGATTATAACTTTGAGATAAATGGTATATTAGGAATAGAATAAATTTTATCTATTTAGGCAATATAATATTAGTAATATAATTTAACACAAGGATAAGAGTGGAGGTTAGAATGAAAATAGTAAGTAAAGCAGTTTCATTGGCTATGGTTACTTTAATTATTTTTATATCAATAAGCACTACTAATATTAATACATATGCTTGCCTGAATTTAAGCTCAAATAATAGAAATGTAGTAAATGCTGCAGTAATATTTTTTAGAATGGATGATCCATTTACCATGAAGACTGCAGAAAGTTTAGAAAATATTGCAAAAGATAATAAGAATAACATTAAATTTACTTTCTTTGATCCTAAAAATAATATAGCTGTACAAAATGAAATGTTAGATTCTGTTGTCAAAAGTAATTATGATCTGATTATATTATATTTATCAAATAATAAACAAGATGTTGTAGCAGATGTTATTAATAGAGTTAAAACCAAAAACAAACCATTAATATTAATGAATATTCCTACAGATGTAATATCAAATGTATATAATCTCTACAATAAGATAGCATTTGTAACACCAGATTCTAAGAAAGCAGGCGTAGCGGAAGGTAAAATTATTGCTGATTTATGGAATAGTAATAAGATGGATATAGATAAAAATCGTGATAATGTACTGCAATATGTTTTACTGCAGGGTCCCACTAATGATCCACAGGTAGTTGATAGAAGTAAATATGCAATTTCAACAATTAATGATTCGGGAATAAAAACAGAGCAGCTTATAGCGATAAATGCTGGTTGGTATAAAGATTTAGCTAAAGATTCTATTGAGAGCTTGTTTCTTAAATATAGTGATCAAATTGAAGCAATAATTTCAAATAACGATGCAATGGCAATAGGTGCAATTGAAGCATTACAAAAATATGGATACAATACAGGAGACAAATCAAGAAATATAGCAGTTGTTGGAATTGATGGATTACAAGAAGCTATTGATTTAATTGATAAAGGTTCTATGAGCGGAACTGTTATTCAAGATTCGAATGTTTTAGCTGAAGTGTTATATAATGTTGGAATGAACTTATATAATAATTTAAATCCCATAGAAAATACAAACTATCAGATTGAAAATAGAGAAATTATTATTCCATATCCTTATGATGTATATACAGGTAAGTTAAATAATCAATAAAAATCAGATTCATGTTCTTATAAAAAATAGTAGCAAGTTCGAGAATGTTTCCCTTATAAAAGATCAGATACTTGTGTGAAATTAACATATACAGACTAAAGAGTTTGTGGGAAGTTTAAACATATAGGCTCGTTTGTGCTAGAAATATGTCTCTATGGTTAGCAAAAGTAAGGTAGGGTTATGTAATGAACCCTTAGAATGATTGTAATCTGATTTAAGAGTTTTTTCAGCTATAAGGCTGATAGCGGTAATATAAATTAGAGAGTATAATAATACTAAAGAGATTGGAGGTAGTCACTATGGGAGATAAAAGTCCTAGAAATAAAGAAAAAAAGAAGAAAAAGTCTGAAGTGAAGGTTACGAGTCCAATAGCTTCTTCAGTAGCAGAACCAGAAAAAAAGACAAAAAAAACCTATTAGGGTTATGAAATTGTGTAGAAGAACTTTTATGTATATTGCTTGAAATTTAATTATTAATAAAAATTAAGCACTATAGTTGAATTATTATTATCAAGGTTTAAGCATCTGCAAAATAAAGCAGGTGTTTTTTTCATTTTATAACTGGTCAAAGAGATAAAGGCGTCCATTTATTAGGAATAAATATTAAATCCGAAAAATGCAATAGCAGAATTATATGTATCTGTTGGCTACTTTAGGTTGTGGTAGTAGAATGGCGAAAGGGTGTTATCTTGAAAATTGATAGATTATTAGGAATTTTAAGTGTTCTTGCCAATAGGCCTAGGATTACAATACAAGAATTAGCGGAAAGGTTTGAAGTTTCCAAACGTACAATTTTTCGGGATTTGGATACTTTAAACGCGTCGGGAGTTCCCATTGTTACATATTCAGGAATTGGTGGAGGGGTAGCCATCGTTGAGGGTTATAAACTCAAAAGTAATATTCTTTCCAAGACTGATATGAAAAATGTTTTTACTGCACTTAATGGACTTATGAGTATTGATGAAAGCACCGATTTAACAAATCTAATAGCGAAACTAATTCCAGAAGAAACAAGTACGGTATTTTCAGAAAGTGATTATGTAATTGATTTGTCCTCTTGGTTTCAAGACAGCATTACACAAGAAAAGGTATCCGTTTTGCATAAGGCAATTAAAAATCGAAACTGTGTTTGTCTAGAATATATCTCCAAGAGGTCACGTTCAACAAGAATTATTCACCCTCATAAACTTGTTTTTAAGCAATCATACTGGTATTTATACGCCTTTTGCGAGGATAAGCAGGAGTTTCGTTTGTTTAAGGCAAATCGAATTGCTGACTTTAAAATTATGGATGCAAGTTTCAATTGTAAGGCAGTTGAAAAAATAGATTTTAGAAAAGATTTTGGTATTGGTTTGTTTTCGCCACAAGACAAAGCATCATTGTTTGAAGTTATACTAGAATATGATGTTACTAATGAATTCTTTTTAACAGATAAGATAGATGCTAAGTTTTTTCATAGGAGCAGCAGTGAAGAAGAGAAGGGGCAGATTATATTTCCTGTTTCTGACTTAGAGTGGACTACTAATTTAGTTTTTAGTCTACAAGACAAAGCTAAAGTTATAGCACCACTTGAACTAAAAGACGCAATAAAAACCAGAATAAAAAGAATAAATGAACTCTATAAAGATGACATATAGGTGTCATCTTTTTCGTTGTACAATACTTAAGAAAGGACGTGTTACAATGAAAAAAGAAATACTTGTGTTTATTTTCGATGGATATGCAGATTGGGAAAGTGCTTATATTTGTTCAGAACTCAATGAATCAGAAACAGATTATATTGTAAAAACTTTAAGTCTGGACAAAGAACCTAAAATTTCTATGGGAGGTTTTCGAATCCTTCCTGATTATTCGGTCAGTGATTACCACAAAAATTTCGCTATGTTGCTTTTGATTGGCGGATCCGCTTGGATGGAACAGAAAAACAATGCCATTTTGCCTGTGGTTGAGTATGCCGCTAAACATAATATTCCGGTAGGTGCAATCTGCAATGCTGCCAATTTTATGGCAGAGAACGGATATTTGGATAATATAAAACATTCAGGCAACACTTTAGAGTTTATGAAGTCACAATCACCAAACTACAAGGGCGATTGCAATTTTGTTGAAAAACAAGCAGTGGAGTGTTCTGATATCATAACTGCAAATGGTACGGCTGCTTTAGAATTCGCTAGGGAAATTATGTTGTATTTGAATGTTAAACCTGTAGATAAAATTGATGAATGGTATAAATTTAACAAGGTAGGGTTCTATCAGAAATAAATCAATATAATTTCGTTGAAAATAACTTTTTATAAATTAGTTAAGGAATATAAAAATAAATAATAATTAATAAAAATTTGCCTATCTAATTTAGAGTGGGTAAATTTTTTTTGTTTGCCAAAAGTTAGATGCAGAACTATTTTACAACTATTTTACAGCTATTTTGCAATTTATTTGGGAATTGTGTTATATAATGGAGATATAAATTAAACATTTACTTAAAGATATTAAGTTATGCAGTAGGAGGATAATATAATTGAAAACAAATATTTTAATTGTAGAAGATGATGAAGCTATTTCTAATTTGATAAAAATAAACCTGAACATGGTTGGTTATGAAAGTAAGCAGGTATTTGATGGATTGGAAGCTTTTGATTTGCTTAAAAAAGAAACTTTTGATTTAGTACTTATGGATATTATGTTGCCAAGTATGGATGGTTTTGAATTGATGGAAAAAATAAAGGATTTAAATATACCAGTAATATTTCTGACAGCTAAAAATGGACTAGCTGATAAGGTAACAGGGCTTAAATCTGGTGCAGAGGACTATATTGTAAAGCCCTTTGAAACAATTGAACTACTGGCAAGAATTGAAATAGTTTTAAGGAGGTATTCTAAAAATAGTAATTGTATAGAATTTAAGAACTTGAAAATATATGAAGAAGAAAGGATTATAAAAAAGGAAGATGAGGCAATTGAGCTTACTTTAAAGGAATTTGAACTTATGGTTTTGCTTGTGAAAAATAAGAATATGGCTATATCAAGGGAATATTTACTAGAAAAAATATGGGGATATGAATATATGGGAGAAACAAGAACAATAGATACTCATATTCAAAAAATAAGAAAGAAGCTAGATATTTCAGATAACATTAAAACTGTATATAAAATTGGATACAGATTGGAGGAGTAAATTATATGAAGTTATGGCTGAAAATATACCTTTTCTCTTTACTATTGCTTATATTTACATTAAATATTGCGGGATTTATATTGATACAAAAACTTCATAATGATGTAATGGAAAAGGAAGTTAATAAGTGCATTGCACAGCAAAGATTTATTTCTTCACAATTGAGAATAAATTCTATATCTATGCAGAAGATTAATTCAGATTATTCTCCAGACATAAATATGCCAATCAGTACTTTGATGTGTGAATATAACAGCACCATTGACCATGAAGATGGATATCAGGGAGAGATAGAAATTTTAAATCAGCAAGATAAAATACTATATTCAGATGTGAATTTTCCTAATTCTGATGAAAAGGCGGAATTAGAAGATCTTTCTCTAGGAACAATCAAGTACATTATCCGGACACTAGATAACAAGCAGTATTTATATGTAAGCAGTTTACTTAAAGTTTATAATGTTCCAGTAAAAATATATTATACTAAAGATATTTCAAGCATATATACTGAAAAGATGAAGTATTATACTCTTTTTATGAAATTAGATATTCTAATTTGCTCTCTTTTTGCTGTTTTTATGTTTTTTATTAGTAGATTGATAACAAAACCAATAGATACGTTAATAGACTCAACTCAGAAAATATCTTTGGGTCAGTATTCTGAACGGGTAAGAATAAAATCAAAGGATGAATTTTATGTTCTTTCAAATCACTTTAACCTTATGGCACAGACAGTAGAAGATAAGATAAATGAGTTGGAATTATCCAATGTTGAAAAGGAAACCTTTATAAATAATCTGACCCATGAACTTAAAACTCCTTTAACTTCAATAATTGGATATGCAAATTTAATAAGAGGATCGAAATATAATGAAAAACTATTTTTCGAAGCGGCAGATTATATTTACAAAGAAGGTAAAAGACTTGAACAGATTGCCTTTAAAATGATGGATTTAATTTATACAAAGAATCAGGAATTTAAATTAACACCTGAAAAGATAATGAGAATAATATATGAAGTTCAAAAGTCTCTGATTGTTAAACTTAAGGATAAGAATATAGATTTAATTATTGATGGTGAGGAATGCATATTAGATTTAGAAAAAGATTTAATTGAGATGGCACTCTGCAATTTAGTGGAAAATGCTATAAAAGCATCTGGAAATAATTCTAAAATATACTTAAAGGTATGTGATTTAAATAATAAAACTTCTATATCAATAATTGATTCAGGTTCAGGTATGGCTAAAGAACATTTGGATAAGATATGGCAGGCTTTCTACGTTGTAGATAAAGCAAGGACCAGAAAAAGTAATGGTGCAGGTATTGGACTATCGATCTGTAAAAAAATAGCTGAAGTTCATAATGCAGATATTAAAATAAATAGTGAATTAGGCAAGGGGACAGAAGTAACCATAACTTTTAATAATTCTATTGCATCTGTAAATAAAAAAATTAAAGCTATATACTAAAATATATGAAAGTTTACAACTATTTTACAATTGGAATAAACTTCTGGGACATCTAAATTATATACTTAAAGAGTGGTAAGTACTTACACACAATTAAGGCCAATCAAAAAAATATAAATATATGTAGACTAAAAATTAATAAAATAAAAATATTGGAGGAATTATTATGTTTTCAAAAAAATTAACAGCAGTATTGGTAGCAGTAGGAGTAGTAGCATCTACCAGTGCTTTATTTAATCAAATTAATATAAAAGGAGCTTTTGCAGATACTATAAAACAGAATGTTGTTTATTCCAAAGAAACTGCTACAGCAGTTTCTCAAGATAATGCTAAATTAAGTGATGCTGATAATAAAGAAATTAAAGAAAAATCTTTAGAAGCATTAAAGAAGTATTTATCTATATCAGTTGATGCAGATAAAGATCTTAAATATAGTTCATCAATAATGAATGAAACAACTTTAATTGATGAAGAAGCAAAGGAACAAAAATCATTACAGGAGCAATATGATAAGAAGGAAATTTCTGTTGAAGAGTATAATGAAGAAAAAGCATACATTCCCCAAGTTGTAAATGAACTTAAAAATCAGGTGGCAAAATTGAAACATGGAGTTATTACAGCTAAATGGATTCATAAAGATGGTAATATGTATACAGTAGAGTTCAATGAAAACACAAAGGAAATAGAATCTGTTCAGAAAGCTCTTAATATGGATGATGCTAGTAGACCAAAAGCTAAGTTAACACTTAGTGAAGAAAAATTAAAAAATACAGCAGAAAATTTCATTAAAGAACATAAACTAGGTGATTTACAAAAGCCTAAATGTATACTTGTTGAAGATAATGATGAGTTCTATCAAGTTTTCTATCAAGAAGAAAGTGATTCAAGTAAAAAAGTAGCGATATATATTGATAGTCATACAGGTAAAGTAACCGAATTTTTAACAAAATCAACTGCGAGTTTGATTTATGATAACATGATTAATCTAAAAAAATAATGCATGTATTTAATTAATGTAGGAGAATCAAATATAAGAGGGGCGGTTCTCCTTTAGTTATAAGTATTATGAGATTGTCTAACCAGACTTTCAGCATTTTTATGAAAAAAGCCACTGAATATAAAATTTAGAATATCACTTTTAGTTCTATTGTTACTACTGTAAATAAAAAACTTAAATTATATACTAAAATTAATTAAAGTTTGCAACTATTTTACAATTGGAATAAACTTCTGGGACATCTAAATTAAGTGATGCTGACAAGAAGGAAATTAAAGAAAAATCTTCAGAGGCAATAAAAAAGTAGGGGTATATATTGATAGTTATACAGGTAAAGTAAGCAGCTTTGCAACAAAATCATCTGCGGATTTGTATTATGATAACGCAATTAATATAAAATAAGGCACATGAAATTTAACAGAACTTAGTTAACTCATGTATATGAGTTAACTTCTTTAAAAAATAATAACTTAATAATTCATTTAAGTAATAATGGAGAACCAAGTCCAGATATGGGAGGTTCTCCTTCTTTTTTGTTGACAAATCTTCATAGAATTTCATGCCAGCTAGAGTTTAAATAGGAATAAGTACTTTAATTTTATCTGTAATTGAAAGAATAATAAAACTTGGCTATCATATAATAGAATAACCTTAATTAAAACTAAAATTAAGAATAATAATAGCTAAAATTAAGGTTAAATTAAGATGCAAATGAATGTTTTCCTGTATAATGAAATGAGAGAATATGTAAAAATGGAATAGGATTTTTTAATAAGTGAAATTAATGTAATATTCTATATATTAAAGTTAACGAGTCTGGAAGTAGAAAAATAAAATTAATAATAGTGGGGACGGGTAAAAATGAATAAAAAAAATATTAAAAGAACAGTATCCATTGCTTTAGTATTAGGTTTAACATCTACAGTGATGCCAAACATTTTTAATTTTGGAACAACAACTGTTTATGCAGCTAGTTCTTCAGGATATATTACTGATGTAAATTTGGAAACAAATAAAGACGATACAGTAAAAGTATATACTAAAAGCAGTTATAACAGTCGGTATAAGTTAAGTGAAATAAGTGATAAAGCTCCAACAAGCTTATATGCTAAAGTTAGAAGCAACGTAAGAAAGATCAAGGTTAATGATATTGATTTAGGAACTGATTGTGATAAAGTTGAAATTTACAAGGGAAGTACAAAAATAAATTTAGATGAAGAAATTAGTATTTCAAGCAGTGTAACACTTAAACTTAAAGCATATAATGGATCAACTCTTAAGGAAACATATACCCTTAAGGTAGAAAAGGAAGATAGTAATGACAGTAATGACAGTAATGATGATATTTACTTAGATGATTTGTCATTATCATATGATGGTGATGACATTAATTTTAATTTTGATAAAAAGAAATCATCATATGATATAAATGTTAAAAATAAAGTAAGTAGTGTAAAAGTGGAAGCAAAGCCAGGAGATTCAGATTATACTGTTAAAATTAATGGAAACGAAGTATATGATAATGATGATTGGACTGATAAAGTTTCGTTATCAGAAGGTGTAAATACCATTACAGTTAAGATTAAAGATGATGATAGTAATAACAGAGAATATAATTTAAAGATTACTAGAGAATCAAGCGGTACAATATCATCATCAGGTACTACAAGTAGTCTCAATACATCATTAAGTGAAGGCTGGCAGTTAATAGGAGCAGACTGGTATTTTATAGGCCCAGATGGATCAAAGCAAACAGGTTGGCAAAAGATAGATGGAAGATGGTATTACATGAATGAGAATGGAACAATGCAAGTAGGTTGGATAAAGAATGATTCTAATGGAAAATCATATTATCTAAATACAATATCTAATGGATTCAAAGGATCTCTATTACAAATTAAGTGATTTATGGATATAACTTACCTCTCGTAAAAATCAAAAATTGGATTGTCATGGGGGTAAGCTTTTCAATATCAATGGTTCAAAATGCAGGTATTAAAATTTCTTAGTTTGTCATAATAATGACATATTTATACTGTAATATATAGATTGTAAGATAGTTAAAATATTATTTACCCCTTATTAAATATAATTATTAACCAGTATTAGAATGATTTATTACTCCCATAATAGATCATTCTTTCTTTTTGTCTAAAATAACTTTTTATATCATAGGGATAATAATGTTAATTAAGAGAAAAATAAGCGTTCGAATTTCACGCCGTAGACCTTTGAAAGTGTTATGCTTGGAGGCTTTTGTTCCTGGTTATAGCATAATTGTCAATCCTCCTAGTCTGCTTCGTGTTTCAGAAGTACCCACTGGGAGAACAAAAATTCAATAAAAAAAGCAGGAACATGTTATAATATATAGAATATATAAATTATAATCATAATTATAATTATGAAAGGATGTGCTTAAGATGAAAAAAATAAAAATTTTAGTTCCATTAGATACTACTGAAAGAAGCACGCATTCTATTAATTGGATAAAAAAATACTTTAATAAGAATGATATTGAAATTATACTAATGAATGTAAGAGAGGTAATTGTAGCTGAGGACTTATTAAAGCAAGAAAACTTGTGGGATATGAGAGAAGAAAGTAACTTAGTTTTAGATGAAGCAGCAATGGAATTAGAAGGATATACAGTTGAAAAATTTGCTATTTTTGGATACGCTTCAGATCAGATATTAAAAAAGGCAGAAGAAGAAAACTGTGATCTAATAATAATGACAAAATCTACAAAAAAGGGACTAGTCAGAATGATTGGATCTGTAACAAGTAAAGTTATTAAAAATGCTAAAGCAACCGTAATAGTTCTACCTAAATAGTAAAAACGGTTTAAAATTTCGCAAAAAATAAATCAACTTAAACATATAAAAATAAGTAGCTTCATAATACGTCTAGACAAAGTATTAGAAGAATATTAGAATATCAAAAATAACCAAGTGGATTTTTACTTGGTTATTTTTTTATGTAAAAATATATTACAAACTTATTGTTTATAATTTTTTAAGGCTTCAACTATTCTACCCGAAATGGATTCATATCCAGTACTATTTGGATGAAAATTATCTGGTGCTAAATAATTTTCTGCATTATACTTGAAAAGATCATAAGTTGGAATAAAAAGTGCATTTGAATCTAGTGACACAAGCTGCTGACTTTGGAAATTCCATTCATTTAAAATACTTACCTTATCAGATGTAAGTGCATTCCCAAAAGGGTTGTATAATCCAATGAAAATCACCATAGCTGATGGATTATTAGTTCTAATTACATTAAATATGGATTTTAAGTTAGTTAAATAGGTATCTTCAATATCCTTTATTTTAATTGTGGATGAAATTATATCAATATTTCTAAGTTTGCTTAATTCATTACCGCCTATAGATATAAATATCATATCTGAACCTTTAATATTAGCTAAGGTTTGAGGTTCTTGTACTACACTAACAAGTCCAGTAGATACATCTCCGTTTATTGCAAGGTTATTTATTTTAATTTCCTTTGAAATTTTAGTCTTCCAGTAATCTGAGAAGTAACCTGAAAACCCAAGGCCTTTTTCATCGCCAGTTCCTTTGGCAAGAGAATCACCAAGAACTAATATATTGTAATAATTTTGGTCTAATTCTTCACTTTTAGGTTTTTCAGTTTCAGTATTTATTATCTCTTTGGGAGGGCGAGAGCTTACTTTTAATGCTGCTACAAAACCAGTAATTAAGGTTATAGTAGAAACTATAGATAATAATAAAATCAATTTCCATTTTAGGTTTTTGAACATTTTAATTACCTCCTTTTAAACTAATATATCTCGCTTTATAAATACAACAAAACTGACAATAAAAGCACCTATGCCCCAAGTTAAAAGTACTAAAGTACTGAAATTTAAGGACATTCCACTTATAGGTGTGTATGAACCTGTAAGATATTGAGGTAAGCTTAAGTTAATAGCAAAAAAGTATTTTATTGCAGGCCAATCGGCTAAAAACAATCTAAGGAAGCCACCGCCAACTAGTGTAGCCATCATTATTCCAATAGATGTGGCTGTATTTTGAGCTAAAACAGAAACCATAAATGAAATTGTTCCAACAACAATTGATACAAACCATCCAAGGGAATATACAAGAACTAAGTATTGTATTTGTGTTACTTTGATTACATTTGAAATATCTAAGGTTCCAGAAGCTGAGCTAAACCCTGTAGCTACAGGTTCGTAAAACCCCCAATTGTTAAAAAATAATCCTGAAATAAAAATAGAAAGTACAGCCATTTCTAAAATTACTATAGAAAATAAAATTAAAAGTGCTAGATATTTACTAAGTAATACCTTCCATCTGGGAACAGCTCTAGTTAATAGTACTTTTATAGTTTTTGCAGAAAATTCTCCGCACACACTATCACTAGCCAACAGAATTATCAATAAGGGAAGCAAAACAGATATAGATTGTTCCATTAATTTTATTGAAAATTTTGTTGCACTTGGAGTAATTGGATTTATATTATTATCTAAATAATATTGATTTTGTTGAATTCTAATATTAATAGAATCCTTACTTGATTCAGGCGTATCAATTCTACTGAGTCTAGTTTTTAAATCTTGTATTTGTTGCTTTTGAAGCGATTGCCAAGGAATATCTCCGCTTTCAGTAGTAGTTTTCAAATATTTATCTAAAGTATTTTTGTATTGATAATTTTGCCCATATGCAAATAAAAAAACTAAAATTAACATGATAACAGTAACAAGTAACATTTTCCTTTTGGATAAGATTTTATTTACTTCATTCTTTACTAAATCTAACAACATGTATGCCTCCTTAGCTGATAATATCATTTCCTTCCGTAAGAGTTAAAAATAAATCTTCTAAAGTCTTTTGATTGGTATTTACGAATTTTATCATTAATCCTTCTTCTATAAAGGAAGAATTAATTTCTTCAAGTTTAGATATATCAACTTTTGCTATAATTTTATCATCTTTAAGGGAACTATCGATATTCCACTTGTTTTTTAATATCTCAATGCCTCTTTGGTTATCGCTTAATACAAAGAAAACGTCTTGATTATTTAAAAGTTCAGATACTGAAGAATATTTAAGCAGAGTACCATTTTTTATTATTGCAACTGTATCACACATTAGTTCAACTTCAGATATCAAGTGACTAGAAATAAGAACAGCAATATTTTCTTTTTTAGCAAGGTTATGAATAATATGCCTAAACTCATTAATCCCTGAAGGATCAAGGCCATTTGTGGGTTCATCCAATATAAGAAGTTTTGGTTTATGTATAAGAGCTTGCGCAAGTCCAAGCCTTTGTTTCATCCCTAAAGAATAAGTTGAGACTTTATCATTTATTCTATTTTGCATTCCTACAAGCTTTATTGCTTTCATAATATCTTCATTTGTAACATTTTTATTCATAGAAGAAAGCATTTTTAAATTTTCTAGTCCACTTAAATAATTGTATAAATCTGGTCCTTCTATAATACAACCAACTTTAGACATAGCTTTAACATAGTCTTTGGTAATTGAATAACCATCAATTGTAATGATTCCACGCGTTGGAGAGGAAAGGCCAACTATCATTCTTAAAGTGGTTGATTTTCCAGCACCATTGGGGCCAAGAAAACCTAAAATTTCACCTGCGTTTATTGAAAAGCTAATACCTTTAACAATCTCTTTATTTTTTATAGTTTTATGAACATTATCTAATAACAGTACTTGATTTTCCATAATACACCTTCTTTTTATTTTAAAATTCATATTGGAATTATAACACATACTGGAAATAATATTCATATGAATGAATATATTATTAATGCTAGGGCAAAAGATGAGTTTCTTTCATTTATAGAGAATTATGTTCAAGAGAGCAAAATTAATTATGTAATAGAAGACTAATAGTTAATCTATTAATGCAAATATGATAGGTAACTAAAGAAAAATTGTAAATAAAAAAAGATTGAAAGATAGGATTTAACCTTCATTCAATCTTTTTGCTGATTTTGCTATTTATTAATGATGATTTCTTTTCCTTCTTTACGCCACTGAGCAAATTCAGCTGATGCTGTGAAAAGTACGTCTGTTGATGAGTTAAGTGCTGTTTCGCAAGAATCTTGCAGGACACCTACTATAAATCCTACACCAACTATCTTCATAGCAATTTCATTTGGGATACCAAATAAACTACATGCTAGAGGAATTAGTAATAGAGAACCACCAGCTACACCAGAAGCACCACAAGCACATACAGCTGATAATACACTAAGGATTATTGCTGTAGCTATATCCACTTGAATACCAAGTGTATGAACTGCTGCAAGAGTCAAAACAGAAATCGTAACAGCTGCACCAGCCATATTGATTGTAGAACCTAATGGAATTGATACTGAATATGTATCCTTATCTAAACCTAGTTTTTCACATAAACTCATATTCACTGGAATGTTTGCAGCAGAGCTACGTGTAAAGAATGCTGTAATACCACTTTCTCTTAAACACTTAAACACAAGTGGAAATGGGTTTTGACGAATAGTTAAGAACACAATAATTGGATTGACAACAATAGCAACAAAGACCATGCAACCAATCAAAACTGCAAGTAATTGTCCATAACTAAGTAGTGATCCAATCCCATTTGTAGCAATAGCATCAAATACAAGGCCCATGATTCCAAGTGGTGCAAAATTTATGACCCATCTAACTATTTGGGATACTGCATCTGAAAAATTAGAAATCATTGTTTTCGTAGTATCAGGTGCATTTTTTAATGCAAGTCCAAGAAGTACTGCCCAAGATAATATGCCAATATAGTTAGCGGTATAAAGTGCTTTTACTGGGTTATCAACCAGATTCAGCAGTAATGCTTTAAGAACTTCTGTGATACCACCAGGAGGTGACATATTTTCAGTACTTGCTGCAAGTGTCAAACTTACAGGGAATATAAAGCTTGCAATAACTGCTATAAGACCAGCCAAAAATGTTCCTAAAAGATAAAGAATAATAATTGATTTCATATTGGTTTGATGACCACTCTTATGTTGAGAGATGGCTGACATTACCAAAAAGAATACCAATATAGGAGCAATGGATTTCAAAGCACCTACAAATAAAGAACCTAGAATGACGACAGGTTTTGCTACGTCAGGTAAAGTTAAGGCCAAGATAATACCAATAATTAAACCTACAATTATTTGTTTCACAAGACTCAATTGAGTCCACGTTTTCATTAGCTTTTTCATAGTTTTTCCCCCCGTTAATAATATATAAATGAGACAGCGAACTGTTATATTATAGACTCGATAATATAGACAGTCTTCGTCTAAAATTAAAACCATGGTAAGTTTAACATAAATTTCAATCAATGAGAAGGGGATAAATTTTGTATAAAATTAATTTTTAATATGAAAAAATTAAAAAGAAGTTAGATGAAAAATTAAATTTATTCACTAAATATATATCAAAGAATATATTAGAAATATGGAATATACATTAGCTATCTTTTATATAAACTCATTAATCAAACCATTGTAAATTTATAATAAAGGCATTTAAAAATATTAATGTGATTTAGGAGAACATATATCAAATTATAAACATTATGTTGAAATTATATTTTAATGATATATGTAGCTATAAGACTTATGAATGGCCAAATCAGTATTAATAACTATTTGTCCTATTCTAAATTTATGTGTAAGAAGGAGATGTACTAGATGATTAAATATGACAAGTGCGATAAGCGCGAGAAATGTTCGTGTGATTTATGTGATTTTATTAATGCAAATCCAGTAGAAATAGAAAAGCATGGTGCCAGATTAGTAACTGTAAGAGTAAAAGTAAATAACGTATGCATGGACAAAAAAGTAGCTGTTGCAGCTATTATATATGATAAATGTCACAGAATACTTGCTTTTAAAGGTTTTATCACAATGGCATGTGGAGATGGTGAATGTGGGACTATTGAACGTAAAATACTGTTTGTAATCCCAGAGGATGATGAATGTAATCCTAGTGAATTAGATGTTTGTACTGTAGCTAATTATATATATCCATGTGAGAGCTGAAAATAGGTAAATATAAAAAGTACTTGCAGGGTAGACCAATGAAAAAAGGTCTACCCTGCAAGTGCTTTATTATACATTATTATAGTTTATATTTTAAGCATCTATAGGCATAAAGATAACTCATAAATATATTTAGGTAAATGGGGAATTATTATTTCACCTTTACATTGATAACAAATATATGAAATTAGCATAATATAGAATTGAGGGATTAAAACTACTAAAATGCTGTTTAGAAATGCTTTTATTAAGAATATTAAAGTAATCATAATTAATATATCGAAGATTAATTATATAAAAATGGAAAGTTTTAGTAAATAGCATTATTGTCAATTAAATAACTCATAACAGATTGTGAAGGAGAGAAGAAGATGAGTAACAAAGATAGTGGAAGAAAATTCAAAAGCTGCGATGAAGATGAATCTGGAAGTATAAAAAAAGAAAATTATAATTTCGATTTTGAGTTTGATATTGATGAAGCAAATGAATGTTTTATAAGGGATATGGAGAACACAGACAGTGAAGAGTGCGAAGAAGTATATGAAGAGGGATTTAAAGATGGCTTTAAAGAGGGCTATGAGAAAGCAAAACAAGAAGTCGTAGTTTATATGAAAAAAAATAAATGTTGCATTAAATGTAAACCAAAATGTAAGCTAAGAAGTATTAAGAAAAATAAACGCTTTATGAGATGTAAAGACAGTTGCAAACTAAGAGGCACTAATGTAAATAATAAAATTCATAAGATGATAAAGTGTATGTAATCTTATTTAAACACTATTAATTTAATTAAGATTAACTCCTGGTATAAAAGATAATAATTAGGGTCTTGTGGCAAGTACTTTTCTTTTTATTGGTTAATCTGTAGCTATAAATGCTGCTGGACCCGCTATTTTAATGTCTTATATACTAGGAGGAGTGTTGGTATTTTATAATTTATGCTTTTCCAGAAATGACTGTAGCAAATCTTGATTCTTTATATTTTATGACCTTTGCAACCCAAGCTTTTGCCTTGGGGACTGGATTAGTTAATTGAAATATACTTGAAATTATTGTTAGAGATAAACAAAAAAACAATAGATGAAAATGAAGAAAATAAATGGAATTATTTGGTTTAATATAAAAACAAGCATTATACTAGATATAAATCGTTAACATTTGCGCTTTATATGAAAAAAATGTCTAATTATGACACGAAATAGCCTTGACCTTAAAAAACACCTAGTCTATAATGACAATACCATATCGGTGACATAAGCAACTGTAGTACTAACTTAAATAAGTTGCAAAAAAACACAAGGAGTGGTTAATTGTTTAAATTAAAAAAACATATGATAAGAGGATATATAATCTTAGAAATATGTTTAATAGGTATTGGAATGAGCTGTTTAAATATTGAATCAGAAAATGTTCAAATAAATAAATATGTTGCAGGAAAATACCAAGGAAGTTCTAAAATCGAAAATTATGAGATTGAAGGACGTAAGTATATTGTTGAAAAAGATACTATGGAAGAATATATTGAAACTTCATCGGACACATCACAGGAGCTAGTAGCAGAAAAAGAAGAGCCTGAAACTATATCAACTAAATCTCAGGAAAATCAACATTCAGTAGGAATACCGATTAAAGCTGAATTAACTGCATATTGCAATGATCCAAGATGTTCAGAGGAATGGGGATCACAAACAGCAATGCAAACAGAGACGCGATTAGGTGTTATTGCAGCTCCATCGAATATATCCCTTGGAAGTAAAATTTATATTCCAGAGTTGAAAAATTATAAAGCAGATGGTATGTTTAATGTAGAAGATAGGGGTGGAGCAATTAAAGTAAAAGAAGATGGTACTTATGTAATAGACGTTTGGGTATCAACTTATGAAGAAGCTGAGGAATTTGGTAGAAAAAAAACTACCATTTATTTAGTAGAGAATTATTAAATTACAAACATATATAAATTTTAATTATAATTTTTGAAAGAGAGCACCTAATCCATATTGGATTGGGTACTTTTTAGTTAGAGGGGACGTTTATGAAACAGAATGCTAAAGCAGAAATAATTAACTCATTTAAACAATTATTAAACAAGAAATCTATAGACAAGATTACAGTGAAAGAAATTTGTGAACATTGCAATGTAAACAGACAGACTTTTTATAATCATTTTACTGATATCATGGATGTTTTTAAATTCATATTTTTTAAGGAAGTATCAATGGAAATTGCACAAAATAGGACCTTTGAAACCTGGACTGGTGGTTTCCTGGCTACAATGAAGTATTTGAAAAAAAATTCAAAAATGATCTTACATATATATAAATCTTCCTATTGGACTGAAGCAAATAATTACTTCACCAATCTTACGAATAGATTGCTTTATGATGTGATTGAAGAGTGTGTTGAAAAAATGGAAGTGAAATTAAAGGACAAGGATCAAAATTTCATTGTTAATTTTTATAGACATGTGTTTAATGGGTTAATGATAGATTGGGTAAGTGAAGGTATGGAAGAGGAGCCAGAAATTATACTTAAAAAACTTCTGATGATTATAACAGGTAGTATTCATCGCTGTGTAGATAACTTTGTTAAAGAAGAAATAAGAAAATAATTCATTATAGATAAAAGAAAGTGTTTAAAATAGACACTTTCTTTTATTTGTCTATTGAAGAATATTTTGTAAAAATTATATAATAGAAGCACAAAACATTAAATATTTACAAGGGAGGTTAAATTATGTTTGTTTTTAATTATGCTGATGGAGCATCAATGTTAAGCGTATGGGGAGTGTGGGTAATCGTTTTTGTAGCTCTCTTTGGTCTTAATGAAGTAGCTCGTAGATGGAAATATGTTGGTCTTTTCTGTTTTGTTATTTTACCACTACTCCTTTCAATATTGTGGTTTACAGTATTAAAGGATACAACGTATACAGATTGGTTTCATTTAGCAAAGGTGTATTCATCTACAGCTGGATGTATAGGCTTTTGGTGCATTAGGCATGTTAAATGGAGAAATAAATTATCAGGTAAGGAATGGAGATTAGCTGACAAAAAGTGGGCATTATGTTTTCCGCCACTTATTCTTGCTATAAACATTATGGAAGCAGTAGCCCGTGATTTTGAAGTTGGTACTCAATACTTTGGTGGAGGGGTGCTAGCAGATGAAGCCATGTATGTACTTGGTGGTTCTTGGAACTTCATGAATGGTATAGCAGGTATTTTGAATATCATAACTATAACTGGATGGCTTGGAATTTGTATAAAAAAACAGATTTCTAAAGATGGAAGTAGAGATATGCTATGGCCTGATATGTTATGGTTTTGGATAGTAGCTTATGATTTATGGAATTTTGCATATACGTATAATTGCTTGCCAGGACATGCTTGGTATTGTGGATTTGCACTTCTATTAGCGCCAACAGCTTGTGCATTTACTTTGGGAAAAGGAGCATGGCTACAACATCGTGCACAAACATTGGCTTTATGGTGTATGTTTGCGCAAACATTCCCAGCATTTATTGATAAGGGTGCGTTTGTAGTTTCATCTACTTATAATACAGTACCATTATTTGTATTTAGTTTTATAGCATTAGCTTCAAATGTAGCAGTATTTGCTTATATGATTTACAAAGTAGTTAAGACAAAGAGAAATCCTTATCTTGGGGAGCTTTATTCAGATTTGAAAGTATATAAGGAAATCAAATCAACTGCCGAAGAAATATTAGGTAGTCAAAGGGAATATAGAATTAATAGTATGCAAGGTGAAAGCAAATTTAAAAATTAAGTTAAACATTAAAACAGCAAGAAGATAATACTTTATTTCTCAAATAGAAAAAGGATTGAAAATAAAGCTTAAGGCAAAATGAAGGAGGAACTAATTTGGATAAATATAAAGTTCTTGAAATCAAAAAAAGTGTTTTTGAAAATAATGATATACAAGCAGATTTGCTTAGGGAAGACTTGAAAAAGGACAAGACCTTTTTATTAAATTTGATGTCATCACCAGGTTCTGGCAAAACAACAACTGTTTTAAGAACAATTGAAGCCTTGAAAGATGAAATGAGAATTGGGGTTCTAGAAGCTGATATTGACTCAGATGTTGATGCTAATACTGTTTCCAAGACTGGTGCAAAAGTAATTCAATTGCACACAGGTGGAATGTGCCATCTTGATGCAGATATGACCAAACAAGGTCTATTAGGACTAGGAACAGAAGGTATTGATTTCGCCATATTAGAAAACGTAGGGAATTTGGTATGTCCAGCAGAATTTGATACTGGTGCATCAAAAAATGCCATGATTTTAAGTGTACCAGAGGGAGATGACAAACCTCTTAAATATCCTTTAATGTTTTCGATTGTTGATGTTTTATTAATTAACAAAATAGATACAATAGGTATTTTTGATTTTGATTTTGAAGCAGTTAAAGAATGGGTGAAAAAATTAAATCCGAATATCAAAGTTATTAAAGTATCAGCTAGAACGGGTGAGGGAATTGACGAATGGGCAGATTGGATACGTGCTGAAGTAAAGGCTTGGAATGAAAAGTAGAAATTCAAATTAGTAATAGAAGTTTAAATGAGAAATGTTAATTAAAATTATAATTAGTAATTATAAATAACAACAAAATTTTACTTTTAGGGGGAAATACAATTGGCTAAGGATAGGGTGTTGGATCTTGCTAATCATATTAATAGATCAAAACGTGGTTCAAAATCTGGAATTAAATTTGAAGATCCAGAATATATGATTTTGGAACCTGTTGTTTCAAATGAAATGGCAGAAGTTGGACTTTGCTTGGAGTTACGTAATCCAAAGAGTGCAAAAGATGTTGCTCCTTTATGTGACAAATCTGTAGAGGAAACATCAAAAATTTTATGGGACTTGGCAGTTGCTGGTGTTTGTTTTATTAATAAAATTGATGGTGTTGATAAGTATTGGCTTGATACTTGGATTCCAGGTGTTATGGAAATGATGGTTAACAACAAGGAGAACATTAAAAAGTATCCACAAATTGGGGAGGCTTTCGAAGCATATGGAAGAGTAAGAGGACCAAAAACAGTAGGTAATTTTCCTGTAGGCAAAGGATTAATGCGTGTTATCCCTATTGAACAAGCCATTCAAGGTGAAACAAGAAAAGCATCTTATGAGGAAGTTTCCAAATATCTTAATGAAAATGATTTATTTTCAGTTTCCGATTGTTCTTGTCGTACAGCTAGAGCAGTTATGGGAGAAGGCTGTGGTCACTTAAAGGAAGATATATGTATTCAAATGGGCCATGCTGCTGAATATTATATTCGTACAGGTAGAGGCAAACAAATTAGTCGTGAAGAAGCTTTTGAAGTTATTAAAAAAGCCGAAGCAGATGGTTTGGTACATCAAATACCAAATACAGATGGTGCTGGAAAAACTCATGCCATTTGTAATTGTTGTGGATGTTCTTGTCTATCACTTAGAACTTCTGAGATGTTCTTAAATACTGATATGGTGCGTTCAAACTATGTTTCATTTGTAGATAAAGATAAATGCGTTGGCTGTGGAGAATGTGTTGAAGGGTGTCAAGTTAATGCACTACAATTAGGTCAAAAAATTTGCACAAAAACACCAATAGTAGAGAAGAAACGTGAACTTCCTCGCGATACAGAATGGGGCCCAGATAAATGGAATACTGATTATCGTACTAACAGAAAAGTTGTTGTAGATACTGGAACAAGTCCTTGTAAAGCAGAATGTCCTGCGCATATTGGTATTCAAGGATACATAAAGCTAGCGGCTCAAGGAAGATATACTGAAGCACTTGAACTAATAAAGCACGAAAATCCTTTTCCAGCAGTATGTGGACGTATATGCCCAAGAAAATGTGAATCAGCTTGTACCAGAGGTGATATTGATGATCCTCTAGCTATTGATGATATTAAGAAATTCATTGCAGAACAAGATTTAAATAAAGATAATCGTTATGTTCCTAAAGTAAAACATAACTATGGAAATAAAATTGCCGTTATTGGTGCAGGTCCTTCTGGACTTTCATGCGCTTTCTACTTAGCTCTTAATGGATATAAGGTAACAGTATTTGAAAAACAAAAAGCACTTGGTGGAATGCTTACACTAGGAATTCCTTCATTCAGACTTCAAAAAGATGTAGTTAATGCAGAAATTGAAATTTTGAAAGAGGTTGGTGTTGAATTTAAGACTGGTGTTGAAGTTGGTGAAAATATAAGCCTTAAGGACTTAAGAGGTCAAGGATTTGAAGCATTTTATATTGCAATTGGTGCTCAAGCAGGTAGATATATAGGCATCGAAGGTGAAGATGCTACAGGAGTAACTACAGGTGTGGACTTTTTACGTAAGGTAAATTTAGGTGAAGATATTAAATTAGAAGGACAAACCATCATAATTGGAGGAGGAAATGTTGCTATTGACGTTTCTAGAACAGCGGTGAGAGTTGGTGCATCAAAAGTAAGCATGTTCTGTCTTGAAAGCAGGTTAGAAATGCCAGCTCTTGAAGAAGAAATTGACGAAGCATTGGCTGAATTCATTAACATCAATAATTCATGGGGTCCTAAACGAATTACTACAGAAAATGGACATGTTACAGGTGTAGAATTTAAAAAGTGTATTTCTGTATTTGATGAAAATAGAGGATTTAATCCTAAATTCGATGAAAATGACACAAAGATAGTGAAGGCAGACAATGTATTAATTTCAGTAGGTCAAGCAATAGATTTAGGTAATTTGATTGCAGATAGTAAAATAGAATTAAATCCTAACAAGACAATTAAAGCGGATTCTACTACATTACAAACTGGTGAACCTGATGTGTTTACTGGTGGTGATTCCTTAACTGGACCAAGGTTTGCTATTGATGCAATTGCTGCGGGAAAAGAAGGTGCAATTTCAATTCATCGTTATGTTAATCCAGGACAAAGTTTAACTATTGGACGTATTAAGAGAGATTATCGTTCATTTGATAAAGAAAACCTTAATCTTGAAGGATATGATCATCTTCCAAGACAAAAAGCAAAGCATATTGATGAAAATGAATCAAAGGAATCTTTCAAGGATGTTCGTGGAACATTAACAGAAGATCAAGTTAAGAAGGAAACAGAACGTTGCCTTAGTTGTGGAGCGACTGTTGTAGATCAATATCTTTGCATCGGATGCGGTGTTTGTACAACTAAATGTAAGTTTGATGCTATTTCACTTGTTAGAAAATATGATGGTGAAGGTGTAGAACTTAGAGAAATAAAACCAGCAGTTATGAAACATGCTATAAAAAGAAAAATAAGAATTGCTGCTAAAAAGCCAGTGAAATTCCTAGAATCAATTTTCTCAAGTGAAAAAAATAAAAGAAGTTGATAAATTGTAAAAATAAAGCCTAAAGGAATGTGATTTATTTCGTCTTTAGGCATATTGACTTGTTACTTTTTGATTATTCCTTAAACTTTGACAAGAGAGGTGAGTTCAATTGCATGAAGTAGGAGTTTTGATTGAAGTCGTAAAAACGGTTGAAAATTTTGCAAAGAAAAATAAAGTAACTAAAATTGATACATTAGTTCTTCAAATTGGTGAACTCTCTTCAATGATTCCGAGATATATTGAAGCATGTTACCCAGCTGCAGTGGATGGAACGTTATTGGAAGAGACGAAATTAAAAATGGAGATATTACCAGGCAATGCTATTTGCAAAAAGTGTAATAAAGTTTTTAATCTCATTGAAAATAATAATAAATGTCCAAACTGCGGAAGTAAAGACTGGGAGATATTATGTGGAAAAGAGTTTATGATTAAGGAAATCATTGCTTGTTAAAATAAGAGTCTATTAAGAGTTTTGCGTAAATTAGCATAAAAGAATATTGCATTGAAGGATTATATAGGGGATTGGGATTACGATGTAAGCTCAATCTCCTTTTTTAGTATCTCTAGTATAGCAACAACTTGTCAATTAAAGTCTGCTGTGGGTTTGGTACTGGTATCCATTAGACTTATGGGTATTTGTATGAGTCAAGTACATTTGTTAAAAATAAATTTTTTATATAGCATTTATACATTTATTTACAATTAATGTATAAATTGTGTTATAATATATTTAAAATACTAATATAGTAAAAGTAGGGATAAGTTAATTTGATATGGTTTTGAGAATTAAAAAAAGATTATGAGAGGAGGGAGTTACTTTAAACATAATTTAAAGTAGCAAAGATAATGGCAAAAGTAGCAAAAACAATAACATACGAGGATAATTTCAACAATTTTAAAACAATTTTAAAGGAAGTAGATGCTAGCGAAATTGATGGAGAATTAGCATTTCAATTCAATATAGTGGGCGATGGAGAAGGCATATTTTATGTAAAAGTAAAAGATGGACAACTTAGTGTAGAACCGTATGAGTACTATGATAGAGATGCTGTATTTATTGCAACAGCAAAAGTTTTTACGAAAATGGCAGAGGGAAAACTTAATCCAGTCGTAGCATTTACAACTGGGAAATTAAAAGTAGAGGGAAATTTAGATAAAGCACGTGCAATAGAAAAAATAGTAACAAAATAAAATGGGTAGTAAGTAAATTAAAAAGCTCTTTATAGCTACTTTTGGCGTCTGTTAAATGGC
Source organism: Clostridium gelidum (assembly GCF_019977655.1). Lineage (NCBI taxonomy): Bacteria > Bacillati > Bacillota > Clostridia > Eubacteriales > Clostridiaceae > Clostridium > Clostridium gelidum. Next base: position 2,325,336 of record NZ_AP024849.1, read on the forward strand.
GCCATCTTTTTTGAACTGGGTATAAAATGTAGGAAGAAGTAGATACTAAAAATGGTTGTATTATGTTGATAGGATAAGTGTGAAATTAAAATATATCAACACAATGCTATCATTTTTCTTTTATGTAAAAGAAAAAGCTAGTACAGATAAAAGATAAAAGAAGGAAGGATATACGATGGAAGAGAGAAAAATAATATTAAAAACAGGATGGAATTTTAACAACAGTTATGCTAATCTTCCAGAATTATTTTTTGAAAGACAGAGCCTAACACATGTAGATTCACCCAAATTGATTATTCTAAATGATCATCTCACTGCATACCTTGGGTTGAACGTTCAAGCACTACAAAGCAGTGATGGTGTTGCAGTGCTTGCTGGAAATCAGATGCCAAAAGGCGCTTTGCCTCTCTCTCAAGCTTATGCAGGGCATCAGTTCGGGCATTTTACTATGTTAGGAGATGGTCGGGCTCTACTACTTGGCGAGCAAATAACTCCAAAAGATGAGCGTGTAGATATTCAACTCAAGGGTTCAGGTAGAACGCCTTACTCCCGAGGTGGTGATGGCAGGGCGACACTTGGATCAATGCTGCGTGAATATATCATTAGCGAAGCAATGTATGCACTTGGTATTCCTACAACCCGCAGTTTAGCGGTGGTGACAACTGGTGAGCCAGTATTTCGAGAAACTAAGCTTCCGGGTGCAGTCCTAACCCGTGTAGCTGCAAGTCATTTACGAGTTGGTACCTTTCAATATGCTGCAGAGTGGGGAACAGTTGAAGAACTTCGCGCTCTAGCTGATTATGCATTAAAGCGACATTTTTCGGATGGTGATGGTGCTGAAAATCGATATCTCTGTCTACTTCAAGAAGTGATTAAGCGTCAGGCTGCGCTTATTGCTAAATGGCAGCTGGTTGGTTTTATCCACGGGGTTATGAACACTGACAACGTGAGCATTAGTGGGGAAACTATTGATTATGGTCCTTGTGCCTTCATGGATAACTATGACCCGGCAACGGTATTCAGCTCCATTGATAGGCAAGGCCGCTATGCTTATGGAAATCAGCCGTATATTGCTGGATGGAATCTAGCACGATTTGCGGAAACATTATTACCACTTTTACATGATAATAAAGAAAAGGCTACTCAGCTGGCAGAAAATGCAATTGCAGAGTTTACGCAGTTGTATCACAGTAATTGGTTGTCAGGAATGAGAACAAAATTAGGAATATTTAATGAAGAGCCAGAGGACGAAATCCTTATTGAAAATCTGCTTAATATGATGCAGAAGTATGATGCGGACTATACCAATACATTCCGCGCATTAACTTTTGATAAGTTCTCAGATATGACTTTGTTTGATACTGAGTCATTTACTATATGGCATAAAAAGTGGCAGGAAAGACTGTACAGGCAGGAGGAATCAAAAGATTGCTCAATAGAGCTAATGAAAAGCTCAAATCCTGAGATAATCCCTCGTAACCATCGGGTAGAAGAGGCACTATACGCAGCAGAGAAAAATGGAGACTACAGTGTGATGAAAAAACTTCTTGATGTGCTTTCAAACCCTTACGCTCACTCAAATGAACAGGCAGGTTATACTGCATTGCCTGAGAAATCTACCTGCCCGTATAGAACTTTTTGTGGTACTTAAGTAATATATATGACTTGGAATATTAGTATATTTTCATATTAGTCCCAAAATGATTTTAAAGTCCCAATAAGTGCACCTTTTTTCATATGAAGCCAGGGCTTAGAAAAGCCTTGGTTTTATTTTTTTGAAATTTAGGATAATATCAATTTTTTATTTAACATTATTAAATTCTATTTAATGTTAACATTTTTTTGATAGTAAAAAGTGTCAGATTATGCTAATATATTTAAATAAGATTCCTATTAATAGTGTTCTTTTTTTAAGCTTAGTTTTGTAAAAGGACAGTACATTTTTAGTATGGTTGTTATTTATTTTTATAAAAAGATTTTGATTGTTAAATAAGATAACTAATTATTTCATTTGGAGGTGTGTATGAGAGTTGTTAGTGTCTCCAGCTTGAAGGGAGATGAAATACTTGGAAAACAGATTTTTGATGAATCAGGTAGAGTCTTACTTCGTGCTCAAGTAAAATTAAAACCTTATTATATTGAAAGAATTAAAGGACTAGGAATTTATTCGGTGTACATTGATGATGACATATCAAAAAATGTGGTTATTGAAGAAAGTATTTCTGAAAAGACAAGGCAAATGAGTAAACATGCGGTTAAGAAAATGATTGAAGGATATTGTCGTGAAGGAAAAGCTGACAATAGCAGTGTTATGAATTCAGTTAACTCAGTGGTTGAGGATATACTCGCAAATAAAAATGTTTTGATAAATGTTTCAGAAATAAGTTCAAGTGATAACAATGTATATTCACACTGTGTGAATGTCTGTGTACTATCTACAATAATAGGAACTCATATGGGATACAGTATGTCAAAGCTTAATGATATAGCAACAGCTGCAATCTTGCATGATATAGGTAAGGCAAAAATCATAAATGATAAGAAAATTTTAGAAGAGTTTGATACTAAGGAAGAATTAGATAAATATATTGAACTGATGCATCCAAAGGTTGGTTATGATTTTTTAGGAGAGCAGCAAGTTTGGAATGCATATGTAAAGGTAGCTGCATTAATGCATCATGAGAGATGTGATGGCAGTGGTTATCCTTTAAAACTAAAAGGTGATGAAATAAACCAAATTGCAAAGATAGTGTCCATATGTGATGTATTTGATAATTTAATATCAGGTAGGGGCGGGGAGCAACCTAAAACGGCATATGAGGTTATTGAATATCTTGTGGGTATGAGTAACATTTATTTTGACGAAGAAATGGTGCGGAAATTTACGGCGAACATAGCTGCTTTTCCAACAGGAAGTGGAGTTATCCTAAGCTCAAATGAAAAGGGGTTAGTAATAAATCAAAATAATTCAATGCCACTTAGGCCAGTAGTAAAAGTTATATATGATAAAGATGGAAATTTACTTTTAGAGACTTATGAAATTGATTTATTAAAAGAATTGACTCTTTTTATTATAAAAACCTGTGAAATTTAAACTGTGGGAGGGATTTTATGAGTGATGAGGATAAGTTTAGAGATAGTGTGAATTCCAACGATTATCTAAAACTAATCTCTAATATTTTCCAGAAGTTTTTAGCTGTAAATAGTGTTAATTATCAGAATGAATTAACAAAGCCATTAGAGGATATAGGTTTATTTTTTGATTTGGATAGAATTTATATTTATTATTTTTCAAAGGATCCTACTTTTATGCAAATAGAATGTCAATGGAATAAAATAGATATAAGTCCTAAAAGAGAAGTGCAGGAAGAAGAAGTAGTTTATGCTCTTCCATGGCTCATACGTGAACTTAAAAATAAAGGTATTGTTGTAATAAATAATGCTAAGGAAGTTCCCCTTGATGCAATATTTGAAGCAGAAGCTTTTGAAATGGAAGGAATACAAGCTTCTCTTTTAATTCCATTAAAAAATGAAGATGAAATGATTGGATTCATAGGTTTTGAAAATTTATCAAAGCCTAGAACATGGAAAACGGATGAAATCAAAATATTAAGGGATATTTCAAGGATTTTTTCATATATAAGAGCAAGGATTTCAAATGAAAAAGCATATAAAAAAGCCCTCGATGGGCAAGCAATTTTGCTTGATAATTCTCAGTCGCAGCTTTGGGCTTTGAGTAATGTTACTTCTTATGCAACTGTTAATGAAGCTCATGCAAAGTTTTTCGGAAAGCAGAAAAGCGATTTAGAATATCAAGACCTTTACGATATATTTGACATAGACACTGCAAATAAGTTTTCTGAAAATAATTGGGGATTATTTCAAAAGAATGGGCCCACAGAAAAGGAACTTGAGATTAAGAATTGGAAAGGTGAAAATAGGCTGCTTCAAATTAAAAGCAAGCCAGGCCGGGATGAATATGGTAATATTAAATATCTTATTTGCACTGCTGATGATATTACAGAGCAGCGAAAAGCAGAAACTGAGCTGCATACGGCAAAAGAGCTTGCAGAATCAGCAAATATTGCAAAGAGTCAGTTCCTTGCAAATATGTCTCATGAAATAAGAACACCAATGAATGGAATATTTGGATTTCTTGAACTGATCCAATCAACTACTTTGTCTTTAGAACAAAAAGATTTTATACGTGAAGCAAAATCTGCTTCAGAGGTATTATTAAACCTTATTAATGATATATTGGATTTTTCAAAAATTGAAGCTAAAAAGTTAACGTTGGAAAAGGTTGAGTTTAATTTAAGAACTATTATTGAAGATGCTGTTTCACTCCTTGCCCCTAAGGCTGCAGAAAAAGGACTTGAACTTAATACCATGATTAACGCAGGTGTTCCTGAAGAGGTTATTGGAGACCCATCAAGGATTAAACAGATATTAATCAATCTTATAAGTAACGCAGTGAAATTTACGCAAAGTGGTGAGATTTCTGTTACAGTTGATTATTTAGAGGAAGAGAATGAAATAGCTGTTCTTAGCTTTGAAGTAAGGGATACCGGAATTGGAATTGCTAAGGAGGATATTCATAAGATATTTGAATCTTTTAACCAGGCAGATACATCTACAACTAGAAAGTATGGAGGCACTGGACTCGGACTTGCTATATCTAATCAATTGGTAAAAATGATGGGCGGTGAAATTTGTGTTGAAAGTAGCCTTTCGAAAGGTTCCATATTCAAATTTGATGTGAGCTTAAAGATAATAAAAAGAGCCTATAAGCAGAAATTTGAGTTTGACAAGCTTGACAATACGAATATCTTGATTGCACTAGATAATAAAAATAATAGTAAAATAATTAGTTCGTATCTTCAAGGAACTGGACTTAAGGTATTTGAAGTACAAGATGCTACCAGTGCGATTACTACAATCCTTTCAAATTCAAATACAGAAAACAAAATAAGTATAGCTATCATAGATTATCAAATGCCAGATATGAGTGGCTATGAACTTGCAACTGCATTAAAAATAATACCCATTGCAAAGGAAATAAAACTAATACTTTTAACTTCCATAGCTCAAAGAGGAGATACTAAGGCTATAAAAGAATATGGATTCTCATCGTATTTGTCAAAGCCTCTGCGCAGAGATGATTTAGTAAGTTGCATTGCTGTAGCATTGGGTTTGAAAAAAGAAGATGAAGAAGAAGTGCATCAAGGTCTAGAAATACATAAGGTTAAAGAAGATAAGAATCTATTAAAACCGAGAATTTTATTAGTTGAAGACAATGAGATGAATCGTAAAATACTTATAAGTATACTTAAATCTCATAAGATGACTTGTGATGTGGCGATAAATGGTAGCGAAGCATTAAAAGCAGTGTCGGAAAAAGATTATGATGTTGTTTTTATGGATTGCCAGATGCCAGTAATGGATGGGTATGAAAGCACAGCTAAAATAAGGCTTTTTGAAGGCAATAAAAAGCATACTACAATTATTGCAATGACTGCTAATGCCATGGAGGGTGACAGTCAAAAGTGTATTGAATCTGGAATGGATTATTATATTAGCAAACCTATTGATTTTAATATTATGTTTAAACTTATAGAAGAAAATACTAAAGATAGAGAGCCAGAACCGAATTATAATAAAATAATAGATAATAATATTGATAACTTTGTTAAAATCACAGGACTTGAAAAAGAAGATGCAAAAGAAATATTGGAAGAATATGTAAAATGTTTACCGGATTTATTAGCAGGTATTAACGTGGCTATAAAGAACAGTGATTTTAAAAAATTAGCAGGGCTCAGTCACGAGTTAAAAGGTTCCTCTGGAACTTTTAGAATAACTTCTATTCATGAACTTGCAATAAAGCTTGAGGAAAAAGCTATTAAACAAGAAATAGATGAATGTGCTAGATTTTTTATTCAAATAAAAGATTTGTTTCATTAAGGCACAATCAAAAAAATAACAAGTCCATTTGCCAGAAAAGTTCGTATATGCAGCATAGCTACTTTTTTCTAATGTGCCTATTTTCCATCATGCTACGTCGGCAAATTACGCTAATAGGCCCGCTATGAGGGCAATTCGCCTCATTGCCTGATGAAAAATATTCATGGCAACTTTGGACTTGTTATTTATTTTCATGTGCCTAAATGGAGTTAAAAAATCATTAATTAAATTCAATAAATTAGAGATAAAGGAGTTTTTAATATGAAAAAGGTATTAATAGTTGATGATTCATCGTATATGAGATTGTTTGTAAAAAAGGTTATTAAAAAGGGAGGCTCGTATGTGATGCTTGAGGCATCAACTAAGGAGGAGGCAATAGAGATATATAATACCGAAAAACCAGAGATTGTAATGTTAGATTTGAATATATCTGAGCACAAAGAAGGTATTTCTGTGTTAACAGAAATAATGAGTGTTAATCCTGAAGTAATTATAATTGTTATATCAGCAGTAGGTTATGATGATGTGAAGGATGAATGTATAACACTTGGAGCTAAGGGTTATCTTAAGAAACCTTTCGAGACTGAAGAATTATTACAGATATTAGAAAAATATAATTAAGTTTATAAATATTTTAAAAGCATTTACTAAGTATAAATAGTAAGTGTTTTTTTATTTAACAAAGAGAAATCCAATAAAAAATTGAATATAGAAAATAATTATACTAATACGATTGACAAACTAGGGAATAGCTGATAATATATAAGTATTCCTAGAAGAATTGTAAGAAATAATAAAACATAAGAAAAAGGTGATGGATAAATGAATATTGACTGGGGTTTTATAGTAACTAGTTTGCCTTTATATGAGAAAGCTGCATGGCTTACATTGAAGTTAGCTTTTGGAGGAATACTCATATCATTAGTAATTGGACTACTATGTAGCATAATATTATATTTTAAAATAAAAGTCATTGATAGTATTGTACAAGTTTATATAGAACTTTCAAGAAATACTCCACTGCTTGTACAGATATTTTTTTTATATTTTGGGTTACCCAAATTGGGTATAAAAATGAGCGAGAGTACTTGTGCAATAATTGGATTGGCATTTTTAGGTGGAAGCTACATGGCTGAAGCTTTTAGAAGTGGACTCGAGGCTGTGAGCACATCACAGATTGAATCTGGAACAAGTCTAGGTCTTTCTAAAATTCAACTTGTTAGATATGTAATAATTCCACAAGCTTTTTCAATAAGTATGCCTTCATTAAGTGCAAATTGTATATTTTTATTAAAAGAGACTTCCATACTCGGGGCAATATCAATAATAGATGTTACTAATTTAACAAAAGATCTAATAGGCATGTACTATAGAACTTTTGAATCGCTTTCCATGTTAGTTGTGGTTTATCTTATTATGATTTTGCCTTTATCATTTATAATGTCTTGGTTAGAAAGGAAGGTGCGATATGCAGAATTCGGGAATTGACGTTATTTTTCAAGGGAAGAATTTTCAACGTTTAATATTTGAAGGTTTACTCATAACCATAGAGATTGCCTTTATTTCTATTATTATAGGTTCTATTTTAGGCATAATTATAGGTCTAAGTAGAACAACAAAATCTAAGGTAGTACTTTTTATAAATAGAGTTTATCTTGAAGCATTTAGAATAATACCAACATTGGTTTGGTTATTCATATTTTATTTTGGAGTTACCACAGCATTAAATATAAATATTAGTGGCGAATTAGTTTCCATTATTGTATTTAGTCTTTGGGGAGCAGCAGAAATGGGAGATATAGTAAGGGGAGCTTTGGAATCACTACCAAAGCATCAGATTGAATCTGGCAAGGCATTGGGCTTAAACTATTTTCAATTATATATGTATGTACTGATACCTCAAGCTATAAGAAGAATGATACCTGGAACTATTAACTTAGCTACAAGGATGATTAAAACTACTTCACTTGTTGTTTTGATAGGGGTTATAGATGTAGTTAAAATAGGGCAGCAAATTATAGAAACTAGTAGATTTGAATATCCTACTGCATCTTTTTGGATTTATAGTTTTATATTCTTCTTATACTTTATAATATGTTATCCACTATCCAAAATATCAAAAACTCTAGAAATAAAGTGGAATAATTAGGAGGGATACAATGGATAAAAATAATAATCCTGTTTTACTTGAAATACAGGATGTTCATAAAGAATTTGATAACAAAGAAATATTAAAGGGAATTAACTTAAGCCTTCACGCAGGCGAAGTTTTAGTTGTTCTAGGGCCTTCGGGTTGTGGCAAGAGTACTCTCTTAAGGTGCCTTAATGGTCTTGAGAAAATTCAAGGTGGAGATATTAAATTTAAAGATAAAAGTCTCACAGATAAAAATGTTAAGTTACAAGAAATTCATGAAAAAATAGGTATGGTATTTCAAAACTATGAATTATTTCCTCATATGACAGTTATAGAAAATATACTTCTTGGTCCTTTAAAGGTTCAAAAAAGAGATAAAAAGGAAGCACTTGCTCAGGCTGAGCAACTTTTAGAGAGAGTTGGCTTACTAGATAGAAAGGATTCATATCCACGTCAGCTTTCAGGAGGGCAGAAACAGAGAATAGCTATTGTTAGAGCATTATGTATGAATCCAGAAATAATGCTTTTTGATGAAGTAACTGCATCTCTTGATCCTGAAATGGTAAGAGAAGTTTTAGATGTTATCTTAGGACTCGCGAAGCAAGGCATGACTATGGTAATTGTAACTCATGAAATGGGCTTTGCTGAAGCTGTAGCGGACCAGATAATATTTATGGATGAAGGAAAAATATGTGAGGAATCTAGACCAAATGAATTCTTCACAAACCCAAAGACTGAACGTGCTAAGCACTTTCTAAATATATTTCAATATTAATTAATAATTATAAATGAGAGGATGATGAATTATGAAAAACATTAAAAAAATCGTAACAGCACTGCTTATGAGTACTATAGTAATAGGAGGACTTGTAGGATGCGTTAATTCAGCATCAACTACAAATAATAGTGATTCAAAAACGGCATCAGCAAGTTCTATAGATGAAATAAAGAAACGTGGAACTATAAAAATTGGTGTGTTTAGCGATAAGGCACCATTTGGATATGTAGATTCAAATGGAAAAAATCAAGGATTTGATGTATATATTGCAAAGAGATTTGCAACGGACCTTCTTGGAGACGAATCAAAAGTTGAATTTGTTTTAGTTGATGCAGCAAGCAGAGTAGCTTATTTGGAATCTAAAAAGGTTGATATAATAATGGCTAACTTTACTGTTACTGATGAAAGAAAGCAAAAGGTAGATTTTACAAACCCTTATATGAAGGTATCTCTTGGAATAGTTTCACCAGATGGTGCTAAAATTACTTCAGAAGATCAGCTTAAAGGTAAAAAAGTTATAGTAGCAAAGGGAACAACTGCTGAAACTTATATGACAAAAAATCATCCAGATGTTGATTTAGTAAAATATGAACAGTACTCAGAAATATTTCAAGCTTTAAAAGATAAACGTGGTGATGCTATAGTAAGTGATAATACAGAAGTTATAGCATGGGCTAAAGATAATGCAGGATTTACTGTCGGCGTACCATCACTTGGAAGTGCAGACACAATTGCACCAGCTGTAACTAAAGGTAACACAGAACTTCAAAGTTGGATCAATATTGAACTTGAAACAATAGGCAAAGAAAATTTTGTGCACAAAGCTTATGATGAAACATTAAAATCAGTATATGGTGCAGAATTTGAAGATAGCCTTGTAGTTGAAGGTGGAGTAGTAAAGTAAACCATATTTAATGGATTTACAGTAGGCATATGAAAAGAAGCTGCTAGAAAGCACCAAAGGGGAATTTAAAATATTTGGTGCGCTTTAGCGAAATTTTTATTAATCTAATTGTTTTTTTTCTTTTTTTCTTATATTATGGAATATAAAAGTACCGCCAAATATGGCTACTAATAATCCATAAAATAAAAAGTCTGGTATTTCAATGTGAATTAACTCTAATAACATTTTTATTGCTATTACCATAATAAGAATATAAGCACCACCCTCTAGTTCAGGTATCTTATCTATAAATGATACGAATACTTTGGCAATACCTCTCATCATAAGTATTCCGAATATAGCTCCTAAGAATAGAACCCACACTTTGTTTGAAACACCAAATGCTGCAGTAACAGAGTCTATACTAAATGCTATATCCATTAATTCAACTGTAGCAATTGTAGCCCAAAAGCCTTTGCTAACAGCTTTAACTTCTTCATTTCCATCTGTTTTCTTCTTAAAGAAAAAGTCTAAAGACATCTTTAATAAATATCCAGCAGCTATAAGTTTAACCCACCAAATTTTTATTAAGTAAGTACCAATACCTATAGCAATAAATCTAAATATATAAGCCCCCCATATACCAAAGGTAAGAGCTTTCTTTTGCTCTTTTTCAGGTAAGTGTTTAACCATCATGGCAAGAACTAAAGCATTATCAGCAGATAATAAACCTTCCAAAATTATTAGTGTTAATATAATACCCCAACTTGCAGGATCAGATAGTTCGTTCATAAGTTCAGTCAATGAGAAAAAGTTACTATAACTGTTTAATATGTTATTGATAATACTCATTTATTATATTCCTCCTAAGTATAAAAACGTTTATCTACAACCAGAGCTAAGAAAGTATATATATAATTATATATACTTATGACTATGATTACAAATAAAAAGCTACATGGCAATAATTATAATAGAGTAAGTAGCAAAATTATTAAGAAAACCCCTCCCTTGACTAAATCGGATGCTTAGGACGATTCCTAACGCAAATATAATATATGAAGAATACTTAATAACAAGTATAACAGTAGGTGTGAACGAGGGGATTTTATTTGTTAAAAAGTAACATCCCCAAATAATAAGAATATAAGTAATATGTGATAAGAGTGTTTTAAAAGTAACTTTCACTTAAGTTGAACCTCCTATAATTATGTATATATATTAGACTATAGGTAATTTAAAAAGATTAAAGATTAGATTATTAATAATTCTTTTTTTATGTATATTTAATTTAATAATGTACATAATAATATTTGAAAGAGGTGATTCTCATGGAATTAGATTTTGAAAATGATATTTTAGGATTACTCCGAAAATGATTTTAAAGTCCCATAAGTACACTTGTTTCTAAATGAAGCTAGGGTTTAAAAATAAACCCTGGCTTCATGTTATTTAGAAAGATATTCATTAGTGTTTATTTGAGTGGATTTCAAATATTGTAGACAGGATAAGTTTAGTTTTCACTGTAGGAATCGCTATTTTTATAATTAATTAAGCTCCTTATTTAAAAATCAATATACGTTATAAATATACAGTATCATGAGGGAATACAAAAGAATGCAAGTATACTCAAAGTGACTTGAGGACATTATTCTATAGAATTATTTTATGTATGTTAAAATTGTAGTATAATGAATATTATTAAAGAGAAAATTTAATGTTATAAATGTAGTAATTTATACTAGTTTAAGGTGGAAATATTAATGATAAATCAGATTCTTAAACCCAAAATATTTCATAGAAAGCGTATCAATACGATGTTATATCAAATATTTGATGTGCCTATATTTTTTATATCTGCATCTATTGGATATGGCAAAACTACTTCAGTAAAAAGCTTCCTAAAGAAGAACAAAGAAATAAAAACTATTTGGGTTGATATAGATAATGAAGAAAATGATGATATTTGCATATGGCGCAAGTTTTGTAGATCAATTAAAAGTACAAATCTTAAACTTAGCGAAAGATTTAGTACGTATGGATTGCCTAAAAATAGTATGGATAATAATGATATAATTGAAATAATTAGAGAAGAAATAGATAAAAAAACAGTTATGGTTATTGATGACTGGAATGATAAAAGAACTTTGTTCATTAAGTCTTTAATACAGGATATAGCTTTTGAGGGAATACCGAATTTACATATTGTTATAATAAGTCGTAATAGACCAGCAGATGAATATATAGAACTTGAATTAAAACGAAAGTGTATGATAATTTGGCAAGAGACCATAGCTTTTACTTTTAATGAAACAATAGAATTCTTTGAAATTAATGGAATAACATTAAAAGAAAAAGAAAAAAAAGAAGTATATGAATATACAAGAGGATGGATCGCAGCAACTTATCTAGCTTTAATTCAATATCATAATGAAAAGACTTTGAATAATATTCCGAAGGCCACTGAACTTGTTAAAACAGCTGTATATGATAAATTTGATGAAACAACAAAGGAAATTATTTTAATACTTGCACTAGTTGAAAATTTTACGTTGGATCAAGCAATTTATATTACTGGAAATAACAAGTGTAGTTTTGTAATTAAAAACTTAATCTCAAATAACTGTTTTATAAAGTATGATGCAAAATCAAAGATATATACATTACATCCTATTTTAAGGAGTGCTTTGGAAGAAGAACTGTTATTACTAAACATAGATTTAGATAAAATTAATAATGTATGTGGCGACTGGCATTCTAAGAACTTTAATGATACATATGCAATGGAATATTACTATAAAGCAAAAAATTATAGTCGTATATTTGATTTGGTAGAAAAAAATAATACTATATACCTTACTAATTTATGGGAGAAAATTATTGAGCCAGTGTTTAATGAAGTAAGTATGGATCAAAAGGTAAATAGACCTATAGCTTACTTAACGTATATATTTTTTTGTATAAATTATAAAAATGCTACAGTTGCAAAAGAACTTTTATATGAATTATGGGTTATTTATGAAGTAAATGAAGACCTAGAAAATAGAAATCAGGTGTTAGGAGAAATTGCATTTTTAGAAAGTCTCTTAATGTTTGATGATGTTAAGAAGATGTTTGAATATCATAAAAAAGCATATGAATTCTTTCGGGGAGGAACTTCTAAAATTGCAAATAACAAAATGCCAATTACTTTTGGTTCACCTCATTTTTTATGTTTATTTCATAGAAAAAAGGGTGATTTAAAAGCTTTGATAAAACATTTTGAAAAAGAGATACATTATTTTATTGATATATCAAATGGAGCAGCTACAGGGTTAAACTACCTAATGCTGGGAGAATATTTTTTTGAAACGGGTGATGCTTATAATGGAGAATTATTTGCATATAAAGCTCTTTATAAGGCGCAATCAAAAGATCAAACAAGTATTATAATTTGTTCACTTTTTCTTTTGATGAGAATTTATTTATATAAAAATAATACGGCAGAATTTAAAAATAAGTATAATAGTTTAATTAATGTGTATAAAAACCTTAATATTCCTAGATTTTTAAATGGAACAGAAATAGCTTTAGGATATATTAATGGAATTACTGGAAACTTAGAAGATATGCCTATTTTTAGTAATGAAATAGAAATGCCTACTCAACAAATTATTGCACCTCGTGCAAAAATGATTCATATTATATATGCATTAGCAATGATACATAAGGAAAGTTATATTGAACTAGAGGTTCAAGTGGAAATTATGTTAGAAGTTTACGCAAAAAACGATACTATATTTGGAATTATATATGCGTATATATTTGATTCAATTGCCAAGTACAAGCTTTATGGAATGGACCAAGCAAAAGAATCATTATTAAAAGCAATAGATTTAGCAGAAGGTGATGACCTTGTAATGTGCTTTATAGAGTTAGGACCACATATATTGCCAATAATAGAAGAACTTCAAGAAGAAAACGAATATGCAAAAATGGTATTAGCAGATTGCAAAAAATATAATGAAATGTATGGAAAAGATTATTGTAAAATGAAAAAAGTAGAATTAACATCAAGAGAACTTGAAATTATGAAATTAATTGAAGAGGGTTATAAACAAAGTGAAATTTCAGAAGAGCTAAATATTGCATTGACTACTGTTAAAAAACATATTGCATCTGTTTATATTAAATTGAATGTAAACAATAAAACAGTGGCAATAAACTTATTGAAAGAAAATGGCATAATTTAAATAATTCATAAGTACCAGAAGTGGAAGTCTTTCTTATGCATGGAATCCGCTGGAATAAAGGTGGCTCTGTTATTCTAGTTGCTAGAGAATAAGGCTGTAGATTTTTAACACTTGAATTGTATATATAATATAAAGAAATAAGGAATAGCATTGATTTTAGTAATGCTATTCCTTATTTCGATTAGAAGGTCCATGAACAAATGTTTATGGACTTTTATAGTTAATAGTGAGCAGCTAAGTATAAAAACTACATATTTTATATAAATATATAAATATATAAATATATATATATATATTTGTTTTACATATCTAATTTAGCAAATATTTGGAAGATTTAGTGTAGTTATAAAATTAAAAGTATACTTTAGTACAATATACAAGTTTTTTATGAAAAGATATAATTTTAATATAAGAAGAATATATAAATATTTATTTAGAATAGTATCACACTATATTAATGTAAAATTTATGTCGAAAAGGAAAATTTTTGTAAACGTTCATGAGAATTAATATTATAAAACTTGAATATTATTGGGAAGGAGGGTTTATTTTAATGAGCTGGGAAAAAGAGGAAGAAAAATATTTGCTAGATAATTGGAAAATTGAATCCTTATCACAGATTATGGAATTTCTAAGTAAAACAAAGGATAGTGTTATTAGAAAGGCTGGCAGAATGGGCTTAGATACACGTAAAGCACCAGATACGCTCATTAAGAAAAAATGGACTATTGATGAAGATCAATATATGATTAATAATTATAATTTATTATCATTAGAAACGTTAATGGTGGATTTAAATAGAAGTCGTTATAGTATTTTGAAAAGAGCCCAATGTCTTAATTTAACTTTGAAATTAAGACATTGGACTGAAAATGAAATAAATTATTTAGAAGAAAATTGGGGTATAAAAAATATTAATATTATTTCTAAAAAACTAAACAGAAGTATAGATGCAGTTTATTTAAAAGCATGTCAGCTATCCTTAAGGGAAGAAATTTTAGCAAATGGATATTTTCTCACTCCGAAATATATTAGTGAAATTCTTAGCATAAATGTTAGAAGCATATATAACTGCATGGTTAATGGTTTATTGAAGTTTAGAAAATATAATGTTAAAAGTAAAATTAAATATCAAATATCCATTGAGTGTTTTTTAGATTTTTTGAAAAATAACCAAACAATATGGGATAGCAAAACTGCAGATATGCAAACAATAAAATCTTATTATAGTAGTTATAATATAACATCAAAGAATGCATTTACAGTTAATATTTCATTACCAAATTGGTTACAAAGCAAAATTCAAGAAGATTTAGCTAAAAAATCACGTATGCGACATAAATTGCAATGGACTATTAATGAAGATAAATTACTTAATAACTTAACAAAGGCAAGTTATTCTTTTGATGAGATAGCAATAAGACTTAATAGAACTCCATCTTCTATAAAAAGTAGATATTATGCAATACGCAATAATAATTACAACTCGGAGTTCTTGAATATACGAACTTTTATGAATGATTTTTCAAATACATCATATTAAATGGTTATATGATGATTAAGCAATAATAAGTTCTAATAAACATTAAATAAATTATATTATAAATAGCATAAATGATAATATTAGGGAGAAAAAGTTATGAATGAAAAAAGTGAATTTTTATATGTTCATGAATTAAAACCAGGAATGATTATTACAAAAAATGTTACAAAAGGTGGGGATTTTTTAATAAGAGAAAAAACAATTGTAAATGAAGATATTATAGCTAGATTAAATAAAGCATATTTTCTAGAAAAAATTGAGGTTACTATATCGAATGAAGTAATTGCACAATGTACTAAAGAAGCAGAAATTCAAAAAGTAGAAGAAACATTTAAAGAAATAAGTACAGGGCTAAAGGATTTATTCCTAAAGCTAGATAAGGTAAAAGAAGAGAAGGTTAATGATCTTAGAGTTTTCTCAGAAAAAATTCAACTTGCGCTTAAGTCTAAGGAAATTGTTATAAGTAGTATTGTATTTAAAGGAAGCGGAGAAGATCCTATATATAGACATGGAGTAAATGTCGCTACACTTAGTGCTCTTTTAGGAAAATGGATTGGACTTGAGCCTTCAAAGATAAATTTGCTTATATATGCAGCTTTATTACATGACTTTGGAATGACAAAGTTAGAACAACCGGTTCCTGAAAAAGCGGATATTTTATTAGAAGAAAGATATCAAGTGGTTAAAAAACATGCTAAAATAGGATATAAATATGTTGATAGTATTTCTTCTTTGGATAAAACTGTTAGCTACGGAGTTCTTATGCATCATGAAAGAGAAGATGGATCAGGATATCCTCTTGCAATAACTGGAGAAAAAATACATTGCTTTGCAAAAATTATTGCTATAGCAGATGAACTCGATGTAATGAACTCAGATGAAGCATATAAAAATAGTAGAGGACCGTTTGAGATTTTAGAAATAATTAAAGAAAAAAGTTTGCATAAGTTAGATTATGAGTATTCAAAAATATTTTTAGAACATATAGCTAATTATTATATGGGTGAAGACGTAATATTAAGTACAGGGGAAAGAGCTAAAATATTACAAATAAATATGAATGATTTAGCTAGACCATTAGTATTAAAAGATGGTGAGTTTATAGATTTAAGCAAAAATAAGGATATCCATATAAAAGAATTAAAATTAAGTTAAAAAATATTCACATGTAAAAAAGTTGCAAAGCACAGCTAAGATCAGTGCACCTATAAAAAGATGCGCACCGATAATAAGAGTGCGAAGCACAATTAGGAACTTATTGAGCATAACCAAGAATTTTTAATGAAAAATAAAGAACTTGTTTAAATTTGGATATCCACCGAAATTGGATATATGTTTTAAGAAAATTTCGCTGGAAGGCACTGAAAAACAAAAAATTTTCAGTGCTTTAACTTGCGTTTTAGGTATTTATATAGCTAGTTTATTTAGTTCATCTTCATATAAAGTTTCTTTTTCTAATAATTCTAAAGCAATTTTCTCAAGAAAAGCTCTATTTTCATTTAAAAGCTCTATAGTCTCATCATATAGTTCATTAACAAGATTCTTACATTCTTCAATAACAGGATTTCCATAGCTACTATATAGAGAACCAACACTTGAGAGTTTTATAAGTCCCAAGGTTTCTCCCATACCGTATTCTGTAACCATTTTTAATGCAATATCAGTACTTTGAGAAATATCGCCATGTGCTCCTGTTGAAATTTTATCTTTTCCAAAAATAATTTCTTCTGCAGCTCTACCAGCAAGAGAGACTTTGATTTTATTCTTTAAATAATCAATTCTATGGTAATTAGTATCCTCAGGAATAGTCAATGTATAACCTCCAGCACCCTTAGTAGTTGGTATAATTGTTATTTTCGAAACCTTGTCTTGTGGGAGTAGTAACATACCAACTAATCCGTGTCCAGCTTCATGATATGCAGTAAGGAGCTTGTCTTCTTCCTTAAGATAACTTCTTTCTTTTTTCTCATATCCAGCTAAAGTTATTGAGTAAGCACATTCTATATGGTTTGAAGTAATAGAATCACTATTATCTTTAGCAGCTAAAATAGCACTTTCGTTTATTAAACTTTCAAGTTTTGCACCAGAGAAGTATACAGTTTTTTTTGCAATATCTTTTATATTAAGATTTTCATGAGGTTTATTTTTTAAATGAAGGGATAGAATTTTTTCTCTAGCATTAACATCGGGAAGAGATACCTCTATATGTCTATCAAATCTACCTGGTCTGAGTAGTGCATCATCTAGCATGTCTAATCTATTTGTAGCGGCAATTACAACTATACCTTCTTCTTGCCCAAAACCAGACATTTCTGTTAAAAGAGCATTTAATGTTTGATCTTTTTCATCATTACTCGAACCATTTTTTCCATTACCTCGTGCCTTACCTATAGCATCAATTTCATCGATGAATATTACAGCTTTTCCATCAGATTTTGCTTTTTTAAATAAATTCCTTACCCTTGCTGCACCAACTCCAACATATACTTGCACGAAGTCTGAACCACTAAGAGCGTAAAATGGAACGCCAGCTTCACCAGCTACTGCTTTTGCAAGCAATGTTTTACCGGTGCCAGGAGAACCATAAAGAATAACTCCCTTAGGCATTCTTGCACCATATTTTTGATATTTTTCGGGATTTTTAAGAAAATCTACAATATCCATTAAACTTTCTTTAGCTTCTTCATTACCAGCTACAGCATCAAAATCTAAAGCAGAATTTTTATCTTTGCTGAAATCATGCATGTCCATATATGTTATAGAAGAACCACCACTTTTAGATTTAGTTACAAGCATAGCTGTTAGTGATAACATTGATAATGCCAAAATCACAATAGGAATAGTTTTGGCAAGAGGGGGAATAGTTTGATCTTTAACTTCTATTCCAGTTAATAATAAACTTTCTTTTAAGGTATTTGTTTGTGGATTATCTGTAGAATATCTATCACCATTATTTAATAAAACGGTCATTTTAGAAGAGTTGTCCATTATTACTGTAGATATATTATTAGAATTTAAATCCTCTGTAAATAGAGAATAACTTTTATTTACTATTGTTGTATTAAAAGATGCAAAGACTAAAACTATAAGTGATAGTATTGCAGTAATTATAGGAATAACAATATAATATTTTTTTATTTTATTCATTAAGTACCTCCTAATTTTTAAAAGATAAGGCATATGAAACAAAACAATAGAACTAAGATATGCTGTATATTGTGTATCGCGTCAGACAAAAAAATAAATTTTGCTTATAACAGACTATTAGCAAACTTATTTATGCAGTATGACCCAAAATATACAAGCATACTGTTTCGTTATTTTTTGAATGCGCCTAACTTAATATTGATTATACAGGTTTAAAATTAGAAGTCTAATTTTTTTTATGATTTTTACCAATGTAAATTTTGGAGAATTATAAATTACCAGTTATGAGTTCTAATGTTTATGAAAGAATTATGAAAAGTGGAAGACTAATATTAAATTTACCATTAGCTTTTATGCGCAAAAATGTATTATTTGAATATTGAGTGAATAATATGGTAGTTAGATAAGTAATATAGAAATAAATTCATTAATTTTATAATATAAACCTGCCATTTTATCTGTTTGTGCGCATTAGGAGATCTATTCATTTATGGTTGGAGGATAATAATATGAAAAATATATTTTATGATATTGTGTCTAATATGATATTCATTGGCTACAATGTGGCCAATGTTAAAGGTAAGGCAAACACATGGAGACAATTTCCTTATGAAATTAAAGTTATTGCTGAAAATTTATTTGTACCATGGGCAATAGATATAAGTAATGATGGCAAACTATATTTTACGGAGCGCTCTGGGATAATTAGAATTATAGAAGATGGTAAACTTAGATCACAGCCACTCATAACATTTAGTATGCCTTTTGTAAGTTAGGGGGAAGGCGGCTTGCTTGGTATAGTATTAGATTTAAATTATTTGCAAAATCATTATATTTATGTCATCCATTCATATGGAGAAACTAATAAAATTTATAACCGAGTTGTTAGATTGCTTGAAAATAATAACAGTGCAACTATTGACAAAATTCTTCTGGATAAAATCCCTGGGGGACGAATTCACAATGGAGGGAGGATAAAAATAGGGCCAGATAAAAAATTATATATTACAACTGGAGATGCAGGGAATTCTGCATTGGCACAAGATCCCACGAGTATAGCTGGAAAAATACTACGAATAGAATTAGATGGCAGAATTCCAGAAGATAATCCGATTATTAATTCACCTGTTTATAGCTTAGGACATAGAAACCCACAAGGTTTGGCATGGAATTCTCAAAATGTTTTGTATGAATCAGAACATGGACAGTCAGCACATGATAAAATAAACATAATTAAACCAGGAAATAATTATGGCTGGCCCCTCGTTCAAGGAAATGAAGATTCTACTGAGATGATAGTGCGAAAACCTTTGATACACAGTGGAAAAGATACATGGGCACCCTCAGGCATAACATTTGTAAATCAAGGACCATGGCAAGGAAAATTGCTTGTTGCTACTTTGCGTGGACAGCAATTGCTTGCCATGGAGCTTAATGGAAAAGGGACTGTAGTAAATAACTTACAAGGATGGCTAAAAAATGAGTACGGACGTTTACGTGAGGTTGTTGAAGGAAAAATGGATCGATTTATATGACAACGAGTAATAGGGATGGTAGAGGAAATCCTGATGGAGCTGATGATAAAATTATTAAGTTAATTCCCAAATAAATATATTTAAAATAACAAAAGGCGCGACTTTGGGCGAGGATATAAAAATATATAATTTACAATGTATCTGTAGGAAATTATAAAGTTTTGGGATATTGAAATGATTATAGAATCTGTGGGGAGATATATTTTTTGAATTAACAATAGAGAATTTAGATAAAAAAATAAAATTTTCATACAAATTTGAATTGATTAAATAGAGAAAATAAAAATTTATGGTATAATAAGAAAACAAGTAATTAAATAGATAATATTTTAAGTAAGGTGAGGATAAGAATGGAAAATAATAAAAATATACAAGATAAGATAAATGATTTTTTACAAGAGAACAGAATAAATGTAAAAGGTGGAACAATAACGAGTGAGAAACAATTATCGCAAGTTTTAAATGACCTTGCAATGGGGGACTTTAAAAAAGGTAAAGTAGAAAAGGCCTTATATTTTACAGAAAAAGCAATAGAATTTGATGAAGAAAATTACTACTCATATTTTATAAAAGGTTTAAGCTATAGACGATTGAATAAAATTAAGGAAGCAATTGAATCATTTAAAGTATACTGCAAAAATATTTCTGATCCACTAGCTGATATATACTTAGGGCTTTCATATGCAGAATTAAATGATGTAGAAAATGCATTAAATCATCTTAGGTTAGGTGAAAAACATATTTCAGAAGAGGAAAAAGAAAAACATATTTCTTTAATATGCACAACTTATGAATGTATAGGAAACATATATTTAAATAAAGAAAATATAGTAGAATTCACTGAAGGAGATAAATATAGCATTAACTATAAATCGGCAGTAATGTATTATAAGATGTCACTAAAAATTAATAGAAAGAATTGCGATTTAATAAATAAATTAGCAGCTTGTTTTTATCACTTAGAAGATTTAAACAAAGCATTATATTGCTATGAACAAGCAGCAAAAATTGCGGCAGACAATACTATGTATTTAGAGGCAATACAAGAAATGAAAAAAGAAGGGGCTAAATCAGAGTCAGCAGGATTTTAGTTTTTAGATAAAAATACTTATTTAGAAAGGACTATACTAAAGGATTAGAAAAACTTATCTTTTAGTATAGTCCTTCTATTTTTTTATTGTATAAAATTAGTAGCTATTTTAGGTTCTTTTTCAGGTGATAAAATGCCAGCTTCTTCACACATAACTAAAATTTTTGTAAAAAATACTTAAAGCTATTAATTTATAGTAGGATATTTACTCAAATTGATAAACTTGTTGCAATGATTATACTTATTTATATTTAAACAAATAGGTGCTTAGAATTTATGCCAATGTATTAATTTAATACTAAAAATAAGCCAATGCTTAATAATACTAAGCATTGACTTGAAATTTCTAAGATAATATCCAAAATACCGGTACTCTAATTTTGACCCCTATCCGTCGATAGGTGGGTGTCCTCACAGATGTTTCAATCGCCTTCAATGCCTGAAAGGACTCACATGAAAGTACATATCTTCATCTAAATATTTGAACTCCCGAAATATAAATGTAGGTTCAAAATAAGAGCTTAACGAATATTTCAGATATTATAATTTACGTATATAAAAGTAATTGTTCTCTTTTTGTGACATCATGATAACATATTTAAAGTTACTAGACAAGAGATATGAGTGTGGTAATGTTTGGAATAGATGCTCATTTTCATCATCCGCTGTAGAAATGCAAAAAAAGTTTAACTATAAATATAGTATCTAAATATTGAACTGGTAAAAGCTCCTAAGTTTATGATATAATTTCATTAATAAGCAGAGTATTTTCATGTACCAAAAGCAATGTAAAATTCATTTGATATGTGAATAGCTACATGAACAATATCGTTCGTTAGAAAAAGGAGAAATTATGGAAAAATTTATTATAGTAACAGAGAGTGGCGCGGACTTACCGTTAGATTTAGCAAAAGCACATCATATTCATGTGCTTCCAATGCACGTAGTGATGGATGATGTGGATTATTTAGATGGTTCGATTCCAGTAACAGATGTATATGATTATTATAAAAGAACAAAAAAGATACCAACAACATCAGCAATAAATCCCAATGAATATGCTTGTTTATTTCAAAAAATAACAGAAGAAAATCCTGGTTGTATTATTATTCATATTAGCTATTCATCTAAAGCATCTTGTACATATCAGAATGCACTCATTGCTTCCGAAGATATGAAAAATATTTATCATGTTGATTCTCTAAATGTTTCTGGCGGTGAAACAGCTATTGTTTTAAAAGCAGTAGAGCTCATAGAAAAACAACCAGATATCGACCCAAAACGTTTGATTGAACAATTGGAGTATTTTGTGTCTATAGCAAGAGTTTCTTTTATACCAGGTAATCTTGAATATCTTAAGGCAGGAGGACGTTTATCTAATGTAGCCTATTTGGGGGCGTCTATTCTTCAGCTGAAACCATTAATTGAAATTGTGGATGGAAAATTAGTTGCAACTCAAAAGTTCCGTGGCGGAATGAAGCGCATTGCTGAAAAATATCTAAATGAATATATTGGTAGACACAATATGGATAAAGAACAAATTATTTTTATATATTCTTTAGGGCTTGAAGAGCACATTAAAGATTATATGGAGAAGGTTGTAAAAGAAAAAGGTTTTAAAAAAATTATATGGGTTCAAACGGGTTGTGTAATTTCAAGTCATAGTGGTCCTGGAGCCATTGGAATAGTAGGATTTAAAAGTTAGAAATAAAAAAGCGGTTAATAACTGTCAATGTGACTAGTTATTGACCGCTTATTTTCATATAGCAAAACTTATAATATTTTTTTATAGTTGCAGATACATCACATGATTAAGAATGATGATTTAAAATTATTAATAAATTGGAATTTAAAAGAATTTAATTATGAACCAATTTACCGTGAGGCGAATAATATAATATGTAGAGTGTTTACTAATGACTATAAAGAGATTATTATGAAGCAGGTGCTTGAAATGGTTAGTGGATTTAATCAAATTAAGTTGGATATAACACGAGGATATTATAAATATATTGGCTCGGGTTCTGGTAGGCAAGTATTCGATATGGAGAATGGATATGTGATTAAAGTGGCAAAAAATAAAGCAGGAATTGCACAAAATAAGGCTGAGTATAAAATTTCATTTGATGATAATTCCGATTTATTTGCAAAAGTTATGAAGATTTCAGATGACTTTAAATTATTGATAATGCAAAAAGCAGATAAAATATATAATATTTTATCTGTATGGACGTATTTCCATGTTACAAGTAAAAGGGAAATGTTTAACTCAAAAGAACTGCAGAATATTAAGAAGAGATATAATTTATTATTGGGGGATTTTGCAAGAAAAAGTAGTTGGGGAATGATTAATGGAAGACCTGTCATTATTGATTATGGTTTTACAAGAGAAGTTAAAAACAAATATTATTGATCTTTTTAGAAATAACGCAGGATACTATATATTAGATCCTGCTATCTTTATATTAGACCTAAATTATAGAGACAGCAGAGTTTCTATACAGAATAAATCTATTGAATAAGATTTATTATCTTTTTATTATTTTGTTAATCATAAATATTAAACACTATATTAAAATTGCTTAAGGCACAATCAAAAAAATAACAAGTCCATCTGCTAGCATATTTTTCATTATTCTTCGTCGGAAGATTGTCCTAATAGACTTGCTATGAGGACACTCTACCTCCTTGCCTAATGAAAAATATGCATAGCATTTTGGACTTGTTATTTTCTTTCATGTGCCTAATTAATAAAAAAATTAAAAGCTCATATATTTTTATAACTATAAAGAGTATAATTTGTATGATTTCCTAAAAAAAATATATGTGCGAAATATACTTTTAATGCAAATTATGTTTTGTATCATGGATTTAAGCGCATTAAAAATAACAGCAAGTATGTGAGTTTATTTTGCATGTTTGACTTTTTTTCTTTAATGTGTATTATGGATTTTATAAATAAAAAATTAGGGAAATTTTTAAGAAAAGGAGAACTTTCAATGACGGTTACTAGAAATTTGACAAAAGGTAAACCGGCGAAGTTAATACTGTTATTTACTATTCCTTTATTAATAGGAAATGTTTTTCAACAGTTCTATAGTATAGCTGATACATTCATTGTTGGACGTACTATAGGAGTTAATGCTTTAGCCGCAGTTGGCTGTACAGGGAGCATAATGTTTTTGATTTTAGGATTTGCTCAAGGTTCAACAGCTGGTCTTTCAATTATCACAGCACAAAAATTTGGTGCAGAGGATACAAAAGGAGTTAAGGAAAGTTATGTTGCTGGAATAACAATTAGTATGATAGTAACTATAGTTCTTACAACTATAAGTACAATTTTTGCTAGGCCTATACTAGTATTAATGAATACACCACCAGAAATTATAGATGATGCATATCGTTTTGTATTCGTCATATTCCTGGGAATAATAGCATCTATGTTTTTCAACTTTTTTTCGAACATAATTCGTGCTTTAGGAGATAGTAAAACACCTTTAGTATATTTAGTAGTTGCTTGTATTTTAAATGTAATTTTGGAGTATGGATTTATTTTAATTTTTAAATTGGGAGTGACAGGGGCTGCATGCGCAACTGTTATAGCTCAAGGTGTTTCTGCTTTATTATGTATGTGGCATATTAAAAAAAACTTACCAATACTTAAATTAAAAAAGAATGACTTGAAAATATCAAAAGAAGTTTTTTTAGAGCATATAAAGATTTCTCTGCCAATGGGGTTTCAAGCATCTATAATAGCAATTGGAGCTATTATATTACAATTTGCACTTAATAGTCTTGGTGCTACGGCTGTAGCTGCATACACTGCTGCTCAAAAAATTGATGCCATTGCAGTACAACCTATGATGTCATTTGGTATAACAATGGCGACTTATACAGCTCAAAATTATGGTGCCAAAAAAATTCATAGGATAAGAGAAGGCGTAAAGCAATGTGCCATTATATCAGTTACATTTAGTATTATAGTAGGACTTATTAATATTTTTGGAGGACATTTTCTTACAGGACTTTTTGTTGGATATGATAAAACAGAAGTTATTTCATTATCACAAATTTATTTGACGTCTAATGGATCATTTTATTTCCTACTTTCATTACTTTTTATATATAGATACACACTTCAAGGCTTGGGACAAAGCTTTATTCCAACAGTAGCAGGTATAATGGAATTGATTATGAGATCATTTGCAGCAATTATATTATCAAAACCATTAGGATTTTTAGGAGTATCTTTATCAAATCCTTTAGCATGGCTGGGAGCGTGCATTCCGTTAATTATTGCATATCACTTTACGTTTAAGCAAATAAATGATGAATATCTAAATAAAGCAGAGCCTTCATAATATAAGTTTACGGAAATACATTAAGAGATTTGGTTAAATATAAGCAACTGTCACTTATTTACGAACTATTTTATAAAAATAAAAAAAAACGTTCGACTTATTGAAAAATTGTGATAAAATAATTAAGTAATATAGCATAATAAATTCACAGAAATAATGTATATTTATAAATTATAAGTTTGAATTATTTATAACTATTTTACATAATTAAATTTTCAAGTATGAAATTATCACAAAAGTTTTAATTAGGAGGTTCGTTATGACACAAAAAGAAATAAAAAAAGAAGATGCGGTAAATGAGATGCTTCCAGTAAGCCAGCTTGCTATTTTGGGATTACAACATGTACTAGCAGCATATGCAGGGGCAGTAGCAGTACCATTAATTATTGGTGGAGCGGTAGGTTTGACACCGGAACAATTGGCATTTTTAGTAGCTGCAGATTTGTTTACTTGTGGTATTGCAACTTTAATACAAGCAATTGGTATAGGCCCACATATTGGTATTAAGTTGCCGGCAATTTTAGGCTGCACCTTTGCAGCAGTTGGTCCATTGATTATTATTGGTAAAAACCTGGGAATGCAAACGGCTTATGGTTCAATAATAGTAGCTGCAATTATAGTTGTACTAGTAGCACCATTATATGGGAAAATACTAAAATTCTTTCCAACTGTTGTAACAGGATCAGTAGTTACAATGATTGGTCTTTCTTTGGTAAATGTTGGAGTTACTAGCATCGGTGGTGGTTCGGGAGCTAAAGATTTCGGAAATATACAAAATCTTTTGTTAGCAGCATTTGTAATGATTGTTGTTCTAATATCTAACAAATTCTTAAAAGGATTTTTTCAAGCTATTTCAGTTTTAAATGGTATTGTTTTAGGAACAATAGTTGCTGGATTTTTAGGAAAAGTAAACTTTTCAGCAGTAGTAGATGCAAAATGGATAAGCATTGTTCATCCATTTAATTTTGGACTACCACAATTTGATTTAGGTTCAATAATTATGATGACCTTTGTTATGTTAACAGTAATGATTGAATCAACAGGTACATTCATTGGAATTAGCAAAGTTTGCGAAAAGGATATTACTGAAAAAGATATTGTACGTGGACTTAGAGCAGAAGGAATTGCAACAATATTAGGAGGTATCTTTAATTCATTCCCATATACAACCTTCAATCAGAACCTAGGGCTTTTGGCTTTAAGTAAAGTAAAAAGTCGTTTTGTTGTTGTTGCGTCTGGTATAATTCTTGTTGCACTAGGATTGATTCCTAAATTTGCAGCTTTAGCTACTATTATTCCTCAGCCTGTTATAGGAGGAGCTACAACTATAATGTTTGCAATGGTTGCAGTTGCAGGTATTCAAATGCTTTCAAATGTAGATTTTAATAATAGCTCAAATATGATGGTGGTTGCTTGTTCTATTGGTATGGGACTTGGAATTACAGCTGTACCAAATTTACTTGATCAAACACCAACAATTTTCAAGTCAATTTTTAGTAGTGGTATAGTTACAGCATCTGTAGTTGCTGTAATTCTTAATGCATTTTTAAACTATGATAATAAAGAAATTGAAAGCGACATAAAATAAATGTTTATAAAGATAAAGTGGTAGTTATTACGATTAAGTAATAAGCGCCACTTTATTTTTTTGTGAAAAAGTGAATACGAAATAAATTATTTCAAAATATGAATGACTACAAACTATAATTATAAATAGTGAAAAATGTGTCACAGCAGTAAATTAATATGAATTAATAACATATTCCAACTTAATATGATATACTGAACCGTACCATAAATAATGTAGATTTTCTTTAGAATATTTATTTTATTTTAGGATTATTAGAAAATGTATATTTTAAAGCTAAGGAGATATAGAATGAAATTATTATTAGATGTTGAAGGTAAAGTAAATTATGATAATATTAATAAAAATACAACAGTTAAAGAGGTATTAGATGCAATTGATATCTTTTTAGATAATAATTCTCTTCCTTGTAATGAATGTGAAGAGAGTTGCTGCAAAAAATCTTGGTCAGTAGAAATAGATAATGTTTGCGTAAATAGATTAAGTGATTGGAAGGATGAAGTAGCTTTAGACTTTGTTCAGGAAAAACTAGTGAAAAAGAGAAACTACTGTAGAGATTTTGATCAGTATGTATTAAATAAGAAAACAGATTGTAATTTTATAACAGAAACAAATTTATGTACTATCTACGAGAATAGACCAATAATATGTAGGCTTTATATTTGTATTGCGAAAAGTTATAGATATAATGTTATTAGAGAACTTATAGGAAGTACATATTTAAAAGCACTTGTCCTTGAAGAAAAAATGAGAAACAAAAGTTTCACTGATAAAACTATTAATAAGTATAAAAGAAATCCAGCGGTTTTTGCTAAAGACTACGATATATCTTTGGAAGAAATATTTAATTATGCTGAAGATGAAGGCTGGCTTGATATTGAAGAAAGAGAAGAGTTATACAAAGAAATAATCTAAAAAAAGAAGGAAAAACGTCATAATATGTAGAATATATTAATCATGAAAGATGTTTTATACATGAAAAGAACAAAAATATTAGTTCCGTTAGATGGTTCTAGAAGAAGTATGCATTTTCTTAACTGGTTAAAAATAAATTACTTATACAATTCTTTATGACAATTTGTAAAAACCTTGAAAGTGACTACAATAGGGAGGTGATTAATCTGAAAATAAAAGATGAACAAATTAAGATTAATAAATCAGGTTCAAAGAGAGAAAGTACCAATATGTTAATGGCTGCTTTTATGATATTTATTTTTCCGATAATATGTATATTTTTAGGAGTATTTATAGGCGGATATATAGGAAAATCTATTGAAGCGTCTATTGAAATTTCACAAATTTTAGGAGGTGTAGTGGCTTTTGCATTATCAATGATAATAATAAAGTTATTTGATAAATATTCTAAAATAGATGAAAATACTGTAAAAATTTATTGGGATGATTTGTAGTAAAAATGAGTATTATTTTTCCAACATTTGATGATGAAGGTAGAAATAGAATTGTTTTAACAGAATAGGATTTTAGTGGAAATTACAATTTAGGTTACACCAAAAAAAAATACATGTTTGTGTTGATTCAATGTAAAATTTTATATAAATAGTTTATATATTATCAGAAAATTCATTGTATTCTGACAATAGTTGTGTTATAATAAAGACAAGAAGAAAGTAATTTCTTCTAGCAATCCTAACCCTATAAAATTAACAAATTAAAGTATAAAAAATTAACAAAAATTAATTTTTAGTTTTTACAGTTTACAGCAAAGGTTAATTAGATACAACAAATAACCAAATGAGAGTTTGATTAGTAATAGATAAAGCGAATTATGACGCAAGTTTAAATTACTAAACACAAATCATCGGAAGGTTTGATTAGTAACCAACATGGCGAGTTAAGACGCAAGATGATATTACTAAATAGAGATTTAAGTTATTTGAGAAATTGATATCTAAAGAAGAGTAGCTAGCATAACTAAACATTTATAATAATAAAATCCAATTAATAAGATAAAAAATCTGCAAAAATAATCGTATAGAAAAAAGGGTGATAAAAATTCAAATAGAACCATTTTCGTTTAGAATAGGGTTAGGATTTGCTTAACCACCAATTAGTTAATATACTTTGACTAATTGGTGGTTTTTATTTCTTTGTAAAAAGTAGTAAACTGTCACTTGTTTAGCTGAAGAAATTAAAAATGTTTAAAATAAGTAATTCAAATACAAAAAATAAAATAGAAAAATGTAGTAATTTAAAATAAAAGATGTTATAATAATTATTGTAATAAAAAAAGTTTTTAATAGAGATGTGCATTTCTCCTTTTAGAGAATTATATGATCGATATTGACTTTAATTTAAAAGGAGGATTTTAATATGGAAGATAAAACTTTAGTATGTAAAGATTGTGGAAATGAATTTGTTTTCACTACTGGAGAACAAGAATTTTACAAGGAAAAAGGATTCGATAACGAACCTGTAAGATGTCCAGATTGTAGAAGAGCTAGAAAACAAGAAAATAACAGAAGATAGTTTTGATTATTTCAAGAGTTATAAGATTTTCTTATAACTCTTTTTTAATAACAAACAACTGGAAACTAAACATAAAGAACCCCTTGAGGCTTATACTTCAAGGGGTTCTTATGAGTAAATATTAAATTGTTGTTTATACTTCTGATTTTTTAGCAGAAATAATATCTTCTTGTTTTGTTACTACTGGTTCCTTAACAGTAATAGTATCTTTTTGTTTAGTTAATACTGATCCGTTAGAACTAGCCATATTAGCTAGAACCATACTCATAATGCCTTCCATTGCATTAGGTGATTTTCCATCAGAGCCACCCATAATTACTGTTTGTGGAACAAGTGGAGATTTACTTATTTTTAGAGCCTCTGCAAAGGCTGTCATGACACTTTGTTGTACTTGTAATTCTGGTCCGCCGTAAGCATCAACCAAAGCCTTAGCTGCAGTACCTTTTGCTAGACCGACCTTTGTTTCTTGTTCTGCTGTAGCATCTGCGACAGCTTTAATATTTAATGCTTGTGCTTTACCAACTGTTTCAAGTTTGAAAGCTTCTGCACTAGCTTGTAATTCCACTTGCTTAGCATTAGCTCCTGCATTTAATTCAGTAGCTTTGGCATTAGCAGCAGCTTCAGCTTCTTTTGTATACCTTGAAGCATCTGCTTCTTGTGTTCTTTTATACTTGTCCGCTTCAGCAAGTTTTTGTGTTTTTAATGCTAACTGTTCAGCAAGTCTTAATTCAGATTTACCCTTGTTATCTGCAACTTCAATATCAATACTTGATTGTGTAAGAGCTGTTTGAGCAGCACTTTTTGCAATTGCTTCATTTAGTTCCCTTTGTTTCTCTGCTGATTTTTGTTTAGCTTCATTAGTTTTAATTTCTTCTAAAGCAACCTGCCTGTCCCTAAGTTGTGCTAAAATAAGTTCAATTCTCTTATCTGCAGCAGATGCAGCTGGTGTACCAATCAATACTTCTTGTAATTCTAAGTCATACAACTTAAACTTTTCTTTCATTTCAGATGAAGCTTGATCTTGAATAGAGCTTCTATCTTGAACCAATTCAATTAATGTCTTAGTTTGTCCTATGTTTTTGAAATAACCTGCTATCATAGGATCAAGTGATTGTTCAATAAGCATTTTAATATCACCAAATCTTTGGATTACTGAAGATGCTTTTCTATAATCAATATTAAATACCACAGTAAGAGGTAAATTTGGTTCAAAAGCATCCTTAGTTATAAGACTTATTTCTTTTAAGTTATCATCTAATTTATGATCTCCAGACTGACCACTAATCCACTTTAATATAACATTAGTAGTAGGAACTGGAACAACTTTTCCTGCATAAGTATTAAAAGCATATTTACCTGGCATCATAGACTCTTTCCAAATACCTTTTTTACCTTGTTCAACAAGTTCTCCATGTGAGTAGCCTGTTCCAGATACATCTTCGCCTTTATCACCAAAATAACTTACAACTACACCAACATATCCTATGTTGATTATACTTTTTGGAACTATATCAACATTTGCAAATAATCTATTGATAAAATAGATACCATCAGTTAATACTTGCATTTGCTTACCTTTTCTACCGTTAGCAGCTAGAAATTTTTCCGGTTCTTGGAAGTTGTTGTGATAAAACTCATTTGTTATACCATCCCCAACTATAGGTGCAATAATAGCACCATTATCTGGAGTTGGTCCTTCATTAATAGTAACGATACCAATAGTGTCTTTGTTTCTTATTGTGTTACCAGACTCATCTTGTTCAATAGTTTTTGTGCTTGCTATAATTACAGGATTAAATCCACTTACCATAAGTAAATCACTTCTCATTGTTTCTATTTGAGCTGATTCATCTTTAGACGTGAATATTGAATGCACTTTATCTTTTGTAATTATAATAAATTGAGCTAAATTAAATGCATAGGTACCTTCACGAAGGATTTGTCTTTGGGGACCCTTTTGTCCGCCATTATTTAAAAATGCAGCTACATCTTGAAAAGATTTGCTATCATTCACGACTTTTCCAAGTGTTTGTCCATCAAAAAGGCTTTCTCCAGATCTTGCAAATACATAGCCTATTTGACCTTGTGGTATGGTAACTAGTCGTATCTTTTTCACTTTATACTTAAATGGTGTCTTAAAATGTACTCCTGCTCTAAGTACTTGTGGCTGATAGCCAGCTTCGCCTTTTAATGCGATTAAACCGTCAGATGGGACAGAACCTTTTAAACTCCACCACTTTTCAACTATACCTACTTCATCTGTTCCGATACTTGTGAATCCTATTCCGTAGAGTAGCAAAAGGAATACGGCAATTCCTATAGCAATGAAAATTAAAATTGATATTGTTCCTGAATCCATAATTTTACCTCCAAAATTTATTGTATTTTGATAAAGATTTTAAATTATATATATAGATATATATAATAGTAGTCTATTACTTTTATGTTTAAATGTAAATATTGGAATAAATCGTAATTATTCACTGTATACGTTACAATTATCAGTTATCTTTTGTTATTGATGAAATGCTTTTGAAATTAAAATATTTTCGAGCTATAAGGAGTGAAAATAAAGGGGCAGTTGTATTAGAATAAAAACGTTTATTAAGAATATGTTTAAACTAGATATAATCAAAGATATACTAAGGTTGTGAAATTGCTAATTTCAGTATATGAAGTTCAATTTAAACAAGTTATATTCAACTGTCTTCTACGAAAAAATATACTTAGAATTATTGATTTAAGTTAAATTATATGAAAGTATGATATAATAAATAAAAAATACTGATGAAACATAGAAAGTGATGATTTATTTTATGAAAAACATATTATTATTAACCACAGGTGGGACAATCGCATCTGAGCCTACTGACAATGGTCTTGCACCATCTATTCAAAGTGACAGCATTTTATCTTTAATTGGTGGTATTGTTTCTAATTATAATATTACAACAAAAGATATTTTTCAGCTTGATAGTTCTAATATACAGCCTGAAGAGTGGAAGATAATTGCAAATAGTATATTTGACAACTGTAAGGATTATGATGGAATCGTAGTTACTCATGGTACTGACACTATGGCATACACATCATCAATTCTTTCATTTATGCTAAAAAATGTACCGATTCCTGTTGTTATAACAGGTTCACAATTGCCACTTCTTAATCCTTTAACGGATGGTATTGAAAATTTAAGATGTGCACTTGCTATGGCAGCTAGTGGTACTAAAGGAATATTTTTAGCTTTTAATCGTAAAGTTATTTTAGGTAGTCGTGCTGTAAAAGTTAGAACTACTGGATTTGATGCATTTGAAAGTGTAAATGCTCCCTATGCAGCAATTATAGATTCAGCAGGATTGCATATAAATAAGGATGTAATAAAACAAGTAAATGGTGTATTTAAACTTGAAGATAATATATGTAAAGATATATTCTTAATAAAGCTAACGCCAGGACTTAATCCTGAAATATTTGATATGCTACTGAATATGAATTATAAAGGAATAATAATAGAGGCATTTGGTGTAGGTGGATTACATTTTATCAGAAGAGACTTAATATCTAAATTAGAAAAAATAGTCCAAAAAGGAATTAGTGTTGTTGTATGTAGTCAATGCCTTTATGAAAGTAGTGATTTTTCAATTTATGAAACTGGAAAATTAGCATTAGAAAAAGGAGTAATTCAAGGACATGACATGACTACAGAAGCTGCTGTTACTAAGCTTATGTGGGCACTTGGAAAAACAAATGATCCTAAAAAGATTAAAGAAATATTTTGTACAAGCTTTGTAGGGGAAGTATCTATAAAGTAAAAGAAGGGAGCGTAGATGGATATCTACGCCCTTTTAATTAAACTAAAAAAATGCTCAATTTTGGGTAGATATAGTGTAAGGAAGAAATAAGAATATGAGTAAGCTAGAGAAAAGAAAAAATAAATTATCATATAAAAATAAGTTAGAAATAAGTGGAGTCTTACTTGGAATTAGTGCTCTTTTATTTGCTATGTCACTATATATAGATGGATTTGCAAACTTGTATCATAAATATATTTATAATACATTAGTTAATACTGTTTCAAGAGGAGTTTCTTTAATTCCTTTTTCTGTATATGAAATAATATTATATGCATTTTTAATATTTATTTTTATAGAAATAATAATTTATATATATTTAGTTTTAAATAAAAAAATTTCATTTAAGGAAATTATAATCGAGTCTACAACTAACCTTCTTATTTATATATCAATATTTATATTTTTAAATATGATAGGGCAAAGTGCAAATTGTTTTAAATCAGATTTTATTACATTAACAGATTTAAAAATTGAAGATAGTTCTGAAGAAAAGTTAATTGTACTTTGTAATGATTTTAAGGATAAACTTAATGAGTTAGATGGAAATATAAAAAAGGATGAAGATGGATTTTTAAAATTAGATAGTGAAGTAAAACAAGAAGGAAGAGACAATATGAAAAATCTGGGTAAGATTTATCCATGTTTGCAAGGCTTTTATCCAAATCCTAAACCATATATTTCTTCTGAGCTAATGTCGTATCAATTATTAGAAGGAGAAACAACGTTCACAATTGAAGCCAATTATAATAATGATATGCCCAAATGGAACATTCCAAGTACAATTTGTCATGAATTAAGTCATATAAGAGGATTTAATAATGAAAATGAAGCAAATTATATAAGTTTTTTAGCATGTATTAATTCTAAAAATTATGAGTATCAATATAGTGGGTATTTGATGGCTTATTCTTATTGTATGAACGATTTACATAAGAGTAATGAAGAAGCTTTTAAAAAAATAAATAATGAACTTTCAAATAATGTGAAAGCGGAATTAAAAAATGATGCATTATATTGGAATAAGTATAGGGGTGGAATATCAAAGCTATATAATAAAGTATATGATGTATTACTAAAAGTTGGAGGCCAAGAAGAAGGTATTAAAAGCTATAACGGGGTTGTGAAATTACTAATTTCAGGATATGAAGTGCAATTTAAATAAGATATATTCAATCATATTTTACGAAAAATATACTTGGAATTATTGAGTTGCTATTTGCTTTTATATGCATAATTTATCAATATGAAAGATAAAATTTTTTATATTGAAATAATAAATGGAATGTACTTAAAAAATTTAAGTGCATTCCATTTTTAAATTCAGATTTTTTTTGTTACATAGAGAAGGAAATACATGTGTCCACCGTAGGTTGACATGCTGAATGATATAAGATAATATATAATAAGTCAATAAGTATCAATTTTCTCTAATAGATTAATAAATTATAAAAGTGAATTACTAATTGACCTTTATAATTTAATATAACAATTAAAAAGGATTATAAAAGCGTTGAAATGCAGTTTTACAAGAGACTATTTGAGATTACATTTTCTATAGGATACTTTTATAGTGCATAAAATTAAACTAAAAATAGGGGGTCTATTTTGTATGAAAAGAAAAATATCTTTGCTTTTGGTGCTAGCTATGTCAACTTCATTAATGCTAGCAGGCTGTAATTCTAAACAAAACACAAAAGCAAATGTAGACAGCGATGTTATAAAAATCGGAGTATTTGAACCCATGACAGGTGCTAATGCAGCTGGAGGCCAACTTGAAGTGGAAGGCGCAAAACTTGCTAATAAAATTTATCCAACAGTTCTTGGTAAAAAAGTAGAATTAGTTTTTGCAGATAATAAATCTGATAAAGTTGAGGCAGCTAGTGCAGCTTCAAACCTTATAGAACAAGAACATGTTAACGCCATTATAGGAAGCTGGGGAAGTGGAAATTCTATGGGAGCTGGAGATGTTGTTATGGATGCAAAGGTTCCAGCAGTTGGAGCATCTTGTACAAATCCTTTAGTAACAGTTGGAAATGATTATTATTTTAGAGTTTGTTTTATAGATCCTTTCCAAGGTAAGGTTATGGCAAAATATGCAGCAGAAAAATTAAAAGCTAAAAAGGTAGCACTTCTTCAAGATGTTTCTAGTGATTATTCAGTTGGATTATGTAAATTTTTTACAGATACATTCGTGAAAATTACTGATGATAAGGATGCTATTGTGGCTAAATCTAAATACAATACAGGAGATCAAGATTTTTCAGCGCAACTTATAAATATAAAGAGTAGTAATCCGGATGTAATATTTGCTCCAGGTAATTTTACAGAAGGAGCCTTAATAGTAAAACAAGCAAGACAGCTTGGAATTACAACTCCTATAATAGGAGGAGATACTTGGGAAACACCAGAGTTTATAGATATAGGTGGCGAGGCAGTAGAAGGAACAGTTTTTTCAACATTCTTTGCAACAGAAACACCTATAACATCAGAATCAAAGGTTTTTCTTGATGCGTATAGAGATGAATATAAAAAGGATCCTTCAGCAGTTACAGCTTTATCTTATGATGCTTATTTAGTAATATTAGATGCAATAAAAAGAGCTGACTCTACAGATCCAGTGAAAATAAGAGATGAAATTGCGAAAACTAAAAACTTTCCTGGTGCTGCTGGGGTAATTACTATAGATGAGAATAACAATGCAGTAAAAGACGCAGTTTTAAAGGTAGTTAAAGATGGTAAATTTACTTATCTTGATACCATAAAACCAGAAGAAAATTAGGAGGAGAAAATATGACTTTAGGTACATTTATGCAACAGTTAGCAAATGGAATTTCAGTTGGAAGTTTATATGCACTTATAGCTATAGGTTATACTATGGTATATGGAATATTAAAACTTATAAACTTCGCTCATGGAGATATATTTATGATGGCTGCTTACTTCGCATTTTTTGGAGTAACTACTTTTGGACTTCCTTGGTATGTTTCATTTATAATAGCTATAATTTTGACAGCAGTTTTAGGAGCTGTAATTGAATTCTTAGCTTATAGACCACTTAGAACGGCACCCAAAATATCTATTTTAATTTCTGCTATTGGTGTTTCATTCTTGCTTGAAAACTTAGCAGTTGTTTTATTTGGAGGAATGCCAAAAGCATTTCCAACGCCCAAAATACTTACAGATGTAGTTGTTATAGGTGGGGTTTCTATTCAAAATCTTACTTTTATAATTCCAGTAGTAACAATAATATTATTGTTTGCTTTACTACATTTAGTCAATAAAACTAATGTTGGTATGGCTATGAGAGCAGCATCTAAAGATGTTGAAACAGCAAGCCTTATGGGTATAAAGGTAAATAGAATAATATCTTTTACTTTTGCTATAGGTTCAATTTTAGCTGGTATAGGATCAATGATGTGGTCTGTTAAATACCCGCAAATAATTGGAACTATGGGAATTATTCCTGGACTTAAGTGCTTTATAGCTGCTGTTATAGGTGGTATAGGTGATATCAAAGGAGCAGTTCTTGGTGGATTTATTCTAGGTATTGGCGAAATTATGTTAGTTGCGGCTCTTCCAGGATTAACTGGATATAGAGATGCGTTTGCTTTCATAGTTTTAATAGTAATACTGCTATTCAAGCCTACAGGAATAATGGGCAAAAATTTAACAGAGAAGGTGTAAAATATGAAGAAGAGAAATAAACTTTTAAATATAGCTCTTATTGCGATTGTATTTTTACTCTTATTAGCTGCAAATAATGGCTTGGACAGTTATAAAATTAGAATTTTAAACTTATGTGCAATATATACAATTTTTGCACTGAGTCTAAATTTGATAAATGGATTTACTGGATTATTTTCACTAGGACATGCTGGTTTTATAGCATTAGGTGCGTATACAACAGCACTTCTTACTATGTCTGAAAAAATAAAAACTCAAAATTTCTTTATGGAAGCTTTAATAGCTCCATTAAACCATTTATCAATTCCATTTCTGCCAGCATTAATTGTGGCAGGGCTCATTTCAGCATTCATAGCATTTTTAATAGGTGCTCCTGCTTTAAGACTTAAAGGTGATTACCTAGCTATTGCAACTTTAGGTTTCGCAGAAATTATAAGAGTAGTTCTTAATAATGTTCAAAATATAACAAATGGAGCTTTAGGCCTCAGAGGTATTCCACATTATACAAATTTATATTGGAGTTTCGGGATAGCGATTGTAACTATAATAATTGTTGCATCTCTAATAAATAGTTCTTACGGAAGAGCTTTAAAAGCTATACGCGAAGATGAAATTGCAGCTGAAAGTATGGGAATAAATTTATTTAAACATAAAACTATAGCATTTGTTATAGGGGCTTTCTTTGCTGGTATAGGTGGGGGTCTACTTGGAAATTTAATGGGTACTATAGATCCTAGTATGTTTAAATTTGTTTTCACATTTAATATACTTCTTATAGTAGTTGTTGGAGGTATGGGAAGTATTACAGGTACAGTAATTGCAGCTTTTATTGTAACAATTGGAGGAGAACTTTTAAGATTCTTGGATATGGAAAAAG
Organism: Clostridium gelidum; assembly: GCF_019977655.1. NCBI lineage: Bacteria > Bacillati > Bacillota > Clostridia > Eubacteriales > Clostridiaceae > Clostridium > Clostridium gelidum. The sequence goes on from NZ_AP024849.1 coordinate 2,363,493, forward strand.
TATATAGTTTTGGATTTATAAGTTTTACTGGTATACCTGGACTTAGAATGGTTATTTTTTCGATTTTACTTATGATTATAGTATTGTTCTTTAGGACTGGAATTATGGGAACAAAAGAATTTACATGGAAATCGATATTTAAATATTCAAATAAAAAACCTCTAGACGAAGGAGGGAATAAATAATGGCACTACTAAAAGTAGAAAATGCAACAATGCAATTTGGAGGTCTTACTGCAGTAAAAGATTTCAATCTTGAAATTAATGAAGGTGAAATAGTTTCTTTAATTGGACCTAATGGAGCAGGTAAAACAACTGCTTTTAATATGATAACAAATGTTTATACACCTACAAATGGAAAAATAATTTTTGATAATACAGATATTACTGGAATGAGACAAGATATAATAACTAAAACAGGAATAGCTAGAACTTTTCAAAACATAAGACTTTTTAAAGACTTAAGCGTACTTGATAATGTATTAATTGCAAACCATGTTCATATTAAATCTAATGTTATTGAAGCTACATTAAAGTTATCTAAGTATAGAAGAGAAGAAAAGGAAATGTTTGAAAAATCAATTGCTCTTTTAGAAGAAGTTGGACTTTATGATTTGAAAGATGAAAAGGCTACTTCACTGCCTTATGGAAAACAAAGAAAGCTTGAAATAGCAAGAGCTCTTGCAACGAGTCCAAAGCTTCTTCTTCTGGATGAACCAGCTGCTGGCATGAATCCTACAGAAACAGATGAACTTACAGCTTTTGTTAGAGAAATTAAAGAAAAGTTTAATTTATCTATATTTATGATAGAACATCATATGAATATGGTTATGGGTTTATCAGATAGAATACAAGTTTTTGAATATGGAATTACTATAGCTGAAGGTACGCCTTCTGAAATACAAAATGATAAAAAGGTTATAGATGCATATTTGGGGGTATCAGAAGATGATTAAAATAGATAATTTAGTAGTATCCTATGGTGGAATAGAAGCTTTAAAAGGTGTAAGCTTAGAGGTGCCAAGTGGAAAAATAGTAACTTTAGTTGGAGCTAATGGAGCAGGGAAAAGTACTACATTAAAATCTATAGTAGGTCTTGTTAAACCTAAAAGTGGTACTATAGATTATGAAGGTACGGATTTAACAAAACTTAAGACTGAGGGTATGGTTAAAGAAGGTATAGCATTAGTTCCAGAAGGAAGACGGGTGTTCTCAGACCTTACAGTACTAGAAAATTTAAAAATAGGTGCCTACACGCGAAAAGATAGCAAGGGAATAGCAGAAGATTTAGAAAAAGTATATTCACTTTTTCCAAGGTTAAAAGAAAGAACTTGGCAAGTATCAGGTACCCTTTCTGGTGGAGAGCAACAGATGCTTGCTATAGGAAGAGCACTTATGTCAAGACCTAAATTAATAATGATGGATGAACCTTCTTTAGGGCTTGCGCCTATAATTGTAAAAGAATTATTTGGGATTATAAAGAGAATTAACGAAGAAGGTATGACAGTTCTTCTAATAGAACAAAATGCTAATGCAGCATTAAAAATAGCTGATATAGGTTATATTATGGAAACTGGAAGAATAATATTAACGGGTACAGGTAAGGAATTGCTTAATAATGAAGAAATTAAAAAAGCTTATCTTGGTGAAACATTGTAAAATACAATTTAGTCCTCAATGGGACACTTTAAGTGTAATAGAGTGTATAATAAAATAAATTTATGAATGTTTAAAATATTATTAAATGATAGATTATATTAAGAGTTATAAGATTTTCTTATAACTCTTTTTTAGGTTATATTATTTCCAAGGAAAAATCTTATTGGTTAAAATCTAAGTTTGAGTTAGAATATAGAAAGTTAATGGAGAATAAAAATGAAACAGAAATTAAAAAACATTATTAGAAGTAATTGGTTATTTGCAAATTTATTAAAATCAAAGAAAATGAAAAAAATTATATTATCTTAAACGATGGCACAATTATGAGTACTCCAAAAGATTAAAAGGATCTTAATCATTTAAAAGGTACATTTAAGATTGCCGATTCTATAATTCAGAAAAATTATTTTGGTCATAAATACCCTTAAGAGTTGAAAAATTAAGTTTATAAACTAAGAATATTAATTAACACACCTAACGCACATCTTGATAATAGAAGTACGTTAGGTTAAATTAATTAAATAAACTTTCGAATGTGATACTGAATTACATGGTAGAATAATAAAATTATCATTATACATTAGTATGCTTGTACATTTTTGTATAAAATTGTATAATATATAAATAAAAATACTTAAATGTGCGGAAGGTTTGTAAAAAATAATAGAACTATTATTTGTATATTAGTTGTAATGGGAGGCATAAAAATGAATAAGTTATATGAAAAAGCAAAGGAAAAATTATCATTGCTAGACAATATGTATGATGTTATTAGAATTATTGATCCTATTAACAAAAATATAATAAATATTAGTAACGATGAGATTACAAAACATAAAGAGAAGTGCTATGACATGATAAATAAAGGTGAAATATGTGACAATTGTATTTCGATGAGAGTTGATATTGAAAAAGATACATTTGTTAAATTAGAATACATTTCGAATAAAATAATGTTAATAGTTGCAACCCCAATAAATATACGTGGAGAAATGTATGTTGTTGAAATAATAAAAGATATATCTTCACAGAATAATAAAATAGCAAGTATTAATTATAATTTTGATGAAAAATTTAAAACTATTATTGAAAATATGAATGAGAAAATCATTACAGATGATTTAACAGGTGCTTATAATAGAAATTATATTGAAGGAAGACTACCTGTTGATATAAATAATAGTATAATAAATGAATATTTATTATCAGTAATAATGATAGAGATACATGATTTTGAAAATGTAAATGAAGAATATGGATATAAAATAGGAGTGGAAATTTTAAAAGATTTGTCTGAGCTTGTTAATCAGTTAGTCCTACAAAATTCATATTGGATTGGGAGATATTCTAATAATAAATTTATTGTTGTTTTGAATAATATAGATAGGAAAGAATCGGATAATATTTTAGCGGATATAAGAGATTTACTAGAAGATATTTCATTTGAATTTGATGACAAAATTATTAAACTAAAGGTTAGTTTTGGTATATATTGCAGTAAAAATGAAATAGTTCATATTAAAAATATTTTAAAAGAATTGGAAAAAAGTATTTATGAAGAGAAACAAAAAACACTAGATAAAAAAACAAATAAGGAAGAAAAGTTATCAATATTAAATTATAGAATTCAGGAATTAAGGAATGTTTTAAATGAAATGTGTATATCATTAGATGATAAAGCAGAGTATGAACAAACATTAAAGATAAGCCAAGAGTTAGATGAATTAATTGTAGAATATATGAAAAATGTAATATAAAATGGTTACTATAAAGCAACATGATTCCAAATAGTAAAAGGAATTATTAAAAATTCCATTATAAATATATTTAAATCACTCTAAGGAAATGCCTTGAGTGGTTTTTATAATTATGCAATTTATTATCATTTATATAATATTTAGCATAACAGATGCTGAAGAGAAAAATATAACTTTACTAAAAGTATAGTAATAAGTATAATAAATATAGTTTTATTATTATAAAATAATAGAAAATTGTATATTTTAAGTACAAATTTTAATATTTAAGCAAGATATAATATTAGAAGAGTTCTAAGATTTAAGGAGTGGATAGTATGATAGATAAAAAGACAGCTTTAATACAAAGTGCATTAGGTTCTGTATTTTCTGTTTTTAGTGAAACAGAATTAAAAGAATTAACAAATAATAAAAGAAGTATAGCTATTTGTGGGAAAGTTAATAAGCCAGGAATAATAGAAGTACCTGAAGGGGCTACTCTTAATGATATAATAGAGCTTTGTGGAGGACTTATAAATAAGAGCAACTTCAAAGCAGCACAAATTGGACTTCCTTTTGGAGGCTTTTTAACAGAAGATAGCTTAAATAAAGAATTTGATTTTGGATTATTTTATGAAAATATTGCAAGAACAATTATTATTTTATCTGCGGAAGATTGTATAATTCAGTTTGAAAAGTTTTATATTAGATATTTACTTGCAAAAATTAAAGATGGATCTTATAAAAACTACGAAATAGTTAAAGATGACATAACTGAAATGTTTAATATTTTAAATAGAATAAGCAAAGGTGTATCTAACATGCGTGAAATTTACCTTTTAAGAAATCTTGCGGTGGCAGTAAAATGTAAAATGCATCAAAAGCATAATATTATGGAAGAAATAATTGATAAGTTTTATGACGAAATTGAAGAGCATATTGAAGAGAAGAAATGCCCAACATCTCAGTGTAGCCATCTAATTAAATTAACAATTACTAAAAAGTGCATTGGATGTGGAGCATGCAAAAGAGCATGCCCTGTTGATTGTATTGAGGGGGAAGCGAAAAAACAACATAATATAGATTATAATAGATGTACTCATTGTGGAGCATGTGTATCTGCATGTCCTGTTGATGCAATATTTACAGGAGATAATACTCTTTTATTCCTTAGGAACTTAGCAACACCTGATAAGATAGTAATTACTCAAATGGCACCAGCTGTCAGAGTTGCAATAGGTGAGGCGTTTGGATTTGAACCAGGAGAAAATGTTGAAAAGAAATTAGCAGCTGGTCTTAGAAAATTAGGAGTAGATTATGTGTTTGATACTACTTGGGGAGCTGATTTGACTATAATGGAAGAGGCCGCTGAGCTTCAAGAAAGATTAGAAAAGCATTTAGCTGGAGATGAAAGTGTTAAACTTCCAATTCTTACTTCGTGCTGTCCTTCATGGATTAAATTTATAGAACAAAATTATGCGGATATGTTAGATGTTCCTTCTTCTGCAAAATCTCCAATGGAGATGTTTGGTATAGTTGCAAAAGAAATATGGGCAAAAGAAAAAGGATTATCAAGGGAAGAAGTATCTTCAGTAGCAATCATGCCGTGTATAGCAAAAAAATATGAAGCATCAAGACCAGAATTTTCTGTAGGTTTGGATTCTGACGTTAATTACGTAATTACAACAAGAGAGCTTATAAAGATATTTCAAAATTCAGGAATAGATTTAAAAGAACTTGAAGATGAAGAAATAGATTCAGTCATGGGCGAATATACTGGTGCTGGAATTATTTTCGGTAGAACAGGTGGAGTTATAGAAGCTGCTACAAGGACTGCCCTTGAGAAAATGACTGGAAATAGAATTGAGAATATAGAATTTGAAGCCCTTAGAGGATGGGATGGCTTTAGAGTTTGTGAAGTTGAAGCTGGAGACGTAAAACTAAGAATAGGAGTTGCACATGGACTTAGAGAAGCTGCAAAGATGTTGGATAAAGTAAGATCTGGTGAAGAATTCTTCCACGCTATAGAAATCATGGCTTGTGTAGGTGGATGCATCGGCGGTGGTGGACAGCCCAAAATAAAGGGAAATAAACAAGCAGTACTTCAAAAAAGAGCGGAAGGTTTAAATAATATAGATAGATCTAAGACACTTAGGAGATCAAATGAAAATCCAGAGGTTCTTGCTATTTATGAAAAGTATTTAGATCATCCATTAAGTCATAAAGCTCATGAATTACTTCATACCACATATTTTCCAAGAATTAAGAAAAACAATGATTAAAAGAATGTAACATATTCAAAGCACGCAAAATAAAATTTGCGTGCTTTTTAGTGATAATTGTATATTTCTAATATAAATTCTAAACTTATTTTTTATAGTTAGTTGTTATCTGATGGATGGAATGTTTAAGTTTGGATATAATAAAATATCCAAGGCTAAAATTTCAAATTAATAAGGAATATATTGTTAAGTTAAAGGCGGGCAATATTAAATTTAGGTTAAGTTTTGTTAAAAACAGTTTAAAATTAGTTAGAAATATAATATACTTGTACAGGATTGAAAATTTAATAAAATGTCGAAGATTTATATTTTATAGGGAGAAGTGATAAGATGTTTAACTTAAAGCCAAAAGAAGACAAATTCTATAAATTGTTTTTAGAAGCAGCAAAAAATGTGAATGAAGGGGCAAGGATTTTAAGAGGAAGTTTGGATACCTTATCAGATAAGGAAAGTAATGTAGATAAAATTGAAGAATTAGAACATGAGGGCGACAAATTAGTAACTATTGTAGTTAAAGAATTAAATGAAGCATTTATAACACCAATAGATAGGGAAGATATCTATTCAATAATTAAGAAACTTGATGATGTATTAGATTTAATTAATTCAACTATGCATAGATTTTTGATGTATGATATTAATGAAAGTACACATGAAGCTAAGCTTTTAGCCGATATGATAGTAAAGTGCACTGAACATATTTTAGACTTAATGATTGGACTTAATTCAGTAGGTAACAAAGCAAAATACATAGAAGAGAAAATTATAATTATACATGATATCGAAAGTGAAGCAGATAGTTTATTTAGAAAAACAGTATCAAATTTATTCAAAAATGAAACTAATGCTATAGAAATTATAAAATGGAAAGAAATATATCAAATTTTAGAAAATACTATTGATAATTGTGAAAAAATTGCAAATACTGTAGAGGGAGTTGTCATTAAGAATGCTTAGTACTATGACCATAACAATAATAATAGTAATTGTAGTATTATTATTTGATTTTATTAATGGATTTCATGATACAGCGACAGCAGTTGCTACTACTATTACTACTAGAGCACTTAAACCAACAACTGCAATTATAATATGTTCGATATTTAACTTTATAGGTGCATTTTCTGGAACAGCAGTTGCTAAAACCGTAGGTGAAAGCATTGTTAGTCATAACAATATACAACAATGGGTTATACTAGGTGTTTTAATTTCAGCAATAATCTGGAATATAATCACATGGTATTTTGGTATTCCAAGCAGTTCTTCTCATGCATTAATAGGAGCATTAATAGGTGGAGGAATAGCTTATAATAATAGTTTTAGTGTAGTAAACTGGAATAATCTTTTTCATGAGGTAATAATATGGATATTTATTGCACCAGTTATAGGATTTACAGTAGGATATATATTGATGATACTATTAAATTGGATTTTAAAGCCATTTAAGCTTAGGATAGTAAATAAAATATTCTTAAAATTACAAATTGTTGCGGGTGCACTTATGGCTTTAAATCATGGTAGTAATGATGCTCAAAAATCTATGGGACTAATAACCATGGCTTTATTAAGTGGTGGACTTATTACTACCTTTGAAGTTCCTACATGGGTTATTGCATGCTGTGCTTTAGCTATGGCACTTGGAACAGCATCAGGAGGAAAAAAAATTATCAAAACTATGGGAAGCGGGATGGCGAAATTAACACCAGTAAATGGATTTGCAGCTCAAACTGGTGGTGCAGCAGTAATATTTATTGCAACACTATTCCATGCTCCAGTTAGTACAACTCACATAGTATCAACAACTGTAATGGGTGTTGGAGCATCTAAAAGATTTAAATCAGTAAAATGGGGAGTAGCTAAAAATATAGTTTGGGCTTGGGTTATAACTATACCAATAACAGCATGCCTTTCAGCTTTAATTATATATATAATGAAGCTATTTGTATAACTTATTAAAAGACTATTGTTTTTCGGAACTATATAGTCTACACAGTAAATAGTATATAAATTAAGTAAATAATCTGTAGATTTTCATATATGATGAATCTGCAGGTTTTTTTATATTAAAATTAGGTTAAGTTTATTAAAAATGGTTTAATATTTGGTTAAAATAGAATATACTTTAACAGGGCTATAATATTTAATAAATATGTCGAGTGTTTATATTTTATAGGGAGATGTGATTGATGTTTTACTTAAAGCCAAAAGAGGATAAATTTTATAAGTTATTTTTAGAAGCAGCACAAAATGTAAATGAAGGGGCGATGATTTTAAGAGTAAGTTTAGACTCTTTATCAGAGAAAGAACTTAATGTTAGTAAAATCGAAGAGTTGGAACATAAAGGAGACAAATTAGTAAATATTATAACTAAAGAATTAAGTGAAGCATTTATAACTCCAATAGACAGGGAGGATATCTATTCATTAATTAAGAAAATGGACGATGTATTAGATTTAACAAATTCAACAATGCATAGATTTGTTATGTTTGATATTAATGAAAGCACGGAGGCATGTAAGCTTTTAGGTGACATGATAGTACAATGCACTACCTGTATCGTGGAATTAATGGATGAACTTAATTCAGTAGGTAATAAATCAAAGCATATAAAAGAGAAAATTACAGAAATAAATAAAATTGAAAGTGAAGCAGATTGTTTATTTAGAAAAACAGTATCAGAATTATTCAAAAATGAAACGAATCCTATAGAAATTATAAAATGGAAAGAGATATACCAAACTTTAGAAAATACTATTGATAAGTGTGAAAAAATTGCAAACACTGTAGAGGGAGTTGTCATTAAGAATGCATAGTACAATGACCATAACAATATTAATAGTTTTTTTAGTAATAATATTTGATTTTATAAATGGATTCCATGATACAGCTACAGCAGTTGCTACTTCGATTACTACAAGAGCACTTACGCCAACAACTGCTATAATAGTGTGCGCAATATTTAATTTTTTGGGCGCATTTACAGGAACAGCAGTTGCTAAAACGGTAGGTGCAGATATTGTAAATTATGCATCAGAATCTATACCTCAATGGGTGATTTTAGGGGTTTTAATTTCATCAATAGTATGGAACCTAATTACTTGGTATTTTGGTATTCCAAGTAGTTCATCCCATGCATTGATTGGAGCGTTAGTAGGTGGTGGAATAGCTTATAAATGCACATTTGACGTTGTTAATTGGTATAATCTTTTTCATAGTGTAATATTGTGGCTATTTATTTCTCCAGTTATAGGATTTATAGTAGGCTATATACTAATGCAACTATTAAACTTGATTTTAAAACCATTTAAGTATCATGTAGTAAATAAAATATTTTTGAAACTTCAGGTAATTGCAGGCGCATTTATGGCTTTTAATCATGGCGGAAATGATGCTCAAAAATCAATGGGAATAATAACAATGGCTTTACTTAGTGGTAAGGTTATTGAAAATTTTGAGGTTCCTACCTGGGTTATAGTAGTTTGTGCTTCAGCTATGGCACTCGGAACCTCTATAGGTGGGAAAAAGATTATTAAAACTATGGGAAGTGGGATGGCTAAATTAACACCAGTAAACGGATTCGCAGCTCAAACCGGTGGATCACTAGTAATATTACTGGCAACATTATTTCATGCTCCAGTTAGTACAACCCATATAATTACAACAACTATAATGGGTGTTGGAGCATCTAAAAGACTTAAATCAGTAAAATGGGGCATAGCTAAAGATATAGTTTGGGCTTGGGTTTTAACTATACCAATAACAGCAGGTCTTTCAGCATTAATTATAACTATAATCAAATTATGTATATAATTTGATGAAAGTCTCATATTTATATATATTGCAATTAACAATGTACAATTGATGCCCTTTATGGGTAGTCTGTGACCAATTTAGAATGAAATCACTACATTATTTTTTTGATAATTAATACTGAAAGTGTAGAAAACTAATTACAATATATATTTCTGAAAAATTAAGAAATCTGCAGATATTCACACAATGAAGCATCTACAGGTTTATTTTTTAATGCAAAAAAAGTTATTACTATATTAATGGTAATAACTTTTGACTATGCATATTATAGAATTTTTAATATAGCCTTAATTTATGGTATCTATTTTTAACGTGCACTGGCTTTTACATTGGAGGCAGTTACATTCTTTTTCTGAAGATTCTAAATGTATCATAACTTCAGCGTATTTTAGAGCTTCTTCTATATTTGCTTCAATTTTGTCACATATATCATGAGCTTCTTTAATTGACTTATTTTCAGGAAATACTAAATGTAGGTCTATATATTTTATTCGTCCAGATTTTCTTGTTTTAAGATCATGATAATTACAAAATACAGAAGCATATTTATTTATAGTATCTTTAATAATTTCAATCTCTCCATCCGATAATTTAACATCTAAAAGAGGATTAAAGGCAGCTTTTAATAATTCAAGAGCTTCCTTTAGTATAAATATAGCAACTAAAATTGCAACTATTGGATCTAAATAATTTAAACCAGTAACCCAAATAAGAAGTAAACCACTACCTACACCGAGTGACGTATAAACATCAGCTTTTAAGTGAAGTGCATCAGCTTCTAATGCTATTGAATCTTCTTGTTTAGCTACTTTATATATTTTTTTTGATACTACAAAGTTTACAGCAGCAGAAATGAACATAACTATAAATCCAACTCCAACAGATTCTATTTCAGAAGGATTAATAATTTTTTTGACAGCTTCAATTATTATTAAAACAGACGCTATAAAGATAAGTAGAGCTTCTATGACACCTGAAATATTTTCTACCTTACCATGTCCATAAGGGTGAGTATCGTCAGCGGGTTTATCTGATATTCTTACACAAAAAAACGCTATAATAGCTGCAAGTAAATCCATAGTAGAATGTATAGCTTCCGATATTATACTTACTGACCCAGTAAAAAGTCCAACAATCAATTTCATAATTATTAAGCTTGTGTTTGAAAGTAGCGACAATCTAGCTACCTTAACTTTAGCATTCATATAAAGGACCTCCATAATTTAACTAATTTTTTATCACTTGATAATATATAGTGGGACTTTCAGTTGGAGTGTGATAATTCAACTGAATTTAGTTTAGCGCCTATAAATCATACAAATTACTATTATAATATACCTAAATATAATAGTAAGTCAAGGGTTTTACTTAATTAGAACAAGATGTCAATTGAGAATGAATTGTAATATTATATTGTAATTATTATCTAATGAATCAAAATTTCAATGTATGGGATTTGTTAACATAGTGCACCTTTGTAATAAAGTTGAATAACCTAGTAATATAGATAGTATCTAATGGAGGTCTAATGTGTAAGCTAACTTATGAGGAGTTAATACTTTTAGATAATTTAATATACTTACAATGGGATGCTGAAAAAGATGAAGAACTTATAAATATTATAGATAGCATATTATATAATGAAGAACTTGATAATATGGTAAAGGGAAATTGTATAATAAAATTGCCTAAAAGTGAATGGGTAAATATATTAGAGCAAATTAAAAATAAACGCAATTTAAAAGAACTTAAAATTAAAAATGTATACAATTATAAAAGTGGTATGAGAGTTGCATGTTTCGTAGATGGCGAAAATAATGCAACAGTAGTCTTTAGAGGGACAGCTACAATAGAAGAATGGGATGATAATGGTAAAGGAGCTTATGAATATGATACGTTGGAGCAAAAAAACGCATTAAATTATATAAATAGTCTTGAACTTGATAATATTACTGTAACTGGGCATTCAAAGGGTGGGAATAAAGCTCAATATGTAGCAGTTTTATCTTCTAAAGTAATTAAGTGCATATCAGTTAATGGACAAGGTTTTTCCAATGAATTTATTAATAAGTACAAAGAGGAAATCTATAAAAATAAATCCAAAATTATATGCATAAACTCAAAATATGATTATGTTAATTGTTTATTTAACTCAATTGAAGGAGAATGTCATTATATACAAACAGACTTTCAAATTAATCCTTTAGATTATCACAAGTGTAATATACTTTTAGATAAAAATGGAGATTTAAGACAGAAGACAAAACAAGCAACCTTTTCAAAAATAATCAATTATTTCTCAACATCTCTTATATCAGATTTACCAGAGTACATGCAAAATCTAATTATTAATGGAATGATAAGTGCAATAGAATTAATTTTATGTAAAGGAGAAAATAAAGATAATATTCTAAAAGTTGCAGGTGAACTTATAATAATGTTCTGCTTCGAAAATTATTATAAGTATAAAGAAATTTTTAATACAAGTTATGCTGCGTTAGAAGTCTTAATTTTACCATTATTATTTTGGGAAGATTTTATATATGTAGAAGAAACTAAGTCTAAAGAGCTTCTTGATGAAGTTATAGGCGGAATAAATATATTAGGAAATGGAATGATAAAAAAACTGGAGATTATAAATAAAGATCAAATAAGTCTAATTGAGAGTGTTTCAAATGCAATAACTAACTTAACTTTTAAACTTGAAAATGAAGTGTTGCAATAAGAGTATTAATTTATAAAATATTCATAGATTATTAAAACACGGAGATTTTTGATATGTGTGAATATAAATACTATTAAAATGTAACTTATGACAATGGATAATAAATAATTTTAAATTTAATGAAATGCCTATAATAATTGGTATAATTGTTCTATAGAGTTGGAGGGATTTTATTTTGATAAAGCATAATGATAAATCGTATATATGTTATTTAGATTTAGGATTTGAAGTAATAAGAGGTAAATGGAAAGCAGTAATATTGTGTCACTTATGGGAAGGTCCAAAAAGATTTTTAGAATTACAGAGAATTACGTGTGGTGTAAGTCAAAAAGTATTAAATCAATCTTTAAAACAACTTGAAGAGGATGAGCTTATAAGTAAAAAAATATACGCAGAAATGCCTCCTAAAGTTGAATATTCATTAACTAAAAAAGGAGAGGAACTTGTACCTGCTTTAAAAATAATTGAAGAATGGTCTGAAAGAAATTTTTCAATTGTTAAAGAAGATTAAATAGATTAGAAGAACTTATATGCTACGAGGCACATTGTCCTCGCAATGAGAAACTCATAATTTCAATGGGCGCCTAAGAGCTAGCGCCAGTTGAACCAGTATTACTTACCTACAGGTAAGTAACCTTACATAAAAGTAAGTACTTGTGTGAAAAATTAGCACAGTATATACTAATAACAATTTCCACTTTAACGAATTAAGAAAATTTATTTTAGGTTATAGTAGGATAATAAAAATATAAATAAAAGTGAGGTAATATATATGAAGGTTGTTGCATTTAATGGTAGTCCTAAAAAAGAAGGGAATACATACCATGGAATAAAAATGGTTGCAGAAGAATTAGAAAAGGAAGGCATAGAAGTTGAAATTATTCATGTAGGAAATAAGGTTATAAGAGGGTGCCTTGCCTGCAATGGATGTGTAAGAAATCAAGATGAAAAATGTGTAATTAATGATGAAGTTAATGATTGGATTCAAAAAATGAAGGGAGCAGACGGAATAATATTTGGTTCTCCAGTTCATTATGCTTCTGTAGGAGCAACAATGAAGGCATTTTTAGATAGGGCAAGTTACGTTACAAGCGTAAACAAATCAATGCTAAGACATAAGATAGGAGCTTCTGTAGTTGCTGTTAGACGTTCAGGAGGTGTTCCTACTTTTGATATGTTAAATAATTATATTAATTATGCAGAAATGCTTATGCCAACTTCAAACTATTGGAATGTAATACATGGAGCAGCGCAAGGTGAAGTTGAAGGTGATGCTGAAGGGAAACAAATAATGAGAGTTTTAGGCAAAAATATGGCATGGCTTATGAAGCTAGTTGAATTTGGCAAGGGAAAAGTTCAAGAACCAGAAAAAGAAGATAAAGTTTTTACGAACTTTATTCGTTAGGCAGTAGAAAAAGTGGATAATTTAAAATAGATTTATTTTCAATAATAAAACTTATGAGAAAGTTAGAGGTGGTAGAACTTGAAAAAGGGATTGGATCTTATTAAAGATATTGATGATTGTGTTTTAGAAGATGGTAAAATAGCATTCTGGTGGCTTGGTCAGTTAGGTTATGTTATTAAGATTGGTAAAACAGTTGTTTATTTAGATGCTTTTCTATCGGAAAATGTTGACAGAAATGTTCAGCCATTATTAAAACCACAGGAAGTGGTAAATGCAGATATTATTTTAGGAACTCATGATCATGAGGATCATATAGATAGAGGAGTATGGCACCAACTTTCTATAAGTTCACCAAATGCAAAATTTGTTGTTTCAAAGTTGTTAATAAAATCTCTTTCAAGGGAATTAAATATACCAGAGGATAGGTTTATTGGTTTAGATGATGGTATGTCAATTTCAGAAGCAAATCTAAAGATAAGTGGTATTGCATCTGCTCATGAATTTTTGGACCAGGATTTAAAAACAGGAATATATCCTTATCTTGGATATATTATTGAAGGAAATGGATGTGTTTTATACCATTCTGGTGATACCTGTTTATATGAAGGCATGTATTCTAAATTAAAAAAATGGGGGAGTTTAGATATTATGTTCATTCCTATAAATGGAAGGGATGCAGCACGATATAATAGAAATTGCATAGGAAACATGACTTATCAGGAAGCCGTAGACTTAGCAGGGCATTTAAAACCAGGACTTGTTGTACCAGGACATTATGAAATGTTTTCTTTAAATAGTGAGGACCCATTATTATTTAAAGATTATCTTGAAGCAAAATATCCTGGAGTAGAGTATTGGATTGGAAATCATGGAGATAGGGTACTAGTTCGACATAAGTAACTATATTCTACATGAATATATAATAAAAAGTTATCCAAATAAATAATTTATTTGGATAACTTTTTTATTAATATTTTACCTGTTATAATTAAGAAATAATTAAAAATAGCTAGAGAGGAGAGTAATGGAAAAATGATTAAAAATCTAATAGCTATATCAAGTTTGACTTTAATGTCTACATTAATATATTTTGAGAATACTTTAATAAAGATATCTAACTATAGAATTAAAAGTGATAAAATTCCAAAAGAATTTAACAATTTTAAAATAGTTCAGTTATCAGATTTTCATAGTTATGGTTTTGAGAAAGATAATGCTAAAGTACTTAAAAAAATTAATGATGAACATCCGAATATTATTGTTATGACTGGAGATATGGTTAATAAGTATGATGAAAATTTTGAAAAATTTTTTAATTTAGCAGAAACCTTGAGTGAAAAGTATGAAATATATTATATTTTAGGAAATCATGAAATAAGATTAAGAAAAGATGATTTAAGTTTTATTATACAAAAACTTAAGGAATTTGGTATTAAGATATTGAGGGACGAAAAAATAACTATAATGAGAGAAAAAGATTACATAAATATTTATGGCATTGATATTCCTCTTTTATATTATAAAACAATAAATAAACCTTCTAATGTAGAAGAAGTAATTAGTGGAGCATTAAATAAATGCAATAAAAAAGAATATAACATTTTATTGGCACATAATCCATTATATTTTGAGGAATATTCAAAGCAGAACGTAGATTTAACTTTATCTGGTCATGTACATGGAGGAATGATAAGATTGCCTTTTATTGGAGCAATACTTTCGCCAGAAAGAAAATTGTTTCCTAAATACAGCAGTGGAATTTATGAAATAAATAATAAAAAACTTCTAGTAAATAGAGGACTTGGACATAGCAGACCAGGAATAAGATTGTTTAATAAAAGAGAAATAGTTAGTATAACTTTACTTAGTAGTAAATAGGACGTATTCAAAAAAATAATAGATTATAATGGGCGTGCTAGGTTCTCTTTTATTTCTAAGATGATTAAATAAAATGTTAGTTATATGAAATTATAAAAATTTATAATATTTTTTTATATATTGGGCAAAATGTAATTACACTCATATTAATTTATATTTGTAAGGAGGTAATTATAAATGGTACATGACAAAGAACATTCGACACGAGAAAATGATACCAGCAAAAGTATTTTTGGTTGGGTAGGAAGGTTAGTATTGACAGCTGTAATTTTAGGAATAACATCATTTTTTACACCAGGGTTTAGTATTAATGGATTATGGTCATATTTATTAGCTGCAATTGTAATAAGTGTAATAGATTATTTAGTAGAATCATTTATGGGGGTCGATGCATCACCATTTGGAAAGGGGATAAAAGGATTTGTTATTGCTGCAGTAATATTGTATTTAGCACAATTTTTAGTTCCTAATATGAGTGTATCTATATGGGGTGCTATATTAGCAGCTTTAGTTATTGGGATAGTAGATGCAGTAATGCCTGGTAGAGCAATGTAATTTTTGATTTTCAATATTGCAACAAGAAAGAGGGATGATTTTATATTATAATCATCCCTCTTTCTAGTGCCTTATGTGCTTTAGAAGGAAGATAAGATTAATTTGTAAATAATAGTAAGAATTAAAAAATTAAAAATATTTAGTAAATGTTAAGTGTTTTTTGTTATAATTAGATAAACATAAAAAATAAAATTTTCCGAATAGTTAATTTATGTCCAAATTTGGTATAAAAGGGGAGATGTAAAATGTTTAACATAAAACACGTAGATATTTTAAAAGCAGTTGCTCAATTAGAAGTTGAGCTAATTTCAGGTGGTATAATGTTTTTATTTATTGAAAATCGCACAATTAAATGGAAAGTAGCTTCAAGAAAATTTGATATGGATATATTTAAGGAAGGGGCTAATGTGGCAGAAAGTGCTATTGCAGTAAAAGCAATGAAGGAATGCAAAGTTCTAACTGAAGAAGTGCCAAGAGAAAAATATGGGAAAAGATTGATTACTGTTGCAGTACCACTTGTTGATGATTCTAATATACCAGTCGGAGCATTTTCAATAGTATTACCAAGACTTCATCCAGTAGCTGAAAGTTTTCCGAATTTTGCACCTATAGTGGCAGAATTATTTCCAGAAGGAGCATTCTTATATATGTCTGATTTAAATAAAATAGCATACATACAATCTTCTCAAAAGTTTGCTTTGCCAAATATGTATGAAGGATATGAGTTAAAGGAAACAGATATGGCCTATAAGACTATACATTCTGGACAAGCACAATCAATGGAAATAGGAGAAGAACGTTATGGTGTTCCTGTTTACATAGCTAATTATCCTTTGTATGATGAAGATACGGGTAAGAATATAGTGGCAACTCTTGGTGTTGTTGTGCCTAAGAGCGCTTCTAATAAATTGAAGGCTATAACTGGAACTTTATCAACTAGTTTAGAAGGAATATCTGCTACAGTTGAACAGTTAGCAGCAAGTGCAATGAAAATACATGAAAGTGAGCGGAATTTATATGACCATGTAAATTCTGTTGGTGAAACTTTAGAAAAAATAAATAGTATTACTGAATTTATTTCTTCAGTAGCAAATCAATCAAATATGCTTGGACTTAATGCTGCAATAGAAGCATCACGTGCAGGAGAAATGGGAAAAGGCTTTTCAGTTGTAGCTAATGAAATTAGAAAGTTAGCCTATCAGTCAAAAGAGACGGTACCTCAGATAAAAGTATTAACTGATGAGATAAAGTATAAAATAGATGAAGTTAATAAGGAAAGTCGTGAATCTTTAACAGCAAGTGAAGAGCAAGCGGCTGCAACACAAGAAATTTCTGCGAGTATTCAAGAGTTATCAGCTATAACAAATCAGTTAGATAATATGGCAAAAGATTTATAGACTACATAGTAAAAGGGTAGAAGGTGTTATTAAATCTTCATCTTGCTTTTCTATCGAAAATTAGACACTAGATAAAATTTCAATATACATTTAAGACCTCTATAGAAATATAGAGGTCTTAAATGTATGAAAAATAATAGCTGTAAGAATAGGTAATAGATTACCAAAGGTGATTAGCAAGCAAAGTGTAGTCCATATGAGACCATTAAATGTATAATTTACATTATTCGTGCAATTCTAAAGGTAAACCATCTGGATCTTTGAAGAAAGTGAATTTTTTGTTTGTGTATTCATCTATTCTAATTGGTTCTGCTTTAATTCCTTTTGAATTTAATTCAGCTATAACATCTTCAATATTATTTACGCGAAAAGCAAGATGTCTTAAGCCACATGCTTCAGGTCTACTAAGTCTTTTAGGACATTCATTCATAGAAAAAAGCTCGATTTCACTATCGCCTATTTTCAAATCTAATTTATAAGAATTTCTTTCTTTTCTGTAGTTTTCACGTATAATTTCAAATCCTAATATATTCACATAAAAATTTTTAGAGATTTCATAATTTGAAACGATAATAGCAATGTGGTGTATTGAATTTAATTTCATAATAACCTCCTTTAGATATAGGGATACTTTTTATGTTGATATTAATAAAACTGCCTTAAAATATTATATATCATTTCAAGACAGTTAGAATAAAAATTTTATTAATTAGTAATTACGCCATTTGTAGTAGTTTTATTTTGCAATTTATCAAATCTATTCATAACTTCAGTCATTGTATCTTTGCAGATTTGTGGTAAATCACTGTCTGTTGCATTTTTAAAAGTTAAGCCAGCTCCTGCAAAACCTTTTTCTACAGCATCTCTCATTTGTTGTAACTTATTGGGATCATCTCCAGCTATAGCTGTTGCCATAGTCATAATACGATCAGCTACTGCATTTACAGAGTAAGCTCCACCATCTTCAATTGCTTTTTGTGCACCCTCAGGAGTTGTTTCGATTTTTGGATAAGCCTTTTCTAAAGAACCAAATATTTTAGTAAGTAAATCATTAGATTCTTGTGAAATTTCATTATTTCCATTTTCAGCTGATTTTCCAAGCAACTTATTTTGATTATTTATTGTATCACTTATGAACTTTTTTATAAGATTTACTTTTATATTTTCTTGTTCTTCCTTTAACCCTTTAACTTCTTCTGTAGTAAGTTTATTTTTTTCTGGTTTGTAGGTTAAAGCTGTTGTATCTTCTTCTGTGGATTTAACAAATGTATCAGTTCCTAAAGCTTGCGTTATTTCTGGACTTTTTTCTGTAGCAGCATTTATATTATTCTTGTTGTCTACCTTTTGGGTATCATTTGCAGTCTTATAATTTATAGTATTAATTCCTTTATCGGCAGTAATATTCATAACCATAAACAATCACTCCTTTTCATTATTATTTTATTACTTAATTTTCGTTCTATTTTCAGTATGCTTAATGTATTGCAAAAAAATATTCTTATTGACAATTATTTTTATAAAGAGTAATATATAGAAAAAGTAAAAACTGAAATTCTTTGAAGGGAAGAGTAGATATTATATTAGTATCTTAAGCGAGTAGAGGGTGGTGGAAGCTCTATGAGAAAGTTTGTATTGAAGACATCCCAGAGAAGCTTATCTGAAATGATTTAGTAGGATAAGCCGGACCCCTCCGTTAAAAGGTTAAAGATGACTTAGTTTATTAAATTTTGTCAAAGTAGAATGGCACCGTGAAATTATAGCTTTCACTTCTATATAATGAAGTGGAAGCTTTTTTGTATTAAAATAAAATGAACCCATTTTATTTTAGGGGTTCATATCTGCAAATTTGATAAGATAATATAATAAGTAAAAAAGGGTGGTACCGCGAAAAGATTTTTGCCCCTTGAGTTTAGCTAACTCAAGGGGTTTTGTTGTATTAAAAAATATGTCTGAAGGAGAATTTAAAATGAAAAGAATAATGGTAAATGAATTAAGTAATCATATAAATGAAAAAGCACAAATTAAAGGATGGGTACATCGTATAAGAAAATTAAAATCTATAACCTTTATCATATTAAGAGATAGAACCGGCTTAGTGCAATGTGTTGTAAATAATGAAGAAATAAATGCTGGTGAAATCAAATTAGAATCAGTAGTATACATTATTGGAACTGTTCTAGAGAGTAAAAATAACTTAAATCCATTTGAAGTATCAGTTGAAAAAATTAATATTATTAACAGTTCTCTAGAAGAATTACCTATTGAAATAAATAAGGAAAATTTAGAAGTTAATTTAGATACTATGCTCAATAATAGAATGTTAAGTTTAAGGCATGAAAAAGTAAATTCAATATTTAAAATACAAAATATTATAGTTGAAGGTTTTAGAGAATTTTTAAACCAAGAGAATTTTACTGAAATATCTACTCCTAAGCTTGTAGAAGGTGGTGCAGAAGGAGGAACAGAAGTTTTTAAAGTTCAATACTTTGAAAAGCAAGCATATTTAGCACAAAGTCCTCAATTTTATAAGCAAATGATGGTTGGAGCAGGTTTTGAAAGAGTTTATGAAGTTGGGCATGTGTATAGAGCAGAAGAACATAATACTAATAGACATTTAAATGAGTATATTAGTATGGATTTAGAAATAGGATTTATTGAAGGTGTAGAGGAAATAATGAGTTTAGAAGAAAAATTATTAAAATATATATTAAAAAAAGTTACAGAAGAAGGTGAAAATTATTTAGACATTTTAAAAGCAGAAGTTCCAAGTATTAAAAACAAAATTCCAAGGATAAAATTTAGTGAAGCTATAGAAATATTGAAAAAAGAATATAACAAAACAGGATTAGATGGAGATATGGATCCAGAAGGTGAAAAATTAATTTATAAATATGCAAAAGAAAAATTAGGCTGTGACTTTATATTCTTAACTCATTATCCAAGGAAAAAGAGACCAATGTATACAATGCCTTGTGGAAATGAGGAAACTCATAGTTTTGACTTATTATTTAGAGGGATTGAGATTACAACTGGTGGACAAAGAATCCATGAATATAGTATGCTAATAGAAAATATGAGATACAAAGGATTAAATCCTGAAAATTACGAAAGTTATACTTCAAACTTTAAGTATGGAATGCCACCACATGGAGGTTTAGCAATAGGCCTTGAAAGAATAACTTTCAAACTTTTAGGATTTGAAAATGTCAGAGAGGCAAGCTTAATTCCAAGAGATAGAACGAGGTTAATGCCGTAAATTAAAAAGTAAGATCCTATTTTCCATTCAGAGATGTAACTTATATACTTAAGATAGATGAATTAATAAAGGATGGTCTTTATATACCTAATATTTCATTAAAAGAAGGTTTAAGTAGGGCATATAAATGGTATATAGAAGAAATTCCGAATGTTATCTATGATTTAAAAATGGATAAGGTTGATGAGTTGATTATGCCTTAAGCTTTATTGATAGAATATTTTTGATTTCTAGTACAGATATTAACTTGAAGTTTAGCTAATGTATATATATTAGAATTAATATGAACAACAACTAAATTTAAGTAGATCTCAATATTAGAAAGGGCGGGGACTCTAAATGCAACCGAAACAACAGAGTCCCCGCCCTTTCAGCAGGTTATAACTTAAATCTAGTTTTCATGGTACTTATTTTGGTTGATACACTATTTAGAGATTTGAATTTCAGTTCCTAGTTTAAATTTATCTATTTGTTTTATTATAGTATCACAAGTTAATTGCATAGTTTTATCTTTGTCTACACCAGTAAATTCTATAATGTATCCAAGAGACTCCTTTGGATCCTTGGATAAGGTGATGCGTGAATTTCCAGAATAATAATTATTATAAGTTTTACTTTCGTCAGATTTATAGCGTATGTTTGTATTGCTTGCCATTAATAAACTTTCTTTTTCTGTAGCACCTTTGCAATAAACTTTTATAACATCATTATTTCTTTCAATATTATATATTTCCCCTTTAGTTCCATCAGAAAAGTCAAGAGCTTTATTGTAATATACATTATTTAATATGTCTTTATTTATAGTATCATCAATAGAATTTTTTTGGTTTTTATAGGTTTCTTTATAATAATTTTCTAATTCGTTGCTGTTCATAGTACATATAATTGGTATCATACTTATATTACTTTGATCTTTTATCTTTTCATAATTTGCTGCTTCAGCTTCATAACCTCCAAGGGTTACTTTATTATCTTTTCCATTTCCAGATACATTAGATGAATAAGAGCCAGATGGTCTTAATAGATACATTTTATCTCCAGTTTTTAGTATAAGATTAGGGTGCTCTGATAAACTATAATTTCTATCTGAAGAATCTTTTTCTGGCTTACTATAAGTAATGTGTGTGCCTAGAAGATCTGATTCTAATTTATTTATTGTAAAATTACAATCTGGAACATTAATGGATAAGTCTTTTTCGATAGAATCTTTAAAGGCTTCTGAAAAATCCATGTTTTCATCTATTCCTAAGTTAATTTTATACGTAGGAATTACTAAGTCTATTCGTAAAGGACCTTTTTTAGGTAATTCTCCTTTATTAATAGTTCTTGTAATTGATATTACAAGGGTTTTATCATCTGTATAGTTAGATGATGTACTCTCGCCATTTAACTTATTGTCTCCATATGATAAAAGAACCTGTGCATTAGGTCTTTTAGTTTTATCAAAGGAGTTTTCATTTTTAATTATTATAGTTGCTCTTAATTTGTGTTTTGAGGCAATAATCTTGTTTACAGATATTTTTAATCCATTTTGTTCAATATTCTTATCTTTATTTGCAATATTAGTTTGATCGTTTGTTAAATTATCACTTGAACTATAGGAAGAGGTAACTTGTACATTATCATCTGCAAAAGCTGGAATTTGAATAATTCCACCAATTAATGCAACTCCTAATATAGAACTTAGCAATCTATTAATTTTTTTATTTATCATAAAATTTCCTCGCTTTTATAATTATATTTTTTTGAATGTGCCTTAAACCTAAGTGAAATCTAAATGTTAATTTAATAGTTTAATTTCATCACCTAATTTATACATATTAACTTGTTTTATCATAGGGTCAAGGTATAGGTTAGTTGATTTATCCTTTTGGACATTATAAAATTCCACAATATAGCCCAAAGAGTCTTTTGGATCTTTATAAATACAGATAGCCTGATTGTTATAAAAAGTGTTGTTTTTTTGTCCTTTGACATATTCGTAATTAAGATTAAGATTGCTTGCCATTAATAAACTTTCTATTTCAGATTGACCTTTGCAAGCAACCTTTATGCTATTGTCATTTCTTTCAATATTATACAATTCTCCCTTTGATCCATCTGAAAAACTAAAGTTTTTCTCATAACTTATGTTGTTTAAAATATCTTTAGTAGTATTTTGTTTACTGATATCATCATGAATATTAAGGTCGTCTAAGTCATTTATTGATATATTAGAAAAAATAGGTACTATACTTATATTTTTTTCATTCTTAATAATATCATAGGTTGGTAAAGTTGAAACGTAGTTACCCATTATTTTTTTATCATCACCTGAATAGTTTCCGTTAGAATCTGTTTGATACATTTTATCTCCAACTTTTAATAGAATTTTTGAATTCCATAAAGTATCATTATTATCTATATCATCATATTCATCATGTTTAGGTTTAGTATAAGATATTGTTGTGCCCATAACATCAGATTCTAAGGAATTTAAAGCATAATCAAATTGTGGTATTTTAGCAGAAATATTTTTTGTATAATAATTTTCAAAAGAGCTTGAAAAGTCTACAGGTATGTCCATTCCTATATTAACTTTGTAATTTGAAAGGGCTACATCAACTCTCATAGCTCCTTTTTCAGGATATTCCCCTCGATAATTTTCTTTCTCTAAAGTTAGAAGCATAGTTTTATCATCTAAAAGCTGAGCGTGGGAGCTACTTCCAAAGCTAGAATCATTATCACCGTAAGTTACTGCAAAAATTGAGTTATTGTGGTTAAAATCTTCTAATGCTTTGTCACCTTCAATTTTAAGTGTTACTTTTAATTTATGTTTTGTAGCAATTGCTTTATCAACAGTCACCTTAATCCCATTTTCAGTTACGCTTTTGTTTGTGTTTATAGAATAATCTTTAGGTTGCACAGAAGCAGTATTGTCAGTATAAGTAACACTAGCTTGTGTAGTAGTAGTAGTAGTAGTAGTAGTAGTAGTATCAGCAGCAAAAACTGGCAATTCCACTACACCAGTAGCTAAAATAAAGCCCATAAGTCCTAAAACTGGGCCCAAGGCTTTACTTAATTTTTTATTGATCATTAATTATCCCCTCTTCCGTAATTTGTGTTTATTTACTTTTTAAATATATATAACCTTATAATGGTATTGTACACCAGTTTATTTATGAATGCATCTTAAATCTGCCATAATTTTTATAGGATAATAATTATGATATATTTAGTAATTTAGTAACTTTTTTGGTTTAAGAAAGAATACTTTCTATAAGTAAAAAAAATCCTAATAAGGATTTTCAAGAAATGAGAAATTTATATTCTCTTTACTTAAAAGATGATGTGATTTCACTTTCAAAAAGGTATTTATTATACCCTTATTATTGGATGAATTATCAGCTCCTAAGTATAAAAGATGATATCTAAATGCTTGCAACAACCTTTTAGATATATCTTATAAAACACATAAAAATTGAAAATGCTAAAATAAATCAGAAAGGTTTCATTAAAATAAAGGAGAGTTTGATTAATTAGGAGTCATGTAATACAATGAAATATAATTGGAAAAACAATTTTTAAATATATACAGTAGATACGTATAATATGTCTAACGCATAGTAAACTTGGAGGGATTTTAATGAAGTATGATTTTGAAACATTAGTAACAAGAAGAAATGTGGGTTCCAGTAAGTGGAATTTAATGCAAAAGCTTAATGGGGATGTTAGTGATGATATAGTTCCATTTTCTGTTGCTGATATGGAATTTAAAATGCCACCACAAATTGTAGAGGGCCTAAAAAAATATATTGATGATAGCATTTTTGGATATACTGAAGCTACAGAAGAATATTATAAAGCGGTATGTAATTGGATGGAAAGAAGACATGATTGGAAGATAAAAAAAGAATGGATCACAGAATTTTCAGGTGTAGTTCCAGCATTACATATAATTATAAGAGCCCTTACAGAAAAAGAAGATAGCGTACTTCTTATGACTCCGGTATATTATCCATTTTATACAGTTATCAAGTTAAATAACAGAAGAGTAATAAAAAATGAATTAGTATTTTGCAGCGATCATTATGAAATTAATTTTGAAGATTTTGAAGAAAAAGCAAAATTAGAAAGTACAAAATTACTGATTTTATGTAATCCTCATAATCCTGTTGGCCGTGTTTGGAGTGAAGAGGAGCTAAAGAAAATAGGTAGAATATGTATAGATAATAATGTTCTTATAGTATCTGATGAAATTCACTTTGATTTAATAATGCCAGGATACAAACATACAGTATTTGCAAATATTTCTGAAGAATTTGCAGGGTCTTCTGTTATTTGCACAGCACCAAGTAAAACCTTCAATTTGGCAGGACTTCAAGCCTCCAATATAATTACATCGAATAAAAAGATTAGGGATAAAATTGTAACAGAGCGTAGAGCATCCATTGGAAATTCAGGATTAAATATTTTTGGATATAAGGCCTGTGAAATTGCTTATAATGAATGCGAAGATTGGCTTGATGAATTAATACAAGTTTTATCTGAAAATAAAAAACTTGTAGAAGATTTTATGAAAACAAATATTGCAGAAATTAAAGTTATAGATTTAGAAGGCACATATCTTCAATGGTTAGATTTTAGGACTCTAGAAGAAGATCATAAAGTATTAGAAAAATTTATGCATACAGAAGCACAATTTTTCTTAGATGAGGGGTATATATTTGGGGATGAAGGACAAGGATTTGAAAGAATTAATTTAGCATGTCCTAAGGATGTATTAAAAGAAGCCTTGGATAGATTATTAGAGGCTGTAAAAAGATGCTATAAGTAAAATTATAATTAGTGACTGTGAGGAGATTACTTTGAATAATGAAAAAAGACCAAAATTAAAAATCTCATTTAGCTGGAAGGAAAAACTGATAGTTTTAATATCGACACTGTCCGTAATATCTATGTGGTTGTATTTATGGATTATGTGGAATGAAATTCCGAATATTGTTCCAACCCATTTTGGATTTTCAGGTGTTCCTGATAATTTCGGAAATAAAAACAGTTTGTTTTTAATACCAATAATAGCTTCAATATTACATTTAACTCTTGCATTATTAAGTAAAATACCACATTCCTTTAATTATCCAGTTAATGTTACTGATAAAAATGCAGAAGCTTTATATAAAATAGGAAAACAAACAATGCTTTTATTAGATATTGATATATCATTGCTATTTGCTATATTATTATGTAAAAGCATACAGACCGCAATTGGAAATGAAAGTGGACTAGGAATAGTGATAGTACCTATATTTATGGTTATTATATTTGGAACTGTAATATATGAAACTATAAGAATGAAGAGATTTAAGTCATAATTAAAAAGAACAAGTCAGCATGCTTAATAATTAAAATGGTATATCTATAGATGATGTATATACAACATTAAAGATTATATTGAAGGATGATAATACTTTATTTGATGATTTAATAAAAAGTTTAGAAAATAATAAAGAAGTTCAAATTTCTGAAGAAAAGAGACTTGATGTAGTAATAACTTATAATGAAATGAAATATATAGATGATAAAAATTTATGGACAATTGTACTATAAAAATATATATGAAGAAAACTATATAAATAGTTAACTAGGTAAAAATGAAACTATATAACTATAAAAAAATATATATATGTATATATTAAGCTATAAAAATATATACATATATAAATATTTATTGGAATAATGCGGGGTGAGGTATAGTTGTACCTTATTATTATAGAAAAAATATCCATGTTTATAGGGGTTAAGAATATATAGATACTAAAATAGATTATTGACAAAAATTATACTATAATATATTATTTTAATTAAATTAATATATTAAAAGCAATGAAAAAGAGGAGTAAAAACCTAAAAGCATTATAGGAAACTCACTCAAACGAGTTGAGGAGTACAGTTCTTTTATCTAAATCATAGATGCGAAGAACTAGTAAGAGAGAGGGAATAGCTGAAACCCCTTATGCTGAAAGTTTTGAAGGTAGCTTTTGAGCTTCTTTAGTGAAATTAATAGTAACTAAAGACGGTTTGTCTAAATCGTTATTTAAATTAAGAGTCTATTAAAGCAAAACATATAATTATGATTGTGCTTATGTGGAAATAAAGGTGGTACCGCGAGTCTTCGTCCTTTTTGTGATGAAGGCTTTTTTTGCGTTGAGAATCCAAAATTTATAAAAGAAAATTTTATAATATAAAAAGTACGATTAATCATACTTGAGGGGAGCATTAAAAATGGAAATTTTAGAATGTATTAATAGCAAAAGAAGTATTAGAGTATATGCAGATGAAATAATACCTGAAGAAGTTCTAACTAATCTAATTGAACTTGGTACAAAAGTATCAACTGGTTCAGGTCTTGAACCATGGGGATTTGTGATTATTCAAGATAAAAATGAAATAGATTCCTTATCTGAAATGACAAAGCAATATTTATTAGATAATTTTGAAAAATATCCCTATTTACAGCAATATAAAGATTGGTTAAAGAACTCACAATATAGTATTTTCAATCATGCAAGTACATTGCTGATTATTTATGGAAATGTAGAATCTCATTGGCATGTTTATGATTGCAGTCTTGTAGCAGGAAATATCATGTTGGCCGCTCATAGTATGGGAATTGGAACTTGTTGGATTGGATTTGCAGAGTATACTTTAAATACAAAGGAATTCAAAGAAAAATATGGTGTGCCAGAACAATATGAATTGGTTTGTCCTATGAGTATTGGATATATGAAAACTAAACTAACACCACCAAAAAGAAAAAAACCAATAATATTTAATAAAAAATAAAATATTAAATATTGTTGTACAGTCTTCATAAAATATGTACTAAATTGTAATTAGAAATACTAAATCATAGACTACATTGTTTGTATGCAATTTATGTGCAAAATGCCATGACAAGGGGCTTTGAATACCTTGTATGTGAAATATAAAATGGAGGAATGAAAATGTCAGAAATTAAAAACATATCAACTACATATGATCCAAAAGAATTTGAGGATAGAATTTATAAGAACTGGGAAGAAAAAGGCTATTTTACACCAGTAATTGATAAGAAGAAAAAGCCTTATACAATAATAATGCCACCACCAAATATAACTGGCGAGCTTCATTTAGGGCATGCATTTGATGATACACTTCAAGATATGTTAATAAGATTTAAGAGAATGCAAGGATATTGTACATTATGGCTACCAGGAGAAGATCATGCATCTATTGCAACAGAAGTTAAAGTTGCTAATGAACTTGCAAAGCAAGGTTTAAATAAAAAAGAAATGGGAAGAGAAGCATTCCTTGAAAAAGTTTGGGAGTGGAGTGATGAATACAGAGCAAAAATAAGAAATCAAGTTAAGAAACTTGGTGTATCAGCTGACTTTACAAGAGAAGCTTTTACAATGGATGAAAATCTTAGTGCAGCTGTAAAACATGTATTTGTTAAGCTTTATAATCAAGGCTTAATTTATCAAGGAAATAGAATAACTAACTGGTGTACTCATTGTCAAACTGCTTTATCTGATGCAGAAATTGAATATGAAGAACAAGCAGGTCACTTCTGGCATATAAATTATCCATTAGCTGATGGAAGTGGAGTTATTGAAATTGCAACAACTAGACCTGAAACATTACTTGGAGATAGTGGTGTTGCTGTTAATCCTAATGATGAAAGATATAAGCACCTTATCGGTAAGACTGTAATGTTACCATTAGTAAATAGAGAAATCCCAATAGTAGGAGATGACTATGTAGATTTAGAATTTGGAACTGGTGCAGTTAAAATGACTCCAGCTCATGATCCTAATGACTTTGAAGTAGGAAAGAGACACAACCTTGAAATCATAAGAGTTATGGATGATAAGGGTGTTATTAATCACTTGGGTGGAAAATATCAAGGTTTAGATAGATATGAAGCAAGAGATGTTATAGTTAAAGATTTAGAAGAATTAGGTCTTTTAGTTAAAATTAAAGATCATGCTCATAATGTTGGAACTCATGATAGATGTGGTACTACAGTAGAACCAATAATATCAAAGCAATGGTATGTTAAAATGGAATCTTTAGCGAAACCAGCTATAGAAGTAGTTAAGAATAAGAAAACTAAATTTGTTCCAGAAAGATTTGAAAAGACATACTTCAACTGGATGGAAAACATTCAAGATTGGTGTATTTCAAGACAATTATGGTGGGGGCATAGAATACCGGTTTTCTATTGTCAAGATTGTGGTGAAATCATGGTATTAGAAGAAACACCAAAGACTTGTACTAAGTGTGGATCTAGTAATATAGAACAAGATAAAGATGTATTAGATACATGGTTTTCTTCAGCATTATGGCCTTTCTCAACACTTGGTTGGCCAAACAAAACAGCAGATCTAGAATATTTTTATCCAACAAGTACATTAGTTACTGGTCATGATATTATATTCTTCTGGGTTGCTAGAATGATATTCTCAGGACTTCATTGTATGGATGAAACTCCATTTGATACAGTACTTATTCATGGTCTTATAAGAGATTCTGAAGGAAGAAAAATGAGTAAATCTTTAGGAAATGGAGTTAATCCATTAGAAGTTATAGATACTTATGGAGCTGATGCTTTAAGATTTATGATAGCTACTGGTAATGCACCAGGTAATGATATGAGATATTACCCAGAAAGAGTTGAATCTTCAAGAAACTTTGCTAATAAGATTTGGAATGCTTCAAGATTTGTTATGATGAATCTTGATAAAGAGATAATGAACAAATATAAAGATAGCAAGGAGTATTCATTAGCAGACAAATGGATTTTATCAAAAATGAATACCGTAGTTAAAGAAGTTACAGAAAACATGGATAAATTTGAACTTGGAATTGCTATGCAAAAAGTCAATGATTTTATGTGGAATGATTTCTGCGACTGGTATATAGAACTTGTTAAACCAGTATTCTATGGTGAAGATGAAAAAGCTAAGGGAATAGTTTACAATGTATTAAATACTGTATTAGTTACTGGACTTAAATTATTACATCCTGCTATGCCATTTATAACAGAAGAAATCTTCACTCACTTAACTGATGAAGAAACAATAACAACTTCAGCTTGGCCAGAATTTAATGAAGCTTTAGTAAATAAAGAAGCAGAAAATGATATGGCATATATAATTGAAGCAATAAAAGGATTAAGAAATGTAAGAGCAGAAATGAATGTACCGCCATCTAGAAAAGCTAAAGTAATTTGTTATATAGCAGAAGATGCTAAGAAGGCGTTTAATGCAGGATCTGCATATATAGAAAAATTAGCTTCAGCTTCAGACGTTGAATTTATAGCTGATAAAGCTAATGTTCCATCTAATGCTGTATCTTTAGTTGTTAAGGGTGGAGAATTATTTATGCCATTACTTGACTTAGTAGATAAAGAAAAAGAATTAGATAGATTAAGTAAGGAAGTTAAAAAATTAGAAGGCGAAATTGATAGAATAGATAAAAAACTAGGAAATCAAGGATTCGTAGCTAAAGCACCTGCAGAAGTTATAGATGCAGAAAAAGAAAAAAGAGTAAAGTATGTAGAGATGCTTGAAGCTGTAAAAGTTAGAATTGATGCTTTAAATTAATAATATATTTTAAATCGGTATTGATACTTAAAAAATTTGAATATCCATAAATGAGGACAGTATATAGTTTTGTTAAAAGCAAAACTATATACTGTTTTTTTACATGTTTTCTTTCAATAAAACTACTAGGACCAATATTTAATCAATTCTGTATTTTATAAATTTTTTCATTCTATATTCGAGCTGTTTCGTGATTATCAAAACACTATATGGAAGAATATTTTAACTTAATAATACAATTATTCAAAAAGAGGGAATAAAAATTGATTTTAGTCGAAAAATAAATTATAATTTTATTTTATGGTATAAATTAGAGGAGGTATTAACATGAAATTTAAGGAACTAAAACTAAACAGCATTCGAACGAAACTAATTATTAGCTTAGTATCAATTTGTATAATTCCATTAATTATATTGGGAGTCGGCTCATACAATAAATCAAAGACAATCCTTAGTGACAAGTTAACAATTACAAGTACTCAAACACTTTCAGAAGTAAATAATGGATTAATAGATTATTTTCAAGGATTTACAAAGATAGTATCTATTACTTCAGAAAATCCTGTTATTGTAAATATTGATGCAGATAACAATATTGAAATTATAAGGGATATATTGAAAAGTGTAAAAGAAACTGATAAAGATATTTTAGGTATTTATTATGGAACTGCGTCTGGAAAGTTTGATATATATCCAGAAGAAGAAATGCCAGATGGATATGATGCAACTGCAAGACCATGGTATAAACAAGCTTTAGAACATAAGGGACAAGTTATAATAACTCCACAATATAAAGATGTTGTAACTGGAGATAATGTTGTAACAATTGCACAAACAGTAGAGAAAGATGGGAAAGTAGTTGGTGTTATAGGAGTAGATTTATCATTAGCTACGATTGCAGAAAGAATAAACGATAAAAAGATAGGTAATACAGGTTATTTATTTATTGCAGATGTGTCAGGAACTGTTTTAGCTCACCCACAAAAGGATGTTGTTAACACAGATGCTGCTTCAAAGTTAAGTATTTGGAATAAAGTAAAAACAGAGAAAAGTGGATTTGTTAATTATGAATTTAAAGGTGTGAACAAGTTTGCAGTATATGAAACAAACGAATTAACAGGTTGGAAGATAGTGGCTACATTAGATCAAAGTGAACTTTCAGATGACACAAAATCTATATTACAAACAACTTTTTTAATAATAGGAATAATGGGATTAATTGCAGTATTTATGTCGTTATTATTAAGCAAAGGAATAGCTCATAATATAAAAAATTTAAAAGAAGTATTTGCTAAAGCTTCAAACGGGGATTTAACTGTTTCCATAACAGCTTCAACAAAAGATGAATTTGAGGATTTGGCTATATCATTTAACTCAATGATAAAAAACATATCAAATCTTATGAATAGTGTTACAAAGTCATCTAATACAGTATTAGAAACGTCAACAAGTCTTGCAAGTATGTCAGAAGAGATAACAGCTTCAATAAATGAAGTGGCAAAGGCAATAGAAGAGGTGTCTGTTGGGGCAACTGAACAAGTTCAAAATGCACAAAAAGGTGCTTCTGAAATGGAAGACTTATCAAAAAAATTAGATCAAGTTAGTGTTAATTCTAATGAGATGAATAAAATCTCAAGTGATACTAAAGAATTAGGCGTAAAAGGTCTAAACATGATAGAAACATTAACTGAGAAATCAAATAAAACAAAGATAGCTACGAGGGAAGTTAATGAAATAGTTCAAGATATGAATGAAAGCACTAAGCAAATAAGTACTATATCTGAAACAATAGCTAATATAACAGAACAAACTAATCTTTTATCATTAAATGCAAGTATAGAATCTGCACGTGCAGGTGAGGCAGGCAAAGGATTTGCTGTAGTTGCAGAGGAGATACGAAAACTTGCTGAAGAGTCAAAAACTTCAACAGAAGAAATAAAGAAAATTATAACTAGTATACAGGATAAATCAAATACAGCAGTAAAAGCTATTCAGCTAACTGGAACTGTAGTAAATGAACAAGAATTAGCGGTAGGTCAAACTCAACAGATATTTAGTGAGATTTTAAAATCAATTGAAACAATGATTATTAAAGTTGATGAAGTGAAACTATCTATTGTAGAGATAAATAAGAAAAAACAATCAACAGTATCAGAAATTGAGAATATTTCATTTATATCAGAACAAACAGCTTCTTCTTCAGAAGAAGTTACCGCTTCAACAGAAGAAATAACAGCAACTATGGAAGAACTTTCAAGTCATTCAAGTGAACTTCAAATATTAGCACAAAAATTAGGTGATGAAATAAGTAGATTTAAAACTAATTAGGACACGAATTAAAAACAACTGCTTAATTATGGAGGCTAATTTAATTGCGCCTAAAATATAAGAATCTCTAACTAATTGAAATAGAATATCAATTAGTTAGAGATTCTTTGCTTTGAACCGAAAAAGAGCGTCGTTTCTGATTAAAATTCCAATCATTTTGTTATGATTCCTCTATTTTGTATTAGAATATTTACACATGTATTTGATAAAAATACAATGTCATACGCTTTCTGGTATTTTTTGTTTACAATTATAAAATAAGGTAATAATATAAGAAAATTCCCCAAAAGACTATCCTTAAAAATAAATAGATAGGCTATAAAATAATCTAGGAGGAAAGAAAATGTTCAGTACCACCATAAAAAAAATAATAACTTTAGTAATAAGTTTAGCAACATTCACCGGAATTGTGCCAGTAATTATTTCACCAATACCTGTATTTGCAAGTCAGGAAGAAGGAGAAAAAAAACCATATGATTATGTAGAAGTTGATCAGACAGCCAATGACACAACTGTCTCCACAACGTCAGCCAGTGTAAAGGTATCAAATTCACTTGATAAGTCTGTTACTATTCCTAATTTAAATGTTGAATTTGATAATGAATGGTCAAGTAACAATAGCTTTGAAAATATGGACGGTACTGTGATTATTAATGCAATTAAATTTCAATTAACAGATAATAGAAGCAAATGTGCTTCAGTAACAGGTAACTGTTTAAAGGCTAATACTGATTTAGTATTACCAAGTGAAATTAAATGTAATGGCCAAACATTTAAAGTAACAAGTATAGGTAAGAGTGCATTAAAAAACTGTAAAAAAATAACTAGAATAGCAATACCAAGTAGTATAGAGAACATAGAAAATGAGGCATTCTTGGGATGTACTTCGTTAACAAAAATAAATGTAGATACTTATAATAACAATTATGAAAGTAAGGATGGAGTTTTATTTAATAAGAATGCAATAAAGTTAATACAATATCCAATAGAAAAAACAGATGAAAAATATGAAATCCCAAGTAGTGTAATAAAAATAGAGGACTATGCTTTTTTGGGTTGCAATTGGAACTTGAAATATATAGTGCACAATGATGATATAAAAAAATATTTATTAGGATGTGAGAGTCGTATACAAGGCTCTCAGATTACAGTAGTAACATTAGATACAAGCAAATTAGGAACATTATATGATGTATATAAAGAAATGAAACAAGGAAATTATACAGTTGAAAGTTTTAAATTATTTATAGATGCATTACATAATGCAAAAAAAGTATTAGATAAGAAGACTGACACTACACAAACAGAAGTAGATAATGAAGAAAAAGCATTGCGAGAAGCAATAAATGCATTAAAACAAAAAGTAGAAGTAACAGGAATAACAGTAAGTGGAGCAGACTATATAAGTCAAAGTGGAGGAAGCACAAACTTAACAGTTAGTGTAAGTCCAGATGATGCTACAAATACGAATATTAAATGGAGTATAGTAAGTGGAGATAGTTTAGCAAGTATTAGTAAAGATGGAACGCTTACTGCAAGAAAAAGTGGTAATGGAACTGTAACAGTTAGGGCAACTGCAAAAGATAGAAGTGATATTTATGGAGATAAAATAATAACAATAGATAATAATGGTTCATATATAATTACTCCAAGTGATGGAGTAAATCAAACTATAACTCCAAGTGGAAATTTAAATATAACAGAAAATGATGATTCAAGTTATATTATTAAATCAAATAGTAGTTCGTCTTCAAAAAGTAAGAGTAGTAAAATAGGGGTTAACATTGCCGATGAAGTAGTAACAATAATGATAGTTCTAAATGAAGTAACAGGAGTTAACAAAATAAATTGGATATTATATCTTATACTATAAAAAATTAATTTAAAAAAGTTTTAGTAAGTAAGGATATAACAGAATAAATATTAATATACATAGTGTTATAAGACTATGTATGGAGGTATTTAAATTTGAAAGCAAAAAAGTCTTTACTTAACTTAATATTCTGGATAACTTTATCAATCTTGTTTAATATTTTTATATTTTATACAAGAGGTGAAACAGCAGCTATTGAGTATTTTGGCGGCTACATAGTAGAAATGTCATTAAGCTTAGACAATTTATTTCTATTTTTAATGGTATTTTCAAGCTTTAAGATAAAAGAAGAATATCAAGAAAAAGTGCTATTATATGGGGTAATAGGTGCAATGATACTACGTCTAATATTCATTTTATTAGGTGTAGCTATGATAAGTAAGTTTAGTTTTCTACTTTCTATTTTTGGCGTCATATTATTACTTAGTGGTTTTAAAATGTTTTCTAAAGAAAATGACAATATACAATTTCATGATAATTTTGCAATTAAGATCTTAAAAAAAATAATTCCAGTGACAAATGTTTTACATGGACAAAAGTTTTTTGTAAAACAAAACAAAAGTCTTTATGCAACACCTCTTTTTGCAGCACTTATAATAATCGAATTTTCTGATATTATATTTGCAATAGATTCTATACCAGCTATTTTTTCAATAACTACAAATACCTTTATAGTTTATACGTCTAATATATTTGCAATACTCGGACTTAGAAGTATGTATTATATACTACAAAAGATGAATAATATGTTTAAATTTATGAGGTATGGTATAGGGTGTATACTGATATTTACAGGTCTAAAGCTTGTACTACTATTTTGGAACATTGAAATTTCAGTTACAAATTCTGTATTGATTATAATTACTATTTTATTAAGTAGTATTTTGATATCTTCCGTATGGGATGAACTAATTAATAAGTCAAAAAGTTAGAATCAAGTGAAACTTGATTCAGGTGGGGTTTGATCCCCATCTGAATCTTAGTTGAACTTATCTAGGGTCGTGCCGCTGTTATCTCCCACTTATAGAAGTGGGAGTCTTACAGCGGCTAGACATCAGATAAAAATAAATCAAACAGAAATTCATAAAGAGTTTCTGCTTGATTTTTTATATTAGTCATTTACTTATAATTGAAGTATAATGTAAAGTAATACATATTAGTGTATAAATTATATTTATAAAAAAAGTGTAAAAGACAAGAGGTAAAGGAAAATGAATATGACGTATAAAGAAGCGATGGATTACATATCAAGTGTAGGTAGATTTGGATCGAATTATGGACTCAAAAGGACTTTTAGGCTTTTAGAGCTACTTGGAAGTCCTCATGAAAAAATTAAATTAATACATGTTGCAGGAACAAATGGTAAGGGATCTACTACTGCGATGGTTACTAAGATTCTTAGAGGTCTTGGGTATAAAGTAGGAATGTATACTTCACCTTATTTAGAAGAATTTGAAGAGAGAATTCAGATAAATGGAGAAAATATTAATAAAAATACATTAGTAAGGTTATTAGAAGAAGTGAAAATTGCTATAAATAAAGTAATTGAAGAAGGTTATGAACATCCAACAGAATTTGAAATCATAACTGCACTTATGTTTTTATATTTTTATAATGAAAGAGTAGATTATGGTGTAATTGAAGTTGGTCTTGGTGGAAGATTAGATTCAACTAATGTATTAACACCAAAAGTTAGTGTGATAGCTTCTATAAGTTTAGATCATATGAATATTTTAGGTGATAATTTAAAGGATATTGCAAAAGAAAAAGCTGGAATAATTAAAGAAGGTGTTCCCGTTATATTATATCCTCAAAAAAAAGAAGTAGAAGAAGTTATATTAAAGATAGCAAAAGAAAAGAATTCAAAGGTGTATTTAGTAAAAAAAGAAGATGGAAGACTAATTGATATTGATTATGAAAATCTATATCAAAATGTAGAAATTGAAAGTTATAAAAACAAATATATAATTAAGCTACCTTTACTTGGAGAACATCAAATATTAAATTTAAATGTAGCTTTAAATACTATAGAAGTATTATGTGAACAAGAGCAGATTAAATTTGATAAAAAGATAGTAGAAAAATCGCTAGAAGATGTTAAATGGATAGGAAGACTTGAAGTTTTAGGAAAGAAACCTACTATAGTACTCGATGGAGCACACAATATAGATGGAATTAAAGCTCTTAGAAAAAACATCGAGAAGTACTTTAAATATAATAAAATATATTTATTACTTGGTATTTTAGCAGACAAGCAAGTTAAAGAAATGATAGAAGAAATAACACCAGTAGCAGAAAAAATTTATGCTTTAACACCTCATAGTGAAAGAGCTGAACTTAGTGAAGACTTAAAAAATGAAATATTAAAATATAATTCCAATACTATAGCTTTCGAAAGTTATGAGGAAGCAATTTCTTCAGCATTAAAAGAAGCTAAGGAAGAAGATTTAATATTAATAAGTGGGTCGTTATACATGATAGGAGATATGAGGAAAATTATAACTCGAAATTTTTAGTAGTTACGACACAATCAAAAAAATAACAAGTCCATTTGCCAGCCTATTTTCCATTATAAAGGAAGCTCGACTCGCATAACGCTCTTCTTGAGCACGCGATTCACACCAAATCATAGATTTGGGTTCACTGCTCACGTCGGCAAATTGACCTAATAGGCCAGCTATGAGGGCAATTCGTCTCCTTGCCTGATGAAAAATATTCATGGCAACTTTGGACTTGTTGTTTATTTTCATGCGCTAAAATATAATTAAGGAAAAGAGGGAATGAAAGTTATATGGTTAAGAAAAATAAAGAGAATTTGGATTATGGCAATAAATCAATCTATTCTGATTTAAAAGAGTTTCATGATAGAAACTTAGGTGTACTTTATAGCTATCAAGACTTTGAAACAGCTGGAATAAGAGAATTTAAAAGTGTTACGAATAAAGTGCGTCCGCTTAAGAATTATGAAAAAAATAGACTATCTAATGAATTAATGAGAATTTTATTAAAAGATATTAAAACTCCAGAAAAATTATCTGAGATAAATGGATATATAACATTAAATCCAATCATTAATTATTATGAAAGTTATATTAAACTTTTCAAAGACTTATTAGAAGATGATAATAGTATAAGTCTAAAAATAAGTGAAATTATAAAAAAAATGCTTATAGATAGTGATTCAAGTGAAGAAATTAAGCTGGGATTAATACTTGCACCTATTTGCAAGTTTGAAAATATAGAAGATATATTAGAAGTATTTTCTATTCATAATGATTATCTTTTTTATGTGATTAAGGCTTATGAATATATAGGAGGCTTTAATAATAATATTTTTGAAGTGGCAAAGAAAGCTAAGGGGTATGGCAAAGTATTTTGTGTAATGAATCTTAGACCAACAACTTATGAAATAAAAAAGTGGATGATAGAAGAAGGCTCAAACAACAATGTGGGAGTTGCAGAATTATTATCTTATAGTATGCTTTCATTAGAACTTTTAGAGTATTTAGAAACTGCTGAGTTTGATGGAGAAAAAATTGAGGTTTTAGCAAAATCATTTAGTTTGTTATTTTCAGATTATGGATTAGATGACATTAAGGATGGGAAACAAGTTTGTAATAAATTATTAGAAATTATTGATAAGGTTGATGGAGGAATATATTCTTTATATGTTGTGATTTCAATTCTTTATTCAATAGAAGCTATTGTAGTTGATGATTATAAAGCAAAAAGAAGCCATGGTTCTTTTAAATTTAATAATGATTACAATGATATAATTGAAAATTGTAAAAGAATCTGTAAGAAAGATATCTGGCATGAAATAATAGAGAGCCAAATATCAAACATAGAAATTGAAAGCAGTGTTTTAATAAGCAGCTGTGAAAAAACAAAATATAAATTAAGAAAAAAAGAATTTGAGACAATGTTAAAAAGAGATTATACTAATCCATTATTATACAAATATGCATTTTCAACAGGAAATAAATCAATAAAAAAATGTGCTATTAACATAGGGCTACAAAAATTACCAATGAATCAAATGTTAAGTGGTCAAGATGAATTAAAAATAGATGATTTAACTTATGAATATATATCACAAATTTGTTTTTTTATATTAATAAAATATGCACAGTATGAGGATTTTCGAGATAAATATAAAGACATTAATCTTCAAGCTTTAAGATCACCTTTAATTGAAACAAGGATTCAAGCTGCAACAAATCTTCAAAGATTTAGAGAAGAATTTGATTCTTTAGATAAGGAAATTATTAATGATGCCATAGACACAGAAATGGTAGGGAATATACGAAGATCTCTTAATTCTTTATTAATCAAAACACATGATAAGGAAAAAAGATATGTTGAAGTTTATGATAATATGCACATAGACGCTCATGTTAAAGATGTATATTTAATTAATATAGATGTTGCTGGAACAAATTATATCGATATGAGTGAAATATACAATAAGTTATTAGAAGAGGATATGTTATATTTAAAGAGAGAGAGTAGCAATGCATATGATCCAAATGCAATTCAAATTATAACCACAGAAGGATATGTAATTGGATATGTTCCTAAAGAAAATAATTTGATTTTAAAAAATCTAATGGATAAGGGCAAGTATATATATGGAAAGATAAAAGAAATAAGTGATGACTATAATCATATAAACATTGAACTTTATCTAAGTTATAAAGATATAATAGAAGAAATAACAAGTACTTTATCACTACTCTCAGGGGGAAAAGAGCTTTATCTTCAATAAAAAGACAATTGATTTAGGGAAAATTCTAAAAATTATTTCATTAGAAAAAAATATTAAAAATCATAAATGGCATAAAATGGAGATTTAAATAATAATTGAGTATCTGAGAAGGTACTCAATTTTATTGTAAAATATTAAGAGCTAAATACAATTAAAGGGAATAAAGTGATATAATTTAAAAGATATCTAGAAATTATATAATAGGATGAAAATATAATAGGGGGAATAAATAATGAAAAAGTTAAAATTAAAATTAACAAAAGTAATAGCTAGTACATTAGTAGTAGCTTCAATATTGGCATTAAATCCAATAGGAGCAAGTGCATCATGGAAACAAAATGGTACAGGCTGGTGGTATACAGAAGGTAGTTCATATTCTACAGGTTGGAAAGAAATTGATGGAAATTGGTACTATTTTTATTCTGATGGATATATGGCTAAGGATAAAACTATTGATGGATATTATTTAAATGCTAGTGGTGCTTGGATAAGTACACAAACTCAATCTGAAAAAATTTCAGTTGTATATCCTTCCAATTGGATTAAAAAGAACATAAAGGGGAAGAATATTTACTTACTAGATGATAAAGGAACTAGTGTGAACTTAGTGGTAGAAAGTATGCAAGGGTTATCAGAAGAAGAGTATAATAAAGCATCTGATATAGATGTAAAGACTAACTTAGGTATTGATAATATAAAAGTTCAAGAACATGAATTTAATAATAAAAAGGCGAGATTAACTAATTTTGTTCAAACATATCAAGGTATAAATATTCCAACATATCAAGTGACTTTTTTAAATAGCAATACTTCTTATATATTTACAATTGCTGGACGAGAAAAGATTTCAGATGAAAATATGATAGCTTTTAATAATATGTTAAATACAGTTAAATTTGCAAATTAATTAGAGCTTGTTAAAATGTTATATATTTGAAGAGGTGTTTAACCTCTTCTTTCTATTTTAAATTAAATTTTAGTTTTATAGAGTCTCCTTTTTCCATTGTAATAAAGCTTTAGATAATTGATCTGGACAAGATGTACCTTTCTTTTTACAATCTATTCCTTGTAATTTAGCAATAACATCATCTACAGACATGCCTTTTACTAGGTGTCCAATACCTAAAAGATTTCCGGAACAACCTCCAACAAATTGCACATCTTCAACAATATTATCATTAATTTCAAGATTAATTATAGATGAACAAACACCTGATGTTTTATATGAATACATTATATACACTCCTTAAAATAAGATTTAATTTTAGCTCTTATGTGAATACGTGATGAGCCCTCACTAATTATACAAGAAATTTGTCAATAAATAAAGATAATACAA
Source organism: Clostridium gelidum (assembly GCF_019977655.1). Lineage (NCBI taxonomy): Bacteria > Bacillati > Bacillota > Clostridia > Eubacteriales > Clostridiaceae > Clostridium > Clostridium gelidum. The sequence continues at coordinate 2,404,135 of NZ_AP024849.1, forward strand.
TTAATAAGTTGTCCCAATAATGTATTTTTGGAATATATTATAGATAATAATATGATTATCTTATGGGGGGAATGGAATGAGCTATATTATTGTTTGCAATACTGGTTCAGATAGCTTAAACAAGATTAATACTGAAAATTTGAATAATCAGAGTATAATTTTATCTGCTGATGAAAGTTCATTGGGCCCTCATGGATTATCATTGTACAAAGATAAAATTTTAGTGGCCAATAATTATAATAATAGTATTTCACTAATAAATTATAAGACATTTAAAGAAGAAAATAATTTATATATAGGAGCACATCCTAATGATATAGTAGCCCATAATGATATAGCATATGTTTCATGTGGAGAATCAAATTCACTTATAATATATGACATGATAAATGAACGAGTAAATTTTGAGGTGCCAACAGGTAGATTTCCTCATAATATGGCACTATTAGAAGAGGAAAATCTTTTGTTTATAAGTAATATGGGTGATGATAGTATATCTGTAATTGACTATATAAATAATAAGGAAATAAAAAGAATTAAAGTTGAAAATACTCCTACAAAAATAAATATATCAAAAAATAAAAAGTATCTATATATATGTATTAGTTATCTTGGCTATGATAAAAAAGGAAGCATAGGGATTATTGAATTAAGAACCTTAGAGTTAATTAATAGGATTCAGGTTGGATTGTCCCCAGTAGATTTATTTGAAGAGGGTAATTATCTATATGTTTCTAATTTATGTGATGGATCAATAAGTATTGTTAATTTAAAGGAACTTAAGGAAGAAAATAAAATAATTATTGGAGGAATGCCAAGGGGGATAGTAAAGATTAAAGAAAATATATTTGTTGGAGATTATTTGAATGGAATATTAAATATAATAGGTATAGAAAATAAAAAAATAAAAGCCATAGAATTAGGCTCTGAACCGAATGCTATGACTTTAGTTAAAAATTAATTAGTTAATTAATATATTAATTATATTGGTATATATTTCAGATGGATTCTCTTTCCACTTGCTGCAAATTGAAGTTGCTTGATTTTTCGTGGGAACTGATAATTTTAGTTCCATTAATAAAGTTTGATCTTCAATAGCTTTAAGATCAACTATAAAGCTATCATCACTCTCACCAAGAGTATAGTCAGCGTGTATAGTTAATTCCTTTTTTATAGATCCTATCTTTTCTTTTATATATTCATCAATAATAGATATTTTTGAGGGGGATATTCTAGCTTTAAATAAAGAAAGAACATTATCTCCCGCTTCTGTTAATATCAATAATTTTTTATCATTAGCTTCATGATATTCAACGAATTTAGACTCCTCAAGCTCAGCCAAATATTGTTGGAATGTAAAATAATTAATAAAGTTATTTTCAAGAATTATTTCAGTAAGCTGAGTATTGGAAATTGGATCTTTTATTGTTTTTAATACATATAACATTAGTAACTTGTTTTCTGCGAGTTCTGATGAATTTTCGTACATAAATACCTCCATAACTAATGAAAATCTACTTTTATTATAACATAAATTATCTTGTAGTGAATAGTAACTAAAAGAATTTAATTACAAAAAAAGAATTATATGTGCCCAAAATTTTTATAAAGTAATTTGTTTTTTTACTAAATATTAACTTATGTATATATATAATAGTGTTAAGTCAAAAACATACTATGTTTGTGTCAATAAATATACTTAAATGAAAACGTTTGGTTTGCTAAAATTAGTATTGTAAATGATATCAAAGTTAACTTTGATATTTACGAATAGAAACTTAGAGACTTTAGGAGGACGTATAAATGAGCAAAATTAAACACATTTATAGTAGTGATAAAACTTATTGGCAAGAAGGACAGTTACAGAATATAGAATATGAAGACACTTTAGAATTAACCAGCGAAACAAAGCAAACTGTAAAAGGCTTTGGTGGTTGTTTTAATGAAATTAGCTGGGATATTTTAAAAATAGTAGATAAAAATAAGCAAAAAGAAATTTTAGATAATTTATTCACAGAAGAAGGTTTGAATTTTAATGTAGGACGTTTACCAATGGGTGCTAGTGATTATGCATTGGAATGGCATAGTTATGATGAGACAAATGGAGATTATGAGTTAAAAGATTTTTCTATAAAAAGAGACGAAGAATACTTATTGCCATATTTAAAAGAAGCATTAAATCGTAAACCAGAAATGTCATTATTTGCTTCACCTTGGAGCCCGCCAACATGGATGAAAACAAAGAAATCATACAATTTTGGAACATTATCGTGGAACCAAGAAAATTTACAAGCTTATGCAAATTACTTTGCAAAATATGTAGAGGAATATAAGAAAGCTGGAGTAAAAATTGAACAAGTTCATATTCAAAATGAACCTCATGCTGATCAAAAATTCCCATCATGTATGTGGACAGGCAAAGAAATGAGAGATTTTATTAAAAATAATCTTGGACCAGTATTTGAGGAAAAAGGAATAGATGCAGAGATTTGGCTTGGTACAATTAATGGACCATTTGTAGATTTTCAGCTTCCACTTCCAGGTTGTGCTCCATTCTCACAATTCTATGATCAATGTGTAAATACAATACTTTCAGATAAAGAAGCGAGAAAATACATATATGGGGTAGGATTCCAATGGGGTGGAAAACATGTAATTGAACAAATTGAATTAAGTTATCCAGAAATAAGACTTATGCAAACAGAAAATGAATGTGGGGATGGCCAAAATACATGGACTCACGCAGAATATGTTTATGGACTTTTTTGGCATTATTTCACTCACGGTGTTGAAAGCTATGTTTACTGGAATATGGTACTTCCGAGTGGTGGAATAAGTACTTGGGGCTGGGAACAAAATACAATGATAACAATTGACCCAGAAACAAAAGAAGTAGCATATCAACCTGAATTTTATATTATGAAGCATTTCTCGCATTTTGTTAAACCAGAAGCAAAAAGAATAGCAACTAAAGGTCACTGGACTTCAAATTCTATCGTATTTGAAAATCCTGATGGAGAAATTGTAGTTGTTGTAGGTAATGCAATGGATGCAGATCGTGAATTTACATTTAAATATAAGGATGTAAGTTTTTCTACAATTATCAAAGCACATTCAGTTAATACTTTTTGTGTACAAAAATAATACAAATGATAAAATTAGGAGGATAAAAAATGGAAGCAACACAAAATTTAAAAAATAAAATTGGGTTAAAAGAAAAATTATCTTATGCCTGCGGTGATGCTGGTAATAATGTAATATTTGCATCTATGAGCAGTTTTCTAGTATTTTATTATACAGATGTAGTAAAAGTTAGTGCAGTGACTATAGGTTCAATTATGTTGATTTCTCGTGTATTAGATGGATTTGTTGATATTCTTATGGGAGTAATTATTGATAAGACAAAATCAAAGTATGGTAAAGCTAGGCCTTGGTTATTAAGAATGTGTATACCTTTTGCTATAGCAGCTGTTCTTATGTTTTCAGTTCCAGATGTGAGTAATTATTGGCAATATGTATATATTTTTGTGACTTATAATATTGTTAATATAATTTATACATCTATAAATCTTCCTTATGGAGTGCTTACTTCATTAATGACTCAAGATCAATATGAACGTTCAGTTTTAACTATATTTAGAATGATATTTTCAGTAATTTGTAATATTGGTATTAGTATGTTGACTTTACCTGTTGTTGCTATGTTTGGTAATGACAGAAAAGCTTGGTCGTTAACATATGCATTATTTGGTGCAGTGGCAGTAGTTCTTTTCCTTATTACTTTCTTTAATACAAAGGAAAGAGTAGGTAGTGCTACCGATGAAGTTAAGAAAGAGGTTCCTGTTAAAGTTGGTGTAAAAGCATTATTTAAGAATAAGTATTGGGGGATTTTAACGATTCAAGGTTTATTAAATGGTGCCAATTTAACAATTATGATGGGAATGAATGTTTATTATGCTCAATATGTTTTAGGAAATGCAGGATTAGTGTCAGTATTAACATTTGCAATGATGCTTCCATGTTTAGCCGGTATGTTCGTATTAGCTCCTATTGTTAAGAAGTTTGGAAAACGTAATGTTTCATTAGCAGGTATTGTAATTATGGTAATAGGATATTTAATAGTAATGATAGCGCCAACAAATTTAACGCTTGTACTTATAGGAACTGCTATAAGAGGACTAGGATTTACTCCAGTACAAACTTTAAGTTTTGCAATGCTTGCAGATACTGTTGAGTATGGTGAGTGGAAAGCTGGCGTAAGAACAGAAGGGTTAATTTATAGTGCACAAAGCTTTGGCGGAAAAGCTGGGGGAGGACTTGGAAGTGGTGTAATAGGATGGATTTTAGGTATGGGTGGATATATAGGTGGTGCAGCAGCACAGTCTGCAGGTGCAGTAGGTGCGATTAAAGCATTATTCATTTTTATCCCAATAGCATTTGTAGTAGTCCAATTTGTAATCTTAATTCCTTACAAACTTGATAAAGAATATTCACAAGTTTTAGAAGATCTTGAAAAAAGAAAAACAGTAAATAATTAGAGAATATTAAATCGATTTGAAAATTTAATTACAATATATACAGAGGCTGTTAAAAATTATATAAAAGTCTCATATAGATCTAAAGACCATGCATAAATAGGGGAACTCTTCTATATGCATGGTTTTTATTAATACAAATTTATATAATTTAATATTCTCCCTTACTTTCATTACGGTATTGAGAAGGAGTCATGTTTGTACGTTTATTAGTGATGCACTGACTACAGCAATTACTCTTGATTATACGTAACTACATTTTAGAATTCTTAATATTATTTTTTAATATTATTTTTCGAGTTTCACTTGGAGTACACCCATAATTATCTTTAAATAATTTCATAAACATTTTGTAATTAGTAAAACCATTTTTTTCAATAAGCTCAGTAATACTATAATCAGTATTAGTTAAATTAGTATAAAAATGTTCTAATCTTATACTATTTAAGTATTTTAAAAAGGTTGTACCCATATATTTTTTAAAAAATCTTGAAAAATATTCAGGATTTAATCTAGCTTGAGCTGATATGTCATCTAAACTTATGCATTCTTTATAATGTTTTTTTACATACTTTGTTATTAACTCTAATCGATCTAAATATCGGTCTGTTTTTTGTATATTTAATTTGGGCACAGAAACACTAAATTTATTTACTAAAATAAATAATAAATCATAAATTAAGCTATTTATTTTAAGTTTATAACCAAGAGGTCTATATTTATAAATTTCTGCGAAAGATTTTAATAAGATTTTTATATCATTTTGACAATCAATGTGTTGATTATTTTTCATATAGGGATTACATTCAAAATGAATATTTTGAACATCATCTATATTATTTTCTAAAAGTTCATAAGGAATCTGTAAAAGTATTGATGTATTACTATCTTTATGGGCCGTTGAATGAATATCTCTTGGACTTATTACTATTAACTGATTTTCTTCAACTAAATATGAAGAATTATTAATATCAACTTCAAGATAGCCATCTAAAATATAAATAATTTCCATATGATTATGCCAATGCTTAGGTATAATTCTAGCATTATCAGTCATGTTGAGAAACATAACACTAATGTCTTCATTTCGTTTAACTAATTCATGTTTAAATTCCATAAAATCACCTACAATCTTTTTATTTGAATACTTAGGCATATTCAAAGAAATAACAAGTCAGCATGCTAGTATATTTTCTTTTATATGCCTTATAACAATTTTACGTAGTTAATAAATAAAAACAAAAAACGACATAAATTAAGTCAATAATCATACTAATTTATCAAATAAAAAATTGATATAATTTATTTAAGAAGTTGAAAAGGTTTAACAAAAAGCATAGTTAGATTGTAGTATAATTTAAATATGTATGCAACTAAACATTAATCATAGATATTTAAAAAAATAATTTCAAGGTAAAAGGAGAGCGTAAAAAATGGAAAAATTACTTTTTGGAGTGGCGTATTATGATGAATACATGCCATATGATAGATTAAATGAAGATATTAAAATGATGAAATCAGCTAATATTAATGTTGTTAGAATTGCTGAATCAACTTGGAGTAGTGTAGAGCCACAAAATGGCGAGTTTGATTTTAAACATATAGATAGAGTGATTGATGCAATGGAGGAAGCAGGCATTAGTGTGATTATTGGAACACCTACGTATGCAATACCAACATGGCTTGTATCTGAATGTCCTGAAGCACTGGCAGTTACCAAGAGTGGACAAGGCGTTTATGGAACAAGACAAAACATGGACATAACTAATCCAACATACCTATTTTATGCAGAGAGGGTCATTAGAAAAATTATGGACAGGGTAAGCAAGAGAAAATGTGTTATAGGGTATCAGCTTGATAATGAAACTAAACACTATGACACAGCTGGTTCTAATGTGCAACATTTGTTTATTAAATATTTAAGAAAGAAATTCCCAAATATAAATGATTTAAATGATGAATTTGGATTAGCTTATTGGAGTAATAGAATTAATTCATGGGAAGACTTCCCTAATGTTCTTGGAACTATAAATGGAAGTCTTGGGGCAGAATTTGAAAAATTCCAAAGAACTCTTGTAAATAAATTTTTAAGCTGGCAATCTGATATTGTAAATGAATATAAAAGAGAAAATCAATTTGTAACTCAAAACTTTGATTTTGAATGGAGAGGATATTCTTTTGGAGTTCAACCTAAAGTAAATCATTTTGAAGCATCAAAGTGTTTAACTATTGCAGGTGTTGACATATATCATCCAACTCAAGATTATTTAACTGGAACTGAAATCTCTTTTGGTGGTGATATGACAAGATCCCTTAAAAATGATAATTATCTTGTTTTGGAAACAGAGGCTCAAGGATTTGAACATTGGGTACCTTATGATGGACAACTTAGATTACAAGCTTTTAGTCATGTAGCTTCAGGAGCAAATTCTGTTATGTATTGGCATTGGCATTCTATTCATAATTCAGCTGAAACTTATTGGAAAGGTCTTTTAAGTCATGACTTTAAAGAAAATCCTACATATAATGAATCAAAGATTATTGGGGATGAATTTAATAGATTTGGAGATAAGCTTGTAAATTTAAAGAAGAAAAATGATGTGGCTATTCTTGTAAGTAATGAAGCATTAACTGCAATTGAATGGTTTAGCTGGACATTAGATTTTAAATATAATGATGTTGTAAGATGGGTATATGATGAATTATACAAAATGAATGTAGGCTGTGACTTTATTAATCCTGATTCTGAGGATATAGAAAAATATAAATTAATTGTAGCTCCAGCTTTATATTCAGCACCTAGTGATTTACTTAATAAATTAAATTCATATGTTAAAAATGGTGGTAATTTAGTTGTTACCTTTAAGAGCGCATTTACAAATGAAAATGTAAAAGTTAGCCACAATGACCAACCTAACATAATAAATAAATGTCTTGGAGTTACTTATAATCAATTTACAAAGCCAGACAAAGTTTCTTTAAAAGGACATGACTTTAAGGTATCAGACGAAGAAAATGAAGTTTCCCATTGGATGGAATTATTAAAGATTACAACGGCTGAAACTATTGCATATTATGATCATCCAAATTGGGGAAAATATTCAGCTATAACAAAGAATCATTACGGAGAAGGAATTGCAACTTATATTGGATGTTTTGCAAATAAAGCAATTTTAAAAGAAGTTTTAATAGAGGTATTAAAAGAAGCTAATTTATTTGGACAAGAACAACAATACAATTTTCCTATTATAATTAAATCTGGTTACAATTCAGAAAATAAGAAGATAGTATATTACTTTAACTATTCTTGTGAAAAGAAAGAAATTGAGTATAGTCATAATGAAGGAATAGAATTAACTAAAAATCAGCCTATTAAAAAAGGTGAAAAAGTGGTATTAAAGCCTTGGGGTCTAATAATTGTAGAAGAAAATAAGTAATTTAAAGTAAAAAACAGTTGCGCTACACGGTTATGTGCAATAAAATACGCATTATATAGTAAAATAAAAAGAGTATGAATATTAAAATCATACTCTTTTTAGATAAAGTATTAAAATATAGAAAATTATAATTACCATAATAAGTTTAGGATTAGGAGCGTAAGTATGAAATATTTAGTTTTAGATATTGGAGGAAGTGCTATTAAATATGCACTTATGACAAAAGAATTAGAATTTATTGAAAAGGGAAATATACCAACACCTATAGATAATATAGAAAATTTCGTTGAAGCAGTTGGTAAATTATATGATCAATATAAAGATCATATAGAAGGAATGGCTATAAGTATGCCTGGAGTTTTAGATAGTGAAAATGGTTATGCTTATACAGGAGGTCATTTAGAATATAATGGTGGAAAAGAAATTGTGAAGATTTTGCAAGAAAGATGTAAAGTAAAGATTACAATAGAAAATGATGGAAAGTGTGCGGCCTTAGCAGAAGTTTGGAAAGGTAGTTTGAAAAATTATAATGATGGAGTAGTTATTGTCCTTGGAACTGGTGTAGGGGGAGGAATAGTAAGAGATAAGAAAATACATAAAGGCAGAAACTTTTTTGCAGGTGAATTTAGTTTTATGGCTACTAATATTAATGATGCTCAAAAGATTGAAAATTGCTGGGGACTTGTAAATGGTTCTAGAGCATTAATAGATGCCGCTGCAAAGGTAAAAAACATACCAGTAGAAGAATTAGATGGATATAAAGTATTTGAGTATGCAAATAATAATGATGAAGATGTTCTTAAAGTATTAGATGATTTTACGTATAAATTGGCAGTTCAAATTTTCAATTTACAATGTGTTTTAGACTCAGACATATTTGCAATTGGTGGAGGAATAAGTGCTCAAGATATATTGATAGAATATATTAAAAAGAATGTAGAGAAACATCATAAAATCTTTGGAAATTTTAATGTTCCAAAACCTAAAGTGGTTAGATGTGAATTTAGAAATGATGCTAATCTTATAGGTGCTTTATACAATTTTATAATGCATAATTAATTAAGTGAAGGTAAATGTTCAGCTAACCCATGCTGAGGTAATAAATAAAATTAATGATATTCAAAAAGATTTAAATAAAGTTAAACTTGTAACTGCAAGTAATTGGGTTGAAGTAACTAAATTAAAATCAGTTAAGTAATATTTTAGATAGGCTAGGGAGTGATTAAAAACTCCTTAGCCTTATTTTTTTTATCTTGATAATTTATATTAAAGGTGACATTCTTTATAGCATAAAAAAATATGTAATGAATATAGTTTATATAGGTCATAAGAAAGTTTATAAGAGGTGTATAGGGTGACATGGAAGAAAAAGAGGATAGGCATAAATTTAATTTTATTATTGTTATTAATAGCTATATCTATTGGAGTTAATAAAACTACTCAGGTTATTGGAAATACACATGAAGAAGAACCTATATATTGTGTTGATACAAATGATAAAGTAGTTAGCTTAACTTTTGATGTAAATTGGACAGAAAAAGATAATTTAGAAGTAATATTAAACATATTAAAGAAATATAATGTAAAAGGAACATTCTTCATAATGGGTGGATGGGTGAATTTCAGTGAAGAGAATGTGAATAAGCTAAAGTTAATAAAAGAAGGGGGGCATGAAATAGGAAATCATAGTTATAAGCATCCGCAGTTCACAAAAATTGGAGCGGATAAAATGAAGGAAGAAATAGATAAAACTAATGACATTATTGAGAAATATACAGGCGAAAAACCTAAGCTATTTAGATTTCCAAGTGGAGATTATAATAAAGATGCTTTTTTGAAGGTAAGAAACTTAGGATATATGGCTATACAATGGAATGTTGATTCTATTGATTGGAAGGAAGCTTCAGCTGAAACAGAATATAACAGAGTAATGAAGAATGTTAAGCCTGGATCTATTATTCTTTTTCATAATGCAAAATATACTCCAGACAATATAGATAGGATTATAAAAGAGCTAAGAGACAAGGGTTATGAGTTTAAAACTGTAGGTGAAATGATATATTTTGAAGACTATAATATTGACAATCAAGGAATTCAACATAAAGTAAAACTTGATTCAGCAAGCTGAATTTTAGATGAGCTTATAGCCTCAAGGGTCACAAAGTCTATGAACTTAGTTTCGCTTATCGCCATATAAAGAAAGTGATTTATTAGTGGAACTAAGTTATCGGATAAAAATATTAATATTTATTGAAAATTAACTAGTTTTTGTATTATAATGGTAATATGTGCTAATAGGAGCATATATTACACAAAATAAAATAATTTCCAATGGAGAGAGGGATAACAATGGATAATTTAATGCTAAATAACAAGATTTACCTTGAGGGTAAAGTAACATCTGGATTAGAGTTTAGCCATGAAATGTATGGAGAAGGGTTCTATACTTTTGATTTAGATGTAATGAGATTAAGTGACTCAGTAGATACACTAAATATTACTGTTTCAGAAAGACTGCTTAGTGATATTAAGCTAGAGGAAGGCATAGACGTAATTGTAGAAGGACAACTAAGATCTTATAATAAATTTATAGATGGATCTAATAAGCTTATACTTACTGTTTTTGCAAGGAATATCGAACCATGCTTGGAAAGAAGCAAGAATCCTAATGAAATATTCTTAGATGGATATATATGTAAGGAACCTATTTACAGAACAACACCGTTTGGACGTGAAATTGCAGATGTACTTTTGGCTGTAAATAGAGCATATAATAAATCAGATTATATTCCTACTATTGCATGGGGACGAAATTCAAGGTTTTGCCAAACTTTAAGTGTTGGTGATAATATTAAGGTTTGGGGAAGACTTCAAAGTAGAGAATACCAAAAAAAGGTATCGGACAGTGAAGTAATAAGAAAAATAGCATATGAAGTTTCAATTTCAAAGATGGAAAGAGCTCAAAAAGAAGAGATAGCAGGAGAAGAAGGAGCAGTATAATATAATTAATAGCTTTAGAAAATCTATTATGGTCAATAATTAATAGTTATTTATTAAATATTCGCTTATCATTTTAAGTAAAACAAAAGGTTTCAATAAATTTTAAATTTATTGAAACCTTTTGTTTTTTGATTATCCATTATGTAATTTTAAATAAGCTAATAATTTCCTATTTTCTTAAATCATCCATAATTTGAGTTTTGTCTTTTGTTTTATCATCTACTGATTTAATTATTTTAGCAGGACTGCCTGCAACAACAACATTCTCTGGAACATCCGTTGTAACTACAGAACCAGCAGCTACAACAGAGCCAGCGCCGATTTTAACGCCTTCAAGAATTACAGAGTTAGCACCAATTAAAACATTGTCACCAATCATGCAAGGTTCTTTACTTGGTGGTTCTAATACTCCAGCTACGACAGCACCAGCACCTAAGTGAACATTCTTACCTAATTTTCCACGTGCACCAACTACAGCGTTCATATCAACCATAGTTCCATCACCGATTTCAGCTCCAATGTTAATTACAGCACCCATCATTACTATAGCATTTTTACCAATGATAACTTTATCTCTTATGATAGCACCTGGTTCAATTCTTGCATCCACTTCAAGTAAATCTAGCATAGGAACTGCAGAATTTCTTCTGTCATTTTCTATTCTAAAGTGTTTAATAAGGTGTTTGTTATCTAAAACTATTTTAGTTATAGAATCAGATTCTCCCATTAGTATATAAAATCCGCTTGAACCATACCATTCTACATCATTCATTTCTGCATTGCTTAAATCTCCATTAACATAAACTTTTACTGGAGTTGATTTTTTTGATTCCTTAATAAATCTAGCAATTTCATAAGGATCTGTTAAATTATATGACATTATATCACCCTTTCCATTATAATTGCAATCAAGACTATTATAATAAAGATTGAACACAATTGAAAGAGATTATGAAAAAAAAACACAAATAGTTTGAATGAACTTTGGTAATGTTGTAAAATAAATTTATCCGATAGCTAGCATCCGTAAGACTCCATCTTCATAAAGATGAAGTTAACGGATGCACGCTCCTGGATATTGTGACCCTTGAGGTCATAAGTTCAACTAAATTCAGCTGGAGTATAAAACTCCACCTGAAAGTTTCACTTTATATTATCATAACAGGGGGGCATTAAAAAAATGAATAAACAAGTTGAGAAAGTTCAAATCTCTGGAATAAGAAGATTTGCAGAAAAGGTTAAAAATGTAGATGGGGCAATTTCATTAACTATTGGTCAGCCAGATTTTTGCGTACCAGAGAAGGTATCAGAAGCAATGATCAATGCTATTAAGACTAATAAAACAACATATACATCAAATGCAGGGATCGATGAGCTTAGAGAAGAAATATGTACATATTTGAAGACATTTGAGATTGAATACAGTAAAGACGAAATATGTGTAACTGTTGGAGGTAGCGAAGGATTATATTCAGTATTGTTTGCTTTAATGAATAAAGGGGATAAGATTTTAATACCAGGTCCTGCTTATCCTGCTTATGAAAATATTTCAATAATGATAGGTGCAGAAGTTGTAAATTATGGATTAAATGAAAATTTTACATTAAATATAAATGAAATAAGAGCAAAATTAAAAAATGAAGATATAAAATATTTAATTCTTTCGTTTCCTTCAAATCCCACAGGAGCAATTTTATCTAAAGAGCAAAGGGATGAACTTGTTGAATTAATAAAAGAGAAGGATATTATAGTAATAACTGATGAAATGTACTCAGCTATAATTTTTGATGATTATTATTCAGTAGCTCAAGCAAAAGAAATAAAAGATAAAATTATATATGTAAGTGGATTTTCAAAAATATTTTCTATGACAGGACTTAGAATTGGGTACGTTGCATGTCCAGAAAAATACATGAAAGAAATAATTAAAGTGCATCAATATGGAGTATCTTGTGCTCCTTCAATATCGCAATATGGTGCTCTTGAAGGACTAAAAAGTTCATTAGAAGATGTTGAGCATATGAGAAAGAAATTTGAAAGAAGAAAAGATTATTGCATGAATAGATTAAAACAACTTAATTTAGAAGTTGCAGAACCTAGGGGAGCGTTTTATATATTCCCCTCAATTAAAAAGTTTAATATGATTTCAGAAGAATTCTGCGAAAAATTATTAAATGAAGGAAAATTAGCTTGTGTACCAGGTACAGCGTTTGGAGAACTGGGAGAAGGATATATGAGAATATCATATTGCTATTCGGATGAAACTTTAAAAGAAGCATTTGATAGACTTGGAAATTTCTTAAAATCAAATTTTCCAAATTATTAATTATGGTATTTAGGCACAATCAAAAAATAAATAGGGGGTACTACAATGAATGAATTTAAAAATGTCACAGCAGTAAAAAAAGCAAATGTATATTTTGATGGAAAGGTTACTAGTAGAACAGTAATATTTGAAGATGGTGAAAGAAAAACCTTGGGAATTATGTTACCAGGGGATTATGAATTTGGCACAGGGGATAAAGAAATAATGGAAATTTTAGGCGGTTCAATGGATGTTAAGTTACCAGGAAGCAATAAGTTTGTTACATATAAAGAAGGGGAAAGTTTTGAAGTTCCAGCAAATTCTAAGTTTAGTTTAGTAGTAAAAGAAGTAGCAGATTATTGCTGTTCTTATATTAAAGAATAGCCTATATTTTAAAGATTAAATATGAAAATTTAAGATCTAATGCAAAAATATTTGATATAACCAATGGAAGTCTATCCATAAAAATGTACTTACGTAAAGTATATTTTTATGGATAGACTTCTATTTTGAGTTTAATAAAGAGTATATTCAAATAAATTCAATATTATAGTCGTGCAACTGGAATTGCGCGTATATTCATGTTAGTAGAGCAATTTTTGGACAAAAGCTAACAGTAAATGGGGAACCCAAAGAATATCTTAGATGCAAATGTCGCTATTCTAATTTTTATATAAAGTTTGGTTACAAATTTGTAAGTATTTATAACAGTTTTTATAAAGGTATATGTAGCACACGGAAATATGCGGTAGTATTAGAAAACGTTATCGTATACAGTCTATTTAAGTTAGAAGCCCTTAAAAAGCGCTTAGAGATATTTGGTTAATGTTGAATAAACAGGTATTATAGATAATAAGTAAATAAAAATGAGTATATGCGCAATGAAAGGATGGGGATTGAGATGGCAAACACATTTAATGGATTAGAAATGCTTAAGATTGCAATATTAATGGAGGAAGAAGGAAGAGATTTCTACACTAATGGTGCAAAATATACAACAGGAAAATTAAAAGATTTTTTATTAGCTACAGCAGGACAAGAATTTATACATAAAGAAAAATTTTTAACACTTTACAATAATTTAGCAAGTAAAAAAGATGAAAATTATGATTATCTTTTTGACGCTGAAGTAACTTCTTATTTAAAGTCTTTAATTGATAATAAAGTTTTTAATAAAGAAACACCTCCTGAAGATGCTTTTAAAGATTATAAAACTGCTATAGAATATGCAATAAAATCAGAACAGCTTACAGTAGAAGTTTATACAAAAATGTATGAAGGAATTGTAGAAGGTGAAGTTAAGGAATTACTTAGTACATTAATAGATGAAGAAAAAACTCATATTGATGAGTTTTCGAAACTTTTATAATTAAAAATATTATTCAAATTGTAAGGATCTATGATATAGATAATATACAATTAACAAAAAGCTATCCATAAAAGGATGGCTTTTGCTTCTTTTATACCTGAATAGTTACAATGTTTTTATGAAAAATAGATAAAAATTAAGGATAATTTAATACTATAATGAGTTTTTTGCTGTATAATCAAAAAGTATAAGTAAAAAACTGGAGGGAATTAGTGAATGAATAAAAAACAAATTATCGGGTTGATAGCTGCGTCTGTTGCATTTGTATTTATTAGTGTAGCAAGTGTTATCACAAAAACAGTTTCAGAAAATATGTCAAATAAAAATGAAACAAAATCTTTAGAGTCAATCTTACTTTCTGATAAAGTTACATTACCGGATAAAGATTTTGTTGGAGTAGTTAAAGTAGAAGGCACCATTGCGGATGTAGCAAAGTCTTCGAGTATGTTTTCAAATCCACAGTCATATAATCATAAAAAAACATTGAAATATATTGATTCTATGATGGAATCAAAAAATAATAAGGGTATTATTTTATATGTTAATAGTCCTGGTGGCGGTGTTTATGAAAGTGATGAACTTTATTTAAAGTTAAAGGAATATAAAGAAAAAACAGGACATCCTATCTGGACATATATGGCATCACAAGCATGCTCAGGTGGATATTATATATCCATGGCTACTGATAAGATATATGCTAACAGAAATACATGGACAGGTTCCATTGGAGTAATTGTATCATCAACTAATGTAAAAGGTTTATATGATAAGCTGGGAATTAAGGAAATAGACATTACAAGTGGAACTAATAAGGCAATGGGATCTCCAGGAATAGAGATGACAGATGAACACCGTGAAATTTTACAAAGCTTAGTTAATGAAGCTTATGAACAATTTGCAGGTGTTGTAGCAGAAGGAAGAAAAATGGACATAAACAAAGTTAAACCTATTGCAGATGGACGTATATATTCTGCTAAACAAGCTTTAGATTTAGGATTAATTGACAATGTTGATACTTATGAAACTATGCAAAAAAATATGTTAGATACTGTAGGTAAAGATGTAGAAATATTTACTCCAGAGAACAAAGCAAATGTTTTATCATCATTATTTGAAAAAGCAGAAAATTTAAAACCTAAATCAGATGCACAGGTAATTTCTGAACACTTAGAAAAAGAAGGTAATGGAGGTTTGATGTATTATGCTGAAACAAAATAAAGAAGATATATTATATGCAGGTTTTTTCGTACGACTATCCGCATATATAATTGATTGTATTATTGTGGGCATAGCATTACTGATTATAAGAATACCTAAATTTATCATATATATGATGAATCCAGAAATATTTTTTGTAAAACCTATCTTATTTGAATTTTCTATATTTGATATTGTCATTTATATACTAGGATTAACGTATTTTGTTTTAATGACATATTATTGTGGTGGAACACTCGGAAAAAAATTATTTAAACTTAAAGTATGTAAGAATACAGATGAAAAATTATCTTTATTTACTGTAATTTATCGTGAAAGTATTGGAAGATATTTAAGTGCGTTGATATTATTTATTGGATATATAATGATTGGAGTAGATTCAAAAAAACGTGCACTTCATGATATATTGAGTGATACTTTAGTAGTTTATAATATAGAGCCTATATATGATTCTAATAATGATAATGATAATAATGATATCAGGTTCAACTAAGATTCAGGTGCTTTAATCCACATCTGAATTTAGGAAGAGGAGTTTCATCCATAGTAGGAGTGTTACGGATGCTAGCTATCGGATAAAAGAATTAATTTAAAAAGAAATAATAAAAAAATTATGTCCTAAAAAATATTCACTGACGGGGAAATCCTTGTTTGTGAATATTTTTTTGTTTACAATTTGTAAAATTTAATGTATTAAATTAAAAACTTATTCTTTGAAAATTGAATAATGGCATATTAACAAAATATGTTATAATTAATTTATAATGGTAGATTATTGCTCATTAAAGTATAAAAAAGGGGATTTTAATTTAATATGGAGAATGATATAGATGTTATATTTTTTGACTTATTCTTTACATTGATAACACCGCAATATAATGATGTTAGGAATGAAAATGATGTATTAGGAATAACAAAAGAAGAGTGGGAAAAATATGCGGAAGATAATGAATTATATTTAGATAGAGCAACTGGAAGAGAAAAAAATCCACAAAAGATAATTGAAAGTATTGTTGGAAAAATAGACATAAAAGTTAGCGAGGGTCAAAAAAAAGAAATTTTAGAATTAAGAAAAGAGAGATTTAAAAAATCAATAATTGATGTAGATATTACAATAATTGATGTTCTTTTAGACATAAAGAAAAAGGGGAAAAAGCTATGCTTGATTAGTAATGCAGATATAATTGATGTAATGAATTGGAAAGAATCCCCTCTGAATGATCTGTTTGATGATACAATATTTTCATATGAAGTAGGGTATTTAAAGCCTCAAAATGAAATATATGAGATTGCATTAAAGAAAATGAATACTATTCCACAAAAATGTATTTTTGTTGGAGACGGTGGCTCTGATGAATTAAAAGGTGCAAAAGAATTAGGAATGAAAACTATACAAACAGGATGCTTATTAAAAAAAGAAACTAAAGAACATAATGTGATAAAAAATTTTGCAGATTATTATATAGAAGATTTTAAAGAAATTATTAATATAATAAATTCGTAAATGTCTATAAAGATGAAACAATTAAGGTCTTGTAGTTAATACAACCTTGTAAATTATGACGAATTAAAGATTATTTATATCAAGTGGGGTGAAGCAATTATGAACAGAATTGAAATTTTAAGAAAATATATTGATGAAATACTCTTGAATATGACAGATGTTGAAGAACGAAGATGTGCTTATTTGCATTTATATGGAGTTGCTCAATCTTGTGCATTAATTGCACTAAAGCGTTGAAAAATGCTGAACTTGCAACTATGTCAGGCATGCTCCACGACATATATTCGTATGCTAAAATGGACACAAAAGACCATGCACATAAAGGTGCTACATTGGCAAGAGAAATTTTGACATCATTGCAGATAACAAATGATGATGAAACTAAACTGATTTGCGATGCTATTTATAACCACAGTGAAAAAGAAGTCGTGCATTCTGGTTTTAATGAAGTTTTAATAGATGCAGATGTATTTCAACACTGCTTGTATAATCCTATGTTTGAAATCATGGCACATGAAAAAAACAGGTATGAAAAACTTAAACTTGAATTTGGCGTTGCGTAAGATTCTTATATCATGTAGCAGGATCAATAAGTAAAATTAAATATAAAAAATTAGAATATCGTATTATTCAATGAATTTGCGGTATTTTTGCTACGCCCTAGGAAAATATGTAGCAAAATATAAAAATGCTATTTAGAAATTAGATAATGGTAAATTTACAATATATGCTATAATTAATACATGATAGTAAGAAATATGAAGTAAAGATTCTTTATATATCATATAGATAAACAGAAATCTATATAAGAGTATTAGAAAGGAGGTAAGTGAAGTGGGAGATTTTTTTAATGCTGCATTTCCTTGGGTTGCTTTTTCAATTGGCCTTGTTCTTGTCCTTACTTATATGAATTCAAAAAAGAAAAAGCAAGATGATAGAGAACAGTAAATTCCAATTTGTTGCAGATATTATGAGCGTAATTTAATACACTATCTTCTATAAAGGTGTAACAATCAAAATTTTGTAGTTGCTACAATGTTGTAGATTATAATGCAATGGAATTATATTGCTAATATGCAAGGAGGATTTTATGATTTTAATTAGTTTACTTTTTATTGGTATTTCAATAATATAATTGGAGACTATGTAAAAATCGTTGATGGAAAGGAATTGACTACGTAAAAGGTTTTGAATCTTTCTTTTCGTTTGTTGTCATAGAAGAGCAGCTAATAATTGTATAATTATATTTTTAATATTAAAAGTATGATAAGATATTATTTATAAAGTCTTGTAGATTGGTGGTGTTATCATATGAATCCAAGAAAAATAATAAGTGATGTAGCGCATAAATATAATTTAGATTCAATTGGCATATTTGGAAGCCGTGCTAGAGGAGATTATAGAGAAGATTCAGATTATGACATTTTTATAATAGGTAATTTGACTTTAGATGAAGAATTAGCTTTAGAAGCTGAACTAGAAAAAGCATTAAATAAGAGTGTAGATATTGTGAAGATAAGAGAAGATAGTGACAGAATATTACTAAAAAATATTGTAAATGATGCAGAAGTTATTTATAGTGAAAATCATGCATTTGAAAAATTATATGAGTTTGTGGAGATATTCTTTGCTGAAAACAGTGATTTTATCCATATGAGGGAGAGAGATTTAATTGATTAATAGAGATAGAGTTTTAAAATTACTTGGAGATTTCAAAGAGTGGGAAAGTGACTTCAAAGAATGTATAGATTCACTAGAAAAATGTGATAATGATATAAAAAAACTTTTATATCATAGTGTAAGAGCTTATTTTTTAGATTTTCATATATTATGTGAGGATTATGTATCAATAAGTTTAAAGCATTTAAATAAATTTAAAGTAGATATTTCAGCAATACAAGGCATGGAAATAGTTAAAAGTTCAAATAAAATAAGTGATGAATTTTTTGAATTTTATAATACATCAAGAAGATTAAGAAATAGATTAGCACATAGATATAAGATGCCTAAAGATGAAGATCTTCTTTTAAATTTAAAGAATAATTTAGAATATATAAGTGAATTAGAACAATCAATTAAGGATCTACTTAAATAGATTTGAGAGTAAACAGAAATAATAAAAAAGAAACAGAATGGAGGTTTCCATTCTGTTTCTTTTTACTATAAAGTAACTATTATTAAAGTTCTATAACATCATTCATGTCATATAATCCTGGTTTAGTTCGTGACGCCATATATTCACATGCTTTTAAAGCACCAATTGCAAAAACTTCTCTTGATATTGCTTTGTGAGTTAGTTCTATTACTTCACCAGTTCCAGCAAAAATAACTTCATGGTCTCCTATAATAGAGCCACCTCTAACTGCATGGATACCAATTTCATTTTCTTCTCTTTTAGAATTACCTTCTCGTCCATATACATATTTAGTGGTATCTTTAATTGATTCTTTTACAGCATCAGCAAGCATTATTGCAGTACCACTAGGTGCATCTACTTTTTGGTTATGATGCTTTTCAACTATTTCTATATCATAATTTCCATAAAGAAGTGGAGTGATTTTCTTTAAAAGAGAGGTTATTAGATTAATTCCATAAGACAAATTACCTGTCTTAAATAACTTAAGAGATTTACTTTTTTCATCTATTAAATCTAAATCTTCCTTAGAAAATCCAGTTGAACAGATTACTAATGGTTTGTTGTTTTTCTCTGTTAATTCTAATAGAGCATGAAGAGCATCAGATCTTGAAAAATCTAATAAAACATCATAATCAATATTTAAATCTTCTACAGTTTCAAATATTGGATATGAAGCATTACTTGGGTATTTATCAATTCCAGCGATTATTTCTAAACCCTTAAAGTTATTAGCGCACTCTGTAATCATCTTACCCATTTTACCTGAACAACCATTTAATACTATTTTTATCATTTATTATCACCTTACATCAATTTATTCTCTATTAAAGCAGCTTTTAGTATTTCTTCATTGTGACATTCCATTTCACAAAGAGGAAGTCTTAAAGGACCAACGTTAAGTCCCATAAGATTCATGGCTGTTTTAACTGGGATTGGACTTGTTTCTATAAATAAAGTGTTTGCTAAAGATAAGGTATTTAATTGAATATCTAAAGCTTCTTTATAATTATTTTCTAAACATTTTTGAGCTATTTCATGAACTTTTTTTGGAATTATATTAGCTAAAACAGAAATAATACCGATGCCACCAAGGGACATTATAGAAACTATTTGATCATCATTACCAGAATAAATATCAATAGAATCTCTGCATAATGCTTTCATTTGAACTATTTGACTAATATTTCCACTAGCTTCTTTTATAGCAACAACATTACTTAACGACGCTAGTTTAACTAAAGTTTTCGGGTCGATATTAATTCCAGTTCTACCGGGAACATTATAAAGTATTATAGGTGTTTTAACTTCATCATTTATAGCTTCAAAATGTTTTACCAACCCATTTTGAGTAGTTTTATTATAATATGGAGTAATAACAAGTAATCCATCAACCCCAACACTTTCTGCATATTTACTCATAGAAATAGCAGAAATAGTGTTGTTTGAACCAGTCCCTGCAATTACAGGGATTCTTTTGCTTACAACATCAACTGTAAATTTAATGGTATCCTTTTTTTCCTTTTCTGTCATTGTAGTAGCTTCACCTGTAGTGCCACAAATAACAATAGCATCAGTACCTTCTTTAATATGCCAATCAAGTAGAATTTTAAGTTTTTCAAAATTAACTCCATCTTCATTGAAAGGGGTAACTATAGCTACAGCTGAACCTTGAAATATTGACATTTAGATTCCTCCAACATAAATTGCTACAGACTATTTATTATCTTTAATCCGATAGCTAGCATCCGTAAATCCCCCTAAATCGGGAGATAACGGCTGCACGCTCCTGGATGAGTTCAACTAAATTCAGCTGGAGTATAAAACTCCACCTGAAAAGTTTCACTTTATCATTAATTCTGCAATTTGAATAGCGTTAAGAGCTGCTCCTTTTCTTATGTTATCTCCAACAATCCATAAGTTTAATCCATTATCTACGCTAAAGTCTCTTCTGATTCTTCCAACATAAATATCATCTTTACCAGTAACGTCAAGTGCAGTTGGATATTTTAATTCCTTAACATTATCATATACAGTTACACCTTGAGTGTTTCCTAATAATTCAAATATATCTTTTACATCAAATTCAGAATTTAATTCTACATTTACACTTTCACTATGGCTGTTAAGAACAGCAACTCTTGCAGTTGTTGCAGTAACTTTCAAGTCTGGTGCATGGAGTATTTTTCTTGTTTCCTTAATCATTTTTTCTTCTTCTTTAGTGTAACCATCTTCTAAGAATACATCTATATGAGGTAATACATTACCAGCGATAGGATAAGGGAACTTCTTAGGTGCTATACCTTTAACTCCATCTTCTAAATCCTTTATACCTTGGACACCTGCCCCAGATACTGCTTGGTAAGTAGAATAAACAATTCTTTTTATTCCATATTTATCATTTAAAGCTTTCATTATAGGCATTGCTTGAATTGTTGAACAATTTGGATTAGCAATTATTCCTTTATGAAGTTTAATGTCTTCTGGATTAACTTCAGGTACTACAAGTGGAACCTCAGGATCCATTCTCCAAGTACTACTATTATCAATTACTACAGCCCCATACTGTGCAAAAACAGGTGCAAATTCTTTACTTGCATCTCCACCAGCTGAAAATAGTGCATAATCTATTTTTTTATCCTTTATATTTTTTTCACAAGTTTCTTCGACTAAATAATCCTTACCTTTAAATGGTAAAGTACTACCTTCTGATCTTTTTGATGCGAAAAGATATAAATTTTTTACTGGAAAATTTCTTTCTTCTAAAATCTCTAAAAATTTTCTTCCTACATTTCCAGTAGCCCCAACTATTGCAATATTATACACAATAATCCCTCCTAAATTTAATTATATATATTTTTAATATATACAAATACTATAGTTAAATATGAAATAAATATCAAGTCAATAGGATAAATTAGTTAAAAAAATCTATTCATTATTATAATATATTCCATTAATTAGGAAAATGATAAAAGAATATGCACCTATAAAAAGAGTGCGAAGCACAATACGGAACTTTTCACATCTAAAAACTTAAGGAATTTTAGCCATAATCATTCACCATTAACTGGACATAATACAGTCACTTTTTTCATCAAAAACTAGCATGATAGGTGATAAACATTACAAAAAATTCTTATAGAATAATAATAAATATAAAGGAAATAATAATATTAATACTTTTAAGAGAGGTAGGATGAAATATGAGTAGTGAAAATGTAAAAAAAATAATAAAAGCAAAAATTAAAGCTAATAAAGAACTCACAGAAGAAGAACAAATGAGAGAGAAAATCAAATATGAAATTGCAGAAGAACTAGGATTAACTGATAAGGTTAGTAAAATGGGCTGGGCTGAATTATCGGCTGAAGAAACTGGTCGAATTGGAGGCCTTATGGCTAAACGGAAAAGAAACAATTTGAAATAACAAAAATCACAGCCTTTTGTTTTAGTCTGACTAATTGACTAAGTACATTATTACGATATAATAGACTAGACGAATTAATACACTAAATTAAGGGCGTGATAAATTATATGGCATATGGAGAATTTGCAAATATATATGATGAATTAATATATGAAGATATTAATTATGATAAAGTTTGCGAGAAGGTTATAGATATATGCACTGAAAATGGTATGATTTTTGAAGATTATTTAGATTTAGCATGTGGAACAGGTAATGTTGCAATTAAGGTAGCAAAATACTTTAAAAATACATATGCAGTAGATTTATCAGATGATATGCTAAATATAGCTTTTGATAAATTTAAGAAAAATAAAATTAAGGCAAAAGTAATATGTCAAGATATGTGTGAATTAAGCTTAAATAGGACATTTAATCTTATAACTTCTGTCCTTGATTCAACTAATTATATAACAGAGGATGAAGATTTATTACAATATTTCAGAAATGTTTATGAACATTTAAAAGAAGATGGATTGTTTATATTTGATATAAATTCATATTACAAACTTTCTACAGTCCTTGGAAATAATATATACACATATAGCTCAGATGAAATTTTTTATACATGGGAAAATTCTTTTGAGGAAGAAGTATTAAATATGTTTTTAACCTTTTTTGTAAAGCAAGACAATGGTCTTTATGAAAAGTTTGAAGAAGAGCATTTTGAAAGAGCGTATAAAGAATCACATATAGAACAAGCTTTACAAGAATGCGGATTCAAAATTCTTGAAAAATTTGCTGGATATTCTGATCAAAAAGTAGATGAGAATAGTGAAAGAATACTTTATATAGTAAGTAAATAATTAAGTAAGTTTGAATTAAATTTATTAAATAATTCAATTTCAAAAGGAAATTGTAAAATAAACTGTTAATTGTTAACTTATAACTGTTAACTGAATTAAGTAGGAGATGAAATAATAATGGAAGATAAATTAATTAGAGCAACAGCTAAGGATGGAATGGTTAGAATAATTGCAGCAATTACAACTAATTTAGTAAATGAAGGTACTATGATGCACGAATGTACACCAGTAGCATCTGCTGGTTTTGGTAGAATGTTAACTGCGGGAGCATTAATTGGATCAACTTTAAAAAGTGAAAAAGAAGTTATAACTTTAAAGATAAATGGTAATGGAGAAATAAACGGAATAACAGTAACAGCTCATGATGATGCATCTGTTAAAGGATTTATAGGAAATCCATATATTGATAGACAACTTAACGAAAAAGGAAAGTTAGATGTTGGTGGAGCTATTGGAACAGATGGACTTTTATATGTAATAAAAGACCTAGGTTTAAAGGATCCATATGTAGGACAAGTGCCAATACAAACTGGAGAAATAGCAGAAGATTTTGCATATTACTTTACAGTGTCAGAACAAACACCATCAGCAGTATCACTTGGTGTATTAGTTGATAGAGATTTATCAATAAAAGCTGCTGGAGGATTTATAGTTCAAATGATGCCAGGGGCAGATGAACTTCTTGCAGATGTTATAACATATAGATTAGAAGAAATCCCACCAATAACTACTTTGATAAGTGAAGGAAAAACGATAGAAGAAATTTTAGAATATATTTTTGATGGAATGGACTTGAAAATATTAGATTCCCTTAAGCCAGAATATAAATGTGATTGCTCTAAGGAAAGAGTAGAAAAAGCTTTAATATCTATTGGGAAAGAAACTCTTCAAGAAATATACGATGATGGAAAGACAGAAGAAATAGTATGTAACTTCTGCAACAAGAAATATGAATTCACCAATAAAGATATAGGGGAATTATTGATAATAAATAAAAATAAGTAATCTGCCTGAATTGTACATTGCCCACAGGTTACCTACCAATAAAGCGTATAAATTGTTAATTGTAATATATATATGAAGAAATAAATAGAATAAATAAAAATAGAGGATAATCTGATGAATTTTAAATATCAGATTATCCTTTGTTTGTGTTAGATAAAGGGGTGGGTTTAACTTTTATATTGTATAACTATATTTTATCTAAACAACATATATAGAGAAATGTGGTATAATTTAAAGCAATTACTAGAATAAAGTAATTTGTGAATTTTAATTAAGATGAGTTTACAGTAAGACATGTAATTTCAGTATAGAAATTATGTATGAATGTGGAGGTAGAGATGGGTAGGATTAGTAAGGCTATTAAATTAAAGCTACAAGAATTAAGAATAGATGATATCTTTAAAGATGGGATATTAAAATATAAAGGGTCACTTTCAAATGAGGACTCAAAAAATGAGGCGTCAGAAGATAATAATGTATCTAAAGATAGTAAAAACGAAGTAGAAGAAAAACAACAAGCAGAGGATAATTATGAACACGATTCAATAGTAAAAATAGAGCTTGATAAAAAATCAATTAGTGAAGAAAATATAAATAAAGGACAGAGAGCTGAAGAAGACAACTTAAATTTCAATAATATTGAAGATAATATACGGGAAAACAATAATTCAAATAGTAAGAAAATAGATAATTCAAAAGAAATAGAAACTTTAAAAAAATCAGAACAAATTTTAAAACATATTGAGACAAATGAAACAATGATGCAATATTTTGAATGGTATTATCCCTGTGATGGTTCTCTTTGGAATAGAGTTAAAGAAAATGCTAAAAAGCTCCGTACTATTGGAATTACAGCTCTATGGCTGCCACCAGCTTGCAAGGCTGCTGATGGAATTTATGATGTTGGATATGGATCATATGACTTATATGATTTAGGAGAATTTGATCAAAAAGGTACCGTTAAAACTAAATATGGCACAAAGGATGAATATTTAAAAGCTATAGAGGAATCACATAAAAATAATATAAAAGTTTATGGTGATGTGGTATTTAATCATAAGGGGGGAGCAGATGAGGCTGAAACTGTATCTGCAAGACCTGTATCAAGTTATAATAGAAATGAGTTTGTAGGAGAAGAAAGAGAAATAAGATCTCATACAGTTTTTAATTTCCCGGGAAGAGGAGATAAATATTCAGCATATAAATGGACTGCAAATGATTTTGATGGAGTAGATTTTGATGACATTACAAAAGAATATGGTATTTTTAAATTTGAAGGAAAAGAGTGGGAAAAGGATGTAGACCTTGAATATGGAAATTATGATTTTTTAATGTTTGCAGATTTAGATATGGATAGTCCTTATGTAGTTAATGAACTTAAAAGTTGGGGGAAATGGTATTTATATGAGACCAACGTTGATGGATTTAGATTAGATGCCATAAAGCATATTAAGTTTGATTTTTTTGAAGACTGGCTCAAGGATATGAGAAAAGAAAGTAAAAAAGAGCTTTTTGCAGTAGGCGAATATTGGACACATAATGTTAATAGTCTTGAAAATTATATGGATAAATGTGGAGGCAGTATGAGCTTATTTGATGCACCACTTCATTTTAACTTTCAAAATGCTAGTAATTCATTGGGGCTCTTTGATATGCGAACATTAATGGATAATACTTATTTAAAGGTTAATCCAGATAAAGCAGTTACTTTTGTTGATAATCATGATACACAACTTGGACAGTCTCTAGAATCATGGGTACAACCTTGGTTTAAACCTTTAGCATATACATTTATTTTAACGAGGCAAGAAGGATATCCATGTGTTTTCTACGGAGATTATTATGGAATACCAGAAATGAATTTTGATGGAATAAAAGATGAATTAGATATAATATTAAAGATAAGAAAAGATTATGCTTATGGGATGCAGCATGATTATATGGATAATGAGTCTATTATAGGATGGACTAGAGAAGGGAATAATGAACATGAAGAATCTGGGGTAGCAGCAATAATTACAGTTAACTATGGTGGTACAAAAATAATGTATGTTGGAATCCATCATAAAGGAGAGATATGGATAGATGCTACTAAACAATTAACAGACAAAGTTGTTATAGATGAAAATGGATGCGGAATTTTTAGAGTTTTAGATGGATCTTATTCTATATGGATAAAAGAAAATTAAAGTATCTACTATCAAGCTTAAATCCTTATATTGGGATTTGAGCTTGATTTGTTTTAGCCAAAATTATTTATGTATGACAATATTATTACAATATTGTGATATATTTTGTACTATTTATTAAATGTAAATACAAATTTAAGAAATCTATTTATAATGAATTTATAGAGACAAAAGAAACTAAATATGGTGTAATAGAATCACATTATAAGGAGAGATGAATTTTGAAGAAATTTTGGGATGCTATTTTAGGGGTAGTTTTGATTTTACATGTAATTGCTATAAATTTTATGAGTGGTGCAAGAATTGCATTTAGTTTGCCAATTGTAATTTTAGGAATTATCTTAATATTATATCATTTTGTTAAAAACAAAATAAAAGAACGTGAATTTTTATCTAAAGGATTTAAAATTGCAAAGATATTTTTGTGCATTGGATTTATTTGTTTCTTGGGAATAGAAGCTATGATAGTAACTTACCCTAAGCATAATGAAAAAAAAGATGATTATATTCTTGTGTTAGGGGCAGGGCTTACCAATAGAATAAATCCTAGTTTAATACTTCGCGAAAGACTTGATGCAGCAATAGAATGTTTAAAGACAAATGATAAAGCATATATTGTATTATCTGGTGGGCAGGGAGAGGATGAGGATATGCCAGAATCCCATGCTATGAGTAAGTATTTGCAAGAAAAAGGCATAAATAATGATAGACTAATACTAGAGGACAAATCAAGAGATACGAATCAAAACTTTGAATTTTCTAAGAAAAAAATAGAAGAACATAGTCATAAATCGTTAGATGAAATTAATGTTAAAATAGTAACAACAGATTTCCATGCTTTTAGAAGTAGTATTTTAGCAAAGAGAAATGGGTATGTGAATTTTGATAATTATTCTTGCTCTACAGTGTGGTATTTAATTCCTGTAACATATACTAGAGAGGCTTTTGCAATTGTAAAAAGTGTGCTTTTTGATAAATAAGCAGTTACAAAAATATATTGGCTTTAGAATTAAAAAAGATAGTGGTAAAATAACACTACATATGGGCTAGTTATTTTAGAATATGCTTTATGAAAGGATAAATTTATAAAATGAGGATAAATAAACTTTTTAGCAACTATGGAATTTGTTCTAGAAAAGAAACTAATAGCCTAATTGAAGAAAAAAGAGTTAAGGTTAATGGAGAGTTTTGCGTTTTAGGACAATGGGTGGAAGCAGACACGGATGAAATTCTTCTTGACGATAAGCCTATTTTAATGAGGAATAAAGTTTATATTGCACTCAATAAACCTGTTGGAATTACGTGTACAGCAGAAAATAAAGTAAAAGATAATATAATTGATTTCATGAAATATCCTCAGTATATATTTCCGGTTGGTAGGCTAGATAAAGAATCACAAGGGCTTATAATTATGACCAATGATGGAGAGTTAGCTAATGAAATTCTGGAATCGGAAAATTTGCATGAAAAAGAATATATAGTTAGGGTAGATAAAATTTTTGATGATGAATTTATTAAACAAATGGCTACAGGTGTTGAAATTTCAGGAAATGAAAGTTCTGGAATTAAAAGAATATCAGATACATTGGGTGTTTGCAAGCTTGAAAATGATAAAGAAGTTGAACTCAGCAAAGAGAACTTTGATAAATTAAATAAAGTACAATTAACAGATTTAAAGCAAAACAAAATTAGTAAGAAGAATACGCTTAAAACAAGGCCTTGTGAAGTTTTTAGGGTCAATGAGAATACGTTTAAAATTATTTTAACCCAAGGGCTTAATAAACAAATTCGCAAGATGAGTGGAGCGTTAGGATATAAAGTTATAAAACTAGAAAGAATTAGAATTATGAATATAAGTACTTCTGGTATTGAGGCTGGAAAATGGAGAGGGCTTTATGAAGAAGAGGTAATAGAACTTAAAGCTAGAGTTGCTACTAAAGATAAGGAGAGATAATGAAATGAATAAGGAATATATGAATGCAATGGAAGCTGCAAAGAAATACAATTTGATTTTAAAAGTAGTTACATCAGTAAAGAGCTTTGACTCATACAATAGTTTTTTTAATATTTACGATGAAACTGAAGAACCTTGCAGAAGAATTGTTGTTCTTACTAAAAACAAAGAATTAGAAGAAGTTTATGATGAAAATCCTACTGAAAAAGTTGATGAATGTAAGATTATAGATGGAAACATATGGATTAAGGATTATTCCTTGCTTGTTAACCCTAATAAAATCGATTTGACAGATTTACTTATTAATAAGAAATTGGTTGAGGAAATAATATGAGAATAAAAAAGAGGCTTACAATATCAAATATTCTTATGATTGTAATACCTGTAGTAATTATATTCATTATTGCTGGAATAATGAGTATACCATTTTCAAAAGCATTTGAAAGCAAATTTGCAAGTGATAGAGAACGTGATTCTAATGCTTACTTCATTCAACAGAGCTTGAGACCAGATTTAAAAAATTTTAATAATAAAGATGATTTTGTTAAGTTACCCACCGAGTTGCAAGAGTTTCTCAAGCCTAAAGGTTATCACTTAATAATTACATATGATGGAGAAATAATTTCATCTAATGTTACAGATGAAGATAAAAAGGCTATTGCCAATATAGGAGAAGATATGCTTTTTAAATCTAATTCATTAGTGCTTGAGATGAATTCAACTTCTTTAGTTAAAAACAGCTTTAGAAAGGATAGCAAGGTTGTAAATATTATTGCAATTAATTCAAATTACCAACCTATAAGATTTGATATGAAACATGAAATGTCAACTTTTGTAGTAAGTTATATATTTATAGTTATTATTATTTCATTAATTGTTGTTACATTAACTAATGGTATATTGTCTACAAAGATTTATAAAAAATTGATAGTTCCTCTTGAACTTTTAAGTTATGGGGCTGAACAGATTAAAAATGGAAATCTTGATTTTGAGATGAATTATGAAAGTGATGATGAGTTTAAACAAGTTTGCGGTGATTTTGATGAAATGAGACTGAGATTAAAAGATTCTGTTGATGCGCAATTAAAATATGAGGAAGACAGAAAGCAATTGGTAGTTGGAATATCTCACGATTTAAGAACTCCGCTCACAGCAATTAAAGGATATGTAGAAGGATTAATTGATGGAATTGCAAAAACTCCTGAAAAACAAAAAAAATATCTAAACACAATTTATACGAAAGCATGTGATATGGATATCCTTGTAGATAGGCTATTTTTATTTTCAAAATTAGATACAGGTAGTTTTCCATTTAAATTTGATAAAATAAATATAAAGGAATATATGAAAAGTTTTTATAATCACGTAAAAGATGAGTTTTATGGAAAAGATATTGAATTCTTTTTTAATAGTAAATGTGATGATTTATGTAGGGTGAAAATAGACTGTCAGGAAATGAATAGGGTTCTTTTAAA
This sequence comes from Clostridium gelidum, assembly GCF_019977655.1. Lineage (NCBI taxonomy): Bacteria > Bacillati > Bacillota > Clostridia > Eubacteriales > Clostridiaceae > Clostridium > Clostridium gelidum. The sequence continues at coordinate 2,434,533 of NZ_AP024849.1, forward strand.
TATAGTAGAAAATAGTGTGAAATATAATGGCAATTGCATGGGTGAAATCAAAATACGATTATTTGAAAAAGAAGATTCCGTAGTTGTAGAAGTTAGTGATAATGGGAAAGGTGTAGAAGAGGAGGAAATTTCTAATTTATTTGTAAGTTTTTATAGAGGAGATTCTTCAAGAACAAAACCTAGTGAAGGAAGTGGACTTGGACTCGCTATAGCAAAAAATATTGTAGAAGCCCATGGTGGAAAAATTGAAGCTTATAATATGGATGGGCTTACAATAAAGATAACTCTTCCTAAAATTTCGGATAAAGAATCAATATAGATAACCAAACTGAAACACTATCTTAAATGAAGAGAGGGATATTAAATGAAAAGCATATTGATTATAGAAGATGATGAAAGTATTGCTGAATTAGAACGAGATTATCTTGAAGTATCTGGATTTCAAACTGAAATTGCGAGTACAGGAACAGAAGGATTAGAACTTGCCTTAAATAAAGAATTTGATTTGATCTTATTAGATGTTATGTTACCAGGCAAAGATGGATTTAAGGTGTGTACAGAAATAAGAGCTGTAAAGGAAATACCGATTTTAATGGTCACAGCTAAAAAAGAAGATATTTACAAGATACAAGGACTTGGAATTGGAGCAGATGATTATATTGTAAAGCCATTTAGTCCTAGTGAACTTGTAGCACGAGTAAATGCACATATCTCTCGTTATGAACGTCTTACAAACATTGATAAGGATAATAATATTGAAAGAAGTTCAATAACTATTGGAAGAATTAAGATTTTACTTAAAGCTAGAAGAGTTTATGTTGTAGAGGAAGAAGTTAAATTTGCAAATAAAGAATTCGAATTATTAATGTTTTTAGCACTAAACCCCAATATCGTTTTTTCAAAGGATAAGTTATTAGATAGGATTTGGGGAGAAGAATCCTTAGGAGACAGTTCAACTGTTACTGTTCATATTAATAGAATAAGAGAAAAAATTGAATTAGATAGCAGTAATCCTGAGTATATAGAAACCGTATGGGGAGCTGGATATAGATTTAATATATAAAGTGATTCTTAGCTTCAGGTGGAGTTTTCTTAATATAGATACAATTTTCTCCACATGAAGCTTAGAAGAACTTATCCAGGAGCGTGCAACCGTTATCTCACACTTGAAGAATGGGAGTGTTACGGTTGCTAGCTATCGGATAAATTGCTAATAAGCTATATAAATAACTAATGTTTTATAATTTTAGAACAAGTTAGTTTTTTTATATAGCTTTTTTAGAACTAAAATATTTAACGTAAATTTAACATTGGTTTATAATTTGTTTATATTTGTTTTATAGCAAGGTTAGAATTACCTATTATACTAAGGATAACAATTAAATTATATTTAAAAGTAGAATATTATTGTAGAATGACAAATTGAGGAGGAGACAAAATTGAAAAAGATATTTATAAGTTGTTTAATAATGACTTTAATGCTAACAAACATATCATTGGTAAATATATCTAGTGTACAAGCAGCTACAACTGATAATGTTGTAACTACAACTGAAAACACTATAAAAATATCCTTAGATAATATAAGAGATATTGTGATTGAGAATAATTTGGACCTTAAAATTGCAGACAATAATCTAAAAATTACAAAAGAAAAGCGTGATGATGCCAAGTCAACTTATGAGGGAAAAACAGAACCTACTGATAGTGATAAGCCTCAAAGTTCAGATTCAAAGTATGCTACTGATGATGCTAATCATACTGCTTATAATGCAGATAAGGCAGTTTATGATAAATCTGTGACAGATTATAACGCAGCTAAAAAGGACTATGAAACAACTAAAAATAATTATAAAACAGCGAAAACTAATTATGACCAAAAAGTTGAAAGTGTAGTTTATTCAGCACAAACAGCTTACTTAAATTATTTATCTGATTTAGCTACACAAAAATTAAACGAAGATACAGTAAAGACTAATGAAAAAGAAGCAAAAGTATATAAACTTCAATATGATAGTGGGTTTATATCTAAAAATACATATATTGATAATTTACAAAAAAATACCTCAGTCAATGATTTGAATTCATCAAAAGATAAAGTAGAACTTGAAAGAATACAATTATGCAATACACTAGGAATTAGCCCAGAAGAAAAAATGATATTTAATACAGAAATAAATGAAGATTTTCAAGTTATTTCAAAAATAAATTATGAGAATGACTTAAATCAAATGCTTGATAATAATTTTGATATAAAAGATAAAAATGATGCTATTGATGACTTAGACGATGAAAAAGATGATGATACAGACATATATGATTATAATGTTGATAATGCTGAAATTTCTTTAAAACAAGCAATAAATACTGCAGAAACAGACTTTAAAGGAAAATATAATGATCTTATTACTTCATATAATTCAATAAAAAGCAGTTATGATGTAATAATTCAAGAACAAAAAGAGTATCAAGTTACTCAAACACAATATGATTATGGGTTCATCTCTCAAAACGGACTAGATGCTAAAAAATTAAAGCTGGATACTGATATTGCTTCTTTTATTAAATCTAGAAATTCGTGCTATCTATTATATTTAAAGTATATTGAAATGAAAGAAGGGTACTAAATTGAAGCTATCATTTAAAAAGAAAAACTTAGGAAATAAAGAAATTATAAACAAGGAAGTTATAAAGAAAAAATTCCTAAATAAAAAAGTAATAATAATATCAACTATAATAATTATTATAATTGTAGGAATTGTCGGATATAAAATTTATGCTAATAAAAAGGCACTAGCAGCGAAAAGTAATGTTAAATATACTGTTTTAAATAAAACTAATCTTGTAAAAAGCCTTAGTACTTCAGGATCAGTAAAAAGTGATAGCAATACAAATGTTTATAGTAATTCTACTGGAAAAGTAAAAACTGTGAATGTATCAGTTGGTGATAAGGTAAAGGCAGGAGATGTTTTAGCAGTATTAGATACTGAAACTCTAGAACAAGATATAGCAAAATTGCAAGAAACAATTAAGAATAATGATGCTTCAACACAAATAGATCTAGAAAATAATAAGAAAGCTTATGACAATCTTATATATTTGTATGATAATAATTTAAATACAGATTTAATAAGTAAAGAGACAGCTGTTAATTCAAATAAGCTAGATCTTGAAACGGCGCAAAAAAATTATGACTATAATAAGGTGATGCTTGAAAATGGCGAGGTTTCACAGGAAGTTTTAAATAAAGCGAAAAATGATTATGAAAAGGCAAAAGCGAATTATGATAACGCAACTGTAAATTTAGAGAATTCAAAAGTAACAGTTCAGCAATCATTAGATAAAGCAAAAAATGATTATGAAAAGTCAAAATTAGCTTCTGAAAATAAAAGTAATCAGATGGATTTAGAGAATAAACAAAAGGCTCTAGCAGATTGCACAATTGTAGCACCAGTTGATGGAACAATAACAAATGTTAATGCAACAGTAGGTAATTCAAGTAGTGGTGCTTTATTCAAAATTGAGGATTTAAGTGATCTAATTGTAAATGTATCTATTGCTGAAGTAGATGTTCCTAAGATAAAGGTTGGACAAAAGGCAAATATAACAACAGATGCAACTGGAAAAGAAGTAATTGCTGGAGAAATTATGAGTATTGATCCAATTTCAAGTAGTTCTAGTACAAGTAGTAGCTCATCAAGTAATAGCTCATCAGGAACTAGCAGCAGTAGTACAAGTAGTAGTACTTCTACAAGTACTGATGTAACATTTACAGCAAAAGTTAAGATAGATAGTAAAAATGAAAATATTAAAGAGGGTATGAATGCTATAGTTAATATTGTTTTAGATGAGAAAGATGATATATATGCAGTTCCATATTCATCTATTGTTAAGAGTAAGAATGGAAATAATATATATGTAGCAGAAGAACAAAAAGGAAAATATGTGGTTAAAGAAATTCCAGTTACTAAAGGAATAGAATCAGATGTCAATATAGAAATTCAAGGAGAAGATATTAAAGATGGATTAATTGTAATTGGTGATACAACAACTTATAAACCAGGAAGTATTGTACAAATAAATAAGAATAAATAAGAGGTGAGTTTTTTTGAGTAAAAATATAATAGAAATGAAGAATATTGTAAAGAGTTTTTACATAGGAACTCCCAATCAGCTGAATATTCTAAAAAATCTTGATATTACTATAAAAGAAGGTGAATTTGTATCTATTGTTGGAACTTCTGGATCAGGAAAGAGTACTCTGATGAATATAATAGGTGCACTTGATAGACCTACTTCGGGAACCTATGTTTTAGATGAAACTGATGTTAATGAAAAATCAGATGATGGTTTATCAGAAATAAGAAATAAGAAAATAGGATTTGTATTTCAGACCTATAATTTAATACCAAGGAGTTCAGCTTTAAAAAATGTTGAATTGCCAATGCTTTATTATGGAATGAATCCAAACGAGCGAAGAGAACGTGCTAAAGAACTTTTAGATCTTGTTGAAATGAAAGATAGAATGAGTCATCAACCTAGTGAATTATCAGGAGGGCAAAAACAAAGAGTTGCAATAGCTAGGGCTCTTGCAAATAATCCTAGCATAATTCTAGCAGATGAACCTACAGGTGCTCTTGACTCTACAACTGGAAGACTTGTTATGGATTTATTTCATAAAATTCATGAGCAAGAGGGAAAAACAATAATATTAATAACTCATAACAATGAACTTGCAGAAGAAACAGAAAAAATTATAGTACTTAAAGATGGGGAAATAATATCAGACAAATATAATGATAAATATTCTAGAAGATTTCAAGTTGGTGAAGAGCTATGTTTATAAAAGAAAATATAATGCTTGCTGTAGCAGGGCTTAAATCTAATAAAATGCGTGCATTACTTACAATGCTTGGGATAATAATAGGTATATCATCTGTAATTGGTATTGTTTCAGTAGGAAATGCATTAACAGCTTCTGTAACAAGTAATGTGGCTAGCATGGGAGCTAATAATATTACAATTAATGTAGCACAAAGAAGCACAACTAGTACACAAAAAAATGGATCTGGTGGAGGCGGAGGTGGTTTGAGATTACCTGGTGGTGGCGGTGGCGCCCCTGGGGGTGGAGGGAAAAACGGATCATCTTCAAGCTCAACAAAGAAAACACCAGCAGATTCAGATCTTTTATCCATGGAAAAGATTAATGCATTAAGAGAGAATTATAGTGACAAAATAAATGCAATAAGTATATCTAAAAATAGTGGTTCGGGTAAAGTAAAAGACGGATCTTTATTTGCAAATATAAGTGTAGTTGGTACAAATGATGGGTATCAAGACGTTAAAAATATTACGCTTAGTGAAGGAAGATTTATTTCAGAACAAGATATGACTGATGTAAAAAAAGTTGCAGTAGTATCTGATAAATTAGTAGCTAAAATGTTTAGTGAAGATATTGATCCAATAGGACAAGAAGTAAAAGTTTATGTATCAGGTACCATTAAGAGTTACACTATAATTGGAGTATATAAATACGAATCAAATGGAGGGAATTCTTCAGAATCTGATGATAATTTAAGCACAGATTTATATCTTCCAATAACTGTTGTAAAAACATCATCATTAGATAAAAATTATCAATCCATAACAATAAAATCAAATGACAATGTTGATATATCAGCATTTACAGATGAACTTTCAGCTTACTTAGCTACTGTATATGAAAATAATAAAGACTTTGAAGGAAAAGCTAGTAATATGCAAAGTATGCTTTCATCACTTACAACAATGATGTCGACATTAAAAATAGCTATAGCTGTAATTGCAGGAATATCCCTTTTAGTTGGTGGTATTGGAGTTATGAATATAATGCTTGTATCTGTAACCGAAAGAACAAGAGAAATAGGAACTAGAAAAGCATTAGGAGCTAAAAGTACACATATACAAATGCAATTTATAGTTGAATCAATGATAATATGTGCAATTGGTGGTCTTATAGGAATAGTACTAGGAATACTTATAGGTGCTATAGGTGCTACTATACTTAAACAAAGCCCATCAATATCGATACCTATAATTTTAATAAGCTTCACATTCTCAATGGTAATTGGTGTATTCTTTGGATATTATCCAGCTAAGAAAGCAGCAAATCTTGATCCAATTGAAGCACTTAGATATGAGTAAAATTAAAATGATAACTTTAAAGAATTAATAGTCAATTAAGGATAAAAACATAGAGTGAAAATGACAGTCCGAATATAAGATTTGGATTGTCATTTTTTTGTTCAAATTAAATCATTATTTTAAAAATGACTTCCTATTAAGAATATTAAGAAATTATTAAGAGTATCTTAATTGTAAAAATAAAGATCATGAAGTAAAATAATACTTTGTAAGGAATAAAATACAAAGTAATTTATTAGAAAACTTTATATGAAATGCATATAAATAAAATTAGTTATATTAAGAAATGGGGAGATTAGAAAATGAAAAATAAAAATAACTTTTGGGGATTCTTTTTGATAATAATAGGTATATTATTGTTTATATCAAAATTATTTAGTATACAACTATTTAATATGGGGAGATTATGGCCAATATTTGTTTTAATACCAGGTTTATGCTTCAATTTTGCATATTTTTCTACAAGAAAAGGACCAGGGGTATTAGTTCCAGGAGGAATTTTAACAACAATAGGGTTACTGTTTTTCTTTGAAACAATGACTAATTGGCATTTTGCAGGATATACATGGCCAATATATCCGTTAGCTGTTGCAGTGGGATTATTTCAATTATATATTTTTGGTGGCAGAAAAAGAGAATTGCTTATCCCAGTAGGTATTTTAACTTTAGTGTCAGCTACGTCTTTTGCTTCCATGATTTTTGGAAACATTAATACTTCACTTGTAGTGCCAGCTATATTAGTATTGCTTGGAGTATATTTAATATTTGGAAAAGGACATGGAAAGGTAGAATAGATTTTTTATATGCCCTAGAATGATTAGTGAAAGTAAATCATTCTAGGGCATGTTTTATTTGTTGTTTTATTTATATGTCTTACACAAAGGTTTCAACTATTCCCCAAATTATGAGGATGACACCAGAAATTAAATTTGAATATCTATTAAACCATTTTGATATATATATATTAGAATTAAAATATCCTAAATAAACGCTAACTAGAGTAAGAATAAAATTAAATAAGACACTAAGACTAATACTAACACCTGTGATACTGGCAGCAAAACAAATGAAGAAGGTGTTTAACATAAGAACAATAGAAATATTAAAACATTCTTTTATAAGTATATGATTCGATTTATCAGAAATTATAGTGCGTGGATTTTCTGAAATATTTTTATATTTTAAGGAGCCTTCAAAATAATAAGAAGTGTCATATCCCGAGCGTTTTTCTTCTAGTCTAATATATTCTACTATGAAATAAATTCCAATAAAACTTAAAAGAATACCACCAAATATGTTACCAAGCTCTGGTTTCAATAAATATAAAATTAATTTGCCAATATACATAGAAATAAATGTACCAATAGAAGTTAGTATTGCAAGTAAAATAGTTCTAGAATTACTTAAATATATTTTTTTAATTCCATAAGAGGAAGAAATCGTTAAAGTAATCAAACTTAAAGATATAGACAATAAAAGTGGTGATAAAAAAATCATATGGAACTCCTAAAAATTACTTTAGTACAATATATTCATATAATCCAAAAAGGATTATATTTTGATAAATTTATAAAATATGTGCTTAAATATTATGAAAAGTGACTGAAATGTTTACATATAATCAACAGTATGGTAAAATACAGGTAATGTTTTTAAATAATTAAAGAGGTGATGATAGGTGGGGTTAATAAGAAAGTAGATAAGAAAATAATATTTATTATTAAGCTTCGAGGTGTGGTTGAAGGACTGTATCTGGAAATCAAAAAGCACATGGAAGAGAAGAATATAATAAATATATATTTTGGGGGGCTAATTAAATGTTAAATTATAAAAAATATAAAAGATTTGAAACAATAAAACTAAAGGACAGAACATGGCCAGATAATGAAATAACCAAATCACCAATTTGGTGTAGTGTTGACTTAAGAGATGGAAATCAAGCTCTTATAAATCCCATGACAGTAGATGAAAAAGTAGAATTTTTTAATTTGCTTGTTAAACTTGGATTTAAAGAAATTGAAATAGGATTTCCTTCAGCATCACAAATTGAATATGACTTTTTAAGAAGATTAGTAGATGAAAATCATATTCCAGATGATGTTAAGGTTCAAGTATTAACTCAAGCTAGACAACACCTAATTAAAAAGACTTTTGAAGCATTAGAAGGTGTAAAACAAGCAATTGTTCATATATATAATTCAACATCAGTACTTCAAAGAGATGTGGTATTTAATATGAGTAAAGAAGAAATTAAAGAAATTGCAGTTGAAGGAACTAAATTAGTCAAAGAATATGCAAAGGACTTTAAGGGAGAGGTATTTTTAGAATATTCTCCAGAAAGCTTTACAGGAACAGAAGTTGAATATGCACTAGAAATTTGTGATGCTGTTTTAGATACATGGGGAGCAAATAAGGACAATAAGGTTATAGTTAATCTTCCATCGACAGTACAAATGGATACTCCCAATATTTATGCTGATCAAATTGAATGGATGTGTAGAAACTTTAAAGATAGAGAAAGAGTTATTGTAAGTGTACATCCTCATAATGATAGAGGAACTGGTGTCGCTGATGCAGAACTTGCTCTATTTGCAGGTGCTGATAGAGTTGAAGGAACTTTATTTGGTAATGGGGAAAGAACTGGAAATGTTGATGTACTTAATATTGCATACAACATGTTCTCTCATGGTGTTGATCCTAAGTTAAATATTGATAACATAAATGAAATAGTTGAAGTATATGAAAGATGTGTTAAAATACCAGTACATGTAAGACATCCATATGCAGGAAACCTTGTATTTACAGCATTTTCAGGTTCACATCAAGATGCTATAAATAAGGGGATGAAGAAATATCAAGAAAGACATGAAGGTACTTGGCAAGTACCCTATTTACCTATAGATCCAGGTGATTTAGGTCGGGAATATGAAGCTTTAGTTAGAATTAACAGCCAATCAGGCAAAGGCGGAATTGCTTTTGTTATGGATCATTGTTATGGATTTAAGATTCCAAAGACTATGCAAAAAGAATTTGCAGATGTAATTCAAAAACTTTCAGAAAAAAAAGGAGAAGTTTCTCCAACCGAAGTTATGCAAGCTTTTGAAAAGGAATATTTAAGTATAGAAGTTCCGTTTAAATTAGTTAAATGCACAATTTCTGATATTTCAGATGATGCTGGTGATGAAGATACTAAGGTAAATGCAACAATAGTTCATAATGGACAATCAAAGGAAATTGAAGGAATAGGAAATGGTCCTATAGATGCATTTAAAAATTCACTAGCTGGAAGTAGCTTAATCAATATTAAGATTATTGACTATACAGAACATGCTTTAAGTACAGGTTCTGAAGCAAAAGCAGCAGCGTATGTATATATGGAAAGAAATGATACTGGAAATAAGACTTTTGGTGTTGGTGTTGATAGTAATATTACAAGAGCATCAATTAAATCAATGATTAGTGCGATTAATCGTCTATACTCTAAGTAGTAATTGGGTATAAGATCTGGAGCAAAAAAAAATAGTTTATGAAAATTAAATTAGGATATATTAAGATGAAGTATAAAACATTTTAATATATCCTCTTTTGTTGGTATGGAAGCTGAAGATGTGCCAATTAAAGTAGAAAAAATTAATATTAGCTATTTATAATCTAAGTTATATGTAAATTATAACATAAAAGTAATCTTTATTGCAGTCTGTTAATTTGTGTATTACTGTTATATTATTATATAAGGTTAGTAGTAATCTGAAAAATATTTAAATAAGTAATGGAGGATTTTATGAATTTTATATTTAGGCAAACACAGTTATATAAATTTTTAAACTATTGTAATGGGATTAATTTAGAAAAAAGTGTTTTAGATTGCGGAGCAGGGGGCGACTGTCCACCACTTGCCCTTTTTTTAGATTATGGGTATAAGACATATGGAATTGAAATAAGCGATTCACAAATTGAAATGGCTGAAACTTTTTCTAAAGAACATAATGTTGAACTTAATATTTCTAAAGGAGATATTAGAAAACTTCCTTTTGGAGATGAATCAATCAGTTATATTTATTCCTATAATACTATTTTTCATATGAAAAAAGAGGACATTGCAAAAGCAGTAGATGAAATAAAAAGAGTCTTAAAGCCAGGTGGAATTTGTTTTATAAATTTCCTTTCGATAAATGATTGTGATTATGGACAAGGTGAGAAAGTGGGAGAAGGAGAATTCTTACAGTGCGAAGGTGACGGGAAAGTTATTCATACTTATTATGATATTGAAGAAGCCGAAGCGCACTTTAAAGATATGAAAATATTATTTAAAGAAAATAGAATTTTAGAAAGACTATATGAAGGTGAAAAAATAAAACAAGGATATATAGATTATATAGTTCAAAAATAATTAAAGAAACGAAAGAAATGATAGGAGCAAAGAAGATAGTTTATGAAAATTAATTTGAGGATATATTAAGATGAAGTCTAAAGCATTTTAATATATCCTCTTTTGTTGTATAGATAAAACTAAACTATCAAAATAATGGACCTAAAGAGAGTGAAAATGATTTGGTAGGTCCTAATAAAATGACATTAAAGGAAGCAGTAGAAGCTTATAAGAAAGGTGATAAATATAATGATAAGGCATTAAAGACTTGGAAAGAAAACAATTTAGAAAAAGAACTTGATCCATTCATTCAATCAAAATATCCTAATTTAATTACGGATCCGACTCAAAAGACATTTATAGAAATATAGGTGTCTTTTTATATGTAATAAATTACATTATGTTACACTTAAATACAACATTGCCTTTATTCGCTATAATGGAATAGCGAAAGGAGGGATATTATGGGAAATGCTAAAAACATAAACAAAAAGATTTGCGAAATGAGACAATCATTACAGGATTTAATTAATGAAAAACCAAGTTTAATAGATCCAGAAGTCGTTACCGCAAGTCAAGAACTTGATGAAGCTTTGAATGAGTATAACAATTTACTTAACAAAGTAGACAAGTAGAACAAAAGGGAGGGATTGAAAAATCTCTCCTTGTATTTAGTGAAAATTAATATGCTTATAGACCAGTAGAATCAGAATAAAATATTTGAGAGAGTGCAGTTATTCTATTAATTATATTGACAATTATAATTATACCAGTCCCGATTCCTATATGGTTACAATGCCAAGGAAAATTAGCTTATATCACATATGATGGTTGGTTGCAATTTTTTGGTTCAGTTGGAGGTGCTTTTTCCGTGTTTATATATTACCTGCATGTTGTTTAACTTAGATAGATTGGGTATAATTATAATAAATATAAAAGGTAGGTGAGGCAATTGAAAAGAATACCACTTGGAATAAGTGATTTTAAAACAGTGATAGAGGAAGATTATTTATTTGTTGATAAATCTGAATTAATAAAAGAGTTTTGGGACATCGATGGGCAAACTATCTTAGTGCCAAGACCAAGAAGATTTGGTAAAACTCTTAACTTGAGTATGATTAAATACTTTTTTGAGAACAGTAGTAATGATAATGGGTATCTTTTTAAAGGCCTTAATATAGAAAATCATAAGGAGATTATGGAGCTTCAAGGTAAGTATCCAGTTATATATTTAACCTTTAAGGATGAAAAGCATAGTTCTTTTGAATATCTTAAGGCGGGACTTAGAAATATATTAAGTAAATTATATCAGGATCATAAATATTGCTTAAATACAGATAAGATAGATAACATAGATAAAGAATATTATAATTCAATAATAAATAAAAAAGCAGATATAATTGATTTATCTAACGCTTTAAAGAAGTTATCACAATACGTTCATAGTTATTTTGATAAAAAGGTAATGATTTTAGTGGATGAATATGATGTGCCAATACAAGCTGCATATGTAAGTAACTATTATAATGAAGCTATAGAATTTATGAGAAATTTCCTTAGTGGAGCTTTTAAGGATAATTCTTCTTTGCAAAAGGGAATGATTACAGGGATACTTAGAGTTGCTAGAGAATCAATTTTCTCAGGACTAAACAACCTTAAGGTAGAAGGTATTTTAAGTCATAAGTTTAATGATAAGTTTGGGTTTACGGAAAGTGAAATAGAAAAGTTAGCTTTGCAGTATGATATTAAGGAAAATTTAATAAATATTAAAGAATGGTATAATGGATATTTTTTTGGAGATACAACCATATATAATCCGTGGTCCATATTAAATTATATATCAAATCCTAAAGAGGGATTAAAGCCGTATTGGGTTAATTCTAGTTCAAACGATTTAGTAAAAGTTGTATTATCTAAAAGCACAGCAGATGTTAAAAGTGATTTAGAAGAATTAATTTCTGGAAATAGTATAACCAAAATTATTGATGAAAACATAGTTATGGGAGACATAGAAAAATCAAGTAATAATTTATGGAGCTTCTTACTATTTACAGGTTATCTGAAGGCAAAGGAAGCTTATAGAAAAGACGAAGATATATTCTATAACTTAAGTATTCCTAATAGAGAAGTTAGAAGTCTTTATAAAAACATAATAGAAAATTGGTTTTTAGATACAATTACAAGAAATAATTATGATATTATGATAAATAGTCTTATAAATGGTGATATTAAAATATTTGGCAAGCTATTAAAGCAATTTGTTATAAAAAGTATAAGCTATTTTGATGTTGGAGGATATGAAGGAGAAAAAGTCTATCATGCATTTGTCCTTGGTATGTTAATTTCTTTAAATGATACTCATGAAGTATTATCTAATAGGGAAAGTGGGTATGGCAGGTACGATGTAATGATAATACCTAGGGATATTTCTAAATTAGGTATTGTTATAGAATTTAAGAAACTTGATGCGGATGATGATGAGACTTTAGAGGAGACAGCAGAAGAAGCATTAAAACAAATTAAAGATAAAAAATATTCTATAACTTTGGAAAATAGAGGCATAAAAAATATAAAAGAGATTGGTATTGTATTTAAAGGTAAGGATATATATATCAAAGAAAATGATAATGAAAAATAGATTGTATAAAGTTGAATGGTCTTGGAAGTATTGTAGTACTTTCAGGATCATTTTAATTTTATTTGGAATAAATTATTGTAATTTTAGAATTTAATTGTAAAATACGGGTTGAGAGATATGTGTGAACTTTATTTCAATATATATAAACTTTGAACTATAGTGATATAATAGAATAAGGTTTATAGTTAAAAGCAGTTATAATAACCTTTTGTGTTACATTTTAATCACTTGAAAATTAGATAATTGATACATTGTTTAATATGAGTTAGTTGGTTATAATTATAATAAATATAAAAGGTAGGTGAGGCAATTGAAAAAAATACCACTTGGAATAAGTGATTTTAAAACAGTGATAGAGGAAGATTATTTATTTGTTGATAAATCTGAATTAATAAAAGAGTTTTGGGACATCGATGGGCAAACTATCTTAGTGCCAAGACCAAGAAGATTTGGTAAAACTCTTAACTTGAGTATGATTAAATATTTTTTTGAGAACAGTAGTAATGATAATGGGTATCTTTTTAAAGGCCTTAATATAGAAAATCATAAGGAGATTATGGAGCTTCAAGGTAAGTATCCAGTTATATATTTAACCTTTAAGGATGAAAAACATAGTTCTTTTGAATATCTTAAGGCGGGACTTAGAAATATATTAAGTAAATTATATCAGGATCATAAATATTGCTTAAATACAGATAAGATAGATAATATAGATAAAGAATATTATAATTCAATAATAAATAAAAAAGCAGATATAATTGATTTAGCTAACGCTTTGAAGAAGTTATCACAATACGTTCATAGTTATTTTGATAAAAAGGTAATAATTTCAGTGATAAATTTGGATTTACAGAAAATGAAATTGAAAACCTAGTTCATGAATATAGCATAGAAGAAAAACTTGATAGTATAAAGGAATGGTATAATGGTTACAATTTTGAAAATACAACAATTTATAATCCTTGGTCAATATTAAATTATTTATCAAATCCTAAACAAGGGTTAAAGCCATATTGGGTAAATAGCAGTTCAAATGATCTAGTTGGAATTCTTTTATCAAAAGGATCTAAAGAGGTTAAGAAAAACCTTGAAGATTTAGTTAGTGGGAATAATATAGAAAAAATAATAGATGAGAATATAGTTATGGGAGATATAGAAAAATCTACGGATAACTTATGGAGCTTTTTATTATTTACAGGTTATTTAAAAGTTAACTTTAAGGAAAGAAAAGGGTTAAAAGATTATTATACTTTGTCCATTCCTAACTTAGAAGTAACAACACTTTACTATGATTTAATTGAAAAATGGTTTGAAGATACAATAACTAAAGAAAATTATGAACTTATGATAAATAGCCTAGTAACTGGTGATATCAAAATATTTGGCAAGCTATTAAAGCAATTTGTTATAAAAAGCATAAGTTACTTTGATGTTGGTGGCTATGAAGGAGAAAAAGTCTATCATGCATTTGTCCTTGGTATGTTAATTTCTTTAAATGATACTCATGAAGTATTATCCAATAGAGAGAGTGGTTATGGTAGATATGATGTAATGATAATACCTAGGGATATTTCTAAATTAGGTATTGTTATAGAATTTAAGAAACTTGATACTGATGATGATGAGACTTTAGAGGAGACAGCAGAAGAAGCATTAAAACAAATTAAAGATAAAAAATATTCTATAACTTTGGATAATAGAGGCATAAAAAATATAAAAGAGATTGGTATTGTGTTTAAAGGTAAGGATATATATATCAAAGAAAATGAAAATATAAAAGAAATTGGATAAAGTTAAATTGTCCTGATAGTATTATAGTACTGTCAGGACAACTTTAATTTTATTGAAAAAAATTTATTGTGATTTACAATTAAGGATTCTAAAATTCTAAAGAATTTAAGAATTTAAGAATTTAAGAATTTAAGAATTTAAGAATTTAAGAACTTAAGAACTTTAGAATTTTAGAATTTGCTTGTAGAATGCGGGATAAGAGATATGTGAAAACTTTTTTGAATATCTATAAATGTTAAACTGGAGTGATATAATGGAATAAATCATAAAGGTTTAATATTATTTAAAAGGTGTGGGTATATATGAAAGAGTTGTGTGTTATTGGAAGCTTAAATATGGATTTAGTAACAACTGTAGGGGATTTCCCCAAGCCAGGTGAAACTATTTTTGGTGATAGTTTTAAAACTTTTCCAGGTGGAAAAGGGGCAAATCAAGCAGTTGCTTTAGGAAAATTAGGTGCAGATGTGCTAATGGTTGGAAAAGTTGGAGATGATATATATGGAGCAAAGTATTTAGAGGTTTTAAAAAATAACAATGTAAGGCAAGACGGTGTGGATATTGAGAAGGAAATATCCTCTGGAGTAGCAATAATAAAAGTAAACAATAAAGGTGAAAATAATATAGTAGTAGTTTCAGGTGCTAATGGTAAAGTTGATGTAAATTATATTGAAAGTAAATGGGATGTAATCGTAAAAGCAGATATATTTTTATTTCAATTAGAAATTCCAATGGAGACAGTAGTTTATACTATGAAAAAATTAAAGGATTTAGGGAAAATAATTATTCTTGATCCAGCACCAGCATCAAAGCTTCCAGATGATATTTTTAAATATATAGATTTTATAACACCAAATGAAACAGAGTTAGAAACATTAGCTGAGAAAAAGATAGACAATGAAGATGATTTAAGAGAAGCTGCCAATATATTATTTGATAAAGGTGTAAAGGTTATAATAAGCAAGCAGGGAAGAAGAGGTGCTGCAATTATTAAGAGAAATGAATATGCTCATGTGTCTGGATTTAAGGTTAATGCCGTAGATACGACAGCAGCAGGAGATTCTTTTAATGCAGGCTTTGCTTTTGCTTTAGCACAAGGAAAAATTTTAGAGGAATGTGTTAAATTTGCCAATGCGGTAGGTGGTATTTCAACGACTGCATTAGGAGCACAGGAGGCTATGCCATCTTATGAAGTGGTTAGAAAATTTATGGATGAAAAAAAATAATATACTTGAATGGTCTTGGCAGCATTTTATTACTGTTAGACCATTTTAGTTTTATTTGGGAAAATTTATATAGGAAAGTATTTTTATATGTTTAAATGAAACTATTTTTCTAGGAAAATAGTTTTAAATATTCCTAGGAAACTTTGTTTATAGAAACATATTTTTAAAGATATATATGTTTAAAGAAAAATATTTAAATAGGAAAATATATAAATATGTAAATATTTATAGGAAACATCAAGGGTTGAAGTGATTTGGTTTTATTCTGAGGTCTACTTTTGTGATGAAATAAGGCAAGGAAAGCTTGTGAGATAGATATTTGTAATTCACTTAAAATGAATTTATAATCGACCAATATAAAGATGATTGAGCTAATATTTATTGAAGATAAATATATTCAAGGCCATGAAGGATTTTGTAAAAAGGTATGTAGGAAGATTTAAGGGAGTTAATATAGAATTAATTGAAGCATAGGTTGTTCTATGCTTTTTTGCATAATGGAATATAATTTTAAAAGTATGTGTAAATATTTAGGTGGACTTATGGGAAAAATAATGTTATTTGGTAAAAGTTGTAGTACAATTATATTATGATAATGCAATGTATTATTATGTCTATAATGGGCAGTTAGAGCAATTATGATAAAAAATTTATTATGTACATAGGAGTAAGTTATATGCAAGAAATTCAATTAGTATATTTTTGTTTACTTGAATCAGATACGGGATTAAATAATACTGAGTTAACGTTTAGTAATCAATTTGAATTTAGTATTAAAAAATTAGATAAAGAAAACCTTAGGTGTAAAGTTCTGATTAGCCGAAAAAAAACGGATAATATTACTGAAGAATTTTGGGGGAAAGAAAAACATGTAAGTAGGGTTGATTTACTTGTAGGAGAAAATGGCGCAGGTAAAACTACGATAATGAAGTGTTTAGGGGGGCGTGATTATACTTATACGAAATGGTTTGCTATTTATAAGGAAGTAGTAGATCAAAACTTAAATTGGTTTTTTGATGCAAATGTGGATTATCCGTTTAGTATAGAAATATTAGAGGGGTGGAATATAGAAAATATTATTGAACCAAAAGAAATATATGACTCATCCATGATAGCTGAGTACATTCCTAATGCATTAGATAGAGAGTTTCAGAAGATTAAAGCCTCATCAGTGTACAAGTTTGTTAAGCAAGAATTAGATATACTTCAGAAGGATTTTCCAGCTGAAAAATTAGCTTATAACTTTAATATTAGGGTTGATACTAATTTTATGGTTAAGTACTTGAAAAATGAAAAATTGAATATATATTTAAAAAATATATTAGAGACAGCTACTTGTATGATAAGCAAAAGTAAAGAATTTAAGTTAAACATTAGAACTAAAGAACAGTATGGTTATGGTGAAATAGATGAAGAGTATATTAAATATAGGCAATATGTAGATTCATTATTAGTAGAATGTTTCTATAAGGAGATGTTTTCAACAGAACGACTAAATTTAATAAAAATGATTATATATGTATTTTGGATAATGTATACTATTACCAATGTAAAAAATACTAGGGTTTTGGATTTTGAATGCAATGTTAATTCGTTATCAGAATTTAATCGTTATCTAAAAAGAGCGTTGAATCATATTATTAAGAAATCAAAAGATGAAAGTAATATAATTAAAATAGTAAGAGATTATATAGAGTTTGATTTTATAGAAAAATTATTTTTATCAGTAAAAAAAGGATGGACTAAAATAAGAATTGGATCTACAGTAGGTATTGAATGTACAATTTTGTTAAATAAAAAGTTGAATAAAGAAATAGATGAGAAGTTAATTGAGATTATTGATTTTACACAGAAAATTGAGAGTTATTCAAATAGTGATGATACAAAGTTAGTGAAATTACTATGGGTTGACTTTTGTAATATGAGTTCAGGAGAAAAGGAGCTCATATATTTATTTTCTAAGATATATGATATTTTATCATTGAATGTAATTAAAGATGAGGAAGATGACTTTGAAGTTGAACTGTATGTTCAAGCTTCAAATTATTTGTTGCTTTTAGATGAACCTGATTTAGCATTTCACCCTGAATGGTCAAGAAAATCAATATATTATGTAACAAAATTTATAAATGATTTACTTAGTGGAACTGATAAAAAATGCCAACTTATTATTACGACTCATTCTCCATTTATGGTTTCTGATATGCCTTCAGATTATGTTACATGCATTAAAAAGAACACAGATGAAAATAAAAGTACTTATCGAACTATAGAAAAACCTAAATATAGTTTTGCAGCCAATATTTATGAGCTTTTAAATGATGGTTTTTTTATGGATGCACCTGTAGGAGAATTTGCGCAACAAAAAATTCATGAAATTATTACGAGAATTAAGGCGTTGAAAAGTTTTCTAGATAAAAATCGAAATAAAGAAATAGCTGCTATATCTGATTTTATTAATATGGTATCAGATAAATTAGTACGAGCTCGCCTATATGACATACTTCAGAAGGAGAGAAAGGATTCACTTGATATTAATTCACCAAATTTAATAGAAAATTTAATAAAAGAAATAAAAGAGTTAAAACAAGAAGTATCAGAATTAAAAAGTAGAAGTTACAATGGAGAAAAATTATGATTTTAATAAATAAAAAATGCTTTGACAATGAGGTTAATTTAAATATAGATGGTAAGAAAGAAATGAAACATTTAAAATCATGGTATCAGCCAATTATGGTCAATAAGATAGAAACTAAATATAATAATCAAGGTAAGCCAAGTAGTAGAGCTTCTAAGGATTTTCAAAAGGAATATCTAGAGAATGAAAAATATATCATAGATAATATTATTCCTTTTTTCAAAAAAGAAAATGGATATATGGATAGAAATTTAATTAGTATTTTACTATTAGGAGATTTTATCGGAAATTTAGTTGAGTTGTCTGAAAAACCCCCTAGTGAGGATTTTGGTGATTACTGGCTTAAAATTATAAGTTACTATGCAATTACTAAATTTGTGTTTTATGATTTGGGAAAAATGAAAAATAATATTATAAATTCTACTAAAAAGAAAAAAGTTAATCAGCAAAAATGTATAGAGATTATTGAAGATATTTATAATGCAAAGATTAAGGCGTTTAATTCTAATCATAAAAAATTTAAAATTATCCCTGAAACATTAAGTATAGAATACGAATGCTTAACAAAATGGGATAAAAAATTTTTTATTAATAAGAGTATTATAGATATAAAAAAGAAAATATGTATTGAACTACAGGAAAAAGAGAAATTTTATACAAATTGTTTTGGTAATGTTAATAAGTTAGGTGATATTGAAAAATTTAATAGAATGCTAAAATTTTTCATTAGCTATGAGATGTTAGATGACAAGCAGAGACATATAATTCTGAATGCATTAGATGTATCAGTTTGTCCGTATTGCAATAGACAGTATATTACATCATATGAGCCTAGTGAAAAGGGAAAAAATAAGATTGAGACATTGGCTACAGCTGATTTGGATCATTTTTATCCCAAAGCTAAGTTTCAATTATTTTCTTTATCGTTATATAATTTTGTGCCAGCTTGTCAGATATGCAATTCCCGAATGAAGATTGACAGGCCAATTGAAATTCTATACCCATATGCAGAATGTTTTGGAGATGAAGTGAAATTTGAAGTGATACCTGTAGATGAAGAAAATGAAGGAAAAGCACTCTTTGATTTACTATATGGAAGAGATGACACTTTGAAATCTGAAAAATATAGGATTAATATTAATAGGTCTAATATAAGCGATAAAATAAAGGAAAAGCATATTGAGGGCTCAATTGAAATGTTTCAGTTAGAAAATGTATACCAATCACATAAAGAATATGCAGCTCAAATTATTAGAACAAAGGCAATTTATGATAACCCAGTATATGAATCTGTAATGAATACTCTATTTAATAATGAATTTCCGCTAGGTGAAAATAGAAATATAAGTGTTAAGGCTATATTATCTCATTTAGAAGAAAAGACACCAGAAGAGCTTTCTGAAAATGAAAAAAACCGTATTTTATATGGAATTGATACTGAAGATAAAAACCAGGATTTAAAGAAACCATTAGTAAAATTAACTCGTGATATATTAGATTTATAATCTTAAAATATTATATTGTTTTATTGGAATTTTAAATCAAGCTACCTATTATTCATATAACCTAGAGAATATTTTTAATTTGATGTAGTAATTAATCTTTGAAAATTGAACAATGAAATATTTTTTAAATATTCTATAATGAGAATATATTTACAAAATTAAATCATAGGAATAACATAATAAACATCATATAAGAAAATGTGAAATTAATATTTCTATATAATGTATTATTATAGAAATGATAGTGGGGAGAGAATATATCATGCAGAGAAAGAAAAAAATGGGTATGGTTACTTTTATAGTGATTATTAGTATATTTCTTATATATTTTTCTATAGGAAAATTAGATACTACTAGTATTAGTCCTATTATTGATTCAAGTAATATAGAACAATTGCCAAAAAACTTTCGTATGTGTAATAGTTATATAAAAGATGACGTGGTGCAAGATTTAATTGGACTATCTGATTTAAACATTTCTGGAAGTGGACAGTTTTCAGAAAACAGTCTAAATCTAATGAAGAAGGAAATAGATAGTAATTCTATAATTATTGTAGATTTAAAGCAAGAGGATCATGGATTTATAAATGGCACACCGATAAGTTGGGTAAATAAGAAGAATACATCCAACAAAGGATTAACTAAAGAACAAATATTAGATAATGAAAATAATAAGTTGAGTAGTATTGAAAATAACAAAGAAATATCAATTCAAAATCAAAAATTAATACCTACAAAGGTACAAAATGAAAATGAATTAGTTGAGAATAAGGGAATGTCTTATATACGTATACCAGTCACAGATAAAGAAAAACCAAGTAATGATACGGTTGATTATTTTGTACAATTTGTTCAATCTTTACCTCAAAATACATGGGTACATTTTCATTGCGAAGAGGGACTGGGTAGAACAACTACCTTTATGGTAATGTATGATATTATGAAAAATGCTAAAAGAGTTAACCTCGATGATATAATGACCAGACAAGTTTTAATTGGTGGACAAGACTTGTTAGATGCTAAAGTTAATATATCTACAAATGCGAAAGAAAGAACTGAATTTATAAAAAAATTCTATAAATATGCATCTCAAAACGATGATAACTTTAAGATTACATGGTCTAAATGGTTAAAAAACTAATTAAAATTTTATAAATAAATATGAAGCATAATTAATTAGAATATCGCATTAACAGAATGAATTTGCGGTATTTTAATACTGCGTCATACTATTTACGGATGTAGGCGTAGGTGCTGCAACATTATTTATTTATTATAGAGAACAAAACTTCCCATTATTCATATACTCATTAGGCTAATAATTAGAGGGAGAAAGTATCATTAAATTTGGATATGTTGTATCTATAAATAGGATGTTACAAATTAAATTAATACGTTTTCTAAAAAATACTAAAGGCAATATATTAACTTATGGGATTACAAGAACTCTGAATTTATAAAAGCAAAATCAAAACCAGTAAAATATTTATTAAAAAACTTATAAAAACAGTAATGAATAGATAAAAGAAGAGCACAAGAAAGGTATATATAAGTCAAAGTATTATAATATCTAGAAAGTATGCCTAAGATAACAAACACAATATAGTAAATAAAAAGATTAAGAAAGTTGAGTGTATTATGAGTTTGCCCCAAATATGTACACTAAAAAAATACTTTAGTGAAAAAGAAAGAAGAAAATTATTTAAAAGAAATCTTGAAGAATTTGAGCAATATAAAATACAATTACAAAATAGTGAAATAATAGAACTTAAAAATGAGAAAATAGAGGTTGAAGTAAACCTATGTAGTAAGAAACCTTTTTCGGAATACATTTTTCAAGTTATATCAATAGGTTTGACAATTTTAGTGTTAATAATATCAATAGGATATTATATTTTAAGCGATTCAGCTGGAATACTTGGCTATAGTAATTATTTAAGCCAGAGAATTGAACTTTTTAGAAGTGTTAATAAAAATATCAGTAATGTAAATTCTTCAATTGTTGAGGATAATGATTTAGAAACAGATAGAGACTATTTAGAATTAAATAAACTATTATCTGATTTCACTCGAAATTCAAATATAAGAGCTATGGATATATGTTCAAATGAAGAAGCATATCGTGAATATAACAAAAGTTTTCAAGAAATGGTAAGAAAAATAGATAGCAATCCCAAATTTGAAAAATATTCAAGTAAATTATCTAGTTCAAAGCAAGATATAATAAAGATAGGTAATATAAACAAAGATTTTGAAGTATTTAATGCTAAAACAACACCGATACAACAATTTTATGGATTTATGTTTTATGCTTCTTTAGGTTTGTTAGGATTTTCTATTGTAATAATATTTTTTATTAAAGGATATGATGAATTTAATATTAACCAAGAATATATTAATAGAAAAAAATTAGAATTTATAAATTACTTAATAGATATTAAGACAAAAGAAATAGAGGTTGAAAAAAAGATAATAATTTCATTTAGTACTAATAATCTTAAAAGTAATGTAATAAAAAAGAGCGTAGCTTTTGGGAGTAAAATAATGTGTAAATTTGCACATTTAATAAGAAAATAGGAATTTACATAAACAAAATCATTTTAATTAATTATAGTGTTAAAAAGAATAAAAACTAAGCCTTTTTACGAAATCTAGAGATGGGATTTATAAATTATGAAAGTATCAGAGAGAAATGATTAAAGAGCTTCTTTAATATAGATAACATATATCAACGTCCCATTATTCATATAATTACAAGCTTATAAACTACCAAAGATGTATATTTAATGGGGAGTTTACAGTAAACAATCCCTTCATTTGATATGTAAAAGACACAAAGCATTTTGATTTTGAAATATTTTGTGTTTTTTTATCATTGTATTATAGAATGTATGTTTGCATAAGAAGGAGGAAATAAGCCAATACTATGGAGGAGATGATAAATGGAGGTAGAAACTATGACTAAATTATTAGATCCTAAAAACGATGTTGTTTTTCAAAAGTTATTTGGAATGAAAATAAATAAAAAAATATTAATCAGTTTTCTCAATTCTATATTAAATTTGAAAGGAATTAATTCAATTAAAGAGGTGGAGTTTGAAGAAAAGCACCTTGATGTATCATTGATTGCAAGCGAAAAGTTAAGTATATTAGATTTACATGTAACAACTGAAAAAGATATGCATGTAAATGTAGAAATACAATTAATAAATCAGTATAATATGATTAAAAGGACAATATTTTATATGTCAAAAATGTTGTTAGGTCAGCTTAGAAAAGGTCAAGATTATTCTTGTTTAAATAGAACTGTAACTATTAATATCCTTAATTTTAATTACTTAGACGGTGAAAGCTTTATTAAATGTTATGGTTTATTTGAAAAGGAGACTAAAAAGCCACTAACGGATTTGCTGGAGTTAATTTTTATTGAGTTACCTAAATTTAAGCTGTTTGGAGAAAAACATAAATCCATTAATCTAAATGAAGAATATAATGAAAAATTATACAAATGGTTAACATTTTTATCAAATCCAACTGGAAAGGAGACTGAGGAATTTATGAAAACTGATGGAGAAATTAAAGAAGCTATGGACGTACTCTACAAAATAAGTGGAGATAAGGAAGCTGTAATGCTTGCAGAAATGAGAGAAAAAGCAATTATGGATGAGCAGAGTCGATTTAACGGTGCAAGAAGAGAAGGACGAACAGAAGTATTAAAAGAAACTATAATAGATAATTTAAGCGAACTGGGAAATGTGCCACAGAATTTAATTGATTTTATAAATGAACAAGATAATATTGATGTATTAAAGTTTTGGACTAAAATTGCGGCAAGGGCGGAGAGTTTAGAGGAATTTGGAGAGAAAATAAAATAAGTAAAGTGGAATAATTTCCAATATTGTATCTAACCAAAGTATTAAGAGTATTAATTTTAAATTTTAATTATTCATATAATTAGGAAGCGTTATACGAAATTTAAAAAATCAATTGAAGTTATTGTATATTCTAGTTTTAAGCATAGAGGCACAGAATAATTTAATTTGAGATAAAAGCGCATCATTTGTGAGTAATGGACGTTTTTATCTTTGCTATTAATACAGTTTATTTAGATAAAAAATAAGGTAGAAGAAATCGTTATAATTTAATAAATATTGATTCGTAATATATAATAATTTATATGGAGAAGGTATCGTATATATATTCCAATTGATAATGTAAAATTTCAATAATAACTTATATAGTTATTAAAAGAATAAAATTAGTGAGCGGAAGGAAATTAAAATGAAAAAGTTAATTATGATTAATGGAACAATGGGAGTAGGAAAAAGCACAGTATGTAATATATTATTTAAAATGTTAAATAACAGTGTTTATTTAGATGGAGATTGGTGTTGGAATATGAATCCTTTTGTGGTATCAGATGAAAATAAAGAAATGGTAATAAACAATATTTCATATTTATTGAAATCTTACTTAAACAATTCAGGGTACAAATATATTATTTTCTGTTGGGTAATGCATGATGAGGCTATATTTAAACAAATATTAGATAAATTAAAGGAATTTGATTTTGAGCTTCATAAGGTATCATTAGTCTGCAGTGAAGAATCTCTTAAAAATAGATTAGATGTTGATGTTAAAAATGGTATTAGAAAAACTGATGTTATTAGTAGGAGTATAGAGAGAATTTCATTTTATGAAAAAATGGATACTGTTAAGATTGATGTAAGTAACATTACTCCACATGAGACTGCAAAGAAAATTTGTGAAATAGTTCAGTGATATTGGGGAAAATTCTGAATGAAAATAAAAGATTAAGAGAACAATTAGAGAAATTAAAGTAAATTAGCTAAAATACAATAGTAAAGTATGACGGAAATTATTTATATTTTATGTTGATGAGAAAGGATACACTATGAATTTTATTATTGAAATAGGAAACACAAATGATATTGATGAATTAGAAAAGCTTTATAACGATTTAAATGATCATTTGAAAGAGAAAGTAAACTATCCTGGATGGAGAAAGGGTATATATCCTGTTCGGCAAAATGCAATTGATGGAGTTAAACATGATAATCTCTATGTAGCAAAACATAATGGGAAAATCGTTGGTTCCATTATTTTAAGTAATGAACCTGAAACTGCATACTATAATACTAAATGGGGATTTGAGTCGGACTATACAGATGTTTTTGTTGTACATACATTTGTAGTTCATCCAGAATTTTTAAAATGTGGTGTAGGCAAAGCATTAATGGACTTTTCTATTGAATATAGTATTAAGTCACACGTCAAGTCAATTAGATTGGATGTTTATGAAAAAAATATACCTGCCATCAGGCTGTATGAAAAGTGTGGGTTTAAATATATTGATACAGTTGATTTAGGTCTTGGAAATTACGGGTTGAATTGGTTTAAACTATATGAAAAATTAATATGAGATAATTAGCATAATATTATTTTATGATGAATTATTACAAAGTTATACACTAAAAAATATAAAACAAAAGGAAGTGAATTTTAGTAGGGGTATTTATAATACACACTCTCACTAAAAACTAATTATGGAACAATTTAAATTTATAAAAAATTATTTAAAGAATGATAAATACAGAAAGAGTTTTAATGAATTAGGTAAGAAAACTTTTAGTATTAATTTTGATCAATGGTATAGGGAAGGATATTTAGGTGATAATTATATAAATTACTCTTTTCTTCATGAAGAAAAAGTTGTAGCAAATGTGTCTGCAAATAAGTTTAATATAATTCATAATGGAGAACTTAAAAAAGCAATTCAACTTGGAACAGTTATGACAGATGAACATTATAGAAATAAGGGACTCATTAGAAAGCTTATGGATACAATATTAAAAGAATATGAAAATTATGATTTAATTTATTTGTTTGCAAATGATAGTGTACTAGATTTTTATCCTAAGTTTGGATTTAAGAAAGTAATAGAAGGCAAATATGAACTAGATGCTAAGGAAATAACTGGGTTAGAATTAAACAATTGCAAAGTTATTAAATTAGATTTAGAAAATGAAGAACATAAAAATATTATTAAAAGATTAGCTAAAAATAGAGTTCCAATATCACAAGAACTTGGAATTATTAATTATAGTAGCATACTTAACTTATATTGTAATTATGAGTTTAGAGATGATTTATATTATATAAAGGAAGAAGATACCATTATAATTTTTAGAAGAGAAAATAATGTTGTTAATCTTTTTGATATTTTAAGTTCAGATGATTTTGATTTGGATAATATTATTTCAAAAGTTATTAGGAAAGAGGACAAGTCAATACAATTTAATTTTATACCAAAGAGTAAAAAGTATAAAATAAATTTTGAATTAGAGGAAAATACAGGAGATACTTTATTTGTTAAAGAAGGAAAAGGAAATTTAGAAGATGGAATATTATTTCCTAAAACATCACATACATAAAATGGTGAGAGATAAATTGCTATACTGAATTAATTCAGTATAGCAATTTATTATTAAGCAAAGATTATTTATATAATTTTATTAAATATATAGAAAGTATTGACAGTATTATAAAATGAATATATACTAAACCCATAGGAAATAAGGAAAAGAATTAAATAAAGAAATAAGAACTTATCAAGAGTGGTGGAGGGATAGGCCCTGTGAAGCCCAGCAACTAGATTATTAATTTATTTATTAATAATTTGTGGTGCTAATTCCTGCAGCTTTTGCTGATAGATAAGAGAGTAAATTTTCGGGAGCATTTTAAGTGCTAGAGTTTATTCTCTAGCACTTTTATATTATAAAAAATAGATCTTAATTATAAAAAATAGAGTAATTTATTTTGCAATCTTAAATCATGGTAATTAGATAGGAATTATTAAAATGAATAGTAAATAAAAAGATATAGAGAAGTAATTAGATTATAAAATTAGGGGGTAACAAACATGCCAAAGTTAAGTAACAGGTTAGACTGGTTTTCTGAATCAATAATCAGAAAAATGACAAGAATAGCTAACCAATATGGGGCAATAAATCTTTCACAAGGGTTTCCAGATTTTGATCCACCAAAGGAAATACTTGAAGCACTAAAAGATGTTTCGAATAAAGGACCACATCAGTATTCAATTACATGGGGAGCTCAAAACTTTAGAGAAAAATTAGCTTTAAAACAAGAAAAATTTATGGGTATAGATATAAATCCAGATGAGAATGTTCTTGTAACCTGCGGAAGTACTGAAGCAATGATGTGCGCAATGATGAGCGTTTGTAATCCAGGAGATAAGGTTATAGTATTTTCACCGTTCTATGAAAACTACACAGCCGATGCGATTTTATCAGGTTCAGAACCAATATATGTGGAGTTAAAACCACCAGCTTTTAATTTTGACAAACAAGAATTAAGAAATGCATTCAAGCAAAATCCAAAGGCACTAATTCTTTGCAATCCATCAAATCCAACAGGGAAGGTATTTACAAAAGAAGAACTTTTATATATAGGAAGTCTTGCAAAAGAATATGATACTTTTGTAATTACAGACGAAGTTTATGAACATATAATATTTAAGCCTTATAAACATACTTATTTAGCATCCTTAGAAGATATGTTTGAAAGGACAATATCATGTAGTTCATTATCTAAAACCTATTCTATTACAGGGTGGAGGCTTGGATATATAATAGCTAATAAAGATGTAATAGATAATTGTAAAAAGGTTCATGATTTTTTAACCGTCGGAGCAGCAGCACCACTTCAAGAAGCTGCAATTAAAGGTTTGGAATTTGGCCAAGATTACTATGATAAATTAAATGATATATATGAAAAGAAGAAGAGTTTATTCTTAAATGGTTTAGATAAAATAGGACTAAAGTATTATGAACCACAAGGTGCATATTATGTCATGGTTGACATATCTGAATTTGGATATGAGGATGACTATGAATTTTGCAAATGGCTTGCAAAAGAAATTGGGGTAGCAGCAGTTCCAGGTTCAAGTTTCTTTAGAGGAAAAGTAAATAATTATATAAGATTCCATTTTGCTAAAAAAGAAGAAACCTTAATAGAAGCACTTAAAAGGCTTGAAAAACTTAAAGAGTATAAAAAGTAATTTAAGTATCAAAGTAAAAAATAAAAATGAATAAGTGCTATAAAAATTTAAAAATTAAAATCTAATATTAATGTAAATAAAATCAATAAATAATTTTAAAATAAAATTAATAATTGATAATTATATAAAAATAAGCAATGAAATTTAGGGGGAAACGTAATGAATATTTTAAAAAAGGTAACAGCATTAGCAATTTTAGGAACTATAGGAATAGGTTTAGTAGGTTGTGGAAGTAATACGGATGCAAAGAAAGCAGAAGATAAAAAAGCAAATAAGAATATTGTAGTTGGAGTATGCCCAGGACCTTATGGAGATATGGTTAAGGAAGTCTTAGCTCCAGCTCTAAAAACTAAAGGTTATACAGTAACAACTAAAGAATTTAGTGATTATATCCAACCAGATAAAGCTTTAGATAATAAAGAAATTGATGCCAATTTATTTCAACACAGCGAATATTTAAAGAAATTTAGTGCAGATAACAATTTAAAGCTTTCAGCAGTAAAAGTTGTTCCAACACTTGGAATGGGAATATTCTCTAAAGAATTAACATCATTAGATCAATTAAAAGATGGTGCTAAAATAGCAATTCCAAATGATGCTTCAAATTTAGCAAGAGCTTTAAAATTATTAAAGGCGAATGGAGTAATTAAATTAAAAGATAATGTTGATGAAACTAAAGCAACTGAAAAAGATGTTGCAGAAAATCCTAAAAACATTAAATTTACTCCAATTGAAGGTGCTCAACTTGCTAGAAGTATAGATAGTGTTGATGCAGCAGCTATTCCAGGAAACTTTGCATTTGCTTCTAAATTTGATTATTCTAAAGCATTAGCTGTTGAAGCATTAACAGAAAATTATAAAAATGTCATAGCTGTAAGAACAGAAGATTTAGATAGTGAACTTGGAAAAGATATAAAAGAAGCAGTAGAATCTAAAGAATTTAAGGATGCTATAGAGAAGGGTCAATTTAAAGACTTTACAAAACCAGATTGGTGGAAATAATAATTTTATAAAGGTTGATTAATAAGATGTGTGAACTAATATCCACCAATAGGTTGGAATAAGTTCACACAAAATTGTCAAAAGGTGGTGAATATAGTGATTGAATTAAAAAATATAAATGTTGAATTTGAATTAAAAGGTGATATTGTACAGGCTGTAAAAGACGTAAATTTAACAGTTAACAAGGGTGAAGTATTTGGAATTGTAGGATTAAGTGGAGCTGGAAAGAGTACATTAGTTAGAGTTATTAATTTACTTCAAAAGCCATCATCTGGACAAGTTATTATAAATGGAAAAGACATAACTAGTTTAAACAGAGGCGAACTTAGAAAGACAAGGCTAAAAATAGGAATGATATTTCAACACTTCAATTTAATAAGTGGAAAGACAATATATGAAAATATTGAGTTTGTACTTAAAGCGAATAATTATCCTAAGGAGAAAAGAAGAGATAGAATTAATGAACTCTTAAGTCTAGTAAATTTAAAGGATAAAGAAGATGCATATCCTTCAAATTTAAGTGGTGGACAAAAGCAAAGAGTTGGTATTGCAAGAGCTATTGCTAACGAACCGGAAATTTTGCTTTGTGATGAAGCAACTTCTGCATTAGATTTAGAAAATACTGAAGAAATTTTAAATCTTTTAAAAGATATAAAAGATAAAACAGGAATTACAATTGTATTTATTACACATGAAATGGAAGTTGCAAAGAAATTTTTTAATAGAGTTGCAGTAATGAGCAAGGGTGAAATTATTGAAGTTAAGGATATATATTCAATATTTTCAGATCCACAACATGAAGTTACTAAATCTTTGATAAGCAAGAATTCTAATTTACAATTACCTAAAGAAGTTTTAAATTCTATAAACAAAGGGGAAATCATTAAGATTCATTATAAAGGAGATAATAGTTTAAAACCAGTTATATCAGAAGCTGCTAAAAATTTCAAAGTAGATATAAGTATTATTCATGGGAAAATAGATTATATAGATGGAAAGCCAGTTGGAACATTAATTGTAAATATAATTGGAGAAAAAGAAGAAATAAGTAAGGCAAAAACTTACATAAATAATAATGTAGTTAAGACTGAAAGAATTGTTAATGAATATATGGAGGTGATTTAATAAATGGATTCTACAATTGAAATATTAAAAAGTGAACTTGGGCAAGCTGTTTTAGATTCAGGAAAAATGATTGGAACAGCAATGATTATATCTTTAATTATTGGAGGAGCATTAGGTCTTCTTTTGTATTTAACCTCTAGTAAGTTATTTTTTAAAAACAAGCTAATTAATTCTATTGCAGGATTTGTTATTAATATAATTCGTTCACTTCCATTTATAATACTGCTTGTCTTATTACTTCCACTTACTAAGATAATAGTTGGATCTAATATTGGGCCAGAGGCTGCAACAGTACCTATTACAATTGCTGCTATTGCTTTTTTTGCAAGACTTTCTGAAGGTGCTTTTAGTGAAGTAGATAATGGTGTTATAGAAGCAGCTATATCCTCTGGAGCAAGTTTATATCTTATTCTATCAGATGTATTAATAGTAGAAGCATTTCCAAGTTTAATAAGAGGAATTACAGTTAATTTAGTAAGCTTAATTGGATTTTCAGCTATGGCAGGAATTGTTGGTGGAGGCGGAATAGGAGACTTAGCAATAAGGTATGGATATTATAGATATGAAACTGGAGTTATGATAGTAACAGTTCTTATTTTGTTAATATTAGTACAATCTATTCAAATTTTTGGAGATATACTTGCTACAAGGTTTTCTAGAAGATAGAAAACTTATATAATGAAAAAGATAATTTTGATATACTAGATGTAGAATTTAATGATTTTATGTCTAGTTATTTTTATAAATTTATAGGGGGCAAAAACATGGAATATAGTCAATTGAAAAACATAATTAAGGATGAAAATAGAGTTATTTTAGGAGAACATATAGAAAAAGAATATTTAACTGATGGTTTAGCCTTAGAATATGGAGAAGCAGATGCATTAGTTTTTGTGAAAAATACTAATGAGGTTGTTAATATTATAAGGTTTGCCAATGAAAATTTAATGCCAGTTACTCCAAGAGGAGCTGGAACATGTCTTACAGGAGCAAGTATTCCAACGAAGAGAGGCATTATATTGGATTTATCTAAAATGAATAATATATTAGAATTAGATGAAGAAAATTTAAATATAACTATTGAGCCAGGAGTGCTACTAAAGGATTTACAAGATTATGTTGAATCAAAAAAATTATTTTATCCTCCAGATCCAGGAGAAAAAGCTTCAACTATTGGAGGAAATATTAGTACTAATGCTGGAGGTATGAGGGCAGTAAAGTATGGTGTTACTAGAGATTATGTAAGAGAGCTTGAAATTGTATCTGGAGATGGAACAATTATTACTGTTGGAAGCAAAACAATTAAAAATAGTTCCGGATTAGATCTTAAAGATTTAATAGTAGGTTCAGAAGGTACCCTTGGAATTATAACTAAAATTACTCTAAAAGTTATACCAAAGCCTGCTGCATCAGTTAGTGTATTGATTCCATTTGATAATTTAAAAACCGGGGTTAATTGTATAAGTAAAATAATTAAATCAAATTCAAATCCAACAGCTATAGAATTTATGGAAAATAACATTGTAGAAAACTCAGAAAAATTTGTGGATTTAAAACTTCCTTGTAATAATGGGAATGCTTATCTCTTACTTACTTTTGATGGTGAAGAAGATGAAATATCAGCTAATATAAATAAAACTAGAGAAGTGGTTATAAATAATGGTGCATTAGATTTTAGGGAATTAAATGAAGAAGAAGCATTAAATGCGTGGACAATAAGAGGTGCGCTAGCTAGTTCGATTTGTCAAAACAATGAACAAGTTCCAATAGATATTGTAGTGCCAATAGATAAAATACCACAGTTTGTGGAATTTACAAATGAATGTGGAAAAAAACATGGCATCCAAGTGATTTATTTTGGACATGCTGGTGATGGGAACATCCATGTAAGTGCAATTAGAAACTCTATGGAGAGTAATGAGTGGAAGCAAAGAACTCATAAATTATTAAATGAACTTTATAAAAAAAGTAATGAATTTAATGGACTTCCATCAGGAGAACATGGAATAGGGTTAACAAAGAAAGAATACTTTGAGAAAGTTACAAAAGATGAAAATTTAGAATACATGAGAAACATAAAAAACATATTTGATAAGAACAATATTTTAAATATCGGGAAGGTTTACTGTTAATTAATATTAAGGATGTTAAATAAGAATATAAATTTCTGAAATTATTAGGATCAAATGAATTTTAGTGGTATAAACAATAGAAGATACAATAAATTTGAGGTATAATATACTAAAAAGCAAAATTTCTAGGGGGCAATTAAAATGAGCAAATATTGGAATGATAAAGTAAAAGAAATAGAGCCTTACGTGCCAGGGGAACAGCCTAAGGACAAGCAATACATAAAGTTAAATACAAATGAAAATCCATATCCACCATCAAAAAAAGTTATGGAAGCTATGAAAAATGCAGTTAATGATGATTTGAAGCTTTATCCAGATCCAACTTGTAGTGATTTTACACTTGAAATAGCAAAATATTATAATTTAGATTCAAATGAAATATTTGTTGGGAATGGTTCAGATGAAGTTTTAGCATTTGCATTTATGGCTTTTTTCTCTAAAGATAAGAAAATATTATTTCCGGATATAAGCTATAGTTTTTATATAGTTTATGCACAGCTTTTAAATTTGGATTATGAATTAGTTAAATTAGATGATAATTTTAATATACCATTAGAAGAATTGAAAAAGCAAAATGGAGGTGTAATAATACCTAATCCTAATGCGCCTACAGGAAAATATGTAGATATAGAATCTTTGAGAGATTTAGTTGAAGCAAATAAAGATAGTGTGGTTATTATTGATGAGGCTTATATTGATTTCGGTGGAGAATCTATGGTTAAATTTATAAAAGATTATGATAATCTTTTAGTTATCCAAACATTATCAAAATCTCGATCACTCGCAGGACTTCGAGTTGGATTTGCACTAGGACATAAGGATTTGATTGAAGGCTTAAACAGAATTAAAAATAGTATAAATTCATATACCTTAGATAGAGTAGCTCTTGCGGGTGCTACTGAAGCAATGAAAGATAATGAACATTTTGAAGAGATAACTAAGAAAATTATTGATACAAGAGAAACAACAATGAAGTCTTTAGAAAAATTAGGATTTAATGTTTTGGAATCTAAAGCAAACTTTGTTTTTGCAAGTCATAATAAAGTATCTGGAAAACTTCTTTATGAAAGGTTGAAAGATAATGGAGTATTAGTAAGGTATTTTAATAAAGATAGAATAGATAACTTTTTAAGGATAACAATAGGAACAGATGAAGAAATGGATATTTTAATTGAAAAGCTGGAGTTAATATTAAGTCAAAATTAAATGATTTAAAATATAAGCTATATAATCTAAAGAAGTATATTCTTATAGATTATATAGCTTATTTATTCTTTAGGAAATTATATCATTGGAATACTGAGGATCATATCTTGAACATATGACATATCTCATAAGTGTATGCTGAAATGGCATATTTTTTTTAACTCAATTTTTGAGTTGAAAATGTAAAATGTTCATGAAATTAGAAATCACGTCAAGTATGTATCTTATAAAAAGAAGTAAATTTTCAGCATAAATTAATGAATCAATGATTCAATAAAAACAAAGATTTGATTTATAATTAATGAATCATTGCTCCTATTGCATAGTAACTGTATTATTTTTTGTTTAGTTCCATACTATAATTAAATTGTAAAGTTCAAAGGATTTATAAAATATAGTTTCAATGTAAACGATATGGAAAGGAGGAAAATATGTTAAATGCAATATTATACAAGGAGGTGATAAATGGATATTGAACAGGTAGTAATGGATATAATTATTCAATCAGGTGAAGCAAGGGGATGTGCTCATGAGGCATTAAGTATGATTTATTAAAAATAGGAACAGTTATTTTTATATAAAAAATGTTTAGATATTTGATGGGTAAACATAAATTCAAAAGAAAAATATAGGAGGTATTAATATGAATAGTAAATTTACGGCTAGAATGGAAAAAGTTTTGATGCCTATTGCAGGAGCAATTTCAAATAATAGATATCTTTTAGCAATTCGTGATGGCTTTATGCTTTCTATGCCACTACTAATAATAGGTGCTATGTCTTTATTGTTAGCTAACTTACCAATACCAGGATATTCTGATTTTATGAAGAATATATTTGGAGCTGGTTGGGATAGTTTCTTTAGGATACCTTTTAATTGTACGATGAATATTATGGCTATATTTGTAATAATTGGTATAGCTAATAGTCTTGCACGTTACTACGAAATTGATGGAATAAGTACTTCAGCTATAGCATTGGTATGTTTCTTTATAATTACACCTTTTTCCATGAATTTTATACCAGAAGGATCAACTACTGCTTATAAAGTAGCAAGTATAATACCACTAGAGTGGATTGGGTCTAAAGGGTTATTTGTAGGAATGCTTACAGCAATATTTTCAACAGAAATTGTTAAAGTTGTTGTTAAACGCGGGTGGACAATTAAAATGCCAGAAGGTGTACCACCTTCAGTTGCAAAGGCATTCTCAGCATTAATTCCAGGATTTATAGCTTTATATGTTTTTAATTTGGTAAGACTAGGATTTTCATTTACATCATTTGGTACGATTCATGAATTTATATTTAAAATACTTCAACAGCCTTTAACTTCATTAGGAGATACGTATGTAGCGTCAATAGTTGCAAACTTATTTATGCAAGTATTTTGGGTATTTGGTATTCATGGACCAAATGTTGTTGGTGCTGTTACTCAACCTATATGGCTTGCAACATCTGCAGATAATTTAGCGGCTTTTCAAGCAGGCAAGGAATTACCACATATACTTACTCAACAATATGAAGATTTATTTATTCAACTAGGAGGGTCAGGAGCAACTTTATCATTATGTTTATCAATGTTATTCCTTTGTAAATCAGAACAATGCAAAAAATTAGGGAAACTTGCAATAATACCAGGATTATTCAATATTAATGAGCCAATAGTTTTTGGTTTGCCAATAGTTTTGAATCCAATAATGATGATACCATTTATTATAGTGCCTTTGGTTCTTACAACAATATGCTATGCATCAATGTCACTTGGACTTGTACCTAAACCATCTGGAGTTATAATTCCATGGACTACACCGCCAATTATTGGAGGATTAATAATTTGTGGTGTAAGAGGTGCTATACTCCAAATTGTTGAAATAATAGTTTCTTTCTTGATATATTTACCATTTATAAAGATGGTAGACAAACAATATTATTTAGAAGAAACAACAAATGGTGAAGCAAAAGAAATTATAAATGCCTAAGTCAAGTTAATATATAAGTTCTAATTAATAATTAGTAGAATCACTATGTATGCGTTTGCAAAAAATTGATGGATAAACTTCTTTAGAACTTATATATATTAATTTTTAGTGATATACCTCATGGAATTTCAAAGGGTATATCACTAACTGATTAAATATCATGAATTTTCAAATTATAATAAGCTTGATATTAAAAAATAAAAATATAAGAAATGTAATAAAAATAAAAGTTTAGTGGCAAAAAAATGATACAGAAAGGATAAGATAATATGAAGATTAGTATTCTTAAGGAACTAAAAATAAGTTTATTTAAACCACATTTATATTTTGAATTAAAAAATCTATCATTTGGCAGAATTTTATTATTTAATTTTATAAATGCATTGATGGCAGTACTGTTTTCATTAATATTAAATTTTTTTGTTGCATTATTCTCAGAAAAAATCATATGGTTTGGTGATTATTTACAAATAATTACTTTTAAAAACTTAATAATTACTTTTTTGTATATGGTCTTTGGTTTAACTATTAGTTCATTGGCATTAAGTGGATTATTAAAATTGGTCATGTATTGGAAAAAAACTAAGCATGTAAATTATGTTTATTTATTTAATTATGCTACACATTCACTATTAATATGTGCATTATTAAATAAGTTTGTTGGAGTATATGTAATTGTATTTGCTTTGGGATATTGTTTGATGGCAGTAAGTAAAGATACACTTAAGGCACAATCAAATAAATAACAAGTTCATTTGCCAGCCTATTTTCCATCATCCTACGTTGGCAAATTGACCTAATAGGCCCACTATGAGGGCAATTCACCTCCTTGCCTGATGAAAAATATCCATGGCAACTTTGGAATTGTTATTTATTTTCACGTGCCTAACTATAAAAAAGAATTAAACCAAATTTAATAAGGAATAGTAAAAAAATAAGTCAGTATGCTAGTTTTAGTTTGATATAGTAGTCTAATAATTTGGATAATATCCCCAATAAAGAAAAAGAGCTTATAGTAAATAAATTATTAATTTAACTTATTTACTATAAGCTCTTTTTTATTTATTAGTTTTGTTTTTTTCGCTTAATAAATTTATTGATGCTTCAAGACTTTTATCATAATTACTTGTTAACATTAAACTAAATAAAATATCAAATGCAAAATGTGCTGAAATAATGGAAGTATAAGATTCTAGATTTAGATAAGAAATTCCTGAATCTATACAGATAACTTCATCACAATAGTCATGCAATTTTTCTGAATTGTATTCACATATAATAACTGTATAAATATGATTTTTCTTTAATTTTTTTGAAATTTCAAGAATGGTAGCATTCGCACCTGTGAATGTTAACAGTAAGGCAACTCTTTTATTATTATTTGCAGCAAGAATATAATGTGAATTTAATCCATCATGAGCTGTGCAATTAAAACCAATAGACCTAAATTTAAAAGCAGCCTGATTTATAATTATATTACTAATACCAAGGCCATAAAGATCAATATAATCTGAATGTACTAAATAGTTGGCAATACGAATCATTTTATTTTGATTTAAGGTTGATTGAAGTTTGGTAATAGTATTCATTTGAATTTTGGGAAGCAGATGAACAATTTCTTCATATCTTGTTTTCATGTTAATTGGCGTATCATTATTAATTTCACAATGTAAAAGTGAATTTTTATAATCTAGATTGTATTCAATTTGAAATTCTCTAAATGAATCAAAGCCTAATTTTCTGCATAAACGAATAACTGTGGATTGTGAAGTATAAGCCAGCCTTGCAAGCTGATGACTGGAAACAGATTTTACTTTATCAGGATTTTCTAAGATATAAGAAGCAATAAGTTGTTCTTGAGTTGTTAAATTATTTGTATCTTTAAGTTTTTCCATAATCATAATTATCACCCAATTTATTATATCATGAATGAATCAATGATTCAAAAAAATAAAGGTTTGATCCAAAAAATAGAGGTTTGATTCAAAATTTATGAATCATTAAGCCTATTGAATCCAAACCGTATTACATTCTCTTTGACATCATCATATAATGAAATTGTAAGGTAAGTGCATTTACAATGTAAAAGTTTTAGAGGAAAATTATAAAAAAATGTTTTAAGGATGATTTTCATAAAGTGGTGAAATTGCCATAAATCAATGCGAAGGCGACTGGAGTTAAAAGAAAATAGGAGGGAAAAAAATGAAAAATTGTGATGTGAATTATAAAAATTATTTGCAGATTTTAAAAGAAGAATTAGTACCTGCTATGGGATGCACTGAACCAATTGCAATTGCATATGCAGCAGCAAAGGCTACAGAAGTATTAGGATGTATACCTGAAAGAGTTATAGTAGAAGTGAGTGGAAATATTATTAAGAATGTTAAAAGTGTTATAGTTCCTAATACAAATCATTTAAAGGGAATATCAGCTGCAACAGCTGCTGGTATTATAGCAGGTCAAGCTGAAAAGAAACTAGAAGTTATTTCTTATGTAACTGAAGAAGAAAAACAAAAGATTAAAGAATACTTAGGCACTTGTGCTATAGAGGTTAAAATGGCAGATACTCCATTTATATTTGATATACAGATGAATGTATTTTATAAAGATTCATCTGTAAAATTAAGAATTGTAAACTACCATACTAATATTGTTTTGATTGAAAAATGTGGTGAGATACTTTACCACAAAGAAGCAACTGTATCAAAAGAAGACGGTCTTAGTGATAAGAGATTACTGAACGTAGAAGATATTATTGATTTTGCAAATTCTGTGGATATAAAAGATATAGAAGATATTATTGGCAGACAAATTGAATATAATTCATCAATTGCAAAAGAAGGATTAAAAAATAGTTATGGCGCCAATATAGGAAGTGTACTACTTTCAACATATGGTTCTGATGTAAAAGTAAGAGCAAAGGCGAAAGCCGCAGCAGGGTCAGATGCTAGAATGAATGGATGTGAGTTGCCTGTTATTATCATTTCAGGCAGTGGGAATCAAGGAATGACAGCTTCGCTTCCAGTTATTGAATATGCTAATGAACTACAGGTTTCAAAAGAAAAACTTTATAGAGCCTTGGTTATTTCAGATTTAGTTACAATACATCAAAAGACTGGAATAGGAAGACTTTCTGCATATTGTGGTGCTATTTGTGCAGGTGCTGGAAGTGGAGCTGGTATTGCTTACCTATATGGAGGCGGTTATGAAGAAATTTCCCATACAATTGTTAATGCTTTATCTATAGTTTCGGGAATTGTTTGTGATGGAGCTAAAGCATCTTGTGCAGCTAAAATTGCAGCAGGCGTTGATGCAGGAATTTTAGGATATTATATGTATAAAAATGGTCAACAATTCAGAGATGGGGATGGCATAGTAAAAAAAGGTGTTGAAGCAACAATAAGCAATATAGGCAAACTTGCTAAAGACGGAATGAAGGAAACTGATAAAGAGATTATTAAAATTATGATTGGAAATTAAGAGGATTTCTATATTAATAATTTGTAATTTTAAATTTATATTATGATTGTCCCACAAAAAAATTGAATAGTCTCTTAACTACATAATATATAGATGTAAATAAGAATTGTTTGCATATTATATTGTGTATTGAAAAATGATTTATACCTTTTTGTTGTTTAATCATCTTATTATAAAAATTATTTAGGAGGAAATGAATATGGAAAAGAAACCTATAAAAATTGTTACAATTGGTGGAGGAAGTAGTTATACTCCAGAATTAATGGAGGGATTTATTAAAAGATATGAAGAACTTCCAATTAAAGAAATGTGGTTAGTAGATATCGAAGAGGGAAAAGAAAAGATGGAAATTGTTGGAGCCATGGCACAACGTATGTGGGATGCATCTCCTTATGAGGTAAAAATACATTTAACATTAGATCGTAGAGAAGCTTTGCTAGGAGCTGATTTTGTTACAACACAGTTCCGTGTTGGTTTATTAGATGCTCGTATTAAAGACGAAAGAATTCCTTTCTCACACGGTATGTTAGGACAAGAAACAAATGGCGCAGGTGGTATGTTTAAAGCATTCCGTACAATTCCTGTTATCTTAAACATCGTAGAAGATATGAAAGAATTATGTCCTGATGCATGGTTAATCAACTTTACAAATCCATCTGGAATTATTACTGAAGCTGTGATTAAACATGGTGGGTGGAAAAAATGTATCGGCTTATGTAACGTACCAGTTATTGCATTAACTAAAGAAGCAGAAATGTTTGGTGTAACTGAAAGAGATTTAGTACATCAGTTCGCTGGATTAAACCATTTCCATTGGCATAAAGTTACTGATGTACATGGTAATAACTTAACTGATAAGATTATTGACAAAATGTATGTTGAAGATACAGGAACTCCAGCTAACATTTTTGATGTTAAATTTCTTATAGATCAGCTAAAAGAAATGCAGTTAATTCCTAGTGAATACCACAGATATTATTATATGCAAGATGAAATGTTAAAACATGGATTAGAAGAATTCAATGGTATTGGAACTCGTGCACAACAGGTTAAAGTAACAGAAGCTGAATTATTTGAATTATACAAAGATCCAAAATTAAACAATAAACCAGAACAGTTAACAAAACGTGGTGGAACACATTATAGTGATGCTGCATGTGAATGCATCAATTCAATTTACAATGATAAAAGAACTCATATGGTAGTTAGTACTCAAAATAATGGTGCAATTACTGATTTGCCATATGATTGTATAGTGGAGATTTCTTCTATCATTACCGGTAAAGGTGCTATGCCACTTAACTGGGGCAAATTCAACTCCGCTGAAAGAGGTTGGGTACAGTGTATGAAAGCTATGGAAGAATGTGTTATTAAATCCGCCATCACTGGTGATTATGGATTAGCTTTACAGGCGTTTCTATTAAACCCATTAGTAAAAAGTGGAGCTTGTGCTAAAGGATTACTAGATGAATTATTAGTTTCACATAAAAAATACTTACCACAATTTTCTGATAAGATTGCAGAATTAGAAGCTGACGGTGTAGTATCTAAAGATTCTGTTGTTATGGATTTAATGGTTAATGGCCATTAATCATTTTTAACATTTGTAGGTGGTGTTAGCTTTTAGATTTGTAATATACTGTAAATGTTGGGAAATAACACAAATAGCAGATGTAAAAAAGCAATTAAAATTATTTTACAATAGTATTGAGTTAGTAAAAAAATAATGTATAATATAAAAAAGCATGATAAAGCACAACAAAGTGAAAGAAAAAAGTTGTGCTGTATCATGTTTAATTTTTTATATTTTTATGAATATATGGAGGAGTAGCGGATGGAAAATATGATAAATATTATAGATACAAAAGTGAGTGATTTTAAAATTAGATTTGCAGAGGAAAACGATACTAAATTAATATTAGATTTTATAAAAGAATTAGCAGATTATGAAAAATTATTAGATGAAGTAGTGGCAACTGAAGAAGTTTTATATGATTCCTTGTTTGTGCAAAAAAAAGCAGAGGTAATTATTGGAGAATATGAAGGAAAACCAGTAGGATTTGCATTGTTTTTTCATAATTTCTCAACTTTTCTAGGAAAGCCAGGCATATATTTAGAGGATTTATACGTAAAACCAGAGATGAGAGGAAAAGGACTTGGTAAGATTATATTATCATTTTTGGGAAAACTTGCAGTAAAGCGTAATTGTGGTAGACTTGAATGGTGGTGTATAGATTGGAATGAATCATCTATAGAATTTTATAAGGAAATGGGAGCTAAACCCATGGATGAATGGACAGTATATAGAGTTTGCGACTCAGAACTTTGCGATCTAGCAAATAAATTTTAAATAAGCACATTGAAAGAGGGATTTTTATGGAATTGTCAATTAATAAAAAATATATATTAGATACAGCTAAGGAAATATTAGAATTTGATAGCCCAACAGGCTTTTGCTTTGAAATAATGGATGTAATAAAAAGCATAGCAGAGGGCTTTGGATATGATTTTGAAACAACTAATAAAGGTTGTGGAATTATAACCATGAAAGGTAAGTCAGAAGAAAAAACAATAGGATTATCTGCTCATGTAGACACTTTAGGTGCTATGGTTAGATCTATTACAACAGAGGGAAAATTAAAATTCACACTACTTGGAGGACCGATTGTTCCAACCTTAGATAGTGAATATTGCAGAATTAGAACAAGAGAAGGAAAAAAATATACTGGTACATTCTTAAGTACAAGTCCAGCAGCACATGTTTTTGATGATAGTTCAAGTAAAATTAGAGATCCTAAAAACATGGAAGTAAGAATTGATGAAAATGTTAAATCAAAAAAAGATACTCAAGATTTAGGAATATGTCCTGGAGATTTCATATTTATAGACCCTAAAACTACAATTACTGAAAGTGGATTTATAAAATCAAGATTTATAGATGATAAAGGTAGTGTAGCATGTCTTGTGGGATTGTTAGAATTGTTCAACAGAGAAAAAATAGTTCCAAACTTTACAACTAAAATATTAATTTCAACTTATGAAGAAGTAGGCCATGGTGCTTCATATATACCAAGTGATATTACAGAAATGATATCAGTTGATATGGGATGTATTGGGGATGACTTAAGTTGCACTGAATATGATGTTTCGATTTGTGCTAAAGATTCAGGGGGACCTTATGACTACAATATGGTTACAGACCTAGTTAATTTAGCTAAAGCTAATGAATTAAAATATGCAGTAGACATTTATCCATTCTATGGTTCAGATGTTGGAGCTGCACTTAAAGCTGGAAATAATATTCGTGGAGCACTTATAGGACCAGGAGTTCATGCATCTCATGGAATGGAAAGAACACATTACAGTGCTTTAGAAAATACAGTTAAACTTTTGTATTTATATTTAGCTTAAAAATAATAAAGTGAAATTTCTCAGTTAAGGTATAAAACTCTGACTGAAAAGTGTCACTTTATTTTTAATATAATATGCAAATATATTATGTTATGTTTTTAATTTTGAAGGAGGGATTATATGAAAGCAGTTATTTTTGACATGGATGGAGTAATTATTGACAGTGAGCCAATCCACTTTGAGACAGACATGGAAACGATGAAGTATTTAGGATGTAATATTTCAAAAGAAGAACTAGAAAAGTATGTAGGTACAACAAATGAATATATGTTTTCAGATATAAAGAAGAATTATAATATAGAAAAATCAGTTGAAGATATAATTAATTATAGGGCAGAAATAATTAAAAATAAGATAGTACAATCCGGTTTAGAACCAATAGAAGGAATTAGAGAATTGTTAAGTGAATTAAAAAAGAAAAACATTCCTGCTGCAATTGCTTCCTCATCCCCTAAAGACTTTATAAATGTAGTAGTATCAAAGTTTAAATTGCAAGAGTACTTTAAGTATATAGTAAGCGGAGAAGAAGTAGAAAACGGAAAGCCAGCACCTGATGTTTATATCGAAACTGCCAAGAAATTAGGAATAGCTCCAAAGGATTGTACAGTTATTGAAGATTCTAAAAATGGTGTATTAGCTGCTAAAGTTGCAGGAATGAGGTGTATCGGCTTCCAAAATATTAATTCAGGAAATCAAGATTTATCTAAAGCCAATGTTATTGTTAAATCAATTGCAGAAATAAAATTGTCGTATTTGTAAATGAAAAAAATGATATTTTTTATAAAAAATGCTGGCTGAAAAATTTATTTTACTAAATTATAGTAGTAATACGATTTCAAAAGACATTTTACCTAAATTTAGTTTATAAAAGGCCCAAAATATTAAAATTTGGTTGTATAATTATATAGAACATTAAAATGTTGTAAATTTGAGAGAAAATTAGATTATTTTATAATTATTTGAGATTATAAATCAAAAATGGTATAATCTATATGTTAAAAAGCAAAGGGGAGACGATTAGATGCGACATAATAAATTAAAAAAATTAGCGCTACTGGCTGTGATTTTATGTATTAACAGTATTCCGGTAGTAACTTATGCAAAAGATACTACTGTAAATAGCGAAATCACTACACAAAGCAAGATTGAAATTGATGACAACTGGCTTACGCGAGAAGTTGCTAGTCAATTGAAGAAAAAGGTTGGAAATCTTACAGAACAAGATTTTGTAAATATTAAAAAAATTGACTTACATTATGATAATATTGATAATAATATACCAGAAGAAATAAAATTATTAAAAAATTTGGAATATTTAAATTTAAATTCTTGTAAGATAGATGGACAAGCTCCAGAATCTTTAGGAGACTTACCTAAGTTAACTTATTTAGATTTAGGAGATAATAAGCTTGAAGGATTACCTGATAATATTAAAAAGAAAATTATAAGTGGAAAGTATAGTTATTGCGATGTAGAAGGTAATAAATCTAAACTCGAAGAAGGTTGGTATTTTCTAAAAGGTAAATGGTGTTATTTAGACAGAAATGGAGATAGAAGTAAAGGAAGTAAAAGAATAGATGGTAAAGATTACGAATTTACCGAAGATGGGAATGTAAGGGAAGGCTGGGAAACAGATAAAGATAATAATAAGTATTATTACGATAGAGTAAGTGGAGCTATAAAAAGTAAATGGCAACAAGTTTCTGGAAAATGGTATTACTTTAATGAAGAAGGCATAATGCAAAAAGGGCTGCAAACTATTAAAGGTGTTAAATTTTATTTAAATGATAGTGGAGAAATGGTTACTGGATGGCAAAAAATAGATAATAATAATTACAATTTTTCAAGTACAGGTGGAATGCAATATGGTTGGTTAACTTTAGATGATAAAAAATATTATCTTGATCAAAGTACAGGAGCAATGGCATCCGGAGAAAAGACTATAAACGGTGAGAAATTTAAATTTTCTACTGATGGTTCATTAATTAAAAATACGTGGATTGATAATTATACATATATTCAAGCTAACGGTAAGTCTGTAAACACGTATTCTAATTATTCACATTCTAATACTAATTATCAGTTATTTAAATATATGACTGATGTAAATAATCAAATGAGTGTTGATAATACTGCTGTTTGGTTACATGGAGGGGATACTAGTAACAACTGTGTATATTTTGCATCAGAAGTTTTAAGAAGAACTG
This sequence comes from Clostridium gelidum, assembly GCF_019977655.1. NCBI lineage: Bacteria > Bacillati > Bacillota > Clostridia > Eubacteriales > Clostridiaceae > Clostridium > Clostridium gelidum. The sequence goes on from NZ_AP024849.1 coordinate 2,479,525, forward strand.
GAGTTAATATTCCAAAGGCGACAGCTAATACTTATCAATTTGAAAATCAATTAAAGAGTTTGGGATTTACATATAGTTATGATTTTTCACAATTGAAACCAGGAGATATTATATTTACAAATAATTATACCCATGTATATATTTTTATGTGCTGGGATGTAGATGGATATGCTTATATTGTGGACAATCAAAGGACAAGCTATGGGAATTCAGTTCTTCATAGAAGACAAATATATCAAGATACTGCTATCTCAGATAGAGCAACTCATTTTTTCTATTATCCTAAGTAATATAATTTAGGAAAAGAGTCTGTTTAAATTTAATTGAATTAATTTTTTAAAACGCTAATATGAAAAAGCATTTATGATTAATAAGAAACTATTAATTATAAATGCTTTTTTTGTACGTAAAAATCACGTAAAAATTATTCATATATATGAAAAAAATATAGTATAAATAGAAATATCAATATTTAAAAGAAAAGGAGAATTCAATGAAGGCTCAGGTTGATATATTTTCAGGCTTTTTAGGAGCAGGTAAAACAATGCTAATTAAGAAGTTATTGAATGAAAAAGTTTATGGGAAAAATACAGTTATTATAGAAAATGAATTTGGAGAAATAGGAATAGATTCAGAGATATTAAAAGAAAGTAATCTTGAAATTAAGGAAATCAATTCGGGCTGTATATGTTGTGAGGTTTCAGGAGATTTTGGAGGAGCCATATTTGAAGTTTTAAATAAATACAAACCTGATAATATAATAATTGAACCCTCAGGAGTAGCTAAATTAAGTGAAATATTAAATATATTAAAAGGAATGCAGTTTAAAGATAAGGTTGAAATTAGAAATATTTTTACTTTGATTGATATTAGAAATTATGATATGTATTTAAAGAATTTTAAAGAATTTTATGAAAATCAAATAAGAAAAGCAAATAAAATTGTGTTAAGTCGAAGTCAATTAGTAGAGGATAAAAAGATTAAAACTACCATAGACTCTATTAAAAAGTTTAATTCTAAGGCTGAAATAATATATAAACCTTGGGAAAGCATAAAGGGCAGTGATTTTTTTAAAACAAATGAAATTGAAGAGAAAAAGGAAATGTTTATTGTCAAATCTAACCAAAGTAAAACATTTATTAAAAAAGTAAATCATAGTGCTAAAGAGGTTTTTGAAACATATCCTATAGACCTCGATTACGATACTAGTACACAAGAAATTCAAAGAAAGTTTGAGCTTATAGAGAATAGTGAGAAGTATGGACAAATAATAAGAGCAAAGGGATTTATAAAAGGAACTGATGGAGGATATTATCAATTTGATTATGTTCCAAATGAATTTAAGAGTAGAAAAATCAAATGGTCTAATAAAAAAGTTGTTTCAATAATTGGAAGTAAATTAAATAAGAAAGAATTAAAACAATTATTTAGTTAATTGTATTCAAAAAATATAAAGTAAGAATGTATAATTACAATTTATAAGAAGGCGGTGATAAGATGAAAATACATATTGAGATTGTAACAGGTTTTTTAGGCTCTGGGAAAACTTCATTTATAAACTCTTTATTAAGTGAAACTCAAGTTGAGGGAGAAAAGATTTTGATTTTTCAACTTGAGCATGGAGAAAAAAAAATCTCACAATCAACGGATATAAATTATTTTGTGGAAATTAAAAAATTAAATGAAGTTAAAGACCTTAAAAAAGAAATGATTTATTCAATAAAGAAATACAATCCCAATAGGATAATTATTGAATATAATGGAACTTCTAATTTAAAGGAATTAATTGATATATTAAATGAAAAAATTTATAGCGACTATAGCAAAGTTACTACAATATTTTTCGTTGCAGATGGGAAGAATTTAAACAAATATATTGATAATGTGGGAAGTTTTATAATTCCATTTATACAATATTCAAACATGATAGTCGTAAATAACATGGACTATTGTAAAAAGGAAGTCTTAGATGAAGGTTTTAAAAAAGTAAGGAATATTAATCCTAAAGCTTATATTTTAAAAGTGAGCAATAAGTATACTTTAAAGTATGCTCTTAAAGAGGCTAATGTCCTAGACAACGGATACTTGAAGAAATTAAAAATCAAATTTGCAAATTATAAATAGTATCATAGATACCCACTAAAAATCGTACTTATGCGTATAATCCGCCGAAATAAAGGGGCATGCATTTGTTCCAGTTACTGAAGATTTTGATGGGTGCTTCTAAGATCACAAGTTGTACCCAAAATGCTTGCTTCAAAGACAAGCTTTGAACAAGCATTTTGGAACAACTTATAATCTAAGAAGCACAGCCATCAAAATCTTCTAATGTAACACTCCACAAAAGTAAGCCCCCTTATTTCTACTTTTGGAGATATATGCAAGGTAGAAAAAGTAACTTAGAATTTGGGTATCTATATTAGAGGCGAATACAGAATATAAGCTTGAAATGGGGATGGGACATGGTTAATTATAATAGGAAAAGGTTAAATTTCTTTATATTGTGTGTAATAATATTAATACTCTTTATTTATAAAAAAAATGCAATAAATTTAAATATAGAAGAAATAGGGGATTTTGCAAGTATATTTACGAGTATAATTCTTGAGGCAATCCCGTTTATTATTATAGGCTCTTTCGTATCTGCAATAATTCAAATTTTTATATCCGAAGAAATTATATCTAGGTTAATACCGAATGTAAATATTTTTGGGTATTTGGGAGCAGCTTTAATTGGACTTATTTTTCCAGTTTGTGAATGTGCGATTATTCCTATAACAAGGAGGCTTATAAAAAAAGGTGTACCCATAGGTTTTGGAGTAACCTTTATGCTTGCAGTACCTATAATTAATCCAGTGGTAATAATGTCTACTTATTATGCATTTTATGATAAGCAATCTATGGTTATACTTAGAACAGCTGGTGGATTTGTAGCCGCAATTTTAATTGGAATCATAGTGAATTCTCTTGAAGAAAATAAACATTCCATAATTTTAGATTCTGTAGAAAATGATAATTATTGTAATTGTGGATGTAATGATATATTTCCAAATCAAAGTAAATTTAAAGCAATATTTGAGCACACGAATAGAGAGTTTTTAGACATTATGGGGTATTTAATATTTGGAGCTTTTATATCTAGTGGCTTTCAAGTTTTTGTCTCTCATGGAGGATTTAATTTCATTTCTGATAATAAAATATTGGTCATAATTTTTATGATGTTTCTTGGCTTTTCCCTATCCCTTTGCTCAGAAGCAGATGCTTTTGTTGCAAGAAGTTTCTTAGCTAATTATTCATTTAGTGGAGTAGCAGCTTTTTTGATTTTAGGGCCTATGCTTGATTTAAAGAATCTGATTATGTTATCTGGAACTTTCAAAAAGAAATTTGTATTTAAGCTGAGTTTAACGACAATTAGTGTTGTATTTATAATTTCTTGTTTATTTGTCATATGTGGAATATAAGGCATATTCAACTTCTTGTTTTTTAAAAATATGCCTAAAATAAGAACATTATTTATATACAATAAGGGGGACGGATAAGTGAGAAGATTTAATTTTGATGAATTTTTATGGTTTATAGTTCTTATTTTATTAGATTTATCAATAATTTATTTGGTATTTACAGGTAAGATAGATTTTTATATAGGAGATAAAATGATTAAATATATTTACATTACTATAGTAATGATAAGTATAATTACAATTTTTCAATTTAAAAATGTATTTACATCAAAAGGAAATGGTAATATTAAAAAGAAATTACTACCAATTGTGCTAACTGTGATATTAGGCATAATTTCAATTAATAAGCAAGAAACTTTTAAACATATTGAACTTAATAAAGAACTTACAGAAAGCAAAGTAAGCAGTATGGATATGAAATCATTATATGAACATGAATTAGACGATAGCTTAATTAAAGGTGACAATAATAATAAAGAAATTCTAATAATTAATGAAGATAATCCTATGGTACTTGAAGATATAAGAATAAATCCCGAAAAATATATAGAGATGAAATTGGAAATTCATGGATTTGTATGCAAACAAAGTTATTTAAATAAAAACCAATTTATTATAGGAAGAATCGTGATGTCTTGCTGTGCAGCTGATTCAAAAGCTGTTGGGATAATAGGAGAATATGATAAAGCTTATGACTTAAATGAAAATGAGAAGATCATTGCACATGGAACAATTAGTAGTTCAACTATAAGAGATGATAATAATGCAAGTCATAAGGTACCAATAATAAAAATAGAAAAATTAGAACTTGAATAAAGCAAATACTTATAGATACAAATGTAAAAACTGTACTTATGAGTATAATCCGCCGAAATTGAATACATATTTATTCCGTAGGACTGTGAAAATTTCGCTGGAAGCATTCTAAATGGGAGGTTGCACCCATTATAGTTTGCTCCAAATGTAAAAGCTCACAGAGAAAGTTCGAAGAACGAAATATAAAATTTCGATTCTCACTTTTTGGACAAACTATAATAGAGCAACCTCCCATTAAGAAGCTTCAGCAGCTTATTTTCAATGCCTACTTCACAAATATGTATCCAATTTCTCTGTTTGGATATGCTCCTAAGTATAGTAAATGTTGAATATAATACAAAGCATAAGTAAAATTTCAGTTGTGGGTATCTATATAAATACAACATAATTACTTATACTTGAGATATTATATCAAAGTAGAAATAAAGGGTACTCTTTTGTGCAGTGTTGCATCAGAGGATTTAGCTATAGATATTTCTTCAGTAGAAGTTGTTCCATTTATGCTTGTCCCAATGTATATTGGGACAAGCATAAATGGTGCAACTTTTACTGTTAGAAATTCATAGCTAAATCCTCAGCAACCGGAACAATAGAGTACCCTTTATTTCGGCGAGTTATACGCAGAAGTATGTTCTCGCCATTATGCATCTTGCTTAAGAAAACTATATTGAGCGGAATATAAATTATGGTAATATCCAGGTGTTAAAAGTAACTCAGAGTGAGTACCATGTTCAACTATCTTACCATTAGAAAGAACAAAGATTTTATCACAATCACGAATAGTTGAAAGCCTATGGGCTATTACTATAGAAGTTCTTCCTTTCATGAGTTTTTTTATTCCATCTTGAACCAATAATTCAGTTTCTGTATCAATATTTGCTGTTGCTTCATCTAATATTAGTATTCTAGGATTTGCAATTAATGCTCTTGCAAAAGCTATTAATTGCCTTTGTCCAAGAGAAAGTCTTGAACCCCTCTCATTTACATTTGTATCATAACCGTCTTCAAGTTTTTCAATAAATTCATGTGCATTAACAGCTTTTGCAGCTTGAATTACTTCATCATCAGTTGCATTTAATTTACCATAACGTATATTTTCTTTAATTGAAGTTGAGAATAAAAATGAATCTTGAAGCATTATTCCCATTTGGCTTCTTAAAGTTTCAATATTAACTTCTTTAATATCAGCTCCATCAATTCTTATAGAGCCAAAAGTAGGATCATAAAATCTACTTATTAAATTAGTTATTGTGGTTTTTCCTGCACCAGTTTCACCAACTAAAGCAATTTTTTCTCCAGCATTTAATTTAAAGCATGCATCTTTAAGTGCTGCACCTTCTCCTTTAGAATAGGCAAAGGTAACATGGTCAAATTCAATGTCTCCTTTAATTGGAGGAAGAATTTTATTGGAATTTTCATCTATCATATCACTTTTAGTATCTAAAATATCAAAGATTCTTTCACCAGCAGACATACTAGTAACAAATGCATTATAAAATGCAGAAAGATTTATTATAGGTCTCCAAAGCATGTCAATATACATGAAAAAAGCCATTAAAGTGCCTAAAGTTAAATTTCTTTGTTTAGTTAATATATATCCAGAAATAATTAATATAACCATGCTTAAACCACGAAATAAATCCAAAAATGGCCAAAAGAAATCTTGAGTATAAACAGCATTCATAAAGCCATTAGCATGCTTTCCTATATGAGTATCAAATTTATCTTTAGCATAATATTTTTTGCTAAAACCTTGAATTACTTTCATACCTGACAATGATTCATGAGTATATCCAATTAGTGATGAACGATGTTCTCTAAAAACTTTCCATTTCTTATCTGATTTAATTTCAATAAAGAACATAGCAAATGTTAAAAGGGGTATTGTAATAAGGCAAACTGCTCCTAAAACAGGATTTAGTATAAGCATCATACATACAACCAATATAATAGTAAAGATATTTGGAATTAAATTTACAATACTATTATTTAATAAATTTTGCAGCGCATTTACATCGCCAACAACTCTAGAAATAATCTTTCCAACAGGTCTATTATCAAAGAAATTAAAACTTAAAGTTTGAATATGAGTATATAAACTGTGTCTAATGTCTACTAATATTTGATTCGTGATTTTAGACATAGCTATGGTTCTAATTCTAGATAAAATCATAGAAACTACATTAACAAGTATTAAAGCAACGCCAAGAAATAATAATGCTTTAATATTTTTTTCTTGTACAAAAGTATCAATTGATACTTTCATTAAATAAGGAGTTAAAGTACTACAAGCCATTACAATAAGTAACAGGAATATTACAAATATTACTTTCATTTTATAGGGTTTAACGTATTTTAATAATCTTTTGATTATTGAAATTTTAGAAGATTCATTTATTATATCGTTCAAATTAATTCGCCTCCAATGCAAGTGATTCAAAATCTTGGAATTGATGAGAATAAACATTGTAATAGTAGCCTTTAGAATTAACTAAGTTCGAATGTTTGCCTATTTCTACAATCCTACCATCTTTCATAAATAGAATAATATCTGCATCTTTTACTCCAGATATTCTATGTGCAATTATAAAGGTTGTAGTTTTTCTCTTATTATTTTTTAGATTTTGAAGTACGTTAAATTCAGTTTCCATATCAAGAGCTGAAGTTGAGTCATCAAGAATTAATATAGGTGATTTTCTAATTATTGCTCTTGATAGTGCAAGTCTTTGTTTTTGTCCACCAGATAATCCAAGTCCTCTTTCACCAATAACAGTATCAAAACCATCAGGCATTTCTTTAATAAAAGAGTAAGCGCTGCTGTCTTTAACTGCTTTTATTAAGGTGCTTTCTGATTTATTACTACCAAAATCAATATTGTTTTTTATTGTATCTGAAAACAGGAACGTATCTTGAAAGACAACTGACATATTAGCTCTTAAAGTTTCTAAGTTCCAATCCTTAACATTAACATTATCAACTAAAACTTCGCCTTTAGTTACATCGTAGTGTCTTCCAATTAATGAAAGTAATGTACTTTTACCACAGCCAGTAGTTCCCATTATAGCAACACTACTACCTGATGGAATATTTAAATTTATATCATGTAAGACTTCTGTATTATTATAAGAAAAACTTACATTTTTAAATACAACATCCCCTTTAACAACAGTTGGATTGTAACTATTTTCTTTAGAAGCAATTGTTGGTTTTCTATCTAGTATATCTTTTATTTTAGCCATAGAAGCTTTATTTTGAGAAAGTAAGTTAATGAGCGATCCTAAATTTCTAACACACCAAGAAAGATTGAATATATAGCTAGTAAAAGCAACTAAACTGCCTAAACTCAAGTTTCCTTGAATACATAAATATCCACCATACACTATCATTATAATTGGTGCACTGTTTGTTAAAAATTCAATTAAAGGTCCATAAGTACCAACAATTTTTGCTTGTTGTACATTTAAATCAAAGAACTTTTGGTTTACTTTTAAAAATTTTGATATTTCATGTTTTTCACGAGCAAAGGCTTTTACAAGTCTAATTCCAGAAACATCTTGTTGGACTATAGAATTAATTTCTGCAGTTTGATCACTAATTTGTGAATACACAGTCCAGAACTTCTTGTCCATAATTGTGCCAATATAAGCTACAGGTAGTAGTACAGCTAAACATATAATTGTGAGTGATGGATTTAAGCTGAACATTATAATAGCAGATACAGAAAAAAGTATTATTGCTTCAATGAATACTCTCATTCCAAAGGCTAAAGTATCCCAAACAATATCAACATCTTCAATAATTCTTGATAATAATTCTCCAGTATTATTATTATCAAAAAATGAAAATTCAAATGATTGAAATTTAGAGTATAAATCTTGTCTTAATTCTTTGCAAACAATGACAGCAAATTTATCGAATAAATATTCCTTCAAATATCCTAGTATGCCTTGGATTAAAGCAAATAAGATTATAGTCATTAAGAAAATAAATAAATAATTTTCCATATCACCGAGAATAATGTTATCTATAAATATCTTTTGAAGATAAGGATAAGCACTGTCTATACAAATGCATCCTATCATAGAAGCAATAGGGATAATTAAAAGTTTCCATTGTTTTGCAATGTAAGTTTTAAATAAAGTCATAAAAAAGTCCTCCTTTTGAGATCGTTGATGTTTAAAATGAATGTTAAAACATGTGTAAAATTACCTTTATAAATAATTTTAAGCACAAAAAAACACAGCTATTCAGAGCTGTGTTAAATTCAAAATATAATGCGATCAGTTAAATATTATAAATAAAACTAATAAATCACATGGATTCTCTATTTTGAGGTTTCACAGATGAATAAATATCAATGTTAAATTGTATTGAAACAGTAAATATTTTATTAGTATTCATAGTTAAACCTCCTTTTAAATTATTTCTTAAACATCATTTATAAAATATACCACCAATTTACATAAAAAGCAATAGAAATATTAAAAAACCAAAATATGACTATAAAAGCAAATAACTTCTTAACAATTTAAGAAGTTATTTATAGCACAAATACAAAAATATCAATCTTTTTTATGTGTCTTTTTAGTATGTTTAATTCCGGAATTATTTGCTTTCTTTTCTTTTTCTTGTTGGCTTGCACAAGAAGAATCTTTTTTTTCACTCATATGATGTATCCCTCCATCCGTAATAATTTAGGCATATTACAGTACTATTTTCTTCAATATACAAATTATCATACTATGAAATTAATAGTAAAAATATAAAATTTATCTCACATATAAAGAAATGAGAACTAAAAGTTGTTAGACATCAGATAAGGCACAATCAAAAAAATAACAAGTCCATTTGCCAGACTATTTTCCATCATGCTACTTCGGCAAATTGACCTAATAGAACCGCTTTGAGGGCAATTCGTCTCCTTGCCTGATGAAAAATATTCATGGCAACTTTTGACTTGTTATTTATTTTCATGCGCCTAAAGTCTTTTCTTGAATAGAATTCCTATTGTTTGAAAAAATATTAAAATTAAGTCCATTTTCTGAAACATAAACTCCAAGAAATATTAATAATGCTCCGATTCCGGAATAGAGTGTAATTTTTTCATGAAGTATTGTTACAGAAAGTATTAAAGTAATTGCGGGAATAAGATAAATATAGTTATTAGTTTTTACGACTCCTAATTTATTTACAGTGAAATTCCACATAACATAACAAATGCTAGAAGCTACAATCCCTAAAAATAATAGGTTAGACATTATTTCAAAGGTTAAGAGTTTAGATATATCAAAATTAAATTCTGACGTAAATAAAAATGGAATCATGGTAAGTAAAGCGTAGAAAAATATTTTTCTTGTTAAATATAAGGGATTATATTTGCTACCCAATTTCTTAGTTATTATTGAATAAACAGACCAAGATACAGCAGCACATAAAGCAAGAATATCACCTATTGGGTTTAGCTTTAACATAAAGCTACCATTGAACATAACTAAAATAACTCCTGAAATTGCAATTACAAATCCTAAAAATAGATTTTTATTAAGTTTTTCATTCTTAGTAAAAAAGTGCGCAAGAAGTGCTGTAATAATTGGCGCTGTTGCAACTATTAATCCTACATTTGAAACTTGTGAAATTTTCACAGCAGAGTTTTCAGTTAAAAAGTATAGTGATCCACCGGCTATTCCTGATAGCAAAAACATGAGTTCTTCTTTTAATGAATCTATCTTATGAAATTTTGGATGTATTATAAGCAGTAAAAAATATGCTATTACAAATCTATAAAACATAACTTCAAGTGGAGTAAATGTATTTAATAGTATTTTGCTAGAAATAAATGTTGCTGACCAAATAACTACAGTTATTAAAGCTAATAAATTTAAGAAAAGTTTTTTGTCATTCATTGGGTTAGTCTCCTTTTATAATTTTATATGATCAATATAATATACAGTAACTTAAACTTTTAATAAATGCAATATGAATAAATTAAAAAAAATAATATTGTGTTATGTCTAAAATTATCAAATAGTGCTAGAATTAATTATAATGATAAATTTAAAAAATGATATAAGGAATATGACATAAAATAGACTAGCATGCTGACTTGTTATTTTCTGGAATATGCCTAAATGAGACGAGGGATAATTATGAATAAGAAATTTGATGGATATGTTATAGTATCTGATTTAGATGGAACTTTATTGGATAATAATAAAAATATTTCAAAAGAAAATCTGGAAGCTATAAATTATTTTACACAAAATGGAGGAAAATTTTCAGTAGCTACGGGAAGAGTTGTAGAAGCTACTGAAGAATATCTTTTAAAAATAGAAGTTAATCTCCCAATAATAGTGTACAATGGTGGCGTTATATATGATCATAATAATAAAAAAATACTAAGTGAAAAATTTGTAGATGATAATCAAAAGCAAATTGCGCTTAGGATTAAAGAAGATGATGAGAATATAGGAATTGAGATATATGCAAACAGAAAACTGTATATTCTTAGAGATTCAGGGAACTCAATTAGATCTGCAACACAAATGCTTGATATAATATATGATATTACAGAAGATGTTTTTTCAATGAATTGGCATAAAATATTAGTGGTTGGGAAAAGTGACGTTATAGATGGCATAGAGAAAACATTTGAAGATAAATATAATATAAAAGGAACTAGAAGTGGAAAAACATCATTTGAATTATTACCAGCAAATGAATCTAAAGGACAAGCGCTAAAAAGTATAATAGAAATGTATAATTTAGATCAGAGCAAAGTTATATGTGTTGGAGATAATATGAATGATGTAGAGTTATTACAAGAAGCTGCCTTTTCTTTTTGTCCTAAAAATGGTTCGGAAGAATTAAAGAAATATGCTGATTTTATAGCTCCAAGCAATGAAGAACATGTGATAAAACATATAGTTATGTGGGTTGAAGATAAATTAAGTTAAAATAATATAAAGGCTAGAGAGCAATGAACTCTCTAACCTTATTTTTGTTTAATGAATTTTCAATTATTTGTTTTGCTATCATAAGATTTACTTTTAGCTTTATCTTGTTTTGCGTCAGAAGCATAGTGACTATCTTCTAAAATACCACCAAATACTTTCTTTTCAGTGAATTTTACAGTAAATGCCCTTTCATATTGCTTTATTATATTAAGTTGCTTAATTGTAGTTATACATATGGATGTGCCATGTGCATCCCCTCTAGCAGTTCTTCCAGATCTATGTAAATATTCATTTAATTTCAGTGGTAAGTCTAGATGGAATACATGAGTTATACCTTCAACATCAAGTCCTCTAGCGGTAATGTCTGATGAAACTAATATTTTAATTTTTCCATGTCTAAAGCTTTCAATGGCAAGTTTTCTATCTTCTTTAGAAATTTTTCCGTTCATAGCAAAACAATCTTTACTATGATAATTAAGTTTTACAGTAGTTAATTCAATATCTTCATTATCATTAACAAAAATAATTGCTTTTTCTGGTTTCACAGCTACAATAATTTTTCTTAGAGTTTCAAATTTATCACGTCTATCACACACTACAAACATATGCTCGATGTTAGGGTTTATAGTTGGTTTATCTTCAGACTTTATAACTACAGGTTCTTTCATTAAATCCGTAGCAGTCGCAAGGGTTTCAAGTTTTATAGAAGCTGAAAAGACCATAAGCTGTCTATCTTTCATAGTAGTTTTTATAATATCTTTAACGGTATCTGCTCTCTTAGGATCTAATAAGTTATCACCTTCATCTATAACAATTGTTTTTATAGTATGAGCAGCTATCTTTTTCTTTTTGATAAGATCAAGAATTCTACCTGTTGTCCCTACAATTATATGTGGTTTATTATCCTTGAGTTTTTTAATTTGATTATTTATATTTACCTCTCCAATAATTGACATAGAGGTTACAGGAACACCAGAATTTTCAGCAAGAAGCTTAATTTGATCTTCTATTTGTATAGCAAGCTCATGGGTTGGTGCTAAAATCATTCCTTGCATTTCTCTTTTTGAAGTATCTATTTTATGAAACATAGGGATAAGATAAGCTAAAGTTTTACCACTTCCAGTAAAAGCTTCTCCAATTATATCTTTGTTTTCAAGAGCTGGTAAAATAGATGAAGCTTGAATTGGAGTTGGAACGGTAATGCCTTGCTTTAAAAGCCCCTCTATTATATTTGAATTTACGTTTAAATCAGTAAAAGAATTATTCATTGATTTCTCCTTCATAGTTTAATTTTTTGGACATAATATATAGCCTACAATTATTATAAGCTTATGTCATATATTAAAATTTACGCATCTAAAAACTATTTAAAGATGCGTCTTTATATATTGTTATTTAATTATATCCTTATTATGTTCATTTTTCTAGCTAAAGTTACATGATTTTATACATTTCTAAGGGTAGTGCAACTAATAGTTTACAAAAATATGTTCTATAGTTGATAGTAATAAAATTGTAGTTTTGCTATTATTAAAAAGAGGTGAATAAAAAATGAGTTTTCCGGAAAATTTGCAAAGACTAAGAAAAGCAAATAAATTATCTCAAGAAAAATTAGCAGAAATAATGAATATTTCTAGGCAAGCTATTGCTAAATGGGAATCTGCACAATCATATCCGGATATTAATAAGCTAATAACTTTAAGCAATTTATTTAAAATTAGCATTGATGATTTAGTTAAGGATAATGAAAAAAATCTATGTGAACTAAAAGGAAAAGTTGATATAAATGGAGGGTTTATTTTGGATAAAAAAGTAATAGATTTTATGATTAGAGCAAAGAGAGCAACTTATGCTGGAAAAGGTGCAGACGTGATTTCAAGTAGACCTAATTCTCATGATTTAGAACACATTGAAGGAAATTTAAAATATTATGACACATATTTAGGTGGAGAGAAGTTTGCAGGAGAAGAGGCTTTATGGAAAGATAACATTCCTTTTTGGTCAATGAATTATATAGGACGAGTTCTTGATGAAGGATTTTTAGGAGATTTCTTAAAAGAAGCATTAGCTTTAGTCCCAAAAGAATATCCATATCGCGGGCCTCTTGAACATGAGAATGGAGAGTACAAATATATCTGTACTGTAGAGGGCGACTTTACATGGTATAGTGGTCATGAAGAAATTTATAAAAATGATGTAAAAGTCTATGAGTGTAATTTTCATGGAGGATTAATAAAATAAATTCTAATGCATAGCTTGTATTTAAATATGTAGGCTATGTTTTTTATATATCTTAGGAAACATTACTTATAATTATGTTTTAAGAACTAACATAACGCGTTAAATTATTATGTTTTAAAAATGAATAAGAATGGTATAATAAGAAGGATTGATATAATTACTAATGAAGACGTTAGTAATTTAGAGTGAGGAGATAATTTAACATATGAATAGTGAATTTAGTAAATTTAAAATAGGAGAGGAACTTTTGAAGTCCATAGAAGGTCTTGGATATAAGACTCCTTCAGAAGTTCAAGAAAAGGTAATACCAGAGATTCTTAAAAATAATGATGTTATAGTTAAGTCACAAACAGGAAGCGGAAAGACAGCAGCCTTTGGTATTCCTTTATGTGAAAAAATAGATTGGGAAGAAAATAGTCCTCAAGTATTAGTTTTGACACCAACAAGAGAACTTGCAGTTCAAGTAAGTGAAGATATATCTAATATAGGAAGATTTAAAAGAATTAAAGCTATTGCAGTTTTTGGTAAAGAGCCAATAACAGATCAAATAAGAAAATTGAAACAAAAGACTCATATAGTAGTTGGAACTCCAGGAAGAGTTTTTGATCACATTGATAAAGGAAGCCTTGATCTATCAAAAATAAAATATTTTGTTATAGATGAAGCTGATGAAATGCTTAATATGGGATTTATAGATCAAGTTGAAGATATAATTAAGAAACTTCCAAGGAAAAAGGTTACTATGCTATTTTCAGCAACAATGCCAGATGAAATTAAAAATTTATCCAAGAAGCATATGAATAAACCAGTAGATATTACTATTGAAAGTCAAAAACTCATTACAGATAATATAGAACACACTTTATATTATGTGAATTATGAAAAAAAGTTAGAAAACTTAAATAGTATATTAATACATGAAAAACCTGAAACTGCTATTATATTTGCTAGAACTCAAGAAAATGTAGATAAAGTATTTGAATTTTTAAAGACAAAAAGATATTCGGTTAATAAAATTCATGGTGGAATGCTTCAAAAAGAAAGACTTAGCACTATGGAAAGCTATAGACGTGGAGATTTTAGATTGCTTGTTGCAACAGATGTAGCTTCAAGAGGAATTGATATTGAAGGTATAACTCATGTAATAAATTATGAGCTTCCAGTAGAAAAAGAAGCTTATGTACATAGAATAGGAAGATGCGGACGTGCAGGCGCAAAGGGGAAAGCTATAACTTTTTGTGTTAAGGAGAAAGACAATCTTTTAAGTCAAATTGAAGAACTTATAGGTTTTAAACTTCCAGTTTGTTATATTCCAGGTAAAGAGCAAATAGAAGAAGAAAGAGAAGAAAGCACTGAATTACTTCAAAGTAAACCTAAGAAAAAAACAGAAAAAGCTAAAATTATAAATACTAACATAACTAAAATTTATTTAAATGGCGGAAAGAAAAAGAAACTCCGAGCTGGAGATATAGTGGGAGCTATCTGTAATATAGAAGGATTAAGTGCAGATGATATTGGAATAATTGATATACAAGATTCAGTATCTTATGTAGATATATTAAATGGAAAAGGAAAAAAAGTTGTAGATGAATTAAAAAATATGACTATAAAAGGTAAGAAAATAACTATAGAAAAAGCATATAAATAAAATTAGGTGTATAATAATTAACGAGAGTAAAATAATAAGGTACTCTGTAATATAATTTTAAAGAGGTGTTATTTAAAAATGTTTTCAGATAGAAATGCAAAATGTTGGTGTGGCAGTGGATTAAAGTATAAAAGATGCCACTTAGAATTTGATCAAAAAATAGAAAGTTGCAAACTTAAGGGACATATTGTTCCATCAAGAGATCTTATAAAAAACCAAAAAGATATAGAAGGAATAAAAAAAAGTGGATTAATTAATAACGGAGTACTAGATTTAGTTGCAAGTAAAATTAAAGCTGGTATGAGTACATTAGAAATAGATAAATTAGTATATGATTATACTACAGAACATGGAGCAATTCCGGCGCCGTTAAATTTTGAAGGTTTCCCAAGGAGTGTATGTACATCAATTAATAATCAAGTTTGTCATGGGATACCTGAGGAAGGTGCTATTTTAGAAGATGGAGATATTGTAAATGTAGATGTTTCTACAATTTTAGATGGATATTATTCTGATGCATCTAGAATGTTTATGATAGGACAGGTTAGTGAAGAAGCTGAAAAGCTAGTAAAAGTAGCTAGAGAATGTATGGTAAAGGGAATCGAAGCTATAAAGCCATGGGGATTCCTAGGAGACATAGGAGCAGCTTGCGGCGAACATGCTCATAAAAATGGATATACAATAGTTAGAGTACTTGGCGGTCATGGGGTTGGAAATCAATTTCATGAAGATCCATTTGTGCCACATATAGGTGAAAAAGGAACAGGAATGCTACTTGTCCCAGGAATGGTTCTTACTGTAGAACCAATGGTAAATGAAGGTGTTTATGACGTGTTTGTTGATGAGGAAAATGACTGGACTATATATACAGAAGATGATAAGTTATCAGCTCAATGGGAGCATACAGTATTGATAACTGAAACTGGTGTTGAAATCTTAGCCAAATAAAGTGAAACTTTAAAATAATGGTGTAACTATAAGTGTGAAAAATACATTTTTAGTTGCACCATTTTTTCATGTACGAAGAAATTGTATTCTAAGGGAGGTGAAAGTAAATAACAAGTCAAATATACTAGCATACTGACTTGTTGTTTTTTTGAACCTCCCTAATTGCAAAGTGTGAACTGTGCATCTAAAAATTATGTTTATAGTATGTTAAGAAATTGTAATTAAATATAAGTTTTTAAAATATAAATAGTATTGTGTAAGTAATATTAGGAGTTAATTTCATGGCTGATTTACGTTTTTGCAATTCATATTATGATCCATATAAGGGCAGTTACTTAATCGAATATAGAGGGCCTTTTAAGGAACAAATTGATAAGGTAGCTTATGCTTGTGGAGATATATTTACTGATAGGGTTGGAATTGTATCAGTAAATCCTAACGATATAAATCAGCTTTTGATAGATGTACCATCAATTGTTTTTTTTGATTTTAGAACTATGTTTGTACTACAAGATATTTCACCATCTAGTGTGGATAATATAAATAATATTAAAATAAACCCATATTTAAACTTAAATGGTAGAGGTGTGTTAATAGGTATTGTTGATACTGGAATAGATTATTTGAATCAAGAATTTATTAGAGAAGATGGGACATCAAGAATAATGAGTATATGGGATCAAACAATTGAAAATAGTAATGATAAATCTGTAGTTATTGGAAAGACTTATTCAAATGATCAAATTAATAATGCAATTACGGCTCATGAAAATAATACAGATCCATATGCAATTGTACCTTCAAAAGATGATATAGGCCATGGTACTAAAATTGCTGGAATTGTAGGTGCAAGAGGATATAATAATCAGTTTCAAGGCATTGCGAGTGATAGTGATTTTGTAATTGTTAAACTTTTTGAATCTCCTTATTTTGCAAGGATATTAAAAGAAAATAATGTTAAATATACTCCAGTTTATAATGCTACTGCAATTGTGGCAGGAGTACAGTATTTAAGAACTAGATCTCAAGAAATGCAAAGACCTATGGTTATATATTTAGGTTTAGGAAGTAGTGAAGGAAGTCATGATGGGAAAAGTTTAATTTCTAGATACTTAACAGCAGTTGGAAGTATTAGAGGACTATGTATAGTAGCAGGGGTTGGAAATGAAGGTGACTCTCAAGGGCATGTGACGAAGTTTATTAAAAATGTAGGAGATATACAAAGTGTAGAGCTTAAGATACCTAAAGAAATGAAATATTTTATCTTGCATATATGGGTACAAAGACCAAATAGAGCTGCTTTAAATGTAATTTCTCCAACTGGAGAAGCATCTCAATTTATTGATTCAAAAACTGGCAAAAGTGAAGAAATCAAATTTGTTTTTTTAGATACAAAAATGACAGTTAGCTATTATTCTCCAGAACATTTTACTGGACATCAAGTCATAATAGTATTGTTCGATAATATAAAACCTGGGATATGGCGATTTGAATTAATTGGAGAATATATAATTAATGGAAGATTTGATATATGGCTTCCTCCAAAAACCACTTTGCTAGAAAATACAGTATTTCTTGAATCAAATCCTTTTAATACATTAACAATTCCATCTACAGCGATTAATATAATTACAGTTAGTTATTATGGAAATAATAATGCTTTAATTGCATCGTCTGGTAAAGGATTTAATATAGATAATAAAATCAACCCTGATCTTGCCACTGTAGGAATCAATATTTTAACAACACAAGTTTCAGGTGGTGTGACTTCTGTTTCTGGTAGTTCAGCAGCAACTGCAATACTCGCAGGAGTTTGTGCTCTTTTATTACAATGGGGGATAGTAGATGGAAATGATAAAAGCATGTATTCACAAAAAATTAGAACTTATTTAATATATGGAGCATATAGAAATCCAATTTACAAATTTCCAAACAGAGAAACTGGTTTTGGAGATCTTGATTTATTAAATACATTTGATGTTATTAGCAGATCATATAGAAGTGTACATATAAATAATAATATTCCAAGAATCACCAAAGAAAATATCCTAAGAAATAATAAAGATAATAACTTTATGGAATATTACATTAATAAGTTATTTATAAGAATTCCGCTACCTAAGAATAGGAGGATTTTAGATGATAAGGGATGTTAAAGCTCCAGATGATCTTTTTACTAATAAAAATTATTATCATCATGTTGTTGAATATCAAGGAAATATTCAGGAGGAATTATCAAAGCAACCGGGCTATTATGTAACTATAATTAATTACAAGTATGCAATAGTATCAACAATGGGAGAAACTGCTCTAAATGCTAAAGAACCGTATTTTTCATCTATTGTATATGTTAATCCACAACAACCATTTACACTACAGCAAATTTCACCTATTGATGCCTCAGGGGCTGAATTTTTACAGCTAGATTTACCTTTGCATTTGACAGGAATAGGCGTAAATGTAGGAATTATAGATACAGGTATTGATTATTTAAGTGAAGAATTTATGAAACCTAATGGAGAAACAAGAATTAAAGCTATTTGGGATCAAACTATACAATCAGTTTTAAAAACTGGAAATGATATAGTCCCATATGGAACTATATATATGCAAGATGAAATAAATAATGCAATAAAAGCTAAGAAATCGGGAAAATCTCCTTATGAAATAGTTGCTAGTAAAGATGAAATTGGGCATGGAACAAGTATGGCAGGAATAATTGGTGCTACTGGAAAAAATCCTGATTTGGTGGGAGTTTGCCCAGAATGTGATTTTGTAGTTGTAAAATTAGCAGAAGATATTACATACAGAAATCTTTATAATTCTAAAGTACCTATATTTAATATAGCTATTCTTTTTACAGCTGTACAATTTTTATATGAATATTATTTAACTAATAATGAACCAATGGTTATATATTATCCACTTGGAACTAATATGGGTAATCATAAAGGAATTGGTTCAGGTAAAGAATATGTAGAAGAAATATCTAGTAATAGTGGATTGGTTATGGTCACTGGAACAGGCAATCAAGGAGCTAGTGGTACTCATGCTTCTGGTTTAGTATCACAAGTAGGTGAAACAAGCGATATAGAATTGTATATATCACCAGAGCAAAAAAATATATTTGCTGAAATTTGGATAGGTGCACCAAATATAATGTCTTTAGAGGTAATATCGCCATCAGGTGAAAATAGTGGAATAATAAATGCTTTGCTTAACGTTGGTAGTGGTTATACCTATTTATTTGAGAAAACATCTATGACAATTACTTATTCTCTACCAGAGGAGCGTAGTGGAGATGAATTAATAAGTATTAGATTTAGTGATTTACAGCAAGGAATATGGAAATTTAGATTAACTGGAGAACTTATTTTAGATGGTAACTTTAATATGTGGATACCGCAAGAAGGAATAACAGTTGGAGATACAAGATTTGTTTTATCTGATCCTTATGGAACATTTATGGATCCAAGTGATTCGGAATATTTAATTAGTGTAGCAGCATATAATCAAAACAATAATAATATTGTAGCTTATTCTGGTAGGTCATTTTTAAGTAATACGACTATAATAGATGTTGCAGCAGGAGGAGTAAATGCGCTGGCAGTAGCACCTGATAATAAAACAACTGTTGCTAATGGTACAAGTGTTGCTGCAGCAATAGTTGCTGGAGCGTGTGTTATGTTATTACAATGGGGAATTGTAGAAGGAAATGATCCTAATATATATTCTGAAACTGTAAGAACATATCTTCAAAGGGGAACTGTAAGGAGAAGTGGAGATAATTACCCTAATGCAGAATGGGGATATGGAATGCTAAATATACTTCTTATGTTTCAAAATATAATATAGGGAATTTAAGGCACAATCAAAAAAATAACAAGTCCATTTGCCAGAAAAGTTCCGTATTGTAGCACAGCTACTCTTTTCCAATGTGCCCATTTTCCATCAGGCTGCGTCGGCAAATTCACCTAATAGACCTGCTATGAGGGGAATTCGTCTCCTTGCCTAATGAAAAATATTCATGGCAACTTTGGACTCGTTATTTATTTTCATGTGCCTAATATAAATTTTAATAAGGAATTATTATATGAGTGAATTTTAGTGATATTAGGAATTGAATAAGGCTGATTTACAAATAGAGTTAATAAAATTACAATCATAGAATAGATGAATATAATTTTTTCTATTGTATGATTTTTTTAGTATAATAAAGTCAATAATGAAAAGGTGGTATAATACTATTAGTTCATATGACCCGAGGTAATAGTTACAATTGAATGTGGCATAACCACTTTTATTAAATGAATTGACTTAAGGAGTAAAATTAATGGAGAATACAGCGTTAAATGTTTTAGAAAAATATTATGGATATAAGACTTTTAGAAGAGGTCAAGAAAATATAATTGATACAATAATAAAAGGCCAAGATGTACTTGCTATAATGCCAACTGGAGGAGGTAAATCTATTTGTTATCAGATTCCAGCGCTTATACTTGAAGGAATCACAATAGTAATCTCTCCACTTATATCACTTATGAAGGATCAAGTAGATACTTTGAAGGATATGGGGATCAAAGGCGCATTAATTAATAGCACATTAAGTGTTATAGAAGAAAATGAAGTTATAAATGATCTTGTAAATGGTGAAATTAAAATTCTTTATATAGCGCCTGAAAGACTTGAATCTTTTAATTTTATAAATATAATTTCAAGATGCAATATAGCTCAAATAGCAGTAGATGAGGCTCATTGTATATCTCAGTGGGGACATGATTTTAGAGTGAGTTATAGAAAGGTAGCAAGTTTTATTAATTTACTTCAAAAGAAACCTATAATAACAGCATTTACAGCAACGGCATCGGAAGAAGTAAGAGAAGATATAATAAAACAACTTAATTTAAACAATCCAAAAGTCTTTGTAACAGGTTTTGATAGAGAAAATTTACTTATAAATGTAATTAAAGGTGGAAGTAAAAAAGAGTATTTAAATAGTTATATAGAAAATAACAAAGAAGTTTCTGGAATTATATATGCTGCAACGAGAAAAGAAGTTGATAATTTATATGAGAACTTGAGTGCAAAAGGATATAATATAACTCATTATCATGCAGGTTTATCTGAAAAGATAAGAAAAGAAAATCAAGAAAATTTTATATATGATAGGGCAAACATAATGGTTGCAACTAATGCCTTTGGTATGGGTATAGATAAACCTAATGTTAGATATGTAGTTCATTATAATATGCCAAGGAATATAGAAAGTTATTATCAAGAGATTGGTAGAGCAGGAAGAGATGGAGAAAAAAGTGAATGTATACTTTTGTTTGCACCTCAAGATGTTCAAGTTCAAAAGTATTTAATAGAAAATTCAATAGAGAATATTGAAAGGAAAAATAATCAATATAGAAAACTTCAACAAATGATGGATTTTGTATATAGTAATGACTGTTATAGAAAATATATTTTGGAGTATTTTGGAGAAGAATATAATAAACATTGTGATAACTGTAGTAATTGTTTAAGTGAAGGTGAGTTTGTAGATAAAACTATAGAAGCACAAAAAGTGCTTTCATGTATATATAGAATGAAACAGAAATTCGGTAGTGGAATGCTTGTAGATGTACTTAGAGGATCTAAAAATAAGAAAGTGCTTCAATTTCACTTTGATGAAATTTCAACCTATGGATTAATGAAAGAATATTCAGCAGAAGACCTTAAGAACTTTATTAATACATTGATTTCTCATGGATATATAAATGTTATTGAAGGTACTTATCCAGTTTTAAATTTAAATGATAGATCTAGAAACGTATTAACATCAAAAGAAAAAGTACAACTAAAAGAATTCAAAGTAGAAAAGAAAATACATGAAGATAATGAATTGTTTGAAATTCTAAGAGCTATACGCCAAAATTTAGCAAGAGAAAACAATGTTCCACCGTATGTTATATTTGGTGATGTTACATTAAAAGAAATGACTGCAAATTATCCAATATGCAAAGAAGCAATGCTTAAGATTTCTGGAGTTGGAGAAGTTAAATATAGCAAATATGGTAAGGATTTTGAAGATGCAATAAAAGAATTTACAGAAGAACATAATATTGAAGTGCCTAATTATCTAGA
Organism: Clostridium gelidum; assembly: GCF_019977655.1. Taxonomy (NCBI): domain Bacteria; kingdom Bacillati; phylum Bacillota; class Clostridia; order Eubacteriales; family Clostridiaceae; genus Clostridium; species Clostridium gelidum. Next base: position 2,501,721 of record NZ_AP024849.1, read on the forward strand.
AGCTGTAGTAGAGCCTGAAAATAATCAGCCTAAAGATAATGATTTAAAGTTAGAAGTAACTACAGATTTAGACTTATACAACATACTACACATAGCAAGAGATGAATTTGCTAAAAAAGAAAATTCCCCGCCACAAGCAATTATAACTATGAATAGTTTAAAAGAGATAAGTGGAAGATATCCAATCACTTTAGATAAATTGAAAGATGTAAGTGGTATGGGACCAAAAAAAATAAGCTCATATGGAGAAACAATAATAAAAATAGTAAATGATTATTTATCAGAAAATAATAAAGAGATAAATTGGAATGAGAGAAAAAGAAAAAAAGTTATAATTGATGGAGAAACTAGAGAAAATAATCAAATTGCAATAGATATGCTTAAAGAAAATATTGATATTCATGAAATATCAAGGAAGATAGAATTATCAATTTCAACTATTTTAGGCTATGTAACAGATTATATTAAAGAATTTGGGGAGAATATATTTGATATAAATTTAGATGAATTTTATAATGAAGAAGATGAACAGCTAATTGTAAATGCTTGTGAGAAAAATGGCTATAATCAGATAAATGTGCTAAAAAAAGAGCTCCCATCTCATATTAAATATGAGAGTATAAGATCAGTTATTTTAATTAAGTACTATAATATTCACTATTAAGAACAATAGTTTATTTTCTATATACAAAGTTCTGATATTTAAATATAAAATTTATATATCAGAACTTTTAAGTTTCACTTTTATGAAAGAGTTTCCTTCGAAGTCTATTTTAGGCTGATATTAGGGGATATAGCAAGCTCTCCATCCCCAATTAGTACAAATTTATAGCCAAGTTGAAGAGGAACTAAATTATATTTTTGAGATTGTGGTTTTAAACGTATACCTTGAAGTGGTGTTGCATAAGAGTCAAAAACAAGTATATAAATACGTTCATTAAAAGAAGTGTTTTCTATAGTATAAGTAGTATCAGGTGATAGATTTGAATCAACGATTTTATAAAAACCTTTTTTTAGAACTTGAGCATTAGCTATAGTAGGTACCAGAAGTATTATAAAAGAAAAGCAGAAAAAACATAAAAATATTATAATATTTTTTTTCATCAAGACAGCCTCATTTCAATTGTAATTTTTATAAATAACATAAATATTAAATTTAAGAATTAAGGAAACCAATATATTTCAAAGTATGCTTTAGTCTATTGTGATTTCTCCATTAGTAACTACCAACATTTGATATCCAAACTGCATAGGGGTTAAAACGTATTCTTTTGATTTAGGTGGTAACTGCATAAGTTGTTGAGCAATTTGGTTAGAGTCGAAAATCATTATAAAAGCATAGTCATTATGAGTATTGTTTTGAATCGTATGTTTAGTATTTGGTGATAAATCTAAATCAGTATCTTTATATAAACCCTCTTTAAAATTCTTTGGCTGAGCCATAGCGCATATTGTAAACATATTAAATGATAAACATAAGAGTAATAAGAAAAAAGACTTCTTCACTAATATAACCACCTTCCAACTTTATTTTTGTTTTATTAAGTAGATATGTAATAATTTAAATTTTTGTTATAAGTATTTACATTATAATTAACGGTGCTTACTACTATATATTATTAAGAAAAATAATTTATTTTATTCAGTTAATCGAAAATTTAATTATTTAAGTTGATATTATATTGTAAGTATGTTATTATAAAAGAGCAGTTGGTACGTAAAGTGCTAGCGTGGAGCTTAGAGTGTCCTTCGCCGGTCTCTAAGCTCCTTTTTGTTCGTCAAAAAATAATTGGTTGTTTTTGGAAGGTGACTAGAAGCTATATAATTAGGGCGGTGAAAGTAATTGAAAATATCTGAATTAGAAAAAATTATATTAGATAATACATCTAAACTCAATTTAAATAGAGCCAGAGAAATATTGAAAAGGGCGGATCTGATAGAAATTAGAATAAATAGGATAGATGATTATTACAATATATATGGAAACTTTAAAAGTGAAAATAAAATACAAAATTATAATGCTCATTTAAAAATAGACATTATAAAAAAAAGAATCATACTTGCTAAATGCGAGTGCAGTATGTTTCAAAACGTGGATGCTAAGAATAATATTTATTTATGTGAACATTTAGTTGCAATAGGATTGGGCTTTGTAAATCAAATAAAAAATAAACTTAATAAAAAAAATGAAAACAAAGAAGTTTTAAGGAAAGATAAAAATTTTTTACTTGCTCTATCTAATATAAATAATACAAAAGAAAAGCTAGAAGTAAATATTTCTTTAAAAGAAGTATTTGAAGATAAAGGTAATTATTTTGATATTAATATATTTGTAGGAATCAATAATATGCATCCAATTATTAATATTCAGGAATTTATTATATGTGTGAATCAATCCAAAGAATATCATATTGGAAAAGGATTAATATATAATGATAATAAATATTATTTTTCTAAAGAGGACAAAGAGATTTTAGAATATATTTATGAATATACGTTGATTTCTGATCATAATAATAATAGTAATAACATAAGAATTCATAAAGAAATTTTGCGGAGATTTCTTAAAATGCTTTTATATAAAAAAATAAAATTCAATTATAATTATCAAACATATAATTGTGAAGTAAAAGATGAAAATTTACCTATTTCATTTACGTTGAAAGCAGTAAATGAAGGTTATGTTTTAACTACTAAGAAAGTTTTTCCAATACCATTAAATGATAAAATGGATGTTTTCTTTTATGATAGGAGAATATACATTCCATCTTTTGCTCAAATTGAAGTGTATAAGATTTTTTATAATACTCTTAAAGAAGATAATAAGATTACATTTTATAACGACATACAAATTAACGATTTATTTAATTTAATTTCACATATTAATGTTATGTCTAAAAATTTATCATTAGATGATGTTATTATGGAAAAATTAGCAGAAAATATAAAAGTGGATTTTGTGTTTGAAAAGAAAGAAGAAAATTTTTATTGTAATGTTTTTTTAATAAATGATGAAAAGAAACTTTCTTATAATGAAGTTTTAAATTCCAGTAATTCAATTATAAAAAATTCAAAAAAGATAAGGCTTATAGAAAGTGTATTGAACAAAAATAGATTTTTTTATAAAAATGGAACTTTTATATTTTATGGAAATGATGATGAGTACTATCTTTTCTTAAAAGAAAAATTTCAGTACCTAAAGGAGCTAGGAGAAATAAGAGTTGCAAAAGATAGTGATAAATATTTTAAACTTTATAAAGGTGATATATCAGAAGTAAATTTAAATGAATATGAAGATAATAATTTTAATTTTTCATTTAAATTAGATGGAATTGATAATAAAGAATTAAGTTCTGTTATAAATGCTTATAAAAATAAAAAAACATATATTAAGCTTAAGGATGATACTTTTGTTGACTTAGAAGATGAGGAGCTAAGGGAATTTATAAGAATTATAGATTCTTTAAATATAGACGTTACAGAAGGCAGAGATGAATATAAAATTGAACTAAATAAAATTTATTATTTAAATAGTAAATTAGATAGTAAAAAAATAAATTTAATTAATGGAAAAGAAAATTTGGAAGAAGCATTAAAAAAACTAAATGAATTGAATGAAAATCATTTTGAAATTCCAAGTGGCCTTAATGGTTCTCTTAGAGAATACCAGATTAAAGGATATAATTGGTTTAAAAGTTTGAGCTATTTAGGCCTTGGTGGAATTTTAGCAGATGAAATGGGTCTTGGAAAAACAATTCAAACAATAACATTTTTGTTATCTGAAAAAAATAGACATTCTTTAATAGTTACACCAACATCACTTATATATAATTGGAAGCAAGAATTTGACAAATTTGCTCCAAGTTTAAAGATTGGAATTATTCATGGAAATAAAAATGAGAGAATGAAAGTCTTAAATAATGTTTTTGGTTATGATATTGTATTAACTACCTATGGAACGTTAAAAAATGATGTTTTAGAATATGAAAATATTAAATTTGATTATTTAATATTAGATGAAGGACAAAATATAAATAATTCGGAATCACAAAATGCAAAATTAATAAAAAATATTAATGCTAAGAGTAGATTTGTTTTAACGGGAACACCAATAGAAAATAATTTATTAGAGCTTTGGGCTTTATTTGATTTTATAATGCCAGGATATCTTTATAAGAAACAAGAATTTTCTTATAAATTTATTAAGCAAGAAGAAAATTATCTTGAAGATCTTAAAATACTCATTAGTCCTTATATTTTAAGAAGAATTAAAAAAGATGTAATTAAGGAAATACCAGAAAAAATAGAAACTAAGTTTTTAGTTGAAATGACAGATTCTCAAAAGAAAGTATACAAAGCATTTCTAAAGGAAATTAAAGATAACATTAAAAATGCCAATATTAAGAAAAATAATATGACTATATTTTCTTATTTAACAAAACTAAGACAAGTTTGTTTAGATCCAGCTGTTATAATTGATGAATACTCTGGTGGCAGTGGTAAAATTAATATTGCAAAAGAGTTGATATTAGAAAATATAAAAGAGCATAAAATTTTATTATTTTCTCAATTTACATCTGTATTATCCAGAATTTCAGAGGAATTAAAATTACAGAATATAAAGTATAGTTATTTAGATGGAAGTATTTCTTCAAAAAATAGATTAAAACTTGTAGATGAATTTAACGAAAATGAAAATATAAGAGTATTTTTAATATCATTAAAAGCAGGAGGAACAGGATTAAATTTAAGCAGTGCAGACATTGTTATTCATTTTGATCCTTGGTGGAATTTGTCAGTAGAAGATCAAGCTACAGATAGAGCTCATAGAATAGGTCAAAAACATGTGGTAGAGGTAATTAAATTAATAGCAAAAGATACAATTGAAGAAAAGATATTACTTCTTCAAGATGATAAAAAAGAACTCATAGATAATGTTATAACATGTGAGTTGAAAGATGGAAATATAATCAATAAAATTACAAATGATGAAATGTTAAGCTTATTTTCGAGCTAAATAGTTAAAATTATGTTATAATGGGGGAGCTTGCGGTAAAATAGTTATTTATTCCAAGCAAACTAATAAGTAGTTGAAAATTAAATTCCAGAGTGTGAATAAAATGTCATATTTGGTATATGAAACATTATCAAATTTGATATTATCTGTTATTTGATGAGTAAAAATATGATAAAATGGGCATATACAAATGTATTTATTAAATGTTAAATTAAAACTTTATATAAAAGTTTTTCATTTAATTAATAAAAAGTACCAAAATAAATAAATTATTTTGTATATAATAATGACCGAGAAGGGAGCGCATGGTATGCTCGAATGTGTTTTGATAGATTTACATGCTAATGAGAACACAAGTGTAAATGAACTTATTGAAAAGCATATGCCTTTTATAATAAAAAGTATTTCAGATGTTACAGGAAGATATGTATCATGTGAAAATGATGAAGAGCTAAGTGTTGGTTTACTTGGATTTCATGAGGCTATTGAAAGATATGATAATGAAAAAGGTCATTTCCTATCTTTTGCAAAGCTTGTTATAGGAAGTAGAATCAAAAATTATCTAAAAAGTGAAAATAAACATCAACATTCATCCCTTGAAGAATTACTGGATAAGGGCTTAGAAATTAAAGATGAATATTTAGAGCAAAAAGAAGATAATAGCATATTGATTGAAGAAATAAGTAGACTAAAAACAGAAATAAGTTCTTTTGGGTTTACTTTAGAAGATTTAGCAAGTGAAGCTCCTAAACAGCAAGCAACAAGAAGAAATGCAATTAGTTTATCAGAAGAAATAAGCAAAGATGAAGAATTTACTTCTTTTATGTATGTAAAAAAAAGGTTACCTATTAAAAGAATTGTTTTAAAGTTTTCTGTTACAGAAAAGGTAATTAAAGGAAGCAAAAAATTTATAATTTCTGTGGTAATAATAATTGACAAAAATTTCAGCGTTTTAAAAAATTGGATCAGAAAGTAGGTGATAATTATGAATAAAGGAATGATAATGGAAGTAAAACGGAATTATGCTATTGCTTTAAATGATGAAGGATTTATGGAAAAAATAACATCTAAACAAAATTTGGAAGTTGGTCAAAAGATATTTTATTTCGAAGATGATGTTGTGAACACAACTGCCAGTAGAGTTCATAGGCATAATAATTTAATAAAAGCATTTGGATCAATTGCTGCATTATTTTTACTTGTATTCACCTTCTTTAATCCTATGAATAATACAAAGGCGTATGCTGTTGTTAGTTTAGATATTAACCCTAGTATACAAATAGAAGCAGATAGTAATCAAAAGATTATTAAAGTTGAAGGTGTTAATATTGATGGTAAGAATATAGATTTTAGTGATATTAAAAATATTTCTCTTGATGATGGAATAGATAAAATAAAAGAAAAACTTGTAGAGAAAAATTATTTAGATACTAATAGGGAAGTACTGGTTGGTATTTTTATAGAAAATGGAGATAATAGTGCTTATGCAGATAATATAACAGAAGCTATTAATTCTACTTTCAATACAGAAACAGTTACTTATATTAAAGGCAATAAAGAAGGCGTTGATGAGGCTAAAGCAAAAGGTATAAGTTTAGGAAGATATGAAGCGTCACTTGTAGCAGATGAAGAGACAAAGAATATAATAGATAAAGCACCAGTTAAGGATATTACTTCAAGTATAAAAGACAAACCAAATGTTTCTCAATGGCAAGCAGGTGTTGAAAAATTAGAAGCTGATAAAGCAAAACCTGACGATGTACCAGTAGTAAAGACAAACCCTGAAGTAAAGTCTGAAACTCCAGGAACAGAGAAGCCACCAGTTAAGGTACCTGAAAACACTGACCCTAGGATTAATAAAAATACTGATGGAGAACAAGGCAAAGATAATAATACTAAGCCTGGAAATAATGGAGTATTAGAATTAATACCAGAAGCACCACCAAAACAAGAAGGAAAGAATGATGCTTCAACTTCAAATCCAATCCCATCAAAGGATAGTAGTATTATAATAGCGCCAGATAATGGAACTATTGAGAATAAGACAACGTCAGGAAAGATTCAAGAAGATACTAATAAAATATCAGAGCAACCAGCAAAAACTGGAGAGACTTTGGTGAATAAGGATACTAAAAATTAAAGTAGTTTTTAATTTATAAAAAGTGGGTTTATCTATGAGTGATAAACCTACTTTTTTTAGTGGGAATTTATAGATACTCTATAGTGAAAACTACACTTAGATATATATCCTTCTAAAATTAAAGTATACTCTAAGTTATATTTGTAATGATTAATTTATAGAAATTGAACATTAGCTGTTGAACAGTGAACAATGAAAATTAAATTTTGCTATAAAAAATGAGGACTAGAATAATGATTTATAGTATACTTACTAATAAGGTATATTCAAAAAAATAACGGGACAGTATGCCTAAGTATTATTAATAAGAATTTGGGGAGAATTAAGAATGATAAAAGAATATTTAAAAAATCACGTGTTAATAAGCGATGGAGCAATGGGTACATATTATTCAGAGTTAACAGGAAATGATGCATCATATTGTGAATTTGGTAATTTAAATGATAAAGAGACTATAAAAAAAATACATGATGAATATATTAATGCGGGAGCTAAGTTAATACGAACTAATACTTTTTCAGCTAATACATATGATCTTGGAGTTTCGAAAGATCGATTAAGTGATATAATTAACTCCGGAATAAATATAGCAAAAGAAGCTACAAAAAACAAATCTGTTTTTATAGGAGCAAGCATTGGACCCATAAAAGAGGATAATATAGATGAATCGCATGATGAAATTTTAAACGAATATAAATTTATAGTAGATTGCTTTTTAGTTAATGGAATTGATAGTTTTGTATTTGAAACTTTCAGTAATTACAATTATCTAAAGGAAATAAGTGAATATATAAAAAGTAAAAATTCAGATAGCTTTATATTAACACAGTTTGCAGTTAAACCAGATGGATTTACAAGAGATGGATTAAGTGTAACTAAATTAGTTAAAGAAGTTAAAAAGATAGAAAATATAGATGCGTATGGATTTAATTGTGGTTCAGGACCATCTCATATGTCTGAAATAATAAAAAAGATTAATATAGGCAATGATATTGTTTCAGCACTTCCTAATGCAGGATTTCCAGAAATAATTCATGAAAGAACAATTTACCCAAAAAATTCAAAATACTTTGCAAAAAAAGTTGATGAAATTAAAGCCATGGGTGTTTCTATAGTTGGTGGATGTTGTGGCACAAATCCAAAGTATATCAAACAATTAGCATCTTTGATTATAGAAAATTCTAAAGTGGTTAAAACTATTAGTACATATGAAGAAACCGCTAAGGAACATGAAAAAAAGATGAAAAATACTTTTAAAGAAAAATTAGATAATAATAAATTTGTAGTTGCAATAGAATTATCTGCACCTATAGATACAGACATATCAAAGCTTATTACTGGAGCTAAAATATGCAAAGAAAACAATATTGATTTGGTAACAGTGCCTGATTCACCAATGTCAAAAGTAAGAGCTGATTCAACAATTATAGCATCTAAAATAAAAAGAGAAATAGGCATTGAAGTTATGCCTCATATTTGTTGTAGAGATAAAAATACAAATGCTATAAGATCGAGTTTAATTGGTTCTCATATTGAAGATATACGAAATGTACTTGCAATTACAGGTGATCCTATATCAGATGCTAGTAAGGTTGAAACAAAAAGTGTATTTAATTTAAATTCATTTAGATTGATGGAACTTATAGATGATATGAATGTAGAATTTTTTAAAGATGATAATATTCTTATAGGTGGGGCATTAAATTTAAATGTTTTAAACAAGGAAGTAGAATTTAATCGTATGTTAAAGAAAATAGAGAAAGGCGCAAAATTCTTTATAACTCAACCTATATATGATGATGAAGCTATAGAATTTTTAAAGAAAATTAAGGAAAGAACAAATGTGAAGATATTAGCTGGATTACTTCCAGTTGTGACTTATAGAAATGCAGTGTTTTTAAATAATGAGCTTGCAGGAGTTACAATACCTGACAAATATGTAAAAATGTTTTCGGAAGATATGAGTAAAGAAGAAGCGCAAGAAGTTGGAATAAAAATCAGTGTAGAAATTGGAAGAAAATTAAAAGGCATTTGTGATGGATTATATTTTACAACTCCATTTAATAGAGTTAGTATGCTAATTGAAATAATAAAACAAATTAAAGATTAATATAATTCTTCAAATACTGGAGGGATTCTTATGAAAATAGGTATTATAAGACATTTCAAAGTTAATTGCCATAAAAATCTTTTTATGACATCAAAGGAATTTAAAAAATGGGAAGATAATTATAATAAAAGTGATGTTATTGAAGAAGATGTAGAATTAATGGGAATAAAATGGGATAAATGTTATTCTAGTACACTCATAAGAGCAATAATAACAGCACAACATGTGTACAAAAAAGATATAATTAAGAATGATTTGATTAGGGAAACTATAATAGATCCTATATTCAAAAGTGATTTTAAACTCCCATATTGGTTTTGGGCAGTTAGTGGAAGACTTGCTTGGTATTTTAATCATAAATCTCAAGAGGAAATCAAAATTATAACAAGGGAAAAAGCTGAAAAATTTGTTGATCTACTTTTAGATGAAGCAAAGACAGAAGGCACAGAAAATATATTGATAGTTACACATGGCTTTTTTATGTATAGTCTCCAAAAAGAACTTAAAAAAAGAGGATTTATAGGAAAATTTATATATAGTCCTAAGAATGGTGTATTATATTTACATAAAAAAGAATAATGTTAAATAATAATCCACTCTCAGCAATATGTCCACAAGTGTGGGGTAAAAGTTTATAAATGTAAATTTTGGCACATTTAAATTAATATATAATTAATAAGGGAGTAGAGAAAAGATGGGTATTACAATAAAAGATATTGCAAAACTTGCAAATGTTTCTCACACAACAGTATCAAGGGCACTTAATAATAGCCCTTACATAAATGAAGAGACAAAGGTTAAAATTAAAGCTTTAGCAAAAGAATTAAAATATGTACCGAATTATAATGCAAAAAGTTTAGTTTTGCTGAAATCATATGTTATTGGAGTTTTCTTTTCGTCTATTAGTGAGGGAACATCAGACACATTTTTTCATGAGATTATAACGGGAATAAATAACGTAATAGATAAAGAATATAATTTAGTTATTAGAGGGATAGATAACTATGAATATTCTCATCCAATAGATAATAAAAACTTTGATGGGATAATAGTGGTTAGTCAAAGTAAAAATGACGATGAATTCATAAAAAATATAATTGAAAAGGATATACCGATTGTAGTAATTAATAGACATATAGAAACTAATGGGATTGTGAATATAATGTCTAATGATACTAAAGGAGCTTATGATGCAGTTGATTATTTAATAAAAAATAATCATAAGAAGATAGCATTAATACAAGGAAATAAAGAATATGAGTCAAGTCTATATAGAAAAAAAGGATATATTAAAGCTTTAGAAGATAATAATATTCAGATAAATGAGGAATATATCATAAGTGGTAAATATAATTTGCAAAGTGGATATGACAATATGAAGAAATTAATACAATTAGAAAACAGACCAACAGCAGTATTTTGTTTAAATGATGATATAGCAGTTGGAGCCATGAAGGCTGTTGTAGAATCAGGATTAAATGTTCCAAATGATATTTCTATTATAGGGTTCGATGATAGTAATTTCTGCAACTATGTCACTCCAACTTTAACAAGTGTAAGAAAAGAAGCATCAATTATGAGCGAACATGGTGGAATAAATTTATTAAATATAATAAAAAATAATAATGTAAACAAAGAAAAAATTTATATTGAATCAAAGCTTGTGGTGAGAGGTTCGGTAAAGAATTTGAAATAGAAGACTCAATATAAAACAGTAATAATTAGTTAGTAAGTTGTATATTGTAAAAAGAAACCTACATAAAATTAGTATCAATATATTTAATTAAACTTAAAATTTTCAGAACAATATATAAAGCTAACTAATTTTAAAAAAGTTGTTAACGTTAACAAAAAAGTATTGCAATATTCAAAAATTGATATTATAATATAATTAATCAATAGATACTAACTTATTAATTTTTGTTCACGTTAACAATGTAAGTAATCTTAATTGTTAACGTGAACAAACAGAAAAGATAAATATAGAATTTGGAGGAATAATTAATGAAACTAAATAAAGAATTATACAAAGAGTTTAAGACTTATCCAGAGAAAGTGATTCAATTTGGAGAAGGGAATTTCTTAAGAGGATTTGTTGATTGGCAAATAGATAAGATGAATGAAGAAGCAAATTTTAATGGAAGTGCAGTAGTTGTTCAACCTCAAGAAGGTGGTTTAATTGATATGTTAAATGAACAAGATGGTCTATACACCCTTTATCTTCAAGGTGTACAAAATGGAGAAGCTGTAAAGACTCACAAGATTATAAATAGTATAAGTAGAGGAATTAATCCATATAGAAATTATAATGAGTACTTAAAACTTGGAGAAAATCCAGAAATAAGATTTATAGTTTCAAATACTACTGAAGCTGGAATTGCTTTTGATGAAAATGATAAATTAAATGAGGGATGTCAAAAGAGTTATCCAGGAAAACTAACAGCCCTCTTATATCACAGATTTGTAACTTTTAATGGAGATGGTACTAAAGGAGTAATAATAATACCTTGTGAACTTATAGATAGAAATGGTGAAAAACTTAAGGAAATAGTATTAACATATGCAGAACTTTGGAATTTAGGACAAGACTTTGTTAATTGGATTAATAAGGATAATACTTTCTGTTGTAGTTTGGTAGATAGAATAGTTCCGGGATATCCAAGAGATACAATTGACGAAGTTACGGCAGAGCTTGGTTATGATGATAGCTTAGTAGATGTCGGAGAAGTATTCCACCTATGGGTAATTGAGGGACCACAATCTATAAAAGATGAATTACCAATAGAAAAAGCAGGACTTAATGTAAAAATTGTTGATGATATGACACCTTATAGAACTAGAAAGGTTAGAATATTAAATGGACCTCATACAGCAATGGTACCAGTAGCATACCTTTATGGATTAGAAACTGTAGGAGAATCTGTAGAACATGAAGTTATAGGACAATATGTTCATGATGTAATCTATGATGAAATCATAGAAACTTTAGATCTTCCTCATGAAGAATTAGTTGAATTTGCAGATGCAATAATTGAAAGATTTCAAAATCCATATGTTAAGCACTACTTAATGAGCATAGCATTAAATTCAATGTCTAAGTATAAAACAAGAGATTTACCAAGTTTAACTGAATATTTAAAACGAAAAGGAGAACTTCCTAAAAAATTAGTATTCTCTCTTGCAGCATTAATTGAGTTTTACAAGGGTAAAAGAGGTAGTGAGGACATAGAATTATCAGATGATGAAGATATATTAGAATTATATAATGATTTATGGTCTAATTTTGATGGTACACCAAAAGGGCTAAATAAGATTGTAACATCAGTTCTTGCATATGAAAAAAACTGGGGGATGAACTTAAATGATATCCCAAACTTAACATATGAAGTTACAAAATATTTAGAATCAATTGAAAGTTTAGGAATTAAAGAAGCTATTAAAATAGTTCTTTAGTAATATAAATGTAATAATAAGTAATTACTAATTATTGCAAAGAATTAACTATAAAATAGAAATCAATTAATTAATAATTAGGAGGAAAAACATATGAATTTTGATGAAAATTGCTTTTATTGTTCAAAGAATGAAGATCTGGACTCTTTAATGATTAAAATTTGTGATTTGGACGTATCAACAGTATATCTATTTAAGGAACAAACTTATAAAGGAAGATGTAATGTAGTTTTTAAAGAACATAAAAGTGAAATTACAGATTTAACAGAAGAAGAAGCAGCAACATTTATAAAAGATATTAGAAAAGTAGCTGTAGCAATTCAAAAAACTTTTAATCCAAATAAAATAAATTATGGAGCATTTGCAGACACTATGAAGCATCTTCACTTTCATGTAGTACCCAAATATGAAGGCGGTCCATCCTGGGGGGAAACTTTTGATATGAATCCAGGTACGGTTTTATTAAGTGATGAAGAATATAGCCAATTAATAATAAAGATAAATAGTAATTTATAAGGTTTAAAATATTAGATAATAATAAGCTAATTTAGATTAAAAAATTTTATTAATAGATTTAAATATGCTCAAATGATGAAAAGCTTTTATTAAAAGTGGAATAATATAAACAGGAGGAAAAAAATGAAAGATTTAGCTAATAATATTGATAGCAATGAATCAGTTAATAATACTTATAAAAGTGGAAGTACTAAATTAACATTAAAAGAAAAGATATCATATGGTTTTGGAGATTTTGGTAATGGATTTATGTTTGATTTAGGTCAAGCATACCTTACAAAATTCTTTATTGATGCATGTGGAATAGGGGCAGGCGCAGTTGCAGGTATTTTCTCACTTACAAAAATATTTGATGCTTTTATGGATCCAATTGCTGGATCAGCAGTTGATGGTAGAAAGAATATTGGTAAATCTGGAAAGTTTAGACCAATTATGATGATTTCAAGTATAATTCTCGGAATACTTACAGTTGTTACATTCACTATGCCTAATGTATCAATGCCAATCAAGATTGCATATGCATATGCTACATATATGATTTGGGGACTTGTGTATTCATTTACTAATGTTCCTTACGGATCATTAGCATCTGTTATGACAAGGGACGTTGAGGACAGAAGCCAATTAGCAACATATAGACAGGGCGGTTCTTTAGGTGCCCAATTAATTACAGGTGTAGCTTTTGTTCCAATACTTATGTATTTTAAAAATCCTAAAGTAGGATATCCAATAGCTGCTTTAATTATGGCTGTTATAGGAGTAGGCTCATTCTATATATGTTTTAGAAATACTAAAGAACATGTAAAAGTTAACAGAACAGGTAATTCAGAAAAAGCAAGTGCTAAAGATTATGCAAAAGTTGTATTCACAAATAGACCACTTTTATGTTTAATTCTTATGACTGTATTTACAATATCTGCAATGAATACAAATAATCAAATGATGATATTCTTTTGCCAATATAACTTGGGAAGTGTTGGATTCCAACCTATTATAAATTTCATAATGATTGGCTGCTCTGTTGTAGGAATTTCTTTAATACCAAAGCTTGTTAAAAGGTTTGGTAAAAAGAAGACTGCAATGGGAGGATTCATAGTAGGTGCTATTGCTAATGGGTTGAATTTTATAATACCAACAAACTTCTACTCATTTGTAGTACTTGTTACTATTGGTTATGTAGCTTTAGCTATTCCAAATGGAGTTACTTGGGCATTCGTATCAGATGCTATAGATTATGGTGAATGGCATACTGGAATAAGAAAAGAAGGTATTACATATGCTGCATTTAATTTTTCGAGAAAAATTGCTCAATCTGTAGCTGCTCTTATTAGTGCGGGAGTACTAGGGTTAACAGGATATGTAGCCAATGCTCAACAAAGTGCAACAACTCTACTGGGAATAAAAGGTGCGATGACAATATATCCAGCATTTGCTTTAGCTGTTGCAGCTATCGTGGTTGGTTTATTATATAATTTACCAGATGATAAGTACATAAAGATAGCAAAAGACTTAGAAGAAGGAAAATGGGAAAAAGGTATTATAGAATAAAGAACAATATAAAAAGCTGTTCTCGTTACCATATAAAAGACCTATTATTGTTAACGTAAACAGTAAGAATTAAAAACTTTATTAAATACTATATGATGAAGAAAGAAGGGTTTAACTTGAAAAAATTCATGGATGAAAATTTTTTATTATCAAATACTACAGCAGAAACTTTATATCATGAGTATTCAGAGAAAATGCCAATTATAGATTATCACTGTCACATTAATCCAAAGGAGATTTTAGAGAATAAACAGTTTGCTAATATAACTCAAGTATGGCTTTATGGTGATCATTATAAATGGAGAGCTATGAGAACGTATGGAATAGATGAAAAGTATATTACTGGAGATGGAAGCGATTATGAAAAGTTTTTGGCTTGGGCAAAAACTATTTCAGTAGCTATTGGTAATCCACTTTATCATTGGACTCACTTAGAATTAAAAAGATTTTTTGGTATAGATGAGGTGTTAAATGAAAAAACTGCACCAGATATTTGGGGAAAAGTAAATACTATGCTAAATAGTGATGATTTTACCGTAAGAGAGCTTATTAAAAAATCTAATGTAAAAGTTATATGTACAACAGACGATCCAATTGATTCACTTGAATATCATTTAGCAATTAAGGAAGATAAAAGTTTTAACGTGAAAGTTTTACCAGCTTTTAGACCTGATAAAGCCTTAGGAATTAATAAGGAAACCTTTAAGGAATGGTTCGGAAAATTAGAAGAAGTTACTGGTGGAAAAATAGCTTCTTATGATCAATATTTAGAAGCTTTAAAGAAAAGAGTTGAATTTTTCCATGAAGTTGGATGTAGAGTTTCAGACCATGCATTAGATTTTGTTCCAGTTGGAAATGCTTCAATTGAAGAAGTAAGAAAAATATTTACTAAAGTACTAGCAGATGGCCAAGTATCATTTGAAGATGAAAATAAATTCAGAGCATTTACATTAAAATATATAAGTAAATTATATCACGATTTGAATTGGACAATGCAATTACACATGAATTGTGTAAGAGATAACAATACAAAAATGTTTAATAAGCTTGGAGCAGATACTGGATTTGACTCCCTTAATGATACAGAAGTGGCAGTACCACTTTCAAGATTATTAGATTCTTTAAAAAATGAAGATGCACTTCCAAAGACAATAATTTATAGTTTGAATCCAAATGATAATGCAACTATTGGAACATTAATTGGATGTTTCCAAGGAGATAATATAAAAGGTAAAATTCAATTTGGATCAGCTTGGTGGTTTAATGATCATAAGATTGGTATGCAAGAACAAATTAGATCATTAGCTAACTTAGGACTTTTAAGTGCCTTCGTAGGAATGCTTACAGATTCAAGAAGTTTCTTATCATATACAAGACATGAATATTTCAGAAGAATTCTTTGTAATATAATTGGAGAATGGGTTGAAAATGGTGAATTTCCTAATGATGTAGAAGTTCTGGGAAAAATTGTAGCAGATATAAGCTATAATAATGCTGAAAAATATTTTAACTTTTAATTAGAAATAAAATGGAAAAATTTAAAGTGAGGTGCAAAAATGAGAAGAGAAGAAGTATTAAAAAGAATAACAGATGCTGGTGTTGTTGCAGTAATTAGAGGAGATTCTAAAGATGAAGCAATTAAAATTGTAGATGCAGTATCAAAAGGTGGAATAAAAATTATGGAACTTACAATGACAGTTCCAAACCCTATAGATGTAATTAAAGAAGTAGCAGAAAAATACAAAGGAACAGATATAATTGTTGGAGCAGGAACTGTGTTAGATACTGAAACAGCTAGAGCGTGTATCTTAGCTGGAGCTCAATTTATTGTAAGTCCAAGCCTAGACGTTGATACATTAAAACTTTGCAATAGGTATAAAATTGCAGTAATGCCCGGAGTAATGACTGTTAAAGATGCGATTACTGCTTTTGAATATGGTATTGACGTAGTTAAAATATTCCCAGCTAATCTTTATGGACCATCTGTAATTAAATCATTTAAGGGACCTCTTCCTCAAGGTGATTTTATGCCAACAGGTGGAGTTACGGTAGCTAACTTACATGAATGGATAGAAGCCGGTGCAGTAGCTGTTGGAACTGGTGGAGATTTAACTAAAGGAGCTAAAACTGGCGATTATGAATTAGTTAAAAAAACTGCTAGAGAATTTGTTGAAGCATATAAAAGGGCAAAGGAGAAGAAGTAATATGGATGTTGTAACATTTGGAGAGTCAATGGTTGTTTTTAAGCCTAATATTAATGGGCCATTAAGGCATGTTCATACTTTTACTAAGTCTCTTGGTGGAGCTGAATCAAATGTTGCTACTGCAATAGTTAAACTTAATCACAGTGTTGGCTGGTTTTCAAAAGTATCAGATGATGAATTTGGAAGGTTTGTTATAGATTCTGTAAGAGCAGAAGGCGTAGATACATCAAGAGTAATAGTTGATAAAGAAAGAAGTACAGGCTTGCTTTTTAAAGAGCATTATCAAAGAAGCAATCCTAATGTATATTATTATAGAAAAAATTCAGCAGCTAGCACTCTTTCTGTAGATGATATTGATGAAGAATATATAAAACAAGCAAAAATACTTCATTTAACAGGAATAACACCAGCATTATCAGAAAGTGCTAGGGAAGCTGTATATAAAGCTATTAAAATTGCTAAAAATAATGGCGTTTTAGTATCTTTCGATCCAAATATTAGATTGAAATTATGGACTGCAAAAGAAGCTAAAAAAGTTTTAGTTGATATAGCAAACAAGGCAGATATAGTAATGCCAGGATTGGATGAAGCAGAACTTCTACTAGGATTAACTAATAAAGACGAGGTTTGTGACTATTTTTTAGGAAAAGAAGCAAAAATAGTAGCAGTTAAATTAGGTGCAGAAGGCTGCTATATTAAAAACAAAAAAGAAGGAGTCAAAGTTTCGGGATATGATGTTTCAGATTTGATTCAAGATACAGCTGGAGCAGGCGATGGCTTTGCAGCGGGATTCTTATCTGGATTTTTGGAAAATTTGCCATTAAAAGAAATTGGAGAATATGCAAATGGCGTTGGAGCCATGGCAACATTAGTTCAAGGTGATATGGAAGGATATCCATATTATGATCAATTAATGGAGTTTATAGGAAAGAAACAATGTATAGAAAGATAACATATTTATAATTTAATCTTAATAAGTTGCAAAATGAGGGATGTTGAAAGAAAGAATATTAATATAACAAAGTATAAAATATAATAATTAAAAAATAATTACTATATATGAAGATAGTTAAAAATATTTGTTTGAAAAAATAAATTTAAGTTGAATATATTCTATCTCTAAATTGAATATGAAACAAAATAATAACCATGTTAAAATAAAATTTTAACTATCTTCAAATTATAAATTGTAGCAAATAAGTAATGGTATAAATAGATGTTCACATGTGCAAGGAAACAATGAACACTTGACGATGTAAAATAAATAATTATAAAATATTGTGCATCGTGAATTGTGTATTGAATTAATGCAAAATAGCTTTAATAAATATAAAGTTTGGAGGAATAACTAATGAAAGAAATTTTAAAGATAAATGAAAAAGACAATGTTATAGTAGCGCTTAGAGATTTGTCTAAGAATGAAGTAATTGAAGTAGATGATAAAAAAATAGAAATAAAAGAAGATATAAAAAGAGGACATAAAATTGCTATAATGATCATATCAGTTGATGAAAATATAATTAAATATGGATATCCAATTGGGCATGCTACAAAAGAAATTCAAGATGGAGCTTGGGTTCATACTCATAATATTAAAACTAATTTAGATGGCATAAAAGATTATACATTTAATCAAAAATTATCAGAAAGTTCAGAAAATGATGAGAAGATTACATTTGAAGGTTATGAACGAGAAAATGGAAATATAGGTATAAGAAATGAACTATGGATAGTTCCAACAGTAGGTTGTGTTAATGGAATTGGAGATAGAATTATTGAGAAGTTTAAAGAAGAAGTTAAGCCAGTAGGTTTAGATGGGATTGAGGTATTTAAGCATAATTATGGTTGTTCACAGCTTGGAGACGATCACGTTAATACAAGGACAATGCTTGGAAATTTAGTAAAGCATCCTAATGCGGGAGGCGTATTAGTACTTGGACTTGGATGCGAAAATAATACAATGGAAGATTTTATAAAGTCATTAGGAGAATATGATAAAAAGAGAATTAAATTCTTAGTTTCACAAGAAGTTTCTAATGAAGTAGAAGAAGGCGCTATCATCTTAAAAGAGCTTTATGATAATATGAAAGGAGATACGCGAGTATCTATTCCTTTATCAAAATTAAAAGTTGGATTAAAATGCGGTGGATCTGATGGACTTTCAGGAATAACTGCAAATCCTCTGGTAGGTAGTTTTTCAGATTTTCTAGTATCTCAAGGGGGTACTACAATTCTTACAGAAGTACCAGAAATGTTTGGCGCAGAAACAATACTTATGAATAGAGCAAAAGATGAAAATACCTTTGATAAAACTGTACATTTAATTAATGAGTTTAAAGAATATTTTATGGCATATGATATGCCAATATATGAAAACCCATCACCGGGAAATAAGGCAGGAGGTATAACAACTCTTGAGGATAAGTCTTTAGGATGTACGCAAAAATCAGGAAATGCAACAGTTGTAGATGTACTTAAGTATGGGGAAACTCTAAAAACTAATGGGCTTAATTTATTAAGTGGACCTGGTAATGATCTAGTAGCAGCATCTGCCCTAGCGTCTGCTGGATGCCATATTGTATTGTTCACAACAGGTAGAGGAACTCCATTTGGTACTTTTGTTCCTACAATTAAGATATCAACAAATACAGCACTTTATAATTTAAAGCCTCATTGGATGGACTTTAATGCGGGATGCTTGGTTGAAGATAAAACTTTGGAAGAAGTAACAGAAGAATTGCTAGAATTTATACTTAAAGTTTCCAATGGACAGCTTGTAAACAATGAAATCAATAAATTTAAAGAACTTGCAATATTAAAAAAAGGTGTTACTTTATAAAAAAATTTAAAATTAATCAAAATACTACTAAAATCAATATAAATTGATTTTAGTAGTATTTTTTTGAATAGAACTAAAAATATATTTTGGATATTTATAAGCAGAAATAGAGTATGTATACTGTAGGATTTAAGCCAAATGTAATCAAATCGGATGGATATATAAGTAAAGCAGTTAAACATTATAGTGATATAGAAATAGATTTTGAAGGAATATTTGTTGGATGTTTAGGAAGTACTATTAATAAGGAAGGAATTCTTTTGGAAGCGGTATTAAAATATTTAAATGATATATAAAAATCAAAAATGGCCATAAATGACTAACTAAAAGTGAAAAACGAGCATTTTAATCTATAAATATTAGGAAAATTAAATATGTTGAATTAATTTGAATTATTTTGAATGAAAATGCTTGATTTTTTTTGAAAGATAAGTTATTATAAATACATAGGAGTGGTGATAATGTTTACAGAAGAAAGATTTAGTATCATTCTTCAAGAATTGAAGAAAAAAGGAATAGTATCAGTTACTGACTTAGTTAAAATTTTAGATTCTTCAGAATCAACAATTAGAAGAGATTTAAATTCACTTGATAAGAAAGGCCTTTTAAAGAAAATTCATGGAGGTGCGATTTCAATTGACGAGAGTTCTTCTAAACATGACTATAGGGTTGATGTTAGACAATCTTTAAATGTAGATGAAAAGTATGAGACAGCAAAACGTGCAGCGACGTTGATTGAAGATGGAGATGTAATCTACATAGATGCTGGCACAACTACAGAAGCAATAATAGAGTTTATAAAAGCTGAAGATATAACAGTTGTAACAAATGGAATAGTTCATGCTAAAAAAGCTTTAGAAAAAGGTTTTAGAACATTTATCTTGGGTGGAGAAATTAAAGCTTCTACTGAAGCAATTATTGGAAGTAATACAGTTGAAGAACTTAAAAAATACAATTTTTCAAAAGGATTTTTTGGAGTTAATGGTGTAAGTAACAAAAATGGGTATACGACGCCAGATGTAAATGAAGCTATGGTTAAAGCTCAAGCAATGAAAATGTGCAAACAATCATTTGTCTTAACAGATACATCAAAATTAGAAAAAGTCAGTTTTGCAACTTTTGGAGCAATAACAGATGCAACGCTCATAACAACTAAAATAAATGGTAATGATATTTGTTATGATACTAATGTAATAGAGGTGATAAAAAATGATTAATACAATAACTCTTAATCCGTCTTTAGATTATATTGTTAAAGTTGATTCTTTTAAAGTTGATTCTTTAAATAGAATTGAAGAAGAAAGAATTTACGCAGGCGGAAAAGGTATAAATGTATCCATAGTTCTTAAAAATTTAGGCGTAGAAAATACAGCTCTTGGATATGTTGCTGGATTTACTGGAGATGAAATATTAAGACAAATTGAAAGTCATGGAGTAAATTGTGACTTTGTAAAATTAGAAAAGGGATTTTCTAGAATAAACGTAAAGCTTAAAAGTGATGGGGAAACAGAAATTAATGGTTCTGGTCCTGAAATTACAGAAGAAAATCTAAAAATATTATATAAAAAACTTTCTAATTTAACTAAAGGTGATTATTTAATATTATCAGGAAGTATACCAACAAGTGTGCCAGATGATATATATGAAAATATTATGAATAGTTTATTAGGTTTAGGCGTTGAATTCATAGTTGACGCAACAAAAGAATTGTTACTTAAAGTGCTAAAATACAAACCATTTTTAATAAAACCAAATCATCATGAACTTGCAGAAATGTTTAATGTTGAATTAAAAGATGATGAAGACATAATTAAATATGGTAAAAAGCTTCAAGAAATGGGTGCAAAAAATGTTCTTATTTCAATGGCTGGTGATGGAGCTATTCTATTACCTGAAAACGGTGAAGCGATAAAAAGAGAAGTTCCAAAAGGAATTCTTAAAAATTCAGTTGGTGCTGGAGATTCAATGGTAGCAGGTTTCTTATGTGGATATCTTAAAAATAAAGATATAGATGAAGCATTTAAGATGGGTATTGCAACTGGTAGTGCTAGTGCATTTTCAGAGGAACTGGCAACTGAGGACGAAGTATATAAGTTATTAAAAGAAATATAATTATTAATGCTCAATTATCAATGTTCAACAATTGAAAACTGAACATTGGTAATTGGAACTTTAAAATTACCAATATAATTAATATAGTTTAAATTACAAACATGATTGAGTTAATGAAAACGTTAATAATGAAAAGACAATAATATTATCTTTTCAATTAAATTATAAAGGAATATATTTTATATTTATAGGAGGGACAAAAAAATGAAAATTGTAGATTTATTACAAAAACAAGGTATAAATTTAAATTTTAACCCTAATACAAAAGAACAATGCATTAATGAATTAGTCGACTTGATGGATAAGACAGGAAACTTAAAGGATAAAGAGGAATATAAAAAGGCAATATTAGCTAGAGAAGAATTAAGTACAACAGGTATTGGTGAGGGAATAGCAATTCCTCATGGAAAAACTAGTGCAGTTAAAAAGGCATCACTTGCAGCAGCAATTTCTAAAAATGGTGTTGATTATGATTCATTAGATGGTGAACCTGCACATCTTTTCTTCATGATAGCTGTACCAGATAATAGTGATAATTTACATTTAGAGGTTTTGGCAAGATTATCTACTATATTAATGGATGAAAAATTTAGAACAAGTTTAATTAATTGTTCTGATACAGATCAATTTTTAAAATTAATAGATAAAAAGGAAATTGAAAAATTTCCAGAAGAAGTTAAGGGGGATATTGAAATGAGTGATAAGGGTTACAAAGTCTTAGCTGTTACTGCCTGTCCTACTGGAATTGCACATACTTATATGGCAGCTGAAAGTCTTGAAAGCAAAGGTAAAGAAATGGGGATTTCAATAAAAGTTGAAACTAATGGTTCTGGAGGAGCTAAAAATGTTTTAACTAAGGAAGAAATTAAAAATGCTGATTGTATTATAATTGCAGCTGATAAAAATGTTGAAATGGCTAGATTTGATGGAAAGAGAGTTATTAAGACTAAGGTTTCAGATGGAATTCATAAGGCTACTGAACTAATAGAGAAAGCAACAAGTGGAAAGGCTCCTATTTATCATCATGAAGGTGGTAGCGATAGTTCAAGTTCAGATATGGAAGGTGAAGGAATAGGTCGTCAAATTTACAAACATCTTATGAATGGTGTATCTCATATGTTACCATTTGTTGTAGGTGGAGGTATACTTATAGCATTAGCATTCCTTTTTGATACGTACGATGCTACAAATCCTTCAAACTTTGGAATGAATACACCACTAGCAGCATTCTTAAAAACAGTCGGTGGAACTGCTTTTGGATTTATGCTTCCTGTACTTG
The DNA here is from genome assembly GCF_019977655.1 of Clostridium gelidum. Lineage (NCBI taxonomy): Bacteria > Bacillati > Bacillota > Clostridia > Eubacteriales > Clostridiaceae > Clostridium > Clostridium gelidum. The sequence goes on from NZ_AP024849.1 coordinate 2,524,939, forward strand.
CAGGTTATATTGCAATGAGTATAGCTGATAGACCAGGACTCGCAGTAGGTTTTGTTGGTGGAGCTATTGCAAAGGCAGGTATAACTTATGCAGCCTGTTTTGATTCTAAGATACCAGTAGTTAGTGGTGGTTTCTTAGCGGCTTTATTTGCAGGTTTCGCTGCAGGTTATATAGTTTTAGGTTTAAAGAAAGTATGTAAAGTATTGCCAGATTCTTTAGAAGGATTAAAACCAACATTAATATATCCATTAGTAGGAACATTATTAATTGGTGTTGTAATGGTAATAGTTAATCCATTCTTTGGAGCAATATTTACTGGACTTACAAATGGTCTTAATTCAATGGGAGGAACTAGTAAAGTTCTTCTTGGAATAGTTGTAGCTGGTATGATGGCAATAGATATGGGTGGTCCATTTAACAAAGTTTCGTATGTATTTGGTACAGCAGCACTTACAGCATCACTAGCTAGTGGAAATGAAAGTGGATTTTTAATAATGGCAGCAGTAATGGCTGGTGGTATGGTTCCACCTCTTGCAATTGCATTATGTACAACATTCTTTGGTAATAGATTTACTGAAAATGAAAGAAAATCAGGTATAACTAATTATGTAATGGGATTATCATTTATAACTGAAGGTGCAATACCTTTTGCAGCAGCAGATCCATTAAGAGTAATACCTTCATGTATAATTGGTTCAGCTACAGCAGGGGCCATTTCAATGATATTTAATTGTACATTAATGGCACCACATGGTGGAATATTCGTTGTTCCTGTTATAGGAAATCCATTTGGATATCTTGCAGCAATAGCTATAGGATCAATAGTTGGTATGGTTATGTTAGCCGTATTAAAGAAACCATTAAAGAAATAATATTTTTTAATTAAAGGATATGAACAAATAGCCATCTCTGAATGATTTTGAGTCATTTATAGATGGCTATTTAATATAGCAGAACTCTTAAAATAGAACATGAAAATGTATTGGAAGTCTTAAAGTGTACTAGGTGAGAGGGGATAATTATGAAACGTATAGATAAAATTTATAATTACATCTTAAATAATTCTAAAAAATTTACTAAGGATAAGTTGCTTGAAATCAAAGGATTCAATGCTCAAGAAATTGAAGAGTCTCTTGATATATTAAAAAGTAATGTATGTAGAGAACTTAATGTACTTTGTAGGAATAAGAAAATAGTTAAAATTAAAAATAGACCTGTTTGCTATTTTGATAGAGAATGTTTTGAAAATATATTATGTATAAAATTGCCATCTGATTTAGAAGAAATAACAGATATTAATGATTATATTAATAGTAAAATAAATATCAATACTGAAGAACAGTCTCCATTTAATTATTTAATTGGTGCAACTACAAGTTTGAAAAATTCGATTGAACAAGCTAAGGCAGCATTATTATATCCACCTAATGGACTTCATACATTAATAATAGGTAGTACAGGGGTTGGAAAGAGTTTATTTGTTAATATAATGTATCAATATTCTAAATATATACAGAAATTACCCGAAGATGCTCCATTTATTATATTCAATTGTGCTGATTACTGTAATAATCCTCAACTACTTTTATCTCATATTTTTGGGCATATAAAAGGCGCTTTCACAGGTGCTGAAAAAGAAAAAGAAGGTATTGTGGAAAAAGCTGATGGAGGCATATTGTTTTTAGATGAAATTCATAGATTACCACCTGAAGGACAAGAAATGATTTTTTATTTTATGGATACAGGAAAATACAATAAGCTAGGTGAAACAGATAGACACCGCACTGCAAATGTATTATTAATAGGAGCTACAACTGAGGATCCTAATTCCACATTACTAAATACATTTATTAGAAGAATACCTATAACAATAGCTATTCCGAGTTTTGAGGAACGACCTATTGAAGATAAGCTTGCAATGATAAATTATTTAATCTCAAAAGAAGCACAAAGAGTAAACAAAACTATAAAAGTTTCATCAGAAGCTGTTAAGGCATTTATAGGAAGCACGACCTATGGAAATGTTGGACAATTAAAATCTAATATTCAATTGGCTTGTGCAAAAGGTTTCTTAAATTGTATTAATACAGATAAATGTATTGATATAAACCTAAATTTACTTCCTCCAAATATAAAAAATGGGATATTTACTTTTGTAAATAAAACAAAAGATAATACAACAATGTGGAATATTATTCCAAATACAATTATAATTCAACCAGATGGAGATAAAACATTTTTAGAAACTGATGCGTATGAACCTCCTTTTAATATTTATAACATAATTGAAGATAAGGCATCATTACTTGAAGATGAAGGTATGAGAGAAGACGATATTAAAAATTTTATAACTACAGATATAAACATCCACTTAAAGAAATTCTATGATAGATTTAAAAATGATATGCATCGTAGAGAAGGGTTACTTAAAATAGTTGATAAGGATATTGTTGAGTTTGCTGAAGAAATAAAAGTTTTAGCTGAAGACAGATTAGATAAAAAATTAAGTGAAAGATTTATTTATGCTATAAGTCTTCATTTTAGTGCATTATTCAATAGAATTAATAAAAATACTGTCTCATTTTCATCTGATATTAATTTACAATCTTCAATTAATAGTAAGGAATATGATGTTGCTAAAGAAATCCATAAACTCACAGAAGAGAGATATAAACTAACTATTCCGCAGGTTGAAATTGAATATTTATCAATACTTTTAACTTCAATACAAGAATCATCACATCAAGAAAGAGTTGGAATCGTAGTAGCAGCTCATGGTACAAGCACAGCTACAAGCATGGTTGCCGTTGCTAAAAAACTTTTTGATGCAGATAATATTATTGCAGTTGATATGCCACTTGAAAGAACACCTTCTGATATTTTAGAAAGTGTAGTTGAAAAAGTGAAGCAAGTTGATGAAGGCAAGGGCGTATTACTTTTAGTAGATATGGGGTCATTAAAAAGCTTAGGAGAAGTTATTACTGATAGAACTAATATTGAAACTAAGAGTATTGATATGGTATCAACTCCAATAGTATTAGAAGCTGTTAGAAAATGTGCACTTTGTGACAATGATTTAAATTCTGTTTATACATATTTATGTGCTGATTTTAGAGGATATACTAATAATATTATTACAGAAAGTTCTTTAGATAATGAGGGCATCATAATTACAATTTGTTCCACAGGTAAAGGAGCAGCAATTAAACTTAAAGAATTGGTTGAAGCTGTAACTAAAAATATTGCGGCAGAAAATATTGATATTATTCCATGTGGATTAAATGGTCTAAAGGAATTAATAAAAAGCCTTTCTAAAAAAAGTAACATTATTTCTCTTATTGGAATTGAAAATCCTAACATGGGAATTCCTTTTATATCAATTGAAGAATTAATAGATGGATCTGGTGAAGAAGCTTTAAAAAGTATTATTCAAGGTAAAGCTATTAATATTACACATAAAAGTGAAAATAAAATTATATTAAAAAATCTATGTAAACAAACATTAATAGAAATTATAACATTTCTTAATCCAGAAAAAATATATCCATTATTAGATGACTTTGTAAACTCAATTGAAAAATCTTTAGATACGCACTATTCAAATCCTGCAAAATTAAGGATTATGTTTCATGTTGCATGTGCATTAGAGAGAATGCTTTTAAATAATGGATTAACATATGAAGATTCGAATGTAAAATTTGATACAAAAATTTTAAATGCATTGATGGAAGCAAAAACTATATTTAAATCAGCATTATCAATAAATTTAACTGATCATGAGATATATTATATACTTGATATTGTTAATAAAAATTAGAAATTGACATTGTTTATTATAAGTACACCAACTCTAGGATTGGTGTACTTTTTTTAAAATTTTGGCTATTAAAGTAGGGAGAAAATGATTACAAAATCAGTTTATATATTTTAAGTGAATCAAAAAGTGACATTGTTTGAAATAATGATAAAAAAAGTATGTTAGAAGTGTGTCAAGTGTGTTTTTAGAATGTTAAGCTGAGTTTTAAAGAAATAAATATCCTCGTAAAATGCATAGTTGTAGGAACACTTTAATTTTGACATACTAAATTGGCACAGTAATTGCTTATATAATAAGTATAGAAATAATATATGTAGTAGTGAAAGGATGATGAAATAATGATCTCAGTAATAATAGGTACCCATGGTATGTTTTCAGAAGAAATTCTTAAATCAGCAGAAATGATTTTTGGAACTCAAGAAAATGTGGGTACTGTCACTTTTAAACCAGGTGAAGGTGTAGAAAACTTATTAGAAAAATATAATAAGCTTATAAATGAATTAGATTGCACAGATGGAGTTTTATTTATGGTAGACCTTTTTGGAGGAAGTCCATTTAATGCAGCTAGTATTATTGCAATGAAACATGACAATATGGAAATTGTAGCTGGAGTTAATCTTCCAATGATTTTAGAAACTTTGGGAAGTAGAGATTTTTCAAGCTTATCAGAATTATTAGCAATTGCAGAAAATTCAGGTAAAGAAGCTATAAGAGTTTTAACTAAAAATCCTGAGACAGATATAGATGATGAAATGGCATAAAATTTTTAAACATTTATAAAAAATTATATGTAATTTTATATAAAACAAATATAAATTGAAAAAGTGAGGTATAAGAAATGGAAATTAGTTTTGTAAGAATAGACGACAGATTAATACATGGACAAGTTGCAACAGTTTGGACAAAGGACAGTGGATGTAATAGAATAATGGCTGTTAGTGATGAAGTTGCAGCAGATGACTTAAGAAAACAATTGGTAATTCAAGTATCACCTCCAGGAATAAAAGCTTATGTAGTTACTATAGAAAAGGCAATATCTGCATACAAAGATCCTAAATTTGATAGTTTTAAAACTTTATTTTTATTCACAAACCCTACAGACGTACTTAGAATGGTTGAAGGCGGAGTAGATATTAAATCTGTAAACGTTGGTGGAATGTGCTTTAAAGCTGGTGACAAACAAATTACAAATGCATTATGTATGAATGATGTTGATATTGAAGCATTTAAAAAGCTTAATGAAAAAGGTATCGAATTAGAAGTAAGAAAATTAGCAAAAGATAACAAGATTAACTTAATGGATAGATTAAAAGAGTTAAAACTTATATAGATATAAAATTAAATTTTATATAATTAAAAGAAGAAAGAGAGGAATTATAATGAACACTTTACAATTAATTTTATTAGTAATAGTTGCAGCAATTGCTGGTATGGGAAGCGTACTTGATGAAGCACAATTTCACAGACCATTAGTTGCATGTACACTAGTCGGACTTGTACTTGGAGATATTCAAACAGGAATTATATTAGGTGGAACACTTGAAATGTTAGCACTTGGGTGGATGAATGTTGGTGCAGCAATGGCACCAGATGCAGCCCTTGCAAGTGTAATTTCAACAGTACTTGTAGTAGTTGGACATCAATCAATTGGAGCAGGTATAGCAGTAGCAATTCCAATTGCAGCAGCAGGACAAGTACTTACTATATTTGTAAGAACAATAACAGTATTTTTCCAACATTTAGCTGATAAATATGCAGAGACTGGTAATACAAGAGGCATAGAAATGTGTCATTTCTTAGGATTATCACTTCAAGGAATCCGTGTAGCTGTACCAGCTGCTATAGTAGGAATGCTAGCGGGTACAGATGCTGTAAACGCAATGCTTGCAGCTATTCCACCAGTAATTACAAGAGGACTTCAAGTATCCGGTGGATTTATAGTAGTTGTAGGATATGCAATGGTAATTAACATGATGAATATTAAGTCATTAATGCCATTCTTCTTTATTGGATTCATACTAGCAGCATTTACTGGTGTTAACTTGATTGGTTTTGGAGCAATAGGTGTTATTTGCGCTATATTCCACATTCAATCAATAGCAAAAGAAAGTAAAGTAGCAGTAGCTGGTGACTCGGATGGTATTGACGATTCAGACTTAATGTAAATAAAAAAAGGAGGATATTATAATGAGTGAAAAGAAATTAGATAGAAGTGATATAGTAAGCATGTTTATTCGTTCAAATTTTCTATTAGGATCATTCAACTTTGAAAGAATGCAAGCAATAGGATTTTGTGTAACGATGATACCAGCTTTGAAGAAGTTATATAAAGGTGACGAATTAAGTGAAGCACTTAAAAGACATTTAGAATTCTTTAATACACAACCATTCATGGCTACTCCAATTATGGGTATAACAGCAGCAATGGAAGAACAAAGAGCAAATGGTGCTGATATTAGTGAAGCATCAATCAGTGGTGTTAAGATTGGTCTTATGGGACCACTTGCTGGAGTTGGAGATCCAATATTCTGGGGAACTTTAAGACCTGTACTTGCAGCTTTAGGTGCTGGACTTGCACTTACTGGAAGCATTATTGGACCATTAATATTCTTCTTAGGATTTAATGCAATAAGACTTGCAACAAATTGGTATGGAATGTTCTACGGATATGAAAAAGGAACTCAATTAGTTTCTGATATGTCAGGAAATAAACTTAGATATCTTACAGAAGGATCGTCAGTACTTGGATTACTAGTTATAGGTGGTCTTGTTTCAAAATGGACAAGTATTAACATACCATTTGTTTTATCTAAATATACACAAGCTGATGGAAAAGAAGTTATTACAACTGTTCAAAGTGTATTAGATAGTTTAATGCCAGGATTAGTTCCACTTCTATTAACATTTGCATGTATGTACTTATTGAAGAAAAAAGTTAATCCATTGTTAATCATATTTGGATTATTTGCAGTAGGTATATTAGGAGTGGCTGCAGGTATATTACAATAATCAAAGATATAGATTTTTTCTATAATAGACTTTATTGACATATATAAAAAATAATAAATATAATATGAATAAAGAGGTACCTTCGAATGATTATCTAATAACATTTGAAGGTGCCTCTTTAAGGCACAATCAAAAAAATAACAAGTCCATTTGCCAGAAAAGTTCGTATATGCAGGAAAGTTCCGTATTGCAGCATAGCTGCTTTTTTCTAATTGCCCATTTTCCATCATAATGGAAGCTCGATTCGCATGCGCTCATTGAGTAAGCGATTCACACCAAATCATAGATTTGGGTTCACTGCTCATGTCGGCAAATTGACCTAATAGGCCCGCTATGAGGGCAATTTATCTCCTTGCCTGATGAAAAATATTCATGGCAACTTTGGACTTGTTATTTATTTTCATGTGCCTAATTAGAAATTATTTTATTATTTTCAATTCTTCGCATAATTCTTTTTCCATTTCATTTATATATTCATCTACATTCTTAGTTTTAATAGAATTTAAAATTATATTAATGCTTATAAAAGTTAGAAATATCAAACTTATTATTACCATATTAACACCTCACTCATTTGAAATTATTGCCAATATATTGGGGAAAATATCACGATATTTATAAGTTCAGGAAATATTATTTTTGCATTTTAGAGGTAGATTAGACGTTAAGGTTTAATCTACCTCTTTATTTAATATTAGGAGATACAGGATAGCTATGCATTTAGGATTATTGACGATAATTCCATATATTATACAAATAGAGTGAAATTTCTAGACTTTTATATTTATGTAACATATGATACATAAATATAAGGATAACTATAGTATTATTTAATTATGGAAATGAGATACTAATAATATTAAAAATAGAAAAATGGCTTAACTGCAATATATTAAGCCATTTTAAATTAGGAGGAAATACAATGAGTTTATATTTAGGAAAGGTACATTATTGGTTATTTAATAAGATCTTATGGTTTGAGGGATTAGAAAACGAAATAATTATTCTTGCAAAAAATGAAGGATTAGATATAGAGAAGTTAGGAAAGGATATTAATGATAAATATGGTGAGCAAACTCCAAAGCTTCCTTTAGAGGAAATGATTGATACAAGTAATATTCATGGATGGCTACAAGAAAAAATAAGTTCTGCTGAAGGAAGAATGGCAGCATGGACAACTACAGTTATTAAAAATAATAGTGAAGTTACTTCGAAAATGGAGAATATTTATACTGAGCAAGGAATAAAAGCAGCTAAGGAAGTAAAAGAAAAGGGAATAGAAATTGAAACAGCTGTAGATATATTTAATAGTATAAATGATTATATATTAGATGGAATGCCATGTGATAGAGTTAATGAAGTGGTTACATCAGAAGAAAACATTGTAGAGTGGAATAGAAGAATTTGTGTTCATGAAGATATATGGAATAAGGAACAAGGAAATGTTGAATATTTTTATAAATTAAGAAGCTTATGGATTAAAGCTTTTGTACATGAAATAAATTCGAATTTTGAGTATATTGAAAGAGAAGATGGGGTAAAAGTAATAACAAAAAAATAAGGCACTGGAGGAATAAAGATGAATGCTATAGATTTAATGATGGAAGAACATAAATATATTAAGCGTATGTTATTTGTTGTACGAAAATCATGTTTTAAAGTAGTTGAAGGTGAAGCTATAAATTATGAAGATTTTAATTCAATGATAAGTTTTATTAGGAATTTTGCAGATTCACATCATCATAAAAAAGAAGAAGTAATGCTTTTTAATAAAATGGTAGAGGAAATAGGAGAAACAGCAGAAAAAGTTATAAAACATGGGATGCTTGTAGAACATGACCTTGGAAGATTTTATATAAAGAGTCTTGAAGAAGCTTTAGAGGATTATAAAGGTGGAAATAAAGAAGCTATATTAGATATAATTGCAAATGCTATTTCTTATACTCATTTGCTAGAAAGGCATATTGATAAAGAAGATAAGGTTATATATAAATTTGCACAGAGAGAATTAAATGAAAATATTTTAAAAAATATAGATAACGAATGTGTAGAATTTGAAAATATAAATTCTACTGTAAAAGAAGAAAATATATCTATATTAGAGAGTTTAGAAATGAAATATAGATAACCACAGTGGAACTCATACGTATGCCTACATCCGCCGAAATTGAATACATGTTTGTTCCAGCGGACTAAGAAAATTTCGCTGGAAGCCACTAAATGGAAGGTTGCACCCATTTCTGCTTGCTCCTGAGGCAAGCTCAGGACAAGCAAAAATGGAACAACCCACCATTAAGTGGCTTCAACAGCTTATTTTCTAATGCCGCTTTCACGAACATGTATCCAATTTCTCTGTTTGTATATACGCCTAAGTATAGTAAATGTTGAATATAATACAAAGCATAAGTAAAATTTTAGTTGTGGGTATCTATATAATTAGGCACAATTAAAAATGTTATCAAATAAACGTAATATTTGTTCTAAAGTAATAGAATAAAATATTGCGTTTATTTTTTATTCTTTAAATTAGTGGTATAGATGAATAACTAAGATATTCTTAGCAAATAATAATAATGCAAGAATAATAAATAAAAATCTTAGTAAAAACAAAGAAAACGAGGTAAATGCTATGAGAAAAATGAAAACTATGGATGGTAATACAGCTGCTGCATATATATCTTATGCCTTCACAGAAGTAGCAGTAATTTTCCCTATAACTCCATCATCTCCGATGGCAGAACATGTGGATGAATGGGTTGCACAAGGTAAGAAAAATATTTTTGGTCAACCAGTAAAAGTTGTTGAATTGCAATCAGAAGCAGGTGCTGCAGGTGCACTTCATGGATCACTTCAAGCAGGTGCATTAACAAGCACTTATACAGCATCTCAAGGATTATTACTTATGATACCTAATATGTATAAGATAGCAGGAGAACTACTTCCATGCGTTATTCATGTGGCAGCTAGAGCACTTGCAACATCTTCACTAAACATATTTGGAGATCATCAAGATGTTATGGCCGCGAGGCAAACTGGCTTTGCAATGCTTGCAGAAACTTCTGTTCAAGAAGTTATGGATTTAAGTGGAGTTGCACATTTAGCTTCGTTAAAATCAAGAATGCCATTTATGAATTTCTTTGAAGGCTTTAGAACTTCACATGAAATACAAAAAATAGAAGTATTAGAGCAAGAAGAGCTTGCTAAATTAGTAGATTATAATGCTCTTGATGAGTTTAGAAAAAGAGCATTAAATCCAGATCATCCTGTTACAAGAGGAATGGCTCAAAATCCAGATATTTATTTCCAAACAAGGGAAGCTATAAATTCTTATTACGATGATATTCCAGAAATAGTAGAAGAATATATGAGCAAAATAACAAAACTTACTGGTAGAGAATACCATTGCTTTGATTACTATGGAGCACCTGATGCTGATAGAATTATAATTGCAATGGGATCTGTAAATGATGTTGTAGAAGAAACCGTTGATTACTTAAGTGCAAACAAACAAAAAGTAGGTCTTGTGAAAGTTAGATTATATAGGCCATTTTCTATGGAAAGATTATTAAAAGTTATTCCTAAAACTGTTCGAAAAATTGCAGTTTTAGATAGAACAAAGGAACCGGGTTCAATCGGAGAACCATTATACTTAGATGTATTAAGATGCTTCTTTGGTAAGGAAAATGCTCCTGATATTGTTGGTGGTAGATTTGGGCTTGGGTCAAAAGACCCAACACCAGTCCATATAGCTGCTGTTTTTGATAATCTAATATTAAGGGAACCAAAGAACAATTTCACAATTGGAATAATTGATGATGTTAGCAATACGTCCCTTAGACCACTTGACGATATAGATGCAACTCCAAAAGGAATTACATCATGTAAGTTCTGGGGGCTAGGCTCAGATGGTACTGTTGGAGCAAATAAAAGTGCTATTAAGATTATTGGAGATCATACGGATATGTATGCTCAAGGATATTTTGATTATGATTCTAAAAAATCTGGTGGTATAACAGTTTCACATTTAAGATTTGGTACTCAATTAATAAAATCACGTTATTTAATTGATAAAGCTGATTTTATTGCATGTCATAATCAATCATATGTTTATAAGTACCATGTACTTAGAGGTTTGAAAAAAGGTGGTAAGTTCTTACTTAATACAAAATGGACTCAAGAAGAACTGGATGAAAGATTACCTGCTTCAATGAAAAGATATATTGCAGTAAATGATATAGAATTTTATACAATAGATGGTGTTAAAATAGCTCAAAATGTTGGATTAGGTGGCAGGATAAATATGATAATGCAAGCTGCATTCTTTAAGATAGCTAATATAATTCCAATAGAAGATGCTGTTAAATACTTAAAAGAAGCAGTTGTTTCATCATATGGTAAAAAAGGTGAAAAGATTGTCAATATGAATAATCAGGCTATAGATGCAGGTACTGAAGGAATAGTAAAAATTACTGTTCCACTTGATTGGAGTACTGCAGAAGATGAAAAACTTGAACATAATGAAGATTTCCCAGAGTTTGTTAAAGAAATTGTAAAACCAATGAATAGGCTAGAAGGAGATTCTATGCCAGTTTCAACATTTATTAATGCTGGAATGCATGATGGTACCTTTATGCATGGAACAACAGCTTATGAAAAGAGAGGAATAGCTACAAATGTTCCAGAATGGATACCAGAAAATTGTATACAATGTAATCAATGTGCATTTGTATGTCCACATGCTACAATTAGAGCATTTTTATTAAATGATGAAGAAAAAGCCAAAGCTCCAGAAAGCGTGAAAACACTTGCTCCTAAAGGACTTAAAAGTGATGAAAATTTATATTTTTCAATTGGTGTTACTCCACTTGATTGTACTGGATGCGGAAATTGTGCACAAATATGTCCAGCACCAGGTAAAGCTTTAGTTATGAAATCACAAGATAGTCAACATGAACAAATAGAAGCTTGGAATTATACAATTGAAAAAGTAATTGTTAAAAATCCATTAAATAAAAATACTCTTAAAGGAAGTCAATTTGAAAGACCATTACTTGAATACAATGGCGCTTGTGCAGGTTGTGGTGAAACTCCATATGCAAGACTTGTAACTCAATTATTTGGAGATAGAATGATGATTGCCAATGCTACAGGATGTTCTTCAATTTGGGCTGCGAGCACACCAGCAAGTGCATACACAATTAATCAGCAAGGGCATGGACCAGCATGGGCTAATTCCTTATTTGAAGATAATGCTGAATTTGGATATGGAATGTATTTAGGTGTAAAAACTATAAGAGAAAGAATAGCTAATAACGCTTCACTTGCCCTTGAAAGTAATATATCAGAAAATAGTAAAACAGTACTAAAAGATTGGTTAGACAATAAAGATAATTCAGATGGTACTAGAGATAGAGCAAATAGATTAATAGAAGTTCTACAAAATGATAATAGTGAAATAGCTAAGGAGATTTTTAAAGATAAAGAATTCTTTGTTAAAAGATCACAATGGATATTTGGAGGTGATGGTTGGGCTTATGATATTGGATATGGTGGCCTTGACCATGTACTTGCAAGTAACGAAAATGTAAATGTCTTAGTATTTGATACAGAAATTTATTCAAATACAGGTGGTCAATCTTCAAAATCAACTCCAACAGCTGCAATAGCTAAATTTGCTGCATCTGGAAAGAGAACTAAGAAAAAAGATTTAGGAAGAATGGCAATGACGTATGGTTATGTGTATGTTGCTCAAATTTCTATGGGGGCAGATAAGAACCAAACTCTTAAGGCTATAACAGAGGCAGAAGATTATGATGGACCATCATTAATAATAGCGTACTCTACATGTATTAGTCATGGAATTAAAGTAGGAATGTCTAATTCTCAAGATGAAGAGAAAAAAGCTGTGGAATGTGGATATTGGCAACTTTATAGATATAATCCAGCATTAAAAGGAGAGAAAAATCCATTTATTTTGGATTCTAAAGATCCAAAGAGTAATTTCAAAGATTTCTTAATGGGAGAAGTTCGATATGCATCACTTGCTAAAGCATTCCCAGAAGAAGCAGATGCTTTATTTGAAAAAACAGAAGCAGATGCAATGGAAAGATTAGATATTTACAAGAGATTAGCTAGTCAAGAATAACAGATACAAAAATTTCCTAAATAATTAAATCCTTCATAAGAATTTATCTTGTGAGGGATTTTCTATTTTCTCATTTCTAAAAAATATGAAGCGTTATATAAATATAGTTTTCACCTTGGATATTTATAGAAATAATGATATAATCAAATTATATTGAAGAAAGGGTAAGGTAATTTCAGATATGAAAATGTAATCTACAATAAAAACTTAAGGTATAACAACAAAATTTAATTTATATGTAGAAGATTTGCTTTATAAAAATAGTAGTATTTTTTATAAGTTAGTTTATTACAGTGAATTTAAAAACCTAATTTTACAGGTGCTATTGTTATGCTTAAAATTAAGGAGAGTAGATTATAATCTAATAAATGATGATTTTACCGTGTATTAGTCTAAAAGTAAATTATAAACTTTAGCTTTTATAGCCTGATTTATATTGAAAATTTTACATTTAGAAAATACAAATTACTCAAAGATGATATAAAGCGCGGTTTTCATTATCAAAAATAGATATATACTCTCTCCTATTAAAGTAGGAGGGATTTTTTTATGCAATTAGCAAAATTAGATAATGTAAAGAAATATTATGGAGATAGATTAATTCTAGATATTAAAGATTTTAAAATCTTAGAAGAAGACAGAATTGGAATAGTTGGGGAAAATGGTGCTGGAAAAACAACTATGCTAAATATATTACTGAAGAATATTCAATGCGATGAAGGGCAAATATTTTTAACAGAAAGTTATTCATATATAAGTCAAATGGAAGAATATTTTGGTGAATGTGAAAAAAGCAAGGTCAAAAAATTATTTAATGCACCAGATAATTATGAAGATTTTTTATCTGGAGGAGAGAAAATAAAATTAAAAATAGCAAATGCTTTAAGTGAAAACAAAAAACTTATAATAGCAGATGAACCAACTTCAAATTTAGATGGTAAAAGTATTAAAGTTCTTGAAACTATGTTAAAAAATTATAAAGGTGCATTATTACTTGTATCTCATGATAGGGAGATTTTAGATTCATTATGCAATACTATTGTTGAAATAGAAGATGGGAAAATATCAGTATACAAAGGCAATTATTCTAAGTATTTAGAATTAAAAAGTATAGAAAGAAAAAGAGAAGAAACTGAGCATAATGAATATTTAATTGAAAAGAAGAAACTTGAAAATGCAGTTATAGGAAAAAAAGAATTAAGCGACAGTATAAGAAAGACTCCAAAGAGAATGGGAAATTCAGAAGCAAGACTTCATAAAATGGGTGGACAAAAGCAAAAAGGAAAAATTGATAAAAATATAAAAGCACTTAAAAGTAGAATTGATCATTTAGAAGTTAAGGAAAAACCAAAAACTATAAATGAAACTAAGATAAATATACAAGCTGGTATGGAGATAATATCTAAAAATATTATAGAGGTTAATAAGCTGAATTTATCTGTAGATAATAAGTTGTTAATAAAGGATGCTATTTTTAAAATTAAAAGAGGGCGAAAAGTAGGAATAATAGGTGACAATGGCTGTGGGAAAACTACTTTATTAAAGGAAATATTAAAAAGAGAAAATGAGAATATTAAAGTTGCGAGCAGAGTAACAATAGGATATTTTGATCAAGGCCAAAGCATATTACAAAAAGAAAAAAGCATTTTAGATAATGTTAGAGAAAATTGTTCATATGAACAGAGCTTTGTAAGAATTAACTTAGATAATTTTGGATTTAAAGGTGAAGAGGTTTATAAAACTGTCAACACTTTAAGCGGAGGGGAAAAAGTTAAGGTGGCTCTTTGCAAAGTACTACTCAGTGATAACAATATTCTGATATTAGATGAACCTACAAATTATTTAGATATTAAAGCTATGGAAGCGTTGGAAAAAGCGCTTAAAAATACAGAAAAAACAGTAATTATAGTATGTCATGATAGAAAATTTATAGAAAATATATGTGATTATATAATCGAAATAAAAGATAAAAATGTTAATGAGTTTGATGGAAGTTATAAGGAATATATTAAGGTAAAGAATAGACCTGAAATAAACAAAACTGAAAAAATAAATACAGAAAAATTGTTGCTGATACAAATTAAATTTTCTGAAGTAATTTCTATGTTATCAATAGAAAAGGATATATGTAAAAGAGAAAATCTGGAGTATGAATATAATAAGCTATTAAAGGATATTAGAGAATTAAAAAATTAAACAATATTTTAAGGCGATTTTAACACTATCTTAAAACAAATTCTGTAAAATTGTAGAGGAGAATATGTATGGAAAATAGACTTATATTGGTAGAAGGAATGCCAGGTTCAGGTAAATCAACGATTTCAAAAAAGATAAAAGATTATATTGAGAGTAATGGGCTAGACGTAGTTTTGTATAATGAAGGGGATATACATCCAGCCGATATGGCTTGGAATGCTCTTTTAACTAAAGAAGAATATAATAATATAATTAATGAGAATAAAGAATATGAGAATGCAATAAATGAAAACAGTATATGTGAAGATGGTTATGTAATAGTAGCGTATACAAAATTAGGGTTACCTGAAGACAAAAAAGAATTAATGAATAGGTTTGAAGCTCATGAAGTTTATGATGGAAGGGTTACTTGTGATTTATTTAAAGAACTTCATTTAAAGAGATGGAAGAAATTTTCAGAAAAAATGAAAGAAGATAAGAATAAGATTGTAATATTTGAATGTGCATTTCTACAAAATCATGTAAATGAATTATTAGCAGTACATGAAAAAGATTTGAACTATATAAAAGAATACTTAAAAGAATTAATAGAAACAGTTAGAGCACTTGAGCCGAAAATTATCTATCTGAATCAGCTATCTGTAAAAGAGACTTTAAATAGAGTAGCTAAAGAACGTGTTAGTGATAATAAAGAAGTATATCCTGATTGGATAGATATAATTATAGAGTATTTCGAAAACTCAAATTATGGAAAGCATAATAATATAAATGGATTTGATGGATTAGTTAGATATTTTGAGAAGAGGCAAGAAATTGAATTAAAGATTATAGAAAATTTATCAATAGACAATTTAATAGTTTATAATCATAATTATGACTGGAAGGATATTTCCCATAATATATTAAATGATATTAATTAGATAATTAGTAAATATATTAGAAATGGTTTATAATACTAGAGGAAATTGATGGGATTAACTTATATGATAAGGGGACGAAATAAAAATGTTATTAAGAAAAATAATTTATGTTTTTTATGTACTATTAGTATTAATTAAAGGGTTAAAATATGAATGCATTAGAAGATTTAAGGGTAAGGTTTTAGCATTAGAGTATGCACAAAAAACAACTTATCTTTGGTGTAAATTTACTATAAAAATTATAGGTATAGACTTAGAAGTAAAAGGTTTGGAGAATATACCAGAAGAGCCATGTGTATTTATAGGTAATCATTCAAGCATATTAGATATACCTATATTGCTTTGTACTGTAAACCGAAATATAGGATTCATATCTAAAAAAGAAATTTTGAAGACTCCAATAATAGGTTATTGGCTAACAAGGACTAACTGTGTGGCAATGGATAGAGAAAATCCAAGAACAGCGCTTAAAGCTATTAATGATGCGGTAGAAAATTTAAAATATGGAAGTTCCATGGCTATATTTCCAGAGGGGACTAGAAATAAAGAAGGAAAAGTTGGGGAATTTAAAAAAGGTAGTTTAAAGCTTGCAACTAAGGCTAAAGTGAAAATAGTACCAGTAAGTATAGAGAGAGCATCTAGAGCTTTTGAAGACACTAAAGAATTTGTGCCTACAAAGATAAAACTTGTATTTGGAGAAGCACTAAACACTAATAATTTATCAAAAGAAGAAGAACTAAATTTGATAGAGAATATAAGAAATACTATTATATCTAATTTAAAATAATGAAAAATTAAGTTATTGAATATATCCGTACGAAATAAAGGGTACTCTGCTGTTCCAGTTACTTTAGAACAACAGAGTACTCTTTATTTTTAGTTTCATATATATAGTAATATCATTATTCACCATACTTTTTTCTTAAAAGTTTAATAGCAACAAAGAATAATGTGTCATAAATATTTTACTTTGATTTAATGAAATATTAAATCTATTTAACAATACATGTACTTAAATTTAGCATAAGTTTGAGAAAATTAAGGTACAAAAAAAAGGATGGTGAAAGGCTATGAATCCAAAAGAACTAACTCAAAAAACAATAAAAGATATAATTAAAAGAAAATCACAAGGTGAAAATGAATTTAAAGCATATCGAAGTGAACAAACTGTTAGAAAAATGAGAAATTGGAGTGTAAGAGTTGGAGGTTGCAGATGGTAATAGCTAGAATAAATTTATAGAAAACATGATATAGATAATAAGAATTACTATAGGATAATAATTTAAAATATTTAGAAGGAATCCACTTACTTTTGTGTAATTAGTTATAGGAGAGGTGGTGAGGATATGGATTTAAATATAGAATCATGGATTATAGATTATTCATATAAACTATGTCCTAAAAAAATAGTTCAAGAAGAGGTAAACGAAGAAATAGAAAATATAGTAATAGCAGTAAATAAACAATTAAATAAGAGGAAAAGTGATAAACTGGTTGTTCTTATAAAAGAGAAAAATATTATACAGTTCCCAACTAGGAAATTGGATATAATTATTGGGTATGAAGTAAACAAGGAGCAAAATAAATTATTAATGCAAGTATACGATAATTTGGAAACAATGAGTTTTTCAGATTCTATAGAAATAACTTGTTTTAGCAAAGAATATCAAGTTAAAGGTACAGTTTTATTAAGAAATGTTGACAAATCTTATGAAAATTTAAAAGAAGCTATTAATTTTGCTATTAGTGAAATATTAAAAAATAAAGCAAGATAACAAACTAAAAGAACTCTAGTAAATAGGGTTCTTTTATTACTTTGAATTAAATTTATGATATACTTTTAGTAATTAGGCACATGAAAAGGATGATTTTATGAAGAAGACAATAGGGGTGCTAGCTCATGTTGATGCAGGTAAAACTACATTTTCTGAACAAGTACTTTTTCATACACATAGCATAAGAAATAGAGGACGCGTGGATCACAAAGATGCATTTTTAGATAGCCATAGTATTGAAAAATCGCGGGGAATTACTGTGTTTTCTGATCAAGGAATATTTGAATTTAAGGATTCTACTTATTATTTAGTTGATACTCCAGGTCATATTGATTTTAGCTGCGAAATGGAACGAGCAATACAAATCATGGATTATGCAATAATTATTGTAAGTAGCGTTGAAGGAGTGCAAGGACATACAAAGACAGTTTGGAAGTTACTTAGAAAATATAATGTCTCAACTATGTTTTTTATTAATAAATTAGACAGAGTTGGAGCTGACAAAGATAGAGTTCTTAAAGAAATAAGAAGAGATTTAACTAAAGATGTATGTTATATAGAAAATAACTTTGTACATAGTGATCACGAGGAAGATAGAGTAAATTATGTAAAAGACGACAACAATTTAATAAATTATGATGAATTTGAATTAAGTGAGGAGCTTATAGAGTTTATAAGTGAATATGATGATGAACTTTTAGAAAAGTATCTTGAAGGCGCTTATGATTGTAAACTTTGGATTGAAACGTTTAAAGTCCTTATAAAAGAAAATAAGGTGTTTCCGTGTTTTGGAGGTTCAGCACTTCAAGATGCAGGAATAGTGGAATTTTTAAATGTTTTAGATAAGTTAACATACACTGATTATAATGAAAATGAAGAATTTTCAGGGCGTGTATATAAGATAAGGCATGATGAAAATGGCAACAGAATAACATTCATTAAAGGAATAACAGGAAC
Source organism: Clostridium gelidum (assembly GCF_019977655.1). NCBI lineage: Bacteria > Bacillati > Bacillota > Clostridia > Eubacteriales > Clostridiaceae > Clostridium > Clostridium gelidum. The sequence goes on from NZ_AP024849.1 coordinate 2,543,758, forward strand.
ATTGAAAGTTAGAGATGAAATTTCTTATGGCAAAGAAATACAAGATATATTAAATTTAGATGTTGAAATTAATAATACAGAAACAAATCAAGGTGAAACTCGGGAAAAGGTAAGTAGTATAAGAATATATAATGGAAGTAAATTTAAGGCTGTAGATAAAGTTTGCGCTGGAGATTTATTCGCAGTTTCAGGAATTTCAAAGGCTATAGCTGGTGATGGAGTTGGGACTTTAAAAGAAAAAACTCACTATGAAATGATTCCAACTTTAATGTCTAAAATTATTTTTGATAAAGGTTGCAATGTACGGGAAGTCTTAGGTTACTTCAAAATTTTAGAAGCTGAAGATCCAGCATTAAATATAATCTGGAATGAAGCGCTTCAAGAAATGCATGTACATATTATGGGCAAAATTCAATTGGAAATTTTAAAAGATGTGGTAGAAGAAAGATTTAATTTAAAAATTGAATTTGGACCATGTCAAATACTTTATAAAGAAACAATAGCTGAAAAAACTATAGGTTGTGGTCATTTTGAGCCCTTAAGACATTATGCAGAGGTACATTTAAAGATTGAACCATTACATAGAAATAGTGGTATTGTTTTTGAAAATAAATGTCATGCAGATAATTTAACAGTGGGACATCAAAATTTAGTTAGAACTCATATTTTTGAAAGAGAACATCATGGACTTTTAACAGGTTCATGTTTAACAGATATAAAAGTAACCCTTTTAACTGGTAGAGCTCACAATAAGCATACTTGTGGGGGAGATTTTAGAGAAGCAACTTTTAGAGCATTAAGACAAGGCTTAGAAAAAGTAGAAAATGTATTATTAGAACCTTATTATAAATTTACAATAGAAGTTTCAAATGAATATATAGGAAGAGTTTTATCTGATATTCAAAAATTATTTGGAACTTTTGAGCCTGCGCAAATTGAAGAGGACAAAGTTATTATAAATGGAAGAGGTCCTGTGGCTACATTTATGAATTATAGCACAGAGGTTGTAGCGTTTACTAAAGGAAAAGGAAGTATAACCTTAATATATGATGGATACGATGTTTGTCATAATAGTGAAGAAGTAATAGAAAATAAAGAATACAATAAGAATGCAGATATAGAATATATTTCAACATCAGTCTTTTGTTCACATGGGCAAGGATATTTAGTAACCTTTGATAAAGCTGATGCAGCAATGCATTGTGAAATAGAAATGTGGGAGAAATAATGAAATTGAAATTTGAATATAAAGATAAAGAAATAGAATTTATTATAATACGCAGAAAAAGGAAGAGTATTTCCATAAAAATAGAGTCAACTGGACAGGTTATTGTAAGTGTACCTTTAAGAATTAATAAGGAAGAGATTTTGCAAGCTGTGAAGAGTAAATCTGATTGGATTGTAAAGAATCAAGCTGAAATAAAAAAAAGAGGGTTAAAGAAAATTACTAGAGAAATTAGTGAAGGCAGCACATTTATGTATCTAGGAGAAGAATATCCTTTACATTTGATTTTTGATGAAGGTATCCAAAACATAACTGTTGAACTTAGTAAAGAAGCCCTTGAAAGACAGAGGTTTATAATACATGCAAATACAATGGATGTAGAAAAAATAAAAATGGCTTTTGAAAAATGGTATAGGGAAGAAACTCTTAAAATAGTCACAAAAAGAATAGATTATTATGCAGACAATTTTAAAGATAAAGTTACAAATATAAGAGTCAAGGAACAAAAAAGAAGATGGGCAAGTTGTACTGGCAAAAATGCCATTCTTTTTAACTGGAGAATTAGTATGGCAAGAGCTGATGTTTTAGATTATATTGTAGTTCATGAAATGTGCCATATGGATCATAGAAATCATTCCAAATATTTTTGGAATAGAGTAGAAGAAATAATGCCAAATTATAAAGAAAAGCATGCTTGGCTAAAAACAAATGGTATGAATTTATATTTGTAGATAATATATACTGCAAAAATTGAATCATTGTAATAGGGCACAATCAAAAAAATAACAAGTCCATTTACCAGCGTGTTTTCCATCATAAAGGAAGCTCGACTCGCATACGCTCTTCTTGAGTAAGCGAGTCACACAAAATCATAGATTTTGGTTCTCTGCTCATCGGCAAATTGACCTAATAGGACCGCTATGAGGGCAATTAGTCTCCTTGCATGATGAAAAATATTCATGGCAACTTTGGACTTGTTATTTATTTTCATGTGCCTAGTATAAAATAGGCAAATATTAAATCATAAGGTGATTAAAGAAATTTAAGGATATATAATAAAATAATTATAAAAGTGGTATAAATGTGTTAAAATAAGATGAAAAAAGTTAATAGATGGGAGAATAAAATGAAAAAATTTAAATTAACAAAATTAATAGCTAGTTCTTTAATAGTAATTTCAGTATTAGGATTAAATCCAATAGCTGCAAGTGCAGAGTGGAAACAAAGTAATACTAATTGGTGGTACACAGAAGGAAGTTCATGGGCAACCGGTTGGAAAGAGATTGATGGAAAATGGTATTATTTCAATTCTGATGGGTATATGGCACATGATACAGAAATAGATGGATATAAGTTAGGTTCTGATGGTTCATGGATGCAAAATACAGTTCTTGCAACAGTTGGAGATGAAAAAATAACAAAAGATGATTTGAATAAAGTAATGAATCAATATGATAATAAGTTAAAACAGCAGTATGGAAATGATTATGCAACTAATGATAGCATTAAAGCTCAAATAGAAAAAATTAAGAAGCAACAATTAGATAATTTGGTAATTCAAAAGATGCTTTTGAAAAAAGCTACAGAATTAAAGCTTAATCCATCTGATGCTGAAATTAATACACAAATTGACGCTGAGATAAGTAAGTACAAGACTCAATATTCTGGACAAGCACAATATGAAAGCTTTTTAAAACAAAATGGTATTAATGAGGATGAATTAAAGAACCTCATAAAGTCAAAAATAATAACAAATGCAGTTGAAAAAGATATAGTAAAAAATGTAGTAGTTACCGATGAAGAGATTAAAACATATTATGATAAAAATAAAGATACTATATTTACGGCAGGTGCAGGAGCAACTGTAGCGCATATATTAGTAGCAGATGAAGCAAAAGCTAAAAGTTTAAAAGCTAAATTAGATGCTGGCGCTGATTTCGCAACATTAGCTAAGGAAAACTCAACAGATCCAGGATCTAAGGATAAGGGTGGTAACTTAGGATTTGTACCATATAACACAACAAAATTAATTACTGAATTTGTAAGTGGATTTAAGAATTTGAAAGAGGGCGAAGTATCTGAGCCTGTAAAAAGTCAATATGGATATCATTTAATTAAAGCAACTGGGTTAAAAAGTGCAGAAGTAATTCCATTTGATCAAGTTAAAGATGAACTTAAAGGAGCATTATTACAACAAAAACAAGGAGCTGCTTTTAATTCAAAAATAGAGGAATGGAAAACGGGTTTAAAAGTTAAATACAACTAAACATAGACCTAAAATACAAAAAAATCAAAACAAGCTGATAGCTATAAAATAATATTTATGGCCATCAGCTTGTTTTCTTTTTCTAATTTATTTAATAATAATTCTAGTTTAATAGGGTAATAATATTGTTATAGCTTTAATTACAACAATAAGTTTATGAATAAATTCTAAAGTAAATAAGTAATTTAAAGGAGTGTTTTGTATGCAACAAATTAATTGTGATGCAAGTAATTGTGCACACAATAAAAGTGGTATTTGTTATTCTAGCAGAGTTGGCATTGGAGTTCTAAATGTATCAAGTGAAAGTGAAACTTGCTGTGAGTCATTTTCAAATAGAGCTTTATATAGGGGATTAATTAATAATGCCAATTCTGATAGCCAATGTGATTGTCTTACTTGTGAAGTCGAAAACTGCATTCATAACGCTAATGCATTTTGTAATCTACAATCTATAAATGTTTCAGGATCAAGTTCTCGAACATATACTCAAACTAAATGTTCTAGTTTTGATTCAAAAAGATAAATAATAAATATTATAATTTAAACATTGAAAAAATGAGGGGTTATCTCAAAATACATTGAGATGGCCCCTCATTATCATATTATCTAATGAATAAGATTTTTTTGAAATTAGAGCGATACGGTATTACTAAAATATGCTACAATAGGTATATATAATGATTATTATTAGATGTAGAATGGAAACAAATTCATTATGAGAGGATTTACAACATGAGAGGTGCAAAAATGAATTTTTTTAGTAAAAAGGCAAGATTGAATTTAGTAGCAAAAGTATTAATATTAACATCTGTATTTGGAATTGGATCATATATAATAATTCCGAGTACAGCAGTAGTTGCATATGCTGATAGCACGGTCATTAAAAGTAATAAAGAATTAATAAAAAATAAAATATTTACTGGATTACAAAGTTATAAGACAGAGATAACATTTACTGCAGATGAAGTAAAGAACTTTGGAATAGTAAAAGATACAGAAACAGATCCTGCAAGTATATATTATGATCTATTATTTGAACATCCTGAAATATTTTGGACTTCACTAAAGATTACGTGGGTAAAATATGATGATGGTTCATATATTTTATTTATTAATAACTTGTATGAGAATTCTGATATTGATAGTAAGAAGTTACAATTACAAGATAAGATAAATGAAATTACTAATAAAGTTTCATCTTATGATGAGCTCAGAAAAGTATATGAAATTCATGATTATATTAATAAAAATTGTACTTATGACGTTGAAGGCTATAAAAAGTCAATGCCTTCAAGTAAAATTGATCCTAATATTGACTTCGATGCATATATTGCAGATGACAGAGCTGTCGCAAAAGCAAATGCCAATTATTTTGAATCCCATAGCATTTATGGAGTATTAGTAAAGGGGAAAGCTGTTTGTGAAGGTTATGCAAAAACTGCAAAAATATTATTTAACAAGAGTAATATTGAGTCAGAAGTAATAAGAAGTAATGAACATGGATGGAATTCCGTGAAAATAAATGGTAATTACTATCAAATAGATACAACTTGGGATGATTATAAAGATGAAGCAACTATATATCCGTATAGCTACTTCAATATTACCAAGGATCAAATGGAAAAGGATAAAGACAATAAAGAAACTTATACAGCAATATCTGGTAATGTTCCGAATACCACAGAGGTCACTTTTGATAACATATTTAGAAATGTTAAAGATGATACTCTAAAGTGGAAAAATGTAGTTAGAGTTGATAATAAGTTGTATGGAATTGAACCAAATGGTAGTAAGTATAATTTTTATTCATGCAATTTAGATGGAACTAATAAAACTGTAATAAAAGCAAATATATATGATGCAGATAATGCATATGCGTACAATAATAAAATTTATTATTTTGAATATGGACTTAAAAATAATGAGCTTTATATGGATATAAACAAATATGATACTTTAACAGGTAAAACTATACAATCTTTAGATTTCTTATCTGAATTTGGACAACCCAAGGGGGACTTTTTTGTAAGTTTCTATATTAAAGACAATATGATGCATGTTACTTTAAAAGATGATAATGGAGAAGTTACTAAAAATTATCAAGTACTAGTTTAAAATAATTTACTTTAAAATATCGCATTAAATTGCGGTATTTTTTTGTATTGACAAGCGAGATAAAAACTTGAAGAATTAGTGGTATTTATGTATTTTGGTGGTATAATTATATAACATATGAAATAAATACAAATAAGTAAGCGTAGATTAAATTAAAAGATTAAAAATATTGTAAAAATTACAAATAGAATATGATAATGAAAATAAACCAATAATAAGGAGAGATGTATAATTATGAAAAAATCAATTAAAAAATTAATCAAGTGTAATAAGAAAGAGTTAAAAGCAGAAATTAAAGAACTAAAGAAACAATATAAGAAAGATATTAAAGCATTAAAGAAAAAACATAACAAAGATACTAACGCATTAGAGAATAGAGATAGTAAGCCAATTGAAGATATCAAGAATGAAAATGACAAGGAAGAGAATTATAAGGTACTAGAAGAAAAAGAAAAGGTATCAGAAGAAATGGCTAAAAAAGATTTAGAAATTAAAGAAGAATTGAATAATACAACAGAGCAATTAAAAGCTGAGTTAGAAACAAATAAATAATATATTAGTATTGAGTATCTGAAATGGTACTCTTTTTTATAGTTAGAATAAAATTATTGTCTATGCAAAAATTGAATTAATAGAATATTGATGTAGATTGAATTTTAATGTTAGCAATCTTAACAAAAGACTCATTTCATGCTAAAATATACTTAAATTTAATTCTGAAAAAATTAATAATATTTTACATATTTATAATATCTAAAACATTACTGGAGGACTTTAAATGATATATGGAATAATTGATTTAGGATCGAATACAATTAGGCTTTCTTTATATAAATTTGAAAATGAAGAAATCGAACTACTTTTGAATAAAAAAACCATGGCTGGACTTGCTGGTTATGTTAAAGACAGTAACTTGTCCGGTAAAGGAATAGAAATAGCATGCAAGGTATTAAAAGAATATAAGGATATATTGGAAAACTTCAATGTTGAAAACTATTCTGTTTTTTCAACAGCATCATTAAGAAATATAAACAATACAAAGGACGTTGTTGAAGTCATAAAATCAGAAACTAGTTTTGATGTTGATGTGATATCTGGAGAAGATGAAGCAAGATTAGACTTTGTAGGTGCCACACAAATCATGGATGTAACAGATGGTCTTCTTATTGATATAGGTGGAGGTAGTACAGAATTAGTATTGTACAAAAATAAAACAATAATTGATGCTGTAAGTATTCCTATAGGATCATTAAACCTTTTTTGTAAATGTGTTTCAAATATACTTCCTACGAAAGATGAAAAAAAGGAAATAAAAAAACTAGTAACTAAAGAACTTGATGAAATATTCAAAACGCCTGAAGTATCATCTAAATTAAAAAACTGCGAATTGATATGTGGAGTCGGAGGAACTGTTCGTGCGACAAAGCGTCTCATAAACGATAGATATTCATTGCCAGAATTCAACAAGGAAATTAAGACAAAGTCATTAAAAAAACTTTTGAAAAGCTTAAGTAAGCCAAACAAAGATACATTAAAGAATATCTTGCAGGTCGTTCCAGAAAGGGTACATACTGTTGTTCCTGGCATAATAATATTAGACACTATTGCAAAATATTTTGAAAGTGAAACAATCATTGTAAGCAGATATGGAGTAAGAGAAGGGTATTTATATAACAAGGTATTGAAGAGAGGAGTATAGAATTACTATTTAACTTTCTGAAAATATTTTAATGAAGCAGTAGTGGATTAATACAATGTTAATAAATATAAAGAAATGGTAAAAGTTTGATTAAGTGCATTGAAATGAATCAAATATTGTTTTATTGTAATAGTAGAAAAGAACTTAAATTATTATTATGAGGAGTGATATTTATTATGAGCGGACAATTTGAAGAAGAAAGAGAATTGGATGTGAAAATTGAAATCGTAAAGGAATTACTCTATACTAAAATGAAGGGGAATGTTTGTAGTGAAGATATTGAAGAAATTAATATGTGTTTGGATAAGCTTATAGTTAATTATTTAATAAATTAATGTAAATAGGAGTGCTCAAAGAATTTGATGATAAAATATTTAATGCGTTGGTAGATAGAATTAAGATTCTTGAACCAACGCATTTTTGTTTTATAATAGTAGAACTTCATCAAGTGCATATATTCTTTTAAGTTCCTATAGATACTCACAGTGGAACTCATACTTATGCCTACATCCGCCGAAATTGAATACATATTTATTCCGTAGGACTGTGAAAATTTCGCTGGAAGCATTCTAAATGGGAGGTTGCACCCATTATAGTTTGCTCCAAATGTAAAAGCTCACAGAGAAAGTTCGAAGAACGAAATATAAAATTTCGATTCTCACTTTTTGGACAAACTATAATGGAACAACCTCCCATTAAGAAGCTTCAGCAACTTATTTTCAATGCCTACTTCACAAATATGTATCCAATTTCTCTGTTTGGATATGCTCCTAAGTATAGTAAATGTTGAATATAATACCAAGTCTAAGTAAAATTTCAGTTGTGGGTATCTATAATTGTGCTAGCGCACTCTTTATAAATGTGCATATTTATGGAGAAGAATATTACCATATATATGGTGAAGAATATGCGCCAAAAATGCGGGCTAAGGTGATATGGGGGAGGAAAGATAGTTGTTTAAAAATTTTTCAAGCTAACGTAGTTTCAAGCGCAGAGCAGAATAAAATAAGCGGAAACTCTTTAAATAAATTTACTGAGTAAATATTAAATAAAAAATTTCTTATATTTAATATTTACCAACTTTAGTTTTTGTGGAGGAATTTAATATTGTTAAAAAAATATGGTTTAATATATGGTTTATCATGAATTATATGGTAATATAATGTTATAAGTAGTAGAGAAAGAGGTAAAAATATGTATAATGATGTAATAAGAAATTCACTTGAGAAATTTACAATATATTATGAAGAAAAGGAAATAAAATTTTCTGATTTTGAAAATAGATTGATTGACGTCTTTTTGGAGGAAAAAGAAAATACTTATATATATATTATGCCCAAGGAAAATATTTATTTTATAGCACTATTTATTATTTATTCAGGATTAGCTCAATATTTAGACAATATATATTCTAAAGGGAATGATCTAATTGATGCGCTGAAACAAGGAGATATCATAGAATATAGTAAAGCACGATGTGAATTTCTCGGGGTTGAGGATAAAAAAATGAAACTTAAATTTGCTGATTTATTATATCGTCTTCCAATAGAGCAAATATATAAGATAAGTTTTTATAAGGGAAATGCGAACACTTTAAATAAGTTTCCTAGCAATAGTAATAGAGGTTCAAAGAAGACTAGGAATATAATATCTAAAATATTGGAAATTGATAATGATGTGTTTTCAAAAGTTATTAGTAGTTCTACATTAATTGTAGCACAAAAAGATATTGTGTTTTCTATTATGGAAAACCTAAGGTTGAGTCAAGTAAAAGTTGGCAAGAATTTTATTTAAATTATTATCCATTATTTTACATTGCATTTTTAAAATTTCCCTACCCATACTGTATATTTAACTATAACTAATATCACTAAATGATTTTAATCCACATAAATCACGTACTATTTTTCTACCTAACGTTGCGGCAGCTCCGCTATACGGAATTTGTGCACTATTGCACTTATATGCCTTACACTTATTAGATTCTTTATTCGCTTGAAATACTGTTAATGGTAGTTTTGCAACTACTGTATCAATAACATCATCAGAAATAATATTTCTGTAGATTTTATCTACAGTATCAAACAACCTATTACTAAATTTTTCAGATAATATTTTAGATAAATTATCTGCACCATTAATAGACCAGCTCATTTTTCTGCCCTTCATTCTTTGAGCTAATACATCACAAATATTATGTTCCATTGTGCCTAGATTCTTGTATTCCATGCCTTCCGGCGCCGTAGGCATGTTTATGTCACTTCTTAATTTATACGGTATTAATCCATCTCTATTGTGAACAAAGTAATCATATAATTCAGTAAGCTTCTTAAATGCAATATCTTTTTCGTTTGTAAGTATCATCATATTTACAATAGTTTCTAGACCTTCATCAATTTTACCTTCTCTAAATAGTTTTAGTAATTGCTTTTGAGCTCTTTTATCACTTACCTTACGTATAATCGCTTGGCCTACATGAAATGGATCTAGCTGAAAATGAATGTCTTCATCCTCACAAGTTGCTTTAATCCAATTTGCTCCATCACCGTTTAATATTCTAGTTTGAATTTCATCTACATTGTATTTTTCTGAAATTGTTGCGCTAGCAAGCTTTTTAAAGTGATTGGAATTGCTAAAGCTTGCACAAACAGTTTTATCAACAACCACATATTCTTTTTTGCTCCCTGGGCGTAAAGTCCAGCCAGTATATGATACTGCTAGTTTTAACTCTTTCTTTTTATTTTTCCCTTTTGGTCTATCATTACCTTGAAGATAGAGCCAAACTCCATCTTGCTCCTGAAACAATACTGGTACTTCCTTTTCGCCTTTTAATGCACCTTTGTCATTTAACTCAATTTTACGATTTTCTATTTCTTTAATCTTTTCCCCAAGTGTTTGAACTATGTTCCAAACGCCTTGAGCACTAATATCTTGATTACACATAGTTTTAATATTCTCAGATGTCTTTCTAAAAGAAACCTCCGTCACGTTAGTTAAAATAGTTTCTACGAGATTTATAGACACATTTCCTAAAGTGTCCATCCCTAAATACTCATCCAAAAGGTACTTAGTTGCTTTCTTACCATCTTCAAGTTTAAATTCATAAATGCGCCTAGAATACTCTACGTTCCCCATAATAGTCCTCAAACAAGTTTGCTTACGACCTTTATTACGGTAAACCTTGCTATCTCTTTCATTAAGTAGTTTTTCATCTAAAAATTCTAATATACTTTTTAAAGCATTACAAGCTTCGTCACAAGCATATTTATAAATTCTTTTCTCTAACTCCTTGAAAGTCATTCCTTTATCATTTAAACTTAATTCATACATAAATATAACTCCATTCTATTTAGTCTTAGCAACTTAATTATAATGGATAATTTATGTATTTGGGAGATGCTTTCGCATCTCCTTTTACTATTTATACAGTTTTTATTACTGTTTCTGCCTACTAAAATTATACTCTAACAAAACCTAAAAATACGATTTAATGGAGAATTACTAGATATTGGAGAAGTATTTCCAATGGCGTATTGTTTATCGGAAGATAACTATTATTATTTTAGAGGAAATTCTTCTAAACAAGAACCAATTATAAAATTCACATCAAAAATTTATAATGCTAAGGATATTGTAAAGAAGAATAAAAAAATAAATTCGGTAGTGGTATTGCAGAAAAAAATAAATAGAGAAGATTTAGATGATATATCATACATAAGTGATAGAAGCAACATTTCAAAAACACGTTTACTTTTACAACCTTTAGAAATAGAACATTATATAGATGAGAATTTTATAAAGGAAAAATTCAATATTGTAAATATTAATGAAGAATTTTTTGAAAATATATCTCCACAAGACATAAACATACTTAATAAACAAGAATATAGATTAATTAAGAATTATGTAAATGCTACTGAAAAGTATATTACAATTAAAGATTGTAACCAAGATATATACAAAAAAAATATACTTAAAAAATGCAGAAGTTTAATAAATATATTTGCAGATAATAATAAAATTATAAAATTTGTGATCAATGCTAGAACATTATCAAAAAGATTATCGTGTATGATTATGCCATTATTAGAATATGAAAATTTCTATGAAAAAAAGAATTTAAAACAATATACAATAAAATCAATATTAAAAGAATTACAGACATTTTGTGAGAGTGAATTTATGGACTCATTATCAAAAGATTCTAAGAACATTATTAATGATATATATGATAATTGTTTAAGTTTTTATGATAGAGAAATTAAAACTAATAATAAATGGAGAGAGTTAGAAACGGTAATACGATTAACTAAAAATCAGAAAACAGGAATTATAGTTGAAAATAAAAATATACGAAGAGCATTTAGAAAATATTTTGGTATTAGATATCCATTAAAAAACAATATATTAATAGAATCTATTAATAGCATTAAGGATTCTGTATTTGAAAGAGTTGTATATACTTCAAGGTTGGATGATAATTATTATTGGAATTACAAAATTTTAAATTCAAGTAATAATATTTATATTTTGTCTAGAAATGAAAAAAATAATATCAAGTATTTAAAAAGAAAATATCTAAATTTTATTAGAGGTACGAATATATTAGAAATAGTTCAAGATGATAATATTCTCAATGAAGAAAAAAATTATGATGATAGAATTTTAGTTGAAGAGTTAGAAGCAGCTGATGAAAATAATTTAAATAATGAGTTAGAGAGACTTATAGCAACTAGTTATATACCGATACAACAAAATACAGAAAGCAATCAATCATCTACAATATGTGAAGTGGTTTTAGCGTTTAAATCAGGTGAAAGAGCCTTTATAACACCTCAATATGAAGCATATGTGTTAAATGAGAGCAGAGAAGAATTGATAAATAAGAAACCTAAAAATATTGAAAAAGGAGACATATTATTATTTGTAGAGGAAATAGGCAAAGATTTAATTGATAAAATAATGCTAGATTTAATGAATGTAGAAGAAATTAAAAACAAATATGAAGAGGATTATAACATGGTTAATCAATGGAAAAGTGAATTGATTGAGTATATTAATGTAAATAAGATTACGTATAGACAATTGGAATTAGAACTAAAAAATAGAAGTATTTCAAGATGTGGAGCAAGTATTAGATCTTGGTTAGTAAATACAGTTGTTGGGCCACAAGATGAAGATGTATTGAGGGTTTTAGGAGAGATAACATCTATAGAGGTATTATTAAATAAACATACACAATGTTATGAGGCTTGTTCCAATATACGCAAGTTTCAAGTACATATTAGAAAAGCTATAGCAAGATGTATTTTAAAATCATCAATAAATGAAGAACGTGATGATTTAGATTTATTGATTAGAAATAGAATTGAAGAAACAATAAAATACATAAAGAAAGTTGAAGTTCAAAATATTTATTTAGTGAATAAAGAGATACCTGTGTACCTAGCAAATAAGGTGATAGAGGAATAAGGGGGATAAACATGAAGGATGAATTGAGAAATATTAGAGACAATATATATTATTCTGTTAGGGAAGAAATACTTGGTCCAGGATCTGAACAAACAGGATTACCAATTGAAGAGGAAATCATAACTGATAAGCCAAGCAAAAGATATTCAACAGGGATATTATTTACAAAAAAAGAACAAGAAAATATTAATGTTGATGAAGGTAGTAGTTCAGATAAAGATGCTGAAAATGAAAATAATCAAGAAGGAAAAGATGAAGAGCTTGTTGTAAATCCAAAATCAGAATGTTTAGAAGAAACAATAGATGAAGATTTTAGTGAGAACATAAACAATTCTCATATTATAAAAAAGAGTTCTATGGGAATGACTTTTTTTTGTGATAAAAATATAGAAAAATTATTAATTTATGTAAATGGGGCACGATACAGAGAAGTAAAAACTAGTGAATGTATGATAGCTTATAGTGGAGATTTATTGCCACTGAAAGAAGCAGAAGTAGGATCGTATGTTTCTTATGAAGAAGGCTTTTTGAAGTTGAAAAATAGATTTGATACAAAGGTTATAAATAAATTTGATGAAAATGGATACTTTGTAGATAGAGAAAATTTAAAAGATGCATTTTATAAGTTAGCAAAGCAAGGAAATACTTATAACAAAGCATATAAAAGAGTTCCTATAAATTTCACGAACCCTATAGAAGTATCTTTTGATAGAGGCAACTATGGTTTTTTTGAAATAAAAGAAGAACAATTAGAAGTATTTGTTTTAAAGAGAGAATATTATAAAAAATATAGTATCACAGTTATGTTAGTAAATAAAAATTCATCGAAAAATTCAGACGAAAATTATATCTTTCAACCAGAGATCATTGTAAATTCAGAAGATAATAATTTTAGATTTCTTAGTTCAAATATTAGTGAAAATAATGAAGATAAATTATTGAAATTATTATATAGAAATAAGCAAAGTTATGGATCAGGTCATGGAGTTTCAATAGATTTTTCGAAAATTGATACAAAAACAGGAATAGGAAAAATAAAGACTGATTATATGCCAATATACGAAGTTCCTAGTACTGACTTTAATATGAAAGAAATAAAATCAATCCAAGACTTAGTTTTACCAATGCTAAATTTATCAACTTTAAGTGATTTTAACAAGGATAAAATAATGGATTTATTAAATGGATTTATTAAAAGTTATAAAGAATGGATAGATAAAAAAGGAACTGAGATAGAAAATAAAAGCTTTGATAATATGTTTAAAGAAGTAGCTGGAGAGAATATTAAAAATTGTAAAATTTCTTATGATAGGATGAAAGAAGGTCTTAACTTATTAATCAATAATGCTAATGCATATAAATCATTTCAATTAGCCAATACAGCTATGCTGATTCAAAGAATACAATCTTATCATCCTAATGACTTGGAAAAGTGCAATTCAATTGATATGTATAAAAAATATGATATTAAGGAAGCAAAATGGAGAGGATTTCAATTAGCTTTTTTACTTATGACAATTCCATCTTTAGTAGATGATAAAAATGAGTATAGAGATGTTGTAGATTTAATCTGGATACCTACTGGTGGAGGAAAGACAGAAGCTTATTTAGGGGTATCTGCATTTACTATTTTTTATAGAAAAATAACCAAAGGAAAATCAGCAGGTGGAACAACCATAATAATGAGATATACTTTACGTTTATTAGCAGCTCAACAATTTGAAAGAGCAAGTATATTAATATGCGCTTGCGAATACTTAAGAGAAAAGGATGAAGAATTATTGGGCGACGAACCTATTTCAATAGGTTTATGGATTGGCTCATCACAAACTCCAAATACATTAAAAGATGCTAGATATGAAAAAACAGAACTTTCTAAAAATCAATATGCTGAAAATAAATTTCAACTTAGAGAGTGTCCATGGTGTAAAACAAAATTTACAATTAGTTCATATAATGTTTCCACAAGAGGAAACAAAACATTTGAATTTGATTGCCAAAACCATAATTGCCATTTCAAAGTCAAAGGAAGGTTACCTATTCAAATTATTGATGAATCATTATATAAGAAGCCACCAACATTATTATTTTCAACTGTTGATAAATTTGCAATGCTGGCTTGGAAAGGTGAAATTGCATCATTTTTTGGATTAGCTAGTGATAATGCATCTCCAGAATTAATAATACAAGATGAATTACATTTAATATCAGGACCATTAGGAACATTAGTTGGTTTATTTGAAACAGCTATAGATTATCTATGTAGTCAAAATGGTATTAAACCTAAAATAATAGCTTCTACCGCTACGATATGTGAAGCAGATGAACAAATAAAGAATGTTTACAAAAGAGCCGTAAAACAATTTCCATCACCAGGACTTGAAATAGAAGATTCATTTTTTACAAGAGAAAGTAATCTTGAAGATAATTTTGGAAGATTGTATGTTGGATTAACTGGAATTGGGCAAACACAGATTACTACAGAAATTAGAACATTTGCTTCTATATTACAAAAAATAGAAATGATGAATATGTCTGATGAAGAAAAAGATAAGTATTGGACTTTAGTATCATATTTTAATAGTATAAGGGAGTTAGGCAAGGCATCAACTATAATTTATGATGATGTAAAAGACTATATGATTCGTATGGCTAGAAGAATAAAGGATTCTAGAATAACTAGAAAAATATCAAGTGCTAGAGAATTAACTAGTAGAATAAGTTCATCTGAAATAGTTAAAACGCTAAAGGATTTGGAAACACACTACCCCAGTAAAGAAGCTATTAATATATTGTTGGCTACCAACATGATTTCAGTTGGAGTTGATGTTCCTAGATTAAATATAATGGCCATAATAGGACAACCTAAATTAACTTCAGAGTATATTCAAGCATCAAGCAGAGTTGGCCGTAGTGACCCAGGTATAGTATTTACATTATATGATGGAAGAAAATCTAGAGATGATTCACACTATGAAATATTTCAGGCGTATCACCAAGCATTTTATAAATACGTAGAACCAACAAGCATTACACCTTATTCAGAAGCAGCTATAGATAGAATGTTACATTCTATGTTTATTAGTATGATTAGACATAGCACCAGTTTAAATAGTGATGACTTTGCTATGAATTTTGAAATAGAGGATAATGATGTTGAAAAAATTAAAAATTATATTATAAATAGAGCAGAGGAAATAGAACCAACTAGTGTAGAATATATAAAAGATAAATTAAATAAAATAATAGAAAATTGGATAGATAAAAGTCAGAACAAAGAATATCCATTGAAATATGTGAAAGGTGAGAATCCATTAATAAGTGCGTTTTACGATAAGAGTGCAAAGCATCCTGGAATTGAAACAATGACATCAATGAGAAATGTTGATGGAGAAGCTGGTATTAGAATTTTAGAAAAAAGGGGAGATGAAAGTAATGAGTAATCTTGAAAATAAATATCAAATTCCAATAAAGAAAACAAGGGTAAGATCGTCTACTTTGGTTTTTCCTTTTGGTACAGGCGCTATGATTGATTTACCAGACTGGGTTCTTATGACAGTTAGTGGAGAACATTGGGATAGGAAAAAATTAACAACTATACATGATGAAAGATTAGAGAAGATACTTAAAGTAAGAGAATTTAAATCACCAGTAGTTAAGCAATCAGATAAGGATTTGGCTGATGAAAAAAAAGATAAGTTATATATACCTTTTGTTCAATTTCCAACATGGTATTTTTGCCCAAAGTGCAGAAGGTTTAAACCATTAAAAGAATGGGAGCAAGATTATAAACGAGTTAATGGTGATGATGCAGTAATGGTAATAAGACCAGTTTGCTCAAAATGTAGAATAAAATTGGCACCAGCAAGACTTGTAGTTGCATGTGAAAATGGACATATTGATGATTTCCCATGGATTGCGTGGACTCATTTGAAAAATCATAAGAAGATATGTGAAAATCCTAAATTAAAAATTAAAACTAGTGGGGTAACATCAGGATTAGAGGGTATAAGTGTTGAATGTGAAAGTTGTAATGCTAGAGTAAATTTAAGTGGTACATTTACAGGGAAAGACAAAAATGAGTTTGAAAGTCTAGAAAATATAGCTAAACAAAAACAGTTAGTAGATGATGATTTTTCTTTGAAATGTAAGGGGAATAGACCTTGGGATGGTACTAAAGATATGAATTGTGGAGTATATCCAACTACTACACAAAGAGGAGCAACAAATATATATTTCCCTAAAATTGAAAGCTCAATAGTCATCCCACCATATTCAGATAAATTTACTAAAATGATTGAAGAGTCTGATAGCTTTGTGACTATGAATACAGAATTAGAATTCATAGAAAAACGAAATTTAAGCAATGAGGAGAAAGAAAAAACTATAAAAGAGACGATAGATAAAATTTCAGAAGAGACTAATTTAAATAAATATACAGTAAAAAAAATAGTATTAAGAAAATTAGAAAGTAGTGATGATGAAAGTTTAACTACAGATAAGACAAAATATAAGGAAGATGAATACAAGGCATTAATTGGTGATTTAAGTTATGATATTTTTAATCAAGCTGATTTTAAGGTAGAGCCAGTTGAAGGAAGTAATTATGGGAAAAGCTATATCAAAAAAGTTGTCCTAGTTCATAGAATGAAAGAAGTAAGAGTATTAACAGGATTTTCACGAATTAATGGACCAGATAATAATGTGATGGATAGTGATGATGAATCAAATGAAGGAAAATGCAAAATAATTAGACCATTATCAGATAAAAATTGGTATCCAGCCATTGAAGTTAATGGTGAAGGGATATTTATTGAATTTGATGATAAGTTAATAGGCAAATGGGCAGATGAAAATTCAGAAGTATTAAAACGAGTAAATAGTTTAAATAAAAAATATTACAAGATATTATCAGATAGAGGTTTTTTACTTAGAAAAATAACACCCAAATTTGTGTTGTTACATACACTTTCACATTTAATAATAAAAGAATTAAGTTTTAAATGTGGCTACAGTTCAACATCGCTTCGAGAACGTATATATTGTAATACAGAAAGCGATAATTACAATATGTCTGGAATTATGATATATACAGCAAATGGAGATGCAGAGGGGACATTAGGTGGATTGGTACGACAAGGCAAAAGCGACAGATTGTCTAAAATTATTGATAATGCAATAGAAAAGGCAAGATTTTGTTCGTCAGATCCTGTTTGTATAGAAAGTTTAGGTCAAGGAAGAGATGGCTTAAATTTATCAGCATGTTTTTCATGCTGTTTAATATCAGAAACAAGTTGTGAAGAATTTAATACTTTATTAGATAGGGCGTTAATAGTAGGAACATTAGATAATGAAAGAATAGGATTTTTTAATAGTTATAAGTAAGATATATGTATAAGAAAGTTAAAATATATGAGAGAGCTATAATAAAAACTCACTCATATAGTTTTTTATGTGCATGATTTATAAAAGAATATGATATACTCAAAGGTTATTTATTAAAAGATAAAGATTGTAATGGATTAAAAGACCTGGTATAATTCTTTTGGAAACAGAAAGGATGTGTAAAATTTGAATTGTATTGATTTATTTGCAGGAGCAGGTGGATTATCTGAGGGATTTCATAGAGCAGGATTTAAGTTTTTTGCACATGTGGAAATGGATGAAGCGGCGAGTTTAACGTTAAAAACAAGACAAGCATGCTATTATTTAAAAAGAAATAATAGGCTTGATATATATATTGCTTATATTAGTGGAAATATAAGCAGAGAAGAATTTTATTTGCAGATACCTGATACAGTTTTTCGAAGTGTAATTAATGCAGAAATTAATGAAGAAACTATAAATAGTATTTTTGAACAGATTGATGCAAACCGCAGAGGACAGGATGTTGACATTATAATTGGTGGACCACCTTGCCAAGCCTATTCTGTTATAGGAAGATCAAGAGATCCTAAAGGAATGTCAGAAGATAAAAGAAATTATTTATATAAAGAATATATAAAGTTTCTTATGAGATATACTCCTAAATTGTTTGTATTTGAAAATGTGTTAGGATTATTATCAGCTCAAAATGGTGTAATATTCAATAATATGAAAAAAGAATTTAAAAATGCAGGGTATAATATTGACTATAAAGTATTAAATGCTAAAGAATTTGGTGTACTTGAACATAGAAAAAGAATTATATTAATGGGGTGGAGAGAAGATATTAATTTTAAATACCCGGAGTTTAATGTTATAAATAATAACTATACAATAAGAGATTTATTTAAGGATTTACCAGTTATAAAATCAGGTGAATGTTCGAATTTATACAAAGAAAAAGTTACAAAATGTTTGGAAGATACTCATATTAGGACAAAAGAATGGGATGTGTTAACCCAAAATATAAGTCGTCCTAACAATGAAAGAGATTTAGAAATATATAAATTATATATCAAAGTTTGGAATGAAGAAGGCCGAAAACTGAAATATAATGAATTACCAGAACAGTTATCAACTCATAGTAATAAGAATTCATTTCTTGATAGATTTAATATAGTACCATATGATAATATCTGTCATACAGTTGTAGCACATATAGCCAAAGATGGACATTATTATATTCATCCTGATATTAATCAAAATAGGTCTATAAGCGTAAGAGAAGCAGCAAGAATACAATCATTTCCTGATGATTATTATTTTGAATCATCAAGAACAGCTGCATTTAAGCAGATAGGAAATGCAGTTCCACCATTAATGGCAGAAATAATTGCAAAAGAAATTAAGAAAAAGGTGAACGAGTTATTATGACTCGTCCATCTTTTTTTCTATACAGTATTTTATGTAAGGTTCGAAAGTATCCCATATGTCTTTTACAGCATCATAATTAGTTCTATAGTCAGGATAATGAACTATACCATTGAAATAATTAATTATATTATCCTTATTCATTGCAACACGTATTCTATCTATATATTTTTGATTTAGTAATTTATTTGAACCTAAATGTTGGAGAACTTTATTTATACTACCTTTCAAATCACCTTCTTTAAACTCTATTCCAAGTGTTTTACTGCCATGATTGGTAGTTATATCAAGTAAACATCTTAACAATAATGCCTGAGAATAAGTATTAGCACTTTTTACTGTTTGAAGTTCATATGTAATTTTTTTTATTTTTTCAGGTGCATAATCAGGTACTATAAAGCTAGCATCTATAATAACACTAGTATTAAATGATCGCTTTGGATACGATTTAAACAATCCTTGACTAGACTCTTGAGATTGCTGTGAACCAAGGTTCTGACTATCATTAGCTTGATAATGTCCTTGAGTAAGTTGTGAAACAAGGTTCTGATTATCATCAACGTGATTAGGTTCTTGAATAAGTTGTGAAACAAGGTTCTGATTATCATCAACGTGATTAGGTTCTTGAGTATGTTGTGAAATAAGATTCTGATTATCATCAATTTGACTAGGATCTTGAGTATTATGTGAAGTAAGCTTTTGATTATCGCTAATTTGACTAGACCATTGAAGTGGTTCTGCATTAATATTAGATTCAAATAATTGTGGATTCTTATTTAGCTGTTTTCTGTATGATAGGGCATCATCTTCAAATTGCTTTATTATCAACATTATTGCATTTTTTAAGTAAGTAAGATATTTACTTCGGATAAAACCTTCTCTACTGGTCTTTTCTTCTAATAAATTAGAATCAAGGGAATTTAATTTTACAAAACTATAAATTTGCTTATTGTTTACATGTTTTGTAGGTTTATCAATACGGCGTTCAGATAGCCCTAACCAATCCATATTACCTAAACCAAATATCTTAAAATCTTCTCTATAAACTGAAACTCCATTAAAGTGATCTAAAAATTCTGTTTGAAGCTTATTTTTATCAATGCCGTAATGTGAAATAAATTCATTACCTAAAAAGAACTGATTGAGCTGTAAATAAACTTTTCCCAATGATATATTAGAATCTAATTTTGAAAAACTTTCTGATAACTTTTGGGATTCGGATATAAACGCTACTTGAACATTATTTAATTCAGCAGTAAAAGAATAACTAATAAGATTATTGCCATTAAAATATGCAGTACATTTAAATGGCGCTAGTAATTTTGCATCACTAGTTGAGATTATTGGTTGTATAACATAATCTTTAGGATATATAAAGTTAATATTTAAATTTTGCTTTGTTGGTGAGTTTTCTAATATTAGATTTTGTAAGTCACTAAAAATTTCATCCAGCGAAATTAAATTCATATTTTCAAGAATAATTTTTGTTCCTTTTGAATTAGTAGTAGTAAATATTTTTGCCATTTTATTTGTGGTTACTTTAATCTCGAAATTTTCAGCAGATTTTAAATTAAGTAATTCAGCAGTATTTATAGAAAATTCTAATTCTTCAGAGTCTTCTGTTTTTGTTATTATTGTAATTTTACTACATAGTTTAAATACACTAAAACGTCCAATGCCTTTCCCACCTAATTTAGAAAAATCATTGGCTTTGTTATCAGAAGCTACAACACCCCAATTATTCTTAATATAAATTGAAGTCATTCCATTTCCATTATCTTCAATTGAGACAGTATTTTTGTAATTCTCAAAGTTAATAGTTATATTTTTTGAATGAGCATCTCTTGAATTTTTTATTAATTCTGAAAAAACAATAGCATCTAATTCAATAATCTT
Source organism: Clostridium gelidum (assembly GCF_019977655.1). Classification (NCBI taxonomy): domain Bacteria; kingdom Bacillati; phylum Bacillota; class Clostridia; order Eubacteriales; family Clostridiaceae; genus Clostridium; species Clostridium gelidum. The sequence goes on from NZ_AP024849.1 coordinate 2,565,226, forward strand.
ACTACCTAAAGCGTCAGTAATTGTTCTAGGCGAAAATGTTAATTTATATTTTTCGGTTATAGCATCTAAGTTAGTCAAAATGTTTTCCTCCTTAATTTTAATAAAATATTGCATTTTATGATAAATTATTACAATATATATTTAAAAATATAGGTGTCCATGAAGAACACCATATAATAAAGCGTTATATAAAAAGTATTAAATTGTTTAAAGATTGATTTTACTCTAATTAGATATAGTAAAACTAATTAAACAGTCAATTTCCAAAGAGTTACTTTTTATATTTATAATTTATTTATAACATAATCAATAAAATTATAAGTCTCACATTTAGTCCAAAAGATTTTAATCAAATAGATCATATATTAAAATGTATTTAGTAGAGAATAACAATGTTTGGAAAATTTAAACCTGATTATAGTCTAACATAGAGGATTGAATAATTAAAGTATTTATTGATATTATGTAAGCTATTATGCCTTAAAGCAAACAAAGTTTAAAGAGAAAGTTAGTGGTTTTATAATCTGATATGTTTAAATAGTAGGGGCCAAGGTGTTAGAAATGTAAACTGCTTCGCTTGCTAGTTGTACGCTATTACCAGAATCAAGTTGTGAAGAATCTAATACTTTGTTAGATAGAGCTATGCTAGTTGAAACTTTAGAAAATAAGACAATGGGATTTTTCAAAGATTAGTTATAAGAAAGTAAATTGAGTTTTCAAGAAAAGATGACAAGCTATTACTTTACACGTGAACATTAGTTCTATATAATCTAAATTAGTCTAAAAAAAAGTGGACCGATTGGGGAAAAAATGATATAATTTTTACGAGACTAATATTATTAAGAGGTGTAACTTATGAAAAGAATAGCTATTTCATTTTTCGCTGGAGCTGGAGGATTAGATTTAGGGATACATAAAGCTGGTTTTGACGTGAAATTAAGTGTAGAATTAGAACCTAAATATTGTGAAACACTAAAAAATAACAATCCTACGTTTAATGTTGTTAGTGGCGATATAATGGAATACTCAAAAGATAGAATTTATGAAATGGCAAAACTAAAAAGTAATCAAGAGATAACATTATTATTTGGTGGAAGTCCATGTCAAAGCTTTAGTACTGCAGGTAAGAGAAAAGCTTTTTCTGATGAAAGAGGAAAGGCAATGCTAAAGTTTGTTGAATTAGTTGAAGAGGTTAAGCCAAAAGCATTTTTACTTGAAAATGTTAAAGGACTGCTTTCTGCGCCTTTAAAACATAGACAATTAAATGAAAGAGGTAAAGATTTTGCACCATTAGATGAAGCAGAACAAAAGGGCGGTGCATTAAAATATTTATTAAGCAATTTTAAAGACTATAATGTAACATATAAAGTAGTTAATTCAGCAGAATATGGTGTTCCACAGAAAAGAGAAAGAGTTATTTTTGTAGGAATAAGAAAAGATTTAAATAAGAAATTTGAATTTCCTTTAGCAACAAATGGTGAAACAACAGGAGTACCATTTGTTACAATTCTTGAAGCCATAAAGGATTTAAAAGATATTAATCATACATATGTAAAATATTCTGAAGATAGGCTAAAGTATATGAAGCTAATACCAAAAGGCGGAGGAAATTGGAGAGATTTAGATACAAGCATAGTAGAAAAAGCAATGGGTGGAGCTTATCAATCTGGTGGTGGAAAAACAGGTTATTTTAGAAGAGTAAAAGCTAATGAACCTTCTCCAACGTTACTAACATCACCAATTCAAAAAAGCACTAATATAGGTCATCCTTTTGAAGATAGACCTTTAAGTATTCAGGAATATCTTAGAATTCAAGGATTTCCAGACGACTATAAGGTTAATGGAACAATAAATAATCAATATACTCAAATTGGGAATGCAGTACCTGTAAAAATAGCAACAATAATAGGAAAAAAAATAATAGAAATTTTAGAAAAGTAGAAGGAAAATTATCGCTTCTACTTTAAATTTATATGTTTGGGGGAGTTTGTATGAATAATGAAACGAAAAAAAAGGTTAAACAACAACTTAGTGATGTTATGGAAAGAATTTTAATAAAGAGAACCGAGAAAGAACCATTTAATGAAGAAGATATAAAACAAAATAACCCATTTGGATATAGACTTGTTCCTGTAGAAGTGTGGAAAGGTTCTAAATTTGAACGTTCTTTTGTAACTTCATTGGGGCAAGGAATATTTGAACAAATCGCTAAAATAATAGCAGAAGGATCAGGGTCTGAAGCTGAAAATCAATATGTGAGGGAAATTAATTTAAATACTTGGCAAATAGAACAGATTGACAGTATTCTAAAGAAGCAAAGACATAAAAATATAAGTAAGAAAAAAATATCTGATAAATCGTTAGATATAAAAACAGTTAAAGAAGAAGTAAGTGTTCTTAGAGAATTAGAAACAGATAGATATGAAAATGTAAGTGTACTATTTGATTTGTATATAAAAAGACAGGATGGAAAAGAGGAGTTTTATTCATTAAAGACAGTGAAACCTAATTTAGATCAAACAGAAACTGCTAAAAAAGATATGTTAAGATTAATGACAGCAGAAGATGCACAAGCATTTTTCGCATTGCCATATAATCCAGCTGGAGATGGTAATTTATATAAAAGCATTCATGCTATTCCATATAAATTATTCGATATGGATAATGACGAAAATGTATTGATAGGAAGAGAACTGTGGAATAAAATAGGGCAAGCAGATACTACATATGATGAGTTACTAGAGCTATTTGATGAGATTGGTGGAATATATAGAACTAGGATAAGAAAAGAATATTTTGAAATATAATAAATATTTAATTTATATATAATAATTGAAGTAGAAATCAAAATATTTCTACTTCTTTTTCTTTAAATATTTTTGTTTCACAGCTACTTTACTTGTATTATAAAATATCTGTATAATTTTGACTTGGATAATTATACAGATATGACATAAAATCGCTTCCTTATTATAGGTTAAAGGTGGATTAATTAAAAGGTTTCATGATAGCTATATCATGGAGCCTTAATTGATGTTTTATTCCGTAAATTATATTAAGATATTTTGGGTATTAGTTCAGTATATTGATTGTAACCAATATACTCATCATGTTGTAATCTACCAACAATCATACAAGGGTGAATTCCAATTGATTTTGCAAAATTAATAATACTTAGTTTTGAAATCATATTTTGAGAGGTGAATTTTTTATTTCCTTTAAGTCTATGGCATCTAGTTGGTGGTAGTCTATTTAAATCATTTAAAGAGTTAGCAGCTTGTATTTCATATAGTCTTTGAATAATTTTTCGTGCAATATCACTACCATAATTTTTTGAAGCTAAATCTATGCTTTTGAGGCACATGAAAATAAATAACAAAAGATATTAGAAGGAGGAGGTTCTGTTCTTATTGAGCTTCTACTGCTATTATTATAGTAAGGAGTTAATTTAATATGAGTACACAAATAAAAACATTAATAATAAGGAATACTATTGCATGTTATCAACCTTTTACAATAAAGGAAGTATTTCATACCAGACTCAATAGAGTTGTTCAATACGCGGTGTTTATTGATAATGATCCTTTTGAGCAAGAATTAGGATTTGATAAGATACTTTTGGATAATTACCCTTTTGAACTAAAATTCGAAGTGGACTACGAAAGAGATAATTATTTCTTAACTAAATTAGACGTGATAATAAAAAAAAGGATTAAAAGTCAAGAAGGTTCACTTGAGAATGCTCAAAATATACTAAAAAATATTCTTGATAATCCAGTAGAAGATCCAATAATGCAAGAACAAGATATAGAAGCAGAGAAAAGGTATATTTTAGAAAGAACTCATAGGATTGAATTTATTAAAGCTGCTGAAGAAAAGTTAAAAACTAATTATAATGAATTTTCTAAATTCATAGAAGAAAAATGGTTGTCTTAATATAAAAAGTGACATCTATTAAAGAGAGGAATCATTGAAAAATACTTATAGAAGTAGGAATTGCATCATATCTCTTCATAGAAATGTGGTGCATTTTTTATTATGAAATATTACAAATGTTAATATATTTCTTTTATTTAAATAAAACACCATATTATTCAACTCAATATTATGGTGCTTTTACGTCTTACATATGTTTCAAAGTGTATAGATGCCATTTCTTAATGCGTGTATTTTAAAGCATCAAAATTCTTCTGCAAATAATGCATCAATAAATTTATTAAGTAGTTCCAGTTTTTGTGGAGTTAAATTTTTATCTTCTAAATGCGCTGAAACTGTATCTATTCGTTTTTGCATTTCATCATGACTAATATTTTTAGAAGAATTATTTATAGTCTTGGAATTTTTCTCACCAAAAATTTCTTCGATAGTCACACCTAATGCATTTGCTATTTTAGTTAGCAATTCTACGCTAGGATCTCTTTTATTATTTAATATATAACTAATGTGAGTTGGCGTTACGCCTACCATTTCAGACAATTCCTTAGATGTAATTCTATTAATAGTCATCAATCTTTTAATATTTTCAATTAACACTTTTAACACCTCTTGAATCAGTAATTTATCCTTATTATAAACTAATAGTTAATATTTGGCAATGAGAAACTTCCAAATAATTAGATAAAAGTAGTATGAGTGGTATTTTGTATGAAATATCATGAACAATGGGTTTAAATCAACTTTTTAAATCAACTAAAAGTTCAATATAATACAAACAATAAGTTAATAATTGGAAGGATATACCTAATAAATAGAATTGATAAATTAAGAAAAAGAAATGCATTAAGTTATTTCATGGTTGGACTAGAAAGATTTAGAGTATTTTGTTTATTAGAGTGTGAAGATAGTGTCAGAAATTAAACGGATCAAGATAACTAGTTATATGTTTGAAGATGAGAAAATCAGATTAATAGATGCAATGGAAAATGGTGTTATGGTTATATACGTTTGGTTAAGATTACTTGTACAAGCTGGAAAAATCAGTGCTAATGGATATATTTATTTAACTGAAAACATTCCATACACAGAAGAAATGCTATCCACATTATTTTGCAAATCTTTAGAGTCCATTAAATTTGCACTTAAAACCTTATGCAATTTTCAAATGATAGAAATAGATTCAAACAATATAATTAAAATATTAAATTGGGATAAGCATCAAAACATTGAGGGGATGGAAAGAGTTAGGGCTCAAAATAGAAAAAGAGCTGAAAATCATAGAGAAAAGAAAAAACAAATTGAGGAAACAACTAAAGGAAATTTTGAAAATGTAAAAGAGAATTGTGAAGGGGAAAAACAAAATATTGATTATGTTGAGGTTCAAGATGATGAAGAAGAAAATTTAAAAGTTAATAAGGAAGATAACGCAAATTATATTGAAAATACCGATGATAGCCTTAGTAATAATATAAATGATGATAGTAATAGCATTACAAATAATTCTTGTGGAGTTATAAATAATTTGGGTAGTGTTACAAAAAATAAAAGTAACGTGACAGTAATGCAACAGAATAAGAGAGAGAGTAAGAATAAGAAAGAGAATAAGAATAAGACAGAGATAGAGATAGAGAGTGAAGATAATAACATAGCTGATGAAATAAATAATAAAGGCTCAACTTTTGATGAAGAGGCAAAAGAGGTAAGTCTCTCTCAAAGTGAAAAGCTTAAAGAAGACAAAGCAGCTATAGCTGATGATTTAAATGCTAAAGCCATCGAGATTATGACCTATTATGAAAAAATTACAGGGGTAATTGGTGGGATTAATTATGGTGCTTTGAGATTAGCTATTGATATGCATGGTGCAGAATCAGTTAAGATAGCTATAAATAAGGCGTTAGAAGTAAATCAAACTGATATGAGATACATTAATGGCATATTAAAAAATTGGAGAAGAGAAGTGTATTCAAATCAAAGAGAGGAGAGTAAAAATGGGACTAGAAGCGCTGGAAAAAGTAACTCAGCAGATAAAAATGAATTTACAGGATTCAAGCCAAAGAAACCACGAAACCTCACAGAATCTGAACGAAAAGAGGCACAAGAAGGTCTTATATAAATGTGATAAGTGTCAGGATACTGGTTGGATTTTAATAAGACAGGAACATGCACAACCTTTGGCTGTAGCTTGTGAATGTAGGAAAATTGAAAAGCTTAAAGATGATTGGAAGTCATGTGGAATTAATACAGAAATGTGTAAGGATTATGTGGTGGAAATTGAGAAGGACATGAACAATAACTATAAGCTTAAGTAAAACTTTTTAGGTGGAGTTTATACTCCAACTGAATTTAGTTGAACTTATAAATAAAAATAAATATAAAACCTGTAAAAAGGAGATAACAAATGGATGGTTTGCAAATTTTTAAAGATAATAGATTTGGCGAAATAAGATGGGTAAAAGTTAATAATAAAGATTATGCCATTGGAAAAGATGTTGCAAAATGTTTAGGATATATTAATCCTAGAGATGCAATTATAAGACATTGCAAGGGTATCGTGAAACACGACAGCTTTAAAGAAGGTGGACAATGTGTTGCATTAATACCTGAAGGAGATGTATTTAGGTTAATTACTAAATCAGAATTACCTGGTGCAGAAAAATTTGAAGCATGGATTTTTGATGAAGTATTACCTTGCATACGAAAAACTGGAATGTATGCAACAGATGAATTATTAGATAATCCTGATTTACTTATTTATAACATTACAATTTAAAGTTATAGATGAAGATAGAAGCATTTATGAAAAAGACTATTATAAAGTTTGTGATTTTATGGAAGGAATTTTTAATAGATATAGAGATGAAAAATATTATTTAGATAGATTTATGCATGATTTCTATGAAAGTTATGGGGTTAGGAGTAAAGCTTGATGGAATTTGATAAAAATAAAATAGATCAAAAATTATTATTTATGGATACTTGTTTAAATAAATTAAAAAAACTTAGAGCATTTGATAAAGATGCATTTATAGATGATTTTACAAAAGTTGATAGTGCTAAATATTTATTGCAAGTAAGCATTGATGCAATGTTAGATATATCAAGTCATTTAATCGATAGAAATAGATGGGGAAAACCCAAAGATAACAAGGAACATTTTCTTCCTTGCCTGATGAAAAATATTCATGACAACTTTGGACTTGTTATTTATTTTCATGTGTCTAACAAAAATAAGTTCCAAATAAAAAGGAACTTATTTTTGTTAATTAATAATTAAACTTTACTATTTCTATAAGCAACATATCTAGTAATCGACATAGTATTTTCTTCTCCAGGAAAATGTATTGGATTTACTTTATTTTTATTATATAGATCAATTGCATCTATAACATCTAATGCTAACTCTTTGATATTCATAAGTCCGTACATTTTTGGTGGAAGAATATAAATAGGTATATCAGGACTGGAGTTTTTTAGCATTTTCTTAACATCATATATTAGATGAGGACAGCATACAAGGATATCAAATTCAGATATTTTATTATTTGCAGTAAAAAATGGAGAAAATTCGATATCAAAATCGTTTTGCATGTTATTTTCTAGTATTTCCTTTTTCGCCTTATTAGACAAGGCACTTGAGGAGAAGCCTCCCCCGCAACATAAAAGAATTTTTATCATTTTAAACCCTCCATTTTAGAAAATAATATTGTGACAAACGTATTATTAATAAATAAATCATATCAAAATAAATATAGTAATTCAATAAATAAAATATAACATGGAGAATTTATAGTATTTTTTCTTCAGCAGTAAGTTTTTCTGTATTTTCTAATGCTTTTGAAAGAAATTTACAAGTAGTCACTGGAGTATGAGGAAAATCACTACAGTAAAGAATAAGTAAATTTGACGTAGTAACCAATAAAAAATTCATCTTTGAAAATTGAATAATGGTAACTATTCAGCTATTGAATAAATTTATTATATATTAAATAATTTTTCAAAAAATTATTCCTATTATTCTTAGCTTTTGGTATTATAAATATTGTCTTTTAAAAAACTAATGATAAGGTGGTGACTATCGTGAGCGAAGGCAAAATTATAGAAATCTATAATCAAGGATTAACGCAAGTTATGAGTGTTATAAAAGAACTTACAAATGAAATAAAAGGTCTAAATTCTCAAGTAGAAAAAATTTCAAAAGAAAATAAAGCTCTCGGTGAGCGTGTTCAATCTTTAGAAAAACAAACTCAAAAGAATAGTAATAACAGTAGCAAACCACCATCGACAGATGGTTTTAAAAAGAAAACTAAAACTTTAAGAACTAAATCAGGCAAAAAACCTGGTGGTCAAGAAGGTCATGATGGAAAGACACTTGAGCTTACTGAAAATCCAGATGAAATAATTGTACACACTGTAGATAAATGTGATATTTGCGGAGAATCCTTACAGGATGTAGCTCCGGACAGTATAATTGTACGACAAGTGGTTGATCTACCAGAGACTAAAGTAAAAGTTACTGAACATAGATCAGAAGTTAAAAAATGTCCAAAGTGTAGAAGAAAAAACACCGGTAAATTCCCTGAGGGAATAACAAACACAGTTCAATATGGCGATAAAGTAAAAGCGATAGCTGTTTATTTAACTCAATATCAATTAATTCCGTTTAAACGTGGTGCTGAATTGATTTCTGATATGTTTAATATAAGTTTAAGTCAAGGTACAATAGTCAATTTTAATAATAACTGTCATGAAAAATTAGAACTTGTTGAAGAAAATATAAAAAATGCAATAACTAATTATCAAGGTGCTGTACATTATGACGAAACTGGAATATATATAGATAAAAAACGCCAATGGCTACATGTTGCTTCAAATGATAAATATACTTATTATGAAGCACATGAAAAACGAGGTAAAGAAGCTATTGATGATATAAATATATTACCTAAATTTACCGGAACAGCAGTACATGACTGCTGGAAGACATATCATCAATACTCTTGTGAGCACGCTTTATGCAATGCTCACATATTAAGAGAGTTAAATGCTATATCAGAGCTAGAAAAACAAAAATGGGCAGAGCCTTTGAAAAATCTATTAGTAGAAATAAAAAAAGAAGTAGATTTATCTTGGAATACTGCCAATGCCTTAACTTTAGATAAAATTGAAGCCTTTGAAAAAAGATATGATCAAATATTAGAAGATGGCTTCAAAGAAGATTATATAGCAAATAGTAAAGCATACAGTAAAAAGAAAGTAAAGAAAAGTACTAGTCTTAATCTATTAAATAGATTAAGCGGTTATAAAAATCAAATACTTGCTTTTATGTATGATTTTGAAATACCTTTTGATAATAATCTTGCAGAGCGTGATCTACGAATGACTAAGGTTAAACAAAAAATCTCTGGAACATTTAGAAGTAAAGATGGCGCAAAAGCATTTACTAGAATTCGTGGATATGTATCCACGGTTCGAAAAAATAGCTTGAATACTTTGGATTGTATAAAATCAGTATTTACTTCAAATATAATCGATCCGACCTTAGTTTAACTAAGATATTTCTAGGGGTATTGAGAATAAGTTGATACCCCTATTTGCCATACCTAAAAGTATATCTATTAAAATTTTAAATGACTACAGCTGAATAGTTACGAATAATGTTATATTTACAATTTGTGTTATAATAGTAATATTATTTTCATTAAAGGGAGGAAAGAGTATGAAGGATTTGATAAACAATACGGATTTAATTATTAGAAATGCAGAGACAAGAGATGCTGAAGGGATAATACAGTTAGTCAAACAAGTTATGAAAGAATCTCCATTTTTCCCAAGAACATCTGATGAATTTAACTTTACTATTGAACAAGAAGAAAAGTATATAAAAAATGCAGCACTTTTTTTAGTTGCAGAAGTTAATGGAAATATAATAGGCTCAGCTACTTTAGATAGAAGTGAATTAGTTAGATTAAACCATGCTGCCTTATTTGGTATAACTATTTTAAAAGCATTTTCTCATCAAGGTGTAGGCAGTGCACTGATGAAAAAGGTTATTGAATGGGCAGAACTTAATAGAATTGAAAAAATAGATTTAGAAGTTTTTGAAAATAATACTCAAGCAATTTCGCTTTATAAGAAATTTGCTTTTATCGAAGAGGGTAGAAAGATAAAAGCAATAAAAACAAATAAAGGATATGAGGGCATTATACTAATGTGTAAATTTTTAAATAACTAGATAATAAGATAGTCTATTTAATATTATGAATTAAAAAATAAATAACAGATTGTAAAATCGCATTATTCAAGAATTAGAATTAGCGATTTTTTATTGTGCAATTCTAACAATGAAAATAAATCAGAATTTGTCGTTGCTTTTTTGTCTGAATATGGTATGATTAATTAGCCTTATCAGAGGACTTGTAATAAAAAGATTATTTAAGTGGGATAAGATCCGAAAAGATCTTGTCACACTTTTTTTTGGTTCAATATACTATTTTAAAAACATTGTTGATTGTATTTTGCTGTGTTTATTACGAAATTAGAATTTAAAAAACAGAATATAACTTAAGTGAAAATTAGAAGTTAAAGGAGATAATTATTAAATGCATTTGAAAACAGATAGATTAATAATTCGTGATTTTGACAAAAAAGATGCTGCGGGATTGTATGAATTCCTTGAGCACCCACCTGTACATTGTTTTATGAGTGAAAAATTAGATTCACTTGATGAAGCAGAAAAAGAAGTGGAGAGAAGAGGCAAAGAAGGTGAACACTTCGCTGTTTGCTTGTCTGATACAGATTCAATTATTGGGGATCTTTTTGCCATAAAAGAGGAGCCTGATACATATAGCGTCGGATGGAATTTCAATTTAAAATACGGCAAGATCGGTTATGCAACTGAAGCGGCAAAAGCGTTAATCAACTACCTCTTCAATAACGATGCAAGGAGAATATATGCTTATGCTGAAGACGATAATATTCCGTCCCAAAAACTTTGTGAGCGACTTGGAATGAGAAAAGAAGGACTCTTTATGGAATTTATATCTTTCGTGAACAACCCAGATGGAACTCCGCATTATGAAAATACCTACCAATATGCCATTCTGAAAAAAGAGCATTTTAAAGATGTATATGAAATAATAAAAATATAATTTGTTAACTATTACTTGAGGCCGATTATAGATAAAAAAATGTTTATATTAGTAATTTGTTAGGCTATAATATAATAAACGTATTATTTATCGGAGGAAGTTCTATGGAAAATATAAATGAACAAAATAATTTGTATGAGCAGTTTTTAAAATATTCATATAAAGATTTAGAAGAATCATTTAAAAAAACAAAAACAAAAGAAGAACAAGATTTTTATGTTGCTTTATCTGATATAATACTTCAAAAGGAACAAGAAAGAGCAATAGGTAAAAATTGATGGCTACGTATACTATATTTGCAGGTGTAAATGGTGCTGGAAAAACATCAATATATAAGTCTATTTATTATTAAAAAAATAAAAGTGAAAAAGGAATAAATACAGATGAGATGGTAGCAAGAGTCGGTACATGGAAAGATAATAATCTCCAAATTAAGTGTGGAAGAAAAGCCGCAAAACTTATAAGTTATTATATAAAAAATGATATATCATTTAATCAAGAAACTACTCTTTCGGGTAAAAGTATTGTTAGAAATATAAAAAAAGCAAGGCAAGAAGGTTTTCATGTAGTGATGAACTATATTGGAGTTGACACTCCGGATATTGCTAAAGAAAGAGTTAGAATTAGAGTATTGAAAGGTGGACATGGAATTCCAGAAGACACTATAGAAAGAAGATATTATGAATCACTAGATAATTTAAAAGAAGTATTAGATATATGTAATGAAATAAATATATATGATAATACAAATAAATTTAAGCGTGTGGCATATATATGTGATGGAATAATTAGATGGAAAAGAGATACAATTCCTAAGTTGAGTAGTAACATTTTAAAATAAGCCACCGATTTACGCAGTCGGTGGTTTTCTAAATTTTATTTTACTTATTAACTAAATAGTAATCATGATAATCCTTGTAATTATTTTCTTGCGATAATACATTTTTATTTTGATAATGATTGATGCTAAAGGCTACGAAGCCTTCTACATATTTATTTTCTACAGAGAGTTGCTTTGAAATTGATTCTTGTCGTGCAGATATAAATTCAGATGATTTAATAGCAAAAGTTTCTGTAGTTGCGTAAAGCTTTATGCCTAATGTATCAGTTGCCTTTTTAGTATATGAATATAAACTATCTAACTGATTTATAGTATTAAACTTTGCCCCTATACTATCTTGCAGTGCAACAATATCTATTCCAGTTTCATTTAAAGTATTTTCAAGCATTTTTGACCAGGTTGATATAGAACCTAATAATGAAAACTTTCTATTATAAAATGGAGCAATCATTATATCCCTTGTAATATTTGATTTCATTTCAGAAGTAATTTGCTTAAGAAAACTATTCAAATACGATTGTTGAGTTTTAGTTATGGCAGTTAATTGATTAATTTCATAAGGAATATACCAACCCTGAAATGACTTATGAGTTCCATACATATCTAAGACTTCGTGTACAATAGTTTTATTAATTGAGGCTTGTAAATTAAGCCAACACTTGCTAAAAGCATTCATTACCCACCAATTACTATTAAAGCCTAATCCTATTCTAACCTTCATTCCAAGAAAATCTGCTGCACTTAGAACTGTTTCAACCATATCTATATTATTACACGTATATCCTAGTATATTTGTAGGATAAACTGCATACTTAATTCTTGTATCAGCTATTGATTGAAGTATTATTTCGTTAATTCCAATATTCTTAAGCATAGTTAATTCAGAAACCCATCTATTATAATCAAAGCTTTGAGCTAACCAATATTGTATAAAGGAACTGCTAAATACAGGTTTCACTTGAGCTTCAGTCCTAGCCTCAATATTAGTTTTAATATTAGATTCAACTGTAGCTATATGTTTTTTCATTTGAAGTGCCTCCATTTATATAGCAAATTATATTGCTTTTTATGACTTTGCTACTATAATATTAGAATGTTATGAAAATGGTACTGAAAAAATGAATATAAATAATTTGGTGTATTTTATTTGATTTTTACTAGAACATAAAAGTCCCCACTATATGGATGTTCGGAATTAGATTTTTGAATATTAATGTTTAGTGCAACTAGAGATATAATGGCATTGTCATTTTCCTTCGTGAATGTTGAATTATCAGCAGTCATGGAGTCTTTGCTTATCTGATAATTTCCTTGGGCTGAAGTATCAAACATATCAAAAACATCTTTCATGTTAACACTTATAAGCTCCTCACCCTTGTCATTTGAAAGCCAGAGTTTACCTGAATCGAATGAGTTAATATTTGAAATGGTATAGGTTTTGCCAGAGCTTTTAAAATCACAGAGTTTATTACTAGGAGTTGGGTTATCTTTCTCAAAATAAAAGTTCAATACAACTAAAGCGTCGTAACCTGAAATGATTATGGGCGACTGTTGATTCAAGGACATGTGAACTGATTCTTGCCTATACATGCTCTCTTCGTATTGGTAAAATCCAAAGGTATCATAGAAATCGTTGTATAGATTAAAATCTTTTCCTAGGTAATCTATGTTCTTTGTATATCCCATCATTTCAAGGTAGTTTAGGGTAGAGGAGATGATTTTTTTATCTTCTTGAGAAACAGATGGATTTGGTGTTATTTTATTATCCAGAAGCATTTTATTTTTAACTAGTACACTTTGAAGCATTTTCTGTTGGTTTGTACGGCTGATTGTAAAGGCATCCAAAGGCGGAATAATGGAAAAGAGTGCAAAAACTATCAATAACATTGCCACAATGCCATTTTTTCGTACTGGAATAAAGCTTAGAAAAACTCCAGAAACAGCTGCAAAGATTCCAAATAAAATTACATAATAACGTCCATGCATAATCCCCGTATCTTGAGTTCTCAGTATAGAGGATACAATCTGAAACACCACAATTGGAACAAGAATCTTCGGGAAAATTTTTCGGAAAAGTTTAGCAAACTTATTTTCAATTCTGCTAACTAAAATATAGATTAGGATCACGGTAATAGCAAATCCAACGAGCATGGGTTCAAGTCGATTGTCTGTCCAAAATTTTCCGGTGATGTTTTTTGCAATGTATATCACAAGAATGACTGTATAAATTGACAATAGAGGAATAATTATATAGGAGAGTAGAATCTCCAAAAATTTTGGACAGCTTGAAGATCTAGTTATATTTTCCCTGTTATAATCTTGGCTCTCCTTAAAAAGAGTTTTGTTAGAAATACCTGGATAGACCGGAATAAGTGACAAGAAATATATTGGTGCAAAGAGGATTGAAATTATGTTTAAAGCATGCATATATGACTTTCCGTCTACTTGAAAAAGAAGTAAATCAATAGCTGCAATAATCATTGATATGCCAGTAAAGAGTACCACTGAAAATAGGAGAGAATTAAAGAATGATTTGAATGATGACATAAAACTTTCATTGAAACTGACAGTGCTTTTAATTACTGGTACCCAAATATAAGCAATAACTAGGGCAAACACAGCAACTGAGGTTCTAATCCATGTTTCTAAGCTGGTAGTTGTGTACTGATTAACAATGAGAAAATATCCCATAGTTAAGACCACGCAAATGACCATGGAAACAACGCGGTGTAAGAACTTTTCAAAAAATCGTTCAAAGGCTGCCTGCAGGGTAAAACCAAGGCATGCTCCAACCACAAATGTCAAAAGAAGCTTGTAATAAGGTTCTCCACGGTTTATAGCATTTGCATTTACAACTGCAGCTACAATAAGAAAAATTACAGTTAATGGATAACGAGATATTGCATCATATAGTCCACTGAGTTTATTTCGTAGGGTATCTATAGCTTTCATCTTCGAATCCTCCTTTACATATGGTGCTTTTAGTCTGCACAACGTGCACTTAATTTATAAAGTTCTCTTTATATATAAATATTCCATATATTCTGACAATTATCCTCTAAGATAAATGAAATTTTTATTATAATTAGTAAATGAGGCGCCAACATAGATTGTTGGCGCCTCAAGTTTTAAATGGTGGTTGTCACCATTATAAGATTATACTTACCCATTAAATTGGGTTGGAAAGTTTAAATATAAGATTTATATATAAATTCATTTTATGAAAGTATGAAAAGATTGACAAATATATAAAACAAGAGTAAAGTTTTGAGTAACATAGTAAAGAGGAAATTAATTAAAAATGGAATAGATACATATGCTAGTGTTGCGTACTTAAGACGTTATATTCAGAGGAATTTGGGCTGGAAAACAAATATGATATTAACTTAATATAAAGAATATACTTAAGAATATATTTTTAGATAGAAAATAAAGATAGGAGGTAATTAATATAAGGTTTAATTATATCTAAAGTAATTATGAGTTTAATAAAAGTTGAGAATCTTAGAAAAGAATTTAAAGTAAGAAAACAAGAAAAAAAGACTAACATTTTCAATGAGTTATTTCATCGGGAATATGAAATGAAAAATGCAGTTGATGGAATCTCATTTGAAATTGAAAAGGGGGAGATTGTTGGATATATTGGTCCAAATGGAGCTGGAAAGTCTACTACTATTAAAATGCTTACAGGGATATTAGTCCCTAGTTCTGGAATAATAGAAGTTGATGGATTGATTCCGTATAAAAACAGAAAAGAATATACAAAAAGAATAGGAGTAGTGTTTGGGCAAAGAACGCAATTATGGTGGGATATTCCTGTATTTGAATCCTTAGATTTAATGAAATATATATATAAAATACCAGATGATATTTTTAAATAAAACATGGAACTTTTTATGGATATTCTAAACATTGGTGAGTTTGAGAGTACTCCAGTAAGGCAATTAAGTTTAGGACAAAGAATGAGAGCGGATTTATGTGCCTCATTATTGCATAATCCAGATATATTATATTTAGATGAACCAACTATAGGACTTGATGTAGTTGTAAAAAAGAATGTTAGAGATTTTGTTAAAGAGGTAAATAGAAAAAGAAAAACAACAGTAATATTAACGACACATGATATGGCAGATATAGAAAAGTTATGTTCAAGAGTACTCGTAATTGATAAAGGTTCATTAATATATGATGGAAACCTTGAACAGGTTAAGGATAAATTCGGATTCATGGAGAGAATGGAACTTATATTGGAAGATGAGCTGCAAGATCTTAATTGGTTTTATGAAAACGGTATTATAGAAATAAATAGAAATGAAAAGGATTTAGTACTTAAGTATGATAAAACTAAAATAAATTCATCTACTATTTTAGGATATCTAATGTCTAAAAATACTATAAAAAATTTCAAGGTATATGAAACAGAGATTGATGAAGCAATAAGAATAATGTATCTAAAAAATGATATGAAAGGGAATATTTAAAAATGACAATGTATTTTAAGTTTTTCAAAAATGCATTTGCATCTAATTTTGAATATAAATTTGATGCTATTTTTCGTGGATTAGTACAAGTTATTGAAATTGTTGTACAAATATCGGTTTGGACAGCCCTTTATTATTTTAATAATAACAGTGGAATTTCAAAAGATAATATAGATCTTAAAGTAATGATATATTACGTAATAATTAGTGCAGGTATCTCTATTCTTGTTAATAATAACGTAATAAATATTATTGATAAAAAAATAAGAACAGGAGAAATTTCATCTGATTTAATTAAACCTATTAACTTTCAAGCATATATGTTTTCAATAGCAACTGCAGATAATATTTATAATTTCATATTTAGATTTATTCCAGTACTTTTAATTTTTATTCCTTTTTACGGCATTTATATTCCAAGTATAAAAACAGCAATTATATTTTTAATATCTCTTATAAATGGCGTATTAATTAGCTTTTTGTTAGCATATATTTTGGGACTAGTAGGATTTTGGTATTTGTCTATATGGCATTTAGAACGTATTTATATGCGTTAAGTGGAATGTTTATTAAACATCCTATGTTGGATATGGAAAGTATGATACAACAGGGACAGTTTGATAGTATATTAACAAAACCAATAAATCCTTTGTTTCATGTGATAGCAAGACAGTTTGAATATACATTTGCAGGACATATTGTATTATACATTTTTACATTTGGAATAAGCATAAATAAAATCGAAACTCAGTGGTCATTAGGTAAGATTTTATTTTTTATTACATTTATTTTTGGAGCAGTACTTATACATTCAGCTTTTATGATAATAACAGGCAGTCTAAGTTTTTTCATTGTAAAATCTAAAGTAGCAGTTGAAACAGCCATTTATGGTCTTAGAAGTTTCTTAGATTATCCATTAACAATATTTAATAAATTTATACAGGTAGTATTAACTTTTATATTGCCATATGCATTTGTAAATTATTATCCAGCAGAATATTTTCTTAGAAAAACAAATCCACCAATTTTTAATTCTGCGCTTTATTATATGACACCTGTTGTAGGAATTATAATGATTATACTTGCAATTTTAATCTGGAATAATGGAATAAAACATTATAAAAGTACAGGTTCATAAAGCATAAATTTTAATATAATCTATTACTTTGTATGTGATTTATAGAATTTGAAAATATTATTAGAAAAACAAAAGGGAGGAACAGAAAAGTGAGTATTACAAAACAAGCAATTGAAAAGGCAGAAGAACTTAGAATTATACCAGAAAGATTAGAAGTGTTGGACAAGCAATTAAATTATTTTATTGAACAAGGACAAAGACAGGCTATTATTTTTAAAGCTGTGAAGAAAGGGGTTACAATCTTTGAAGGAACATATGGAATGAATACCAAGGAATATGGATTGAAATCAGATACAATCTTTAATGTATGCTCTATTACAAAACCAGTTGTGGCTACGCTTATTTTATGTCTTCAAGAAGATGGAATTGTGGATGTGACGGAGCCTGTATGCAAGTATCTTCCTGAATTTATAGGAGGAGGTAGAGAAAATATATGCGTATGGCATTTTCTAACACATTCTAGTGGGTTAGATGAAGAAGAAATCTGGAATGATTCAAAAGAATATGTAAAAAATGAATTTGGCTTAGAAGCACCTAATAATGAATGTTCTCATGAAGAATTTGAAGATTTTGCAAATAAAGTAGCAGATAAAATGGGTGTTGATAGAAGTGTTAAGGGAAGAATGGGAAATATTGAATATATTCTTTCTTTGAAAACTAATATGAGACGTAAGCCACACACAAATATGGTTTATTGTAGTTATGGCTTTCAAAGATTAGCCGATATTATTGAGACTACAACAGGTGAATCATTGGATGAATATGCTTCTAGAAAATTATTTAGTCCATTAGGGATGAAGGATACTGCATGGCGTATGCCAGAAGAAAAATGGGACAGGATTATTGGAAGAATCGATAGCGCCGTTAGTGCAAAATGGTTTAACAGCAATGAAAATTTTGTTTCTGAAAGTGGAGCTGGCGGACTTAAAACAACTGTAGATGATATGATGCGTTTTACTCAAATGATTTTAAATGGAGGAAAATTTAATAATGTCAGAGTGTTGTCTAAGGCAAGCATTAAGCAGATGTTTACTGATCATAATCAAGGAGTTCCATGTGCTGAAGGAGAGGAATATTCTAGGTGGTCATTAGGTTGGAATCTTCATGGCAATAAGAAAGATAATGATGGGATTTTACGTTCAGAGAGTTGTATTGATCATACAGGATATGGTGGAACAAAAATATTTGTTGATCCAGAACATGATTTGACAATGGCTTGGTTTGCAGCAGAAACTGTACATTATGAAAAACCAGAATTTCTTAATATTAATGGACGTCTTGTAAATCTTATTATGTCAGCTATGGAGGATTAGGCATAATCAAAAGAAAGGATTAATAGAAAAAAATGGACAAAATTAAACATCGTTTTGAGATACTAAAATCGGTGGCATTTGTAACGTTTAAAGAGTGGAGTGCATATCGCACTCACTCTATGGTATCCATATTAGTTGGACCAGTTTATTTTATTATACAGTATTTTATTTGGAAGGCTGTATTTGGAGGAAACTCTGGAGGAATGGTTAATGGTATGGAATTTAAACAGATTCTTTGTTATTATGGGGCCATCACATTAATTGGATATTTGATTATGGATTTTGCAGATTGGAATCTTCAGATGCTCGTAAGGAGTGGTAAATTTCTGACATTTCAATTAAGGCCTATACATCACCGATTTTTTGCATTATCACAAAAAATTGGTCATAGAGCTTTAGGATTTGTTTTTGAGTTTTTGCCTTGCTTCTTTATTTTACAATTTATTTTTAAAGTTGATTTGATACCAAAACATCTTGGATTATCAATTATATCAATAGCATTTGCATTTCTTATAAACTTTTATGTAAATTATTGTATTGGAATGACTGCTTTTTGGCTTGTACAATCATCAGGAATAAGGCAAGTATACCAGGTGATTTCTGAAATTTTGTCAGGTTCTTTGATTCCACTAATATTTTTCCCAGAGATACTTCAAAAAATACTTTTTTTCTTGCCATTTCAATATATTACTTATGTGCCAGCATGTGTAGTTATGGGAAAGTATTCACTAGGTGGAATTACAATGGATCTTAGTCAGATTGTACTTATTCAAGGGGGAGCAGTAGCTCTTGTAATGATACTGAGCGAAATAATATATAGGCTTGCAATGAATAAATATACGGATGCAGGAGGCTGATAGAAATGCGTAAATACTTAAAAATTTATAAAGAAGCAGTAAAAATTTCTTTTTCATCAGCAATAGCATATCGAGTGAATTTTCTATTAAATATGTTAATTACATTAATAAGTAATATTGTATTACCAATGGTAACCCTAATGATTTATGGTTCTGGTGCAAGTTTTAATGATTGGAATATATATGAAGTATTATTAATTCAATCTATATTCACCATATCAAATGGATTTTCAAATATGTTTTTTAATGGTATCGTTTGGAAAACCATGGAGGAGGTTAGGGAAGGTACTTTTGAAATAACATTAATAAAACCAGTTAACAGTATGCTGTATTTAATGGCTTCTACAGTTAGCATGGATGGAATAGGGGTTATTTTAGGAGGGATTGTATTCTTCTGTATTTCAATTGCACACATTAGAGAAATAACTGCTCTAATGTGGATGGAATTTTTTATATTTTTTATTATGGGACTTTTTGTAATGGTCGGCACTCAGCTACTTATGGCAGCAACATCTTTTAAATGGGTTGCTAATTCAAGAATACCGGAAATGTATAGTAGTTTTATTCGCTTTGGATATTATCCACAAAGTATATTTAGTCGTAGTATTATTCTCATAACTTCATATATTGTACCAGTGGCAATGATTGGATTTTTTCCGGCATCTGCGCTTTTAGGACTAACGGAAAAGAGGATGTTTATTTCCATAATCCCATGTGTTTTATTTATGATTATTGGAATGTATATTTATCAGCATATGGTTAGACTGTATGAAGGGGTTGGAGGTTGATTAAATGGAAAAGAACAATAAGGAATTGGATTCTATAATAAAGGTAGAAAATTTATGTAGAAGTTATGTTACATATAAGCGTGGAAGTGGATTTGCTTCAAGTATTAAAAGTTTTATTAAAAGAGATAAAGTATATGTTGATGCAGTTAAAAATATAAGCTTTGAAGTAAAGAAGGGTGATATTGTAGGTGTTTTAGGTCCTAATGGTGCTGGGAAATCTACAACTATTAAAATGCTTACGGGAACTTTATATCCTACATCAGGAAGTATTTCCGTAATGGGATATAATCCTTGCAAAAAAAGAATAGAATATGTAAATAAAATGGGTGCAGTTTTTGGACAAAAAAGCCAGCTTATTTTTGACATTCCTCCAATTGATAGTTTTAAAATGAATAAAGCTATTTATGGAATACCTGATGATATCTACAAAAAACGTTTAAATATGATTGTAGAATTACTTGATTTAGGAGATATTATCATGCGTCCAACTAGGGTTTTGTCACTTGGAGAAAGAATGAAGTGTGAGTTTATTATGTCCATGCTTCATAACCCAGATATTGTTTTTTTAGATGAGCCCACCATTGGTCTTGATGTTATTGCAAAACAGAATATACGAGAATTTATTAAAGAAATGAATAAAGAGGGGGTAACCTTTATATTGACTACACATGATTTGGAAGATGTAGAAAAGCTAGCTAAGAATGTGATAATCATAAATAAAGGAGAAAAAGTTTTTGATGGATCTATTGATACTTTGAGAAAAACCCTTGGTGAAAAAAAGATAATAGAACTGACTTTAACAGAAAGCAATAGATTTTTCAATACAATAGATAATACTTATTTTATGAAAGGCACTCAGTTGATTAAAAAAGTAAATGATTATCAGATTATACTTGAAGTAGATACAGATATCTTACCAATAAGTAAATTTATGGAGCTATTAGTGAAGCAGTGCAGCTTTTCTGATATATCAATTAAGGAACTTCCTATGGAAAAAGTCATAACTAAAATTTATGAAAAAACTAAGTGAAATATTCAAGGTTAAGATGTATAAATAAAAAATAATATAAAAATTCTTATTACAAAAAGGTGATGTAGAGGTGAAAGAAAGAAATTTACAATTAGATATACTAAAAATTATGGCTTGTTTTGCAGTTGTAGTTATACATGTAACTGGAATAATTACTTTTAATATGAAGAGTAACTATACTATAAATCACACGTTATATTATATGGCAGGTTTTGCAGTTCCGATATTTTTCATTGTTAATGGATATTTTCAGTTAAATAAAGAAAAGGTTAATTATACTTATGTTATGAAAAAAATAGGTAATATTTTAATTGTTGTTTTTGTGTGGAATTTAATAGTATTTTTATTATCAAGAGTTGTTACAAATAGATTTTTAACAGATTTGTTATTATCAAAAAAGACTACTAATCCATTTTCTATGACCTTGAATAGCTTAATACAAAGAGACTATTTCTGGCAGTTTTGGTTCTTTGGATCAATAATAATTATCTATGCTGTGTTACCTTTATTGATTAAGTGTTTCGCAAGTAATAAACGTGCTATAGTTATTACTGTAATATTTATTGTATGTTGCTTAATAGTAGATTCACTTAGTATATCTAGAAGTCTTAATAAAAAACCTATTATACAAATTGGTGTTATACAAACCCTTAGATTATGGACATGGTTTGCATATTATTTATTAGGTGGATTACTTGGTAAAACAAAAATTAGAGAATATATACTAAATAAAATTTCAGGAAAGTTAAACATTTTTATATTTGTCCTAAGCAGTATTATTATAAGTGTTTATCAATATAATATGGCACATAAATATTATCACGCTGCATCTATTGAATTTTTCTATGATAATATTTTTGATTTCATTTGGGTTATTAGTTTATTTTTCTTGATTTATAATCACAAGTTTAAAGTTAACTCAGGAAAATTTATAGGTTTAGTAAGTGATAAAATAATGGGAATATATATTGTGCATGTTACTGTACTTAATGTATCCACACATTTTTATAAGTTTAATACTCCAATAACTAATATACTTTTGATATTTATTGTTTTTGGAATTTCATTAGCTTTAACATTAATAATTTCTAAAATTCCAATAGTTAATAGATTAATTAGGATTTAAAAATATAGTATTCTATACTCATATTTTTAGGACTGGATTGTAATTGCCGAATTCTGTGATAATATTAAATTATAATAATATGAAATGTAATTACATATACTAAGATTAAAATTAATAAAAAAACATTTTTGTGAATTATAGTAATTAAATTTTCTACAATATTTATTATAATCAATTGTATTTATACATTTAGAGGTGATTATTATGCATACGGATCAAAGATTAACGGAAGCTTATAAAAGTGCAAGAATAGAATATTTTGACGAGAACTCAAAATATGTTTTTTTTAGCGATTGCCATAGGAGCAATGGAAGTAATTCTGATGAATTTATAAAAAACCGTAACAACTACTTATTTGCACTTGAATACTATTATAAAAATGGATTTACTTATGTGGAAGCTGGAGACGGGGATGAATTGTGGGAGCATCCTCATTTTAGAGATATAAAAAATGCCCATTCAGACGTGTTTGACATGCTAAAAAGATTTTTTTATGAAGACAGATTGATTATGTTATATGGCAACCACAATATTTACCTAAAAAATCAGGAATATGTAGAAAGTAATTATTATACATACTATAACAACTATGAAGAAAAGAACTATGATTTTATGAAAGGATTAAAACCTTGTGAAGGACTAGTTCTGAAGCATAAAAAAACTCAGCAGGAAATTCTTGTTGTTCATGGACATCAGGGAGATTTTTCTAACGACCAGTTTTGGGTTCTATCCATGCTTTCTTTAAAATATTTTTGGAGATATTTGCATGCATTGGGTGCTAAAAGTCCCTCTAGCCCGGTTGGAAATATGAATAAAAGGCATAAGATTGAGAAGAATTTTGTAAAATGGATAAAAAAACATAAAAAAATGATTATTTGCGGGCATACACACAGACTTAAATACCCTAGAAATAACGAATTACCATATTTTAATATAGGATGTTGCCTCTATCCTACTAGCATAACGAATATTGAAATTACAGGTGGAGAAATTCAGTTGGTTCAATGGAAAGTTCTACCGGATGAGGATGGTGTACTTCAGATAAGAAGACAAATTTTGCGGGGGCCAAATCCTATTGAAAAATACGATATTAGTAAAAGTGAATTAAATGAAAATTAGAGATAAAAAATTTGGATGACTTATTAACCTTAATAGGTCATTTTTTGTCTAAAATTTAGTGTTAATATAAGAAAAATATGGTAATATAGATTTGTTATTTATATATGAGGTAGGGGGTCAGTGAATGACAGTTAAAAAGCAAGAATATAACATATCAAAAATAGTATTAATATCAATAGTTATAAACTTAATACAAGTGGTGTTTATAACTCTATTTATTTATTACAAAAATAAAAATCCTTATATGCTTGAGGGAAACTTTATTATTTATGTTATAGCTATAAGCATAGGTGTTAACAGCATTATTACAGGAATTATATTTTATAATCTTTTATTAAAAAAGGGAAGTAATAATTTAATTGATACCATAAAGGATCTTGAATCATTTAATAAAACTTTAAGAACTCAAAGACATGATTATTTAAACCATATTCAAGTTATTTATTCGCTTATGGAACTTGAGGAGTTTCTAGAGGCAAGAAACTATATAGAGCCTGTATACAAAGATATAGTAAGAATTAGTAAGGCTTTAAAAACTTCAAAACCAGCTGTAAATGCACTACTTCAAGCAAAGTTACAGATGGCAGAAAAAAATGAAATAGATATGGAACTAGAAATAAAAAGTGATTTGAAGCATCTTAATATGGAACCATGGGAGTTTTGTAGAGTGATAGGCAACATAATAGATAATGCTATATATGCTTTAAAGCTAAAGCCAGATAATAGGTATATGCTTGTTGAATTTGCCGAAGATGTGCAGAATATCAAAATAAATATATCAAATAATGGATATAGTATACCTAAGGAAATTATGGATAATATATTTAAAGTAGGAGTTACCACTAAAGGTGATAAGGGAGATGGTATGGGGCTTGCTATAGTTAAGGAAATTGTTGAAACATTTTGTGGCACAGTAGTAGTTACATCAGATGAGAAAAGGACATCTTTTGAAATAGTTATACCTAAAAAAGGCATATAAATGACATTTGGGCTTCAAAAGTGTATAGTTTAGAAGTTTCATATTACGAATCTTTATTTTTGATAGTATATTATATTTATAAGGAAACTCGACTCACAGACATTCGCTTAGTAAGTTCAAGTTTCCAAATATAAAATGTGTACTTTCACTTATAGTAAGGAAGGAGGTATAAAAACATGAATGTATTTTTACCGGATATGACAGTTCTAACAATTTTACTTCTAATTATAGGCTTTGGGTTGGTATTATTAGAAATGCATATTCCAGGATTCGGAGTTCCGGGAATTGCAGGTGCTATATTTTTAATACTTGCAGTAGTACTAACAGCACAAAATTTTGCACAAGCATTAGTTATGGCATTAGGAATCCTCGCTATACTAGGGACTATGTTAGGTGTGGTTCTGACGTTTTTTACAAAAGGGAAACTATTCAAACCATTAATACTATCAGATGAACAAAATAAAGAACATGGATATATTAGTTCTTCAGATTTGGATTATCTACTCGGAAAAAAGGGAATTGCAATTACAGACTTAAGACCAGCAGGATCTGTAGATATAGATGGAGTTAAGTTTGATGTGGTTTCTGATGGGGAGTATGTTTTAAGTGGCGCTAAGGTTGAGATATTTAAAGTTAGCGGGGTAAAGTTATTAGTTAAAAAAATATAAATTAATATTTAAAGGAGAGATTATTAATGATTACAAATTTACTTATAATAGTTATAGCAGTAGTATGTTTAATTTCCGTATTTCTTACATTTGTACCACTAGGACTATGGATATCATCTTTAGCAGCTAATGTTAAAGTAAGTATATTCAATTTAGTTGGTATGAGACTTAGAAGGGTTGTACCTTCTAAAATAGTAATTCCACTTATAAAATCAACAAAGGCTGGGATGGGGCTCAATGTCAATCAATTAGAAGCTCACTATTTAGCAGGAGGAAATGTGGATAATGTAGTAAATGCATTAATTGCAGCCCATAGAGCTGACATAGACTTGAAATTTGAAAAGGCAGCTGCTATTGATTTGGCAGGTAGAGATGTTTTAGAAGCCGTTAGAATGAGTGTTAATCCAAAAGTAATTGAAACACCAAATGTTTCAGCAGTTGCAAAGGACGGTATAGAACTTCTAGTTAAAGCTAAAGTTACAGTTCGAGCTAACCTTGAAAGGTTAGTTGGAGGAGCTGGAGAAACAACTATTTTAGCTAGAGTTGGTGAAGGTATAGTAACTACAGTTGGTTCCTCTAATAGTTATAAGATAGTACTTGAAAATCCAGATGCTATTTCAAAAACCGTATTAAGTAAAGGCTTAGATGCAGGTACAGCCTTCGAGATTCTGTCTATAGATATAGCAGATATAGATGTAGGAAGAAATATAGGAGCTCAACTTCAAACTTTACAAGCAGAAGCTGATAAAAATATAGCAAGAGCTAAGGCTGAAGAGAGAAGAGCAATGGCGGTAGCGAAGGAACAAGAAATGAGAGCTACTGTTGTAGAAGCAGAGGCAGAAGTACCAAGAGCAATGGCTTATGCACTTAGAGAAGGAAAACTTGGAATAATGGATTATTATGATATGCAAAATGTTATTTCAGATACAAGTATGAGAAGTTCAATTTCTAATGCAGGAAATAAAAATAAGAATTTAACTACTGATGATACGGGAATGAAAGATAAAAAATAGTCTCCTAGAGGAGCGTGGAAAATATGAAATTTAATGATGTAATTCATATATTAGAGACTATTATAACGGGTATCAATGATCCTAGATATATGAAAAATAAGCTTGGAGAAAGTGATATTTTCAAATATGCAAAGGGTATTGGCTTAAATAATAGTATGAATAATAATATTAATGTAGAGAATGAAAGTATCAATAAAGAAAATAATAAAAGTATTCCTTTGGAAGATAGTAAGTATTATAATGATAATAAAAGTAATGGGTACTATAATGAACAACAAGATACTTGTTTAGGTCCACAAGGGGTGATAGATTCTATTACTCAGGAAATGACACCAGTTAGACTAGAGCAGGCGATTATACTTTCAGAAATAGTTGGAAAACCAAGAAGTAAAACTAGAAAAAAAAGAAGATTTTAAAAACAAATAGGAGAATTTTGCTATGGATATAAAAGTGCTTATAGTCGATGATGAAAAAGGAATGAGAACCATAATTGAAAAAATATTAGATAAATCTGGTGGTTTTGAGGTTGTGGGAGATACAGATAATGGGGATGAGGCTATAGTAATATTTAAGGAGCAGCGCCCCTGCGTGGTGTTCCTTGATGTTCAAATGCCTAGTGGTAATGGTATAGATTGTGCTAAAAGGTTAACAGATATAGATCCCAAGACTATAATTATTTTTGCAACAGCACACTCGGAATATATGTCTGATGCATTTCAATTATATGCTTTTGATTATTTGATTAAACCATTCAAAATAGAAAGAGTAATGCAAACTTTAGATAGAATAAAAAAGTTAAATAAACCTAGCTATGGAGATGGTATAGATAAGATAATAAAGCATGAAAAAGGCTTGGACAAGCTTATGATAAAAAATAAAGAAGGCATAAGTTTTGTGGATACAAAGGAAATCGTGCTAGTACAAAGAGAAGACAGCTCTACTGTTATATATACAAAAACAGATAGCTTTACTACATCTATTTCTTTATCTGACATTGAGGAAAAACTTGATAATACTCAATTCCTTAGAAGCCACAAATCATATATTATAAATCTATCATTGATCACAAAGATATATCCATATGGGAGATGGACTTATGTGGTTAAACTTAAAAATACAGAAAAAGATGCTCTACTTACCCATGAAAAGTATGAAGAAATAAAGAAACTTTTTAATTTATAAAGAATAACAATAAGGCACATGAAAATAAATAACAAGTCCAAAGTTGCCATGAATATTTTTCATCAGGCAAGGGGACTTGTTATTTTTTTGATTGTGCCTAAGATAAAACTCAAAACAAAAAGAGTATCTTCAAGATTGAAGATACTCTTTTTTACGCTAAAACACATTGACAATAAAAAATGCCAATGGTATAATAAATCAGTAAAGATGTATATAATTTAAGTATAGCATATATAAAAATATATGTCAATAGTTATTTTGAAAGGAAGTTAAAAAAATGAAAGAAATTATTAATTTATTTGAAAGCAATTTATTAGAAAAGCAAATATATAATGATATATCTAAGTGTAATGAACTTACGACTGAATATGGATTAATGCTTCAGGAGGAAGATGTAAAAGAAATTATTAAAACAAGAAATATAGCACTTGAAAAAAGCGGAAGAATAGAATTTAATGGTCAAATCATAAACAAAATTATTATGATTTTTTGTGATTCACCATATATATCACAACATAATTACAGTGATACAATAAATGAACTTGTAGAAATTTTTTATAATTATAAGAATGAAACTTTAGATTATATAAGTGATGATGAATTAATGGAAATTATGAAGGAGCATTTTGATAACTATTGTCAAGGTTCATTAGAACTTTTAGAGGGAAAAGTATTATATAAAATTGCTGATAATATAAGAAATGGTGTGAAAGATTATACAAATCTTGATAGTGAAAAGGATTGATAAGTTATGGATAACAGTAAAAGCATTCAAAAATATAGTTTTTCTATAGATAATAACTTAAGCGCGGAATTTTTTTTAAAAGATATTTTAGTAACTTGTTATGAGAAAAATCTGTTAGATGATAAGATTTTAAGCAATCTATCTTATGAGAGATTGGAAGTTTTAAAAGTACAATTGAAATATTATACAAAAGATGAGAGCAGTTCAGTTATGGTAGAGGTAGCGGAAAGTCTAATGCAGTGCATTGATTACACTTTAGGAGTTTATTTAAAGACTTTTAATAATATAGAATTAATATTAGAGGAATTAAAGAATGCAAGCTTAGCTGATATGTTTAAAATCGGAAATGATTTAATTAAGAAAAAAGTGATAGAGAGTAAAAAGCTACTAGAGGAAATTTGTAAAAATAAGTTGAAAGTTGATAATTATTCATATAACGATACTATAGATTATGGTATTCCATTATTTTTTAAAGAATATCAAGACTTTTTTGCAGCTCATGAAACTCCAGGATCAATAGATTATAGGCTTTACATGGATAATATGAACTATATAGGTATCGAGTATATAAGTAATTATTTAGAGACATTAAGTTTAGAAAACGAGTTTTGCTATAACTTTGATATTTGTGAAATCAATGAGTTATTAAAAGGGTATGATAAAAAATGCGAATTATTACTCATAAACATATTTGAACTAGTATTTACTAATTCACTAGGTTTAATAATTTGTGGTAAATCTCTAAAAAACCTTAATATTAATAGTATAGATAGAGAACAGATAAAAAATAGGTTAGGCAAATTATCATTAGAGGAATTAAAAGGAGCGTTAGTAAAATATGCAGAAAGATGCTGTGAAATTTTAGATATTAGAAATAAGATATTAGTGAATTATATTAGAAAGGCTACAGAGAAAATAACTTTATTGATAGATAATAGCATTAAACTAAATAAATTAGAAACAGTATTCTTATCATTTAAGGAGAATAATGATATTGATAATGAATTTATTGAATACATAGATGGTAAAAAATTAAGTAACTCGGTATTTAGAAAATTAAGTGAAAAGATTCGAGAATGTTCATTAGTTCAGGATAAAATTGAATTAATAAGAAATAATATTAATAGTCTAGAAGATTTAATAGATATATTAGATGCTGAATGTTTATTTGAAGATGAATATGTTATGTACTTTAAAAGCTTATCACAAATGGAAATTATTCTTTTATCCAAATATGTATCTGATTTAAATTTGGAAAATGAATACGAAAATGATTGGTATTTTGAATTTAATGATTATATATCAAGTTTAAGAGAAGAAGAACAAGTAATAATACAAAAGCATAAAGAAATAATACAATTAAATTAAGAATTTTCTGAAAACAAAGGGAATTGAAATTTTATGTAGAATTTATAGTATAGAGAGGATGTGGAATTATTGGAAAAGTATAAGATAGCAATGGGGACTTTAGTCGAAGTAAAACATATTGGCACAGAAGCTGATAAAAAGAATCATGGAGTAAGACTTTATGTTGTGGGGCATCATAAAGATGCAAAAAGCACACCTTTATATTCTTTAGGGTTAAAAGGGGAAACCAATGCTTTAAAAATGTATAATGGATATTATGAAGAAAATTTAGAAGTTATTGATAAAATATCTGTCGAATTAACTAAAGATGAAATAAATGATATAGTTCAATGGGGAAATACCTGTGAAGAAGAAGGCTGGCTTATTGATAAGGAAGTAAATTTAAAAGATAGATTAAGCAAATTTGTTTAATAAAAAATAGTATACTCAAGGAAATTATTTTTTAGATTAAGGGATGTGAAAGAAAATAACAAGTCAAAGATGCGATGTATATTTTGCGTCAGATAAGGAGCTAAGGTTTACTCATAGTAGGCTATTAGTGAAACTTGGCGACGCAGTATGACGCAAAATAGACTAGCATACTGACTTGTTATTTCTTTGAACATCCCTAAGACTGTTTAAAAGAGTAGATATAAAACAAAAGCTCATTATTACATTGTTTAGTAATAATGAGTTATTTTGTTCTGAATTACTTTTTTTCTTCAAAATGAGTTGGAACTGTTTCCTCTGGAAGTTTACCATCTAATGATAAATAATGGTGAGTAATTGGTTTTAAATCACTATCTAACTCATATACTAATGGTGTTCCAGTTGGAATGTTTAAACTTGATATACCATCACTTGAAATATTGTCTAAATATTTAACCAAAGCTCTTAATGAATTTCCATGTGCAGATATTATAATCTTTTTACCTGCTTTTAAATTTGGGACTATATTTTCATTCCATTCTTCTAAGACTCTTTTTTCAGTATCAGCTAGATTTTCTGTTAATGGTATTTGATTTTCATTTAAATCTTTATATTTAACCTCATGACCTGCATATCTTGGATCATCTTTAGTTAATTCTGGTGGTTTCACATTTACAAATCTTCTCCACTTATGAACTTGTTCTTCTCCATATTTTTCAGCAGTTTCTCCTTTGTTGAGTCCTTGTAATGCTCCATAATGTCTTTCGTTTAATTTCCATGATTTATATACTGGTATCCACATAAGGTCCATTTCATGTAATGCTATCCATAATGTTCTTATAGCTCTTTTAAGAACAGATGTGTATGCTATATCAAAAGTAAATCCATTTTCCTTAAGTATTTTTCCTGCCATTCTTGCTTCTTTAAGTCCATTTTCTGATAGGTCAACATCAGTCCATCCAGTAAATTTATTTTCTAAATTCCAAAGACTTTCTCCATGCCTTATTAATACTAATTTAATCATACTTTTTCCATCCTTTCTTTCCTTATCTATTAAGATTATTATAAACCTTTTTATTAAATATGTACACTTAAATGATAATTATTTTCAATTATGACCTAAAAAGATATGCACTTTTATATTTATAATTGAAAATATGATTATGTAGTGCTGTAGTTAGATATTAAATTACAATATAAAAAAGTAATTGCAAATTTACTCTATAACTTATATATTAGTTATATTAAATAAAAGGTTATGCCTAAACCTCAAAAGGCAATCGGAGAATAAAATGAGTGAATTATTAAAAACAATTACTGATAAACTAGAAGCAAAAGCAGCGAAATTTGGATTTAAGGGAACAGATAGTGTTCATGTATCCGTAGTACTTACGGAAGATGAACAAAAAGAATTTGAAACCATGAAGTGGGATGATCACTATTACTACGAAATTAAAAATAATGTGTTACATATGAATTATGTAGAAGAGTTAGTAGTTTTTTGTGAGGGATTAGAAAAAAAATTCAATATAACAAATCTAGAAATAAAATATGGAAAATTCAGATATGAAGATAAAGCAATATATCAAGTTGAAGATGCATTTCCAGAGAGACAAATTGATGGGACTATATATAGATCATATGCAATTGATAAAGACGGAAAAGTATATTTTATAATATGGAAACAATATGGTAAAGATGCAGAACATAAAATGTTTATAAGTGAAGATGGCAAAGTAATTGGTGATTGCCAAAATCGTGCAAATGCATGTAATTGGAGCGATTATACAATCGAAGAAGTTGTATTTTAATATTTATAGCATCTACACATTGAACAATAAAATAGTTTATATATGAAAAAAGACTTCGTTTAATTTGAAAACATACGAAGTCTTTTTTTGTATTATTTCTAAGTTTAATCTGCTAGAGCTTATAACCCATTTTAGAAATTTCTTCTGCTAAGGAATCTACACGCAAATTATATGCTAAGCCAAGAACAACTAATAATCCTCCTATAATCTTAGCAAAGGGTATTGTTTTAGTGGTTATAAAGTCTATAATAATTCCTGTAAAAAGTTGTCCAATAAATATTATCAAAGTAATGTAAAAAGTAGACATTTTAGTAGTTACAATGCTTGATAGTATAACAACAGCAATTCCAAGTACGCCTCCTAAATAAGCCCAAATAGGAATGTTATGAAGCGCATTTAAGGTAAATTTATCTTTAACAATAGCAAATAATATTAATGCAGATAATAATCCAGTAAAATAATTAAAAAAAGTAGAGCCCATTAAACCAACTTTTTCAGAAAGTCTAGTATTAAGAATTCTAGAGATTACAACGATAGCACCAGAAGCTATTGAAATTAATATAAAAAACATGTCATTGTCCTCCTCTTTAAAGAAATGTCATAATAGAAATTCCTATTATGATAATAAATAATCCAATAAACTTTTTCTTGTTAAAGTGTACCTTTGGCATACCTAAAAATCCATAATGATCAAAGGCTAGTGAAGCTATTAATTGACCTAAAAGCCCAAGGGCTACGGGGATAGAAACTCCAAGCACTGCATAGCTTAAGTTGTTAAACATAACGGTAAAAACACTAATGGCGCCAGCACTATAAAGATATAAGGGTAAGCTGTTTTTAAAAGATATTTTTATTTTCTTATAAAACATTATTCCTAAAATTATTACAAACCCAACAAGATGGATTATAACTAAAGAAGAATAATTTCCAAGTCCATCTGATAATTCACCATTAAAAGCTACCATAATTGCAACCAGGGCTCCAATTAATAACGATAAAAAATTATACATAAGTGTCTCCTTAATAAAATAAATTATTTTTTGATTGTGATTAATATCTGATTTAAGTTAATTTGTCTTTGCATTTATATTTTAAGCTATTATAATTGAATATATGTAGGACATATGTCATGTTTAAGAATTATATTTGGAAAGTGAAAGACAATAACAAGTTAACGATACAAAAATAGACGAGCATACGGATTTGTTATTTTTAAAATGTGGCTAATTATAGGAAAAGTATTTTGTGGAGTTGAATATATTGATTAAAATAGAAGATCCTAAGAAAATAGAAGAACTTATAAAAATATATGAAATGGATAAATTATTCTCTGATAATATGAAAGAGTACATGACACTGTATATGTTTAATACAAATGATTATATATGTAGGGAAGAAGAACAGTTAGAAAATATGTATTTTTTAGTACATGGAAAAGCTAAAGTATCTAAGCATTTAGAAAATGGAAAATCATTGTTAATAAGTTTTTATAGGCCTCTTACTATAATAGGAGATGTTGAGTTTATAGAAAATCAGGTTACAGATTGTAGTGTACAGGCTATAGAAGATACATATTGTATAGGGATTAATTTTGATATTGTGAGAAGTAAACTTACAAAAGATTGCAAGTTTTTATTAAACATATGTAGATATTTAGGCGATAAGCTTACGGATGGTAGTAATAATAGTTCAATAAATTTATTGTATCCTCTTGAAAATAGACTTGCTAGCTATATAATTGCATTTGTAAATACCCATGATGACAAGAGTAAGAAATTCATATTTAAAGAACGTTATAGGGAAATATCAGAATTACTTGGAACAAGTTATAGACATTTGAGTAGGACGTTAAATAAGTTTTGTTTAGAAGGAATCTTAAAAAAATGTGAAAAGGAATATGTCATACAAGATTTTGAAAAATTACTTTCTTTGGCTGGAGATTTATATAAATAAGGAACATAAAGCACTTGAATTGGTGAACTTTAGTTTTAGAGTATCAGGAACAATGAATAAGTCGGGTTGGGTAATATCTATAAGTATGTGTATAGTATTTACATTAATCAGAAGAGTGATATGGAAAATGGGGTTAAAAAGATATTCTAGTGCAAGTAGTTAATATTTACGATATATTTCTTAAATCCATCCGCAAATTCAGTAACTAAATATGTTGAGTTATATGGTATAAATCCTAAGCTGCCACCATTATCCTTAGGTCCAGAAAATTTACTGAATTTACTTTAAAGTTGTTCTATTTATTTAGAATAAACTATCCTTTTAAAATCATAGACTTAAATGTATAATCTATTTAAAATATGGAGATGTTTATGGGTAAATCAAAAAGAAATAGAGTTCAAGAAGATAATATTATACAAATAAATAAAAAAAAATGTATTGGATGTACAGCTTGCGCATTTACATGTGCACAAGAAACTAAGATATCTGTAATAAAAGCAGTTGATAATGGGAGACGGACAGTAGATCCAAAACATGGCACCTTTGGAGCTAGTGGATGTATTTATTGTGGACAATGCACACTTGCTTGTCCTACAACAGCAATCAATGTTAGAAATGATGTAGGTTTAGTAAAGGAGGCAATAAACAGTGGGAAATATTTAATATTAACAGCAGCTCCAGCAGTAAAAGCAACACTTGGCGAAGAATTTAATCTTCCAATAGGAACAAATGTAGGTGGAAAGATAGCACCATCGGCTAAAAAAATAGGATTTCAAAATGTATTTGATACTGATTTTGGAGCTGATATGACAGTTATAGAAGAGGGGACTGAACTTATAAAGAGAATTTCAAATAAAGAAAATTTACCTATGTTTACTTCTTGTTGTCCGGCTTGGGTACGTTATGCAGAACTTTTTCACCCAGAAATATTAAAAAATATTTCAACTTCAAAGTCTCCGCAGCAAATGATGGGGGCAAGCATAAAAACATACTTTGCAGATACTTATAATGTTTTGCCTACTAATATAGTTGCAGTATCTGTAAAACCATGTACTGCTAAAAAATATGAAGCACAAAGAGAGGAAATGGGGAGAAATGGGTATAAAGATATTGATATAGTTTTGACTATAAGAGAATATGCACAGCTTTTAAAAGAAAAAGGAATAGATATAACTGCAATACCAGATGAAAGTCCAGATCCATTTATGGGAGAATATACTGGAGCAGCAGTTATTTTTGGAGCAAGTGGTGGCGTTATGCAATCAACTCTTAGAACGGTAACAAATTACTTAAAAGGTAATGTATCAGAAGTTGCCAATATTAAATTTAATGAAATAGATGGATATGAAGATATAAAGGAAGCAACTGTAACTTTGGGCGGACAACAGTATAAAGTTGCAATTGTAAATGCACTAAAAGAAATTGAGAAATTTTTAAGCAGTGGAAAATGGAAAGAGTATTTATTTATTGAAGTTATGGCTTGTAATGGAGGATGTATAAATGGTGGAGGAACTCCAAGAATAGAAAAGAAATCTCAAATCGATGAAAGTTTATGTATAGCATGTGGTACTTGTATAGAAAATTGTCCTGTTCAAGCTATAGAATATAATGTACAAGGACGTGCAGAAGTTCAAAATGGGAAATGTGTTGGATGTCAATTATGTAGCAATATTTGCAGAGCTATGGCAATAAAAATGCAATATTATGATAAAGCTACAGATAAACCTTTAGAAGAAAGTTATATAAAATTAAGAACAGATGTTTTAAAAAATATTGATAAAGAATCAACAATAAGAATTTCAGATGAAAATGAAAATCTTCAAAATATGTATAAGAATTATATGGGAGAACCCGATGGAGAAAAAGCAAATACATTGCTTCATACTAATTATTTAGATAAGGCATCTGAACTTCAGAATAAGTCCAGTACAAAAAGAAAAAAACATTAATTTATAGTTGTTTTGAATTATAACAATAACAAGGCATACCTATTGGTATGTCTTTTTTGATGTAATCAAGCACACGTCATAAAAAATTTACACTAACTAAAAAATATAGACGCAAGTGATTTCCAATGGCAATCACTTTGAATATGAGGTGTTTGCTATTAAGTATGTATGTAGATAGAGAAAATAACGCATACTAAGTAGAGTGCATAGGCTGGGTTTTGATTGGTAACATGAAATATCACTTATGGCAATTATAATGTTTTACTATAATTATCCAGTTTTCTTGAATTTATTAGAGGAGGAATTTATTTATGGTTACTTCTGATATAAAAGTTAAAGTTGCTCTTTTGTCAATTGTATCAAACACAACACTCATAATTTTTAAGATTATAGCAGGTACTTTAAGTGGTTCAGTAAGTATTGTTTCTGAAGCAATACATTCAGGAATGGATTTAGTAGCATCAGTGGTTGCATTTTTTTCTGTTAGACAGTCTTCAAAGCCTGCTGACAAGAAACATCCCTACGGACATGGAAAAATAGAGAATATATCCGGTATGGTTGAAGGACTTTTAATTTTTATAGCTGCTGGAATGATTATTATTGAAGCTTTTAAGAAAATATTTGAGCCTGCTGAAATAGAGCAAGCAACTATAGCAATTGTGGTTATGATTGTTTCAGCACTTATAAATTTTGTTGTGTCAAGAAAGTTATACAAGGTTTCTCAGGAGGAGGATTCAATGGCTCTTGAGGCAGATGCTCTTCACTTGAAAACTGATATATACACATCCCTAGGAGTAGGCATTGGGATTTTTCTTATCAAAGTTACAGGACTGCTTATACTCGATTCAATTGTTGCAATACTTGTAGCACTACTGATAATTAAGGAGGCATGGGGACTTTCTAAAAATGCCTTTGATTACCTTCTTGATGCAAGGTTATCGGATGAAGAAGAATCAGAGATAGAAAAAGTCATAATAGAACATAGTCATCAATTTATAG
This sequence comes from Clostridium gelidum, assembly GCF_019977655.1. Classification (NCBI taxonomy): domain Bacteria; kingdom Bacillati; phylum Bacillota; class Clostridia; order Eubacteriales; family Clostridiaceae; genus Clostridium; species Clostridium gelidum. The sequence continues at coordinate 2,602,078 of NZ_AP024849.1, forward strand.
ATTACCACAAGCTAAAAACAAGAAAATCAGGAAATGTGAAGCATATTGATTTTCATATTACCGTTGCCCCTGATCTTACAGCAAAAGAAACACATGATATTATTGGAAATCTGAAAAAGGATATGAATCTAAAATTTAAAAGTACTCGGATAAATATTCATATTGATCCCTATAAAAAAGAAGAAAATTAGAAACACAACAGATGATGTTTGTACTAACCTAAGATTAAGGACAGCTTTGGACTTGTTATTTATTTTCATGTGCCTAAGAAAGCTCCACTCCAAGCTAAGAATCACTTTATATGAGTATGACTTGAATTGGATAAAAAAAATCATTAAGATTACAAGAACTATGCAAAAATATTAATGAAATGGAACAGGATTATATAATATAATTTGATTATTAATTTATTATAAATTGTTGACAATTTATAATTACGTGCATATACTAATATAGTATTGAAAGACTATAACAATTGAATAATAATCGGTAGGTGAGGTTACCATAGGGATACGGGTTGCTGCCGCGGAGTAGTGGAGACACTATGAGAAGGTTAGCAGGATACGTCGAGTTTAAGGCGTATTTTAATGCAATTACATTGCCCTATGAAGCTAAAGCTTGAACGGGATAAATGAATAATTTATTATTTATTTAATTAATAACGTGTATTTTACGTCCTCGTTCAGTTTTAGCTGAGCGAGGATTTTTTTTGTTTTTAGAATATTAATAACAAAGAAATTTAACATTGATTAACTTGTACAGTATCATAAATATAATTATACTTTATAAGTGGGTATAAAAACTTATAAAGTATGTTTATATGTATATTAAAAAAGGTGGTGAATTTGAGTGGATGGCTATCCGGCCCAGAACTATTATAAAAATTTAAAATTAAAAAAGGGAGGATTAGGTTGTACTACTCATAGTAGATGATTTTATATTCTCCCTATAAAATGGAGGAGGATTATTATGTTTGCACTACCATTCCAAAATGATAAAAAGCAACCTATTGTTTTAAGAAAGTTAAATACAGAGGTAAAGATTATTGAATTTAATGGTCTTAAATGGATTGACATTATCAGACCTACAAATAAGGAAATTAAAATGCTTGAGGATATGTACGACTTTCATGAACTTCTTTTAGAAGACTGTATGACTGAACATCAAAGGTCAAAGATAGATTCGTATGAAGATTATAGCTTTATTGTACTTCATCTTCCAAGATATAGAAAAGAACTTTTCAGACTTGATTCTGAAGAATTAGATATATTTATAGGCCATGATTATTTAGTTACACTTCATGAGGGAGAACTTAAACCTTTAGTAGATTTGGCAGAAAAATGCAAAGCTAATGAAGAAGCACGAAAGGAATATATGGAGGAAGGTTCAGCACTACTACTTTATGAGATAACTAAGGCGTTATTTGATTATTGCTTTCCTATGCTTGATAAGATTGGAAATAGTGTTAATGAAATTAATAAACAAGTATTTGCGACTCGATCTAAATCAATGCTTGAAACAATCTCAAGAACTAAGATGCAAATAATAAATTATAGAAGTGTAATTAAACCATTAAGACCTGTTATAATAACTTTAGAAAAAGTAATCACAAAATATCTTCCTAGAGAAAGGGATATATATTTTGATGATATTACTGATAAGATAGAAAAGATATGGGATATGCTTGAAAATTATAAAGAGGTTATAGAATCTGCTGATAGTACTTTTGCATCATTAACTAACCATACAATGAATGGACTTATGCGTACTTTTACTATTATTCAAGTTGCAATACTTCCTATGACTCTTGTTAGTGGACTTTTTTCTATGAATGTACAAGGAATTCCAATGCATGATTTTGAATTTGCATTTTGGATAGTATTTGGAATGATATTTATACCAACAATATGTATTGGCATGATGTTACTTCTTAAGAAAGATAAATGGTTTTAGAAAATAAAAATTGAATATTAAAATAATTAATTAGGATACAGCACTATTTGTTATACCATGGATTTTTTACTTTATATTCGATAGATTCATCAACTGCAATTATTTGTTGATGGATCTTTTTGTGATTTATTTCCATGTGACTTATTATAAAGTATATATCCATCAACATAATTTTTAAATGTATCTAATAATTCACATGGATCTGAGATGTTTTTATATAAAATTCCAGAATTATTCTTTAAATCATCTAACCATATTGGATAATCTGGTTGCATGGAATTAAGTGTGTATAAAAAAAGAATGACTTACTTATGTGTGGAAGTCATTCGGAATAATGCTTTTAGGGTAATTAGCTAATTATTTTTCAAGAGTCATCAATAAAGTATATTTCAGCTAGAATATTTTGAAAAACGTTATTTGCATTATGATAATAATATATGGAGAATAAAATAATTAATTATATACGGTATAAAAAAATATTTTAATATAAAAATAAATAGGTAACATATCAGAAAAAATTTCATATGAAGTGAGGTGCAATGATTGAAAAGAAGAAACCTTCTAAGAAGTATTTTTTTTATAATTACAATTATTTTTATATTTAATATATGTGAAAGTCCAACACAGGCAGAGTCAAAAGTTGAATCCTATAAAAACCTTGCTATATTAGTAGATCTTACCGAAGAAAGACTCTATTTAGTTAATAAGGAGAAAAATATAATTGTAAAAAAATATAGTATAGCAAGTGGTAAAATGGAAACACCGTCTCCAATAGGTACGTGGAAAGTGATTGGTATGTCTAAATGGAGTGGGGGATTTGGCACAAGATGGATTGGTTTAAATGTTCCTTGGGGGACTTTTGGTATACACGGAACAAATAAACCAGGATCAATTGGTTCAGAAGCATCTCATGGTTGTATTAGAATGTTAAATAAAGATGTTGAGGATTTATATGAGTATGTGGAGAACGGAATGACAGTAGCCATATATGGAGGACCGTATGGTTCATTTGAAAAGGGATTAGTAATTCTAAAACCAGGAGATAGAGGAGCAGATGTTCTAGAGGTACAAAGAAAAATGAAAGAAAAAGGATACTATTCAGGAAAATTAGATGGAATATATGGAGATGGTATGAAACAGTATGTAATGAAATTTAAAAAAGACAATAATCTTACAATTAACCATAATATAGATTGCGAGTTTTATAAAAAACTTGAAATAGTAATAGTAGATTAAAATATATAGATATAATTTATTATCCAATAGTAGCATCTGTGGTTGCATTTTTATCTGTTAGACATTCTTCAAAGCCTGCTGACAAGAAACATCTCTATGGGCATGGAAAAATAGAGAATATATCCGGTTATAAAAATATAAAAGCATTTCCAATTGATAATAAATTGGGTAGATTTGATAAAAATTTTTTTTGTTAGATGGCAAACAATATGTCTTAAAAGAGATTAAGCCTAAAGCTATTAATACAAGTGAACTTTCATAATAATTGAAATATTGATACTTTATAGCTTGATTTATACAAAAATTTTATACAACATATATATATTGTATGGGTTTAAAAAATTGTCTGGAAGTGATAAAATTAGTATAGAAAATTAACTGTAAATATTAGATACAAGGAAAGATGGTGGTATATTGAAAAAAGTTTTATTGTTATTATCTTTGGCATTATGTACAAGTTTGTTAGGTTGCGGAGCAAAGCAATCGACAAGTCAAGATAATCAAAATCAAAATGGAACTGCTCCAAAACAGATAACTGTAAATAATAGTGCTAGTTCATCAGGAGTAAGCACTAATTCTAATTTAGATAAAGAGGCATTTAAGAATGGATATACACCTTTTTCATTAAAGGACTCAGCAATGTATACCAGCTTATTTCAAGTAAATGGAAATACTATGGTTTTTCCAAACTGGGATGATAATAATAATCTTTCTGTCATAAAGGAGCCTTACCCTAAAGATGTAGTAAATACTTCTAATGTTAGTGATTTTTTTAATTATCCAGTTAATTCCTTAGTAGTTATAAATAATATAGCTTATTTTTCCGATGCTGATAATAAAAGCAATTTATCATCGATAGATTTATCAAATAGAGCATATAAACCTAATTTAGCTTCAGGAAAAGTTTCTAATATGATAGCAGTAAATAATGTTATATATTTTATTGATCAAAATGATGGGAATAAACTCCACGCTTTTGATACAACTAATAATGTAGAGAAGATTATATCTTCTGATAATGTTGGAAACTATTTAGTAGATGAAGATTCTATTCTTTATGAGAATAAGAGTGATAAGTCGACTTTATATAAAATAAATGTAGATGGTACTCAAAAACAAAAGCTCTCTAATTTTTCAGTAAATAGCTTTGCACCATACTCAGGGCAGATATTAGCAATAAATTCTTCAGATAACAATAATCTCTATTCAATAAACTTAACTGATCTGTCAACAAAAAGATTAGCAATAATGAATGGAGAAGATATGAAGATTTTTAATGGAACAATATATTTTGTAAATGTAAGTAATAATAGGGATCTTTCGAAAATGACAGTAGATTTAACTAAGGCAACTACAACTGTAAATTTTAACGATATTTCCGATTATGAAGTAAATGAATATTATCCAACTACTAAAGGTATATTTGCACGAAAAGGAGTTAATGTTAACAATGGCTATATATTCTTGCCTGCATAAAGGTATTTAGTATTTTTATTTTGAAATATTTAAAGATTGGAAGTATCTAGGTAGAATATTTCATTAATATTGAATTGGAAGGTAGCCTCAAGATTTTAAGAATTACATAAATAATATATACATATTTTATGAGTAAAAAAATAAGTACAAAAATTACCGTAACTTTAAATCGTTAACTCCTATACCTTGAACTATTCCATATGCGGTACTTACAACTACGTTATCTAGATTAGAGGCTAAACTAAACAATAATGCAGATAAAAGTAATGCCATTCCAAAGTCACGTATAAAAAGTTAGCCTTCGTAACATCTTCATATATACAACATATAATGTTCATTAGAAATATTATTTCATCATAGATATGAAATAATATTTGGTTTTATTTGGGAGGTTTATAAAGTGAATGAAAGAGCTCCTCAATCTAGTAATTATGGATTTAAGAAGAGTGAGAAAAAGGTATTTTATACAGTTATCTTGGTATCTATTATTTTTGTAGGTAAATTTACAGGTGCTTTTATGACACATAGTCTTGCCCTTTTTAGCGACAGTTGGCATCTGTTAACTGATATTGCATCATTACTCATAAGCTTTTGGGGCTTAAAGATAGCAACAAAGCCTGCTAATTGTAAATATACTTTTGGTTATTATAGATTTAGCATACTTACAGCCTTAGTAAATAATCTTTCATTAATTATTATATCTATATATATTTTCTATAAAGCAATACTGAGGTATTTTAATCCTGTAGATGTACAACCAGTTGGAATGATTATTTTTTCTATCCTTGGGTTAATTGTAAATACAATAATAGTATTAAATCTTAGAGATAATTCCAGTAATATGAATGTAAAAAGCGTATTTCTACACTTTCTTGGAGATGCATTATCAGATATAGGAGTATTAATAGGAGGTGTGATAATTTATTTTACACATTTATCTGGAGTTGATACGTTGCTTAGTTCAATATTAGCTTGCCTTATTTTAAGAAATGCATTTAAAATGGCTGTTGAATGTATTAAGATTCTTTTGGAAGCAGCTCCAGAAGAGGTTTGTATTGATGATTTGAAGAAATCCATTAAAGATTTAGGAGGTGTAGTTGAAGTTACAGACGTTCATATATGGAGTTTATCAAAAGAAATTTTATCAATGACAGCACACATTTCACTGAAAGAATACAACATAGGAAATTGTGAAGTAAAACTACATGATATACAGCATTTATTAAAAGATAAGTTTAATATAGATCATTCTACAATACAATTTGAACAGTGTACTTGTGGAAGCTGTTTTCACAGCAAACCTGATCACAAGTATTGTTGTAATATGTGTATTGATAAATGTGAAAAATCAAAAAATTATTAATAGATGATATTGTATTATTAAATAAAAAGTGGAATTTTAAAGATTATTTTTAAATATGAATTGCTATTAAAAACTCTTGTTTTTAAAATCAACAAGAGTTTTTTTATTTTTCAAGAGTCAATAAAGTGTATTTCAGCTAGAATATTTTGAAAAACGTTATTTGAATTATGACAATAATATATGGCAAATAAAATAATTGATTATAAGGTATAAAAAAATATTTTAATATAAAAATAAATAGGTAACATATCAGAAAAGATTCCATATTAAGTGAGGTGCAATGAGTGAAAAGAAAAAACCTTCTAAGAAGTATTTTTTTTATAATTACAATTATTTTTATATTTAATATATGTGAATGTCCAACAAAGGCAGAATCAAAAGTTGAATCCAATAAAAATCTTGCTATATTAGTAGATCTTACCGAAGAAAGACTCTATTTAATTAATAAGGAGAAAAATATAATTGTAAAAAAATATAGTATAGCAAGTGGTAAAATAGAAACACCGTCTCCAATAGGTACGTGGAAAGTGATTGGTATGTCTAAATGGAGTGGAGGATTTGGCACAAGATGGATTGGTTTAAAAGTTCCTTGGGGAACTTTTGGCATACACGGAACAAATAAACCAGGATCAATTGGTTCAGAAGCATCTCATGGTTGTATTAGAATGTTAAATAAAGATGTTGAGGATTTATATGAATATGTGGAGAATGGAATGATAGTAGCCATATATGCAGGACCGTATGGTCCATTTGAAAAGGGATTAGTAACTCTAAAACCAGGAGATAGAGGAGCAGATGTTTTAGAGTTACAAAGAAAAATGAAAGAAAAAGGATACTATTCAGGAAAATTAGATGGAATATATGGAGAGGGTATGAAACAGTATGTAATGAAATTTAAAAAAGATAATGATCTTATAATTAACCATAATATCGATTATGAATTTTATGAAAAACTTGGAATAGTAATAGTAGATTAAAATATATAGATATAATTTATTATACAATAGTAGTATATTCACCTATGACAATTATAATTATCCAGTTTTTTTGAATTTAGAGGAGGGATTTATTTATGGTTACTTCTGATAGAAAAGTTAAAGATAATATATCTGGTATGGTGGCAAGCGTAGTTATGGCGAAGATTAAGAAAATAGTATATATTAATATTAAATAGTGAGCTATAAGCTCACTATTTTCTTATGGAGGTGAGAATGTGGGAAATTATAAAATACTTATAGTAGAAGATGAAAAGCAAATGTCAATGTTTATTGAAATGGAGCTTACCCATGAAGGATACGAAGTTGAAACAGCATATGATGGAAGAGAAGGATTGGAAAAAGTAGAGAATAATGAGTATGATTTAATTCTTCTTGATATTATGATACCAAGTTTAAATGGAATTGAAGTTTGCAGAAGAATTAGGCAATTTTCGAATGTACCTATTATAATGCTAACTGCTAAAAGTGACGTTCCTGATAAAGTCTTAGGACTTGATGTTGGAGCAAATGATTATTTGACCAAACCCTTTGCAATAGAAGAATTGTTGGCAAGAATACGGGTATATACAAGAGAAAAAGTATTAAAAAATAAGCGTGATGAAATAAAAGTAAAGGATATTATTATGAATAACATAACACATGAGGTATTTCGATCTGGCAGGGAAATTCAACTTACCAAAAAAGAATATGATCTTCTTGAAATGCTATTAATTAATAAGAATATTGTACTTTCAAGAGAGAAATTAATTGAAGAGGTATGGGGTTATGATTATGTAGGAGATACAAATTCGGTAGATGTATTTATAAGATATTTACGAAGTAAAATTGATGATGGCTTTGAAAATAAGCTTATAATTACCATAAGAGGTGTAGGCTATGTTATTAAAGATAATTAATAAGGTTTTAAAGATTATTAAAAGTGCAAAAATTTCTATAAAGCTAACAATATTATATGCGTTTATGTTCTCAGCAGTATTACTTCTGTTAAATGCTTCAATTTTATATGGTGTAAAGTATTACTTATATAATCAAGCAAATAAGCAAATTGAAGATATACAAACTGTAATATTAAATAACATTACATCACAAAACGAGCAGTTAGATTTATCAAATAAGGAAATCTTTTTAGATGTTCCATCTAATCAAAATATATACATAAGAATAATACAAGAAGATGGAAAAATATTAAATTCATCAGAAAATTTTAATTATGAAATTAAAGAGTTTAAGGATAGAATAAATACCTTAGAAGAAAAAGCAAAACATTTAGAGGAAAAAGATAAAGATTTATTATATAAAAATGTTAAATTTGAAAGCAAAGAATATGGCATTGTATATATTCAAATAGTAAAAAATATGGAGAATGAATATTATTTTATAGAAATATTATTTGCATTTATGGCTATAGCTGATTTTATAGGTATGATTGCATCTCTAATACTCGGGTATATAGTAAGCACGCGAATGTTAAAGCCTATTGATTATATAACTAAGACCGCTGAAAATATAAGCATTAATAACCTAAAAGAAAGAATAGAAGGAAACAGTTCTGATGATGAACTTAATAGACTTGTAAATACATTTAACAATATGATAGATAGACTTCAAGGATCATTTGATAGACAGGTTCAGTTCGTATCGGATGCATCTCATGAACTTAGAACTCCTATTGCAGTTATTCAAGGATATGCAAATCTATTAGATAGATGGGGAAAAGAAGATAAAGAAGCTTTGCAAAAATCTATTTATGCAATTAAACTAGAGGCTACTAATATGGCTGATTTAGTTGAAAAGTTATTGTTTCTTGCAAGGGGTGATAGTGGTACTCAATTTATAGATAAGAAAGAATTTTATCTAAATGAACTTATTAATGAGGTAGTATCAGAAAGCAAGCTAATAGCACCAAATCAAATAATATCAAGTAACAAAAATGATACTGTAAGTATAATTGCAGATTATAAAATGTTAAAACAAATGCTAAGGATATTTATTGATAACAGCATTAAATTTACAGCAGAACAAAATAAAATAGATATAAGTTCAGAAGTTCAAGATACAGTTGTAAAAATAACTATTAGTGATACTGGCATTGGGATACCTAAAGATGAAATTAAAAATATATTTCACAGATTTTACATTGTTGATAAAGCTAGGTCTAAAGAAAAAGGTGGCACAGGACTTGGTTTATCTATTGCTAAATGGATTGTTGATATGCATGAGGGAACTATAGATGTAGAAAGTGAAGAAGGGAAGGGCACAAAAATAACTGTTGTTTTAAAGTTAAAAGTATAATGAACGTTAGGCATATCATATGCCTTGTTTTATCTAAGTGAGAGTATGAATTATATATTCTCACTTAAATTTTTTGTGATTTGGTAATATATATGAAATTTAAAGGCAAATCTAAGAACTTTTTAATGCAATTTTAATGTTTGAGATGTATAATGTAAAAAAATAGGGAGATTTTACTAGGATTAATTGGAGGGGAAGAAATGAGAGAAAAGAAAGAAATATCATTTATTTTACAGTATATAAAGAAACCAAGAACTGTAGGGGCTATATTACCAAGTTCAAGGTATCTTGCAAATAAAATGATGGAAAATATTGATTTTAAACAGGCTAAATGCATTATAGAGTATGGACCTGGAACTGGAGTATTTACAGAAAAGTTATTACAAAATAGAGATAAAAGTACAATAATTATGCTTTTCGAATATAATCAAAAGTTTTGCAGTTTACTAAAAGACAAGTTTAAACATGAAGAAAATTTATTTATTATAAATGATTCTTCTGAAAATGTTGATAAGTACCTAATAAAACATCAAATTGAAAGTGTAGACTATGTAGTATCCGGACTCCCTTTTGCAAGTTTGCCACAGCAAGTTTCTGATGAGATATTGAAAAAAACAAAAAGTATACTTAAAAAGGATGGGAAATTTATAACATTTCAATATACTTTATTGAAGGTAGGGTTTATAAAAAAATATTTTAGGTACATTGACCTTAAAAGAGAATTTAGGAACATGCCTCCAGCGTATGTACTAAATTGTATAAACTGTAATTAATATATATTTATATAATTATGAAGTGAAAAAATACTTTCACTTTATTTTTTTATGCTAAAATAAATTTTTAATATAAATCTAAGTGTTTTTTAATCTGATTTTAATCTCTTAATGTGACTATATATAATAGTATCAAGACAAATTATATTAAAAATTATTAAATTTAATATAACATAATTTTCTTAGTTGCAAATTGTCGTTTTAAGAATATCACTTATTTTAGAAGTGGTCACATTTGTTAAGAAAATAGAGAGGAAGGTAATTAAGAATATGATATCTCTATTACAAAATATTGATAATTCCATTCTTTTATTTATAAAAAATAATATGCATGGGAATATAATGGATAAAGCCATGGTTATAATCACTTCCTTAGGCAATGGGGGAGCTATATGGATTATAATAGCTGCACTTTTAATGATTAATAAAAAATATAGAAAGATAGGATTTATGGCTTTATGTGCTTTAATCTTAAGTACAATTTTAGGAGAAGGAATATTAAAACATGTGGTTCAGCGTATAAGACCGTCAGCAGATATACCCGTAATTAACATGTTAATTACAAAACCATTATCTTATTCTTTTCCATCAGGGCATACTGCCTCTTCTTTTGCAGTTGCAGGAGTAATGGCAAAATATTTTAAAAAATATGCAGCTGGATTTTTAGGATTAGCATCTTTAATAGCTTTTTCAAGATTGTATTTATATGTGCATTATCCTACAGATGTATTAGCTGGGATCATTTTAGGGTTAATATGTAGTGGAATAATAATTTATATATTTGGTAAAAACTGTTTTTTGAAAAATATATTGCTGAAGGGGTAGTTAAAAATGAATATGGAACTTTTTGGATTTATAAATAACTTAGCAAATAAAAATGGAGTTTTGGACGGAATAATGATTTTCTTTTCTAACTATGTGCCTTATGTATTTATGGCAGTTATTGTAATAGTGTTTATTTTAGGAATTAAACAAAAAAGATTTGAATATAGAAAAATTGCTTTTAGTACTGTTGTTATAACAATTATAAATTTAATAATAAATTTATTAATTAGAAGTATATTTCATGTAGACAGGCCTTTTATTCATAATAAGGTAAATTTATTAGTGCCTCATGATACAGCTTCATCATTTCCAAGTAACCATGCTACAGGAACAATGAGTATAGCTTTAGGACTCGGAAAATACAATAGAATACTTGAAATTATAATGACAATACTGTCAATAATTGTAGGCTTTTCAAGGGTGTATGTTGGAAATCATTATCCTGCAGATGTTATTGGGGCATATGTAATTGTTTTTGTAACAAGTTATATTTACAATTTAAAATTAAGAAGTAAAGTTGAAAAATTATATGAAATAGTTGAAAATAAAATGGCAACAAGATTAGGGTTAAAATCATTATATAACTAAATTTAATATTATATAATTTTAGTTTTTAAAAGAAGGTATAATGGTTATACTTGTTATATGTGAGAATAACAAAATAAAACAATGATTAGGAGAGATTATTTATGGAAGACAATGGTACAAAATACAATAGTAAAGAAGAGTTAGTGCGAGAAATATTAGAAAAGGATAAGGACTTAAAAGATAGTAATATTGATGAAGAATTAATCCATGAACTTATTAGTGGCAAGGTTTCAAAGAATATAAACAATACACATGATGAACACTCAACACTTGGACAAAGAACTGCTGACAAAATAGCTATATTTGGTGGGAGTTGGACATTTATAATAAGTTTTGGTGTTGTATTAGTAACTTGGATTATAATAAATGCTGTTATTCTAAGGAGTAAAGCATTTGATCCATATCCATTTGTATTTTTAAATCTAATATTATCTTGCCTTGCAGCTATACAAGCTCCAATAATCATGATGTCACAAAACCGTCAAACAGAAAAAGATAGATTAACTGCTGCAAATGATTATCTTATTAATTTGAAATCTGAAATAATAGTAGAAGATTTGCATAAAAAAATTGATGTTTTAATGGAACAACAAGAAGAAAATAAAAGAACTCAAGAATTATTATTAAAAACAATTAAAGAATTAAAGAATTAAAGAATAAAAATAAAAATTAAATTATAAGAAATAACTAATCAGAATACCGTATTATTCAATAAAATGTACCCTTTGTAAAGGACATTGTTAAAAATACTGTGTAGAATCAATGAGATGATTTCTGTATTCAACAGGAGTCATCCTTTTTAAATTCCATTGATATCTATAGTTGTTATAATAAATCATGTACTGGTCTATCTCATTTTTTAGGTCTTCTAATGTTTGGCATTGTTTTATGTTTACTTCATCTTTGAAATGCCCAAAGAATGATTCCTGCGGGGCGTTGTCCCAACAGTTTCCTCGTCTAGACATAGATTGACCAAACCCACATTCTTTTACTAACTTCTGAAATTTAGGACTTGTGTAGTGTGATCCTTGATCTGAATGAATGAAAGCTTCAGGATGAAATTTTACACTTTTTGATTTCTTAAGATTGGTGATAGTATCGATAACTATATCTAATGTGAGACTATCAGATACATTATAAGCCATTATTTCATTAGTTGATGCATCTTTAATGGTCGACAAATAAGCCTTTTTGCTTTTATTTTTATAGAACAAATAGGTAATATCCGTAAGCAATACTTTGCCAGGGGTATTCTGTTTGAAATTCCTATTAAGCACATTAGGTAAGACTTTATGTTCTTTAGTTGCTTTTACCATTCGTCTATATGGATTTGCTTTTCTATAAGGACAAACTATGTCATATTTTTTCATAAGTCTGCGAATACGTTTTAGATTATATACAACTCCATATTGAGATTTCAATACCATCTTTATTTGTCTTGCACCTTTTTTATGTTTTTTGAAGTTGAATGCCTTTAAAATTATATCTTTAACTTCCAAATCATTATCGTTGCGCTTGCTGCGCAAGCATTCGGATTTTGCTGAAAAATAATTATAATATCCAGAACGTGATACACCAGCTAATGTGCATAAATAGCTTGTCATATTCTTTAATTTATATTTTTTAATTACTGATTTAATAAGAATGAAATTTTCTTTTGTTAATGAACCTATTTTCGTTTTATCACTCTCCTTTCTATCAAATCGAGTTTTTTTAATAATTCATTCTCAGCTTTCAGTAGAGTAGTTTGTACTTTAAGACGTTCATATTTTTCGTCTATAGAAAGTTCCTTATCACGAGGTCGCCCAGCTTTGCCTTTTCTTGTATCATCTAAACCATGTATACCGTTTTCCTTATAGGCAGCACGCCATTTTTTACTTATCGATTCAATTCGTCCAATCTCTAAGATACTTATCACGAAATCAGATTCTTCAAATATCTTTCGTGGAAACTTTCCTTTTTCGTATTCTGATATAAAAATTCGTCTGAATTCATCTGTATATGTAATTGATCTTTCACTAACATTTTTTACATATTTATTTCTAGATATCAATTCTATTTCTTCTTTTGTAAATAACTTATTACTCATAAAATCTACTCCTATCTCTTTGTTTTATTATACATAAAAACCCTATAAGATAGATATTTTATTTACTGTCTATCTTATAGGGTACATTTTACAAAATGAATTTACGGTATTTTTTGTTTCTCTAAAATCCTATCTTTAATTTTCTATAAGTCCTTATTTCGCTGGGATCTGCACGAATACGTTTTCACCTTAGGTATCTATATTATAGATAGAATAATAAATTTTAATAGTCATAGAAAAAGAAAGGTATACAGTCTAAATAAATGAAAAACCCATATAAACATGAATGTAATCACCTGATATTGCGGAAAACGACCAATAATTCAAAAAAATCGCGTTGTTTAACTAGAGCAATGGAAGTATAATTCAGTTCGTAGTTAAATTTTAAGTTTAGGGGTGATTATATGAAATGGCTATCTTTAGTTATAATCATAGGATTATTTGTATTAATATCAATTTATGTTGGTAAATACATGTACAATATTTTATTTAAAACAAAGTCATTTGTAGACCCGGTTATGGACAAAGTGGATAATGCTATATACAAAGTAGCAGGGATAGAAGACAAAGAAATGAATTGGAAAGAGTATATAAAGGCATTACTTACAACTAATATTGTAATGATAGTTGTAATTTTTATATTACTTATGGTTCAACAATTTATAGTAGGAGCAACAAATCCTAGTCTTAATATGAATTATCATACAGCATTTAATACAGCTATAAGCTTTATGACTAATACTAATTTACAAGACTATACGGGGGAAGTCAATCTAACTAATCTTTCTCAAATGATTGTAATTATATTTATGATGTTTACATCTGCTGCAACAGGATTTGCTGCAAGTGGGGCATTTATTAAAGGAATTACAGGCCATGAGCTCGGTAATTTTTATAAGGATTTAATAAGAATAATAACTAGATTATTGTTACCTGTATCAATAATTGTATCAATAATTATGATATGGCAAGGAGTGCCACAAACTTTTCAAGCTCATAAAATTGTACAAACTTTGGAGGGTGGTACACAAACTTTAGCGTATGGACCAGTTGCAGCATTAGAAAGTATTAAACATTTAGGAACAAATGGTGGTGGCTTCTTTGGTGCTAATTCAGCACATCCATTTGAAAATCCAACTCCATTTACTAATATATTAGAAATTTTACTAATGATGTTTACTCCAGGTGCATACTTTTATGTATTTGGAAAAGCAACTAAAAACAAAAAGCAAGGTGTTGCATTATTTTCAGCAGCATTAATTTTATTCTTGGCAGTTATTCCAATAATGTATCATTTTGAAGCGTTAGGTAACCCTGTTATGAATAAGATTGGGATAACTAATATTTTAGGAAACATGGAAGGTAAAGAAGTACGATTTGGAATGTTTGATTCATCTTTATTTTCAGTGGTTACTACAGCATTTACAACAGGATCTGTAAACAACATGCATGATTCATTAACACCAATAGGTGGAGCAATTACTATGTGGAACATGATGCTTAATGTGGTTTTTGGTGGAAAAGGTGTAGGTTTCATGAATTTGATTATATATGCAATGTTAGCAGTATTCATTTGTGGACTCATGGTAGGTAGAACTCCAGAGTTTTTGAGAAGAAAAATAGAAGGAAAAGAAATGAAAATAATGGCAGCTGTAATTTTAATCCATCCAATATTAATACTACTTCCAACGGCATTAGCAGCAGCAACAGGACAAGCATCCTTAAGTGGATATCATGGATTATCGCAGATTCTATATCAATTTACTACTTCTGCAGCAAACAATGGATCAGGATTTGAAGGGCTAGCAGATACAACAGTATTTTGGAATGTATCAACTGGTATAGTAATGTTTTTAGGTAGATATGTGTCTATGATATTGTTATTAGCTTTAGCAGCATCAATGAAAGAGAAGAGATTAGTGGCGGAAGGTGCAGTATCATTTAGAACAGATACGTCTTTATTTGTAGGAGTGTTAATAGCAGTAATTCTAATAATTGGAGCATTAACATTTTTACCAGTACTAGTACTTGGACCTGGTGCAGAGTTCTTGACAATATCTTGATTGGAGGAGTAAAAAATGAAAAGCAGTAAAAAGACTTTTATTACAAATAAAATGCTTAAAAGTGCTATAAGAGATTCTTTTAAAAAGTTAAATCCAAAGGATATGATTAAGAATCCAGTAATGTTTGTAGCATATATAGGTATGATAATTACAGCAATTTTAACATTCTTTCCTCAAATAGTAGGGGAAAATGGAAGAATATATAATGGTATAGTTACAGTAATTCTATTTGCAACAATAGTGTTTGCTAATTTTGCAGAAGCTATTGCTGAAGGTAGAGGTAAAGCACAAGCTGATACTTTGAAGTCAACTAAAAAGGATACAAAGGCAAAGCTTTTAAAGCCGGATGGGAGCTACACTATAGTAAGTGCATCTGAACTTAGAAAAGGAAGTTTAGTTTTAGTTGAAGCAGGGGACATGATACCTAATGATGGTGAAGTTATTGAAGGACTCGCATCAGTCAATGAGTCAGCAATAACTGGTGAATCAGCACCAGTTATTAAAGAATCGGGTGGGGATTTTTCATGTGTTACTGGAGGTACTACAGTAGTATCGGATTGGATTAAGGTAGAAATAACATCAGAACCAGGAGAGTCATTTTTGGATAAGATGATTTCACTTGTTGAAGGTGCTTCAAGGAAGAAAACTCCAAATGAAATAGCACTTTCAACCTTGCTTATAGCTCTTACAGTAATATTTTTAGTAGTAATTATATCCTTATATCCAATAGCAAATTTTGTAGGCGTAAAACTTGAAGTTTCAACCTTAGTTGCGTTATTGGTTTGTTTAATACCTACTACAATAGGAGGATTATTATCTTCAATAGGAATAGCAGGTATGGATAGAGTTACAAGATTTAATGTTATAGCAATGAGCGGTAAAGCAGTAGAGGCTTGCGGTGATGTTGATGTAATGATATTAGATAAGACTGGAACTATTACATTTGGTAATAGACTCGCAGCTGATTTTATACCAGTTGAAGGCATATTAAAGGATGAAATGATAAAATATTCCCTTATAACATCTATTAAAGATACAACTCCAGAAGGAAAATCAACAATAGATCTTGGACAAAAGCTAGGCTTTCAAATAGATGAAAAAGAATATGCAGAGGATGAGTTTCTAGAATTCACAGCTCAAACAAAAAGTAGTGGAGTGAATCTTAAAAATGGAGAGAAGATTAGAAAAGGTGCTAATTCAGCAATTATAGAATTTGTCAAAAATAATGGTGGTAGTATTCCTAATGATTTAAAAGAAAAAGTAGATGGGATATCTAAATTAGGTGGAACTCCGCTAGTCGTAGCTAAAGATGATAAAATTTATGGAGTAATCTATTTAAAAGATACAGTAAAACCAGGACTTGCAGAAAGATTTGTTAAACTTAGAGAAATGGGAATAAAAACTATAATGTGTACAGGCGATAATCCATTAACAGCAGCTACAATTGCTAGTGAAGCTGGGGTAGATGAATATATAGCGGAATGTACACCAGAAGATAAGATTGAAGCAATTAAGAAAGAACAAGATCTGGGCAAAATTGTTGCAATGACTGGTGATGGAACAAATGATGCTCCAGCACTTGCACAAGCAAATGTTGGAATTGCAATGAATTCAGGAACTATAGCAGCAAAGGAAGCTGCAAATATGGTTGATTTAGATTCAGATCCAACTAAGATATTAGATGTAGTTGGAATAGGTAAACAACTTTTAATAACTAGAGGTGCTCTTACAACTTTTTCAATTGCTAATGATGTAGCTAAATATTTCGCTATAATACCTGCTATGTTTATGATAGCAATTCCACAAATGCAAATATTAAATGTTATGAGATTATCTAGCTCAAAATCAGCAATAATATCAGCATTAATATTTAATGCAATAATAATTCCACTTTTAATTCCAATAGCATTAAAGGGTGTTAAGTATGTCCCTATGAAACCAGAAAAAATATTAAAGAGGAATTTAAGTATATATGGTCTTGGTGGAGTGCTAGTGCCGTTCATTGGTATTAAGATAATAGATATAATAATAACACCATTATTAGCCTTATTAGGTATGTAGGAGGAACAGATTATGAATGAATTAAAAAAAGCAATAAGATTAACTTTAGTATTAATAGTGATTTGTGGTCTAGCTTATCCACTACTTATTACGGGAATTGGACAAGTGTTATTTCCAAGCCAAGCAAATGGAAGCGTAATAACTCATAATGGAAAAGAAGTAGGTTCAAAACTTATTGGACAACAATATAATGATGATAGTCATTTTGTGGGTAGAATATCAGCTGTAAATTACAATACTTCAACTGATGGAAAAGAAATTGATGCAACATCAGGTTCGGATAATTTAGGACCAACAAGTGATGTTTTAAAACAAAGAGTTGAAGGAGATATTAAAGCATTTTTAGATAAAAATCCAACTTTATCTAAAGAAGATATATCATCAGAACTTATATCACAGTCAGGTTCAGGACTTGATCCAGATATAACTCCAAAGGGGGCTAAGATACAAGTAGATAGAATATCAAAGGCAACTGGAATTTCAAAAGATGATTTGGATAGGTTAATTGATAAAAATACGAAGGGAAAATGGTTGGGATTGTTTGGGGAAGAAAAGATTAATGTGCTTAGCCTAAATTTAGCAGTTGATGATATGAAAAATATGAAAAGTAATTAATAAGGATGTAACATCTACACAATATAAAAAATCTGATTTGAGTGAAAAAGATTCAAAAAGGTTGCAACAGAAAGCAAAGTATATTGCAGTTTCTGCACTATACTTTTAATATTAAAATAGTGAAGCGTATCATAAATAAATGCGAGTTTTACTAAAATTAGATAATAAAATATGAGTTATGAGCTATTCGCTTCCACTATTAAACCATCGGCAGAGAGTCGATGGTTTTCTTATGTATTAAGTTTAGAATAATTATTTCTATGTCAGTATAAATATAAAGGGGACATTAAAAATTATCTTTTAGTGATATTTAGCTAGACTAGCATATTAACTAAAATCTCATCTGTATCATTTGCCAGGACAGCAAGAATATTACAGTCACCGTCTTTAATTGCCAAATTATCAAATTGGATATTCATTATTAGCATTTACTATTTTCATTTCTACACATGTTTTGTTTTGGAATTCTTAAATGTAATTACGGAAAGAATCCAATCCTAAATAAATACATTAATTATACGTATATATTAAAAAGAAAAACGAATAGCAACGCATCGTTGACAAATTTTCGGCATTTTTTGGTAGACTGCAACCTCTAATTGTCTATATAATTGAATAAGAGAGGTGGCGAGTTAATGGGTATATCTGAAAGATTACAGAAATTAAGAAAACAAGGAAGCTATTCGCAAGAACAGTTAGCAGAAAAGTTAGGAGTAACAAGACAGGCAATATCAAAATGGGAAAGTGACCAAGGAAATCCAGATATTAATAATATTGTTAAATTAAGCGAAGTTTATAATGTGAGTACTGACTATTTATTAAAAGGTGTGGAGCCGATAATTGAGCCAATTGAAATTGATTCTAAACAAAATAGTGATAATTGTATATTAAGAAGAATGGTTACCATACTTTTATTTATTGCGGGTATTTCTATTGTTGCAGTTCTGTTCATTTTTAGCCTTGCTTTTTTAGCAAAAACATTTTTAGGAGGCCGTTAAAGTGAAAACAAAATTTTTTCTTTTATTAATTACTTTTGTATTTATAATGTCATTATCCGCTTGTGGAAATTCATCAGATGTTAGTAATGAAACAATCAATTTGTCATCAACCACATCCCCTAAGCAAACCATAGAAATTGCTTTTGAAGCACTGAAAAATGCAAATTCAAGTGGCTTTAATCAATTTATTCAATATAATGAGCGAAAAGATGGTATTTTCATATATAAGGATAATAAGCTTTTTGGCAATAATTTAGATGGAGAAGGAAAAAAATTTATAGAGAGTGTTTTTGCCAATCTTTCTTATGAAATAGGTGAAGTAAATGAAAATGAAGATTTAGCAACAGTTAAAATAAAAATTACCAATCGGGATTTATCAAATGTATATAAGGGTATATTACGTTATAAAGATTCAGATAATCCGCTCATTGAAGCAATCAAAAATGCTAATAGTAAAATGGTTACAACTGACTTGAAAATCACACTTAACAAAACGGGGGGAATATGGAAAATCGAAATGGATGCACACTTGATGGATGCTCTTTGTGGAGGGCTAGAGGTTAAATAGTGAAATGATACCAGAAAAGGGTGTTGTTATCTTGGATTCTGGAACTACTGTTATACAAATTTATTATTTGTTGTATACAAGGCTATAATAAGACTATATAAAGAGTTACTGAGGTAATATTATAGTCAATCAATCTCATACATGTCATTCTGACACAAAATTAAAGGACTTTAGACTTAGAGAAGCAATTTATATATAGTTATGCTAAGTATTTGAATATTTGTGGTCATGTAGTATATAATTAAACAAATGAACAATTGTAATTTAATGTGATTCAAAAGGAGGAAAATTCAATGATAATTGTTACAACTGAAAATATTACAGGGTACAAGGTAATAGAAGTAAAAGGTCAGGTTTTTGGATTAATTGTAAGAAGTCGTGGATTAGGTGGAAACATAATGGCTGGGCTAAGAAGTCTAGTAGGTGGAGAAATTCATGAGTACACAGCAATGCTTGAGGATGCACGTAAACAAGCGATTGACCGACTAGTTAAAAATGCAACTGCAATGGGAGCAAATGCGGTGGTAATGATGAGATTTGACTCAAGCGAGATTGGCCAGAATATGAGTGAAGTATTAGCATTTGGCACAGCAGTTGTAATTGAGAAGGAATAATTAACATGCACAAAATATTTAGTATTTATGCTTTGGTTGAAGCAGGAATTTTAATCTTTGCAGTTATTTCCTTAATATTTTGGGATAAGAGATATAGAAAAAATCATGGTTCTAATATCCCAAATGGGTTTAAGAGGACTGAAGAAGTAACCATAGACCCAAGCACTAATAAAAAACTCAGAGTTTACTATAACCCTACTACTGGTGAGAGATTTTATCACGAGGAGGATAATGGCATATAAATTTTCTCATATGATTGTAGGGACGTATAAGATATTATTTCATACTCTTATTTAATTGTCATAAATTAATTTATGGGTAGTGCAGAGTTGTAGGAAAATTTTGACTTTGTAGCAGATACATTAGGAGAAACAATTTCAAAAATGGTATTATTGGAGTTTCATAGTATTCTAAAGAAAAATACTATTGATGATGAAAGAGGCTTTAAGGGATGTTTCAATAATCATAGTATAAAAGATTTATATGAATTCTTTAATAATTGTGAACAATATCAATTGTAATTACAACATAAAAATTTATTTAATTATTTAAGAAAGTATTTCGGAGCTTTAGATAAGGATATAATGAGAATAAGACTTGAAGACTCTGTAAGAAGGAAAAAGCTAATGCTAATGAAAGTAGGTAGTATGGTGAAAAAAATTGATTTTATAGTAGATGATATAATGAATAAAATCACTCAAAAAAAATATACACCTGGCGAAAAAATATTGACTGAACGTGAATTGGCAGAAAAGTATAGTGTATCAAGGCATACCGTAAGAGAGGCATTAAAAAAATTAGAAAGCATTGGTTATATATACAAAATTCAAGGATCAGGAATATTTATAAGTGATTCTATCCACTATAATGCTTTAATATATAATTCGTTAACACAAAAAAAGTTTAGTGATATTAATTCCAAAGTACTATATTTTAAAGAAACAATTGCAGACCATGAACTTGCAGAAATGTTTAATATAGAATATATGTCAAAACTTTGGGGGTTTAAAAGAATTCGTATAGCAGATAGTCAAAAAGTTCAAATTGAAACTTCATTAATGCCTAAAGAATTATTTCCAAAATTAACTGCTAAAACAGTTGAAAAGTCAATTCATGATTATGTACAGTCTTGTAACTACAAAATTTCTCATTTTATTACAGAGTATAGGTCAATTAATATTTCAAAGGAGGATGCAGAATTATTAGATTGTAAAAAAGGTACTGCGGTAACAAAGATAAAAAATCGTGGTTATTTAAAAAATGGAATAGTGTTTGAAATTACAGAATCTCTTAATTTAGATTATTCCTGTTGTTATATAAATGATTACAATTCAGATATGCATAAATATCGACAATTTGATAAATATAAATAGGACTATTGCATCTTCTATAGTAATTATATCTAACATTACTATTTTTCCTTCAATAAATCTCTATATTAAATCAAAAATTATACTATTTATTTACACTTTTTATAATATAAAAGAACTAGGTCAATAAAATTGATTCTAGTTCTTCTATAGTTCAATATATGAATATTATTATAATATTTAAGGAGTGTGAATTGTTCCATTTGGTATTCTTGCTTGAGTCCATTCATGCACTCTGTATTGAACAGGATAATTTTTTGACATTTCTTCATTAAACTCTACGCCAATTCCAACTTTGTTAATAGGATAAATATATCCATTTATAACTTCTACTGCATTTGGAAATATTTCTCTTGTTGTTTCATCTAATTCCTCAAACTCTTGAATTGCAGCATTTCTCATAAACATATTTAAGTGTGTATTAACTGCAACACCTATTGGCGACATATCAGAAGGTCCGTGCCAAACCACATCAATTCCAAAAGTATTGCAAAAAGCAGCTAATTTTAAAGCAGGAGTTATTCCTCCGATTTGCGATACATGGCATCTTAAGTAATCAATATGCCTATTAATAATTAAATTTTTCCATTCTAGGGGATTATTAAAAAGTTCTCCGATTGCGATTGGAGTTGCACATTGATTTCTAAGTTGAGATAGCCATTCTGTTTGATCAGGAGGTAGAACATCCTCCAAAAAGAATAATTTATATGGCTCCAAATCTTTTGCAAGCTGTATTGCTTGATTTGGAGATAACCTTTCATGAACATCGTGTAGAAAATTAATTTCGTATCCATATCGTTCTCTTAGTTTTCCAAATAAGTCAACAATACTTCTCATATATTGTTGAGGATCGTAGTAGTCTCCATCCGTAGACTCGTTAGGTAAATGCATTTTGTGATTTTTACCACCATATTTGCCAAGCTGACATCTTATATATCTATATCCCTTTTCTATAAGACCGTCTACACTTTCAAATACCTCTTCAACACTTAATCCATCAGCATGCATATAGGCTGCAATTGCATCTTTAGATCTACCACCAAATAACTGATATAATGGCATATTAGCCAGCTTGGCCTTAATGTCCCATAATGCCATATCAATTCCGGAAACAGCATTATTAATAACTGGACCATTTCTCCAATATGAATTCACCATCATCATATTCCATAAATCTTCTATATTATTTGCATCTCTATTTAGTATTAATGGGGTTATATATTCATCAATCATAGCTTTAACAGCTAGGGGTCTTTGTTGAAATGTTGCACATCCATAACCATAAATGCCTCTATTAGTTTCAACTTTTACTACAATTAAATTATGTCGCTTGGGGTTAACTATAAACGATGTTACATTTGTTATAATAGTAGCTTCCATTTTAATCTCCTTATTTTCCTAATTTAAATTAATTATCAGATATTAGAGCTAATAAACTACTAAAGTAAGTGGTTTATTAGTATAAATACCTTCAGATGAAAGTCAATGTTCTTTAAATATTAATTATTCAAAATAATATTAGCTAAAGTAATTTAAAGAGCATGACTTAAACCCATAATTCTATCTTAAATATATTTTCTTTTTCAATCAAGTGCTTGTCTTTTTATAATTATTTAAAACTTATTACTTTTTGATCAGCTAAGGTTTTATACAAGTCAATAAATTCTAAAGCAACTATTTTAAATCCTTCAGCGCTCATTAATTGATCTTCTGCATGCATAAGTAGCAATGATGTACTTATAGTTTTTCCTTCTGCTTCTTCTTGAATCATGCTTGCATGAGCTTTATGTCCCTCTGCAAAATGCACTATTCCTTCTTTAATGCATTGCTCAGATTTTTCAATATTACCTCGTTTCATTTCTTTAATTGCTTCAATATATAATGACCTTGCGGTTCCAACACATGATATAATCTGAAAACATGTAAGTTCTAATTGTTCCATAATAACTCCTTTTCATTTAGTAATATAAAAGTGAATTTATTTTTCAAATAATTCTAATGCAGTATCTAAAATCTTTTCACCATCCATCATTCCATAGTCTTTCATATTTATTACAGAAACCTTTATATTTTTTGGTTCACAAATTTGTTTTGCTTTATCAAGAAAAAATCGAACTTGTGGCCCTAATAATGCAACATCTATTTGATCTAATACTTTTACCATCTCTGATTCTGGAAAAGCGTTAATATCTATTTCAATATTTTTCTTTTCCGCTATTGCTTTAATTTTATTTACTAAAATGCTTGTAGACATTCCAGATGCACAAAATAATCCAATTCTTACCATAAGTTATCTCTCCTTTGATATATTATTGAAAATGTTTATCTAAACAATATTTCTTAAAACCTTTATTGAAAATCTAATAGCTATTAATAATAAAATTGTTTGTATTATTAATAATGTATAAAACCAAATTAAATAGGATACTCCTCTAAAATTTAGTTCTACCATAGTCATCACAATGAATAAAAAAATGGCAAGATATCTATGAATTAATTTCTGTATTTTATTACCTATTTTCAATTCATTATACATAACTTTTCCTGTAATCTTTTGATACTGAAGAATTGTCTTACGATTAATTATGCATAAGTAAATATAAATCGCAAATAATCCTAAAGCGTATGTTGTATATTGATCTGCATTAACTGCAATATCTCGAAAATTTCCTAGTCTATAATTAAAATACATAGACATAGCTAGGAATACAATTATATATAATAAGATAAATTCAAAGATTTTTGCGTTAAAATACTTTTTTATCATATATGACTCCTTTCTTAGATCTGTTTAAGCTTTTTGTTTGTTTTCTAAATATGCTAATTCCTCTTTGTGTAACTTAGTATCATACATTTTAAAGAATGGAAAGTAGATAACCCAACCAATAATGACTAATACAATTTGTAGTATCGCTCCAGCTAAGCTATTAGTGATTAAATATCCAGCTAAAATACCAGGCATTGCCCATGGTAGTGTTACTCCAGTTGGATATGGAACTATACCAAAATACATTGAATAATAAGTTATAAGCACAACTACTATTGGAGTAATTGTAAATGGAATAATTAAGATTGGATTCATTACAATTGGTGCTCCAAATATAATTGGTTCATTAATATTAAATAGTCCTGGGATAAATGCTACTTTTCCTAATTTTTTTAATTGTTCCGACTTTGCAAGGAAAACAAACATTAATATTAATGGTAAAGTAAATCCAGCTCCTCCAAGCTTAGCAAAATCAATAAATGTATGAGTAACAATATTATGCACTGGTAACCCTGCATCAAAATTAGTTAAATTTTCAGCTTGCAGAGACATCCATATGGGATTCATAACACCAGTTACAATTGCAGCACCATGAATACCAAATGACCATAATAAAGATATTAAGAAAACTCCTATTAAAGCTCCAAATATACTTCCACCAAATCCATTTAGCGGCGCAGCTATTAATTTTTGGACCATTATATGGAAGGATTCGAAGCCTAAAAGAATTACGCCAAAGCGAAGTACAAATCCTATTACCATTACAAAGAAAATCGGAATCATAGCAGCAAATGCTCTTACTACATTTGGTGGGACTCCTTCTGGCATTTTAATCACAATATTCCTATTTATACAGAATGCATAGACTTTAACAGAGATAAATACCATAATCATTCCACCAAATAATCCTTGTGATCCTAGCCATTGTAATGGCATTGCAGCTATTGAAGTTTTGTCAATAACTACTGTTAAAGGTGTAACCATAGCAAATCCAACGACTGCTAGCACGGAAGCCGTTAATTCATCAACATTTAATTTAGCAGCATAATAATATGCAATACAAATAATTGTAAGTAATGTAAATAAATCAAAAGTTACATTTGACCATACTGTCAATGCACCAGATAAGGTTGTTCCTGCAAACTTAGTTGCTAAAATATCTGACCAACCTGGAATAGGTAAACTTTTAATAATTATTCCAATAGACCCGACTACTAAAAATGGCATAGATGCAATCATACCATCTTTGATAGCAGACACAATTGGGATAGTAGTGAATTTAGTTACAAAGGGCATTAAAAAATTTTCTAACCATGCTTCAAAATTCTTCATATTTATAATCCTCCATTTTGTTATTGTAAAGCTCTACATAAACATTTAAGCATATCTAAAACATCAAAGTCAAATTGGTACGTACTTTCATCTTTATTGTGAAAATTTTAATACCAATCTTCAATAAAAACTGAATTGATTATATTTAATACATTTAACTTTATAGTCTTCTAGATTGAATATAAATATACTAGGAAAAAGAACATGCTAAAGATTAAAATATTAAAGGCAATGTGAGTATATATAAATAAGTTCCATAGCGAGATAATGAGATGATTAGAAGAAACATATGGAGAAGAAAATAAAGATGTAAATAAAATAAGTTCTAAAAAATCAGAAAATGTAAAAAAAGAAGAAGCAGCTAATTTAGAAATAAATCAAAAAGCTGCTAATAAAGTTGATGATAATATTAAAATCAAATAATTCTCGATTTGCTAGAGTGAATCATAAGGAACTACAATTATCTGAATATCCGTAGATTGTTCTATAAATTTATTAGTTGTAGATCCTCTAAAAAGTCTTTGAAGACGAGTACGTTTTGGATGTCCTATAACAAGCTTTGTTATATGCTTTTCATGGGCAAATTTTAATAAGGCTTTAGAAACTGAAGTTCCTTCTAATTCTATAACTGTACCATTAAGCTTTTCAGATAATTCTATATTACTATTAAGCCCCTTAATTATTTCAGGTGTTTCTTTAGGAGACATGAAATGAGTACATTTAACATAAACAACATACCAAGGACATTTATACGTTTTAGCTAATCTAGCACCAAATCGTATTAAGCGTTTAGATTTTGGGTTAGAGGAAATTGATACCATAATTTTCTCCGAGGTATACCAGTTATCATGAATATCATGTTTATTTTTATATTCCTCTAAATCTTCATCAACTTCATCAGCAATTTGCCTTAAGGTTAATTCTCTAAGAGCACTAAGGTTACCAGCTCTAAAAAAGTTTTTAAGGGCTGATTCTATTAGATAAGGTTTATAGATATTACCTCTTTGCAATCTTTTTCGTAGAGCTTCTGGGGGCATGTCTATAACAACTACCTCAGCCTCAGCAATAATGTTATCTGGAATAGTTTCGTTAACACCTATACCTGTTATTTGTTTTACAATGTCGTTAAGACTTTCTAGATGTTGAAGATTAACGGTTGAATAAACATTAATGCCAGCATTTATTATTTCCAATACATCTTCATAGCGTTTCTTATTTTTAGAACCAGGTACATTAGTATGAGCTAATTCATCAACTAATACTAACTCAGGTTTCCTTTGTATTATAGCGTCTACATCCATTTCTTTTAATGGAATTGAATTATAGGTTATTTCTTTTAAGGGAACCATAGGTAAGTTATTAAGTTGCTTAATAGTATTTTCCCTTTCATGACTTTCAAAATATCCTATAACGACATCTTTTCCTCGCTCAAACCGTCTATTAGCCTCAGTTAACATAGTAAAAGTCTTACCTACGCCTGGAGCATATCCTAAGAATATTTTAAGTGATCCTTTAGCTTGTTTTTTATATTCTTTTAATGCTTCTTCAGGAGTAATTCTTTGTTTTTCTTCAATGTCCATATAATCACATGCCTTATTTCAAATTTTTTAATTCTTCAGAGAACTGTATAAATAAAGTTCCTTTTTCAATTTCACCTTTTGATATTAGCAAATCGCCAAAGTTCCTATAAACTAGAGGATCTTTGGGAACAATGTTATTTGATAAATCTATATATTCTTTAGATGATTTATCGTTTAATGTTTCAGGAAGAGCTTGTTTATTATAATCAGGAAATATCTCATCTAGTATTTTATGTATTGTAGTAGAAGTAAATGGTTTTTGAAGATAAGCTAGTGCACCAAGTTTAGTAGTTGTGACTGCATTTTTTATTGTTGCAAAGGCAGTCATTATTATTATATTAAATTTATAACCATCTTTTCTAATTTGTTCAAGAAGAGCAGTACCACTCATTATTGGCATTTTAATATCAATAAAGGCAATGTCAAAATCTATAATAGATATTAATTCTAGTGCTTCACTGCCATTACTAGCACAATGCACTTCAAATCCTGAATCTTTTAAACAATGAGATAACAGAATTCTAATATTCTTTGTATCATCAACTATTAATGCAGTTTTCATAACAAATCCTCCGATAATATTCTTAATAGTTTTATAGTACTTTAGATTAATTTTTTTATCAATAATAAATACTTTGAGTAAAGTAGATTATATTAACAAAAACATACGTATTAGGAAGGAGATTTAAGATAACAGTCAATAAAAGCATGGATTATAAATTAATAAAGTATTATGGACATTAGATAACTTGCTATAAGGTATAATATAATTTAAATAGTATGTTATAGGGGGGGATAAATATGATAAAGAGCATAAAATTAAAGATTCTTCTAATCATAATAGTATTTATATCATTAATTATAGGCAATAGTTTTGTATCAATTAATTTTTTTGATAAATTACAAGAATCCATAGATTCAATAATGCATGCTAATTATGATAGCGTAGTTTATGCACAAAATATGAATGATTCATTAGAAAGACAGGACAGTTTAGAACTTTCTTTTATATTTGAGAATAATTTAGAAATTTCACCTGAGTATGAATTAAATCATACTAATTTTTTAGCATGGTTAGGGAAGGCTAAAAATAATATTACAGAAGAAGGAGAACACGAAGCTATAGATTTAATTGAAAAAAATTATACTGATTATACAGATAATATAAAAGTATTAATAAGTATTAAAAAAAATCAAGGAGATAATGAAGGAAGTAAATATTATTATAGTACTGTTTTTCCACTATTTAAAGATGTAAAAGAAAACTGCAATACTCTTTTAGATATTAATCAGAAGTCAATGATTAATATGAAGGAAAAATCAAAAAAATTAGTAATTACGGCTAGATACTGTACACTTGGTATTGCTGGAGTTGTACTTATAATAGGTATTTCTATAATAAGCTATTTACTTAAAAAAATTATACATCCAATTGAGGACTTAGCAATTGGAATTAATAAAGTATCAGAAGGAAATTATGAATATAAAATTCCATTAAAAAGAGGAAAGGAAATTAATTTTATATTAGATTGCTTTAACAGCATGGTAGAGAAATTGAAAGAATATGATAGATTAAATCTAAATAAGATATTAATGGAAAAGCAAAGAACAGAAGCAATAATGGAAAGCATTAAGTCACCAATAATAGTTACTGATTATGAAAATAAAATAATAATGTTAAATAAATGTGCTGAAAGAGTATTTGATATAAAAGAAAAAAGGGTAATTAATAGGCAATTTTTAGAAGGAATTAAAGAAGAAAATATATTTAATATGATACAAAAGGCACGTAATTCCATTGAAGCGTATAAACCATTTGAAGATATAGAAATTGGAGATACTGAAGATAAAACATATTATAGAATAACAACAAATCCTATTTGGTTTAAGCATAGTGAGAATTTAGGAACTGTTACTATTATGCAAGATATAACTAAATTTAAAGAACTAGATGACATGAAAACAGATTTTATATCCAATGTATCACATGAATTTAGAACTCCTTTAACATCAATTTGTATGGCAGTTGGATTACTTCTAGATAAAAAGTCACATATTAGTGATGATGAAATAGAATTATTAACAATAATAAAAGAAGACAGTGATAAATTAGATGATTTGGTTGGTGAGTTACTGGATTTATCCAAGATGAAATCTGGGAAGATTGAGATGGAGATAAGAGATATAGATATAAATGAGGTTATATATGCAGTTAAAAGAGCATTTAAAATTCAACTTGAAGAGAAGAATATAGAATTAAGTATTGATACTAATGGGATAGTAAGAAAAGCAAAAGGAGACATGAATAAAATATCGTGGGTAATAGCAAATTTACTTGGAAATTCTTTAAGATATACTAAAACCGATGGTACAGGAATTATAGAAATAAAAGCAAGAGAAGTAAACAATACAATACTAGTATCTGTTTGTGATAATGGAGAAGGCATTGAAGAAAAATATCAAAAGTTAATATTTGAAAAGTTTATACAAATAAAAGATAAGAATGGAGATTCAACTGGAAGCGCGGGGCTCGGGCTTGCTATATGCAAAGAAATTGTAAAAGCACATGGTGAAGAAATATGGGTAGATAGTACTGTAGGCAAAGGTAGTTCATTTTACTTTACACTTAAAGCTGGAGAAGCCTTATAACCTATAAATATTTTTAAAAGGCTATAGGTAGAAAGCTCGGAATATATTGTAGATGAATTGCTTAGAGAGCTAAAAAGTAAGAATTGGTTCGACACATGAGAGGAGTAAAAAGAGACTTAATCATGTTGGGTAACCATGATTAAGTCTCTTTAAAAATCTTTAATTATTTAATCTAAAATTCTGAATTAGTGTTTTCAGTAACAGCATAGTAATTATTCTTAATATTTAAGTAAAAAGATGCCATTGTTACGTTCATGTAAGGAATTACCCATAGTAATCCAATGAATAATGGAATAATACCTAGTATAAGCCATCCTAGGAAACTTAATGAAAGTACAAAGTAATTAAATTTGTATCCTTTCATCATAGCTGCACTTTCCTTTAAACAATCAATAATTGATTTACTGTTATCATCAGCTAAAATATAAAATACTTGTGAAAACATAAATGAAAGTATAATACCTGGTACTATTAATAAAATGAATCCTATAACTATAATTATTAACACTAGAAAATAAACCCCTAATGCTTTTAGTATAACTTTAAATCCAGAAAAGAGATCTTCTATAGCTGGAGTTCCACCATTAGTTGCATAGTTCAATGCAAATCTACACATTCCAACGCTCATTACAGCAGTAATAATTGTTGTAGCTAAAAATGAGATTAATATTAGTGGTAAAGATTTACCAGATATAATGTTAAGCCCTTGTCCAACTACTTCAAGTATAAGCGTTGCAAGAAAAAATCCACCTACAGCTAGTCCCCATTTTCCTCTTAATTCATCTTTGGCATGGCTTTTTAATTCAGATCTATTAATCATAAAAATTTCCCCCTTAAAATAACTTGATATTTACCCAATAACATTTAAAACTATACCATAAATTTATTTATATGTACAATATTAGGATTTAGAACTAGTTTATCAAAAAATGTTTATTATATGTGTAAATAAATTCTAAGAATTATAAATATGAAAATAACAGTAAATTACCTAAAAATATATATTATGTCAAGAAGTATGAAAAATAAAAGTAAATGATTACAGTTAATGTGATAAATTTAATAAAATATATGCTATAATGTATATATTATAGAGAAAGGTGGTTATATTATGGTAGCATTTTATCGTTGTGAATTATGTGGAAATATTGTAGGTCTTATTAAAAATGGAGGAGGCCAATTAGTCTGTTGTGGCAAAAACATGACTAAGCTTGAAGCTAACTCTACAGATGCAGCACAAGAAAAACATGTTCCAGTTGTAGAAAGAAAAGATGGAAAGATATATGTAACAGTAGGATCTGTCGAACATCCAATGACAGAAGAACATTATATAGAATGGATTGCAGTGGTTTCAGATAAAGGAACAGAAAGAGTTTCATTGTCACCAGGAGAAAAACCACAAGCAGTTTTTGTAGATAAGGGAAATGCAGTAGTTTATGAATATTGTAATTTGCATGGATTATGGAAAGTAGAAGCATAATATTTAGTATTATCAAAACACTTAAGTTTAAAAGCTTAGGTGTTTTTTATATCTAATTAGGCACAATCAAAAAAATAACAAGCCCATTTGTCAGCCTATTTTGGACTTGTTATTTATTTTCATGTGCCTTAAAAAAAGAAAGGAACAATTATGAATAAGAATTGGGAAGAAAGATGGACGGAAGATATAGATTATTTAAAAA
This sequence comes from Clostridium gelidum, assembly GCF_019977655.1. NCBI lineage: Bacteria > Bacillati > Bacillota > Clostridia > Eubacteriales > Clostridiaceae > Clostridium > Clostridium gelidum. The sequence goes on from NZ_AP024849.1 coordinate 2,633,970, forward strand.
AATCATTAATAACAAAGCATAAAAATTTATTTTTCAATGTAGATCAAAAAGAATTCGAAAAGAAAGTTTTAGAATTAAAGTTAAGTGTTAATAACTTAGATTATGATGAAATGAAAGTAGAACTTAGTAGACTTGTGGCTATGGTAAAAGACGCTCATACATCTATATACTTTCCAGTTGAAAGATATATGCCACTACGATTTTATTGCTTTTCTGATGGTATATATATTACTGCTGTTAGTAAAGGTTATGAAAATTTATTATATAAAAAAGTAACTGCAATTGAAGATTTATTAATAGAAGATGTAACTAGGGAGTTAGCTAAAATAATTTCTCATGAAAACAAATATTTTCTTAAAGCACAATGTGTAAAATATTTGCAAGCTGCAGATGTTTTATATGGACTATTAATATGTGATGATAAAAATAAGATAAAAATTACAGTAGAAAATGAGATAATAGAAGTAGAAACTGTAAAGTTAAATGAACTAAATTACATAGATAATATGAATGTGCCAATATATGGAGAAAAATCTAAGGAAAATTATTGGTTTAAATATATAGATAAAGATAAATCATTATATATAAAATATAATAGCTGTAGAGAAAATGGGATTCCTTTAAAAGATAAAATAAGGAGTACAATAAATTACATAGAAAAGAATAATATAAGCAAAGTAACAATAGATTTAAGAAATAATCTTGGTGGAGACTCATTATTATTAAAGCCTCTAATAGAATATTTAAAAAACAATAAGGATATTAGTGAAAAAGGAAACTTAAATGTAATTATAGGAAGAGAGACATTTTCCTCAGGACTTTTAAATGCATATGAATTAAAAAATCAATGTAATGCAATACTTATTGGTGAACCAACAGGTGGGAAACCAAATTGTTATGGAGAAATATTAAGATTTAATTTGCCAAATAGTAAATTTAATGTGAGCTATTCAACTAGATATTATAAATTAATAGAAGATGACTCTGTAGATGCATTGTATCCAGATAAGATAATTGAAGAAAATATTGATGATTTTAGAAATTAGATTATAAAAAATGTATATTGACATTATCACTAGTTAGTGATAAATTTAATTCATGGATAAGAAATATGAATCAGATAAAGATAACAATTATAAAACAAATTTAAATTTATCTACATTAATTGTCCTTACGAGAGCAGAACAAAAAATTCACAAAATAGAATATGAAACAATAAAAGCAGGTGGATTAACTAATTCTCAATTTGCAGTTTTGGAAGTCCTTTATAGTAAGGGTGATTTGAAGATATGTGAGATAATAGAAAAAATATTAACAACTTCAGGAAATGTTACTGTAGTGATAAAAAATTTAGAGAAGGACGGACTTGTTAGTAAAAATTCAGATCCAGAAGATAAAAGATCAATATTAATATCTATAACAGATAAAGGCAAAAAGATTATGGATGAGATTTTTCCAAAGCATGTTGATAATATAAATAGTATTTTTGATATATTAACAATTGAAGAAAAATTAGAATTAAAAAAAATATTAAAAAAATTTAGGGACGTTTAAAGACGTTAAAAATTTTAAAGGAATATCACTAATTAGTGATAAATAGGAAGGTGTATATTATGTTAAAAAAGATAGATAATAAAAATATGGGGAAAAGTGATCTTGGATGGCTAAAAAGTTCATTTCATTTTTCATTTTCAGAGTATTATAATCCTTCAAATATTAATTTTGGAAAACTTAGAGTTATAAATGATGATTTAATACAAGGAAAAACAGGATTTCCTATGCATCCTCATAATGATATGGAGATTGTAAGTTACGTTATTGATGGAAAGATAACTCATAAAGATAGTATGGGTAATACAGGCGAATTATCTAGAGGTGAAGTTCAATATATGAGTGCTGGTACAGGGGTTTATCATAGTGAATATAATCTGGGTGATGAAACTTTAAGATCACTTCAAATATGGATTTATCCAGATAAAAAAGATTATAAGCCAAACTATGGAGAAAACAAATTTAATTGGAGTGATAGAGAGAATAAATGGCTTCATATGGTTTCAAGTATTGAAGGTAATGCCCCAGTTAAGATTCATCAAGATGTTAATATTTATGCAATTTATTTAGATAAGAATAATGAAGAATCCTTAAATGTAGAAAAAGATAGGCAAGCTTATCTTGTTCAAATTGAAGGAAACTCTATAATAAATGGTATAGAATTAAATCAAAAAGATGCTTTAGAGATTGTAGAAGAAAATATTAAAATTAAAGCAAAAGAAAATTCTCATTTCTTAGTATTAGAGATGAAAAAAGCGTAAACAGTATAATGATAAAATAATTTAATTATAAAATACATAAAATATATGTATCGTATATATAAAACAAGTAAAATCAATCCGTTTAGCATATGCTACACGAGATATTAAGAGGAGAGATAAATATGAGTAAAATATTATATATTAAAGCAAACGCAAAACCAGAAGGACAATCAAGAACTTTTAAAGTTTCAGATAGTTTTATAGAGGAATACAAGAAAAACAATCCTAATGATGAGATTATAACTTTAGATTTATATAAAGAAAAAATAGACTTTTTAAAAGGAGAAGATTTAGGGGTTGTATTTGGACCTAAAAATGAAGAAAGTAGAAATCATCCAGTACTAAAATATGCATATCAATTTGCAGAGGCTGATAAATACATTATTGCAGCACCAATGTGGAATTTAAGTGTTCCGGCAATATTGAAGGCATATATTGATTATGTAAGTGTAGTAGGAATTGCATTTAAATATACACAGCAAGGGGCAGTAGGGCTCTTAGAAAACAAAAAAGCTGTGTATATAGCAGCTAGAGGTGGAGCATATTCAGGAACTCCATATGAAATGGATGGAATATATTTAAGAGCAATGCTTAATTTCTTTGGTATTAAAGATGTAGAAACTATTGCAGCAGAAAAATTGGATGTTGCAGGTGAAGATATAAATAAAATAATAGAAGATTCAATAAGTAAAGCAAAAGAAATTGCTAAGAATTTTTAAATATAGATAGTCAAGTTTGAAATAGATTTTATACTTTGAAAATATATATTAAATTAGAAATAAGGGTCATAATTTGTGATATGGTGAATTTTGAGCAAACCGTAACAAATGTATGACCCTTATTTCAGTGATCTATCAGATATCATTGCGTGATAAACATCAGCAATACGTACAATTACAGAATTCTTTTATTTATAGATATTATGCACAATCAAAATATATTTATTTTAGTATGATTAATAATAAGGAAGACATGCAAAAAATAAATTACTTATGGAAAAGTAGATAAACATTTTAAATTCATGATATAATCATTTCGCACTATTACATAAGGCACAATCAAAAAAATAATTTTAAGCGGAGGAAGAAATATGAACGATAAAAATATAGAAATGATGAAAAAGCTCATAGAAGAAAAGAAACAAAAAGGAAAGAATACTAAAAATAATGAAAAACCTAAAAAGGTTATAGGTAAAATGTTATTGCATAGTGGAAGAACAACACAATAAAACAAAAGATATGTGTGTTGTAAAAATAATGTACACTGAAATATATGACTACTTATTTTTTTATTTAAATATTCTTAAAAAAATTGACTTGTTAATTATAACAAGTCAATTTAATATCATTTATGATTAATACATATGTATTAATCATAAATGATATTATCTGAAATATAAAAAGTTGATTTTAAAAATTGCCACCTCTAGCAGCTATTGCTAGTTCTATAATAGTAAAAATAAGTGCATAGTTAATTATAGTAATAACAATACAAATTAAAAGTTTTGGAATAAACTTCATTTTAGCGGAAATACTAGTTCTTATAGATATAGTAACTCCTAAAAATGCTAATAGGAAAGGAAGAGCTCCTCCACCGATAATTACTAATCCATTTAATATAATAAAAATCCATGCCCATTTAGGCATAGAGGCAACTGGCACATAATCATTGCCGGAATCAATGTATTTGCCATCAAGAGCTACATCAATTTTATTTCCAATAATAACCAAAATGGCATTTTTTGAACCTAATAGAAAATGTGTTTCACTTGTAGTACCCAGTGTTTTTGATTTTTGAAGCGGAATATCTTGTCCATTTACTCGTAAGCCTCTTGAAAAGATTTTTCTGTAAAATTCAACATTATATTCAATACCATCCACAGTTAATTCCCAATTTTTTGTTTTTGCCATGAAATTAAACCCCCTAAATTAAATTACTGCAATATTATAACATAATATGGGGTTATTACAATAAATTTATAAAATAGAGAATTATGTTACAATGATAATGAAAAATGTATATTATTGATGAATAAGATTAAATTATGATTAGAAATATCTAAGTGCAACAAATAATTGTAAGAAAGGAGTATTAAGTAATGGTTGATTTGCTGTTATTGGGATGTGGAGGCGGAATGCCTATGCCAAATCGTTTTTTATCAGCTGTGTTATTAAGTTATAATGGAAGAAAGATACTTATTGATTGTGGAGAAGGAACACAAGTATCTATGAGAATGGCAAATGCAGGATTTAAAACTATAGATATTATTTGCATTACACACATTCATGGTGATCATATTGTAGGGCTTCCAGGATTACTTGGAACTATAGGAAATAGTGGGAGAACAGAAGCTCTTACAATAATAGGACCAGAGGGGATAGAGGATACTGTTAATAAATTGAGAGTAATTGCAAATTGGTTACCTTATGAGATTAACATAATAGAAAATCCCAAAGAACCTTTTGAGATACATAATGAATATGTGAATTGGAATACAAAAATATTAACTTTAGAATTAGATCATTCTACGCCTTGTATAGGATATAGTTTCGATTTTCAAAGGCAACCTAAATTTGATGTAGATAAAGCTATTAAAAATAACGTGCCTAAAATTTTATGGAGCAGATTACAAAAGAATGAAAAAAAGATTGTTTTTGAAGGTATAGAATATTTAGATAATATGGTTATGGGAAAGGCACGAAAAGGTATAAAAATAAGTATGACAACAGATACAAGACCAATTGAAGCAATTAATAAATTTATTAAAAATAGTGATTATTTTATATGTGAAGGAACTTATGGAAATGATGATGATTTACCTAAGGCAATAAAAAATAAACATATGACTTTTAGAGAAGCCGCAACCATGGCTCAAAATGCAAAAGTTAAAAATTTACTATTAACACATTTTAGTACTGCTATGAATGATCCAGAAGTATATTTAGATAATTCAAAAGAAGTATTTAATAATACTATAATTGGTTTTGATAGATATAATGTAACTTTAAATTTTCAAGATGATTAATTATGGTAATATGATACGATTGATGAAAGGAAAAATTGTGAATTATAGACTATAAGATGATAAATAAATTCACAATAAAGAATAGTTACAAAAAAAGCGTTAAAGCATAAAAAATAATTATAAGTGGGGGATATATAAATGAATGAAAAGAATATAGAAATGATGAAAAAGTTAATAGAAGAAAAAAAACAAAAAGGAAATAATTCTAAAAACAATAAAAAAGCTGATAAAATTATAGGGAGAGCATCAAAAGTTATGGGAAGGGAAGCTTCAAAAGGCGTTAAAGTTGGAAATGGTGGAGGACTATTTGATAAGTAGTAATTTCACTTTAGTTTTTACCCCAAAAGTTATAAAAATTTGTAAGAAAGAAGATTGATTAATAATATGGGATACAATGTATTAGACATTATTAATAAAGCTATAGATATTCAAAACAGGAGAAAAATCATACTTAAAAGGGTTGTATCAGAAAATAAAGCAAAAGCAAATATAATTTTAATGTCCAAAGTACTATGTAATCAAATAGATGAAATAATCAGGTATTATCATGAGCTTGAAGATGAAATAAGAGATACTGAATTTGAAGAAATAGATATAATAATATATGATAAGATATCTTTTTTAATAAATGAATTTAATATTAAAATATATCATTCAGATATAGAAAATGGTAAAGATTATTTGAAATTTTCACTAAATTTAGCTAAAGACACATATTCTTTGTTTATTGATATACAAGGTAGATTAGTTAAAAATATAAATGATACAAGTACAAAAACATATGATATATTATCAAAAATAATTAATAATATAAAAAAGCAAATCCGAACTATTGAAAAAACTATATCTTAGTAAATAAAAATCTATATGTTTTATTGAAAAGCTTATTTTGATAATGAATAAGCTTTTGTTTTTGTAAAAAAATGGAGTTAGATGTAGAATAAAGTATTAAATGTAATCGTTTAATGATATAATAGAGGAAATAACAATTATAAGGGGTTGATAATTATGATGATGATGAATTTAATGTTTTCAGGAAAATCTTTAGATGAATGTTTAGAAAATGCGTCTAAAGAATTAAATGTTACAAAAGATAAAATAGATTATAAAATAATAAAAGAGAAAGATTCATTAATGGGTAAAAAAGTTCAAATAGAAGTTATTGGAACTGAAATAGATTCATCAAATTCTAATGACTCTTTAGATGATGAAGTGAATCAAATAGGAGCAAGAGTTGAAAATGGGAAAATAATAGTTACTGAAAATTTAAAACAGGAAAATTCGGAATCTATAACAATTAAACCTTGCACCGGAATTAAGATTTTCATTAATGGAAATTGCTGTAGTGAAAATATGAAATATCCTATAACTGAATATGATAAAATTGAATATGAAAGTGATAAAACAGAATGTTCTAGGAATGTTACAGTTTCCATTTCAAAAGATAAAATGGAAGGCTATATATGTATAGAATATATACCTGAATACACATATAAACTTAAGGATAAACCAACATATAGAAATTTAGCTCTTAAAGCTATAAAAATTCCAGGTGAATATCCTAAAAAATACACAGTTACGGAAATTAAAGAACTATTGCGAATAAATAAAATTACTGACGGAATAATATATCAAAAGCTTATAGAAACTTGTGTCTTAGGTGGAAATGAAAATGTTTTAATAGCTAAAGGGACGATTGCTATAGATGACACTATAAGTGAAGTGAAAATATTATTTGATATTGGAGAAAAAAACATTATAGATGTAAATTCAAAAGAAAATATAGATTACAAAAATATAAACTATATTTCTAATATAGAAGAAGGTCAAGTTCTCGCTGAAATAATACCAGGAGTAATTGGACAAGATGGTAAAAATGTATGTGGTGAAATTTTGAAGAAAAAAGCTATTAGAAATAGACCAATAAAAATAGGCGAAGGATGCAAAATTGAAGGAAATAAAATAATTGCAACTAAAACAGGTAGACCATCTTCAAAAAATGGAGTTATATGTGTAAATAATATGTATAAAATTCAAGATGTTGATATGAAATCTGGTAATATATATTTTGTTGGAGATGTTAATATTTCAGGGAACGTTAAAGAGGGGATGACTGTTAAATCTGGTAGGTTATTAACCATTGGAAAGAATGTTGATGTAGCAACAATTATAGCAAGAGATGGAATTAATATAAGGGGAAATGCAATAAAATCAACAATTTTAACAGGACAAGTTGATATGGAAAAGAAATTATACCTAGACAAGTTAAATGAATATAAAGATAATATTGTTAAACTTATTAGTGCAGTTGATAAATTAAATGAGTCTAGCAAGGGTTCTAGAAAGATTTCTGAATTAGTGAAAATTCTAATTGAAAGTAGATATAAAAATATACCAAAGCTTTCATTAGGAATAATAACACATAATATTTGTATAGATAGTGAAAGTAGTGAATTAGCTGATTTTATAAGAAATAAAATGATGGGGTTAAATATATTAAAAATAAGTTCTTTAAATGATTTGGAAATTCTTAAGGAATTAATAGAGAATGAAATAGATTTGTTGGAAGATAATTTGATAATTTCAGCAGATATTAACTTGCCATATTGCCAGGATTCTATAGTAAAAGCTACAGGAAGTATAATTATAAGCGATAAAGGAGAATATGTTTCTACTTTAACAGCATTTAAAGATATAATTTTTATAAGAGCTGATGCAGTTGCAAGAGGTGGAACAATATCCGCAAGAGGTAATATAAAACTTGGAACAGTAGGAAGTCCTGCTGGAGTAACTACCAAATTAGAAGTTTTAAAAGATGGAGTAATAACTGCAAATATAGCATATAGTAACACAATTTTCTGCTTTGGGAATAGATGCAAGACATTAGATACTCCAGGTAAAAATGTAAAAGCTTATATGAAAGAGGATGGAGAAATCGTAATTAATAAGTTTGTGCTATAAAGTGAAATAGAGGAAATAATATGTTTCAAAATAAAGTATAATGAAGACACGACTCACACTTAATTTGTTTATGTGTGGTCTTGTCTTATTTTTATTATAAAAATTAAATAATTTTATAAATATTTACATTTTTCATAATAGTGATATAATAAAATTAAGTTAAATTTGTACTTGGAGTACAAAAATATGTTGATTGATATATATAGATTAATTTAAAATATATATGTTAAAAAAATGATTATTCATTTCATTAACAATTGTACATTGTTAATTGCAACATATATAAGTAAAAAGTTTAATTAATATAAAAGATTATATATTTTAAGGAGGAATTATTATGAACAAATATACTTTAAGTGAAAAATTTATCGATGGAGATTCAGCCGGGAAAAGATTATATCAAATTATTGCTCTAAAAAGTTTTAGTGATATTGAAAAGGGAGAAGTTGGTGGATATGTTGAAGATATAAATAACTTATCTCAAGAGGGAAACTGCTGGATTTATGATGATGCAAAAGTGTTTGATGATGCAAAAGTTTCTCAAAATGCAGTTATAGCAGGAGAAGCAAAAATATCAGGAAAAGCTAGAATATATGATGACGCAATTGTAAGTGATAATGCTGAAATAGGTGATAATGTAATTATATCAGGGAAAGCTAGTATATATGATAATGCAAAACTAATAGGTTATGCAAGAGTATGTGATAATGTACTTGTTTTTAATGAAGCTGTTGTAGGCGGTAATGTAATATTATCAGGGAATGCAAAAATATACGGATATGTAAGATTATTAGGGAATGTACATGTATGTGATGATGCAGTAGTATGTGATACAGCTGTAATTTATGATAATGTAATAGTATCTCATAAGGGCAAAGTATGTGGAAATGCAGAATTAAATAATAATAGGAATGTATGTGACACAGAAGTGGTATCTGGTGATGAAAAAAACATTTCTGCATAAAAAAATTATAGTAGCAATATTAAATATTCATCATATTATAATAGGATAGTAATTTAAAAACTACTAACTTGGGGGGGAATATATGAAGTATGACAAAATAGAATTACCATACTCATACAATGCATTAGAACCATATATTGATGAAGAAACTGTAAATATACATTATAATAAGCATTTACAAGGGTATGTAAATAAATTAAATACTGTTCTAGAAGGACATGAAAAATTTACAAAAGGAAAAACATTAGAAGAAATACTTTCAGATGTAAATAAAATACCTAAGGGAATTAGGCAAGCTGTTATAAATCAAGGTGGTGGAGTAGCAAATCATAATTTGTATTTTTCTATTCTTAGTCCTCATCCGAAAAAATGCCCTGAAGGAAAATTGTTAAAAGAAATAATAAAAACTTTTAAATCATTAGAGCTATTAGAAGAACAAGTAAGCGCGGCAGCTATAAATCAATTTGGTTCAGGATATGGATGGTTAGTTAAAGATAAACATGGAAAATTAAAAATCATGAGCACTTTAAATCAAGATACACCGCTTAGTTTTGGATTTATTCCCCTAATAGCTATAGATATTTGGGAACATGCTTATTATTTGAAATATAAAAATTTACGAGCAGAATATGTTAAGAACATATGGAATATAATTGATTGGGGAAAAGTTGAAGAATATTATAAAAAATAGTATATTTTTTAATATATCGTTGGAAAATGATAAACAAGTATAGGTGGGATTATCCACCTATACTTGTTTTGCTTAAAAGCTTTTACCTTTATATATAAATATAATGCATTACTTTGAACAATAAATTTAACTTCGTTGTGATTTATTTGATATAATAGATTAATATGATTTTTAGTAAATTAATATCAAATTATTTTAGCAAGGGGAAATTACATATGGCAGAATTAAATAAAATATTGAAACCTAAATTAGAAAATTTATTGGAAGAAAATAAAGATTTTAAGGATGAATTAATAAATGAAAGATATATATCAAATAGTTTAATTCAAAATATTAGCTTAGACTATATAAATGAAGAAAAAATAGAGATAAATGGTTGTCACTTTGTAAATGTTACATTTAACGAATGTTCTTTCAGAAATATAGATTTATTAGATGTAGTTTTTGAAAATTGTGATTTATCTAATATTGATTTTTCAGACTCAAGTATACATAGAGTTGAATTTAAAGGGTGTAAGCTTATAGGCACTAATTTTACTGAAGGTAATCTTCAAAATGTTCTTTTTGAAGAAGTTCTTGGAAGGTACTCGAATTTTGGATATTGTAAAATGAAGAATATAAATTTTAAAGAATGTAATATGAAAGGAACTATATTTTTAGAATGCAAATTTAATAAGGTAGCATTTAGAGAATGCGATATAAGTAGTTCTGAATTTACGAATACTCCTCTTAAACAAATAGATTTTACAGATAGTGATATATCTGAAATAGCATTAACAGGAAGCGAATTAAAAGATGCTATAGTTTCACAACTTCAAGCAGTGGAACTTGCAAGACTTCTTGGTGTTATAATTAAATAGTTATATTTAACAACTATTGATAAACATACCAAGAATGATATAATGATTATAAGATAATTTTATGTAGGAGGGACTACAATGGAAAAAATAGCATTAATAACAGATAGTGCTTCAGATATAAGTGTTGAACTGTTAGAGAAAAATAAAATTAAACTATTACCGTTTAAGGTTATATATTCTGATGGAGAATATGAAGATAGAATAGATATAACTCCACAAATGATGTACGAACGTCTAAAAATCGAAATACCTACAACTTCATTACCTAGTATAGAAAAAATGACTAATATCTTTAAGGAAGCAATAGAAGAAGGGTGTACTCATGCAATTATAATAACCATATCAGCTGCTTTTTCAGGTACATATAATGCGGTACGATTAGTTTGCGAAGATTTTCCGGAGCTTGAGACTTTTGTTTTTGATTCTAAAACTTTAACTATGGCAGAAGGTGCAATGGTACTTGAAACTGCAAAATTAATTAGTGAAGGAAAATCATTTAAAGAAATAACTGAACTATTGCCCGTATATAGAGAAAAAATAGATTTATTTTTTACTATAGATACTTTAGAATATTTACAAAAAGGTGGTAGAATAGGTAGAGTTGCAGGAACTATTGGAGAACTTTTAAATCTTAAACCTATTATAACAGTAGCAGATGATGGAACTTATAGAACTGCTGCAAAAGCTAGAGGTTCAAAGCAATCTGTATCCAAATTGATTGAAATATTTAAAGGGTACTTAGAAAAAGGGAAATATAAAGCCTGGATTTTAGATGGATATGGAATGGATAAAGTTCAAAGTTTATATGATGCAATAAAAGATCTTCCTAATGTAGTAGAATGTACAATTGCTGGAACAATTGGACCTGCACTTGGAGTAAATACTGGACCTGGTCTTGTAGGTATTGCAATAGAAAGAGTAGATTAATATAGATAAACACAGTGAAAATCGTACTTATGGATATAACCCGCCGAAATCAATAATACTCTGTTGTTTCGGTTTCTAAGGAATTTTGATGGGTTCTTCTAAGATCGCAAGTTGTACCCAAAATGCTTGCTTCAAAGGCAAGCTTTGAACAAGCGTTTTGGAACAACTTACAATCTAAGAAGCACAACCATCAAAATTCCTAATGAAACACTGCACAACAGAGTATTATTGATTTCTAATTATGGATATATATTCATGGTATAAGTAAAACTTTGCATCTGTTTATCTATATAAACTCCTACTAATATTAAAGAAAAATTAAGTGTTTTCTTTAATATTAGTAGGAGTTTTATTTTAATTTCAATAAATAATTTTATATATATAGTAAAGACTAATGTATAGAAAAATATATAAGGGAGGTGAAAGTAAATAGCAAGTCAAATATACTAGCATACTGACTTGCTATTTATTGAACCTCCCTAAACTTAGGAGGAATTAAAATGAATTTTCCAACATCTTTTCCCAAGCAACATCAAAACAAGCATCCGGGATTTGAGTATGAAATGAATCCAACTCCAATATACGATGATCCAACTTATAATAAAAAGGGTAATACATTAAATAATAAAGTTGCTATAATTACTGGTGGTGATAGTGGAATCGGTAGAGCTGTTGCTATAGCATATGCAAATCAAGGCGCAGATTTAGTGATTGTTTATTATAATGAACATAAGGATGCAGAAGAAACCAAAAAATTAGTAGATGCAATAGGTAGAAAATGTACTCTCATATCTGGAGATATTGGTGATGTGAATTTTTGTAAAAGTGTTATAGAAAAAACTATGAGTGAGTATGGGAAAATTGATATATTAGTTAATAATGCTGCTGTTCAATATGAATGCACTGATATTAAGCAATTGCCTGATGATCAATTTGATAGAACTTTTAAAACCAATGTATATGGTGCTTTTTATATGACAAAAGCTGCAATGAATCATTTGAAAAGTGGAGGATGTATAATAAATACAACTTCAGTTGTAGCCTATTTGGGCAATGAAACACTTATAGATTATTCAATGACCAAAGGTGCACTTGTTGCATTTACAAGAAGTCTATCAACAGCACTTGCAAAAGGAAAAACCGGAATAAGAGTAAATGCTGTTGCACCAGGACCTATTTGGACACCACTTATACCATCTTGTTTTGATGAAACAAAGACTTCGGAGCATGGATCAAAAGCTCCAATGGGAAGAGCAGGGCAACCCGTTGAATGTGCAGGAGCTTATGTATTTTTAGCTTCAGAATGTGCTTCATACATTACAGGTCAAACTATACATATTAATGGTGGGGAAATAGTAAATGGTTGAACTGAACCAATAAATATTGAACAAACTGCTTAAACTTTAAATAAATTGAAACTACATCGTCCAAAACAGCAACACCCAATAATAAAGAAAAAATGAAATGAAACGAATGACTAACCAAAATGAATCCAAGAGTTAAGGTACAATATTATGCCTTAGCTCTTTTTTGATGAAGAAAATAGAAAAGAGAAAAGTTGGTTAAAGTTAGAGGGATAAAGGGCTTCAAGAGCTTTTGGAAAAGGTGATTAAGAGGTGGATTTTTGATAAAGAATAGTTCGGAAATAAATTGAGAAAAGAATTTTAGCATTTTGTCAAACTTTAGGGGGGGAGTACATAGTGAGACGAGTTAAAAATAATGTTTAATATAATTAGGAATATTATTCTTTTATGGTTATAAAATGTTAAAATATAAATAAATAATATTTTAATGCACAATGGTATATGATGTATTAAATAATTTTGAAGATATATAGATATAAATTGTAACTAGTCTAATATGGTTATAGGAGGAATTGGTTTGAGAAATAATGAGAGGTTTATTCAACAATGGTCTAAAAAAAGGGGAAATGGAAGATTAAAATATATTATAATCAATAGTACAATATATTGTATAGTATATTGGATATTTGCAAGCTTAATTTTTCTAATTCAAGGTAAAGAATTTCATAAACTAATAGAGAATTTTGATTTATTCATAATTTTTATTGTTATATATATAATATCTTTATTTATAAAATGGAAAAAGAATGAAGATAAATACAGTAATATAATAAACAATAAGTAAATACAAAGTTGTATTTTTTTCTACCACACATTTTTCTATAAAAATGTAATAATTAAGATATGGAGGGAAATTACATGACATTTTTAATTAAACAACCACAGTTATACAGATTTTTAAATTATTGCAATGAATATGACTTGGAAAAAAATATATTAGATTGCGGAGCAGGGGGAGATTGTCCACCACTTGCTATTTTTTCAGAGTTTGGATATAAAACATACGGAATTGAAATCAGCGATTCACAAATAGGAAAAGCCAAAATATTTTCAGAAAAATTCGGTCTTGAACTGAATATTTCTAAAGGAGATATAAGAGAATTACTATTTGAAGATGAAAGCATAAGTTATATTTATTCTTACAATTCTATTTTTCATATGACAAAGAAAGATATTACAAAATCTGTGAATGAAATTAAGAGAGTCCTAAAACCTGGAGGATTATGTTGCATAAATTTTCTTTCATTATATGACAGTGGGTATGGTGAAGGAGATAAACTAGGAGAAAATGAATTTTTGCAGATAGAAAGAGGAGAACAAGTTATTCATACATACTATGACATTAATGAAGCAGAACTTCACTTTAAAGATATGAAAATTTTATTTAAAGAAAATAGAATTATAGAAAGAATTTATGAGGGACAAAAAGTTAAACAAGGATATATTGATTATATAGTTCAAAAGTAAAAATTTAAAAGTAGAAAAAATTATTCTAAGGTATAAAGTTGTAGTCAATTAACTCTAATTTTATAGCTTTTTTAAGAGGAATAATTTATGAAAGATAGATATTTTTATAAGGATACAGATATATTAATAAATAAAATATTAAATAGACAGGGGCTGATGTAATGAAGTTAATAGCAAATTATATCTCAATCTCGAGGATGGTTATTGCCATTACATTGTTTTTAGTAAAACCATTAAGTATAGAGTTTTTTACGATATATTTCATTTGTGGAATTAGTGATATTTTTGATGGATATATTGCAAGGAAGACAAACACCACAAGCAAATTGGGTGATAACATTGACTCTGTTGCAGATTTGATAATGCTAGTGGTACTGATGATTGTACTATATCCAATCATGAGTCTGACAGTTCAAATAATTCTTTGGATATTTATCATAGGAGTAATTAGAGTTGTGTCAATGATGGTGGTATTTGTAAAGTATAAAACTTTTGAGATGCTTCATACTTATGGAAATAAAATTACGGGGCTTGTACTATTTACATTGCCGCTATCACTTGCTTTTCTCCAATCAGAAGTGATTATGTATACAATTTGTATCTTCGCTAGTATTTCTGCTATTGAAGAATTAGTTATTCATCTATCGTCAAATGAATTGCAAATAAATAAGAAAAGCATATTCTTAAAATGATTCAAAAGAAGGATTATTTAACTTTTTATTATGGATTATAGGTTGTGGTATAATAATTTCATTATGGACTTATAAGAGATAAATGGAGGTACTTTATGATAATTAGAGAAATACAAGAAAAAGATAATGAACAAGTGGAGTCCCTTATTAGAACCTGTTTAATAGAATTTGAAGCAAATAAACCAGGTTGTGCATGGGAAGATCCTAATTTGGGGAAATTTTATCAAGTTTATCAAAATGAAAAATCTAAATATTGGGTTGTTGAAGAGGATAATAAAATAGTAGCTGGTTGCGGTATTGGTCCTTTACCTAATAGAGAAAATATATGTGAATTACAGAAAATGTATTCTCTAAAAGAAGTGAGAGGTACTGGAATTGCAAATGAATTATTAAAAATTTCTTTAGAATTTGCGAAAAAGTATTATGAAAAATGTTATCTTGAAACTTTTGCAAATATGGTGGCAGCCAATAAATTTTATAATAAGCATAAATTTATTCGATTAGAAAAACCATTAGTTGAAACAGAACATTATGCTTGCGATGTATGGTATATAAAAACTTTATAGAAGATTTCTAATTACAACTTAAATACAAAATAGGAGGCTTATTAATGAACAGTAAATTAGAATTTGATTCAGAATTTAGTAATGTAAAATATATTGAGAAAGATAATATAGTATTCTTAACATGGAAGAAATTTTGTAGTTTTGATGATTATAGAACCCCTACATATTTTGCTTTGGGTTTATTGGAAAAATATCCAAATAGTAAATTTGTGGTAGATGCAAGAAATGGGTTTGAAGATGATAAAGAAGATGTGGAGTGGGGATTTTCAGAGCTACTTCCGGCAATGTCTAAGACAGATTGTAAATATGTTGCGTTTATCATAAATGAAGTAAATGAAATTGAAGAAGAAATGGATTTATGGACAGAAGAATTTGGCAAATATTTCGCAGTTGTTAGGACAGTAAGTTATGAAGCTGCTATAAATAAAATGAACGAATGTCTATTAGTTAATGTGACTTACACAATAAAACAAGGAAAAAGAGAAGAGTTTTTTAATAAGGTAAATGAAATGAGGATTGTTAAGGATTCAAGGAAAGAACCTGGAAATATCAAATATGAGTACTTTTTCCAAGTTGAATCCGAGGATAAACTATTTCTAATGGAAATGTGGGTGAATGATGTAGCTCAATCAATGCATGGTAAGACGGAACATTACAAAAAATTGCAGTTATTGAAAGAAGAATATGTGACAGATGTAAATATTGAGAAATATAATATAAGCAAGCGTTAAGCACCACTGTTGATGATTCGAAAAATTAAGGATAGTTAACGTTTTGTAGTTACTACAACTTTGTAGAAAATGTGTCACAACAGTAGATAGTTATTAAGTAAAGATTATTTATATGTCTTTGATTGGAGAGGAATTAATGGATATTGCATTTAAAACAGAAATTGGTCGCTTTAATTATAGAGTTACGGGGATTTTAATTCATGACAATAAATTACTTATAATGAAAGATGAAAATTCTCCATATTATTATATTCCTGGTGGTAGAGTAAAAATGAATGAAACAAGTGAAGATGCAATAATAAGAGAAATTAAAGAAGAGGTAGAAATAGATGTAAATGTAGAGAGACTGCTTTGGATAGTTGAAAATTTCTTTAATGAGGAACAAAGTGGTGAGAAATTTGATGAATTAGGATTATATTATTTGCTGCATTTGAAAGATGAAAATATTCTTCAAATGGGTAACGAATTTGTTATGAACGAAGGGGGAAAACATACCCTTATGTTTACTTGGAAGCCTTTAGAAGACATTAAAAATTTACATATATATCCTCTCTTTTTAAAAGAAAGAATTATGAATTTACCCAATACAATAGAGCACATAGTCGAAATCAAAGCATAATCTGTATCTGAAAATTTTCTTAAACGAATATTCATTCTTAGAAAATTTCAGTCTATTTATAAGAAAGCTAAGGAACAAGGATTAAAACTAAAAGCACATATTGGAGAATGGGGAATTGCAAAAGATGTTCAAAAAGGTGTGCATGTTTTAGGTTTAGATGAAGTTCAGCATGGAATTTCGGCAGCTGAATCTCCCGAAGTAATTAAATATTTAGTGGACAACCATATACGGCTAAATATTGTGCCCACCAGTAATATTAAATTAGGTCGAGTATCAAAATTGGCTGAACATCCAATTAAGGCGTTTTATAAAGCAGGCATTGATGTGACAATTAATTCTGATGATATATTGATTTTTGATAGCCCTATATCTAAAGAATATTTAAGGTTGTATGAAGCAGGAACATTAACTGCTGAAGAATTAGATGATATAAGGGTTAATGGATTGCGTAAATTATGATCATAATATTTCAATTATACAAAATATTAGAATGGTGAATTAAATTATTAACAATTAAGTTATGGAGTGAAAAAAGGAGTGTTATTATGCGAACTGAAAAAGAAATGTTTGATTTAATATTAGATGTTGCAAATAGAAATGATAAAATTAGAGCTGTTTATATGAATGGTTCTCGAGCAAATCCTAATATAAAAAAGGATATTTTTCAGGACTATGACATTGTTTATGTGGTTACTGAAACAGAATCCTTTCTGAGTGATGATGGTTGGATAAGTGTTTTTGGAGAACTGATTATTTTCCAAGAGCCTGATAAGCTTGATAAAATGCAAGGAAGAGATGTTGATTTAAAAAATGGGTATGGATATTTAATGCAGTTTACAGATGGAAATAGAATTGACTTGCATATTCAGACTATGGAGGGGTTAATGAAAGAATACGGAACTGATAAGTTGACTGTTCCACTGCTTGATAAAGATAACTGTTTACCAAAAATTCCAGCACCATCAGATGAGGATTATTGGGTGAAAAAACCTACATATGGACAATATTTTAGTCGATGTAATAATTTTTGGTGGGTAGCACCATATTGTGCAAAAGGCCTTTGGAGGCAAGAAATTCTTTTTACAATAGAAGTACTGAACAGTTATGTGCGACAAGAATTATTAACAATGCTATATTGGCATGTGGGTGCTCAAACAGAATTTAAAGTAAGTATCGGAAAAGCAAACAAATATTTAAAAGAATATTTAGATTTGGACGTATGGACGAGATTGATGAAGACATTTAATATGAGCGATTATGATTCTTCTTGGAATGCATTGATTACAACATGTGAATTGTTTGAAGAGATTGCACCAAAAGTAGGTAAAATATTTGAATATGACTATAATTATGATGAAGCTAAAAGAAGCTTTGATTTTATAAAGCATATCAAGGAATTACCAAATACTGCAACGAAAATTTACTAATTAAATTACACATTACCGTTAATTGTGTTACAAGAGTAAAATTATGAGAAATAAAGATTTTTATAACAAAGGGTGAGAAACCAATTAGGAAGGTACCTCATTATATGACATTAGGTGAATGTGATTGGATAAGAACCTGGTATACTGATGGTGCATATATAAAAATTCCCATTACAGAATTTGACTTAGAGACAATTTCATTTACTTACGGAGATATGTTTCCTAATTTCAGCGATAGAGTTAATGATGACAGTGAATATAGGAGAACTACCTATATGTATAATGAAATGCTGAAAATAATCAATAAATACGGATATCCAAATGGTGTTTCAAAAAGAGGTCAGCAGCTACCCTTTAAATATATTGAAGTGCAAGTTTGGGACGATGAGGTCATTAATAGGTATAGATTGTAGACATTTCTTTATTATGAGAAAATACAGGCGATTAAAAGTTGCACAAAGTGCAGTACATATGATTTTTGACATGTTCTCTGGTAAATGGAGAGTTTCACAATTTAGTAATGTAAAATATATTGAGAAAGATAATGTAGTATTCTTTACATGAAAGAAATTTTGTAGTTTTGATGATTATAGAACCCCTACATATTTTGATTTAGGTTTATTGGAAAAATATCTAATGTGAAGAGTATATTTATAATTTGTGAGGTGAGTACATTGAAAATAAGAGAAGAATACACCTGTCCATTAGAACTGACACATGATATTACAAAGGGGAAATGGAAACCCATTATATTATGGCAGTTAAGACTTGGTAATACATCACTTGCAAGCCTTGAAAAGAATATACATGGTGTGAATCAAAAAATGCTTATAGAGCAGTTAAAAGAACTTTTAGATTTTGGAATAATAGGTAAAAAGACATTTGAGGGTTATCCTTTAAGGGTTGAATATTTTTTAACTGAGCGTGGGGAAAAAATGCTTGAAGCTATTACAATTATGCAAAATATAGGCATTGAGCTTATGCAAGAGAATGGAATGGAGGATGTACTAAGAGCAAAAGGATTTATGGATTAGTTAAGTTATCATACCCACAAAAAAGTGTGTAATTTACTATTTAGTTGTGAAGCATTAAAATTAATATAAAGTTCATAACTATTAAATTCACAAGGGGGATATTAAAATGATAAATGCAGAGAAAACCATAGGTAATTTAATTGACAAAGTAAGTATTTCTTTTATCAGTTCTATAGATGATGAAGGATTTCCAAATATGAAAGCAATGTTACCACCACGAAAAAGAGAAGGAATTAAGGATATTTATTTTACAACAAACACTTCATCTATGAGAGTAAGCCAATATAAAGAAAATCCAAAAGCAAGCGTGTACTTTTGTGATAAACGCTTTTTCAGAGGTGTGATGTTAAAAGGGACTATGGAAGTACTTGAAGATAGTGAAACTAAAGAAATGATTTGGAATGAGGGTGATAAAATATATTATCCTTTAGGTGTAACTGATCGTGACTATTGCGTTTTAAAATTCACTGCACATAAAGGACGGTTTTATAGCAATTTTAAATCGGAAAATTTTGATGTGCAATAATATACAAAATGATCATAATCTAGATAATATTCTTTTATTGTAAACTATGTTGCGATAAGTGTTATGTAGAACTATTATCTAATGAATAATAGTATTTAATGGAGATTTAAGAGAAATATGTTTTTAAATATTTACATAAACCTTACTGAAATTTCAAAAGCAATGAAATAATCAATATTAGATAAAACATATAAAAGCGAAGGCATTAAGAGTAATACCTTCGCTTTTGTCCTATAATATTATTCCTCTATGAAGCATTTCTTGAAATTTATTCCATTCTACCGATTTGCCTCCCATACTTTCTAGATGAGTAGTATGCATTTGGCAATCTATTAATATAAAATCTTCTTGTTGTAATTTATCTGCCAGAGTAATTAATGCTATTTTGGAACTATTGCTTACCTTTGAAAACATAGATTCTCCAAAGAAACATTTTCCTATTTTAACACCATATAGTCCTCCAACTAATTCATTATCTAAATATGTTTCAACACTCATTGCATATCCACATTTGAATAAATTTATATAAGCATTTTTCATATCTTCTGTAATCCAAGTGCCTTCATTATTTTCCCTCATTGATTTGCAATTGTTTATGACACCTTCAAAATCATTATTAAAAGTTACAGTAAATTGTTTCTTTTTAATGATTTTTTTCATTGATTTAGAAATTTTAATTTCATTTGGTTTTACAATAAACCTTGGCTTTGGACACCACCATAAAATAGGTTCTCCTTCATTATACCAAGGAAAAATACCATTAGAATATGCAAGTAATAATCTTTCTAAAGATAAATCTCCTCCAATAGCTAAAAGCCCATCTTCTTCTGAAAGTTCAGGATTTGGGAATATTAATTCTTTAGATAACTTATATACAGTCAATTTATCGCCTCCTTAATTCTATTATAAATATAAATTACAGTATTGTTAAGATTTTATTTTCATATGCCTAAATTTAATAAAAAGCAATTTATTAATGGATTAGCAGAGAGAAAAAAGTTAAAAAGTACTACTTAATATTAAAAATAAGTAGTGCTTTATTTTTGTTACTAAAGCTAAAAGTACATACGAGTTTAAAATCTTAATTTAGACAATTTTCGATAACTATATTGTAATTTTTGCTACAAATATGTTACTATATGTATATAAAATATAATTGTACTAATTATATTTTTGAATTAGCTATAGCGATTTGTTTAATTATTTAGCAGAAAGGAGTAAAACAATGAAAAAATTCATAATATTTTCAATAATTATTGTTTTATCAGCCTTTCTAAGTTTTAAGTATATATACATAATCAGAAACGAAGCATCAGTATATACAGGGGATGGTATATCCTATATTGCTAAAGTCGATAATACATCATTTTATATATACAGTTATGGAAAATGGGAAAAATCCTTTATTAAAGGGGTAAATATTGGTGCGGCAAAACCGGGTACTTTTCCTGGAGAATTAGCTATAACAAAAGAAGAATATTTGAGATGGTTTAAACAAATAGCAGATATGAATGCGGACACAATAAGGGTATATACAATCCTTAAACCAGAATTTTATGATGCATTATATGACTATAATAAAACTTCATTAAAACCTATATATATTTTTCAAGGAACATGGATTAATGAAGATGATCTATCGGAATTACAAGATGCACATAATCCAATAATAAAAAATGGTTTTAAAGAAGATATAAAAACATTAATTGATATAATTCATGGAAAGGCTGAGCTTGAAGCTAAAAGAGGGCATGCTAGCGGAGTGTATACAAAAGATATATCACCTTATGTAATGGGATGGATATTAGGACTTGAATGGGATCCAGAGTTTGTAGAAAATACAAATAAGATTAATGAAAGTATTAATAGTTTTGATGGAAAATACTTATATACAGAAAACGCTTCTCCTTTTGAAGCATTTTTAGCGGAATGTGGAGATTATGCTATAAACTATGAAACTGAAAAGTATAAATTGCAAAGACCGTTAAGTTTTACTAACTGGGTTACGACAGATACACTAAAACATCCTAATGAACCGTTAAAAAAGGAAGATATGGTTGAAGTGAATACAGAACATATAAAGAAAAGTGATTCATTCAAACCAGGGCTTTTTGCATCATATCACGTATATCCTTATTATCCAGATTTTATGAATTATCAGCATGACTATGCAACATATACAGATGAGGATGGAAAGATAAATACGTACAAAGCTTATTTAAAGGATTTAATAAAAGAACATACAGTACCAGTATTAGTAGCAGAGTTTGGAATACCAGCATCAAGAGGAAAGGCTCATGAAAATATTCATATGGGATATAATCAGGGGGATATAGATGAAAAAAGTCAAGGAGAAATGGATGCAGCAATGCTTCAAGATATTTATGATGAAGGTTATGCTGGAGGTTTGGTTTTTACATGGCAGGATGAATGGTTTAAGAGAACTTGGAACACAATGGATTTAGATTTGCCAGATAAAAGAGCCTATTGGTCTAACCCTCAAACTAATGAACAGGAGTTTGGAATTTTAGCTTTTGACCCTGGAGAAGATAAAAGTATATGTTATGTGGATGGAGACATTTCTGATTGGAAGAGGGATAAGCCTTCAGTAGATACTAGTAACATGAAATTATATGTTAAAAGCGATGAAAAGTATTTATATATAATGGGAGATATAAAAGGATTTGATTTTCAAAATGATAAAGTATTTTTGCCTATTGATATAACTCCATACTCTGGAAATTTAAAATACAATGATTATAATTTAACATTTAAAAGACCAACAGACATGGTAATTGTATTAGATAATAAAGAGGGTTCAAGAATAGTTACAGATTCTTATTACGATACTTTTTATTATCTATACTCTAAACAACTAAAAATGATAGATGAAAATACGGCTTATGAAAAAAAAGATAGTGGAATTTTTAACCCTATTTATTTATGTTTAAATAGATCATTATTTTTACCAGAAGATGAAAAAACACTTCCATTAGAAAAATATGAAACTGGTAAGTTGATTCTGGGAGATGCAAATCCAGAGCACAAGGATTATAATTCGTTAGCTGATTATGCTGTGAATAAAGATAAAGTAGAAATTAGAATCCCGTGGCAACTTTTAAATGTTATGGATCCTTCTACAAAAATGATTATGGATGATTTCAATGAGAAAAATAAAATATCATCACTAAAAATAGAAGGACTTTATATAGGCGGAATTCTAACTAAAAACAATGTTGTTACTGAGACTAGCAACATGGAAGTTTATAATTGGAATGAATGGGAGATTCCAACTTATCACGAAAGACTTAAACCTTCTTACGACATTTTAAAAAAAGCTTTTAAATCAATTGGGAAATAATTATATAGATTATTTTAATATTAAAATTAGATCTAATAAGAAATGCATTTTTGGGATGAGGAGGTAGGTATGTATGGAACAATATGTTTATCTATCAATAATATTTTTTTCATTAATAATATTTTTTCTATATATCTACATTGTATTTGAAAAATTAGTAGAAACCTATGAAGGCAGACGAAAACAAAAATATTCTAAAAAATTAGTACCTTATATTGATTTTATTGTTAATGAAATTATAGATGGAAAAGATGTAGGCTTTTATACTCTAAAAAATCTTAAAGTGATTTGTGAAAATAAAGATAGAAGAGAAATTGTAGAAGAAAGATTATTATATTACTTTGAAAATTGCAAAGGTGAATATTTACCGAAGCTTACATACTTATGCCAGTATGCAAAAATTATTAAATATGAAATGAAAAACCTAAAAAATAAAAATAACTTCAAAAAGGCTTTAGCGGCTAAACGTCTAGGAGAGTTTAGAAGTAAGAAATCTGTTTATAGATTGATAAATGAGCTAAAGATAGCAGATAGTGATGTACAATATAATATTCTTTTAGCACTTGCAAAGATAGGAAAAGAAAATTCGTTTCTTCGCGCATTTAAAAATAATAATTCGACACTAATGCTGAGTGAAAGAAGCCTAATAGAAATAGTTGACAGTTTTGAAGGTGACAAAAATAGAATTTATAAATATATGATAAACTTTGAAAATAGCCTTATTGCATGCGTATTTATTAAGTCAGCAGGCAACTATAAGGATATATCATTAAGCCAGGATATATCAAAATATTTGTTTAGTGAAAATAAGGAACTAAGAATTGCAGCAGTAAAAACTATTGGTAACATAGTTGATGAGAGATATTTAGATGACATTGTAAAACTTTTAAAAGATATTGAATGGGAGGTAAGAGCAGTAACGGCAAATGCATTGGGAAACTTTGCTCAAGATGAAATCCTAAGCCCGCTAGCAAAAGCACTTTCTGATTCACAGTGGTACGTTAGATTTAATGCTGCTAAATCTATATTGAACCATAGCAAAGGAATGACAGTAGTCTCAGATGTTTTCCAAGGGAAAGATAAATTTGCCAAGGATACAATTATAGCAGCAATAGAAAATTCATTAAATAATGAACTTTATTTATATGAAAATTCCAATGATGAAGATAAAGTAGCCTTAGCTCTCCAAATAAAGCAATATATTGTGCAAAAAAACAAGGAGGGCATCATATGAATACAGTAATTATTACACAAATAGTTATAACATTTAATCAGATTGTACTTTATTATGTGTTAATCATTAATTCTATGAATTTTTTGCAGCTATTTTTATCTGCCTTTAGTTTATATGATTATATAAAAAAAATGCATTATTCTGATTATGAGAAGTATACTGCTTCAACAAATATGATACCTATTTCAGTACTTGTTCCTGCTTACAATGAGGAAAGTACAATAGTAGATAACATAAACTCTCTATTAGCGTTAAATTATCCATGCCACGAAGTAATAGTTATTAACGATGGTTCAACAGATAATACTTTTAAAAAGATAGTTGAAGCTTACAATTTGAAAGAAATAAATCAACCAGTAAGATATTTAATAAAAACAAAAAAAGTTAAAGGTATCTATAAAAATATTGACATACCAAAACTTACTTTAGTACATAAGGAAAATGGTGGTAAAGCAGATGCTCTTAATATTGGCATAAACCTATCGAAATATCCGATATTTACGTCCATAGATGCGGATTCAATGCTTGAAAGTGATTCCTTAGTTAGAGTAATAATGCCATTTATTGAAGATAAACTAACAGTTGCTGTTGGTGGAATTGTTAGAATTGTTAATGGTAGTAAGATTAAGGATGGAAAAGTTGAATCCATTGGATTGCCCCATAGTAAGTTAGCAATGTTTCAAATAGTTGAATATTTGAGAGCATTTCTTACAGGAAGAATGGGCTGGAATGCATTAGGATGTTTACTAATTATTTCTGGTGCTTTTGGAGCATTTAGGAAAGATATTGTTTTGCAAGCAGGCGGATATAGTAGTGATACTATTGGAGAAGATATGGAACTCGTAGTTAAGATTCACAAAACTTTAAGAAAAAATAAAACAAAATATAAAATAAAGTTTATACCTGACCCTGTTTGTTGGACGCAGGCACCTGAAAATATAAAGGACTTGAGAGGACAAAGGAGAAGATGGCAAATTGGTTTAATGGACAGCTTACTTCGCCATAAAGAACTATTTATGAATCCTAAATATGGCATAATAGGAATAGTAGGAGTTCCATATTTTTGGATTTTTGAAATGTTAGGTCCAGTAATTGAAACGTTAGGATATATTTCTATTCCATTATCTTATGCTTTTGGGTTACTTAACACTAGATATTTTATACTGTTTTTAGTTTCATCCATACTTTATGGAATAATATTGTCTATAGGTGCAATTTTATTAGAAGAATATACTTTTAGTAAATATCCATCTATAAAACAGTTAGTAAGACTTTCGTGGTATGGTGTTTTAGAGAATTTTGGATATAGACAAATGACAACACTTTTTAGAATAGATGCAATTATAAGGTTTAAAAAGTTTAGAAATAGTTGGGGAAAAATAAAAAGAGAGAGTTTTAGCGATTGATGTAAAATATCTATTAATCAATGTATAGATAACCACAGTGGAACTCATACTTATGCCTATATCCGCCGAAATTGAATGCATATTTATTCCGTAGGACTGTGAAAATTTTGCTGGAAGCATTCTAAATGGGAGGTTGCACCCATTATAGTTTGCTCCAAATGTAAAATTTGGACAAACTATAATGGAACAACCTCCCATTAAGAAGCTTCAGCAGCTTATTTTCAATGCCTACTTCACAAATATGTATCCAATTTCTCTGTTTGGATATGCTCCTAAGTATAGTAAATGTTGAATATAATACCAAGCATAAGTAAAATTTCAGTTGTGGGCATCTATAGTAATAAAGAAAAGCTGTTAAACAACTAAAAAATTAGTTGTTTAACAGTTTTTTCTTTGGAAGTGGAAGGTTAACTATCTCTTTTTTTATCCAAATTAAATTATAGTACATTGGTAAAATATGCTATAATAAGCATGTATTTATGAAATTATAATATAAGAGTTATTAATGATAAAACAAATTTTTTTATATCAAATAAAAGGATGTAAATATGAAGAACAAAATACTTCAATTAGAGGAGTTATCAATAAATGCTTTTCCAGCAATATTAACTGAATTATATGATGGATGGGTTTTGAGATATTCAAACGGATATACATATAGAGGAAATAGTATAAATCCATTGTATTCATCTACAATTGAATTAAAAGATAAAATTAAATATTGTGAGGATAAATATTTTAAAAGTGGGTTGCCATGCGTATATAAGATGACAGAAAATGTTGATATAGCTTTAGATATTAGTTTGGAAAATCAAGGATATACTATTGAAAAGTGTGCAGACATTATGGAGTGCAAAATAGATAAAGATATTAAACTTCAAGGTGAAGAAATTAAGATTAGTATGGACATGACTAATGAATGGCTGGAGGGATTTTTAAACCTTAATGGAACGACAAAAGAGAGTATAAAATCAACAGCAAAAGCTATGCTTTTTAATATAAAGAATCCTGTATTTTGTGCAAGTATAAATGATGGTGGAATTATGATAGCTTGTGGTCTTGGTGTTCTGGAAAATGATAAAATAGGGTTATATGATATCAATGTTATGGAACAGCATAGACGTAAGGGATTTGGTACAAAAATATGTAAAGCAATTATACATCAAGGAATCAAAAATGGTGCAGATTTAGCATATTTACAAGTAGCTTCTTTAAATGAAAAAGCTGTTCAATTATACAGCTCTCTTGGATTTGAAAAAGTGTATACATATTGGTATCGGGTTAAAAATTCTTATGATATTGGAAACATAAATGATTAATAAAAATTAAGTGGGGTGCAGTATGGGAAAGTTTCACGTAGAATTAAAAAAAGTAGTAGATGATTCATATGATGTTGAAATAGGACATGATTTGATAAACAAATTAATTGATGATTTGAAAAATGGTCTGGTTTGTATGAGGAATAAATAAATTTGCTGTTATTACAGATAGTGTGGTTGAAGAGTTATATGGAAGTAAAATATATAATGAATTAATTGATAATGGATACAAGGCTGATTTGTTTGTATTCGAAGCTGGTGAAAAAAGTAAAACCAGAAAGACAAAAGAAATTATCGAAGATAGTATGTTGGAAAAATCTTATAGGACTTATAAATCAACCTGTAAAAGTTTATATTGATATTGATGCATGGAAAACATTGCCTAGAAGGTAGCTTAGTAGTGGATTGTCAGAGACGATAAAGCATGCTTGTATTGCAGATATTGAATTTTTTGAGTATTTAGAAAACCATGTTTATGATATTTTTGATTTTAATGCAACTATCTGTGAGCATATTGCAGAGAAAAATTGTGAAATTAAATATAATGTAGTAATGCAGGATGAAAAAGAAAAAAGTTTAAGGGAAATCTTGAATTTAGGTCATACTGTTGGTAGAGCAATAGAAACAGTTAGCTATTATAAGTTATTACATGGTGAGGCATTTTCTATTGGGATTGTAGCTCAAGTTATGTTAGGTTGTAAGCTAGGATATATTTCAAATGAAGAAAAGGATAGGTGTATTAACTTGCTTGAAAGAATTGGCTTACCAATTTCAATTCCACATTACATAGATAGAGAAGATTTAATTAAAAAGTGTATACAGATAAGAAAGTACGAGATGGAAAACTTAGATTTGTATTTCAAAAAGGTATAGGTGCAATACAACAATTTGATAATGATATATATGCTAAGCCTATAAATGAAAATGAAATCAGAGAGAGAAAAGATAATTTTTAATATAGTAGGAATTTATATGATATTAATGAAGTTGGAAAAACTTTTAAATCAAGCTTTAGATTATATAATAAGGTATTTAATTTCCTGGGAAATTTTACAAGTAATTAATGAATTTATTACATGTATGGTAAAGTATTTTTATGATTGTGATTTTGTAGTATTAATAATTAGTAGAATTAAAATTAGATTTAAGAAAGAAGTGAGTATTTATGAGTTATAAGAAAGATGAAATAAGAGAAGATTTCGTAAATAGTATTAAAGAATTATGTGATGCATATAGTGTTTCGGGATTTGAAAATGACGTAGTTTAAATTGTAAAGAATAAAATAAGTGATTATGTTGATAGTTTAGAAGTTGATGTACTTGGAAATTTAATTGCGTCAAAAAAGTCAATGGGAAAAATAAACTGATGATAGTAGCACATACAGATGAAATTGGATTAATAATAAAAAGAATAGATTCTAAAGCTTTTTTGTGGTTTGATACAATTGGTGGAATTAATCCTCAAAACTTATTTGGAAAACATGTGATAATAAAAACTAATAAAGGATATATTGATAGGATTGTACACAATGTAAAGCCTGGGCGTCTTGAAGGAATAACAGAAGTTACAAGGCTTGAAGACTTTTTCATTGAAATTGGAGCTGAAAATAAGAAGAAGCTATTGTAATGCCGTATTATGCAGAAATGGATTTACGGCATTTCTAATTTTCAATATTAATTCATAATATATTGGTAAAATATGCTATAATAAGGATATATTTATGAGAATTATGTCATAAGAGTTATAAAGCATGAAATAAGCAGTATTTATGTTTAATTAAAGGGGTAAAGACTATGAAAAATGATATTTTTAAAGAATGTCCGATTTATACAACAAATGTTATCAAATTAAGATTAACAACATTAGAAGATGCGATGGAATTATTAAAATGTTATTCTGATGAAAAAGCAGTACCATTATTTAATTCTGATAATTGTCATGGTGATGACTTTCACTATACTACTATTGAGAGAATGAAAGAGGCAGTTGATTTTTGGCAATATTCTTATGAACATAGATATTTTGTAAGACTAACGGTTATTTTAAATTCAACAAAAGAGAAAATTGGAACTATAGAAATGTTTAATCGTGAGTCAGAAGATGAATTTAACCATTTTGGATTGCTCCGAATAGATTTACGAAGCAAATATGAAAATCAAAAGCATATTAATGAAATATTACAAATTGTAAATCAAGATTTTTACAAAGCTTTTGATGTTGATTCTATTCTTACAAAAGCAATTCCTAATGCAGCTGAACGTATTGCTTCGCTGCAAAGTAAAGGATATGTTCCATTAGATAAAAAGGTTATGATATATGATGATTATTATGTACGAAGGAATATAACAAATTAATTCAATAAATTAACAATCATATTCATGCGGAGGGGTGCTATATCATGAATAACATAGGGAATAGAATAATGGTTATAGGTTCACCAGGTAGTGGTAAGAGTACATTTTCAACAAAACTTGCAATGATAACAGGTCTTAAGCTTATTCATCTTGATAAAGAGTTTTGGAATTATGGTTGGATTGAAACGGCAAGGGAGGATTGGGTAAAAAAACAAAAGTGCTTAATATCAGGAGATAAATGGATAGTAGACGGGAACTATGGTGGGACTATGGATATTCGTCTTGAAAAGGCTGATACAGTAATTTGTTTTGAATTAAATAAAGCAGTTTGTTTACTAAGTTACTTTAAACGAGTTATAACAAATGTAAATAAAGTAAGACCAGATATGCCAGAAGGTTGTCCTGAAAA
This sequence comes from Clostridium gelidum, assembly GCF_019977655.1. Lineage (NCBI taxonomy): Bacteria > Bacillati > Bacillota > Clostridia > Eubacteriales > Clostridiaceae > Clostridium > Clostridium gelidum. The sequence continues at coordinate 2,664,219 of NZ_AP024849.1, forward strand.
GTTTGACTTTGAATTTATGAAGTATATTTGGAACTTTCCTAAAACATCAGGTCAAAGAAACATTGATAGACTTGAAATAAGTAGAGATAAAAAAATAATAGTGTTTAAAAATAGAAGAGAAGCAAACAAGTGTATTATAGAAATTTCTAAGGAATATGAGGAGATTATAAATGAAATTACTTGAAAAACATATATTAGAATTGGAACAAGAGTTATTTAAACCTGAAATAAGAAAATCAGCAGAAAAGATAAGTGAAATACTGTCAGAGGATTTTATTGAAATTTGTAGTTCTGGAAGCATGTATTATTATAACAAAGGTGATGTTTTTGATAGTGATGTTGATTCATCAGAAATAAAGTGGGAAGTAAAAGAATTCGAAATAAAACAATTGTCAACGGATTGTATATTAGCAACATACAAATTGATAAAACATAGTGAATTAAGCGAAAGCATGAAATATTCACTTCGTAGTTCAATATGGAAATTATTAAATGGAACGTGGAAAATGATTTTTCATCAGGGGACTTTGACATCTGAATTTTAAGAGAAAAATGATAATTAACTTTTAATTTAATCTCGCTTAGGTCCCATTATATCAGCATATTCTGAAGAATATATATGGTTCAGAATAAATATGGTTTAGAATATATCAAATAGAAATAATACTCGGAAGAAATATGAAAATAGATATACAACGGAGCTTAATAAAAATTAAAAATAGAGCACGCACATATGAAAAAATTATTCCAGAAGAATTTGTAAGCATCTGCATTAAGAAATTTGAGAGTTATAAGAGCAAGGATTATTAAGTGAAATACAATAAGATATAAAAGATAGAGTATATAGAGGCAAGTGAAATTAATGGAAGAATATTTGTGTAAAAAAGTTAAGGTGGTCATGGATAGGTCATTAGGTTCAAAACACCATAATCATGGATTTGTATATCCAATAAATTATGGATATATTCCTAGTATTGTTTCAGGTGATGGAGAAGAAATAGATGTTTATATTATTGGTGAGTTTGAGCCTTTAGAATCTTATGAAGGATATGTTATTGCAATAATAGGTAGTGGAGGATGCGTTGCATTACCTAAACCTAAACCATTATGCAAATGCAAAATTTGTACATAGGCAAGAGAAAAAGGCAAACCTTATTCTAGATTTGGATGTAGTTTGTTTTTAGAAGATTTAAATTTATTAGTAGATACACCAGAAGATATATCACATGCACTGAATTATGCTGATATTCAGCAAGTTAATACGGTGTTATTTAGTCATATTGATCCAGATCATGTACTTGGTATGAGAGTTTTTGAACATATGCGTCTTAATTGGTTTGAAATTTCTGAAGGAAAAGAATGTACAAATCCAATAAGCGTATTTGCTATGGAGCATGTTATGTTAGATATAAATTCTATATGTTCAAAATATGGGCCATATTTAGATTATTATGAAAATATTAGAAATGTAATAAAAAGAAATGTAGTAACAGACTATATTAAATTGGATAACATAAAATTGACATTTGTTAAGGTGGCATCTGCAACAGTATTTGTCTTTGAACAAGGAGAAAGAAAAGTTATTTATGCTCCATGTGATGTAAAGCCATTTCCAAGTAATGATATTTTTAAAAATGCAGATGTTATGATTATCGGAAATACTATTGTTGGTGAAGTGCTAAAGGATGGTTACATTTTAAAAGAAGGAAACAGTATTAGTAATGAGTTGTTTAGTATGAGTGAAATTGAAAATTTAAAAGATAAATATAAGATCAAAAAAGTTATCATCACTCATTTAGAAGAAGACTGGGGTAAGTCTTATGATGATTATTTAAAATTGGAAAATCAATATAATGAAATTATTTTTGCTTATGATGGGATGACTTTTGAAGTGTAGTCTATTAATGATCGTGTAAAAAATTTACACGATCAGATAATCAAAAAAAGAAAAATTATGGATATAAGGAAGTATGATTTTATTTATAAATAAGGAGGCTTTTTATGTTTGGATTTCAATTAATATTTTTTGTTATTTTAGCTTTTATAATTTTTAGTGTAATTAGCACATATGTGAAAAATGAAAATTCTCCAGTTATATCTACAAAAGCACAACTAATTAAGAAAAAAAGAGATAGTCATACTCAAACAGATGCTAATGGAATTATGACAACAAATGAAACTTTAATACTAATATTTGAACTTGATACAGGCAGTGAACTTAAATTTACTGTTGGATGGCGAATTTATAATAGTATTTCAGAATATGAATGGGGGTCATTGACTTTTCAAGGCACACGTTTCGTGAAGTTTGAGTGGAAGAATGGAATAGTGGAATAATACCTAAAATTGAAAAATTACCAGTATAAATAGGAAATTAAGTTATTCAATTTGCTATATTTCTGGGTAGAGACGTCTTTATACTAAGTATTAGGTAAATTATGAAAGGAAATTAGATTATGAAAATTGAATTTGAAAAAGCAACTATTGATGATATTGATGAATTGATTAATGTAAGAAATAAAAGTTTTTATGAAGATTATGTTAAATATGGTGAATGCCCTGGATATAATCTTACAAAGGAGAATATGAAGAACGTCTTTTTAAGCAGAATAATATATAATATAATCTCTGATAATAAAATAGTAGGTAATATTGGTGTAAGAGATAATAATGATAATACTTATTTCCTTGGGTGTCTTTGTGTTATACCAGATTATGAAAACAAAGGAATAGGACAAGAAGCTCTTAGGTTTATTGAAAGTGAATTTCCTAAGGCAACTGTTTGGACTTTAGAGACACCTGCGGATAAGGAGAGAAACCATTATTTTTATAAGAAATTTGGATATAACATTGTAAAGGAGTATATGGAGGGCTCTGTTAAGCTAGTGTTGTTTGAAAAGAAAATTAACCCAGTAAAGTGAGCTTAATTCTTATAGAGATATAACATACATTTTCTTATTATATGTATTGGATAAAAATAAATAGTAAATTAAAAATATCGCATTATTCAAATAAAAAATGAATTTGCGATATTTTTTCACGTAAGACTATGTCAATATGTAGATTTGACAAAGTGAAATATGAAAATTTGTTTAAAAGTTGAATAATGTGGTTTATGAAAAATATGTTATAATTGGCTTTATAAAGTAAATGAAAGCGAATGGAGGAAATCATTATATAGAGAAAATAATAACAAGCTAATTAAATATTTGAGAGTTGCTTTGGAGGATGTAATTGCCTTTGGGTATGATTATAATGATATTGAAATGATAAAATATTGTGGCTTGGGAATAGCTATGGAAAATGCTATTCCACAAGTTGAAAAAGTAGCAAATGTCATAACAGTTTTGAATGACGCTGATGGAGTGGCAAAGTATATAGAAGAATATATACGGTTTCGATAATACTCACTAGTAATTTATTGTGAAGTTTAGGAGGTAAGTATGGAACAAAAAAGAATTGCTGGACAAAAAGCAACAGAATATATAAAAGATGGAATGATATTAGGATTAGGAACAGGTTCTACAGCGTATTATATGATTAAAAAGGTTGGAGAACTAGTTCAAAATGGTATGAATTTAAAGGCAGTTGCAACTTCAAAAGATACAGAAAATTTAGCAAAAGAATTACATATTCCTTTAGTACAAATAGATGAATTAGATAGAATTGATTTATGTATTGACGGTGTAGATGAAATAGATAAACATTTTAATGCAATCAAAGGTGGCGGGGGAGCATTATTCAGAGAAAAAATCGTTGCTAACTTAGCCAATGAAGTAATATGGATTATGGATGATAGTAAATTAGTTGATAGTATTGGAGCGTTTCCGTTGCCAATTGAAATATTACCTTATGGTTATACACAAGTTATTAGAAAATTAAAAAATTATTCTTTAAATCCTGTAATAAGGATGAAAGATTGTAATGTGTTTATAACTGACAATGGGAATTATATAGTTGATTTACATATAGGAAAACTAATGGACATTAATGATGTTTATGATAAAGTTAATGGAATAACAGGAGTTTTAGAAACAGGATTATTTATTAATATGTGTAAGCGTATTATTGTTGGTACTGATAGTGGTACAAAAGTTATTGAGAATACGTTGATTTAAACATAATCTACACAATCTGCTCAGATTGCAAACCTGAGCAGTAAAATAAATAAATTTATGCTATATCTTAAATTAACATAAATTTCTTAGTTTATTGCTATTTTTTAGTCGCTCAACTTTGCAATCAATGCTATTCAAATTGTGTAACAACAGTGGAAAATGAAAATGCAAATGAAATTAGGAGAATTGTTTTATAATAAAGTGAGGCTGATATAAATGGAACAACAAGCAGAAGTTAGATTGATTCAACATAATGAGCTACAAAAGTTACTGCAATTGTACAAGCATCTTAACAAGGATGATCCAGAACTTGTTATTAATGAAAGTTTAGAAAAGTTGTGGAGCGAAATATATTATGACCCTAACTCTTATTATGTAGTGGTAGATGTTAACGGTGAAATAGTAGCTTCTTGTATTCTGACTATAATCAAAAATTTGACAAGGAATGCAAGACCTTATGGATTAATTGAAAATGTAGTTACACATTCAAGTTATAGAAATAATGGTTATGGAAGAAGTGTATTAAGCACGGCGTTAGAAATTGCATGGGATAAAAATTGTTATAAGGTTATGCTTCTTACAGGATCTAAAAAGGAAGAAATCTTGAGGTTTTATGAAAATTCGGGATTTGAAAAAGGAGAAAAGACTGGATTCATAGCAAAAAATGTACAAGGGAGAAATTAAATGAAAATTAGAAAAGGCAATTTAGAAGACATTAAGGAAATAATTAAAATAATAAAAGATGCAATTATTGATATGGAATCAGAAGGCATAGATCAATGGGATAGCATTTACCCCAATGAAGATGTAATAAGTAATGATGTTTATGAAGGAAATCTTTATGTTTATATTGATGAAAATATCATTAAAGGCTTTATTATTTTAAATGAATTTCAGGATAGAGAATATGAAGCAATAAAATGGAAAAACGATACAGATAAGAATTTAGTTATTCATAGGTTATGTATTAATCCAAAGTATAAAAGTAAAGGCATCGCAACAACTCTTATAGAATATGCTGAAAGATTTGCAAAAGACAATAAATATGAAGCAATACGTTTAGATTGTTTTACTCAAAATAATCATGCATGTAAATTGTATGAGAAGAATTGTTATGAAAAAAGGGGCACTGTAACATTTAGAAAAGGTGAATTTTTTTGTTTTGAAAAAGAGATTTAATATGAAAGAATACCTAAATTAGGTAGATATTATAAATTTATTAATGGACGGTGATAGTATGTACACAAAAACTGAAATTTTACAAATTGCTAAGGAACAATTAACACTTGACTATAATTGTCAAATGTCTGATTTTGAGAAAGAAAAAAATACGATAGTTAAGAACAAGCTTATTGATGGTAGACGGATTTATGGCAGTGATGGATGCTTTATTAAAATACTTTGTTTTGGTGGTAGAGCAATTATAAGTACTTCACCTAAACTTATGCTTTGGTGTGGAGAAAAACTACTAAATAGAGATGCGGCATGGTTTTTTGAATATCCAAAGCTACGAGAAATTGACCTTAAAATACAAGAATTTGGTCATGAAATAGCAGATATTCATCACTACTATCTACCAAATCCTAATGTGTCATGTATAGAACCAATTACCAGTGTAAAATGGTATGAGTATGTAGATCTTTTTCAGTTTGAGAACGATAATAGATTTGGAGAAGCTCTTGCTTTTGATAAAAATCATCCAGATGTGCTTGCAGTTGCAGCTTTTGATGGAGATGACATAATGGGTATGGCAGGGGCTAGTGCAGATAGCAAAACTATATGGCAAATTGGCATTGATGTTTTGCCAAAGTATCGTGGAAAGGGTATAGGGACAAACTTGGTTACACTTTTAAAAAATGAGATTTTAAAGAGAGGGAAAATACCCTTTTATGGAACTGTGGAATCACATTTTCACTCACAGAATATTGCTGTAAGTTCTGGATTTTTTCCAGCATGGGCAGAACTTTATTCCAAAAGTAAGGACGATAAATAATATAATATACGAGGGATAAGAAAAATGAAAAAGTTAAAATTAACGAAAATAATAGCAAATTCATTATTAATAGTTTCAGCATTGGCATTAAATCCAATGGGAGCAAGTGCACAGTGGAAACAGGATTCCAACGGTTGGTGGAACACAGAAGGAAATTCATGGTCAGTAGGTTGGAGACTGATTGATGGAAAATGGTACTATTTCGAACAAGATGGCTATATGAAAACAGGTTGGATAAAGTATGATGGCAGATTGTATTATTTAAATACAGATGGAAGTATGGCTCACGATACAACTATAGATGGATTTACAGTAGGTTCAGATGGTAAATGGAATCAATATGCAGGAACTAGTTCACTAAAAAGTTCATCAAATATTAATCCAAACTCTACAGTGATAAGTGATGTAACTGGTGTAAAATTTGATGATATTACAAAAATAGTTTTTTATGATGGAAGGGGCAGACGAAATGGGCCAGTAATGATTGAAGATAAACAAAAGATTAAAGAATTTATGGGATATTTAGATGGTTGTTCTATTAAAAAAACAAAAAATCTGGAATCAACAGGATGGATACATAGTGCTGTATTCTATATCAATGATAAAGAAGTAATGAATATAACATTTGTTAATCCAATAATTATTAATGGAGATTATTTTAATATTACAAAAGGTGAATTAGATAGTGAAACGATTGGTAAGTTTTTAAAATCAATTGACCCCTCGTATGATATAATGGCTGGTTTATAAATAATTTTTTTAAGTGTAGATTAATTAAAGAAAGGTTATGGAGAGGAATCAAAGAATATGATAGAAATTAATATTTCATAATTTAATGATAATGTTAAAGTATATTATAAAAATCAAAAAATAAGGTTGCCAAACGAATATAGAAAATAGGAGGTATTAAACATGAAAGATTTCCCAAAGTTTATGAAAAATGAAAAAAATCATATCAGTGGCAGTCAACAAAATACTGAAGATATTGACGGTTATTATTTTGAAGGTGAAGACGGTAGCCAAATGGCTTTTTGGACATGCTATTCAGATAGAGTTTCTAAAGAACATAAGCATGAATTTGATGAATACACGGTTGTTGTTTTTGGTCAGTATACAGCAATTATTGATGGAAAAGAAATTGTATTAAATCCAGGTGATGAGATATTTGTTCCAAAAGGAACTTTACAAGGTGGAAGGTACATTGCAGGAACACGAACAATTTCGGCTTTTGGAGGAAAAAGAATTCATAAGTAAATTTAATAAAAGAATATAAATAAAATTGTATTTAAATAATAGACACAATATTTTCAATATAACAATTTATAGGAGACATCAGGAGTTCATATAAGGTATTGAAGATTAGTGGTTATTCACATATGTACGTTGCATGTATAGATAATAAAATCGTTGGTTGTGGTGCAATCTCTAGTTTTTGGGAGAAACAAAAGGACATTTAATTAATTTAGATGCTGACATAGTAGAAAGAATACAGTCTATAATCTTATATGAAAATAATATAATATACGAGGGAGATTAAATGTGAAAAAAATTATAATAATTATGATTATATTTACTGTTATATTAGCAGGATGTTCAACCGAAAATAAATCAGCTAATAAAACTGTTAATGATACGGTGACGGAAAATACTTCATCAAGTAACAATCAACAATCTCAATCACAGCCAGAAAGCACGTCTCAAGGGGCTAATGATACTAATAGTGATACAAAGCCTAGTTTACTTGATAATATAGATACTTCTAAGAGTCCTTTTGAAAAGGGATATCATGACTATGAAGGTATTATAGGTGATAATATGTCAATCAAAATGAGTATTTATCAATTAGGAAAAGATATAGTTGGTTCATACTTTTATGATAGTCAGAGAAAAGAAATTAAACTCAAAGGAAAGCAGGAGAGAAAGAGATTGTATTATATGAATATGATGAGAACGGAAAAAATACAGGTATATTTAAAGGAACGATGAATACTGTTGATAAAATTGTAGGAACATGGATAAGTGCAGACAATAAAAAAAGTTATCCATTTACATTATCACTTGAAAGTATAATTACGGGCGCTCAATATGGAAAACGGTATGCATTACCAGTAGGCACAGAGAGTGATCAAGATGTAGAGAATTTTGTTAGCGAAATTCAAAATTATGTGGTAAATGATAATAGGAAACAATTAGCGGAACAAGTATCATATCCTATCAAGGTTAAAGTTAATAATAAAGTCACTCAAATAGAAAATGAAGATGACTTCATTAGAAATTATAATAAAATTTTTAATGAAAATTTTAAGAAAGTGATTAGTAATGCTTATACAAAATATATGTTTGTGAATTATCAAGGAATAATATTTGGATTAGTGAGGTAATGACAACAGGTGAAAATTCAAAATTAATGATTATTGGAATAAATAATTAAGAATTGTAATTTTATTAATACTGTGTTTTAAAGAGAACCTAAGAAAAAAGCTATGAGTTTAGAAAACAAACTTCTAAATTCATAGCTTTTGCTTATGTTATTAATTATATTTATGCTAAATACTATTTTCCCAATGTATATAAGAAATATTAAAATAAAAAAGATTTTTATGAAACAAAGTGAAGAATATTACTATCAATAGTAGTGTAGGGGGTGTGAATATTGGAAGAAACGAACATAGAAGAATTGCTGACGGAAATATATAACGCAACATATGATGATGTTTTAAGATATGTATCATCAAAATGTAGAAATTATAATGATATAGGGGATTTACTACAAAACATATATTTGAATTTTTATAGAGCATTAAAAAGTAAGAGAGAGATAAAAGATCCAAAGAAATATTTAATAGTAATAGCAAGAAATGAAATATATAAACATTATGGAATATTAAAAATAGCACAAAATTATATCCCTGTGTTTTCAACATATGATGAAGAAAACTTTAATAAGTTTCAAAATGATTTAAAAACTGAAAGCAATTATGATGAAATATTGTTATGCAAAGATATATGGAATTATTTGAAACAAAAGGACATGCTTACTTTAAAAATATTCTTATTGTATTTTAGAAATGATTTAAAAATAAAGGATATAGGTAAGAAATTAAATATAAGTGAATCAACGGTTAAGAACAGATTGTATAGAACAATGGATAAGATAAATAATGAATTCAATATATAAGAAAATATTAAGTCAGGAGGAAGCACGTTGAAAAAAGAAGAGTTAATAAGTAAATCTATTGATAATAATTTAAAACTTAAAGAAGAAATATTACAGAATATATTAACTATAGTTAGAGAAGAAGAAAAAATAGAAGCTAAAAAAGATGATTTAAATATCTTAGTGTTGTTATTAATTCGAAGAAAAGATATGTATGGATATGCAGTAATTAAAGAGATGGATATTAAATCAAAAGGAACATTTTCAATGAATGAAGGGGAGGTCTATCCTGTTCTACATTTTCTAGAAAACAAAGGATTACTTGAATCATATTGGAAAGATGAAGATGATATAGAAAAGAAATATTATAAATTAACTAGAAAAGGCAGAGAACATCTAAAAACTAAGACTGAGGAAGTTCAAAAATTTAGTTTTTCAAGCGATATTCAAAGATTACAGAAAATAAATTAATTAAAAGTTAGGAGTGAAAAGCGTGGACTTAAAAAAAAATAATGAAATCCAAACGTATATTAATGATGTTTGTGCCCAAGTGAAAAATAAAAGAGTGCATAAAGAAATTATAGCAGAATTAAATGCACATTTAGAAGAAAAAGCTAATGAATATCTAAAAGGTGGTAAAAGTGAAAATGAAGCATTAAAAGAAGCAATAAATGAAATGGGCTCATCAAAACATGTTGGAGACGAACTTAATGAGATTCATAAATGTAATCCGGAATGGAGCATAATAGTAATGAGTATTACATTAGTTTTATTAAGTATTGGGGTTATAACTTTATTCCAAATCAATGGTAATCTTTATAGAATCTTTCGCAGTAGTTTAATATTAGATAGAAGCATATTATGGGGTACTATAGGATTGGTTGCATTAGTAGTAGGATGTTTTATTGATTATAGAAAGATAAAAATATATTCAAAATATATTTATATAGTTGGCATAGTTCTAATGAGCTGTACAGTATTTTCATTTTTTGATGGATTTATTAGTGGCCATGGGCAAGTGTTACAAATAGGGGGATTTTCAATAAATACGGCTTACTTTGGCCCAATTATTTTCATAGTTGCATTAGCAGGAATATATGATAAGTATGATTGGAATAACAGAAATAATATGATAAAGGGATTATTGTTAGGAATAGTGCCGTTATTATTGGTAGCAATGGCTAATATAAATATATTAGGATATTTTATTATGTATGGAGTATCATTAAATTTATTAGTTTATATGTCGAAAGCAAACAAAAAGATTTTAGGATTGTTTGCTGCCATTGAAATTTTAATTTTATTTTTAACAAGAGTAGGATTTGAATCTGTTTCAGGTTTTATTAACAGATGGAATGATATTAATGATTCTGGATATGTATATAATCAGCTTAAAATAATGAGAGATTCTTCTGTATTAATTGGTAGAGGAGTAAATTTTGATTTAAATACACTTCCTGAATTTTATAATGATGTAATTTTTTCATCTATAGTGTATAGCTTTGGTTGGGTAGCTGGAGCAATAGTTGTAATACTATTAGCAACTTTATTAATTAGAATAATTAAAGTAGCAATAAGTGTAAAAAATAGCTATGGAAAATCTTTAGTACTTGGACTTACAAACATATTAGGAATTCAATTTGTATGGAATATATTATTTAATCTAGGGCTAGCTGTTGGAGGAGTATCATTGCCATTTATAAGTTATAGTGGGACATCAATTATTATTAATATGTTCATAGTTGGGATTGTTATTAATGTATATAAAGGAAGAAGTATTTCTAAAGTGGAATTGATTAAGGAATTCCATTATAAATGTATTATACTTATAACTAAGAAGTAAATTACTAATATTATTATTGATGGATAAATTAGAAGAGATAAGTTAAAATAAATGCTTTAATTTAAGCTAAAACCAACAATGAAAATATTTAGAGCCACTAGCATTTAAAGTTATAAAGCTAGTGGTTCTTTTATGATAAAATGAATTTGATATATAATATTAATTAATTTATAGAAATAGATAGGAGTATTATATATGGATGAATATATTATTAGGGAAAGCAGTGATTCAGAAGCAGATTTAATTATTGATAGGTTAGTTGAATATAATTTATCTAAAGTTCCGCTTAAACAAGAGGTATCATTTTCATGGATAAATAGAATTATTGAAGATAAGAATGGAAATATTATTGCAGGAATACTAAGTAAAATGTATTGCTGGAAATGTTTATATATTGATGCCTTATGGGTTCAAGAAGGACATAGAAAAGATAGATTAGGTTCAAAGCTATTAAAGGAAGTTGAGAAAATAGCTGAAGAAAAAGGTTGTTATTTAATTCATTTAGATACTTTTGATTTTCAAGCAAAGGATTTTTACATTAAATATGGATACGAGATTTTTGGTATATTAGATGAGTGTCCACAGCAACATTCAAGGTATTTTATGAAAAAAAGCATATAGATTACGATATTAATAAATGAGGTAGGATATATATGAATGAATTACTAGAAAGAGCCATTAAACTAGCAAAAAAATATCATGAAGGTCAATTTGATAAAGGAGGTTCTCCTTATATTGAACATCCTTTGAGAGTCATGGCAGGAGTTGAATCTATAGAAGAAAAAATATTGGCTGTATTGCATGATGTATTAGAGGATTGTGATGTATCTAGAGAACAATTAATAGATGAGGGTATACCTGAATATTTAGTAGAGAAATTAGAGATTTTATGCAAAGGGAAAAATGAAAAGTATTTTGATTACATAGACAGGATTAAAGCTGATGAATTAACTATTAATGTAAAACTATCTGATTTAAAAGACAATATGAATTTAAAAAGATTAAAGGAAGTCACAGAGAAAGACCTAAAAAGATTAGAAAAATATAAGAAAGCAAAAGAAATATTAGAAAGTTATAAATAGATAAATTGAAATTATCACTTCACTATAGTTAAAATATAAAAGTTATGAAAAAATGTTATAATATAAGTAATTTAAGGTGAGAATTATATAAAGGGAATGGAGTGATAGATGTATGCCAAAGAAAATCTCAGTAGGAATATCAAATTTTAAAGAATTAATAGAAAATAATTATTATTTAATTGATAAAAGCTTACTTATAAAAGAGTTTTTAAATGATGGTGCTAAGATAATATTGACTCCTAGACCAAGAAGGTTTGGAAAGACTTTAAATTTAAGTATGCTTAAATACTTTTTTGATATTAATACTAAGGAAGAATCTAAGTGTTTATTTAAAGGATTGAATATTGAAAAAGAAGAAGAATTCAAATATCAGGGAGAGTTTCCTGTTATATTTGTAACCTTTAAGGATATCAAATATTCTAGTTATAGTGAATTTAAAAATGGTATGAGAATATTAATGTCAGAATTATACAGTAATTATTCTAGCATTATGGAAAGTAATAAATTATCAGATGTAGACAGAAAATTTTTTGATGATATATGGAATGAAAAAGCCTCAGATGAACATATTACTAAAGCGATAAGTAAATTAATGTATTTTCTTTATAAATACTATAATAAGAATGTAATTTTACTTATAGATGAATATGATGTTCCTATTCAAGAAGGATATATGTGTGGTTATTATGATGAAATGATATCATTTATGAGAAATATATTGAGTTCTGCACTAAAAGATAATGATTATATAAAGAAAGCAATGCTCACAGGTATTTTAAGGGTTGCAAAAGAAAGTATCTTTTCAGGAATGAATAATTTAGAAGTATATACCTTATTAAATGAAAACTTTTCTGATAAATTTGGATTTACTCAAAAGGAAATAGATCAGTTAGCATTAGATTTTAACGCAGTAGATCAAATAGAAAAAATAAAACAATGGTATGATGGATATGTATTTGGTGGAATAACAATTTATAATCCTTGGTCAGTTTTAAGCTATTTAAAAAACAAAAATGAAGGATTAAAACCCTATTGGATAAATAGCAGTAGTAATGTTTTAGTTAAAACATTACTATCTCAAGGTGATGAAGAAGTTAAATCTGAATTACAAGATTTAATTAAAGGTAAAGTAATTAGAAAAACTATAGATGATAATATAGTTATGAAAGAAATAGATAATTCGCCTCAAAATGTATGGAGCTTTTTATTAATGACTGGGTATTTAAAATGGAATAAAAAAGAGTTAATAGAAGGAAAATATGTTTGTGATTTAAAAGTTCCAAATAAAGAAGTATCAATTTATTATACAGATATGATTTTAAAATGGTTTGAAGATAGCATGAGCATGAGAAAATATAATATAATGTTAAATGCTTTAGTAACTGGGGATATTGAACTTTTTGAAGGATTATTTAAAGAGTTTGTTATAAATAATATAAGTTACTTTGATGTTTCAGGCAAAGAGCCAGAAAGAGTTTATCATGCTTTTGTACTTGGAATGTTAATTTCACTTGAAGGACAATATGAAGTGAAATCTAATAAGGAAAGTGGTTATGGAAGATATGATGTAATGATTATTCCAAAAGATAATAGTAAACTAGGAATAATTATGGAATTTAAGAAAATTGATGATTTTATGAAAGACACCATTGATGAAGCTGCTATAAAGGCATTAAAGGAAATAGAAGATAGAAAATATGAAGCAGAATTAATTAAAGATGGTATTAAAAAAATACTAAAACTTGCAATTGTATTTAAAGGTAAAGAAGTTTGTGTTTTTAGATAATAATTTATAAATAGGCTAGAGTATTATGCTCTAGCCTATTTTGAAAATGAAAAGATAATAGTTAGAATTTGATAGAGGCATTATTAGTAAGAATAGTTAGAGTATAATTTTAGTAGGCAGAAACAGTAATAAAAACTGTATAAATAGTAAAAGGAGATGCGAAAGCATCTCCCAAATACATAAATTATCCATTATAATTAAGTTGCTAAGACTAAATAGAATGGAGTTATATTTATGTATGAATTAAGTTTAAATGATAAAGGAATGACTTTCAAGGAGTTAGAGAAAAGAATTTATAAATATGCTTGTGACGAAGCTTGTAATGCTTTAAAAAGTATATTAGAATTTTTAGATGAAAAACTACTTAATGAAAGAGATAGCAAGGTTTACCGTAATAAAGGTCGTAAGCAAACTTGTTTGAGGACTATTATGGGGAACGTAGAGTATTCTAGGCGCATTTATGAATTTAAACTTGAAGATGGTAAGAAAGCAACTAAGTACCTTTTGGATGAGTATTTAGGGATGGACACTTTAGGAAATGTGTCTATAAATCTCGTAGAAACTATTTTAACTAACGTGACGGAGGTTTCTTTTAGAAAGACATCTGAGAATATTAAAACTATGTGTAATCAAGATATTAGTGCTCAAGGCGTTTGGAACATAGTTCAAACACTTGGGGAAAAGATTAAAGAAATAGAAAATCGTAAAATTGAGTTAAATGACAAAGGTGCATTAAAAGGCGAAAAGGAAGTACCAGTATTGTTTCAGGAGCAAGATGGAGTTTGGCTCTATCTTCAAGGTAATGATAGACCAAAAGGGAAAAATAAAAAGAAAGAGTTAAAACTAGCAGTATCATATACTGGCTGGACTTTACGCCCAGGGAGCAAAAAAGAATATGTGGTTGTTGATAAAACTGTTTGTGCAAGCTTTAGCAATTCCAATCACTTTAAAAAGCTTGCTAGCGCAACAATTTCAGAAAAATACAATGTAGATGAAATTCAAACTAGAATATTAAACGGTGATGGAGCAAATTGGATTAAAGCAACTTGTGAGGATGAAGACATTCATTTTCAGCTAGATCCATTTCATGTAGGCCAAGCGATTATACGTAAGGTAAGTGATAAAAGAGCTCAAAAGCAATTACTAAAACTATTTAGAGAAGGTAAAATTGATGAAGGTCTAGAAACTATTGTAAATATGATGATACTTACAAACGAAAAAGATATTGCATTTAAGAAGCTTACTGAATTATATGATTACTTTGTTCACAATAGAGATGGATTAATACCGTATAAATTAAGAAGTGACATAAACATGCCTACGGCGCCGGAAGGCATGGAATACAAGAATCTAGGCACAATGGAACATAATATTTGTGATGTATTAGCTCAAAGAATGAAGGGCAGAAAAATGAGCTGGTCTATTAATGGTGCAGATAATTTATCTAAAATATTATCTGAAAAATTTAGTAATAGGTTGTTTGATACTGTAGATAAAATCTACAGAAATATTATTTCTGATGATGTTATTGATACAGTAGTTGCAAAACTACCATTAACAGTATTTCAAGCGAATAAAGAATCTAATAAGTGTAAGGCATATAAGTGCAATAGTGCACAAATTCCGTATAGCGGAGCTGCCGCAACGTTAGGTAGAAAAATAGTACGTGATTTATGTGGATTAAAATCATTTAGTGATATTAGTTATAGTTAAATATACAGTATGGGTAGGGAAATTTTAAAAATGCAATGTAAAATAATGGATAATAATTTAAATAAAATTCTTGCCAACTTTTACTTGACTCAACCGTAAGAATATAACAATTAATAGACAAGATATATATATGTTATAATGATGTAAAATATGAAATTTATTGAAGGTGAATGTAGATATGGAGACTAAAACAATTTTATTAATAGAAGATGAGATAGATCTTGCAAATGAAATTGAATTAACACTAAATAAATGGGGATTTAATATTTGTAAAATAGATGAATTTGATAAAATCCTATCAGAATTTTTAGAGAAAAAACCACAATTAGTATTGCTGGATATAAACTTACCGTTTTATGATGGCTTTTATTGGTGTAAAAAGATAAGAGGAATGTCAAAGGTTCCTATTATATTTTTATCTTCAAGAAACTCCAATATGGATATGATTATGGGAATTAATGATGGGGCAGATGACTATATAACCAAGCCATTTTCAACAGATATTTTAATTACTAAGATAAATGCACTTCTTAGAAGATCTTATGATTATTCAATATCAAGTAATATTTTATTTTATGATGGACTAGCTTTAGATACAGAAAAAGGTATTGTAACTTATAACGAAAAATCACTGGAACTAACTAAAAATGATATGAAAATATTAAGTACACTTATTAAAAATAAAGGAAAAATAGTTTCCAGGGAAAATCTTATGATGTCTCTTTGGAATGAAAATGAATTTGTAAATGAGAATACTCTTACTGTAAGTATTAATAGGTTGAGAAATAAAATTTTAGAACTAGGATTGAAAGATTTTATAAAAACTAAGAAAGGTATAGGATACATAATTTAATGAATAAAATGAAGTTTTTTAAAGATGGATTATCATACTTATCTTTCAATATATTTATTTTTTTAATTATTAATATATATTTATTTTCATTAAATTCTCTAAAGAGCAATTATGATGATATTTTATACTTAGATTTAATTATAAGCTTATTCTATATTGCATTCATTTTTATTCGGTATGTAAAATATAAAAGAAATTATGATATGCTATATAATTTATTAAAGAATGAGCAGATAATTGAAAGTGAAGCAATAAAAGGTGATACTTTAGAAGAAAGTTTTATTAAAGAAGTGATAAATAGAAATAAAAATTTTATGAATAATAAATCTAAGAAATATGAAGAAGCCTTGAAAGAAATGGAAGAATATATATCAAGATGGGTTCACGAAATTAAGTTACCTATATCAGCTCTTAATATTATATTAGATAGAATAGATGATATTGAATTAAATAATAGTATTAAGAATCAAGTTGAAAAAATTAACTCTTTAGTTAGTTCTGTTTTATATGGGAGCAGGCTTACTAGTTTACATGAAGATATTTTTATAAAAGAAGAAAAATTAAAAGATATAATAGAAAAGTCCATAAGGAATAATGCATTTTTTCTTATAAAAAATAAAATAGATGTGAAACTTGATAATTTAAATCAAAATATTTATACAGATTCTAAGTGGATGATTTATGTTGCTGATCAAATAATAAGCAATGCTATAAAATATTGTAGTGATGTTAAAAAGATAGAGTTTTCTTCATATGATGAAGAAAACTGTGTTGTTTTAAATATAAAGGATTATGGCATAGGAATTAAAAAAGAAGATATAAAAAGGATTTTTGACAAGGGCTTCACTGGTATAAATGGTCGTAATAAAATCTATAAATCAACAGGAATGGGCTTGTATTTTTCAAAGAGGGCATTGGATAAGCTTGGGCATAAAATAGAGGCGAATTCTAAGGAAAATGAATTTACAGAATTTAAAGTTTATTTTTATAAAATATCAGATTATCTAAATGTGACAAAAATGTAACAGATAATATTGAAAAGTAACTTTAATAAAAGGATTTTTATAGAAAAAACTACTAAACTGTATATGAAAGGTTTAGTAGTTTTTTCATATATAAGGCACTATCAAAAAAATAACAAGTCAATCCGCCAGAATATTTGGACTTGTTATTTTCTTTCATGTGCCTAAACTAAGAAAATGGAGGATAGAGAAAAAGTATGAAATGTAGATTTTTTTCAAAAATAATAATTGCAACACTGGTACTAATTATGAGTTTAGGCCTCATTGGATGCAATAGTACAAACAATAAAGATAAATTTAAAGAATTTAGTAATTTATCTAAGCAGGAGAAAATAGTTAAGATGAAGGAAGAGGTAGAGTATCTTTGCAGTAATTTGGAAAAGAAGCACATAAATTTATATCATAGTATTTCAAAAGAGGATTTTGAAAAGAAAAAAGAAGAGTTAATTACTAATATTCCTCAAATTGAGGATGAAGTTGATTATTATTATGCTTTGTCAGAATTAATGACTGGTTTAAATGATGCGCACACAGCCATTGGAGTTTCAGATGATATTATGAATGAAAGTTACTTTTATGATTTTGATATAAAGAAATTTCAAGAAGGATGGATTCTTATGGGAATAGATAAAAGTAATGAAAATTTATTAGGATATAAGGTGACATCTATCAATGGTATAAAAATAGATGAAGTTTTTAATAGAATTTTAAATGTCATGCCTCATGAGAATCCATATAAAATAGCTAATAATTTTTCGCTTTATGTTGAAACAGCACAATTGTTAAAGAGAGTAAAAGTTATAAGTGATATTTCGGAGAATATTACCGTATCATTAGAGGATGAAAATCAAAATTCAGTAGATATAAAAGTTTCAGCGGCAAAAGATGATAATGTGCAAAATGAAAAGCATTCACTACTTCGAGATAAAGTAAAAAAGACTATGACATCAAATATAAAAGAAGAAAAATATTGGTTTGATAAAATTGATGATAATGATTTATATGTACAATATAACAAGTGTATGGAAGATAATACTTTACCTATAAAAGAATTTAGCAAGGAAATTTCTAAGAAAATAGAAGATAATAATTTCAAGAAAGTAATATTAGATTTCCGATACAATGGAGGTGGATCTTCTAACGTAATAGAACCTCTATTTGATGAATTGCAGGAAAATAAAGAAAAATATAATCTTAAATATTATATTTTAATAGGGAATCAGACTTTTTCATCAGCAATTTTAAATGCTTATGAAGGTAAAAAAAGATTAAAGGCAACTTTAGTTGGACAGCCTACTGGTGGTGATCTTAATCATTATGGTGAAGTTAAAAAATTTGAATTACCTTATAGTGGATTTTCAGTTGCTTATTCAACAAAGTATTTTGAAAATATTAAGAATTATGACAAGGATGCATTGTATCCAGATATTAGTGTGGAAAATACAATTAATGATTATATATATGGAATTGATGATGATGTACAAGCTGCTATTAAAGATTAATTTGTTAACTACAGATTAGATATGTAGAGCATAAATTAAGTGAAAAACTTTCAGGTTATAAATATTAAGATAATAAATGGAGGATTAGGTGATGGGCAAGATTTTAACGGTTAATGATATTACAAAAGAATATGGAATTAAGGGTTTTAGAAGCAGGATTTTAAATAATGTAAGTTTAGTAGTTAACAAAGGAGATTTTATTTCAATTATGGGGCCTTCAGGATCAGGAAAGACAACTCTTTTAAATTTGATGTCAACTCTTGATAAACCTACTAGTGGTGAAATTATATTAAATGGTGTGGATGTAACTAAAACAAGTAATAAGGAATTATCTAAAATAAGAAAAGAAAACATTGGGTTTATATTTCAGGATTATAATCTGTTAGACAATATGACTTTAATGGATAATATAGCTTTGCCATTAGCACTCGGAAGGAAAAAAAGCAAATTAATAGAAGATAAAGTAATAGAAATATCAGATATCTTTGGACTAAAGGATCATTTAAATAAATATCCTTATGAATTATCAGGAGGTCAAAAACAAAGAGGTGCAGCAGCTAGGGCTTTAATTACAAACCCTAAAATAGTATTTGCAGATGAGCCAACAGGAGCACTTGATTCAAGATCATCATCTGAATTGCTAGAATGTTTATGTAGAATTAATGAAAAAGAAAATGCAACTATAATTATGGTTACCCATGATAGTGCTTGTGCAAGTTATTCTAACGAAGTATATATGCTCAGTGATGGTAAAATAATGTGTAAGCTAAATAAAGGTAACGATAGAAAAGAATTTTATAAGAGAATAATTGATATGCTTGCATCTATTGGAGGTGCATGTTAATGAATGTATTTAGCATTGCATTAAACAATTTGAAAAACAATATAAAAATATATTCTATGTTTTTTATTTCAATGATTTTTTCAGTATTTATATTAGTGAATTTTGAATTGCTATTATATGGAGACATAATGCAATATATTGGCAAAATCAATAAAGATATTTATATTGTTTTACTCAAATGTGTAATTGCAGTTTTAATTATATTTATGATATTTTTCATCTGGTATTCAACTAATATATTTCTTAGGAAGAGAAAAAAAGAAATTGGAATTTATGTGTTTAGTGGACTTGATTTATTTATAATAGGAAAAATTTATTTTATAGAAGTATTTTTAATGGGATTAAGCTCATGCATAATAGGAATAAGCCTAGGAACAATATTTTCAAAGTTTTTTCAGATGATAATATTAAAAATATCTGGTTATGAATTAGATGTGGCATTTGATATAGGATTGGTTCCAATAGTAAATACAATTTTAATATTTATGACTATATTTTTAATAATGACCTTAAAAGGCTTGTTAAATATATATAGAAGTAAAATAATAAATCTTTTAAATGCTCATAAGAAGGAGACTAGAATTCCTAAGGTTACTATTATTACATACATAGTGGCAGTAGCTTCAGTAATTATTACTATATATGCTTATATTTTAGCAACAAAAGCGTGTTCAACTGAAAATATGGGATATGTAATATATTCAACATTTTTTATTATAATTGGAAGTTTTGGATTCTTTGGAAGTGTACTTTCAATTATATTTAATATGTTAATTAACACTAAAAAAGTTTTATACGCTGGAAACAACATAATAACTATAAATAATTTAGCTTATAGATTTAAAAAGAACTATAAAATTTATGCGATTATAACTATTTTAATTACAACTACAATTTCTACATTAGGTGTAGCAATATCAAGTAAGACATCTTATGATAAGCAGATGAGAAGTCTCTCAGCATATACTTTTTCTTTTGTATCAAATAGCAATATAGATACAAAGCCTGTAAAAGATAGTATATGGGATAATAAAATAATGGATGATATAAACACAAGGTTTTTATATGGTGATGATAAGGTAAGTTCTAATAGTAGTTATGAATATAGATATAAGAATACACTTATTTTAGAATATAATGATTTTATAAATATATTGAAATATTTAAAATATAAAAATATTAATGACATTAATGAAAATATGGTGAAAAACAATAATGTTATTGTGATAGATAGAGAAAATGTAATAAATGGGAAAAATAATAAAACTGTAACTGAATTTAATATTGGACAGGATGTTTATAAAACATCTTATAATTTATCCATATTGTTATTTGGAAGTATGTCTAGCAAGAGAGATATACTAGTTGTAAGCAAAGATAACTATGAAAAAATAAAAGTAATAACAAATGAAGCAAATTTTTATGGGATTAAGCTTGAAAATGATCAAAGGTTATACCATATTCTTAATAAGATAAATAGTAAGCTGCCTGAAGATGTAACAAATTCTTATTATATGGATGAAATTCAAGGAATTAAGTGGCTTACTTTCTCCTATGCTATAGGAGTAGTATTGTTTTTAGTTTTTTTATTAGCGACTGGAACAATATTATATATGAAAATTTATAGTGATGCTTATGAGGATAAGGAGAAATATCTAATATTGTTAAAGATGGGAGTAGAAGAAAAAGAGATATTAGGTGCTTTAAAGAAAGAAATAAGTTTGTTGTATGCTATACCTTTACTTCTAGCTAGCATTAATAGCTATTTTTCAGTAAAAATACTGAATAGTTATATGGAATTAAATCTAGTAAAACTTTATATAAGTAGTATTGGAGTTTGTATTTTTGTATTTATTATACTTTATGTACAATCAATAAGATATATAAAACAGTTAGTTTTGAAATAGAGTGATAAGAATGTAATTTTACTTATAGATGAATAATAAGATTGGATTAGTTATGGAATTTAAGAAAATTGATGGCTAGAGCATTGCATTATGCTCTAGCCTATTTTGCAAATGAAAAGATAATAGTTAGAATTTCATAGATGCATTATAGGAAGAATATAATAATTAATAGAGAAGATATATATAAAAGTACAATAAGATATTAAAAAAGAAAAATATTGACTACATATAGATACATATCTATACTATATACATAGATTATTAATTATGAATAATCTTTTGAAAGGAGCATAATATGAGTTCAGAATATGAAACAAATGCAAAAATATTAAAAGCTTTAAGTGATCCCAATAGACTTAAGATAATTGATTTATTATCTTGTGGTGAAAAGTGTGCGTGCGTGATATTGGAAAGTTTTGAATTTACACAACCTACATTATCTCATCATATGAAAGTTTTGATGGATTGTGGCTTGATTGAAGTCAGAAAAGATGGTATATGGAATTATTATAAACTAAAAGGTAAGAATACTAATAAATTAGTATTGTTTTTAATGAACTTAATTACGGAAAAAGAAAACTGCATATGTAACAATCCTAAATGTGCATGTAAAGATAATAACATAAAGGATGAATTTTAAAATTACATAGAAGATTGGATTATAATTTTTAAAAATGCAGATGATGAAATACAGAAAATATATTGGTATTTATAGAAGTGTTATGGCATAAGAATTTTTGGAATTAAGGAACCATAAT
This sequence comes from Clostridium gelidum, assembly GCF_019977655.1. Lineage (NCBI taxonomy): Bacteria > Bacillati > Bacillota > Clostridia > Eubacteriales > Clostridiaceae > Clostridium > Clostridium gelidum. Next base: position 2,686,797 of record NZ_AP024849.1, read on the forward strand.
CAATCTTAAATATGAATGGAGATAAAATGAAGAAAATAGATTTGACAGAAGGTAGTGCTATAAAAGTTCTGACAACTTTAGCTGTACCTATAATGGGAAGTTCTCTGCTACAATTTACATATAACTTAGTTGACATGTTATGGGTTGGCAGACTAGGAAGTGGTGCAGTTGCAAGCATAGGGTCATCAAGCTTTTATATAGGACTTGGATATTCTATAAATGCATTAGTAGTTATTGGAACTGGAATAAAAGTTTCTCATGCTATAGGTGAAAAAAAAGAAAATGCTGTTAAAGAATACATTAATGCAGGACTGTTAATTAATACAATAATTGGCCTTGTTTTTGGAATTCTACTTATTTTAATTGGAAGAAACCTTATAGGGTTTTTACATATTGGCAATCCTATAGTTGAAAAAGATGCTTATCTTTTTTTGGCTATAAGTGGACCAACTATATTTTTTGCATTTTTTAATTTGTTATATGCAAGGATATTAGGTAGCTTTGGTAATAACAAATTGGCATTTAAAATTAATTCTATAGGTGTAGTTGTAAATATAATATTAGATCCTATATTCATTTATGTGTTTAAGCTTGGAGTGGTAGGTGCATCAATTGCTACTATGTTAGCTAATATTATAATGTTTGCATTATATTTAATGGAATCATCAGGGATGCTTAAATTTAGTTTTGATATTAAAATTGATTATAAAAAAGTGAAGGAAATAATAATTTTAGGATTTCCTATGGCTTTTCAAAGAATTTTATTTACTATAATTAATATATTCCTTGCAAGAATTATAGCTATATTTGGTTCAGATGCTATAGCAGCACAAAAAATAGGTCTTCAAATTGAATCAATTACTTATATGGTTATTGGAGGACTACAGGGAGCAGTAGCAGCGTTTATTGGACAGAATTTTGGCGCTAAAAAACATGATAGAATAAAAGAAGGATATAATGCAGCCTTGAAAATTGCAATAATTTACTCTTTATTAATGGCATTTATATTTATATTTGGAAGTACACCCTTAATTAAATTATTTGTTAGTGATGAAAATACTATAGTTATTGCAAAAGCATATTTACAAGTGATAGCTTTTTCACAAATATTTAGTGCTACAGAAAGTGTGTCAAATGGTCTGTTTACAGGCATTGGTAAACCTAAAATATCGTCTATTATAAGTGTTATATTTACTAGTTTAAGACTGCCGATGGCATTAGTTTTAATAAAGCCCTTTGGGATAACTGGTATTTGGATAAGTATTGCAATATCTAGTATTTTAAAGGGAAGCACCGCGTATCTATTATATAGAATAGAAGTAAAAGGAAATTTAAAATAATAATAAAAGATATATATAAAGCTGGATTGAGGGAGGCAGGAAATGTTAAATAAACTTAAAGAATTATTTACATCAGATGAATTATTAAAGGGTAATTATGGCATAGAAAGAGAAGGCTTAAGAGTTAATGATAAAGGGGAATTATCATTAAATGATCATCCAAGTGTATTTGGTGATAAGTCTGATAATAGCTATATAACTACAGATTTTGCAGAAAGTCAGATTGAGGTGATAACTCCACCTTTTAAAAATGTAGAAGAAGCATATAATTTCACAAATTCACTTTATGATATTGTGGCAATGGAGATTGGGGAAGAATATCTATGGCCTCAATCTATGCCTAGTATAGTACCAGAGGATAATAAAATTAAAGTTTCAGAATATGGTGAAAATAATAAAGGTATAGAGGCAAGATTATATAGAGAAAAATTAATAGAAAAATATGGTGGAAAAAAGCAACTTATATGTGGTATACATTATAATTTTTCTTTTGATGATGAGTTAATTAATAAATTATATAATAGTCAACTTGGTAATGAACTTTTAAAAAATACAAAGTATAAAAATCAAAAATTAGAATATAAGGAATTTAAAGATAGTATTTATTTAAAGATTACAAGAAATTATCTTAGATATAGATGGCTCATTATATATCTTTTAGGGGCAAGCGGTGTGGTTGACAAAAGCTATATAAAAAAATGTGTACATTCAGCTAAAAGAATTGGCGAAGATGGGTTTTCAAATGAAGGGGCTTTATCTTATAGGAATAGTGAATGTGGTTATAAAAATAAAGTTGATTTATTTCCAAAATATGATTCTGTGGAAGAATATATTGAAAGTTTAAAAGGTTTTATAACGGATAAAATTATAGATAGCCATAAGGAACTGTATAGTTCTATAAGACTTAAACCTATTGATGTTAGTGATTTTATGAATTCCCTTAGTGAAGATGGAATCCAATACTTAGAATATAGAAGTATTGATATTAATCCTTTTGAAAAAGGCGGAATAGGGTTAAATGATTTGCATTTTCTTCAAATATTCAACTTATTTTTACTTTTGAATGAAGAAAGTGATTATGATAAATGGCAAGAGGAAGGCGTAGAAAATCAAAATATAATATCAAAGTTTGGACAAAATGATGTTATGTTAAAGAAAGATGGAAATCTTATCTCAAAAGAAGAGTGGGGATTAGAAATTTTAGAAAGCATTAAAAGTATTAATAACGAACTTAATCTTGGAAAAGAAGAAGTAATTAATTTAATGATTGAAAAAGTTAAGGATCATAAATTAACTTATGCTTATAAAATTGAAAAAAGAGTTAAAGAAGAAGGTTATATTAATACTCATTTAAATATAGCAAAAAAATATAAAGAAGATGCTTATAATAATAGATTCAAATTAGAAGGTTATGAAAAACTAGAGTTATCAACTCAAATTTTAATGAAAGAAGCTATTAAAAGAGGTATCAAGGTAGAAGTTTTAGATAAAACTGAAAATTTCATTTCTCTTAAAAAAAATGGTGTAGTAGAATATGTTAAGCAAGCTACTAAAACTTCAAAAGACAATTATGTGACTGTTTTGATTATGGAAAATAAGAGTGTTACAAAGAAAGTACTCTTAGGTAGTGATATTAAAGTTCCAGAAGGTATAGAAGTTAATTCTATAGATGAAGCTCAAAATGTAATAAAACAGTTTGTTAATATACCAATAGTAATTAAGCCAAAATCAACGAACTTTGGAATCGGGATAAGTATATTTAAAGATGGTGCAAAAGAAGAAAGCATTAAAAAAGCTTTTGAGCTTGCATTCAAACATGATAATACAGTTCTGCTTGAAGAATTTATAAAGGGCAAAGAATATCGTTTTTTAGTTATAGATGATAAGGTTGTTGGAATACTTCATAGAGTACCAGCTAATGTAAAAGGTGATGGGATAAAATCTATAACAGAACTCGTAGAAGTAAAAAATCAAGATCCGCTTAGAGGATATCATTACGTAACACCACTTGAAAAAATAAGCTTAGATGAGAATGCGGAATTGTTTTTAAAAGAGCAAAATAAAGATTTTAATTACATTCCAGAAAAAGATGAAGTGATTTATCTACGAGAAAATTCTAACATAAGCACAGGTGGAGATAGTATAGATTATACTGATTATATTTCAGAAAAGTTTAAAAATATAGCCGTGAGTGCAGCTAAAGCAGTTAATGCTAGAATTTGTGGTGTTGATATGATGCTTGAAGATTATAGCAGCGAAAATTCTAATTATGCAATAATTGAACTTAATTTTAATCCTGCTATTCATATTCATTGCTATCCATATAAAGGTGTTGAGAGAAAAATTGGTGTAGAGGTACTTAAGGTATTAGGATTTATTTAAAATAAGAGAAGCTCTAAAATAGAGCTCCCTGTAATATAATTACTTACTATTAAAGAGTTTCAACAGCTAAAGCAGACAATGTTGCATTAGTTATTGTTAATCCAGCTGTTACAGAAATTAGACTACTTGGTTCAAGTTGAACTGTATAAGTTGTTCCACCAACAGATGGACTACAATCACAGTATTGGAAAGAAAATGATTCGGATTCTAGGGCACCCGCAAGTTCAGCAAAAGTATAAGTTCCACCTATTGGTTGTGGAGCACCACAATCAATAGTTTTTACGATTATAAAATTTAAATTTACTAAAATAGTTGCAGGTAAAACAATTAAAGCAGTAAAGGTTAAAAGAACTTTAGGGTTACACATATTTATAGTATCTATAGATACGCTAGCTACAGGTATCGGTCTAGATAATGGTGTTGAAATTATAGGCAAAAGCCCAACTCCGCCAGAACCAACACTTAGTATAGATCTACCAGGTTCTGGAGAATAATTATGACATCTTCTACTACTAGTATCACTAGTAGTTAAAGTGTTTTCTCTGTCACGTTCATTTTCAGTATTACAGTGATTAGCTAAAAAAGTTTCAAATCCACGTTCATTTTCACGTCTCATACTCATAAGATACCTCCATATTATCATAGGTTTATCAAAATTTTCTCCATATAATTACGTTATAAGAGATTCATTTATAGTATATTGTATGAAGAATATATAAAAATGTGCGGTAAAGCAATTTTAATATTTTGGAATTTCATATGACTAAAACATTGAAATTATAGTTCTTTGATAAAAGTAATTAATATGGTAAAATTCTAAGGTAAGTATGTATTTTTGAATATACTTATAAAATGTAGGACAGGATATATTATATTGAAAATTAATTGTTTAAATAATTATGTAAAAATTATAACTAGTAATTAAAAATATGAGGTGTGACTAAAATGCTAAAAAACGATTATATGAAAGAAGTAGAAAATACTTTAAGATTATTAACAGAAGAAGTAGATAAAAACATAATAAATGGTCAGATAGAAGAGGCCAAGGAAAGAGTGAATAAAGTACTTAAAGCTGTAGTTGGGATTGATATAGGAACTGTAGATATTTTTTCATTTAATAGTTTAGATGGACTTATAAGTAAAGAAATGCAATATAATGCTGAGAAATTTATTGTATTTGCATGTCTTATGAACCTTCAAGGTAAAATTAGTAGTAAAGAAAATAATGAAAATTTAAAAATTCAATATTATGAAAAATCTTTAGAAGGTTTTTATAAGGCATATAATGAAGATGATGAGACAAATTCTAAATATTTAGATGATGCAGTAGAGGTAGCAGGCGAATTAGTTAATTATGAACTTTCATTGGATTTGGATAAGAAGATTTTTAAAATTTATGAATTAGCTAATAAATTTGATAAGGCTGAAGATACGTTATTTTACATGCTTAGAAAAACAAATGATGATGGAAGTATGATTTTAGAAGGAATGAGATTTTACGATAGACTTAAAGAAAGAGAACTTGATGAATTAATACTAGGCAATCTACCTATAGAAGAAATTGAAGATGGAATTTCTGAACTTGAAAGAAGATTGGAAATGTAAGAATAGAAAAACAGGCATTTCAAAATGAATGGTTTAACTCAATCATTTTGAAATGCCTCTTTTATTTTGCAAATAGTTTTTCTTTTACTCTTTTTAAATTTACAACTTGTCTTGTTATTGTAGATACAAATATTATACCTAGGGCTAATACTCCAGCACTAGCCAAGGTATTTAGACCAATTTCTAATGCACCACTTACATTCCCTAGTATTGTCTGATACATTGTCTCATACATGCCAGCACCAGGAACTAAGGGTATAAGTGCACAGATTACTATAGTGGTAACGGGAGTTTTTAAATATCTTGCACAAATCTCTGAATAGATACTAAATATTATAGAAGATGTAAATAAAGATAAAATAGTACGCATCCCATTGTTATTTAAGTACAAATAACAAAACCAACTCAAGCCTCCGCCAATAGCTGCAAAAATTAATTTTTTTCCTTTTATATTAAAAATTATTCCAAAACCAAAAGATGCAACAAAAGCAACTATAACTTGCTCAACCATTTAAAACCTCCTAAATTATACCAATATACTTATTTTTTAGTAACTACATTATTATTTGTATGTGTCTTAAATTAGTTATAAATAAATATGCTTAAGATACCACCAGTACCTACAGCAATTGAAACAGCAATCAAAAATGCTTCTGATGCTTTTGTTATTCCAGATAAAAAATCTCCCGCGATAGTATCCCTAATGGCATTTGTAATAATAAGTCCAGGTACAAGTAACATAATGGAACCTATAATAGTTTTATCTAAGTTAGAGCATAAATTTAACTTCAAAAGCATGATAGCTAAAATAGCACATAACCCACCGCAAAATGAATTTACAAAGAATTCGTTTATATTTAATTTTTGAAATATAATCATTACTATTTTTATAATAGCACCGATAAGACTTGCAGCAAAAAAGTCTTTGACTGTTCCACCAAACATTATTGAAAAACATCCAGCAGATATAGAAGAACAAAGTAAAGTTATTGTAGGTGAATATCTAGGCTCAGTAGATATTTTAATAAGTTCTTTGTTAAAATCACAAAGATCTATTGTTTCAGTTTGAACTCTTCTAGAAAGATCATTTATAGCATCTATTTTATTTAAATCAACACCACGAGAAGTAATCCTTTTAACAAGGGTTGCAACTTCATCATAATGAGTAATTGTGACCATGATTCCTGTGGGTATTACAAAACTATCAGCAGTATGGGCACCATAAGCAATACATATTCTGCTAATAGTTTCCTCAACTCGATAAGTTTCAGCTCCACTTTCTAACATGATTTTACCAGCAAGAGTAGAAATTTTAATTAATTTATTTAAATCCATATTTTTTTCTCCAAAATTAATATTTTTTGAATGCGCATTATATGACAAGTGAATTATAGCATAAAATAAATAAATCTTATAGAACTATATTTCTTTAATATTTATAGTGAAATTATCAAAAATACCCAAGGAGATGTATGATTTTTAAGGAAGCTTATTTTAGACACAGAAGTATTTAATGTAAGAATATTAGGTTGAAATTAAAAAAATGCTTATAATACTAAAAAAAATTAAAAAATAGTTGATTAATTTAGTAAGAAATCTTATAATTTTAATACAAAGTGAAACTTTTTAAGTGGAATTTTATATTCAATTTGAATTTAGTTGAACGTATACTCTTAAGGGTATAAAAAAATAAGTTGGGGTGGTAAAAAGTATGAATTTTGAAAATATACAAAAAGAAGACAAAGAAATTTATGGTTTAATGGAAAAAGAATTAGAAAGACAAAGAAAAGGTATAGAATTAATAGCTTCAGAAAATATTGTGAGTCCAGCTGTTATGGAAGCTATGGGTTCTTATTTAACTAATAAATATGCTGAAGGATATCCAGGGAAAAGATATTATGGTGGATGTCAAGTAGTGGATGAAATAGAGCAAATAGCAATCGATAGAGCTAAAGAACTATTTGGTGCAGAACATGCAAATGTTCAACCACATTCAGGTTCACAAGCAAACATGGCTGTATACTTTACAGTACTTGAACCAGGTGATACTGTTTTAGGTATGGATTTAAGCCATGGTGGACATTTAACCCATGGATCACCAGTTAATTTTTCGGGAAAATTATTTAACTTTGTATCTTATGGAGTTGATAAAGAAACTGAAATGATTGATTATGAAAATGTAAGAAAAATTGCATTGGAAGCTAAACCTAAGTTAATTGTAGCAGGTGCAAGTGCATATGGAAGAATTCTAGATTTTGCTAAGTTTAAAGAAATAGCTGATGAAGTAGGAGCATTACTTATGGTAGATATGGCTCATATTGCAGGATTAGTTGCAGCAGGAGTTCATCCATCACCAGTACCATATTCTGATTTTGTAACAACAACAACACATAAGACTTTAAGAGGTCCAAGAGGTGGATTAATTCTTTGCAAAGAAAAATATGCTAAAGAATTAAATAAAAATATATTCCCTGGAATACAAGGTGGTCCTTTAGAACATATTATAGCTGCAAAAGCTGTATGTTTTAAAGAAGCATTAGATCCTAGCTTTAAAGTATATGGTGAAAATGTAGTTAAAAACTGCAAAGAGCTTGCAAAGCAATTAATAGCAAAAGGATTTAAAATAGTATCAGACGGAACAGATAATCACGTATTCTTAGTTGACTTACATAACAAGGATATAACAGGAAAAGAAGCAGAAAATTTATTAGATACAGTAGGAATAACTGTTAATAAAAACACAGTACCAAACGAAACAAGAAGTCCATTTATAACTTCAGGAATTAGAATTGGTACAGCAGCAATAACTACAAGAGGATTTGCAGTAGAAGATATGGCAGAAATTGCAGCAGTTATAAGTGAAGCAATAGAAACACGAGAAGGAGATTTATCAGCACTTAAGTCTAGAGTAGAAACTTTATGCGATAAATATCCATTGTATAATTAGTAATTAAAAACATTTAAAGAGGTTTCATTAAATACGATGAAGCCTCTTCTTCTTATTATTAAACAAAAATATATATGGTAAGTATATAAAAATAAATTAACTACCAATAAATATATTTGCTGTTATAGAAAAACGATTACTATTTTAAATTAACTTGAAAATAACTGAAAAATTTAATAAAATATGATATTATAAATATATACAATATATAGGAAATATTAAGAATATGTACGCTCAAAAAGAGAGAGCATAATTTAAGGACATAGAAAAATATGCATATAGTTTATATGGAAGATGGGGAAGGTAAATGAAAAAAGCACTTTTAGTCATTGATGCGCAAGAAGATTTTATTGGAGAACACCGTAATACAGATAAATTTAATTATGAAGATGTAGATGAACTTGTGAAAAATATCAATGACAAGATTAGAATTTATGAGAAAAATATGGATGAGGTTATTTACATTGCTAATGTATTGCCAAATAATTTTCTAAATAAAAAGCTTTTTGGTTATGGAATTGCAGGAAGCAAAGGAGCTAAATTTGACAAAAGAATTAAAATTGTATCAGAAAATTATTTTGAAAAACAGGTAGGTAATGCTTTTAAAAATAATAATTTGGTGAAGTTTATAAAAGATAATGCAATAAGTGAGGTGGAACTTATTGGAGTTGACGGGATTGGATGCGTTTTCAAAACTGCTAAAGGAGCAATTAAAACTGGACTTAAAGTCACTATTTTAAGTGATAGTGTAGGCACAGTTAATCCAGAAAAATTTATTAAGAGTACAATTAAGTTAAAAGCTTTTGGTGTAGCTTATATATAATTTAAAGACTATTTCAAAATTAAATATATTTTGAAATAGTCTTTTTTCAGCAATCATGGTGAACTTTTGAAGTGTTTTTGAATATTATAGATAAGAAGTAGGAAGGTTTTTTAGGAGGCTTACAAAATGAATCCTTATCAATTAATTATGACACTTCAACAAAAAATGCAACAAGATCCGAACTTTGCAAATAGGTTTAACAAAGCAATAGCTGAATTAAGTAATATACCAGGACTCCAACAACAGGTAATGAGAATAGCTCAAATAAATGATGAAACTCAAAGACAACAAGTAATAGATAAACTCCCTAAAGATGCTAAACGTGCAGTGAAAGTGTTATTAGAATTATTGAATGAATATAATCTATTATAAAAAAAAGAAACATATTAATAAAAAGATATGTTTTTTCACATACTTAGTCTAAATAAAAATTTCAATGCACAAAGCACGATTGCTTTGTGCATTGAAATTGTGCATTAAATCTAGAAGCCTCTCTTTTTAGCTTCTGCTCCACTTTCATTTACTGCAGGTTTTTCAATTGTTGTATTAATGCTACTTTTAGCATATTGATCTTGAGTTTTTGTACCATTTCTTAAATAATTACTCTTTGAATAATCTTTTTTATTATTGTTATCCATAAAAAATCATCTCCTTTTTTTATACACATATAGTATGTGTAAATTAGCAAAAATTAATAATGGTAAAGATATCTAAAATAAAAATTAGTCCTGTATATAAATTAGTATTTAGTTTACAGATTATTTTTTATGAATATTAGGAAGATTCAACTGGACAATTTAAATTCTTAAGGTAAGTTTATGAAAAATATGCTATAATAAGGTGCCTCAAAGGTTGTTATAAAATTAAGGTATATTTGCAAAGTGAATTTTCAGATGATTAAAGAAAGAAGGAGAGAAAAAATGGATTTTACATTAATGTTACCGCTAATATGCGTATTTGCAGCAGACATACTATTTTTTACTACAATTAAAAGCAATAAATTGGATTTTAAGGGAAAAGATCAATATAGATTTATAATTCCAGCAGTAGTGATATTGTTTATAGGATCACTTTTTGTTGGAAAGAATTTCACTTTTGAAAATATTCTAATTACTATAGGACTTATTATATTTGCGTTACTTGGTAATACATGTGGTGTGGGAGAAAAAGGAATAATTACTGGGTCTTGGTTTACTGCTTGGAGTAAAGTAGATGATATTTATGTAGAAAATCAAGGAGATAAATGTATTGTTTTTTATTCAAACAAAAATATTAAAAAAAGATTAATATTCAAAAAAGAAGAAGAAAATGAATTAAAGAAATATATAGAAAACATAAAAAAAGTTAATAATATAAAAAAATAGATTATAATAGTGAAAATACATATAAAGAATTTAAAATATAAAAAAGACAAACTTATAAGTATATAACTAAGCAGAGAGTAGGAAAGCAAATGGATATATCATCAATAGTAATAGCTATATTTATATTAATAGTAGATATAGTTGTTATTACAATAGACCTAAAGCATAAATTGATAATTGTTGGGAAAAACAAATATAGAATAATAATGCCAATAACCGTAATTATATTTATTATTATTACAGCTTTATCTAAAGAATTTAAAATACAAGATATTATAGTATTAATAGAAATATTACCACTTGCATTTGTTGGAAATAAATGCGGAATAACAGAAAAAGGATTATTAACAAATTCCTATATAATTAAGTGGGGAAAGATTGAAAGCTATTCATTAAAAGAACAAGAAGATAAATACATACTTTGTTACAAAACCAATGTAGGTACAAAAAAACTGTGTTTCAAGAATGAGGATAAAGATGCAGTGAAAAAGTACTTATTAGGAATAAAAGAATTAAGATATTCTAGAAAATAAATTATAGAGAAGACTTTAAGAAGTTACTTGAGAGAGGAAGATAAAAAATGAGTAAAACTCTTGTATTAGCTGAAAAACCAAGTGTTGGTAGAGATTTAGCTAAAGTTTTAAAATGCAATCAAAATAAAGGTGCCTATATAGAAGGACCTAATTATATAGTAACTTGGGCATTAGGCCATTTAGTTACATTACTTGATCCAGAAGGTTATGGAGATAAGTATAAGAAATGGAGCATGGAAACACTTCCAATGTTACCTAAAGAAATGAAACTTACAGTTATCCAAAAGACAGGTAAGCAATTTAACGAAGTAAAGAAGCAAATGCTAAGACCTGATGTAAGTGATTTAGTTATTGCAACAGATGCAGGACGTGAAGGAGAATTAGTTGCAAGATGGATAATTGAAAAGGCTGGATTTAAAAAGCCAATAAAAAGACTTTGGATATCTTCACAAACTGATAAAGCGATTTTAGATGGATTTAAAAATCTAAAACCAGGTGCAGCTTATGAAAATTTATATAAAGCAGCCCAAGCAAGAGCAGAAGCAGATTGGATAATTGGACTTAATGTAACCAGAGCTTTAACATGCAAATATAATGCTCAATTGTCAGCAGGAAGAGTTCAATCTCCAACTGTGGCTATGATAGCCCAAAGAGAAGAAGAAATTAAGAATTTTAAGCCTAAGGATTATTACACAATCATAGGTAATACTAGTGATTTCTCTATTGAATGGATTAATAAAGATAACACTAATAGGACATTTGATGAGAGTTTAGCAAAAAAAATAGTTGGAGCAATTAGAGGTAAAGACGGAGACGTTACTGAAATTACAGAGACTAACAAAAAACAATATGCACCAGCTCTTTATGATTTAACAGAACTTCAAAGAGATTGTAATAGAATTTTTGGATATTCAGCAAAACAAACATTATCTATAATGCAAAGACTTTATGAAAATTATAAGATTTTGACATATCCAAGAACAGATTCAAGATATGTAACAAAGGATATAGTTCCAACAATAAAAGATAGGTTAAAGGCAATTTCTGTTGCTAATTATGCAAAAAGTGCAACTGAAATATTAAGGGGAAACATTGTCGCAAGTAAAAGTTTTGTAGATGATAGCAAGGTAACAGATCACCATGCAATTATTCCAACAGAACAAAGAGTTAGCCTTGGAATTTTAAGCTCAGATGAAAGAAATGTTTATGATTTAGTAATAAAGAGATTTTTAAGTGTTTTACTTCCACCATTTGAATTTATTCAAACAGGAATTAAAGTAAAAATAGGAGATGAAATTTTTATAGCTAAAGGTAAAGTTATAACATCTAAGGGTTGGAAGATGGTTTATGACAAAGTAGATGACCTTGAAGAAAATAGTGAAGAAGGAATGCTTAAAGAACAAGTCTTGCCAAAGTTAAATAAAGGTGCAAAACTTAAAATTAATAATATTGAAATCAAAAATCATAAGACTAAACCACCTGCAAGATTTACTGAAGGTACTCTTTTATCAGCTATGGAAAATCCACAAAAGTATATTACCATAGATAAAGAGTCTGCTAAGACTTTAGGTGAAACAGGTGGACTTGGAACAGTTGCAACAAGAGCAGATATTATAGAAAAGTTATTTAATTCTTTTGTAATAGAAAAGAGGGGCAAGGAATTAGTTCCAACATCAAAAGGAAAACAACTTATGGAACTTGTACCAAAGGATCTAAAATCACCACTTTTAACTGCTAGATGGGAAAAAGAGCTTGATGATATAAGTAAGGGGAAAACAAATGTTCGTGATTTTATAGGAAGAATGAGAAATTATGCAACAGCATTAGTTCAAGATGTTAAATTTAGTACAGATAAATATACTCATGATAACTTAACTGGAAAGAAATGCCCACAATGTGGCAAGTATATGTTAGAAGTTAAAGGGAAAAATGGTGTAATGAATGTATGCCAAGATAGAGAATGTGGTCACAGAGAGAACGTATCAAGAGTCTCAAATGCAAGATGCCCTGAATGTAAAAAGAAACTAGAAATTAGAGGGCATGGAGATGGAGAGATATATGTTTGTGCAAGCAGCACCTGTAACTTTAGAGAAAAATCAGCTCAATTCCAAAAGAGATTTGATGGAAAAGGAAAAGTTGATAAAAGAGAAGTAAATAATTATATGAACAAAATGAAAAAGGAAGCAGAGGACTTTAATGATAATCCGTTTGCTGCACTACTCGGTGGAATGAAATTCGACGGTAAATAAAGTGTATTAAACACATTTGAAATATTAAAGAAAAAATATTAAATTTGCTAATAAAAAAATGATACCTATAGACTGGACACATGAAAAAAGTGTTTAGTCTGTAGGTATTTTTTTGTTCCCATTAATGTAACTTATTTATAAGGATATCCGCCGCCTCAAGGGGCATAATATTCCATAGGACTGTGAAAATTTCGCTGGAAGCATCTAAATAGGTTGCCCCCATTTATGCATGCTCCCAATATACATTGTGACAAGAATAAATGGAACAACCTTCCATTAAGAAGCTTCAACAGCTTATTTTGAATGCCTATTCCAGAAACATGTATCCAATTTCTCTGTTTGGATATGCTCTTAAGTATGGTAAAAGTTGAATATAATACAAAGCATAAGTATAAGTATAAGTATAAGCTCTGTTGTGTGTGTATCTATATATGTTTAAATAATGATTTTATAAATAAGAATTCTAAAGTTCTAATATTCTCGTAAAGAACTTTAGAACTTAATAATTTTAGAATTTGCTTGTAAAATGCGGGTTAAGAGATATGTGGAAACTTTATTGCAACATATATATATTGATTTTTTGTAAGGTAATATAAAAGAATATGAGGTGCTTATAAATGGCAGAAAGTAATACATAGGTAGAAAAAATGCTGAGAAGTTGTGGATTTTTAATGTAATAATGTTACTTGTATTAACGTTTGGATTAGTATTAATGCATATTTAGCCTATTATTTTATTATTTCCTTATAAATTGGTTTTTAGTTTTTTATCTTATGAAAAAAATATTCATACAAAAGGTAGAAGTATGGGGCTTATAGGTCAAGTCGGATTAAAATATCATTTAGCTGTGGTTATTGGATTACTAATAGCAATCATACTGTAAAAAAATGCTTAGGTTTCAACAATAAACTCTTATACTTTGAGGTTTAATAACAACAATATAGGAGAATAATAAAATAAAAAATAGCAATTAATTTTTGGAAAGACAAAAGGATATTGGAATACAAAAAAATCAAGTAAGAAAGGGAATCACAAATGAATATGGAGATTTTTCGATTAATAAATAATTTAGAAAATAAAAATACTTTTTTGGATAACGTTATGTTATTCTTTTCTGAATACATGCTTTATGTATTTGCAGGAATGATTGCATTGGTATTTATATTAGGGGTAATTAAGAAAGATAAAAAAGTTCGATGGGTAGCTATAAATACATTTCTACTTACAGTTATAAATATAATATTAGCTTATTTTATTGGTAGTATTTATTATGTTGATAGACCATTTATTCATAATAAGGTTAATTTACTTTACCCACATGTAGAGGATGCATCTTTTCCAAGCGATCATGCGACAGTAACAATGAGTATTGCACTTGGTATAAACAAATATAACAAAGTTTTTGGGATAGTATTAACAATATTGTCAATCATAGTAGGATTCTCAAGGGTATATGTTGGTCATCATTCGCCTGCTGATGTAGTTGGTACATATATAATAGTATTTATTATGAGTTACATATATAATGCTAAATTAAGTAATAAAATTAATAAAATATATGATAAAATTGAAGACATGTTTGTAACTAAGTTAGGCATTACTTGGATTTATAAATAATAATAGTATTAGAGGGTTATAATACCAAGGTCTACTTATTATAAATAGTCTAATTTCATAAATAATTATAAAGTATAACAAAATTAGGATGTGATATTTTGCAGTCTATAATTGAATTAGTTAATAATTATGGATATATAATTATATTTAGTGCATTAGTGCTTGAGCTGATTGCATTTCCCTTACCGGGAGAACTTATGATGACTTATTGTGGTTTTCTAGTTTATCAATCTAAAATGAATTGGATTATTAGTATTATTGTTGCAACTGCAGGGGCAATACTCGGCATAACAATATCTTATTTTATAGGTACTAAACTTGGAGAAGGATTTTTTAAAAAATATGGTTCATATGTTCATTTTGGACCAGAGAAGTTAGAAAAAACATCAAAATGGTTTAAATCGTATGGTAACAAATTATTGATATTAGCTTATTTCATTCCTGGAATCAGGCATATCACTGGATATTTTTCAGGAATAACAGAAATATCTTATAAAAAATTTGCTTTAAACTCATATATAGGAGCTTTGATATGGACAGCTACTTTTATTTCATTAGGTAAGGTACTTGGACCAAATTGGGATAATTTTCACGGGTATATAAAAAAATACATGATTATTGGGAGTCTAATTATTGCTTTGATTATGATAATTATATATTCTTATAAATATCATAAAACTCAGATAATAGAATTTACTTATAAAATAATTAATAGAATTATGGTTGCATTTCATTCTATTGGGAAAATAAAAGTTGTAATAGCTATTATGGCAGCTGCTTTGTTAGGTTTTTCAGCTCTTGTAATTGGTGTGACACAAGATTATTTAGCTCATGAATTTGAGCAATTTGATACTATTGTATCTTATTTAATAAAAGCAATTTTTGAAAATAAATGGTCTTATTTGATTGATTTGTTTGGAGCAATAACTTCTATTAAAATATTAATGCCATTAATGATAATCATATTAATATGGATTATAAGAAGAAATATAGACAAATTTCTTGAAATTGAATTTTTGTTAATAACAATTGTTGGTGGAGAAGCTTTACAATTTATATTGAGACATATTTTTAGACGTTTAGGACCATCTGTTCTAGAAGTAATAGGAAATGTTCAATATACATTTCCAAGTAATCAATCATTAATGTCAATTGTTGCATATGGTTTTATTGCATTTATAATACTACGTCATGGAAAGAAAACTTGGATTAAAACTACTATAATTACTGCAACTATACTTATTTGTATATTTTCAGGATTAAACCCTCTGTTTTATAAAACTGAATATCCAAGTGATGTTTATGCAGGGTATATTTTTGGTGGAGTATGGTTAACTTTAAATATTATTTTATTGGAAGTATATCGTATAATAACAAAAGTACAATTAAAACATGTAGAAAAATTTAAATGAAAATTGAATAATGCTGTATTTATAATGATTATAAGAACACTTTAAAAAACTAAAACATATTATAAATTTGAAATATTATACAAGGAAGAAACAATATGAATAATACTCATAGATTACACCCATGCCCTTATTGTGATTATAACTCAGATGGTATTTATAATGATTATAGAACTTATCCGTGTCCTTATTCCTATGACCATTATGTTCCAGTTGATGATGAAACAGAAGATAGTTCTAGATTAATGGGTAATGCTCCAATTGTATTGAAAGATTATGGACCACAACCTTTCGTAGTTAATATTAATGAGGCCGCCAAGCAAAACAATAATTACCGTACCGGTTTATGGACAGGAAACAATCTCCAAGTTACATTGATGAGCATCAAGGTTGGTGATGACATAGGTTTAGAAGTTCATCCTAAAATTGATCAGTTCATACGTATTGAAGACGGACAAGGAATTGTTAAAATGGGAAAAAGTAAAGATAATCTAGACTTTCAAGCAAACGTATATGATGACTTTGCAATCATGATACCTGCTGGTACTTGGCACAATGTTATTAATACAGGCAATAAACCACTTAAAGTATACTCTATCTATGCACCACCACAACATCCACATGGTGTAGTTGAGGTAACTAAGTCTGCTGAATAAGTTGCTAGAAAGAACCATGGATAATTAATAATAAACCAATATTAGATTACCTAATATAGTTGGATTACAAGTATAATTGGTACATGCATAGTATGTAAAATGAATAATTAAATACCGCATTATTTAGTAAATAAAAGCACTGGTAAAGCGTATCTACTGGAGATACAATACCAGTGCTTTTGTGTCATATTGCCTCCATGACACAAGAACATTAAAAATTTTATCCATTTTCTAGTCAGTTTTTTTAATTGTCCTTGACATAGCGACTACTTTACAGTAATTTAGCGATTTTTTCAGTATTTTTTTATAATCAAATGATATTAGTGTGTAACATTCTTCTTTATTAATTTCATAAATGTTTCTGGGGTGACTATTTTCACTTTAGGGTTTTCATTTAGCTTATTTACAACTTTTTCAATATTACTCAAGCTTTTGCTCCAAGAATGAACATAAACAAATGTGTAACTATTAGAATTATGAAGATCTACTTGCCCTGAGTCAATTCGATGATTAATCTTTTCAACTAACTCATCTTCGCTCTCCAGACTATCCCAAAGTAAATCTCTACAGGACACTATAGGTTTATTATTAGACCAAATAATTTCACCGTGATAGTTGTCGTGTCTATGATAATCAAGATAAAATAATCCGTGTATATTAGGCTTAATAGTGAATTTATCCCAAAGAGTATCATTATGAAAAGAGGAGTCATCGATAATTGCTATATATTTCTCATCTACTTTTTTCATATAATCATTTAATGTTTCAATATATGTATTCAACTTATTCTTATCAAATTTACTTGGATATATATAACCATTTCCAGAAGGTGATACTATAAAATAATCATTAGTAGGGCCATGAGCTGCACTTTTATAATATAAGTTAAAAACAGTAGGAGCTAGATAATATAAAGATGGGCTGAAGGACCAACCTAAATTAAATTTACCTCTATAAGAAGAACCAAACCATTTAGAAGAACCATAGTTAGTTCCAAGATTCCACTGCTGATTATCGCCATCAGACATAATGAATGTTACATAATGAACATTTTTTTCTTTAGGAATGTTCATTGAAGCTTTTTGAGTTATAGGTAATGATGGAAAAGCACTTAATGTAGTTAAATTATAAGACCAATCTGCAGCAACCATACCTATACCATATTTTGAAGCTGTACTTACATTAATAAACTCATCTGGTCCCCAACCTAAGCATGTGGAGTCACTTTCCATGGATGAAAATATTTTATCTCTAAGAGATGTGTCCTTTATGCTATCTTCATAAAACACTAGGGATTTGCTCATTATTCCATAGTCTCTTAAAGCTGTTTCTTTATCAGGGGATAGCTCTATTATTAGGGAATGGTTCAAGCCAGAATTCCATAAATTATTGTAAGCCCAGTTATTATCCGTGTTCCTACAATCACCTTTAATCTTTGTTATACCATGGATTTTTACTTTATCTTCGATAGATTGATCAACTGCAATACAATTATTTAAGGAGGCAAGAGAACAAGCATTATTTATTGATGGATCTTTTATGGATTCATTATTATAAAGTACATATCCATCAACATAATTTTTAAATGTATCTAATAATTCCCATGGGTCTGAGATGTTTTTGTATAAAATTCCATAACTATTCTTTAAATCATCTAGCCATATTTGATAATCAGGTTGCATGGAATTAAGTGTATATATTTGAAAAGAACAATGACTATTAACTAACCCTTGAAGGGTAGCTATCATTGTTCTTTCACTAGAACTCATTATATCTTGAGAAATAACATATAAATAAGTTGGAATTATAGGGTTTTTTATATAATTAGATGTGTTTTTACATATAGGAGTAACAGGAAAAAAATTACTACTATCAGTATGTAGAGTCTTTTTCCAATCACTCCATTTGATATTAAAATTATTGCTAGCTTCTTTACTGTATTTATAGAAATTTTCCAAGAAAATAACTCTTTCATCATTATAAAAAGATTTGATATCGTCCTCATTAAAATTTGCTAAAAGTAGTTGTCGTTTAATAATATCATCAGCCATAACTTCTTTTGAATTTTTAATCATATCATACATAATCATGAAGGTAGTAGTTCTCCCTATACCTTCTTTACAGTGAAAATGAAACCATATGCTTGTAGGTTGTAACTTTACTAAATCAACAAAGTAATCAACCATATCATCTGTAGGTATCTTACCATCAGTGACAGGGATACGAATATATGATAGTGATTTAGAATTAACAAGCTGATTTTCATTGTTAACTTCTGTTGGAACTATAGTTATATTATCATGATTATAAAAAGTGATAGGTACATTTAATTTAATATTATTAAGTTTACTATTTTCATCTAATAAAACTTGTTCCTTTGTTAAACCTATGTTAGCATCATTTTTTGCATTAGCAAAGCTAACAGGATATCCATTAATAAATCCATGGGATTCTTGTCTTAAGTCAATAACTGTTATAGGTAAGGAAGTTTCTATACTATTTATTACAAGAGGTAAATTGAACTCAGAAAATTGTTGACTACCAGAAATGTTTAAGGTATCTAGTCCACTAAGAGTTAAATTTTTATTGTTCTGGACATTTATTATATTAGAAGATTTACGAAAATTTTTTGGAATGTCATTGTAATCTAACGAATCGATAATAAGATTTATATTGCTTATATCTAGCGATACATCAGAAGCTTGTGCTATTCCATTTTTTATTGTTAAAGAATAAAAAATGCTTAATAAAATTGATAATATACATATACTGGCTTTAAAGTTTTTATGCAATTATGATCACCTCATTTATAGGAATTATAAATATGATAAATTTTCAATATGCTTAAGAAATCTGACTAGTTATTTTTTGAAGATCCCTAAGTTATATAAGTATAATATGTGCTATTTAAATACTTTCTATACAAGTTGCCATATAATAGTGTGTATAAAAAAAGAATGACTTACTTATGTGTGTGAAAGTCATTCAGAATAATGTTTTTAGACGAATTAGCTAATTATTTTTCAAGAGTTAATAAAGTATATTTCAGCTAGAATATTTTGTTGTGCAGATTCAGGATTTTTAGTTTCTTGTAATGTATCTAGATATTATTGCTGAGAGGCGATTGTTAACAAGAAGGTATGAGCTGTGGGCATTGTGTAAACCATGTTTATGAGGCACTTGATGAGATTGGATCAACTGATATAAAAGTAAATCTAGAAGAAGGGAATGCTGTTGCTGAAGTTGGAGATATTACTGATGATGCAATTAAAGCAGCTATTGAAGATGCAGGGTATGATGTTATAGAAATTGAAGAGTCTTAAATATTAAAAATTATTAAAATTGTACAATCTAAAGTGGATTCTATTGAGTCCGCTTTTTTCTTTTGTGAAAAAGGACTGTTACATTTTGCAACTGTCCTTTAAATTTATATTAACTTTATATTAACTTTAAATGTTCAGAAGTAACTAAAACTTTAAATATTTTTAAATTATCTTCATAATATCTACACATGTTTTATCTATACTTTACTCATAAAAGTGAAAACTATTTTGAATAAAGAATTTTACTTAAAGGTTAAATTATGGAGAGGTGGTGAGGTCATGTTAAGTTTTATAGAAGCTAAAAATGCAATAAGTAAAGAGCTTTATGAAGTTGAGATGATTTTAAAAGATATGGGGAAAAACTTTAATCAGATTTCAGCAAAAGAGATATTTGATTACTTTTTTAAATCTCCTGGAAAATATCTTCGTCCTACGTTAATAATACTTTCTGCAAAGGCTATAAGGCCTAAGATGACTATAGATCAAAGAGTACAATTAATTAATTTATGTGTAGCTATTGAACTTATTCATAGTGCTAGTTTAGTACATGACGATATAATTGACAATGATCTAATTCGTCGTGGTCAGAAGACATTAAACAATATATATGGAAGAAAGATAGCGGTTCTAGCTGGAGATGTTTTTTATGCTAAAGCATTTTCGATATTATTAAATTTGCCAAATAGAGACGCAGAGCAGATAATCACACAGGTCATCGAAAAGATGTGTATATCAGAAATCGAACAAGCCCAAATTAATGAGGTTTCAAAGCTAGATTATCTAAATATAATAGAAGGAAAAACTGCAGCATTCATGAGTGCTTGTTGCAAACTTGGAGCAAAATTAGTTGAAGCTAAAGAAGAAGATATTATAGCTTTAGAAAACTATGGTTTGAATTTTGGAATGGTATATCAAATTATAGACGATTGTTTAGATGGCGATTGTAATGCTATTAAAAATAACATAACCATTGAAAACGCAAAAGAGTTTGCTGTAAAAGCTGATGAAGTTATTGATAATTTGGAGCCATCAGTGTATAAACAGGGTCTAGTAAGTCTTCTAAATTATGTCCTTGAATCTTCGCTGCCTAAAACAAAAAAAGCTTAATTGAGATTTTGAAAAATAAATATGTAAGGGAGATAATTTAAATGAAAATTTTTAATAATAAGTATTTTGTTCCTATATGGACAGTTTTACGTGTGTGGTTAGGATATCAATGGATAGTTCCAGCAATAGAAAAACTTAAAGATCCAACTTGGGTAGGTAGTCAGTCAGGTGTCGCTATAACAGGATTTTTAAAAGGTGCGTTAGCTAAATCTACTGGTGAACATCCAGCAGTACAGTGGTGGTATGCAAGATTTGTAGAAAATGTTGCAATGCCAAATGCTAAGGTATTTTCTTATTTAGTTCCTTGTGGGGAACTTCTTGTAGGTATTAGTTTAATACTTGGAGCTTTCACCATTGCAGGACTTATTGGTGGCGCATTTATGAACTTAAATTATTTATTAGCAGGTACAACAAGTACTAACCCAATTTTGTATACTGTAGCTATAATTTTAATGGTAGCTGGAGCTAATGTATACAAATTAGGTATTGATAGTTTATTGATTTCATATTGGAAAAAGAAACAGGGTAAACAGCTAAGTGCAAAATAGAAATTTAAACATAAAAAATAAAATATTTATACGTCGTAGATGAAGGGAGTTAATAAAAAATGAAAAAGAAAACAATTAGAGGTGCAGTATTAAGTTTAATTATTACTTTAGGTCTTTCAACAGCAGCCTTTGCTGATGGTATGGGCAACATGGACATGTCAAAAGGAACGGAAAAAAGTATGAATGGTATAAAGGCAGAGTTGACTTTTAATAAAGATAATAAAGTGAAAACTGGTAAAAATGATGTGATGATTACTTTGCATGATAATAATGATAAGGAAATTGAAAAGGCTACTGTTAAAATAAGTGCAGAAATGGATAAAAGTTCTGACATGGGTACCATGAATATGGATAAGTCAAAGCCAATTGAAGTAACATTAGAAAATAGTGAAAAAGGTCAATACATGGGTAATATAAATTTCACAGACAAAGGTAAGTGGATTGTTACAGCTAACATTGTTGTAAATGGAGAGAGACAAAATGTACAATTTGATGTTGATGTAGCTAGTGGTGGCCCAAACTGGGTTGTTGTAGGTGGATTTACAGGAATAGTTTCCTTAATAATCATAGTAGCTGCAGTCAAGAAGAAGCAAAGCAGCAAAGTAAGAAAATAATAATAAAGCAAAGAATAGAGGTGACAGTTTAATGTCAAAAATGGATAAGAAGCCCTGTGATGAAAAAAAATCATCACAGGAGGAAAATGGAAAAAATTTATTAGAAAATAAACTAATTTCTAAATTCATCAGAAGCAAGTGGTATCCAGGAATATTTCAACTACTTGTAGGAATAGTATTTACATTTATAGTATTTGAACTTCTAACTGGTCCGAGTGAAGCTCATGACAACTTTGGTACAGCAGGAACATGGGTGCTATGGTGGCCTATTCTTCCGATAATGCTCTTCTTTACTGGACGATTTTGGTGTGCAATATGTCCATTTGGAGCCTTAAGTGATGTAGTTCAAAAATTTGTAGGAAGTAAAAGTCCAGTACCTAAGTTCCTCCGAAAATATGGTGTATGGCTTATAGATGCAATGTTTTTAGCAATTACTTGGAGTGATCATGTCTTTGGTATTGTTGAATCGCCAAGGGGTTCTGGAACATTACTATTACTTATTACAATTGGAGTAATATTCTCAGGAGCATTCTGGGAACGTAGAACTTGGTGTAGATATCTTTGCTTCCTTGGAGGTTTATCTGGAAATTATTCTAGGGCAGGTATGCTGCAATTACGTGGAACAAAAGATAAATGTTCTAAATGTACAGTAGCATCTTGCTACACGGGAACTGAAAGAGCAGAAGGATGTCCAATGTTTGAATTTCCAAAGACTATGGAAGATAATGCAGAATGTAATTTCTGCGGTAACTGTGTAAAGAATTGTCCTAATAATTCAATTCAAATATCATGGCGTGTACCAACTAAGGAATTATGGTTTATAAGAAAACCAAAGTTAGAAGCTTCATTTTTAGCAATTGTAATCATGGGAATTGTATTTGTTCAAAATATTACGATGCTAGAAATTTGGGATGGAATGCTAAAATACCTTGAAAATGCAGTTGGAACAGAAAATTATGCAGTAACTTTTACAATAACATTTATTATAGCTATGGCTATACCAGTGGTATTGATATATATAACTGGACTATTTGCAAAAATGTTCAATAAAGATTCAGTTATTCAAAATATTACTAAGTTTGGATATGCTCTAATACCACTAGATATGGCAGCTCATATAGCTCATAACTTATTCCACTTATTAGCGGAAGGGAAATCTGTTTTTTATACATTTATAGAGTTATTTGGAGTTCAACTAGAGCATACATCTTCAGCTATTCTTGATGGTCCAACAATACAAGTGTTTCAATTCTTATTAATAGGAATAGGAACTATTGGTTCAATATATACTGCTTATAAGATTTCTAAAAATAACTATAAATCTAAAAATATAAGTACGACAATTGTATATACTGTTCTTTTAATATTACTTGCAGTAGTTAATATAATACTATTTTCAATACCTATGACTATGCGTATGTAATAGTTTTTATAGGTTATCTAAAATAAGTTTTAGATAACCTATAATATTAATTTTTTTGTAACTTAAATAGAAGGAATAAAATAACTTGATGTTTGTACCTTTATATAAGGAATAAATTAATTGTAATAGAGCAAATTTAATTAATAGAGGTGATAAGAAAATGATAAATGAAAAATTTAAGTTATTTATTAGGGCTTCAAGGCCCTTTTCTTTAACAGCATCTGTAATTCCAGTTACACTTGGAGGAATACTTGCATTAAATGAGCCGGGCTTCAACTTTGCATATTTGTTATTGTCCATTGTAGCTATAATCTTTTTGCAAGCTTCAGTGAATTTGCTAAATGATCATGATGATTTTATAAATGATGTGGATACAAAAGATTCCTATGGTTCTAGTGGAGTAATTATTGAAGGATTACTAACATTAAAAGAGGTATATGTAAGTGGTATTTTATTATTAATCTTAGGATGTTTAATTGGTTTGTTTTTATCTTATGAAAGAGGCGTAACAATTTTAATTTTAGGGATTATTGGTGCTGTGTGTGGATATTTTTATACAGGAAAACCATTAACGCTTAAATATAGAGGTTTAGGTGCACCTATGGTTTTCATAATTTTTGGACCACTAATGACACTTGGAGGGTATTATTTACAGAGGCAGGAATTTACCATACAATCATTTTTAATATCAATCCCAACAGCACTTCTTACTACTGCAATATTGCATGCAAATGATATTAGGGATATAAATCATGATAAGAAAGCAGGAATTAAAACTTTATCCATATTTATAGGTTATAAGAAAGCACAATTAGTATATTCAAGCTTGATTATACTTTCGTATGTTTCCCTTATTATGATGATTATTTATAACTATGTTCCGTTCGTTAGTTTAATTTGCTTATTAACTGTGCCAGCAGCTATTAAAAATATTAATAAATTAAGAACTGCTGAAAACTCAAGCTATAATATTGCAGAGCTTGATAAAGAAAGTGGTAAACTTCAAGGTCAATTTGGAATTTTATTAATTTTATCTATATTTTTTGAATATGCTTTATCTTCGATATTATAGAAAGGTGGTAATAAAGCTTTGGAGAAAGATGAAAGAAAGAGTAAGACCATTATATTCTCATTAATTATTGCAACATTATTATGGTTTGTAATATTCGTGATAAAACCATTTAACTTTTGGATTGAAATGGGATTCTCAATATCATTATTAGTAGCAATAGCATTACTTGCAGAAAAAAATTTAATATCATTTAGAAATATTAAATTAAGACATATATTAATTGGAATTATTTCAGCTATAATATTGTACTTTGTTTTCTACGTTGGAAATATTATTTCGGGATATTTATTTCCTTTTAAAGATGCACAAATAGCATCAGTTTATAGCAATAGAGCCCAAGGAAATTCACTGCTAATTGGAACATTACTTTTATTTGTAATAGGACCTGGAGAGGAAATATATTGGAGAGGTTTTATTCAAAATAATCTTACAAAAAAATTTGGAGAAAACAAGGGATATATATTTGCAACTTTACTCTATGCAGGTGTGCACATAATAACATTTAATTTTATGCTTGTAGTAGCAGCATTAGTATGTGGTATATTCTGGGGTTGGATTTATAAAAAAGAAAAAAGCCTTGTTCCAATAATAATATCCCATGCACTTTGGGACTTTACTGTATTTGTTTTGTTCCCATTAATGTAACGCGTATATCTGCCGAAATTGAATACATATTTTGTGAAAATTTCGCTGGAAGCATCTAAATGGCAGGTTGCCCCCATTTATGCATGCTCCCAATATACATTGGGACAAGCATAAATGGAACAACCTTCCATTAAGAAGCTTCAACAGCTTATTTTCAATGCCTACTCCACAAATATGTATCCAATTTCTCTGTTTGGATATGCTCTTAAGTATGGTAAGTGTTGAATTTAATCCCAAGTATAAATACAACTTCAGTTGTGGGTATATATATAGGAAAGAATTTTTAAAGGTATATATGTTTAAAGATATCTATTTAAATAGGAAACTATTTAAATAGATAAATAGTTTAAAAGGAAAATATGAACATATAAAAATAGATAAATATATAAATATTTATAGTAAATATCACGGTTTGAAGGCTTTTGCATTATAATATATATGTTGCAAATGAAATTTTTCAAGGATAGAATTAACAACCTAAAATATCCATTCATATAAAAGGGAGGTGATTATAAATGCCAGAAACTGATATAACAGATGTTGAGAAAGTTTTTTCAGTTATTGCAAAGAGATATGATATGTTAAATTCAATTTTAACTTTAAATATTGATAAACTATGGAGAAGGAAAGCAATAAAAATATGTGATATTAAAGAAGAGCAAAAGGTATTAGACTTGTGCTGCGGCACAGGGCAAATGATTAACTACGAATGTAAGGCAGTAGGGAAAAATACTACAGTTATTGGTGTAGACTTTAGCCAAGAAATGCTTAATGTAGGAGATAGAAGGCTTAATAAATCATTAAAAGATTATAAGTTCGAGTTAATTAGAGATAGTATTTTAGAATTGCCTTTTGAAGAAAATACATTTGATTGTATTACAATAGCTTTTGGTTTAAGAAATATTTCTGATAAAAGCAAATCTCTATCAGAAATGTATAGAGTTTTAAAACCGGGTGGAAGATTAGTATGTTTAGAGCTATCAAAACCTAATATACCAATTTTAAAAAATATATATGATATGTATTTTAATAACGTATTGCCATTTGTAGGTTCAATAGGCACAGGAGATAAAAAGGCATATTATTATCTAAGGGATTCAGTAAATGAATTTATGAACAAAAATCAGCTAAAGCAAGAAATTTCGAAGATAGGTTTTAAGAATTCGGAATATAAGTCTTTGACTTTTGGAATTGCATCTATACATTATGGAATTAAATAAATATAACTTAGACTTATGTGGTGATTCACCGAAATAAGCAACATATTGTGCTCTGGTTTCTAGGAATTTTGATGGAGGATATATATTTCAAAGTATAAATCTGATTCGTAGTTTGTTTATCTATTTTTCTTATTTATACCTAAGTAAGCGAGTCATACCAAATCATAGATTTGGTATGACTCGCTTAATTCATTTTAGTATCAAAATTTTCAAATGCTCATTGCAAAAACATTCATATAATTTCTTTGTTTAGATAGATGCTTAAGTTAAGTGAATATCATGGTATATATTTTAACTAGAAAAATATATAGAAAAGTGTAGTCGATTATTGTGTAAATTTGGCGAAAGGTTATTAAAGGAATTACAGGGAAATTAATGAAAAATGTTGTATAATAAGAGTAGATTATTTATATAAGAGATTGATTGATCTTATTTGGTTAAGAATGAGTTGTGAATTTGAGATTCACATAATGTCTAAAATGGGAAGTCAGTGATTTGGATTTTTTAGAAAATAGATACACGAAGGTATCAAGATGTTGCGAGGCTGTTATATAAAATAAATACATATAGTTTTACAGTTTATAATTATACCAATTAGGCTAATAATGGGTAATTGAAATAAAGAATATATTTTTCAGATAGGGGTTCAATGAGGCTCGCCTCTACCATGAAACCCACGAAAATCTAATTTGGATTTTCATGGGTTTATTTTAGTTAGTAAAATCTTATGAAAAATTATTTATCTTTAGGCAATAGCTTTTGATATGGGGTATTCAGTTCAATCATTTCGATAAACTTTGAAAGTGAGCTAGTCATTAAAGAATCTTTTCGTCTTATAAAAAAGCTTTTTGTAATGTTATATTGAGCAGGTATTTGGAATGATTTAAGGAAGCCTTTTTCTTCATATTCTTTAATAGCAGATTCGGGAACGAAAGATGCACCAAGGTCAGCTATCACACCTTCAATGATAGAATTTAAATTATTAAATTCCATATATCGAATATTACAAATGCCTTTCGAATTAAGCCAGTTTTCAAGCTGTATTCTATTAGGACATCCTATAGTGTTCATTAGAAATGGCTTGGAATATAAATCTGATATATCATTATACAGAGGACTGGAAATAAGTACTAAAGTTTCCTCAAATACAAGTTCTTTTACAATATTTTCGTCACTAAGAGGCAGAGTTTTAACAAAAGCACCATCTAATTGGAAATGATTTATCTTATAAATAAGTTCATTTGATTCATTTGTTGTAAGAGATAGATCGACTTTTGGATAAGTCTTATGGTATTGTGCTAAGAGTTTAGGTAGACGCAGAGATGATATTGTGTGATTAGCACCAATGGTTAAACTTCCAGAGGGATCACAAGAATCATTTAAAGCTTTATCAGCTTCATCTAGTAAATAAATGATTTTTTCTGCATAAGCTAATAATTTTTCACCTGTTGGAGTTAAAATCATACCACGTTGCCTATAAAACAATTGTGTTTTTAATTCAGATTCTAATTGTTGAATTCTAGCTGTAACGTTAGATTGAACATAGCCTAGGGACTGTGCAGCTTTTGTTATGCTCCCAGTTTGAGCAACGACTCTAAAAATTCTTAATTCATTACTTTCCATATTGCACCTCAATACATAAATCACTAAAAGTGAATGTTATCATCACTTATAATCATTTTACATGATATATAATCTCTTGTAAACTATATTTAGAAAGCAAAGTTGAATGGTGTCGATGGCATAGCTGTATTATAGATAACTAAAAAAAATATTACACATTTTATATATATGGTTTAAAATCGAAAATTTATCCCATTCAAAGATAAGGAGATTATATGACAAATTCTAAATCACATAAGTGGAGTATTTTACTCGTTGTTACACTAGTTTCATTTATTACAAATTTAGATTCAACTATAGTAATAATAGGCTTGCCTAAGATGATGGAAGGATTAAATATTTCAGTAACAACTGGGCTATGGATAATTACTGGTTACATTATTGCAAGCACTATATTAATATTACCGGCTGGAAAATGGGCAGATACAGTAGGAACAAAGCGCATTTTTATACTAGGACTCATAATTTTTATGATTGGTACAATACTTTGTGGAATTGCAAATTCAGGGTTGACTTTAAATATATATAGGTTAATTCAAGGCTCAGGTGCTGCCTTAGCTTTAGCGACTGCAACACCAATTATAGTTAAAACATTTCCGAGTAGTCAACTTGGGCTAGCTTTAAGTATTAATGCGACTTCGTGGGTTATTGGATCAATAGTAGGGCCCGTAGTTGGAGGTGTTTTAATTACTCGATTTGGGTGGCGTTCAATATTTCTAATCACAGTTCCATTTGTGATTATGTGTATAATTGGAGCAGTTTTAGTAATTGAAGAGACAAAGATTAACATTAAACAAAAAACTGATTGGGTCGGAATAGTAACATTTAGTTTAGGTTTAACATTAATAATGATAGTACTCTCAGAAGGACAATCATGGGGATGGTTATCTATTCAAACTATGGGATTATTAATAATTGCAACTGCTTTATGCGTTACATTTATAATCACAGAATTACATGTGGAAAATCCATTGTTTAATTTCAAGTTATTTTCATATAGGAATTATTCAATTGGACTTGGAATTACATTTTTTTATTGTATTGCATATTTTTCATTACCTTTATTATTAAGTATATATTTGCAAAGTGCACTACACTTAAGTCCCACAATGTCAGGTTTATTGATGATTTCATTATCAGTACCACAACTTGTGCTTGGTCCTTTTGCTGGTAAACTTGTAGATCACTTTGGATCTTTACAGACTCTTGCATTTGGAATTGTATTTCTTGTTGTAGGTATATTTATGCTTGGAAATCTTGGAGCAGAGCTATCAATTTCAGCTGTAGTCTTACCATTAATATTATTGTCAATAGCCAATAGCTTAGCGTGGCCATCATTAGCAAAAACTGTATTATCAGCAGCGCCTAAAGATCAAACAGGTTCAGCATCAGGCATGCATTACACTATTATGAATATTGGTAAAGCGTTAAGTCAGACATTGGTGATATTAACAATAGAAGTCGTTATACCAGCGGATATGGTTTCTAAAGCAATTGCTGGAATAGGAAAGTTAAATAGTATAGATATAAAAGATGATTTAGTTAATTCGATTGATTCTAGTTTTAGGTTTTTTACTATTTTCTTTATAGTGGCACTAATGCTAAGTTTAATTCTGCTATATTCAAAAAGGAAAAATAATGTTGTTCAGGAAAGCGTAAATATGGATTGATTTATAATCCTATTAACAGAGGATGATTTACTTAGTTAAAAGTATTAATATATGGGTATGTTAGAATTAATGGTAAACCATATACATGGACAACCAAAATAAATAGAACGTGATTAAATATTAAAACATAAGCAAATGATATTAAAAGTGTCATTGGTTTATGTTTTAATTTTTTTGAGTTAAGGATGTGTATTAAGGGAAGAGCTCATAGTTAATGATAGGAAAGGATATAGTTTTAAGAAGAATGTTGATAATAAATTCTGTGAAAATATAGCCCATGTAGACTTCATTTGATAATTTTTTATATCATCGTCATGAAGTTTACACGGGCTATTTTGGAATCACTAGAATTTCATTAAAATCAATATACTACTTTTCCCATTTTCCTGAAGATGCATCTTTCTTAGCTTTATGAGTATTGCTTTCAATAACGTTATTAGAGGAGTTTCGTTCTGAAGGGGGTGAATTTAGTATCTTTAAACCTGGCACATCTTTAGCGTTTCTAACCATAATTATGTTCTCCTTTCGCTTTTCACAATCTTTTATTACTAAAAAGTTAGACATGATTAATTTTTCCTAACAAATATATTTTATGTTTATTTCTTTCGTTTATAACAGGAAAGTTATCACTTTGAATGATTATTATAGCATTAAGGAAGTTAAATTTTAAATTTAAAGAGTGAAAGAACATATATCAAGATCTTCTATAGAATCATAATCACTTTTAGGTAGTTGAGATGTTTTTTCTTAGCCATAAATATTCTTAAAAGAAGAAAAAGTTATTAAAAAATCAATTTCAATAGCAGAATCAGTTATTGAAACCGATACGGATAAAGAATTGTATATGAATCTTGTTTGCGATTATACAGAACTCCTTGAACAAATGAAAAGAATGGTAAGGATGTCTGCTATTATAGAAAATAAGCTTAACTATGTCAGATTATCAATAGATGAAATTTCGAAAATTGATTTTGTAACTAATTTATATAATAGACGTTATTTTGATAAGATATTTATGGAAGAATGGGAGAATCATAAAAATGATAATAATTCTTTAGCTGTTCTTATGATAGATATAGATAAATTTAAAGAATATAATGATGGATATGGTCATGTTAAAGGTGATGAATGTCTTGAAAGGATCTCTTCTGAAATTAAAAAGGTAATGGAAGAAACAGGTGATGTTGTTTCAAGATATGGTGGAGAAGAATTCATTTGCTTAATTAAAAATTCGGATTTAAAAAGGCAGAATATATAGCAGAGAAGATTAGAAAAAGTGTAGAAGATTTAAATATTGAGCATAAAGGCTGGCCCCAATATAAAATTGTCACTGTTTCAATAGGAATTGCAGCAGTTAGACCTACTTCAGATTTAATTCCTGAAACAATAATTAATGCAGCAGATGAAGGGCTTTACAGAGCTAAAAATTCTGGTAGAAATAAGGTTAGTTTATAAAACGGTAACAAACTAATTAATTCTAAACTTATTTGTTTTTATGTCAATCTATTGCTATAATAAAAAGAACACATAAATAAAAGGAAGCTATAACTAGAGGAAGCAGTCAGGGTGAAATATATATTTGCCTAGGCACAACTGTAACTTTGAAGAAAAATCTGATCAATTTCAAAATATATTTAATGATAAATAAGGCATATTAAAAAAGCAAATCAATATGTCAGTAGTGAGGTAATATTATGGATGGAACTAACAGAGCAAATATCAAAATAGGTTCTAGGGTATTAGTTGTAAAAAAAGAGCACCAAAGAACAGGTCAGTTAACAGAAGGAATAGTTAAGCGAATACTAACTAATTCACAAAATCATCATCGTGGTATAAAAGTTATGCTTGAAGATAACGTGGTTGGAAGAGTTCAACAAATAAAATAATAGTGTGTTTTTGTTCCCTAAGGTGATGCTTTGGGGAATTTTTTCTTTTAGGGGGTACATCTTTACGTAAAATCAATATTTCTGCGTATTAGTGTTATAATGCTTGTCTACCCACACCAAAGGATTGGGTAATTAACAGAAGGAATAGTTAAGAGGATTCTTGTATAACTTGTGATAGATTTTATAAATTATGTTATAATAAGCCAATATAAAACTATAATCTAATTAATGATATAGAATATTATATTGATAGAAGAGGAGAATTTTTTATGAATAAAAGAGAAAATAAGCGGTTAGTTAAGTATATCTTTTTTGAAATACTATTGTCTGCCATTTTACTTCTTATTGGATTAGCAATTGTGTATTTTACTAACTATAATTTTAAAGATGTTCTATTTGTTGAAGGAATGGTAGTAATCATCTTAGGAATATTTTCTGGAATTAGTGGAAATTCCACAGGATTATCGCTTCAAGGAATGGGACAAAATAATGCTCAATATGTTTCAAATGCAAATCTTGAAACTTTAAAAGAGGAAAAGGAAAAAACCAAAAATAATCTTAATCCCAATATAAGTATAGGATTAAATATGGTTTCATTGATTATAGGTGGTGCAATTTGCATCATTATTGACTTTATAATTTAGAATTATTATTACTATAAAAGTAAAGCAATAGTATTCTTTTATAATATTTCAAGATTATATTAAAATATAACCTTAAATTAAAATAAAAAAATATATATAATGAGTGATGGTAACTTTAAATATATATCTTAATTACAAATAAAGGGTACTCTTTTGTGCAGTGTTGCATCAGAGGATTTAGCTATAGATATTTCTTCAGTAGAAATTCATAGCTAAATCCTCAGCAACCGGAACAACAGAGTACCCTTTATTTCGGCGAGTATACGCATAATTAAATTTTTTGTCAAATCTTTGAGAATTTTAGAATTACTTGTTATATTTTTTCTTCTTATGGTAACACTAATTTTGAAAGGAGGGAGAAATATGAAAAATAAAACGAAACGAATTTTATCTTTTACTTTAATTTTCATTTTCACAATATTACTTTTACCAATTAATTTAGCAAATGCTATAGATACAGCGGATAAAGTTAAATCAGATGGAACTAATATAGAAGCAAAGTCAGCATTACTTATGGAACCTATGACTGGAAAGATACTTTATGAGAAAAATGCAGATGCAAAATTTGCACCAGCATCTGTAACAAAAATTATGACTATGTTAATTACAATGGAGGCTATAGATAGTGATAAAATTAAATTAGATGATAAGGTAACTTGCAGTGAAAATGCAAAGAAAATGGGCGGAAGTACAATGCTCTTAGACACTGGAGAAATAAGAACAGTAGAAGAACTTTTAAAAGGTGTTGCAATAGCATCAGGAAATGATGCGGCAGTTGCACTTGCAGAATATCTTGGAGGTACAGAACCAGATTTTGTTATTATGATGAACAAAAGAGCAGCGGAGTTAGGTATGTCTAATACAACTTTTAAAAATTGCAATGGCTTACCTGCAGATGGACATTTATCTACAGCAAAAGATATAGCAATAATGTCTAAGGAATTATTAAAACATCCAGTAATTCTAAAATACACAGGAACTTATATGGATTCTATATCAGAAGGAAGAAAATCTCCAATTGAACTTGTAAATCACAATAAATTAGTTAGATTCTTTGAAGGTTGCGATGGACTAAAAACAGGATTCACAGATGAAGCTAAATATTGTATAAGTGCCACAGCAACAAGGAATGGAGTAAGGATGTTATCTGTAATTATGGGTGCTCCAACTTATAAAATAAGGAATCGTGATGCAGGAGTATTACTTAATCATGGATTTTCAAAATATGAAGGTAAAAAGCTTGTAGTAAAAGATCAAGAAATTGATAAGGTATATATGGATGAACAAACTGATAGATTTTTTATGGCAATGGCAAAAGATGATTTAACCGCTATATTACCAAAGGGTGAAAATAAAGAGTTAGAAAAGAAAATTGTCATTGATGAATTAAAGAAAGAATACAAAGCAGGAGATATCGTTGGAAAATATGAAGTTTATTTAGGTGAAGAAAAAGTAGGAGAAGTAGAAATATATTGTGACAGAGATATAAAGAAAGGCAATATATTTGATAATATTAAGTACAATATTAAAAATTTATTTGAAAAAGGTGTGTAATATAAAAGAAAATAAACTTAAATAAAAATAACAACATTGAAAAAACATAGCTCAATAAAAAAGATTTTATCTTAATTATTGAGCTATGTTTTTTCAATGTTTCTTGTTTTGAGTCATATAAATTGATATTATATATATTGAGTGTTAAAATTAAAATTTAAGTGAAATTTATTATGGAGGTATAAAATAGTATATGGAACTTCCAAAGATTAAAATTAATGATTTTGAAGGACCATTTGATTTATTATTACATCTAATAAAGAAAAATCAAATGAGTATATATAATGTAAAAATATTTGAGATAACTAATCAATATTTAAAGTATCTTAATGATATGAAGGAAATGGATTTAGATATAACATCTGAATTTATATTAATTGCTGCAACTTTAATAGAAATAAAATCCAAACATTTATTGCCTAAGATTAAAAAAGAAGAGGAAAACGAAGAAGATCATGAGAAAAATCTTATAGAAAAGCTTATAGAATACAAGAAAATAAAGGGCGTCTCAATATTCTTTAAAGAAAGATATATTAGTGCAGGGGAAGTATTTGCAAAAAAACCAGAATTAATAGAAGATAAAAGAGAAGTTGTGGTAGCAAAAGATTTATTAAAGGATATACACCTTATAGAATTATACAATATTTATAATAATTTGTTAGAAATTTATAATAATAAGCAAAATACAAATAATGTTATTCAAAAAAAAATATATGTAGATAAATATAAGATAGAAGATAAGTTAGAGTATATAATGGACATGTTAAAAAATGAAAATGCTAATAGTTTTTCAGAATTTATAGAAAATTGCGAATGTAAATTAGAGTGTGTCGTAACATTTTTAGCTTTACTTGAAATGATTAAACAAAGAATGGTTAAGGTTTATCAAAGTGATAATTTTAGCAAGATATTAATTGAGAGGAGAGCAGAAGATGCATAAAAATGAGGGGATTCAAATACCATTTATGGATGATTTGAAAAAGGATTCTTTAAAATCAGCAATAGAGTCTTTATTGTTTGCAAGTGGTGAACCTTTAAGCTTGCAAGATTTAGTAAATCATCTTGAAGAAAAATCCAAGCTTATTGAAATTATTATTGAAGAAATGATGGAAGAATATGAAATTTCCAATAGAGGAATAAAAATAATATGTATAAAAGGAAGTTATCAATTAGTTACTAAAGCGCAAAATGCTGATTATATACAAAAACTTTTAAAGAAAAATAAGAGACAATCTTTATCACAAGCATCTATAGAAAGCTTGGCGATTGTAGCGTACAAGCAGCCTATAACTAGAATAGATATCGATGAAATTCGAGGAGTTAAATCTGAAAGTGCAATCCAAAGACTTATGGAAAAGGAACTTATAAAAGAACTTGGAAGGCTTGACGTACCAGGAAGGCCAATTTTGTATGGTACAACAGAAGAATTTCTAAGACAATTTGAATTGAAAGATTTAAAGGAACTTCCGTCTTTAAATTTATTTGGGCAAGATGATTTACAAGAAAATAAACTTGAGGCAGAATAATAAAAAGAGAAATAGATTTGCTGAATAAATCAGTATTCTATTTCTCTTTTGAATTAAAAAATTAGGAGTTAGTTAATATTATGATTTATTTGTGGAATAATTCTCATTAGGGGTAGTATCCTCAGAATTATTATCAACATTATTAGTATTACCATTATCAGAATTTTTATTCTTTTTGCATATATCTTTTACTAAACTTTTTATAATATCTAAAATTTGAGGAACAGTATCAACTATTCTATCGTAAGTAGTATCCTGTGCTACAGGTAACATTCTAACTCCATCCTCTTTAACGACCAAGAATGCAACTGGTTTAACTGAAACTCCTGCTCCAGAACCACCACCAAAAGGAAATATTGTGCTGCTAGAATTTTGCTTTTGACCAGGATACTCACTACCGCCAGATGCAAAACCAAAGCATAATTTTGAAACTGGAATTATAAATGATCCATCCTTCGTTTCTACAGCTGTTCCAATTACGGTATTTACATCAACCATAATTTTAAGATTTTCCATAGTACTTTTAATTAAATTTTCAACTTGTTGTTCACTTGACATAATAGTCCCAATTATAGCATATTAAAAAAATAGTAAGTAACGTGATAGTTTATTTTCTTTCATATGCTCAATTGGTCACCTCCCTTGCTTTTTTATAAATCTAAATAAAATAATTATCATATATATAATGTTTGCAAATGATAAGAAAATTATACTGGATGTTTCAATTTTTAGTAAAAATTTATCTTCAAATATGGGATTTATTTTGAAATTAAATTTACAAGTCTTAAAAGGAACATTTAGAAGAACATAAATTAGTGGCGGTGATTGACATAGAACTCCATAAAAAATTGCAGTTTTAGCAGCATCATTAAGTGAATAATCTAAAGAAAATTTTATTCTTAATAAAGGTTTAAAATTTGAATTATACAAATTTGATAATAAAGGTTTCCACTCTAAAGATTTAAAGTTTATATTATTATACAAACTTGAAAAAAAATTATGTTTTTTTTTGAGTGAAGGATTAACTTTATGATGTTTAATTATATGTGAAAAGTTTTTTTTTGAAATAATGGTAAGTCCATATAATTTTATATAATAATTTATTGTAGAATAGTAAATATTAAATTTAATAGGAATAGGGATAAAAAATATCAATAAAATCACAAAGAAAATAAAAAATAATCTCATAAATTCCCTCCAAACTCTATGTACTTAATAAGGGACATTTAAAAAATAACAAGTCAGTATGCTAGTCTATTTTGCGTCATACTTCGTCGGCATATTCACCTAATAGCCAACAAGGAGGCAAATATGCCTCCTTGTCTGACACAAAATATACACATTAGAAAAGAGCAGCTATGCACCTATAAAAAGAGTGGCTTTGCCACAATGCGGAACTTTTCTGCATATAAGAACTTCTCATCGCATCTTTAACCTGTTATTTCTTTCATATCCATAAGTATTGACTAATTTCCAAAAAATAAACCTAAAAAATTACGAAAAATAGGGTTAAAAAATAATTTTAAAGGTAAACTACAACCAAATAGTAAATTTAGAAGGTGATTAATAATGAGGAAAGGTATTAAAAATATTTCAATAATATTACTGAGCCTTATTTTTACTCAAGTCTTAAGTGTAAGCGTAAATGCTAAAAGTAAAGATAATACTAATTTTAAAGTAAATGCAAGATCTGCAATTGCATTGGACAAAGAAAGTGGTACAGTTCTGTATGAACAAAATGCATATGAAATAGTTCCAATGGCAAGTACAACTAAAATACTTACTGCTCTTATTGCTATTGAACAAGGGGATTTAGATAAAAAAGTGACTATTAGTAAAAAAGCTGCTAGCGTTAGAGGCTCTACTGTAGGATATAAAGTAAATGAAGAAATAGCTTTAAAGGAGTTAATTTTTGGGCTTATGTTTAAGTCTGGAAATGATGCAGCAATAGCTATTGCTGAAGACTTAGGAGGCTCAATAGAAGGCTTTTCAGAGATAATGAACCATTATGCTAGAGGAATTGGGATATTAGATTCACATTTTGAATCTCCTCATGGTCTAGATAGCAGTGAACATTATTCTTCAGCATATGATTTAGCAATACTTACAGCTAAAGGCATGGATTATGATTTATTTAGAGAAATTGTAGGAAGCAAACAAATTTCAAAAGAGAAATACAATTTTACTAGGGATTATAATAATATTAATAAAATACTTTGGAGAATTCCTGGAGCAAATGGCGTTAAAACAGGATCTACAGGTCAAGCAGGAAAATGCTTAGTTTCTTCAGTTAACAATAACGGTAAAGATGTAATAATTGTAGTCCTAAATTGCCCAGATAGATGGAATGTAACAGAGAAAATTTATCAACATGTATTAGAAAAAGTTGCATTTGGAAATCATACTGTTAAAGATTTAGTATAACACTTTGTAGTAGATAGTTTTTTAGAAAATTACTGTCTACTATTTTTTTATGATTTCAATAACTATATTTGTAGCAAATTACGTCTTTTAAAATAAACTATTATTAAGAAGCAATTTTATCTAAAGGAGAGAAAATGATAAAAGAAGCTATTGATTGTATAGATGCAGGAACTGAGTATTGTCCTTGTAAATTAGCTGAATCAGGTGAATGCTTGATTTGCTCGCAATGCCAAGGAGAGTGTTTTTGTGATTGTTTAAACTGGAAGGGGGTTTGTATATATCAAGAACTTTATAATAATGGAAATAAAGCAAAGGAAGGTCGAAAAACTTATGATTGTGCTATTGAAGATGTAACTAATTATAATAATAATATAATTATGATTAAATTTAAATCTACTCATAAATTAGCTTTAGATTTAGCTAAACCTGGAAGTTATATATTTGTAAGAACAGATGAAAATAAATATTTTGATATTCCCATATCTATTATGAATTCAGATATTGAAAATGATAGTATTACTATTGCTGTTGAAATTAGAGGAATAAAAACCAATAGATTATTAAATACAAAACCAAATCAAAACATAGTAATTAGGGGCCCATATTGGAATGGGGTATTTGGAATTAATACTATATTAGCTCAAAAAGAAACAAAAGCATTAGTTCTTGCA
Organism: Clostridium gelidum; assembly: GCF_019977655.1. NCBI lineage: Bacteria > Bacillati > Bacillota > Clostridia > Eubacteriales > Clostridiaceae > Clostridium > Clostridium gelidum. The sequence goes on from NZ_AP024849.1 coordinate 2,725,672, forward strand.
AGAGGTATTGGACTAGCTCCTATGATGCCTGTAATAAGAAAATTAGAAGCGCAAAATAATGAGTTGCAAGTAGTAATAGATAAAAGCCCTTTTGAAGTGAATTTTGCAAGTGTTCTTTTAGCTGATTACAATATGAAAATATCAGAGAATTCATTATTAGATCAAGGCAAACTTTCAGATCATGCTAAAGTCATAATTAAAGATGCACTTAATGATGGAACTAAGTATATTCATGTAGCAGGAGCTGATATTTTAACTTATAGTGTTATTAATTATTTGAATGATATTGATAGAAATGATGTCTCCCTTTCTTGTTGTAATAACTTTAAAATGTGCTGTGGAGAAGGTATTTGTGGAGCGTGTACATCGAGATTCTCAGGGCATAGAGTCAAAAGATTCTGCAAAGAACAGGCTGACCCAAGAAGTATTTTTGAAGGGAGAAGATTTATATGAAAGTTGTTATTATTGGTGGAGGTTGGTCTGGAGTAGCGGCAGCTATTTCAAGCAAAAAGGCTGGAGCAGATGTTACTGTAATAGAAAAAACAGATCTTCTACTTGGACTTGGTAATGTTGGTGGAATAATGAGGAATAATGGAAGATATACTGCATCAGAAGAGCTTATAGCACTCGGTGGTGGAGAATTAATAGAAATTACGGATAGAGTTTCAACTCATACAAATATAGAGTTTCCAGGTCATAAGCACGCTACATTATATAATGTTAATATGATTGAAGGTGAGGTTAGTAAATATTTAACAACACTCGGTATAAATTTAATGATGGAAAGTAGAGTAAATAATGTAAAGTTTGAAAAGGGAAAAATTAAAGGTGTATATCTTAGTGATGATACTTATATAATTGGTGATGTTTTTATTGAAACTACTGGTACAACAGGGCCAATGGGGAATTGCTTGCGTTATGGTAATGGTTGCTCTATGTGTGTTTTAAGATGTCCTTCCTTTGGCCCTAGAATAAGTATTAGCGGACGTTGTGGCGTATCAGATATTCAAGGTGAAACAAACAACGATGCTCTAGGTGCTATGTCAGGTTCATGTAAATTAGCAAAGGAAAGCTTATCAAAGGAATTAAGAAATGAGTTAGATTCCAAAGGTGTTGTTGTGTTAAAAGTTCCATTGGAAGATGTGAATTATGATAAATTAAGCACTAAGGTATGTCAACAATATGCATTGAAGGAATTTGCGGAAAATATAATTTTGTTAGATACTGGACATGCTAAGTTAATGACGACCTATTATCCATTGCATAAATTAAGAAAAATAAAAGGATTAGAAAATGCAAAATATGTTGATCCATATGCAGGTAGTAAAGGAAATTCCATCAGATATTTATCAGTTGCACCGAGGACAAATGATTTAAAAGTTACAGGAGTAGATAATTTGTTTTGCGCAGGTGAAAAAAGCGGATTATTTGTTGGGCACACAGAGGCAATTTGTACTGGAACTTTAGCTGGACACAATGCCGTAAGATTAGCTTTAGGATTGCCACTTTTAATACTTCCTTCATCCATTGCTATTGGGGATTTGATAACTTATGCAAACGAAAAGGCTAGAACCAGAGAAGGAAGAAAGGACAGGTATACTTTTGCTGGATCAAGTTATTTTAAAAGGATGAAAGAACTTAATCTTTATACCACTGATATAAATGAAATTAGAGAAAAGATTAAAAAAATTAATTTGGATAATATTTTCAATCAAAAATTATGTTAATATAAAACTTACTGTATTAAGCTACCTATTATATAGGTAGCTTTTGAATTAAGGGAAAAAAGCATGTAACTATATTAAATATGACAGTGCAATTATGTTTATGTAGAAATATAATTAATAAACCAGTTATATTCATATGTTTTTATAGGTACGAATAATATGGTCAAACATTTTCTTTACGGCAGGTGCCATAAACATTTTATTTAAAGTAGTTATTCCGATGATTCTATATTCACGTGGCTCTACTCTATATACATCTACATTATGAGTTTGGTTTTTCATCACGAGCTCTGGCATAATGCAAATCCCAAAACCACTTTCAACCATTGCGATAGTGGATTGGTCATCAACTACATGACAGGTGGATAGCGCATTTAGTTTATATTTTTGAAAAAAATTATTGATGTCGGCGTCACAGCCTTCTCTTTGATAAACAAAATGCTGTCCGCGTATATCGTCGATCGTTATGTAGTCTTTATTTTTAGGGCGAAAGCTTTTTGGAACTACACATACAAGTGGATCTTTATATAATGGCATAATTTGCAGGTGATCTGCACTTGAAGTAGATAAAAACCCAATATCAACTAGCCCATTTCTTATCCAACCTGAAACGTCATTATAATTTCCTTGATATAGTTCTATAGTAATACTCGGATATAATTCTTGGAATGAGCTTACAATATGTGGTATCCAATTTGTACACACACTGTTAAATGTACCAAGTTTTATAGTTCCTTTCTCCAATCCATTTAATAAGGAAATTTCCTGTTTTAAATGTTCTTCACTATTAAGAACTGTTTGAATATGAGGTAATAGGTTTTCTCCATAGCCAGTTAATTGTATACCTGTTTTATTTCTAATAAATAGAGGAAACCCCAATTCTTTTTCTAGACTTGAAATAGAGTGGCTTATGGCAGAAGGAGTTAAATGTAAAATTTCAGCAGCGCTCTGAAAACTATTTTGATCTACGACGGTTTTAAATATTTCATATGATGATAATGACATAATTCTAATATCTCCTTTCAAAACATACATGAAAATTATTCAACATAAGAATGAAAAAAATGAATTTTACTTATGTAAGTAATAGTAATATACTGATTTAAGATAGTCAATATATTCTATGGATGGAGGAGAGATTATGAGAATTGCAGTTTTAGGTGCAGGAGCAATGGGAAGTCTTTATGGAGCTTATTTATCACGTAATAATGAAGTGCATATGATTGATGTAAACAATAAAGTAGTAGAGTCGATTAACCAAAAAGGTTTAATCATATTAGAAAAAGAACAAAATAAAGATGTTGTATTTCCAATTTCAGGAGTTATTAATTCCGATAATTTAGGGATAATGGATCTTATAATTGTTTTTGTAAAAAATATATATACTATTTCTGCCATGGAAAAAAACCAAAGTCTTATAGGAGAAAACACACTAGTTTTGACGCTACAAAATGGTGCAGGAAATGATAGAGATTTAGAACAATTTGTTAAAAAAGAAAATATTCTAATAGGAACAACGGAACATAACTGTGCAAACTTAGAACCAGGTCGTATTTCACATAATTCAAGTGGAATAACTAATATTGGAATGGTATGTCATAATATTGAGATATTACAGCAAATAGCAGATAATTTTAAAAGTTGTGGTATCCCTACAGAAATTTATGAAAACATTCAAGAAGTAATTTGGAACAAGTTATTTATTAATATGTCCCTTAATTCTGTTACAGCGATTTTACAGTGCAAAGTTGGTTATTTACATGAAAATAATGATGCAAGTCAAATTGTTAAAATGATCATTTCGGAAGCTGTAGATGTTGCAAATGCAGATGGCACTTATTTCAATAAGGACGAAGTAATAGAAAAAGTAGAAAAACATATCAGAGATGATTTTTATGAGGTTGTAACTTCAATGAATCAGGATGTTTTAAATAAAAGAATTACAGAAATTGACCATATCAATGGGGCTGTAGTTAGAGTAGCTAAGGAATATGGTATTCAAACACCGTATAATGAATTTATTGTTTTTTTACTTCATGCTATTGAAGGAACTTATAAGTTTAAAGCGTGCTAAATAAAATTTTAAATATGTAGTATAATATGAATTGCACAAAATATTTAGAGGTAGACTAGTAGAAATACTATTTTACCTCTATTTTTTTGATTATTTTTATATATTTTACAGTATAAAATTAGTCAGTTTAGATTAGGCACAATCAAAAAAATAACAAGTCTATTTGCCAGAAAAGTTCCGTATTGTAGCACAGCTACTCTTTTCTAATGTGCCCATTTTCCATCATTCTGTGTCGGCAAATTGACCTAATAGGCCCGCTATGAGGGGAATTCGTCTCCTTGCCTGATGAAAAATATTCATGGCAACTTTGGACTTGTTATTTATTTTCATGTGCCTTAATTTAGGACAATACTAAGCAAATATTACTTTAATATAAATTTATAATAATACAGAAATATATGTATAGGATTTCTTAAACACATTTTAATTTGAGAAATATTTAATGAAATGCTAAAAAAATTAAAGGTTTTCTTAATAAAATGAAAAATAACTTAATTTGAATTGACGAAAAAAGGATAGTAGTATAAAAAAGTGTTTATTCATGAAAGAAATAGCAATGTTGTAATTATAAATTAACATATAATAAGAAAAGCTCAAAATTAAATTTATAAAATTGAATAACCAATAAAAATTAAATTACTTATTAAAATTAATAATATATTACGAAATGAATGCAAATAATAATAATAGAAATTTTAACTTAATTTTAAATGATGAAATAAGAAACAATATGAGGAGTAAAATAATGAATAAAAATGAAAAACAAAAGAAGTTAACTTTAATAACATTAATTCTTATGATATTTACATCAGTTTTTGGATTTGCTAATATGCCAAGATCATTTTATCTTATGGGATATGGTGCAATACCGTGGTTTATCTTAGGCGGAGTAACATTTTTTATACCATTTGCATTTATGATGGCTGAATATGGATCGGCCTTTAAAGAAGAAAAAGGCGGTATATATTCATGGATGGAAAAATCAGTAGGACCTAAGTTTGCATTTATAGGAGTTTTCATGTGGTATGCATCTTATGTAGTGTGGATGATAAATATTTGTTCAACTATTTGGATACCTTTATCAAATACAATTTTTGGAGTTGATACTACTTCTAGTTGGGGGACATTTGGATTAAGTTCTACACAGGTTCTTGGAATATTAGGAGTCATATGGGTATGCACAACTTTTCTCATATCTAAAAGAGGAATAACTAAAATAACTAAAATAACATCAGTTGGTGGAATGGCAGTTGCATTATTAAATATACTACTAATAATAGTAGCTGTTATAGTATTTATACTAAACAAAGGACAATTTAAAGAACCTATTACATCAGCTATGTCATTTATTAATTCGCCAAACCCATCATATCATAGCATTATTTCAATGTTATCATTCTTAGTTTTTGCATTATTTGCATATGGTGGTATTGAAGCTGCATCTGGTCTTGTAGATCAAACTGAAAATCCAGAAAAGACTTTTCCAAAGGGGATTTTAATAGCAGCAGCTATAATTTCAATTGGTTATTCTCTTGGGATATTCTTAATTGGAATATTTACTAATTGGGCTACCAGTCTTTCGGGTGAAAATATAAACATGGCAAATGTTGCCTATGTTGTCATGAATAATTTAGGATATACTTTGGGAAATTCAATGGGATTATCTGATTTTATATCTATTCAAATTGGAAATTGGGTTGCTAGATTTGTTGGATTATCAATGTTCTTAGCAATAACAGGAGCATTTTTCACTTTGTCTTATGCACCACTTAAACAATTAATAGAAGGAACACCGGCAAAGCTTTGGCCAGGAAAAATGGCGAGTATTGATAAAAATGATATGCCAATAAATGCAATGGCTGTTCAAACAACTATAGTAGCAGTAATGGTGTTATTTATTTCAATGGGTGGTAAGAGTGCAAAAGTATTTTTTGAAATGTTAGTATTAATGACAAATGTTGCAATGACATTACCATATCTATTCTTAACAATTTCATACATTTCGTTTAGAAAAAAAGATTCTATAGAAAAACCCTTTTTAGTAGTTAAAAACAAAACATTTGCAATAATTATGGGATTTGTAGTAACTGCAGTAGTTGGATTTGCAAATTTATTTACAATCATAGAACCAGCTATCCATGGAAATTACACATCTACAATTGCTATGATTGCAGGGCCTTTAATATTTATTGTAGCAGCAGTTATAATTTATGCTAATGGTGAAAAGAAATAAAATATAAACGGTTTAGGCTTATCTAAAAATATTTGTTGTTATATACAACAAGTATTTTTAGTTAGGCTTTTTTGTACGCTCACTTATATTAAAGGAAACTCGACTTGTATTCACTCACTAAGCACGTGATTCATACCAAATCCTTTTTAAAGGAAGTTAACTCGTATTCAAGAGTTAACTAAGTTAGAATAACCAAATACAAGATGCTCACAGAGAAAGTTCTGCTTCCCAAATGCAAGATTTGGAGCATCACTTTTGGATTCTCACTTATACTTAAGAAATATTATAGGAATTTTTACTTGCGTAGTGATATATTTCCATATATAATCTGAGTGTACTAGATAATGTAGTACACCTAATACAAATAGGAGGTAAAATTATGAAAAAATCAACGATAATAGTTGTATTTGGATTATTCATTGTTGTTACAGCTTTCCTTGGAATGAGTACTGAAAAAATGTATCAAAAGGAAAAACACTTTGAAACATCTAATGATATTTTAGAGCAATTAGAAGGTAAACAACTTAGGGCAATTGATGAGAAGGGAAGATTTTATGAAACTAACAATTTAAAAGAATGTTTCTCTGAAAGAAAAAGGCTAACTAATTCGCAATTTAATTATGGAAAAATAGAAATAGAAAAAGTAGAAGAACTTAGTGAAAATCAAAAACAATTTATTTTAAAAGATTATGATAAGCTTAGAAATAAATTTACTAAGCGGAGGGTAATAACAAAAGAAGAGCCTATTAGATTGGAAACTAATGTATATCAATCATATAGGGAACAAGGAAAACTAAATTATTCTGAACCTAGAAAACGCATCATTGATTTAGTCCTTGTAGATGAAGGTGAAGGGCTAGTGATTGATTATATAATGGAATATAATCCTGAACAATTAAAACAAGAAGGTAATAAAGATGCTTAAGATTGATCCTAGGAGCAGTACTCCTATTTATGAACAAATAGAATTTGGTGTCAAAGAGCTTATACTAAAAGGGGCTCTTAAATGTGGGGAAAAATTACCTTCTGTTAGAGAGTTGTCATCGATACTTACAATAAATCCCAATACAATAAGTAAGGCTTATGGAGAATTGGAAAGGGACGGTATAATTGAAACTCTAAGGGGAAAGGGAACATTTATAACTGATAATTATAAGGGGAAAGTGGATGAGAAAAAAATGGAGTATATTTCAGATGAATTAAAAAAACTTATACTTGAAGCTAATTATAGTGGGATTAATAAGGAAGATTTTATGAAACTAGCGCTTCGGATATTTTCTGAATTAGGGGTGAATGATAATGATAGAAGTAAATAACTTATCTTTTGAAATTGATGGAAAACAAATTTTAAAGGATATAAATTTAAAAATTAATAAGGGAAAAATATTTGGGATTATTGGACCTAATGGTGTTGGAAAGACCACATTACTTAGATGCTTAACAGGAATATATGATGGATCAACTGGGAATATATTTTATGATGGAGAATTAGTTTATGATAATCCAAAGGTAAAAAATAAAATAGGTTTTGTAGCTGATGAAAATATAATGCAAACTAATTTCAAGGTAAGTGAAATATTAAAATATTATAAATATTCTTATACAAATTATGATGAAGAAAAATTTAATGAACTTAATAAAATCTTTAAAATTCCAACAAACAAATTCATATTCCAACTATCTAAAGGGATGAAAATGAGACTTTCTATAATGCTGGCATTTTCTATTCATGCTAAATATCTAGTATTAGACGAACCTACTTCAGGGCTAGATGCGGTGCTTAAAAATAAGCTTCTTAAGATATTTGTAGATGAAGTATTTGAAAATGATACGACCATTATAATTAGTTCTCACCATTTAAGCGAACTTGAGAGAATTTGCGATGATGTTGCTATTTTAGATGAAGGTGTAGTATCTTATGAGAATTCGGTAGAAAATATGAAAAACAAGATTAAAAAGGTACAAGTTGCCTTTGATGAGCCAGTTTATGAAGAAGATTTAGACTTAAAAGGAATCTTTAAAATAAGCAAAGTAGGAAGAGTCTTTAATATAATAACTGATGAATATGATGAAGAATTTATTAATAGTATAAAAAAATTCAAACCACTATTTATTGAAGAAATTGATTTGAGTTTAGAAGATATTTTCATTTATAAGGTTGACAAGGAGGATAACAATGAAAAAGTATTTAAATAAAGGATTACTTTATACATGGTTTAACGCAGCTAAAGTACCTATAATTATTGGAATATTTATTTGGGGATTTATAGCAAATAGTATAATAGAGAGTAATTTAACTTATTTGAAAAACCAAATATCAGATAGTTTTTTCAATGGTTTTAGAACAACTAATTTGGAGAGTTATGTAATGCTAGGAGTCATATTTATAGCTATATATTTTATATCTCAAGGAATTAATAAGAGAAATACAAATATGTTTTTATCTAGTGGTCCTTATACAAAAAGGCAAATTAAATATAATGAATTAATAAGCATTTTAATAACATTAGTTTTCTTTATTGTAACATATGTTTATATAGCTTTTATGGCATACATTAGAAATAGAGGATTTTTAGCTATTGTTGATGGATATGGAGCTATTATTTTAATAGAAATTGTTAGGATGATTTTAATTGGAATAATAGGAATAGTATTTATGCTTACTGTTGATTTACTATTTTCTAATTCTGCAATAGGATTTATTAGTATGATTTTTATAATACCAATATCAATTTTTGCTCTTTTTACAAAATTATATACAACATTAAATTACATTGGAGTATTAAATAATTTTAGATTATCATATCTATTTAATTCTTCAGATGATGAAATTCAAAAAAACACTGCAAAAATTCTACTTGAATGTGTTTCTTTGAGAGATGTAACAGTTAGAGAATTGTCAATTGAAATAATAATTGCCTTAAGTATTATTGTAATTATGATTTTTATTTTTAATATAGCCCAAAGAAGATATAAATTAGAGCACTGTAATAAAATATTCTCATCTAAACTTAATGAAAATATTATAGTCATATTAGTATCTACGGCACTTGGTTCATTTGCATCACTATTTTTTGTATCGGAGTTTATAAATAATATGCAATACAAAAGTGGTGATTATGTACCTTTAACTGGAGTTGATTTAGTTAAAGGCTTAGGCGCAGATATATTATGTGTTGTTATAGTTGGATTTATAGCTTATAAAATAATGAAGAAGATATTAAAAAATATAGTATAAAAATTTATATTGGTTAATCATCTTAAATATTGGAGCAGAAAAATATTTTGTTTGATTTCTAAGTAAAAACCGTATGTGAATTGTGGCAACATTTCACATGCGGTTTTTATATTTATTTTTAAGTATTATAGAACAAAAAATCTAAAACTTGAATAAGATATATTAACAAAAGAATAGGAGATGATAAACATGTCTAAACATTCTAGTGATTGCTGTTGCTGTAGACGTCAATCTTGCTGTCCATGTGAACCTTGTTGCTGTAATAATAATTCTTGCTGCAATGGTGGCGGATTTGGTGGAGGTTTTGGTAGTGGATTTGGCGGAGGTTTTGGTGGCTGCGGTGGCTGCGGTGGTGGCAGCTGGATTTGGATACTATTAATTATATTTTTTGGTGGCGGAAGAGGTTGCGGAGGATTATTCTAGTAATTTGATTAATCTTAAGGATGAAAACTGCAAAGTTGCCTTAGTATTAGATAATAGAAACGCTATTTTTAGCGTTTCTATTATCTTTATAATATTAAAATAAGAGAATAATGTTTATGTTAATTAAAGTAATGATGATCAATAATTTATGCTAAATTGTAAGTATTATGAATAATTCATACGACTTACAGTTATAAAAGTTGTAATATGTAGCTGAAGAAGATATAATTTAAATTATCAAAAAACGAAAATGTATTGAATAGTACATTAAAATTATGGAGTGATTAAAATTATGGAAGAAAGATTACAAAAATACATGGCAAGTTGTGGAGTGGCTTCAAGAAGAAAGTGTGAAGAAATAATACTTGCAGGAAAAGTTAAAGTTAATGGAGTTTTAGTTAATGAGGTTGGAACTAAAGTAAATCCATTAGAGGATGTAGTAGAATATGAAGGAAAAATAATAAGTAAGGAAGAAAATAAAGTATATATAATGCTTAATAAACCAGAAGGGTACATAAGTTCTGTAAAGGATGAAAAAGGTAGAGATACTATTTTAGATATAGTTAAGGTAAAAGAAAGAGTATATCCAATTGGCAGATTAGACTATGATAGCTCTGGATTATTGTTACTGACAAATGATGGAGAAATATATAATAAAATAATTCATCCAAGTGTAGAGATTGTGAAAAAGTATATAGCGGTAGTTAATGGTGAAATAACTGACAATGATATAAGAAAGTTTGAAGTTGGAATAGATATTGGGGATTATATAACGGCTCCAGCAGAACTTAAAATCATAAGTTATGATAGAGATATATCAACTATAGAAATTGGAATTCATGAAGGAAAAAATAGACAAATTAGAAAAATGTGTGCGGTAATAAATCATGAAGTATTATCCTTAAAGAGAATATCTATGGGACAATTAAAGCTTGGATATTTGAAAAGAGGAGAATATAGGAATCTAGATAAGGAAGAAATAAGTTATATAACTAATTTATAATGACTATATTTTAGGCACAATCAAAAAAATAACAAGTCCATTTACCAGCGTATTTTCCATCATGCTGCGTCAGCAAATTAACCTAATAGGCCCGCTATGAGGGCAATTCGTCTCCTTGCCTGATGAAAAATATTCATGGCAACTTTGGACTTGTTATTTATTTTCATGTGCCTTATTTCATGTGATTAAGATAAACAATATAATTTAAAGATTTATAATTTCTATCTGTTATTAAAAGATAAAATTGAAAGTAAAAAAACAAAATCTTGCAGACTTTTAATGTTTTTTATGAAAAAATCAGTTATTTATTGTACAATTATAAATAAGATGATAGAATTAAGTGAAGATTATTCAATTTGATAATAGGAAGGCAAAATATGGATGATATAAATAATGAAAATAGCAAAGATTTAATGAGATTAATTCAAGGAAAATTTATACGTTTAAGTAAAGGTCAAAAATTAATAGCTGAATACATATTAAAATATTATGATAAAGCAGCATTTATGACAGCAGCTAAACTTGGAATATCTGTAGGAGTATCTGAATCAACAGTTGTAAGATTTGCAAATGAACTTGGATTTTCAGGGTATCCTAAATTGCAAAAATCTTTGCAAGAACTTATAAAGAATAAGCTTACTACCGTTCAAAGGCTAGAACTTAAAAATGATTATTTTTCTGATGGAGATGCCTTAAAGGGTGTGCTTAAAGCAGATATGGAGAATATTAGAGCCACTTTAGAAAAAATAAATCAAAATACCTTTGAAGAAGTCGTAAAAAATATATTTGAAGCAAATAGAATATATATAGTAGGACTTAGAAGTTCAACAGCTCTTGCAGAATTTTTAGGGTTTTATCTTAATATAATACTGCAAAATGTAAAAATCGTAAGTTATGGCATTTCAGATGTTTTTGAACAAATGATAAGTGTTGGAGATGGTGACTTAGTTATTGGAATTGGATTTCCAAGATATGCAGCTAAGACAATTGATGCTTTGGCATTCGCACAAGATAGAGGTGCAAAAGTAGTTGCGCTTACAGATAGTTTATTATCACCTTTAGCATCTAAAGCAGATTATACATTAATAGCGCAAAGTAATATGGCATCATTTGTAGACTCTTTAGTAGCACCATTATCAGTAATAAATGCATTAATTATTGCTGTTGGAATGAGAGAAAAGGAAAATATATCTGATATATTCGGAAACCTAGAAAAGATATGGCAAACATATAATGTATATTCAATTAACAATAGAAATGTAGCAGACGACTAAGTATCTAAATGAAAAAAGTTAAAGATGATTAAACATTAAATAAGTACAATACATAAGAAAAATAAGCTGTTCTCATAAGAATTTTGAGAACAGCTTATTTCCCATAAATTCAAAGAAATAGTATCAAGTGAAACTTGACTCAAGTTGTGTTTTATAGCCATCTGAATCTTATTCCACAATGGGAACTTAGTATTCATAAGTGACACTTGGTAACCTACAAGGGTTAAAATGTCCAGGAGATAATCTTATCTATTACCATAAAGAGGTTGGTGATAAGAAAGTATTTAGAAGGTAAATGATGGATTGCTGCAAGGAGATGAGATAATGAATGTGAGGATTGATATACCTCAAGATGTTAAGTTTATTATTAACACATTAATGAATAATGGGTATGAATCTTATATAGTTGGAGGCTGTGTAAGGGATAGCATTATGCAAAGGCATCCTAAAGATTGGGATATAACGACTAAAGCCAATCCAGAAGAAGTTATAAAATTATTTGATAAGGTTGTATTAACGGGGCTTAAGCATGGAACAGTTACAGTTATGATAAATAAAGAAGGATATGAAGTTACCACTTATAGAGCTGATGGTGAATATGAAGATAATAGGCATCCTAAAGAAGTTAAGTTTGTAAGTTCTTTAAAAGAAGATTTAGCAAGAAGAGATTTTACCATTAATGCTATGGCATATAATGAAAAAGATGGTTTAATAGATCATTTTGGGGGCATGAAAGATTTAAATAATGAAATAATAAAAACTGTAGGTGAACCTAAAAAGAGATTTAATGAAGATGCGTTAAGAATGCTTAGAGCAATTAGATTTTCAGCACAATTGGGTTTTAATATTGATGAAAATGTGTTATTCACAATAAAAGAACTTAAGGATAATATTAAAAATATATCTAAAGAAAGAATAAGAGAAGAATTTAATAAAATATTGATTAGTGATCCAAGAAAAATAGACGTTCTAAAAGAATGTGAAATTTTAGAATATATTATATCAGGGATAAGTAATCTTTATAATTTCAACCAAAATAATCCTTATCATATTTATGATTTATATAATCATACACTTGTAGCTACAGAAGCTATAGAACCAAGTCTTGACTTAAGATTAACTATGTGCTTACATGACTTAGGAAAGACAAAAACAAAAACTACAGATGAAAGCGGAATTTCTCATTATTATGCTCATGCTAAAGAATCAGTAACAATGGCAGAACACATACTTAAGAATTTGAAATACGATAATAACATCATAAATAAAGTTTTGACTTTGATAAAATATCATGATTGTACATTAGAATCAAAGTTATCAGTAAAGAGAATGCTAAATAAAATTGGAGAAGAACTTTTAAGAGATTTAATTAAAATTCAAAGGGCAGATATACTTTCTCAAAATCCTGTGTATGCTAAGGTACGATTATTAAACTTAACTAGTGTTGAAGGAAAATTGGATTTAATATTATCTCAAAATGAATGTTTTAATTTAAACAGTTTAAAGATCAATGGTGAAGATTTAATAAAATTAGGATTTAATAAGGGAAAAGAAATTGGAGAGACTTTAAAATATTTATTAGAGGTAGTTATAGAAAATCCAAAATTAAATGAAAAAGAAGAATTAATTATATTAGCAAAAGAAAAATTAAATTTTTACCTTTAAAAAAATAATGCATTTAAATTACAAAATAAGATATAGTTAGGTGAAATTTGTATTTTTTCGTAAATTTAGATATAATTATGTAGGAAAATATTTATATTTTTCAGAACGCATTAAAAAGGTTAGGAGCTGTTATTATGAAAGCGTTAGTTTTCTCAAATGCACAAGATGCATCAAATTTTACCAAAGCAAATATTAATAAGGGATTTGTTTTATTTTCAAATATAGAAAAAGTATTAGAAATGTCTAAGTTAGTTTCTTCAAATGTTACACTTTGTTCTACAGCGGGTGAATATAGTGCAGAAGGATATAAAAATGGAATTATTTCGGGATTTGAATATGAATTGTCAGATGCAGAAGTTGTGGAAATACTTTATCCTCCAATAAAAAGTATTAATAATTTAAAGGAATCTTATAAGAAGGTGCAAAATAATAAAAACGCTTTTGCATTACTATTGTGTGATGGATTGACTGGAATGGAAGAAAGTATTATTACTACTTTTTATTTTATAGAAGATAATTTCAAAATTATAGGTGGAAGTGCTGGTGACAATCTTAAATTTAAAGAAACCTTTATATTTATAGGTTCAAAAAGAGTTCATAGTGCAGTTCTTTTCTTTAATATGAAAACAAGGACGAGTATCATTAAAGAAAATATTTACGTTCCAAGTGGAGAACGCTTATTAGTAACTGAAGCAGATGTTATAAATAGAACTGTAAAAAAATTTAATAACATCCCTGCTAGTACAGAATATGCAAAAAGATTAAATATTAGTGAAACAGATTTGCCTAATCATTTTATGAATAATCCTTTAGGTAAAATATATAAAGATGAAATTTTTATAGCTTCACCTATGAAGGTAAATCCTGACAAGTCTATTACTTTTTATTGTCAACTAATCCCAAATACTTTTGTAGAAGTTCTTAAGCCAGTTGATCCAATTATTGAAATAAAAAATACTATTAGAAGTATGCCATTTAAACCAACTTTTGTTTTTTCAGTACATTGTATTTTAAGGAGTTTAAAATTTCAACAAGATAATCTTTGGAAAAGTATAGATAAAGAACTTATTTCGTTTTGTTCTAATATAAGCGGATTTGTAAGCTATGGGGAACAATTTTATAAAAATCACGCTAATCAAACAATGGTATTATTAATAGTTGAATAATTGAGGAGGCAAATGTGTGCTTAAATTTTTAAATAAAAATAAACTTAATGTAGCGAAATCTTTAAAAAATGAAGTGAATATGAATTCAAAGACAGACGAAAAATCTTTTGGTTATACAAAAGAAGTTTTTGAATTGACATCACAAATACAAAAAAATATTGATGTTCTTGTTGATGAAGAAGGAACTATGACCTGTGGGCTAGATAAGCTTCTAAAAGGATCAGAATATACAACAGAACAAACAAAACAAGTTAATGAATACTTACATAGTTTATCTCAAAATAGTGATGAAACAAAACACCTTGTTGATGGTGTATTTGTAAGTCTAGACAATTCCCAAAAGGAAATAGAAAATGCTAAAAGTGAATTTGGCGATTTAATAAATCAAGTTAGTACTGTTTCACAAGTATTTGATGAATTAGTAAAATTAATTTTGGATATTCAGACACATTATAATAGCATACAAGGTTTTGCAACTATGATAACTGGCATTGCAAAGCAAACAAATTTATTATCTTTAAATGCGGCTATTGAAGCAGCAAGAGTAGGTGAAGCTGGAAAGGGATTTTCTGTTGTTGCTAACGAAATAAAAAAACTTTCTGTTGATACTCAAGAAAATGCAAAAGATATTATGGATTCATTGCAAAGTTTAACAACATCTATGGGCCAATTAATTACTAAATCAAATGAAGGTTCTGATGTTATAACTAAAACTACTGAAATTATTGAAGGTTCATCGTCTATATTAGATAATATAACTGATGCTGAGTCAGAGGTACATAAACATGTACAAGTTGTACAAGATTCTCAAAACAATAATTTGCATGGCATAAAAGAAATATCTGCTAATTTAACTAATTTGGTAGATAAATCAAAATCTGAAAATCAAGAATTAGAAACTATAATTTATAGTATACAAAAAAAGGCGGATTGTTATTTGCATATAATTAATAATTTAAACCAAATTAAGATTCTTGAGAATTAAGGATAGATTCCCAAGGTCAAAACTACAATTATCGTATTTTACTACGAAATAAAGGGTATTTTTAGATAGTAATTACTAAAAGAGTGCACTTTAGTTTTAATTTTGAATATATATAATAAGAATTATTTAATAAAAAATCTAATTAAGACTTTTTATTATGGTTAAATTATAGTAAAATTATAGTGATTTCATTTGGAAGAAAGTACTAAAGCATTTATAGTTAGCCAAAATGGTTTCGCATAATATTTAAGGTTTAAATAAAGGGGATATTAAGTAATGAATAATGTTATTAATTATATGGAAATATGGGTAAAAGAGTATATGGATATAATATTAGAAAAAGAAGAGGGATGTAAATGTGATAAATGTAAAAGAGATGTTTTTACACTTTCAATGAATAACTTAAAACCATATTATGTAGCTACACCTTTAGGGGAGATAATAGCAAAAATAGAGAGTACTAAACAACAAGTTGAAACAGATATAATAGTACAAGTTACAAAAGCAATTAATAAAGTACAAAACAGTCCGAATCATGATAGATAATAGTAGAAAGAATTGCAAACTGCGTGCCATTAGAACATTGAAGTTTATAAAATTTAATTATTAAAAAAAGATAATTATTTTTAAATAATTATCTTTAATGAGTAATAGTTTTACCAACTTCCACTAGAGCCACCACCGCCTGAAGACCCACCGCCAAAACCGCCAAAACCTCCCCCCCCGGTAGATCCACCTTTAGGGCCATTTCCTCTAAATAAACTGTTTAAAAAGAAAATTTGTAAAAGCAGGTAAGAAATCCGCCCTCTATTAAATACTAAATCTAGTAACATCAAACCTATGAAAATGATTCCAAAAATTTTAACATTAGTACTTGAAACTGTAGTATTATTAGGCACGGATATGTTTAAAGATTTATCTAAAGTAACATTATATTCTTTGGCAGCATAATCACACAATGCACTATAAGAGTTAAGTAATCCTTCTCCATATTTACCTTGTGCAAAACTAAGTTTTGCAATTGATTCCATAACTCTGTTACTTAATGCATCAGGAATGGCACCTTCAAGCCCGCGACCAACTTCTACTCTCCAAGCTCTGTCATTTACAGCTAAAAGTATTAATAAACCATTATCCTTATTCTTTTGACCAATGCCCCAATTTCTAAAGAGATTAATAGCATAATCTTCAATAGGAACATTATTGGTTGAGTCTATTACAACTACAACGGCTTGTGCGCCTGTTTTATCTTCTAATTCTTTTCCGATAGAAATTATGCTATTTCGTTCTGTTTCGCTAATTACATTAACATAATCATTTAAATATTTATAAGTTGTTGGAGAAGGAAGTTTAATATCAGCACGTGCTGAAAAAGATAAAAGTGAAATTACTAAAAGAAGAAAACATACAAATAAGTTTAAAAATCTATTTTTGTTGATTATTTTCACTTAGTAAAATCCACAGAAGGCACATCTTTGGCACCCTCGCTTGCTTTATAAAGCGCTTTTTCTTGGAAACCAAATAATGAGGCTATTATATTACTAGGGAATCTTCTTCTTTTAGTATTATAATTATTTACAGAAGTATTATAATCTTGTCTAGCTACTGCAATTCTATTTTCTGTTCCCTCCAATTGAATTGATAAATCTCTAAAATTTTGATTTGATTTTAAATCAGGATAATTCTCAACAATAGCTAATAATCTTGACAGAGAACCAGAAAGTGCAGTATCTGCATTAGCTTTATCTGATACATTGGTAGCACCAGCTAATTTACTTCTTGCATTAGCTATATCTGTGAAGATGGTTTTTTCTTGAGTAGCATATCCTTTAACAGTACTAACTAAATTAGGAATTAAATCATTTCTTCTTTGAAGTTGAGTATCAATGTTTGAGGATGATGAGTTAACATTTTGTTCAAGAGAAACTAAGCTATTGTAACCACCAATAGGAATAGCTAAAATTATTAAAATCCCAGCTATGACTAATATTATTTTCATACTTTTATTCATAAAATTAATCCTCCTTTATATACTATGTTTAGTATATGCAGAAATATTAAATTTATATCTAGAGATTAGGTAAATCAAAGAAGTTATTTTGGTAGTTTGATAAACGTTTATTGGATAATTATATATTTTTAGCATAGTAACTATTATATTTTTATTAATAACTAAAATTGACATTATGTTAACTTAGTGATACGATGAATCTATTAGCACTCATCGGTGAAGAGTGCCAACAACTAAAAATGGATATAAATATTAGAAGTCACTTTTTATAAAGTGGCTTTTTTGAACAGTTTTTTATATAAATACATCCATAAATTGCAATTAATTACATAAAAGTGAGAATGAGGTGAATTAAATGGGCGATAAAAATCCAAACAAATTGAAAAAAAAGAAGAAAATAGTTGATAAAGGTACGGTACAGCCAACAATTGGAACTGAAACAATTTCTGCAAAGAAACCTAATAAAAAATAATAAATAAGATAATCTACTTGGGCAAGATGTGCGGTGGGAGACTTTTCACCAACATTGAATTTCAAACTAGATTTATGAAGGAGTTAGCATAATTGAATAAAAAAAGAGTATTAGTTGGTAGTCCAGTATATCAGAAACCAGAAATATTGGATGCCTTTTTAAATTCCTTAAAAAATCTTAATAGGAATAACATTGATATAGATTATATGTTTGTTGATGATAATAAAGATGAAAAATCCAGTAAGTTATTAGAAGAGTTTAAAAGAGAAGAATCAAAAGTTATTATAATGCTTGGCACTGAACAGGGCGTGTATTTATGTAATGAAGAATCACATTATTGGGATGATAACTTAATGTTAAAAGTAGCAAATTACAAAAATTCTATAATTGATTATGCAATAGAAAATAATTATGATTATTTATTTTTTGTGGATTCAGATTTGATTTTGCACCCTGATTTGATTGAACATTTAAAGGTGGCAAATAAGGACATTGTCTCTGAAATATTTTGGAGCCAGTGGCATAAGGACAGACCTTTAGAACCAAATGTTTGGCTCTTTGATGAATATGACTTGGTACCTAAAAGATTAGGTGAAAACTTAAGCGAAAAAGAGATGGAATTAAGGGAAATTGAGTTTTTGAATAAGCTTAGAATCCCAGGATTATATGAAGTGGGTGGGCTGGGAGCATGTACATTGATTAGTAGAGCTGCACTTGTGGAAGGCGTTAATTTTAAGCCTATTAAAAATTTAACTATACATGGAGAAGATAGGTTTTTCTGCATAAGGGCAGCTGTTCTTGGTCTTGACCTTTTTGTTGATACTCACTATCCTGCATATCATATTTATAGAGAAGAAGATTTGGAAGGCGTGAAAGACTATGTAAATGTTTGCGAAGTAGATTGTAACTTTGTACGTAAACATAAAGAAAATGGGAATAAAATAACTCTTTCTATGATAGTCAAAAATGAGGAAGGACGTTATCTAAGGCAGATGCTAAATAGTTTGAAGGAACATATTGATGAAGCTGTTATTATTGATGATGCAAGCTCTGATAACACAGTAAATATGTGTAAGGAAATACTTAAAGGCATTCCGTTACATATTATACAAAATGAAAAATCTATGTTTGGAAACGAGATAAATCTTAGAAAAAAGCAATGGGATGAAACTATAAAAACAAATCCTGATTGGATTTTAAACCTTGATGCAGATGAAATATTAGAAGAGAGTTTTTGGAACAATGCACAAAAACTTATTAATGATCAGAATTACGATTTTTATTGCTTTAGACTATATGATATGTGGAATGCAACTGACTATCGAGAGGATAAATATTGGAATTCGCACAGTGTTTATAGACCATTTTTAATGAGATACCAACCTGATTTTAAGTATACATGGAAGGAAACATCTCAACACTGTGGAAGATTTCCTATAAATACTTTCTTTTTTTCAAAAGCTACATCTAAATTTAGAGTTAAACATCTTGGATGGGCAACACAAGAAGATAGAATAGAAAAATTTAAAAGATATGAACTTTTAGATCCTAATGCTATATATGGAATTAAGGAGCAATACGATTCGATTATGGATACCAATCCCAATTTGATAAAGTGGGAAGCGGGAGAAACTAGATGAAAATTGAAAGAAAGAAGATAAACGTGGGCGTTGGATTTGTAACAGGAAGAAAGAATTTTAAAAATGTAGTAAAAACATATGTAGATAATTGGAATGAATCTGGATTTTCTGATAAGAAAAAATATGCATTACACCTGTTTGTTGCTTACGATTTGAAGTATAAAAGTACGAAAGTTAGTGATTATAAAATTACAGATGAAGAAATATTGGATGGAGTAGATTCGGCGTATTACTTAGGAGATTCTTCAATAACAACTGAAGCTCAATATCTAGTAGAAAAAAAAGTTATCACTCTAAAAGAGGCTAAACTTATATTTGGTGAAGGCTATGCTATGAAAAGAAATGCAGTTTTGTATTTTGCATTAAAAAATAAAATGGATTATCTTATTTTCCTTGATGATGATGAATATCCAATAGCAACTATAAAAATTAATGATAGTATTGTTTGGAAGGGTCAAGAGGTATTATCAACACATATTAAAAATATTAAGAATGTTCAGATGACACATGGACATCATTGTGGTTACATTTCTCCAATACCATATTTTGATTTCAACGACAAACTTTCTGAAGATGAGTTTAGAAGCTTTATAGAATCCATAAGTAATGATATTATTAACTGGGGTTCAATAAAAGAAAAAATGAATGATGGTGGAGTTACATATGCGGACCTTGATATAATTAATAGTGAAATTACTGAAGTTGTTAAAGAAATAAATGGAATGAAATTCATTTCAGGTTCTAATTTAGGTTTTAATTTTAAGCATATCGATAAATTATTTCCTTTTTATAACCCACCTGGAGCAAGAGGAGAAGATACTTTCTTAAGTACTTGTATTAGTGAATATAATATAAGAAAAGTTCCTTGCTATACCTTCCATGATGGTTTTTCTAATTATGAGCATTTGCTTCTTGGGGTGCTTCCTAATAAGTTAAAAACTATGAGGGCTGATTCAAGTGTAATTACTAAAAGGTTTTTAAAAGCTTGCATTGGTTGGATTAGGTACAAGCCACTCTTGCTTTACATCACTCAAAGAGATGATTATGAAGCAGAAATTATGAAAATGAAAGAAAATTTATCAAATGTAATTCCTAATATATGTAATTATTTTGGGAATGAAGAATTTAAAAATATATTAAATGAACTTGAATTTTATGATACCCATGTAGAAGAGCATTATAAAGATTTTGAAGATACTAAATTAGCATGGTCAAAAATAATGAATTTTCTAAAGATTATTTAATAGAAAGAACATAATATTGAAGACAAGTATGATGTTAAAAAGCAAAATAATATGAAAAATTAATTTCCTGGCTAGAATAAATAGAAAAATAGACTAAGTTTATTATCTTGTTAAACTTAGTCTATTTTTTCTTTATATTTATGGGAAATTACTTATTTAGTGACTTCATTTCTTCAAAACATACTGGACAAATGTTTCTCCCTTTATATAGAATAACATCTTTAACATCGCCACAAAAAATGCAATCAGGTTGATATTTTTTTAGAATAATATATTCACTCTCGACATAAATTTCTAATGGACTTTTCTTTTCAATACCTAATGAATTTCTTAATTCGGCTGGTAATACAATTCTGCCAAGCTCGTCTACTTTTCTTACAATACCTATAGATTTCATAATAATCCCTCCTTGAATTTATTACATCTTTCGACATACTCATAATATAATAATATCAAAGATTGCGAATTATGTCAATAAATAGTACTAATGTAATGAAAAATGTCAGCAATTAATATTAAGATTACCTGCTAAATATAATTATATTAATAAAATTACAATATGCTGTGAAAAAGGTAAACTTTTTGATTGTGCCTTATAGTAAATAGAGTTTCAGATGTAAATACCAAATCTAATAATGTACTAAATGAAACATCAAAGGCTAAAACAAGTTCACAAAAACTAAAAGAAGAGATATCTAAGTTCAAAATTTGAAATATTATAGATACCTACAGTGAAAATCATACTTATGTGTATACCAGCCGAAATTGAATACATATTTATTCCGTAGGACTGTGAAAATTTCGCTGGAAGCATCTAAATTGAAGGTTGCCCCCATTTATGCATGCTCCCAATATACATTGGGACAAGCATAAATGGAACAACCTTCCATTAAGAAGCTTCAGCAGCTTATTTTCAATGCCTACTTCACAAATATGTATCCAATTTCTCTGTTTGGATATGCTCTTAAGTATGGTAAGTGTTGAATTTAATCCCAAGTATAAGTAAAATTTTAGTAGTGGGTATCTATTATATCAATGGGAATCATTAAACTGCACTATATAATATAAGTATGAAAGTTCTAAGGATCAAAATCTTAGAACTTTTTTTCTATGAATATAAATTTGATAACAAGGAAAAGCTAAAATGGAGGTGAGAGAAATGGCAAAAAATAATTCTGATAAAAAGAAGAAGAAATCATCAAATACTAAAACAGGAGATCTTAGTAATATAGAAACAGAAGAAAAAATGCATATGCCTGCAAGAGGGCTTACTAGAATGTGAAAATTACATCTATTCTCTTAAATTTAATAGGTATGTATTCAATATTGCAAAACATATATTGTTAATATTGTCCTGTCATATTTGTACAAAAGCATACAGAAGCATTTTCGAAAATCTATTATTTAAAAATTAGTAATAATCAAATGAAAAGAGCTATAATAGCAGAAAGTTAATCTAGACTTTTAATTCTCATAAATTAAAAGTCTGGATTAATTTATGAAAGAGATATTTTATAATATAGATATTACTTCTTTTAGGATGTAGTATATTTTATGTGCCTAAATATGAAAAATTATTAGATTACTACAATATGAAGTGAATATTTCAGAAACAGTACAAAAAAATAAAACCAGGGTTTATTTTTAAACCCTGGTTTTACCTTTTTAGAAAGACAAGTGTACTTATGGGGACTTTAAAATCATTTTCGGAGTAATACCAAAATATTATTGTTAAAATCATCTTCCATGAGAATCACCTCTTTCATGTATTATTGTGTGCAGTATTAAATTAAATATACTATTATATTTCAATTTTCATCGGAATATATTAATTACCAATAAGTTTTCAGTTAAGGAAATATTTTAAATTACTATATTGTGGTATAATAAAAGTTTCTAGTAATTAAATTTGTAAATAATTTTTAGGAGAGGAGCGTATAATGAAATTTTCTGAATATTCATTATATAAATATTAATATGGATGAGAATTTGAAACAAGAAAGAAAAATATTAGTAGAAAAGAAAAAAGTAATAGAAACAGAATTATATGAAAAAAAGAAAAGCATTGAGGAAATAGAAAAAAAGGTTAGACTTTTAAGCAAAGAAGCAAAAGGAAGTTATAGTGAAGAAAAACAAACCATTGAAAAGATATTTAATTATGTATCTCAAGATATTGAGAAATATGAGGAGTCATTAAATGAGCCTTATTTTGGTAGAGTGGATTTTAGAGAGCGCACAAGATTTACTGAGAGTATATACATTGGTAAAAAAGGCATAAGTAATAGTAAGGATGGAGAGGAAATAGTTGTTGATTGGAGAGCACCTGTTGCTGATCTTTACTATAGTGGAACTGGTGGAGATTCGTATTATACAGCACCAGCTGGAATAATTGAAGGCAAATTAGAATTAAAAAGGAAATTTCTATATAAGAATGGGGATATAGAACAGTTATTTGATGAAGGAATTAATGATATTATTATAAATCAAGAAGAGGGTAATAATTTAGTTGATGAATTTCTAAAAATAAACCTTGAAGAAACTAGGGGGAAAAAATTAAAGGAAGTTGTTGCAACAATTCAAAAAGAACAAAATGAGATAATAAGATGGCCTAAAAATTTACCTATAATTGTGCAGGGTTCAGCAGGTTCTGGAAAAACTACAATAGCATTACATAGATTGGCATATCTCATTTATATATATAAGGAAACAATGAGTGGGGATGAAATTTTAGTTTTAGCTCCTAATAAATTGTTTTTAAATTATATTTCAGATATTTTACCTAGTCTTGGAGCAGAAGAGGTAAATCAAAGTACCTTTGAAGAATTGATATTAGCAAAGCTTAAATTAAAAGGAAAAGTATATAATAAAGATGAAAAATTACTGAGAATAATAGAAGAAAGAAATGAAGAAAAGAAAAAATTAATAGTGAATTCTAGTAAAGTAAAAGGAACATTAGTATTTAAAACAATGATTGATAGGTATGTTTCATTAGTTGAAAGAAGTAACCTTGATATAAAGGACATTAAAGTTGGAAATGAAATATTGTTTGACAAAAATGAAATAAAGAGATTGTATATTAAAGATTTAAAATCCTATCCTATAAATAAGAGAAAAAATGAGATAAAGAAGTATTTGAATTTAAAAATAAAAGGAAGCATTGAAACTTTATTATTACAAATAGATAGAGAATGGGAAAAAGAAATAAGTGAAATTAGAAATAAATTTAAAGATTCAGAGGAAAGAAGAAAATCCCTTATAAATCTGTATGAAGAAAGAGATAAAATAAAAGATCATGTAAAGAATGATAGTAAAAAAGAATTTAATGCTTATTTCAAAGACTGGAAAGAAATAAACTCAAGAGATATTTATTACAATTTTTATAATGATGATTTATTTGAAATAGCTACTGATAAGAAAATACCTAAAATTTTAGCACAATATATGAAGGAAGAATTTAATAGTAACTATGAAAATAATATAATCGATGAAGATGATTTAGCAGCCCTTGCATATATAAGAATTTTACTAGAGGGAATAGATGAAAAAGAAAAGTTTAAATATATTATAGTAGATGAAGCTCAAGATTATAGTCCATTTCAAGTTTATTTGGTTAATAGATTTGCTAAAGGGAATGCATTAACATTAGTAGGAGACTTAGCTCAAGGAATTTATTATTATAAGGGATTAAAAACATGGGAGGATATAACGGAAAAGGTTTTTGAGGGAAATGCAACATATGTTCAATTAACTCAAAGCTATAGATCAACTGTTGAAATAATTGATTTAGCCCAAAAGACATTAAATGCTCAAAATTTAGGTCTTAAGGATGCTAAACCAGTTTTAAGACATGGCACAAAGCCTGAAATAATAAAAATTAAAGATGATGAAGAATATTATAATGTAATAGTTGAAATTATAAAAAATGTAAAAGATCAGGGAAAACGTAGTGTAGCAATAATAACAAAGGATATTTTAGAAGCATCAAAAATCTATAAAATTCTAAAGAAGAAAAGCATATATACTTTTGAATTAATAGAAGGTAAAGAAAAGGAATTAAAAGAAGATTTAATAATAATTCCTTCATATTTAACAAAAGGGTTAGAATTTGATTGTACTATAATACTAAATCCAAGTGAAGAAAATTATAAAGAGAATACATTAGACCAAAGATTATTATACGTGTCATTAACTAGGGCACTACATTTAGAATATATAATTGAAAAAGATAAGATTACAAAGTTAATTTAATGGAAAAATAATTTAACGAAGTCTTAATCATATTTATATTGTTTTATGATGACTAAAATGGTAGAATTATGTTAAATATTTATATTGTTAGATTGTAAAAAATTGAAAATATTAAAAGTTTATATTTAAATGTAGGGACATAAAGAATTTTATGTTAATGGTATAACATATGCCAATAGAAATTTAGTAGTTTTATATATTATTGATTTCTATTGGCCTTTTTTTATACATTTTATAAACGAGGGGGCAAATTTATGAAAAGCATAAGAATCAAAATATTTTCGGCTATTGTAATATGTTCTATTCTAATTTCATTACTAATTGGATTTGTAAGCATCTCAAATTCAACCAATGTGTCTGAAACAAATTCAAGAGAAAAATTAACTTTAATATGTCAAAACAAAACAAATGAACTTAATGGAACAATTTCTAAAGTAGAACAATCAGTAAATACTCTTGGGAAAATAGTATTAGACAATTTAGACGATGTAAATAAATTTTCAAAAGATGCTGAGTATGTACAAAATTATCAAGATCGTATTGAAGCTATAGCTAAAGAATTTGGAGAAAATACAGATGGGGCAATGACATTTTATATAAGGTTCAATCCTCAAATTACGCCACCAACATCTGGAGTTTTTTATTCGAAATCAAGTGAAAAAGGCAATTTTGAAAAGTTAGTGCCTACTGACTTTAGTAAATATGATCCTAGTGATGCAGAACATGTTGGATGGTATTATATACCAGTAAATGCAAAGAAGCCAATTTGGATGGATCCATACTTAAATTCTAATATTAATGTAACTATGGTTTCTTATGTAGTACCTTTATTTAAAGATGGAAAGTCTATTGGGATAGTTGGTATGGACATTGATTTTAAAACAATTCAAAATATTGTTGGAAATACTAAGGTTTATGATTCGGGATATGGTTTTTTACTTAATGGGAAATATGATATTATGTCTCATCCTGAACTTAGTATGAAAGAGAATTTAGTCACTACAGATAATGGCTCTATGAAAATAATAACAGATGAAATGAGCAAAAATTCATCTTCTGATAAACAATTTTCATATACATATAAAGGTGTAAGCAAAAATTTAAGTTTCAATAATCTTTCAAATGGATGGATTTTTGCATTAACAGCACCTGTAGATGAGATTTTAAAACAATCAAATAATCTAATTAAAATAATAAGTATGTTTGTTATAATTGGATTGATTTTATCAGGCTTAGTTGCTTTTTATCTTGGTAATGTAATTTCAAAACCTATAGTCAAAATTACAGCTATTATAAAAAAAGCTGAAAATCTCGATCTAACTTATGATAATGATTTTGATCATCTATTAAAATATAAAGATGAAATAGGTCAACTTTCTAATGCATTTAACCATATGAGAATAGAATTTGTGGCACTTATTAAACAAATATTAGAAAAATCACAGGATATGAGCTCATCTGGTGAAGAACTTTCTGCTACAGTGGAAGAACTTACAGTAAAAGCAGTAAATATAGAAAAAGCAATAAATAATATAACATATGATATGCAGGAAACAAACGCATCATCAGAAGAAATAAGTGCATCTATTCAAGAAGTAGATTCAAGTATTAACATATTATCGAGTAAAGCCATGGAAGGAAGCAACAATGCAATTCAATCAAAAGAAAGGGCTACAGAGATTCAGAGGAAAGGAAAATTATCTATAGATGAAACAAGAAGGTTATATGCTGAAAAGAAACAAAAGGGATTAAAAGCAATTGAAGATGGCAAGATAGTAGAAAATATAAAGGTAATGGCTGATACTATTGCAAATATATCAGAAGAAACAAATCTACTTGCACTCAATGCAGCCATTGAAGCTGCAAGAGCTGGAGAGCAAGGAAAAGGATTTGCGGTGGTAGCTGATGAAGTAAAGAAGCTTGCAGAACAATCAGCATTGGCAGTGGCTAGTATACAAGATACAATTGTAAGGGTTCAAAGAGCATTTAAAAATCTTTCTGATAATAGCAAGGAAGTCTTAACATTTATATATGAAAATGTAGATCCGCAGTTAGAAGGTATAGAGAAAATTGGTGAAGAGTATTATCATGATGCAGAATTTGTGACCAACATGTCTGATGAAATAGCATCTATGTCAGAGGAGCTAGCAGCTACAATAAATCAAGTAAGTGAAGCAGTACAAAATACAGCTGAAACTTCGCAAAAATCATCTGAAAATGCTGAAACAATAAAAGATAGTATTAATGAAACCACAAAAGCTATAGGACAGTTATCACAAGTATCGCAAAATCAAGCTAAGCTTGCTGAAAAACTTAATGAAATGGTTAGTAGATTTAAGGTTTAATAAAAACAATTTAATAAGGCTCTGCTAAGTTAAAATAAGCTTTAGCGTTGATATTTGTATCATTATTCAAATGCAGAGGCTTATAATGCTATGACAGAGGATAGGTCTTAGAGTAAATCATTAAGTGAGGAAGACGCTATAAATGAACTGAGAAAATGTTCGGGTATGCAGTTTGATCAAAATGTTGCAAAGGTGTTTGTTGAGAAGGTCTTGGGTAAAGGGTGGTAGAATTCATATAATGTGGAAAAATTGAATAAGTATATAGTGGTATAGATACTAAAATATAAATGAGTCATATTAAGATTTTGTTCTTAATATGACTCATTTGAATTAAAGTAGATTTGAATAAATTGCCAATTGTCGTGTTTCTATTTATCGTTATTAAAACCTTGGTCTTTTAGTGTAGGATAAACTTTTGGAAAATAAACAGATTTATAAACAGATGAAGTTGCAGTACTCCAATTTACTTCTTTTTCTCTTCCAATTTCTTTTAAATAAGTTTCCATTTCTTTATCATAATCATCTATTGCCTTATCTAAAACTTCAGTATGATATTTTTCATTATGCTTAAAGGAATTAAGAGGCATTCTTGGTTTCTTTCTTGAATTATCAGCAGGATATCCAATAGCAAGTCCTGCAAGAGGATAAGTATATTCTGGTAATTCAAGCAAATTTATTATTTTAGAAGGGCTTCTTCTAATTCCTCCTATTGGTACAATACCAAGGCCTAAAGATTCTGCGGCAATTATTGCGCCTCCCATTGCAAGTCCACCATCAAAAGAACCTACTAAAGTACTTTCTATACTTTCATGTATAACTTGAGGATTTCCAGTTTTTTCACCAGCTTTGTATGTCTTATAAAAATCCATAACAAACAGTAAGAATACATTTGCATCTTCTATCCATTTCTGATCTCCTGCTAATTTAGCTATTTGTGATTTTGTTTTTTTATCTCTAATTACAATAACAGAAGTTTGTTGACCATTTATTGAATTAGGCATAGATTGAGAAGCTTTTAGAAGCTCATCAATAACTTCCTCTGATACTTCAGTGTCTAAAAAAGATCTAATAGATCTATGATTTTGTATTGATTTTATTATATCGTTCATAATATGCACTCCTTTTAATTATAAATTATCAATTAACATTAATTATTATATAATATATTTTATACCTTATTCTCTAAATAAGCAATAAGATGTAAATTGTTAAAATTTTTGTATATAAATAAGTGATATTCAATAATAAAAATGAATATTATATGTTATTATATAAATATATACAATCAAGTCAGAGAGAGTAATAAATGGAAGTATTATTGACGATATATGAAATTATACTTTACGAAAAGGAGCGATTAATATGTACACAGCAGAATATTTTGTGGAAAATCTAAACATGACAGCTCATCCTGAAGGCGGCTTTTATAAGGAAACTTTTGCATCAACAGAAAATATCTCAGACAAAGATTTGGATGTTAATTTTGAAGGTTCAAGAATGCTTTGGACAAGTATATACTTCTTACTTAGAGATGGAGAAGTTTCAAATTTTCACAGATTAAAATCTGATGAAATGTGGTATTACCATTCTGGTTCACCACTAACTATTTATATGATTAGCCCTGAAGGAAAACTTAAGACTGAACAACTTGGCCTTAATATTGAAAATGGTGAAAAACCTCAAGTATTAGTCCCTAAAGACTATATATTTGGATCTGCAATGAATAATAAAGGATATGCATTAGTTGGCTGCAATGTTTCACCAGGATTTGAATTTAGAGATTTTGAATTATTTGAAAGAAGATTCTTATTGGAAAAATATCCTGAATATAAGAAGACAATTCTTAAGCTTACAAAATAATAAAATACCAAATTGAAAATCTGGTTTAATTTGTTTTAGAAATATTATTATGTCAAAATCCGACTAAAAAAAGACGAGTTTACCAATTTATATACCCGAATCAAATTTATTCTAAAATTATTGTTAAATTTTATTTGCTAAAGTGTTGAAATTTATAGTATATTATAATTAGAATGAGAAAAAATGTCGAATAATTTGTATGTTTAGCATTTGAGGCGTATGGTAATTAATGTACAATGTTTCAACTTAATTCAAAGTATATGAAAAGCTTAGATTTTAAGGTAGCTTGAAATTTTTTTAATTAATAGTTGAAGTGTATATATAAATAGAATTTTTGGGAGGAATTATTATGAAGTGGTTTAATAACTTAAACATGTCTAAAAAATTGATACCAGCATTTGTAAGTATATCTTTACTAATAGTCCTAGTTGGGGCTTTTGGAATAAGAAATATGCAAACTATACATAAAAATGCTGCAAAAATGTATGCACAAAATCTTATGTCTATAGAAAAGATGAACAAAATTAAGCAGGATACCTTAGAGATAAGATATAGCTTGTTAAAAATTTCAAATCAAGAAAATAGAGATAATCAAAATCCTGGATTGATTAAAGAAATTGAAGATTTTGCTACTGATACAGACAAAATAATTAGTGACTATGAAAAGACTTTATTATCTGAAGAGGAAAAACCTACATTTGAAAAACTAAAAAAGGATTTACAAGAATTTAGAATAATTTATGCTGATGTAATAAAATTAGCAAATGAAAAAGAGTTTAACAAATCTAAAGTTAGATTTACAGAAATTGCTACAGCTAGAGCTAATTTGTTTAAAGACTTGGAAGATCAAATTCAAATTAATCAAGAACAAGCAATGGCTTCAGATAAACAAAATACAGATACATATAGTACTTCTTTATATTTTATTATAGCTGTAATAATTATTGGACTAGCACTTGCTATAACAATTGGTACATTTATATCAATTACCATAGACAAGCAATTGAAGAAGGTCTTAAATTTTGCAGAAGCTATAGGTGATGGTGATTTAACTAAAAAAATAGAAATAGATAGCAAAGATGAAATAGGAAGACTTTCTAAGGCTTTAAATAAAGCTGGAGAAAATATAAAACAGCTTATAACTGAGATTGTAGGCAGTGCAGAAAAGATAAATTCAGCCAGTGGAGATTTGTCTGCTACAACAGAAGAGATATCTTCAATGATGCAAGCTTCAAGTGAAGCTACTGAGACAATTGCTAAAGGTGCTCAAGACTTAAGTGCTACAACAGAAGAAGTAAGTGCTTCAATGGATGAAATAGGAATGAACACAAATAACTTAGCTAAGAAGGCTGAAGAATCAAAAATTTCTGGCAGTGATATAAATAAAAGAGCTATTCAAATAAAAGAAAAAGCTAATGAAAACATAAAACAAAACAATGTAATATATGAAGAAAAGAGAGCCAATATCATACATGCAATTGAAGAGGGCAAAGTGGTGGAAGACGTTAAAATAATGGCTGATTCTATTGGAACCATATCTGAACAAACTAATCTTCTTGCACTAAATGCAGCAATAGAGGCAGCAAGAGCTGGAGAACAAGGAAAAGGCTTTGCAGTAGTGGCTGAAGAAGTTAAAAAATTAGCGGAACAGTCAACTGAAGCTGTAACAAAAATTCAAAGTATGGTTACTCAAGTAAGGAATGCCTTTGATGCATTATCTTCAAGTAGTGAAGATATGCTAGATTACATGGTAAATAGCGTGAAACCAAGTTACACTTTGCTTTTAGATACTGGAATACAATATGAAAAAGATGCTGAATTTGTAAGCAATATGGCTATAGGTATATTTAATTCTACGAAGCAGATGAATGAAACAGTGGAACAAGTGAATATAGCATTTGAAGGGGTTTCTGCTACAGCGGAAGAAACCGCTGCTGGTTCAGAAGAAGTACTAGCTAGCATAAGTGAGATTACAAAGGCAGTGGAGCAAGTAGCAGAATCTGCTCAGAGTCAAGCTGAATTGGCACAAGATCTTCATGAATTAGTACAGAAATTTAAAATTTAATTGTTTATTAAGAGAAAATAAGAAGCTGCTAAAAAATAGAAATTATATTTCCGTTTTTTAACAGCTCAATTTTTTTGAAGCGTCTAGTAATTTTAATTATTTGAGGATGTCTGCTTATAAAATTTTCCCCATTCGCACATGGAACTTAAAATAGGTTTCATACTTTCACCTAAATCAGTAAGTCTATATTCTACTTTTGGTGGGACTTCTGCATAGATTTTTCTATAAATTATGTTATCACTTTCTAACTCTCTCAATTGCATTGTAAGGGTTTTTTGAGTGATATTGGGTAAAAGTCTTTGTAATTCATTAAATCTAATTATACCCTTATTGGCTAAATTCCAGAGGATAGATAATTTCCATTTACCACTTAAAATATTTATAGTAACGTCCATAGGACACTGAGAATCTATATTTTCTGATTTTGACATTCTTTTTCCTCCATATGAGTGTAATAATGGTTTAATAGTATCATTAATGATACTATATTTCAAATTTGTGCGTACTTTAAATTGATTATCATTAAGATTATTATTGTTATAAGAGAAAAATAATAAGGAATCTTACAGAAAATAAGAGACAAGCAAATGGGTCAATATTTTTTGAAAGAGCCTAAATGAAAGGATGTTATTAATGATAGTAGATAGTCATGCGCATGTTATATTTCCAGTAGAAAAACAAATACTTATGATGGAGGAAGCTTCTATAGATAAAACTATACTATTTTCTACAACACCACATCCAGAAAAAGCTTATGATATGGAATCCTTTGAAAAGGAGATGGAGATATTAGACAATATATTAGCAAGTAATACTACTGTAGAAGAACGGGTTAAGAATATTAAGAGAACTACACAAGAACTAAAAGAAGTAATAGAGAGAAATCCATCAAAATTCATAGGATTTGGCCAAGTACCACTCAATTTAACTTATGATGAAACTGCAGAATGGATTGTTAAAAATGTAATTGAAAATAACTTTTATGGATTAGGTGAATTTGCGCCTGCGTCAGGCAAAGTAAAAGATTTAGAAGTTATTTTCCAAGCCTCTTCAGAACTTAGTAAATTACCTATTTGGGTTCATACATTTCATCCTCTTAATGGTGATGATATTAAAGAACTTATAGAATTAGCAAAAAAATACTCTGAAGTTCCATTAATATTCGGACATATGGGAGGTACAAATTGGCTTCAAACAATAAAAATGGCAAAGGAAAATAAGAATATATACCTAGATTTATCAGCTACATTTACAATTTTAGCACCTACAATAGCAATAAAAGAATTACCAGATCGTACTTTATTTAGTTCGGATGCTCCATATGGGGATCCATTATTATTGAGAGAAACGGTGGAGAAAATAAGTCCTAATAAGAAAGTGACAGATAATGTCCTTGGTGGAAATATATCAAGATTATTGAAGTTGTATTAATACTAAAATAAAATGGCTATCTCTAATTATATTGGGAGAGATAGCCATTTTATTTTATTCTAAATACCACTTACACAAATTTCTAGTTTTTTTTGCATCATATAGCGCCTTATCTGCATTATCAACTAAATCGATTTCATCTTCAGTAGTTGAATTCATTGTTTCTCCACCTATTGAAATAGTTACTTTTACTATTTCATTATTTTTATACTCAAACTCGTAATTCTGTACAGCTTCTCTAATCTCATTTGACAAAATAAATGCTTTATCCATAGAATAGTTTGGTAATATAACAAGAAATTCTTCTCCTCCATGCCTACATACAATACCATTCTCTAATATACACATATTAATGATCTTTACAATATTAACTAATACAAAATCGCCATATGAATGCCCATATTTGTCATTGATTTTTTTGAAAAAATCTATGTCTAACATAAGAACTGACAATTCTAGATTGTTATTTTGGTAGTATATAAATAGATTGTTTAACAATTTAAATGTATAGCTTCGATTATATGCATTTGTAAGATAATCTTTCGTTGCTTTTTTTTCTAAATCAGATACTTGGCTTTGATATGAATAGATTATTACAAGTTGTTTTATACTCTGGATTCCTAACATGATGATTCCGCACATAATGATAAAATCATTATAAGTATCATTGTAATATACTTGTGAAAATTTCAATATATTATAATAAATATAAATAGTAAGATATGTTATAAGTACAAAGACAGTGCTATAATTGAACCCGGTAATCATTTCATCATTATACTCTACTA
This sequence comes from Clostridium gelidum, assembly GCF_019977655.1. Classification (NCBI taxonomy): domain Bacteria; kingdom Bacillati; phylum Bacillota; class Clostridia; order Eubacteriales; family Clostridiaceae; genus Clostridium; species Clostridium gelidum. The sequence continues at coordinate 2,759,564 of NZ_AP024849.1, forward strand.
TATTAAATGCTGAATATTTTAGTTGCATTTCATGACTTTTTATATAATAAAGTGCATAAATAATTATAAAAATACCAACTGAACTTATCCATAAATTTACCGAATATATATTATTAGAATATCCTATTTCAAATATATCTATAAAATCTGATATTATTCTTATCATAACACCAACATAAAAATAAATATAAGATTTATTTTTATTTGAAGTACTAAATATTCTTTGACTAAAAGTAAAATATAATAAAATGAAAGAATCTAATATAGGATAAATAAAATTAAAATAACAATCTAAAGTTATATTAAACGAAAAAAGGTTTTTGAGCATTTCTTTATCAAAAAAACAAAAAATAATAAGAGATAAAAAGAAAAAAATAACAATATCAAGAAAATTCAGAATTATAGTTCTAATTTTTATCTTTATATAATTATGTATTCTTTTAATTCCTTTTTTAAATCCAATTATAATTAAAACATATGTACTTAAATAAAAAATATTTTCAACAATTGTTCTAAGTGATGATTCATCAAAATTTTCATCAATAAAAGTACCTATTGCTGACATAAGCAGTGCTAATAACATGAACTTCCAAAAAGGATCTTTATTTTTATAAAAGAACCTAACAAATAATATTGTTCCCAATAAACAAGCTATAGTCTCCATAATTGGCGCAAAATAAGAATTACTTAACATATTTAATTTCCTCGCTATCATACTACAAAAAACAATAAATTTTGTAGTATATTTTTCATTTCAAGTATATAATACAATTAATAATTAGCATTAGCAACAAATTTATGTAATTAATCAACGTTAAAAATGTATAATATGACAACATATTCGGCTGATAAATAAATTAATTTCACACAAGAAGGGACTGTTATATATGAGAAGCATAAAGTTAAAAATACTATTACCACTTTTTTTCATGATTATATTTTTCTTAGGGTTTATGGCAATTCAGTTTGTCTATACAAATAATAATTTGAAATTAGTAAAGGAAATGAATATAAAATACTTTTCGACTATTTCAAAAACTGATAAGTTAAAACTTGATGTTGTAGAGGTTCAGCAATGGCTTACAGATATAAGTGCGACAAGAGCAGCAGAAGGTTTTGATGATGGATTTGATAAGGCTGAAAAGTATGCACAAGATGTGAAAATTATTACGGAAGAACTTAAACAAATAAACCCTGAAAGCACAGTGGAAATTGTAAAAATAGAAAAAGCTTTTGAACCATATTATGAAACAGGTAAGACAATGGCTACAGCATATATTGATGGTGGTCCTGAAAAAGGTAATGTATCTATGGAAAAGTTTGATAGTACAGCAGAAGAAATTAACAGTGAAGTTGATAACTTTAAAATTTCAGCTTCTGAAAATATTGAAACATCTATAAAGAATATAGAAAAATCGATTTCAAACACAATAATTTTAATAGTAGTATCCATTTTAGTTGCAATAATATTATCGATAATAACATGGGGATATGTTACAAGGCATATTGTTAAACCAATAAATACAATATTATCTAAATTAAAAGTTATGGCAAGTAGTGGAGGGGATTTAACACAGCATATTGATTTTGTTAGTAATGATGAAATAGGTGAGTTAGCAAAAAACTTTAACTTAATGCAGAATTCCTTTAGAAAGATAATTCGCGTTATTATTGATGAATCTATGAATGTTGAGAATAAAGTTGAGAAAACAAACGAAAATATTAGTCAGCTAGCTGCCTTGATTGAGGATATTTATGCTACAACAGAGGAATTATCTAGTGTTATGGAGGAAACAGCAGCGTCAACTGAAGAAATGAGTTTAGCAACTTCTGAAATTGAGTTAAATATTGAATCAGTTGCGCAAAAGGCAAAGAGCGAAGCTGAAAATTCATCATTAATTAAAGAGAGAGCAAATGAGCTTAAAAACAAAGCTGTTAATTCTAAAGAACAAGCACAGCAAATTAATATTCAAACACAGGACAAGCTTTTAGAAGCTATTGAAAAATCGAAAGAAGTGGAAAAAATAAATGTTTTATCGGAAGCTATTTTACAAATTGCATCTCAAACTAATTTATTAGCATTAAATGCTTCAATAGAAGCTGCAAGAGCAGGAGATGCAGGAACAGGATTTTCAGTAGTAGCGGAAGAAATCAAAAAACTTGCAGAAGATTCGAAAAATACTGTATCAGAAATAAAAGATATTAGTAACGTAGTTGTAAATACTGTGAAAAACTTAGTGGATACATCAGAGGACATGCTTCAATTTATAAATACTCAAGTTATAAGTGATTATGAGATGATTGTTAAAACGGGAGAACATTATAGTGATGATGCAATTATGATTAGTGATATGACAAGTAACTTTAGTGAAAAATCTAATGAGATGATGACTTCAATAAATACAGTTGCAAACTCTGTAAATCAAATAACTACAGCAAATAACGAATCAGCAAAAGGAACAAATAGTATTGCTGAAATGATGAATACTATATCTGAAAAATCTGATAATGTGGTGAACTTAATAAAAGAAGTTAATACTAGCACAAATAAATTAGTGGAAATGGTTAATGATTTTAAGGTGTAGTAAGGGTTATTAAAGATAAATAAATGAATTTAAATGCTGTATCATTCTGTAAAATGTACCCTTTGTAAAGGACATTGTTAAAAATACTGTGTAGAATCAATGAGATGATTTCTGTATTCAACAGGAGTCATCCTTTTTAAATTCCATTGATATCTATAGTTGTTATAATAAATCATGTACTGGTCTATCTCATTTTTTAGGTCTTCTAATGTTTGGCATTGTTTTATGTTTACTTCATCTTTGAAATGCCCAAAGAATGATTCCTGCGGGGCGTTGTCCCAACAGTTTCCTCGTCTAGACATAGATTGACCAAACCCACATTCTTTTACTAACTTCTGAAATTTAGGACTTGTGTAGTGTGATCCTTGATCTGAATGAATGAAAGCTTCAGGATGAAATTTTACACTTTTTGATTTCTTAAGATTGGTGATAGTATCGATAACTATATCTAATGTGAGACTATCAGATACATTATAAGCCATTATTTCATTAGTTGATGCATCTTTAATGGTCGACAAATAAGCCTTTTTGCTTTTATTTTTATAGAACAAATAGGTAATATCCGTAAGCAATACTTTGCCAGGGGTATTCTGTTTGAAATTCCTATTAAGCACATTAGGTAAGACTTTATGTTCTTTAGTTGCTTTTACCATTCGTCTATATGGATTTGCTTTTCTATAAGGACAAACTATGTCATATTTTTTCATAAGTCTGCGAATACGTTTTAGATTATATACAACTCCATATTGAGATTTCAATACCATCTTTATTTGTCTTGCACCTTTTTTATGTTTTTTGAAGTTGAATGCCTTTAAAATTATATCTTTAACTTCCAAATCATTATCGTTGCGCTTGCTGCGCAAGCATTCGGATTTTGCTGAAAAATAATTATAATATCCAGAACGTGATACACCAGCTAATGTGCATAAATAGCTTGTCATATTCTTTAATTTATATTTTTTAATTACTGATTTAATAAGAATGAAATTTTCTTTTGTTAATGAACCTATTTTCGTTTTATCACTCTCCTTTCTATCAAATCGAGTTTTTTTAATAATTCATTCTCAGCTTTCAGTAGAGTAGTTTGTACTTTAAGACGTTCATATTTTTCGTCTATAGAAAGTTCCTTATCACGAGGTCGCCCAGCTTTGCCTTTTCTTGTATCATCTAAACCATGTATACCGTTTTCCTTATAGGCAGCACGCCATTTTTTACTTATCGATTCAATTCGTCCAATCTCTAAGATACTTATCACGAAATCAGATTCTTCAAATATCTTTCGTGGAAACTTTCCTTTTTCGTATTCTGATATAAAAATTCGTCTGAATTCATCTGTATATGTAATTGATCTTTCACTAACATTTTTTACATATTTATTTCTAGATATCAATTCTATTTCTTCTTTTGTAAATAACTTATTACTCATAAAATCTACTCCTATCTCTTTGTTTTATTATACATAAAAACCCTATAAGATAGATATTTTATTTACTATCTATCTTATAGGGTACATTTTACTGTAAATGAATTTTACAGCATTTTTCTTTGACTTAAGATATCTTAAGCCCAAATATAACTCCAAAATGACAAATATTTAGATAAGAAGTAGAACTTTATTGTTAATAATTAATCATTTATGATAAGATATAGTAAAATAATGAAAAATAGGTGAGTATTAATGATATATTCTTTAAATAATGATAGTTTAATGGAAGACACTATTGATAATATAAATTTAAATAATAGTAAACAATTTATTTGTGTTATTACATTTGAACAATTGGAATCAGTAGCGGAAAAGCTTAATATTAATGAAAAGATATTTTATGAATGTTTGAATGGAAGATCATCTAAGTTTGAGAGTTATGAGGGATTTGACTATATATCTCTAAAAATTCCAATGATTAATGATATATTAAAGCACTCAAAGAAAGTATGTATATTTTTCACAAAAAATCTTCTTGTATTTATAAGTGATAAATATACTATTATAGACGACATAATTACTAAAACTAAGTCTGGAGAAATTAAATGCACAAGTCTTAATAAGATGCTTTACATATTCTTCGATAGACTTACCTCTGAAGACACATACTCTATTGAAAATATTGAACAAGAAATTACTGACCTTGAGGACGGACTAATAACTTCCAAAAAAGATGATTATTTAAACAAAATAATTATTCTTAGAAAAAAATTGTTAAAGCTAAAACGTTATTATGAACGCTTTTTGAATATTGCAGAATCTATTGAAGAAAATGATAATGAACTTATTGATAAAAAGACAATTAAATATTTTAGAATGTTTACTAACCGCATTAGTAGATTGTACCAAAGCGTAAACAATTTAAGAGATTATGTTACACAAGTTAGGGAGGCATACCAAGCTCAAATGGATATAAATCAGAATACTTTAATGAAGCTATTTACAGTTGTTACAACAATATTTTTACCTCTTACTCTTATAGTAGGATGGTATGGAATGAATTTTAATATGCCAGAATATAGCTTAAGTTATGGTTATCCAGTTGTTATAGCAATATGTATTAGTATAGTTATTTTATGTGTGGTTTGGTTTAAGAAAAACGAATGGTTTTAGAATCTATTAGTAAGAAGGGTGATTATGGATATAAAAATTCTTATAGCAGAGGATGAATCAATATTTAGAGAACTTGTATCAGATATAGTAAAAAAAGAAGGTTATATGCCCGTGGAGGCTAGAGATGGCAAAGAAGCAATTGATATTTTCTTTAGTTCAAATGATATTGACATCGTAATATTGGATGTAATGATGCCTATATATGATGGCTGGGAAGTTCTCAAAGAAATTCGAGAACATTCAGATGTGCCTATAATAATGTTAACAGCACTGGGAGACGAAAAAAATGAAGTTTTTGGGCTTAAGGAAGGCGCAGATGATTATATTTCCAAACCTTTTAGTTATGAAATATTTGTTGCTCGTCTTAATACAATTGTAAGAAAATTAAAGAAAGAAAGAATTGATGAAATAATTGTAGGAAAAATAAAAATTTATCCAGTAAGGCATAAAGTAATAGTAAATGATTTAGAAGTTGAGTTAAATCGTAAAGAATATAGTCTTCTCAATTATTTTGTAACTAATAATAATAGAGTATTAACACGTGAACAAATATTGGACAAAGTATGGGGGTATGATTTTGATGGAGATATACGAACTATAGATACACATATAAAAACTTTAAGATCTAAATTATTAACCTATGGTAATTACATAAAAACAATAAGAGGTAGTGGCTATATGTTTGAGGTACAAAATCATGAAGACAATTAAAACGAAGATATTTTTAATAGTCTCAATATTTATGGTTTCCTTAGTAGCATTTGGGATATTTTTAAATTCAATATTTTTAGAATCGTATTATATTTATAAGAATAAAGGTATATTAAAATCAATAAGTGAAAAAATTAATAATGAGTATATAAATGATAAAGAAAATAGCTATGAATACATAAACACAATAGAGAATATTGAAAATATAAGTACAACTATTGTTGATCAAAATTTTAATATAGAATACAATTCCGTTAATCAAAAAAAAGATACTAATCAGAACCGTTTACCTAAAGAAATGAAACAAATTATTTTAGAAAATAAAAAGAAACTTTCAAAGAACTTTGTTTATTATACTGAAGAAAAAAACAATGCTCAAACAAATAAATTAGTTTTTGTATTAAAAATGAGTAATGAAGAATACATTATTTTAAAAAAGCCTTTTAAGAGTATTAATCAAAGTGTTTCAATAGCAAATCAGTTTTATATGCTTTCAGGAGTAATAGTAATTTTTATTGGTGGAATATTTATACTTATTTTTTCAAAGAAAATAACTAAGCCAATTATAGAAATGAGCAATGTTGCAGAAAATATATCTAACCTTGAATTTGATAAACGAGTACATATTGGGTCTCAAGATGAAATTGGAAAGCTTGGAGAAAGTATTAATAAAATTTCCGAAAAATTATGTGCTAGTATAAATGAACTTAAGGAAGACGTTGAACGTAGAAAACAGCTTGTACGTAATATGTCCCATGAATTAAAAACTCCAATAGGAATAATTAAGGGATATGCTGAAGGACTTAAATATGGTGTGGCTGATGATAAGGAAAAGATGCAGAAGTATTGTACAGTTCTAGTGGAAGAATGCGATAGAATGGATAAATTAGTACTTGAACTTTTAAATCATTCTATGATGGAAGTAGGAATGGTTGAATTAAATATAACAAGTTTTGATATTTGTGAGTTTATATATAAGATAGTAGAAAGATTTAATCCTAGATTTATTGATAAAGCGGTTACTTTTGAATTGGAATGTATAAATGATTGTGTAGTATCTGCTGATCGTGAAATGATTGAGAAAGCTATAAATAATTTTATTACAAATGCTATAAATCATGTAGAAGGACGAAAATTAATTCGATTGACTGTTGAAAAAAAAGAAAATGGAATTAAAATAAGTGTTTTTAATACAGGAAACCATATATCAATGGAAGACTTTGAAAAAGTTTGGGATGTATATTATAAAGTAGATAAAGCAAGGTCTAGAAAATATGTGGGACATGGATTAGGACTAGCAATTGTAAAATTAATAGTACAACTTCATGGAGGTACTACTAAAGTGGAAAATGTAAATGAGGGTGTAGTATTTTCTCTTGAAATTCCTTATATACATTCAAAAAAATAATATTTATATATATTTAGTTAGGCACAATCAAAAAAATAACAAGTCCATCTGCCAAGCCTATTTTCCATCATGCTACGTCAGCATATTGCCCTGATAGGCCCGCTATGAGACCAATATACTTCCTTGCCTGATGAAAAAATAATCATGGTATTTTGGACTTGCTATTTTCTTTCATGTGCCTTATTTCACATAAATTTCACAAAAGAAAGTTATTATGTACTTGTAACCAGTTATTACTAAGTTACAAGTACATTTTATATTAAGGCACATTAACAAAAATATATATAATAAGAGGAGAGATAATTATGAAAAAGAATAAAATATTAGGACTTGCTATTGCAGCTATGATTTCAATGTCAAGTATTGTTCCAGCATTTGCTGCTGACATTACTCCACAGGATACAACAACTAATGTAACAACAGTTGCAACACAACAAGTTAGTGAAGCAGATAAATTAGCAAAACTTACTCAAAGGGCAACAAAACTTGGAATAGACATTACAGGTTTAACTAGTGAACAAGTAAGAGATAAAATAAAAGCAGCAGTAGCAGCAAAACTTGGAGTGGATATAACAGGTCTTTCAAAGGAAGATGCAAATGCTAAAATTCAAAGCGCAAGGGCTACAAAGCTTGGTGTAGATATTACAGGATTATCAGCTGAAGACGCAAAAGCTAAAATACAAGCTGCCCTTGAAGATAAAACACAGGCTACAGCTGAAAAGATTTCAGCCAAAGCTGCAATTCTTGGAATTGATATAACAGGATTATCAAATGAAGATGCAAAAGCTAAAGTACATGCAGCTATTGATACTAAAAACCTTGAAAAACTTACTCAAAAAGCAACAAAACTTGGAATAGACATTACAGGTCTATCAAATGAAGACGCAAGAATTAAACTTCAAACAGCAGAAGCAGCAAAGCTTGGAGTAGATATAACAGGATTATCAAAGGAAGATGCAAAAGCAAAAATAAAAGCAGCTATTGATGCTAAAAAGCTTGCAACACTTACCGAAAAGGCAACTAAACTTGGCGTAGACATTACAGGATTATCAAAGGAAGACGCAAAAGCAAAAATAAAAGCAGCTCTTGAATCAAAAAAGCAAGTAGTAACTGAAAAACTTTCAGAAAAAGCTACAAAATTAGGAGTAGATATTACTGGTGCTACTAACAAGGAAGCAAGAGAGAAAATTAAGGAAGCTCGTGAAGCAAAGAAAGCAGCAAAGACTGCTAATGTAGTACAATAAATGAAACTTATTATACAAATTCAATCAATTAAATAAATCGGTACTAGATATTACTATTAAGAAAAACAAAAGTTTATGTTTTATAGATAAAGGGATATTTTCATTGATGAAAATATCCCTTTTTAAATATTATATTTTAAAGTTATTTTGTTGTTCAATCATATTTTTAGTCATATCATTTAAAGTAATTGATGTTGATGCTACGTTATTAGATAAATTATTCATTTCATCAATTGATGCTGTTATCTCCTCAGAAGAAGCTGCTATTTCTTCAGCGATAGCAGATGCACTTTCTACTTTATTTAATATATTATCTTTTTCGTTATTAATCTCCATAACTGACGAATTAACAGACTTTACCTTTGGAATTATGATTTTAATTGCATCAATTATTTTTTCAAAAGAAGTTATTGTTTCGTTTATAATATTCACTTGATTACCAAGTTCTGTATCTACATTATTAGTATCTTCTGTAATAGTAGTAGTATTTTCAGCAATATTAGATATTAGTGTACTAATATGTTCTGATGAAACTTTTGTTTGTTCAGCTAAAGCTTTTACCTCATTTGCAACTACAGCAAAGCCTTTCCCGGCCTCACCAGCATTTGCAGCTTCTATAGAAGCATTTAAAGCCAATAAATTAGTTTGATCTGCAATTGAATTAATTATAATTACAATATTATTTACTTCTTTTATACTAATATTAAAACTAAGTATTTTATCAGATAGCTTTTTAAATGATAAACTTATACCATTTACAGCAGCCATCAATGAATTCATATTGGAACTACTATCAGTTGCAAGTTCATTCATGGATAAGGTATTTTTATCTACATCATTAATGTTATAAACTATATCTTCAAGTTTGTTGCCAAAATTATTTAATATTGAGGTAATCTCAATTAAATTATCTGCTTGGGAACTTATGCCACTTGAAACTTCTTGAATTGAACTGGCTACATTGTTTGATGAAGAAGCCATTTCTTGAGAAATATGTGAAAGATCAGTTGAATCTTTATCTATTATGGAAGAACTATCTTTAGAAATTTTAAGCATTTCTTTAATTGAATTTTGCATTGTACTCATAGAGTTAGCCATTTGGCCTATTTCGTCTTTATTATTCAAGTATTTTTTATCTATTTTATTAGTAAAGTCTCCAGTAGATAATATATTTAAAGAATTAGAAGCGTATTTAATTCTTGTGGATAATTTATGAGCAAGAATGTAAATCATACAAATTCCAACAATTAGAAATATTAATGAAGATAAGGCCATAGATATTCTTAATGAATCAAGTTCTGACAATAGTTCACCTTTATCTAATATAACGGTTATAGACCAGTTTTCATTTTTTACTGGAGCAAATCCTCCATAAGCATCTTTTCCATCAAAAGTATATGAACTTAAACCAGTTTCTCCAGCTATCATTCGTTTTTGCATATTTGCAATGGCGCTAAGACTTGGATTTTTTTCAGCTTCTTTTATTGAATTATATTGATTTAATGGCATGCTAGGATCCATATATGCAATACTAGTACTCTTGCTATTAATCATATATGCACTACCAGTTTTTCCAAATGCAATTTTCTTAATCATTTCACTAAGTTCCATTCCATCTCGGACTGAAACTAATACGCCAATAACGGAATTATTATTTTTTATGGGTACTGAATATATCATAGTCATTGCAGTCTTATCTTTATTAACAACTGGATCTTCTATATAATTTTCTCCAGAAATAGATTTTTTAAAGAAAGTATTATCTTTGATATTATCTTGTCCTCCATCTGTATACAGAATAGTACCATTAGCATCTGCATATCCCATTTTTATACTGCCATTTCTTTTAGCTTCACTTTTTAATATAGTCATAAGTTTTTCTGAGGAATCATTATTTATTGCAGCAACTTCAGCAGTTACCTCCATTGCATTTAATTGACTATCTAAATTAGCTTGTACTGTATTTGAAGCTTGAGTAGCTATTTGTGGTAATGTCTTTTCTATATTAGATACTAAAGAATTAGATGCATTAATATACGAAATAATTCCGAGTCCACTACTTACAATAAATAGTAATATACCTATTAGAACAATTAATTTTGATTTTATACTTTTTGTAATCATATGTGAAAATCAACTCCTTTATTTTTTGTTACAAGTTTTATTGTTAACATTTAATTCACGCATTTTTATAAGTAAACTTTGTACTTTAGAGAACGATTTAGAAAGCTCATTTAATTCTTCAAGAGAAAGTACGTTGAACCTTTTTAAGAATATTTCTTCAGAAGCAGAAATGACTGTTGAAATAAGTGCTAAAGCTTTTGGTGATAATGATAAATAAATAATTCGTTTATCATTAGAGTCTTGTTTTTTTGTTAAGTAACCAAGATTATTTAATGTACTAATGCTTCTACTAATATTTGGGACAGAGATATTTAATTTTTTACTTAAAGTTGAGGCAGTAGTATTACCTTCTAAATGAATAAAATTTAAAATTTTTGAAAGCAAAGGGCTAATTTCAGAATTTGAAAGGTCTGGAATAAGGTCTATAAATTCAGTATTAAATATTGTGTAAAAGTTGACCATATGTAATATCAAATTTTGAGATTCTATTTTATTCATAACCAATCTCCTTTAACATTAATTATTACTTAAAAAACATTATAGCAAAATAGTTATCATTTGACAACTATCTAATGATAACTATTTTTACTATTTAAATTTAAGTGTTATGTATTCAGAATTCTAAAACACAAAAGTAATTTAATTAAAAAATAAGCTACTAAAAATATAGCAGCTTATTTTTTATGAAATTTTTATGCATTTTAGATAAATAATTAAGCTATAAAATAAAAAATGAAGCTGCAATTATTGCATATACAGCAAGGAGCTGAACCCCTTCGAGCCAATTAGATTCTCCATCATTTGATACTCTATTAGCTATTATTACTGCTACTATAAGTGCTACTAATTCAAATACATTAAATTCAATACTCATAGGAACAAACAATAAGCTTAAAAATATTAATACAGGCGTAACAAATAATATTATTTGTAGGCTAGATCCTAGAGCAATTTCTAAAGCTACATCCATTTTATTTTTCATAGCCATAACAATAGCTGTACTATGTTCAGCAGCATTTCCTATTATAGGAATTAATATTATACCTACAAAAAATTCACTAAGACCGAACCTTTTAGTTATAGGTTCTATACCACTTACTAAAAATTCACTTTCTATAGCTATGAATACTGTAGCCACAACTAATACTGTTATTGCTTTTTTTAAAGACCACTTGGCAGTGCCGCCTTCTTCTTCTGTATTAACTGTATAGATATGTTTGTGTGTATGGAATGAAAAAACTAAGCTTAATATATATATAATAATCATTATTACTGCAACAAATATGCTTAGTCCTTCATATCTTGTATTTAAAAGAGCAGGATCTACAGTATGAGTAAATAATGCAGGGATACATAAACCAATAACTGCAAATAATAGCATACTTGAAGATACTTCAACAACTTTTTTATTAAATGGTTGAGTTTTGTATTTTAATCCTCCTGCAAGCATACTAGCGCCAAGTACTAATAAGACATTTCCTATTACAGAACCAGCTATGGATGATTTAACAACTTCAAAAAGTCCTTCCCTAAGAGCAAAAAATGATATTATAAGTTCTGTGGCATTCCCAAAAGTACCATTCAAAAATCCACCTATTTTAGGACCTGAATAAAATGAAATTTCTTCTGTTCCTTCACCCATAAGTCCGGCTAGTGGAATTATAGAGAATGCTGCGAGTATAAACATTATTGATGAGGATGCATGCATGAATTCTGCTATAAAGCTTATAGGTACAAATATAAGCATATACTTTAATATTTTCATAAAAATAATGACCTCCTAAATTAATTATAAATAGAAAAAAAGCTTTTCATATACTATTATAAAATATTTATGGCTATTACGCCAATAATAAATAGTATTCTATGTAGTATATCCAATTATATAAAATAATGACTATTTTTAGATTTTCATTTATGTGATATATTTAAAGTAGAAAAGTATTGAAAGTAATGCAAGTTACTATAAATTAGGAGGAAATAATATGTCAGTAAAAATGTTACATACATGTATAAGAGTTAAAAATTTAGAGGAATCTTTTAAATTTTATCAAGATGCTTTAGGTCTTGTAGAAACCAGAAGAAAGGATTTTCCAGAACATAAATTTACTCTTGTTTATTTATCAGATAAAGCTAATGGCTATGAAATTGAACTTACATATAATTATGATGTAGAAAAACCATATGAAATTGGAAATGGATTTAGTCATACTGCAATTGGTGTAGAAAATTTAGAAGAACTTAGAGAAAAACATATAGAATTAGGATATGAAGTTACTGATTTAAAAGGATTACCAGGTGAAAAGCCAAAGTATTATTTTGTAACTGATCCAGATGGATACAAAGTTGAAGTTATAAGAATATAGAGAACTTGTAGGTGTATGACTTAATCGTACATTGTTAATTTAAAAAAGTATATTTAATCTTAGTTTTTATCGCAATTTCTAAGGTTTATACATCAAAAAGGGCTGCTTCAAAATTAGTTGATTAAAATATGTGTTTTAATCAACTGATTTTGAAACTCCTTTTACATATTTACATAATATGGATATAAATATATTTTTATATAAAATCCTATGATATAATTAATTTAAAGACTAAAGCAGAGAAGGGTATGATTGTATGAATAAAAATAAGAATAAGTATATGTTTATAGGTGTAGGAGTTGTAGTTGTTCCACTAATAATATGTGGAATTGCTTTATTTATGTATAATAAATCACATAAGCCTGAATATAAATTAACTGAATATGTGAATTTAATCAATTCAAAAGATTATGAAAAAATGTATGAATTAACTGATAGTGAAACTAAGAAAACAATTTCTAAAGACGATTTTATCGCAAGAAATAAAAACATATATGAAGGAATTGGCTCAAGTGCCATTACAGTTGAAGTTAAAAATGTTGAAAATAGGAGTAATGTAGCAATAATAGATTATGAAACAACTATGAATACCCTATGTGGAAAATTAGAATTTTCAAATACAATAACTATGGCAAGAGAAATAGGCAAAGATTATACTGTTAAGTGGAATTCAAAAACTATATTTCCAGATTTAACGGATAATGATAAGATTAGAGTAAAAACTATAAAATCTAAAAGAGGAGACATTATAGATAGAAGTGGATCAAAAATTGCAACCGATTCTGTTTCATCTAATGTAGGGATCATTCCAGGAAAGTTAGGTGATAATAAAGATCAAGCTATTAATGAAATTGCAAAATTATTAGAAACCTCTGCAGAATATATAAATAGTCAATTAAGTGCAACATATGTAAAGCCAGATATGTTCATTCCTATAAAGTCAATACCATACGGGGATGAAAGAATTCCTAGTTTACTTAAGATTTCAGGAGTTCAAATTAATGAAAAAGATGCAAGAATATATCCATTAGCTGAAAAAGCTGCTCATTTGACTGGATATGTACAAGTTATAAATGCTGAAGAATTGGAAAAACATAAGGATGAAGAATATACAGAAAACTCTTTAATTGGTAAGTCTGGACTTGAAAAAGCATATGAAGAAACTCTTAGAGGAATAGATGGAGCAGAAATATATATTCAAAATAAAGAGGGGGAGAAAAAAACATCTCTTATAACTAAAGTAGTAAAAAATGGTGCAGATTTAAAATTAACTATTGATAGTAATATGCAAGGCTTATTATATAATCAACTTGAACGTGATAAAGGATCTTCAATTGCTATGAATCCTAATACTGGTGAAGTTTTAGCACTTGTAAGCACTCCATCATATAATCCTAATGACTTTGTTTTAGGTATGTCTAATGATAAGTGGAATAGCTTGAATAATGATCCAAGCAAGCCTTTATATAACAGATTTCAAGGAACTTTTGCACCAGGATCTTCTTTTAAGCCAATCACTGCAGTTATTGGAGTTGATACTAAAAAGCTTGATCCAAATGCTAATAAAAATATAAGTGGACTTGGCTGGCAAAAAGATAAGAGTTGGGGAAAATATTCTGTTACAAGAGTGAGCAGCTATGCTGGAGATTCTAATCTTTTAAATGCACTTGTTTATTCAGATAATATTTATTTTGCACAAGTAGCATTAGATATAGGAAAGGACACTTTTAAAGATAAGTTAAATAGTTTTGGCTTTTCAGAAAAAGTTCCATTTGAATATCCATTATATAATTCACAATTTTCAAGTGATAAAACTTTTAAAACAGAAGTACAGTTAGCTGATAGTGGGTATGGACAAGGAGAAATATTAATAAATCCAGTTCATTTAGCATCACTTTATACAATGTTTCAAAATGAAGGAAGCATATTGACTCCTTATCTTGTATACAATGGAGCTCAAGAAAATAAGATATGGAAATCAAATGCTGTAGACAAGGATTCTGCTAGTATTGTTCTTCAAGATTTAATACAAGTAGTAGAAAATCCAAATGGGACAGGACATGCTGCATTTACAAGTGGCTTAACTATAGCAGGGAAAACAGGAACGGCAGAGATTAAGGCATCTCAAGATGATACGACTGGAACTGAGCTTGGATGGTTTGTAGGTATGACTACAAATAAAGCACCTAATAATTTGCTAGTAGTTATGATGGCGGAGGATGTTAAAGACAAAGGTGGTAGTCACTATGTAGTTCCTAAGGTAAAAAAGGCATTAGAGACAATAAAATAGTAAGTATTAAATACATTACTAAATATAAAGGTAATATTAATTGTAAATTAAAGATTAAAGCTCAGATATGGATTTACAGTATCTAAATATGAAATTTGGATAGTTAAATTTCGTCTCTGAGCTTTATATATTATATATTTTTAAAATTCACGATCTAAAATACTTATTTTTTTATCATCTTTAAAATCAGCAATGGAATTTATATCGAGTTTTTCTAATACTTTATCAAGAATACCGCTATGAACGGGTACTTTAATAGGAGAATCGTATGCAAAATTATCAGCAGCAGCTTTGCCTTCTTCTGTAGGAATAATAGCTTTAGGGCCACCAACACATCCACAAACACAGCCCATGCCTTCAAGGAAGTTTGCATCTACATTACCTTTTAGAGCATTTTCTAAAAGATCTTTACAGTCTTTAACACCAGAAGCCTTAGCAGCTTTAAAATATTTGTATTTATCAGGATAAAGTTCTTCTATGGTTTCAGAAATTGCAATTGAAACACCGCCACTACGTGCATATAATCTTCCGCCCCTTGAAGCATATTCAGTAGAAGGGACACCTTTTAATTTTCCCGGATCAATATTTAAGGT
The DNA here is from genome assembly GCF_019977655.1 of Clostridium gelidum. Classification (NCBI taxonomy): domain Bacteria; kingdom Bacillati; phylum Bacillota; class Clostridia; order Eubacteriales; family Clostridiaceae; genus Clostridium; species Clostridium gelidum. The sequence goes on from NZ_AP024849.1 coordinate 2,775,484, forward strand.
TTTAAATATTTCATATAGTTCTTGGAACGTTAGTACAAAATCTACAGCATCGTTTAAATCTTTATCTTTAGCTTCTGCTTTTTTAGCAATACATGGACCAATAAAAACAACTTTTGCTTCTTTATTGAGTCTTTTTACTATACGAGCAGCAGCAACCATAGGTGAAACTGATGGTGACAAATCTGGAATAAGTTCTTTGTAAACTTTTCTTAACATCCCAATCCATAGAGGGCAACAACATGAAGTTATCATCAAATCATTAGGCCCATGTATATGTTTATCAAATTCAACTGCTTCTTTTATTGTTAATACATCTGCTGCAAAGGCAACTTCTATCATATCAGCAAAACCAACTTTTATAAATGCAGCTCTTAACTGATCCATAGTTACATTATCACCAAATTGACCACTAATGGCAGGGGCAACAGCGGCAATAACTGTTTCATTATTCTTTATTAAATCTGCAATAGGAAGAAAATAAACTTTATCTAAAATAAGCCCCTCTTTGCAAGAATCTATACATAAGCCACAATTAAGACAGCGTTCAGAATCTATAAAAGTAGATTTTTGTTTTGTATCATAAAGAATTGCATCAAAAGGACAAGATGCTTGGCAACTAAATTTACCATCTTCGTCTTTAGAACATGATTCATGACAACCTTTAATCTTTTCAATTAATCTGGTATGAACAGTGTATTTTGTTATAGCTTTTTTTAAATTATAAATATAGTTATTATCAAACTTAATATCAACACCACATAGTGATGAAATAATAGCAAATGTTTCTTGAGGGGATTTTTCGTGACATACCATAATACGTGTAAGAGTTTCGTCAAAATTACCTTCATAATAGGATTTAACTAATTCATCAAATAAATCATTATATTTGTTATTCATTAATATACCTCCAAAGTAAAAAAATCATACTATATATAGTATGATTTTATTTTGCATTAATAATACTAAATTTATAAAAAATAAAATAAGTGAGAAATTTGAAGATGCACTTTTTAGAAAAGTATTACTTATAAGGCATAATCAAAAAAATGGCAAATAACAAAAAAATAAAAAATATATAAAAAAATAGAAGGAAAATGATATGTATGTGTAGAATAAAAGACATTACATATAAAATTTGTAAAAGTGCTGTAAACGTATAAGCTGATTTGGCCTTAATAATATTAGCTTACATCTTAAGTAGTATGATTTATAAAATAGTATGGAATTAATAAATAAATTTTTATTAGGAGATGTTAAAGTGTTTATATATATATTAAATTTATTGAATGATAGTTTAAAGAAGAAAAGCACTATTAATGAACGTTCAGATTTTGAAATTATAAATGATACATGGTATATTTCACAACTGGCAGGTATTAAAAAAAATTTCGATATTAAAAATATTACTGAGAAAATTATAGATACTTTTGAAGTTTTAAATAAATATAATTTAACAAATCAAGATAGTATAGGAATTTTAAATAAACTTATAAAAACTAAAAATAATTCTTGGATATTAGAATATTTCTATAATGGAGATAATATTCTAAAAGAAGAATCAGAAATAGTTTTAAGTTCAATTATAAATAATACATACGAAAAAAGACAAAAGGAGAGGCGGAGACATAAAAATATGTCATTAGAAGAAATTAAAAATGTAGGATAGGAGATTAAATAAAAAAAGGAGCCTCCGTTTATAGGATGCTCCTTTTGCATAAATGAAATTATGCTTGGTTTACTGAACCAAATAATTGCATTTTTTCTTTAACACAAACTTTGATAGCTTCGAATCCAGGATTTAATAACTTTCTTGGGTCAAATCCTTTTCCTTCTAAGTCTTTTCCAGCTTCGATATATTTTCTAGTAGCTTCTTGGAATACTAATTGACATTCAGTGTTAACGTTGATCTTAGCAACTCCAAGTGATATAGCTTTTGCTATCATATCGTCTGGAATTCCAGTACCACCATGTAATACTAATGGCATAGAAGTTCCAACTGCTTTTTCGATTTTAGCTAATGCTTCAAAATCTAATCCAGCCCAGTTAGCAGGATATTTTCCGTGGATGTTTCCGATTCCAGCAGCTAACATTGTAACTCCAAGATCTGCGATTTGCTTACATTCATTTTCATCAGCAACTTCGCCTTTTCCGATAACTCCATCTTCTTCTCCACCGATTGAACCAACTTCTGCTTCTAAAGAAAGTCCTTTAGCATTAGTTATAGCAACTAATTCTTTAGTCTTTTCAATATTTTCAGCTATTGCATAATGAGATCCATCAAACATGATAGATGAGAATCCAGCTTCTATACAAGCTTTAGCTCCTTCATAACTACCGTGATCTAAATGTAATGCAACTGGTACAGTAATTTTTAATTCTTCAATCATTGCTTTAACCATTGCAGTTACTGTCTTGTATCCAGTCATATACTTTCCAGCACCTTCAGATACACCTAGAATAACTGGTGAATTATTTTCTTGTGCAGTTAATAGTACAGCTTTTGTCCATTCTAAGTTGTTTATGTTGAATTGACCAACTGCATATTTTCCTTCTTTAGCTTTGTTTAACATTTCTTTAGCTGATGTTAACATTTTACGACCTCCGTATAATTTATATTTATTATAATAATTATAATATCTTAAGAAAACTGATTGTTAATTATATATCAAATTTCCTTTTTCTAATTTATTATACTCTAAAATTTGCTATATGAAAACAAAAAAAATGAAAAGTCTGTGTAATAAAAATAAAGCTTCCTTAATTATGTATATAAAGTTACTTTCGAAAAATGTATGTAAATTTAGTTTTTGGGTAAGCTAAATTTGTTGGGAATTGATTAAATGTAAACGAATTACTTCGGATTGTAAAAATTTGATGGAAAGTTATTGACACGCTATTGTATTAGTGATAAAATAAAAACTTTGCGAAAGTGAAATAATATGTTATAATAGTTTTAGGAATAAAAATAAGGAGGTCATTATTTGTTTAATATAGGAGATAAGATTGTCTATCCAAGTCAGGGGATAGGAGTAATTGATATTATAGAGGAAAAAGAGTTTAATGGTGAAACACAAAAGTACTATACAATACAATTATCAAACAATACTATGAAATTAACATTACCATCTAGTAGAATAGAACCATCAAATATGAGATTAGTAAGCGATTCTAAAACTTTAGATATGTGCTTAAAGCACATTAATCAATTTGTAGTAGAAACAGGTGAACTTTCTAAAGTGAACTTTAAAGAAAGAAAAACTGTCAATGAATTGAAAATTAAGTCTGGAGCTTTAGATGATTATCTTGAAGTTATTTGTAATCTTACTCAACTTAAAATGGAACATAATTTGAATTCAAGTGAAAAGCAAATGTTAAACAGTACTAAAAAAATTGTAATAGAAGAAATATCTCAAGGAAAAAACGTAACTAGTGATGAAGCTACAAGCTTATTAGATGTTTCTATGGTATTTTAAATTAAATTTAATCACCTAGAGAAAAAGACTTGCTATTTTGTTGAAACCTGTTATAATTAGAAATGTAAGTCAAATAAAAAAGGTTTTTTATAGATATGTAAACTTCTCCTTTTAGAGAATTGTATAAATCATATATTAATCTTTACTAATAAAAGGAGGAACTTTATATGAACGATAAAACTTTAGTATGCAGAGATTGTGGAAATGAATTTGTTTTCACAACAGGAGAACAAGAATTCTACCAAGAAAAAGGATTCACTAATGAACCTACAAGATGTATTGATTGTAGAAGAATTAAAAAAGAACAAAATAACAGAAGATAATTCTGTTTTATTTAAAGAGTTATAAGATTTTCTTATAGCTCTTTTTTGTTTTGCAAAATAATATATTTATTATATAGATAAAATATAAGAAATAAATTATAATTCTAGTAGATGGTCTTTGGATGGATAAATAATTTAAATATGAAATAGAAAACCTGGAATTAATAAAAATAAATGAAGGAAAGAAAGTGAAGAAATGAATGAGGGATATAGTTATTTAAAAGACAAAAAACAAGTGTTCACGAAAGAAAATAGAATTAACAAAAGAAATAAATATGATTATAAATTTAAAATAGAAAGTGTAAATTCTAAACAAGTAAACTTGGAAGTTGAGGGTGTAGAACTGTCTATTTCTGGTATAGGATTTATATCGGATATAAATTTTGAAATAAATGATATATTAGAAATAGCATTTAAGTACAATAAAGTAACTATACCCGCAATTATAAAAATACAGCATACAAATTTATATGATTTTGGATTTTTAGTTGGTGGTCAATTTGTAGCGCTGCAAGATGCATATAGAGATATTTTAAAAGATTTAGAATAGATGAACGTAATATATTATTATTGGGAGGAATTAAATTATGATTTGTGAAAACATGAGGAGTAGAAATAACTATTCAAGTATTAATAATAATTTTGAGAAGGCTTTTGAATTTTTAAAAACGACTGATTTAAAGGCATTAGCTGTAGGGAAATATGAAATACAAGGTGAAGAAATATTTGCACTTGTACAAGAATATACTACACAAAACCAAGAAGAAAAAAAATGGGAGTCTCATGAAAAGTATATAGATATTCAATTAATAGTTGAAGGACAAGAAATTATAGGATATGCGCCAGTTGAGGGCTTAGAAGTTAAAGAGGACTTAAGACCAGAAAGTGATATGATATTTTATAATGAAACTTTAAATGGTTCTAATATAAAATTTACTAATGGTGATTATGCAATTTTCTTTCCAAAAGATGCACATAAACCAGGTTGTGCTGCTGGAGAATGTTCTAAGGTAAAGAAAATAGTGGTAAAAGTGCATGCAAATAGAAAACTATGAAAAGTTTTTGTAGGGTCAATAAATATTTTTAAAGATAGTTTAAACATTTTGTGATTGTTTAAACTATCTTTTTGATTTGTTTTAAAGAAAATGGTGAACATATTTCATACAATATTACAATTTTTGAACATTTATAGCAATAGGTCCTTTTTCACTATTTTCAATATCAAAGGTCACACTTTCATCTTCATGTAAATCTTTATCAGCACCTTTTTCTTTGATTTGTTGATGATGTACAAAAACATCCTCTCCTTCATTACAAGATATAAATCCATAGCCTCTTTCTGTATCAAACCATTTAACCACCCCAGTTATTTTAGCCATATAAAAATCCTCCTTCATGCATTAGATATTACTTATAGTATTTGTTAAAAGAATAATTTTTAAACCGTAATAAAAAGATAATTAAAAATGTAATTACTACAAGGTTTAAGTTTGTGACAAAGTCACAGACAATAATAATTATATTAAGTAAACTTAAATTAAGATATATTGAAATTAACGAAATGAGACTTATGAATATATATTAAAAATATTTGAAGTAATAGTAAGTTCATATTTTTGGAATACTAAGTATTAAATTAATATCATTAAATATATAAGAAGGAGAGATTCTTATGAAGAAAAAGATTATTATTGTTGGTGGTGTTGCAGGTGGTGCATCTACTGCTGCTAGACTTAGAAGATTAGATGAAAATTCAGAAATAATTATGGTGGAAAAAGGTGAATACATATCTTTTGCTAATTGTGGGCTTCCTTATTATATAGGTGAAACTATTGATGAGAGAGGAAAGTTAATAGTTCAAACTGTAGAAGAAATGAGCGAAAAGTTTAATTTAGATATTAGAAATTTAAATGAAGTTTTAAGCATAGATAAAGAAAATAAGAAAGTTACAATAAAAAATCATAAAACAGATGAAGAATATGAAGAAACTTATGATATTTTAGTTTTATCTCCAGGGGCAGCTCCAATAAAGCCACCGATATCTGGGATAAATGAATGTGATAATTTATTTACTCTTAGAAATATACCCGATACAGATAAAATTAAATATTATGTAGATAATATAAAGCCTAAACATGCAACCGTAATAGGTGGAGGATTTATAGGACTTGAAATGGCTGAAAATCTACATGCTAGGGGAATTAATATTACCATCGTGGAAGCAAGTAGCCAAGTAATGGCTCCTCTAGATATTGAAATGGCAAGTATAATACATGAACATTTAATTGATAAAAATGTAGAATTAATACTTAATGACGGAGTGGCTGGATTTGAAAACAAAGGCAAAAAGATAATACTAAGTAGCGGAAAAGAAATAATAACTGATATGATAATATTATCAATTGGAGTTAAACCAGAAACAGCAATTGCAAAAGAAGCTAATCTTAATTTAAATGAAAGAAGCGCTATTGTAGTTGATAAATTTATGAAAACTTCAGATGCAAGTATTTATGCACTGGGTGATGCAGTAGAAGTTATGGATTTTGTTAACAAAAAACCTACTATGATTCCACTTGCATGGCCAGCTAATAGGCAAGGTAGATTAGTTGCAGATAATATATGTGGAAAAAATGTGGAATATAAAGGCACACTTGGGTCTTCAGTTGCAAAGGTATTTGATTATACAGTAGCTACAACTGGTAATAATGAAAAGACATTAAATAGATTAGGTATAGAATATGAAGCCATTCATATTCATCCAGGCTCTCATGCAGGATATTATCCAGGCTCTTTTCCTATAGCATTTAAGATGTTGTTTGATCCAAAGTCAGGAAAAATATTTGGAGCTCAAGGTGTAGGACTTGATGGCGTTGAAAAAAGAATTGATGTACTTGCGACAGCTATAAAAGGAAATCTTACGGTTTTTGATTTGCAAGATGTGGAACCTTGTTATGCACCTCCATATAATTCAGCAAAAGATCCAGTTAATATGCTTGGATATTATGCTTCAAATATTATAGAGGGTCTTACAAACATAATTCAATGGCATGAAATAGACAAGTTAGATAAAGATAATTCTCTAATAATTGATGTAAGAGAAGAATTTGAATTAGTTACAGGCGGTTTTGATAATTCTATGTTCATTCCACTTGGACAATTAAGAGACAGAATAAATGAAATACCAAAAGATAAAACAATATATGTTACATGCCAAGTTGGGCTTAGAGGATATGTGGCTTGCAGAATGCTTGAACAAAATGGTATTAAATGCACAAATATAGATGGAGGCATAAAGACATATTTATTTGTAAAGAGAGCAATTGACAGTATTGCAAATCAATACAAAAATAATAAAGATGTAAAAGATGAGGTGGCTGTAATGAAATTAGAAGAATTAGATATAACAGAAATAAATGCTAACATCACTTTAAATGCCTGTGGACTTCAATGTCCAGGACCAATAAAAAGAGTATTTGAAGAAATAAATAAAATGGAATATGGAAATGTCTTAAAAGTTAAAGCAAGTGATCCAGGTTTTGCTAAGGATATAAAATCATGGTGTGACTCAACTCACAACACTTTATTAAAAGCAGAATTTGATAGCAACGAAAAAGCTTTTGTAGCTTATATAAGAAAAGGAATGGGAGAAGGAGCAGGACAAAAGTCATGTTCAGTACCAGCAACTGAAAAAAATGGAGCAACTTTAGTAGTATTTAGTGGAGATTTAGACAAGGCGATAGCTTCATTTATAATAGCTACAGGTGCAGCATCTATGGGTAAAGAAGTTACTATGTTTTTCACTTTCTGGGGACTTAATATATTAAAGAGTGAAAGTAAGCCTAGTGTAACTAAGGATGTTATGGAAAAAATGTTTGATGTTATGTTACCAGCTCATGCAGGAAAATTACCATTATCTCAAATGAATATGGGTGGAATGGGTCCTGCAATGATTAAGCAAATTATGAAAAAACATAATGTTGACAGCTTAGAAACTCTAATAAAAAATGCAATAGATATGGGCGTTAAAGTAGTCGCATGTGCAATGAGCATGGACTTAATGGGAATAAAAAAAGAAGAATTTATTGATGGAGTTGAAATTGGCGGAGTTGCATCTTATTTAGGAGCAACAGATGATTCTGGATTAAACTTATTTATATAAAAAGTAAATCTACACAATATCTACACAATTTTATATTACAATAAAAGAAAAAGTATGGAGGTGTTTTGTATGTTTTGTAATAATGGTTTTGGAGGTTCATTTGGAGGACCTAATTTCTTTATGATGGTTCCAATGATTCTAATATTATTAATGATAGTTTATTTTATTCACAAAGCAGCTAATAGTAAGAATATAAATTCTGCTCCTTATGATACATCAGTATCAAAAGCTATGACTATATTAAATGAGAGATTTGCCAAAGGCGAAATAAATCAAGAAGAATATATCGAAAAAAAGGAACAACTACAAAATTAGAGTAAAACAAATATATATAATATAATTAAACTACTAATAAAGGCTTAATATTTTGAGCCTTTATTTTTTTTATTCAGCATGCTTGTTGAACATATATATTGAAGCAAGTGTTGTTATTACTAAGAATAAGGTTGTAAGAAATTATGCAGAAGATTCAGTTTATGGTATTTTCACATTAATTATTAATATAATCTTCATTGATAGGAAATCGTTTTAGGTATATATTAGTAATTGAAGATTATTTTATAATATGGAGGGATGTTTATGTTAAAATTAATGAGAGCACCAGCAAAATATGTTCAAGGTAAGGATGCATTTTTAGAAGTATATGAAAACATTAAGGACTTAGGATCTTCAGTCTTATTTGTATGCAGTAACAGTGGATACAAGGCATGTAAAGATAAGATTGAAAAGAGCTTTGAAGGAACGAATACTAAGATTATATTTGAAATCTTTAGTGGGATAAGTTCTACAGGAGAGATTGAAAGAATGCGTAAGATTGCTAAAGATAATAATATTGAGATTATTGCCGCAATAGGTGGTGGTAGTGCTATTGATACAGCAAAGGCAACTGCGTATTATGAAAAACTTCCAGTTGTAATTATGCCAACAGTTGTTGCTACGGATGCGCCATGTACAGGTTTATCAGTTATTTATAATGATGATGGAACATTTTGTAATTACATATTTTATCCTAAAAATCCAGACGTAGTAATTGTTGATTCATCAATTATTGTAAAAGCTCCTGTAAGATTTTTAGTTGCAGGTATGGGGGATGCACTTGGAACTTATTTTGAAGCTAGAGCTTGCGTTAAAACAAACTCGCCAAGTTTAGAAAATGGAGGAATTACTAAATCAGCAATGGCATTATGTTCACTTTGCTATGAAACATTATTAGAAGATGGTTATCTAGCTAAGTTATCAGCTGAAAAAGGACTTCTAACTCCAGCTGTAGAAAATATTATTGAAGCTAATACTTACTTAAGTGGAGTTGGTGCAGATAATGGAGGGCTTGCAGTAGCACACTCTGTTTACAATGGTTTTACAGCACTTGAAGAATGTGAAAAGACAATGCATGGAGAATTAGTTGCATTTGGTACTATAACACAATTAATTATAGAAAATGCACCTAAAGATGAGCTTAATGAAGTTATAGAATTTTGTATTTCAGTAGGACTTCCTGTAACACTTGAACAAGTAGGCGTAACAGATAATGAAAGAGTTAAGATTGCATGTGAAAAAGCATGTATGGAAGGTGAATCTATTCATAATATGCTTGGTGATGTTACACCAGAAGAATTATATAATGCACTTCTTACAGCAGATGCTATTGGAAGAGAATATTAGATTAAACCTACATATTTTTATAACATAATGAAAAAATATAGACAAATTGGACTATTGAGATTAATAATAATTATAATCAATAGTCCAATTTATTTTTTATGAATAACAAATTCTCCCTAGGATCGAGAAGAACTGTTATTCATGGCTAGTTCTACACGTTTTTGCTGTATAAAAATAAAATTCGCTATGCTGAGTTGCACCAATGTACCTATTTAATTTCCATAGTTAGTGTTTCAAAAAAATGTTGTTAAAAATAGTAATATCAAATAGCATATATTTCACTGCATATACTTGCTTTCTCTTTAATCCTTGACATATCATATAATTTCTAAACATATTAACAACATTTATTTTAAATACCCACTATGGAAATAAATATTAATATAGGTAGCTCATTACTAATTAAAGGTAGAAGCCAATATAGATTTACCATTCTAGTATTAAAATGACATAAAGGAATCTACAATACACCTGCTTGGTAAACTGAGCAGGTGTTTCTTTTAATTATGGGAAGTAACATCATCTTAATAAAAATACTATTCTAGTATGAGAGATGTGATCGAAGTAATAGGGTAAATGATAATTAAAAAAATAACAGTATCAGTAATTATTATACTATTAATACATAAAATAGTATTGCAGGGACTCTAGCATAGTTCCAATCAATATTAAGGTATGAAGGAGAAATATTATGGATAATTCCTCCGGATATTCTTCTATAGAGGAGTTTATATCCAATAAATTAATGAACTTTGTCAGAGAAATTATAGCAAGCAGAAGTATTAGCCCAATTATTTTTTCTGAAAAAGAAATCAATGAGATTATAGAATTAATTAATAAATCTGAAGAAGATAACAGCTCAGCTTCAAAAAGCAACATTAGGGTTGAAATCATAAATGGTAAAATTCAATTACATGTTTCAAATAGCGTATTTAAGCTTGTTCCACTTAACTTTGTTGTAGAAACAAGAGCAGGAATAAGTAATAATAATCTGGTTTTATGGATAGATAAAATTAAAACTGGATTTGTAAGTATTCCCATAACATCAGGAATAAAAAGTTTTAAAGAATTTTCAAGCGAATATATAACTATTGATGAAGAAAATAAATGTATTATATTAAATAATCCTTTACCTGAAAATATAAAACTCAAATCTATAAATATAAATGGGAAAAATTTTGAAATGTTTATTGGTATTTCAATTAAATCAAAAGAAGATTTATTAAAAATTGTAGAAATATTTCCTGAAGATCTTAAAGATCAGATTAAAGCTTCGGGGATAGAAAAGCTGAACGATGTGGGGAACAGTATTCTGTCAAGTGTTGCTAATTTTATAATGAAACAAAAAAATGAAGATATGCACTAATCTTAGAGTGATAAAAAAATGATACCATAAAAAGACATTTTTATACAATTAAATTTACAATATCTACTACAGATGATATAATAAATGCAAATTATGAATATATTGTTGAAGTCGCTGCATTGTTGAATAAACAAAATGTAGTGACCTTTTTATTAAATTTGAGGATATCTTAAAAAATACTATACATTTTATTTTTAACTTATAATTTGGGATGTCTTGAGGGGGATAAAAATGATTATAAAAAATATTGAAGTATCTGAAATTTTAGTGCCTTTAGTTACACCATTTAAAACAGCACTAAGAACTGTTGAAGCTGTTAATGATATAGTGGTGAAAATCACATCAAATACTGGTGAAATAGGATATGGTGAAGCTGCACCAACAGCAGTAATAACTGGAGAAACAAAAGAATCAATTAAATCAGCCATTTTAAATTATATAAAACCAGCAATTATAGGAATGGAAATAGATAATTTAGAAAGTATAATGGAAAAATTAAATAGTTGTATTATGAAAAATACTAGTGCAAAGGCTGCAGTAGATATGGCTATTTATGATTTATATGCTAAAAAACTTAATTCACCTTTGTATAAAATTCTTGGAGGATATAGAAGTGAAATTACTACAGATATTACTATTAGTGTAAATGAAATAGATGTAATGGTTCAAGATAGTATAAAAGCTGTAAACGAAGGCTTTAATATTTTAAAGATAAAGGTAGGAAAAGACTGCGAAAAGGACATTGAAAGAATTGATGAAATACGAAAAGCAGTTGGGAAAAATGTAAGTATTCGTGTAGATGCAAACCAAGGATGGACAAGCAAAGAAGCAGTAAAAATCATAAGTGATCTAGAAGATAAAGATTTAAATATTGATTTGGTAGAACAGCCAGTAAAATATTGGGATTTAGAGGGTATGAAGTATGTAACTAAAAATACATATACAAAAATTTTAGCAGATGAAAGCGTTTTTTCTGCGCAAGATGCAGTTAAGATAATTCAAGAAAGAGCAGCAGATTTAATTAATATAAAGCTTATGAAAACAGGCGGAATATACAATGCTTTAAAGATTTGTGATATAGCAGAAGTTTATGGAGTAGAGTGCATGGTAGGATGTATGCTTGAAAGTAAAATAAGTGTAAGTGCCGCAGCACATCTTGGAGCTGCTAGAAAAATAATAACAATGGTAGATTTAGATGGACCAGCACTTTGTAAAATTGATCCAATAAGTGGAGGACCTATTTTTTGTGGAAGTAATATTAAAATGAGCGATAAAGTTGGTATAGGTTTTGAAGGTATAGTAGAAACTTAATTATAGAAATGTAAGTTTTATATTGAGATGGGGGAGAAATATGCTTGAAAATGAGCTTAAGGAAATTATAAAAAAATGTGATGAAGACATAGCAATGTTAGTTAAAAATTTAAGTAGTAATGAAATATTATTTAATTATAATGAAGAAAAAATGTATCCATCCGCAAGTATTATTAAAATTCCTATAATGATAGAAGCTTTAAGTAAAGCAGATGATTTGCAAATCCCACTACTAAGTACTATTAAAATAAAAGAATCTGATAAAGTTGATTTTAGTATTATTACAGAGCAAAATCTTACGGAGTGTACATTTTTAGAATTAATAACATGTATGATAATAAATAGCGATAATACGGCAACTAATGTATTAATAGACTTACTTGGACTTAATAAAATCAATGAAAAAATTAATAGTTTAGGAATGAAAAACACTAAACTACAAAGAAAAATGATGGATTTTGAAGCAATAAAAGAAGGTAAAAATAATTTTACATCTTTAAAAGACATGCTAGTTGTTATGGAAGGCTTATATAGAGGTGAAGTTATAGATAAAGAAGTTTCCAGAAGAGCCCTTGATATTATGAAAAATCAAAGAGATAATACAATGCTTAAAAGATATATTGTTGAAAATGTAGTTTTAGCTAACAAAACTGGTGAACTTAATAATTTAAATAGTGATGTAGGCATTTTTTATACAAAGAATACAGATTATTTCATTGGTGTTTTTGTTCATAAGGCAAAAGATAACAATGAATCGTATGAAATAATTGGAAAGCTATCTAAAAAGGTTTATGATTATTTTATAGATAATAAAAATGAAAACTCGGATTCTAAGTGGCAATTTGATTATCAATATTCAATGTTCAATGATTAGGCACAATCCAATAAATATAAAGAGGTGTAGGGAAATGAAAGTATATATTAGTGGTGATATTGAAGGAATAACTGGAACAACTCATTGGAATGAAACTGAAAAGAACCTTCCAGATTGGGTTCCTTTTGCAAAACAAATGACAGATGAAGTTGTTGCAGCAGCTAATGGTGCAATTGCAGCAGGTGCAACTGAAATATTAATAAAAGATGCTCATGATAGTGCAAGGAATATTGATATTAATGCATTACCAGAAGAAGCTAAACTTATTCGTGGATGGATGGGTGATCCCTTGTCTATGATAAGTGGCATTGATAAGAGTTTTGATGCGGTTATTTTTATTGGATATCATAATGCAGCAGGGACTATAACAAATCCTCTGGTTCATACAATGAACGTATCACAGGTATCTTATATTAAGATTAATGATGAATACACAAGTGAATTTTTGATACATGCTTATGCAGCTACCTTATATGATGTTCCAGTTGTTTTTGTAAGTGGAGATATTGGTTTAACTAAAGAAGTTAATAAAGTAAATCCAAGTATTGTCACACTTGGAGTAAAAGATGGAATTGGAGCTGCAACAATTAACATGAATCCTAAGAAAGCTGTTAGAGAAACTGAAAGATTAGTAAAAGAAGCTTTGGGAAAAGACTTGAATTTAATGAAAATTAAATTGCCAGAAGAATTTAAAGTTGAAATTGAATATAAAGATCATAAATGTGCTTATAGATATTCCTTTTATCCAGGTGCAGAATTTAAGGCACCAAGAAGTGTTGTATTTAATACAAAGGAATATTTTGAAGTTTTAAGATTAATACACTTTTTAACATAATATATATATAATTAATAAAATAGTTACAAAAGATATGGTAAATGTTATAATTTATTTATATATTTTAGGGGATTTAATAAGTTATTATAAAATTGGCAATGAAGTCATTGTATTTTTATTTTATCACTCTAATTGATGTAGTAAGAAAATTTAATATACATCAATTGGAAATGGATAAATTAAAATGCAATGATTTTTTTTATAAGAAATAGGGATTTAACAATAAAACTAAGGGGGAAATAATATGAAAAAAAATACATTAAAAAGAATACTTTCATTAACACTTTCATTAATGCTACTTGGAACGACAGCAATTGGATGTAGCAAAGGTAAAGAAGCTGACAAAAAAGATGTAAGTGCAACTGAGTTTAAAAAGGTATATTCTGAGGAAATAAAAACACTTAATTATTTAAAGACATCAGAAACTACTGAATTTGGTGCTTTAGCAAATATGATTGATTCCTTAGTTGATTATGATAAGTATGGAGTTGTTCAGCCTTGCTTAGCAACTGAATGGAAGGCTAATGAAGATAATACAGTTTGGACTTTTAAGCTAAGAGACAATGTTAAGTGGGTAACAAAAGATAAAAAAGAATATGCAAATGTTGTAGCACAAGACTTTGTTGATTCGATGAAATATGTTTTAGATAAAAATAATGGGTCAGAAACAGTAGATATAGCAGCGGGAGTAATTAAAAACGGTTCTAAATTTTACACCGGAGAAATAACTGATTTTAGTCAAGTTGGTGTAAAAGCAATTGATGAGCATACTGTGGAATATACACTTGAAAAACCAACACCATACTTTTTATCAATGCTTACTTATGTATATTTCTTCCCTGTAAATGGTAAGTTTTTAGATGAAAAGGGAGCTGACTTTGGTACAACTCCAGAAAATATTTTATATAATGGAGGATATATATTCGATACCTTTGAACCACAAAGCAGTAGAGTTTATGTGGCTAACGATCAATATTGGGACAAGGATAATATATTTATAAAGAAAATTAAATTAACTTATAATAAAGAAGCATTAACTTTAGCTCCTGAAATGTTTTTAAGAGGAGAAATAGATTATGCCAATATATCACCATCAATTATAGATGAATGGTTTAAATCAGATGACAAAAAGAATTCAGTTCATCAAAGTAAAAATGGATTCTATAGTTATTTTTATGCATTAAACTTTGATCCAAAATTTTCAGAGGAATACGAACCAGCGAATTGGAAAGCTGCAGTTAATAATTTGAATTTTAGAAAATCATTATTTAATGCCTTAGATAGAAAGGCAGCAGCTACAACATTAGAGCCATACGAAACAGAAGCAAAACTATTAAATACTATAACTCCAAAAAACTTTGTAGATATAAAAGGAAAAGATTATACTCAAATTGGAGCACTAGCAGATATTACAGCAAAAGACTCTTTTGATGAAAAATTAGCAAAAGAATATAAAGATAAGGCAATGAAAGAATTAGAAGGAAAAGTTAAGTTCCCAGTTAAAATATATTTACCATATAATACAGGTATAGCTGGAAGTGCCAATCGTGAACAAGTTGTTGAACAACAATTAGAAAAAGCATTAGGTACTGATTATATTGATGTAATAATTGATCCAAAACCAGCTACAGGATACTTAAAAGATGTTAGAAAAGCTGGAAATTATGCACTTTCATTATGTAATTGGGGTCCTGACTATGCAGATCCAGAAACATATTCAGAACCATTTAATACAGGAGGAAATTACAACAGACCAGAACTTGCACAAGGTGATATAGGAACAAAATATGAAGAAATGTTAACTAAAGCAAAAGCAGAAGTAACTGATGTAAATAAACGTTATGAATTATTTGCAGAAGCTGAAAGCTATTTAATAAATCAAGGTTTTGTAATACCTTATGTAGTAGGAGGAGAAGGTTACGTTGCATCTAAATTAAATCCATTTGATGCACAATTCTCACCATTTGGTGTTATCTCTGAAAAATATAAAGGACAAACAATGTTACCTAAAGCTATGAGTAATGATGAATTTAAAGCTGGATTAAAGAAATGGGAAGCTGAACGTACCGAAGCATTAAAGAAAGCAGCGAAATAGGGTTATGTTTATATCCACCGAAATAAGGGGGCATGCATTTGTTGCAGTTGCTGAGGATTTTGATGTGAATTTCTAATAGTAGAAGTTGCACCAACAAGCTTGCTTCAAAGACAAGCTTTGAACAAGCTTGTTGGAACAACTTCTACTAAAGAAATTCTACATCAAAATCCTCTTATGCAACACTCCACAAAAGCAAGCCCCCTTATTTCTAGTTTGGATATATTTTCATAGTATAACTTGGAATAGGGGTAATATATTAAGTGGCTGTCTTACAGTTAAGGATATGTGAAATATTTTGTGAGCTTTATAAACTTATGCAATATGCATTAATAATTAGCTGATATAAAAATTTTATTAGTGATCTTTACTTTAAGGCAGCCTAATTTTATTGAATAAGAATATAATATTTATTTTTAAATTATATATATATGGTTTAGAGCTTCTATATAAGATGCGTTAATGATTTTATAATTAAGAAACCTAATATAAGTCGGCAAGTGGTGTTTGAATGTAGGAGGTTAATTGCAACATTTATAAAATAGTATTATTTATAAATTACATACTAACATTTATTTTCGGAAATTTATAACTAGATATTTTTTACATAAAGAGCAACAAAGGAGGAGTGACAATGATTAAATATCTTTTTAAAAGGCTGGCTCAATCAATATTTACCTTAATTTTAATAATTACAGTTGTATTTTTATTACTTAGATTGATGCCAGAAGAAGGATACTTAGGAACAAATGCTGATAAAATGAGTAATATTCAAAAGGAAACAATTTTAACAAATTTAGGTCTTAGAGATCCTATAATAGTTCAACTAGGAAAGTTTTATAAAAATATAGCTACTGGAGATTTTGGTAAATCAATTACTTATAGACCTGATATTAAGGTAAGTGAAATATTAAAACAAAAAATACCTTATTCTTTATATTTTGGACTTGTAGCTGTAGGATTATCTCTAGTAGTTGGAGTAAGCATGGGAATAATCATGGCAAGACGCAAAAATAGTATATTTGATAAATTAGGAACTGGATATATAGTAATTATAAATGCAGTACCTGCAGCCGTGTATTATTTAGCTATTCAGCTCTACGTGACTAATACATTAAAGCTACCAATATTATTTGATAAAGATAATATTGCAAGCTGGATTTTACCTGCAATATCCATGTCTCTTGTAAATACAGCTGGATATGCCATGTGGATGAGAAGATATATGGTGGATGAATTAAATAGGGATTATGTAAAACTTGCAAGGGCAAAGGGAGTAAGTGAAAAGAATATCATGGCTCATCACGTTCTAAGAAATGCATTTGTGCCAATGGCACAATATCTACCAGCTTCTATTCTTTATACAATAGCTGGATCTATATATATTGAATCATTATATTCAATTCCAGGTATGGGTGGACTTCTTGTTGATGCAATTCAAAGGCAAGATAATTCACTAGTACAGGGACTCGTAATAATTTATTCATCTTTGGGAATTTTAGGACTTGTGCTTGGAGATATTGCAATGACCTTAGCAGATCCTCGGATTAAGCTTGAAAAGACTGGAGGTGGAAGATAATGAGTTTTAATGGTGATAAAATAAATAACCTCGGAAATAACATTAGTAATTCTTTATTTGAATTTGCAGAATTTGATAATAATGAGGCTGAAAAAATAGGATATTCAAATTATTCTTATTGGAAATCAACGTGGAATTCATTTACTAAGAATAAAGTAGCATTTTCCCTATTAATATTAGTTATAGTAGTACTTGCGTTTACAATACTTCAACCTTTTCTGCCATATCAAAAGTCAGCTACTGAAATATATATTAATTCAGTAACGGGTGTTCAAGATAAAAATGTAGCTCCATCTGTTGAATTTTGGTTTGGGACAAACTCGATTGGTCAAGATTTGTGGGCAAGAATTTGGAGTGGAACACGTACATCTCTTTTAATTGGTTTTGCAGTTGGTCTTTTTGAAGCAGTTGTAGGAATATTTATAGGTGCTTTATGGGGATATGTAAGACAATTAGATATACTAATTACTCAAATATATAATGTTGTAGATAATATTCCAACAACAATAATATTGATTTTAATGACTTATGTATTAAGGCCGAGTATAAGTACGATAATATTTGCACTTTGCCTTACTGGGTGGCTTCAAATGGCTAGATTTGTTCGAAATCAAATAATAATAATTAGAGATAGAGAATATAATTTAGCATCTAGATGTTTAGGTACACCTACCAAAAGAATAATAGTTAAAAATTTGTTACCTTATTTGGTATCTGTAATAATGCTTAGAATAGCTCTTGCAATTCCAACAGCAATTGGGTCGGAAGTATTTTTAACTTATATAGGGCTTGGACTTCCAGTTAGTATTCCATCATTAGGAAATTTAGTTAATGAAGGAAGGATACTTATGATGACACCAACACTCAGATATCAATTAATTTTTCCAAGTATAGTAATTTCTATAATAACTATAGCTTTTTATGTAATTGGAAATACATTTGCAGATGCTGCAGATCCTAAAAATCATGTATAGGGGAGATTATAATGAATTATTCTAAATCAAAAGATAATAAAGAAGTTATACTTTCTGTTAAGGATATTAAAGTGAATTTTAAACTTAGAGGACATGTACTTAATGCAATTAGAGGGATTTCACTAGATTTATATAAAGGAGAAAGTTTTGCAATTGTTGGAGAATCAGGCTCAGGTAAATCTGTTTTCACAAAAACATTTATTGGTTTACTTGAAAGTAATGGATATATTGATAGTGGCGAGATTATATATAAAGGAAAGGATTTAGCTAAATTCAAATCTGAAAAAGATTGGCGTGGAATAAGAGGAAAAGAAATTGCAATGGTTTCTCAAGATCCAATGACATCTTTAAATCCACTTAAAATAATAGGAAAGCAAGTGCAAGAAGGAATAGAGCTTCATCAAAATTTAAAAGGTACAGAAGCTAAACGCCTTGCAATAAAGATTTTAGAGGATGTTGGAATAAGTGATCCTGAAACCAGATATTATCAGTATCCTCATGAATTTTCAGGGGGAATGAGGCAAAGAGTTGTAATTGCCATTGCTATTGGTTGTAATCCTAAAATTTTAATTTGCGATGAACCAACTACTGCACTAGATGTAACAATGCAAGCACAAATCTTGGATTTGCTTAAAAATATTCAAAAGGAATACAATCTCACAATAATTTATATTACTCATGATTTAGGTGTTGTGGCAAAGGTTGCAGATAGGGTTGGAGTAATGTATGCAGGAGATATTGTTGAAATTGGACTTTCAGAAGAAATATTTTATAATGCAAAACATCCATATACTTGGGCTCTATTATCCTCACTTCCACAACTAGGAATAAAAGGTGAAGAATTATATTCAATAAAGGGTACTCCAGTAAATTTATTTAAAGAGATAAAAGGTGATGCTTTTGCACCTCGTAATCCAAAAGCTCTTAAGATAGATTTTGAAATAGCACCCCCATATTTTGAAGTTAGCAAAACACACAAAGCTAAAACATGGCTTTTAGATCCTAGAGCTCCAAAAGTTGAATATCCTAAAGCTCTAAAAAAACTGTTTGATGAGTGGGAGGGCTAGACATATGAAAAACAATAAAGATATTTTATTAGAAGTTAAAAATTTAAAAGTTGAATTTGGTAATAAAAAAAATAAGTTTTTAGCAGTTGATGATGTGAGTTTTAACATATATAAAGGAGAGACTTTTGGACTTGTAGGAGAATCAGGTTCAGGAAAAACTACTATAGGAAGAGCAATAATAAGAATAAATCAAGTTTCCGGTGGAGAAATTATTTATAACGGGGACAAAATAAGTGGTAAAATTCCTAAATCGTTAGATAAAGAAATAACAAAAAAGATTCAAATGATTTTTCAAGATCCAATGGCATCCTTAAATGAAAGAGCAAAAGTTGATTATATAGTTTCTGAAGGCTTATATAATTTTAAAAGTTATAAAAGTGAAGAGGAAAGAAAAGCTATTGTTTTTGATGCTTTGCTTGAAGTTGGGTTATTACCTGAATTTGCAAGTAGATTTCCCCATGAATTCTCAGGTGGACAAAGACAGAGAATAGGAATTGCAAGAACACTAGTTATGAAGCCAGAATTTATAATTGCTGATGAACCAATATCGGCGTTAGATGTTTCAATTAGGGCTCAAGTATTAAATTTATTATCATCTCTTCAAAAAGATAATGATTTGACTTATCTTTTTATAGCTCATGATTTATCTGTAGTTAAATTTATAGCAGATAGAATCGCTGTAATATATAAAGGTAGAATTGTAGAACTTGCTGAGGCAGAGGAGTTATTTAGAAATTCAATACATCCATATACAAAGGCACTGCTATCTGCAATTCCACAGCCAGATCCAAGACGTGAAAAAAATAAGAAGATAGAGGTATATAGTTCAAGTTGTCATAGCTATGATGAAGACAAACCAAAGTTTGTTGAAATAGAAAAAGAGCATTTTATTCTTGCAAATGAAAAAGAAATTAATCTGTATAAAATATCTGGGAACATGATAGAAGTAGATACAAGTGAGGTTGTATAAATTATAACTTGGTATAGTCTTAATTGAAAATATATGTTGGCAAATTCTAAAAAATTTAATAACTTTAGAATTTCAGAATCTTAGAATCTTAGAATCTTAGAATTTGCTTGTAGAATGATGGTTAAGGAGTTATTATTAGGTTAAATAAAAATATAACTATATTAGTGAATAAGGGGAGTGTTGTAAATGATAAGACCAAAACATTTAAAAAAAGGCGATTTAATAGGATTAATTGGTGCGTCAAGTCCAACACCTCAAGATAGAATAGAGTATTCTATTAAAGCTATGGAGGATTTAGGCTTAGAAGTCGTACTTGGAGAAAGCTGCAGAGGGTATCATGGATTTTTATCTGGAAGTGATGAACTTAGAGCAAAGGATATTAATGATATGTTTGAGGATAAAAGCATTAAAGGTATTTTTGCCATAAGAGGTGGATATGGTGCTTCTAGACTTTTGGATATGTTAGATTACGATATGATTAAGAAAAATCCCAAGGTATTTGCTGGATATAGTGATGTAACTGCGCTTCATAGTGTATTTAATGAAAGATGTAAACTCATAACTTTCCACACACCAATGGCTTCGACCGAATTCTATAAAGGAACAGATGATTATACGATGAATTATTTTAAGAAAAACATTTTTAGTGATGAGCCTCTAGGAATTCTTAAAAATCCAGAGGGACAAGAAATTAAAACTTTAGTTGAAGGCAAGGCAAAGGGGAAATTAGTTGGAGGAAATCTTTCGCTAATAGTTTCTTCAATGGGAACTCCATATGAGCTCGATACAAAGGGGAAAATATTATTTTTAGAAGATGTAGATGAATATCCATATAAAATAGATAGAATGTTATTACAATTAAAACAATGCGGAAAATTTGAAGATGCAGCAGGAATTATTTTGGGTGCATGGACTGATTGTAAAGCAAATGAAGGTGATAATAGCTTAACTTTAATGGAGGTCTTTGAAGAACTAATATTACCAGAAAACAAACCTACAATTTATAATTTAGCTTGTGGGCATTGTATGCCTACTATGAGTCTTCCTTTAGGAGCCATGGTTAAAATAAATACGAAAAATAATGAGATACTTGTGCTTTAGATATAATCATGCTAAACAATTAACCTTATTAATCGAATAATTTTTTAACATAAGGTAGTTAATTAGGACTACCTTATGTTAAGCGTATAAGGGAGGAGTGATTTTATGAAGTATGCAGTAGTTAATAAAACTGTTGTGGTATTGAAAAGTGAACCTAAGGAAGCTTCTGAAAGTACTGATGAAGTTTTATTTGGAATGAATGTTGAAATACTTAAAGAAGCTGAAAATAATTGGTTTTATGTAAGAACTCATTATGATTATGAAGGTTATATAAATGGAGATAATTTAATAATTAATGATGAGATTTCTAAAAAATGGGAAAAAGATAAAAATATTGCGGTAATTAATTCCTTTTCAGATGTACTTAATAAACCAGAAGCATCTGGATATGAAATTGCTAGTGTAACAAGAGGAGCTAATTTAATTTCTACAGGTGAAATAAGTGAAAATAAAATGTTTTTAAAGGTAAAATTACCAAACTCAGAAATTGGGTGGATAAGAAAGAGTTTTATAGCAAATTTAAAAATAGATTGTGAAATAAAAGATGAAGAAAAGCTTAGAGAAAACTTAGCAAAGTCAGCTTTAAGCTATCTTGGAACTCAATATAGATGGGGCGGAAAATCACCTCTTGGAATAGATTGTTCAGGTCTTTGTTCTATGGCATATATGTTAAATGGAATAATAATTTATAGAGATGCAGAAATAAAAGAAGGATTTCCTGTAAAAGAAATACCTTTTGCTAATATAAAAAAAGGAGACTTAATATTCTTTCCAGGACATGTGGCTATGTATTTAGGAGATGGGGAGTATGTTCATTCTTCAACGAGTAATGATGTGGTGAAAGTGAATAGTTTGAATGAGGGAGCTGGGAATTATAATGAATATTTAGGGAATTGTCCTAAGAAGTTTGGAAGTATATTTTAATAAGACTTGAACGTTGATAAATGAATAATTTGTAATTTATTTAAAGCAAGTGATAAAGGCGGGATTTGTATGGATAATATTAAAGATTTTATTTTTAATGTAAATGGATTTGATATAAAGGCATCCTATTTTGAAAGAAGTATAGATGAAATTTTTATTCCAGTATTAAGAGAATGGACGGAGATGAATAAGGAGAAAGATGAACGATTCATAATTTTCCTTGTTGCACCTCCAGCAGTTGGAAAAACAACTTTATCACAATTTCTTGAGTACTTATCTAAAAGCGTAGAAGGAATAGATGAAGTACAAGCTATAGGATTAGATGGATTTCATTTTCATTCTGATTATATAAGGAGTCACAGTGTTAATATAAAAGGAAATGAAATACCAATGAGTGAAGTTAAAGGCTGTCTAGAGACCTTTGATCTAGAGAAATTAAAAGCTAAATTGAAGGAACTAGAAACGAAAAATGTTATGTGGCCAATATATGATAGAAATATTCATGATGTTGTAGAGAATAGTATATTTGTTAATAAAAAAATAGTTTTAATTGAAGGAAATTGGTTACTAACAGATGAGGAAAAATGGAGAGATTTAAAAGATTTTTGTAATTATAGTATTTTCATTTATGCGGATGAAGACTTATTAAAACAAAGGTTAATTGAAAGGAAAATGAAGGGTGGGCTTACTTATGAAGACGCTTTAAGATTTTATGAAAAGAGTGATAGTGTTAATGTTAGAAGAGTCTTAAATAATCATCTTAAAGCAGATTTAGAGTTAATTATGAAAGAAAATGGAGATTATACTAACCATGGAGTCACACATTAGAACAGAAGAAATTCTTAGAAAGCAAAAATATTGTGCTAATTAATTCATTTGAATTTGTATGGAATGTATTGATTTATATAATAAAGATGTAGATAGGTATAAACATGGAAAGTTGGCATTAAAAGCATTAAAAAATAATATTCAGAAAGAAATAGGTGAAAATATTAACTTGATAAAGTTATCAGAATTTGTATTTGATGAAGAGTTAAGTGAAGTAGCAAGGGAAATATGGTCTTTAAAATAATATTCAAAGTTCAAAAAAATTTTTAAATAAT
Organism: Clostridium gelidum; assembly: GCF_019977655.1. NCBI lineage: Bacteria > Bacillati > Bacillota > Clostridia > Eubacteriales > Clostridiaceae > Clostridium > Clostridium gelidum. The sequence continues at coordinate 2,799,297 of NZ_AP024849.1, forward strand.
ATTTATATTTTGATGATAAAAATATCGAATTTCATTAATTTACTAATGAGATATATGTGTTACTTACATCTTTAAACTTAATAACAAGATAAAAGCTAAAATGATTATTAGCTTTAAAGTTCTTTAGGCTGATGATACGCACCGGGGGTAGTTAGAATGAGAAAATTTGAATGGGTAATATTAAAGATTTTATTTTTAATGTAAATGGATTTGATATAAAGGCATCCTATTTTGAAAGAGCAATAGCACAAAACGAATAAATCAGGGAATATAAAGACCTTGATATAAAAAAACTAGAGTGAAAGGCTACATTGTAATATTATTATTTTAATCTTGAGAGTATGATTGTATCTAATAGACGAAATATGAAATATATAACTGCTAATGCAAGTTTAAAATTGTTTGAAAGATAATCATTAAAAAAGAATATTATAGAGGCTGAAATAACACCATATACTCCCAATATGAGCCTGTCTATTGCAATAAAAGTTATTGACCTAACCGATTTTATTGAATCGTATCCACTTAGTTTTAAACTAAAAGAATTAAATTTTTTAGAAATATTAAAAAACAAACTAATACCTGCCAGTAATAGATAGAGTGAAAGTATTAGCCAAATAAAGCATACTATTTTCATTAGAAGAAAGGATAATAATTTCATCATAAATATACTCTCCTATACTTAAATTTATAAATTTAAGTATACACCTTATATGAAAAAAATACACATTATGTACTTCTAATATAGTATGTATGAATTTCTGTGTAAGAGTATTTAATCATAAAGGAAACTTCTTATTATTCATATAACTAGAGGTTGAAGTTTAAACAATAATAATACAAATTTGAGACATTAGACGTATTAAAATATCCTAGTAAAGCTTATTCATGCCTTACTAGGATATTTAACTACTACCTTTAAAAATATTAAAAGTGCTAAATTTTTTACGATTACCATAGAAAAGTACTATCACACTTTTTGTATTATTATAATTAGCGTATCTTTAGTTTATAGTAATTAAATTAGTTGATTATTTATTTTAACAGATCTAATATTTTGTCCTCTGTAATTGAAGAATCGCAACGAACCTCTATTTTTACTAACAATAAATCCTGGTACAGTTACAATATTATATTTTTCTCTAAATGAGTTGATTGAATTATCTGACAAATCAGCACTATCCACATAGTAAATAGTTATGTTAATTTTATTAGTCAAGCCACTTAATTTTTTAGCAAATTTACGGCAGAATGGGCATGTTGAACGACCAATATAAGCAACAGCTAGGTCTTCATTAGATAATAATTCGTCTGCTTGTGTAGAAATCACTTTTTCAAATAACTTTACATCTTCTTCATAGCTATCTTTTTCAAACATTTGTATCCTCCTTGTTTTTTATAATATTATATCAATTTAGTTAGTTAGCTTTTCTAGTAGTTATTCTGTGAAATTAGAGAAAATATTCTAGACATAGAGAGTTTGGATAAGATAGAAAAATATTTAAACTTCTGCTATTCATATAATGGGTAGCTTAAAGCATGAATGTATATACTTTAACATTTCAATTTTATTACTATAACCATATGATGACATTATAGAATAAGTAAAAATAATATTCATAAATTTGTAACGCTGTTATTATGGATTCTAAAGTATAAGCAGAAAAATAAGACGAAATTTTTTTAGTACATTTTATTTTATGAAATAAAATAAAATAAAAGAGGGGTTAAAATTGTGTTAAGTTTGTTGATTATGGTTGCTATAAGTATTTTTGGTGCGGTTTATAGTTATTTGCTTATTGTAGGGAAGATTAAAATTGGAGGACTATTTACTGGGTACAGCATTATTACAGTATTACCTATAATTTTGATGATTGTGATACCGCTAGGAGTTTTAGATGTAATTATTATATTACTGCGTATTGGGGGACCATTTAAGGAAAATGTTGCGGCTATTACATTGTTAATAATTATTTTAGAAATTCTTATTATTTCTATTTTCAGTTTAATTAGATTGAACTTATTTCCAGTTTGTTATTTTACTAAGGAAGCCGATGAATCTAAAAAATTACTCATTTTAGATTCAGGTAAGAGACTACTTAGTTATTGTATATATGGTAATTTGATTTATTCAGTATTTTTTTAACTGGTGTTTTATATTTCATCAGTAATAATCACGCTACTTTAGGGAATATAATAATGCATCCAATAGATAGCATAGGATATTTGTTAGTCGGGGTTTTAATGATGATATTCATGCCTTTTATAGCATTACCATTTTACTTTTATGCAATAATAGGCTTTGTTGTAGTTACTGGTTTTATTTTAATGTTTTCTATTATAATTATAATGTCTATGAATGGAGTTATCCGAATCAGTTATGGGTCCAAACATATAAGAAAGAAGTGTTTATTATATATTGGGTTAATGTTATTTCCAATATTAAATGTATTTTGTATGATTAAGCTTTATAAATTGGCAAAAATAGAATTGCGTCGTACCTTTGATAATTAAAATGCAATTTAAAATAAAAGTACCTAATATTTATATATCCGTTAGGATAATGATGAGAAGGCGATATTAGGCATGGTAAATAAATATTTTTTTCTTTTTAAAAAGAAAAATGGGTTTAAATTTAAATGTTTTACAATTTAAAAAGTAAAAAAGTTAAGAATAAAAAAAGAAAACAATATAATAATTTATATATTATTGCATTAAATAACATTTCAGGAGGGGAAATAATGAGAAGGTCGAAATTAACAAAAACAATAGCGAGTTTATTAATACTATCTTCAATATTAGTATTAAATCCAATAGGAGCAAATGCAGAATGGAAACAAGATTCTAATGGTTGGTGGAATACAGAAGGTACTTCATATTCTGTCGGCTGGAAAGAGATTGATGGAAAATGGTACTATTTTGGACAAGATGGATATATGAAAACAGGTTGGATAAAGTATGGTGGTAAATCGTACTATTTAAATTCAGATGGAAGTATGGCTCACGATGCGACAATAGATGGACTTACAGTAGGTTCAGATGGTGCATGGAATCAAATTGCAGGAACTAGTTCAATACGTTTATCCAATGTTAATCCAAACGCCACAACAATAAGTGGTGTAGCTAGTGTGAAATTCGGTGATATTACAAAAATAGTTTTTTGCGACGGATCATTAAAAAATGACACAGTAACGGTTGAAGATAAACAAAAGATTAAAGAATTTGCGGGATATTTAGATGGTTCCAGTAGTAACAGGATGGCTACATAGGGCATTATTCTATATCAATGATAAAGAGGTAATGGATATATCTTTTAATAATCCAATTGATATTAATGGAGAAGAGTTTAATGTTACAAAAGGTAACTTAGATATTAAAGTAATTGACAACTATCTAAAATCAATTAATCCGTCTTATATAGAACATTAAAATATCCAAGGAAATGTACTCTATTCTATAGGTGGCGCAGCTATGTTAAAGATGAGGTTAAAAGATTATGCTATAATTAATTTCGGATAGTTCTAATTTAGGCTGTTTATTTTATTATAAGGAGAAAAAAATGAGTAAGATATTTTTTATAGGAGATACACATTTTGGAGATAGTCAAATTATTGATTATGAGCAAAGGCCATTTGAAAGTGTTGAAGATATGGATAGAGAACTAATCAATAGATGGAATTATGGTAAGCGTAAAAAAATTAACGGATAGATAAATGTAAGTCTCTATTGTTAAAATTAACATAGATTTTAACAATGGAGGTTTATTTACATGAATAATAATGAGAAGATAAATTGGAGAGAAATTGTTGCTACCTTTTCTTCTTACGAAGGAACGTTAGGAACTTTCTGCAATGCAAATCACATTACTAAAAGTCAATTTCATTACTATAAAAAGAAATTCAAGAATGAAGATAATAATTTACAGTTTCATGCAATTTCAATGAGAGAAGAAAAAGTAACAACTGAAGTCACCGTAGTTCCAGCTGATAGACCTAATATAATAATAGAAATAGGAGCCGCTAAAATATATGTACCGGCTAATGAAATAGCTATTTTGAGTAAGTTGCTTAAGGATTTGATTACAAATGTTTAATCTTAATAAAGTTAATACAGTTTATCTTGCATGTGGAATAACAGATTTGAGAAAAAGTATTGATGGACTAGTAGTGATTGTGCAAACGCAGCTAAAGTTGGATCCGTTTGAAAAAGCCTTGTTTGTTTTTTGCAATAGGCAAATGAATAAAATTAAGATACTTCACTTTGATGAAGGATTCTGGCTGTACTATTTCCGACTTGAAAATAGTAAATTGAAATGGCCGATGACTCCAGACGAAGCTCTTAAAATCAACAAAGAGGAATTGAAATGGTTGCTTATGGGATATGAAGTTAGAACTAAGTCTAAATTTAAGCCAATTGAAGTAAGAAATAGCTTTTAAAACAAATATCGCTGTAAACCCTTAATTTTGAACTTTTACAAGTTTCGGAATTGAGGGTTTTGTGGTAAAATACCCCTATATTTGTTGTGAGGTATAGGGATGGATATTTTAGATTTAGAAGATCAACTTGATAAAAAAACAAAATTATTGATTTCTAAAATGGAAAAAGACATTGAATCAAAAGATAAGGAAATTGATGATTTAAAAAAGGAATTGGCTTTTCTTAAAGGACAGCTCCTTAATAAAAACAGAAAAATTTTTGGACAATCTAGTGAACAAGTTGATTCAAGACAGCTCTCACTTTTTAATGATGCTGAAAAAAACAGTGATATTAAAATAGATGAGCCTTCCATTGAAGAAATTACATATACAAGAAAAAAATCATCTTCTCATTTAGGAAAGAAAGATAATCTATCCGGCCTAGATAGAGTTACAATTGAGCATAAACTTGCTGACTCTGAAACATTTTGCGATAAATGTGGGAATGATTTAATTATAATCGGTAAAAAATCAAAAGAAATTTTAAAATATAAGCCAGCAGAACTTTACATAGAAGAACATATTTCATATACATATGCTTGCAAAAATTGCGAAGCGGATGCTGATAAAGCCAATATAATTTCTGCAAAAATTCCAAATACTTTCTTATATAAAAGTATGGCTTCAAATGAATTATTAGCTCATGTTGTGAGCATGAAATATCAATATGCAATGCCATTATATAGAATGGAATCATATTTTAAGATGATGAATGTTAATCTTTCAAGACAGACATTATCCAACTGGATAATAAGTTGTGCAAATGAACTTCAGCCTGTTTTTCATTATATGAAAGAGGAACTCTTAAGAAGAAATTATATCCACGCCGATGAAACTTATGTGAAGGTTATTGAGGAAAATGGAAAAGACTCCAACTCAAAAAGGTTCATGTGGCTATATCGCTCCGGAGGCATAGAGAACCATATAATTTTATATGATTATCAGAAAACAAGATCTGGTTCTTGTGCTGAAGAATTTCTTGAAGGTTTCTCTGGATATCTTCAAACAGATGGATATGATGGCTATAATAAAGTTAAGAATATAAAAAGACTATATTGTATGGCCCATATTCGAAGAAAATTCTTTGATATAATATCAACCTTAAACCCCGAAGCTCTAAAGCAGTCTCACGCAATAGAAGGGTTTAATTATTGTGAGCGACTTTATAAAGTTGAAAAAGATCTAAGGGAACAATATATATGTAGTGATGATTATTATGGTGATCGACATGCAATAAGGCTCAAGAGATCTGCACCCATTCTTAATAAATTTCAAGAATATGTAGATAATGAAATTGTTAATGCTCTTCCTAAAAGTCCTTTAGGTAAAGCTCTTGCATATGCTCAAAAGTTGTTGCCATATATGAGAACTTTCTTGACAAATGGATGTCTTGAAATTGATAATAATGCAGCTGAAAGAGCTATAAAACCATTTGTAATTGGCAGAAAAAACTGGATGTTCTCCAAGACAGTAAAAGGCGCAAAATCAAGTGCATTACTTTATAGTATTACTGAAACGGCTAAAGCCAATGGCTTAGCAGTGGAAAAGTATTTAGTATATTTATTTGAAATGTTTGCAAATTCAGAAGTTAAGGAAATGGACATACTAGAAAAATGTATGCCATGGTCTGAAAGCATTCCAGATGAACTGCGCGTTAAGACTACCAAATAATTATTTCTATATAAAATTATACCCAACAGAGAATATAAGTTTTTCTGTTGGGTTTATTTTATCACTTAAATTATACTACCGCTACGCGTCGATTCTTTGACGCTTACGAATTATGTTGTAACTGATGAGGATAAGGTTTTTATGATTGGTGATTTTTCTTTATACAATATGCAAAAAAACTACAGAGATATGTAATAAGTTAAAAGGAACAAAGATACTGATTATGGGTAATCATGATGATAACTTAGAAAAGTATTATTATGATTGTGGATTTGATAAGGTATCTGAATATCCTATAATTTTAGATGAATTTTGGATGGTTTCTCATAAACCATTATATTTAAACAAAAATATGCCATATGCAAATATTTATGGACATGTACATGGAAATGAGATGTATGTTGATTATTCAAAACATTCATTTTGCGCATGTGTAGAAAGAATTAATTACACTCCGATTTCTTGGGATGAAATAAAAAAAACAATTTCTAATTGTGACAGATAAAATATAAAGTGATTTATAATGAGATTCTCATGGCTAATATAAATACTTTAAAATTTAATGATGGGATGAACAATATTAATTAAAAGGTAATAACATTAAATTATAAATGTTAATTGCTTTTTTTCACGCCACCATTGTGATAATAATAATTTTTAGAAATTACTCATAAATACATTAATAATATGAGTGACGAGAAGATTATTATTAATTCACAGGAGAGCATTCTCATACTTTTAGAAACTAAAAAAATAAGAAGGTCAAAATTATATCATAATAGCTAAATTCTGATGTTTCCTATAAATATTTAACTATTTTTATATTTTAATAGTTTTCTTTATACATATTTATCTATTAAAATGTGTTCATATAAGTAAAGTTTTATATGAATATTTAAAAATGGCTATGTTTTAGAATAGTGTTGAAAATATATGAATTTTTAAGGGAAGCCATTTTGACTTCCCTTAATCTGCCTTTTTTAAAATTGTGTAATTGTTCATTTAGATTTACAGGCTATCTTTATCAATGTTTTTAAAATAAATTTTCAACCTATTGGCATACTCAATTCGTTCTTCTGGTTTTGATGACTCTCTGTCAGTTAAATACAAATTATCATCATTATATCTTGGAAACACATGCAAGTGATAATGCCAAACATCCTGATTTCCACAAGGTTCATTATGTTGCCTTGAAGATACTCCATCACACTTGTAAACCTCTTTAAGTGCAATAGCAATTTTCCTTTCTAATTTATGAATCATTGCAGAAATTTCATCAGGTAAATCATAAATATTCTCAAAATGACTATTAGGAATAATAATTACATTACCCTTATTATTCTTATACTGGCCTGCACTAATGAACGCCGTTATGTAATTATCCGTATACACAATGTCTGCTTGTTTAGTCAGCACATGTTCGTTTTCAACACCCCCAACAACTAAACAAAATGGACAGATATAATCTTTTCGTGCATGATTATACATTTAAATCCCCCCCCTATAGACAATTCATGATAATGCTACAATTGTGCAGTAAATTATAGTTAATTTATGATCTAATTATAACATTTATTTTAACATAATGTATATATTTATACAAATATTGTCTCTCTTTCTCTAGAGTCTGCTGTTTTTGTGTAAGCATAGGCTACATTGCATTGAACCATAAAATTCTTAACTTTTACTGATTCTTTATCATTTTCAAATAGTTCAAGCCATTTGAACCTGCATAAGGATAAAAAATATGAGCTTATAAGTATAATGTCCATGAATGGAGTTTTACATATGAGTTATGCGTCTAAACATATAAGGAAGAAGTGTTTATTATATATTGGATTAATGTTATTTCCAATATATAATGTATTTGTATGATTAATCTTTATAAATTGGCAAAAATAGAATTGCGTAGTACATTTGTTAATTAAAATGCAATTAAATGCATAGACTGTATAAAAAATTCATGCTGGAATATTACAAGAAATATTTTCTGAAATACAAGCCGATACCATGGGATGTAGAAGGCATAAAGCATTAGAAGAATATAAAAAGAAGATAATGATGCTGCCGCAAGATGTAATAGAAGTTATAGGAACAGAAATATTTGAGATAAATTCAATTGATGAGTTGAAGAAATATTTTTAAATACGAGAAACATAAATTAGCAAAAATAATGATATTGATAATAAGAAACCATAAGCAATTAAAAATAGATATATAGTTATAAACTGGTATTTCATATTTCATTTGATAATCAAAATCCTAAATTAACAATACATAAGGGACAATATGTTGATAAATTTGATAACCTTGTTGCTATAGCAGAGGCAAAAAACACCAATAAGTTTGTATTAAATTTTTGGGTTGAAGATTTAGAAAAAGAGCGAGAAAGAATAATAAATCTAAATATAAGCGATTTAGTGACTAAGGTTAAATATGTAAATAATGTAATGCCATATTATTATTTTCAAGTTGCACACCCAGACGGTAATGCGGTAGAGATTACAGGTCAATATATACCTGAAGAAAGTGAATATATTACATGAAGACATTGGCAAATTGGCTAAGAAAGAAATTGTAGCATAGAGCACAGGGATTTCAATAGATATAATAAGAGGGGGGATAAAAGTATTAAAAGAAACTATAATAGATAGTTTAAGCGAACTCTAAAATGTGCCACAGAATTTAATTGATCTTATAAATGAACAAGATAATATTGATGTATTAAAGTTTTGGACTAAAATTGCGGCGAGGGCTGAGAGCTTAGAGGAATTTGGAGAGAAAATAAAATAAGTAAAGTGGAATAATTTCAAATATTGTATCTAACCAAGGTATTAAGTGTATTACTTTCAAATTCTAATTATTCATATAATCTACTCAAAATGTAGAATTAGTGCATCAATAGTAGATAAAAATTATGTAAATGTAAGAAAGGAACAAAAAATGAAAAAACTTATTATTATTGTAATGATTATATCCAGTACACTTTCTATAGTTGGATGTAGTTTAAGTAAGCCAATTAATCAAGAAAGTGATAGCGGTAGTACTGTAGAAGCAAAACAAGAAGATAGTTTAGGGTCTACACAAGACACATCAGATAAAGAAAATAACAACAATGAATCTAAAGAGTCAAAAACCAAGGATGCAAATCAAAAAACTAACGATACAACTACTAATAAAACTGATAAAAAAGATTATTACACACAAAAACTTAATGATATTCAAACAAAAATAGATAAGGATTATAATTTCAATGATACAATTACCACAAAAGATATGAGAAATTCAAGTGGAGCACAGTATAAATTTTGGGATGATGCATTAAATGAAATCTACAAGGAATTGCAGAAGACTTTGCCTTCTAGTGATATGGAAAAATTAAAAAAAGAAGAATTAGCATGGATATCTCAAAAAGAAAGTGATGCAAAAAATGCAGCAGACGAAGCAAAAGGTGGAACTCTTGAACCAGTTAATCATTCTCTATCATTAGCAGATTCAACAAAAAAGAGATGTTATGAATTAGTAAATAACTATATGCAGTAATTGTATTTAAATTAAGAAGTTAGATTAAATGATAATTAAGCAGTATGCTATTTACAAAATAGTTATGACCAACTCGATTATAGGATGGGTTAGTGAAGCAGAGAATTTTTATAGAAAAACTGTTTCAGCAGAATACATTAAAAATGGTGAACCAGAAAACAGTATTTATTCAAATTTAATTTTTATGAAATAAATTTTAAACTGATATTAATGGAGGGAAACGGTATGAAAAAGGATCGTAATAACAGAACTAACATTATAGGTGCTGGCGAAGTTGGTTATGCCATTTCGGTTGATATGGACAAGAACAACATTCATAAGAGGTGAGGTAGAGATGTATTATCATAGAACGTATATAGAAAAATCTGATGACTTCAATAAGATGTACGTATTGGTTTCATACTTGAATAGTTTACATTTGTGTGATTGGTCATTAGGTAGATTGTTTGGATGGAAATATGGTAGATGGAGTAAAGAAAGTCAAATTGATTCACTATTTGAAAAACAGTCAGAGTTATTTTTTGATGATTCTAATGAATTATGTGGGATAATTATAACTGAAAATTTTGGAGAAAGTTATTATATTCTTTCTAAGAAAGAGAAAGAACTATTACAGTCAATGACTGAATTTTTGTTAGAAGGTGGAAACTTTAATAAATCGTATGTTATAACCCTCCCTGTGAATGATGAGTATCAAAAATATATTCTTGAAAGAAACGGATTCATTTGTTCTGGTGATGCTGATGTCACATGTACTTACAGTTCAGATGATATTGTTATACCAAATATAACAATACCAAATGAGTTCGTTTTAACATCTCAAAAAGAGTATTTAGATGAAGATAAGGCAGAACTTTTAAGATTCTATGCATTTAATCCTAATGGTATTTATGATGAAATACTTGACCACGCATACAAATATGCAAGGAAAAATCCTATAATACTTCCCGAATTTTGTGTGTTGTTACTGAATGAAAATGGTGAACCAGTTTCAACCTGTATGGGTCTCTTAGATAAAAACAATCAGTTTATGGAAGTAGAGGTTGTTGCTACAAAAAAGGAATATGATAATAGAGGATTTGCCAAAATAGTAATTTCTGAATGTATTAAAAGAGGAATAAGCAAAGGTGTGAAAGAACTTTCAATATCTGCATGGGAGGAAAAAACAAGAAAATTGTATTCTTCTTTTGGTAAAACACAAGTTTTGAAAAAGATAAATTATAAGAAAGGAGTTTCTTAACAAATTCCAATTTATTAATGAGATATAGGACTTTTTTTTATATATTATTGATATCTAAAAAATTCAATACTAAATTAGAATATCGTGCTATCCATGGAAAAAATGTATTTGCAATATTTTTTATACTTAATTTGTAGATAATGCGATTTTTACAAAATATGCTATAATTAATGCAGAATAGTAAATTATTGTGAGGAGATGGTGTTTTCATATGGATAAAGTTTTTTACGGAATTGTGGCAATGATTAGCTTTTATATTTTTAATTTTCTTTTAATGTTGATATTTGAGAAAATATTTCCAAATACATTTACTTATGCTGGTGTAGTGACTTTATGTGGTGTTATTATTGTTTGCACTTGTATTATAGTTGAAAAGTTAAATAAGATTATTCATCAACTTAATGATCAAAATAATAAAAATAATTGAAGCAATTATAGGAGGTAATAGCATGGGATTAGAAACTCAAAGATTAGCTTTAAGAGAAATGACACAAGCAGATTTTTCGGCTCTTTGTAAAATTTTACAGGATGATGATGTAATGTATGCATATGAGGGTGCATTTAGTAGTGATGAGGTTCAAGGATGGCTTGACAGACAATTAGAACGTTATAAAGAACATGGCTTTGGGTTATGGGCGGTTGTTCTGAAAGAAACGGGTACAGTGATAGGACAATGTGGATTGACAATGCAAGATTACAATAGTAACAAGATAATGGAAGTCGGTTATCTTTTTCAAAAAGAACACTGGCATCACGGATATGCAAGTGAAGCCGCAATCGCCTGTAAAGAATATGCCTTTGATAAACTGAATGCTAAAGAAGTATATTCTATTATTAGAGATACAAATATACCTTCACAAAATGTAGCAATACGAAATGGAATGACTTGTATTGCTAAGTTTATCAAGCATTATCGGGGCATTGATGTGCCTCATTTTCTATTCTCTGTTAAGAAGATATTATGAGTATAATGTGAAGCGGATAAATTCCAATTTAAGGTTGAGTAATAAAAATAGTAATTTGTGGAGAAGGTGAAATCATGAAAATATTTTTACGTATGCATCCAAAGAATCGCTTATCCTCTGTGCAACTATAAAATTAATATTGTACAGAGGAGTGTATATTAAATGAAAAGATTAAATAAACCAGTTATTACAAAAGAAACAATCAAGGCAATGGAGGATATGTCATTTTTTACTCATGCTAAGATTTTTGACGATTTGCTAATTGTTGCACAAAAACAAACAAATTGTTTTGTATTAAAGACAAGTGATGGGTTGATAGTAATAGATGCTATTTGGCCAGTGAAAAAAGCTTTTGAGGCAATAGTAGGTGCGATTAAAGATGTAGGGTGGAATCCTGATACAATAAAAAAACTGGTTTTGACGCATGGACATGTTGATCATACAGGATGTGGGAGATGGTTTGTTGAAAAATATAATGTTGATACATATCTTTCAGAAGTAGATGATATTTTTTGGAAAGAGCATCCAACAAAACCTGATAGACCGGAAACGTGGAAAGATTACAAAATTGATGCTTATATTCAGGATGGTAATACTATAACATTAGGTGATAAAACAATATATGTATACGGTACACCTGGTCATACTCCGGGAGGATTAAGTTACATATTCCCTGTAAAAGAAGATGGAGAAATCCATATGGCAGCATTATGGGGTGGTACGACACCACCGTGGACAAAGAATGAAGTGAAACAATATCTCAAGTCATTGGATTACTTTATATGTGAAGCAATACGTAAAAAAGTAGATGTTGCTTTAAGCAATCATACAGCTGTAGATAATGGCTTGGAACGTATTATGTATTCAAAAACAAGAATGGACTATATGCCAAATATTTATATTATCGGGCAGAATGGATTTCAAAATTATTGTCAGGTATTTCGTACCTTGAGTTATGAGATGTTGGAAAGATTATAAGTATTTAACGAGAATAGGAATTACAAAGCAATAAAAGATATCTTCTATAAATATAAAATTTGTGTTATTGTAAAATTAAACTTTAGGAATAATGAAAGGGATATTTGATTCAGAATATTAGGAATCAAATATCCCTTTATGCAATAAACTTTTTTAGGTATAAAATGTTACTGAACTTAATAATTTTAAATATTATAATGTTATTAAATAGGTTAGTATGCAGGAGGATGATTTTATGGGATTTAAAACAATAAAAAGAAATGTGAACATTTGGATGAAAAAAATTACACATGATACTGATCTAGCTAGAAATAAAACGAGCTAAATTGATATAATGCTATAGGTGTTTATGCGCTAATCACGCTAAAAAAATATATTGAAACTTATAATTATATATGATATAGTCAATACAACAATCAAATCGCGCACGATTAAATCTTACGAGAAGAGGATGAAATATGAGAATATGAAGTATGATAGTTTAAAGTTAAAAAATCAAGCATGTTTTTCATTATACGCGTGTTCCAAGGAATTAATAAGACTTTATAAGCCTATATTAGATGAATTTAACATAACATATACCCAATATATTACATTGTTAGTGCTATGGGAAGAAGATGATATTCTAGTTAAGGATCTTGGCAGCAAGTTACTATTGGCATCAAATACACTTACGCCTTTACTAAAAAAAATAGAGAATGTAGGGTTAATTGAAAGAAGACGCGATAAAAACGATGAAAGAAATGTTTATATTAAGTTAACAGAAAAAGGAATTGAAATGAAAGAAAAAGCATTAAAAATTCCAGAAGAAATTATTTCTAAAACTGGAATTACCGAAGAAGAAATTACTGATTTAAAGGTAAAATTAGATGCTATATTAATAAAATTAATTGATGCATAACAAAAATAATAAGAAGATCAAATAATAAACATAACATGTCGGAAAGCCAATTATAAAAAATATGATTAGGAGGAATTATAAATGAAAATTATTGCTTTAGAATTTTATAAAAATGGGGAAATGAAAGAGGATTTTGCACTAGGAGGGTCAATGGAAAAAGAAAAGTTAGATATGAATAAAACATATCCAGCTAGTTTACAAAACTATTTAATAGATACAGGGAAAGAAGTTATTTTAGTTGATACAGGATTACCAGTAGAAACACCTGAATTTAAGAGAGAGCCAAATCAAAAGCTATATATGGGAGAGAAGGTTGCAGATTTTGCAACTGCTGTGCAAAATGCAGGATACAAAATAGAGGATATAGATAAAGTTGTTGTAACACATAAGCATCCTGATCATAGTGGAGAACTTAGATTATTCAAAAATGCTAAAATTTATATTTCTCAAATAGAAGCAGATGCTATGAATTTACAAGGTGAAAATATAATTAGAGTTAATTTTCAAAATGGTAAATATAAAAACTTTTCTCAAAGTGAAAAAATAACTGAAGGAATTACTATGTTACCTGCTTATGGACATACTGAGGGAAATTCAATTGTTGTTGTAGAAGTTGAAGGATTATTTTATATGATTCATGGAGATGTAACTTATACAGATGAAGCTTTAAGAAGAAATGAATTATCAGTGGTATTTGAAAATAAGGATTTAGCAAAGGAAACATTAGAAAAAGTTAGAAAGTTTATAAAAGAAAATGATACAGTTTATTTATCAACACATACACCAGAAGGTATAAAATCATTAAAAGAAAAATTAGTAATGAAATTAGCAAACACAGAGTTAAGTAAGTCTAAGGTTTTGGGAGGTATAACAGTAAAAAATCCAATCGTTATGGCACCTATGACTACTTTTTCAGGAAACTTAGATGGTACAGTTTCACAAGAAGAGTTGAATTACTATAAGGCAAGATCTAAAAATACAGGTATCGTTATTACAGCCACTACTTATGTAAGTGAGTCAGGGAAGGGATTTCCTGGACAATTTGCAGCTTATTCCGATGAATTTATTCCAAGCTTAAAAAGCTTAGCAGATACTATAAAGTCAGAAGGTGCAATAGCTATATTACAGATGGTTCACGCAGGTAGAATGGCACTTTCAAATGAAATACCTAACGGAGATACTATAAGCGCTAGTGCAATTCCAGCAGAAAGACCAGATGCTATTACTCCAAGAGAAATGACAGAAAAAGAAATTGAGGATACTATTAAAGATTTTGGTAAAACAGCTAAAAGAGCTATTGATGCTGGTTTTGATGGTGTAGAAATACATGGAGCTAATACTTATTTAATACAACAATTTTTTTCACCTCATTCTAATCGTAGACAGGATACATGGGGTGGAAGTATAGATAAAAGAATGAATTTTTCCCTAGCTGTTATAAATGAAGTGAAAAAAGTAGTAAAAGAACAAGGTAAAGATAATTTTATAATAGGTTATCGTTTTTCACCAGAAGAAATAGAAAATCCAGGAATTACTTTACAAGATACTATTAAGCTTGTAGATGTACTAGCTAATCAAGGTTTAAGTTATTTACATGCATCTTTAAATAATTTTTGGCAAACTTCTATTCGTGACTTAGAAGATAAAGATCCTATTGTTCTTAAAATTCTTAAAACAATAAATGGAAGAGTACCTTTTATAGGAGTTGGTTCTATTAGTACTCCTGAAGACGCTATAAAAGCACTAAAAAGTGGAGCAGACTTTATAGCGCTAGGTAGAGAAATAATTATGGAACCTGAATGGATGACTAAAGTCTATAATGAAAAATACTCTGAGATAAGGACTACTCTAAGCAAAAAAGATGAGAAAATTTTAGATATACCAACTCCTCTTTGGAATGTTATAGTAAATACAGCAGGATGGTTTCCATTAGTAGATTAAAAATATGACATTAGAACTAAATTGTTAAATGTTCATTCATCAACAAGTAATGATGTGATGAAAGTGAAAAGTTTGAATGAAAATGTTGAAAATTATAATGAAGACTTAAGGACATGTGATAAGAGGTTTGGAAGTATATTTTAAAATAAAAGGGAGTGTCGCAAAATGATTGATTTTCGATCAGGAGCGATGCTCCTTTTCGATTCAAAGAAAGAAATCTCCCCAAAATTGAAATATCAAATCAATTTTGGGGAGATTTCTGAATTTCAAGCGCACTCAAATAAGCCTACTTATTTTATTCCATAATTAGGCAGTAGATTTTAATTCAGGAAGATGATTTTGGGTTCTTTCATTTTGTATTTTTGAATGCAATTTGTTAATGTTGTAGCCAAAACAAAGCAAAATAAATTCAGTTTTAACACTATTTTTTCCACGTGTTAAAAATCTATTGAATTCATAATCACTTTTTAGAACTCCAAATGCTCCTTCGACCTGAATAGATCTGTTCATTCTTAATTTAGTTCCAAATTCAGTTGTGATATTTCTATAAGATATTTCACGCTTTTCCACAAAAGTTTTTGAAACTTGCATCTTTCTATTTCCTTTTGCTTTCGTGCACTTCGATTTATGAGCACAGTTATTACAACTTTCACACTCATAGATAGTAGCCTCTGATTTGTATCCACTGGCGGATTTTCTATTAATAATAGAGGTCGGAATCAACTTTCTACCATTATGGCAAATATATAAATCTGATTCTGCATCATATTTCATGTTTTCACGTTTACTAATATCATTTTTAAAACTTCTTTTTTTCCACTTTTCATAAGTTTGTGGTTTTATATACGGAGTTTGATTGTTAGATTCTAAAAATAAATAGTTCTCCTCACTTTCGTAACCAGAATCTGCAATTACATTAAGATATTTATACCCAATTTTTTCTTGCATATTATGTAAGCGTCAAAGAATCGACGCGTAGCGGTAGTATAATTTAAGTGATAAAATAAACCCAACAGAAAAACTTATATTCTCTGTTGGGTATAATTTTATATAGAAATAATTATTTGGTAGTCTTAACGCGCAGTTCATCTGGAATGCTTTCAGACCATGGCATACATTTTTCTAGTATGTCCATTTCCTTAACTTCTGAATTTGCAAACATTTCAAATAAATATACTAAATACTTTTCCACTGCTAAGCCATTGGCTTTAGCCGTTTCAGTAATACTATAAAGTAATGCACTTGATTTTGCGCCTTTTACTGTCTTGGAGAACATCCAGTTTTTTCTGCCAATTACAAATGGTTTTATAGCTCTTTCAGCTGCATTATTATCAATTTCAAGACATCCATTTGTCAAGAAAGTTCTCATATATGGCAACAACTTTTGAGCATATGCAAGAGCTTTACCTAAAGGACTTTTAGGAAGAGCATTAACAATTTCATTATCTACATATTCTTGAAATTTATTAAGAATGGGTGCAGATCTCTTGAGCCTTATTGCATGTCGATCACCATAATAATCATCACTACATATATATTGTTCCCTTAGATCTTTTTCAACTTTATAAAGTCGCTCACAATAATTAAACCCTTCTATTGCGTGAGACTGCTTTAGAGCTTCGGGGTTTAAGGTTGATATTATATCAAAGAATTTTCTTCGAATATGGGCCATACAATATAGTCTTTTTATATTCTTAACTTTATTATAGCCATCATATCCATCTGTTTGAAGATATCCAGAGAAACCTTCAAGAAATTCTTCAGCACAAGAACCAGATCTTGTTTTCTGATAATCATATAAAATTATATGGTTCTCTATGCCTCCGGAGCGATATAGCCACATGAACCTTTTTGAGTTGGAGTCTTTTCCATTTTCCTCAATAACCTTCACATAAGTTTCATCGGCGTGGATATAATTTCTTCTTAAGAGTTCCTCTTTCATATAATGAAAAACAGGCTGAAGTTCATTTGCACAACTTATTATCCAGTTGGATAATGTCTGTCTTGAAAGATTAACATTCATCATCTTAAAATATGATTCCATTCTATATAATGGCATTGCATATTGATATTTCATGCTCACAACATGAGCTAATAATTCATTTGAAGCCATACTTTTATATAAGAAAGTATTTGGAATTTTTGCAGAAATTATATTGGCTTTATCAGCATCCGCTTCGCAATTTTTGCAAGCATATGTATATGAAATATGTTCTTCTATGTAAAGTTCTGCTGGCTTATATTTTAAAATTTCTTTTGATTTTTTACCGATTATAATTAAATCATTCCCACATTTATCGCAAAATGTTTCAGAGTCAGCAAGTTTATGCTCAATTGTAACTCTATCTAGGCCGGATAGATTATCTTTCTTTCCTAAATGAGAAGATGATTTTTTTCTTGTATATGTAATTTCTTCAATGGAAGGCTCATCTATTTTAATATCACTGTTTTTTTCAGCATCATTAAAAAGTGAGAGCTGTCTTGAATCAACTTGTTCACTAGATTGTCCAAAAATTTTTCTGTTTTTATTAAGGAGCTGTCCTTTAAGAAAAGCCAATTCCTTTTTTAAATCATCAATTTCCTTATCTTTTGATTCAATGTCTTTTTCCATTTTAGAAATCAATAATTTTGTTTTTTTATCAAGTTGATCTTCTAAATCTAAAATATCCATCCCTATACCTCACAACAAATATAGGGGTATTTTACCACAAAACCCTCAATTCCGAAACTTGTAAAAGTTCAAAATTAAGGGTTTACAGCGATATTTGTTTTAAAAGCTATTTCTTACTTCAATTGGCTTAAATTTAGACTTAGTTCTAACTTCATATCCCATAAGCAACCATTTCAATTCCTCTTTGTTGATTTTAAGAGCTTCGTCTGGAGTCATCGGCCATTTCAATTTACTATTTTCAAGTCGGAAATAGTACAGCCAGAATCCTTCATCAAAGTGAAGTATCTTAATTTTATTCATTTGCCTATTGCAAAAAACAAACAAGGCTTTTTCAAACGGATCCAACTTTAGCTGCGTTTGCACAATCACTACTAGTCCATCAATACTTTTTCTCAAATCTGTTATTCCACATGCAAGATAAACTGTATTAACTTTATTAAGATTAAACATTTGTAATCAAATCCTTAAGCAACTTACTCAAAATAGCTATTTCATTAGCCGGTACATATATTTTAGCGGCTCCTATTTCTATTATTATATTAGGTCTATCAGCTGGAACTACGGTGACTTCAGTTGTTACTTTTTCTTCTCTCATTGAAATTGCATGAAACTGTAAATTATTATCTTCATTCTTGAATTTCTTTTTATAGTAATGAAATTGACTTTTAGTAATGTGATTTGCATTGCAGAAAGTTCCTAACGTTCCTTCGTAAGAAGAAAAGGTAGCAACAATTTCTCTCCAATTTATCTTCTCATTATTATTCATGTAAATAAACCTCCATTGTTAAAATCTATGTTAATTTTAACAATAGAGACTTACATTTATCTATCCGTTAATTTTTTTACGCTTACCATATTATTAAGCATAGGTATTAATGTTGCTATATCATTTCTATCATCAAATATTCCGACCCCGGTTACGTATTCACTTTCAACTGCGATTTGTGCATTATATGCAGGTTTCAATTGACCATTTCTCATATGGTCATCTTTCATACGCATAAAAGTTGCATCTGTATCAGTTTTAGAATAACTATTTCTTTTTGATAATATGTTTTTACTGAAATTATATTTTTCTTGTCTTTCTTTATATTCAAATAGTTGCTCTATCCATTTCTGAATTGCAGTTTTTCTTTTACCAATACCGTGAACAAACTCTATGTTTCTTTTATCTTTTTCATATAAAAGCCATTCGAGAATTTTATCAATATCATCTATCAATGTTTCTTTTTTAGCAATAAAGTCTCTCGATTCTTCAAGATTGATATTTTCAGCAAGAGTAAGAATCTTATCAAACATTTTTGCCTCATTTTTATAAATGGATTTCTTCCAAACAAAAGTATAACGATTGGCATTCGCTTCGATTTTAGTACCATCAATAAATACATTTTCAAATAATATTTCATTTTGAGCTGCTAGATATTTAACTTGTTGATAAAATAAATCTTCAATTACTTCATTTGAAAGATATTCTTTACGGAATCTACTAATGGTAGCATGATCAGGTGCTTTATAGCCTTGAAGTAGCCACTTGAAATTTATATCTCTTTTGCATGCTTTCTCTATTTTTCTACTAGAATAAACATTTTGAGAATAAGCATACGATACTATTTTGAACATGATTTTTGGTTCCACTGCCGGTTTTCTTCCAACGGAAGAGTACGCCTGATACAACTTTGTATAATTTAATCCCTCCAATATATGGCTTAGCAAGCGGACTGAATCATCTTCTGGTATTAAGTTTTCTAAATTTAATGGTAATATAAGTTGATAATTATCATTAAATTGATTATAATTTTTATTGTATAATTTGGTTTTTAACATAATTTAATTATACTAAAAATGTGAATTCTTTTGAATTCACATTTTTTATTTTTTTTATAAAAAAATGAGCTGCCACAAAACTAACTACGTTAGTTTTGCAACAGCCCCTTTTTAAATGTGGGAGATTGTTTTAATTAGCAAATGCAGTTTGTTTAGCTTTTATTACTAAAGATTATACTATAATTTATGTATTTTAAGTTGCGGTTTAATAAAATTTTCGAGGTTAGAGTATAATTTTAGTAGGCAGAAACAGTAATAAAAACTGTATAAATAGTAAAAGGAGATGCGAAAGCATCTCCCAAATACATAAATTATCCATTATAATTAAGTTGCTAAGACTAAATAGAATGGAGTTATATTTATGTATGAATTAAGTTTAAATGATAAAGGAATGACTTTCAAGGAGTTAGAGAAAAGAATTTATAAATATGCTTGTGACGAAGCTTGTAATGCTTTAAAAAGTATATTAGAATTTTTAGATGAAAAACTACTTAATGAAAGAGATAGCAAGGTTTACCGTAATAAAGGTCGTAAGCAAACTTGTTTGAGGACTATTATGGGGAACGTAGAGTATTCTAGGCGCATTTATGAATTTAAACTTGAAGATGGTAAGAAAGCAACTAAGTACCTTTTGGATGAGTATTTAGGGATGGACACTTTAGGAAATGTGTCTATAAATCTCGTAGAAACTATTTTAACTAACGTGACGGAGGTTTCTTTTAGAAAGACATCTGAGAATATTAAAACTATGTGTAATCAAGATATTAGTGCTCAAGGCGTTTGGAACATAGTTCAAACACTTGGGGAAAAGATTAAAGAAATAGAAAATCGTAAAATTGAGTTAAATGACAAAGGTGCATTAAAAGGCGAAAAGGAAGTACCAGTATTGTTTCAGGAGCAAGATGGAGTTTGGCTCTATCTTCAAGGTAATGATAGACCAAAAGGGAAAAATAAAAAGAAAGAGTTAAAACTAGCAGTATCATATACTGGCTGGACTTTACGCCCAGGGAGCAAAAAAGAATATGTGGTTGTTGATAAAACTGTTTGTGCAAGCTTTAGCAATTCCAATCACTTTAAAAAGCTTGCTAGCGCAACAATTTCAGAAAAATACAATGTAGATGAAATTCAAACTAGAATATTAAACGGTGATGGAGCAAATTGGATTAAAGCAACTTGTGAGGATGAAGACATTCATTTTCAGCTAGATCCATTTCATGTAGGCCAAGCGATTATACGTAAGGTAAGTGATAAAAGAGCTCAAAAGCAATTACTAAAACTATTTAGAGAAGGTAAAATTGATGAAGGTCTAGAAACTATTGTAAATATGATGATACTTACAAACGAAAAAGATATTGCATTTAAGAAGCTTACTGAATTATATGATTACTTTGTTCACAATAGAGATGGATTAATACCGTATAAATTAAGAAGTGACATAAACATGCCTACGGCGCCGGAAGGCATGGAATACAAGAATCTAGGCACAATGGAACATAATATTTGTGATGTATTAGCTCAAAGAATGAAGGGCAGAAAAATGAGCTGGTCTATTAATGGTGCAGATAATTTATCTAAAATATTATCTGAAAAATTTAGTAATAGGTTGTTTGATACTGTAGATAAAATCTACAGAAATATTATTTCTGATGATGTTATTGATACAGTAGTTGCAAAACTACCATTAACAGTATTTCAAGCGAATAAAGAATCTAATAAGTGTAAGGCATATAAGTGCAATAGTGCACAAATTCCGTATAGCGGAGCTGCCGCAACGTTAGGTAGAAAAATAGTACGTGATTTATGTGGATTAAAATCATTTAGTGATATTAGTTATAGTTAAATATACAGTATGGGTAGGGAAATTTTAAAAATGCAATGTAAAATAATGGATAATAATTTAAATAAAATTCTTGCCAACTTTTACTTGACTCAACCATTTTCGAGAATCGAATAGTAGTATATTTGAAAGATATGTTATAATTTACTAAAGGGTAAATAGTAGTTTGTAAGAAAGGTGATCAATATGAAAGATGTGCAAGATGTGTAAGTTATAACTATAAAAGATATGATGGAAACATTGCAGCTATTGATTGAAAAATATAAATTTAATATAGATGCACTTTCAAAATTATTAGATGTAAAAAAAGAAGTTATTTTAAGCCATGATGAAAAAAAGCTATTTGAAAATTCTAAAGATTTTTCTAAGATGTATGATTTAATTGTTATGCTTGAACTTAGTGGAAAAGATGATGCAGATTTTAAAATTGGAGCATTTTTGCAAGTTTTATTAGAATATCATAGTATTTCGGCAGAAACAATTGCATTGATGTCTGGAGTTGTGAAAAAGAAGTTAGTGATTTAGTGGAAAATCCTAAGTTAGTATCTTTATAAAGTAAATATAAAATATCTAAAACAGTAATGGCATTACGTTTTTTCTTTAAAGAATTAGAACCATAAATTCCAATTTACACTGTTACATAATTCTAATAGTTTAAGTATAAGTGGTTATGCAATGCTAAAGTTTGGATTTACTAAAGGAGAGCCATATGAAAGAATTAAAAGAAGGTATAAGTAAAAGAAAATTAAGAATAAAACGAGTTATCACTACAATTATAATAATGCTTTTAATTGGAACAATATGGCAAAGAATAATGGTTGAAAAAGAAACAAATATATTATTATCTCATGGAGAAGTATTCGATATTAATAATCACAATATGTATATACATTCTACAGGAAGTGGAAGAAATACTGTTGTCTTTGTGGCAGGATCAGGAACACCAAGTTCGTTTACTGATTTTTACAGATTGCAAAGGGAACTGCATCCGTATGCAAGAACAGTAAGTTTTGATAACGCCGGATTTGGATGGAATGAAAAAACTGATATACCTAGAACTATAGATGTATTATCTGAAGAATTACATGAACTACTTGAAAAATCAGGACAATCATCGCCTTATATATTAGTGGGACATTCATTGGCTTCCCTGGAAGTAATCCGCTTTGCACAAAAATATCCTACTGAAGTTAAAGGAATTGTATTGTTAGATGGAGGAAGTCCAGAATTTTATGCAAATGACTCTGAGATAAAATCATATATATTAAATCGTTTTAGTGCTGGATTGAGGGTAACAGGAATTGCAAGAGCACTTGGGAATTTAAGCATTAAACTCCCCTTGCTTGGTGAAAATTTACGTAATAATGAGTTACCAAGTGATATAAAGAAGATAGATACAGCAATGTATTATAAATATCTTGGGAATACAAGTAATTTAAAGTATATTAAAAATATAAATGAAAATGCTAGGGAAGTAATAAAGAATGGGCCTCTTAATAATATTCCGTTAGTTATCATATCCTCTGATAGTGGACAAAGTTGGGAGAAAACTCAGAAGGAATTATTAAATTGGTCAAATTATAGTTCCCAGAAAACACTTTATAATTCTAGTCACTATATTCATTGGACTAATACTGATTATATAGTTGAAAAAATAAAGGAACTTATTGCTTAATAAAAACCAATAAGCAATTTAAAATATATATAAAAATATAGTTATACAACTTATGGAAGTGTAATAAACAACATGAAGTATAATAAAGTAATGATCCGACAATCTGGACAAGAGCATCTAGATTGTCGGCTATTTATAGTTGTTTGAAAAGAAGTATAACTATATGCTATAATATGTATAAAAATACAATATATAAAACAAGGAGGAATATGATGGAAAATAATATTACTTGCAAGCCAACGAGTAAAAAAAATATTAAAATATGGATAGTTGTAGCTGTAGTTGTAGCACTAGGAATATTATGCTTAATAAGCAAATCATTATTATTTAACGTATATGATGTTCCTGGTAAATCGATGGCTACAAAAATAAATCCAGGTGATAAGATAGTGACTACAAGAATAAATAATACTAATAATATAGAAAGAGGTAATATTATTGTGTTTTATTCTGATGAATTTAAAGAAGAACTTATAAAAAGAGTTATTGGATTGCCTGGAGATCATATTAAAATACATGATGGTATTGTAAATATAAATGGAGAAGATATTAAAGAGAATTATGTAATAAATAATGAGAGCTTTAATGGGGTTTATGATGTGCCAGACAATAAATACTTTTTCTTAGCAGACAATAGAAGAATTTCTGTTGATTCCAGAAGGTGGATTAATCCATATATAGATGGTTCAAATATACAAGGAAAAGCTATTTTTAGATTTTCTTCATTTAGTAGTTTTGGTTATTTATAGGTATAATTTAATATGATTTGCTTCAATTTCAATCAGTTTTTATGTATAAGAAAACTATAGTTTATTTAAGGGGAAAAGAAATATGAAACCCGTCAATTTGAAAATAAGTATTTTAAGGTTTAGTTACCTTTTAATAATGATAATAGGTGTTATATTTGGTGAATCAAAATTGGATTTTATAAACAGCTACAATTGGGTGTATGTTCGTATGCTGTATCATGCATCTTTTTAGGTGTTATAGGAATTTATTTTGATTTTTTACTAGGAGGTTTTGGTGAGAATACGACATTATCTAGCGAGTATTCATTTGACAGACAATATAGAGTTGACATAGATGATGCAGATCAAGGAGCACTTTGAGGAGATACATATATTAGGCTTTATAGAATATATTTCAATACATTTGAAAAGAATAGCAGAAATATTTATCACGGCGGATGTGGTGATAAACCAACAGTAAGATGGGTTGATAATGAGAATGTTGAAATTAATGGGAGAATTGAAATTAATATTAGGAACTCCCCGATGTATGAAAATAAGAAGAAAAATTAGTAATATAAGAATCAAGTAATATATAAGGAGAAATGTAAATTGGAAAAGTATTTTCGAAATAAATAATAATATTTTATAAAATTTAGGAGCGCAGCTATGTTAAAAATGAGGTTAAAAGAGATTATTAACGATTCTGTTATTTACTATTTTCAACCTGAATGTAGAGGTGGGGACGGTATTATTAAATTTACGTTTGAGGACGAAAAATTAATTGAATATGTAATTATAGAAGATTCAGAATATAGATGCAACTCAATGTATATTTATCATTGCCTTTCTTTAGTTAAAAAAATGAAAAAAGAAGGAGAATTTTTAAAAGAATGCTTTTCGGCATGGTATTAATAAAGTGATTTTATTGCACAATTATTTAAATTTGATGAAAGTTGGTATACAAGTGGAAGAAATGCAAATCATTAAATTTTTGAAAAAGGTGCCATTGAGGAAGAAGATATTTTAATTGTATCAATAGACAGACTTTTATGGACTAGAGTGTGTGCTATGGAAGTAGAAAAATATAGAAATGACCTGGAATTACTAAAAGAATATTATTATAAAAATTACACTAATCCCAAATACCATCAAGAAGCGCTATTACATGAGAAGTCTTATTTAAAAATGAATGGCGCAGTTTTTTGTGGCAAATATGATGATTTATAATATCATATTGTGGTAATACTTTGATTAAATGCGAGGCTCTACAAATTTCAATTTGTAGAGTTGCTAATTTATATCTGAAAATTTAATATTAAATTAGAATATCGCATTATTCAGAAAGATGAATAGATTTTCATAATTTACTCAAAATGTAGAATTAGTTTAGCAATAGCGGATAAAAAGTATATAAATAGTAAAAAAGGAGCAAAAAATGAAAAAACTTATTATTATTACAATGATTATATCCAGTACACTTTCTATAGCTGGATGTAGTTTGAGTAAGCCAATTAATCAAGAAAGTGATAGCAGTAGTACTGTAGAAGCAAAACAAGAGGATAATTTAGGATCTACACAAGACACATCAGATAAAGAAAATGACAACAATAAATCTATAGAGTCAAAAACCAATGATACAACTACTAATAAAACTGATAAAAAAGAATATTATACACAAAAACTTAATGATATTCAGGCAAAAATAGATAAGGATTATAATTTTAATAATACAATTACCACAAAAGATATGAGAAGTACAAGTGGAGCACAGTATAAATTTTGGGATGATGCATTAAATGAAATCTACAAGGAATTGCAGAAGACTTTGCCTTCTAGTGATATGGAAAAATTAAAAAAAGAAGAATTAGCATGGATATCCAAAAAGGAAAGTGATGCAAAAGATTCAGGAGACAAAGCAAAGGGTGGAACTCTTGAACCAGTTAAGTATACTCTATCGGCAGCAGATTCAACAAAAAAGAGATGTTATGAATTAGTAAAGAACTATATGCAGTAATTGTATTTAAATTAAGAAGTTAGATTAAAAAATCAAAATAGTAAGATATTATTTATACATGTAGAAGTGCAGAACTATAGCAACGAGCGCAGAGGGTCGGACAAGAATATATTGATTAAACAGAACAGTACTATTGATTTGTGGTATAATCTTTAAAATAAAAACTATAAAAAGGATGAGGCAAATGAAGATTACATATATTGAACATAGTTGTTTTTCAGTAGAATTAGACAATGTGATTTTATTGTTTGATTATTTTAAAGGTGAGCTTCCAGCATTTGATAAAGAGAAAATAATTTACGTATTTTCAAGTCATAATCACCATGACCATTTTGATGTATCAATTTTTCAGCTATTAAAAGGATATCCTAATGTTAGATATATTCTTTCAAGGGATATAAAGAGGAAATTTGGACGGAAATTTTTTAATTCTCACGGTGTTGATGATGAGATTTATAAAAATATTGAATTTATCGGAAGCAATCAGATTCTTGAAACATTAGATTTAAAGATAGAAACTTTAAACTCTACAGATGAAGGGGTAGCGTTTATTGTTACAGCTGATGGTAAGACAATTTATCATGCAGGCGACCTTAATTTATGGGCATGGAATCACAAGGATGAAAGTAACAATGAAAATATGAGAGAAAAGTATGAGAAAGAGATAGGAAAAATTAAGGATAGACATTTTGATGCTGCCTTTGTGGTTTTAGATCCTAGGCAAGAGGAAATGTTTTATTTAGGTTTTGATTATTATATGAAAAATACTGATACAGATAAAGTATACCCAATGCACTTCTGGAATGATAGTTCAGTAATTGAGAGATTAAAAGGAATGGATTGTTCAGAAATATATCGTGACAAAATAATTTCTTACTAACTCAACTTTCGCAGAACATAAATAAAGAAATTTTTCTTTATTTAGCAATTTAAAGCCGCATGTTTCCTATAAATCACAAAAGTTATTGGTTGGGATTTGCACTTTTTTTATAGGTGTATATTGTTTTCTTTTTAGCTTTATATATTTAAATATTGTAATACATTTATAAATAAAACAATATTTATTTATAAAAATATTTAAACGATAACTATACCGCAAAAGATATATTTTAGTTAAAATGAGAAAATTGCCCCTTGAGTTTAGATAACTCGAGGGGCTTGTTTAATATGTAAAGAAAATGAGTTCAAAATATTGTTGAAGAAGTTAAAAATATTATCAAAAAGAAATACATATTCTAAAAAAAGATTCATATGCATACTGTAATGGTAGGATTTACAACAAAGAGCAAGGAGATTTATTATGAATATTGATAAAGTATTTTATAAAGCATTATTTAAAAACTTATTTTCTGATCCATGTAGGGTTAGATTTTGGGATGGAGAAGTTGAGAATTATGGAGAAGGAGAGGCTAAATTTGAAATAATTTTTAATGAAATTATTCCTAAAGCTGATATCCTTAGTGATCCTTCAATAGCCTTTGGTGAAGCTTATATGACTAAAAAGATGGATATAAAAGGTAGTAGTGTTGAAGATGTTATTGCATCTATATACAATAACAAAGAAAGCTTCCTACGTAGCAATAGTAAATATACAAATATAATTAAAAAAATTTCAAACAATATAAAAAATAGTAAGGAAAATGTTCACTATCATTATGACATCGGAAATGATTTCTATAAATTATGGTTAGATGAAAGTATGACTTATTCTTGTGCATATTTTAGAAATACTGATGATACTCTATATGAAGCTCAAAAAAATAAAGTAAATCATATTTTAAAGAAGTTAGCATTAAAAGAAGGTGAAACTTTACTTGATATAGGCTGTGGTTGGGGTGAATTAATTATTAATGCAGCTAAAAAGTATAAAGTTAAAGCCATGGGAGTAACACTAAGTTTAGAACAGTTTGTTAGAGTTCAAGAAAGAATAAAAGAAGAGAACTTAAGCAATCTTGTTGAAGTTCAACTTATGGACTATAGACAAATAAAAGATAGAAAATTTGACAGAGTAGTTAGTGTTGGTATGATAGAACATGTTGGAAAAGATCATCTTAATGAATATTTTTCTAAAGTTAATGAGTTATTAATCGATGGTGGAGTGTCTCTGCTTCATTGTATAACAAGCCAAGAAGATAATGAAGAAGGCGGAACCAATTCATGGATTAATAAATATATTTTTCCGGGTGGATACATACCATCAGTAAATGAATTAGTTTCTCATATGGAGTCTGAAAAACTTTACTTTATTGACATGGAAAGTCTTAGAAGACATTATAGAAAGACTTTGCAAATGTGGAGAGAAAATTTTGAAAATGCATTGCCTGAAATAAGCAAAATTAAGGATGAAACATTTATTAGAATGTGGAGACTATATTTAAATGCTTGTGCAGCATCTTTTGATTGTGGTAATGTTTACCTTCACCAATTCTTATTTACGAAAGGAGTAAATAATGAGTTGCCATGGACTAGAGAGTATATATATGATAATCATTAATATTTAAGTGGACGTGTCATGTAACCACTTAGAGGTGGAAAGTTAATTAGAGATCTTCCCAAAGCTGTTACAAATGCTTTTGATTGTGCCTAAAGCAGAAATTAAATTATTTTTTTAATAATGGGTAAAATAATAAAGCTGAGAATTTCTAACTTTTAGAAATCTCAGCTTAAAAAAAGAATTATAATTATATGTAATTTATTTATGAGTTACATTTTCTTTTTGTATTTTATTGATTAATGCTAATATAATAAGAGCAATGATATTTAATACTATAAAGACTACGAATCCTGTTGAATAACCAGTTGAATTTTTACCTGATTTATCTATGAAAGAAGCCATTAGTGGTGGTATTACAAAACCACCAAGTGCGCCTATTCCACCAATCCAACCTGATGCACCACCTATAGCTTGAGGTACTGCCTTTGGTACTATTTTGAAAACAGCTGCATTAGTAGATCCCATACCAATTGCTAGTAGTAATATTCCTACAATAGCAAATTCAATAGAAGAACTAAAAGTCATACATACTGCTCCAGCAAGCATTATAACAAGTCCTAAAGTTGCTGTAGTTTCTCCACCTTTTTTATCTGCTATTTTTCCAGCATAAATTCTAGTGACAGAAGCAATTATTGAGTATAGGGCAGTTAATAGACCAGCAGTTTTTATAGATAGTTTAAATAAACTTGTCCAATATGTAGGAAACCAACTCGTTAGTGCCATAAATCCTCCAAAGGTTGCAAAATATATTCCAACTAATGCCCAAGTTTTCCATGACTTAGCTGACATGCCTAAGCTTTCACTAATTTTATTATTTGGAAATAATTCTTGCCCATAATCTTTTGAAGCTATTTTTTTTGCTTCTTCTTTTTTTATTCCTTTTTCAATAAGTTGAAAATACCAAGCATTTTGGCCTATAAAGTAATAAATTATTGTACCAATAATTAAGAATATTAACCAGGCTAAATATGAACCTGATAAACCCCAAAGTGGAAGTGCTATATTAGGTATTATAACCATAAATATTCCAGGTGCTAAATTTCCTACACCACCATAAATACCTGCGGCATATCCTTGTTTGCTTTGAGGGAACCAGTAAGATGTTTGGCTTACTCCAACAGAGAAAGTAGCTATACCACAACCAGATAAAAGTGCAAGACTAAATAATACCCAATAATATTGACTTAAATTTTCTTTGAAAAATGCCATTACAATATATAGACCAAACATTCCAATTATGGATAATATAAGTAATGCTAGAAAAGGTTTTCTTCCGCCTGTAGTATCAACCCAAGCAGCAAATGGTATTCTAAGTAATGAACCTGATAGAGATGGCGCTGACACTAATAAAGCCAATAAGATTGGATTTATGCCTACAAAACTTTGTTTAAATAAAGTAACTGTAGAACCATAAAGTGCAACAGCTGCAAACCCAATAAAAAAGCCGAGTGTAGCGCCCGTAAGACCTTGTTTTGAACTACCTTTTAATTCCATGTTATTCATATTGCGCCTCCAAATAAATATTTATTTAGATAAGATTACCATATTTAACTTTATAAAACCGTGATGTAGGTCACGGTTTTGCAAATTAACAAACTCAACCAATATATTTTTTGATTTAAATCTAAAGAAATATTACACTGATATATTAAAGCTAGTATAAATGTGATACCATAAGTATTAATATTAATTTTAATAATTTAATAAGGAGTATATATGGAGTATAAGGAAGAAGAACTTAGGAAATTGAAGATTTTTTCAGAAGTATCAGATAGATCTATTTCTTTAATACATAAATATGGAAAAATAAAAAAATATAAATCAGGAAATATAATATTTTCAGATAAGGAATATGTAAACATAATTTATGTTGTGATCAGTGGAACTGTATCAATGTATAAAATTAACGAAAATGGACAGAAAAAAGTCATGTTTATTTTGGATCAGGGAAAAATAATAAATGAAGTTATAATTGAAAATCTTCCAGAATCAATAAACAGTGAAGTCTTTGAAGATGCTGAAATATTAGAAATTAATAGGGATACATTAATAGAGATAATGGAGTGTGATTTTCAGCTTACAAAAGAAATTATAGAGTCATTATCCAATAAGGTTAGACGTATGTATAGGCAATTAAAGAACACATCTTCGTCTATAAAGATAGAAAAGAAGCTTGTTGCTAAAATATATAAGCTAGGAAAAGATTATGGAATTAGTTGCGACGATGGAACTATGATTGATATGAACATAAGTATTACATATCTTGCAGATTTGCTAGGAAGTCAGAGAGAAACAGTTTCAAGAGCTATAAAAATACTGCAGAATAAAAAGCTATTTCATTATAAGGACAAAAAAATCTTGATACCTGATTTACAAAAACTTTCCGATTATTTTAAAACACCGTGATATATATCACGGTGTTTATTTTCTGTTTTAATTATTATATTAGTATACACTAATTGTAATAATTTAAATAACATGTTATGCCATATAAAGTGAAAAAATTAACAAAGAAAAAGGAGTGTTAAAATGGGATATCAAATAATTACTAAAAATATAAATTCTATTTTTAGTAAGCTTTCAAACGAGTACTTAATTTATGCACCAAAAGTATTTAAAGGAGATGGATGTTTTTCAGATACAGATACAGTCAGATATGGTGAAATATCAACAATAGAAGAAATTGTTTTTGATAAAAAATCAGATTATTCATTTAAGGAAATACTTTTACCTATTACTCAAACTTTATTTTATTTTACTGAGGATGAAGTAAAGTTAGCAGATGCACCTAAAAAAGGAGCTATTGTTTTCCTAAGAAGCTGTGATTTGCATGCTTTAAAACGTATGGATCAAATTTATTTAAATAATGGGCCAGAGGATTTTTATTATAAAAGACTTAGAGAAAATACAAAATTCATTCTGATGGGATGCAGCGGAACCTTTGATAATTGTTTTTGCGTAGACATGAAAACTAATATAACAGATGATTATGATGCTTACATAAAAGTTGATGAAGACTTTACATCAATAGATTGCAGATGGGATAAGTTAGAGGAAATTATAAAAGAAGAAAAGTTTAAAGAAGAGAAAGTAGCTCCAAGCTTTATTACAGAAAATAAAGTTCATGTAAAAATACCAGATAATTTATCAACCAAAATTGTTGAGTCTAAGATATGGGATGAATATACAACTCGTTGTATTGGCTGTGGACGTTGTAACTTTGTTTGTCCAACATGTACATGCTTTACTATGCAAGATATTTTCTATAAGGATAATGGAAAAGTTGGAGAACGTCGTAGAATGTGGGCTTCATGTCAAATCGATGGATATACAGATATGGCTGGTGGAATTACATTTAGAAAACCACAAGGTCAACGGATGAGATTTAAAGTTATGCATAAGGTTTATGATTATAAAAAACGTTTTGGATATAATATGTGCGTAGGATGCGGACGTTGTGATGATGTTTGTCCTGAATATATATCTTTCTCTAATTGTATAAATAAACTTGAAAATGCTGCGAAAGAGGTGGAATAAATGAAAAATGAATATATCCCATTTTTATCTGAAATAAAAGAAGTTATTAAACATACTGATATAGAATATACATTTCGAATGACTTATGAAGGCCAAGTTAAACCTGGTCAATTTTTTGAAGTTTCACTACCTAAATTTGGTGAAGCTCCTATTTCGGTAAGTGGTATTGGTGAAGGAACTGTAGATTTAACAATACGTAAAGTTGGGAAGGTAACTGATGAAATATTCACGAGCTATGTTGGTGATAAGTTATTTTTAAGAGGACCTTATGGTAATGGCTTTGATGTAAAAAATTATGAAGGTAAGGAAATCACAGTAGTTGCTGGAGGTACAGGACTTTCACCAGTTAGAGGTGTAGTGGATTATTTTGCAAACAATGCAGATAAGTGTGAAAAGTTGAATTTAATTTGTGGATTTAAATCACCTAATGATGTGTTATTCAAAGCTGATTTAAAAGAGTGGGAAAAAAATATAAATTTAATTTTAACAGTTGATAAAGCTGATGAAGGTTACGCTGGTAAAACAGGATTAGTTACTACATTTATTCCAGAACTAGAGATAAAGGATGTAAAAAATACAGCATTTGTAGTAGTTGGACCTCCTATAATGATGAAATTTACAGTAGCAGAAATTTTAAAAAGAGGAGTTCCTGAAGAAAATATTTGGATTTCTCAAGAAAGAAAGATGTGTTGTGGTCTTGGTAAATGTGGACATTGCAAAATGGATGATACATATATTTGCTTAGATGGACCAGTATTTAATTACACTAAAGGAAAACAATTAATAGATTAGGAGGGGTAGTAATGGATATAAATACAAAGAAACTTAAAAAAAATGCCTTTAGAGTTTCTAAGGTTAGAGGTATTGGTGCTTCAAGAATCAGAGTCCCAGGTGGATATTTAAAATCTGAAATTTTAGGTATGGTACAAGAAATAGCTGAGAAATATGGTAATGGAGTCGTTCATTTAACTTCAAGACAAGGATTTGAAATTGAAGGCATAAAATATGAAGACATGGAAGCAGTAAATGTTATGCTTAAACCTATTATTGAAGGATTAGAAATAAACCAAGTAGATAGTGAAAACGGATACCAAGCTTCTGGTACTAGAAATGTTTCAGCATGTATTGGTAATAATGTATGTCCTTTTGGAAACTATAATACTGCAGAATTTGCAAAAAGAATAGATAAAGCAATTTTTCCAAATGATTTACATGTTAAAGTTGCTCTTACTGGATGTTCTAATGATTGCGCAAAGGCTAGAATGCATGATTTTGGAATAATTGGTATGACAGAACCACAATATGAAGCGGATCGTTGTATAAGCTGTGGAGCTTGTATTAAGGCTTGCAAAAAATTATCAGTAGGCGCATTATCTTTTGAAAATTATAAAGTTGTAAGGAATACTGAAAAATGTATAGGCTGTGGAGTTTGTGTAACTAAATGTCCAACAAGAGCATGGACTAGAAGTAAGGAGAAATATTACAAATTAACTATAATGGGTAGAACAGGGAAGAAGAATCCAAGGCTTGGACAAGATTTCCTAATTTGGGCTGATGAAGAAAGCATTACAAAAATAATTTTAAACACATATAAATTTGCTGATAAATATATATCACCAGATGCTCCAGCTAGAAAAGAACATGTAGGATATATAATAGACAGAGTTGGATTTGAAGAATATAAAAAATGCGCATTAGATGGAGTTGAGTTAGGACCTAAGGTAATAAAGAAGGATTGTGTATATTGGGGCGGAATACATTTTAATTCGACAGATAATCTTTAATATGTACATATGCTACAATACTATTATTGTAGCATGTATAAAATTAATTATTAATAAATTATTGATGGTAATCGTTTGTAGGTAAAAGTTAATATCTTAGCATAACATGTATTTTCATCATGGCATATTTTTAAAAGAATTAATGTAAGGCACAATCAAAAAAATAACAAGTCCATTTGCCAGCATATTTTCCATCATGCTGTGTCGGCAAATTGACCTAATAGGCCTGCTATGAGGTCAATTCGTCTCCTTGCCTGATGAAGAATATTCTTGTCAACTTTGGACTTGCTATTTATTTTCATGTGCCTAAGCACTATTTTGTAAAAAGGAATATGACTTATACTTTAAAGAAAGGAATGGATGTAATTATGAAAAAGGTTCAATCAACTTGTAATTATTGTGCACTAGATTGTAATTTAGATTTTTACGTTGAAGACAATAAAATCGTAAAAGTTTTACCAACAAAAGGATATCCAGTTAATAATGGATTTTCATGTATCAAAGGGCTTTCGTTAGACAAACAGCAGACAATAATAAGAGAGTCAACATTGCCCAGGATTAAGCAAGAAGACGGCTCGTTTAAAAGAGTTCCATGGGATGATGCATATAAAATTGTAGCAGACAAATTTTTAGAACTTCAAGAAAAGCATGGAACTGAAAGTATTGCTGGTCTTAGTACTGGGCAATTAACTATGGAGGAATTTGCTATATTTGGGCATGTGATGAGAAATCATTTAAAGACTAATGTTGATGGTAATACTAGACTGTGCATGGCAACAGCAGTAGTTGCTCATAAACAGAGTTTTGGATTTGATGCACCACCTTACACATTAAAGGACATAGAACTTTCGGATACAATTATCATGATTGGCGCTAATCCAGTTGTGGCACATCCTATATTATGGGACAGAATCAGAAGCAATAAAAACAAAAAATTAATAGTGATAGATCCAAGAGAATCAGAAACAGCTGAAAATGCTGATTATTGGTATGGTCTAAAAGGAAAAACAGATTTGATGCTTCTTTATGCTGTAGCTAATAAGCTTATAGAAGAAGGCTATATAGATAATAAATATATAAGTAATTATACAGAAGGTTTTGAAGAGTTTAAGGAATTTGTTAAGCAATATACTATAGAAAAAGCTGCAAAAGCAACTGAACTTAGCGAAGCTTCAATTTTAGAACTTGTAGAACTTATACATAATGGAAAAAGAGTTTCTTTATGGTGGACAATGGGTGTTAATCAAAGTTATGAAGCAGTTAGAACAGCACAAGCTATTATTAACTTGGCATTAATGACAGGAAATATTGGAAGACCAGGTACAGGTGCTAATTCTCTTACTGGTCAATGTAATGCAATGGGATCTCGAGCATATAGCAATACTGCCATTCTGTACGGCGGTGGAGATTTTGATAATATGGCAAGACGTGAAAGAGTAGCTGAAGTACTTGGAGTTCATGAATCTGATTTAGCAACAAAACCTACAATAACGTACAATGCTATTATTGAAAAAATAATTTCAGGAGAAATAAAAGGTTTGTGGGTAATCTGCACAAATCCACGTCATTCATGGACAAACAATAAAACTTTTAAAGAAGCTATGAAGAAATTAGAATTTTTTGTGGTTCAAGATATTTATGGTGATACTGATAGTTCAGAAGATTGTCATATGTATCTTCCAGTTGTACCAGGTATAAAAAAGGAAGGGACCTACATAAATACAGAAAGACGTATTTCAGCTATGCGACCAGCACTTGAAAAATCTGAGGATGAAAGAGATGACTATGAAGTTATTTATGGTATTGGAAAAGCATTAGGTATGGGTAGTTTACTTGATAGATGGGAAACTCAAAGGGATGCTTTCAACTTAATGAAAGAATGTTCTAGAAATATGCCTTGTGATATGACAGGTGTTACTTATGATGGATTGGTAAATTCAAAGGGAATACAATGGCCTTTTAGAGAAGGAGAAATTCTTAAAGATGACCAAAGACGCTTATTTGAAGATAATAAATATTATACTCCATCAAAAAAAGCTAAGTTTATATTTGAAGAAGTACGTGAAAATCCACTACCAAATACAAAAGAATTTCCTTATACATTAAACACAGGCAGGGGAAGTGTTGGACAATGGCATACACAAACCCGTACAAGGGAAGTTGAATTTGTTGAAGATGTAAGTGTTAAAGAAGCATATATTTATATTAATGCTAAACTTGCAGAAGAAATTAAGGTTAAGGAAAATGAGATGATTAGAGTTTCTTCTATAAATGGCAATTCTTCAGATTTTATAGTTAAGCTTACAGACAAGGTTAGATATGATGAACTGTATGCACCTATACATTATTTAGAATGTAATAATTTAACACCATCTTTATATGATCCTTATTCTAAAGAGCCTTCATATAAAACTACTCCAATTAATATTAGTAAAATTGAAGTAGGAGGTATGTAAATTATGAAAAGAATAAAAATTAATAGAAGTAAATGTATAGGATGTTTAACTTGTGTTACGGCTTGCGTTGTTAGTCATGAAAGCTGTGATTCAAGAAATCGCGTTACTATAGATAGTAAAACAAAGGCAGCACCTATTTTCTGCAGACATTGTGATAAGCCTGAATGTGTTTATACATGCATGACTGGAGCTATGTCTAAAAATAAAGAAACAGGTTATGTTGAATATGATAAAGAACGTTGCGCAAGTTGTTACATGTGCATAATGGCATGTCCTTATGGAGTATTAAAAAGCGATAGAATTGAGCATAAAGAAATTATGAAATGTAATATGTGTGTTCACCGTACAGAGGATAATCAGTCAAACCCTATGTGTGTTGAAAAATGCCCAATGGGTGCAATAACCTTAGAGGAGGCGTAAAGATTAATAATCTTTACGTACTAATAAGGAATACAAGGAGGATAGTCTTATGAAATATGTTGTATTAGGTGCTTCGGCATCAGGGATTAATGGAGCTAGGGAGCTTAGAAATTTAGATAAAGAAGCTGAAATTACATTAATATCAAAGGATGATAAAATTTATTCAAGATGTATACTTCATCATTACATGGAAGGCATTCGTGATGTAAAAAAACTTGAATTTGTTGAGGATGATTTTATAAATAAAAATAACATAAAGTGGATTAAAAATGTTGAAGCTACTAAAATTGATGTTACATCAAAGGAAGTTACGATTTCAAATGGAGAAACGGTGAAATTTGATAAACTACTTATAGCAACAGGGGCTAATACCTTCTTTCCACCTATACCAAATTTAAGATCTGCACCGAATGCTATTGGATTTCGTAATTTTGATGATTGTGAAAAGATAATGAAAATGTCAAAAACATGTGAGAATATAGTAGTTATGGGAGCAGGACTTGTAGGGATAGATGTTATTTCTGGATTAACTCATACAAGCAAAAATATTGCTCTTGTTGAGATGAAGGATCATATGCTTTCAATTCAGCTTGATAAAAAATCAGCTTTAGCTTATGAAAAAGGTTTCGAAAGTAAAGGTGTTAAGCAATATTATGAAAAAGGAATTAAAGAGCTCATTGTTGATGAAAAAGGAAAAATTATGGAGATATTATTGACAAGTGGAGAAAAAATCCCTTGTGATTTATTAATAGTTGCAGCGGGAGTCCGTTCTAATGTCAGCTTTTTAGAGGGCTCGGAAGTTGAAACAGATAAGTTTGGACTTATTGTTGATACTTTTGGTAAAACAAATTGTGACGATATTTATGGTGCAGGAGATGTTACAGGAAGAAATCCCATTTGGCCTACAGCTGTTAAGGAAGGAATAATTGCCGCAAATAATATGGTAGGAATTAAAAGTGAAATGACAGACTTTTTTGCTAGCAAATCAACCATGAACTTTTTAGGAATTCCTACACTGTCACTTGGAATCAATGAACCTCTAGATGAATCTTATACGGTTGAAATTGAAAGTGATGACAAAGGGAATTATAAGAAGATAATACATAGAGACGGTAAAATCTATGGAGCTATACTTCAAGGTGATTTATCTTATGCTGGAATTTTAACTCAATTAATTAAGGGACAAATTGATATTTCAAAAGTTAAAAAACCAATATTTAAAATAGACTATTCAGATTTTTTCAATATTAAAGATAATTTTGAATTTACTTATTAGAAATTATAAGGGTGGTTCATATGGATATTGGAGCATTAGTTCTCGTGGGTGGAAAAAGTAGAAGAATGAATGGAGACAATAAAGCTTTTCTCGAATTTAAAAACAAGAGTTTTATTGAAAATATAACTGATCAACTAACAGGTTTTCACAATATTTATATTTCAGTAGATAATAAAAATAAATATAGAAATTTGAACTTCACTTTAATTGAGGATATGTATAAGGATATTGGACCAATCGGAGGTATACATTCAGCATTAAAGTTAATTGACGAAAAGTATATCTTTGTAACTGCTTGCGATATGCCTAAGATCACAAAAGAATTCATATATTTCCTTTGTGGTTCCATTACGGAAGATGTACAATGCATCGTAACCCAAGATGAAAAAGACAGGATTTGTCCTTTGGGAGGAATATATTCTAAAGATTTAATTGGTGAAATTGAAAATATGATACAAGAGAAAGATTATAAGCTTTTAAATTTAATAAGTAGATCAAAAACTAAAATCATACCTTTATCTGAGACTAATTTTAATAAAGATATTTTGGATAATATAAACGATATAAATGATTATGATAAACTTAGAAATTTAGATATAGATATCTAACATGAATTCTAGACTTATGTGGTGCCTCACCGAAATAAGTAACATGTTGTGTTCCGGTTTCTACTGTAGCAAGTCACTATGTTTAGTTAATCATCTTAGTTATGTCAACTATAAATTTAGTTCTTAATTTGGATATCTATATAAGTAATTGAATAATCTCCAAGCAAAAATATCTAAGGAGTAAAATCTATGATATTGAGCCAAAGTGAAATTAAGCATATTCAATTTTTCATATACCTTAAACACTTTCTGGGTTACGTGGGAAACCATTTAGCCTTCCGTATTTGAGAAGGAGCATTATTTACATAAGGGAATATTATATTTTTTTGTAAATAATGAATGATGTATAGAGCAAAATACCTAAGCTGTATTTTTCATACCTTTTTATATGGATGAAATAATACAGCTTTTTTGCGTTTTTAAATGTATAGAAGTTTTTATTAATTAAAAATTAAGAAGTGAGAATATAAGAGATTAAAAGAAGGGGCGTTATTTATGAAAAAAATAGCAACAGTTGATGCAGTAGGTCATGTAATATGCCATGATATTACTAGAATTGTAAAGGATGTAGTAAAGGATGTAGCTTTTAAAAAAGGGCATATTGTTAAGGAAGAAGATATCCCAATGCTGCTATCTATAGGTAAAGAACATCTTTATGTTTGGGAAAAGACAGAAGGAATGCTTCATGAAAATGAAGCGGCAGAAGTTTTATATGATATTTGTAAAAATGAAAATATCAAACCTTCAGAAGTTAAAGAAGGAAAGATTGAATTAATTGCAGACATAGATGGTTTATTTAGGATTGATGTAGAAAGACTAGATAAAATTAATGAATTAGATGAAATTATAATTGCTGCAAGACATACAAATTATCCAGTGAAAAAAGGTGAAAAGCTAGCAGGAACAAGGGTTATACCTCTTGTTGTTGAAGAAGAAAAATTAAAGAAGGCACAAGAAAGTGTAGGTGATATTCCTCTCATGGAACTACTGCCGTATAAGAATATGAAAGCAGGTATAGTCACAACTGGAAGTGAAGTTTATCATGGAAGGATTAAAGATACATTTACACCTGTTGTTATAGAAAAACTTAGTAAATATAACATTAGTGTCTGCAAACACAAAATAGTAAATGATGAAAGTAATATGATAGTAGATGCTATTAATGAACTCAGGGAAAATGGAGCAGACCTTATTGTGTGTACAGGCGGTATGAGTGTTGATCCTGATGATTTAACACCAAGTGCTATTAGAGAGAGTGGAGCAAAAATTATATCTTATGGTGCACCAGTGCTACCAGGAGCTATGTTCTTACTTGGATATTTTGAAGATGGAACACCTATTATGGGCTTGCCAGGCTGCGTGATGTATGCTAAAGCAACAATTTTTGATTTAATATTGCCAAGAGTAGCAGCAGGAGTGAAGATAACGAAAAAGGATATTGCAAGAATGGGAAACGGTGGATTATGCCTTAGCTGCAAGGTTTGCATATATCCAAACTGTGGATTTGGAAAGGGAGTATAGTTTATGCTCAATATAGAACTAGAGAAAGCTGTAGAGCTAATGGTAAAAAGCATAGAAGAGATTAAAGAAACAGAAGAAATTGAATTAATTGAAGCATGTGGAAGGATAAGTGCTGAAGATATTTATGCACCTATGAACAATCCTCCTTTTGATAGGTCGCCCCTTGATGGATATGCACTTATTGCAGAAGATACTAAGGGTGCAAGCAGGAAAAATATAAAGAAGCTTACTGTTGTAGAATGTATATTTGCAGGTGGGTATAGTGAAAGAGTACTCAAGAAGGGTGAAGCAGTTAGGATTATGACAGGTGCAAAAATTCCTAAAGGTGCAAACTGTGTTATAAGGCAGGAAAATACAAATTACGGTGAGGATGAAGTTGAAATATATGAAGAACTCCGCGAATATAGTAATTATTGTTTTGCTGGTGAAGATATAAAGAAGGAAGATGTATTAATAAAGAAGGGGCAGCTGCTTACATATGTCCATCAAGGAATGCTATCAAGTATGGGGATTTTAAAGGTTAAAGTTAAAGGGACACCAAGGATTGGGTTAATTGTTACTGGTGATGAAGTTGAAATTCCAGGACAGCAATTAAAAATGGGAAAAATTTATGACAGTAATCTGCATTTATTATATTCTAGATTAAAGGAATTTGGATTAAAACCGATTATTGCAGAAATCATTGGAGATAGTGCAGAAAGGATAGGAGAAAGAATAAGTGAAATTATTCAAGATGTAGATTTAATAATAACTACAGGTGGAGTTTCTGTAGGTCAAAAGGATATTTTACATAATGTACTTGAATTATTAAATGCAAACAGAATCTTTTGGAAGGTCAATTTAAAGCCTGGAACTCCAGCAATGTATTCTTTGTACAAAAATAAACCCATATTATCTTTATCAGGAAATCCATTTGCAGCCCTTACGACCTTTGAACTTTTAGGAAGGCCAGTTTTAGCTAAACTAAGTGGCAATAAAAATTTACAACCTAAGCAGGTTAATGGAATTATGGAGGATGAATTTAATAAACCAAGTATGAGAAGACGATTCATACGTGCTTATTTTGATAATGGAAAAGTTAGATTTCTTGAAAGTAAACATTCATCAGGAATGCTTGCATCTATGGCTGGTTGTAATTGTTTGATAGATGTTCACAAAGGGACAAAAAAATTGAGTAAAGGCGATAATATAAATATTGTTCTAATATAACAGATATCAACGTGAGGTGTATTAAATGAAAAATAAGGAGAAGCCTATTTTAATTGCAATAAGCGGCATTAAAAATTCAGGAAAGACAACTCTTATAACAAGATTAATACCAAGATTAACAAACTTAGGATATAAGGTGGCGACAATTAAGCATGATGGACATGATTTTGAAGGAGATGTAAAAGGCACTGATTCTTATAGGCACAAAGAAGCAGGCGCCTATGGAACTGCAGTATTTTCAAACTCAAAATTTATGATAATTAAAGAGCAGAATAACATTTCTGAAAAAGAACTAATTGAAAATTTTAAAGAAGCAGATATTATCTTGTTAGAAGGTTTTAAATATTCCAATTATCCAAAGATTGAGGTTGTAAGAAAAGAAATATCTAATAATTATATTAGCAGAAAAGAAACCTTAATTGCTATTGCAACTGACTTAGATTATGGGTTTGAGGGAGTAAAGACTGTTAATGTAAATGATATTGAAGAAATTTTAGAAGCATTCCTAAACTATTTACGTTAATAATTGTTAATAATATAATGAAGGTCAAGATCTTAGATCATTAATAAGAAGTGGAAAAAGTGATGAAGAAATTATTGAAGTCATTAAAAATACAATATACAATAAGCCAAAAGAAAATAGATTTTTAGATGATAATCATAGTGATAATTTCGAGAAAAATATAATGTCACAAATAGGTGGCTAGGAACAAGCTTAGTATATAAAATTAGGAGGAAATAAAAATGGGAAAGATTATTGCTATATGCATAAGTGAAAGAAGAGGAACGGAAAAGAAAAATATAGGAGAATGTAATGTTATTGAAGGCTTTGGACTAGAAAATGATGCTCATGGTGGAAATTGGCATAGGCAGGTAAGTTTATTATCTTATAATAGAGTGCTTGAATTTAATGCTAAGGGTGGAGCCGTAGAGGATGGAGCCTTTGGAGAAAATATATTAGTTGAAGGTATTGATTTTAAAACATTACCTATTGGTACATTATTTAAATGTAATGATGTTATTTTAGAGCTTACTCAAGTAGGCAAAGAGTGCCATGCTCATTGTGAAATTTACAAGAGAGTTGGAGATTGTATTATGCCTAGAGAAGGTGTTTTTGCAAAGGTTATCCATGGTGGAAAAATCAAAGTGGGAGATGAGTTAATATGTTCAAAGTAGCAATAATAACTTCATAATACATTTTATTCCAATAGCCATGTATATTTAGGTATTGATTGCAATTTTAGAATTGACTATAAAGGATTAATCACAACTTATATAGGTTACAGATTTAAAAAGAATCTAATTGATGATGCCATATTATCAATTAGATTTTTTTGTATTAACTAATTATATATATGCGAATAAAAAATAAATCAGAATAGCAAATTAGAATTTTGAATTAGTAACGTATGTTACATAAATAAAGAAAAGAATATAGTAAACTCTAAATAGTCAAGAAGAAGAAATAGCAACAAGAAGTTATTAATTTTTTATATAAAATAAAAGAACAAGGACCTGATTTATGGAGAATAGGAATTACAAAGAAATAAAAAATATCTTCTATAAATATAAAATTTGTGTTATTGTAAAATTAAACTTTAGGAATAATGAAAGGGATATTTGATTCGGAATATTAGGAATCAAATATCCCTTTATGCAATAAACTTTTTTAGGTATCAAATGTTACGGAAATTAATAATTTTAAGTATTATAATGTTAATAAATAGGTTAATATGCAGGGAGATGATTTTTTGGGATTTAAAATAATAAAAAGAAATATGAATATTTGGATGAAAAAAATTACACATGATATTAATCTAGATAGTAATAAAAATAATATGCATTGTCATAACTTTGCCACTCGCTGTTGTTTAACTTGCAATAGATGTTGGGATAAAAAATATCAAAATCAAAGTGATGAAAAATCCAAATAATTTAGAATGGTGAATATAACACATATTCATTAATAAAGGAAGATGATATTATGAATAATCATTGTAGCAACTGTTGTAATAATTGTAGAGGCGGACTTTGTGCAAGTAAGATACCAATATTTGAAAATTTAAATAATGAAGAATTATTAGAGATTGTAAATACTATTAATCATAAAGAATATATTAAAGGTGATGTTATTTTTACTGAGGGAAATGTAGCAAATACACTTTATTTTATAAATGAAGGAAAGATAAAATTATATAAGTATACTAAAGATGGTAAGGAACAGATATTGCATGTTCTTTCAGAAGGAGAATTTTTTGGGGAATTAGAATTAATAAAAGTTTCTAAGTATGGATTTAATTCAAAAGCAATAGTAAATTGTAAAATATGCACTCTTACTAAAGATGAGATGAAAGATATAATTATGAAAAAGCCAGAGATTGGAATAAAAGTATTGGAAACAGTAGGAGAGAGATTATCAAAGGTAGAAAACCTTGTGCAGAATCTTGCAACTAATGATGTAGATTCAAGAATGGCTTATTTATTAACTGATTTAATGGAGAA
This sequence comes from Clostridium gelidum, assembly GCF_019977655.1. NCBI lineage: Bacteria > Bacillati > Bacillota > Clostridia > Eubacteriales > Clostridiaceae > Clostridium > Clostridium gelidum. Next base: position 2,843,570 of record NZ_AP024849.1, read on the forward strand.
GTACGGAGAAATTACGGAAGATAATATATCTATAAAATTACCACTATCAAGAGAAGAGATGGCGAGTTTCATTGGAGTAACGAGGGAAACTATAAGTAGAAAATTAAAGAAATTTGAAGATGAGAAATTAATAAAAATAGTGGGAACAAAGACTATTGTAATTATAGATGAAGAAGGCTTAAAAGATTATATTTAAGACAAAAGCTTGTTATTACTATTTTGTAATGATGAGCTTTATTTTTTTCAGCATCTGGAGATGAATTCGTTTATGTGTCAGAATGTAAATTTACTGTAAGTAATGAAATTTCAAAGCTCATTTCAAATTTTGATTTTTCAAATGCTGAGACAATAGAAGCATCAACAAAGGATTCCATCGAAAGTTTAAAACAAGAAATCTTAAATAACCCAGAAAATGCACAAGAAAAATTAGAAGAGCTAATTAAAAAGTTGAGTAAATAATAATTTATCCTATCTTTTTTAGATAGGATAAATTATTAAAGTCACTATCCAATGTTGGATAGTAGTATAGGAGTTATAAAAATGAAAATAGTTATATTAATTAAAATTAAAATAAAAAAATTGTAGTATTTTAATAGAAAAAAATTATGAATTATCCTGTGATTTTATTTATTAATGCATATATATTAATTAGGAGACATAATTAAAACAACATATTTGATATTAGTATACAAGCAAAAATAAAATTTAAGGGGAATGATAATAATGAGAGAAAGAAAATATGTAAAATTCAGAGTAGATATGCATGAAGATACTAAATTTAAAATAATAGATATGAAGCCAGAAAGAGATGTTATTCATTATGTATGGAATAGAATTGTAATGTTAGCAGGAAAGGTCAATTTATACGGGGATTTATATCTTTCAAAAAACATTCCATATACAATTGAGACTTTAGCAATAGAGTTTAATAGGGATATCGCTCAAATCAAATTATCATTAGATGTATTTATGGAATTAGAAATGATTGAAATTGCTGAAGATAAGATTTATAGAGTGAAAAATTTTGCTAAGCATCAAAATATTAAGGTTAAGGAAAAAGATATATCTGAGAATAAAAATGATAATGTAAAGAGCATAGAAGTTCAGCCAAATGACAATTCAAAAGTTGTAACAAATGAGGATAAAGATAAAGAATCAGCTAATAAAATAAGTGAAAATGGAGCAGAAAATTTAGTAGATGTTAATAGAGAGAATTTAGAAATTACTAATGGAGATATTAGCAAAGTTAATGATAGTATGAACGATAAAAATAGCAGTGATAAATTACAAGATAAAGAGCCTATAATACTGCAAAATAAGAAGAACAATAAAAATAAGAAAAGAGGTAAAGCATCAGATATTAATTCCATAGATGAAGAAATTATAGACAATTCAATTTGCTGTTTTACTGATGGAGTCATGCCATTAGGAGATGGTGAAAGTACTATTATGGAATGGTCTTTTGGGTAAAGAATTTGTTGTTGGATTTTAATAGATAAAGTATCTTTTGTATTTCAAAATACAAGGCTTATAAAAGCAAGTATTTTAGAGAATATTATAATGGCAAAACCAAAAACAACTGTAGAAGAAATATTTGTAAAGGTATTAGCACTTAAAGAAGATGTGAATTATGCAGTGGGACAAGTAGTTAGCAAGATATTAGTCCAAACACAAAATGTAATCATAACTTTATTTTCATTTGACAAGGCAGAGGAAATAAGTGCACATTCAGCACCTGGAGATGCATTCGTTTATGTGTCAGAAAGTGAAGTTACTATAACAATTGGAGATAATGACCCTGTAATTGTTATAGAAGGAAACTTTATAGTAATGATCGCTAACATTACTCATGGATTAGTGGCAACTGAAAAATTTAAAATGTTATTAGTTGTGGTGAAGGGTTAGTAAAATATATTATTTTATGATTTAGATATTTATTAACTTAAGTTAAAAAACATAAAGTAGATGAAATATTTTGAGAAAATAATGGAAAATTAGGTGGCAAAATAAAGAATAATATGTAAAATTGTGGTATAATAAGGATGCGCTATTTCTGAATGAAGAGATGGTGTATGCTTATTTTATTTTTGAATGGGAATGAAATAGTGATGTTTTTATATAGATATAATGTCAAAAATGGGAAGTTAATAAATCTAGAAAAAAATTATATAGAATATTATGCAATTAGTATGAAAGGATTAAAAGTATATGAAGATAATTAAAAGCAAGAGTCAAATAATAATAACTAGTATTATAATAATTATGTTGATTTCATCAATTATGATTTTCAATTACACAAAAGAAATTACAAGTAATGAGATAAGTTATTCTGAATTTATAAATTTATTAAATCAAAATCAGATTGAAAGAGTAGTTATAGAAAATGATACTTTAAAAATAACACCGAAGAAAAATAATACACAATATGATGGTAAAATTTTATATACAGCTAATATAAATGATGGAAACTTAGTACAGCGGCTTGAGGAATCAAAGATAAATTATAATTTGTAGAGGTGATTTTATGAATGCCGAATTGTCAGATTTAAATAAAAAAATGCATATACAGCTAAAGAAAAAGGATACTTTTTATGCAGGAATTAACACGTTATTAGAGTTAAGAAAAGAATTGATGAAACAAATAATAGGTTTTAAGGAAGTATTGAATAGAGAAGATTTTAATGCAATGCCTTTTATCAATGCGAAAGGATATCATAATAAAACAATTGCTTATTCTTTGTACCATATTTTTAGAATAGAAGACATAGTATCTAATTCTTTGATAAAAAAAAGAGAGCAAATATTTTTTAAAGATAACTATCGTGAAAGAATGAAGTCATCTATTAGGACAACTGGTAATGAACTGGTCAAACAAGAAATTTCAATATTTTCATCAAAACTAAATTTGGATAAATTATATCAATATATTAGTGAAGTTGATATTTCGACAACACAATTATTAAAAGGACTTTCATATGAGGATTTAAAAATAAAAATGACTGAACAAGATAAAGAGTTGATTAAGTCATTGGATGTAGTTAGTAATGATGAAAGTGCTGTTTGGTTAATTGATTATTGGTGTAATAAAAATATTCAGGGCTTAATTCTAATGCCATTTTCGCGGCATTGGATAATGCATACTCAAGCCAGTCTTCATATTAAAAATAAAATATATAAAAGCTGACAAATTATAATTCGAATATATGTATGTAAAAAGAAGGATGAGCGTGTGAAGAAAAAAGGATTACTAGAAAAAATAGCTCCATGTTCTTTGATGTGTCATACCTGTATTGCTTATGAAGATGGGGTGATTTCTCAAACAGCAAAACAATTATCAAAATATACGGAAGGTATCTGTGAATTTTATGAAAAGCATTCTCCAAATGAGATTGAACGATTTAAAGTCTTTCAAGAAGAGTTGGCAAAGTATAGTGCAGGTAAGTGTTCGGGATGTCGCAACAAAGAACATCTTGGATGTAGTATAAAGGGATGCTTTATTCTTGATTGTACAAAAGAACGTGATATTGATTATTGCGGTGAATGTGCTGAATTTCCTTGTGATAAAATGCAGAAAATTTTTGAAGAAGAAGTATATATGCAATGGCTTAAAGGCAATCGGGAAATTAAAAATTGGGGAATAGAAGTTTTTTGGGAAAAAAATTGTGAAAGACCACATTATAAGGCATATAAAGAAAACTGAATAATACTATATCGATAAAATATGATATAATTAGTTACAAGAGTAAATAACTGTTGTTATAGGAGGAATTATTTTATGGACGTATTAACTACATTAAAATCAAATCTTGAATTATTTAAAAAACTAAATCCATTAGATTGTGCAATAATTATAACTGATGATAAAGGAACTATTTTAGAATATGTTAAGGGTAAAACTTTTAACTTAAATATTGTTGTCAATTCTAAAGTTTCACAAGCAGGTTCTGTTGCTAAGTGCCTTAATACAGGTAAAGAATTTCACATAAGTTTACCAAGTGAAGTGTACGGAATTCCTATAAGAGCAATTGCAATTCCTATTTTCGATAATAATAAATTAATAGGTGCTATATCAACATGTACCACTTTAATCGCACAAGAAACTTTACAAAATGTTTCGCAAAACATTGCATCAACAGCTGAAGAAATAACAGCAACAACTGAAGAAGTAGCATCTTCTGCAATGTCATTGTCGGAGAATTTAGAAAATTTAAAAGATAAAACTCAAGATGTCGTAAATGAAATAAAAGGTACAGAGAATATTTTGAGTTTTATTAATACTATAGCTTCAAACACTAATTTATTGGGACTTAATGCAGCCATAGAAGCAGCTAGGGCTGGTGAGCATGGGCTAGGTTTTGCTGTTGTGTCAAAAGAAATCCGTAAAATGGCAGATAATAGTGCAAATTCAGCTAAAGATATCAAGAAAATTTTAGCAAATATTCAAGAAAAATCAGCCAATATGCTAAAGCTTATTAATGAAACTTCGACTCTTGGAGAACATCAATCTATAGCAACTAAAGAAATAGCATCAGCAATTGAAGCATTGGCTTCTTCAGCTATGAATTTAGAGGAGATATCTAAAACTATTTAGTCATTAATTTGTGTAAACTCTAGTAATAAGAAATTATCAATATAATAACAGCTTCAAATATCGCATTATTCAGTAATATGAATTTGCGATATTTTTTGCTATATAATACTAAAACAATATGTAGAGTTGATGGGATAAATAAAACTTATTATTTGATAATTTAAAATTATTGTATTTACAAAATATGTTATGACTAACTGAAAGATAAATAGTAATTTACATTGGTACATAATTATAATGGTTCAAGTATAAGTTGTTATGCAACGCTACAGTTTGGATTTACTAAAGGAGGACCATATAAAAGAATTAAAAGAGGGTAAAAGAAAATTAACAATAAAACGAGTTATCACTACAATTATAATAATGCTTTTAATTGTAGCAATTTGGCAAAGAATAATTATTGAAAAAGAAACAAATATATTATTATCTCAGGGAGAAGTATTTGATATTAATAATCACAATATGTATATACATTCTACAGGAAGTGGAAGAAATACTGTTGTCTTTGTGTCAGGATCAAGAACACCAAGTTCGTTTACTGATTTTTACAGATTGCAAATGGAACTGCAGCCGTATGCAAGAATAGTAAGCTTTGATAACGCCGGATTTGGATGGAAGTGGAATCAACAACATGAAATATAATAAAGTAAAGAGCCGACCATCTGATAAAGAGCACCCCGATGGTCGGCTCTTTATTGTTGTTTGAAAAGAAGCTTAACGTTATGTTATAATATGTATAAAAATACAATATATAAAATAAGAAAGAACTTAATTGAAAATAATATTACTTGCAAGCCAGTGAGTAAAAAAAATTAAGATATGGATAATACCAATTTTAGAATATTCATTAAATACTTTAATAAATAGAGAATTATTAGATACTGGTGAAATAGTAGATATTATAATTAAGATGGCTAATGGATTGACATGTTATAAAATTCTTAAATTACTTTTGGATAAAATTAGTAAAAGGATCATTTATAAGTGTCTATTAGTAGGGAAAATAAAAGTATTTGTGTTTCCAGCAGTAGCTACGAAATGGAGGCTAAAATGGAATCTATAGTTTTAAAATATGAGAATATCAGTAAAAAATATAATGGCCACACTATACTGGATAATATAAATCTATCTGTAATGAAGGGCGAAGCAATTGTTCTTGTTGGTGAAAATGGGTGTGGTAAGAGTACATTGATTAAAATTCTATCTGGACTTACAAAGCCGTCAGGCGGAACAATTAGGACTAGCTTAAATACAAAATTAGGATTAATACCTGATCATTTTGAAAAAATAAATTTATCTATTCCTAAGTTTATGATGCATATGCAAGCTATGGAGGGAAATGGAAACAAACCTGAAATATTGCAGAAATATTATCATGATTTTTATTTAGAGAACATGTTAGATACTCCTATGAAATATTTGTCAAAGGGAACCTTGCAAAAAGTAGCTGTTATACAGGCACTAATAAGTAATAAGGATGTATTATTTATGGATGAACCGTTATCAGGGCAAGATACTATGTCTCAGTGTAATTTTATAGAAGAAATGCGTAGAAGAAAAGAAGATGGAATGGCAATAGTAATGGCGTGTCATGAAGCTAATTTAATTGAAGAACTTGCAGATAGAATCTTGCAACTTAAAAATGGAAAGTTGGTGGATGGAACAGAATATATTTATGGTCATCAAAAACCAAGATGTATATTTTTAGTACAGTATAAGGATGAACGATTTAACATAACTGATTTAATTCAAGATTATACAAAAGCAGAAGAAAAGATTACTATAAGCAAATGTGGGGAAATGTGCAAAATAGAGGCTGACAAAGAATACTCAAAGCAATTATTTCAATTGTTTTTGACAGAAGATGTTCATATCATAAAGTATGAGGAGATTATGGAATTATGTTAAAAGCAATATACAAATTTGAAAAAGATAAGCTTATTCATAGTAGTAAAATGGTAGTTCCATTTATATTATTGATTACATATATAAGTTGTTCCTATACTGTGGGACCATTAGAGATTCTGAGTAGCTTTGGTGCTGCTTCTTCAGTTGTTTTTGCCATCATGGTTAGCATTGGAGTTATGTACGGTGATATGAATTATCAAATGATTGATCAAACGATTTTTGCGAAATTACCTAAAAAAGAATATTTCTATTTGGGGAAAATAATGATTATGGCAGAGATGAGTATGGTGTTTGCTTTACTTTCCGTATTTATTCCAGTGGTAATCCATGTGTGCTCTGGGTTTGCACTATTTAAGCGTAGTATAGTATTTTCTGATATATGCTCTGGAATCATGTTGTTTTGGTTTATAGGCATGAGTGGAAGCTTGGTTGGACTTATTGCAAACCAAAGAATTATTAAGCAAAGGAAAAATGCTATTCTGCTGTGTACATTTATTACCATAGTGGCAATAGTGAAAGAACCTATAAATAACAAGTTTATAATAGCTAAATTCCTTACATGGCTTTTGCCACCAGTTTATGATTTAAGTGCTTTTTATTGTAAAGATACTTATTTTCAATTAGGTAACACATGGATTTATTTCTTCTGGATTACTGTGTACATTATTATAGAAATTATTGTATATATAAAAATTATGTTGAATAAGGGATTTGAATAAAAGTACAAAGAAGAAAAGATTAGTATTCATTTTTTTTACAATTTATAGTCTTCTATTATGAATCAATAAGAATAAATAACAGATTGAAATATCGCATTATTCAAATTTGCGATATTTTTTTAAATGCAATTCTTATATATGATGCAATATGTAAATATTACTTAGAATTTAAGGTAAAGGAAAAATAAAAAAAGACACTCGAAAAGTACCTTTTAAGAGAAAAATACTTCTCCTTTACCAACTATTGCTATTCTGAAGTCAGGGTCAAAAGATAACACATACTTTGGAGAGTTAGGTTCCATTCGTATAGATTGGTATAAAGAATGAGTTTTATCAAAAACAAGCACATAAACATTATCAGTACTAGAAACATTTTGAATATTATAAATAGGTTTTGATGATAGATTAAAATCAGATGGTTTATAAAAACCTTCCTTAAAGATATTGCCTATAGCTAAAGGTATTAAGGTAATAATGTTAAATGATAAGAATAATAAAACTAACAATGAAATAAAAAATTTCTTCACTATAATTTACCACCTTCAGCTTTAGTGTGTAATAACCATAATAATATTCACGTATGTTACTAAGAAAATATAGTTTGTTAGTAGAAAAAGTTTTATTTTGGGGATCTTTGAAAAACTCACAAAAGAAAGATGTTACGTATTGGTTGATAAGTATATGAAATGATAGAATTGGCATTATAATAGGGTTAAAATAGTTCATATTTCAAATCTTATAGATTAATAGTAAGATATATATAATAAATTAAATACAAAAATAACAATAAAATTATAGTGTTTTACAACCAATGTTTAGTATAATAGAAAAATGAGGTGATTTTTTTGAACTTAAATAATGTACTTAGTTTTATGTTATTAGTATCAGCATTAATGCTACTTTTTATAGGATATTTTTCATGGAAAAGAAAGATGGTATATGTTTCTATATCTTTGATGCCGGTATCAATTTATGCATTTGGATATGGCTTAGAAATATTAGGTACAAGTATTGAATGGGTAAAGTTTTGGATTAAAATAGAATATATTGGTGTGGCATTTTTACCTGTAGCTTGGTTAATGTTTGCACTTAATTTTACTGGGCATAAGGAGAAAATTAAAAAGAGTACTTTCATGTTACTAAATATTGTACCTGTTATAACATTAATAATGAATTATACAAATGATTTTCATCATATGTTTTATAAAAAATTATATATGAACAATAATGGTATTTTCCCAATTGTAGAACTAATAAAAGGACCTTGGTATTGGCTAAATATTGCTTATACATATGCTATTATGGTTATAGGGCTAATAATTTTTATATCAGCTTATTTTAAATCAGTATCAATAATAAGAAAACAGATATTACTTTTAATAATAGCCTGGGTAATTCCATGGATTTCAGATATTGTTTATATGATGCACTTGATACCCTTTGATGTTGATTTATGTCCACTTGCATTTTCTTTTTCGGGAATAATTTCCAGTTTTGCCATATTAAAATTTAAACTTATAAAACTTACACCAATAGCATTGGAGAAAGTCTTTTCTAATATGCTAGATGGGGTAATTATACTAGATTCTGAAAATAATATAGTTAATTTTAACAATTCATCAAAAAATATTATTTCAGAATTGAAGGATATAGAACCCGGTGATCAAAAAATTGATGTGGTACTAAAGAAATATGAAACAATACTAAAAGCTGTAAATAGTGATTCTTATAATGAAAGTTTAATAAGTATAAAAAATAAAGATCAATTAAGATATTATAATATGAATATTAACTATGTATATGAAAATACTGGTGAAAGCATTGGAAAAATACTAATTTTTAATGATATTACTGAGATGGAACTGCAGCAGAAAAAGTTGTCTGATAGTCTTAATTTTCTTGAGATTCTTATGAATGCAATTCCTTATCCAATATACTCTAAAGATGAACAGGGAGTATATAATCATTGTAATATTGCGTTAACAAAATATTTAGGAATTAAGGAAGAAGAATTTATAGGAAATACTTCTTATGAAGTATTTGAAGAGAAATCAGCAGAAGCTTATGAAAAAGAAGATAAGAATTTAATGGAGACAAAAGAATCTCAAATTTATGAAGCAAAGCTTAGGCATAATGATGGTACAGATCATGATGTGATTTTTAGTAAATCACTTACTGTAAGCGAAGAGGGGAATAATAAAGGCGTAGTTGGCGTTATAATGGATATCTCAGAAGAAAAAAAGAATAGAGAAAAAATAGAGAAATTATCAAAGTTAAAAGAAGCTATGCTTAAGATAGGTTATTCTATTAATGAAATATCTAATATTAATGATTTACTTCAATTAATACTTAATGAAGTTATTAATTGTGTTGATGAAAGAAGTTATGGTTCAGTATTGCTTTTAGATAAGGATAAAAATTTAAAAATAGCTGTAGCTAAAGGTTATGATGAAGACGAGATTAAAACATTTTCAGTAAAACTTGAAGATCACTTTGCATGGTTTAATAATGGGGGGGAAATAAATAAAACAGTTATTATTAATGGCATTGATGAAATGAAAGATATAAATATGTTAGATACATCAGAAGAAATAAAAATAAAATCTACTATTAGTTCGCCAATTATTATAGATGGCGAATTGTATGGATTTCTTAATATTGACAGTGAGTATAATAATATATTTGACGAAGGTGATTTAGAATTAATGGAATACATGAGAAATCAAGTTGCCATTGCCATATCTAAACATAAACTTTATGAGGAAATTCTATATTTATCTAGATACGATAAATTAACCCATATATATAATAGGAGGTATTTTGAACAATTAGTTTATACTGATATTTATAATGAGAATTTAGATACAAAAGAATTTTTTGTAGCAGTTTTTGATTTAAATGATTTGAAATTTGTTAATGATAATTATGGTCATTTAGCTGGTGATGAATTGATTAAAGCATTTTCAAAAGGCTTAAGTAGTATAGTTAAAGACTTTGATATTATAGGAAGATTTGGAGGCGACGAATTTATCGGAGTTTTTTTAAATGAAAATTCTCAAGGTTTAATTAATAGATTTGAAGAATTATCTGAGAACTTTAAAAATAATCCAATAATCTTTCGAGAAAACAAAATTGTTTGCAGCTATAGTTATGGCATTGTTAGTTTTCCTGGAGAGGGAAGGGAATTTGATGAGCTAATAAAGATTGCTGATGAACGTATGTATGAATATAAGCGTATAGTAAAAATGAAAAGAGAACAAACATTGATGAGATGTTAGCTTATACTAAATATGTGGAGTACAGTGTGTTGAACAAGGTATTAGAGATTACCACTGTGAATATCAATAAATTAACAAAATCAATCTTTAAATATTTGTGAAAAAGGAGTTACAAATCGTAGCGATTCCTTTTTTCTGTATTAAGTATATTGAATAGCACATTTGAATAATCTTATGTATATTGATTTTTTTATATACATAAGATGTTTTTTATGTACAAAATTTAAATATGCTATAAACAAGATATAATTAATCATGATAGTTTTACATATTTATAATTAGGTGAGTGAATAAACTTTAAATGTTAAACATAGTATAAAGTAGAGTAACTAAAGGAGGAATAAGAGATGAATTTTTTACTTACTAAATTAAATGATACTTTTAGGGATAAAAAGGCCTATTTTTTTATTGTACTCATAATGTTTTGTTTAGGAATATCCTTTGGACTTTATACTGTAAAATACATGGGAGCTAGTGATAGGAATGATTTAATGAACTATTTTTCTAGTTTCAGTAATTCTATAGCAAATGAACCTGTTAACTATGGAAATTTATTATTTGAGGTTATTAAGAAAAATATACTGTTAATTGTACCTATATTTATATTAGGTTTAACTTTTTTTGGAGCTCCTATAATATTGATTTTAGATTTATTAAAAGGGTTTTCACTGGGGTATACTTTTTCTTTTATGGTAACTACTTTTGAAGGCAAGGGAATTGGACTAGCCTTAGTATCTGTTATTCCTCAAAATTTAATATATATTCCATGTTTTATAGCATTAAGTGTGATTAGTTTGTCTATGTCTACAGAAAAATTCAAGGGAAAGTTTTTCAAACGTGGGAAAAATAAAAATTCTTTTTTAGATGGTATATTAAATAAGTTAATTATAATTATAATATTATTTTTAATAGGAATGTTAATTGAAACTTATTTATCGCCATCTTTAATAAAATTTGTGACTAAGCGGTTCTATTCGTAATGCAAAATATATACATCTTAATAGTTAAAAACCTTCACCTGTGAAAATTTTAAAAAGGAAAATTCACAATTTTGTCGAATACTAATCATAATCAATGGTATAGGAGATAATAATGATAAATAGTATAAGTAATTATAAGGAGTATTTGTCGGAGAGTGGCAAAAGTGAAAATACTATATACGCATATGTGACTGATGTAAGTATATATCTCAAATTCTTAAATAGAAAAGAAATAGATTTATATAAGAGTGATAAATTAACAATTATGTCGTATATACAAAATCTCACAACTCTGGGCAAATCCGAAAGATCTATAAATAGAATAGTCATAAGCCTCAGAAATTTCTACTCATACTTAAAAGGTGAAACTTTAATAAAGGAAGTTCCCAAAATAGAATACAAGAGTTCCAAAAATAACAGAAAGTTACCACAAATTTTAACCATTGAAGAAGTAGATAAAATAATTAGAATAGTTGAAAAGGATTGCTCAAAAGGAGTACGTGATAATGCATTATTAGAATTAATGTATGCTACTGGAATGAAGGTTTCTGAAATGATTTCATTAAATGTAGAGGATGTTAATCTTGATTTGAATTTTGTGAGATGTACAGATAATAGGCATTTGGAAAGACTTATACCTATAGGAAGAAGTGCTTCTAGGGCAATAACAGAGTATTTAAATATAAGATATAAGATAGCACAATGTGGAGTATCAAATCTTTTTGTAAACTTAAATGGTAATAAACTCACAAGACAAGGAATTTGGAGAATTGTTAAAGAATATGCTAGAAAAGCTGGTATAGATAAGGATGTTAATTTAAATACCTTTAGGCATTCCTTTGCAGTCCATCTACTTCAAAATGGAGCAAATGTAAGAGCAGTCCAAAAGTTATTAGGGAATCAAGTTCTAACATATATGGACACATATTATGAGATAATAAACAATGATAAAATCAACTATATATACATGCATACACATCCAAGGGCTTGATATTTACTGAGTATCATTAAGAATAGTATAAATGTAATTTGGGTGTTTCCACCTATTTGCCACCGCTTTTTCAAGTTGGTGGCAATTTTAAATTCATAAAGGGTTAGCATTAATTTTATAAAAGTACAATAATGTATGACATATATTTAGTATTCTGCTTTTTACTAGTAAAAAATAATACAGGTGTTATAATTAAAATAGAAAAATAGTGAATTATTGAGGATTTATAAGGAAAAGAAATAATATAAATAGCAAAAGGATGAAGAGCATGGAAGATTACATTAAAGAGGCACATAAGAGATCTATATCAAAAGGGATATTATTAAAAAATTCGTTTAGTACTAAGATATTAGATGGTTTTGAACTTGAAAATATACTAGATAAAAATAAAGAACTTATTTTAGTAGCAACACCTTTTATAAATAAGTTGTATAACTTTGTGAGAGGATCTGGTTTTTTTGCGGTATTATGCGATAGAGAAGGTTGCATTTTAAATGTAATAGGAGATGAAAAAATATTAGATGAAGCTTCAGAGCTCAAAATGATTAAAGGTGCATACATGGATGAAGCTCATATTGGAACTAATGCAATGAGCCTTGTAGTATCAGAACAAATACCAATTCAGATTTCTGGAAAGGAACATTTAATTTCTGCATATCATAAATGGACGTGTTCTGCAGCACCTATTAAGGATATAAATGGAGATATTATTGGAAGTATTGACTTAACTGGATATATAGGAAATGCTCATCCACATACATTGGGAATGGTAGTTGCTGCAGCAGATGCAATAGAAAAAATGCTTAAAATAAACAAATATAATTTAATGCTTGAAATTTCAAAAAAACGATTAGAAACAACCTTTAATTCAATTTCTTTAGGAATTTTAACTTGTGATTTAATTGGAAATATTACAACCATGAATAAGCAAGCAACAAGAATGTTTGGTTACAGAGAGCATGAAAAGAGAAAAATCAAAATTCCTGATATGATTCAAAACTGGAATGAAATAATTGAACATATTAAAGCCAGGAATAACTATATTGATGAAGATATATACATAAATACAAAAATCAATAAAGTACAATATGCTCTTACTTTGTACCCAATATACAATTCGAAAATGAACATTGAAGAAATTACTATTATAATTCATGAATTAAAAAAGAGTAAGAAGTTTTCTGGAAAAATATTAAATGGACAAGCTATATATACATTTGAACAAGTTATCGGGAAAAATGAAAAATTCATGAAGATTGTTGCTTATGCTAAAAAGATTGCAGACAGTAAATCTACAGTATTAATAACTGGAGAAAGTGGTACTGGAAAGGAAGTTTTTGCTCAAGCTATTCATAATTATAGTATCCGCAATGATGACCCTTTTATTGCAGTAAATTGTGGTGCAATTCCAAGGACGCTTATAGAATCAGAATTATTTGGTTATGAGGATGGAGCATTTACTGGAGCGAAAAAAGGTGGTAGTGTTGGTAAATTTGAAATAGCTGAGGGAGGTACGGTTTTCTTAGATGAAATAGGAGAAATGCCTATTGATATGCAAGTTAAATTATTAAGAGTAATTGAAGCAGGTGTGATAACTAGAATAGGAAGTTCAATAGAAATACCTATTGATGTAAGAATTATAGCAGCCACAAATAGAAATCTTAAAAATGAAGTAGAAAGCGGTAATTTTAGAAAAGATCTTTATTATAGGTTAAATGTTTTGCCTATATATTTACCACCTCTTAGAGAACACAGTGAAGATATACCAGAATTCATAAATTATTATATGGAGAAAATTTCTAAAAAGCTTAATAAGCAAGGTGTTAATATTTCTAATGAATATATGAAATATCTTATAGATTATGACTGGCCTGGAAATGTAAGAGAATTAGAAAATGTAATCGAACTAATGATAAATTCTGAAGAGCCAGTTATTAATTTTGGTGATAGTGTGGATGAAGTTCAAAAGATTATAGTTAATTTAAACACAAATGTTAGTTTGGAACTGATGGAAAAACAGCATATAATTAAAGTTTTACAAGATGTGAAAGGAAATATGACCTTAGCTGCAAATATATTAGAGATCGGAAGAAACACTTTATATAGAAAAATTGAAAAATTTGATATAGATTGTTCCAAAATTGATCACTGTTCTAAAGTGGAACGGTAATTATTTGGCGAAGTGTAGCGAAATGGAACAGTTTATATACTTTAAAACCCTTCACTTTTTTAGGTTAGTATTAAGACCAAGGAAATGAGGGGTTTTTAAAATATATTCTTAGTGTTTTTTTGTTGGCACAGAACTTGCTTATATTAATATATATAGAAACTAATAAAGTATGCAAGGAGGTTTTAAAAGTACTCTAATACGTAGAATGATATAAAAAATTAAATAATAATTAAAATTCTACTAAGACATTTGCGACAGTTAGGAGGAATGAAAATGAAGTCTGTTTCGGTTGAAGAATCAATAGGCATGGTATTATGTCATGATTTGACAAAAATTGTTCCTGGAGAATTTCATGGAGTTGCATTCAAAAAGGGTCATGTAATAACTGAAGATGACATACCTAAAATGTTAGATATAGGGAAAAGAAAGATTTATGTTTGGGAAATGCAGGAGGGGATAATTCATGAAAATGAAGCAGGCGAAAGGATGGCAATATCATCAGCCGGTAAGGAAATTCTCTTTACTGAACCTTCTGAAGGAAAGGTAAAATTATTAGCTAAGTGTAATGGTTTACTAAAAGTGAA
The DNA here is from genome assembly GCF_019977655.1 of Clostridium gelidum. Taxonomy (NCBI): domain Bacteria; kingdom Bacillati; phylum Bacillota; class Clostridia; order Eubacteriales; family Clostridiaceae; genus Clostridium; species Clostridium gelidum. The sequence goes on from NZ_AP024849.1 coordinate 2,858,791, forward strand.
CTATAAAACTTTAGAAAAGCTTAATACAATAGAGGAAGCAATGATTGCTACATTACATACTGATATTATAGTAAAAAAAGGAAGTGTTGTTGCAGGAACAAGAATAATACCTTTGTTTATTGATAAACTTAAAATTGAACAAATTGAAAAAGTTTGTAGAGAAGAAGGCCCTATTATTTGGGTGGAACCATTAAAAACTATGAAGGTTGGAATAATTACAACTGGTAGTGAAGTTTATACTGGTAGAATAACAGATAAATTTGGACCTGTTATTAGAGATAAAATTGCTGAAATAGGAAGTGAAGTTATAAAGCAAATCTTTGTTTCAGATAGTGTGAGTATGATTGAGGATGGAATAAATGAGTTATTGGCAAGCGGAGCTGAAATGATTGTTGTAACTGGTGGAATGTCAGTAGATCCTGATGATGTTACGCCAGCTGGAATAAGGGAAGCTGGAGCAACTATTATTTCCTATGGAGCACCAGTACTTCCTGGAGCAATGTTTTTAATAGCATACAAAAATGATATACCGATATTAGGACTTCCAGGTTGTGTCATGTATAACAAGAGAACAATATTTGATCTTATTCTTCCAAAGATTGCAGCGGGAGAAAAGATAAAAAGAGAAGATATTACAAAGCTTGGACATGGAGGCATGTGTTTGGATTGTGAAGTTTGTACTTTTCCAGCTTGCAGTTTTGGTAAATGGTGATGAAGATTTTAGGCACATTTGCCTCATGATTTTCTAATAAATAAAAAGGGGGACTTGAAATGTTAAAAAAAATATTAAAAATTAATGGTGTTAATAGAACTATTGTTGCAGATCCAGAAAGTTCACTTACTGATGTTTTAAGAAAACAATTATTTCTTACTGGTACTAAATTAGGTTGCGGAAAAGGTGAATGCGGTGCTTGTAATGTAATAATGAATGGTAAGGTAGTAAAGTCTTGTATAACAAGAATGAAAAGAGTACCTGATGAAGCTGAAATTATAACTATTGAGGGAATTGGAACTCAAGATGATTTACATCCTGTTCAATTTGCTTGGATGGTACATGGTGCAGCACAATGTGGATTTTGTACCCCTGGATTTATAGTAAGTGCTAAAGCACTTTTAGATGAAAATAATAATCCTACAAGAGAAGAAGTAAGACAATGGTTCCAAAAATGTAGTAATGTATGTAGATGTACAGGATATATACCATTAGTAGATGCAGTAATGGAAGCAGCTAGAATTATAAGAGGAGAAGTTACAAAGGAGCAATTGTGGTTTAAGCTTCCTGAAGGTGCAAGTTTATTAGGTACTGATGCTGTAAGACCTTCTGCATGTGCAAAGGTAACTGGTACATGGGATTTTGGTGCTGACCTTGGTTTAACTCTTCCAGAGGATACTCTACATATAAAACTTGTTCAAGCAACAGTTTCTCATGCAAACATTATATCAATTAATACATCTGAAGCTGAAAATATGCCTGGAGTATATAGAGTTTTAACTTACAAAGATGTAAAGGGAACAAACAGAATTAATGGTTTAGCTTTCCCATCGAATAAAGGTGATGGACTTGAAAGACCAATTTTAAATGATAAGAAAATATTCCAATTTGGTGATGCAATTGCAATGGTGCTTGCAGATACACCTACAAATGCAGAGAATGCAGCTAAAAAGGTTGTTGTAGAAATTGAAGAATTACCAGCATATATGAGTGCTCCAGCAGCTATGGCAGAGGATGCAATTCAAATTCATCCAGGAACACCTAATGTATATTTTGAATGTGGAACTGTTAAAGGAGAAGAAACTGCTCCAATAATGGAAAAATTGTCTTATGTTCTTGAAGAGGATTATTATGTAGGTAGACAGCCACATCTTCCAATAGAACCAGATGTAGGATTTGCTTATTTTAATGAAGAAGGAAAATTAGTAATTCACTCAAAGAGTATTGCATTACATTTCCATGCTCTTATGATTGCGGATGGTATTGGTCTTCCACTAGATGATGTTAAAATTGTGCAAAATCCAACAGGTGGAACCTTTGGATATAAATTTAGTCCTACAATAGAAGCTTTGCTTGCAGTTGCTGCTATAGACACAGGAAGACCAGTATATCTTGAATTTAATATGTTCCAACAAATTACTTACACTGGAAAGAGATCACCATTCTTCATGCATTTAAAAATGGGTGCAGATGAAAATGGTAAGATAAAAGCATTAGAAACAGATTGGTCTTGTGATCACGGTCCATATTGTGAATTTGGTGACTTAGTTACAACAAGGGGTTCACAATTTATGGGTGCTGGCTACAAAATTGATAATATTAGAGGTAATGGAAGAACTGTTGCAACAAATCATGCATGGGGGGCAGCTTTCAGAGGTTTTGGTTCACCACAAAGTTTATTTTCATCAGAAGTAATGGTTGATGAACTTGCTGCTAAGATGGGTATTGATCCATTAGAATTTAGATATAATAATGTTTATAGGGAAGGTGATACTACTCCAACCGGATGTGCACCGGATGTAATTGTACTTCCACAAATGCTTGATACTATTCGCCCATACTACAAGAAAGCAAAGGAAGCTGCAAAGGAAAAGAATAAAACTAGTGTTGATAAGAAATATGGTGCTGGAATATCACTTCTAATTTATGGCTGTGGACTTGATGGCCCTGATACTTCAGAAGCTTGGGCTGAACTTACAAAAGATGGAGTGACAGTTGGGAATTCATGGGAAGATCATGGTCAAGGTGCAGATATGGGAACATTGACAATAGCATATGAGACACTAAGAAAAGCTGGTATTAAGGTAAGTGATATAAAATTGATATTAAATGATATGAATTTTACACCAAATAGCGGACCAGCAGGTGGAAGTCGTTCAAATGTTCTTACAGGAAATGCAACAAGAGTTGCTTGTGAAAACTTACTTGAAGGTATGAAAAAACAAGATGGAACTTATAGAACTTATGATGAAATGGTTGCAGAAGGAAATCCATTAAAATATGATGGAAAATGGACTGCACCTTGTACAGCCCCTGATCCTGCAACAGGACAAGGAAACCCATTCCCAACTTACATGTATGGAGTTTTACTTGCAGAAGTTGAAGTAGATATGAATACTGGTAAGGCTTATGTTGATAAATTAACATGTGTTTGTGATGTGGGAGTTATTGTAAATAAACTTGTAGTTGATGGTCAAATACTTGGAGGCCTTGTTCAAGGTATTGGGCTTGCACTAACTGAAGATTTTGAGGATCTTAAGAAGCATACAACATTAACTGGCTGCGGAATACCAAAAATAAAGGATGTTACTGATGACATAACATTACTTTACCAAGAAACTCCAAGACCACTTGGACCTTATGGAGCATCAGGTGCTGGTGAAATGCCATTATCTGCTCCTCATGCAGCAATTATTAATGCAATATATGATGCTTGTGGAGTTAGAATTAGACATCTTCCAGCTCGTCCAGAAAAAATTCTTGCTGGATTAAATAAATTAAATAAATAGTTTTTACTTTAAAATAGGAGCCTAAAGTGAAATGTTAGAAATTCATTTTAGGTTCCTTTTAAAACATTAAAGTAATGAACAGTTACCTAATTTGTGCATTGTGAATTGAAAAGGGGTGAATAGCATATGGATCTTGAAAAACTTTTAGCAGTGCAGGCGAAATGCATAAATGATAATCCTCCTGCATGTAATACTGAATGCCCAATACATGTTGATGTTAAAGGAATTATTTTAGAAATTAGAAAAGGAAATTTTGAAGAATCATATAGAATATTGAAAAAAAGAATGCCATTCACTAATATAATAGGATTGGTTTGTGATCATCCTTGCGAAACCTCTTGTTTAACTAATGTGGATGGGAAAGCAATTTCAATCCATGAACTTGAAAGGGCAGTAGTAACTTATGGAGGTATGGCAAAAATAAAAACACTTCCTATTCCTAAAAATGATAAGAGAGTTGCCATTGTTGGTGGTGGAATCAGCGGGATTACCTGTGCTTATGATCTTAATCAAAAAGGATATGGTATTGATATTTTTGAAAAAGAAAGTCAAGCAGGAGGCTCTTTTTTAAAGTTTTCAGAAAAGATATTACAGCAAAAGCAAATACAATATGAAATTACTAAACTTGAAGAGTTAGGAATTGAAATAAAAGTGAATTATGAAGTCACTACTGAAAACTTTGAAAACATTTTAGATGAATATGATGCAGTTTTTATTGGGACAGGTGTATGGCAGCAAAAATTTAATATAGATGAAGTTACTATGCAAACAGAGATAGAAAAAGTATTTGTTGGTGGAAGTCTTGCACATGGACAGGAATCAGTTATACAATCAGTATATACTGGAAGATTAGCTGCAGTATCTATTGATAGATTTGTACAAAAGAAGTCTCTGACTGCACTAAGAGGAAAAGAAGGATCTTATAAAAGTATTCTTAAAATTGATACAGAAAACGAGAAGGTTTCACCAAGAATTGAACCTGAAAATATTACATTTACAAAGGAAGAAGCAATTAATGAAGCATTAAGATGTGTTCAATGTGAATGTCATAAATGTGTTAAAGCTTGTATTCATCTTCAAAAGGAAAAATTAGATCCTAAAGCTTATATAAGGACTATAAATCAAAATGAGCGTATTATTCTTGGAGATCATTATGCTAATAAAACAATAAATTCTTGCTTAGAGTGTGGATTATGTGGTGCAGTTTGTCCTGAATCAATAAATATGGCTGATATAATTAAAGAAACTAGAAAAAGTATGGTGTCTAAAGACAAAATGCCAATTTCAGCTCATGATTTTGCTTTGAAAGATATGGAATTTACAAACAGTCAATATTTTGAATTAATTAAACATCAGCCTGGGAAGAATAATAGTAAATATGTATTTTATCCTGGTTGTCAGTTAAGTGCCAGTTATTCAGAATATGTTGTTAAAGCATATAATTATTTAATGGAAAAACTTGATGGTGGTGTTGGATTATATTTAGGTTGTTGTGGAGCACCTGCTGATTTTGCAGGGAGGCAAGAACAATATAATAACAGTATGGAAAAGATATATTCAAATTTAAAAATGTTGGGAAATCCAATTGTTATAACTGCATGTTCTACATGTTTTAATAATTTTAAGGGAAATATAGAAGAAATAGAAATTAAATCTCTTTGGGAAATATTTGATGAAAAAGGTCTTCCAAGTGATGTTAAGCTCGGGAATGGTAAAGTTTTAGCAGTACATGATGCATGTACTACAAGAAAAGAAAAAAGCATTCATGAAAGTATAAGAAATATTGCCAAAAGTCTTGGTTATAAAATTGAAGAGCCTGAGTTTACAAGGGAAACTACAAAATGTTGCGGTTTTGGAGGACTTGTTTATTTTTCAAATAAAGAATTTAGTAAGGAAGTAACTGAAAATAGAATAAAGGATTCAGAAAATGATTTTCTTGCTTATTGCGCAATGTGCAGAGATCTATTTGTTTTAAAAGGTAAAAAGACGTATCATATTTTGGATCTTATATATGGTAATAAAAGTATTGAGATTTCAGATATGAAAGTCCCTACCTTATCCGAAAGAAGAGCAAATAGATTTAGACTTAAGAAAGAAATGCTCAAGAATTTATGGGGTGAAAAAATGGAAATAAAGGATGAATATGATGAGTTGAAAATAGTAATAGATGACAAGATTAGAAACAAAATGGAAGATGAACTAATTCTAGAAATGGATATTAAAAAAGTAATAGGAGATGCAGAAAAGAATAAAAATAGCTTTTTTAATCCTGAGAACAAACACATTCTTGCTTGGAGAAGATTAGTAAATGTAACATTTTGGGTAGAATATGAAAAGATTAATGATACATTTAAAATTATAAATGCTTATAGCCATAGAATGGATGTAACGGGGGTATGACGATGAAACAAGATAATGAAAATAAAAAAAGTAAATGGTTATGCTCAAAGTGTGGAGGTCCTCTTGAGGAAGGTCCTGTAAAAGCAGAATACCTTGGAGGAAATTTTGAAATAGAATTGTTAGAGTGCCCTGTTTGTAAAAATGTTTTAATCACAGAGGAGCTTGCAGCTGGTCAAATGCTTGAAGTAGAAAAGAGTTTAGAGGACAAATGATGGGTTGCACAGTTTATGAAAATAAAGACATGCAGGGAATAACAGGGGATACTCTAAGACCAGGAGGAATGTTTCTTACTGACAGAGCAATTAAAATATGTGAGTTTAAACAAAACGATAAAATTCTTGATGTGGGTTGTGGTATGGGAGTAACTGTAGAAAAACTTAAAAGTATATATAATTTAAATGCTTTTGGAGTTGATCCTTCTTTAAAATTACTACAACTAGGAAAAGAGAAATATGGGAATCATAATATAGAACTTGGTAGAGGAGAAGAGTTACCTTATGAAAATTCATTTTTTAAAGGAGTTATGGCTGAATGCACAATGTCACTTATGGAGGACTATAAAAAGACAATAATGGAAAGTAATAGAGTTCTAGAGGATAAAGGATATTTTATTGTTTCAGATGTGTATGCAAGAAGACCAGAATACCTTGAAGAAGTGCAAAAACATAATGTTAATAGTTGTATGAGAGGACTTTTCAATATAGATGTATTAAAAGAGGCAATTGTAAGCTCAGGCTTTGAAATAATATCCTTTGAAGATTGGACAGATTTATTGAAGCAGCTTATGGTGAAAATAATTTTTAAGTATGGTTCAATGTCAGCGTTTTGGGAAATAGCAACCTGTAGTAGTTGTGGTGATTTTCAGAAAAAACTTACTCTTTGTAAACCAGGATATTTTTTACTTGTTGCTCAAAAAAAGTAGTGGAGGTGGATTAGTATGGGAGCAGATCCATTTAAAATGTTTAAATTAGCAAATTCAGGTTATTGTTGTAGTCAGATACTAATTATTATGTATCTTGAAAGTAAAGAAATGGAAAATGTTCAATTAGTAAAGGCTATGGCTGGACTTTGTGCAGGTGTTGGAAATACGGGGAAAACCTGCGGAATTATAACTGGAGGAGCATGTTTATTGGGGATTTACGCAGGGAAAGGTATAGATATTGAAATTAGAGATGATAATTTAAAAAAGATGATTCAAAAATTTGTGGAGTGGTTTGAAGATGAGTTTGAAAGTACAGAATGTGTTGATATGATAACTGTAGATGTACTTAATGACATGAATGATAATGAAGCTTACCCAATAAAATGTGGCAATACAATGCAAAAATCCTACAATAAAATTAATGAAATTTTGAAAGAATATAAGTATATATAATAAGATAATCAGTAACTTGAAAGCGTATAGTTATACAGAATTATAGGGACATGTGGTATAACTATATAGAGGAATCATATGAATAGGTAAATTGAAAAAGTATATTTATATAAAAGAATGAGAGGATAAGCAAAGTGGAAGAGAGAATAAATGAGACACAAAGTATTTGTCCTGTTTGTTTAAATATAGTTAATGCGACAGTCGTAAAAAAAGGTGCTGATTTATATTTAACTAAGAAATGTGAAGAACATGGAAAATTTGAAACTGTGATTTGGAGGGGGATGCCAGATTATGAAGCTTGGGTAAGACCAAAAAGTCCGGCTTATCCCAAAGTGCCATATACAAAGGTCTCAAAAGGCTGTCCACTTGATTGTGGGCTTTGCAGTGAACATCGTCAACATACTTGTACAGTACTTATTGAAGTAACCTCAAGGTGTAATTTAAACTGTGAATTTTGTTTTGCAGATGCACATGGTAATGAGGATGATCCTAATATGGAAACTATAGAAATGTGGTATAGAAGAATTATTGAAGCAGGAGGGCCTTATAATCTTCAAATATCTGGAGGAGAACCTACCGTAAGAGAAGATCTTCATAAGATTATTTCCATGGCTTCAAATATGGATTTTAAATTTATTCAACTAAACACAAATGGCATTAAGCTTGCAGATTATAAGTATTATGAAAAATTAAAGGAAGCAGGACTTAAATCTATTTTTCTTCAATTTGATGGTTTAAGTGAATCTGCAATGACAAAGCTTGGACGACAAGATATAATACAGAATAAGTTAAAGGTTATAGAAAATAGTGCAAAATTAGGGATTGGTGTAATTCTTGTATGTACAGTAGTTCCTAGTGTAAATGATGATCTACTTTGGGAAATTATAGAGTTTGGACTTAAAAATGCACCAACTGTAAGAGGAGTGCATTTTCAACCTGTAAGCTATTTTGGAAGAATACCTAAGATCCCTGAAGATAAGGATAGAATTACTCTTCCAGAAGTTATGAGTAAAATAGTAGAACAAAGTAATAATAAAATTAACCTTTCAGATTTTGGTCCATCAGGTTGTGAAAATGCAAGATGCTCTTTTCATGCAAATTATGCATACGTAGATGACAAACTTATTGCCATAAGTAAAAAGAACAATTGCTGTAGCGTAGAAGATGGGAAGGAAGGATCACATAAAGCAGTGAAATTTGTTGAGAGAAATTGGTCTGGAGTGAAAATAAATAAGTATGTCCCTAAAAAGAATTCCTTTGAAGAGTTAGCTCAAAAAATAAAGAATGGTTTTTTCAGTATATCGGGTATGGCCTTTCAAGATGCTTGGAATTTAGATACAGAAAGATTAAAAGATTGCTGCATTCATGTTGTTAGCAAAGAGGGAAAGTTAATTCCGTTTTGTGCTTATAATATTACAGCTATTAACCAAAAGAAGCTATATAGATAGGGAGGGTTGGTAATGAAAGAATTTTATGAGGAGAGGCTGGAACTTCTAAAAAGTGGTGAAAATTTTGTGCTCGCTTCAATTTTTGATAGCCAGGGTTCAGCACCAAGAACAACAGGCGCAAGAATGATAATTAGAAAAAATGGTTCTATTATTGGAACTGTTGGTGGAGGGAAAATTGAATCATTAGTAATCCAGCATGGTATAGAAATATTTAATACAAAAACGACAGTGCTTAAGGATTATAAATTGCAAGAAACTGATAATAAAGGCATTGGAATGGCATGCGGTGGTGATGTGAGTATTCTAATGGAATATGTAGATGCAGAAAATGATATAAATATTAAATTGTATGAAGAAGTAGTTAAGTGTTTTCAAAATGGAGAAAAAGCTTCTATAATTAGAAAGTTTTTTAATGATGGGAATAAGATAAATTATTTATATAAGAATGGTGAAATGATTTTTACTTCAAATACTGTTGAAAGAGAAAATATTGATAAATATTCAGATATAGTAAGGTATAGAGATCTTGTTCTTATTAAAGAGGAAAATGCAAATGTACTTATTGAACCTATATGTAATTTAGGTAGATTATATATTTTTGGTGCAGGCCATGTTTCTCAAAAACTTGCTGAACTTGCAAAAAAGATTGATTTTATGGTTACAGTAGTAGATGGTAGATCAGAGTTTGCAAATGTAGAGAGATTTCCAACTACTGATGAAATTATTGTTCCAGATTCTTTCGAAGGATGTTTTAAAGAATTACCCATAGATAAGGATAGTTATATTATAATTGTAACAAGTGGACATATTTTTGATTTGACTTGTTTAAAACAGGCTTTAAGGACAGATGCATATTATATTGGAATGATAGGAAGTAGAAGAAAACGTAATATTGTTTATGAAGCACTTAAAAAAGACGGATTTACCCTTGATGATTTTAATAAAGTTCATAACCCAATAGGTCTTGAAATTGGAGCTGAAACGCCTGAAGAAATTGCAGTAAGTATTTCAGCAGAACTTATTAAGGTGAGACGCGAGAGGATGAAATGAAAAGCTATGCTGCAATAATCCTTGCAGCAGGTTATTCTTCAAGGATGGGAGATTTCAAACCGCTTATGGATTTAGGTGGGAAAAATTCTCTTCAAAGATGTATAAATCTTTTTAAAAATGCTGGAATTAATGACATTATTGTGGTTACAGGCTATCAAAATAATAGGATTGAAGAAATGCTAACAGATGATATTAGAACTGTAGTAAATAATAAATATAATGAAGGTATGTTTTCATCAATAAAAGCTGGAGCAAAAGTACTTTCAAAAAATACAGATGCTTTCTTTCTATTACCAGTAGATATTGCATCTGTGAAAGTACACACAATTGAAAAAATGATAGGAACTTATGAAAAAATACAAGATGGAATTTTATTTCCAACATTTAATGAAGAAAAGGGCCATCCTACATTAATATCATGTTCATTAGTGGAAGAAATATTAATGAAGAATCCTGAAGGCGGATTAAGAGAAATTTTAAGTGAGCATAAAGAGCAGTGGTATTATGAAGAAACAGCGGATAGAGGTATTTTACTTGATATGGACACTAAAGAAGACGTTAAAGTTCTTTATGAGCATATATTAAAAGAACCTTTTCCTGATTATGAGGAATGTTTGGAGATATTAAGATTATGTAAGGTTAAGCAAGAAACAATTGAGCATATGATAAGCGTAAGTGAATTTTCAAAGAAAATAGCAATTTTGATTAATGAAAAGGGGTATAATTTAAATATAAATGCTGCATTTTCAGGTGCGTTGCTTCATGATGTAGCTAAGGGGAAAAAAGATCATGCAGAAGAAGGCGCAACAATTGCTCAGAACTTTGGGTATGTTTGTTTGAGTGAAATAATAGGTGAACATATGGAGCTTAAAACTGTTAGCAAAATTGATGAAAAGAAAATAGTTTATATTTGCGATAAACTTTTAAAAGGAACTCAGTTAGTTACCTTAAATAAAAGATTTGAAGAATCATTTTGTAGGTATGAACATTCTGAAGATATATTGAAAAATGTTAACAAAAGGTATGAGGATGCAAAAGTTATAAAGAATAATATTGAAAACATACTTGGAAACAGCTTAGAAAACTTGAGGTGATAAGTTATGAAAAGGTATATTTATCTTTTAAGGCATGGAGAAACTGAATATGGAAAAGAAAAAAAATATTTAGGACATACAGATTGTAACCTTTCTAAAGATGGGGAAAGCAATGGGAGGTATTTAGCTAGCATTTTTCAAAATCATGAAATAGTAATACAAAGTATCTTTAGTAGTGATTTAAAGAGGTGTAAAGACACAATAAACATAGTTTTCCCAGAAAGAAAAGTAACTTTTTTAGAACAATTGAGAGAAATAAATATGGGAGAGTGGGATGGATTAACTTTTGATGAAGTTAAAACTAAGTATGCGCAGGATTATAAAAATAGGGGAGAAAATATAGCAGAGTTTACAATAAAAGATGGTGAATCCTTTAGTAAATGTCAAAAAAGAGCAGTAACTGTTTTTAAGGATATAATTAATTCAACTAAGGGTAATATTGTTATTTGTAGTCATGCAGGTTTTATAAGAACACTACTTTGTAGCCTCTCAAATATAGACTTAAAAGATATGTTTGATATAAAACAAAATTATGGAGCGATTAACATTATAACCTGTGAGGGACAAAATTTCTTTGTTGAAGGTATTAATTTAAAGAGCGTATAGAGAATTAAGACAATAGACTAGCTAACTATCTTACTTGTTATGAATTTTTAGATATCCATTACAAATTAATTAAGATTACTGGAGTATAAAGATGATTAAAACTATATATGAAAAATGGATGGAAGATAAAATTTTAAAAGAAACTGGAGAAAAAAAACTTTCTTTAGAATCTTTAAAATTGTATCAATTAAATGAAATTAGAAATATAATTAATACTGCTAAGAAGGGGAAGTTTTACAAAGACGTATTAAAAAATATTAAAAGTGAGGATATTAAGAACTTTGAAGATTTTAAAAGTATACCTTTTACAACGTCAGAGGATTTAAGTAATAATCCAAAAAACTTTTTATGTGTAGCTCTTGATCAGATATCAAGAATTGTAACAATAAATACCTCAGGAACTACAGGAACTTCCAAAAGAGTTTTTTTCACTGAAAATGATCTTAAAGGTACTATAGAATTTTTTAAACATGGTATGTTAAATCTTGTAAAATCAGGTCAACGTGTACTTATATTAATGCCTGGAAGTACTCCTTCAAGCATAGGGCTTCTTTTAAAGAAAGGCCTTAATGAAGCAGGATGTGAAGCAATTATATATGGACCTGTATTTGATACTTTAGATGCATTAGAAACATTGAAATTAAATAAAATTGATTGTATTGTAGGGTTACCAACTCAAGTGTTTTACCTTGCAAAGATTAAAAATATGCATGAAAGGTATAGAAATTTAAAATTAAAAAGCATTCTTTTGAGTGCAGATTATGTTCCAAGAGCAATATGTGATGCTGTTAGCAAAGATTTCAATTGTCCTGTTTTCACCCATTATGGTATGACTGAAATGGGGTATGGAGGCGGAGTCGAATGTAGTGCGCTTAATGGCTACCATATGAGAGATATAGATTTGTATATTGAAATTATTGATCCTTTAACAGGAAAAAATGTTAAGGAAGGTAATTATGGAGAAGTTGTTTTTACAACATTTAGAAGAGAAGGCATGCCACTTATAAGATATAAAACAGGAGATATAGCTAGGTTTTTGCCAAATAGCTGTTCGTGTAATGATGTATTTAAAAGAATGGATTATGTACAAGGAAGGTTGTCTGAAAATTTAAGGTTTAAGGATGGAAGTTTTATTTCAATAGGAATGCTTGATGAAATTATGTTCCAAATTGATAATGTTCTAGATTACAGAGCTATTATTAAAGAAGATGAAAAAAAAATAATTAAGTTAAGTATACAGCCTATAAATAAAGAAATTCCTGTGAGATTTAGTGATATTGAAAATTTAATTATTAAAGATAAATATTTAGCTACTTTAATAAGAAATAATAATATTTTTATAGAAATTACTGGCATTATAGATAATGTTGACGTAAGTAATGGAATGCAAAAAAGAAAATTAGAATACAGAAGGTAGTGATAAGAATGATAAAAACTGCAATATTAACTATAAGTGATAAAGGCTCTAGAGGCGAACGAGTAGATGAGACAGGCCCTGCAATAAAACATGAATTAGGAGATAAGGATTATAGCATAAGTTTTTATAAAATTGTGCCAGATGAAATGCAGGAAATAGAACAAGAATTAATTTATTTGTGTGATGAACTAAAGGTGGATTTAATTTTAACTAATGGAGGAACAGGATTTTCAAAAAGAGATGTTACTCCTGAGGCAACTCAAAATGTAATAGAGAAATATGTTCCAGGGATCGGTGAAGCTATGCGTATGAAATCACTTGCCATTACACCAAAGGCCATGCTTTCAAGAGCAATTTCAGGAATTCGTGGAAAAACCTTAATAATCAATCTTCCGGGAAGTCCAAAGGGTGCTGTGGAAAACCTCCAATTTGTATTACCTGCAATTCCACATGGTATTGCAATACTTACAGGAGAAGCTAGTGAATGTGCAAGAAGTTAATTTAATGATTAAATATTGAAAAATAATTCTTAAATATAAATTTTGAAAATTCTATAAAAAATTTAACAATAATTGTTAACTGTTAATTGCTAACTGTTAACTGAATGAATGGGGTGGTTTTATGAGGGATAAACAAGGAAGAAACATCAATTATTTAAGAGTATCAGTAACAGATAGATGTAATTTAAGATGTATTTATTGTATGCCAGAAGATGGCATCGAAAGTTTAGAGCATGACGATATTCTACGTTTTGAAGATATTTTAAAAATCGTAAAGTCAGCTGCCTCACTTGGTATTAATAAGGTAAGATATACAGGTGGAGAACCACTGGTAATGAAAGACATTGATAAACTAATATATGAAACTTCTAGATTACCTGGTATAGATGATATTGCAATAACTACAAATGGTATTTTGTTATCTGATATGGCAGAAGACTTAAAAAAGGCTGGACTCAAAAGGGTTAACATAAGTCTTGATACTTTAAATGAAGATAAGTTTAGGAGTATTACAAGAATAGGAAATTTAGATAAAGTATTAGAAAGCATTGATAAGTGTTTAACGCTTGGGCTAAAACCTGTAAAAATAAATACAGTTCTAATGAGAGGCGTTAATGATACCGAGATTATAGATTTCTTAAACTTAACTAAAGAAATGCCAGTAGAAATAAGATTTATTGAACTAATGCCAATAGGAGAAAGTATTAAATTATATGAAGAAAGTAAGGTGGATTTCTCAGAAATTTTGAAACAGTATCCTGAGTTAATTCAAATAGAAACAGAAAAAAATAGCACAGCTCAATTGTACAAGCTTCAAGGAGCAAAAGGAAAAATTGGTTTCATCAGTCCAATAAGCTGCAAGTTTTGCCCAGATTGTAATAAAATTAGGCTTACATCTATAGGGAAAATTAAACCATGTCTTCATTCGAGTGAAGAAATAGATCTTAGAGAATATTTAAATAATGAAGAGTTACTTACAATGAAATTGAAATCAGCAATTTTTAATAAACCACTTGAACATCATCTTCAAGAAGAAAATGCTAGTAGAAGTGGAAAGATGATGTATCAGATAGGAGGATAAGGAAAATGGAACTTACACACATAAATGAAGAGGGAAGAGCTAAAATGGTTGATGTATCTGAAAAGGTTGATACATCAAGAGAAGCAGTTGCAATTGGATCAGTTTCTATGAAAAGAGAAACACTTGAAAGAATAAAAGAAGGTACAATTTCAAAAGGAGATGTATTAGCAGTAGCTCAGGTAGGAGGAATAATGGGTGCTAAGAATACTCCACAAATAATACCAATGTGTCATCCTATAATGATATCTGGCTGTGATATAAGCTTTAAAATTGACTTTGAAAATAATAAAATTGAAATAACTGCAACAACTAAGACCGTAGGAAAGACTGGCATTGAGATGGAAGCACTTACTGCAGTATCTACGGCTGCATTAACGATTTATGATATGTGTAAGGCTATTGATAGGGAAATGGTTATAAACAATATTATGCTTGTTAAAAAAAGTGGAGGAAAATCAGGATTATTTGAAAGGAAGGGATTATAATGAGTAAAGTTATTGCAATAAATATAAGTGAGGAAAAAGGTGTTACAAAAAATCCAATAGAAAAAGGTTTCTTTAAAATTAATCATGGCCTTTTAGGAGATGCTCACGCAGGGGAGTGGCATAGACAAGTTAGTTTACTTGGAATTGAGAGTATTAAAAAAATGAAAGCAGTTGGAATTGAATCTCTATCTACAGGACAATTTGCTGAAAATATTACAACAGAAGGATTAACCTTATATGAACTCCCAGTTGGAACAAAACTCAAAATTGGAGATGTTCTTTTGGAAGTAACACAGATTGGAAAGGAATGTCATAAGGGGTGCAAAATTAAGGAGTTAGTAGGGGAATGTGTAATGCCCAAAGAAGGAATATTTGCTAAGGTATTAGAAGAGGGCTATATTAAAGCTTCAGATAATATTGTAGTGGTTTAAGGCTATACTAGCATACTGACTTGTTATTTTTTTTTATAGTAATTAAATAAAAAGAGTCTGAATTATTAAAATAATAATTCAGACTCTTTTTCTATAAAAAAGTTATTATGGAATATATTTACAAACAAATTTGAAAGGTGTATGATTATATCATAAAAATAAATTTGGTATAAAAAAAATTTTTTAGTTAGGGGATGAGAGTGTGAATTTTGATCAAATTAAATCAAAGTCTGAAAGTTATAGAGAAGATATGACAAAATTTCTCCGTGATCTAGTTGCTATTCCAGGTGAAAGTGCAGAAGAAGAGGGTGTTGTAAAAAGAATAGCACTAGAGATGGAAAGTGTTGGATTTGATAAAGTAGAAATAGATCCAATGGGGAATATTTTAGGATATATGGGTACAGGAGAAACTTTAATAGGCTTCGATGCTCATATTGACACAGTTGGTATAGGAAATAAAGATAACTGGAGATTTGATCCATATGAAGGGTACGAAACAGAAACTGAAATAGGTGGACGTGGTACTTCTGATCAATTAGGTGGAATCGTTTCATCTGTTTATGGTGCAAAAATAATGAAAGACTTAGGCCTTTTAAATGAAAAATGCACAGCATTAGTTGTTGGTTCAGTTCAAGAAGAAGACTGTGACGGACTTTGCTGGGAATATATAATTAAAGAAGATAAAATCAGACCTGAATTTGTAGTTTCTACAGAGCCAACAGACGGTGGTATCTACAGAGGACAAAGAGGTCGTATGGAAATTCGTGTTGATGTACAAGGAGTTTCATGCCACGGTTCAGCTCCAGAAAGAGGAGACAACGCAATTTACAAAATGGCTGAAATATTAATGAACATTCGTGACCTTAACGAAAATGACGCAGCTGATGGTAAAAAAATAAAAGGCTTAATAAAAATGTTAGATGAAAAATACAATCCAGAATTTAAAGAAGCTAACTTTTTAGGAAGAGGTACTGTTACAACTTCTCAAATATTCTATTCTTCACCAAGCCGTTGCGCTGTAGCTGATTCATGTTCAATTTCATTAGATCGTCGTATGACAACAGGTGAAACCTTTGAAAGCTGCTTAGAAGAAATTCGTCAACTTCCAGCTATTAAAAAATACAATGCAACAGTAAGCATGTACAACTATGATAGACCAAGCTACACAGGGTTAGTATATCCAATTGAATGCTACTTTCCAACTTGGGTAATTCCAGAAGATCACATTGTAACAAAAGCAATGGAAGAAGCATACAAAGGTCTTTATGGCACAACAAGAATCGGTGTTTCTGAAACTGAAACCATGAGAAAAGCTCGTCCACTTACTGACAAATGGACATTCTCAACAAATGGCGTTTCAATCATGGGACGTAACGGAATTCCTGTAATAGGATTTGGACCTGGTGCAGAAGCTCAGGCGCATGCTCCAAATGAAAAGACTTGGAAAGCAGATTTAGTAACATGTGCAGCAGTTTATGCCGCTGTTCCAACTCTATATACTGAAAATAAATGAAAATTAAAGGAGATGTTAAAATTATGAGTATTGTTAATAAGTATGTAAATGAATTAAAAAACCTGAAGATTGATGAAATGTATGAAAATGACTTTTTCCTTACTTGGGAGAAAACTACAGATGAGTTAAAGGCAGTTTATGCAGTAGCAGATGCATTAAGAGAATTACGTAAAAACAATAAATCAACAAGATTGTTTGATAGCGGACTTGGAATTTCATTATTCCGTGATAATTCAACACGTACTCGTTTTTCTTATGCTAGCGCATGTAATCTTTTAGGTCTTGAAGTACAAGATTTAGATGAAGGTAAAAGCCAAGTTGCTCATGGTGAAACAGTAAGAGAAACAGCTAACATGATTTCATTTATGGCTGATGTCATCGGAATTCGTGATGATATGTATATTGGAAAGGGAAACGCATATATGCATACAGTTGCTGATGCTGTAAAGGAAGGACATAAAGATGGTGTTCTTGAACAAAAACCAACATTAGTAAATTTACAATGTGATATTGATCATCCGACTCAAGCTATGGCAGATATGCTACATATCATCCATGAGTTTGGTGGCATTGAAAATTTAAAGGGTAAAAAAATAGCTATGTCCTGGGCTTATTCACCATCTTACGGTAAACCATTGTCAGTACCACAAGGTATTATAGGATTAATGACACGTTTCGGTATGGATGTTTGCTTAGCACATCCAGAAGGCTATGAAGTAATGGAAGACGTTTTAAATGTAGCTAGTAATAATGCTAAAGAATCTGGCGGATCATTCACAAAAACTAATAGTATAGCAGAAGCATTCAAAGATGCAGATATAGTATATCCAAAGAGTTGGGCTCCTTTTGAAGCAATGAAGGAACGTACAGATCTTTATGCTGAAGGTAATTTAGAAGGAATTAAAGAATTAGAGAAAAGACTTCTTGCTCAAAATGCAGAGCATACAGATTGGGAATGTACAGAAGAATTAATGAAAACAACTAAAGATGGAAAGGCACTTTACTTACATTGTTTACCAGCTGATATTAGTGGTTTATCTTGTGAAAAGGGTGAAGTTGAAGTTTCTGTATTCGATCGTTACAGAGATCCACTTTATAAAGAAGCAAGTTACAAGCCGTATGTTATAGCAGCAATTATTCTTCTTGCAAAAGTAAAGAATCCAGCAGAAGTTTTAGAAAAAATGGCTCAAAGCGAGGATACAAGATTTAAAGGTTAATATTTATATAGAGAGAATTGGAGGCAGGTGTGGTGAGCAAGATTGTAATAGCACTAGGAGGAAATGCACTAGGAAAGACATTAGAGGAACAAATGGAATCTGTAAAAATTACTTCTAAAAGTATTGTAGATTTAATCGAAAGTGGAAATCAAGTAGTTGTAACTCATGGTAATGGACCACAAGTAGGAATGATAAATTCAGAAATGGATCAAATGCCATTAACAATATGCGTTGCTATGAGTCAAGGATACATTGGATATGATTTACAAAATGCAATTAGAGAAGAAGTTTTATCACGAAATTTAAAAATTCCTGTAGTAACTCTTATTACGCAAACTCTTGTTGATCCTAATGATAGCGCGTTTTTAAATCCTACAAAGCCAATAGGACGTTTTTATAGCAAAGAGGAAGCTGAAGAATTAGAAAAGACTGGATTAATAATGAAAGAAGACTTTGGACGAGGATATAGACAAGTGGTCTCTTCTCCAAAACCAATTGATATAATTGAAAAGAAAACGATTTTAGAATTAATATCAGCTGGAGAAATAGTTATCGCATGCGGTGGTGGTGGAATTCCAGTTATTCAAACAGAAAACAATCATTTGAAAGGTGTACCCGCAGTAATTGATAAAGATTTTGTGGCGGCGCTGTTAGCTAAAGAGATAGAAGCAGATTGTTTAATTATTCTAACAGCAGTAGAAAAAGTTGCTGTGAATTTTGGTAAGCCAGATGTTGAATGGTTGGATTCACTTACAATAGAAAAAGCTAAAAAGTATATTGAAGAAGGACAATTTGCACCAGGATCTATGCTTCCCAAAGTACAAGCAGCTTTAGAATTTGTTTCTTCAGGAAAGGAAAGGACTGCAATTATTACGCTTTTAGACAAAGTACATGAAGGAATTCTAGGTAAAACAGGAACTCACTTTAAAATGTAAGGCAT
Organism: Clostridium gelidum; assembly: GCF_019977655.1. Classification (NCBI taxonomy): domain Bacteria; kingdom Bacillati; phylum Bacillota; class Clostridia; order Eubacteriales; family Clostridiaceae; genus Clostridium; species Clostridium gelidum. Next base: position 2,877,849 of record NZ_AP024849.1, read on the forward strand.
ATGAAAGAAAATAACAAGTCCAAAGTTGCCACGAATATTTTTCATAAGGCAAGGAGACGAATTGCCTTCATAGCGGGCCTATTAGGGCAATTTGCCGACATAGCATGATGGTAAATAGGCTGGCAAATGGACCTGCTATTTTTTGAATGTGCCTAAAGTGAAAGATGTGATTATGAATGATTATTATTAAAAATGGAACGATAGTGACTGAATCAGAAAGCTATCACTCAGATATTATGGTAGAAAATAATAAAATATCTTGTATTGGAGCAAATTTGTCAGATGATAATGCAGAAATTATTGATGCTTCTGGAATGTATGTAATTCCTGGAGCAGTGGATGTTCATACTCATATGGATTTGCAATCTGGAAACAGTCGTTCAATAGACGACTTTTATACTGGAACTGTTGCAGCAGTTTGTGGTGGAACTACAAGTATTGTTGATCATGTAGCTTTTGGTCCCCCAAAATGTGTTCTTCGCCACCAAATTGACGAATATCATAAATTAGCTAATGGAAAAGCAGTAATTGATTATGGATTCCATGGGGTAATACAGCATGTAAATGATGGGGTTTTATCTGATATGGAGTCTTTGGCTAAGGAAGGAATTTCTAGTTTTAAGATTTATATGACATATGATTTTAAACTAGATGATGGTTCAATTTTAAAAGTATTACAAAAAGCAAAAGAATTAGGAATTATTATTGCTGTACATGCTGAAAATAATGATGTTATAAATGACCTTAGGGAAAAATATGTTTCAAATGGCTGCGTAGAAACAATATACCATGCAAAATCACGACCAGATCACTGTGAAGCTGAGGCAATTAGCAGAGTATTACATCTTGCAGCATTAGCGGGAGATGCCCCAATTTATATAGTGCATACTTCTACTGAAAAGGGATTAGATGAGATAAGAAAAGCAAGAGCACAGGGGCAAAAGAATATTTTTTCGGAAACTTGCACTCAGTACCTAACAATGACAGAGGAAAAATATTTTGAGCCAAACAATAATGGACTAAAATATGTAATGTCTCCACCTTTACGTAAGAAGAAGGACATAGAAGCTCTTTGGAAGGGAATTCAAGATGGTGCAATTAATGTAATTGCTACTGATCATTGCTCATTCAACCTAAAAGGGGACAAGCAAAAGGGAGCAGATGATTTTACAAAATGCCCTAATGGAGCTCCTGGAGTTGCTGAACGAGTTGTAGTAATTTTCTCTGAAGGTGTTATGAAAAAGAAAATTTCAATTAATCTTTTTGTAAAACTTTTATGTACAAATCCTGCTAAAATTTATGGACTTTATCCTAAAAAGGGATCTTTGATTCCTGGGGCAGATGCTGATATTACTATTATTAATCCAAATCCTGAATATACTATTACAAGAAATATGCTTCATGGAGCAGTAGATTACACATGCTTTGAAGGAATGAAATTAAAGGGAGAAATTGATACTGTAATACAGAATGGCAAAGTAGCTTATAAAAATAATAAATTTTTTGGTAAAAAAGGTAATGGAGAATTTATTAAAAGAAAAATAATGGAACAATAGGAAAGTACTATTCAATATATTAACAATAGCAACCACAATGGTTAGTTGCTATGCTTTGAATTATTTATTGAGATTTATAAATTTAATAATTTAGATATAGAGTAATAAAGGAGATTTGACCATGAGTGTATATGACGATTTGGATTTTTTAAAAAGGCTTATTAAAGGTATTGCAGAAGAGTTTGGGTCAGATTGTGAAGTGGCGATTCATGATTTAAAAGCAGGATATGAACACAGCATTATAGCAATTGAAAATGGACATGTTACAGGACGTAAGATTGGGGATGTTGCATCGCGAATTGCAATGGAAACAATTCATTCTAATCTTCAACATGAGGATCATTATAGTTATAGCACCCGTACAAATGATGGACGTATTTTAAAATCTACTACCATATGCATTCCAGATAAAAATGGTAAAGCTAAAGCACTTCTTTGTATTAATTATGATATTACTCAACTAATGGTATCTAATAAGATTATGAGTGACTTTATTTCCATGAAGGAAATAAAAAACAATGATGAGGCTAATGTTGCAATTCCAACAGATGTTAACCAACTTCTTGAAGATTTAATTGAGGAATCATATGAATTAATTGGAAAACCTGTTTCAGTTATGACTAAAGAAGATAAAATGAAAGCCATTAAATTTTTAGAGAGCAAAGGTGCACTTTTAATTAAAAGATCAGGAGATAAAATTTCAAAGTTTTATGATATATCAAAATATTCACTTTATAGCTATTTAAATAGTAATGAGGATTAAGAGTATTACAGTGTATTTTATTAGGAGGTCTTGTAATGCAAGATGAGTTTATTGTTAAAGGTAATATTATTTTCACTAAAGATTTAGGTAAATATGAAATATTTGAAAATGGATATATTGTTGTTGGAGGCAAACTTGTTAAAGGTGTTTTTAAAGAGTTACCTGAAAAATTTAGCGAACTAAAGATTTTAGACTATGGACATGCACTCATAATACCAGGATTTGTTGACCTTCATTCACATGCACCGCAGTTTCCTAATTTAGGTTTAGGACTAGATAAGGAACTTATGCCATGGTTAGATTCATATACGTTTCCAGAAGAAAAAAAATATTCTGATAGCGGCTATGCAAAAAAAGTGTATTCAGCTTTTATAAGAAGTCTATGGAAGCATGGAACTACTCGTTCTTGTGTTTTTGCTACCATTCATAAGAATACAACAAAGTTATTAATGGATTTGTTTGCAGAAGCAGGGTTGGGTGCATATGTAGGAAAAGTTAATATGAATAGAAATGCACCGGAGTATTTATTAGAAAGTACTGAGGAATCAATTGATAATACTAAAGAACTATTAGAGGAATATGATCATAAATATGAATTGGTTAAACCCATTATTACACCAAGATTTGTTCCAACATGTAGCTTTGAGCTTTTAAAAAGCCTTGGAGAATTGGCGAAAAAATATAATGTTCCAGTTCAATCTCATTTGAGTGAAAATTTAAGCGAAATTAGTTTCGTAAAAAAATTACACCCTAAATTAAAAAATTATGCCAGTGTCTATGATGAAGCAGGATTATTTGGAGATTGTCCGACTATAATGGCTCATTGTATTTGGCTTGAAGAAGATGAAATTGAACTAATGGTGAAGAACGAAGTTTTCGTAGCCCACTGTCCTAATTCAAATGGCAATTTATCAAGTGGTATTGCATCTATTAGAAAACTGCTAGAGAGAGGTTTAAATATAGGACTTGCAACGGATGTATCAGGTGGATATAGTGTATCCATGATAAATGCAATTGTAAGCAGTGCCATGGTGTCAAAGTTAAAATGGTTAGAAAGTAATAGAACAGATAAGCCTTTAACCACAGCAGAATTATTTTATTTATCAACAAAAGGTGGCGGAAAATTTTTTGGAAAAGTAGGAAGTTTTGAAGAAGGCTATGAGTTTGATGCCCTAATTATTGATGATAGCAACTTATCCATATTCAACCCATTATCAATGGAGGAAAGATTAGAAAAATTTATTTACACTGGTGATGACAGAAATATTAAAGAAAGATATGTAGCAGGCAAAAAAATAGAAGAACCAAAACAATATTAAAATCATAGGAGGACTATTTATGAGTGATAAGATGCAACGTATTCCTTTTGAAAAGATGCTAACTTGGATAACTAAAGAGTTAAAGGAAAAGGAATCTATTTTTGGAGTGCATAAAGATAAATTTTATTATAATGAAACTGGAAAATCAATTACTTTATTCAATAAAAAACTTGCGTCACCACTTGGACCAGCAGCAGGTCCAAATTCTCAATTAGCACAAAATATTGTTTGTTCATATTTAACGGGAAGTCGTTTTATTGAATTAAAAACGGTACAAGTTATTGATGGAGAAGATATTACAGTTGCTAAACCATGCATCAACGCACAAGATGAGGGTTACAACGTAGAGTGGTCTACAGAATTAAAAGTGTCAGAAGCTTTTGATGAATATGTAAAAGCATGGTTTTTACTTCATGTTTTGATGAAAGAGCTTAAATTTGATAAGGAAAGAGATTTTATGTTCAACATGAGTGTAGGATATGATTTAAAAGGCATAAAATCTCCTAAAATAGATGCTTATATTGAAGGAATGCGTAATGCATCTTCTACAGAAATTTGGAGAGAATGCAAAGAAACACTTCTTTCTCATATAGATATGTTCGATGAATTTACGAAGGAAGATTTGGAAGATATTTCACCTATTATTTGTTCATCTATTACAATATCTACACTTCACGGATGCCCTGCCAATGAAATTGAAGGAATTGCTAGTTATTTTCTTGAAGAAAAAGGATTATACACTTATATTAAAATGAATCCAACTCTACTAGGCGAAAAGTTCGTTAGAGAAACTTTAATAGATATGGGTTATGACTATATAGTTCTAAATGGAGAACACTTTATAAATGATTTGCAGTATTCAGATGGCGTTACAATGTTAAAACGTTTAAAAATGCTTGCAAAGAAACTAAAGCTAGAAATAGGAGTTAAACTAACTAATACATTACCAACAAAAATTATAAATAATGAATTACCAGGGGAAGAAATGTACATGTCAGGACGTGCGCTCTTTCCATTATCTATATCACTAGCTAGCAAATTGGCTAAAGAATTTGATGGAGACTTACAAATTTCATATTCAGGTGGAGCTGATTTCTTTAATATTGATAAGATATTATCTACGGGAATTAGTCCAATAACATTTGCAACATCTATATTAAAGCCAGGTGGTTATGAAAGAATAACACAAATGGCTAAAAAAGTTGAAAAACAGCTTGATTGTAAATTATCAGGAATCAATATAGAAATTTTGGAGGACTTAGCAAAGCAAGCTATTAATGATAAACATTATAGGAAAGAGCTACGCCTTGTTAATAGCAGAAAACTTAATTCTAACCTCAAAGTTTATGATTGTGCAATAGCACCTTGTACTAAAGGATGTCCAATTAATCAGCAAATTCCACAATATGTAGTTTTAGTGGGCGAAAAAAAATACGATGAAGCTTTTTCAGTAATTGCTATAGACAATGCATTACCAGCTATTACAGCAACTATTTGTAATCATAAGTGCCAGTCTAAATGTACTAGACTTGATTACGATGAATCTGTTTTAATTAGAGATTTGAAAAAGATTGCTGTTTTGAATGCACAGGATAAATTCACTCTGGCTATTAAATCAGCAGATATTAGAACTGGCAAAAAAGTTGTGGTCATTGGAGCAGGTCCTGCAGGACTTTCCACAGCTCTTTTCTTAAGAAGAAATGGTGTGGATGTTACAGTAAGGGATAAGAAGGAAAGTGCAATGGGTGTGGTAGAGCACGTTATACCAGAGTTTAGAATTTCTTCTGAAATGATTAAAAAAGATTTTGAGATGATTAAAAAGCAAGGGGTAAAATTTGAATTTTCTATTGATGAAAACCTTAGCTTAAATGAATTAAAAAAAGAATATGATTATGTAGTTTTAGCTATAGGAGCCTGGAAACCAGGAAAGATTTCATTAAGCGATTGCGAGAATAAAGCAATTAGTGCTATTTCATTTTTAGAAAAATATAAAAAACAAAAAGGAAAGATTTCTCTAGGTAAAAATGTTTGTGTTATTGGTGGAGGAAATGTTGCAATGGATGCAGCGCGCGTTGCTAAAAGAGTGAGTGGAGTAGAAAAAGTTTCTATTATATACAGAAGAACTAAAAAATATATGCCAGCTGATAATGAAGAAATAGAACTTGTTATTTCCGAAGGTATTTTACTTAAAGAACTCCTTTCACCGATTTCTATTAAAGATGGCAAACTTACTTGCGAAAAAATGATTTTAGGTGATAGTGATGCTTCTTTAAGAAGAAGCTCAATAGGAACTGGAGAAATAACCATGGTGGATACAGATACAGTTATTATTGCAACAGGTGAAAAAATTGATAGTCATTTATTAAGACAAAATGAAATGAATTTAGACTCTAATAATTTTCCAATAGTTAATGAAAAATTAGAAACCAATATAGCAAATGTTTATGTTATTGGTGATTTGAAAAAAGGTCCATCTACAATTGTTAATGCAATAGCAGATGCAAAAACAGTTACAAAAGATATTCTAATAAAAGAAGGTCTAAGCTCTGATTTCAAACTAAAAAGTTCTTGTTTTAATGAAAAAATATTATATGACAGGAAGGGAATCTTAGAAGATCCTAAGTCTATTGAAAAAGAGGCTGGTAGATGTTTATCTTGTAATAAAATTTGTGAATTATGCGTTGATGTTTGTCCTAATAGAGCCAATGTAGCGATTAAGGTAAATGGTGATTTTGCTTCGACTCATCAGATTGTACATTTAGATGGTATGTGCAATGAATGCGGTAACTGCGGTATTTTCTGTCCTCATAAGGGAAATCCATATAAGGATAAAATAACAGTTTTCTGGAGTAAAGAAGAATTAGAAAATAGCGAAAACAAGGGGTTCTTTATTGAAAATATAAAAAAAGGTATTTGCCTAATAAGAACTGAAGAAGGCAGAATTATAAATTATACTATAGGGAAGGACACAGCTATTTCAAAAGAAATGGTCAGTGTAATTCAAACTTGTATAGATAAATATGATTACATGCTTTAATATTAAAATTTAGAGAGTTGTAATAGAAAATAATAAAAATATTTTCTATAATGCAATTTATCCGATAGCTAGCATCCGTAATACTCCTACTATAGATGAAACTACTCTTCCTAAAGTCAGATGAGTAAGCGATTCACACTAAATCATAGATTTAGGTTCTCTGCTTAAGTGGGAGATAACGGCTGCACGCTCCTGGATAGGTTCAACTAAGACTCAGATGGGGATCAAACCCCACCTGAATCAAGTTTCACTTGATATTACAAGCAGATATAAAATATCCTATGATGGTCTTGGGTAATGATATACATAATATAGCCCAAGACCAAATAAAAAACTCGAAGAATGAATTACTGAAATATGCAGTAATGTATGGACTAATACATATAACCTAATTAAATAATTATTCTAGACTATAGTGTTTAGGCATATTCAAAGAAATAACAAGTCAATATACATCGCATTTTGGAATTGTTATTGTCTTTCATATGCCTTACTCTTTTAAGCTAAGAGGTTATATATCATTATGAGGGGGGATTGTGCAATTCTTGCTGAAGCAAGAAGTTAGAAAATGAGACAGCAATGCGTTAACACTAGGTATAATTTTAAGGGGGATATTTTATGAAAACAAATGTAACCAAACAAAAATCATCATTTTTGGAAAGCTATTTTCACTTGAAGGAAAATGACTCAGATGTAAAGACAGAAATACTTGCTGGAATTACTACTTTTGTTACAATGGCATACATTATATTTGTTAACCCTAATGTACTAAAAATAGCTGGAATGAACTCTGAAAATGCAGTAGGTGATGCAGCTGCAAAGTTTGGTGTAGGCTCTGATCCAATAGTAGCATCAGTTTTTGTGGCTACATGTCTAGCCGCTGCTGTTGGTACATTAATAATGGGTCTTTATGCCAACCTTCCTTTTGCGCAAGCTCCTGGGATGGGTCTTAATGCATTTTTTACTTATACCGTATGTTTAACATTAGGATTTACATGGCATCAGGCATTATCATGCGTATTAATGTCAGGAATATTATTTATAATTATTACAGTAACATCAATACGAGAAAAGATAGTTGATGCAATACCACAAAATCTTAAGTACGCAATTTCTGGAGGTATTGGACTCTTTATAGCTCTTATTGGCTTGAAATCTGGCGGACTAATAGTTGCAAATCAAGCTACACTCGTTGGCTTTGGAAATTTTGCAAAACCAGGAACATTACTTGCTATAATAGGAATTATAATAACTGCTATTTTAATGTCTAGAGGTGTTAAAGGTTCGATTCTTATTGGAATAATTTCAACCACAATAATAGGAATTCCATTCAAAATTACATCACTAGAAAATTTACATGTTTTTAGTGCACCGCCATCAATTGCCCCTACTTTTGCAGCATTTGATTTTGCTGGTTTATTTTCCAAAGGTGGTACTTCAATAGGAGGTGCAATTCTTAGTGTTATTATGGTTGTTATAACTATTTGTCTAGTAGACCTTTTTGATACTATAGGAACCCTAGTTGGAACTGCAACAAAAGCTGGAATGCTTGACGAAAATGGTAAGGTTTTAAGAATGAGAAAAGCCCTTTTATGTGATGCAGTAGCAACAACAGTAGGTTCATTTTTGGGGACAAGTACGGTTTCCACATATGTTGAATCTACGTCTGGTGTTTCAGAAGGAGGAAGAACTGGACTTACTTCGGTAACAGTAGGTATATTGTATATTTTATCACTATTTTTCTCAGGTCTTGTTGGTATAGTTCCTGGAGAAGCTACAGCACCAGCACTTGTAATAGTAGGAGTTTTGATGATGTCAGCAATTGTTAAGATAGATTTCAATGATTTTACAGAAGCAGTTCCAGCATTTTTTGCTATAGCATTAATGCCTTTTACGTATAGTATAGCTAATGGAATTGCAGCTGCTATGATCTTTTATCCAATAACAAAAATAGCTACAGGCAGGCAAAAGGAACTTCATCCAATAGTATATATACTTGCTTTATTGTTCATTCTAAGATATATTTTACTTCCTTTTGAATAGACTTAAGAAGTAGTTTGACGCTTCAATCGCTTTTAATTAAGTGATTGAAGCGATTAACATCATGCTGTATATTAAAAATCTTCTTAAATATTATAGTTGGAATATATGGGGGGATAATAATGGAGAAAATCAAAAATAACATTAATGCTGCTATGGCTAGGACAAAGGCAGCTCTCGTATTAAAAAATGCTTCAATAATAAATGTATTTACTCAAAAAATTGAAATTAATGATATTGCAATAAACAAGTATACTATTATAGGTATTGGTAAGTATGATGGTATTTGTGAAATTGATTGTAGTGAATTGTTTGTTGCTCCTGGTTTTATAGATGCACATGTGCATATTGAATCTTCCATGGTCACACCAGAAATCTTTTCTAATTTGGTTATTAAAAGAGGTGTCACAAGCATTATTGCTGATCCACATGAAATTGCAAATGTTTTAGGCGAAGAAGGTATAGAATTCATGCTGCAAAATAGTGCAAAAGGAACTATTGATACTTTTATTATGCTGCCTTCTTGTGTTCCAGCATTAGAATTTGAGGATAATGGCGCAGTACTTAAAGCTGATGTGTTAAGCAGATTTATAGATAATCAAAAAGTATTAGGACTTGGAGAAGTAATGGATGTGAATGCAGTTACAGCATGTAATGAAAGTATGCTGCAAAAAATCCTTATGACATGTAAAAGTCATAAGAACATTGACGGACACTGTCCTAAAGTTAGTATTTCAGAACTTAATGCATATTTATGTGCTGGAATTTGTACAGATCATGAATGTTCAGATGTAGATGAGGCTTTGGAGAAAGTAAGACTTGGTATGCATGTTTTGCTTAGGGAGGGCTCAGCTGCCAGAAATCTTATTGATCTATTGCCAGCAGTGGATGATAAAAATTATAATCGATTTTTATTTTGTACTGATGATAGACATATTGAAAATATTATGGACGAGGGAAGTATAGATAACTGTATAAGAATTGCTATCAGGGAAGGTCTTGATCCAATAAAAGCATATACAATTGCTTCTTATAATGCAGCTAATTGCTATAATTTAAGAGATAGAGGAGCGATTGCTCCAGGCTTTAAGGCCGATCTTGTAATTTTTAAAGATATAAATAAATTAATCATAAAAGATGTAATTAAAAATGGAGAAATTTATAGAAATAAAGAAACATATTCAAAAGTAACTAGTAAAAAATCAGTAAAACTTGATTTTATAAAAAAAGATTTATTTCATATAGAAGCAAAGGGCAAGGAAGTTAATGTTATAAAGGTAAAGCCTGGTTCCTTGGAAACTACAAAAGAAAAAAGAAAAATTAGTGTTGAAAATAGGTTAATAAAAAAAGTAGTACAAGCAGAAGAAGTTATTAATAAAATAGCAGTAATAGAAAGGCATAAAAATACTGAAAAACACAGTGTAGGATTTATTGAAGGGTTAGGATTAAGAGGAGCTGCAATAGCTCAAACAATTGCCCATGACTCACATAATATAATTGTAATAGGTGATAATGACAAAGATATGGAGATTGCTGTAAATAGTATTATTAGTAAAGATGGGGGAATTGTCATTGTATCTAATGGTAAGTTGTTAGATTTTTTGAGTTTACCAATAGGAGGACTTATGACATGTGAAAGCCCAGAAATTGTAATTGATAAGATCAGTAAATTAAATTTATTGGCAAGAAAATATGGAGTTAAAAACGAAGTAGATCCATTTCTAACACTGGCTTTTATGGCATTGCCAGTAATACCATATTTGAAAATAACTGACAGAGGCTTATTTGACAGCAGTAGTTATAGCTTTATAGATTTGTTTGAAATTTAAAATGTTACATTGTGAGTGAGATGAAAATTAATTTAATGGGGGAATTATGATGGAAAGAATATTATGGAAAGAAAATGCCTTACCTAAAACTGATAAAGAAGAAAGTATAAAATTCCTTAGTAAAGAAGAAGTTTCAAAAGCTAAGAATTTTCATGAAAGTTTTTTAGAATATGATAAGACACCATTAGTAAATCTAGAAGAGTTATCTAGGAAAATTGGATTAGGTGGAATATATTTAAAGGATGAATCTTATAGATTTGGATTAAATGCATTTAAAGTATTAGGTGGCTCATTTGCTATGGGAAAATATTTAGCATATAAACTAGGTGAAGATATTGAAGCTTTACCATATGCAAAAATGACTTGCACAGATATTAAAGAAAAGCTTGGAGATATAACTTTTGTAACAGCAACAGATGGTAACCATGGAAGAGGAGTTGCATGGACAGCTAATAGATTAAAACAAAAATCAGTAGTTTTCATGCCAAAGGGTTCTTCAATTATAAGATTAAACAATATAAAAGCAGAAGGCGCAGAAGCTAGTATTACAGAACTTAACTATGATGATGCTGTAAGGCTTGCAAATAAATATGCAGAAGAACATAATGGCATAATTATTCAAGATACTGCATGGGAAGGTTATGAAAAAATTCCAGCATGGATAATGCAAGGATATGGAACAATGGCATTAGAAGCAAGTGAACAATTGAAGGACCTTAATGTTCTAAAGCCTACTCATATTTTTGTACAAGCTGGTGTTGGTTCTTTAGCAGGAGCAGTTCAAGGATTTTTTGCTTCAGAATACGGTGAGGGTTGTCCAAAGACTGTAGTAGTAGAATCAAATCTTGCCGATTGTTACTATAAATCTGCAATAGCAAATGATGGAGAAGCAAGAGCTGTTGGAGGAGATATGCAAACAATAATGGCTGGTCTTGCATGTGGAGAAGTAAACACAATTGGTTTTAAAATATTAAAAAATTATTCAAAAGCATTTATTTCATGTCCTGACTGGGTAGCTGCTAAGGGAATGAGAATTCTTGGAAATCCACTAAAAGGAGATACAGGTGTAATATCAGGTGAATCAGGAGCAGTAACTACTGGTGCTTTATATGAGATTATGACTAATAATGAATACAAAGATCTAAAAGAAGCTTTGGAGTTAGATGAAAATTCAAGAGTGCTTTTATTTAGTACAGAAGGAGATACAGATCCAGATAAATATAGAGAAATAGTATGGGATGGGAAATATTAACACTTAAAATTATATTAGAATGCGACAGTTGGTATAATATTGAGAAGATATGGGAGGAATTTTTTATGAAAGTTGTAGGAAATGGAAGACTAATAACTCAAAACAAAGAAAATCCATTTATAGAAGATGGTGCATTAGTTATAAATGATGGTAAGATAATTGACTATGGAAATACTAATGATATCTTAGATAAATATAAGAATGTAGAATATATTGATGCAAAGGAAAAAGTTATAATGCCAGGTCTTATAAATACTCATGGACATATATATAGTGCTTTTGCAAGAGGGATGAATTTAGATGGTCCAATATCTAAGAATTTTTTAGATGTATTAAATAATTTATGGTGGAGATTAGATAAAAACTTATCTTTAGAAGATATAAAGTATAGTGCTTATACAACATTAATGGATAGTTTAAAGTTTGGAGTAACAACATTTTTTGATCACCATGCAAGTCCAAATGCTGTTAAAGACAGTCTTTTTACAATTGGAAAGGTAGCAGAAGAACTTGGGATTAGAACATCACTTTGTTATGAAGTTTCTGATAGAGATGGAGAAGAAGTTTTAGAAAATGGAATTAAAGAAAATGTAGATTATATAAATTATTGCAATGAAAATAATGATAATATGAAGTCTGCAATGTTTGGAATGCACGCAAGTTTTACATTGTCTGATGAATCTTTAAAAAAATGTGTAAAAGAAGCTGAAAAATTAAATTGTGGATATCATATTCATGTAGCTGAGGGATTAGCAGATGAAGAGCAATGTGTAGAAAAGTATGGAAAGAGAATAGTAGAGAGGCTTAATGATTTTAATATATTAGGAGAAAAGACTATTGCAGTTCATTGTGTACATGCAGATGAAAATGAGAAAGAATTAATTTTTAATACAAATACATCTGTAGTTCATAATCCTGAATCAAATATGGGTAATGCAGTAGGTGTATCACCAGCACTTAACCTAATAAAGAAAGGTGTAACTGTAGGACTTGGAACAGATGGATATACTCAAGATATGTTTGAGTCCATGAAGGTTGCCAATATAATTCATAAGCATAATTTAAAAGATCCATCAGTTGCTTGGGGTGAAGTACCTTTAATGCTATTTGAAAATAATAGAAAGATTGCAGAAAGGCATTTTGCAGGGAAATTTGGAATTATAGAAAAGGGAGCCAATGGAGATGTAATAATAGTAGATTACAATCCATTAACTCCAATGAATGAAAGTAATTACAATTCCCATGTTTTATTTGGAATGATGGGAAAATCTGTTGACACAACAATAGTAAATGGAAAAATAATAGTTAGGAATGGTAAGCTTCTTAATGTTAATGAAGATGAAATATTAAATGAAGCCAGAAAAGTTAGTCAAAAACTATGGGATAGAATTTAGTCTGAAAAATATTTCTGAAATTGAATTTTCAGTAAAGTATTCATTTGATAAAAAATATAACAAGATGGGGAGAATTAAAATGAAAAAAATAATTACAACTCAAAAGGCACCAGCAGCCATAGGACCATACTCACAAGGAGTAGTAGCTCAAGGATTAATATATACTTCAGGTCAACTACCATTAAATCCAGAAACAAAAGTTTTAGAAACTGAAATAAAATCAGCAACTAGACAAAGCTTAGAAAATTGTAAAGCCATATTAGAAGAAACAGGAACAAGTATGGATAAAGTATTTAAAACAACTGTATTTGTAAAAGATTTAAATGATTTTGCAGCAGTAAATGAAGTTTATGGAACATATTTTAAAGAAAATCCACCAGCAAGAAGTTGCGTTCAAATAGCTAAATTACCAATGGATGCAGTTATTGAAATAGAAGTTATTGCAACAATCGAATAGTATAGAAACATTAAGAATAAATGTAAATTATGTATTTTTGTATTATATATTGTGAATTCTACACTAAAGTTAAATAATGGTTATGTGCCAGAAATAGTTGACTATAAAATAGCAATAATGAAAGATTAAAAAGTCAGTTCTTATGGTGGAGGACTGACTTCAGATTAACGAAGGTGAAGAGACAACCTATCTATTTTTTAATAGGATACTTGAGTTAAAGAGAATAATGAAAGACTTTTATTATTACAAAATTTTATTGAGGAGGTTAATTATGTCACAAAATAATATTAAAAAAGAGGATAAAGTAAATGAAATGCTACCAGCAAGTCAGCTTGCTATCTTAGGCTTGCAACATGTACTAGCAATGTATGCAGGTGCAGTTGCAGTACCATTAATAATTGGTGGTGCTGTAGGTCTAACCCCAGAGCAATTGGCATTTTTGGTAGCTGCAGATTTGTTTACTTGTGGTATTGCAACTTTAATACAAGCAATTGGTATAGGTCCATATGTTGGTATTAAGCTGCCAGCAATTTTAGGCTGTACATTTGCTGCAGTTGGTCCATTGATTATTATTGGTAAAAACTTAGGAATGCAAACAGCTTATGGTTCTATAATAGTAGCTGCAATTATTGTTTTACTAGTAGCACCATTGTATGGAAAAGTATTGAAATTTTTCCCTACTGTTGTAACAGGAACAGTAGTTACAATGATTGGTCTTTCTTTAGTAAATGTTGGAGTTACTAGTATGGGTGGTGGTTCAGGAACTAAAGATTTTGGAAGTATAGAAAATCTTATACTAGGATCATTTGTAATGATTATTGTTCTAATATCTAATAAATTTCTAAAGGGATTTTTTCAAGCAATTTCTGTTTTGAATGGTATTATTTTAGGAACAATAGTTGCTGCATTTATGGGTAAAGTAGATTTTTCAGTGGTAACAAATGCAAAATGGATAAGTATTGTTCACCCTTTTAATTTTGGATTACCACAATTCAACATTGGTTCAATAATTATGATGACATTTGTCATGTTAACAGTAATGATTGAATCAACAGGTACATTCCTTGGAATTGGTAAAGTTTGTGAAAAGGATATTACTGAAAAAGATATTGTACGTGGACTTAGAGCAGAAGCAATTTCAACACTCTTAGGTGGTATCTTTAATTCATTCCCATATACAACATTCAATCAGAACTTAGGGCTTTTAGCTCTAAGTAAAGTAAGAAGTCGTTTTGTTGTTATAGCATCTGGTATCATTCTTATTTCACTAGGATTGATTCCTAAATTTGCAGCGTTAGCTACTATTATTCCACAGCCTGTTATAGGTGGAGCTACAACAATAATGTTTGCAATGGTTGCTGTTGCAGGTATTCAAATGCTTCAGGGTGTAGATTTTAATAATAATGCAAATATGATGGTTGTTGCTTGTTCTATTGGTATAGGGCTTGGAATCACTGCTGTACCTACTTTACTTGACCAAACACCAATATTTTTCAAGTCAATTTTTAGTAGTGGTATAGTTTCAGCATCTGTAACTGCTGTAATTCTAAATGCATTTTTGAATCATGGTAATAAAGAAGTTGAAAGCGACATAAAGCAAGGTTCAATTTCAGAATGAGTTTTATATCTAATTGAAGGTTTAATAGTAGCATCATTTTGTGCAGAATATAGGTCTTTTTTAGCGCCACAAGAAATAAGCGATAATGACAACATTAATGTTATCAAAGAAGGAAGTACAACTTTCATTATAAAATCTCAAAGAGGAGAATGCAGAAATGTATAAACCTTTTTGAGATATTTTTTTGTAAAATTAGCTTTCGATGCAACACAATACATACGTTGTGATAGTTGTGAAGCTAGAGAGGGGAAATAGACTTATATCAAAAGGTTAGAATTAATATCTGGCAAGTTCTTTTGAGAAAGAATTTGCTTGTAATTATTTACAGTTGTATACTAATTATAGCAGATATTGTTAAGTTGTTATTTTAGTAATACATTGTTAATGATTACGAAATTGGAGGTTATTTATGTTTATATTAAATATTAATGGTAAAGATCAAGTATCCGAAGGGGACAAATATTTATTATCATTTTTAAGAGATGATTTAAGAATTACTTCTGTGAAAGATGGCTGCAGCGAAGGGGCTTGTGGAGCTTGTACTGTTTTAGTAGATGGAAAGAAGGTAAAAGCCTGTATCCAGAAGGTATCAAAGTTTGTAGGAAAAAAGATTTTAACTGTTGAAGGCTTAAGCTCTAGAGAAAAGGAAGTTTATGAACATTGCTTTGCAGAAGCCGGTGCAGTTCAGTGTGGTTTCTGTATTCCAGGAATGGTGATTTCTGCAAAATCATTGTTAGATGTTAATCTTAATCCCACTAGAACAGATGTAAAAAAAGCAATCAATGGTAACCTTTGTCGTTGTACAGGCTATAAGAAAATTGAAGAAGCTATTTTAATGGCAGCAGAATACTTTAGGGATAATATTAAAATTCCATCTGGTCCAACAAAACTTAAAATGGCACAGAAATTTAAACGTGTTGATGCAGCTGAAAAAATTAATGGGACAGGTATTTTTGTAGATGATATTCAAATACCTGGAATGTTATATGTAAAAGCAGTTCGTTCAAAATATCCAAGAGCTATTGTAAACAAAATTGATATAAGTAAAGCTGAAACTCATCCAGACTGTGCAAGAATATTAATTGCAAAGGATGTTCCAAACAATGTTATTGGACATATAAAGCAAGACTGGGATGTAATGATTGCTGAAGGTGATACAACTAGATATGTAGGAGATGCATTGGCATTAGTAGCAACTTATCATAAAGATAAACTAGATGAAGTATGTCAATTGGTTGAAGTTAACTATACTGAATTGGAACCGATTACTTGTCCAACAGATGCTTTAAAGGCAGATGCACCTTTAATTCATGCTGATGGAAATATCATGAGTCGTGATATTCTTCGACGTGGTAATGCTAATGAAGCAATTAAAAATTCTAAATATGTGGTAACAAGAAAATATAAGACACCATTTCAGGAACATGGATTTATGGAACCAGAATGTGCAATTGCTATGCCTGAAGGAGAAGATGGTATTTTGTTATATTCGGGTTCACAATCTGTGTATGATGAGCAGCGTGAAATCTCAAATATGCTTAAGATTCCAATAGAAAAAGTCCATTGTCAGTCTAAGCTTGTTGGAGGCGGCTTTGGCGGTAAGGAAGATATGAGCGTTCAACATCATGCAGCATTAATGGCATGGTATACGAAAAAACCATGCAAAGTAAAATTTTCAAGACAGGAAAGTCTTGACTATCATACTAAAAGACATCCAATGGAAATGGAATTTACAACAGCGTGTGATGAAAATGGTTATTTGACAGCTATGAAAGGTATTATTATCGCTGATACAGGTGCATATGCATCTCTTGGTGGACCAGTGCTTCAAAGAGCATGTACTCATGCACCAGGACCATATAATTATCAAAACATTGATATTTTGGGAATGTCAGTTTATACCAACAATGTTGTAGCTGGTGCATTTAGAGGCTTTGGTGTAATACAAAGTTGCTTTGCTATTGAAAATAATATCAACTTACTTGCTGAAATGGTTGGAATTTCACCATGGGAAATCCGTTATCGTAATGCAATTCGTCCTGGTGAGGTATTACCAAATGGTCAGATAGCAGACGAAAGCGTTGCTATGGCAGAATGTTTGGAAGCTGTTAAAGAAGTATATGAATCAAGTCCATATGCAGGTATTGCTATTTCATTTAAAAATAGCGGAACTGGTGTAGGAAATAAGGACATTGGGCGTTGTATTTTATCAATTGAGGATGGAAAAGTTCATATTCGAACTTCTGCAGCATGCATGGGACAAGGAATAGCAACAATGTGTACTACTGTGTTATGTGAGACAACTGGTTTAGATCCTGCTCTTATTATACACGAAAGACCAGATACTGTTCGTACGCCTAATTCAGGAACTAGTACAGCTTCTAGACAAACAGTAGTAACTGGTGAATCTGTAAGACGAGCATCTGAAAAATTGAAAATAGAACTAGATAAAGGCTTAAAGTTAGATGATTTGGAAGGCAAAGAATTTTATGGAGAGTATTCTGCAAAGACAGATCCTATGGGATCTAAAAAAGAAAACCCAATCAGTCATGTAAGCTATAGTTATGGAGCTCAAGTGGTTATCCTGAATGAAGAAGGAAAAGTTGAAAAAGTAGTTGCAGCATATGATATTGGAACACCTGTTAATATTCAGTCTGTTGAAGGGCAGATTGAAGGTGGTATTGTTATGGGATTAGGTTATGCGTTGACAGAAGAATTTAAAGTTGAAGGAAGTTACCCTAAGACAAAACTAGGTACACTAGGACTTATGAGAGCAACGGAATCTCCTGAGCTCGATGTAATTCTTGTACAAAGCAAAAATAAAATTCCAGAAACTTATGGTGCTAAAGGTTGTGGAGAACTATGTCTGATTCCAACAGCTCCAGCATGTTCACTTGCTTATTACAGATTAGATGGAAAGTTTCGAGCTCAGTTGCCGTTAAAAGATACATTTTATAAAAAACAGAAATAAATAATATAGATATTGTAATTATAAATGTTCAATTTTCAATGCTCAATTAATGACGATGATCAGAGTTTTAAATAATTTGCAGTGAATTGTAGATTATAAAATACAGTATATATAAGGAGTAGATAGCATGAAAACTAATGGCGTTATTCTGGCTGCAGGTTTATCTAGCCGTATGAAAGCATTTAAACCACTCTTAAAATTGAAAGAAAAAACCATAATTGAATATAGTATTGATAGTATGTTTAATGCTGGAGTAAATCAAATTGTGATGGTATTAGGATTTCATGCTGAAGAAATTGAAACTCTACTACGTAATAAATATGATTGTTCACGAGTATCATTTATATATAATGAAAAATATGCTGAAACCGATATGTTTGCATCTGTTAAGCTTGGAATTTCAGCCTTGGATACTTGTGATGCCTTTTATCTTCTCCCAGGTGATATGCCAGCCATTCAAACCAAAACTTTTCTTATGGTGAAAGAGTGTTTAGGCAGGACTGGAGCTATGGTGGCTTTTCCAACTATTAATGACCATAGAAAACATCCACCTTTGATTTCGTGGAAATGCATAGATTTTATTCTCAAGTTTCATGGAGATGGCGGTCTTAGAAGCTTATGGAATGAGCTTGAAACTCAAATAGTAACAGTTCCTGTTGAGGATTTTGGATGTTCGATAGATGCAGATACAAAGGAAGATTACAGTAGGTTAGTTCATTACATGGAGAGTTGAAATATATTTGCAAAACTACATTAAGTCATTATCTATAGAGTTTTGCAAAAGACTAATTAATAAAATATATAGGAGGCACTTTATATGGAAAAAATAAGTGGATATGTAAAGAAAAAGGATCATGAAGATAAAATAAGAGGTAGTGCTATTTACGTGGATGATCATGTAATGGAGGATATGCTTTATGGTAAGCTATTGCACTCTGCAAAGGCAAAAGCTCGGATCATTAATATTTCTCTTCCCAAATTACCTGATGGTTATTTTGTTGTTGATAAAAATGATGTAACAGGTGTAAACAGAGTTCATATTGTTGAAGATGACACTCTAGTTTATGCTGAAGATACTGTAGAGTATGTTGGCGAACCAATTCTAATGGTTGTTGGACCTGATTTTAAGGAAGTTAAGAGAATTTTGAATGAGATTATTGTAACATATGAAGAAGAAATTCCTATTTTAGATATGAAAAAATCCGATACAGTTTTTTTTAATTACAATTATGAAAAAGGGGATATAGATAAGACTTTTAAAGAAGCTGATCGTATTTTCATAGAGACATTTCATACTGGCTATCAAGAACAAGCTTATCTTGAAACACAGGGAATGATTGCTTACCCTCATAATGGACGAATGACTGTACGCGGATCTATGCAATGTCCATACTATATCTATGGTGCAGTTTCGAAAGCATTGGGCTATGAACCGAAGGATATACAAATTATTCAAGATGTTACTGGTGGAGGATTTGGTGGTAAAGAAGCATTTCCTTCAATACTTGCTTGCCAGACTGCAGTAGCAGCAAAAAAGGCAAATAAACCGGTTAAGGTTATATTTGACAGAAGAGAGGACATGGAGTTTACTTCAAAACGTCATCCATCTATATCTACCTATAAAGTAGCTATTAAAAACGGTAAAATTACTGGTATGGACATTGAGGTTATATTTAACAGTGGCGCATACACAACTCTTTCGCCAGTTGTTTTACAACGTGGCTTAATTTGTGCAAACGGAGTATATCGTATAGATAATCTTCGGGTTGGTGGACGTGCTGTTAAGACTAATACTGTACCTTGTGGCGCATACCGCGGCTTTGGTGCACCTCAAACTTTCTTTGCAGTAGAGATGATTATGGATCATATTGCTAAAGAAATTGGTGTTGATTCCCTTAAGCTTAAAGAAGAATATATTGTTAGACAAGGTGATTCTACATCTACTAGTGGTAAGTACCATTTTCATGTACCTCTACCTGAAATGATTGAACAGATTGATAAACTTGCTGATTACCGTGCAAAGCGTAAACAATATACAATCCAAAATGGTAGATATCGTAAAGGCATTGGATTGTCTTTGTTCTTTCATGGATGTGGTTTTACTGGCAGTGGAGAACGTGATTTCATTAAGGCTGTTGCAAAAATAAGGAAAAATTCAGATGATACTGTAGAGATTCTTGCAAGTAATTCAGATATAGGACAAGGCCTAAAGACTACTTTCTCTAAAATTGTTGCAGATACCCTTGGTATTCCATATGAACATGTATTTATAAATAATCCAGATACAGATCTTGTTCCTGATTCAGGTCCAACTGTCGCAAGTCGTTCACTTATGACAGTTGGAGAACTTTTAAGGCGTGCATCAGAGAAACTTAAGAAAGAATGGAAAGCAGGAGAAGTTCAAATTATAGAAGAGCATTTTGTTGAACCTGATTTTGTTATTCCATTTAATATTAATGAATTTAAGGGAGATGCTTATCCAACATATTCTTGGGGGGTAAATGCTATTGAAGTGGAAGTAGATACATTAACTGCTACCACAAAGATACTTGGTGCATGGGGAAGCTTTGATGTTGGTGTTCCCATCGATATGAATATTATACAAGGACAGATGCAAGGTGGTTTTCTTCAGGGGATTGGATATGCATCTATGGAGCAAATGAATTGCAACGATAAGGGTATGATTCGTAATAATAGTTTTAGTGATTATATTATTCCTACAGCAGTAGATGTACCAAATTTAGTTACTGAAATAATTAACAATCCATATAGCAATGGTCCATATGGGGCAAAGGGTGCAGGTGAACTCCCTCTCGTTGGTGCGGCTCCAGCTTATGTTGAAGCTATGGAAAATGCCCTTGGTGCTGATCTAAATAAGATTCCATTTACAACAGAAGACACAATGAGTGTTTTACAGGAGGTGCATAAATAATGATAAAATTTATTCTTAACGATCAAGAGGTCGCATCCAATTCCAATGCAAATGAGCGTTTACTAGATGTACTTCGAAATGAATTTAGTATTACTGGTGTAAAGTGCGGTTGTAAAGAAGGCGAATGTGGTGCTTGTTCAATAATTCTTGATGGTAAGTTGGTTAATTCTTGTATGGTAGCTATTGGGAGCATTGAAGGTAGTACTGTTGTCACAATTGAAGGTTATCGAGAAACAAAGCGTTTTGCAGTTCTTGATAAGGCATATGCATCAGTCAGTGCTGTACAATGTGGTTTTTGTATTCCAGGTATGATTCTTGCATCTGAATGTATTCTTGACAAAAATCCAAAGCCTACAGAACCAGAGATTCGTGAAGGTATTTCAGGTAATCTTTGTAGATGTACTGGTTATAATGCCATAGTTGAAGCTATTAGTATTGCATCAAAGGAGGGGACAGGATTATGGTAAATTGTTATAAGCCAACATCTTTAAAAGAAGCATTGGATATCAGAGCAAAGGAGATTGTTACCCCTTACGCCGGAGGTACTGATTTAATGATTGAACCAGATGAAAATGCCACATATTTATTCCTAAATAAAGTATTGGAAATGAAAAATATAGTAGAAGATAATGAATTTATTCGTATCGGTGCAGCATGTACTTTTACTAATATTATTGAAAATGAGCTTACTCCAGCCATATTAAAGGAAGCAGTTTCACAGATTGCAGCGCCTGCAATCCGCAACTTAGGTACTGTTGGCGGAAATATCTGCAATGGATCTCCAAAGGCAGACAGTGCACTGATTTTATTTGCAACAGACTCTAAACTACGTTTCGTAAGTAACAGAGGTGAACGGGTAATTCCTATTACTGAGTTCTATCTTGGTAGAAAGAAGACTGTTCTTGAGAAGGATGAACTCCTTGTTGAGATTCTTATGAGTAGAACCGGTCTAAATAATTACTACTATAAGAAGGTTGGTGAAAGAAATGCTTTGGCAATTTCAAGAGTATCTTTTGCTGCTATCCTTAACGTAGAAGCTGGTAAGGTTGCTAATTGTATGACAGCATTTGGTGCAATTAGTGATGTAGTCATCAGACGGGCGAATCTTGATACAATGTTTATCGGCAAGACTATTGAAGAGGCGAAGACTGTCAAGGAAGAGTACCTTGCAGAATATGATCAAGCAATTGTTCCTATCAAAGGTAGAATATCTGCGAAATACAGAAAGACAGTATGTATGAATTTACTTCATGATTTTCTTGAAAGCAATGGAATCTGATTTGTACCATATTGAGTAGGATAAAAAGCATTTAAGGCACATGAAAATAAATAACAAGTCCAAAGTTGCAATGGAAAATAGGCTTGCAAATGGACTTGTTATTTTTTTGATTGTGCCTAATCATAACAATGAATTGAATGCCTTTTATTATTACTAAAATAGTTGATGAATATTAATATATTTCAAAATTATGGGATAATATTACATAGTATTTATTGTAAGGGTTTAATTATTTTACAAAAAAGTGTAGAATGATATTATGGATGTGAAGGTAAATATAACCAATTACATTTTAAGATGGAATCTAAAGTGCTAAGATTCGGCATTATTAATTAAGTTTTTAAGAATGAAATAATACTACTTAGGCAGAGTAAGAGGTATAGATATGAAAAACACTGTAAAGAAAACAACAGGCGGCATAATTGTTGCAGCAGGAAAAACATCAGAAAGAAATGGATTAAATCCACTATTGAAAATTGGATCCATTACTGTAGTAAAAAGAATAGTTTTAACTTTTCAAAAAGCTGGAATCTCGCCAATTGTGGTGATCACTGGATATAAAACTGAAGAAATTGAACATCATTTAGCTGATTATGGAGTTGTATTTTTACAAAATAATCAGTATGAAAACTCGCAAAAATTTGATTCCGCAAAGATAGGATTAGATTTTTTACAGAACAAATGTGATCAGGTATTGTTCACTCCAGTAAATATACCAATGTTTACACCAGAGACAATTCAAATAATGATAGAATGTGGAAAAGAGTTGCTTTCACCATCATATCATGGAAAATCTGGACATCCTCTTCTGATATCTTCTGAATTGATTCCTAGAATTCTGAAATATAATGGGACTATGGGATTACGAGGAGCAATTGAAAATATAAAGGTTAAAAGAGAATGGATAGATGTAGAGGATGAAGGAATTCTCTATGATACGGATTATATAGATCGATTGGATCAACTTTTAATAAAACACAATCAACATATACTTCATCCTTTTATTAAAATCAGTATTGAAAAAGAATCCTTGTTTTTTGATTCAAGAACAAAATTGCTTTTAATTTTAATTAGGGATACTCACTCTGTACGGAGTGCATGCAAACATATGGCATTGTCTTATAGTAAGGCATGGAATATGCTAAATCAGTTGGAACAAGAGCTAGATTATGCAGTAATTGAAAGAAAACATGGTGGTAGCAATGGTGGGAAAACTTATTTAACCAAAGAAGGTATTGAATTTTTGGAAAAATATCAGCAATTTGAACAGAATGTGCACCAGTACGCAAAGAATGAATTTTACAGGTTATTTTAGAAGTTGGAATTCACAGTATCAAGTTCTTTGAAAAAAAATTTGATACATATAGATTTATATTTTATACGAAAATGTAGAGTCGTTTTTATAATTCATTAAGCGTATGCAAGAATGACGAAATAATGATGGAGGAACAAAAATGAAAAAGATTAAAACTACAGAAGCGGTAGGTTATGTAATTTGCCATGATATTACACAAATTATCAAAGGTGAAAAAAAAGGTATTGCATTTAAAAAAGGGCATATTGTTAGTTCAGAAGATATTCCTGTTTTATTATCAATAGGTAAAGATAATCTTTATGTATGGGAAAAAGAAGAGGGAATGCTTCATGAAAATGAAGCAGCAGAAATTCTTTGCAAAGTTTGTAAGAATGATTATATGTCTACATCAGATGTAAAGGAAGGTAAAATTGAACTATTTGCTACAGAGGGCGGTCTACTTAAAATTGATATTGAAAAGCTTCGTGAAATCAATTCTTTTGGAGAGATGATGATTGCAACTCGCCACAGTAATTTCCCCGTAAGAAAAGGTGATAAATTAGCAGGCACACGTATTATTCCGCTTGTAATTGAACAAAGGAAAATGGAGGAAGCCGTTAAACTGGTAGGTGATAAACCAATGATGGAAATTCTTCCGTTTACCAACAAGAAAGTGGGTATTGTAACTACAGGTAATGAGGTTTTTTATGGAAGAATTAAAGATACATTCGGACCTGTTATTCGGGAGAAACTTGAGGATTATAATGTTGAGGTTTTAGGACAGAAGATTCTAAATGATGATCCTAAATTGATTACACAAGCTATAAAGGATTTTATTAAAGAAGGTGCAGAATTAATAATCTGTACAGGTGGAATGAGTGTAGATCCTGACGATACAACGCCAACTGCAATTCAAAATACAGGTGCAAAGATAGTTTCATATGGTGCTCCTGTGCTTCCGGGTGCAATGTTTTTACTAGCATATTATAATGACACACTTCCAATTATAGGACTTCCAGGTTGCGTAATGTATGCCAAACGTACTATTTTTGATTTGGTTCTTCCTAGAATTATGGCTAACGATAAAATAACGTTAGAAGATCTTGCAAGTTTTGGACATGGTGGGTTGTGCCTTTCATGCGATATTTGCTCATTTCCTAATTGTAGTTTCGGGAAATAAGATTAATTTCTATGAAAAGAGAAACATTGAAAGAATATTTGAAAAGGTTATTAGAAGAGGGATATATTAAATCTGGAGATAATATTGTAGTAGTTTAAATTTTTATAAATTCGGGAAAATAAAAACTTGGTATTTTTTATTTATTGTGTTATAATAATTAGATAACATTGTTGATGCAAAATTAATGTATCGTAAATAATAATGTTTTGTACTTGGAGGATAATTAATGAAAATCGGAACAGTAAAATGGTATAACACAGAAAAAGGTTTTGGATTTATTGAAGTTGAAGGTGAAAAAGATGTTTTTGTTCATTCATCTGCAATTAAAGATTCAATAAGAAGTCTTGAAGAAGGCCAAAAAGTTCAATTCGAAACAGAAAATGGACCTAAAGGACTTCAAGCAATTGAAATTTCACTAGTATAAACATATTTTAATCTTAATAGTTAGATTATAAAGTTTTTGCCACCTTCTCTGAGAAGGTGGCTTTTTTATAAACAAAAATTAATCAAGCAGCAATCTTTTTAAATTTATAATCTGTATAAAAAAGAAGCCTTAGTAGAAAAAATTCTTATACTAATGAAATGTTCATTTAGTTTATTTATGATATAATTAATTAAATAAACAATATTTAAAACGATATATTTTTAAAATATCTAAGAAATGTCAAAGAAAATAAATATTAATAGGTAGGTGAGCAAAATTAATATAGAAGATGAAAAGAAAGTGATTATGGATAAACTAAAAAGTAAAGAAGTTATGAATTTTCTAGATAAGTATGATATTTCAAGTATGCTCACTTTTGGAAGTATTAATAATGAATGTTTTTCAAAAGAATCAGATATAGATATTGCTATAATAGGGAAACATAAAATAGATTTAGAGGAAATATTAGAAATTGAATTATTTTTAGCAAAATTATTTAACAAGGAAATTGATGTTATAGATTTAAAATGCGAAAACTTATATATTTTCTTAAAAATAAATGTATTAAATGAAGGCGAAATTATTTATTCAAATGATGATAATTATAATTTAGAAGTATTCAAAGATGAAACAGATAAAATTTATAAAGAAAATGAGAATTTTTTCTGGTTTAGAAAGAAGGATGTGTTGTCATGAATCAAGAAAGACTTGTGAAAATTATAGAAGACCTTCAAGAGTGTTTTGGTGACATAGAAGAATGTCTTGAAATACTAGAAGGTGATTGTGATAATGAAATTATGGTAAAGCTTTCAAAATCGAGCCTTAGACAATTGTTCGTAAGTTTTCATACAATACTCGAAGAATTTGCATCTATAATGCTTAAGGAAATTAAAAAGTATAAGATAGGTATGACATTAAATGATAGTTTAGTTGTATTAAAAGACAAAAATATAATAGATAAAGACCTTTTTGATTTCTTAGAAAAATCAAGGTTACTTAGAAATAGAATCTCACATAGATATAAAGAACCAGATCACGAAGAATTAATGAAACATATAGTAAAGTACAAAAGTAACTTTAAGAGAATAATAAGACTAGCAAAGAAACATTTGAACGATTAAGCCATGTGAAAGAAAATAACAAGTCAAAATAAAATAACAAACTGACTTATTATTTTATTGAATGCGCTAAGCAATTTAGGAGAAGATATGCTACAAGAATTAAATAGTATTTTAGATAATGTAATATATTTAGATATTGAAACAACTGGACTTGATGAAAATAGCTCGGAAATTATAGAAATAGGTGCAGTTAAGGTAAAAGATGGTGTAATAACTACTTATAATACCTTAATCAAACCTAGAGGACGAGTACCTATTGGTATTTATAATCTTTGCACTGGTTTAAATGAAATAGAATTATTAAGTGCTAGAAGTTTAAATACTATAAAACAAGAGGTTGTAGAATTTTTAGAGGACCTCCCTTTAGTGTGTCATAATTCTAATTTTGAAAGAAAGTTTTTATCTTATCACATTCCTGAAGTTAAAAATAAAATTATGGATTCTATGGAACTTGCAGCAATACTTGAACCATGGAGAAAGGAATTTAACTTAAATGCTTTAATAAAGGAAACTACTAATTTAGAGAAGAATGAATTGCATAGAGGCTTAGAAGATTCAATTGATACTTTAAAAGTGGTTAACTCCCTTTTACTCAGGCAATGGGCGAGAGATGATAAAAGTAAAAGTAATAAGAAAAATAACTCTTTATATTTGAGTATAACTAAGGAATATTTGCACTTAAATAATTGGGCATGGACTAAATATTTATTAAAACCACCTTTTTTTACAGATGAAAATTATTCGTATGTAAGTTATGAAGAAAATAAACAAGATGAAACGGTCTTAAAGAAAATTCCTATAAATTATGAGCTTTATGAAGGTTTACTTGAAAATGAAGAGATTTGGAATAATGGTGGAGATTTTGGATATCAGTATAGAAAAGATCAAAGAGAGTTTTCTAAGAAGATACGTGAAAATTTTGAAAAAGGTGAAAGAATATTTATTGAAGCACCAACAGGTAGTGGAAAAACTTTTGCATATGTCATAATAGCAGCCATAGGAACTTATTTAAATAAGCAAAAAAAAATAAAAGATGATGCTAGTTTTATTATATCTACAAACACAAAGGAACTTCAAAATCAGCTTATTGAAAGAGATATTCCAACTATCCTTAAAAAGCTACGATTAAATGATAAATTAAATTATGGGGCTATGAAGGGGAAAGGGAATTATCTTTGCATAGAAAGATTAAATAAATGTGAAAGCTTAGAGTTTGATGAAAAAGGTAATTTAGCACTACTTTTTCTTAGAAGACTCTGCGCTAAAGGTGATTATGGAGATATAGAAAACATAAATTACGCAGCTCAAAAACACTTTGAAATAGATAAGTATATAAAAGAAGTTAATTGTGATAGTGAACAATGTAAATTGGATAAATGCACAAGACCTTGTTATTTAAGAAAGAGATATAATGCGCTTCCAGAGGAGAATATAACAGTTATAAATCACTCACTACTCGCATGTTGGCCATATGGTGAAAAAAAGAAGATAAATCATATTATAATTGATGAAGGTCATAATTTAATGGAAAAGTGTTATGATTTTTTTGCAGAGGAGTTTTCGTCTTTTGAATTTATAGATTTATTAGATACTATAGAAAAAGGTCATCCAAGTATTATAGCTATGCTTCTTAATTTAAATGCTAGTTATGGGCACCGGGAAACCATAGAAAAAGATAAACTTATATATTTGGTTAATGAAATTATAGTAAATATAAATATACTCATAAATGATTTTAGATCTATGCGTCTTGTTAGTGGAGAGTATAATTTTAATACTGAATTTTTTATTCCAAGAGAAGACTTAAAAGGTATTACAAAAGCATTAGGTTCTGAAATATCAGTGTTAAAAGAAAGTATATATCCATTATATAAAGTGCTAAATGATTATGTTTCTAATATTACCTTAGATGATGAAGTAAATGGGGATAATGATCATAAGGGTTTATCTGATTATATAGCAAAGCTTAAATCTAATTTTGATATATTGGATAAGTTTTTAGAAAGTACAGTGTTTTATGCAAAAATATTAGAGGTAGATTGTGAATATAAGGATTTCAAACTAAAAAATGTACCTCTAAATGTTGGAGAATTAGTTAATGAACACATGCTTAAGGATGTTAAAAGTACAACGTTTTTATCAGCAACCCTTAGAATAGAAAATTCATTCAATAAAATAAAGAAACATTTAGGTCAAGAAAAGGCAAATGAATTTGTCATTCCACCAACCTTTGATTTAAAGAAAAGGACAAGAATATTTGCATTAAATGATGTGGGACGATATGATGAACAATCGTATATTAAGAATGTTTCTAAATTCATATTTGATACTGCACAAAGAATAAATGGCCACATTCTTGTATTGTTTAACAACAATGCAAGAAGAACAGCAGTAAATGAGGAATTGGAATTACTTACTAGAGGAAGTAAAATAGAAGTTCATACTAATAAAAAATCTGTAGGAGCTTTAAATGATAAAAATAGGCAAGTTGTAATACTTGGGAGCAAAGGATTTTTTGAAGGGATAGATGTACCTGGAGATGCACTTTCTTGCGTTATGCTAGATAAAATTCCAAATTACAGTCCTGAATATCCTATTCTACGGGCAATTACAACATATCAAAAAAAAGGATATCAAGATGTAAATTATCCTCAAGTTTGCATAAAAACTAAACAAATATATGGAAGACTTATAAGAAGTACCTTTGATTATGGATATTTTATAATTTTAGATCCAGGCCAAAATTCATATACCTTAAGAAATCTAGAAAGAGATCTTGCAGGTCCAAGTATTGAAATATCAACAACTGAAAAAGTACTTTCAGAAATGCAATTTGATTATAATAATTGGAAAAGAAACAATATTAATATAATCATAAATAATATAAAGAAAAATGATAAAAATATTCAAGATGAATTTAATAATGAAGCTAAGAAGCATAAGCTTTTTTGGGAATTAGTAAAAGTTGAAAATAAAGAATATTATTTTAAAAATATTAATTTTCAATTAAATGGAAAAATATAATATAATTCAGGATAAAATTGTATATTTATATCCTGAATTATTTGTAAAATAAATTAATTTTATGGAATAAGCATTAATTTTATGGAATAAGCATTAATTTTATGGAATATATGTTAACTTTAAGAAATATATGGTATAATAAAGGCACATACATTATAAAAGAACTTTCAAAAAAAATGGTATAATTATTAGGGAAGGGGGATATAATATATAATAGTCTTAAATTATTAATAAGTGCATAGTAAAATATGAGCGAGTTAAACGATTGCAAAAAATGAGAGGGAAGTGGTATGGTATGTTAGAAAATGTAACACTATTATTAAATGAATACAGAAGTACAAAGGAAAGTTTAGAAAGTGGATTAAAGTGGTTGCCTAAAAATGAATATGCTAAATCTAAGATAGAAGTCATAAATATGGTCATAAGTGATTTAGAACAATTAGAAAAACAATTTAATTAGAATATAATATAAAATAATATAATAACCGCCTCAAAATGATATCATTTTGAGGCGGTCTTCTATTTAATAATATATTAATATTATACTAAATAATTAAGTTTATTTCTTTATACACATAGCGTCTTGAACATGGTCTAAGCATTCTCCAAACCTTTGGAAATGGACAACTTCTCTTTCTCTTAAGAATTTCAAAATTTCTTTAATATCTTGTTCATCAGTTAAGTGAATTAAATTTTCATAAGTTGATCTTGCTTTTTGTTCAGCAGCCATATCTTCATGTAAATCTGCAATAGCATCTCCTTTGGCTTGTATATAAGTTGCGGTCCAGGGATTTCCAGTTGCATCGGTATAGAAAATTGCTTTTCTATGATCAGCATAATTTCCACCAAGACCTGCTTTCTTAAGTTCATCGATAGTAGCATTTTCCATAAGTTGGTGAACCATAGTTGCAATCATTTCAACATGGCCCATTTCTTCTGTCCCAATATCGGTTAAAAGTGCTTTAGATTTGCCAGTTGGCATTGTATAACGTTGATCTAAATATCTAAGAGCTGCTCCGAGTTCACCATCAGGACCGCCATATTGTGTTATTAGATATTTTGCCATATTAAGATCTTTACATTTTAGATTTATTGGATATTCTAGTGTTTTTACATAATACCACATAAGTTCTTATTCCTCCTACTAATAATTTTCCCAAGGCCATGGTTGATCTACCCAAGCTTTTGGATTCTCTACAAAAGCAGAACCAAAGTTTGTTAATGGGCCATGAACTTTTTCATAGTCATGAACTAAGCTAGTTAATTTACAAGATACTTTGTTGTAATCTTCTCTAGCATTTTTATCATCAGGAAAATTATCAAGGTATAGGTTAAGGTCTATAGCACAAAACTGATACATCATTATATTACTTAAGCCATCTTTAATTACGCACATAATATTTCACCTCTAACATTTATTTTTTTTGCAGTCATAATCATGATATGGTCTATAAAGATCTTTAAAGATTGTACCCGCTAAAAATCCTTCTTTGCATGAAAACAAATTTTCATATTTTTGAGGTATGATATATGCACGCGCATATTCTTTTGATTTACTCATATGATCTTCATGTGATTTACACATGCAACCATCTTTTGATTCATCCATATGGTCATGTTTTGATTTGCTCATAGAATCTTCTTGTGATTTACACATACAGTCATCGTGTGTGTACATAAGTTTTTGCTCCTTTATTTGTTGGTCACTTAATAAATATTTTATGATAACTTTCAACAAAGTGTGATAAGAAAATTAATTTTCAAAATTTAAAAAGAACTCTTTACAAATAAAACCATATAGTATATTATAAATACATAAAGTCAAATTGATATTATCTAATTGAAAAGAAGTAATTTTTATTTGATAATGATTTTTATGATAGTCCTATAATTTAGATAATAGAATTTTAATTTGATTACAATAATTAGGCACAATCAAAAAAATGAAGATAAATATAAAGTTGAGGTGATATGATTTGAGTAAAGAAAAATTAGTTCAAAATGAAGAAGAATTTTTAAAAGAATATAATCTAGGAGATTATGAAAGACCAAGTGTTACAAATGATGTGATCATATTTACAACTGATGATAAGAAAGAAGACAATTCTCGTAAGGTTCCGAAAAAAGGTCTTCAAGTATTATTAATTAAAAGAGATGATTATCCACAAAAAGGTAAATGGGCGATTCCAGGTGGTTTTGTAAGTATGGATGAAAGTTTAGAAGAAGGGGCTATTAGAAAATTAAAAGATGAAACAGGAATTGATAATGTATATATGGAGCAACTATATAGCTTTGGAGAAGTAAATAGAGATCCAAGGACTAGAGTTATAAGTGTAGGAAATGTTGCATTAATATCCAAAGATAATATTAACTTTAATAATGAAAATACTGTGAAAGAGGCTAAATGGTTTTGGATAGAAAAGAATCTGATTAAATCCGAAGAAGATGAAAAATATATGATAAATGAATATATTTTAAAGTTTAAGAGTGAAGATGGAGCATTTGAAGCAGATTATGAAATTACGGAAAAAATAGAAAAAAATGTTCTAAGAAAAATAGAAAAAACTTATAGGGTTTTAAAAGATGGAAGTGAAGAATTAGCTTTTGATCATTATAAAATAATTGATTACGCCATAGATAGAATTAGAAATAAGATAGAATATACACCTGTAGCTTTAAATCTTTTACCAAGGTTATTTACAGTAAAAGAACTTCAATGTGTTTATGAAGCAATAATGGGAAGAGAAATTTTAAACTTTAGAAGAAAAATGGATGAGATGATTGTAGAAACAGATGAAAAAATAGAGGGTAAGCCTTTTAGACCAGCTAAGGTATTCAAGTTTAATGAAAAATGGGAACATAATTTTTAATGCACATTCAAAAAAATGAAAAGAAAGAGGGTATACAAAAATGATTAATTTAAATGATGAAAAGGTAAATGTGACAAAATTTCCTAATGGAGAAAGCTTAATTAGTAGTGAGAATTTAAAAATAGAATATAGTGCTGTAAATACTATAAAATTAAAATTCGAAAATGATGAGGATATAACTCATTTGATATTTTTAAAAGGGCATTTAGATGAACTAAGAGTAAAGTGTAGTTTAGAAATTGCATATATGCCATATAGCAGAATGGATAGAACAGAAGGAATGACAGTTTTTACTTTAAAGCATTTATGTAAACTTATTAATTCTTTAGATTTTGAAGAAGTATCAATTTATGAACCACATTCAGATGTATGCGTTGCATTACTTGATAGAGTTAAGGTTATAGATATGTCAAAAATTTTGACAGAGCAGTTACTACAAAATATAAATTCTAATGAAGAAGATTTATATTTAGTTTACCCTGATGCAGGAGCTGCTAAGAGATATGGTAAACAGATTAAATATGAAAAAGTTTTAACAGCAAGCAAGGAAAGAGATTTTAAAACAGGATATATAAAGAAGCTTGATATAATTGGAACTACTCAAAGCACGGAATTTAAAGCTATCATTGTAGATGATTTATGTTCAAAAGGTGGAACATTTATTCTTACAGCTTCAAAGCTTAAAGAAATGGGAGCTACAGAAATATATCTTGTAGTAACACATTGTGAAGACACAATATATAGTGGTGATATTTTAAAGACAGATTTAATTAAAAAGGTGTATACAACCAATAGTATTTTAAGTAGAGAACACGAGAAAATTGAGATAAGAAAAATTATATAGATATGCAACCAGATTACACTAAAAATGACTATATAGATATTTAACTAGATTAATATATAACTATTAAAATATATAAATATTTATAGTGCTTACAAGGGATTGAAGGTTTATAAATAAAAAATGGAGGGTTGAAATTATGAAAAAATTATTAGTTGTTATAGATTATCAAAAGGATTTTGTGGATGGAGCATTAGGCTTTAAGAAGGCAGAAACTTTAGAAGAAGGAATTTATAATAAAGTCAAAAATTATTTAGATAATGGAGATAAGGTTATATTCACTTATGATACTCACTATGAAAATTATTTAGAAAGTAGAGAAGGGAAAGGTTTGCCAGTTCCTCATTGTTATATAAATACTGAAGGACATGAGCTTTATGGCAAATTAACTGAATTTGTAGCAGCGCCAAATACTTTTCATTATAATAAAGAAGCTTTTGGAATAGCTCCAAAGGATATGCTTAAATTAGCAGAAGATATAGGTACTGATATAGATGAAATAGAACTTGTTGGAGTTGTGACAAATATGTGTGTGATAAGTAATGTAGTTACTTTTCAAGCTCAATATATAAATGCTAATTTGATTGTTGATGGAACTCTTTGTGCAAGCTTTGATGATAGTCTTCATGATAAGGCATTAGATGTAATTGAGGCGTTAAGTGTTAAGGTTGTAAGATAAAAAAATAAGGGGGAAACTAGAGTAATGATAAATCCAATATTATTAACAGATTTTTATAAAACAATACACCATATGTGTTATGCAGAGGGCATGACAAAGCTGGTAAGTTATTGGACACCTAGAATGTCTAGAAAAGAAGATATGAATAAGGTTGTTATGTTTGGACTTCAATCTTTTATGAAGAAATATTTAATAGAATATTTTAATGAAAACTTCTTTAATGTTCCGAGTGATGAGATTATTAAAGAATACAAGAGAGTTATATCAAGAACTCTTGGAGATATGGCAGCAGGCACAGATCATATAGAAAAGTTACATGATCTTGGGTACCTTCCTATACAAATTAAAGCAGTACCAGAAGGTTCAAGAGTAAATATCAAGACACCTATGATAGAAATTACTAATACTCATGATGACTTCGCTTGGCTTGTAAATTATTTAGAGACATTTATGAGTTGCAATATATGGCAACCAATGACAAGTGCCACTATTGCATATAGATATAGAGAAATTATTGAAAAGTATTTTGATTTAACTGTTGAAAATGGTGATGTTGCAAAAGCTTGTGGAGATTTTAGTATGAGGGGTTTTAGTTCAATTGAAAGTGCAGAGGTTAGTAGTGCAGGACATTTACTTTCTTTTACTGGAACTGCAACAATCTCATCAATACTTTATTTAGAAAAGTATTATAATTGCAATATTGAAAATGAAATTGTAGGACTTGGAACTCCATCAACTGAGCATAGTGTTATGTGTAGCTATGGCAGCGATGAACTTAAAGCTTACAAACGATTAATTAATGAAGTATTTCCAAGTGGATTATTAAGTATAGTCTCAGATACTTATGATTATTGGAACGTTATAACTAATATGCTTCCATTATTAAAGGACGATATTTTAAATAGAGATGGGAAGATTGTAAT
Organism: Clostridium gelidum; assembly: GCF_019977655.1. Taxonomy (NCBI): domain Bacteria; kingdom Bacillati; phylum Bacillota; class Clostridia; order Eubacteriales; family Clostridiaceae; genus Clostridium; species Clostridium gelidum. Next base: position 2,912,652 of record NZ_AP024849.1, read on the forward strand.
AAGAGGGGATAGTGGTGATCCTATAAAGATAATTTGTGGAGATAGTGAGGCTCCAAAAGATTCTCCAGAATATAAGGGAACAGTTGAACTTCTTTGGGATATTTTTGGTGGTGAAGTTAATTCTAAAGGATATAAGGTGCTTAATTCTCATATTGGAACAATTTATGGGGATAGCATAACTGTAGAAAGATGTGAAGAAATGTGCAGACAGCTAGCTGAAAAAGGGTTTGCAGTTAGTAATTGTACTTTTGGAATTGGATCATACACTTATCAATATAATACTCGAGATACTTTTGGCTTTGCATTAAAGGCTACTCATGCAGTAATAAATGGAGAAGAAAAGTTTATTTTTAAAGATCCAAAGACTGATACAGGGAACTTTAAGAAGTCTCAAAAGGGTATGTGTTATGTTTATAAGGATGGTGAGGATATTCTTTATAAAGATGAACTTACACTTCAGGAACAAGAAGATTTTAAAGACAATTTATTAGAAATTGTTTTTAAGGATGGAAATTTACTTCGAGATTATTCATTAAAAGAAATTAGATATAGATTACATGGTTAAAATTATATTAGAGATTCTTATATGTAAGTTATATGAAAATATGTAAAGAACACAATAGTAAATTATTGTACAAAAAACAATTCTACTAAAAGGGGATTTATCAATGTTGATAAGTAAAATTTCTTTTACTTTCAAGAAAGCACCTTTTCCAGCGATAATGACAGTAATTTATTTTGTGTTATTTGCGGGAGTGTATTGGTTGATGACTGTGACAGCAATTGAACCACATTATTTTAAAGGGCTGATATTTGCAGTTCCGTTTGTTTGCTTTGGAATAACTACATTTTTCACTGTAATAGGAAAATTAAAAATCGTTACATCATCAGTAATAACGGGCTGTTTGATTTTTATTTTAGGTTTTGCAATGTTCTGTATGTTTATTTATATGGCTATTATTGAATCAACAACTGTAACTACGGATATAGGTAAATATGAAAGAGTTTTAAAATTGACTGGTTATCCGAATAACCAATTAATAAAATATTTTCCTGATAAAATTCCTGTCAGTACAAAAAATGTTGTATTTAGTTATTGTCCTGCTTTTTTGCAGGGTGGTGAGAATTTTAATTTAAAATTTGAAACTGATTCAGATTCCATTAATAATTATAGTGATGAATTTTCAAAGAAAGCAAAGTGGATAGGAAAATGGAGTGACAACAAAACTGAAAATAACGGAATAATGATAGGTACATTTGGTATGATAGATTATGGTGTTCTGCCAGAAGATTTTACAATGTATCTGTTTGACAGCAAACCCTATCACCCTAACGATTGGAACCATGGTTTTTTAAGTGTTTTTGCGGTTAGTAAACAAAGAAATGAGATAATATTTCATTCAGAACAGTGGTAATTAGCACTTAATTATTAGCTATAACCTATAATGCATAATCTTCTTCAAGGAGGTAGCAATTAGGTTTTGGAGTTTCTACAACTTTGTAAGTAAGGACGAAGTAATGATTATTTATATAAAATGCACGATGGAGGAATGTAACTGATGAATACTATAAAAATTCCAAAGCATATTGCAATTATGATGGATGGAAATGGACGTTGGGCAAAAAGAAAATTTATGCCCAGAACGTTTGGACATATACAAGGTGGGAAAACATTAGAAGCTATATGTAAAAATGCATATGATTTAGGCGTAGAATATTTGACAATCTATGCTTTTTCAACAGAAAATTGGAGTCGTCCGAAAGATGAAGTTGAGGGATTGATGAAATTATTGAAAGAATACTTGAATAGGAGTATTGAAACATCAATAAAAAATAATATGAGAGTAAAGATAATAGGCAATATAAAAAAACTGGATAATGAATTTCAAAGTTCAATAATTAACTTAGAGAAGGCAACAACAAATTGTACAGGACTAAAATTTCAACTTGCATTAAATTATGGTGGGAAAGATGAAATCATACGTACGACCCAAAAGATAGCCTTAGAATGTTTAAATAACAAGTTAGATGCTTCAGCAATTAACGAAGATTTGTTTGCTTCACATATGGATACAAGTGATATTCCTGATCCGGACTTATTTATTAGAACAGGCGGAGAAAAAAGATTGTCTAATTTTCTACTTTGGGAAATGGCCTATACAGAATTATATTTCACTGATGTATTATGGCCAGATTTTAAAAAGGATGATTTGAAAAAAGCAATTTATGATTTTTCTAAAAGAGATAGAAGATATGGAAATGTAATTGAGTAATTTAGTGAGCAAAATAACAAGTTTATTAAACTATAAATTTCTGCATAATCTTCTTAAATTGAGTATTAATTATAAAAAATTTAATTATGTAGTCTATATATAAAACAAGCAAAGTCAAATTGTTTAACATATGCTACACGAGATATAAGAAGGAAGTGATATAAAATGAAGAAAAATTTAAGAATGGAAGCAGCTCAATATACATTAAAGTATTTAAAAGAGGGCTACTATATTATAGACGAAAAAAGAATAAATATTTCAGCAACTCATAAAAAATCAGTAGAAGAAAGTATTCTTGTATCTCCAGAAGACGGAGATGTGTTGGTAGAAAAATATAAAGGATCTACAGATAATAAATGGGCTAATATTAAAGTATTAAATGTACCTACAGTAAAAGCTGTATTAGATTTGAATTTTGAAAATTTAAAAGATATAGGAGTTTTAAATTTTGCAAGTGCTAAAAATCCAGGTGGAGGATTTTTAAATGGAGCTTTAGCTCAAGAAGAAAGCATTGCAGTAGGTAGTGGTCTTTATGATACACAACTTAAAAATGAAAAGTATTATCTAGAAAATAGAGATTGTAAAACTATGATGTATACCGATTATATGATTTATTCTCCAGATGTTGTGTTTATAAGAGATGAAGGACTAAATCTATTAGAAAATCCTGTTACAGCAAGTATAATAACAGCACCAGCAGTTAATTATGGGCAAGTATTATTAAAAAAGGAAGATTCGGTATTAGCACAAAAATTAATGAAGATAAGGATGCGAAAGGTTTTAGCACTCTTTGCTCATAAGAAAAATAAGAATATTATTTTAGGTGCTTATGGTTGTGGTGTATTTAGAAATGATCCTAATACTGTAGCTAAGTACTGGAAGGAACTCTTATATGATGAGAACTATATTAGTTACTTTGAAAATGTAATATTTGCAGTTTTTGATAATTCTAAAAATCAGGATTGTATAAAAGTATTTGAAAAATTATTTACAAAATAATTGTGATTATTCAAGGCATTGTAAAATAATGTACTTTTGTGGTATAATTGGGATAGTTTTATTACAGGGGGATACATATAAATGAGTAACGTAATTGTTGGCTGTCCTAAATGTGGAAGTCAAAATGTTAGAGTTGTAAGTGATGTAACTGGTTCTACAAAAGGTTTTGGTGCTGGAAAAGGTTGCTTGGGTTATATATGCTTTGGGCCTATAGGCTTGTTGTGTGGATTACTTGGAATGGGAGAAGGCAGAACTAAGACAACAACATATAGAGTGTGTGGCAATTGTGGCGCAAGATTTAAATAACACAATTGATAAAAAAACAAAAATATGGATTCTTCTTATGAGAATTGGATCATTCAGTTGTCATCAAATGTATGAACGAAGTTTTACTTTTAGAGGATACCAGTTCCCAGTATGTGCAAGATGTACGGGAATTTTTATAGGACACATAATTGCTATATTTTTATGTATTATGAAAGTTAGAATTAGTTCAAAGATATGTGTATTATTAATTTTGATAATGGCATGTGATGGATTTTTACAGCTATTTAAAATTAAAGAATCTACGAATATTAGAAGATTAATAACTGGAATTTTAGCTGGTGCAGGCTGTATTTTTATTTTAGTAAACCTAGCTTCATATTTTTTGAAGCATCTATGATTATAGATGCTTTAAAAATTTATAAGATATGAAGGCAATAAATAATTATAGATAATGTACTTTAATATTTCCTACTTCAGGCTTTTTATGTGAAATATTATTTCTGCTGGATTAACGATAAATACTGTGAATATCATGAATGAAAAATATCCCAAGACCCAAAAATATTATTAACCCAAAGAAAATTAGAGAAAAAATAATCTTCGTGCTTGTACTTGTATTGTAATAATTAGTATTAGGGTTTTTCCACTGTTTATATGCTTGTATACATCCGAAAATTAAAAATAATATTAATATTGGGTTAAAGAATTTAAATGAAACAATAACAAGTATAGGTATGCCTATAAACCATATTTTTGGAGATATGGCTGTGACAATACGTCCTCCATCTAGTGGATGTATTGGAATTAAATTAAATAAATTAATCATAAATCCAGAGTAAGCAAGTGCAAGGAATAATTGATTGCTCGTTAATACATAGAATAGAACACAAGCTAAGGCTGCAAAACTCCCCAAAACAGGACCTCCTGCTGCTATTTTTGCTTCTGTGACTGCATTGTCAGGTTCATCTTTCATACTGATGAAAGCACCTACAAAAGGAATAAAAACTGGACCTGAAACATCGACATTTACCTTTTTTGCTGCAATATAGTGACCCATTTCGTGAGCAAATATAAGCAATACAAAACCTAAGCCATAAGCCCATCCAAACATTTGGGAATAAACAAAAATCATAAATAACATAGAACCTAAAGTGGATGCGAATTTGCCCAGTTTAAGTATTATTAACAAAAATTTGAGCTTTCCAAGAATAAAAAGTAATATGAATTTAAACTTTGCCAAAATAGCTACAATTACTGCTAATATAGCCCATATTCCCTTTTTCTCTTTTACATTATTAACTAAGGATTTTGAAACATCAGGGTTTTCAGTAAACTTAATTTCTAATTCTTCAATTTTTTCTTTATCGGTGTTGTTTTCCATAACTAAACGATCCTCTCTTAACTCATATTACTAAATTGTTGTTTTTTCAATAAGTTTAACTTAATGAAATTATACAGTTTATTGTTATTCATTACAATATATATACTATGTTATAGTTTTTTTTGATCTTAGAAAAAAGTAAGAACAAGATGGATTTATATATAATTGTGTATACAGTGTTTTAAAATTCGCAAGTAATTGAAATTTATTGCATTATTTATCTTTAAAATATGATACAATAATAGCAATAATAACTATTGTTTGACAATCCATAGTATTTAGAATAGTTTTATTGATTATTAAGGGGGCGTTTATAATGAAAAAGAAATCAGGAATTTTAATTATTTTATTAAGTATCGTAATAACTTGGATAGTATGGCTATTTGTTAAACCAACACGATATATCTCCACTATGACTGGATATTCTCAATTATTAGCTTCACTTGCATTGGTAGCTTTTGCATTTGTAAATTTTATTTCTACTAGGCATAAAAGTTTAGATTATTTATTTGATGGGTTAGATAAGTCATATATCTATCATAAATATTTAAGTATTTCAGCACTTATTTTAGTTTTTAGTCACAACATAACAATAGGTATTGGTAAAGACATAGAAAGGGCTGCAGGTATAAGAGGAACTAAAGATCCTTATGCTATGTTTGGGTCTTTTAGTATGTTTTTATTTGTACTTTTTATAATTATTGCAATTTTAGGAAAAAAATTAAATTACGAAAGATGGAAAGTTATTCACAAATTTATGTTTATTCCATATGCTTTTGGTCTTTATCACTATTATGGAAGTGCAACTTATCCAGTCTTTTCTATGGCACCTTATAGCATATGGTTAGATATAATAAATTGCTTAGGGATTATTTCTGTTATTTATAGTATATTCTTTTATGAAAAAATATCTTTTAAATATAAGTTTAAAGTAAAAAGATTAGAAACAGTAGCAACTGGTACTTTAGAGATTACAGGAAGTGCATTAGGGTCAGATATGGAATTTAAACCTGGTCAATTTGCATTTTTAAAAACATTAGATAAAGGCAATAAATTTGTATCTCATCCATTTACTATTAGTGAAGCACCTAAAAAAGGAGAAATACAATTTACAATTAAGAGTTTAGGAGATCACACAAAAGCTTTATTTGATACGCTTAAGGTTGGCGATGAATTTGCAGTATCAGGACCTCACGGGACATTTAATTATAAAACAGGAATGAAAAATCAAATATGGATTGCAGGTGGAATAGGAGTAACACCACTTCGAAGTTTTGCTCAAGATAATGTAAAAAAAGACTTTTCAGTTGATTTTTTCTATGCTTATAATAATGCAGAAGAAGGGGCTTATGCAGATGAATTACAATCTTTAAGTAGTGATAATTTAAGAGTACATTTATTCAACTCAAAAGAAAAAGGATTTTTAAATGTAGATGAAATATGTAAGGATGTAAATACAAAAGAAAAAATTGACGTTTACTTTTGTGGACCAAAACCAATGAGGGCTAGTTTAATGAAACAATTTAAAAATAGTAACCTCAATGTTGCAAACTTTCATTATGAACAATTTCAATTTAAATAAACAATAAATAACTATTAGGGTATTATTTCTCTTCGAGGTTTAAAAATAAATTATATGAATTTTATAGTAAAGTAGGGTATAATATATACAAATAAATACAGCAAAGTGAGGATTAATATATGAATAAAAATAAAAAGAATACTTTAATAGGCGCAGGAACTCTATTTGCTGGTCTAGCAGTTTTAGGTGGTACTGTATTAAATAGAAAATTACGAAAGAATAAGCAAGTACAAGAAACTCTGAAAAATAAGACCTATGAAACAGGAAGTATAAGAAAATTTGGTACTTTATATTTAAATGGTGGAAAACAGAAATGCCCAACAGATATAATTAACTATGATGATATTTGCGAATATATGGGAGAAAAAATAGAAATAAAAGATAGTGACAAGATGGCTGAAAACAATCTATTTTGGGTGGAAATTAATGATGATAATAAGAAATTTTTGATTTGCGATAGAAATATTTTAAAAGGAATTTCATGGGATGAATTAAATAATCAAAATTTAGTATTTGGTAAAGTGGTTATTATAGATGGACAAAAATATATCCTAAGACTTCTTAAAGGTGGAGATAAAAAGAAGGATGATGTAGATAATGAGTGGAATAGATATATAGTTAATGAAGATAACATTCTAGGACTTCCTTTATCATCTGAATCTGATAAAAGTGATAAAATTAGCAGCAATGGTTTAGATAAACTAAATGGAGAAAATAATAGCTTATGGCATTGGGTTAATATTTGCAGTCTTACACAAAATATAAAGCGTGAGAAATCATGTATAATAAGAGGTTTTTATTCTAACACTTATCTTAATGATGTAAAAAAAGAAGTAAGCTACAAAACAGTAGGATATAGACCAGTATTAGAAGCAATTGATTAATAAAAGAAAAATAGATACAATTTAAACTTTAATATAATTAAGGTTTGATAAAACAAAAAAAGAAGGTATAGTTGCAATTTTAGCAAGTATACCTTCTTTTTGGCATTAGCTATTTTTGATAAGCCTCAATAAATTATAAAAAAGTTAATATTAATATTTGAAACATAAAAAGAACTAGAAGAAAGAAATGATTGGGATAAATAATAACAATATGTCGAAATATATCGACAAATAGCATGGTAATATGTTATAGTATTTATATATAGAAACAGAGGAGGAAAAAAATGATAAAAGAATGTAAAAAAGGCTACGATGTAAATATAAGAAAATTTGGTATTCAAACCAATGTAATTTTACCATTTGCAAATGTTAATAGTGATGGTACATGCTCTATAAAATGTATAACAGATAAATGTGAATTAATTGATGTATGCGAATATAAAGATTATATTAAAGATTAAAATAACAATTTATATAGGTTCAAAAAATATGAATTGTTAATATTTTTCCACATACATTTAAAGGTAGTCCTAATTTAAAATTGGACTACCTTTAAGGCACATAAAAATAAATAACAAGTCCAAAGTTGCCATGAATATTTTTCATCAGGCAAGGAGGCGAATTGACCTCATAGCGAGCCTATTAGGTCAATTTGCCGACGCAGCATGATGGAAAATAGGCACATTAGAAAAGAGTAGCTGTGCTAAAATACGGAACTTCTCTGGCAAATGGACTTGTTATTTTTTTGATTGTACCTAAATAGACATATAAATAATTCAGTTTATATGTCTACATTTCTCCTAGGAATTTTAAATCCAATATTATTTTCAATTTGTTCTAATTCTCTCATGTTTTTAGGATCTACAAACATACATGTGTAACCACTTTCTCCAGCTCTACCAGTTCTACCTATACGGTGAATATAGCTTTCAACAGTTTCGGGTATATCATAGTTGTAAATATGAGTTATTCCACTTATATCTAAACCTCTTGCTGCTACATCTGTAGCTATTAAATATTGAATGTCTGCATTTCTAAAAGATTTCATTATTCGTTCTCTTTTGTTTTGAGGAATATCGCTATGTAATTTTACACAATCATATTTACGTGTATGCAGAATTACTTCAAGCTCATCAACTCTTCTTTTAGTTCTACAGAATATAATAGCCATAAATGAATTATCTTCATCTAATACTTTGCATAAAGCATCTCTTTTATTTCTATCAGTAGTTTCAACTACATCTTGTTTAATTGCACTTAACGTAACTTCTTCTTTTTTTATAGAAACTATACTTGGATCAATCATATATCTATAAGCTAATTTTTTTACATCTGAATTCATTGTTGCTGAGAAACAAAGGGTTTGATGTTTTTTAGGCATTTCTTTTATAATTGATTCAACTTCATTTTTAAAACCCATTAGTAACATTTGATCTGCTTCATCTAAAATGAAAGTTTTCAATTTACTTAAATCAATTGTTTTTCTTTCTATATGATCTAAAAGTCTACCTGGAGTTGCAATTATTAAATGAATATTTTTATTTAATTTTTTTAGTTGAGATCCAATATCGCGTCCACCATAAGTTGCTAATATATTTATGTTTTTGGCTTCTTTAAGCTTATTAGCTTCATTAGTTATTTGAATAGCAAGCTCTCTAGTTGGAGTTAATATAAGAGCTTGAATTTCATTTGACGCACAATTTATATTCTCAAAAATAGGAAGCAAAAAGGCAAGAGTTTTACCAGTTCCAGTTGCAGCTTCGGCTATTATATCGTGTCCTTCCTTTATAAGAGATATACATTGTTCTTGAATTGGGGTAGGGTTAGTGATTCCTGTATTTTTTAATATATTTATTAAATCATCGTTTATTCCTAATTGTTTAAAATTCATATTTTTCATACCTTTCATAATTAGATGTATAAATACCAAAAGCTAAAATTTAAAATATATATATAGAAATTTTAATTCTTCAGAAAAATAGGTGATAGTCACCAAATTAGGTATAGATTATTTTTACAACATATATATAAGAAATTTTAAAATCGTATAGTTATATTAATCTAGTATTTTAATTTTAATTAAGCACTACCCTATATAATATAGGTAATTAATTATAAAAGTCAATTAATAAAGAGCATTTATTGAAAAAAAGCTTTACAAAACGCAAAAATATGTTAAATTTAAATAGAGTAACAATATATACTAAAATTATAGGAATACTAGAAACGGTTATTTTTTAAAAAAGAAGAAATATGTATGATATTTTGTACATATGATACATTTCAATATTTGATTTTTTAAATATGACTCAATATAATTAACGTAAAGAGAAAGGCTAAGGTGTGGTGATTTTATGAAAATTTCAACAAAAGGTAGATATGGATTAAGAGCATTAATAGATATATGTTTATATGCATCAGCAGAAATGGTTACAGTAAAAAGTATCTCAGAAAGACAAGGAATATCAGAAAGATATCTAGAACAAATATTTTCTTCACTTAGAAAAGGTGGGATAATAAATGCTAAAAAAGGAGCTCAAGGAGGATATTTTTTAGCTAAGAGTGCTAGAGAATTTACAATTGGAGACATTTTAAGTGTTTTAGAAGGAGATTTACTTTTAATTGATATAGAAAAAGATGAAAATGCTATCGAAAATTTTATAAGTGAAAACTTATGGAATGTTATAAATAATAAGATAAGTTCATTTTTTAATTCGATAACATTGGAAGATTTAGCTAATGATTATAAGAATAAAAATAAAGAAGATATGTATTATATATAATCTATTTAGGCATAATACTTGGAATGGACTAGTATACTGACTTATTATTTTTTTTGAATTTGCATTAAAAGATTAAAATACAAGCCTACAATAATTGTAGGCTTGTATTATTTTATCTTAATGTCTTTCAATTTGTTTCTAATTTCATGGATTTCTGTTTCTAGAGTATGGATTTTACTATCTAATGTTTGCAGAACTTTAGCATTATGTAATTTTGATTTTTTATCTAAAGATTTATCAATATCCTTCATGATTTTAATTAGCTTTTGTAATAAATCATATGCTATTTTTTTGTTGAATTAGTCCATATATTCAAATAAGGCTAGCTTTTAGATTGCTTGCAGATAGTGAAACAAGTTCTAGTGAGTATAACGATAATTATAAAAACAATAAAATAAATATCTTGTTAAATATAGATATAATGGTATAATTTTTACATAATGGAAATTGAGGGGGAAATAATGAAAAGTAAATTATTAAAAAAATTTATAACTTTAACTATTATAGGGGCAACTTTATTAACTACGTTACCAATAGGAGCAAGTGCCGAATGGAGAAGCAATAATGTTGGCTGGTCGTATTCACAAGGAACTAGTTATTCAATTGGGTGGAAATTAATTGATAACAGTTGGTATTACTTTGATTCTAATGGTTATATGGCTCATAATACTATAGTGGATGGATACTATATTGAATCTAATGGAACAGCAGTTGCTACTTCAAGTGTAGGTATACCAATTAAAGTTCCAGCTAATTGGACAAAGTTGGATATGAAAGTAGCTGGAATTGATTTGAGTTATAATATGAATAATAAATCAGCGTTTATTTATTCAACTAAGGATTTACCTGCTGGATGTTCGGAAAGCATTTTTATGAGTGGCGTGAAAGCTGGATTATCAAGTAAACAATCAGATGTTCAAGTCAGTGAAAAAAATTATAATGGGAAAAAGGCTTTCTGCGCAGAGTATGTGTATACACAAAATTCTCAAACTTTAAAAAATTATATGGTGTTTATCTTTAATAATAATAAAGCATATGTTTTTGGGATATCAAGTAATTTAGACTCATTTGATAATAATAAACGAGAATTAGAAGATCTCTTGAATTTATCGTTAGCATTTTAATAGAAGATAATTCAAAAATAGATCACATTTAATTTCAATGTGATTTATTTGTTACATTGAAAACTATTATAAAGGCTAATGGAAATAAATATATTTTATATTTATTTTAAATATTTAGATAATAGTAGTAATAACTAGCATTTTAAATATAAACGCTGAAAACACATGAATTTTGGGATATTATGAATTGGCAAAATATATAAAAGATGCATATAATGAATATAAAGCTAAAACCTGTGATAAGAATAGTAAATAATAAAGCTTAGTGTAAAGAGAGTTCGAGAGCTTGGTGAGATTCGAATACTGTAGATATTATTGAATGGGTCTTTGAGGTGACATTTTGAAATTTTGAGTAGGAATGTACGGGAAGTCAGCCGTTAAAATGACAGGATATAAAATATGAGAATTATAAATCTAATTTAATTTGTATTTGTAGAAAATAAATAATATTAAAGATTAATTAGCTTTTAAATTTTATTATTAGTATCTGATAAAGTATATACATTAGGTGGTATAACGAAATTATAACATTTCGTCCTTGTAAGGATGAAGTGTTTTTTGTTTATATTTTTATTATTTTTGATTAAGGAAATATGTATTTGGGCAAGTTATTTTTATAATAATATTTTTTGGATTTTGTAAGAAAAATATTTATCATTAAAAATTGCCAAATTAAATCTTAATTAAAATGTAAAATTATGATTACAAAATATCACGTAGATTGTATTAAAATTTGGGTGGCATAACGAGTCACTTCGTCCCAAAATTTGGGGACGAAGTGGCTCTTTTTATATAAAAAATTTCATTCCTAACAAAATAAAAGGAAGTTAAGTCGTATTAACGACTTAACTAAGTTCGAGGAACCAAATCATAGATTTGGATGCTCACTTATCACTTAAGGGGGAAAGATTATGACTAATATATCAAAAGAGAGTTTTAATGAAAAGAAGAATTCTGAGACTGTATTTTCTTTAATAAGCGAATTTAGAGGTGATGAAATTACTCCTATAAAAATTTTTGATGGGTTTAAGGGAAATAGAAAATTTATATTTGAAAGTGGAAGTAAGGAAAATTATTTTGGAAGATATTCATTTCTGGGAGAAAATCCTTATAAAGAAGTTTCTGGTGATACGCAAGAGGAAATTAATGAAATTAAGAAAGAAATTAGAATAAAGTTTGATAAAAACACTAATTATTTTTCATTTAAAGGTGGAGCAATTGGATATATGGGTTATGACTCTATACAATTGTATGAAAAGAAGCTTAATTTTAAAAATAAAGATGAATTAAATGTTCCTATAATAAGATTTAATTTTTATGATAGATACATTTGCTATGATCACTTTACTCATAAGGTTTATATTGTAGATAATATTTTAAAAAATGACAAACGAGATTATGATGAAATAATTAAATCACAAGAGAAATATATAAATAGTCTCTTATATAAGCCAACAGTAACTGAAAAATGTGAGGAAAAGAAAGACATCAATTTTAAATTTCATACTTCTAAAGAAGATTATATTGAAAAAGTAAAACGAGCAAAAGAACATATTTTAGCAGGAGATATTTTTCAAGTTGTATTATCTCAAAGGATGACTTGCGAAACTGAAAAATCCTATTTTGAAATTTATAGAAGACTTAGAGAAGGAAATCCTTCACCTTATATGTTTTTAATTGATTATGATGCTTATCAAATTATAGGATCATCACCAGAAAGTCTTGTGTCAGTTAAAGAGGGTAAAGTTATGACAAATCCAATAGCTGGTACAAAACCAAGAGGAGAAACTCCTGAAATAGATAATGCACTTGAAAAAGAACTTATGGAAGATAAAAAAGAACTAGCAGAACATGTTATGCTTGTGGACCTTGGAAGAAATGATATAGGTAAGATAAGTAAAATTGGCAGCGTAAATGTTAGTGAGTTTATGAAAATTGAAAAATTTTCACATGTAATGCATATAACAACAAAAGTTGTTGGAGATATAAAAGAGACTTGCGATGGTTTTGATGCAATAGCTGCATGCCTTCCAGCAGGAACTGTATCAGGTGCTCCTAAAATAAGAGCAATGGAAATTATAGAAGATCTTGAAGATTATAAAAGAGGAATTTATTCAGGCGCAGTTGGATATTTTTCATATGGCGGAGACATGGATGTGGCAATTGCACTAAGGACTATTATATTACAGGGTAAAACTGCTTACCTTCAAGCAGGAGCTGGAATTGTTTATGATTCAGTAGCAGAAACAGAATTTGAAGAAGTTCAAAACAAATTAAAAGTTTTAAAGGAGGCTTTAAGATGATAGCTTTAATAGATAATTACGATTCATTTACATTTAATTTATATCAATATTTAAGTGAATTTGCAGAAACTAAAGTTTTTAGAAATGATGAAATAACTATAGAAGAATTAAGCGAATTAAATCCAAAGGGAATAGTTATTTCACCAGGACCTGGAGTTCCAGAAGATGCAGGGATTTCAATAGAAGTAATTAAAAAATTAGGGAATAAAATCCCAATACTTGGAATATGCCTTGGACATCAAAGTATTGCAGCTGCCTATGGTGGCAATGTAATACGCGCAAATGAAATTTTTCATGGTAAAACTTCAAAAATTCAAGTTAAAGGAAAAGATATATTTGAAGGAATCCCAAGAAAATTAGATGTTATGAGATACCATTCATTAATAGTTGAAAATAGTTCTCTTCCTAATTGTCTTGAAGTTTTAGCTTTTACTGTAGAAAGTAATGACATTATGGCAATTAAGCATAAGGAATACAATGTATTTGGACTTCAATTTCATCCCGAATCAATATATACTCCAAAGGGCAAGCATATGATTGGAAATTTTGTAATCAATATTTGTGAAGATAAATTAAACGATTAATTTGCAAGGTAGTAAAAATACTCTTATATATTAGTACGTTGTAAAAATAAAATGAAATATCATTAATAATAAGCAGTAAATAAGCAAATAATAAAGTGATTTTGAGGGGGATTTAAAATGACAATTGATAAGGCAATTAAAAAATTATCTTCAAAGGAAGTATTAACTGAAGATGAAGTAAGAGCTGTAATAAATCAAATTATGAGAGGAGAAGCAACATCTTCTCAAATTGGTGGGTTTTTAATCGGTCTTAGAATAAATGGAGAAACTCCAGCGCAAATTTTAGGTGCAGTTAAAGCACTTAGAGATAATTTAATTCCAGTTAAAATAGAAGACAATGCACATCTTATAGATACTTGTGGAACTGGTGGAGATGGATCAAAGACGTTTAATATTTCTACAGCAGTTGCAATAATTGCAGCAAGTGGAGGTGCAAAGGTTGCAAAGCATGGTAATCGTGCAGTATCTAGTAAAAGTGGAAGTGCAGATGTACTTACAGAGCTTGGGATAAAAATTGATTTTGATGAAAGTCAAAGCAAAAAGATAATTGAAGAAAATGGAATGGCATTTTTATTTGCACCGAAATACAATGGAGCAATGAAAAATGTAGCAAAGGAAAGAAAAGAACTTGGAACAAGAACTATATTTAATTTAATAGGACCTCTTTCAAATCCAGCGCCACTTACAGGACAACTTATGGGAGTATATGATGGATCATTAATTGAAATTGCTGGAGAAGTTTTATTAAACCTTGGAATAGAAAGAGCTATGGTTGTATACGGTGATGATGGCTTAGATGAAATTACAACAACAACAACTACTAATGTATGTGAAGTTAAAGATGGAAAAATTATAACTTATAAATTAGATTCAGAAAAACTTGGATTTAAGAAGGCAACTTTAGAAGATTTAAAAGGCGGAGAAGCAAAAGAAAATTCAGAAATAATATTAAGTGTATTAAAAGGGGAAAAGGGAGCACCAAGGGATATAGTAATAATAAACAGTGGAGCTGCGCTTTATGTTGCAAAACTTGCTGACTCTTTAGAGGAAGGAATAAAAAAAGCTATTGAGCTTGTTGATTCAGGGGTTGCTTACAAAAAATATGAAGAACTTGCAAGCTTAAAATAAGTCGTAAAGTAACTAGGGGGTAATGTATTTTGATCTTAGATGATATTATAGCAAAGAAAAAAATTAGAGTAGACAAAAGAAAAAAAGAAATTCCTATTAAAGAATTAGAAAAACAAGCGCTTCAAAAAGTTAAGGTTGAAGCAGAATCCAATTATAAAAATCCTTTTAAAACTGCATTAACGAAAGAAGGGTTATCTGTAATTGCTGAATTTAAAAAGGCTTCCCCTTCAAAAGGTGTAATTGTAGAAGAGTTTAATGTAAAAGAAATATTGAATTATTATAATTACCTTGGGGTTGATGTATTTTCAATTTTAACTGAAGAAGATTTCTTCTTAGGATGTGACGAATATCTTAAAGAAATAAGAAGGATTTCACATACTCCAATTCTTAGAAAAGATTTTATAATAGACTACTATCAAATTTATGAAGCTAAGATTTTAGGTGCTGATGCAATATTACTTATTGTAAGTGTTTTAGGTGATAATTTGGGAGAATTTTATCATGAAGCAAAAAGATTTAATTTAGAGACTTTAGTTGAAGTTCATAATAAAGAAGAACTAGACTTGGCGCTTAAATATGATTGTGAGATTATAGGAATAAATAATAGAAATTTAAAAACTTTTGATGTAGCATTAGATACTACTAAAGAGCTAATTAAAAGCATACCAAAAGACAAGGTAATTATAGCAGAAAGTGGCATTATGAGTATTGAAGATTTAAAGATGATAGAAGAATTTGGAGTAGATGGGGCTTTAATTGGAGAATTATTTATGAGAAATATAGATAATTCAGATTTTAAATCTAAATATAAGGAATTTAGAAACAAATAACTAATATATATATCATTCAAAAATATTTGCATATGTGAGGATTTAATATGATTCAAGTTAAAATATGTGGAATAACTAATAAAAAGGAAATAGAATATTTAAATATTTTAAAACCAGAATACATAGGATTTGTATTTGCAAAGAGCAAAAGGCAAGTAACTGGGGAAAAAGCAAAGGAATTATGCTCAAATTTAGATGAAAACATAAAAAAAGTTGGGGTATTTAAGGATAATTCAATAGATGAAATTTTAGATGTTTTAGGAAATGTGGATTTAGATGTTATTCAACTTCATGGAAAAGAAGATGAAGACTTTATAAATTTATTAAAGAAAAACATGAATAAATCCATAAAAATATGGAAAGCAATATCTATAAAGGATATTAAAAGTATGAAAAAATATATTGCACGCAATAAGCAGTCAGTAGGTAATGAAAAACAGGGGGATTATTTAATAGATAATTTTCTAATAGATGGTGATAATCCAGGCAGTGGAGAAGCATTTTCTTTAGAAAATATAAATGAATACTTTGGTGAAGATTATGAAACAGGATATGTAAATGATTGTATTTTTAAACAAAGTAACTTCTTTTTAGCTGGGGGAATAAGTGCTGAAAATGTTATAGAGAGAATAGCTAAGGCAAATCCGAGTGGTGTTGATGTTTCATCTGGGGTTGAAATCATAGATGGAGATGGAAATAGAACAAAGTCTTTTGAGAAAATGAAGAGTTTAATTGAAAAAGTTAGAACAATTAAATAAGAAAGGTTGGGAAAAATAATGAATGGTAAATTTAATGATTTTGGGGGACAATATGTTCCTGAAACTGTAATGAATGCTTTGATAGAACTTGAAGGCGCATATGAAAAGGTAATAGATGACAAGGAATTTATAGAGGAGTATATGTATAATTTAAAATACTATACTGGAAGACCAAGTCCCCTTTATTATGCTGAAAATATGACTCGCGATTTAGGTGGAGCAAAAATTTATTTAAAGAGAGAAGATTTAAATCATACAGGAGCTCATAAGATTAATAATGCGCTTGGGCAAGTGCTTTTAGCTAAGAGAATGGGCAAAAAGAAAGTTATAGCAGAAACAGGTGCAGGACAACATGGTGTTGCAACAGCTACAGTTGCAGCAAAATTTGGAATGGAATGTAAGGTGTTCATGGGTGAAGAAGACATAAGAAGACAAGCTATGAATGTAAAGAAAATGGAACTTTTAGGTACAGAGGTGGTTCCAGTTTTAAATGGAGCTAGAACTTTAAATGATGCTGTGACTGAAGCAATAAGATATTGGGCTGCAAATGTAGAAGATACATTTTACGTTTTAGGAACAGCTGCGGGTCCACATCCATATCCAATTATGGTTAGAAATTTCCAAAGAGTCATAGGTGATGAAGCAAGAAAACAAATTGTAGAGCTTGAAGGAAAACTTCCTGATTATATTTTAGCTCCAGTTGGTGGTGGAAGTAATGCCATAGGAATATTCTATCCATTTATAAATGATGAAGAAGTTAAGCTTATAGGAGTTGAAGCAGCTGGTAAAGGTATTGAGACTGGAGAACATGCAGCTACTATGGCACTAAGAGAAAAAGGAATCTTACATGGAATGTTAAGTTATGTTCTTCAAGATGATCAAGGAGGAATAAGTGAAGCTTATTCAATATCAGCAGGTCTTGATTATCCAGGAGTTGGACCAGAACATGCTTATCTTTGCGAAACAAATCAAGCTACGTATGTAAGTATAACAGATGAAGAAGCTGTAGATGGATTCATGTATTTAACAAAAATTGAAGGGATAATACCAGCACTTGAATCATCACATGCTATAGCTTATGCTAAAAAATTAGCACCAACATTAAGTAGTGATAAAATTATGATTATAAATCTTTCAGGGAGAGGAGATAAAGATATGGATGCTGTGCTTGCATATCTAGGTGATAAATAATGAATAGAATAGATGTATCATTTAACAAAGTAAAAGAAAATAAGGGGAAGGCATTTATACCTTTCGTAACATGTGGAGCAGATTTCACTATTGAAGAAACTGCTGATTTGATAGTTTCACTAGACAAAGAAGGATCAACAGTAGTTGAAATTGGAGTACCATTTAGTGATCCACTTGCAGATGGCCCTGTAATACAAAACGCATATACTAAATCTCTTAATAATGGAACAAAACTTAAAGATGTATTTAGATGTGTGGAGCTTGTAAGAAAATCTTCAGAAGTACCTATTGTAATTATGGTTTATTTTAACGTTGTATATTTCAAAGGAATAGAAAAATTCTTAAAAGAAGCGGCAAAAAATGGAGTAGATGGACTTATAGTACCAGATGTTCCTCTTGAAGAAAGAGGAGAACTGAGTAAACTATGCGAAGAAAGTGGAATTTATTTAATTCCACTTGTAGCTAGAACATCAAGAGACAGAATAGCAGCTATAACTAAAGATGCAAAAGGTTTTGTATATTGTGTTTCAAATAATGGAACTACAGGAGAAAGAACCTCTTTAGATAGTGGAACTCATGAATATTTAGAAGAAGTTAGAAAGCTTGTAGATGTTCCAATGTGTATTGGTTTTGGAATTTCTTCAAAGGAAGTTGTAAGAGAAGTTAAAGACTATTGTGATGGAGTAATAGTTGGAAGTGCAATAGTTAAGAGAATGGCTGAAGGGAAAGAAGCAGTAATTAACTTTGTAAAAGATTTAAAAGAGGGCTTTAATTAATAAGAGTATGAGAGGAGAAAATTTATGAGTTGTAGATTTAATGAATTTGGAGGACAATACGTTCCTGAGCACGTATTAAAAGCTTTGAATGAACTTGAAGATGAGTATGAAAAGGCTAAAAATGATGAGAAGTTTATAGAGGAATATAACTATTATTTAAATTATTATACTGGAAGACCAAGCCCACTTTATTATGCAGAAAACATGACAAAGAACTTAGGTGGAGCAAAGATTTATTTAAAAAGAGAAGATTTAAATCATACAGGTGCTCATAAAATTAACAATGCAATTGGACAAGTTTTATTGGCTAAAAGAATGGGAAAGAAAAAGGTTATAGCTGAAACTGGTGCAGGACAACATGGAGTTGCAACAGCTACCGTTGCTGCAAAGTTTGGAATGGAATGCAAAATATTCATGGGTGAAGAAGATATGAAGAGACAAGCCTTGAATGTTAAGAAAATGGAACTTCTAGGTGCTGAAGTAGTACCAGTTTTAAGTGGTATGAGAACTTTAAATGATGCAGTTAATGAAGCTATAGAATATTGGGCAAACAATGTAGAAGATACTTTTTATCTTTTAGGGTCTGCTGTTGGACCACATCCATATCCAACAATTGTTCGTGATTTCCAAAGAGTAATTGGGGATGAAGCAAAAGAGCAAATTTTAAAACTTGAGGGAAGACTTCCGGATTATATTTTAGCAGCTGTTGGAGGTGGAAGTAATGCAATTGGAATATTTACTCCTTTTCTTGAAAATGAAGAAGTAAAACTTGTTGGAGTTGAAGCGTCTGGAAAAGGTGTTGATACTGATCTTACTGCCGCTACAATAACAAAAGGCGTAAAAGGTGTTATCCATGGAATGATGACATATGTGCTTCAAGATAAAGATGGAAATGTTGCTGAAGCGTATTCCATTTCAGCAGGACTTGATTATCCAGGAGTTGGACCAGAACATGCATATTTGTCAGATATTAAGAGAGCTAGCTATGAATGTATAAATGATGAAGAAGCAATAGAAGCATTCCTAGATTTGACAAGAACAGAGGGAATAGTGCCTGCAATAGAATCGTCTCATGCTCTTGCATATGCTAAAAAATTAGCACCTACCTTAGATAAAGACAAAATAATAATTGTAAATTTATCAGGTAGAGGAGATAAAGATATGGATGCTATACTTTCATATCTTGAAAATCAAAATAAATAATATAAAAACTAATGTATAATAAAATAGAGAATATATAAATTAAAGCCTGTGATAAGAAGAGTAGATAATAAAACTTAGTACAAAGAGAGTTCGGAAAAGTGGTGAGATTCGAATACTGTAGATATTATTGAATGGGTCTTTGAGGTGACATTTTGAAATTCTTAAGAGTAGGAATGTATGGCAAATCAGCCGTTAAAATGATAGATATACATTAGGTGGTATAACGAAATTAAAGCATTTCGTCCTAAATTAGGATGAAATGCTTTTTTATTTTATATTGTTCAATTTAGAAAATACAATGAAAGGAAGCAAATTATTATGAAATGCGAAAGTTTAGAGGAAGTAAGAGAAAACATAGATCGAATTGATAAACAAATAGTTAAGTTAATTACTGACAGAAGCACCTATGTTGTACAAGCAGCTAATTTTAAGAAAAATACAGATGAGGTTAAAGCACCGCAAAGAGTTGAAAGAATTATAAATAAGGTGAGGGATTTAGCACAGGAAGATGGCGTAAATCCAGATTTAGTTGAAAATATTTATAGAGAAATAATCAACTCATTTACAAATTTTGAATTATCTGAACATGAAAAATTAACACAAAAAGAGAGGAATTAATATGGCATTTGAATTATCAAAAGTAGTCCCTTGGGGGAGAACTTTAGAGGAATATAAAACAATGTTTACATTAAGCACTGAAGATCTTAAAAAGTCAATTGCAAGTTTTGGAGATGGACCTGCGAGCTTTAATGCAGAAATGACAAAATTAAAAAATAATGTAATATCGTTTGATCCAATCTATCAATTTACAAAGCAACAATTAATTAATAGAATAGAAGAGACAAAAGATATTGTAATGAAACAAACTAAAGAAAATAAAGATAATTTTATTTGGACAAATATAAAGGATTTAGATGAATTAGAAAAAATTAGAATGGGAGCGATGTCTAATTTTATAAAAGATTTTGAAGAGGGAAAAGAAGAAAAGAGATACATTCCTCATGAATTACCTAACAAAACAAATTTTTCAGACAATCATTTTGATATAGGGTTAAGTTCACATTTTCTATTACTATATCCTAAGCTGGGACTAGATTTTCATATTAAATCAATAGATGAAATGCTTAGAATATGCAAAGAAGTTCGTATTTTCCCAATTATAGATCTAGATGCTAAGGAATCAAGTGTGCTTCAGCCTATTATAGATTATTATAATAAAAACTATGATGTGAAGATAGAAAAAACAGATTATGAATTTCAAAAAGATGGAGATAAGGTGCTAGTTATAGGGTCCAAGAATGAAAAATTAAAGTATTGAATTTTATATTATTAGCATAAAGTACTTAAAGATGAATTGTTTTGGAGGAACTAATATAATTCAAAAATATATGATCATACTATATAGCTATTGCCGAAGGATTTCCAAGTCTTGGATAGGTTTTTATCGCCTTAATTCTAAGTGTTAACTATAAATATATCACAATTGAAAATATTGCAAATAGTATGTAAATAATAATTTATTAGACAAGTATAAGCTCAAATCTATACAATAAGTTAATGTGGTAGATTGAGCTTATACTTGATTAGGTCATCTTTATATTGAAATATCTATAAAGTCCATTTCTCTAATTGTTCATTAATGATATTATCATTGCAAACTCCGTCCTTGTACCAATTACAAGTACTACATATTTTATGAAATGTATCCTTATTAAAATTTTTATAAATAATATCTATTATTTCATTAAATGCGTATTCTTTGTTTTCTTTTAGATTATATATCTGTAAAGTATTATAATCTAGTCTAGCAATCTTTTCTTCTGTTATGCAGACATCACTTAATTGCTTATTGGGACACTTCACGCATAAATTATCACATTTTATAGTAAGTTTAATTTTAGTATTAGGATTTTCTTTAAACAAAGTTAACATGTTATTCATTCCTAATATAAAATCTTCACTATAACCTAAGCCTCTATAAAAAAATATGCAATTTATATGATGAGGTCTAAGCAATAACATTTCTTGTAAGTATATGTTCAACACTTTTTTTAACTTTTAATCCTATAAAAACTGCAAGTGCGACTGTGATAAAATCTTTGATTATAAATGGATACAAACCAGCTATAAGTGAACCTTGCATTGTCATTCCAGTTACTATTTTTAGGTAAAGTGTTCCAATAATCAAATCAATTGTTACTCCAATATATGCTGCAACAAACAAGAATATTTTATTTCCCTTTGATGATGCATATCCAATTAAAAATGCCATAATAATAAATCCTATAATATATCCCCCTGTTGGTCCAACAATCACCCCAAATCCACCACTGAAATTTGCAAAAACAGGCAAGCCAATAGCGCCAAGAATTACAAATACAATTAATGAAAGAGTTCCAATTTTAGCACCTACTATAACTGCTAGTACTATTAATCCAAAAATTTGTAGTGTTACAGGCACTGCTGTAAATGGAAGTGGAATTGAAAGCTGAGAAAAAATAGCCATCAGTGCAGCGCACATTCCAATTTGTGTCATTTCTTTGATTGATAAATTTAATTTCATTGTATAGCCCTCCTTTATTTCATTTTAAGTATACATATGGGAAAATATATTGTCAACTGTAAAAATAAAATGAGTTTACAATGTAAAAATATAGGTTTGAATATGAGGAGTGTTAATTTTTAGAACACATTAAGTATCTTTATAAGATGGATTTTTCATAAATTAGGCTTTTGAAAAATCTCATTTTTATGATATAATCGTCATTGAAATGAGGTGTTTAAAACTTATGGCGAAGAAAACTAGTAGAAATACAGATATCCTAAAAGAAACTAAGAACACGACTACTCCTAAAGTATATTCTTTATTAGTCAAGCTAGTAAATGAAGATAGAGAAGATTTAGCAAAAGATGTTTTGAAAATAGATTGTTTATTGACTTATGCAAATACATGCATTAAAGATAAGGATTTAAAACAGGCAAAAGATACAATGGAAATGGTAAAGGTTAGAATTGATAAGTTGGTCGATAATGATGTTAATGTAGAATATTTAATTTATATTTATGATGGAATTAAATCAAAACTATAACGTGCTCAGAATGAAAGTTCACGAAATCAAATAGAAATGAAACCAGATTCGCATTCACTTTTCGATTCTCACTTCAAAACAAAATATGGAAAATATGAAGAAGCACAACCTATTCACAGGAATGATGGAGTGCTTTTTTAGTATTTCAAATTATTAAAAATATGGAGATTTAATATATTTAGAGGGTTTTATTGACATTTTAATATTTACACTTTATACTAAGTTTATAGAAATACTATGAATTAAATTATTGGAATAAATTATTTATTAAAATTAACCTGTACAAGAAAAAAATCTTTGGAAAATACAGTGATTTAGTTTGTTTCTACAATCATATTTGATAGCAGAACTTTTATATTAATCAATAAAATTACAAAAAGGGGGATAATTATGCTTTATAGAAAAAATAAAATATTAGCGGGAATACTTATTTCATTATTATCATTGTCACTATTAACTGGTTGCGGATCTACAACTGCAGAAATACCAACTACTGCAACGAATCAATCATCAAGTGAGGGAGCCGTGCTTAGGTATTCAGTACCATCTTCACCAAAAGGATTATTTAGTCCATTATTATCAAATACAACATATGATAATAATGTAAATAGCTTAGTATACTCACCATTGGTTCTATTAGATGAAAACAATGACTATAAGCCAGGACTTGCAGAAAAATACACATTTTCAGATGATAATCTTACTTTGACATTTAATTTAAGAAAAGATATTAAGTGGCATGATGGAGAAGAATTTACAGCAGATGATGTTGCATTTACATTTACTAGCATTGCTGATCCAAAGTATACAGGATCAAGATTTAATGAAATTTCAAAAATAGTTGGAGCTCAAGATTATCATGATGGTAAGGCTGATTCTATTAGTGGAATAAAAGTTATTGATAAAAATACAATAAGTTTTACTTACACTAAAGTGTATGCACCAGCATTATCAAACTTTTCACAACGTGGTATTATTCCAAAACATATTTGGAGTAAAGTAAGTATTGCTGAGTGGGACAAGCAAAGTGATTTGCTTAATAAGCCAATAGGAACAGGTCCTTTTAAACTTACAGACTTTAAAGCAGATCAATATGTTGAATTAGTAAAAAATGATACTTACTTTGGTGGAACACCAAAAATTGATAAGTTTATTTTCAAAGTTACTAATACAGAAACAGAACTTTCTGAATTAGCTAAAGGAGATCTTGATGTAGTAGAACTTACAAGTACTAAGGCAGAAGATTTTAAGACATTGAAAGATGCAGGCATAATAATTGAAGAAAAACCAAGTGCAAATTATCAATTTATGACTATGAACAGTAACCGTGAATTCTTTAAAGATAAAAAAGTTCGTCAAGCAATAACTTATGCTATAAACAGAAAAGGAATTGTCGATAGTTTGTTAACTGATCATGGACAAGTTGTAAATACACCAATATCACTAGCAGGATGGGCTTATCCACAATCAGGACTTAATAGTTATGATTACAGCGCTGATAAGGCAAAACAATTATTAAAAGAAGCAGGATGGAATGACAATAATGGAGTTCTTGAAAAAGATGGTAAGAAATTTGTGGTAGATTTAATGGTGCCAACAGGAAATAAAGTTCGTGAACAAAGTGCTCCAATTATTCAACAAAATTTAAAAGATGTAGGTATTACAGTTAATATAAGTACAATGGATGTTGCATCTGCTATGGCAAAGACTAAGGGCGAAGGAGATTATGATATGGGAGTACTCGGATTTACATTAGAAGTAGATCCAGGAGATGCTGATCGTTATTGGTCTTCAAAAATTGCAAATGGTTCACAATTTAATTTCTCAAACTTTATTAATACTCAAAGTGATGAATTAATTGAAAAAGGTGCAACTACAATTGACCGTAATGATCGTAAAGAAATTTATGCTAAATGGGGACAAATACTAAATGAAGAAGCACCATATGTGTTCTTGTATTCACAAAATGCTATTCATGCACATAATCCAAAATTACAAGGATACAAATATTCGGCATATTCTGTATTCCCTGATATTCAAAACTGGACAATTTCAAAATAGAAATAAAGAGTATCGGTTAAAGTAAAAGCTTTAATCGATACAATTTTTTATAGGAAGGACTGAGAGCTCTTGAAAAAATATGTTTTTAAGCGTTTAATACAAACTATTCCGGTATTAATCGGAATTTCAATTATTGTATTTATGCTTGTGAATTTGCAGCCTGGAGACCCTTTTTCTTCTATGATGGATCCTAATCTTACAAAAGAAATGCAAGGAAAAATGTTGGAGGAACTAGGGTATAATGATCCAATTATAATTCAATACTTAAAGTGGTTATTACGCGTATTACAAGGAAACCTTGGATATTCAATTCAATTCAAGCAACCTGTTCTAAGTGTTATTTACAGTCGTTTAGGGAATACAGTGATTTTATCGTTATGTTCTTTGATAATTAGTATTGTAATAGCAATTCCATGTGGTGTAATAAGTGCTACAAAACAACGTACTAAAACTGACTACATTGTTACAATTTTTGCTTTTATGGGATTATCAATTCCATCTTTTTTCTTCGGAATGCTTTTGATTAAAGTATTTTCTGTAGATTTAGGATGGCTTCCGATTTCAGGAATGGTAAGTACAGGTGTTACTTTAAGTGGCTTTGCATATGCATTTGATATTGCAAAGCATATGTTATTACCAATGGTAGTTCTTGCACTAATGAATACAGCTAGTTTAATGCGTTATACTCGTTCTGATATGATTGAAGTCTTAAAAACTGATTACATACGTACAGCACGATCAAAAGGAGTTAAGAAAAGAAGTATTATTTATCAACATGCCTTAAAAAATGAATTATTACCTTTAATTACGGTAGTAACTATGCAGATACCTTCACTATTATCTGGTGCCTTGCTTACAGAAACAATTTTTGTATGGCCAGGAATTGGAAGATTAAATTACAATGCTGTTATGAGTCGTGATTATCCACTTATTATGGGAATAGTAATGATGGTTGCAGTAATAAGCTTACTCACTAATTTACTAGCAGACATACTTTATGCTGTTGTAGATAAACGTGTTGAATTTGATTAGAGGGGGGAAAACACAGTTGAAACATACAATTTTACATAGATTTCTAAAAAATAAGCTTGCTATGATTGGTTTTATTCTTCTGACTTTATTCATTTTGGCAGCTATATTTGCACCTATCTTAACAACTTATTTAAGAGATTCAATAGATTTAATGAACATAGAAAGCCGTCCTAATTTAAATCATATTCTTGGAACTGATGAACTTGGTAGAGATGTATTTACAAGACTTTTATATGGCGGACGTGTTTCACTTGGAGTTGCTCTTAGTGCAACTATTATACAATTGGTTATTGGTGTTACCCTTGGCTGTATTAGTGGATTTTATGGAAAATGGATTGACAATGTGATTATGCGTATTGTTGATACTGTTATGTGTTTTCCGTTCTTTGTAATTGCAATTTCAATTTCAGCATTAATGGGGCCTAGCGTTTGGAATGTTATTTTAATTATTGGATTACTACAATGGACAGGGGTAGCTAGAATTGTACGTGCTGAGATTTTATCTCTTAAGCAAAGTGAATTTATTGAAGCTGCACGTGCTATGGGATTTAGTAATTTTGAAATTATTCGTAAGCATTTACTACCGAATATATTATCGCCAGTTATTGTAAATGCTACATTAAGCGTTGCGCAAGGAATTTTAATGGAAGCTGGATTAAGCTTTTTAGGACTTGGTGTAAAACAACCAGAGCCAAGTTGGGGAAATATATTATCGGCTGCCCAAAGTATGCGTGTATTGCAATCTGAATGGTGGTTATGGATTCCAGCTGGATTATTGGTATTTTTATCAGTTTTATCAATTAATTTTGTAGGAGATGGATTACGAGATGCTCTTGATCCCAAAATGAAGATTTAGGCATATTAAAGAAAATAACAAGTCAAGCATGTAATGTATATTTCAATATGTCTTAGGAGGAGAACTATTATGAATGAGAAAAATCTCTGTGTTAATAATATATCAGTTAGTTTTACTGGGGATAACGGAAAAGTAATTGCTGTAGATGATGTAAGTTTTAATCTTGAAAAGGGTAAAATATTAGGAGTCATTGGAGAATCTGGTTGTGGTAAAAGCACATTAGCTTTATCTATTATGCAACTTTTACCAGAGAAAATAAGTAAAATTGAACAGGGAGAGATTTTATTTAATGGAGATGATTTAAGCAAATTTGCAGAAGGAAAACTTGAAAATATTCGTGGAAATGAAATTTCTATGATTTTCCAAGAACCAATGACCTCATTAAATCCACTTTTTAAAGTGGGAAGGCAAATCGGAGAGCCATTAAAAATACATAAACACCTTCATGGAAGGGAACTTAAGGATAAAGTCATTGAGCTTCTTAAAACTGTACATATTCCAAATCCAGAAAAAATTTATGACGTTTATCCACATAGCTTGAGCGGAGGAATGCGTCAACGTGTAATGATTGCAATGGCTCTAAGCTGTGAGCCAGAAATTTTAATTGCCGATGAACCAACAACTGCTCTAGATGTAACTATTCAATCGCAAATTTTATTTTTACTAAAAAAATTAAATAAGAAAGTTAATACATCAATTTTGTTTATTACTCATGATTTGTCAGTAGTAGCAGAGGTATGCGATGACGTTATGGTATTGTATGCAGGCAAGGTAGTGGAACAAACTGATGTTTATGAATTATTTGATAATCCTAAGCATCCATATACAATTGGTTTATTAGAATCTCAACCTCATAGAGGTGAAAATGGGAAGCCGCTACCAAGCATTCAAGGAATAGTACCATCTTTTTCTAATATGCCAATAGGATGTCGTTTTAGTACTAGATGTTCAAAGAAGTTCTGCGTGAAATGTGTAAATGAGCAGCCACCATTATTTAATATTAATGGTAATCATAAAGTGGCATGTTGGTTATATGATGAGGAGGCGAAAAAATTTGAGTGATGTGATTTTAAAGGTAGAACATCTTAAGAAAAAATATGTACTTGAAAAGACTTTTTTTGGTAAAGAAAAAGTTGTCTTAGATGCTGTAAATGATGTGTCATTTTCCATTGAAAAAGGAGAAAGCTTTGCTTTAGTAGGAGAATCTGGATGTGGTAAATCTACAATAGCTAGAAGTATTTTAAAATTAATAGAAGCTGATGGTGGAAGTGTTGTATTTGAAGATAATACTTTATTTGATGTTGAAAATAAGCAATCCATTGGTAATAATGATATGTCAAAGCTTCGAAAGGATATGCAAATTATTTTCCAAGATCCCTTTGCAAGTTTGGATAAGAGAATGAAAATTGGGCAGATTGTAGCAGAAGGAATTGAAAAACATAAATTGGCACAGGGGAAAGATGCGATTAAAATGGCAGAAGAATATCTACAGATTTGTGGTATAGATAAAGAGGCTGCAAATCGTTACCCACATGAATTTAGTGGTGGTCAGCGTCAAAGGATTGGAATTGCACGAGCTTTAGCAGTTTCGCCTAAATTTATAGTTGCAGATGAGCCTGTAGCAGCCTTAGATGTTTCAATTCAAGCACAGATTATAAATCTACTAAATGAATTAAAAGAAAGCTATTCATTAACTTTTTTATTTATATCTCATGATTTAGGTGTTGTAAAGTATTTCTGTGATAGAATTGCAGTAATGTATTTAGGAAGTATTGTGGAACTTGCAAAGAGAAAAGAATTGTTTGAAAATCCAATGCATCCATATACAAAAATGCTACTAGAATCTATACCCGTAAGTCATCCAAAATTACGAAAGAAAAGAGCTAGCATGGAAGAGTCAGAGATAGCTATTGAAGATAGCAAAACAGGCTGTAAGTTCTACAACCGTTGCTCATATGCAAAAGAACGTTGCAGACATGAAGCTCCTGCTATTAGAGAAATTAGTAGCGGACATTTTCTAGCATGTCATTTCTATGATTAATTTGAAGGAAAGGAATTTTTAATATGAAGCCTATTATCGGGATTACAACTTATATAAGGAAAGGGTCATTTAGGAGCTATTCACAAGTTGGATATGAATATATAGATAAAATTGAAAAGTCTGGAGGAATCCCATTGGAGATTCCAATATTACAGGACTTTACAATTGAAACGCTAAATCATTTAATGGATTCATTTGATGGTATTATTTTTTCTGGTGGTGCAAATATAGACTCATTATGGTACGGTGAAGAGCCACTGGAAAAGCTAAGTATAGAAACTGAATTGCGTAACAACTTTGAGAGAGCCTTATTTTCTGTAGCAAAGAAAAAGAAAGTGCCGATTTTAGGAATTTGCAGAGGAAGTCAACTGATTAATGTTTTGCAGGGTGGAAGTCTATTTCAAAATATTGATATTCAAATGGATACGGAAATTGATCATGAAGGTGTAGACAAAAAGATAGAAGAAAAACAGCATGTTGTTTATTTGGAGAAAGATTCATTTCTTACTAAGATTTCCAATAAATCAAAAATTTCAGTAAATTCATTTCATGTTCAATGTATTAAAAAATTAGGTGAAAATCTAAGGGTTACAGCTAAAAGTGAAGATGGTATTGCAGAAGCAATAGAATATGAAGGTGGTTTTTTTATGCATGGTGTGCAGTGGCATCCAGAAGGATTAGAAGATCAATTACCGCTTTTTAAAGAATTTGTTAATGTTTGTTCGATTAACAAGTAAGATATGAATTTGATAGTTATACGTGAGAAAATAAATAGGAGTTAATATGTAATATATTTTCAATTATTTATTTTTGCACATTTATATATGTATAATAGCAACAATAGTGTTATAATAAAATAATCTTCATTAATGGCACATAAAAAAATAACTGTAAGTATGCCTAGTAATTAATGATTAAATAAATTAGTAAAGTGAGAAACATGAATGAGATTTGAAGGCTTAGAAAAAACAATAAATAAATTAGATAATGATATTGAGGCTTTAAGAAGAGTTAAACAATACTTATCAAACAAAGATGAAATAAGTGAAGTTAGTGATGAATTAAATAAGGAAAGACAAGTATATGCAGATGAGTTATATTTAGGTGATGCAGCAATTTATCCTGATTGCATAGAACTTATAACTGGATTATTAGATAAGGAAATAGGTAAGGAAGAACAATTGGAATTATTAGAAAAAATAAAAGAGATACACGGAAGAAAATCTCCAAATGTATCTAAGAAAAGTCATGGACTTAATGCATGGCTTAAATTCCTTGATGTTAACTGTGAGTGGGTTGAAAATTCAAATACTGATTGGTCAACATTGATTATTAAAGGATACGTACCAAGAGTTAATAATTCAAGTAACAACTAAATATATATTATTAAAGATGAGTTTTTGTGTTATGCAAAGGCTCATTTTTTATGTGCGAGGAAAGTATAGATTGTTATTTACTTTCTTAAAAAATCTATAAGAGTTTTCGCCGCAATAGATAGATTGGATGAATTTTTATAAATAACACCAATATATCTAGGAGGAATAGGAACTTCTAAAGGAAGCTCTACAAGAGTTCCATTTTCTAACTCATTATGTAGAAAATCTTTTATAACAGAAGTAATTCCAAGGCCAATTTTAGCACATTCAATTAAGAAATCCATATTACTAGCTTCAATATCTGGAATAATACTTAGATTTTGATTAG
The DNA here is from genome assembly GCF_019977655.1 of Clostridium gelidum. Classification (NCBI taxonomy): domain Bacteria; kingdom Bacillati; phylum Bacillota; class Clostridia; order Eubacteriales; family Clostridiaceae; genus Clostridium; species Clostridium gelidum. Next base: position 2,943,501 of record NZ_AP024849.1, read on the forward strand.
CAAAGTAATTATCAATAAATTCCCTTGTAGCATTAGGATTTTCTAAAAACATGAAAGATCCTTGTGTAAATATATCGTTTATAGATTTTGAATTTAAACTTTTTACATAGCTATTACTAGCAACTAAAATATCTTGTATTTCACAAAGTTTAATAAATTCAAGATCAACTTCCCTTGAAGTTGTTCCAATAATACCTAAATCTAATTTTTCTTCCTGTACTAATTTTATTGTATCTAAAGTGGGCTTATTTATAATCTTAATTTTAAAATATGGATATTCTTTTATGAATTCTTGAAATTTAGGTAAGAAGTAACTTTTACCAATGGTTGTACTTACGCCTAAATTAATATTACCCATTTCTTTATTTTTTAATTTTTCTAAAATATTTTCGCCTAAACTAAATTCATCAAGGGCATTTTTTATATGATTATATAATATTTCTCCCTCTGGCGTTAGAGTTACTCCTTTAGAACTCCTTGAAAAAAGATTCACATTAAGAGAAGTTTCTAAGGTTTTAATAGATTTACTTACAGCAGGCTGTGAAACAAAAAGAACTTCAGCTGCTTTTGATATGTTTTTGCAGTTAGCAACTGTAAAAAAGACTTTATAAAGGTTTAAATCAATATTCATAATATAACTCCTACTTATAGTATTCATAACTAATATATATTTTCATTATACCTTAAGGAAGGTTAAAATAGATATAAGTTAAAGAAAATATCTAAATGTTTAATTCTGTTTTAAAAATAAATAAGAAAGGAATGATATATTATGAAAATTGGAATAATGGGAATCGGTGCTATTGGCGGATATATTAGTGCAATGCTTTGCAGACACAACGAAAATGTTTATATTATAGGAAAAGGTGAAACATTAAACATCATAAAGGATAAGGGAATTACTTTAAAAAGTGAAGCAAATGGAAACTTTGTGGTCTTTCCAACGCTTATAACAGAAGACGCAAACGAAGCTGGAATTATGGATATTGTATTTGTGTGTGTAAAAGGATATTCATTAAAAGCAGCAGCTAGAGCTATTTCACCTATGGTTGATGATCATACATTAGTTGTTCCTATTATTAATGGAGTAAATGGAGGAAGCAAACTATATTCTTATTTAGGACGCGGTAAGGTAACGGAGGCCATAATGTATATTAGTTCTAAAATTGAAGCTAAGGGAGTTATAAAACATACTAGTAAAAACACCAAAATTGTTATATCATCAAATAAACATCGTCCTATTCAAAGGAGATATTTAGAAAGGGTTTATAACGTTCTAACTAAAGCAAATATTATGTGTGAAGTAAGAAAAGATGCAGAAGTTGCTGCATGGAATAATTATGTGTTTAATTGTGCATTTAATGTAACAGATTCTTATTATGATGTTAAAGTAAAAGGAATATTAGAAGATAGGATGAAGTTTGAAACTTTCTGCAATGTTGCAAAAGAATGTGAAGAGGTTGGAAGGACTAAGGGAATTAATCTTCCAAAAAATATTTATGAGAATTCAATTAATACTCTGAAAAGCTTATCCAAGAAGAGTATAAGTTCTATGCATAAAGATGTGGCTTCTGGAAAGAAATTTGAACTTGAATTATTCTGTGGTGAGTTATGCCGTATGGGAAAGGCTGTTGGAGTTCCAACACCTTATACTCAAAAAGCTTATGAAAAACTTAAAATATTACAACCTATGTAAGAAATCTAGAGTATAATAATAGCTTAACCATCATTTTTCCTGCATATGGTGAAGAATATGTATGGTAATATTCTGAAGAATAAATATGGTGAACAATATATAAAGTAGGTGAGAACTTTAGTGTGAGTTTAAGACTTGTGATATACTCTCTCGCTAAAGATAAGTATGAATTTTAAAAATAAAGTTTGTGTAATTACTGGTGGGGCTTTAGGTATTGGAAGATGCTTGACACGTGAATTTGCAAGAAGTGGTGAAAAAGTTATTTTCATTGATAATGATAAAAAAGCAGGTGAGGAAAGTCTAAAGTATATTAAAAAAAAGGATGGAGACGATCTATTTTTTGTGGGAGATATTTCTGAAGAAAAGACTTTTTTATGACATAGACCGTACTACTAATCTAACGTTTATATTTATAATACTTGAGAATTATAGATGTTTAATAGTCTTTTGAGAAAATATTTATAATTCTCAGTTTTATATAAGATTAAATTAGAAAGGATGTATGTATAATTATGAAATATGAAATTAAAGCTATATCAGTTGGAATCGCTGGTGGAATAGGTGCTGGATTAATTGGTATTGGCGGAGGAATTATCATGATTCCTTGTATGATATCATTTTTAGGAGTATCACAACATAAAGCACATGCTACGTCACTGGCAGCTATTGCGCCTCTTGCTGTAATGAGTGCTGCAGTTTATAGCAGTTATGGTAATTTAAATATTTATTTAGCTTGTGTGCTTGCTGTTGGAGGTGTAATAGGAGCATATATTGGTGCATCTCTAATGCCACATGTTAATGCAACTATATTACAGCGCTTACTAGGTGTATTATGTATAATTATGGCAATAAAGATGGGAGTTGGTTTCTAATGATGATTATAATATTTGGAATATTGATAGGTATAATTACAGGTACTCTTAGTGGGTTATTAGGAATCGGTGGCGGTGCACTTATGGTTGTTCTTTGTACATCATTGCTGCATGTTTCTCAACATGTGGCCCAAGCTGCAGCATTGGCAGCTATTATTCCAACAGCCTTTGTAGGTGCAGCAAAACATCATAAAAATGGTTTGATAAATTATAAAGTTGGGATATATTTAGCTATTGGTGGTATTTTAGGAAGCTTTTTTGGAGCATCTATTGCTAATATACTTAATGAAGATATGTTACGTAAAATCTTTAGTTTATTTTTTGCAGTTATAGGCATTCAAGTATTGAGAACTTCATTTAAAGTAAATGTAAAGAAAAATGAAAATCATATTAATTTAGAGGAAAAAATCTGATGACCTATTATGATAGAAAAATTTAGAGCTAATAGAGTATCAAAATATAAGTCAGAACCAAATGCAAATTAACACTAATACTTTGATACTTTGTAATTATTTCCATGTTAGATTTTATAGCTATTAAATTAGTAAATAAACTTATAAAATTTCCTGTATCATTATAATATTTATGGTAATGGGATGTGGAGAAATGAATTGGATAAGGAAATAAATAATAGTTTAAAATATCGCACTATTCAAGAGATTGAATTTGCGGTTTTTTTGATGCGTCATACTAATTTTACGTATTAAATTGTAAACATAAAAATTGTTATTTGAAAATTAAATAATATAGTATTCAAAAAGTTGTAACTTTGTAAATCATACATGATGTAATGTTAACTTGACATGAAAATGGAATGCTAATATACTTATATGTAAGGTAAACGTGACAGGAGTGGGTGTTAATGAAAAATAAATTAAAAGAATTTCGTGAATCTCTTGGATTAACGCAAGAACAACTGGGAGAGCTTGTCGGAGTGTCAAGACAAGCGATAAATTCAATTGAAACAGAAAAATATGAACCATCTATATGGTTAGCTTATGATATTTCGCGAATATGTCACTGTCCTATAGAAGAGGTTTTTCTTTTTGAACAGAGTGAAAGAAAATCAAGAGCACAATTAAGTAGAGGGGGCATTTAAATGGCATTAAGACAAATTAGACTTTTTGGTGATGAAATATTAAGAAAAAAAAGTAGAGAAGTTGAAGTTGTGGACGAAAAAATAATACAAATTCTAAATGATATGGTAGATACTATGTATAATGCAGAAAATGGTGGGGGATTAGCAGCACCACAAGTAGGTCTACTAAAAAGATTAGTTGTGATTGATATGGGACAGGGACTTATGAAATTAGTTAATCCAAAGATAATTAAGCAAGAAGGAAGTCAAGAAGTTATAGAGGGATGTTTAAGTAATCCTAATATATTTGGAAAATTATTAAGACCAGCAAAAGTTACAGTGCGAGCACTTAATGAAAAAGGTAAAGAAATAACATTAACAGGTACAGGAGAATTAGCAAAATGTTTTTGTCATGAAATTGACCATTTAGAAGGTATTCTTTTTACTGACTTTGTTACTGAATATATATAATTATGATATTAAATTTTTAGATACCGCATTTTACAAAATTGAATTTGCGGTATTTTTTATTATGCAACACTCATTTAATAAAAAGTTCTTTGAAAATTTAATAATAAAATACTTGCAAAATATGAAGTGAACATTAATGAAATAATCTTTTTAAAAATAAAACACAAAAGATGAATACCATTCAACTTTTTTTAACTTAAACTCGAATTACTATCTATTGTTCACAGGAATAATTAACATTATAATAGATTTATCAAAAGGCTTTTGAATTGGAAAAATGGAGGTATATAATTGAATAGATTAAATATAGGTGAAACAATTTTACAATTAAGAAAAGAAAAAAACATCACTCAAGAGCAGTTAGCTTTTATGGTTGGTATTTCGGCAGGAGCAGTCAGTAAATGGGAAAATGGAAATTCAATGCCAGACATTTCATTGCTAGCTCCTTTGGCTCGTGCATTAAATACATCTCTTGATGTCTTATTGTCTTTTCATCAAGAACTTTCAGAAATAGAGGTTGGTAACATTAATCAAGAACTGACAAAAGTATTTTTACATGAAGGTTATGTAGCTGGGGAAGCAAAATGTCAAAAGTACCTAAATGAGTATCCCAATAGTATCCATTTAAAAGTTATTATTGCCGGCTTGCTTGAAACGTATTTGATGATGTCAAAAGACAATTCAGAAGAATTTATAAAAATAAAAAGGCAGGAAACTTTAGCTTTGTTTAAGCAGGTAGCTGAAAGTAGAGATCCTAAATATACATCAACAGCACTATTTTTTATTGCTCATATTCATATGGTACTAGAGAACTATGAAGAAAGTGAAAAGGCACTTAAGGAGCTTCCGCAGACTATAGATCCAATGTCTTTATATCCAGCTCTTTTTATGAAGCAAGGAAAAACTAAGGAGGCGATGAAGCTCTGTAGTAATAAATTATTGAATTATATAAATAATAGTTGTCTTATGCTTATCATGATGGCAAAAACTTCAAAAGCAGAACAAAATTATGAAAATTCGTTTTATTTTCTAGATGCATGTTATAAGATACAGAATATATTTCAAATGGGGTTAAATTCAGCAGAATATAATTATATCCAATTAAACATTGAAACTGGTGAGAAAGAAGCTGCGGCTAAATGGTTCAAAACTTATGTGGAAGGATTGATCTCTACAGAATATGATTATCATAGTAATCCTTACTTTGATAAAGTTGAGTTAGAAGTAAAACCAGAGGAGCAGAATATAATCAGAAAAAAAATGCTACAGTCACTAATAGATGAAGATGAGTTTAAAAGTTTAGCTGGAATTATAGAATATGAAAAAGCAATTAAAGAATTAAAAGTGGCTGTTAGTGAAATGTAAATAAGCTATTAGTTTTCATCCCTCTCAATTGAATTAAAAATGTTCAAGCTTTTGTAAGTAGCTTTCACTTTACAAAAACTTGAGCATTAATGGATAAATGCTGCAAATTATAATTTTAATTAGCAAATGCAGTTTGTTTAGCTTTGATTATTACTGCACTTAATGGCAATGCAATTACTACTCCAGTACCTACTTGAATTATATTTCCAACTATATCTTTTGCTGAAAATATAATGCCTTGTAATAGACCAGCTTTTTCTGTTAGAAAACCTGCTACTATGATTCCAGCTCCGAAGTATGCAACTACCATAAATACACCACTAACTAAAAATGCAATTGTGTATCTGATACTTCCATAACGTTTTGACATTTTTTCTAAAATGAATCCTGCAATATAAGCCATTGCACCTTTAATTATAAATGTAAATGGCGCCCAAAAATAATATCCGCCAAGTACATCTACAAGAAACATTCCGAGTGAACTTGAAATTGCTCCCTTTTTCTTACCAAGGACTATTACCGACAAAAATACCATACAGTCGCCTATATGAACAAATCCACCAACGGATGGAATCTTAATTATACTTCCTGCCAAATAAACTAAAGCAATCATTAACCCCATTAAAACCATTTCTTTTGTATTTAAAGACTTACTATTTTCCATTAAAATGCCCCTCCTATAAAATATTGCTATATAACAAATTATATTACGATTTTCATTTAACTATTCCTAGGATTATCTATATACATATTATATAAATATTATTTTAAATTATCAAATGTATGGGTACATATAGAAATTGTTACTAAAACAAGCTATAAATTAATACATAAAACTCCTTAAAGCCTTGATCTAAAATTGCCATTATAGCTGAAAGTTTAGACTCTCTAGATATGGGATGAAAAAAAACAGTAAATACTTACTACGAAAGTTTAAAGAAGTGTAAAATCAGGTAAATATATAGAATTTAATGAAAGATGAATTGTAATTTAGCAATTTTAAAAAATAAGTTGAAATACATTTTAAAGCATTATATGATGAATTCAGGCATCGATGTACTATATTAAAAAAGAAGGTAAGTTATGGATATTAATATTGAAATGATATCATCATATAAAATTGCTTATATACGAAAAACAGGTCCTTACGGTTTAGAGAATGTGCAAGTAATGGAACAATTAAAAAGTTGGGCTAGAGAAAGAGACTTATTTAATGAAAGTTCAATTATATTAGGAATAGCCAAAGATAACCCGAATTTTACAGAACCCAAAGATTGTCGTTATGATACATGTTTAGTTGTTTTTGATGAATTTAAGGTTGATAATAAGTATATTAATTTTGGAAAAACTATCGGTGGAAAATATTGCGTATTTAAAATAAGTCATACAGTAGATGGTATGCAAAAAGCATGGATGGAGATATTTCCGGAGTTATCAAAAAGAAATTATGAATTTGATAATAGAAGACCTATTCTTGAACGCTATGCAATGCAGATGATAAATAAGCATTATTGTGAAATTTGTGTACCAATATTATAAAGAAAGTTTCTAATTATTCATATAATAGATAATTTTGATTGGCGTAAAAATTCATATCAAAATTACAACATAGTATATTATGAAACGTATTATTAATGTTGAGAACATATTATAATTTAGCATATTAAGAAATTATTTTTAAAATTAGCGATTGCTTTAAAAAGATATTATGTCTTATATGAGATGTAATATCTTTTTTTATCGAAATTTATTCGATGTAAAAAATTGTAGTATTTTAATAGAAAGAAATTTATGAATTATCCTGTGATTTTATATATTAATGCATATATATTAATTAGGAGACATAATTAAAACAACATATTTGATATTAGTATAGCAGCAAAAATAAAATTTAAGGAGAATGAGATATATGAGAGAAAGAAAGTACGTAAAATTCAGAGTAGATATGCATGAAGATACTAAATTTAAAATAATAGATAGGAAGCCTGAAAGAGATGTTATTCATTATATATGGAATAGAATTGTATTGTTGGCAGGAAAGGTTAATTTAGAGGGGGATTTATATCTTTCAAAAAACATTCCATATACAATTGAGACTTTAGCAATAGAGTTTAATAGGGATATCGCTCAAATCAAATTATCATTAGATGTATTTATAGAATTAGAAATGATTGAAATTACTGAAGATAAGATTTATAGAGTGAAAAACTTTGCTAAGCATCAAAATATTAAGGTCAAGGAAAAAGGTATATCTGAGAATAAAGAGGATGACGTAAAGAGCATAGAAGTTCAAGCAAATGATAATTCAAAAGTTACAACAAATGAGGCTGAAGATAAAGAGTTAGATAACAAAATAAGTAAAAATGAAGTAAAAAATTTAATGGATGTTAATAGCGTGGATTTAGAAATTACTAATGAATATATTAGCAAAGTCAATGATAACATGAATGATGAAAATAGCAGTGGTAATTTACAAGATAATGATCCTATAATTTTAGAAACTAAAAAAAGTAAGAAGAACAGAGATAAAGTACCCGATATTAATACTACAGATGAAGAATTTCAAGATAATTCAATCTGCTATATAACTGATGGAGTCAAACTATTAGGAGATGGTGAAAGTACTGTTTTAGAATGGTCCTTTGGGTAAAATTTGTTGTTGAATTTTAACTTCAACAACTAGTTTAAAATAACTGTAAATACAAGGATAAACTATTATACTTCTTCAAAGTTATTGATACAAAAATTAACAAAGCGAGGGAAATAGAATTAAATATCTATATGTAGATTTGACGTGGAAACTGCTAAAATAGCTTTTTGAAAATTGAATAGTGTTACATTTACAAAATATGATATAATTAACTAAAATATAAATAGCAATTTAGGTGGGAAATAAAGTATGAATTATAGAATAACAGATATACCAACGGAGCAAGATAAGGACGAGATTTTTCAAGAATTACTGAAATACAATCTTGAGCGCATAGAATGCAAAGATATAAAGGAGCTTGGAATATTTTTAGAAGATGAACAGGGGAAAAAAGTAGCTGGAATTGTGGGTGATACACATGGTAACTGGCTAGAAATTGAATATTTATGGGTAAGTGAGACACTAAGAGGGCAAGATATTGGGACAGAAATCATTTCTAAAGCAGAATTAATAGCAAAAGAAAGAGGCTGCAAATATGTTTTTTTAAATACATTTAGTTTCCAGGCAAAAGGATTTTATTTGAAGCTTGGATATCAAGAAGTATTTTCTTTGAAGGCTTATCCACTAACTGGTGAAAGGCATTACTTTATAAAAAAGTTATAGTAAATAATATATTAAAATATGCAACAATGAAAAATGTTCATTATAACAAGGAGTCTACTTATAGTCTTATGTTTTAAGAATCGGAAAAATTTGCACGTATTTTTCAGATAACTTGACAAATGTATATAGCAATGATATTTTTCTATATATAGGTTATACAACTGACGGAAGTGGAAGAAACCACATGGAGTATAACAAATAATGAGCCGACCGTCTGGGCAAGAGCACCCAGATAGTGGGCTCTTTATTGTGTTAAAAAAGGAGTGTAACAATAAAATGAAAGAATTAAAATTAAAGTACGGATGTAATCCAAATCAAAAACCAGCTAGTATTTTTATGAAGGAGGGTGAACTTCCTATAAAAGTTCTAAGTGGAAATCCGGGGTATATAAACCTTTTGGATGCATTTAATAGTTGGCAACTTGTAAAAGAATTAAAAGAAGCTACTAACCTTGCAGCAGCTACTTCATTTAAACATGTTAGCCCTACTGGGGCAGCTGTAGCTGTTCCATTAACTAAAAACTTAAAAAAGATGTATTTTGTTGAAGGTGTAGATTTATCTGACATTGCTACTGCTTATATAAGAGCAAGAGGTTCAGATAGAATGTCATCTTATGGTGATTTTGTAGCTTTATCTGAAACTTGCGATGAACAAACAGCAAAATTTTTATCACATGAAGTTTCAGATGGAATAATCGCACCATCTTATACGGGCGCAGCTTTAGAAATATTGAAAAAGAAAAGAAAAGGTAATTATGTAGTAATACAAATGGATATAAATTATATGCCAGAAGAAATAGAAACAAAACAGGTTTATGGAATAACATTTGAACAGAAACGTAACGATATTAAAATAACAAAAAGTATATTTAATAATATACCAACAAAAAATAAAACAATACCAGATAATGCTAAAAGAGATTTAATTATATCTTTAATTATATTAAAATATACACAATCAAATTCTGTATGTTATGTGAAAGATGGGCAAGCAATTGGAATCGGTGCAGGACAACAATCTAGAGTTCATTGTACTAGACTAGCGGGAAATAAAGCTGATATATGGTTTTTAAGACAAAATCCTAAAGTTATGGATCTTCCTTTTAAGCCACAAATAAAACGAGCTGATAGAGATAATGCTATAGATGTTTATATTTCAGATGATTATATGGATATATTATCTGATGGTCAATGGGAAAACATTTTTACTGAAAAACCAGTTATATTGAATCAAGATGAAAAGAAAGAATGGATTCAAAAATTAACAGGTGTAGCTTTAGGATCAGATGCATTTTTCCCATTTAGTGATAACATAGAACGTGCAAAAAAAAGTGGAGTTTCTTATATAGCACAAGCCGGTGGCTCTATAAGAGATGATAATGTAGTGGAAATATGTGATAAATATGATATGGCTATGGCATTTATAGGAATTCGTCTTTTTCATCATTAAGATAATATAGAGTATGAGCATAATGTATAAAGTCGTAGTAAGAAATAAAAGTAGAGCTTGATTATATGATAATTTTTTTACAAAAGAATATTTAGGTAAATAATATAATAAAATCATGATATAATTATATAGTAATATATATTTTTAACTAAAAGGAAAAGGGGAAGATAATTATGAAGAAGTTTGTAATTGCAATCACAAGAACTTGTGGAAGTTGTGGGACAATAGTTGGAAAAATGCTTTCAAATGATTTGAAAATTAATATGTATGACAGAGAATTGTTACGCTTAGCATCTGATGATAGCGGTATCAATGAAGCACTATTTGCAAATGCAGATGAAGCTGTGAAAAAGAGTTTACTGTATTGGGTGTCAAAGAAGGTATATGATGGTGAGTTAATTCCACCAGAAAACCATGATTTTACTTCAAATGATAATTTGTTTAACTATCAAGCTAAAATATTGCGCGAACTCGCAGAAAAAGAATCTTATGTTGTAATAGGACGTTGTGCTGATTATATTTTAAAGGATAATCCAAATGTATTTAAGATTTTTATTCATGCATCTAATGAATATTGTATTGAACATGAAATGAAATATTTCGGTTTTTCAGAAAAAGAGGCAATTAAACAAATTAGTAAATTAGATAAGTATAGAAAAGAGTACTATTATTATCATACAGGCAGAACATGGGAAAGTGCAAAAAATTATGATTTATGTATTGATACTAGTAAATTAGGCATTGAAAAAAGTGTTGAATATATTAAGGAATATATCAAATTTAGAATGGACTCATAAAAATTTGAAAAATGCACATTAAAAGGTACACAATTAAAAAATTTATATATTAAATTATAAAAGCAGCTTTAGCCATTGATATTATATGGTTAAAGCTGTTTATTAATGAATAGAAAACCAGTGAGATTATACTGGTTTTCTTATAGTGATATGGTAAATTACAAGTTGCTTTTTGTTGGTTCTGAAATGTTTTTAAGAGCGTCTTCTGCATTATTTTGAAATTTAGGCTCTAATGAAATATCTCCTAGAGAAACTATACCAACTAGATTGTTATTTTGAATAATAGGCAACCTTCTTATTTGTTGTTCACTCATTATTCTTGCAGCATCTTGAATATCCATATTAGGGGTTCCTGTAACAGGATTTGGAGTCATGACATCGCTTATCTTTTGTTGATTTGAATTTCCACCTGCTGCTACGGATCTCAATGTAATATCTCTGTCTGTAACTATTCCAATTAATTTTTCCATATTGCATACAGGTATTGATCCTACATCAAACTGCTTCATAATTTGAGCAGCCCTTTCAACAGAATCCTCTGAGTTTAAACTTACTATATCATTTGACATTATATCTTTTACTATCATAATATTCACCTCCGAAATTATATTTCCCAATAATTATATTTTTATTATTAAAAATTTATATATCGCAAATATTATGTCAATTGACCATTGAGAATAAACGATATAAAATGATAATAAATATTAATATATAAAGAGAGAGAGGAGATACTTATGACGAAAGCAATATTTTTTGATATTGATGGAACACTGATAGATTGCCTTGGAGGAATAATGGATATCACACCAACAGTTAAAAAGGGAATTCGTAATTTGCAATCTAATGGACATTATGTTTTTATTGCAACTGGCAGACCTTATGCATTTTTGAGCCAAGCTATATTAGATTTTGGTTTTGATGGTTTTATTTTAACAAATGGAACTCAAGTAATAATTAAAAATAAAACTATTTATTCAGAGCCAATGGATAAAGAGTTTGTAAAAAAAGCAATTACTGAGTTTGAAAAACTTAATATTCAATATATTTTGGAAGGGGAACTTTACTCATATATGAAAAACAGTTGCACGGAATTCTATGATTTCTATGACAGTATAGAAATCTCTAGAAAATTCTTGAAAAGTGATTATGATATTGAAAAAATTAATACCCATAAAATAGAAATGTTATGTCCTAATGAAGAAGCTGTAAATTTCTGTTTGTCTTTAATGAATAGTAATCCTGATTATGATCATTTTCATAGTATAGATGCAAAAGCTTTAGAATTGTATTCTAAGAAAAATACAAAAGCTACAGGAATATTAACTGCTTTAGAATATTTAGATATTCCTATTGAAAATAGTTATGCTTTTGGCGATGGTAGAAATGATATAGAAATGTTATCAACCGTTGGATGTGGCATAGCAATGGGTAATGCTTGTGATGAAGTTAAAAAGCACGCAAAAAAAATTACGGATACAGTCCATAATGATGGCGTAGCTGTAGGCATTAAAAAGTATGTGCTTTATTAACTCAAAATGCATTGAATGCAAATAAAGATGAGATTTATGCAGAAATAAAGGGACTTAGAAAGTTGTGTGACTAGCATAAAAAAATGGTAGATTTCCAATTGTAAAATAATTTGTAATAAGTTAATGTATACACTATAATATAGATATGAATATTTTACATAAGAAAGTATGGGTGATAGTATGAAGAAAAATTTTGATTCCAATTATATAAAAGAACTAACTGAGGAAATATCTAAATGTAGTTCAGTTTCATATGACGATTTCCCAAAGTATGATTTATTTCTATCTCAAGTTATAGATTATTTAAATGATAGATTCATTGATGAAAATTTCACTAATAATATAGTTCAAAATTATATAAAGAGTGAAGTTATCACTAAACCAGAAGATGGAAAAAAAAAAGGATATACTAAAACTCATTTAATTCAGTTAGTATTACTTAGTTATATGAGGCCAATTTTAACAACAGAAGAGATTAAAAAAGTTTTCAAACTTGCGTTTAATGAAATTAATGATAGCAATGATGATATATTGTCGTGGGAAGAAACCTATAAAATTTTTATGGAATTACAAAAAGAAAGTTTAAATGATCCTTTAATCCCTTCCTTAAATTCTGAAGATAAATTTGATAAAATAATAAAGAAATTTAATTTGAAAGATGAAGAGGGAGAGAGAATAAGAATATTCTTATTAGTTTTATCTTTGATATCTAAGGCAAGTGCTATTAAAAAATTAGTTCAAAAAATAGTAACTGAATATGATGAGGAGTAATTAATATATTAATAGAACTTCAAAAAAGCTAAATGAAAAAATAAGTTCTATAAATATAATATGAGATAGTTATAGAACTTATATACAAATTGATAATTAGTTTTTGCTTTATAATATTAAGATTTACCTGTAAATGTTAGGTACAAGAGCACTACATTTAGTATTATTATGGAAGTGGCTATTAGAACACCAAAGAATCTTACAAAACCCTTATTGACTAAAACTCCCATTAGGTCTTTACGTTTAGATATAGTTAACATTTGGATTATTGGGAAGGGTAGAATAAAACTAAGTGCAACTTGGCTTAAAATAAGAACATTCATTGGATTAATTCCAAGTGCAATTATAATCAAGGCTGGCAGCATGGTTATAAGTCTTCTAATATTTATAGGTATGCTTAAATTAACAAAACCCTCCATAATTGTTTGCCCAGCCATTGTTCCAACAACAGAAGATGATAGTCCAGATGCAAGCAATGCTATTCCAAAGGCACCACTTGATAAAGAACCTAATAATGGCTTAAGTGATGTATGAGCTTGTTCCATTGTTTCTACTACCATTCCATTTCTATAAAAAACTCCAGCTGATACTACAACCATTGCAGCATTAACAATAAAAGCAATATTCATAGCTAGAGCAACATCTATCTTTTCCATTCTTAAATGTCTTGATTTTCCTTCATCTGAGGAATCAGTATTTCTGCTTTGAACTAATTGTGAGTGTAAATATATTACATGAGGCATAACTGTTGCACCAAGCATTCCTACAGCAATCAATACAGCTTCACTACTGGGTAACATTGGAATTAGGGTATGAATACCTACCTCCATCCAATCTGGTTTAGCAAGAAACAATTCTATTGTATATGCAATACTTATTACCGCAACAAGTATTGATATTATAATTTCAATTGTCTTCTGACCGTACTTTTCCATATAGCAAATTATAAATGTTATAATTGCAGTAAGAAGTCCTGCATATATCATAGGTATATGAAACAGTAAATATAATCCTAATGTTCCACCAAGAAATTCTGCTAAATCTGTAGCCATGGCACCTATTTCAGCAATAATCCAAAATATCCAATTTACAGACTTTGGGAATACTTTGGCGCACATTTCAGGTAGATTATGACCTGTAGCTATTCCGAGTTTTGCAGACATAGTCTGCAAAAACATAGCCATTAAGTTACTCCACAAAATTACCCAAATTAGTACATAGTTAAATTTTGACCCCCCACTGATATTAGTTGCAAAGTTACCTGGGTCAATATATGCCACACTAACAACAAAAGCAGGTCCTAAAAATTTTAGCAGTTCTTTTAACTTGCGTGATTGTTTAAGTATGTTATTTGTTCCTGTTTTCAAAATAAAAAGTTTTTCTGGAGATACATCAATATCTCTTAAGCCTAGTTCGTTTTTCATAAAATATATCATCCTTAATAATTAATCCTATTTTATATACTTTAAATAGTTATGAATAGTTAATTTTGTTAGTCTAAACTAATTTATTTTATAATATAAGCTATGTAGTAAATTGAAAAAATGATACACCAAAGTAATTATTTTATTTGTTCAAGCATAGAATGTATTTAATAGACTATAGCGCAAAGTAGGTGAGACTATGACTAAAAATGATTTTTATACTTTTAATGAATATATGAAAAAAGAAGATAATTGCCTTACTGCGTCTCAGGAGGATTACCTTGAAATGATATATAGATTATCTTTTAATACAGGATTTACAAGGATTCATGAACTTTCTAATATCTTGAATGTAAAGCCTCCTTCTGCGACAAAAATGGTACAAAAGTTAGCAGAAATGAGGCTTTTGAAATATGAAAAATATGGGATTTTAGTCCTTGAAGATACTGGGAAACTGCTTGGACAGGCACTGATTAACCGTCATAATGTTATTGAAAGTCTACTGCGAATACTTGATATTTCAGAGCTTGATATATTAGAAGAAACTGAAAAAATTGAACATACTATAAGTAATCAAACAACAAAATGTTTTCAAGATTTTGTGCAATTCATTAAGGACAATCCAGAGATAGTTATTGAATTTAAAACCTACAGAAAAAACTTAAAGTTATGAAAAAATATTTTTTTTATTTAATAGTTTATTTTCTATTTTTATTCTCTCTTTTTATGTTTTAAGTTGACAGTACATGAGTTATTGAATATAATTTTTAAAATAGAGTATGACATGCAATAGGGAATGAAGTGAAATTCTTCAACTACCCCAGTAACCGTAAAACTGACGAAATCAAAATGGCCACTGAGAAATTGGGAAGGCTTGAAAGTAGAATGAAGTTAAGTCGGGATACCTAAATGTTATATGAAATTAATATCTCCTGAGGGTGGGATATTAGGTAATAATATATATTTATGTTTATTAAAGCTTTAGTTATTTACTTTAGTTTTATCTTTCATGGATTTATACAATTATGTATTTTTAGGCATACTCTCAAAAGGGTATGCCTTTTAATTGCCCTTAAATTTTCAAAAATTTTAGGAGGACATTATGAAATTAAAAAATAAATTTTTATCATTAGTTTTTGTAGTTATATTAATTATGACTATGCTAGTTGGTTGCACAGAAAAGACTACAGCAATGGTCGATAGAGCAGGAAACAAGTTTGATTTACCTAAAAAAGTAAATACTATAATATCCACAGCACCATCTAATACAGAGATATTAGTGAATCTTGGTCTTGCAGATAAATTGATAGCTATAGATAAGTACTCCGCAGATATTAAGGGTTTAGATTCAGATTTACCTAAAATTGATTTTAGAAATCCAGATGCAGAAACAATTGTAGGTTTAAAGCCAGATATAATAATAGCTTCAGGTCATAATAAATCTGGAAATGACGATCCCTTTGCAGCAGTAAAGGAAGCTGGAATAGAGGTTGTATATATACCAGTAAGTTCTAGTATAGAAGGTATTTATGAAGATATTAATTTTATCGGAAAAGTTACAGATACTGAGAAAAAAGGTACAGAAATAGTAGATAATATGAAAAATGAAATAAATTCTATTAAAGAAATTGGAAATACAATAACTAACAAAAAAAATGTGTATTTTGAAATAGGATCAACTCCAGCTTTATATAGTTTTGGTAATAGTACATTTTTAAATGAAATGATAGAACTAATTGGAGCAAAGAATATATTAGCAAATGAAAATTCATGGATATCACCAAGTGATGAAATTATAATTAAAGCTAATCCAGATGTAATACTTACTAATGAATCAGCAGAAAATATTGTTGATTCAATTAGAACCCGTGATGGATGGAAGGATGTTACTGGGATTAAGGAAAATAAGATATTTGTTATTGATAAAAATTCATCCTCTAGACCATCTCAAAATATAATAAAAGCGCTTAAAGAAATGGCTAAGGCTGTTTATCCTGAAAAATACATACAGAAATGAGAAGGTAATAAATACTATGCACATTTATAAAAAATCATTAAAAACTATAGACAATAATAAAAAAGGAATAATATTAATAATTTTGTTAACATTTTTGGTTTTATGTATTGGAACTTCTGTTGGAAGTGCTAATACTAGCATTAAAGATATTTTATCTATAATTGGACATAAAGTATTTGGCATCCCACTATCTAAAGGTATTGATAATAATGATGTAGCAATAATTTGGAATTTGAGATTGCCAAGAGTTTTATTAGCTTTTATAGTAGGAGGTTCACTTTCCGTAAGTGGTGCTGTAGTTCAATCGGTACTTAAAAATCCACTAGCGTCACCATATACTTTGGGAGTATCCTCTGGCGCATCCCTTGGAGTAGGATTACTTATAGTCACAGGATTCTCAATACCTTTCATAGGGAAATTAACAATGCCAATTATAGGTTTTTTATGTGGAATTGGAACTGTATTTGCTATCGTGAAATTTGCATCTACAGTTGATAAGGGCATGTCAAATACAACTATAATTTTATCAGGTATGGTGTTTTCTTTGTTTTTTAATGCTATTCTCACAACTATAACAGCATTGTATAGTGAAGATATAAAAAGCATAATACTTTGGCAAATGGGCTCCTTTTCTATGAAAGGATGGTCTTATGTAAAAATTGGTATACCGTTTTTTATAATAGGAATTATTGGAGTTATGCGTTACTGCACGGAAATGGACATATTATCTTTTGGGGAAGAACAAGCTAAATCAGTAGGAGTAGATACTACTAAAATAAAAAGAAATTTACTTGTTTTTTCTGCAGTATTAACAGGAAGTGCTGTTGCTATAAGTGGAACTATTGGATTTGTTGATTTGATTGTTCCTCATATTGTAAGAAGAATATTTGGAGCAAAACATAAAAATGTAATTCCAATTTGCATAATTTTCGGAGGATGCTTCATGGTGATTACTGATTTAGTTGCAAGAACTATAATTGTGCCATCAGAATTACCAGTTGGAGCTATAACAGCATTAATTGGAGCTCCATTCTTTGCATACATATATTTTAAAAAATCAAAGTAGAGGAGTCCATTCTAAAAAATTCGGGGTAGGTGATTTTTATGTTAGAACTTAGAAGTGTTAGTTGTGGATATGATAATGAAGATGTTGTACACGATATTACATTTGAAGCTAAAAGAGGAGAAATACTTTGCATAGTTGGACCAAATGGCTGTGGGAAAAGTACACTTTTAAAAGCCATAGGTAATATTATTGAATATAAAGGAAATATAATATTAGATGAAAGTAATATAGAAAATTCAAATAGAAAAGAGTTAGCTAAAAATATTGCCTTAATGACTCAAACAAATAATATATATTTCCCTTATACTGTTTATGAAACAGTCTGCTTAGGAAGGTATGCATATTTAAAAGGCGCTTTATCTTCTTTAAGCAAAGAGGATAGAGATATTGTAATAGAAGCTATAAAAAGTGTTGGTCTTATTGAATTAAAAGATAAGCTAATAAGTGAATTATCTGGTGGACAACTTCAAAGAGTATTTTTAGCACGTGCATTTGCGCAAAATCCTCAAGTTATTTTATTAGACGAACCAACAAATCATCTGGACTTAAAGTGTCAAATAGAAATTTTAGAATATTTAAGTTCTTGGGCAAAAAAGAATAATAAAATTGTTATAGGTGTATTACATGATTTAAACTTAGTTAATTTATTTAGTGATAAGATTGTAATGTTAAGCCAAGGCGATATCATTGGAAAAGGGACACCTAAAGAAGTATTTTTAGAAGAGGACCTAGAGACGGTTTATAATATAAATGTAAAAGATTTTATGATTAAGGCATTGAAAAAATGGCAGTAAAAAAGGGTGAATCTTCGTAATAAGGATTCACCCTTTCTAGATGTAAATTATTCTTTCAATATTTCTTCGATTTCTGCTAAACTTTGATTTAATAGCTTATTAAATTCGGGATAGAATTTCGATATTTCATCTTGTTGATTGTTTTCTAGAGCCTTTTGGAGAACGACAGCAATTTTGTACACTTCCTTTGCACCGACATTTCCCGAACTGCCCTTAGCTTTATGCACGATTTGAGCTGCCTGTAAATAATTACTTTTCTGAATTTCTAAATCAAGATCCTCGCAGGTAGATACATTTTCCTGGATATACTCTTTCAATACCATATGGTAGAGTTGAACATTTTGTCCCAAGAGTTTTAATGCATCATCTTGATTAATTAGTGGTAGAGTTTGTTGTACGGTTTCAACTTCTTTTGTTATTTCCACTTGTGCATCTTTTTCAGAATCTAATGCTGAACCTTCATGTTGATCCAATATTTCCAGAATTGTATCGATGAATTTATCTGGTTCGAAAGGTTTACTTATATAGTAATTAATTCCCACCCTTTTACACTGTTCTTCAATACCAGTGATAGCATCGGCGGTCATAGCAACAATAGGAACATTTTCATCATTCATCCTAATCTGCAGTGTGGCGTCATAACCGTTTAAAACCGGCATGTGTAAATCCATGAGAATTAGGTCAATATCAGATGCATGATTTGTGTAATATGTGACGCCTTCTTCACCGTTATCAGTGAGAATAACATTAACACCGACTGGTTCTAATATGGACTTAGCTATAAATTGATTGGTTTTATTGTCCTCTACAACCAAAACAGTATAATTTTTAGTTGCTTTTTTCTCTTCGCTTTTAATATAAACAGGAATAGATAAGCTGCTTTCTAAGTCATTTTTTTTGAAAATTTCCTGAATCCCATCAAATAAGACAGACGGGATAATCGGTTTTGTTATTCCAAGATTCAAATCAGAAGATTCAATTTTCTCAAAAAGATCCTCTCGCATCAATGGAATGAGCATAATAATTTTTGGATTTGAGATGATTTTAGAATCGTCTAAAATATTTTTTGCAAAGTCAAAACTTTGTTCTGCTAAAATATCATAATCCACAATGAGCAAATTAAAAGGAATTTTTCCAGCAGTAGGGACTGATCGTAGCAATTGTTGCACATTAGACGGTGATTTGGTAAATTCAGCATGAATACCAAAACTAACTAAATATGTCTGCATTAAATTTATTAAGTTATCATTTTTCGCTAGAACTAGGGTTCGTACGTTTTGTACATAAAATGAAGCTACTTTTTTCTTTTCCTCAAAGTCTTGGAATGCATCTATCATAAGTGGTAATTTAATGACGAAGGTCGAACCTTTACTTGCGGCACTATATATATGAATTTCACCGTTCATCATCTCTACAAGACTCTTTACGATTGATAAACCAAGACCAGTTCCGCCAAAGCGTCGAGTGATGCTGGAGTCTGCTTGGGAAAAGGGCATAAATAATTGAGCAATTTGATCTTCAGACATACCAATTCCAGTATCTTTCACTGCAAATTCTAGATGATAGCGTTCACCTTCTTGTGCAATGAGACGTATACCAAGAGAAACCTCTCCATCTTTTGTAAATTTGACTGCATTGCTTAGTAGATTAAGAAGTATCTGCTCAATTCGTTTAGGATCACCAATAAAATGAACAGGTATTTGAGGTTCTTTGGTCAATGCAAACCCGATACCTTGTTCTTCAATTCTAAAAGAAATGATACTAATCACCTGTTGAATCACCTTATCTAAATTAAAGGAGATGTCTTCAATTTCTACTTTGCCTGCTTCAATTTTTGAAAAGTCTAAAATGTCATTAATAATGCTGAGCATATTATGAGCAGCTTGGGTGATTTTATCCACATACATCTTTTGTGAAAGAGTGATGTCACTTTTTTTGATTAAATAGGCCATACCAGTAATAGCATTGAGAGGAGTTCTGATTTCATGGGACATTCGTGCTAAAAAAGTAGATTTTACTCGGTTGGCGATTTCTGCCTCAATTTTTGCGCGGTTCAGTTCATCCTGAATCAAGATCCGTTTTGAGATTTCTTTATTCAAACGTATAATCCAATAGATAGAAACAACAAAAATAATGATAATAATGCTACCAGCTATAGCAGCAGTCTTAATAATATTACTATAATCAATATGGTTTTCAAGACCAATCCATTTATCCCGTATTACCATCTTTTCTTCTTCAGTTATGCTGGCTAACCCCTTGTTAATTATGCTTACAAGGAGGGGATAGTCGTTACGTACAGCAAAATAAAGAGATTGTTGATCTTCCGTATCAAGAGATACATATTTAAGTCCAGTCAGTCCAGAGGATTTGATGAGATAAGCTGAGGTTGCTAGATTACCAACGAAGGATGTTTCATCACCTTTAGAAACTGCTACGAGCGCTTTTTCCACGGAATCATACAAACTCAAGTTTATTTCAGGGATATTCTTCAAGTAACTATGGTGAGAGCTGTTCCTCTGGACAGCTACTGTTGTATATTTTAGGTCTTCCAAGCTCTTTATAGTTGTATTATTTTCCTGAACGACAGTCACACGTTGAAAAGCAAAATAAGGATCTGAGAAAAGAAAATATTGTTGACGTTCTGTAGTCTTTGAAATGCAGGGTAAAACGTCTACTTTTTTTTCTACGCCCATTTCATAGGCTTCCGACCATGTTTTATCTGGCTCTATCATCATCTTCATACCGATTCTTTGACTCAGTAATTGGATATAGTCATTGGCTATACCTTTGTACTGGCCATCACTATCAATAAATTCATAAGGGATAAACTCAGGGTCGACTCCTAGCTGTAACGTAGGGTGTTCCTTAATAAAGGCTTGTTCTTCTGCAGTGAACTTTATTGGGATGGAAGTAGTATCGTTTGCAGAAGCTTTAATGGGTGCAAGCACAACCAAAAACATAATTATTACGATAAACCGCTTCAATGTTATCCCTCCTTGTTATTTTGCGTAAAATGCATAGAAATTTTTTTAATTTCCTGTTCAATCTCCATAAAAGCTGAAACTAGTTCTGGGTCAAATTGCTTTCCACTTTCACTTTTAATAATATCTAACGCATATTCATGATTGAAAGCCGGTTTGTATACGCGTTTACTGGTTAGGGCATCATATACATCAACAATAGCCATTAATCTACCGGCAAGAGGAATCATGGTACCCTTCAGCCCATAAGGATAACCGTAACCGTCATAGCGTTCATGGTGAGTACCTGCCACGTCTATTGCCGTTCTAATAAAAGAGGGGATATTCTCAACGTGTGAATTATAACTTAAAGCTTCAATACCAAAGGTAGTGTGTTTTTTCATAATTTCAAACTCATCTGTATCCAACTTTCCTGGTTTTAGTAAAATGCTGTCAGGAATTCCAACTTTCCCGATATCATGTAGTGGAGAGGTATTATAGAGTTCAGTAATATAGTCTTCTGTTAAAATGTTTTTATATTCAGGCTTCAAAGATAGGTGTTCACTCAATTTTAATATCATATGTTGAGTTCTCTTAGTGTGATTGCTCGATTCAATATCTCGAACCTCCAAGAGACCTATTAAAGCGTGAATAGTTATATCTATAGTCATAACAAGTTCATTTGTTCTTTCACGGACAGTTTCTTCTAATATTATGTTGTGAGATTCAATGATTTTTTGTGCTTGTCGAATATTAGTATGAACTTCGATTCTTTTGCGAAGGGATTCTAGGTTTAAGGGTTTTCGAACGTAATCTACAGCACCTAATTCTAACCCTTTTATCTCATTCTCTGTTTCGTCATAGTTAGTTAAAATTATAGTTGCAATCTTACTGAGAACAGGATCATCTCTTAGTGCTTTCAGCACTTGGAACCCATTCATCCTAGGCATATTTATATCTAAAATAATCAAATCAATATCTTGTTTTATCAAGATATCCATGGCTTCAATTCCATCACAAGCCTTAAATAATTCACAATCACTCAGTATATTGCTGATAATCATTCGATCTGTTGCAGAATCATCAACAATCAAAATTTTTGCATTCATATGGTATCCCCCTAATTTTTGTTATTTAATATTTTGTTGCCTTGTTTTTCAATATTTTTAAGGAAATCATCGATGGAAAGCTGATCTTCCATGACTAAATGTAGACCCGGTGCGTAGTATTCATCCTTAATATTCTGCCACAAAGGGACAGGAACATCAATGCTTGGGTTGCTAAAACCGCCAATAAACTTTGCGAATTCTGGATACTCATTAAAAATATCACTTTGAGCGCTATCTGTTCGTACTGGAATCCGGAATGGATAATAAGCATCGTGTTCTGGACTGTACTCGCCATCCATAATCTGCTCTTGGCCTTTTGATGATATTAGATAACGGATGAAGTCCATAGCAGCTGTTCTTTTTTGAGTAGCAAGATTAGTAGGAATAGCAACCATCATAGGCCCAACTTCTGGATATAAACCGATGCTCTCTAAAGGAATAACACCAGTTTTAAATGTATTTCCACTTTTCCAAATATCAGTCACGCCCCACAAACCTTGTATTTCAAAAGCAATTTTCTGATTTCTAAAGGTATTCATGACCTCAACCCCAGTATCGGTTTTCCAACTCTCTTGAGCATGTGCACCAAGAATTTTTTTATAGAATTCTAGAGCTGCCTTTGATTTATCGGAATTAATCGTCACTTTGGAACCATCTTCGCTGACAAGAGAACCACCAAAGCCATAAATAAACTGATTTACCATCCATGAAACATCATTATGTTCGGCACCAACCAGACCTATACCCTTTGCAGCTGTAGATTTTTCAACCTTTTCACATGCGGCAACAAGGGAATTCAAATCTTTGATCTGGTCTGGATCAACACCAGCTTTTTTAAGTAAATTTTGATTATAAATAAGCCCCATTGTATGACCCAACCAAGGAATTCCATAAACATTATCATCTACGATACCAAGTTTCCATAAATTCCTGAAAAAATATTCTTTTTCTACGGTAAAGTCTTGAGTCAAATTATCTAGCTTATTTTTATAACCGAAATATTGAACATAACGATAGGGAAGCATATAAATATCGATAGTACTGGATGTGGCTACATTTGTAGATGATTCAGGGGTATTGCTTGTACTTAGAAGGGTTTCGATGGTTTTCAAATCTTCATCACCATCAATGACTGTAACGTGATAAGGCGTCTGATTAAGTCCATTATAACTTGCTACGATTTTTTTTATAGCTTCACCACGACCTGAATAAGACTTCCAAGTAATACGGAAGTTTAAGGATTCCTTCAATTCTGCTGTTTGGGATGACGGTTTAACTTGTAAATTGGAGTGCTTCTTATTAATCTGATTGTAACAAATAAAAAGCAATATAAGAACAGATAAAAGAACTAAAACCTTTACAATTTGTTTATTTTTACCCAACGTAAATCCTCCTTTACAGATTATCTTTTTATGTAATATGAAGATATATACTATAATTAAGTATATGTCTTTGGGCATTTTTTTACAATAAATTCTGTTATTATTTACAATAGTTTGTTTTATACTATAATAATGGATTAGAAAATTATTTGTAGAAAAGGGTTAGGATTTGCTTAACCACCAATTAGTTAATATATTAATTAGTTGGTGGTTTTTAATTTTGCATAAAAATTGTTTCAATCATTAAAGTGAATAAATATAGGCTTGATATTTTGTCAATTTGAAAAAATGAAAGATTTTAAATAGCATATTAATGCAAAAGGTGAATAAAATATTAATGCGGGAAATTATAGAAAATAAATATGTAATCTTTGCTACTAATAATTAAAAATATATGTTTTGAAAAGTTCATTAAAATAATGTATAATCAATATAAGTAAATGTTTACATAGAATTTTATTAAAATTACATTTTTTATTTGTAAGGCATGACAAAATCATGCGGAGAGGAGCAAAAATGAGTAGACTTGATATTACTACACCAAATAGGGCACAAACCGTAGTGGAAGGCCTTTATAAAGATTTAGAACGTAGAATTACTGCCAGTCCTCCGGGACTTTGCCCAGTAGATATGGCAGCTTCCTTTTTAAAACTGTGTCATGCACAAACTTGTGGAAAATGTGTTCCATGCAGAGTTGGACTAGCTCAGTTAGAAAATTTACTTAATGATGTTTTAGATGGTAATGCAACACTCGATACTATTGATCTAATTGAGAAAACAGCAAGAGTAATTTCAAATTCTGCAGATTGCGCAATTGGTTATGAAGCCGCTAATATGGTACTAAAAGGTGTTACCGGTTTCAAAAATGATTATGTTGAACATATAATAAATGATAGATGTATTTGTAATTTGGATCAGCCAGTTCCATGTGTCGCATTGTGTCCTGCTGGAGTAGATATTCCTGGATATATTGCGTTAATATCTGAAGGAAGAAATGCTGATGCAGTTCGTCTTATTAGAAAGGATAATCCTTTCCCAACTGCTTGTGCGCTTATTTGTGAACATCCATGTGAGGCTAGATGTAGGCGTAATATGATAGATGATTCAGTAAATATTCGTGGTCTTAAGCGTTATGCTGTTGATCATGCAGGAAAAGTGCCAGTACCAGTCTGTGCCCCAGCTACTGGTAAGACTGTTGCAGTTGTTGGAGGGGGACCTGGAGGATTAAGTGCTGCATATTTTCTTTCTCTTATGGGGCATCAAGTAGTAATTTACGAAAAACGTTCTAAACTAGGGGGTATGCTTCGCTATGGCATTCCAAATTATCGTCTTCCAAGAGTAAGACTCGATGAAGATATTGAAGCTATTATTTCTACTGGCGTAAAAGTAAAATTTGGTATTAATATTGGTCGTGATCTTACTATGTTAGACCTTAAAAATAAATATGATGCACTTTATATTGCTATTGGTGCACATACAGACAAAAAAATAGGTATAGAGGGAGAAGATAGTAAAGGTGTTATTTCAGCAGTAGAAATGTTACGTGCTATTGGAGATAATAATCTACCAGATTTTGCAGGAAAAACAGTTATAGTAATCGGTGGTGGAAATGTAGCCATGGATGTCACAAGATCTTCGGTACGTCTTGGTGCAAAAAAAGTATGTAATGTATATAGACGCAGAAAGATTGATATGACAGCACTTCCTGATGAAGTAGAAGGCGCTATTGCTGAAGGTGCTGAAATATTAACACTTCAAGCACCACTACGAATTGAAAGTGACAAGGATGGCAATGTTGTAGCGTTATGGGTAAAACCTCAAATAATTGGAAAGATTGATGGAAGCGGTCGTCCTACAATAGTAAATTCAGAAGAA
Organism: Clostridium gelidum; assembly: GCF_019977655.1. NCBI lineage: Bacteria > Bacillati > Bacillota > Clostridia > Eubacteriales > Clostridiaceae > Clostridium > Clostridium gelidum. The sequence goes on from NZ_AP024849.1 coordinate 2,969,475, forward strand.
GAAGAAGTGCGAATTTCATGTGATGTAGTCATTATAGCAATTGGTCAAGGTATAGAATCTGAATATTTTGCTGAATATGGTGTACCAGTAAAAAGGGGTACTATTGAGGCATTAAGTTCTAGTGGTATTGAAAATAGTCCTGGAATATTTGCAGGTGGTGATTGTGTAACTGGTCCAGCTACTGTTATTCGTGCAATTGCAGCAGGTAAAGTAGCAGCTGCAAATATTGATAACTATCTAGGCTATAATCATATTATAAGTTGCGATGTTGAAATTCCAACTGCAAGAATTGATGATAGACCAGCATGTGGTAGAGTCAATATGCTAGAGCGAGATGCAACTGAGCGTAAAAATGATTTTGAACTTATAGAATGTGGAATGACATGTGCAGAGGCAAATCAAGAATCTTCTAGATGTCTTAGATGTGATCATTTTGGATATGGAGTATTTAAGGGTGGGAGGATAAAAAAATGGTAAAATTTAAAATTGATAATATTGAAGTAGAAGTAAAAGAAGGTACTACCATTTTAGATGCAGCAGCACTTATTGGCATCCCTATCCCAAGTCTTTGCTATTTGAAAGGAATTAATGAAATAGGTGCATGCCGTGTGTGTGTTGTTGAAGTAAAAGGGAAAGATAAATTACTGCCTGCTTGTAATAACATTGCAGAAGATGGCATGGAGATATTTACAAATAGTCCTAGGGTTCGTGAAACTCGCAGAACAAATGTGGAGCTTATTTTATCGCAGCATGATTGTAATTGCGCATTCTGTATAAGAAGTGGTAATTGTAATTTGCAAGAAGTTTCTAATGATTTAGGAATAATAAAATTAAATTATGATAAAAAGGTTGAACCATACATATGGAATGAAAGTTTTCCATTAATACGTGATGCTGGAAAATGTATTAAATGTATGCGTTGTATTCAAGTCTGTGATAAAATACAAAGTCTTAATATTTGGGATGTTGCAAACACTGGTTCGAGAACTACAGTAGACGTTTCACATAATAGAAAAATTAAAAATTCAGATTGTTCATTATGTGGGCAATGTATTACTCATTGTCCTGTAGGAGCTCTTCGAGAAAGAGATGATACAGAAAAGGCTTTTTCAGCTTTAGCAAACCCAGATAAGATTACAGTAGTACAAATTGCACCTGCGGTTCGTGCAGCTTGGGGAGAATCTCTTGGACTTTCTCGCGAGGAAGCAACCGTAGAACGCCTTGTTGCAGCGCTTAGACGAATGGGTTTTAATTATATATTTGATACAAATTTTAGTGCAGACCTTACTATTATGGAAGAGGGAAGTGAGTTTTTAGAAAAACTAAAGGACAGAGAAAACCATGTATTCCCTATGTTTACATCATGTTGTCCAGGTTGGGTGCGTTTCTTGAAATCACAATATCCTGACATGGTAGGCCAACTTTCAAGTGCAAAATCACCACAACAAATGTTTGGAGCTGTTGCAAAGAGTTATTATGCTAAGCTTCTAAATGTAGATCCATCAAAGATTTATTGTATTTCAATTATGCCATGTGTAGCTAAAAAGCATGAATGTGAAATTCCTATTATGAATGATGCGGGAGCAGGACCAGATGTTGATTTAGTTCTTACAACACGTGAAGTTGATAGGATGATACGAGCAGAGCATATTATTCCAAAGGATTTAAAAGGAGAAGCATTTGATATGCCTCTTGGAGTTGGATCAGGTGCAGGTGTAATTTTTGGTGCTACAGGAGGAGTTATGGAAGCAGCGCTTAGATCAGCATACTTTTTAGCTACAGGTACAAATCCAGATCCAGATGCATTTAAAGAAGTACGCGGCATGGCTGGATGGAAGGAAAAAACTTTTGAAATCACAGGAATTCCTATAAAAGTGGCAATAGTAAGTGGACTTGGAAATACTCGAAAATTAATTAGAGCAATAAGATCAGGAAAGGTTAACTATGATTTTGTAGAAGTTATGGCATGTCCTGGTGGATGCTCAGGTGGTGGTGGACAGCCAATTTGTGATGGCTTAGAACTAGCAAAGGTACGTGCAGATAATTTATATGGACTTGATAAAAAGTCTACACTTAGATTTTCACATGAGAATCCTTCTATAATAAAACTTTATGCTGATTATATGGAAAAACCACTATCACATAAATCACACAAATTACTTCATACTGACCATAGTGCATGGAATATGCCTTTATCTCCGAGACGAGAAATGGATGATGAAGAGTAGTGTATATATAAAAATGTTATAAAGTACAATTGGATATTAATATTATAGATAATGAAATCCCCAAGATTCTAAAAATCTTGAGGGCTTCATTATCTATTCTTATGTTATATACTAAATCAGAATTATAACTAATCCTTCTATACATTATGAAAATATTAAAATTCAATAAGAATGTAAAAGTCATTTTACTTAGATATGAATTAGATTGAGCAAAAGAAGTTGATTTCTCCTTTAATTAACTTTAATCATTATAGAGAGAGTAATATAATTTTTTTCTTCTATTACATCAAGAACTCCATTATATTTTTTTACTACATCTTCTATATTTGAAAGTCCAATACCATGATTCTCTATATTAGATTTACTACTTATAATTTTATTATCAATATACATAAGCTTTTCCATACTAGAATTAGATATTTCAATTATTAAATATAAGCCTCTTATATAAGATTTTATGGATATCTTTTTTTCAATATCAGAATTAGTGACTTTTCTGCAAGCTTCGATAGAGTTGTCTAGAGCATTACTTAAAATTACACATAAATCAATAGATTCTAAAAAAATCTTTGGTGGAAGAATAAAATCAGATATAAAGTTTATTCCTTCAGTTTGTGAAATATTAAACTTTTCATTAATGATTGCATCACTTATTGGATTTCCAGTTTTAATTTCGAAGTCTAATTTACCTACAGTTTTACTAATATTATGTAAATACTTTTTTATTTCATCAAGATTGTTATTATCAGCTAAATTTTTCAAACAAGAAATATGATTATTCATATCATGAATTACTTTTCTTATTCCTAAATAAATACTATCAATATTTTTAATATGATTAAGTTGCAATGCAAATTGTTGTTTTATAATTATATTTTTGTGTTTATTTTCTTCTGATTCAATCATATTTTTAAAGGTACAAGCACTAATAGGAATAGATATTAAAAATAAAAAGCATATAAAAGGTAGTATTATATAATAAACCTTTGGAGCTATATTAGGTAAATAATATATTTTATTATCTATTTTAACTTCTTGAATAAGATAAAAAATTAAGGCTAATCCATAACCTGATAAACAAGGAAGGAGTAAATATATGCTTTGAGATACATTAAGAAATTTATCTTTCAAATTTAAGTAATAAGTAACTCTTTTTAATAACATATATAGGATTATATAATTTAAAATATCAAGAATAGTATTATGTGTAAAATTTATAAGCATACGTTGCTTAAATGACATATCAATATTATTTATAATAGGATTAACCCAAAGCTCAAACGGCAAGAAAATCAAATTAACAAGCAGTAATATAATGTTTTCAACAACTATAGCATAAAGTTTTATTATAAGATTTCCTTGGCATATAAGGTGCATCGTAAAAAGTAATAGTATATCACTTAAAATCATTACTAAAATATTAGGTATTAAATTATTAGTTAAAATTTCAAATATAACTAAAAGCAATGTGGCGAAAATATAAGTCCAAATTTCCTTTTTAAAGCCTAAGAATTTCTTATAAAAGTAATATCTAATTATGTATAATAGAGGTAAAGTTAAGTAATCTGGTAAAACTCCGACAATTTGAGCAATTGAATTATAATCCATATTAAAACTCCTCATTTTTTAGATAGTACATAAATGCTTTTGAAAAATCTGATAATCTTTTTCTTGAAATATATACTTTTTCAAAATTTTTAAGGATTATAAATGTATTGTCAAAGCTTTGAACATACTCAAGATTTATAATATAGCATTTGTGACATCTAAAAAAGTTATCTTCTGAAAGTTCATTTTCAAGATCAGATATTTTATAGTAATATTCAATTATATCATAAGTAGTATGAACTCTAATTTTTCGTTGATCAGACTCTATGTATATTATGTCTTTTAAAAGAATTTTAGCAGAAGAATTAATGGTTTTTGCTATAAGAAACTTATATTTTTTTGATATTAATTTTACAGCTGAGTATAGTATGTCCTTAAACTTATTTTCATCAATAGGTTTAAGGATATAATGAAAAGCATTTACATCAAAAGCATCAAAAACATAATCTTTGAAGCCCGTTGTAAATATAATTATTGCTTTTTCATGTATTAACCGAATTCTTTTTGCTGTATCTATTCCAGATAAATTATCCATTTGTATATCCAAAAAGTATATATCAAAGTTATCTATAGACAAGAGGAGCTCCTCACCACTAATAAATTCAAATGTCTTGCATCTTTTATCAATAGCACCTAAATATGTTTCAATCATATTTACTATACTTTTTCTTTGAATATTGTCATCTTCACAAATGGCTATTTTTAGCATATTCTAATCACCTCATAAAAAATTATACATCTAATTTAATTAGGAAACAAAATAAAAATTTAACCTGTAATAAATTTATTTACAGGTTAAATTTTTCTAAGCTACAGAATTAATTTTTTGACCATTTGTCTGAGTAGTGTTATCAATGTTGTCTTTATATTTTTTTGCAGTTTGCAAAAGTTTTGAATCTTTTACAGATCCATCTGCATTTTTTGTAGATTGTTCTTCTTTAGAATTTTCACTTTTACTAACGACATTATTCGAATTATCATTTGAGCTGTTAGGATTTAATTTATCATCAATAGTTTCTTCCATTTTTTCGATATTGTCTTCTAACTTAGCAACATGTTTTTGCTTACGGGCATTACCAACCGGATTTCTTATTTCATCTCTCTTTATTTCGCATTCTAAAACTTTTATTTCACTTACCTCTGAAGATTTCTCAGCAGAAAGGGTTTTAGCTTGTGATATATTATTTGAAAGACTTACAAGCTTATTCATCATTTCGGTACTTTTATCTGACTTGGAATTACCCTGTGTATCAGTGCTATTTAAATTATCTTTTTCCTTGTCATTTTTTTTAGCTTTATCGTCAGGGCTTATCTTTTTCTTTTGTTCCGCTAATTTAAGTTCGTTTATCTGCTTATCAATTTCAGAAATCTGTTTGTCATATTCTGCTAGCTTTGATTTAATAGATTCAGAAGATTCATTTTTACTAAAAGCATCATCCAAGTACTTCTGTCTACTATCAGATATTTTTTGTTTTTGCTCCATTAAATCTTTTAATGGATCGTTTTTCTTTAAAGGATTATTAACATTATTTTTAATAGAAGTATTTTTTTCTGTAGTGTTTTCTTTTTTACACTTTGGAATTTTATTATTATCATCTATAGATTGATAACTGTTTGAAATTGATAAATGTAGTGATTGTTTTGATGAAGAACCTATCATCATAATATATTCCTTCTTTCTTTAATTACTCTTATATTTAGTTATCGATAAAACTAATATAAATATTATTAGTTTGTAATAACAGGTCACATAAATGTAGTAAATAGCTAATTTAAGTAAAAAAATTTAATTAAAAATTGCTATGATTTATTAAATGAAGGTGGAATATATATTAGTTTTGAAAATATTAAGCCTTTAAGTGAAAGTGAAACTTTAATTGGACTTAATAGATGAGGAAGTTTCCAAGAAGCTAAGGGCAAGGATAAAGAGTCTGTAGAAAACATAAAGCATGGTTTAATAAATCATATTTTTCAATTACAATACTTGACATTTAGAGATATTAAAAAATATGGGATTTAATACATATGAAATCTTTTGGACGTCATATATGCAATGTAGATTTTATGCTATTTAATCTAATAAAACATCTTAAGTAATAAAATTATATATATAGTTGTATACAAATACTAGTTGGTTAACTTCTAGCTTAAATTAGAATGAAAAATAATTACTATGATTAAAAATGATGCTTGAAAACATCATTTTTTTCTTGCAATTAAGCAATAATAATGATATTCTTAATTATATGATAAGTATTTTCAATTAGGAGGTGCCAAATGAGTATTTGTAGTTTAAATCCAGGAGAAAAAGGAATAATTGCATCTATTAGAGGCGATTCAAAATTAATAAAAAGATTATTTGCTTTAGGATGTATTGAAGGTACAGAAGTAGAGTTTAGAAGACGCGCACCACTAGGTGATCCAATAATTATAAATTTTAGGGGATTTGATTTAGCTATTAGAAAAAATGATGCTAAATATATATTGTTAGAAAAATAAGTAATTTTAAATTTTTATACACCACATAAAAAATTAAATAAAGCTAATTAAAGCGAGAATTATTAGCACAAATAAGGGAGACTTAAATTTATGATAAATGTAGCTTTACTTGGTAATCCTAATGTAGGAAAAACCACGTTATATAATGCACTTACAGGCTCAAATCAATATGTGGGTAATTGGCCAGGTGTAACTGTAGATAAAAAGGAAGGTTTTCTTTCTAAGGATATTAAAATTGTAGATTTGCCAGGAATATATGCTATGGATACTTTCTCAAATGAAGAAAAAGTTTCTAAAAAATTTTTAGAAGAAGGAAATGTAGATTTAATATTAAACATTGTCGATGCATCAAATCTTAATAGAAATTTATATCTTACAACTCAACTTAAAGAATTTAATATACCAATCATATTAGCTTTAAATATGATTGATGTATCTGAAAGTAAAGGAATAGTTATTGATTATAAAAAATTATCAGAAGAATTAAATGTAGAAGTTATTCCTATTGTTGCAGGAAAAAATGAAGGTATTGATAAAATTGAAGAAAGACTACAAAAAGGAAATTTTGCTGTACCATTAGATTCAGATAAGTACAATTTTTCTTCTGAAAAGGAAGCTTATGCATTTATTGAAAAGGTGTTAAGTATAAGCATTACAAAACAAGAGAAAAAGGAAGCAACTATAACTGAAAAAATGGACAAGTGGGTATTACATCCAGTTCTTGCTTATCCAATTTTTATATTGCTAATGGCTTTAATGTTTGAACTAACATTTTCTTGGGTTGGACAACCTATTTCAGATTTATTGGATGGATTTTTAAATGATATATTAATTCCAACTGTAAGTAATCTCCTCTTAAATTCGTCTCCTTGGTTTAAGTCTCTTATAGTAGATGGAATAATTTCTGGAGTCGGAGGAATAATAGTATTATTGCCAATAATTTTAGTATTGTTTATGTGTATAACTATATTAGAAGATAGTGGGTATATGGCAAGAGTGGCATTTATGATGGATAAGTTAATGAGAAAGATGGGACTCTCAGGTAAGGCATTTATACCTATGATAATAGGTTTTGGATGTACAGTTCCAGCAATAATGACTGCTAGAACTCTAGAAAGTGAAAAAGATAGGAAACTTACAGCATTGCTTGTACCGTTTATGTCTTGTAATGCAAGATTACCTGTTTATACAGTTTTTGCAGCAGTGTTTTTTACGTCTCATAGAGGACTTGTAGTTTCTTCATTATATTTACTTGGAATAATAGTTGCATTTTTACTTGGAATATTATTTAAACATACATATTTTAAAAAGGATGAAGAACCTTTTATGATTGAAATTCCTGAATATAAAATGCCAAAACTTTCTTCAATATATAAACAAACAAAAGATAAAGCTATGAGCTTTTTAAATAAAGCAGCAACTCTTATATTTGCAATGAGCGTTGTAATATGGTTTTTATCAAACTTTAATCTTCATGGAATGGTAAATGAAGTAAATGATAGTATATTAGCATCTATAGGTGGCGTAATAGCACCAATATTTGCACCACTAGGTTTTGGCAATTGGCAATCAGCAGTGTCACTTCTTTCTGGCTTACTTGCTAAAGAATCAGTTTTAGCATCAATGCAAGTAATATTTGCTGGAGATTTATCAGTTATTTTACCAGCTCATTTTACGGAACTTTCAGCCTATGCGTTCTTAGTATTCATATTGCTGTATACGCCTTGTATATCTGTAATTGGAACTATGAAAAAAGAATATGGGACAAAGTTAACTTTATTTTCAATATTTTTTCAATTAATAATTGCATGGATTGCTGCCTTCTTGGTATTTAACATAGGTAGCTTAATATTCTAACTACTATTAACTCAATTATCAGTATTTACCTTGAAAATTCGATACTATAGGTAGGTGAAGCTTAAATGTTAGAAATAATAATTACAACTATAATAGTTTTTTTTGCTGGATTTATAATAGTTAAGTCTTTAAAAAATTCTTCAAAAGGAAAATGTAATAGTGGTTGTAATGGATGCAAATCCAAAAATATTTGCTCAAAAAAAAATGATATTAAACATATAAAATAAAATAAAATCCCACTAAAAATATTAGTTTTTTAGTGGGATTTTAATGGTTAAGATATAAATCAATAGAGTGGCATAAATGATAGCTAAATCTACTTATCCATAGTTTTTGACATATGATAAATCTATAGTATAATAGCACAATGAAGAAATTCAAACAAAAGATGAAAAATGAATAGTAGGAGTATAAAAAATGAATTACAAAACACATATAAATGGTGGAATATTAGTAGGACTATATGTGAATTTACAAATGTCAAATACTTCTATAATATCTACAGGAGTATTTTTAGGAGGAGCTGTAGTTGGAAGCATATTTCCTGATATTGATCATAAAAATAGTTATATTGGTAAAAAAGCAAAAACAATTTCTAAAGCAATAAATAAATTTGCAGGACATAGAAAATTGTTTCATGCCCCACTTATGTACTTGCTTTTATATTCAATAAGTATTGGAATGATTAATGATAAATTACTTCTAGTTGGTATAAAAGGATTGTTTTTAGGTGTATTATCACATTTACTTTTAGACAGTTTTACGATTGGGGGATTACCTTGGTTTTATCCTTTAAGTAAAAAGAAATTTTCTTTAGGCAGTGTAAAAACAAATAGTAAGGTAGAAGATATATTATGTGGAGTTTTAATTTTTATAAACATAGTTATAGTGCTTGATATACTTCATATTACTTCAGTATTTACATTTACTCAAAAATAACAAAATCTTCCTATAGTTTAGTGGCAATTCTGATTTAGTGTTACTAAAAGTAAATAAAACACTATGTTATATATAAAAACAAATAACAAAAGAAGTAATATATAACTAAAAGTTAATAAGGAATATCTTATATTCACTAACGTGCTATTATATAGATAAGTAGTTACTTAATATTTGAATAAAGATTTGTTAAGGTATATAGTCAAAGCACATGTAACTATAAATTATAGAAATAGGTATGGGAGAGATTGATATATGTATAAATTAATTGCATGTGATTTAGATGAAACTTTAATCGGAGATGATAATATTATTCCAAAGGTAAATATAGAAGCTATTAATGAAGCAAGTAAAATGGGTGTTAAGTTTGTACCTGCAACAGGAAGAGGTCATAAATCAATAAGGAGCACCCTCCAAGACTTAGGATTATATGATAAAGAAGATGAATACATTATTTCATTTAATGGTGCAAGTATAGTAGAAAGTAAGAATTTTAACATTTTAAATTTCAATGGTATTGATTTTGATTTAGCAAAAGAATTATTTGAAGTCGGATTAACAAAAGATGTGTGTATTCATGTATATACTAAAGATGATGTTTTTATATTTAATTTAAATGAAGATGAACATACATATGTATCTCAAAGGCTCAAAGGATTTAAAAAAATGAACAGTAACTCAATTGAGTTCTTAAAGAATATTCCAATTGCAAAAGTTTTATTTCAAAACTTGAACAGAGATTATTTGATAAGTATTGGAGATGAAATTAAAAATATAATAAACAATAAAGTTACTGTCACCTTTTCTTCTAATAGATATATGGAATTTAATAAAATGGGAATAGATAAAGGAATAGGACTTCTTGAATTGGCTGAAAGATTGGGTATAAAACAAAATGAAATAATGGCAATTGGAGATAATTTCAATGATTTAGCAATGCTTAAGTCTGCAGGACTAAGTGTTGCAGTAAATAATGCTGTAGATGACATAAAAAAACAAGTTGATTATGTGTGTAAAGCAAATAATAATGAAGGCGGTGTTGCGGAGGCAATTAATAAGTTTATTTTAAACAACTAAGTTTTTTTATTATATATACTAAAAAAGAGTAACGTTATAAAATAGAACGTTACTCTTTTATTAATTTCTAGTAAAAAATAAATTTAACTTTAATTTAAAAGTAAAATTTATTTTTTCTAATTTAAAGTCTATTTTGATAAATTTAAATTAGATTTATCAATGTTTTTAATTTTATTAATAGCTAATCCACAATAAACTAAAGAAAGTACATAGAAAATAACATAAAATTCAGGTACATCTATTCCTGATATACTTATTAAAGATTCTAGTAATAGTGGTAGTGTCATTGCATAAAAGCTTAAAATACATAATTCAGAACACTTAAATTTCACACCCATAACACCACTAATGGATAAACTTAAAGGACCTATTATTAAAAATCCTGAAATTAAATTCAATAAAAATGCAATTATTGGATTTAAAAATAAGAGTAATACTGGAAAAATAATTTTCAATGCAGACATACTATCTTGTATAGATATTTTTGTTATATTTAATTCGGGAAAATTCGAAAATTTTAGAGTTTGTAATGTAGTATACTTTTGTCTCATAATAAGTTCATCTGAATTTATATATATACCATCACTATATGAGTCTAAAATTGATTTATTCGTTTTCCCACTAGTATCAACAATAAGTTGTTGATCATCATATTTATAGTAAATAGGTTCATCTGAACCTACTGATAATGTACCATTTTTAAGTTCAAAATTTGGTGCACTATGTATAAAAGTTGTTTCTACATTAGATAGTTCAGAATTGAATTTGTCTATTATATTTATATTGGATATAGTAGAAAATATTAAAGTAACTAGAAACATATATAAAATTGATTTTCCAAGTCCTTGTACTAAAAATTCTTTATAGGCTGCAAAATCGAAAAAACTATATGCAAATTTATGCCTAAATCCCATTTTGGTTTCCAATGAAAGACCTCCTCAACGTAACGATAATTTATTTTATTCTTTCTAATTATAACACATTGAATTAGAATACGACAGAAGGATTGCATATTTAAATGAAATATGTTATCATTACCAGTATAAAATTTAATAATGGACAGTTCGTTAGACCATCCTGTCCTTAAACAAAACTAGGCAATTTAATTTTAAATTAAGTAAGAATTTAAGGTTGATTTTGTTGTACTGGTTTTAGTCATGGCAAAATTAACCTTTTTGCGTATAAAAATATATCATTGTAGTAATTAAGTAAGGAGAAAATTATGTTTAAAATAAAAAGTGAAGTACAATTTGATATGGCACATTATTTAAGTGGATATAAAGGAAAATGTTCTAATATTCACGGACACAGATATAAGCTAATTGTAATGTTAAAATCAGAAACCTTAATTGCAGAAGGTCAGCTTAGAGGTATGGTTGATGATTTTACAAATTTTAAAGATGCTTTAAAAGAAATTGCAGATATTTTTGATCACAAGCTAATTATTGAAGATAATGAAGAAGGAAGAGCTTTAGCTAAGAAATTAGAAGAACTTCCAAATGACTTTGATATATATTTTGTAAATTATAGGCCAACTGCGGAGGAGATGTCTAAAGATATCTTCAATAGATTAAAAATTAATGGATTACAGGTGTGTCAAGTGGAATTATTTGAAACGCCTAATAATAGTTGCATATACACAGAAGATTAATTGGAGGATTATAGATGTTTAACATAGTAGAAAAATTTTTATCAGTAGACGGAGAAGGTCCAAGTTCTGGGGAACTTGCGACTTTTATAAGATTTCAAGGTTGTAATTTAAGATGTTCTTGGTGCGATACTACTTATTCATGGGATAAAGAGAGTACACTTGAAATATTAACTCCTAAAGAAATTTATAATTACATAAAAGAAACTGGGGTAACAAATGTTACTTTGACTGGTGGAGAACCACTTATTCAAGAAAATATAGATGAACTTTTAGATATTTTAAATAAAGATGATAATTTAAAGATTCATATAGAAACAAATGGAGCTGTAGATATACAACCATTTAAGACGCGACATAAGAAAAACAATATAAGTTACATAGTAGATTTTAAATTGCCAAGTAGTAATATGACAAGTCAAATGAATTTGAATAATTTAAACGTTGTAGAAAATAGTGATGTATATAAGTTTGTTGTAGGAAGCACGGAAGACTTAGAAATGGCCTATGAGCTTATAATTAAATATGATTTAACTTCTAAATGCTTGGTTTATTTAAGTCCAGTTTCGGGGAATATAGATATGGAAGAAATTGTAGAGTTTATGAAAGATAAAAAATTAAACAAAGTTAGATTACAAGCACAACTTCATAAGATTATTTGGAATAAAAATGCAAGAGGAGTATAACAATTGACAATTGAGAAACAAAACTCACAGAGAAGGTTCAAGATACCAAATACAAGATTTGGACGCTCACTTTTCCAGAGGAGTTTGAAAAAATAAATAATAAATAAAGATATTCCGAAGGAATATCATCCTTAATTGTCAATTGTACATTGTCAATTAGGAAAAGTTTGGAGGATTGAATATGTCAAAGAAGATAGATACCAAAAAGATAGAGGAATGTATAAGAGAAATTTTAATTGCACTTGGCGATAATCCAAATAGAGAAGGATTATTAGATACACCTAAGAGGGTTGCTAAAATGTATGAAGAAGTTTTTGAAGGAATGACTTTTTCAAATGAGGAAATAGCACAAATGTTTGGGACTACATTTGAGAATGAAGAATTCATGTCTGAAGCTTATAATAATATGGTTGTAGTTCGCGATATACCAATTCATAGTTATTGTGAACATCATTTAGCGCTTATGTACAATATGAAAGTTACAGTAGTATATATACCAAATGAAAAAATAATAGGCCTTAGTAAAATTTCAAGAATAGCAGATATGGTTGGAAGAAGACTTCAGCTTCAAGAGAGAATTGGCAGTGATATTGCAGAAATAGTTTCTATGGTTACAAAAAGTAGTAATGTTGGTGTTCTTATTACTGGAGAACATGGATGCATGACGTCACGTGGGATAAAAAAACCTGGAACACTTACTACTACAACGACTTTTACTGGGAAATTTCAAACTAATGATATGTTAAGACAAGAAGCTTTGTTAATTATGAAATAATTAAATCAGTTAACAGTTAATAGTTAGCAATTAATAGTTAAGGAACAAAATCCTTTGGGGTTTCATCAATAACTGTTAATTGTGCACTGTAAACTGTCAACTGAATCAAATTGGAGGAATTATATATGAATAAAAAAGCAGTAGTTGTATTTAGTGGTGGTCAAGACTCTACTACATGTTTGTTTTGGGCACTTAAGGAATTTGATGAGGTTATAGCAGTTACCTTTGACTATAATCAAAAACATAGAAAAGAAATAGAATGTGCAACTGAAATAGCAAAGGAATTAGGAGTAGAGCACCATATATTAGATATGGCATTACTTAATCAATTAGCACCAAATGCACTTACAAGAGATGATATTGAAATTAAAATGGGTAAAAACGGAGAACCTCCATCAACATTTGTAGAGGGAAGAAACATGTTATTCTTAACTTTTGCAGGAGTACTCGCTAAGGTTAAAGGTGCAAAACATATTGTAACAGGAGTATGTGAAACAGATTTTAGTGGTTATCCTGATTGTAGGGATGTATTTATAAAATCCCTTAATGTTACTTTAAATTTAGCTATGGATTATGATTTTGTAGTTCATACTCCATTAATGTGGATAGACAAAGAACAAACATGGGAAATGGCAGATAAATTTGGAAAGTTAGATTATATAAGAGAAAAAACTCTTACTTGTTATAATGGAGTAATCGGAGATGGATGTGGAGAATGTCCAGCTTGTAAACTTAGAAAAAATGGATTAGACAATTATTTATTAAGTAAAAATAATAATAATAAATAATATTCTCAAAATAACAAACAATTTATTTTAAAGGAGAAAAATAATGAGCGAAAGTGGAAGAAAGTCAAAAGAACTTGAAGGAATATCACTACTTGGAAATCAAGGAACAAAGTATGATTATGGATATAATCCTGAAGTATTAGAAGTTTTCGATAATAAGCATCCTGGTAATGATTATTTTGTGAAATTTAATTGCCCAGAATTTACGAGCCTTTGTCCTATTACAGGTCAACCTGATTTTGCAACAATTTATATAAGCTATATTCCAAATGTAAAAATGGTAGAAAGCAAATCTTTGAAACTATATTTATTTAGCTTTAGAAATCATGGGGATTTTCATGAAGATTGTATGAATATAATAATGAAGGATTTAATCAAACTTATGGATCCAAAATATATAGAGGTATGGGGCAAGTTTACTCCAAGAGGTGGAATAAGTATAGATCCATATTGCAACTATGGAATGAAGAACACAAAGTTTGAAGAAATGGAAAATTATAGAATGATGAATCATGATATGTATCCAGAAAAAGTAGATAATAGATAATAATATAGTTAAATGGCTTGGATATAGTGTTTAAAATATATTCAAGCTATTTTTATATCGAATATTTGTATGATATAATTTATTAAATACGCTACTTATTTATCCGATAGCTAGCATCCGTAACACTCCCACTTTCACAGTGGGAGATAACGGCTGCACGCTCCTGGACATTGTGCCCCTTGAGGGTATAAGTTCAACTAAGATTCAGATGGGGATGAAACCCCACCTGAATCTTAGTTGAACTTGATAAAGTAGATAACAGATTGGAGCTGATTTTAAAAATTGAGTAAAGTTATTGTTATAGGCGCAGGGCCAGCAGGTATGATGGCAGCTCTGCAAGCATCAAAAAAACATGAGGTAATATTATTAGATGGTAATGAAAGAATTGGTAAAAAGCTTTTTATTACTGGTAAGGGAAGATGTAATGTTACTAATGCAAAAGATATATCTGAGTTTTTTGAGTACATTCCAGGTAATCCACATTTTCTATATAGTTCATTATATAGTTTTACTAATGATGATACTATGAATTTCTTTGAAGGTGAAGGAATTAAGTTAAAGGTAGAACGAGGGGATAGAGTTTTCCCTGAATCTGATAAATCTTCGGATATTATAAAAGGTTTGTCTAATGCCTTAAGTAGAACTAAAGTAAAAATAAGATTAAATTCTAAAGTTACAAATATTAAATTTAAGGATAAAAAAATAACAGCACTTGAAATAAATAATGATGAAATTTTAAGCGGAGATCAGTTTATTATTGCAACTGGTGGAGCAACCTATCCACTTACAGGATCACGTGGAGAAGGCCAAAAATTTGCAAATATGCTAGGGCATAATATAATACCTTTAACTCCAGCACTTGTACCAATAGAAGTTGTAGATGCAAAGACAAAAGAACTTATGGGATTATCTCTAAAAAATGTAGAAGTTACAATTAAGGAAAACAATAAAACTATAGTTTATAAGGATTTTGGAGAAATGTTATTTACACATTTTGGTGTGTCAGGTCCACTTATATTAAGTGGGAGTAGGTTTGTAAAAAAAGGCAAAAATTATACATTACATATAGATTTAAAACCAGCCTTAAATTTAGGCGAATTAGATAAAAGGATTCAAAAAGATTTTAGTAAGTACTTAAATAAAGACTTTAAAAATTCTTTGGATGAATTATTACCACAAAAGTTAATTCCAATGATTATTGAGTATTCAGGAATTTCAGAAACTAAAAAGGTAAATGAAATAACAAAAGAAGAAAGAAAAAATTTAGTTAACTTAATTAAAAATTTACCATTTGATATTAAAGGCTTAAGACCAATAGATGAAGGTATTGTGACAAAAGGTGGAGTAGATATTAAAGAAATTGATCCGTCTACCATGAAGTCAAGAATAATAGATAATCTTTCTTTTGCTGGAGAGGTAATGGATGTAGATGCCTTTACAGGAGGCTATAATGTTCAAATTGCATTTTCAACAGGCTTTATAGCTGGAAGTAATATTTAATATTAATATTTTCTTGTTTGAATAAGTAAAAAATACTATAATCTTAAATAGAAGGCATAAATTTATAAGGCCAAGAAATGGGGAGAAAATTTTGAGGATTTCAGTAGCAATAGATGGACCTGCTGGGGCAGGTAAAAGTACCATAGCAAAATTAGTTGGAGAAAAATATAACCTTATGTATATAAATACAGGGGCAATGTATAGAGCAGTAGCACTTGAAGCTACGGAAAATAATTTATCACCAGAAAAAGTTGATGAAATTTGCAATTTAATAAGTAGTATGGAAATGCATTTTGAAGATGATGACTTAATTTTAAATGGTGAAAATATTCAAGAAAAAATAACAATGCCAAGAATAAGCAGTATTGTATCTGGTTATGCTAGTATTCCAGAAGTTAGATCTATACTTGTAAAACTTCAAAGAGATATGTCAAGTAAGTTTGATGTAATTATGGACGGTAGAGATATTGGAACTGTTGTTCTTAAAGATGCAAAATTCAAATTCTTCTTAACAGCTAGTCCAGAAGAAAGAGCAGAAAGAAGATTTAAGGAATTGCAAGAAAGAAATTTAGAATGTCTCTATGAGCAAATATTACAGGATATAATAGATAGAGATTATAAAGATACTCATAGAGCTTTTGACCCTCTAAAAAAGGCAGATGACGCCGTTGAAATTGATAGCACGAACTTAGATATTAATGGAGTAGTAAATACAATTTGTGAGTTTATAGAAAAATTAAAATAAGACATCGCGATCTGAGATATTTTAAATATGCAGCACAAGGAGATTATAATGAATGAAGTTATTTTAGCAAAGAATGCAGGTTTTTGTTTTGGAGTTTCACGAGCTGTAAATGAAGCTCTTAAAATTCAAAAAGAACATAATGCAAAAATTTATACTTTAGGTCCATTAATACATAATAATGATGTAGTTAAGTTTTTAGAAGAAAATAATATATTTTCTATAGAATTAGAAAATATAGATAAATTAAGCATGGGTGATGTAATTGTTATAAGATCTCATGGTGTTTCTGAAGCGGTTTTAGATATTCTTGAAAAAAAGAAATTAACAATTTTAAATGCTACATGTCCTTTTGTAACGAACATTCAAAAGAAGGTTAAGAAATATTCAAAAGAAGGATATCATATAGTAATATTAGGAGATTCAAATCACCCGGAGGTAATAGGAATTAATGGATGGTGTCAAGATAAAGCGCTTATTACTAAAGATGGTACTTTTGAAGAAGCAATACCCCAAAAGGTATGTGTAGTAGCTCAAACAACAGAAAAAATGAAGAATTGGGAAAACACTTTAAAAAACTTAAGTTCTGTAAAAGAGGTATTAGCTTTTAATACAATTTGTTCAGCTACTTATGCTAGACAAAAAAGTACAAATACAATATCTAAAGAAGCAGATGCTATGATAGTTGTTGGTGGAAAAAATAGTTCAAATACCACTAAATTGTATCAAATTGCAAAGGAAAATTGCAAAAATACAATTCATATAGAAAATGTTACAGAATTACCACTTGATTTTATTAAAAATAATGATATGAAAAAAATAGGAGTTACAGCTGGTGCATCTACACCAGATTGGATTATTAAGGAGGTACTTGATATTATGAATACAGAAAATAATAACTTTGACGATCAATTGTCACTAATGAATGAGCTAGATAAAAGGTTTGCTATTGGAGACGAAGTTCAAGGTGAAATACTTTCAAAAACTAGAGATTCTATTTTAGTTTCACTTGTAGGTTATAAATCTGATGGAGTTATTCCTTATACAGAACTATGTGCTAAAGAAGATCCAGTGACATTTTCAGAAAAACTAGGTGTTGGAGATTCTATTAATGCTAAGGTTATAAAATTGCAAAATAGTGATGGATATGTAGTTTTATCAAGATTGGAATATGAAGGAGAAGAAACTTTTAAAGAATTAGAATCTCTTTTCAAGGAAGAAAAGACCTTTGAAATAACTATTAAAGAAGCAAGTGAAAATGGATTAGTTGCATATTATAATGGTGTTAGAATTTTTGTACCAGCATCACAAATTGATACTAAATTCACTAAAGATAAAAGCGAATATGTAGGGAAAAATTTAGAAGTTAAATTAATAGATTTATCTTTAAAAAAGCCGGTGAAAATAGTAGCATCAAGAAGAATATTATTAGAAGATGTTAAAAATGCAGAAGATGCAAAAATATTTGAAAATTTTAACCTTGGAGATGTTGTTAAAGGCGAAATAAAGAGATTTACAAGCTTTGGTGCTTTTGTTGAAATTAATGGTATAGATGGATTATTACATGTATCACAAATTTCTTGGAATCATGTTAATAATGCAGGTGATGTATTAAAGATAAACCAAACTGTTGAAGTTAAAATTATAGGTCTTGATAAAGATGCTAAAAAACTTTCTTTAAGCATAAAAGAACTTATTGCTAAACCTTGGGAGAATGCTAGAGAAAAATATCCGGAAGATTCTATAGTTTTAGGTACAGTAGTAAGACTTAATGACTTTGGCGCTTTTATAGAATTAGAACCAGGAGTTGACGGACTAGTTCATATTTCAAAGATTTCACATAACAGAATAGAACATCCATCAGAAGTTTTAAAAGTTGGAGAAGAAATTAAAGCTAAAATTTTAAGTGTAGATGAAGAGAATAAAAGAATAAGCTTAAGCATAAAAGATATTTAATAAAAATCATCAAGACAAAGGGTACTCTTTTGTAATAAACAAAAAAGGAGTACCCTTTATTATAAATATATTGTAGGAGGAATGCAGACTTATGAAAAAAAATAAAGTCACTAATTTGAAACCTTTAGTAGAAACTGAGTTTTTAAGCTTATATGAGGCGGAATATGAAAATAAAGTTGGAAACAAAAGAACATGGACAGTAGCTTCTAGAAAAGATAATGATACTCTTCAAAAGCAATTCTTTGAAAATAAAGAAGATACAGCTGATGGGGTAATAATTGCAGCATATCATAAAGATGAAAAGAAGCTTGTTATAATAAAGCAATTTAGAATTCCGCTTAATGATTATGTGTATGAATTAACAGCAGGTCTTATAGATAAGGGTGAAGATGCAAAGAGTACAATCGGAAGAGAATTAATGGAAGAGACAGGTCTAAAGATAGTAGATGTAATTAAAAATAGAGGCACTGATAAAGTATATGTTTCAGCAGGTATGACAGATGAATCGCTAAGTTTTGTTTATTGCATTTGTGAAGGTGAAATAAGCGATGAACATCTTGAGGATGATGAATGTATTGAAGCAATGCTTATATCTCAAGAAGAAGCAAAAGAACTTATACAAAGCCGAGAAAAATTTGATATTAAATGCTTTTTACTTCTTCAAAGTTTTGCACTAGTTGGAGAAAAGTTATTTATTGAATAATATTAATAAAGTTATATGGCATATTCAAAAAATAGTAGATATGAATTTTTGCATGTTATTTTTTTGAATGTGCCTAATTTTTTATAGACTATGTAAATATATTTTAATTTACATTTTAGTATATCTCACAATAGAATAATTAATTTACTTAGAATATAATTATTTTGGTAAATAAAAACATGTAAGAGGTATTAAAAATGGATGAAAACAAAAGAATGAAGAAGAAATTACTTAGAATAACTTGGCCCATTTTTATTGAAAGTTTGTTATTGTCAACTCTTGGTGGGGTAGATACTTTAATGTTAAGTAGATATTCTGATAATGCTGTTGCAGCAGTTGGCGTTTCAAATCAAATAATAAATATAATTAATTTGATGTTTGTAATAATAACATCAGGAACTTCAATTTTAGTAGCTCAATATATAGGGGCTAATAGAGATGAAAAAAAGAATAATGACATTATACAACTTTGCGGTGTATCAATGGGATTTAATGCTTTGGTTGGTATATTATTAAGTTTTGTTTTAGCATGTTTTGGAATTGCATTTTTAAAATTGCTTAATACGTCTGGTGATATATTATACTTAGCTTATGATTATTTAAAATATGTTGGTGGTTTTATATTTATTCAAGCAATATCATCGACAATTAGTGCAATACTTAGACCTCATGGATATGTTAAGATTTGCATGTATGTCACATTGTTTGTAAATGTAATAAATGCAATTCTTAATTATATTCTTATATTCGGGAAATTTGGTGCGCCAGAACTTGGCATAACAGGCTCAGCACTTGGAACAACTATAAGTAAATTCATTGGTTTATGTATTTTATGTATAATTATCTATATAAAAATATTTAAAGGATATTCTATTAAGTTATTATACCCACTTCCAATTAAGCATCTCAAAAATGTCTTGTCAATAGGAGTTCCTTCTGCTGGCGAGAATTTGTCTTATAGTCTGGCTCAATTTGTACTTATGGGTTTTATGAACACCATAAGCGTAGAAACAGTTACAACAAGAAGTTATGTTATTAATATAGTTAGCTTTGCAGTTTTATTTTCAGCAGCCCTTGCACAAGGTAATGGAATAATAGTAGGACGTTTAGTTGGAGAGAAGAAAAATGATGCTACCTTAAATTTTGGATGGTATTCGATAAAAATTGCTATTTTATTATCTACAGGAATGGCTGGTTTGTTTGCAATACTCGGACATCCTTTAATGAGGATATTTACACAAAATCAAGCAATCATTAAATTAGGATCTATAGTTATTGCAATTGATGTAATACTGGAAGTTGGACGAGCTACGAATATAGTGGGAATTGGTGCACTTAAGGCAGTAGGAGATGTAAGATTTCCTGTATATATAGGAATATTTTCTATGTGGACTATAGCTGTAGGCGTTGGATATATATTATCAATAAAGCTTGGTCTTGGTTTAATTGGAATATGGATTGGTTTAACTTGCGATGAATGTTTTAGAGCAGTACTTGTAATATACAGATGGAAGAGTAGAAAATGGGAAGGTAAAGCGTATGTTTAAAGCTATGCTGCAATACGGAACATCTCAGCATATAAGAACATCTAATTACATCATAGATTTGTTATTTTCTTTCCTTTTCATAAAATTAATAATGCTATAAACATTAATATATGTTTATAGCATTATTAATTTTATGGCAAAACTTTCAAATTTATGTAATAATATAACCTGTAAAATATAAATAGGGATGAAGGGATAGGTGTACAAGTTGTGAAAGAAAACAGAAATATAAATATTTTAGTAGTAGAAGATGATGCAGATATAAATGGATTAATAAATAGAATTCTAATTAAAGCAGGATATAATGTAAAACAAGCTTTTTCAGGCACAGAAGCAAAAATGTGTTTAGATCTGCAAGATTTTCAGCTTATATTATTAGATTTAATGCTTCCAGGAATGACTGGTGAACAAATAATATCTGAAATAAGAATGAAAAAGAAAATGCCTATAATTGTTATTTCAGCTAAGACTACTCCAGAAGATAAAATAAATGTTTTAGAGCTTGGAGCGGATGATTTTGTAACAAAGCCTTTTGATGTAAATGAAGTAGTAGCAAGAGTTAATGCTCAATTAAGAAGATATACAGAGTTTTCAAATGCAAATAAAGAAGAGAACTTGGTATTAGCTTATAAAGAAATAACTATTGATAAAGAACAAATGCAAATGTGCGTAAAGGGTTCTCCGGTACAAGTTACTGTGAAGGAATTTACAATTATGGATTTACTTATGACTAATCCTAAAAAAGTATTTACTAAATCAAATCTGTTTGAACGTGTATGGAATGAAGAATTTTTTGGAGATGACAATACAATAAATGTCCATATAAGTAACTTGCGTTCAAAAATTAGTGCAATAGATAGTGAAAATGAGTATATAAAAACAGTTTGGGGAATTGGATTTAAGCTTGCTGAATGATTTAATACTTTCTTAATATTTTCTTTAATGTATCTTGGTGTTTGTATCGTAGAATAAAACCATAGAAAAAAGGAAATACGGAAGGATGATTTTAATGAATGACAATATACTTGTCACAAGAAATTTATGCAAAAAATTTGGAGAGAGTTATGCTGCAAAAAATTTAAATATAACTGTAAAAAAAGGTGATATATATGGTTTAGTTGGAAAGAATGGAGCTGGTAAAACTAGCTTAATACGAATGGCTTTATCTATGTCACATGCAACAAGTGGAGAAATTGAATTATTTGGAGCAACTAATGAAAAAGATAGAATAAAGGAACATGTTAAAATAGGTGCAATGATAGAAACTCCATCTTTTTATCCATATTTAAGTGCTAAGGAAAATCTAGAATATTACAGAATTCAAAGAGGAATAATTGGAAAAGAATGCGTTGATGAAGCATTAGAAATTGTAGGGTTATCTGATGTAGGAAAGAAAAAGTTTAAAGGTTTTTCATTAGGTATGAAACAAAGATTAGGTATTGCACTCGCAATAATGGGAAGTCCAGATTTTTTAATATTAGATGAACCTATTAATGGATTGGATCCAATGGGGATTAAAGAAGTTAGAGAGCTACTTATAAAATTAAACAAACTTAAAGGTACAACAATCTTAATTTCAAGTCATATTTTAGGAGAACTTTCACAACTTTCAACATGTTATGGATTTATAAATAATGGAGAGCTTATAGAAGAAATTTCAGTTGAACAATTAGAAAATAAGTGCAAACACTATTTATCTATAAAAGTTGATAATGCGGAAAAAGCAACAACAATTTTGGAGGAAAATTTGAAATGCAAAGATTATGAGGTATTAAATAACAATTCTATAAGAGTTTATGGATATTTAGAAGAACCAGAAGTTGTAAGTAAGTCGTTATTTAATGGAGGAGTTATGATTTCTTCACTAGAGAGAGTAGGAAGTAATTTAGAAGAATACTTCTTAAATCTAATAGGGGGAAATAAGTAATGACTAATTTAATTAAAGCAGAAATTTATAAATATTCAAAAAGGCCATTTACTTATATAGCAACACTACTTCTTTGTATTGGAACATTTTTAGTAACTGCATTAGTTGCAGGGAAATTTTCAGGAATAGCGTTTTATACACGAGAAAAGTTCTTATCATTAACATTTACTTATTTTCCACTAATATTAATTTTGATGATGGTCTTTTGTCCAGTAATTTCAGAAGAGTATAAAGAAGGTACTTTTAAAAATTTATGTGCTTCTAATATTTCCAAAAGTAAGATATTTTTTAGTAGATTTATAGTCCAAATAATTTTAGCAGTCGTAATTGCGACTATGTGCATGATAGTGTTTTTATTATCAGTAAATATGATAATAACTGGGGATAGCTATAGTAGTGAAATGCTTAAAGGATTTACATTTAGATTTATAGCATCAACTCCTATATTCTTAGGTGGAATAACTATAGTAAATTTATTAGTTATTCTTATAAAAAAGGAAGCAATAGTATGTGTTATATATTATATTATTATGCAAATAAGAATATTAACGTTCATTC
This sequence comes from Clostridium gelidum, assembly GCF_019977655.1. NCBI lineage: Bacteria > Bacillati > Bacillota > Clostridia > Eubacteriales > Clostridiaceae > Clostridium > Clostridium gelidum. The sequence goes on from NZ_AP024849.1 coordinate 2,993,060, forward strand.
TTGAGAAGCTTTTGTGGAATAAGTTTGGGGTGATTCGTGAATTTCTTTTATCTACACAATTAGAGATTGTTGGAGATATGAATTCTACAACACCAGAAATAATAAAGGCAGTGTTAATTGGATTAGTTTATACAGTAGTTTTAACTATAATTACAGCTATAATATTCAATAAACAGGATATAAAGTAAGGGGTGAAAGTTAATGTTAAATATAATTAAAGCAGAAATTTACAAATATATACACAGACCATATTTTTATATTATTACTTTTATAGTATCATCAATTATTTTATTAACTGAAGTAGTCTTTTCATCAAATATGACAAATCGAGTTTTTGTCATATCAGAAGTATGTCCAGCAGGAATAGGTTTTGCGCTTTTGCTAATAGTATTATTTTCATTAGTATTTTTTGAAGAATATAAATATAATTCTCTTAAAAATCTGATTACATCTAATGTATCTAGAGAAAAGATATATTTAGGAAAAGTAATAGTGCAAATATTAATTATAATACTTATGGGAATAATAATTATTGGAGTGTTTTTATGTGGACTTTTATTATTAAATCCTGGAGATGGATACAATAATGATATGTTAATAAGATTACTTATAAAAATAGTAGCTCTTTTACCAGTTTTATTAGCTGGACTTGCATTATCTAATTTATTAGTAATAGGAATAAAAAAAGAGGGTATAGCAATAGTTAGCTATATTACGATTTTGTTAATACTAACAGATATAATAAAACTATTAAGCAGAAGTGTTTGGAGCAAATTAATTATAGTAAATGATTATTTATTTTATAATCAAACTTCAATAATGAGTAATTTATCAGCTGGAAATAACGAAATAATCCATGTATTATTAGTAGGTATTGTTAGTTTTATTATATTCACTACACTAGGAGGATTATTATTTAAAAGAACTGAAGTTAAATAGCAAGTTTTTTAATTTACATTAAATAAATATAAGTTAGACTATATACCTATATACTGGGGGTGATAAAATATGCAAAATCTGATTACCATAATACTATCAATTCTATTATGTATTAATTTCACTCTCTTAATTTTAAGAAGAAATGAAATTAAACTAATAACTAAGAAATTAAAAATTATAAATAATAATGATACTAATGAACTTCTTAGAATATCATATCCAAATAGTAATATAGAAGATTTGCTTTTGGAAATTAATTATACATTGAAGCTAAACAAAGAAATTCAGTGTAAGTCTAAAGAGATGGATTTAGAACTTCGGCAAGCAATAGCTAATATTTCTCATGATTTAAGAACTCCATTAACTTCTATAATGGGGTATATTCAATTATTAAATGATAAAAGTATATCAAAAGATGAGCATGCTGAGTATCTTTTAATTATAGAAAAGAGATCAAGCGCGCTAAAAGATTTAATTTCAAGTTTTTATGATTTATCTAGATTACAAGCAAATGAATATACTATAGATATAGAAAAAATCAATTTACAGTCGATACTATGTGAGCTTATAGCAACATATTATGAAGATTTTAATAACAAAAACCTTGAACCTGAAATCAATATAGATGAAAATGCACCATTAATATATGGTGACAAAAATGCAGTAATTAGAATATTTACAAATTTAATTCAAAATATATTAAAACATGCTGAGGGAAATCTTGAAATAAGTTTGAAGCTAGAAGGAAAGTATATCATTACTGAATTTTCAAATAAAGCAGTTGAATTGTCTGAAGAGGATGCAAAAAAAGTATTTGAAAGATTCTTCACAGCAGATAGAATGAGAAGTGGACAAAATACTGGATTAGGTCTAGCTATTACTAAAATATTAGTAGAAAAACAAGGTCATGAAATAGAAGCGGTGAAAAGGAACGATAACTTGATTATTAGAATTAAGTGGAAAATATAAAATAACATATCCTATTATATGGGGGTATTATAAAGAGCTGTCTTCACATTAAGACAGCTCTTTATTGTTGCTTTCTATTTAAGGAATATGAAAGTATGAAAACGAATTAAATATTAACATACTAGCTTATTATTTTTTCGAATATTCCTAATGCATAAGTGAATTTGCCACAAAATATAGTAAGAAAACAAATGATGTAGCATATCTTAAAACTGACACTTCATGACTTTTTTTACAACATAATTTACAAATTGGATAAAGTATAAAGCCTAAAGCTATTCCGTTGATTATGCTGTATGTGAGTGGCATTACAACTATTGTTATAAAGCATGGAAATAGTTCGCTAAGGTCATCATAATCCAAGTTTCTTAAATTAGAAGCCATTAAACAGCCAACTATAATAAGAATTGGAGCTAAAGCTGCATTTGGAATAATAGAAATTAGTGGAATAAAAAATAGTGAGACTAAAAATAGCAGTCCTGTTATTGCAGCTGTAAAACCAGTTTTACCTCCAGCTGCTAATCCTGCAGCGCCTTCAACAGTAGACACAGATGGACTTGTACCACAAAGAGCACATCCAATTGTGGAGAATGAAACTGCAATTAATGCCTTTGATGTCTTATCAGGTCTATTTAGTATTCCAGAAACTTGACTATGAAGTATTCCAATGTTTTCAAATAGTAGTACTAAAGTTAATGAAAATATTCCTATCCAGAATTTAATATTTCCTAAGGCACTAAAATCTAAATTGAAAAATATATCTTTATAATCATTAAAATTTGGCATAGTGTATTTTATGTTTCTAATATCTACTATACCAAACCCTATACAAATGATAGTACCTACTATTATGGAAATTAGAAAATTACCTGGAACATTTTTTAAAAATAGTACTAAGGTGAAAATCATGATAACAATAAATGCCAAAACTTCTGGACTTGTAATATCCCCAAGCTTAAGCAAAGTTGAAGTATCAGCTACTACAATTTTAGCCTTTTGAAGGCCAATAAAAGTTATAAATAGCCCAATCCCAATTGTTATAGCTTCTTTTAAATTATGAGGTATAGCTTCAATAAGAGATTTTGATAATGGAGTTAATGCAATTATTACAAATATTACTCCAGAAATAAAAACTGCGGCCAAAGCCTGATGATAATTAAGCCCTAAAGTTTGAATTATGGTATATGTGAATAACGCATTAATTCCCATACCAGGCATAATTATTAGTGGGGTGTTGCTTATGATAGCAACCAATAGACATCCTACAGCAGACGATAATACGGTAGCAATAATTAATGGTTCCACTGGAATACCACCATCACTTAATATATTAGCATTGACAATTATAATGTAAACTGCCGCAAAAAATGATGTTAGTGCTGCTAATATTTCCCCCTTAACTGTAACATTGTGTTCTTTTAACTTAAAAAATTTTTTCATCCTTTCAATTCAACCTAACTTTCATAACTCCCTCACCCACCCACGCCAAAAGCGCAATTATAATTATAACATCATCAATATGTATGTCAACTTATATTAATTTAAACTTAAGATAAATACTAAATGATAATTAAATCAAGAAAAATAATAGTAAAAAGTCAATAAAAGTAGTAAAATATTATTAAATGTAATATTTATAGGGGGCAACATATATGTATACAGAATCTGAACAAATAAAAAAAGCAAATGTACTGATAAATTCATTATGCATCTTTACAAATGTAAAAGAGAATAATGTATTAAAGAAGTATAAAATATTATTGAAATATTTAAATAAAAAAGAAATTTCTATAGAAAAAGGAATCACTCTTTATAATGATTTTGTTTATGAGATTTTAAATAAGGCTGATGGGACTTCTTTCAAAAAATACATAATTGATATGATTTTCTTAGATAATAATTCTTTTACAAGTATGATAGACAATGAAAATTTAAGCAATGAGCATATTATAAAACAAGTAAAGTTTGAACTTAAAGCTCTTGAATACATATCAAGTATAACATCTGAAGAACTTAAAGAAACTATAATACATAAAGGTAAGGCAAAGAATTTTGAAATAGAGGTAATAAATGCCCTTATAGACTTTGAAGTTGATTCTGACGACAATTATGATTCATATAAAGCTATGGATAAATTGAAATTAAACATTTTAAATTGTGATAATTGGGGAGATTCCTTAGAAAATATTATAGAGTTCTATAAACAATACGGTACTGGAATATTTGGAGAATATAAAGCATTTGTTTGGGAACATGAAGATGATAAAACATATCTAAGAGGTGTAGATGCACCGGATCCAGTTACATTAAAGGACTTGGTTGGATATGAACATCAAAAGGAAACAATTATTGATAATACAAAGCAATTCTTAAGTGGACATCCGGCTAATAATCTTTTATTATATGGTTCAAGAGGAACAGGTAAATCTTCGACTGTTAAAGCTATAATAAATGAATATTATACTGAAGGGTTAAGACTTATTGAAGTTGATAAGGATAAACTTGTAGATTTTACAAAGATAATTAGAATTCTTAAAAATAAGAATTTAAAATTTATAGTATTTGTTGATGATTTAGTTTTTGAAGAGGGAGAAGCTAGTTATTCTGCCTTAAAGACAATATTAGAAGGTGGAGTCGAAAGTAATTCAAGCAATATGCTAATTTATGCAACAACAAATAGAAGACATTTAGTTAAGGAAACCTTTAGCGAAAGAGCTGGGGATGATGTACATGCTAGTGATGCTATAGAAGAAAAGTTATCTTTATCAGATAGATTTGGAATAACTGTATCTTTCTACTCACCAGATCAAAAAGAATATTTAAATATAATTGATGGAATAGTAGAAGCACGCAAACTTGAAGTTGATACAGAATATCTTCATGCAGAAGCTTTAAAGTGGGTAAGATGGCATAATGCACGTTCGCCAAGAACAGCAAAGCAATTTATAAACTGGCTTGAAGGAGATTTGAAAAAATAAAACAATGTAGCAAAGAAATAGAAGGGAAGAAATTTCCCTTCTATTTCTTTATTTTACATAAGTTACTGTATCAAAATTGAAATTTTATTATTGTATTTTTAAGCATTAGTTGTTGTAGGTGCTACATATACTCTTGCACCAAGTTCGTCATCTAACATATATAAAGCGGCTGGATTATTTTCAGCTCTTTTAATTTTCTTTAAAATAGTATTAAATGTATTTTCTTCTTCGACTTGCTCGTTAATAAACCAATTAAGCAAACTAATAGTTGCATGCTCTTTTTCCTCAGTTGCTATATCAGCAATTCTGTATAATCTACTTGTAACTAGTTGTTCATGCTCATACCCTGTTTCAAAAACATCTGAGATATTTTCAAAGTTACTATTTGGTTTTTCAATTTGTTCTAATACTACAACACCATTTTTTTGAAATATGTAGTCATAAAATTTCATTGCATGGAATAGTTCTTCTTGGCATTGAACTTTAAAAAAGTTGGCAAATCCACTTAAATCAAGTGATTCACAATAGGCTGCCATAGATAAATATGCATATGACGAGTATATTTCAAAATTAACTTGAGCATTAAGATGATTAAGTAATTTTTCGCTTAACATGTTGACATCTCCTTTATAATAAAAAATTAAGGTATAGGTAAGAATTTTTGTTTTTTTATTAATAACTAATATTATTTAATATTAGTTTACATCTTTTTGCGTAATTTATCAAATTATATTTAAAAATAATACACATAACTTTTAATAAAATTCAAATAATATAAGGTGAAACATTCAGATAAGTTAGAAGGGAGATGATTTAAATGTCAAAAAATAAAAAGGAAGAAACTATTCTAGAAACTGGTAGCATGTCACAATCAAAAGTTAAGGCTTTTGTTGAAAAAGAAGATATTGAAAATAAAGTTGTGTCTAGAGGTCGAGATATGACAATTAATCAAAAGCGCTAAAATTAAAAATAAGAATATCAAAAATAGTAAGTACTTAACGTATAATGTATTAACTAATTTTTGATATTCTTATTTTATTTTTGAATAGAGTTTAATTGAGTATTATATGGTAAATGGGATATTTAAGAAGATAACAAATGGGACAAGTCAGTAAAATACTTATCTTATATGAAGATATATGATATACTTTTAAATATTAGTAAGATTAACTTGAAAGAAGAGGATGGAAAAAATGCTCTTAGTAATGATATGAAAGAAACAAAGGAAGAGCTAAAAGAAATTTTTATATCTGCTGAAATGAAATTTACAGATAAGCAAGTAGAAGATGTCTGTAATGCATTATTAGAATCTTATGGTAAAATTACTGTTAAATATTTAGATTTATAATAATGTTAGAAACTAAGTATTTGCCGTATTTAATATATAATAATTAGTAAATACATAAAGATAACTCCGGAAAGTATATAATTATTGATAAATGTGATAAAATGTAGAAATAACATTAAACTAAAATGAAATGAGATAATAAAAGTTGTTTCAATAGAAGTTTTAGAAAATTCAAAAATTGATATTAAAGAATAGAGAGGGTAATAATTATGGCTATAAATAGAAGCGCACCAGAAAATTTTTATTATGATAATGCAGAAAAAACTAATAAAAATTTTATTTATAAAAACCTTAATAGAAGTAAATGTTACAACTGCAATTTTTCAAATTCAAATTTTGATTTTGCAAGTTTAAGAGGGGCTCATTTTAAAAAATGTAATTTTTTTAGATGTAGCTTTAAAGGGGCAGAATTAATAGGTTCAAATTTAAAAGGTTGTAAATTCAAAGAAGCTAAATTAGAAGACACGGTATTTGAAGGAGCAAACTTAGATGCTGTAGATTTTGTTGATGCAAAATTTAAAAATACAATCTTTGTAGGTTGTGATGTAACTAAAGCTAAAAATTTAAACCTTAATGATAAAGGCATAAGAGTTTTTGATACAATGCCTGAATTTGAAATTAGTGAGAAACTAGAAAAAGTAGTATTAAATGCAATGGAAAATCAATTTATTAAAAAATCAAGAGTTTTTGACACTAAGGATGGAACTATAAATACATTATCTTTATTGATTTTAAGTGAAAAATTCGATGAAACAACTTTAATAGAGGGACTTCATTATGTCAAACATGAAGTTGATAGAGAATTTCATACATTAAGTTATATTATTAGACTTATACAAAATAAGCCTGTATTATAAATCAACTCCATACTATGTTAAAACAGCTTCGGCTGTAAAAATAATATAGCTAACTGCATAAGTATATAAAAATTTAAGTCTATTTAGCATAAAGGAGAAGTATAAAATGAGTGATGATTCTAAAGAAAAGAAAATAACTCTTACAGAAGAACAAGCTTCTAGAGCTGCTGAAACTTTAATAAATGCATGGCTTAGAGGTGACGATAATACTAATTACTTAAAAAAAGACAATGAGAAAAATAAAAATTCGAAATAATATAAATTAAAAATGTAGAGTTCATTATTAATAGTTATAGTGCAACTCTATCTGAAAATATTTACATATAATGGAAATAGAGCTACTAAAACTGACTATTTTATGTTGGTTTTTTGTAGCTTTATTTTTTTATATTAAAAAGTAATTTGCAATATTTGTGGAGAGAGTGAATATTTTATATTGATAAAAGAAAACTAAATTAAATGTGATTAAATTTTTGAATTTAAGTTTTGGAGGAAATATTGAAATGGAAATTAATAAAATCACACAATTAAGTAGCAAACATCTTAATGAAAATAATAATAACAAAAAATCAAATGATAAAAAAATATATACATCCTATGTGTGCAGCAGAAGAGTGATTCCTCAAAATTGCAAAATATATACTTCTGAGATTATTATAAAATACAGGAATTCTTTTAAAACATTACTTAAACTTACTAATGATAAAACTAAAACGAAATTTTTAATGTATAATAAAGTTTGGAAATGGTACGAAAATGAAGAAAGTATTAATTTAAGTATGGAAAAGATTTTTATAAATACTAAACTTGGTTCATATTCAAGTGGTGGATGTGGAATCGGTGCTTCACTTTTTGCAGGACTCACAGCAAGTGGAGTTTTTTCATATATGGATATCTATGTAAAAAGACTTGGACCATTATTTTTTGCATTATATGCTATATTGGTTTTAAGTTTTGGAGTGAAAATTCTTTCTAATGAAGATAACAAAGTTGAAATGTATAATATGTTTTTGGAAGTAATAAATAACCTAGAAAATCATAATATTGATAAACGAGGATAATTAAAATACGGATAAAAATTTACGTTAGTGCACAATCTATACTTGTAGAAAGGAAGTGTTTGTTATGAATAATGAATCTAAAAAAAATAGTATATTGGAAAATTCCTCACAGATAACTTCACAAGAAAATAAAAAAGGTAAAGATTTAAGTACTTCTTTTGTTGACAATAATGAAAGAAAAAATGAAGGTAATAACGATTGGACTTCTGTACCAAGAACTTATGACAAAGAAGAATCTTGTCATAAACATGAAAAAACTGCTACTAATAATCAATGGTGTTCTACTAATAAATAGAAGATTTACTATAATATAATACTGCTATGCACTATATTAAGTGAAGAAGGAGTGGTTATTATGAGTAAAAAACATACGAATTATTCTGATGAAAATAATATGACTGATGGTTATTATAATTACAAAGGTGGATATATTTCATATGATCCATCACAATTAACGGAACATTATACCGTTAAAGGATTTGAAGGGGAAATTAAAAACACGCAAATAACAAAAAGCAAATGGAATTAAATGAATAAAAGTATAAAAAAAGTATATATTATTATTAGGATCTGAAATATCTTATGTTTCCTTCGTAAAGATAAAATAATAAATTATCTAAATGAAGGAAACGTTTTTTAAAATATGCTCTCTGAGATTTTATATCTTTATTATTAAAAGTTGACTATATTATTTAGAACAATTATAATTTATCCGATAGCTAGCATTCGTAACATTCCTATTTTTTAACTAGAAGTGTTACGAATGCTAACTACTGGAATGGTTACCCCTTTTGGGGGGATAAGTTCTTCTAAGCTTTAGGTGAAGAAAATTACAGTCTATTAAGGAAGCGCCACCTAAAGCTAAAAATCATTTTATTTATTAATGGGGAAACGGGGAATTTCTATGGTTTTTATGAAAAAATTATCAATATTTAATATTAATTATTTTAAAAAATTATACAATAAAAGTGAAAATGCCTATATTTGTGATAAAAGTTTTTTTGAAATTTATAATGAGGAACCTTTTTTTATAAAATATATTATACGAAAACAAATTAAATTATTTAAAGTAAAAAATGAATATGTTGGATACATTTGGTATGAATATCCTTCAGATGAAGGCTTTAGCAATATATATGCAATATACTTAAAGGATGAGTACATTGAATTGCTTAATTCGCAGATATTATCTCTTTCGAAGGTTAATACATTTAGATTTGATATGTTGGCTAATTCGAAAGCTACAGCTATCATGAAAAAGTTAAATTTTAATGTGAATTCTAAAAATATATTAATGAAAATGCATACAACTACGTATAATAAAAATCTTGATGAAAATAAAATAATATTTAAGCATTTTAAAGAAGGACAAGATGAAGAGCTAAGGTGTGAAATTCAAAATTCAGTGTTTCATGAAAAAAATAGAATCCCACTAAGTGCGGGAGATATTAAAATAGAAGAAGATGAAGAATATTATTTAAAAGATTTTGGTGTTTTTATCTGCACAGAAAATGGACAGGCCATTGGCTATGGCCAAATTATCTGTAATAATGGACTTTATACAATAGTTAATCTTGGAATAGTTGATGAATATAGAAAGCACGGATATGGAGAAATGTTAGTTAAATACTTGATTGAACTTTGTTATAGACAGTCTATACAGAATATTTATATAAGAGTTGATAAGAGCAATGATAAAGCATTATCTTTATATAATAAGATTGGATTTAAAGAATATGAATCTTTTATCACTTGGTATAAAAATATAGAATAGTTATAGTCTTTTATTTATAAGTATTATTTGTTATAATACTATGGGAATTGTATTATAAAACGGAGGAAAAATAATGAATTTTGATATAGAGAAATTAGATAATGAACAGGCTACTAATAAAAATAAACTATTTTGTATTTCTACATTTGGTTGTCAAATGAATGAAGAAGATTCTGAAAAACTTTCAGGAATGCTTAAAAGAATAGGGTATGAAAGAACTGAAAATAAGGAAGAAGCATCTATAATAATATTTAATACTTGTTGTGTTAGAGAAAATGCAGAAAACAAGGTTTACGGTAATCTTGGAAGGTTAAAAAAGCAAAAAGAGAAAAATCCAGATTTAATAATAGCAATATGTGGTTGTATGATGCAACAAAAAGGGAAGGCTGATGAAATGCTAAAAAGATTCCCTTATGTTGATATAATATTTGGTACACATAATTCATACAAGTTTCCAGAATATCTAAACAGAGTTAAAACAGAAGGCGTTCAAGTTAAGGAAATTGTAGATAAGGAAACTGAGATTGTAGAAGGGCTTCCAATAGATAGAAAAAGTGATACAAAAGCTTTTGTAACTATAATGTATGGATGCAATAACTTTTGTACATACTGTATCGTACCTTATGTTAGAGGCAGAGAAAGAAGTAGAAAACCCAAAGACATAGAAAATGAAATAAAGGAATTAGTAGCTAAAGGATATAAAGAAGTAACTCTTTTAGGCCAAAATGTTAATTCTTATGGAAAGGGATTAGAAGAAAGCATAACTTTTGCAGATCTACTCCGAAGAATAAATGAGATAAAAGGCCTTGAAAGAATCAGATTTATGACTTCTCATCCTAAAGACTTAACTTTAGATGTAGTCTATGCTATAAGAGATTGTGATAAGGTATGTGAGCAAATTCACTTACCAGTGCAAAGTGGTTCAAATAGAATTCTAAAAGAAATGAATAGACATTATACTAAGGAACAATATTTAGAATTAGCTAAGAAAATAAGAAGTGAAATTCCTGATGTAACATTTACTACAGATTTAATTGTGGGATTCCCTGGAGAAACTGAAGAAGATGTTAATGAAACAATAGAATTAATTAAAGAAGTTAGATTCGATGCAGCCTTTACTTATTTATATTCAAGAAGAAATTATACACCGGCAGATAAAATGGAAAATCAAATTCCAGATGACGTTAAACATGAAAGATTTAATAAATTAGTAAAGATTTCAAATGATGTCATAGCTCAAGGTAATAAAGAAGCTGAAGGAAAAATATATGAAGTTTTAGTTGAAGGCACTAGCAAAAATGACGAGTCAAGATTAACAGGTAGAACTAGAAATGCAAGACTTGTAAATTTTGAAGGCTCAAAAGAGCTAATAGGTCAATTAGTTAACGTAAAAATAGTTAAGGCAAATTCATTTTCTCTAATCGGAGAAGTAATTAAATAAAATTTAATATTGAAATCAAAAAATGAATCTATACATTTAATGTTTATAGATTCATTTGTCTTTGTATATAATAAATTTTAAATATTTTTCTAGCATGTTTTTTTGTTCAATATTAATGTTTAATCCTCAGCATCTTCTTCTATAAGCATATCAATTATTCTTTTAGGATTATCAAAAAATGCCCTCATGGTTTGATAATGTTCAGTTTCATCATAATCAACCTCATTTATACTTGAACCTGTTATTTCGTATATAGCAGCATCTGGATATGCCATTATAATAGGAGAGTGGGTAGCAATTATAAATTGACAATTAGATTCAACCAATTGATGAATCCTTCTAATCATTGCCATCTGTCTTGATGGAGAAAGTGCAGCTTCGGGTTCATCAAGTATATAAAGGCTATAACCAGAAAATCTATTCACAAAAATTGAAAAGAAAGATTCTCCGTGGGATTGAGCATGAAGAGATTTCCCACCATACATATTCAAAAAAGAAGACCCGCCGGATCTAGCTAAAACATCTATATTGCTTGCTACATTATAAAAACTTTCAGCTCTGAAGAAAAATCCATCCTTCGGTAATCTAACCCCTTTGATCAATTTTATATGTTCATCTAGTTCGGAATGAGTATCATTTGATGAAAAATTAAAATTTTTAGTACCGCCTTCAGGATTAAAACCGTAAGCTATTGCAATAGCTTCTAAAATAGTCGATTTTCCAGCTCCGTTTTCGCCTACGATAAATGTTACTCTTGGATGGAATTCTAAAGTGGATAGATTGCAAATTGCAGGTAGGTTAAATGGATACTCATCAAAAGAGGGGATACTATCTCTATTGATTTTTAAACTTCTTATGTATTGAGTGGTTTGGGATAGCATAAATGAGTTGCCTCCTAAAAACAAATTATAATAACTTTTTATAAGAAAATATATTAAAATACACTTGCAACGTTTATTCTTGATAGTTCAATAATTAAATTTAGAAGATGTTATTTAATTATATCGTCAAATGAGCATTTTATAACTTTTTCAAGATCATTTGGGTTCATTTCAATTTGAGCTCCTATTTTCCCTCCACTAAATACTATAGTATCAAATAGTAAAGCTTCTTCTTGAATAAAAGTCTTAAAAACTTTTTTCATTCCAAGTGGGGAACAGCCACCTCTGATATAACCAGTAATATTATTTATATCTTTAACATGGATCATTTCGATACTTTTTTCACTAGCTATTTTGCTAGCTTTTTTCATGTCTAATTCTTCAGCTACTGGAATTACAAAAACATAAGATTCCTTAGAATGTCCTTGGGTAACTAATGTCTTAAAAACAGAGTCAACATCTTTTCCTATTTTATGTGCAACGGCAACCCCGTCAATTTTATTATCTTTATTTTCATAAGTATGAGTTATATATTCAATTTTGTTACTATCTAAAATTCTCATAGCATTTGTTTTGCCTTCTTTTGCCATAACTTTTAATTTTCCTCCTTGGATAATGTATTTCTAGTATATTATAGCATAAAATAAAACTTCTTTAATTATTATAAATATAAAGATTTTCTTTTATTTTCTGTTTATATATGAAATTTTAAATGTGAATTTGAAAAAATATCAAATGTAGTTATCTCATGTTTTATTTATGTTCGAATTCAAAAAAACGTCAGAATTGAATTGATGAAATATAAAACAAAATGAAATAGTTTTTGAATTTCAAAATTCTTAGAATCCAAATCCTCATATAAGAATATTGTATTGAATTACATATGATAATGAAGAAATAATTAGATAAGGAGTTACAAGTAGATATTAAATAAAAGAACTGCAAAAACTTATAAAATTAAAATTACAAAAGATATTCTAAAAACAGTTATTAATAATTGCGTTAAATATACATTTAACGCAATTATTGCATTGTTTTTCAAAGTCTGATATAATATACTTAAAGTTAGTGTACAAGCCACTTTCGAGAATAATAAATTGTTTTTAGGATTTTCAGCTAAAATTTAAATAAGTGAAAAAGGTGAAAAATATGAAATATAATATTGAATCTGTTGAAAATAATAATCGTCCAGAGAGTTTGATTGATTTTTTAAATTATTTAGAAACAATAAAACGCAAATCTGTAAATACTATAAATGGGTATAAAACTGATTTAACAGTGTTTTTTAGATTTATGATGGTTTACCGTGGCAAAGTCAACTCAGATTTAATTGAATTCGAAGAAATAGATATAAGTAAAATAGATGATGAATTTTTACAAAGTATAAAGCTTAGAGATTTATATGCTTTTCTTTCTTTCACAGAAAAATATAGAGGCAACAGCGCTTACGCAAGAGCTAGAAAAGTTGCTACATTAAAATCTTTCTTTAAATATCTTCAAGGGAAAGCTAAGATGATATCAGATAATCCAGCATCTGAACTAGAATCGCCTAAGTTGGATAAACGTCATCCTGTTTATCTTACTTTAAACCAAAGTATTCATTTGCTGGGATCACTAGAAAAGGATGATAAAAATTATCAACGAGATTATTGTATTTTAACATTCTTTTTAAATTGTGGAATGCGTCTTTCGGAACTTTGCAGTATAAGAAGAGATAAAATCAAAGAAGACACTCTTACAATTATAGGAAAAGGTAATAAAGAAAGAACTGTATATTTAAACGAAGCTTGTTTGAAAGCTTTAGAGAATTATAAAAAGGTTAGAAATGATTCTAAAGCATTACCGGAAAATAAAACATTTTTATTCTTATCTTCAAGAAATTCGCCGATAAGTAAACGAACTGTTGAAGTTATGATAAAAAAACATATAACAAATGCCGGGCTCACTGATGAAAAATATACCCCTCATAAATTGAGGCATACTGCTGCTACTCTTATGTACAAATATGGGAATGTAGATATAAGAAGTCTTCAAAGCATATTAGGACACGAAAATATATCAACTACACAAATTTATACCCATGTAGATGATGATTCATTAAGAGAAGCAGTAAAATCAAATCCTCTTTCAAAATTATAATTCTGCACTCTCCTTCCACATAAAAAAGGCTACTAGTCATAATTTTATACTAGTAACCTTTTATTAATTTAAATAAGATTTTAAACATATGTATTTCTATTCTTATATTTAAGGTATCAATGTATTTCCATACATTGTTTTAAAATGATCAGTATATGCTGGTTCATTGCCTTCATACATTATAAGCGAATTGCCCTTCCTATAATAATACGGCTTTCTAGTGTAATTTGCATCTGTCCCGTTTATTGTTAATCCATTTTGGGAAATTCTGTTCACATCAGTTTGTAAGTCATTAGCAGAATTATATTCATAAACTCTAACTACATCTTTTCCCATTAAATAATCTGTTTCTTTTCCGCCAAAGTAATTTTTATTAGTATTCGCTGAATCTTCAAGTTTATAGCCAGCATTTCTAAAATCATCTCTGAAGTTCGTAGCAGTGTAGTTTAAAGCATTGTTAATAGATCCTGTAGAATTAGTTATATCATTATCTGTATTTCCGGTAGCATTTTTAGTTGTATCTGTATTGTCAGTAGCATTATTCGCAGTATTAGGATTACCGGTAATATTATTACCATCCATATTGCCAGTAGAATTATTTGCGGTATTAGGATTACCAGTAGCATTATTACCTGTTTTTGAATTTCCGCTGCAACCAACTAACGATATTGCAACTATAATAATTGCAACTAAAATAGATTTCCGTTTCATAATAAATCACCCTTTCTTTGAATTGTATTACGATATTATTATGTGAACTACAACGAAAATCTATGCGCAATTTTTAATTATATACTATTATTGTTTTTTTAATTTTCTAATTCCAGGATAAATTTCTTCCGTCATTTCCTCAATATCCTCATCGGCATTTAGGCCTACTTCATCTAAATACTCTATATGTTCAAAAGCATCTTCATATTCTTCTTTAGAATCATCAATTTCATTTGTTGTTTTCCCGAATTTACTGTATATATCTTTTAAATCAAGATTCTCTTCATCTATTTCATGAAGTTCGTCTTCATTTAAAGAAGTTTTTAAATCATTTAAAAACTCTTCTTCTAATAATTCGTTTTCTTCTTTTGTTTTTGCAATATCTTCTATTTTAATGGCTTTTGTATCTATGCCTTCTAGTTCCAAACATTTGCCACAATTATCACAAATCTTATTTTCATAGATATCACAATTATCATCATCTGTATACTTATATGTCATATAAAACACCTCATTTTTCTATTATGGAATATCATTAAATTATAACAAAAATAATTAGCTAAAGCAAATTTTAGACTTGTTATTTATTTTCATGTGCCTAATACATATTTGTTCTACTTTACTTTAATATTTAAAACTAATATGTTTTGTTAAGTTTATTTATATTATATCTTCCCAGTTTATATATTTATTAAGAATATTAATTGTTCTTTCTAAATAATCTTTCTCTACTTCTGTAAATCTGTCAAATTCATCACTATCTAAATCAAGAACACCTATAAGTTCATTTTCTTTAATTATAGGTACAACTATTTCAGAGTTCGAAGCAGCATCGCAAGCAATATGTCCTTCAAATTTATGTACATCTTTAATTAGCAGTGTTTCTCTTTTTGAAGCAGAAGTTCCGCATACACCTTTGCCAATTTCAATTTTAGTGCAAGCTGGCATGCCTTGAAAAGGCCCAAGTATAAGTGTATTGTTTTTTACCAAATAAAAACCACACCAGTTTATTCTCCCTATAAGTACATTAATTAATGCTGAAGCATTACAAAGCTTAGTTATAGGTAAATCTTCTTTATCTTGCATTAACCCTTCAAGCATAACAAGCATATTGTCTAACTTACTCTCTATGCTTATATTTTCAAAGATTTTTATATCAAACATTCTATCACCTTATCTTTCAATTAATTTTAACTGATAATATCAAAATTTAATTTCATAAATTTTGATATTTATTATAAATATAATACTATTAATTTAATATTATGGGAAGAATAATATAGAAGCAGTAAAATTTCAGAACATAAGTTTGCTCTATAGTACAGTAATATGCTATAATAATTAGAAGAATAGTGAGGTGTTTGTTAATGGCAGACGTAAAAGATAAGCAATCAGAAATATATGAATTTTTAAAAACTTATACAGGAAACAAAGGCTATCCACCTTCAGTAAGGGAAATTTGTGAAGCTGTATCTTTAAGATCAACTTCAACTGTTCATGGCCATTTAAAAAGATTAGAAAAAAAGGGCATGATTAAAAGAGATCCATCTAAGCCAAGAGCTTTAGAAATAGCTGAACTTTCAGCTCCCAAAAAAGAGATGATTAATATTCCTATTATAGGTAAAATTACAGCAGGACTTCCAATACTTGCAACTGAAAACATAGAAGATACGTTCCCAATACCATTAGATTATATAAAACATGATAAAGAACTTTTTATGCTTCGAGTTTCCGGGCAAAGTATGGTTAATGTAGGTATCAGAGATAATGATTTAGCTATTATAGAAAGTTCACAAAATGCAATAAATGGTGATATAGTAGTTGCTTTAATAGATGATAGTGCTACGATAAAGAGATTCTTTAAAGAAAAGGATCATATTAGACTTCAACCTGAAAATGATACTATGAAGCCTATTTTAGTAGATGATTGCAAAATATTAGGTAAGCTTGTTGGAATATTCAGATCTTTCATATAAAAACTTATATATATAAAGCAAGTCAGTATTTAGCATTAGTATACTGACTTGCTTTTATATATTATACAATTTTAATTATAATTCATTGAACTTTGCTTTATCTGAAAAAATTATTCTGTTTCTAATACTTTACTTAATCCAATAAGTACACCTATTTTACCATGATCAAAATTTAATCCGCCTTGGATATAAGCTATATATGGTTCTCTCACAGGTCCGTCTGCTGATAATTCAATAGTCGAACCTGAAATAAATGCACCTGCTGCCATAACAATTTCACTATCATATCCCGGCATTGCCCAGGGTTCACACACTGCAAATGCATCTATTGGTGATCCTGCTTGTATTCCACTACAGAAATTAATTAATTTTTTAGGATCTCCAAATTCAATTGCTTGAATTATATCTGTTCTTTTATCACTTGATGATGGAAATACTTTAAAACCTACAATTTCCATTACACGAGCGCAAAAAATTGCAGTTTTTACAGCTTCTATAGATACATGTGGAGCTGAGAACAATCCTTGGTAAAAACTCCTCATAAGACCATATGTAGCGCCATACTCTCCTCCTACGCCCGGAACAGTCAATCTATTTGCAGCAGCATCTACATATTCTTTTTTTCCTACAACATATCCGCCCCCTGGTGCAATCCCACCACCTATATTTTTCATAAGTGAGCCTGCCATAATATCAGCACCAAATTCTGTAGGTTCAACAGTTTCAATAAATTCACCGTAACAGTTATCTATAAATATTATTACATCTGTTCTAACTTCTCTTATATGTTTAATTACTTCTGCTATTTCTGAAACTAAAAATGATTTTCTAGAAGCATAACCTGTGCTTCTTTGAATATGTATAAGCTTTATACTAGGATCTGTATTTAGAGCTTCTTTAATTTTGTCAAATTGAAATTTACCTTCTTTATCTAAATCTACTATATCAGTTTTAATTCCATATTCATCTAATGAACCAGAATTTTTCTTTTTTGACAATCCAAGAACTCCAAGTAAAGTATCATAAGGGAGCCCTGAAACACAAAGTATTTTATCGCCTGGTTTTACATTTCCAGCTATAGCACATCCAATAGCATGGGTACCGCTAACAAAATTCGGACGAACAAGCCCAGCTTCGGTATTAAAAATTCTAGCATATACTTTATCTAAAGCATCTCTCCCTAAATCATCAAGTCCGTACCCAGTAGTATTAGTAAAGTGAGAATCACTTATTTTTTCTACTTGAAAAGCTCTTAGAACCTTTAGTTGATTAAATTCTCTAATTTCATCATATTCTTTAAATTGAACTTCCACCTCTGATATAGCCTGTCTATATATTTCAAATGTTTTTTCGCTTATATTGTAGTTATTAATTAAAAATTCTTCTGTTTTTTTTAGCATATCTAATTTTCATCCTCCAAAATATATAAGTTTAATTTATATAAAATTTTTTTCAGGCTCAAAAATAAATAGGCAAAATTAATGCCTATTTACTAATCTTTTGACCTTATTCATTATCTGCAAATAAAATTGGTTCAATTGGCGTTATAGTTGATATTGAATGCTTATATATAAGCATTTGTTTATTATCGCAGTCTAAAATAACAGTGAAATTATCAAAACCTTTTACAATACCCTTTAATTGAAATCCATTCAATAAATGTATAGTTAATTGTATTTTATTTTTTCTCGCATTGTTTAAAAAAATATCTTGTAGATTACTTTGTTGTTTATTGACCAAAATATAACACCTCCATAAGAAACTTTATTAATAATATTATTATAACGCTAGTTGTTTCTCATGTCATTAATAACTTTATCTAAAATTTCATCATCATCCAATGTATCTTTATCTAAAAATACACATCGTTTGTCTCGTCTAAACCAGGTTAATTGTCTTTTGGCATAATTTCTAGATCCTTGCTTTATCATATCAATTGCTTCATTTAAAGAAATTTTTCCTTCCAAGTAATATAAAATTTCTTTATACCCTATTCCTTGCATTGATTGAATATCTGAATTATATCCCATTTCTTTTAATCTTATACACTCATCTAAGAGTCCTTTTTCCATCATTATATCTACTCTTCTATTTATTCTCTTGTATAACATTTCCCTGTCCATAGTTAAAACATAATAATATACATCATAATTGCTATAATAAAAATCATCACCAGCATTATAAGAGCTAAATGGTTTATTTGTAAGTTTAAATACTTCTAATGCACGAATAACTCTTTTTCTATTATTAGGATGTATTTCTTCATAACTTATTGGATCACATTCTTTTAACATTTCGTGTACATATTCATTCCCTTTTTCTATTGATAAATTTTCTAAGTATTTTCTATAATTCTCATCTTTTTCTGCTTCTGTAAATGTCATATTGCAAGTTAAGGAGTTAATATATAGTCCTGTTCCGCCAGATATTATTGGTAAATTTCCTTTAGCTATAATCTCGTTTAGCGCCTTATCTCCATATTCTTTAAAATCAGCTACTGAAAATGGAACATCAGGAGTTATAGTATCAATTAAATAATGATTAATTCCATCCATCTCATCTTTTGTTACTTTTGCAGAACCAATATCCATATACCTATAAATTTGCATAGAGTCAGCTGAAATAATTTCTCCATTTAATTTTTTTGCAAGTTTTATAGAAAGGTCAGTCTTCCCTACAGCAGTTGGGCCGCCAATTACTAATAGTTTTTTTTTCATTTTTTCATCCTTTCTTTGTTAAATTATTCTCCTAAATTTTTTGTCAATATCAACACTTGTAAATTTTATTATTGCAGGCCTTCCGTGTGGACAATGAAATGGGTCATCAATAAACCTTAAATCTTCAATGAGTTTTATCATTTCATTGAGTTCTAGCTTATCATTCCCTTTAATTGCAGCTTTGCATGCTTTGCTGGCTATAGCATTATGTTTAACTTCACTTGTCTTTCCATTACCTAAGTTTTTAAGATTATCAAGTATATCTAGAAATAAGTTTTTAGGATTAAGTTTTCCTAGAAAATATGGAACTTCTTTTAAGGATAATGAATTTCCACCAAATTCTTGTAAGCAAAATCCTGCTTCTTCAAATACTTTTTTATTTTCTTCAAAGTAAGAATAATCATCTATACTTAAATCAATTACACTTGGAACCATAAGTGGTTGAATTATAATATTTCCATTTTCAATTTCCTTTAAATATTTCTCGAATAATATTTTCTCATGAGCAGCATGTTGATCAATCATATACAAAGTTCCTTCATATTCACCTAATATATAAGTCTTGTTATACTGACCAATTATAGTGATTGGCGGAAATTTCGCAATTGCCTTAGAAATATTACTTTCAACTTTCATTTGTAAAGTTGAATTGTCTATAGTTATATCTTTATCGCTAGTTTCATATTCATAATTAATATCTGTCTTATTAATTTTAATTTCATTTGAATTCTCATTAATTATAGTAGATTTAAAATCTACAGGAATATCAATCACACTTTTATTTAATTCATCATTATTGCTTCTTTTACGTGATAAACCATTTTCATCAGCTGAAGATGAACTATTATAATCAACTAAAGGTGAATTATTATCATTAGTTAATGATGATTTGTTCTCATAATTTAATTTTGAAACATATGTATTTGTATATTTTTCTTCATTAGAAGAATTATCTACTTTTAGATCTTTTCCTTGCTCCATCAAAATTTTAGCAGCTGAATTTGCAAATTTAACTTTTTCCTCTTCCTCTTTTATCTTAAAAGTTATTTCTTCAAAACTTGGAACAGTTGCAGGTTTAATAGTTTCAGTCTCTTCTTTTATAGCAAAAGTTTCAAACACTTCATTTTTCAAGGCATTATGTACTGCTCCAAAAATCTTCTTAAATATCATTCTTTCATCATTAAATTTTACTTCTGCTTTAGTTGGGTGAATATTAACATCTACGTCTTCAGGGTACACTTCTATAAATAATATAAAGAATGGGAACTTACTTACTGTTGAAAAAGATTTAAATGCTTGTTCAACAGCTATTCCAAGTGATCTGTTTTTTATATATCTTTTATTTACAAAAATACTTTGATTATTTCTAGAACCTCTAGCTATTTCCTCTTTCCCCACATATCCATAAACAGTTATAAGATCAGAGGAATCATCATAATAAAGTATATTATCAGTTATAGACTTTCCATATATAGTTCTTATGACATCTTTAAGATCTCCATTACCAAAAGTGTGAAGAATTTTCTTATGATTATTATATAATTCAAAACTAACTTTTGGATTAGCTAAAGCAAGCCTAGTTATTATATCATTTATTAAAGAACCTTCTTTAGATGTAGACTTTAAGAATTTTTTTCTAGCAGGTACATTAAAAAACAAATCACTAACTTCAATTATTGTACCTTTATTTACACCACACTCAGTAACTTCTGACTGTCTTCCACCTTCAATAGATATTTCATAACCGAATTCTGTATTTTCTTGTTTTGATTTTAAATTAACCTTAGCTACAGATGCTATTGATGGAAGAGCCTCTCCTCTAAAACCTAGAGTATGTATATTATAAATATCTTCTGATTTATTAATCTTACTAGTAGCATGAGGAAGAAAAGCTTTATCTATGTCATCTTTATAAATTCCATCTCCATCATCAATAATTCTGATAAGTGATGTTCCACCTTCCTCTATTTCAATTACTATGTTTTTAGAATTAGCATCTATAGAATTTTCAACTAATTCCTTAACTACTGAAGAGGGCCTTTCAACAACTTCTCCTGCTGCAATCTTATTTGCAGTATCTTCATTTAAAATATTAATTCTTTTCAATTTATGACCTCCCTTCCTACTTTCATTTTATACATAACTTCATTTTATGTAAAGTTTAAGGCATTATAATTTTATCTTTATTCAAATGTATTATATCTAATCTAAATAGGAATAACAATTCAAATCATAATTAAATTTTTACATAAGGTACATTCAACAATATAAGGCATAATCAAAAAAATAACAAGTCCATTTGCCAGCCTATTTTCCATCATAAATGAAGCTCGATTCGCTACGCTCACTGAGTAAGCGATTCACACAAAATCATAGATTTTGGTTCACTGCTCACGTCGGCAAATTGACCTAATAGGCCCGCTATGAGGGCAATTAGTCTTCTTGCCTGATAAAAAATATTCATGGCAACTTTGGACTTGTTATTTATTTTCATATGCCTAATATTAAATTACTAATATTTTTTGATAACATGGATAAGCTAATATAGGAATCAACTTATTAAAGAGGAGGCTATTATATGGCAAATAAAAAGTTTTCTAAAAGTGAATCTGATCCAACATCACGAAATTATCCTAAAATTGCAAAGAATAAAGCAAATGAAAAAAGTCCTTACGGAGAAGATGAACCTTCACCTTGTACTACTTATAAATAAGCTATCTATTAGTATACGTTTATAACCATAAAAGCTAAAAAACTAGCCACTCGCTAATTGAGTGGTTAGTTTTTATTAATTTGCCCATCCGAAATCTTTCAATGGATAAAATCTAAATTGAACTTTTCCTTCTATATCATTACTCAATATATAAGGATTTTTCCAAAACCTTGAGTCGTTAGAATTTGGTCTATTATCTCCTAAAAAAAAGTATTTTCCTTCTGGTACTTCAAATATTCCATTATAATCATCTATGTTTTTCACATAATCTTCTTCTAATCGATCTCCATTAACAAATACTATGCCATCTTTTATTTCTATTTTATCACCTGGAATTCCTATTAACCTCTTTACTAATAGTTTATCAAGCTCTTGGGAATAGAATACAATTATACTTCCTCTTTTAGTGTTCTCCATATTATATATTCTACTCACAAGCGCCCTATCATAATCATTTAAAGTTGGAATCATTGAACCAGAGGGTGGTAAAACTATATTAAAAAATAGTATTTTATTTATAAAAGAAGCTATTATTAGAGCGCTAATTATTGGTATTATCCAAACTTTCAAAAAATATCCTATAGATATATTACTTTTTTTATGATACTATTTCCTTCCAAAATAAACACCTCTAAATTATAATTTTAATATTACTCATAATAAAATAGTTAGTTTTTTCAACTATTTTACTATTCCAAAATCTTTGAAAGGATAAAATCTAAATTGTAATTTTCCTTTTATATCAGAACTGTCAACGTAATGGTCTTTCCAATATCTTGAATCAGCTGAGTTTGGCCTGTTGTCTCCTAAGAAAAAGTACTTTCCTTCTGGAACTTTAAATATTCCATTATATTGATCTTTATTTTTCACATAATCTTCTTTTAGCTCTTCACCATTAATAGAGACTATTCCGTTTTTTATTTCTATATCATCACCTGGAAGTCCTATTAATCGTTTTATCAGCAATTCATTATATTCATTAGAATGAAATACAATTATATCACCTCTTTTCATATTTTTCGTGTTATATATTACACTTATAACTCCTTTGTCTTCTTTATTTATGGTTGGAATCATTGAACCTGTTGGTACAACTACATTAAAAAACAGAAATTTATTTATTAAAAAAGCTATTATTAGAGCACTAATTATTGGTATTACCCAATCTTTAAAAAAGCTCCTGATATTTATATTTTTTTTCTTTTGGTTATTAATTTCTTCCAAAATAGATACCTCCTAAAATTATAGTTCATATTTTAAACCTAATATGTAAAATCAATAAGGATTAGATTCTTTAATTTAATCCAAACGTTCTAAATATTATGATTTTAATTTAATTGTAAATTATTCTTTATACTATTATTCAAAATAAAATAGTTCCTCAAATTCTTTATCTAATGCTATACAAATTAATAATGCTAATTTAGCACTTGGGCAAAATTGTCCTGTTTCTATTGAACTGATAGTTTGACGTGACACACTAACGAGTTTTGCTAAATCTCCTTGAGATAATTTTTTTTCAGCACGTGCGACTCTTAATCGATTTTGTAAAATTAATGATTCCTCCATAAGCATCCTCCTTATTTACAATTTAAAATCACAAGATAACAAAATCAAGTAACCAACATATAGCAAAAATACTAAAAAAAACACCTGATAAAAGTAGCTTTTTATTCTTTAAATAATAATATTTATATAAAGATTCAGTTGCACAATAAGTCATAAATATACACCATACATCGCCGTTAGGAATATTCTTATAACGTTTATACATTGCTATTATAACAACTACTAAAGTGAAAACACTCTTAGCATATATTCCTGCTTTCCCACTAATATATTGTTCTCTTTCATCTTCTTCTGTATGCGTATTATACTTTCTATTTCTCTCTAAAATTTCTTCTTTATTCATTGACATCAATCCCTCCGTAATTTAAATATAATATATCATGGGATTTTATCATTGTCAAGTAAACTTGTCATAAAAATATTTAAACTTGTCAAAAATATATTTATACTTTGCAAATAGAATATATACTATAAATTATTACATGGAAATACAACTCAATTTACTATTTATACACAGAAAAAAATTCACAACAACACTTAAACACTTATAGTTAAGTACTGTCATGAATTCACTTAATGGAGCCATTAAAATACATAGTATCATCATCACGTAAATTTTAGGCTAAATACGTGTAAAATAGCTTGCATAGGATTGAATCTTAAATCAAATTATCTTCTTTTAATAGTTTAAATAATGTTGGACTTAAGTTAAATTGCTTCATTAAATTTGTAACTTCACCTAAAGCTTTTTCTTTTTGATCCTTAGATAGTTTAGATTTTGATGCTCTAATTAATATATTTTTAGGAGAATGTGATATATCTATAAACTCTAAAAGTTGAGTTCTATATCCTACAGCTTCTAATAAATTAGCACGAACTGAATCTGTCATAAGGGCTGCAATTCTCTCTTGTATTATTCCATACTTTGTTAATATGGATAATGAATCACTTTTCATTTGAGCATTAAACTCATGCTGGCAACAAGGAACAGAGAAAATCATTTTAGTATTCCACTTTATTGCATTATATAAAGCATAATCAGTGGCTGTATCACATGCATGTAATGTAATTACCATATCAACTTTATTATTGTATTTAAATCCATTTATATCTCCAAGCTCAAAATGTAAATTTTCATAATTATAACGTTTAGCTATATCATTACATTTTTTAATAACATCAGCTTTAAGATCTAACCCTATCATTTTAACATTGATTTTTTTGATTTCTACAAAGTAATAATATAAAACAAATGTTAAATAAGATTTTCCACATCCAAAATCTAAAATAGTAAGTTCCTTAAAATCATTCTTTTTAATTTCATCATCAATAACTTCTACAAACCTATTTATTTGCTTATACTTATCATATTTTGAATTAACTACTTTACCCTCTTTCGTGAAAATTCCTAAATCTATAAGAGGCTGAATAATCATACCTTCTTTTAGTATGTAATTTTTTTCTTTATTATGATCCTTATTAACAAGCTTCGTATTATCATTTTTTTTCTTACTTAATAACAAATTACCTTTTTTAGAAATTTTGAGTTCAAAAGTAGTAGTATTTGACCAAGCTGAAATTTGTTTATAATTTGATGAGAAATATTCTAAAACTTTGTCTCTTAAAACATCAACATCAATATTTTCATGGAATACCTGTTTATCAGTATATTTCTCTATTTGATAATATTGTTTATCATTATTTTCTTTAAACATAAACGTTATCTTGTTATATTCAGCATTTTTATTAATTTTATTGCTAATAACTAATTTAATTATATTTTCTTGCATTATTTCATCTATTGCTTTTTTTAACTCTTCCATTTTTTAATACACCTCGTGTTATTTATTTTAAAAATCTACATTGCTTTTTATATTTCATCCTCATGAAATGATATACAAACCACCTCGCTCTTGGAGGATTATATCGTATTTTAATATATATTACTTCATCTGCTAGGTAATTAGATTTAAAGGTATATATGAATCCTTCATATCCATCTCTATCAGCTTGTGGGCCCTTAGGAACATCATTAGGTGTAAGAGATAATATTGCTTCAACAACATTATCTACAGTTAAACCTCTTTCTTTCAGGAAATTACTATTCTTTTTTCTGCCTCCTGCAAAGGTAAATCCACCTTCTTCACTTGCGACTATTTTTTTAACTTGCTTTAAAAACTCTTTTAAAAATGGATCCTTTATTTTAACTACCTTCTTTCAGCACAAGTTCAATTAATAACTAACATAATTTCACAATATACTTTACCTGAAATACACCAGGTTGATTATTACTTAAAATCGTACACTAATCTATCACCATACTCATAAGAAATTACATTATTTATATTGTTTTCAAGCCAACCAGGTTCTTTATGTGATTCATTTGATATATTTGCACAAGTCTTTCCTTTAAAATTATTAATAACAAGATTAATAACTTCCATTTCATCTTCTGAAAACACAGACATATCATAGTTATTCTTACTTATGATTTTTTTTGTGCTATTATAATCTTCTTCAGTTTCTTCTATATCAAACTTATTGTCTAGCAAGTTTATTATCATCTCATAACCTTTTTTCTCAATAGTTGGTCCAAATTGTTGTTTTACATATACAAATCCTGTTATAGATCTAGTATTCTCTTTATAATTTAGTAAATCTATAAACCATAGGTATTTATTTAAACTTGTTTTATATAAATTATTAACTTTACTAGCTATATAACTTATTAAATTTTCTACAAGTTCCACATCAAATCTTCTGAATCCATTTTCTATACTTTCCTTATGAGAAAATTCATTTTCAAGTAAGCTGATAATCATATTTTCACTTGTACTTTTAAAAGAATTCATAAGTTTAGTATATACTTTTTCATTTATTCTTGAAGATCTATAAGATTCTTCAATTCTCTCTTTAAATGACTCTTCACTTATGCTTATATTTTTTAATATATCGCTGTGACTCTTACTAGGTAATCCTCCATTTTCATACCTATTTATAGTCATCTTTCCCCATCCAAGTATTGAAACTAGTTCCCTTTGTGATAAATTATAATTTTCTCTGAAATTTATAATTTCATTAGGAGTTATTATCCCAGTAAGCTCAGCATACTTTGTATAAATTCTTTTTAAATTATCATTTTCAATTTCAGGTACAAATAATTCTGTTCCACATTCCATACAAACAGCTATATTTTCTTCAATATTAACTTTCTGTCCCTTAAAATCCTCAATAATACTTTTCCTTATGTCATAGTACACTTTTTTATTGCATTTTTCACAGAAGATCATTTTCATAGAAATCTCTCCTTTTTAACTTTTTATTATATTACTATAATAACATATTTCATTATTAAGTGCCACCATTTGATGGCACTTATCTTTTATTATTGACTCTTATTTAAATTTTATTCTTCACTGAGCAAATAAAAAGCCATCACTAAACATTTATTTAATGATGGCTTGTACCAATAGTTTATATCTTATATGTTTTTAGTCTTAAGAATATATATTTAAAAGTATTTTTGTTGTAATTCATTATTTTTATTACCTTTTATTATTGCATTATTAGAAATTCTAATGGTCTAAGTAAAATTGTTTCCTCATCCAAGTTGATTGTTTTACCTTGAAGAAGATCAGTTTTTATACCATATATTTGATTTTGTTTAATATCGTAGGTGCCAACCAACTGATTCTCCTCAGAAAAATTGAAAAGTGCAATAACAGGTTTAAGTTCGCTGCCTTCGGATATTCTAATAAATCCAAAAACATGTTTATTGAATAATTGCATATTTATCTGATTAATTTTCCCATCAAATATTGGAAATTGTTTTCTTAATTTGATTAATTGTTTTGTATCCTCATAAACTTTACTCTTTATTGGATCCTTTGAAATTCCTTTATTCCAATCAAATACTCCTCTATGTAGCCATCTTGAATCATGTGATTTATCACTATTGTGCTCATAGCTATAGTTATTTAACGCCCCAATTTCATCACCGCTATATATCATTGGTACTCCCTTGGATAATAAAATAATTGCATGAATAAGTTTTATACGATTAATCGCTATCTCCTTTTGATAATCATCACTTTCATATACTGCCTTTTCAAGCCCTGCCAAGCTTGCAAGTGTGCCTGTATTCCTAGCATCCATATCTTCTGGATTAAATTCATACAGCCGTCCTCTCGCAAAGCTATCTTGAATGGATCCATTATAAAAATTTATTAAAAACTGTTTATGATTATATGGATCAAAGCCCAATCCTCTAAGAACATTATCTTCAATTCCCCAACCAATATCATCATGACATCGTGCATAATTAATCCAGCAAGTTTCCTTTGGAACATATCTATTTACGGAATGACTTAAACATCTTCCATCCCTAGTAGCAATTGCATTCCATATATCTACCATGTAAGATGCATTGTACAAAAGATTACATTCTATTTTATCATCCTGCCCAAAATACTTGACAATTTCATTAGGTTCTACAATTGCTTCTCCTAATATTGCTGATGATGGTGCAATCATTTTGACAATAATCTGAAGCATTCGTAATAATTTATGTACATTTGGTAGATTTCTACAGTTGGTTCCAAGTTGTTTCCATATAAAAGGTATTGCATCTAATCTTATAAGATCTATTCCTATATTGGTGAAATATAACATATTCTCCGCCATAGCATTAAATACAAGTGGATTTGCATAATTTAGATCCCATTGAAACTCATAGAAAGATGTAAATATCCACTTATTGTAACACTGATAGTAAGTAAAATTTCCTGGAGATACCTTTGGAAATACTTGTGGAACAGTTTGCTCGTAATCTCTAGGAATTTCATCTGAATCATACATTAAGTAAAATTCATCATAAGGTTTAATTCCTTGCACCGCCTTCTGCGCCCATTCATGTTCCTTTGCAGTATGATTCATAACAAAGTCAATACATACTCTAATACCACTATTATGAAAAGCATCAATTACCTTTTGAAAATCGTCCATATTTCCTAGTTTGGGATCAATTTCTCTGTAACTTTCTACTGCATACCCACCGTCATTTTGTCCTTCTCTCGGTTTTAAAAGTGGCATAAGATGAACCAATGTAATTCCAAGAGACTTAAAATAACTAGCCTTTTTAGCCAATTTCTTTAGATTCCCTGCAAATAAATCCACGTAAAGCATCATTCCAACAGTATCTCTCTTTTGAATCCACTGTTCTTCTTCCATATCTCTTTTCTTTAAATTTAAAGGTCTGAGCTTATAATACGATTTAAGACTTAAGATAAGTTGTTCATAAGCTTCATTATTATTATATATTGATTGATAAAGTTCTCTTAACTCATCTTCATTCCAGTTGCTTATTATTGAATTACACATATCAAATACCTCCACATAATTTTTTAATTGAATAATACAGTATTCCATAATACTATTTTTACATAAATAGATAATAATTTATAATTATTATTTTGTACACGTTTACTAATTGTTGTTCTTACACTCTATTATATACAGATAACAAATATATATCAATCGATTGACATATATTTCTCTAATTTATATATATATTATTCTAATAGCTTTTAATCAAATAAAATAACTCTATGTATTAGTAACTTTTATATATAATCTTCTTCTGTTTCTTCTTTATAAAACTTATTATCAAGCAATTTAATGGAGACTTGTGTATAAAAAAATTTAAATCCAATAAAATTAGGCAAACAAATTGTTTGCCTTGTTATTTATTTTCATGTGCCTTATTCATTTTCAAATCTATATATTTAAAATTAGGTAGCTTCTCTAAAACAACATCATATGCAAAATTTATCCAGCTTTTACACTTATTTAGAATAATTGCATCACTTGTTATTACGCAACTCTTAGTTTCTAAAATAACATCTGCATTATTGACTAATTCTACTTTTACCTCATACGAATACTTAGCTAATAATTCTAAAATTCTCTGCTTTAATTTTCCTGTATTTGATACAGGTGAATCTAAATAAAAATTAACTTCGCTTATTTCCATTTCTGCTAGTTTTTCGCCAATAAATTCTATTGCTATATCTGTCTTATCAATAAGTTTATATGTTCCTCTAAGTCCAGCCAAATCTCTTATAGTACCATCCATACATTTAAGCACTGTAGATTCAGACAAGGCAACTTCTAAGGTGATAATAAGATTTAATCCATCAATATAAACTATTTTCCCTTCAAAATCGCTTTTAAGTAATTTATTATTACGTTTTATAATATTCTCTGATTGAGAAGTCGACCTTACAATTGCTAATCTTTGTCTCTCAGATAATAAATAATGATTACCTACAAAGGTTGATGCGCTTTTGATTGGGTATCCTCTTTCTAAAAGCATAAATACATCAGATTGCGCTCTTTTTATTAACTCTAAATTTTTATCACTAAATTCTTTTGCATCTGTGGGTACATATCCCCTTCTTACTTCCTTACTCATACTTCACCTCAAATTATCTCTTTCTATATAGATATTTAAGTATTTCCCTTTACATCCACAATTTATACTATCGTATTATATTTTCAAAAGACCTAATTAATAAAATAGCATCAGTGCTTCATCATATCTAAAGATCACTCGAAAGGTAGCATAGAGGAGTTACTTTGTTGATCATCCATAACTTTATCCAAAACTATAATAAGTGAAAGTATAAAAGCATGGTCTTCATTTTCATCAATATCAATACCATAGGTACATGATAAAGAAAACCACTTTTTACTAATCACTGCACAAATAGAATTATTTTTAGTAATTTCAAAATCATGATCAAATATATTTCCATTTAGCTCATAATATCCATAATTACTTTCGATTATAAATTTAGGTTTAAAAAATGTGAATTGTTTCTTTATTTTAGCAGCCTGATTGCCTTTTGAATCATATATATAATATTCAGGAAGAAACCTAAGAAGTTTTTGCTCAATATAATAAAGTGAATTACCATTTAAATCTTCAAGGTTAAGCTTGTGACCAAGTGATAAAAACTTTCCTCTTACATTAAATATAGATTCATCGTACTCATTTTTAATAGTAAAATCATCAGTGAATGAAAATAACTTTTCTCGAACTTGATATTTCATACTCTACCCCTTTTTGCTTTATTGTACCATAAATTAAAATACATCCAATAATATATTTATAGATTAATTAATTATATGCTGTAGTTTTCTTATAACTTTCTAATCATAGTTTTCATAATAATTAAATTAAATTAAAAATGGTTATGTAATTTTATAGATACATAAAAAGCTTAAAGTAAAAAAAATTCTACTTTAAGCTTTTTGATTTAGTTTATTATAAATTGAAATATCATTATTTACTTAGTTATAATTGATATTTCTTGATTATAAAGAGCTTCAACTTCCTTATCCGTTAATGCAGTATTATATATGGATACATTATCAAATTTTGCATTTGATATATCTGCATCTCCCCAAATATTACCACTTCCAACTCTAACATCAATCATATTTGAAAGAAAGTCATTTGTAAAGCATGCTGCTAAATCTTTTTGAACTCTTGAAACTTCATTACCATCCACATATACAACAATGCCTTCTGAATTTACTGTATAAGTTACATATTGCCATGTATTTGCTTTTAATGGTTTTGTAATTTCTGTTGCATCTGCAAATGCACCATTAGCATTAATTCTAGAGTATAAGTTTGCACTTATTCTAGTAATAGGGAATTTAACACCACCATTTGCCTCAAACAATGCACTATGTTCAAAATAGTTAGGATCTGTAGTATCTACGTTTACCCACATACCTACTGTATATCCGTTATTTGTAATTCCACTAAATGTGTCACTTGGCAACGCTAAATAGTTAGTTTTTATAGCTCCCTTTGCATTTTTTATATTAAGTACTTTTCCTCTATTTGTGTCTTCTAAAATAGATGCTGCCCCTACTAAAGTTGCTTTTCCACCTTTGCTTCCGCTATTTACAACTTCAGATGTATTTAATGTACTAAAATCGTATTTATAACTTGGTGTAACATTAAGCTTATCTAATTTTCCCTTAACAAGAACATTAAATGTTTTAGTATAAATTTCTTTACCTTTAGATATTTTAGCTGTAAGTATTACATTTTCATCTTTATTTGTACGATTTACTCCTTGACTACTAAAAACACTTGGAGAATTTGAATACCATGAAATAGTTGTATCATATGCACCTACTGTAGGTAATGTTATATTTGTTTTTGTGCTACTTGGAATTTTACTCTCTAAAGGACCAGCTGCATACTTAACTGCTTCACTATCTTTTAAATCAAGCTTACTTCCCCAAATACATTGATTATTACTACCAACAGCAGTAAATGTCATTACTTTAGATACATTTTTAGATTCATCTTGTTCTTTAAAGAAAACTCCTTTATAAGTTACTCCATCTATAGTAACATTCATATAATATGAGCTATCTTTCATGCTCCAAGTACCAGTTACATCACCAGTTACCGTGTAATCTGAATTTAGTTTTACAGTTAATGTATCTGACATTGCAGAAGTGTTTGCATTACCATGGTTTATAAATTGATAGTAGCCAACAACTTCATCCTTTGAATATCCGCCTTTAGAAATTTTATCACCACTATATTCATAAGGTGCTACTACTGGCCATCCTTCTTCGTTTATAAACATTTGATGAACTCTAACTTGATGTTCCTCTGTACCTCCATTAAATCTTGTATGATAAACAAGATACATTTGTCCATCTGAATCAATAAATGAAGAATTGTGTCCAGCTGCTTTATATCCTACGTCTAAACAATCTAATTTGTAATTACTAATAAGTTTAATACCACAATAAGCATTATCTACATTACCTGGCAGAGCAGCATTGTTTCCAGCCGCATCTAAATATGGACCATTTGGATTCTTTGATCTAAACATTCTAATATTATATCCACCATTTGCAGCTAAACCAGCATAAGATTCATATAAATAATAATAACCTGTTGCCTCATCATAAACTATTTCTCCACCTTCACCCGATTTAGTATATCCACCTGATATCCTAGTTCCAAAATATCTATCAGTAAGATTACTTGTATCGGTATTCTCATCTTTTCCTGGATATATTGGAGTTCCTGTCTTTTTACCCATTTTTAAAATATATGTTCCACCAGACCAAGAACCATAATTCATCCAAAGTGTTCCATCCTTATCATAAAATAATTCAGGATCTATAGCATTAGGAGCATAGCTTGTATTATATCCGCCATCTTCTGTAAACCATTTCGAATTTGACCCTGTTAATGTGCCATTGCTTATTAGATTTTTAATATTTGTATTTAGATAATTAGTATTTTTGCTACTTCCAGCATCATAAGCATCTGATTTCGTAAAGCCAGAATATAAAATAGTATCTACATAAGTATATGGACCTTCTATATTTTGTGATACAGCATAACCTATAGCTGAGCGCTTATAAGTTGAAGAGGTACAATAATACATCATATATGCCCCTATTTTTCCATCTTTATTCACATAATCCTTATTCCAAATAACACTAGGTGCCCATACAGAATAGCCCCCTTTGGAATCTGAATCGTTTTCACCAGCCCACGCAAAAGAACCAGCTAAGTTTTTTGATAAATCTCCAAATATAACATTATTAGGTGTAGTGTAACTATTAGTGAATTTTGTCCAATTCATCAAATCTGTAGATTTTGCTCCTTCTATATGTGAACCGAATACATAATATGAATTACCATCCTTTATTATAGAAGGGTCATGCACGGATACACGATCTTTAGCTTTTATTGTTGATTCCTTTCCAGTACTTGTAGATGATTGTCCACTTTGAGTTATTTCTTCTGCAAACACAGTGCTTGGATTGATTAGTGTCGTAACTATCATTCCAGTCACTAAACATGACATTAACTTTTGCAATTTTTTTCTGTTCATAAAGACATCCTCATTTCTTTTTAAATTTTTAAATACAATGAATTCAAATAAATGTTTTATAAAAATCTAAAACATTTTAGATTTTTATAATTTAAATTATATTAGTCCTTGTCCATAAAAGCAATATTTATCATTCAGTTTAATACGACTTATATCTACATTCTCTGCGCTTATAAACTAAAAAAAAATTCACGAGAAATTATCGTGAATTTTCTAATGAAGGCAAAATGTAATCTACAAATCACAAAAGTATTCTGGCAAATCTTTTATTATCTAGTTCATTTTCTTTTAAAAACTTAAGAATATCTTTTAAATAAGTTTCGTCATGTTCAATTTCTTTTGTTAAGCTTTGAATTGATCTTATTATATTTTCCTTTGAAATTTCCCCATTATAAAGATATTGCCCAACTAGGTAAAATCTTATATAAGAGAATCTAACAAGCATCATAATATAGCTATCAAATATTACATCACTTTCTGAAAATGGAAAAAGCTCCTTAAACATGTGATTAACTAAATAATTTTCAAAAATGTAGCTGTATTTTCCAAAGATATTCTCTTCGCATATATCATAAGCATTTAGGTATAGCTCAGAGTTTTCCATTAAACTCTTATGTTCATTAAATCTAAATCCTGATATAACTTTTTCTATACTTGATATAAAATAATTACTGTTACAGTTGTTTCCTAATATAACTTTTATTATATTAAATTTAGAAAGATTACTATTACAGTTTTCAAAGACATTTAGTTTATCCAACATTTTTTTATAAAATGATACCTGAAGCATGTAATTTGTTTTATCTCTTTTAAATTCACCACTAAAAGACTTAATATTATATGTATTTACAAATTCAATTACTTCGTTGTAGTTATAACATAATTCTTTTCGTGTAATTTCTAAAAAAGATCCAAGCATATATAATCTTTCGCTCAATTCATAGTTTCTATTTTTTATAATATTAATGCTAATTTCTCTTATTTCTTTTATGTATTTAAAATTTGTATAGTCAAACATCTTGTCATTAGTATCTATCTTCATGGATAAAGTATACTTCCCTAGAGCTTTTTCGCCTTCTTCAAATTCTATTCCTTCTTCTTTTAAAAGTATAATTCTTGCTACCTCAATGCAGGAAACATCGAGGGACATTTCATAATAATCATTTACTTTATTTACAACTCTTGGATAATTTGCACAGACATTTGATAAGTATTCTTTTCCAAGTTTAGATTGAATAACACAGTACTTATTTTTACTTAGAAAAGGACAATTCTTACCATTTTTCAATTTTATTTGGCCATAATCTATATTATCATTCTTACATTTATCCTTTATAAAGATATTTTTATTAAGGAGTTTATGAAATTTTTTATCTTGAACATTCTCATATTGCTTAAAGGTGATTTTATCAATATGTATATTCCAGCTATTGCAACAGTTATCTTCACAGTTTCCTCCAACACACTTAAATTCATTAACATATGTAGGATATATGATTTTAATATGTTCTTCCACTTTTATCTCCTATTGATTTAATATTTTACATATCTTATATTTCAATCATATTTTAATTTTAAATCAACCTAAATCTTTATACACATATCCAAAAGCCTAAATCTGTTATTCACCATACTTTTTATCATATTTCACCTGCACTTTTATATCAGGATGATACTTACAAAACTGACTAATTACAAAATAACAGCTTGGACAGGGCTCCCATTTACTATACAAAATAAGATTTCCTTCATTCTTTAATACTTTTGCTTCTATTTGCCTATGTATTTCTTCTAATATCTTTTTTTCACTATCAAAGATTCTGTTATATCCTATACCTAATTTACCTAATTTATTAACTTTACAACTTTCAAAAATTGCAGAATCTTGTGGTGGTTCGGTACAATAATTTGTTATATTATTACTACCACTTATTGCTTTAAACTCCTTATTATCAAATACTGCTACGGCTATATTTATAGTGTCCTGTAATGCTTTGCTTTGATCTATTTTAAAAGTTGCTTTTTCATTTCCGTAAGGTTTCATATATTTATTTAGATTCTTTATTAAACGTTGCATTCTTGGTATGTCACTTTTTAAATGATGGTGATACTCTACAGAACCCTTCTTTGGTTTAATATAATGACAACTTATATGCTTCGGTATTTCTATTGATATAGTCTTTATTTTTGTTTTAGCGTTATATTTTTCGTTTACGCTTTCTTTTTTAATAATAACCATTTTTTTCAATAGTTCAATATCTTTTGCATAAAGATAATCTTTATCTAATTCCTTTTCTAAATCCTCTAATCTTGCTTTTTCTTCTTTACTTATTCTTATTATAGATATTTTACTTTTTATTTCTTCTATGGCTTTTTGGATATCATAAACATTATCTTGAGAGCTCATCTCTCGTTCATATTCAATTCTATCTATAATTAGTTTTTTTACTTCACTTATTTTTTCACATAGTTTATTATGTTCATTTTCAAACAATATCATTTTTTCTATATAATCAATAAAGTCGCGTGCATTATCTGCTCTATAAGTAATAGCAGCTTCCTCAAGGCAATTATATAGCCTCTCTATTACGCTATTATCAAGTTTAAAAGTCTGTGTCATTTTCTCTTTAAAATTTTGATCATCGAATTCATTTATAATATATCCATCTCTTTTTAATGCATCCTTAAAATCATTTATATTGCTAATTTTTAGTCGTTCTCTTTTTTTCTTATTTATAATCATATTTCTTTGTGTCATATTCACCTCTTATTTTTGGAGTCCATATTGGAAAATTAAATCAATTAAAATTTTATTATATTAAAGCAAAAAATCGGGATGGTGCTAGCACCTTCCCGATAAAAACACTAAATGTTTTTGTTCCATACTCATATTATATACACTGACAATAAAGATAGTCAATTATTATTTTTATAAATTTATACATAT
The DNA here is from genome assembly GCF_019977655.1 of Clostridium gelidum. Taxonomy (NCBI): domain Bacteria; kingdom Bacillati; phylum Bacillota; class Clostridia; order Eubacteriales; family Clostridiaceae; genus Clostridium; species Clostridium gelidum. The sequence continues at coordinate 3,030,027 of NZ_AP024849.1, forward strand.
TCCTTCAACTGCAACAACCTCTCCTTCTTTATTGAATACAGGAAATTCTGTTACTTCAAACTTTATTCGTTGCCCATCTTTATTGAATACTTCTATATGGTATGAAGGTTGCTTAACACCCTGAATAGATAGGGCTGTGTATTGCTCCCCTTGATTGTTAATTGGATTATCTGTAAGGAACTTAGTGAAATCTGTTAAAAACTCTTTTTCTGTATATCCTAAAAGATTTTTTATAGAAGGACTTACATATTTCATTACACCGTTTATATTATGGCGATAAAAAAAACATCCTTGTTCACTATCTATGTTTGCAGCATCATTCATGGATTTAATTATATAATTAGTAGATTCTTTTGAGTGTTTTACTACTTCACTCATAGAATTAGAAAATTCTTCTGTTGTTGCAACGGCTTCTTCAGTACAAGCCAAATTTTCTTGTGTTATAGCCGATAAATCACACATAATTTGAAGTACTTTTTCTTTTTTAGTCGCCATATCTATTCCAGCTTCATTAATTTTATCTATTATGTATTTAATTTCATCAATTTCATTGTTAATTCCAGTAAATTTTTCTATTGTGTCTTCTACTATAAGAAACTGATTATTAAATTCTTCTTTAACCACCCCTATAGCTTTTACAGCACCATCTGATTTACTTTGAAGATTATGCACAATTTCATCAATTTTCTTTACCGATTCAGTTGTCTGTTCAGCCAATTTTCTAATTTCTGCTGCTACAACAGAGAAACCTTTCCCAGCCTCCCCCGCTCTTTCTGCTTCTATTGCTGCATTTAAAGCAAGTAAATTAATTTGTTTTGATATCCCTTTTATCATATTGCTGGCTTCATTTATTTCTGCTGCATTATCATTTGTTCTATGAATAAGATCATAAATTTCTTGCATTGAATTTCCACTTACTTTGGTTTTATTTATTAAACTCTCAATGGTCTGACTTGCTTCATCTTTAAAAATAATTACACCATCAATTTCTTTATTAACAGAATAAATATATTTTTTAATATTATCAATAATTTCTCCAAGTTCTACTGCAACATTTTCTCCATCTTTAGTAACTTTAGCCTGTATTTCTGTACTTTGCGAGATATTATCTATAATTTTATTCACTTCACCGAAGCTCAAATTAGAATCATTTATGATTTCCATGACTTTATTTAATGCGCTTTGAACGCCTTCTGAAGTAACAGAAATATTTTTAAGCAAACTCTTCTTGTTATCATTTTCCTGTTTTAGTTTGTTTTTACATACTTTTATTACCCTATAATTTTTTGAAAATAAATAAGTAATTATTCCAATATATAAAATAATAATTGCTGACTCCAAGAATTCCTTTGAAGCAATACCATGTATAAATAATATGACTCCCAAAATAATGCTAATAGATAAAAGATTTTTATCCTCTTTCCTTTGATTATACAATTTTTTAAAATTAGTCATGACTTACCACGCTCCCAATCTTTTTAATAATAAAAGTCCAATAAAGTTTGCTATTCCTTCATTGGACTTTCTTTGATTTATTTGATTTTTTAAAATCTAATTGCATATGAAAAAACTTCCTAGTATAAATTCCTCATATTCTTAACTTTATCATAAAGAATAAAAAAATATTTTCTCTTCTTTTAATTATAATAGTTTTACAATAGATTTATTGTAAAAATCGGAACTTTAATTCAATATAGTGTTTTACTGATAAAATAGTAACCAATTCTTTTGTTCCGAAATTTACAATTCTTTAAAGATTCAAATCTGTTATTATGTAGAAAGAAGCTTCTTACAAACATATAATTAAATATTATTTTTATTGAATTTAGAGCAATGGTGCTCTGCTAAGCAGAATACCATTGCTTTTTATAATTTAGTATATAAAAATGGAGGAATTTATTATGGAACACAGAAAATTAAAACGAACTTTAAAAACAAGTGATTTGGTAATTTTTGGTCTGGTATTTATGATACCTCTAGCTCCAGCCGGAATGTATGGCGTATATTTACAGCCATCTGGCGGAATGGTTGCATTGTGTTATTTAATAGGAATGGTGGCTATGTTCTTTACCGGAATGAGTTACAGGGTCATGTCACAAAAATTTCCAACAGCAGGTTCTGTATATGTATATGTTCAGAAAGGCGTATCGCCTGCATTAGGTTTTCTAACAGGTTGGGCTATATTATTAGATTATTTCTTAATGCCTGCAACTGTTGTTATTATCGGAAGTATCTATGGTAATTCTCTTATACATTCGATTCCAGCTTGGATTTGGATACTAGTGTTTATCATCTTTAGTACGACAATTAATGTTTTAGGTGTAGATTTGATGTCTAAATGTAGCTGGATACTATTTGCATTGCAGATTGTCGTAATAGTAGCCTTTATAGGATGTATTATCAGACTTTTACTTAATGGAACTATTCATTTTAACATGATTTCATTTTATAATCCTGCGCAATTTGACTTATCTAGTATTCTTAAGGCAACAGGTATTGTTGTTCTTAGCTATTTAGGATTTGATGCTATTAGTACATTAGCAGAGGAAACTATTAATCCAGAAAAAGCTGTAGGAAAAGCAATTATACTTTCAATTTTGATTATTGGATTAATATTTATTGGAACCACTTTTTTTGCAGGAATGGCATATCCAAATTATCAAGACTTAAATCCTGATACTGCTTTTACAGATGTTGTTACCTTTGTAGGTGGTACATGGCTTAATATATTAACAACAATTACATTAATTGTTTCCTTTGGAATAGCAACAACACAAGCTTCTCAAGTAGCGGTTGCAAGAGTGCTTTTTGCAATGGGAAGAGACGGAGTGTTGCCAAAGCAATTGGCCTATGTTAGTAAAAAAACTCAAAGTCCTGTAGTTGCTACGGTATTAGTTGGAATCATTATAACACCTATTTCACTGTTTTGTTCTCTTGAATTTATAACTTCAATCGTAAGTTTTGGTGCCTTATTAGGTTTTATTTTATTAAACCTTGCGGTAATCAGTAAATTTTTACTTAAAAATGATGAACCAATCAACTTAAAAAAGAAAATAATAAATTATGGAATATGTCCTATGATTGGCTTGGCAGTAACTATGTGGATTTTTGTTAATCTAGATGCAAACGCACATTTAATTGGATCAATTTGGCTGTTAGTCGGCGGCTTATATTTAGCAGGTGTTACAAAATTCTTTAGAAACCCTGTTCCACAGTTGGAGATAGGTTAGGCATATTAAAAAAAATGAAGCAGCTTACTTATAAGAATCATTTTAGAATCTATATGGTTTTTCTTTAAAACTTATTAAAGACGACTATGATTTTTCATATAATTCCACATGATATTAGTAAAAGGAATACTCAAAGCACGTATATTGCTCTGAATATTCCTTTTACTTTTCATTCATTATATAATAATTATTCGTTTTTTATATTCGACTTCTTTTAATGACTTTATATACATCTTGGGTGTTGTATTTGTAAATTCGTGAAAATCTTTAATCATATGAGATTGATCATAATAACCTAACTCCATAGAAATCTGCGTCAAATTAGATTGAATCATATCTTTATCTAGCTCATTTAAAGTACTTAATAAATATTGAAACCTCATAAGTTTACAAAATACTTTCGGTGATAATCCAAACTCTTGAGAAAATGTCTTATTTATATATCTAACTGAATATCCCGTTGCCTCTGCAAGTTCGTTAATTTTAATTTTTCCTGCCGTCTGCATAATGTTATTCAGCATATATTTCTTTAAATCCTTATATTTATTTATTTCTTTAAAATTAGCATAAAACTTTATATATCTTTCTAAAAACACCTGTATCTGATAGTTAAAATCTTTGCTTGAAGTAATTTTTTCAAACAGCTCGTTATCTTTTATCACTTCTAAAAATGGAATTTCTTGTTCAACCAAATCTGACATGGTTATATTTTTAAATTTAAATGGACTTCCTGGTAAAAATCTTACTCCAAAGAAATATTTATTTTCAGTATTATGGGTTAATGTTGGACGAAGAACTGTTCCGCATACATGTGCATATGGGGTCTTATCATCACAACAGAATAGTATATCAATACATCCATCTGGTACTGCGATAAAAGGCCTTTCTATAATATCTTCTTTCTGGAAACAGTAGAAATGAGAAATTCCATAGTTCATTATAACTGCCTTATAATAATGAGATGTAGTCATTACAAAGTATGGCTGCTTAGGTCTAATAATATTTTCTTTTATTTCTCCCATCATATCTCATTCACTCCTCTTCTTTTCTTAAGTAAATTAAACTTCCTTGAATTTGTAAAACCATCTGTACATTATTACTTAAAATATAACTATTTATATTAACTATATATTATTTACTTGAGGTTGAAAATACATTTTCAATAGCTATGCAGGAATAAAATTATTTTTAATTATATTCAGCAAATAAAGTTTTATCATTCCTTCTGCATCCATTTAAATTTTAACTAACTAAGAAGGTCTATTAAGCATAGGATTACCAACCATTGTAAAAAAGAGGTCTAGTTTCTTCTTCGAAACTAGACCTCTTTGTCTTTCTTAAGTATTAGATTACTCCATGTATGAAAATAAAAATTGTAAAAATCGGAACTAAATCAATTATTATTTCTAATCTTATTAAATTTTAATATAAAGTTGTTGAGGTATATAGGTTTATACTACAATTTCAAAAGGTGATATACTATCTATATTGCGGATAGTACATCACCTTTTAAAGAATAGAAATTATATTATGAATGGTCAATAACTGCATCCATTTCAATTTCAACTAACTGAGATGGTCTATTAAGCATAGGAGTACCTACCATTGTAAAAAGCGGTTTGATATCATGAAAAATTTCTGAATAAGCTCTTGCAATTTCAGCTCCATACTTCATATCAGTTGTATAACCTTTTATTCTAATTACTTCTTCTTTTTTAGAACCTGATTTCTCTAGCAATTTCACTAGCTTTTCTAAAATATATTTTGTCTGCTCATAAGCACTGTCCTCGCCATAGACTGTACCATCAGGTTGTACAGAAGTAGTTCCCCCAATATAAACAAATGGACCAACCTTTACCATTCTAGAATATCCTGTTTTTTCTTCTAAGGGAGCACCTGATGAATAATTTGTTCTTGTTAAATCCATATTAATTCTCCTTCTTTAATACTATTTATAAAAAATCTCATACTAAAAAATCAACTTTAGTCTTCAAATTACTTAATAATTGATCTTTGATTATTTAATATCTAAATCTTAGCTTTAAATCTATCATAACGGAAGGCACTTATATCAAGAGTAGTTCCATTTCCTTCTACCATTTCTGATAACAGCATACCTACTGTTGGAGATATTCCAAAGCCATGTCCACAAAATGCACATGCAAGTATAAGTCCAGGAACTTCTTCTACATGACTTATGACAGGTACATGATCTTTACAATCATCTATCCAACCAGCCCAGGTACGTACTATTTTAGCATCTTTTAAATCTGGAAAATATTTTATTATTCCTCTACATATACATGAAGCTGTAATACTTGCCGTAGTTGGGGTTCCATTATCTTTATTTAAAGATTCATAACCTGATGAACCACCAAATACAAAGGAACCATGTTTACTTTGATGCCCATAAAAATCTGCCTCTGCAGTACCAAGCATTTGATAAAACATTGGCTTTTGAGCTTCTGTAACAAGAACTTCTAACAGAACCTGATTCATTGGAATATCAATCCCCACGGTAGCAGCTAGCTTTCGGCTTTCATAACCTGCTGCTAAAATTATATGATTTCCTTCATACACATTATTTTTAGTTACTACCTGTCTTGCTTTTCCTTTTATTTTTCTAATTTCAATAACTTCTTCCCCTGTAATAAAACGAGCACCTAATTCTCTTGCTTTACGATAGTAGCCTAAAGTTGTTGTTAAAGGATTAGCATGTCCATCAGTAGGGCACCAGCTTGCCCCTATAACTTCCTCTGAAAGATATGGATTGATTTCTCTTACTTCATCTCCTGATATTATGTTTACATCAAGTCCACAATCCTCCGCATTCTTAGCAATATTTGTTAATATCTTCATATGCTCAGGTGTTTTCCCAAGTCTTAAATTTCCTTTTTGGTAATATTCCACATCCACTCCTAGTTCTTCTGAAAGGTTAGGCCATAAGTTTTTTATGCCATACATCGCAAGTGGAAGTTCTCTTTTATCACGTCCTGATTGACGAACTCCTCCTCCATTTCTTGTTGAACCACCATCTCCAACACTGTCACCTTTATCTAGGACAATAACAGAATGGCCTTTTTTTGATAAGTAATATGCTGCTGCATTTCCAATTACACCACTTCCGATAATTATTACATCTGCATTATTTTTCATGTTATTCCCCCCTTTGTTCATTTCCGAAGACTTCCATTTCTATTGGTCTCATAGGCGCACGTGATACTGATGGTTCTAATTCTAAAGGCGATATTTTAAGCTCTCTTGCTACAATCCCATTAACCAATTTACCACAGGTTTGCCCTTGACAAAGACCCATACCAGTTCTTAAATATCTTCTAATTTCAGTTATGGTAAACATACCATCATGTACTGCTCTTCGTATTTCGCCTTTTGTTATTTCTTCGCAGCGGCAAATTATTATATTGTCATCAAGCTGCGGAATGAATTTACCTATATCTCTTGATCTATCATTTACTTTACTCATAATCTTACCTCCTATGCCTGCTTAAAAAATCTTACTTTCATACCCATTTCACTGGGAACCTTTATTGTTAATAAATTTGTGTTGTCAAAGGCTTTAACAGATTTAACTTCTACTACTTCCACCTCACATGTTTCTTTTCCACTTCTATCTAAACCAATGCCTTTTGCACCTTTTTCTGGTAGTGGTAAAAATTCATATGGAAGTGTTATTGAAGTATAACCTTCTTCAAAGTCTTCATTCACAAGGAAAATTGATTGACCAGAACAAGATGCTACACACATACCACAGCCAATACATGTTGAATTTTCATCAACAACTGGAAGAGAGGTAATATTTGCTCCAATCTTAATACAGTTTTTTGGACATGCATCTTGACATGGATTACAAGGAATATTTTGCGAACATTCTATAACTGGATGAATTCCCTTCATAGACTTAACCCCTGGATATTTTGTAACTTCTTCATCAGTTAAATATCCTTTCTTAAGCAAATTCTTTGAAACCTCAAAACCTTCATCTGTTTTTTCTATATCTTTTCCTTTATTTTCTGGTCCAAACATTCCTTGTCTTAAACTAGATAATGCTTTTTCCAATTCTTCAGTTTTTGCTTCTAATTCTTCTTTTTCAATAAATCCTAATCTATAAGATGCAGCTACCCCAGCAATTCTTCCTTCTATCATAGCTGAACTTGCTTCTTCAATTCCTGAAACATCGCCTGCTGCAAATATTCCCTTAATTGAAGTTTCACCATATTCATTACATACAGGAACATATCCACCCTTTTTAGGATTCTCCTCCATGATGCAGCCAGCCATTTTAGAAAGCTGTGACATAGGCGAAAGACCTACTGCAAGGCATATAGTATCAACATCAAAATGTTTTTCTGTTCCAGGTATTATCTGCCATCTATTGTCAACTTCACCAATAGTAACTCCAGTTACAAATTCTTCTCCTTCTGCCTTTATAATAGTGTGGGATAAATAGAATGGAACCCCGCATCTAGCTATTTTTGCAGCATGAACACCATATCCACCAATCTTAGGTGCTGCATCTACTATTCCAACTACTTCACATCCTGATTGTAAAAGTTGATATCCAACAACTACACCAACATTTCCACTTCCAAGCATAAGTATTTTATTTCCTGGCTGTACTCCATGAAGATTCATCATTGTTTGTGCTGCACCTGCTCCAATAACGCCTGGAAGTGTCCATCCATCAAAAGTAACCATATTTTCAGATGCACCGGTTGCAATTATTACTGCATCAGCCTTATAATGAACCACTTCATCTTCTATCTTTACAGTAACTTCCTTATCTAAATAAAGACCAATTACTATAGCATTTAAAACAACTTCTACTCCAACATCATTTGATTCTTGTAACAGTTCCTCACCTATTTTAAAACCTCTAATTTTTGCTCTATGCTCTTTTGATCCAAAAAACTTGTGTATTTGCTTAAATAACTGTCCACCTGGCTTAGAATTTTCATCAAACACAACAACCTTTAGTCCTCTTTTTGCAGCTTCTATAGCAGCTGAAAGTCCTGCTGGTCCTGCTCCAACTACTATCACATCATATCTTTTCATTCAACTAACGCTTCCTTTCATAAAAATTTTTATGCTTCTTTTTCAGCTGAAACACCATATTGTGTTTGAACCTTCATACCTTCAACTAAAGGAGTAACGCAAGTTCTTACATTTGGTTTACCATCAACTACCATAACGCAATCTGTACATCTGCCAATAGCGCAGAATATACCTCTTGGTGATCCTTTTTTAGTATGTCTATGAACTAATACACCAGCAGCCCTTAATGCTGCTGCTATTGGTTCTCCTTCATATCCTTCAAACGTTTTCCCATCAAATTCAAAATTCACTAAACGTCCTTTATTAGGCTCACCTAAAATTGGATGATTTTCAATTCTCATACAAAGCTCTCCTTTCAATTCTAATAATTGTGCCTAAGCTAATTGTGGCTCATCCCAAAGATTTAACTTAGTCCCGATTCCTTTCTCAATGGCATTTCTATAAACTATAGATCCCCATGCAACGTCTTCTATTGGCATTCCCCCAACTGAATAAATAATGATTTCATCTTTTTCACGATGCACTGGAACCTTTCCAATTAACACATCTCCTAAATCATCAATTTTTTCTTTGCTCATTTTACCTTCTGAAATTAAATCCATACAGTGTACTGCTGGAATAGGAATAGAATTATATGCAGGAAAGTCCATTTCTTCCTCCCAGGCTTCATATAATTGAATATTATCAGTAACAGTTCTAGCTCTATTTAAAATAAAATCATCATCAAATCTTGCTGCTGCTGGACAACATAATATTGCACCTGGCTTAATCCATTCTTCACTTATATATGGATATTCATTAATATCTCCAGTTGGACTTGATGTAGCAATATGTACAACATCACTATCTCTAACAGCATCTTCTATTGTATCTACAATTTTTATATCTTTAATTTCTGGAAACTCCTCGTTAAGATAATTTACAAATCCATCTGTTGACTTTTTACTTCTTCCTTTAATTTTAACTGTTTCAATTCCTGGTCTAACAGCTATAGTTGCTGCAAATGCAGTTTTACTCATAACACCAGGTCCGATAATTCCAACTACTTTAGAATCTTCTTTAGAAAAATATTTCACTCCCACACCAGGTACTGCACCTGTTCTATAAGCACTTAAGATATTAGCTGACATATATGCAATAGGAGCTCCTGTATCCTTATCATTTAAAGTAAGCATAAGTATTGATCTTGGAAGACCTTTACTCTTATTTTCTACGTTTGATCCATACCACTTCATTCCAGCCATATCAAACTTGCCACCTAAATAAGCAGGCATTGCCATAAATCTTCTATCTGGCCCGTCTTTAGGCATGTTAGGGAATTGAGATTCTTCTGGAAAAGTCATCATAACTCCATGTGAATTTCCATTAGGACCGCCCATACGATAGTCACCAATTTTTAATAACTTGAACATTTCCTCCATAGCTTCTACACAGCCAGCCATTTCCTTAACTCCAGCTTTAATCATGTCTTCTTCATTTAGGTATAAGAAATCAATTTTTGTTTCGCTCATATTAATATTCCTCCCAAGCTAACTATAAATTTTATAAAAAAAGAAGGCCTAGCTTCTTCTTTGAAACTAGGCCTCATTGCCTTTCTTGAGTATTATATTACTCCATCGCTGCAAACATAAATTGTAAAAATCGGAATTAAATCATCTATTAATTTATAAACATTAATAATGATGATAATCTTTGCCCTTGCTCAGCTTCTATTACTGTATCAGTTGCTTGCTTCTTTTTATTATCTTTTTCAAGTCCTTTAGCAATACTAAAAAAGCCACTCAAAATGAGTGGCTTATATTATTCATTATTAAATTTGTTATAACTTTGAATTTACTGCACAAAAATCACAGTACTTCTTATTTCTAGTATTTCTTCATTTATCAAACTCAAAATCATGATAATAGTCTACGAAATAAACCCTAAACATATTGCCAATAATCGTTCCAAATAAACGTATTTCTGACTGAAGTCCTATCCGTAGTATTTTTAATTCTTTTTCCCATTTTACAATCTCGCTGAATAACATTTAAAAATCTCTACATCTTTAATTGGCTCATTTGATGGTTCAAAAGATTTTGAACTACCTCGTGCAATCTTCCATGGGCTTTCTTGATGACAAATACTTTCTAATTGATTTCCAGTATATCCTCCATACACATCAATTACTTGATTCAACACATCCAAGTCATCTTCTGAAAAATTAGCCAATTCGCCTTCGTATTTTGGTATAACTCCAGAACCATGTGTCTTATATTAGGTACTGGATAGTCCATATCAGATATAATCACGGATTCTTCTGATCTAAAATTCTATCAATCAGCGCATTAAATATACTACTTAAAAAACAGATAAATGATCTGCAATATGAATAGCAAAATATCTGTTATATTGTTCTTTGCTTAACTTTCCAAATAAAAGATGTGATTTCAGTTCTCCTTTATACGAGCTGAATTTTTCAATTGAGGCTACTAAAATCTGAACCCCTTCTTCAAAAGAACCTTTATTTTCAATTGCTGGAGAACCAAGAACATCAGCGTGAAGATCGTGTTTCATAGCTCCCTGCTTAAGAAATTTATTAATTGCCAACTTTCCAATTGTATTTCTGACAATAGCTGGCTTCAAGGAAGGATAGCCTGTCATTGAATATTCGATAGTTTTTGAACAATGTACAAAAATCTGATACGCACTCCATTCTGATTGAGATGATAGTGTGGTCTCATTCAAATTTTCTATCGCCTTCTTTGCATCTGAAAGAGATGTTAACTTAATATTCATAATATAAACTCCTTTTTTATTATAGTTCATCAATTATTTATACATTATCACTATAATGTATAAAAGACAATAATAATTTGCCGATAATTAATATTAATTATTTTAATATAATCAACTATACGAATGGATAACACAAATATAAATTTCTCATATTCTGAAGATTTGAATGTGAAAAACCCTTACCAAGTTCATCCGATAATTCTTTAATTAATATTATATACTTCAATAATTCTACCAATACCACTTAAAATCTTCTGCCATAGTTTGTCTCAAGAAACACTGAAAGCCACTGAAATCAGTGGCTTTTCATTGTATAAAAATTCTAGTTCTTATTTGGTGGAGGCGAGCCGTAACTTTTAAAATCCACCAATAAAATTCACCTCTACTTATTACTAAAAGTAATAATCCATTCTTTTATATATTCAGAATCGTATTTTCCTGATGCAACTCCTAATCCAAGGTCTATAACATCTTCATCACTACAGAGCAGTTCAATTCCATTTACATCTAAAAACACCATCATTACTAAAATCCCTATTCTCTTGTTCCCATCTAAGAAAGGATGGTTATTAATAATACTAAAGCCTAACCTTGCAGCTTTAGAATGTATAGATGGATATAATTCTTCGCCTGCAAATGACTGAAATGGAGAATTTATTGCTGACTCCAATAACCCTTCATCTCTAATTCCATCTAAGCCACCAGTCTTTTTAATTGCTACCGAATGTAAATGTATAATTTGCTGATTGCTTAGGTGTCTCATTTAGCCAACTCCTCAAATGCCTTTAGATGTTTACTTAAAATATTATTTGCTGCTTCTTCTACTGTAGCATCATCTGCAATAGTATCTTGCTGAAACTTACTATAATCTATTAAAACATACCTTGGCACATTATTTTTAAGTATAACTGCTGCACCATTTTCGTCTACCATTCTTGCAACTTTAGAGAAATTTTGATTAGCTTCAGATATAGAAACTAAATTATTAATATTTACTTGCATAAAAACACCTCCTTCTATAATTATATTATATACTATTTTAGGATAAATTAAACCTAAAACACACTTAGTCTTCCACTTCTCTAATTCTTCGTTTAAATGGACTTAAATTAATAAATAAATCATCTATATTCTCTGCCTGCTCAAAGCTTTTTCCTAGTATACTTAGAAGTTCTTCTTGACGAGGTTGTCCTAAAGTAAGCCTATATAAAGATAGAACTTTAATTAGTCTATTATATTTTACTTGATCTTTACTCATTGGATACATAGGGACTATTCTCTCTATTTTAATTGTATCCTCATCAGTATTAGGTAAACTCCAATAAGGCACTAAATCTGAGTTATTACCTTTTTCTTGTTTGCTGGCTTCATTAAACATCTCTTCCCATATATCTTGCCTAAACGCTATGTCTCCGTATTTTTTAGCGATGTTTTGCCTTATGGCTAAGCACTTAAATCTATTAATTCTGCCTTCTCTTTGCTCCAAATCTATAGGGTTAGCTGGTAAATTCCAGTGTATTATTTTTCTGCAATTCAAATGAAAATCTAAGCCTTCCTGACCTATGGATGTAGTTGCAAGGACAAAGGGTCTGAAGGGCGAATTAAAAGCCGTTCTTATATTCTCAGTACGTTGAATATTCTCGTCATCACCTTTTGCATTATAGTATCCTACTGCAAAATGAGCTCTAAGCCCTGATTTTTTTCTTTGTCCTGTAAAAGAATCATAGGTATCTATTTCTGAAGTAGAAGTTCTAAGATTCATTCCTTCTGAAATTTGTTCTAATAAATCTGAAGCTTTTACTCCTAGAGTATGGGAATACTCATCTAGAACAGCTTGTATATTTCCATCTACCAAGTAAGCTAATACATTCTTGTAATAGGTTCTTTCACTTCTTTTTCCATAGAATAAATCAACGGCTGCAATCGATTCTGGTTTATTAAATAAACTTACAAATAGCTCTCCTAATTTTTCAGCCATATTATTATCTTTGAATATCCTCATTCCACACACTGCTGGAGAACCAATTATCATATTAGTTATAACCTTAGCTGCATCCATTGGCATATCCCCATGATTGTCCTCTAAATTTTCTCCATCCCAAATGCGAGGAGCATCAACATACCAGGATACATCTCCTCTTTGACTCTCACCGATTCCACACTTAGTCTTAATTTCATTTAATTTCTCAGCTACCTTTTTCTCTAATTCTACCTTAATATCCTTTATGTCTTTACCTATGTATTCTAACGGATTAAACATATCAGCTAAAGATTTTGAAGCTAAGGTTAAAGTTTGAGTCCTTTCTTCTATAAGTCTTGGTCTAAGAAACTTTCTTTTAACATCTTCTGTGAAATATCCTTTACCTGCCTTTTCTGTTTCACTATTATATAACTTGCCAACTGTAAGCCTTTCAACCTCATAAGTCATCATTCCTGCAATCATCTTTGGAACCATTTCCCATGAAGAAAAAACTAAAACCTTAGAAGCATTAGAGTTTTTATCAAAGAGACTATTAGTTACATAATATGGCTTTGAAGTAGGTATCCATAATAATTTTTCAAAGCCATTTCTACCTCCTTGGAACAACATTTCTTTTAAATTTTCTAACCTAGCATTATTCATTGGAATCTCTTTATAATTTTGAATCTGATTCCTATTTAAGAATAAGTCCTTTCTTTTATTTAAGAGACTATAATCCTTATGCTTATTAAAATAATTTACGATTTCTCTCTTTTGTTTATATTGATTCATAAAGGAAAGTAGATAGGGACACGATTTAACATAATCTATAGGTATGTTACTAGCTCCAATATCCTTCAATAAACTCTGTGTTTTAACATAGGAAATTATATCTCCTTGCTCAATTTCTATCTCTCTAGCTTGACTATCATCTATGATTCCATTTTTATTTACATTAAAGCGCTCGGTCCTGCATACTCCTTGATACATTGCATCTTCTGCTTCATTTTTACATATTCTTAGAGTTGTGTAATCCTTATTCTTAAATTCAATTAACTTGTTAGAATAGTTGTTCCATACCTCTCTAAAATTTTTTCTTTTAACTTCATCTGTAAAAATAAAATCCATTACTTGCATAAACTCTACATAATGCTCTTCATCATTGTTTTCACTAATCTCTTCTATAGTAGAGTATGGCTTATAAGGTGTTGCTGATAAAAGTAAAACCTTTGTGCTATCATGTTTTAAAAACTTCTCAACAATCATTCCTGTTTCATTTTCTGCATGTAAAAGCTGTCTAAAGTTCTGAAATTCATCCATTATGACTAAATCTGGCTCTAATTTATCAAGACTTATATGTGCAAAAATAGTTCTTAATTCAGTTAAAATATCATTATTGTTATAGCTTTCTTCAAGCTTTGCCAAGCTACTTCTTTCTCTTATTTTCTCTATCAATTCAGGTGAAATTTTCTTATTTAAAGCTTCAACCATTTCTAAAATATACCTATTACCACATATGTCATCGCATTGAATAACTTGTCCTTCATAATACTCCATTGCCCATTCATAAAATGCTTTGGTATTATTACTCATGAAATCTTTAAAACCGTTCATATCCTTAAAGCAATCCATTCTCATCAGTAAAGCATACATAAGTGCTCGTTCCGATACGCTGCCAGAACTTTTAACTGTTGCAAAAGAGGTTATAGGTGTTAATGGAATCAACTGCATATAATCATGGTCTTCACTTTCCTGCATATATATTTTTATATGTTGCATAGATAATCTTCCTTGAGATACTTCTACACAGTTTTTCTTTGGTATTCCTAGCTTTCTAGAATTTTGTTTAGCTATATTAGCATTAGAACAAATATACACTACCTTGAAAAAATCATCCTTTAAATCATCTTTATGCCACTGTGATACCTTCTCAATAACGGTTTTGGCTATTATAGTTTTTCCTAGTCCAACCTCATCAGCTAAAAGCACTCTATTTTGTCCTTCTTTTTTTAAAACTTCAAAAATTCTTTGAGCTGTAGCCTCTTGAAAATCCTTTGCTTTCATACTTATTTCACCTTCTTTGCTGCTAAAATAAATGTATTATACATCTTCTTGAAATTTTCTGATACAATATCCTTATCCAACCGTTTCATAACAGCTTCAATATCCTTTAACTTATTAGGATTATCAATAATTATTTGCAGCATTTTTTCATAGATAATGACTGCATTGTTATTTAACTTAGAATTACCATCTAAGAGCCTTCTGCTTTCCATGTATTCCCTCAATTCATAGGCTGACTCTGTATAGCTATCCCCTAGTAAAAAGGAAATATAAGCATAAAAATCATCCTTATTTTTAATGATTGATTGATATATTTTATCGTCCCTATCCTTTGGGATATCCTTAGTTTTTATTTTCACAACAACCTCTTTATCTCCTACTTTTATTACATAAAACTCTGAAAGCTGTGTAATTGTTAGCTTCTCTAAAGTAGTTAAATTTTCTATTTCCTTGTAAGTATTCTTTCGCATCAGTGGAGCTATTTTTCCTCTTATGTCAGGATTAAGTTTTTTAAAGTTTACTTGAATATCATAGTTTGTACCGTTACTTATAACCCTTGCTTCTTTTATTGCCCAAATAATCTCTTTAATTTGTTTTAAATATAACTCCTCTTCCTCTTCTTTTTTATTAAGATCAATATTTGTTACTAATTCAAAAGGATTATCCTCTTCTGGCAGCAAATCACCAATAAACTTTTGATAGCTCATGGTTCTTGGTTTAAACTTTAACTTAATAAGAAATTCAACATTATTGTAAAAAGCATTGTGAGAAGCATTAGCTGAACCTAAATATAGAAAGTTTCCATCATAACCACCCTCAAAATATAATTTACCATGGATATCTTGCTTCTGCCATTGTTCTATACTTTCTTCATCTCCACCATCCACTATTATATCTTTCATAGCATAAACACCGTTATTAAAAACATCTAGGGTTTTATTGGTAATAGAGCTTCTTCTAGTTATTATCTTTCTTGTATTTCTTGCACTTTGCTCAAATTTTTCAATAATATCATCACTTAAAAATGGAGATACAACTAAAAGTTCATTGTGAGTATTAAACAAATCTAAATCCTTTCCTTTATATCCCGGAATTCCAATTGGCATAAATTCATAGCTCTCAAAAGGTGACTCTAATTCAAACTCCTTAACATCTAAGATATTTTCCTGAAACTCTGAAATTTTATCTTTCTTTTCTTTATTGGCATACACTTTTACATACTCAAGCATATCCCTTAATGGAATATTTTCGTTTTTAGTCCTACTTCTATGCCTTCCAACTCTTCCAGTAAAGGCAAAGGAAACATCCCAGCTTCTATCAAAGGTTAAATTTCTACTTAAAACAATTATCTTAATATAAGCATTTCCATCATCATCTGAATATTTAATAAACCACATCTTGGGATGAAAATTACTAATTTCATTAGCTTTAACTTCAAAAACGCTATTCTCCAATAAGGAATACACACTTTGTATCTTTTGAGGCAGCTTTATTCCTCCTGGATTACAGAAGATAGCAATTTTATCACTACTTTTTCGAATTCCTTCTAACAAGAACATGGGCACATCCTTTAAATTAGAATCCATGCTCTCAAGTAATCCTAGTGACATAGGTACTCCTAATAAGGCTTCCAAGTCTAAAGAGTATGTTAATGCAACTGCAAATTCAACATCATAACCTACCTCAGGTTGAAGTGAATTACCATAGTCTAAACGATTGTCTGAGGGACTTAATAATGTTTTAAGCCAACTTATTCACCTAACCCTTCTAAAATGTCATTAATTATAGTAAGTGCTGAATAGTACCTGTAATTAAGCTTATAATTGTGAATGGCTGTATTATATTGATATTCCATAGGCTTACAAAGTTTTGCACGTTCACCCTTAACCTCTTTTTCTCTATTTATAATACATCTATCGATAGCTTCGATATCTTTATTTAACACTGCCTTAAGAAACTTCTTAAGAAAATCCTTAGTTGTTCCCTTACAATTGATTCTTGTCATGATTTCCTCAAACCTTAAAGCTACTACATCAAATTTATCAATCCAATTATTCCAAGATTTTATTTGCTCCATATCCAGCTTTTGAGAATATATAACGTTATATCTAATATGAGCTCCATATATAAAATCCGCTAACTCTTTTGCCAGCTTATAATCATTTTTTATATCACTTGGCATTGGTAAGTCTTCTAAATCCTCAAAATAAAAATTACTAATATCTATCTTATTTTTAATAATAAATGATAGTAAAGAATCTCTCGAATGTATAGATGAAATAATATGATCACTAATATATAAAGCTTCTTCCTTGGTTAGTCTAATATCTATATTTTTTTCAAAATCAAAATTTGCCTTTATAGGTGAAAAAATTGAAATTCCATCATTAGCTGCAGTTTCATCATCATAGGATTCTTCACCTTTAACTATTTCAATATTTCTTTTCTTATTTCCTTGATTGTAAATTAATATTGCTGCTTGATCCATAGAAATACGATTATCAAGTAAAATTCCATAGGTACGCATCCCATTCCAATAAATAGAGGAAGGTTTTCTTTTTACATGCTTTCCTTGCTTTAATGACCTGCTTCCTATAATTCCAGCATCATCTTCGCCACCATTCTTAACTAAAGTTGAAACTAGGTTGTCCTCTTTTCTATTAACCCAAGGTACAATCTCACTAACTCTTTTAAACTTTTGTGATCCAGCCAAACTAAAAATATATGGAATAATAACAAAATACTTAGCTCTTGTTTGGATTGTTGATATGCCTGGAAATAGAATATCAGCATATATATCTCTTAAAGTTCCTATTCCTAATTCATCTAGTGCCGTTGTGGTTGACAACAAATCCAGTGTTGCCATAACCTTATTCCGTTCTTCTCTTGAAAAATCTATCCATCCTAATTGCATAATGTATTCCCAGCTTTCTTATGTTTAATTTATGTTAAAAACTATATTCATCATCATTTTTTTCTTTTGCTAACACCTTTAAATTTAGCTATTTTCATTTATAAGTTTTTTTAACTTCTTCAATTCATTTTTCTTTTTCATAAAAATTCATTTTGCTTTTATCGAAATAGATAAAAGTTCACAATAATGAGGCCAACTTAATTAGCCAGACAATGTCTGGCAATTTGGATAACACAAATATAAATAACTTTCTCATATATTCCGAAGATTTGAACGAGAAAAAGCTTTACCAATTTCAATTGATAATTCGTAAGCGTCAAAGAATCGACGCGTAGCGTTAGTATAATTTAAGTGATAAAATAAACCCAACAGAAAAACTTATATTCTCTGTTGGGTATAATTTTATATAGAAATAATTATTTGGTAGTCTTAACGCGCAGTTCATCTTGAATGCTTTCAGACCATGGCATACATTTTTCTAGTATGTCCATTTCCTTAACTTCTGAATTTGCAAACATTTCAAATAAATATACTAAATACTTTTCCACTGCTAAGCCATTGGCTTTAGCCGTTTCAGTAATACTATAAAGTAATGCACTTGATTTTGCGCCTTTTACTGTCTTGGAGAACATCCAGTTTTTTCTGCCAATTACAAATGGTTTTATAGCTCTTTCAGCTGCATTATTATCAATTTCAAGACATCCATTTGTCAAGAAAGTTCTCATATATGGCAACAACTTTTGAGCATATGCAAGAGCTTTACCTAAAGGACTTTTAGGAAGAGCATTAACAATTTCATTATCTACATATTCTTGAAATTTATTAAGAATGGGTGCAGATCTCTTGAGCCTTATTGCATGTCGATCACCATAATAATCATCACTACATATATATTGTTCCCTTAGATCTTTTTCAACTTTATAAAGTCGCTCACAATAATTAAACCCTTCTATTGCGTGAGACTGCTTTAGAGCTTCGGGGTTTAAGGTTGATATTATATCAAAGAATTTTCTTCGAATATGGGCCATACAATATAGTCTTTTTATATTCTTAACTTTATTATAGCCATCATATCCATCTGTTTGAAGATATCCAGAGAAACCTTCAAGAAATTCTTCAGCACAAGAACCAGATCTTGTTTTCTGATAATCATATAAAATTATATGGTTCTCTATGCCTCCGGAGCGATATAGCCACATGAACCTTTTTGAGTTGGAGTCTTTTCCATTTTCCTCAATAACCTTCACATAAGTTTCATCGGCGTGGATATAATTTCTTCTTAAGAGTTCCTCTTTCATATAATGAAAAACAGGCTGAAGTTCATTTGCACAACTTATTATCCAGTTGGATAATGTCTGTCTTGAAAGATTAACATTCATCATCTTAAAATATGATTCCATTCTATATAATGGCATTGCATATTGATATTTCATGCTCACAACATGAGCTAATAATTCATTTGAAGCCATACTTTTATATAAGAAAGTATTTGGAATTTTTGCAGAAATTATATTGGCTTTATCAGCATCCGCTTCGCAATTTTTGCAAGCATATGTATATGAAATATGTTCTTCTATGTAAAGTTCTGCTGGCTTATATTTTAAAATTTCTTTTGATTTTTTACCGATTATAATTAAATCATTCCCACATTTATCGCAAAATGTTTCAGAGTCAGCAAGTTTATGCTCAATTGTAACTCTATCTAGGCCGGATAGATTATCTTTCTTTCCTAAATGAGAAGATGATTTTTTTCTTGTATATGTAATTTCTTCAATGGAAGGCTCATCTATTTTAATATCACTGTTTTTTTCAGCATCATTAAAAAGTGAGAGCTGTCTTGAATCAACTTGTTCACTAGATTGTCCAAAAATTTTTCTGTTTTTATTAAGGAGCTGTCCTTTAAGAAAAGCCAATTCCTTTTTTAAATCATCAATTTCCTTATCTTTTGATTCAATGTCTTTTTCCATTTTAGAAATCAATAATTTTGTTTTTTTATCAAGTTGATCTTCTAAATCTAAAATATCCATCCCTATACCTCACAACAAATATAGGGGTATTTTACCACAAAACCCTCAATTCCGAAACTTGTAAAAGTTCAAAATTAAGGGTTTACAGCGATATTTGTTTTAAAAGCTATTTCTTACTTCAATTGGCTTAAATTTAGACTTAGTTCTAACTTCATATCCCATAAGCAACCATTTCAATTCCTCTTTGTTGATTTTAAGAGCTTCGTCTGGAGTCATCGGCCATTTCAATTTACTATTTTCAAGTCGGAAATAGTACAGCCAGAATCCTTCATCAAAGTGAAGTATCTTAATTTTATTCATTTGCCTATTGCAAAAAACAAACAAGGCTTTTTCAAACGGATCCAACTTTAGCTGCGTTTGCACAATCACTACTAGTCCATCAATACTTTTTCTCAAATCTGTTATTCCACATGCAAGATAAACTGTATTAACTTTATTAAGATTAAACATTTGTAATCAAATCCTTAAGCAACTTACTCAAAATAGCTATTTCATTAGCCGGTACATATATTTTAGCGGCTCCTATTTCTATTATTATATTAGGTCTATCAGCTGGAACTACGGTGACTTCAGTTGTTACTTTTTCTTCTCTCATTGAAATTGCATGAAACTGTAAATTATTATCTTCATTCTTGAATTTCTTTTTATAGTAATGAAATTGACTTTTAGTAATGTGATTTGCATTGCAGAAAGTTCCTAACGTTCCTTCGTAAGAAGAAAAGGTAGCAACAATTTCTCTCCAATTTATCTTCTCATTATTATTCATGTAAATAAACCTCCATTGTTAAAATCTATGTTAATTTTAACATTGAAGGTTTATATTTATCTATCCGTTAATTTTTTTACGTTTACGATAATTCTACTAATACCACTTAAAAGATTCCATCATAGTTGTCCGAAGAAACACTAAAAAACCACTGAGTTCAGTGGCTTTACATTGTATAAAAACTCTAGTTCTTATTTATCCAAAAAATTACATTTTAATACAACTTAGCGAGTTTTTTAGTAAATATAATAATTTAATATTGCTAAAAATTGAATACCTTGTAATGATATATTTCCTAATACTAGCAGGCTCGAGAGGATATCAAGTACGTCTAGGTACTAACACTTTATCCACTATGCAAAATCAGTATCTTTTTCTGCTGCCTGTACGAACAATTGGTCTAGCAATTTTATTATCTATATCTTTTTCTATTTTATTTATTTAATAAAATTCTTTTATCTCTTTTAAGAGTTCTTCTTCATTTCTATTTTCGTGAACATAATCCATATTTTGTTTACTCCCTGTTTTTAAATATTGCAACCATCCTTGTAGTGATGAGATATAATCATCTTCTAATGTAGACAATCTTGAATATTTACCTACATATACATTACCTGCATTCCATGATTCATGCCTGACTGGAAACAAGTAGCCAAAGCCCTCATTTTTAATTACTTTAGCATATCCATCTTCGTCAATAACAAGTTGATTACTGAATCTATCATCTGCCTTTCTCATTTCTTCCTCAATTTCTTTTTTTGTAAATAAATGAGTAGGTTTACCACACTTAAAAAGTTTAATTGAGAAACAATTTTCATATTTCTCTAATTCTGCCAACTTGTTTTCTTTTAGTAATGTGGATATTTTTTGCTCAAGCTTATTTTTTAAGATTATCATTAACTCTCTATCATCAATGCAATAACAGTCATTTTCTAATGGTGAATTCAATTTTCTTATATATCCGTCTGTACAGAGATAATTATCCACTCCTTTTAAATTTTCAAGTGAAAAATGATCGCTTGGAGATTTAAATGTAAAAGCAAATTTTATTTTTTCTACAGAAGATAATTCATATAGATGTAATAATGTCTTGAAATTCCATTGATTGAAATTATCTTTGATATACTCTTTACTCTTTTGTTGTTCAGCAAATTTCGCTCTAACTTCATTGCTATTTTTCAGTTCCGTGAAATCCATTTTGAAAGGATTTCGATTAAATTCTTCTAAGTTAAGGATTCTAGATTCTATATCTTCATCTGATAAATGTTTTAATGCATCATCTTGTTTAGCATAATTATATAATTCTTCATAATTGCTTATTAAGTTATTCATATATTCTCTGAAAGCAATATCACTACAATCACCATGCCTACCATCATATGTTCCATTTATTCCATTGTATGGTCCGCTCTTCATTACAATTAAGAACTTTCCTTTAGTGCACCTGTGTACTATTTTATATCCTTTTGGTAAAGGAGTTCCTGTGTCATAGTCGTATACTCCATATTGAGCATATTGAGCTGATACATAATTACCCGGACTATCTTCAACCAAATATTCATAATTATTGTAAGTATTACTTTCGAAAATCGATCTCATTTCATTAAGCTCAAGCAAAAAATAATTCCACCTATATTTTTTTTCAAATCCTTCAAAATGTAATATTCTAGGTTTAACAATATAGCAAAATCCTAGTGTATCATATAACTTAATACAACCATCTTCAGCTGCGTTTTCAGCATGAGAAAAATCCAAACCTCCACTATCATGAAAAAGCATATGATTATATGCGGGGGTCTTACCGATAATATTTAATACTTCTACAATTTTATTAATATTCCTCCACGATGACGACTCTGGAGGATTTGACCCAAATAACTGTTTATTAAGAAAGTTCCAATCACTAGCTTGAGATTTATCTATGTCTGAATATATAACCAACCAATTTTCTAATCTTTCTTTAAATTCCTTTATAGTTGGACGAATTTCAGGAACATTATCAGTAGCAGCTCTAAGAAGCTCATCTATTTCTACAAGATGAGTATCTTTATATTTATCAATATACCGTAAACTATGACTTGAATCCAAATAGTTATATACCCCATCAAATCCTTTTTCATCTTTAGATAAGAACATCCACATTGTTTTTGCAACTGAAAAAACATCAGCTTTTTTGCCATCAGCACTTTTAGGATTTCGCTTCATTTCTGGGGCAATGGTGAATATTGCTCCAAGCCCCTTATCAGATTTTGTGAATTCATTTATATTTTCCGGAAATTCAACTAATCCAAAATCTCCAAAATAAAATCTACTTTTATAATAATATATGTTTGAAGGTTTAATATCTCTATGTGAAATACCCTTTTCATGTAGCTTTTCTAATGTCTGACATAATTGAATAATTCCTTGAGCTATTTCTTTAATATTAAGTTCGTTTTCAAGGATATATTCTATCGCAGGTTTTGCAATAGACATTGTATACCAATATTCATCAATAGAAAAATCAAAGATAGGAATAATTCCTTCTATCTCTGTGCAATTATCTTTTATAACATTAATTTCGTCAATAAATCTGCCCTTTTTCTCAGCCCCACCTGCATTTAAATCTTTTAATGCATATTCTTCCTCATTATCTTTACATTGAACATGATATACTTTTGCATTTCCTCCTTCACCTAATTCATTTAAAGTATTATAGCTGCTATGCCAGCTTTTAGTTTTGGACATATTTTTCACTTCCTCTTTCCTTCTGAATCAATGTCAGGCTCCTCATAATCTAAAGTATCTAGTCTTGGCATAGGAACCTCCTTTAAGCTACCACAAGCTCTTTTCTATTTTATCAACAAGGGAGATATCGGCTGGCAGCCATTTCACGCTGTATAAATTATCTTTGCAAAGCCACTTTGCAGCTTCCGCTTCTTTTAGTGCGATTTCTCCATTTACTATAACGCACCAAAAGCAGTCCATACTCAAATGGAACTCTGGATAGTCATATTCAATTGTATCAATCAAATCTCCAACTTTTATTTCTACATCCAGCTTCTCACGTATTTCTCATAGAATAGCCTCTTATGGTGTTTCGCCAGTTTCAATTTTTTAACCAGGGAATTCTCATTGACTCTTAAAATCACCATAACATCTTGCAGTACAAAATATTTTTGCTTTATTATCAAAAGAGTCACGTATTACTGCGGCTACTATTTTAATTGTTTTCATTTTCAATTACCATCAAATAGTTAACAACTTCTTTACAATTAAAAATTATCAATTTATTTTTCTTTGGATTAATCGATGTATACTATCAACCTCTTTTTTTGCATTAGCTATAACAAGGCTTCTATATTCTTCACAATTAGTATTAAAAGTGCCATCCTCTATTCTTTTTCTAATTATCAAGTAATAAAAACTATTCTGCATAAAACGTTCAAAACAATATGTATGCTTTAGACAAATAAAACAGTTTTTATAATTAGCAATAGCAATACACCCTTCTGTTCCAAAAGACGGTGAATTTTTCACACACATTTCTAATATTTCATTTTCACTTAATAAATTCTTATATACGCTAATAGACGCAGACTTATAACGTCTCCATAAATCTGTCATATTCTTTTCTTTCTCCAGCTTAGAAAACACATGCTCTCTAGCATCAACATGTTCTTCAAAATAAGCAACAAGCTCTTTTTGTGTCACCTCTTCAATAACAGTAAGACTATTAGTAACCCAACCGGTATCTGTGTTTCTAAAACAATGCCCCTCTGCTCGTACTTTAAATATTCTATCCTCATCATATCTTGTACCATTTTCTGCATTCTTAACAGACGTTGTAATGCAATCTCTCCATGAAAAAACATCCTCTATAGAGGAACAAAAATGTGAATAAACATCCTGATAATTTGTAGATAAGGGGTCCCTTCTCTCTTCTACATACGGAATACTAATCTCATAAATATACCAACTTGTATGTAAAATCCCATTTAGAATACTTAGCCCCTTATAACCATACATAGTACTATCAGTCAATTCATACTTTGAATCACCCTCTTTAATAATCTCAAGTAAATCTATCTCCATAATTAAAAACGGTCTTATAACTTCCTTTTTTCTAAACACGCCTCTTCCATAATCAAAGCTCTCTAAATATGCTGTAAAGTATTCTCCGGATTTACTTTTAACAGCACAGTACAAACCAACTTTACTTTTCCACCACTCATATAATCCTTTGTCATATCTACCCACACAACAAGAATAAGAATCATATCTACTAATCCCACTAGAAAAATCATAATCTTCCTCGTACTTCTTAATAGATTTACATTGGTCACACATATATTTTTCTCGTTGTAACAATATATTCATTCGTTCCTTGAAGGAAATTGTTTTAACGACACTACATCTAACACATTTGCACTTCATTGTCTTAACTCCTTATCAAAAGCATTTTGTATATATATGAAGTATTTTAAAATCTTAACATAGCTTAAAATACATGATTGCGCATTAAGGAAAGCTGCCATATCTTCAAGCCTTTTCTTTGAACCTTTCTAATCTACATCTTCAACTAACGTATTATGTTTTAGTTCTCTAAATCGGCAAATCTCATCAGCAATATTTTATATAAGCAACCCTCGAAGCTTATTTCCTATATTTCTTTTCGTTTTAATAAATCTAAATTTCATCGCAACTAGTTATTTGATTCGGCGGAATATCTATTTCATCTTTTATGTATAAGAATACCTCCGAAAACAAGTCACTATTTGCACGGTCAATTGCACGGCTTACCATCCACCGTTTTATCTGATTAATTTCACTATCTGTTAATTCTTCTTGTGTTTCATTCAAGTCAAAATTAAAGCGATGGATTTGGTCAATTGTTGCATAAAAATTCACTTTATAGCTTTTGCTACGTTTCGCCCAATCATCCTCCATCTTTTTTAACTCTGGGAAAGCACTCGAAAGTTTCATCATAAATTCTGGTCGTTCATGAATATTGGTTCCATAAGAAAAAATATCATCGTTCATCATAAACCCATTAACACAGTAGTCGTAATAAATTCGATGTGCAATTGGCTTGAGATATTTCTCTGGAGGCATTGAATAGTTATTGTGTCTATACCAATCATAATCCACATTGTACTCTTTACCTTTATAGAACAATAAATGCCTTTTCACATCAAAAAATACACCATTAGATTTTAGCATTCTGCTTAATAGAGTATCCCCAGATAATACTTTTTGAAGATTCCTTAAACCTTGACTACGAATTTCTCTGCATTCATCTAAAGAACCCAAAACATGAAATCCCCATACTCTAATATTATCCACGCTGATGTCATTTACCCTTGCTGCATTGCGATTCCAAAATTTCTCAAACTCATTATCGCTGTTGATAATGAGTTCTTCAATATATTCTTGTCCAGACATATTGAAGAAAGTAAGTAAAAAATCATATGCACTGTCTGGAGTTCTCAAGTCAAAATTATACATTCAACTGACCTCCTGCTAGAATCATAGTTTTGGTTTTGGCAACTTTATATTAGTGTTACCCCCAAGAATGCTTGCCCCTATACCAACAACTGTAAAGACAGCCAATGTACCTACTGAAATCATTTTCCAGTTGAATCCTTTGTTTTCTGTCTCCTTACTTTTGGCCATTTTTGCAATTTCAACCATTTTCTCGATGTAATATTTTTTCTCCTCAAAAGGCAAATCATCTTTTGCTAGACAACTCTTTAAGGCCGTAACCACTTCGTTATAAATATCAAAACACTGTTTGCTGCTCTCCGAATTTGCATCAAGTATCTTTTCCATAACACTTTTATAATCTCTCAACACTTCCAATGCCATATTTGCAAACTCTGGGAATTGCTCTAATGCTTTTTTAGCAACATCAGGTTCCATATTCTGCAACATAGATGCAAAAGTCATAACCTTATCTTTTGTAATATGCCTAAAATCAGGAATATCAAACTGTTGTAACACATCCTGTTCCGATAATAAGTTACTCATTATACTGTCCTCCTTAGCTATTAATTCTCTTAGTAAAACCTCGAAAAATTTGTGCAAACATATTTTTCGAATTGCTTTTTACAATATTCCTTCTTTACCCCATTTGAATCCTTGCGATTTCCATTAAACCAAATGCTATGTTTACCCGCATTCTTTCCAGTCTTATTAGTTACACATTCATCAAGAAATTCTTTTGATGATAAAATCCACATAATATCCAGTCTCTCCGAAAAGAATAAAAAATAGAAATTATCTGTCAGTTCATGTGTAATAGCTGCAAATAAAGCTGCATCACCATCAATAACATCTTTGGATCTGGCTTTAATCTGAATCTCAATGAAAGTACCGTCTTCTTTCTTAATTACGCAATCTACACCGTGGTCATCCACCAACGGAACATAGCAATCAAGACCTTCTATTAGCATATCCCCAATCAGTTTATATTCCATTCGTTTCCCAAATCCAGCTGAATTTCTAAATGATATTCCCACCTCTTATCTACATCCTTTATTATCAATTATCGTTATATCCGTTCTTAATTGTATAAAACACATCTTCCAGTACTGTTCTCTCTCCAGTGTTTTTTCAGGGACTCTAAACAATTAAATAAAAAACTAAAATATTAAAAAACGTAATATTTTTACTAATCAGCTTTATTGTCTAAATCAACCACATTTTCATATCCAAAGTAATTTTTTGCATTAACCAAGATAGCGTCCGTTGCTTGTGGATAATATACTACCAAATTTTCCTTTGCTCTTGTGCAACATACATAAAAGAGTTTCTGTGTTCTTTCCAAAATAACTGGAAAGTTTTTTTGTTTAGCTGGTGTAATAGTATTTTTTATTTCTGGATTAAACAAATATTCAAAATTATAATTTGACCATCCACCATTATCAAGAATAACCAATACGTTATCAAATTCATTTCCTTTTATTTTGTGCTGTGTTGATAAAGGTACATAACCTTCTAAATAGTAATACAATTCTTGGAATACCTCATATTTAACTTTCTTAACTCTTTCATACAGATAATCATTAGATTCTATAAAATGCTCAAGTTTATCATCAACCTTACACAAGTTATGGTCATCAGCGTATTTAATAACTGATTCAATCGTATCATTTTCCATACTACTAAAATTATTAATAATATCCTTTATCTTTAATTTATCGGCAATTGTAGTTATTGTATATGATGTTGCTCTTAAAAACTCATTATATTGATTATTCTTATATAAATGTAACAAATTTTGTATCTTAAATAGATGTTGAATTAATCTATCTCTTTTAGGTTCTCTTGATTTTTCTTCCATATAATCATCTTTTTTATCATCTATTAATTGGTCTTTATTAAAATATATCCTTTTTACTTTACTAAACGACCAATCTTTTACAATATCATATAATTCCTTGAATAAATGATCTTCTAACAGTACATCTTTTTTAGAACGTCCTTTATTCTCTTTATTTTTATAAGTAAGATTTACTTGATTTACAATATTATCAAATGTTTCTTCCGCATCAACAGATATACTTTTATTCTTGATTTCTTTATCAATCTCATTTTTTAATTTAGTAATTGGATCTGAGTCATATATATCCATCAATTCAGAAAACCCAGCTTGTCCAGCAATTAAATTGTGTGTTAATCTTAGTTCTTTTGTCTGCCTAGAATCTTTAAAATTCCACATTTTACAATACTTCGAATTATATAACTTATCTATATCTATATTTTCTGAATACACAAATTTGATATCACCATTTTTAATTAATCCGTCTTTCATATTAGGAGCATCTAAATCATCTGATGATTTTTGACTAAGATTATCAATACGAATCTTATTTGCTAAGTCAATAACACTTTTAGGATTTCGCCTATTTTGTACTTTTTTGACTTCATTAATTATTCCACTATCTATGTATTTAGTAACATTACCAATTCCACCATCATATATTGCCTGCATTAAATCTCCAAATAAGCCTATTACATTTTTATGGTTACCTTTTTCAAGAAATTCTAGTAGTATTTCTATTACTAATGGTGAAGTATCTTGATATTCATCAACAAATATGTACTGATACTTGTCTTTTACTATGTCACAAAGTCTTGAGTATTTTTTGTACATATAATTTGCTAATATCAATACCTCATCATGTGATATCTCACCTTTATTTATTCTTACATACTCTTTATATTGAATACCATTCTCAAAATCATTAGTATATTCTATATCACCATTAGGATTTCTAATTTTAGAAGATGAATCATTAATTATTTTTAATAATGATTCCTTCATTTCTTTCTGAAAAGGACTAATTGTATCCCATAAAAAATCATGAATTGTAGACACTGATAAATTCTTATACGAAATTCTTTGTTCTATTTCCTTTACAGCTGCATTTGTATAGGTAATACATACTATTTTTGAAGTTGGATCTAGATTAATTACTTCTTTTATAATTTGAACAAGGGAATAAGTCTTTCCACTTCCTGCTCCCCCGCTAAGCAAAAAATTTTCCTTTTCTTTAATATACTCAATTATTTTTAATACTTCAGGTTCTAATTTTTCTTTAACCATATTAACCCATCCTTAATGTATTTAGGTATTTTCCAATTTGAATAATTTGATTTATCATCACATACGCTGTTAAGTAAAACATCCATAGCGAAAGATGGTTTACTTTGTATACATTTTTCTGCAAGTTCATAGCTATCATATTTATATTTTCCACTTGAGCTTTCTTTTTTATCAAAATAATTAATATTTTTTAGGCTTTTAAACTTGTCCTTATTATCAATTATTAATTTTCTATTTATATGAAAAAAAGCATCTTCAAAACTTCTTGCATTGTAATTATCACTATCTTCATTAACTTCTGCAACTTGATAAACAAGCATCAAATGTCCTTTAAATGAACTTTGCCACTCATCATTTTCCTTTATTAACACTTTATCTTTAATATCTAAATTTTTAAAATAGTCAATTTCATTTGTTCCATGTTTTATCAAATATTCTTCTATTTCTTTTTTATAATAATGCTTTAATGCACCATTACTTGTACATGTACTTTCATCTACCAAACTAGCTTCCGCCTTCATTTTATCTGTTCCATCTGCTTTCGTCTTTACTGTTCCTTTTTCATCTTTATCTAGAACCATCTTTCCTGAATCAATATCTGTAATAATTAGTGCCTTGATCCCAATAAACTCTATAAATTTATCGAATATTTGAGAGTAATTCCCTACCTCTATAACAGAAATATTTTGTGACAGTAAAGGCAAAATATCCGTAGCTTTATCTTCATCATCTATTTTTTTCATCATAGCTGGCACTAAAAGTCTCTCCGTATCTCCTTCTATAAAAATAGCTTTATCTGCAAAGAATATTTCTGACCTGTTTAATGTTAGATATTGTTTTAAAAACTTAAAATGAGCTTTACCAACATCTTTTTCTTTAGAATATTCTATTTCCAATTGTTTTAAGTTTTTTGCTTCTACATAGTTCGAACTATCTTTCCTAAAGTATTTAATGTTATCAAACTCACACTCTGATACAATATGCGACGAATGTGTTGTTATAATTGTCTGCAATTCAAAACTTTTATTATTATTACTTCCATCGCTCCCTTCTTCCAATATATCCCTTATATTTTTTATAAAAATATATTGCATTTGAGGATGTGTGTGTGCTTCAGGCTCTTCAATAAATAGTAAATTTACATCTGCTGGTTTCATTTCCTTCTTATTGTCTTTTCTAAACTCACTTAACAATGTTTCTATCTCAAAAATCATACTTATTAAATTTAAATATCCTAATCCGTTATAACTTTCAGGAAGATAATGACTATTATCATCATATACAACAGTAGTGTTACCTTTTAATAGTTCTCGTCTTTGTAAAGATGAAATTACTTTAATAACTGTTTCATCCTTTTTCATCCCTCCAAACTTTTTGACCTTTTCAACTACATCTTCGAATAAATCATCATAAACAGCTGATAATTTTGAGTCTGTTTCTATTAAAGCATTTTCAAAATTATCTATCGCTTTGCTCTGAGAATCATTTATCTCAGTCTTTTCATAATACTTTGATGATAAATCTGATAATGTTCCATCATTTTCAATATTAGTTATAGATCTTCGTGCTCCTATATATTTGAAATTTATTATTTTGCTTATATCTACTTTCTTTTTATCTAAATCAATAAATTCATCTAAATTAACATCTTGGATAGCATTATCATATTGTACTGCTTTCCTTCTTATTTTAAAGAATTTATTATGCTGCGACTTTGCAAAATTTTCAAAACACCCTAATTCATTTGTTGATAATGCAGAATGTTTAGATTTATATTCCTCAAATTTTTCTCTCATTTTATTGTAATTTTCGACATCTAATGAATATTCAAACTTCAATACCACTATCCTATTATCTGGATTCAAATCAAGCATTAAATCACTAATATTTGAAAGTTTATCTTTTTCGTTATATTCAATGAAAATTAATAATGAAATTCCGTCTTGCTTCTCCCATACTATTTTGTTATCTTTTATACTACTATACAATTTACTTTTAAATTCAATATTAAAATCATCATATGCAAAACTATTACTTGATGACTTGTCCCCTATAAATTTATTTAGTATAGATAGTAATGATGTTTTCCCACAGTTATTCTTTCCTATAATAATAGATAACATTTCTTCTAAATCTAATTTTAAATCTTTTAATAATCTATAATTTTTTAATTGTATTTTAGTTATTTTCACATTCTTCACCCTTTTTATTTATATAATAATATTGTAGATTTATGATCTTTTATACAAATATTATTATACACATTTTTTACATGTAAATCTATATTTCTCCTTTTTTTGAATCAATAACATTTTTATTGATTATATCCCATTAGAATGCAAGCTATAAATTTACTCTTCAACTATATTGAGTGATTTAATTGCTAATAAAGTTATCATTAAGAATAAATATTTTCTTAGCGTGATTTTTTATATTAATTTTGTATATAAATAAGAATAGAAAAGGAATTTTATTGAAATGATTTAAATGATACGTAGAAAGGGGGATAACAAATATGAGCAGAGATATTAAGTTTCGAGCATGGCATAAAAACACTAATTATATGTGCCAAAATGTAAAGACAGACTTATTAGATAGGGATTACTTAGCGTTTTTGCAATATACTGAACTTAATGATATTCATGGAAATAATATCTATGAAGGAGATATAGTATATCAAAAATCAGTTGTAATAGATGGCCCAAATATATGTTTTACTGGTGAAGTTAAATTTTATAATGGCAGTTGGTGGATAAATAATGGAGATAATTCTGTTTACCTCTTCAATGAGAATTGTGAGAATGAAATCATTGGAAATAAGTATGAAAGTCTTAAACGCTAATATGTAATATTTTTAATTGCAAGAATGTTTATAAATGGGAGCATTTTTCTTTGTTAATTTATATAGAATATATTATCCTTTATCTATAGTTAAATTTTGCATATATAATTCAAAATGTTTTTCAATGAAAAGTGTGGTTACGATTATCACACTATCTTTATTTACCTTAAACTTAGAAATCCCGACAATACTCATTTGCATTGGCGGGATTTCTAAGTTTGGTGGAGGGGAGCCGTAACAAGCCCCACACTTTGTCATTAATTATTCAACTTCTTAGCCTCAGCCACCAACCTATACAAAGTATTCATAGCCTCCATAGGATTTAACCCTAAAATATCAACTTCACTAATCTCCTTAAGAAAAGCTTCTTTTTCCATAAAAGCAAAATCCAACTGCATATTATTAGAAACATCCTTATGCTTATGTTTCTTATGAGTACTTTCTTCTTTAACTAGAGAATTATCAAAACTTTCATCCTCTAAGTTAATTTCAACACTATTAGAAGAATTACTTTCAACTTTAAATTCCTCTACAGTCTCATTAACTGTTTCATTAGTTACTTCTAAAGCTTTTTCAGAACCATAACCATCATTTTTAGCAGTAACACTATCTATAGCAGCTTCATCATTCACTTTAAATTCACCATTAGTTACCTTATGAATATCAAAACTATTTTCTCCTTCTATACCAAGAAGTATTTCTCGAGCACGGCTTATTACTTTCTCTGGAAGGCCTGCTAGTTTTGCAACTTCTATACCATAAGATTCATCGGCTCCGCCTTCAACTATTTTTCTAAGGAAAATTACGCTATCTTTCATTTTCTTAACTGCTACAGAATAGTTCTTAACTCCAGGTAAGATTCCCTCAAGTTTTACTAATTCATGATAGTGAGTTGCAAATAATGTTTTGCATCTTAAAGCTTCATTTCCAGTTATGTATTCAATAACTGACCATGCTATAGAAAGTCCATCATATGTTGAAGTTCCACGTCCAACTTCATCCAGTAACACTAAGCTCTTAGATGTAGCATTTTTAAGTATGTTAGATACTTCCCACATTTCAACCATGAATGTTGATTTTCCACCTGCTAAATCATCAGAGGCTCCAATTCTAGTAAATATTTTATCACATATTGAAATATTCGCAGAAGAGGCTGGTACAAAAGAACCTATTTGAGCCATTAAAGTAATAAGTGCTACCTGTCTCATATATGTAGATTTACCTGCCATATTAGGTCCTGTTATAAGTAATAACTCTTTATCTGTTTGATTCAATGTAGTATTGTTAGAAACAAACTCTCCACGTCCTATTACTTTTTCAACAACTGGATGTCTTCCATCAACTATTTTAATTAGTCCCTCTTCATTTATTTCTGGTTTAACATAATCATTTTCAAGAGCTACTAAAGCTAATGTAGATATTCCATCTAAATTTGAAATAATTTTAGCACTTTGCTTAAGTCTAGCAATTTCTTTTTCTATAGTATCGCGCACTTCATTAAATAAAGCATATTCTAAATTAATAAGTTTTTCCTCTGAGCCTAAGATTTTATCTTCCATTACCTTAAGCTCTTCTGTTATATATCTTTCAGCATTAGCTAAAGTTTGTTTTCTTATATATCTTCCTTCTGGAATAGAGTTGTAATTTGATTTGGTTATTTCAATATAATATCCAAAAACCTTGTTATAACCAACTTTTAATGATTTAATTCCAGAAAACTCCCTTTCTTGATTTTCTAGAGCTGCAATCCATTCCTTGCCATGAAGTTTTGATTGTATTAATTCATCAACTTCTGCATTATAGCCTTGTTTTATTATATTTCCTTCTTTTATACTTAAAGATGGCTCTTCTTTAATTGACGCATCTAACAATCTTCTTACATCATCTAATTCATCTAAATTTTCATAGTATTCTTTTAAAAGATCAGACTTTGCATATTTTAATAACTCTTTAATTGCTGGAATTTTATTTAAGGACGCTTTAAGTGATAACATATCCTTTGCATTTACATTTTTGTTAGAAATCTTACCAACAATTCTTTCTATATCATAGATTTCTTTTAAAGAAGTTCTTAAATCTTCATTAAAACTTATAGAATTAAATGCTTCGTTAACTCCACTTAATCTTTTTTCTATTTCAGATTTAATAATTAAAGGTTCTTCTATCCACTTACGGAGTGTTCTTCCACCCATAGATGTGGCACTTTTATCAAGTACCCATAAAAGAGAACCTTTTTTATTTTTTTCTCTTATACTTTCAGTAAGTTCTAGGTTTCTTCTTGAATTACCATCAATAGTCATGTAATTTATGATTTCATATTGCTCTAATAAATTTATGTTAGTTAAACTCATCATTTGAGTTTCATATATGTACTTAAGTAATACTGAGCTAACATGTTCTCTTTCCTTATTTAACCCTGCAACTTCTAAATCTGAAAATTGATTTAAAAGTTCTTCTTTTGTAACAAAAAATTCATTGAAATTCTTTGTAGATATAAATGCAGGAGTTACTCCTTTTATATCTTCTATAAGACTTTTGCTTATATTTTCATCTACAAGGATTTCTTTTGGTGAAACCTTTGCAATTTCATCAAGTAAGCTTATTCTTATATTATCAAAAGAAGTCGTTTTAAATTCACCAGTACTTATATCTGAAATTGCTATACCGAAATTTTCATCATTTTCATATATAGCCATTAAATAAGTATTATCATTTTCAAGAGTGTTACTAGCATCTACAAATGTTCCAGGTGTAATTATCTTAACAACACCACGCTTAACAATTCCTTTAGCTTCTTTTGGATCTTCAAGTTGTTCACAGATTGCAACCTTATATCCTTTATTAACAAGTCTTGGTACATAAGCAGCTGCTGCATGATGTGGAATTCCACACATAGGAGCTCTCTCCTCAAGTCCACATGACTTTCCTGTAAGTACGAGTTCTAGTTCACGAGATACCGTAAGTGCATCATCAAAAAACATTTCATAAAAATCACCTAATCTATAAAATAGAATACAATCACTGTATTCTTCCTTAGTCTTCATGTATTCAACCATCATTGGCGTTAAAGCCATAATATATTTCCTCCTCTAAATGTCTATCTATTCTTTTAGAATATTGACATTTTTTTAATATTTAATTACATATATAAAATCCCTAGGACAATTATAACAATTATTCTAGGGATTTTCATTATTTTTATTTTAATATATATGTTGCAATAAAGTTTTCACATATCTCTTAACCCGCATTTTACAAGCAAATTCTAAAATTCTTAAATTCTAAGATTCTAAAGTTCTAAAATTCTTTAGAATCTTAGAATTTTAGAATTCCTAATTGTAAAATCATTATTGAAACTTATATATATACATATGGAAATAAGTTTTATTATTAAATAAATTCCCTATTCTACATTAATTAGACCTGTTATCAATAAACTCTGTTATGTCAAAATGCTTCATTATTGTTTCCACATCCCATAATCTTTTAGGATCTTTCATTTCTTCTATAAAACATGATGATTTTATATCTGGATGATCATCTCTTGTAAAACATATTTTATTACTAAATGGAAGAGCATCAAATTGTTTTATTATATCTAAGTTACATGTTTCATTTTCAGCAAAAACAATTATTAAGTTTTTCCAATTAATTTTATCTATTCGCCTAGTCCATTTTTCTATTACTTCTTCTTCGTTTTTATAATGCATAAAGAATATTTCAATATCATACAACTTGGCAATTGGAAAGTCCATAGATAATTCCGAGTTTTTAAAATCATCATAATAAATTGATTCTTTTGGATTAATAAATTCTAATTGCTTTGAAAGATAAAATTTAATATCAGACAAAAATTTAACATAATCTCTAGCTAAAAAAAATAACCCTAGGGTAGGGGTTCTATATTCAATGTTGTAATGTTGATATATAAATCCCCCAAGGCAATTATTACATATTATACTGAAATTTTCATCTTTCAAATTTAATATTGAGTTTGTTTTTGATAACATTTAAACATCACTCCCATGTATTTTATTTATTCAAAACCTACAGTTCCTCTGTTTCGGAGTAATACACTCCTAACCACTTTTATCTTTATATATATTATTATTTTAGAAGTCTTTGGCAGTCCATGGGTCTATTAGGTCTACATACTGTATACTTGTATCCTTCAAATACACTATCATTTACTACAGGTAAAATACTAATTGCAAGAGCAGCCCATCCCGGAATCTCCATTATAGCCTCCATTATTAGCATATATTCCATAAATGATGACTTGTCCATGTTTCTTACTTCATCTCCAATTTTAGAGTCAAAATATATTCTCATGCCTTCAGTCTTTACATGCTTGAAGATTTGAATACCATCAATTTCTACAGACTCAACATTATTTATTATATTCTGCTGTCTCCATTTACAATTTACTAATACCATAATAACAACCTCCCATTTATTTTTGGGTATAATCAAAAAATCATTTTAAAAGTATTTTTTTTGCTTTAGTCTTTCTTAAAATTGTAATTATTAAGGTTGATATTAATAAGGTACAAATAAATCTAATCATTGTATTTTCAAATAACATAGGTGCAAACATTGCAATCCAAATCATAATTATTTGATGAGAACAATATATTCCTAAACTATAATCTCTACAAGCTTTAGAAATCCTAGTTGAAATACTTATATTGCAATTAATTGCCCAAACTAAAATTAAAGGAGCTGCAATTATTGCTGATAGATACATGTTAGCATCTTTAGCAATACCAGTTTTATTTAATACAAAGGTTTCAATGAGTAATAATATAATTGAAATTATACTTAGTAATCCTGCATTTTTTATCTTTTCATTAAATTTATATTTATTAACTGCTGCACCTATAGATACAAAAATAATTGATTCAGTAATACCTATTTGTGGCATGACAAATACTCCAGTATATCCATTAATTAAATGAGTTATCATAGTTTTTTCAAATAACCCAAAATAGGTATCTCCGGTTGCTCCAAATAAATATAATACAAATCCAATAATAATCAAAAGTAATATTTTATCTTTTTTAAGCAATGGTGATATTACAAAAATAGCAATTATTAAAGAAGATATATACCAAAGACTTCCTGTAATACCCATAAATAATAATCGTTCAATAAGAAATATTGGCGAAGTACCTAAATTACTTAAAACCATTGGAAATAACGTTATAATCTCTATAAGCACCCATGAAACATAAAGAATTAATAACCGTTTTAAAGTTGATTTAGGTTCTTTTTCTGAATTTATTCGATTATACAAAAAATAACCTGTAACTATAAAGAAAAATGGCACTGCAAGTCTAGCTATCCCCATGCTAGTTGCAATCCATAAATCTTCATTTATAGACTTAAAAGCCATTGTATGAATAGATACAACTAAAGCAGCAAAAACTAATCGCAATACATCAATCATTCCATAATAAGTAGAATTTTTTGTTTCCATATCACATCAATCCCCTTTAAATTATTTATATTGGGATGGGTATTTAATTTATCTAATCCCCCCCCAAAAAGCATTTTATTTAAATTAGACATTTAAATTAGACATTTAAATTTTATTTTCGAATTGCTTTTAATTCCTCCATTAATCTATTAAGCATTTCTGGGGCCATATTCCTTCTACTATGAAACGTATTTAAATATAGAAAAAATTCACCTTCTGTGGTTAATATTTCTCTGACTTTGTTGTTTCTACTTTTCTTTATAATTACTTTTTCATTGTTTCTTATAGCTCTTAAGGCATTTTCAAATATCCCTTTTACATATTGATATTTTTCTTCATAATCCTTCAATATTTTATTATAATAGGCTGAGTTTATATCCCTAATATACCCTAAATTGCAGTACTGATAATACATCTTTGTTAAATACACACATTCAAAATCATCATATATTACATATGCATTTTCTTCATTTTTTATTGAACCAAATACCCTCTCCATTGCAGAATAAGTTGTAATCCATACATCTCCTGCCTGCTTTATCTCATCTTGTTCAAATTTTCCTCTTTCTATAGATTTCCGAATTGTGGATCCATTAGATAATCCCCATTTCTTTGCTGCTTCAGATAAAGTCATAACACAATCTAATTCATTGCCAGCTTTAATGTCTTTTGCTGAAAACAAAGCTTTTATATCTGATTTTCCTAATTCACCATTAAAAATTTTAAGTTCTTTTCCATATTGATCAAATTGAGTGGATATAACCAAAATATTTTGGCTTTTATATAGCAAATCGAAAATATCATCAATATCGAAAATTGGATTCTTTTGTTCTTTATCTTCAAGGCTATATACTATAGCTGGATAAAGTCTTCTATTTTCTGCTGTAACAATTGTAATAGTCATAAATCAATCACTTCCTTAATGATATTGTCACCATCTAGTGACAATATCATTATATGTCTTAAGATGAAAATTTGCCAATTGCAAATTTGACCATTCTCAGCCTAATATTACCATCTGATAAAATTATCTCTTTGAATCATCATATAGTGATTATTTTCTTTTATTATTTCACTATGTCGTGACTAAAGCTTTGATATATAATTTATAATAGTTCATACTAGAGCTTAATTCTAAACTGTGAACGATATTATGGATTCATTTTGACTATAAAGTTTTTTATAAAAGTATGTAATTTTGTATAAAAAATAAAAAATTAAAATTTGAAGCGTGTTTTTTAGATTACACACTTTAAATTTTAACTAAATACTGAATTTCATCCAATAATAATCAACAATTGATTATTGATTATTGCTAGTTGATAACTTATCATTGTTACTTATAAATTGTTTGCGATTTATAAAATATGAAGGTACTTCATAAGAAAGCATTACTATCCATCCAGCTAGGCAACTAAATGCAATACCTGCTATTCCATAACGTGGTGCTAGTATATATGAAAAAATTACTCTAGTTAATATTTGAAGAAATGTAGAAATTAAAGTTATTTTTAAATCTCCCATACCTCTAAAATAGCCTTGAAGTCCGTTGGTAAGTCCAGGCAATATGTAAAAGAGCGCCATACTTTCTAAATAAATAACTCCAAGATGAATAATTTGTGCACCACTGTCTGGTACAAACAATTGCATTATACTTCTTGAACCGAAATATACAGGGAATACTATTATAGTCCAATAAATGATTTCTAATATCATTCCATAACGAAACCCTTTTTTTATACGTTCATTTTTATGACCACCTCTGTTTTGAGCAATAAATATAGTCATAGCACTAGAAATACTTTGCTGAGGCGTAAACGCAAAATCATCTATACGAGTAACTGCATTAAATGTTGCTATACTGTTTACTCCGAGTGGATTAACAGATCCTTGAACTAATAATTTACCTATGTAAAGACAAATTTGTTGAAGCGCTGTAACAGAACTATAGTTTATTGTATTTTTTAAAAGGGATGTATCTATTGTTATTTCACTTTTTGAAAAACGCAAAATAGGCACCTTTCTATATACGTATATAATACATAAAATAGAAGATACAGCCTGTGAAACTACAGTAGCAATAGCTGCTCCAAGTACACCTAGGTTTAAACCAACTACAAGCAAAACAGCTAAAATAGCATTTAATATAGATGAAAATATTAAAAATAAAATAGGCGTTTTAGAATCACCTATACTACGTAATGTAGCAGAATATATGTTATATAAAAAAGTGAATATTAGTCCACAAAATATTGTTTTTAAATACAAAGCCGCCTCTGGAATAATTTCAATTGGAGTTCGTATAAGCATTAAGATAGGCTTGGCTAAAAAGAAACCAATTATGCTCATAACAATAGTGAAAATTATTCCAACTATCATTGAAGTAGATATTTCTCTTTTTAGTTTTTTAATATTTCCTTCTCCAAAATATTCGCTCATTAAAATAGATGTACCCATGCAGATACCAACAATAAAAAATATAACAATATTCATTACTGGATTTGCGGCCCCCACTGCTGCAAGCGAATTTGTTCCTACAAAACGTCCTACTATAATAGCATCTACTGCATTATAAGTTAGTTGAAACATATTACCTAAAATCATAGGTAATGCAAATGTCACTAACTGCTTTGGTATATTACCACTTGTCATATCTTTTGTCACAATATTCCCCTTTCTAGTCTTTTAAACTATAACCTAAAGTTAATTCATTTTTAACATTTATTGAATATAATATTTATTAAAGGAAGGTGAAAAAAATGAAAAATTTAAATATATGTATTGATATTGATGGAACTATAACTGACCCTTATTATTGGTTACGTTATGCAAACAATTATTTTAATTCTAATATATCTGAAAGTCAAATTACATCTTACGATATTTCCAAAGTGCTTAATGTTGACCGAAATGACTACTTAGAATTCTATGAAAAATATAAGTTTGAAATTCATACTAACCAAAAATTAAGAGATGATGTCATAGATACATTAGACATACTCCATAAATTTAACAACCTCTATTTTATAACTGCTAGAGATAAATCTTTAGAACTTTTAACTTATCTATATTTATTGAACCATGAAATTCCATTTGATGAAGTTTTTATTTTAGGTACTCATAATAAAGTTCCTAAAGCAATAGATTTAAATTGTGATATTTTCATAGAAGACAGTTATGATAATGCCATAGATCTATCAAACAGTGGCTTTAAAGTTATATTACTAGATACAAACTATAATAGATTTCCACTAAATAATAATATTATTAGAGCATATAGTTGGAATGAAATATTACAAATCATAACTGAAATGTCCAAAGAGAAAAAAGCAGTTTAACTTATGCCATATTCTTATACCCAACTCTTATTGACTTCTTACCATTCTATAACCTTCATTTCTAATATTAACAACTTCTTAAAATTCATTAAGAAATACATATCCTGAATAAAGAATATAATCCTTATAGCAATTATATCAATTACTATAAGGATTTTTATAATCTTTACGGATTTTTTATTAGTCCAATAGCTACTCCAAGAAAGCAAAATTGTTGATCTTCTATAATAATAGGTTCGTACATTTCATTTTCTGGCATAAGAGCTATCTTCCCATCCATAATTCTATATGTTTTTAAAGTAGCTTCTCCTTCAATGTCCACTGCAACTATATCTCTAACATTTGGGGTATTTTGCTTACTTATTACTACATAATCTCCATCATAAATGTTTTTATTTATCATAGAATCACCTTTTACTTTAAGCATGAAAACATCTTTAGACTTTCGTATCCATTCTTTTGGCAAATAGTAATTATCTTCAATAGAATCATTCATAAGAATTGGACTTCCTGCTGCAATTTCATTAAATACTGGAATGCTTAAGACATCTTCCACTTTTTCCTCAGTTCCATTGTATTCAATGTAAATTTCATCTACAGATCCAGAATCTTTTATAAATTTATGAGATACATTTCTTTTTAAGTCTATATATTCAATAGTATCTAAAGTCAAAGCTGACTTATCTAAATTATCTTTTATATTATTTTCAGCTTGTGCTTGTTCAATTTTATCAGATGTTTTTATTTTATTCATTTTAGCTTCTTCTTCAATAAAAATAGCCTTTAAAGAAATACTTTTCCCCTTCATATCATACCCTAATGTAGCAAAAGATCGTCCCTTTGTAAGATATGCATAAGGATTATTATATTGCATCATATCAATTACAAAGGTTATGCTTGAATAAGTTTTTTCATTATATAGTGCTTTTAAAAAATCTATTTGAACCTTCGTTAAATCTTGGCAACTATCTATAAAAATATGAGTATAATTCTTACTTGGATTTTTTTGAGCTTCTTCTAGAGCTATAAGTTCCATATCTTTATGATCTATCTTATTTACCTTTTTTAAATTATTATTATACTCAACTAAAATTTCAAATACAACTTG
The DNA here is from genome assembly GCF_019977655.1 of Clostridium gelidum. Lineage (NCBI taxonomy): Bacteria > Bacillati > Bacillota > Clostridia > Eubacteriales > Clostridiaceae > Clostridium > Clostridium gelidum. The sequence continues at coordinate 3,072,196 of NZ_AP024849.1, forward strand.
TCTCTGTTTGGAATTTTTTCTAAGAATTTTAGGGACATTATTACTTGAGTTACTTACTCTATAAGGTCTATTGGCAGTCTTATATTCTTCAATATTTATATAATCACAAGATTTTATCCACTTGATTTCTTCTTGTATAAACTCTATAAATGCAATATTTAGTATATTAATCTTATTATTTTCATATTTCTTAGCTATAATCTTTATTGCTTCTTCAAGCGTATTTTTACATTCTGTAATAGATGCAATAGCAACTTTCTTTTTGTTAGATTTATTATATTGATTAAAATAATAAATCATTAAAGAATCTACTGTACTCATTTCTAATTTGTAACTATTATCTTCATCAAAAAAACTATTCTGATGATATTTTTCATCTGCTATGTTTTCATAAATAAATGATACATTTTTTAAAACTTCTTCATTATTAGTTGCTATAAGTAGCTTATCATCTTTGGATATGCAATACTTATTAAGTAATGTGGGTATCTTATTAATAAATGCAGTAGTCTTTCCAGTGCCAGCTACACCTTTTATTAACATATGACCGTTAGGCTTATTATTAATTATTTTACTTTGCGCTCTATTAAATTCCATGTTTATCCTCCTTCCATCAGTTTTTTAATTTATAAATATATACCGTGCGAAAATTTTAAACTATTGTGTAATTATACTATATTAAATGATTATGTGTAAAGTTTTGAGGAATTGTGACTCATTAAATATAAAGATATCTTTATATTTTACAGAATATACAAACGTTGTGTTGATTCTTTAAAATATGTATAATAAAAAAAGTAAAACTATGATACTAAAGTAAAAATATTAAAATTATGGACAAGTACGAAAGGAGAATAAAATGAAACAAAGTATTATATTTTTTGACATTGATGGAACATTATTAAGCGAAAAAACTTTTACTGTTCCAGATAGTGCTAAAGAAGCTATAAGAAAAACTCAAGAAAATGGACATCTTGTATTTATTAATACAGGTAGACCAATTTTAGAAATTGATGATTGTATTCAAGATCTTAACTTTGATGGATATGTATGTGGATGTGGGACTTATATAGAATTTAAAAACAAAGAATTATTCCATAGAAGTCTTGGTGTAAATTTATCAAGACAAATTGTAAGTAAGTTACGTGAATATCATATTGATGCAATATTAGAAGGCAAAAATGGTGTTTACTATGATAATGATATAAATATATGTTCTAAAGAGGTACTTAGAATTAAAGCTCGTCATATAAACGTAGGTTTTTATAAAGGACAAACCTTTGATGATTCTGATATTGATTTTGATAAATTAGTTATTTGGAATAATGAATCTAGTGATTTTGAAGCTTTTCATAATGAATTTGAAAATACCCTTGAATTTATACACCGTGGTGAAGATTTTTATGAATTAGTGCCACTCGGATTTTCAAAAGCAACTGGGATAAAATATTTAATAGAGCACTTAGATATTCCCCACCAAAATACATATGCAATTGGTGATAGTACCAATGATTTATCTATGCTTGAATATGTAGAAAATAGTATTGCTATGGGTAATAGTCATCCCCTGCTATTTGATTTAGTTTCTTTTGTTACAAAAGATGTTGATGAAGATGGAATTTTTTCTGCATTAAAGCACTACAATATAATATAAAATCTGATAGTTAAACCTTGAAATATTTTTTTAAAAAAGTAGGTAGTTTTGTGTAAAAACAAAACTATCCACATAATTACAACTTCAAAAGTAGTTTCAGGATAGCGTCTTAATTCTTTATCACAAATATCTCCTTGAACAAGTGTATATCTTTTACCATCTCCTATTAACTTAAGATTTTCTAAATTTCCTCCATAAGTTAATTTATCTAAATTTATTAAATATAAAATAATATTTGCTACTATAAATCCTGCTCCACCTGTAACTAAATATGTCTTCGTTGATTACACCAACCTCTACTTCTGGAACTTATTTATAATTGGTAATTGTCTTTTTTACGCATTTTCCTGTCTTATGATAAAATCCACGTTTAATTCATAATCCAATACCTATCGTCCCTTCTTAATTTTGTCATTATAAAGTATAAAACTTATTAGGTACCTCTTATCAGAAAATTCATATGATGTATTGTAATTAGTCTTTTTGTGATTGTTAAAATGAACACGATTCTATTTAAAAGTGAATGGAATTCATTGAAGATTATATGCATGAAATCAATATTGTTAGATACTGACTCAACTAATAATATTGTTGAATTAACAAAAAATATATTTATAACGTATTTTTAAATTTGATTGATAATTTTTAAGTAGAAAGAAACTATTTATTTGAGGGGGTTTTGAAAAATGTCAAATGACCCAATACCAACAGTCACTATTAATAAATCTAGCTCACCTCGCCCATTACGAATTGTACACGTTGCACCCGATTGGTATCCTGTTCCGCCTCAAAACTATGGCGGAATTGAAAGGGTTGTCTATGACCTCACCGAAGAGCTCGTAAACCTAGGCCACGAGGTATATCTTTATGCCCCAAAAGGAAGCAAAAGTAGTGCTATAATTATTAATTATGAGCATACTAGTCCAAGTTCAGAAAGTATCGCTGAGTTTGTTTTAAAGACACTGCCTGATAATGTTGATATAATACATGATCATACTCATGACTCAGTTATAGGACGAAGAAAGCTCCCTATTCCAACAGTTTGTACTATGCATAATGCTATATCTAATCCTGTTGACTACCCTGTTTACGTGAGTAATAGAGCATTAAATGTTATTGGTAATGATTATGGATTTTTTGTTTACAATGGTATAGATCTTGCTGAATATCAATTTTCTGAAGTTAAGGAAGATTATCTTCTATTTTTAGGATTGGTAGCCTGGTATAAAGGGATAAACTATGCAATAGATGTTGCTGAGAAGACCAATCAAAAGCTTAAAATAGCTGGTCCAATTTACAACTACGAATATTACACTAAAGAAATTGAGCCAAGAATTAAAAATAATCCTAATATTGAATACGTAGGTGAAGTAGGTGGACAGCAAAAGCAAGATTTATTTAAGAAAGCAAAGTGCTTTCTTTTTCCAACCTCTTGGGAAGAACCTTTTGGTCTTGTAATGATTGAAGCTATGGCTTGTGGTACACCTGTACTTGCCTTTTCTAATGGTTCAGTTCCAGAAGTTATGCAAGGATTTCCAAATCTTATCTGCTCTTCTGTAGATGAAATGATACAAAAATTAAATACCAATCAATTTCCAGATGCTAATCTACTTCGTAATTATGTAGAGGGTCATTTCAGCAGAAATACTATGGCAAGAGAATATCTAAAGCTATATAATAAACTACTCTTGGAGCAAGTTAACTATAATTATGGAAATAAGTTAAAAGAAATCGGAAATTTCACTGAGGCTATTGAATATTATAAGAAATTTCTGTCCGCAGAAGAACTTCCTAAAAGATATAAAATAAAAGTTTGCTATGAAATAGCTGATATTTACTACAATTTAAATGATATAGAAAATGAAAGAAAATTTATATTTAAGTCTTTTGAATATGGCACTCCTCATGCTGAATTCTGCTGCAGACTTGGATATGAGTTTTTAGAAAATAATGAGATTGACAATTCAACATTTTGGTATAATTTGGCTACTAATTTAGATATACCTAAAGAAAAGGAAGAAATAATAATAGACTCTTGCTGGACTTGGTTACCACATATTCAATTATGTGTATGTTACTATAAATTGGGTGATTACCAAAAGTCCTACGAGCATAATGAAATAGCACGTTCTTTTATACCAACAGATGAAAGGGTATTATATAATAAATCGTTATTGGAGGGGATTTTGAAAAATGATAAATAACACAACAGAAACAGATACTATTAATAAAACCAATTTATCTAGACCATTACGAATTGTACAAGTTGCACCAGGTTATTATCTTGTTCCACCTCCTAAATATGGTGGAGCCGAAAAAGTTATCTATGACCTAACTGAACAGCTTGTAAAACTTGGTCATCAGGTATATCTTTATGCACCTAAAGGAAGCAAAAGCAGTGCTGAAATTATTAATTACGAGGATACTAATCCAAGTCCACAAAGTATTGCTGATTTTGTACAAAAGACACTGCCTGAAAATATTGATATAATTCATGACCATACCATTGACTCAGTTGTTGGTCTTAGAAAACTTGATATTCCAACAATTTGCACTATTCATGCTCGACGATACAATTCCGTTGATTATCCTGTTTATGTAAGTAATAGTTCCTTGAATATTATTGGTAAGAATTATGGGTTTTTCGTCTACAATGGCATAGATCTTAATGAATATCAATTTTCTGAGGTTAAGGAAGATTATCTCCTCTTTTTAGGATTAGTGAACTGGCATAAAGGCATAAACTATGCTATAGATGTTGCTGAAAAAACCAATAAAAAACTGATAATAGCTGGTCCAATTTGCAACTACGATTACTACACCAATCATGTTGAGCCGAGAATTAAAAAGAATCCAAACATTCAATACATTGGTGAAGTAGGTGGACAACAAAAGCAGGATCTACTAAAAAAAGCAAAATGCTTACTTTTCCCAACATCTTGGGAGGAACCTTTTGGTCTTGTAATGATTGAAGCTATGGCTTGTGGTACACCTATACTTGCCTTTCCAAATGGAGCAGTTCCTGAAGTTATGGAAGGTTTTCAAAATCTAATCTGCTCTTCTGTAAATGAAATGGTGGAAAAACTAAATAGTAATCAATTTCCTGAAGCAAAGTTGCTTCGTGAATATGTAGCCGATCATTTCAGCAAAGATACCATGGCCAGAGAATATATAAGACTATATAATCAATTACTTACCGAAGAAGTCAACTATAATTATGGAAATAAGTTAAAACAAATAGGAAATTTCACTGAGGCTATTGAATATTATAAGAAATTTTTGCTCAGAGAAGAGCTTCCTAAAAGGCATAAAATAAAAGTTTGCTATGAAATAGCTGATATTTACTACGATTTAAAGGATACAGAAAAAGAAAGAAAATTCATATTCAAGTCTTTTGAATATGACATTCCTCGTGCTGAATTCTGCTGCAGACTTGGATTTGAGTTTTTGCAAAATAATGAGATTAAGAAAGCAACTTTTTGGTATAGTTTAGCAACCCAATTAGAGATGCCTAAAACAAATGATGAAATAATATTTGAAAGTTGTTGGACTTGGTTACCTCATATTCAATTATGTGTATGTTACTATAAATTAGGAAATTACCAAAAGTCCTACGAGCATAATGAAATAGCACGTTCTTTTATGCCAATGGATGAAAGGATATTATATAACAAATCATTATTAGAGAGTGGATTTTGAAAGGAGGATGAACATGTCATCAAATAATACTCCACTATTGACACTTCACCTATTTATTTTAAGTAAGAAATCATTGGATGGATTTGAAGAAATGTTAAAAAGACTTGATGAAGCTGGTATAACGGTGAAACTGTATAAACCTAATGATGCACTATTAAATATAAATCCTAAAAATCCTCGTGTATATGTTTCATTGGGCTCAACAGAAAATGAATTTACAACACTATGTAACTTACCTTATCATGAGAGAAAACGTTGGATGCATTACAAGTCTCCTGAAGATATTCAACCTTCTCATTTATTTTACTGCTGGCTAAAACGAACGGATCCCCTCCCTGAAAATAAAATAATACCAAGCACTCACTTTTCTTCTGACACTCCTTTGGTGTCAATTTTTACAGCTGCCTACAAGTCCAAAGAAAAAATCCAGCGTCCATATCGTTCTTTGTTGAATCAGACCTATTCCAATTGGGAATGGGTGATTGTAGATGATTCTGATGATGAGGATGCAACATATAACCAAGACTTACTACCTTTAGATGATCCACGTATAAGGCGATATAGACAGGATTGTCGTAATGGCTATATAGGAGCAATCAAACGATATGCAGCAGGTCTATGCACTGGGGAAATTTTAGTAGAAGTAGACCATGATGATGAACTAACGCCCAACTGTTTGGAGAAAATCGTCCATACATTTATGCAACATCCTGAATGCGGCTTTGCTTATGGAGATTGTGCAGAGGTCTACGTAGGGAGCAATAATGCAAATTGGTATGGTTGGGATTGTGGCTTTGGATACGGCATATATTATCGGGTTTGGGTGCATGAAATGAATCGATGGCAAAATATATTAAGAAATACTATTATTAATAGTAGTACCATATGCCATTTAGTTGGTTTACCCAATCACCCTCGTGCGTGGACAAAGGAGTGCTATCATCTACTTGGTGGCCACCGGGAAGAACTATTAGTTGCAGATGATTATGATATGTTAGTTCGGACTTTTCTTTGTACAAAGTATGCAGCTATTCCAGATTTATTATATATACAATATAGGAATGAAAATGGAGACAACTCTACTTTTAGTAGAAATCAGCAAATTCAAATACTAGTAAAAGAACTAAATAGCTATTATGGTGAAAAAATCCATACAAGAGTGAAAGAATTGGGTTTACCAGAGTATGTGCCATATAGTCGTGTATGGGAGCGGTCTACTGATGACACTGCTCTTAAATCAGCGAGTATCATTAATGAAGATTCATCCAAAGTTTCGATGCTGTTTCCAATTCCCTACTCATATCCTGTAATTAAGCATTATCAACTATTTAAGACTCTTCAAAAGGGCATAGAAACCAACTTTAAAGATATGGAAGTAGTGATTATAGGTCGTGTTCCTAAAGAAATCGAAACTTTTGCGTCGAAGGCGCCCATGGGAGCAATAAGATGGTGGACAATGGAGCAGTCAGATTCACTAGAAACGTGTATTCTATATGCTAAGTTTTGCTCTTCATGTAAGGAAAAGGTAGTAGTGTTACCCTGAACCTTTACGAGAATGATTTGAACATTCCTTTAAGTTATTTCAAGTTTATTTTAATCACGGTTAGATAAGATACAATAGAATTTTCCTCCGCTATAATATGATCAATATTTTTCATATTATAATGGAGGATTTTTTATGGCAATTTATCTTTTAACTTTTTTCTTGTTATTTATTTTCATGTGCCTAAAACCTTCTTTTTATACCGTTTTTATAATTATAGCAAATGTTTTAGTAAATAAACTTGTTCATCAATTACTACATTATTTTCATTTAAATTTTGTATTTTTATCAATGTTTATGAATAGATTATGCGCAATTTGTAACATATTATGACACTATCCATAGTATGTAATAACATGGTATGTAATGCATGGTATGTTATTACATACCATCGTTCAAAGGAGGTTATAATATATTATGGGTCACGATGATTATTTTGATGAAGAAATAGATGAAAAAAGTAAAAATAAATTTGATGAAGAAGATGATGATGTAACATGTGGTAAACAACATGATTGTATGAATCTATTGGGATTACTAGAGCCAATGGATAAAGAAAATTGCTGTCATTGCCGCAAGTGTCGAAGAGGTGCTCAAGGTCCAACTGGGCCTCAAGGAGCTAAAGGTGCTACTGGACCACAAGGTCCAACCGGTCCTCAAGGTGCTCGAGGCGTTACTGGATCACAAGGTCCAACTGGTGCTCAAGGTGCTCGAGGTGTTACTGGACCACAAGGTCCAACCGGTCCTCAAGGCTTAACTGGTGCTCAAGGCTTAACTGGAGCCCAAGGTGCTCGAGGCGCTACTGGTCCACAAGGTCCAACTGGTCCTCAAGGCTTAACTGGAGCTCAAGGTGCTCGAGGCGCTACTGGTCCTCAAGGCCCAACCGGTCCTCAAGGTGCTCGAGGTGCTACTGGACCACAAGGTCCAACTGGTCCTCAAGGCTTAACTGGAGCTCAAGGTGCTCAAGGCGTTACCGGACCTCAAGGTCCAACTGGTCCTCAAGGCTTAACTGGTGCTCAAGGCTCTCAAGGTGTTACCGGACCACAAGGTCCAACTGGTCCAGAAGGTATAACAGGACCAACTGGTCCTCAAGGCTTAACTGGCGCTCAAGGTGCTCAAGGCGTTACTGGACCACAAGGTCCTACTGGTCCTCAAGGCTTAACTGGTCCAACAGGTCCACAAGGTTTAACTGGTCCAACAGGTCCACAAGGTCCTACTGGTTCTCAAGGTTTAACTGGTCCAACTGGTCCTCAAGGCTTAACTGGAGCTCAAGGTGCTCAAGGCTCTCAAGGTGTTACCGGACCACAAGGTCCAACTGGTCCAGAAGGTATAACAGGACCAACTGGTCCTCAAGGCTTAACTGGTCCAACAGGTCCACAAGGTCCTACTGGTCCTCAAGGTTTAACTGGTCCAACAGGTCCACAAGGTCCTACTGGTTCTCAAGGTTTAACTGGTTCAACTGGTCCTCAAGGCTTAACTGGTCCAACTGGACCACAAGGTCCTACTGGTCCAGAAGGTATAACAGGTCCTACTGGTCCACAAGGTTTAACAGGTCCTACTGGTCCTCAAGGTTTAACTGGTCCAACAGGTCCACAAGGTCCTACTGGTTCTCAAGGTTTAACTGGTCCTCAAGGCCCAACCGGTCCTCAAGGTTTAACTGGTCCAACGGGTCCACAAGGCCCAACCGGTCCTCAAGGCTTAACTGGTCCAACTGGTCCTCAAGGTCCTACTGGTCCACAAGGTTTAACTGGTCCAACGGGTCCACAAGGCCCAACCGGTCCTCAAGGCTTAACTGGTCCAACTGGTCCAGAAGGTATAACAGGTCCTACTGGTCCTCAAGGCTTAACTGGACCAACTGGTCCTCAAGGTCCTACTGGTCCAGAAGGTTTAACTGGTCCAACAGGACCACAAGGTCCTACTGGTTCTCAAGGTTTAACTGGTCCAACTGGTCCTCAAGGCCCAACCGGTCCAGAAGGTTTAACTGGTCCAACTGGTCCACAAGGTCCTACTGGTCCTCAAGGCTTAACTGGACCAACTGGTCCACAAGGTCCTACTGGTCCTCAAGGCTTAACTGGACCAACTGGTCCACAAGGTCCTACTGGTCCTCAAGGTTTAACTGGTCCAACAGGACCACAAGGTCCTACTGGTCCTCAAGGTTTAACAGGACCAACTGGTCCAACAGGTGCTACTGGTCCTCGAGGTGCAACCGGTGGTGCTGGCTCTGTAGCAGCTCCAATTTATCTATCTTCACAAGGCAGAGTTCCTAATGAAGCTTTCTTAGGGCTAGGTACTTCATCTGCGGATTTTATACGAAACAATGTCGTAATGGCAACGGATGCAACTATTACAAGAGTAGTTGTAAACCTTCGAGATGAAAACACTTTAGCTAATGGAGTTGTAGTAAACGGTGAGATATACAGAAGCACAAATTGCGGTCTTAACCCTACAGGCACTGGAATCATAGCAATTGTAACTGGTCCAAGTTGCTGTTCATTTGGAGATGGTGCAGTTTTAGTTAATCAATGTGATCTATTGTCCGTAAGAATTACTCGAGTTAGTGGCGGTGGTAGCAGCGCATTTGAGGGTGGTGTTTCCGCTACTATCTTATTAAGTATTTAATAAGATAGTAAAAGCATTTATCTAAAAAAGTCTCATGAATTTGAGAATGCTCAAAAGTATATCTTTTGGGCATTCTTTTTTGTGTAAAAGATAAATTAACTTATGGTTCTTTTTCACCTTAATATGATAAATCTATTAAAACCTTATATATATTTCTTAATTAAAATGAATCAAAATCACATCTTCTATCATATCATGTCATATAAGCTTAAACTTTTGAATTGGGATTTATACTCCACTTGAATTTAGTTTAACTTATCTATGGGCATTCCATTCTTGATTTTCATCTAGATATCAGATTAGGTACCCATTGATGGTAAAATATTTTTTTGAGGTGATTATGTGGTAACTATAAGTTTATGTATGATTGTAAAAAATGAAGAGAAAGTTTTAGCAAGATGCCTTAACTCTGTCAAGGAACTTGTTGATGAAATAATTATTATAGATACTGGTTCAACAGATAATACAAAGGAAATTTCCAAAGAATTCACTGAGAAGGTATTTGATTTTAATTGGATAAATAACTTTTCTGCTGCAAGAAATTACTCTTTCTCAAAAGCAACCATGGACTATATTCTTTGGTTAGATGCTGATGATATCATTCTTCCAGAAGATCAAATTAAATTTAAATATCTAAAAGAAAACTTAAACCCTGCTGTGGATGTAGTTATGATGAAATATAATGTTGGATTTGATGAAAATGATAACATAACTCTCTCATATTTTAGAGAACGTCTTTTAAAAAGAATTAATTCTTATTGTTGGCATGAACCCGTTCATGAATTTATAGAACTATGGGGAAATGTAAATAACGCTGATATATGCATAACTCATAAAAAGGAAAAGGATTCAGTTCCAGGTAGAAATATAGAGATATATGAAAACATTCTATCTAGTGGGAATGATTTAAGCTTAAGAGGTATGTATTATTATGCAAGAGAATTGTTATCTTTTGAGAAATATAATAAAGCTATAGAATATTTCACTAAATTTTTAGATAATGAAGGCGGGTGGGTTGAAGATAAAATAGGAGCATGTTATAACTTATCATTATGCTATAAAAATATAGATGATAAAAAAAATGCACTCAAAGCTCTTTTAAGAAGTTTTGAATATGACATTCCTAGAGCAGAAATTTGCTGTGAACTTGGTTACTATTATGTCAACCTAGGAGATTATAATAAAGCTATTTTTTGGTATAAGCTAGCCACCAACCTGGAAAAGCCAATTGATAACTGGGGCTTCCTCTTACATGATTGTTGGGGGTATTTACCGAATATCCAACTATGTATTTGTTATGATAAAATAGGAAACGTTAATGAAGCAATTAAATACAATAATATTGCAGGAAAATATAAGCCTAATTCTACTGCTGTTGAGTACAATAAGAATTATTTTAAAACCATTACCAACAAATAATTTTAATTCTAGTAAGAAGATAGAATTAAAATGTACTTTTTTAGCTTTTCTTTTATTTAGGAGAAAAAGTACTGCACTAAACATAAATTTAATGCAGTGCTTCTTCATTTAAGTAATAATACTAGTGATGTTTTAATACTATATAATACGATTAATAACTTCAAGGATTTGATATTAAATGAGTAAAAACTTTACTATATTTCAACCTGGTTTTGAAAATGATTGCTTGACTAAAGATGTAGGACTTATTCCAATTGTTTTTCAAAAAGATTTGCACTATAATTGCAATTTTTTATGTAACTGGATTAAAGACTTCGATGGTATATTAGTAAAAAACAATATAAAAGTTACTCTTATAGAAAATGATGAAACCGTAGTATCTACATTGAAAAATACAGACATTTTAATGTTATTTGGGATTTATGACTATAATTTAGAAATGATAACTAAATATAAAAATATTAATCCTAATGGTAAAATATATCTTAAGCTTGATATGAATATACATTGGCTTAAAGGCATAGACATGGATAAAAATTTGACGGATTTACTGAATAAATGTACATTAATATCTGTTGAATGCCGAACTCTCCAAAAATATATAAAAGATCATTGGAACGTTAAAGTTGAATATATCCCAAATGGTTATTATGACTTTAATGATGCAACAGTCAATTATGAGAATAAAGAAAATACTATAATTACAGTAGGTAGACTAGGATCCTATCAAAAATCAACTGAAACTTTATTGGAAGCCTTTAAACTTGCTTCCTCAAAACTTGACAATTGGAAAGTAAAATTAATCGGAACCATTGAGGATTCATTTAAAACGTATATTAATGAATTTTTTAATTCAAACCCTAACTTAAAAGACAAAATTATCTTTACAGGTAAAATTACTGACAGAAAATTACTAGAAGATGAATATGAAAAAGCGAAGATATTTTGTCTAACATCAAGATTTGAAGGTTTTCCTAATGTTTTTCCAGAATCTGCAGTTAAAGGAAACTATATAATCTCTTCGGATATTGATCCTGCTTATGACATTACAAATAACAAGAAGTATGGCAGCATATTCCTAATAAGTAATTCTGAAGAATTAGCAAAAATATTAGTTGATGTTTGTTCAAATGAAAACTTCCTAAAACAGACTTGCAGTGCTATTCAGAAACATGCAAAAGACAATTTAAACTGGGTTTCTCTGTGTGAAAGAATAGATTATTATATTCATATGCCATCAAATTTTCGTGAATTAATTCCTCATTTACTTCAAAGAACTGTTATCGAATCACCTACAACTGTTTTGGATTTTTGTAAGTACCATTGTGGCTCTGCACTGATTTCAGAAGAAGAGTTAATAAATTCTAGTACCAATATTATAATAGATAGAATAGAATCAGATACAAATAATGCTTATTCATTATACAATAAAAACTATAGAAATATTTATCCCCTAGAAATTACTAATATTTTAGATACTTTGCCTAATTATGAAGTAATATTAGTATCTGATATACTTGAATACTATACAAAGGATAAAGGCTTGTATATAATTGAAAGATTATTAGAACATACTGATAAGAAGCTTATATTAATAGTACCTAAAACTTTCAAAAATACTTTTACAAGTAATTGGAGTTATATAGACTTCTATAAATATAATTTTAGTTGCAATACTATAAAAGTAGACGAAAGTGAGTTTTTTGTATTTAGCTTTTATTCAGTATGCAATGAAATAAATAATATTGATACACTATATAATAATTTCAAATCTTCAAATTCTTTATCATTAGATAAGCATAAATTAAATATAGCTTATGTACTTCCTCATAAAAGCATCACTGGAGGACTTAAGATTTTAATAAAGCAAATGAAATTCTTAAAAAATAGAGGTCATTCTATTACAGGTATACTGCAAGGAGAGTTTACAGGCAGCATTTTCCCAGATACGAATAGAATTGAAATAGATAAAGAACTAATTATTAGCAACAATGATAGATTAGATAATTATCTTAAAGATTATGATTTAGTAATAGTAGGTTTTATTAATGATTGGATAAAGATAGAGGATACAAAATTACCAGTTGTACTTTTTGAGCAAGGATATGAACCTTTATTTGGAGACTATAAAAATATAGATTCATTGACTGAAAAAAATCATAAGTTGTATTTTGAAAATATATATAGCTCGAAGCAAAGTCTAATTATATCAGTATCTCATATTATTTCAGACATATTAAAGTATAGATTTGGAAGATTATCAGATGTAACACCTAACGGAATTGACACATCAGTATATTATCCTATCAATAAATCAGAAAATAGTATAAAAAAAATACTACTTATAGGAAGTCCTTATTTAGATTTTAAAGGTTTCGATTTAGCTTTAAATGTATTACAAAGATTAACAGACCTGAATCACAAAATAGAAGTAACTTGGATATGTCAGGAAAGACCAAATTGGGAAGTTCCTATAAATATTAATTATATAGTTAATCCAAAAGAGGAACTGTTAGCTAAAACTATAAGAGAAAATGACATCCTACTATCAACTTCATGGTACGAAAGCTTTGCATTGCCACCTTTAGAAGCAATGGCAAGTGGCACTGCCGTTGTGGCTACTGACAGCGGTGGAATTAGAACTTATGGTATAAATGAATATAATTGCTTATTAGTTACTCCAGGTGATACAAATAGCTTATTAATAGCTTTAATAAGCTTAATACTAAATAAAAATAAATGTGACAAGTTAATTTCCAATGGACTAAAGACAGCTTCAGAGTTTAATATAGAGAATATGATTAACTTATGGGAAAAAACTTTATATAATGTTTCAAACTTCTACAAAATAAAAAAATAAATCAATTTATAGCTACCACAGTAAGCATATAACCCATGGAACTTAGATAGCATAGTACAATAGAAAATTTAGCTTGAAACGACTTAATAGCAGGTTGTACCCATTTTTGCTTGTCATATTATATATGGAACAAGAAAAAGTGGAATAACCTGCTATTAAGTGTATATATAAATCCTGCTATCGATTTAGTATTCTCTTTATAATTTAGTCATATTTATTATTTTTAAATGTACCCTATTCATTTTGAAACTTAGCTAGATATTTATATGAAATAAAATTCCACTTCATATTTTCTCTAGAAATAGTGCAAAGATCATTTAAAAATTTTTCATCCTCATCACTTCTCACATTGGACCAATATATTATATAAGGTGTTTTTCTGTAACCACATTCTTCGGCTATGATATTAATGTCATTATATGTGAAATAACAGTTATGATTTCTATTTAGTATACTATTTAATCCATAAATAAAATTACCTTTTAGTAGATCTTGAATTACAGAATAGTGAATGAGATTTGGTACTGAAGCAATTAGATATCCTCCAGGTTTTAAATATTTTCTAAGTTCCTTTAGAAGCTCCCAAGGCTCTTTACTATATGCTAAATAATCGTCTAGTAGTATATAATCAAAAAAGCTTTGTTCGAACTCCAGTGGAAAGTCTTCTACTTCTTTTGTAGAAATCTTAATTAGCTTACTGGATATTTTAGCTATATTTTTATCAGTTTCTATTCCATAAAGTTTAGCATTAGGATATAAATATTTTGCTCTTAACAAGGTTACACCAAAACCACATCTTATTTGAAGTATTTTTAACTCTTTTTCTTTTTGTTCATTTAAAAAAGTTAGAATTTCAAAGTTTTCATGTGCTGTTGCTGTTGCAGGTGCAGTAAACTTCCATTTTTCTATAAATTTTTGTGCGTTTATAGCTATAAAATTATTAAACTTATTTGGTTCATTTTTAAAAGTTGCACTACCATAATGATGAATAAAGCAATCATTACATTGGAATAATTTATATCCGGACTCTATTATTCTCATACACAAGTCATCATCTTCATAATGGCCAGGAGAAAACCTCTCATCAAGTAAACCTATAATGTTTAAAACTTGTCTTTTAATAAGCATACAAAAACCTATTAGCTTAACTTTTGGTTCCCACTTATTTTCATCAGAATTATTTATAGTTTCAGCAAATTTAATCATATCCTCTATGGATTCATATGGCACAGATATGGATTGATTATTCCACGCATAATTAGTTGTTGGTCCAACGGCTCCGATACTTTCATCACTACACAAACAGTTGCTTAAATTATTCAGCCAATGAGGTGTTACTACTATGTCATTATTCAAAAGAAGAATATCATTTTCCTTTTCTGCTGCTTCTATACCTAAGTTACATCCTTTAGGAAAACCTGTATTATAATCTGGAAAAACAAGCTTTAAATCAGTTTGTTTTTTTAACCATTCTCTTGTTCCATCTGTTGATCCATTGTCTACAACAACTATTTCATAGGTACCTTTTTCTGTATATTCTCTTATACTTTGAATACACTGCATATTATAATCAATATTATTGTAAGTAAGAATTATAATCGATACGTTTGACATAATCTCCTCCCTCTCTGCACTTTAATTTTCTAATGATATCTCTAGTATTAGGCACAATCAAAAAAATAACAAATAAAAGATAATCTATTTTAAAGTGTATCAATTTTTTATCATCCGTATTTTTATAAGCAGGTACTTAATTTTGAAATTTTATTTTTCTAAATTACATAAAAGTTTTTAAATACATAATATTAAAATTTCTCGAGAATTGGATTTTCTTCTAGAATACTATCATAATGGCTCTTTGGAACATATATTGCATTTGGATCTAACAATTTGTATTTTTCATATTTAGCATTACGAATTTCTTTAGTGAAATGTCCGTAATGTCTAAGCCTTGCATAACAATAGCATCCTGGCATGTTATATACATTATATGGATGCCTATAACTATGCAACTCCATGTTGTACCATTCATATTCATAATTGGGTTGATACCTTAAAAGATAGATTCTAAAATCAACTGGTTTCCATAAGCCATCAACTCTATAGTGCTCATCATCCTCCCACATATGGTATATTTTAAAATAATAAGCATCAAAATTAACATCATTTATTATTTGAGGTAATACACTTATTCCCCAATCTTCAAAAAGTTCATCAGCATCTAATAATAATATCCAGTCAGGATTTTCTTTAATAGTTAAATCCCAAAGTTTCTTCTTGTTTTCTGACTCTTTTAAATTCATTATCATAGGTTCATCATTCTTATATATTTTATGAGGAAAATTCTTTAAAATTTCTTCACATACTTCCACAGTATTATCTGTAGAATCATCATCAAGTATAACTATATTGGACACATATTGCATGGCATGTGTCAACATTCCTTTTAAAAATCTGTCGGCTTCATTTCGTACAGAAACAGCTAATGTAATTGTATTACCCGCAGGCTTTGCAATACGTATCCTATTTTTAAGCAAATCTATAAGATGAAATCCATAAAAAATTACTCCCTCATCATTAAGAAGTAATATATTATTTATTTCATATCCATCATTAACTGGATTTAATTTTAGCCTGCAATTATATTTTTGCGAATCAGTTTTTTCATTTTGAGTATCAAGCATAAAAGAATACTCTAATTCAATTATTTCATCTCTTAATGTAAGAAAATTTATTGATACATCCTTAACAGAACAAATTATCAGATTTTCTTTTAAATAACTTAAATATTCATCTTCCTTATTTTTCAAAGCTTCCTTATAGTCATTCTTTAAATTTTCATTTATTTTAAAATTATTAATTCTGTAATCATAGGAGAAATTATCAGTCATGAAACTATTTAATAACTTGTATACTGAACTCATATTTATTTTAAATTCCATATAATACCTCTTTTAAACAATTTTTAATCAATAATATTCTATGTTGTTGATTATATAATTGTTACTTTTTACGTGCCTATAATATTTAGAAATACTACTTTTGCGTGTTTCTATCAAACCAATTAATTTGATTTAAGTAAGATGTTTTAGGAATATTCTCATGCATATAGGAACAGTTTTTATTTGTAAGTCTATATAAATTATTACACCTCATATATGAATCTACTCTCTTCTCAAATAATTCACCTCCATATTTCGGATATCTTTGTGAACATTTATGATGAAAATTATATATATTATTTTTAAAAACGTCACTTTTAATTAGGTAACATTGGTCTGAGAATCCTGATCCAACAAACCAATTTTCAATTTCATCAAAAGATTCATTTTTTGCTTCATTAAATAAATTATTCCAAGTTGGATTTGCAACAATAAATTTCTCATTTTGTTTCATAATATTAATAGCATCGTCAATCCAGCTTTCAGAATTTGCAAGCATCATTGAATCACTTGAAAAATGAAGCAAATATTCAGTTTTACATAAAAATATGCTTACTAATTCAGCAATTGAGTAATAATATCCTCCTAAAAAGGATTCTTTGTCAATTTTAAAAAAATCAAGTGCAGCCTGAGCATATTCTTCGACTACATAAAATTCATTAATAATACCTTTTGATACTGATTTATTAGCATATGTTTTCACTTGATTTATATCAGAAACATTATTGATAAATAAGATTTTTTTATCGAACTTATAGTTACATCTTTCAATCATAGTTTCTAGGTAATTAGAATTAAGCATTAACTGAAAATAATTTTCATAACATTTTGTTTCAAAAGTTACCATAAATTATGCTCCCCTACATTATAATCACTTATATAGTATTATTATTACTGTGAATAAGTGACTCAATAAATCATATTAAAATTTCCACAATAAGCATACTCAAAATCAAAACATGAAATTATTTACATGTGAAATTATTTATATATAAAAGAAGGATATATGATAAGCAAAATGCTTTCTTATATCCTTCTTTTATGACATTCCAATATCTTTTATTATTATATTACTAGTTAACATATAGTTATCTAGTAAATTTATTAACTTTTACAGTGCCTATTACAATTACGCTCAGCATTTGTACATGGTGAGAAAGTGAATACTACATCAAATCTAACCTCTTTAACAACCTTACCGCATTTTTCTTTTGCTTTGAAGCATAAAATATCTGTTGGAAACCATTCTTCATGCATTTCTAATAATTTGTGACGTGGTATGAAAATTATACCTGATCTAACTATTTTATAAAATCCAAGACAGCCACATATAACTACTTCATCACATATACACTTTGTGTTTTTACCACAATATTCTATTTCAATTTCATCACCACCAGAACAGCATATTGCATGGGCTGTGAAGTATTGTAATTTTCCTGGGCATACTTCAATTATCTTATCTTTAATTTCAATAGCTACTTCTAAATCACAATTTATTTTCATTGGCGGCACGTGACATCTATGACTTTTTGCTTCATCAGTTTCTCTTTCCTCATCAGGTTCCTGTTTTGAATATTCTTCCATTTCGTCATATCTCATAATTTTCCTCCTAGTTTATCCATATAAATATAATATTTATATACATGTTTTTTCATAATCTAATCACTTTATTTATCTAGTTATATAATATTATATAGTCAATTATTTTAATTGTTACACTTAGCAAGTATGGATTATTAATTTTAGATAAAATTGATAATTCAGTATATTGCTAATTTAAAATCATATTAATTATTCATTTTATACTATATGTGCAATTATTAACTAGATATTTTTTTAATAACTAACAACAGCAACAACGTGAATTGCAGCTGAATACTACAACAAAATCACAACATTCTTTAGTACATTCATCAATTGCTGTAAAAGTTAAAATATCCATTTTATGTGGATCCAACTTACAATGAGTTTTTACAATTATTCCTGATTGAACTATGTGATAAATTCCAAGATTTCCGGATATCCCTTTACTTTGGTAATGACCTTTATATTTAATATTAAGATTTCCACAGCATTTTGATACATCCATTGTGAAATATTGAGATTTACCTGGATATAAATAAATCATCTTATTTCTTGTATCAAAACCAGCTTTTAAGTTACAATTTATATAAATCTTTGATTCTTCTGTATGTGCATAATTCTCTATCTTCTTATTATCTTCAGTAAATTTATCAGTAATTTTATTTTCTTTTATATAATCCGTTTGACTTTCATTACATATATCTTTAATTACATTCATAATGTACCCTCCTAAATAACTATTTCTCATAGTTTATTTAAAATTATATTATATTGTATTAAGACTTCTTTAATAGTGGTACAATTATTAATTTTAAATCATAATATGCATTATAAGTGCAAAATGAAAAGGACGTGTGACTTTGAAAAATAAAGAAACTTGCAAAGAAAAGTGTGAATTTACAGTACATCCTTGCAACTTTAAGATAAAAATCAAAGAAATTAAACCATTTTGTGTACGTGCCTGTAGATCTATTGTATTGGATTTAAAAGTTATTAATTGTTGTAACGTTAAGCGTTGCATAAAAATCAAATCAAGACCTATGCATGGAAAAATACTATTGTTAAATTCCTCTACCATTATATATAAATCTACTAGGAGATTCTCTGGTTTGGACTTGTTTCAACTTCTAGTTGAAGATGAATATGGTGAGAGTCGTATAGAAAGCATACTTATTCGCGTTATATGTAAATAGAGAGTGAGATTTTAAGTAAAATCTCACTCTCTTAAGTATACCCTTTAGGATTATTATTTTGCCATCTCCAAGAATCTCTACACATATCATTAATGTCTTTTTCAGTTTTCCATCCTAATTCCCTATTAACCTTAGTTGAGTCTGCATAGCAACTAGCTACATCGCCTAAACGCCTTCCTACTATTTTATATGTGATCACCAAAAAAACTCTTAATATTAATATACAGTATATTAATATTAAGAGTTTTTTTATTTTATTCATTAGATTCATAATTTGTGATTTCTTTTATTGTATTATCATCATTCATAAATACAACATCTGGTTTATATTTTTTAGCTTCACCTTCATCCATTAGAGCATAAGCAATTATGATCACTCTATCTCCTGGTTGTACAAGTCTTGCAGCAGCACCATTTACACAAATAACACCTGAGTCCCTCTTTCCAGGGATTACATATGTTTCAAATCTTGCTCCATTATTTACATCTACTATTTGAACTTTTTCGTTTTCTATTATTTTTGAAGCTTCCATTAATGTTTTATCTATAGTAATGCTTCCCATATAGCTTAACTCAGCTTGAGTTATTGTAGCTCTGTGTATCTTTCCTTTTAACATTGTAAGTATCATCTTAAAATTCCTCCCAAAGTTACATTATATTGCATATGTGAAATTATCTATTAATCTTGTATTTATTAATACAGGTAGACCACTTTTAGAAATTGATGGTTGTATTATTGAATTAATACAATATAACATATTTTGTATAATTATAATTTTATAGGATGACCATTTATCTCTTAATCATATCTGTAAATAAAATAATCTGTAACTCTTTTGCTTAAAATTCATAATATATTATTGTAAAGGGTTGATTTAAAATATATATTAAAAGGAGAATTATATATGAAAGATATACAAGAGATAATGAAAGAAATGAACGTAGTATCTGATGAAATAGCAGCAACAGAGGACATTGCAGTAACATTAGAACAAGTACAACAAGTGCTTCCTAGTTTAGGTCTTGCTTGTACTTGCGCTCAAGCATGTAGTGCTGGGGTTTCTGGTTTAACTGAATGTGGGACAACTGACAATTCAGTAGAACCTACTCTTTGTGTAGCAACTGCTCCAAGAAATTTTGTGTTTGACACTGGAGCTAATCGTAGAATCGCATACAGTTTAGCTGGCTTGCGTATTGTGGTAGAGCCATGTAGTTGTGATACAGTAGCAACACCAATATATCGTATAAGAATTATTGGTTGTATTTCATATACTGTAGACGTACCACTTGCATCTTCTAACAATTGTACTGCTGAGTTTACCTCTACTGGCGTTCGTGTTAATAATAGCACTCCTACTGTATACGCATGCTGTTGTTGTGGTAGTGCACATGTAGATAATATTATCGGTTTTGCCTGTAGCCTAGGGGTAGCTTCTCTTGCACGTAACTTAATAGCACTCTTAATAGCTAGTGGGTTAAGGTGTAGCTTTATAACTCCAACCTTGACTGTTGGCTTTACAGGAAATAATACTATTGCAACTGCAAGTGTTGGTTTCAATATTCAAAATGTGTGTACTAGTGTTGGTGGGCTTACAGCAGAAATATCTAAACAATAATTGGAATAAATTTATCACTTTAGAAGTATAATTAAAAATTTATTATAAAAATATATCTATAAGCCTTTGCATCTTGCAAGGGCTTATTCTCTATTTTGATGAAAAATCCAAGTTCAATTATCACTATATTTATAAACACCAGTTAATTACTAAAATCATATCTTATATAAAGAACTATGATTTGAAAGGAACAAATTATGACTGCTCAAAGAAATTTGTACACCATAAAGCAATCTGACGGTACTACATGGAAATTTTCTTTTAAAGAAGATGCAGGAATTATATATAAACTTTTAAAAGAAAATACATGGTCAGAACATTATACTCTGGCTAAAGAAGCTTCAAAAATTTTTTCAGTGACTTTACTTCCTAATGATAGCATAAATGTATTCTACCAAGACTTTGATGGAACTATAATGTTAAGTAAATATGATGGAAATCAGTGGATTAAGCAAGGAATTCTTACAAATGAAAAAAATGAAATATTTAGTATTTACTTTAAAACAGCTATTAATGAAAATAAAATCCAAGTAATTTTTAGTATTTTTAATAAAGAAAATAATACTGCAACACTATTTCATCAAATTCTTGATGAAAAGAATAACTTATCTAGCCCTAAAGTTATTGACAAAATTAAATACGATTATGATTATGATGTTCCGTTTATTCTTTATTCACCAGATAATAAAGAACTGTTTATTATGTATCAGAGATTCGTAGATAACCACGAGATAGGATATAAATCATTTGATAAGGATAATGAAAAATGGTCTGATTTTAAATTGATAGATACAAGCAAATATCCTTTTAAGGATTATTGTGCAATAATGTTTAATGAGATTTTACATGCTTTGTATATAAAAAAAGAAGAAAATATAGATAGTTTAAATTATGTACATGGTAATCATTCTAATTTTAAGAATAATGAACTGTTTAAAGGTATGAATATAGAGTCCTGTTTAATTTTTATAATATATGGTCAAATATGGTGTTTTGGTATAGATAATAATAAAATTTATAGTAGTTTTTCAATAGATAATGGAAATAATTTTAGCACTCCTCCTTATGAACAATCTATAAATTCTCCAAATGTTTTTAAATCCATATATATTTCCAATGAGCCTGAAGAAAGGAACGGTATATTAGGTAATGAAATATATCTTACTAATGATGATACATTGCAATATTTAATTTTCTCCATTCTCTACCCATATATTGGAGATAACAAAAAAAGTAACAGTTATCTATCACATATTAAATACTACATGACTGAAATATACTTAAAGGTTTTATCATATGAAAAGACATCTAGGAGCAAAGAAGAAGAAATTGTTCAATTTAAGCATGAGTTAGAAGAACAAAAAGTTGAAACTTTATTATATAAAACAAAATTTGAAGAAATAAATAAATCCAATAATGAATTTATAGATTTAACCAATCAATTGAATACAAAGGTAAATTTACTTCAAGAAAGTTTAACTGATAAAGAAGAAAACCTAAAATTATTACAAAATATAAATAAAGAAAAAGAAGAAGAAATACTCTCTTCTAAGGATAACTCTTCTGAAAATATAAATTTACTTCAAGAAAGTTTAATAGATAAAGAAGAAAAGCTAAACTTATTACAAAATATGAATAAGGAAAAAGAAGAAGAAATACTCTTACTTAAAAATAACCTTTCTCAAAATGTAAATTTACTTCAAAAAATTTTAATTGATAGAAACCAAAAACTAAAAGTAATAGAAAAGATAAATTTTGAAAAAGTAAAAGAGCTTATCGCTCTAAAAGGGGAACTTAATCAGGAGGATAATAAAATTTTATTTTTGATAAGTGAAATAAAAAAATTAAAGGCTATTATTAGAATTATGTACACTAAAAATTATAAAAGACATAATATATACTAATGAAATAGTGCAAATCGTGTTGCATCAAAGTCCTCAACAACCATAACAACAGAGTACCATTTTTAAGTGGGCTACACGCATAAGTATAAAAATTCAAATAAAAAAGGATATAAGAAAGCACTTGTTGCTTATCTTATATCCAAATTTTATAAAATAACTTTTAAATTTCTCAATCATTACTATTATCTAAAAATATAATTGTGAATTGAATTTTATTCATTAGATTCATAATTTGTTATTTCTTTTATTGTATTATCATCATTCATAAATACAACAGCTGGTTTATATTTTTTAGCTTCACCTTCATCCATTTGAGCATAAGCAATTATGATCACTCTATCTCCTGGTTGTACAAGTCTTGCAGCAGCACCATTTACACAAATAACACCTGAGTCTCTCTTCCCAGGGATTACATATGTTTCAAATCTTGCTCCATTATTTATATCAACTATTTGAACTTTTTCATTTTCAATTATTTTTGAAGCTTCCATCAATGTCTTATCTATAGTAATGCTTCCCATATAACCTAACTCTGCTTGTGTTATTGTAGCTCTGTGTATCTTTCCTTTTAACATTGTAAGTATCATTTTTAAATTCCTCCTAAATGTGCTTAATTAATATAATTTTTACTATTCATTTTTACTTCTTATCTAAATTAAGTTCCGTATTGTAGAAAAGTTCCGCATTGTAGTATAGCTACTCTTTATATAGGTGCATAGCTACTCTTTTAATTGGTGATAAGTTCCGTATTGTGGCATAGCACTCTTTTAATATGTGTATATTTTAAATGTGAAATTGTCTATTAATCTTGTTTTTCCTATATAAACAGCTATTGGAATTAATACATTCTTTTCTATAGTTTCAACATTTTCTAAAGAATCACTATCTACTATTTCCACATAGTCAATTTTAGCTAATGGCTCTTTGCTTAATTCTGCTTTTATAACTTCTTTAAGCTTAGTAGCATTTCTTTCACCATTTTTTAATGAATCTTTAGCTCGTTCTAAACTTTTACTTAATATCAATGCTGCTTGTCTCTCATCTTTTGAAAGATAAGTATTTCTTGAGCTTTTAGCCAGTCCATCTTCTTCACGAATTATTGAACAAGCCACTATTTCTACATCTATATTTAAATCTCTAACCATTCTTTTAAGTACAGCTACTTGTTGAGCATCCTTTTCTCCAAAGTAAGCTTTATCTGGAGTTACTATATTCAAAAGCTTAGAAACAACTAAACAAACTCCATCAAAATGCCCTGGTCTTTTTGCTCCACAAAGTACACTTGTAAGACTTGAGACACTAACAGTAGTAGCTTTATTATCAAAATACATTTCACTTGGCTCTGGATTAAAAACTAATGCAGCACCTGCATTTAAACATAAAGCTAAATCTTTATTTATATCTCTTGGATAACTGTCATAATCTTCATTTGGTCCAAATTGTGTTGGATTAACAAATACGCTAACAACTACTTTATCATTTTCTAATACCGCTTTTTTTATTAAGCTTTCATGCCCTTTATGCAACGCTCCCATTGTTGGTACAAAACCTACTGAGAGTCCTTCTCTTTTCCATGATTTAATTAAACTTCTAAGTTCTTTGATTTCTTTTACTAACATTCTTGTTCTCCCTCTTTCTCTATTATGTATATAAAACAATAGACAAGCATACTGTTTGTTACTTTTTTGAATGTGTTTTAATACAATTTTCGTAGTTCACTTTCATCAATCTTAAAAGTATGTTTAGCTTCTGGAAATGTTCCGTCTTGTACTTCTTTAACATAAGAACCAATAGCTTCTCTCATAACTGTGCCTATATTTGCATATTGTTTAACAAACTTTGGTATAAAATCATCAAACATTCCAAGCATATCTTGGTAAACTAGAATTTGTCCATCACAATTTTTACCTGCACCAATTCCTATTGTTGGAATTGAAACTGAATTTGTAATAAGCTCTGCAACCTTTTCTGGAATTCCTTCAAGGACTATTGAAAAGGCACCTGCTTTCTCCAAAAGAACAGCATCTTCAATAAGCTTTTTAGCTGCTAATTCATTTTTTCCCTGTACTTTAAATCCTCCAAAAGCATTAACAGATTGAGGCGTTAATCCTAAATGTCCCATTACAGGAATTTGAGCATCTACAATAGCTTTAACTTGGGCTAAAACATTTGCTCCACCTTCAAGCTTAACTGCATTTGCTCCACCTTCTTTAACTAATCTTCCTGCATTTAAAACTGCTTGTTCAACTGATACATGATAAGATAAAAAAGGCATATCACTAACTATAAGAGCATTTTTTGCACCCTTTTTAACTGCTTTTGTATGATAAATTACTTCATCCATAGTAACAGATAAAGTATCTTCGTCTCCTTTAATTACCATTCCAAGAGAATCTCCAATTAAAATTCCATTGATTCCACTTTCGTCAATAATCTTTGCCATTGAGTAATCATATGCAGTAAGCATACTTAACTTCTTCCCTTCATTTTTAGCTTGCATAAAAGTTAATACTGTATTCTTCATTAATCTAATCCCCCTAAAACTTTATATATTACAGAATGTTTTTCTGAATTATTTAATAAATTTTGAAGTATATTTTCATTTTCAATTTCCGATTTGCTTATATTATTATTTTCTCGTAATGCTACAAGCTTCAACAAATTTAAAGATAATATTTTATAAAGTTCTTTATCTTCTTTTTCCAAAACAGAAATATGTTTCTCTATAGTAGATATATCCCCTCTTAATATGGGACCTGTTAAAGAATTCACAAAACCTTTTTTAACAATACTGTCAATGTTGCCTTGAACTAATGGCTTAATTGCATTTAAAGCATCTTCTTCACTTAATCCAAGTTTTTTTAGATAACTTGTGCCTATCTCTAGCAAAGACAAAGTAAGATTAGAAACAAATACATTAGCCAAATGGTAAATTGAAGAGTTTTCTTTGCTTCTAATAAAAAACTCATTCCCCAAAGTTTTAATGAAATTAATAACGGGACATTTTTCTTCTAAGTACTCACCTTCAATTGAAAAATAAATAGTTTCTAACTCTTTTAAATTTGTGTTTTTATTTGAAAATGCAAATATTGGGTGTATAGAATAGATTAGTGCACCAGAATGTTTGGCATTAGATAATACATTTGATTTAAGTGAACCACTTGTGTGGCAAATAGATTTGTTATTTAGATCAAATTTTGATAATTCTCTATCTATAATTGAAATCATGTCATCAGGTGTTGTAATAAATAATATATTACTTTCTTTAATAATATCTTGAATGTTATAATAAAACTTTGATTTAGTAATATTAGCTGCTTCAATAGTTGTATTTATATCTCTTCCATAAAAGCCACTTAATTTTATTCCTTTGTGAGTAAAGTAGCGTCCTAAATTCACGCCTACCTTCCCAGGACCAATAAATCCAATTTTAATAGTACCACCTCCATGTATGTGTGATACAACATCCTAATTTCAATCCCATTCATATAGATATGAGTTGTATTATCAAGTTTCACTTATACCCGTAAGGGGCACAATGTCCAGGCACGTACAGCCGTTATCTCATACTTATAGAAGTAGGAGTATTACGGATGCTAGCTATCGGATAAATTTTAATGCTTAAAAATCTGGTGTAACTCTATTAAGATACTACCCAAAAACATTTTACCATTATGTTTTAAGTTTATCAATAATAATATATAAAAATCTACCCAATAAAAAGTTAAAGCAAGAAAAAAATTATATGCAAAAAAAGAATGACCTATTAGGGGATTATTAGATCATTCGAGTAACTGGTAAAGTAAGATGTAGACTTTGCATTTTAGTCAAAAAAATATTCTTTTTAATGTAATGAAGTTACTTTCATTAATATTATTTATCAAATAGCTTAATTCCTAATGCAAGCATTCCTGCAGTAATTAAAGGTCCTACCGGAATCCCATCTAAAAAAGCAGCGGCTATCACAGCTCCTAATATTAAGGATGGCATTATATCGCCATGACCTTGAACCGTAAGATATTGTAATCCAAGCCCACTTAAATAGGTAGTAAAAAGAGAAATCAATAATGCAGCTATGCCAATCCATGAAGTAAATATATTTTTAATGTTAACGGATGTAACTTGTCCATTTGCAATTGGAATTAAAATAGCAGCAATAATTAATATTAATCCTAAAGTCATTCCATTGCCTTCTACAACTGGGAAAATGTATTTATCCATATTTAAAAGCTTAACAATCAAAAGCATACAAGTTGCAATAGCTACAGAATTGGCCTTTCCCAGTATTGAAGCCGCCAATATTGCTAGTAATATAATATTAGAGTCCAATTTAAATCACCACTTAAATAAAATTATGCTCAATATAATTATATTTTACTATATACCATATAATTACTTAATATGCTCTACCCAATCAAAAATTTGTGTTAATCTGTTTTGACACTTTCTATGACAGTATTCTTAAGTTGTTCCACAGCCTCAAAATCTAATTTACATTTTGGTATAATAGAATTTTTTTATTTCTCTCATATTCACATTTGTCAATACACATATTGTAGCAATACTTGTGGTCAGGCTTACTGTGAAAACGGCTTCCACAAGTAAATTGTTCAAATTGTATTGGAGAATGCTCTATATTAAACTTATCTTTTAATAAATGTTGTATATCCTATAATTTTAATTCACTCAATATAAATCTTTTATTTTTTGTCTCTTAAACGAGAATATAATTCTGGTGTATCTTCAGTAATCGTAGCAAATTCATATCCCTGTGATTTATAATATTCTATAATTTTAGGGAGAGCTTTGCTAGTATTCTCATTCATGTCAGTGCAATGCATAAGTAGAGTTATAGCATACATTTTTTCACTTCCCTTTATTGCCTTTCTATATAGAGTATCTGGTGAAAGTCTTGGGTTAAATCCATCTGTAGTATCCAAATTCCAATCATATAATTTAAAATGATTATCATGTATTACTTTTATGCCCTTTTCGCTAAAGCGACTGCTGCTCCCACCTGGAAATCTTATTATATTAGGTGAAATGCCAATAGTCTTATTTATTTCATTACGACAATCAATCATTTCTTGTATAAATGCATCTTCATTACAATAAATTTTATCAAAGTTATGAGTATAACTATGTAATCCTATACTATTCCCTTTATCATACATTCTTTTTACTACATCTTCGTTACCTTCAATTTTGTTACCAATAAGAAAAAAAGTTGCTTTCACTTCATTTTTATCTAATATATCAAGAATTTCATTTGTTATTTTGCAACTAGGACCATCATCAAATGTTAAATAAACTTTTTTCCCGCAGCTTACAGATTTCTCAACTGATGTAGCCTTTTTATCGGTTATTATATGAGATGTTGCAGAAACAGCACTCATATTTAATTTAAATATTGAAATAATAAGAAATGTACTCCCCAAAATGAATACAATATGTTTTAATTTATTTTTCATTTTTTCCTCCTTAGTAATCTTTTTTTATAATAAAAAAGTTCTTTATTTATTATTATTTACTTTTTTTCAATCTTTATTTATGTTAATTTTAAACATCTTTTAAATAATTACTATTCTATAGTTTTTTTGATCATAAATTGTGAATGCACTAAGAATTAACTTAGTGCATTCACAATTATTCATTATTTGTTTTTATAATCCTTGTTCATAGCTCTCTATCATGTGTTTAACCATGTTTCCGCCAACTGTTCCATTTTGTCTTGAAGAAAGGTTTCCCTTATCAACATTTTCATAATCACTTAATCCAACTTCTGATGCAACCTCAGTTTTCAATTTGTTTAAACCTTGTCTTGCTTCTGGTACTAAAGTTCTGTTACTTGATGCCATATGTATCTTCCTCCTTTAGTTATTAATTTATTGGACACTATTATATTAACCATTGTTATAAAAAATAACCTATTTAAATGTTAACAAAAGTAGTATTGAAAAACTTTATTAGATAACTTTAGATTTTTTACCTTCAGCGCTCCTGTTAGAATAGATTATACTAATTTTCTTGGTTCTATTTTCATACATTTACCTTTCTCACTATAGCTATTATCATTTACAGATTCAACTTTAAAGCTTCCCTCTTCAAATATAATCTTAGATATGCTTGAATTATCCATATTTCTTACATTAATATTTTTATCTAAATAATCAATAATTAATCTAAGTATTCCTCCATGTACTACTACAAGTACTTTTCCCCCATTGTCATGTGAGTTTTCAATACATATATCCTTTAGACTTTTCATGACTCTTTTTATTGCTGAATTATAATCTTCTGCTTCTTTTGTTTCATCTAAAAGAGCACATGAATTACAGTATTCCTTTTGAAAATCATATTTTTCATCTGCTTCTTTAAATGAACTTACATTAAGAAACTTCATAATATCATTAAACATTATACTTTCATGCTCACCTTCATATTTTCCAAAATACACTTCTCTTAAGCCTTCAATTTCTTTTAATTGCAAATTTGTACTTGCCTTATTTTCTTTAATAACAATTCTTGCAGTCTTTATGGCTCTACCTAAATCACTGCTATAAGCTGCTTTAAATTCAACATCACTAAGTCCAAGACCAGCGTTTATTGCTACCTCAATTCCTTCCTTAGTAAGAACTCCATCGCACCATCCTTGAGTTCTATTAGCTTTGTTTAAAATAGTTTGTCCATGCCTCATTAAATATAAAATAACTTTGCCCTTATTTTTGTCGCTCATTTTTCCCTCCACAATTATAAATAAAATTTATCTTTATAGTTATTATCTTAAATTCATTTCTGTATCTAAGACTTTCTTTATGTAAGATTTTCTTTTCTTCGATTTGATAAATAAAAAAATTTATCTTTTTTACATAACTTTTATACTCAATTTAGAATCTTATGACTTTTGCCATAAATAGGTCTTATCAAATATTGTAATCTCTATAAAATTATATCATATTAATTGTGAGAAAAAGATATCAAGTTTGTTGAATATTTTAAATAAATGATTTTCTAACGAAAAAATAAGCTTGTAATAATACCTGCAAATGAAATGTTTATTATAATATATGAATTTCAATAATTATTTTACAATTAAAAGTGGCTGGTGCATAATGATTTTAAAAATTCAGTAAGTCACCAACCTATCTTAGTATTTATTTCCATGGTGGCTATTTTAAATAAATGTTGCTAAGATTGTTTAAAAATTGTATTGTTTGGCAAGTATTAAAAATGAAGCAAATATATATTGCAATCTCTAACGTAAATGTTTATGAAAAAAATTTGCAGTAAGAGGTGAATCTTTTTGATACAAAAAAAAGTAAAATCAAAAAAATTAAAAGAGCATATAAATAGTTTTTTGAAAAAAGACATTTATAAAAATAAAAGAATTGAATGTTGCGTAATTTGTGGTGAAAAAAATTATATTAAACATGGGTCATATAAGGGGATACAAAGATATAAATGTAAAGATTGTGGAAAAACTTTCTCGAATATGACAAATTCACTATGGAGTTATTCAAAGAAAGACCTAGATATATGGGTAAAATTCATGGAATTAATGATAAAAAGGAAATCCTTAAGGTTTTGTGCTAAAAAATTAAAGATAAGTGTAACAACTGCTTTTTATTGGAGACACAAAATTTTGAATGGATTAAAAATTGATAGCATTCCTAATAAATTGGAGGGAGATGTACATATTAATAAAACAATAATAGTAGAAAACTTTAAGGGATGTCGAAATATAACAACAACTAAAAGAAGTAATATTTGGGTTATAGCAGCAAAAGGTGACGAAGATTCAATGCTTGTTACGCCTGCATTCAAACATTGTTGGATGAGACCCATATTTTACAAAAATATATATTCAAAAATTGAAAATGGGTCCTATATTATTCCATATAATGACACATATATTACTGCTGTAGCAAAAGAACATAACAAAAAGTTAGTAAAAGAAAGAAAAGAAGATGATCGGATAAAATTTATTATTATGAATATATATAATATATTATTTGTCTTTTGGAAACAGATTTATAAGGACAAAAGAAATAGGCTTATAGAAAATCTGAAACCATACTTGTATTTAGGATCTAAAACTAGATTTGTAATAGGGTACTAAAAAGTATAATTGTAATAGAAACTAGGCTTGTATTTAAATACTAAAGCTAGTTTGCCATGAGTGAAAAATTATTTATTATAGATTTAAAATAGTATTATTTTAAACAACATTTTTTTAAAACACTCAGCATGGAATTTAAATACATATAGTAAGGCTATTAGCATATTAGATTTCTATTTTACAACAGCCACTTTGGAATTTGCTTGTAAAATGCAGGTTAAGAGATATGTGAGAATTTTAGTGCAACATATATAATTAAAAATATATCTAAATAGCAAAAGAATCCTGGTAATATTAAGCTATAACAAATAAAAATCACCTACTTAAAGATTTTACATCTGTAAGCAGGTGATTTCATATTATGTGTATCTAGCACTTATCGTAAATAAAAGTACTATTTTGTGTTAGTTTATATTTGATTTACATTAAAAGTTTTTTCAATAGATCCATTAGGATTAAATATATGTTCTACTCTAGGTAATGATATTCCCAAAGTCTCACGAAGTACGTCTTCTACTGTTTCTACTGCTATAATAGTTAATTGACTCTTAACCTCCTCAGGCACATCTTTTAAGTCAATTAAATTATCCTTTGGAATTAATATCTTTGTTATTCCAGCTCTTTGGGCTCCTATTAATTTTTCTTTAAGTCCTCCTATTGGAAGTACTGCTCCTCTTAAAGTAATTTCTCCTGTCATTGCAAGCTTTGAATCTACTTTTATACCTGTAACTAGGGATGCAAGTGCTGTAAATAGTGTAATTCCAGCTGAAGGACCATCTTTAGGAACAGATCCTGATGGAACATGAATATGAAGATCTCTTTCCTTAAAGTTTATAGCATTCATTGGTAACCTTGACTTAAGTAAGCTTAAAGAAATCTTTGCAGATTCTTTCATAACATCTCCCAATTGACCAGTTAGGGTAACTTGTCCACTACCCATCATATCAGTAGCTTCAATGAAAAGTATCTCTCCACCTACTGCTGTCCAAGCTAGTCCTGTTACTACTCCTGGTGGATTATCTTTTTGAGCCTTATCATGACTTGAAACTTTTCTTCCAAGTAAATCATCTAGCGCATCTACTGTAACTTTAAATGGTAATTCTACCTTATTAGATACAATTTTCTCTGAAGTAACTCTTGCAAGAGTAGCTAATTGCTTTTTAAGACCTCTAACACCAGCCTCTAGAGTATATTCACTAATAATTTTTTCTAAAGCTTCATCTTCAATAACTAACTGAGCTTTATTAAGTCCATGTTCTTCAAGTATTGATGGAATCAAATGATTTTTACCAATATGGAATTTTTCATTCATAGTATAACTAGATATTTGAATTATTTCCATTCTGTCTAATAGAGGTCTAGGAATATTGTCAAGTGAGTTAGCTGTAGCTATAAAAAATACTTCTGATAAATCATAAGGTAAATCTAAATAGTGATCAGTGAAACTATTATTTTGTTCAGGATCTAGTACTTCTAGTAGTGCACTAGCTGGATCTCCATTATAGCCTGTCATTAGCTTGTCTACTTCATCTAGCACCATAACTGGATTTATTTCTCCTGCCTTCTTAATACTTTGGATAATTCTTCCTGGCATTGCACCTACATAGGTTCTTCTGTGCCCTCTAATTTCAGCTTCATCACGAACACCACCTAAACTTAATCGTATATACTTCCTATCAAGGGCTTCAGCAATACTTTTACCTAAGCTTGTCTTCCCTGTTCCTGGAGGTCCAACTAGTAATAAAATAGAACCCTTTTTATCCTTTTTAAGTTGCATAACTGCTAAATGTTGTATTATTCTATCCTTTACTTTTTCAAGTCCATAATGTTGTTCATCCAATATACGTCTTGCTTCCCCTAAGTTAGTAACTTTAGATTCATTCTTTTTCCAAGGAAGTTTCATTAATAGTTCTAAATAGTTTCGTATAACATTATAATCAGAACTATTTGGGCTTTGGCTTTCTAATTTTTCTAATTCTTCTAATGCAGCCTCTTTTATTTCATCTGGCATTTGAGCTTCTTCAATCTTATTTAAATAATCCTTGTCCTTTTTAGATCCTTCACTTTTACCTTCATTTAATTCACTTTGAATTGCCTTTAATTGTTCTCTAAGCACTGATTCTCTATAACTTTTACTAGCTTTTTCAGTTAATTTTTCTGTCATCTCAAATTGTAACTTTAGAGTTTCCTTTTGCCTTAATAGATAATCCATAAACTTAAGACTTCTATCTTTTAAAGATTGAGTTTCTATTAACTCATATTTTTCTTGGTTTGAGAGTGGCATAAATTGAGTAAGATAACCAATTAGTTTATTTAAATCCTTTTGTTCTTCTATAATCTTCATGAACTGCTCTGATCCTGTGAAATTTTCACTAACTTCACGAGTAACCTTTTTCACATACTCTATCATTTCTTCTTGGCTATTTTTTGTGAGATCAATAATATCTGATGCAACCTCAAATTCTGTGCGGATACAATTATTTCCAATGCTAAGTGATTTAATTTCTACTCTATCTATAGCTTTAATTTTTATTTGATATCCTTTTTCTGTTTTTTCAATTCCATCTACATGAAAGGAAATTCCAATTTTATAAAAATCATCTTCCCTTAAGAGACTTTTGTTAAAATTTTGCTTTAAAGGTAATGCAATATTAATTTCATGCTCCTCAGCTAAATTTTTAAGTTCTTCCTCACTAATCTTATTTAGCTTTAGGGTATAAATCATCCCTGGTAATAAAGCTAGGTCTGATACTGGAATTACCATACCTTCGTTGTTTTTCTTATCTATATTCATCATTTTAATCATCCTTTCTTCAGCTGTATTCATAAGTGAACGTTCATTTAACTATTTATTAAATATTAGCGAGATATTTTTGTGATTATTTCTTCACAAAATTCTCTCGCTTTAATACTCTTGCTTTAATTTACTATCAAAGCCGCCTGTATAATCCTAATCATTTCTTTTAGTAATTCAACTTGCTCTTCTTCTCCAATACACTGATTAATAGCAATGTATTTTACTGGAGAAAAAATTATTGCTATCAAATTATCATTTCGAAAATCTTTAAACACTTTCTTTTCTTTCATATCAGTTAACAAATTATTTAAGTTTTTTATACCCGTGCGTTCTGAGCATCCACTCGCTAGAGCTGGACAACTTGAAAACTGTTCTACGAAATGAAAAATTTCACCATTCTTTTTAATGTATGTGTAATATTCTTTAACAATTATTTCAATAAGTTGCTTACCATCAATCACATTATTAACCTTATTAAGTAAATATTCAAAGACTTCTTCAGAATACTCAATATATATATCATGAAGCATTGCTTCTTTATTATCATAATAAATATAAACTGTAGCTGGCGAAACCCCTGCTTCTTTAGCTATTTTTGAAATAGAAGTACCCTGAAAACCTTCTTTAAGTATTAACTTAATAACTGCATCTTTTATACTTTTTTCTTTTTCATCATCTTTTTTTCTCATTTGCACACCTCTATTATATTTCTATAATAAACGAACGTTCTTTTATTGTCAATATAAATCTTTATTATACTTAACTTTTTACTAGTATTAATTTACAATTTTCTAAATATTCTGATATTTTGTTGCATATTTAACCAGCTTTGATGTAAAATGTATATAGGATACTAAAGTATTCCAATTAAGGAGGCTGATGTTATGACTGAACAAATGTTTTGTTATCAATGTGAACAAACTGCTGGAGGTAAAGGATGCACTAAAATAGGTGTTTGCGGAAAAACACCAGAAATTGCAGCAATGCAAGATTTATTAATTTACCAACTAAAAGGAATCAGCATATACGCTAATGAACTTATGGATAAAAATGAAAAGGTTGACAATTCAATAGCTTCTTTTGTTGAAGACTCTTTATTTATGACATTAACTAATGTTAATTTTGATCCTAATGCTCATATTACTAGGCTTCAAAAGTCTCAAAAAATTAAAGAAGATTTAAGAAAAAAGGCTGGAGATGAAAAAATAAATTCTCCTTATGCACTTTACAATTTAAGTTCTTCTAAAGAAGAACTTCTTGAAGATGCTAAAAAAGCTGGAATAATGTATGATGAAAATTTAGATCCAGATATTCGTTCAGTTCGTGAAACTATAAAATATGGATTAAAGGGAATTGCTGCTTATTCTCATCAAGCAAGATTTGTAAAATATACTAGTTATGAAGTAAATAACTTCTATTTTAAAGCTTTGGCTGCCATTACTGATGATAATTTGACTCTTGAAGATTTAATTAAGTTATTAGTTGAAACTGGAGATATGGGCGTTAAAATAATGGAAGTCCTAGACACTGCTAATAATACTACTTATAGTTCTCCATCACCTACAAAAGTTAATGTAAATATCAAAAAAGGTCCATTTATAATAGTTTCTGGTCATGATTTAAGAGACTTAGAACTGTTATTACGACAAACTGAAGGTAAAGGTATAAATATTTATACTCACGGCGAAATGTTACCTTCACATGGATATCCCGAATTAAATAAATATGCTCATTTAGTAGGTAACTTTGGAGGCGCATGGCAAAATCAACAAAAAGAATTTGATAATATACCAGGCTGCATTTTAATGACAACAAATTGCTTAATGAAACCAAAGGATTCTTATAAGGATAGAATCTTTTCAACAAGTGTTGTTGGATGGGACGGTATTAAACATATAGAAAAAGATGAAAATGGAAATAAAGATTTTTCTGAAATAACAACTAAAGCATTAGAATTAGGTGGCTTTAAAGAAGATGAAGAAGTTAAAGAAATTTTAGTAGGCTTTGGACACAAAGCAACTTTGAGTCATGCTAATACAATAATAAATGCAGTTAAAGATGGAAAAATCAAGCATTTCTTCTTAATAGGTGGATGTGATGGCGCAAAACCTGGAAGAAATTATTATACAGAATTTGCTGAGAAAGTTCCGAGTGACTGTATTATACTTACTTTAGCCTGTGGAAAATATCGTTTTAATAAAATAGATTTTGGCGAAGTTGCAGGTCTTCCAAGATTACTAGATGTTGGGCAATGTAATGATGCTTATTCAGCAGTTAGAATAGCTTTAGCTTTAGCTGATGCATTTAAATGTGGAATTAATGATTTACCATTATCAATAGTATTATCTTGGTATGAACAAAAAGCGGTAACCGATCTTTTAGCATTGCTTTCATTAGGTGTTAAAGGAATGTATCTTGGGCCAAGCTTACCTGCTTTCTTAAGTCCTAATGTATTACAATTTTTAGTTGATAATTTTGGTATTAAACCAATAAGTACTCCTGATGATGATTTAAAACAAATATTAGGATAAGGCACAATCAAAAAAATAACAAGTCCATTTGCTAGCAAATTGGACTTGTTATTTTCTTTCGTGTAACTAAATAATAAATTAGTAAAAAGTATGTCTCTAATTAATATTATTTAATTTTCTTTTAGATTACAAAGTCTTGGAAATAGTATATTACTTTCTAAATGTATGTGCTGGAACAAATCCGACTCCATTTCGTCAAGTTTAGAGTATGCTAATCTATAAGTTGTACAAGCATTAGCTGGAGCTTCATAGTCATTAGTTATCTCTCTTAATTCCTTAAGTATATTACCTGCTCCAGTGTGTTCATCTTGCAATTGCTTAATTATATTTATAGCTTTATCTAAATCAGCTTCATTATTATTCATTAAATATGATTTTATTGCTGGATATTGAATTGTTTCTTCTTCTATTAAGTGAGCTTCCAAATCCATTTTAATGGTATGAAATAACTTATATACTCTTGAAAGTTCAGGGTGCTTTGCCCCATGGACTCTTAATATCTTAGTTGTTAATTCACTTATTTTAGGGAGATTCTCATAAAGATAAGCATGATGTGAATTTACAATTTGATCAATTAATTCTTCAAAAGATACTTCAAGCCAATTTCTATCATTTGATTGGATGTTATTTTTAAATATTTCATATGAAATATTTATTCTTTCCAATAATTCTTCTTCATTAATTCCTTGCTCATTTATAGCAGTCACCAATAATCTATCACCACCACAACAGAAATCAATTCTATATTTTTTAAGTATGTCTGCAGCATTTGGAAACTTAGCTACTATATCACCGATTTTTTGATTACTATTAAATATACTCATTTATATATTCCTCCTATATTATTAATTCTAGCTTTATTTTTTCTGATATATCAATACCTATTACTAACTTCGATGGAATATAAATTATTTCTTTGTAATAGCAACCCTCCATACTTCAGGACCTTCTTCTAGGTATTCCCATTCAAATGTTTCTGGTAACTCCATTATAAACTGATAATGGAGTGGACGAGGATCATGATCATTTATAAGTTCCATTTTTTCACCAGATGCTAAGCTTTCAAAAGTTTTAAAAATCATTGGGTGTTTATCTTTAGGCTCATATATTCTAGCATCCACAGTTGCAGTAAAATTTGACATATTTAATTCCTCCTAAGTTTTTTATTTATTTCTAAAATTTATGTTTTATTTAACTTCTGACTCAATTATAACTTCATTTGATCTAATAAAATGTGATTTGAATCAAATATGAACCAAAATATGCAAAAAAAGAAAATCAACTAATATTAATAATTACTTTTTTATTTTTTTAACTTTTACAATTTAGATTTTGCTACATTCTCTTTTTTTCTCTGTAACAACAATTACGTAACTTTAAAAAAGCAATGAGTAATTTAATGGGTTATAATTAGAATAATATATTAAGAATTCCACATAATATCTAGGGGATAAAGTTTTGTGAGTTTAATTTCGTTTCATTATGGCTTCATTAATTACTTATAATATAGCATCGAGTGAACCATATTCTATTGCACCAACTATAATAATTAAA
Source organism: Clostridium gelidum (assembly GCF_019977655.1). NCBI lineage: Bacteria > Bacillati > Bacillota > Clostridia > Eubacteriales > Clostridiaceae > Clostridium > Clostridium gelidum. Next base: position 3,110,233 of record NZ_AP024849.1, read on the forward strand.
GAGGTATATATATGAAAAGGTTTAGTATAATTTTTCTTTTAATTTTGTTTCTGCTTCCAAATATGACAATAGCAACTTCCCATGCTCAACAAATAACACTTAAAGAAGGTGACTATAGAGCTAGTGATTTAAATTTACTACCAAACAATAATTATAGTGTAGAAAACATTTCTACCAGTGACTCTGCAGTTGTGATTATTTTTGATTCTAATAGTATTATACAGGAACTTATAAAACTAGTACCAGAATCAGGGACCTATAATCTACCAATAATAAATCATGGATATGAAATTATGGTAATAGGCAACGGAGAAGTAATTATTTCTTAAAATATGCTTCCAGACATATTTAATACAAAGTAAAAAAGGTGGATATTTATGAAAAAAATTATTGTTATGATAGGACTTTTAATCAGTTTATCATTTAATGTTCTCATCATACCTTGTATGGCTGAAACAAGAATTACAAAAAATGGAGTTTATACACTCGATTATTTAAAGTTGTCTCCAGATAAAAATTATACCGTTAATAATAATTCATTTAATGAAAGAACTTTTTTATTTGTTTTTGACTCTAATTTAAATATTGTTCAAACTGTACGTTTATGGCCACAATCGAGGAGCTTCAAGTTAGTACCTCTTAAAGATGGATATAAAATTGCGGTAACTGGTGAAGGTGAATTAATTATTTCCTAAAAGTTAATCTATATAATAGTTTCTATATATTAATTCTATTTGAATTTCATTTATAAATATGTGATTTAAATCATATGTTTATAAATTTCCGTTTATTGTAAATCGATAGTTCTTCTAATATTATGCATTCGCCAGTTAGAGGTATATAATTTCAAGGTAAAATAAAAAGGATGCCTCAGATTTTTAAGGCATCCTTTTATCTATTGTAGTTTAAGACAAGGTCCATGACCCGTAGCTATAAAATTAGGTTTTAATTGTCGCAAAGTTTGTATTAATAATCCATCCCAAAGATGCATTTCTGAAGGATAATCAATGAATTCCAATTCATAACTATCTGTCGTTAGCTTTTCTCCAGCTTTTTTTGTAATAGTTTTTGCCTTAATTCCAAAACCATTTAATTGACGCGCCGTAACTTCAGAACAAATTGTCAAAGCCTCAGGAAAATGTTCTAATATTACTGACAACGCACCACATTCATCTGCTTCAAAATGTGAAATAAAAATATATTTTAAATCTTTGCTGTTGAGTGCTGCTTTAAGTTGTGGCAGCAAAGCTTCTGCCTGCATTACATTACCTGTATGTACTAATAATGGTTCATCGCATAATAACAAATATTGATGAAATGTAAGATTAATCTGCTGAATATAACTACTAAATTGGTGTAAATCCTTATTTATAATCGCCATATAACTACCTCTTTTCTTTTTAAATATAATCTAAATACGAAATCAAATTTTATTAGATAATAACATTATAACCATTGCTTTATATTTTTAGTGTGATTTATATCACGACATCAATATAATTTTCATTTTTTGATCAACTGCAGTTTTTATTCATACTATCATCCTCCTTATTGATTTACTAAATATTAATACGTAAAAATAAATCCTAGCTACAATGTACGTAGCTAGGATTATATATTGTAAATAATACTGTAGATTATAAATAGGGCACATTTTTATTGGATAATATTTTTATGAAATAATATTATCTTAAGCTTCCATAAACATTTTCATGTCATCTTCTACAGTTGTAATTCCACCAATACCAAAGTTATCTATCAATACTTTAGCAACATTTGGTGAAAGGAATGCTGGAAGTGTTGGTCCTAAGTGAATGTTTTTAACACCTAAGTGTAATAATGATAATAATACTATTACAGCTTTTTGTTCATACCAAGCTATGTTGTATGATATAGGTAATTCATTTATATCATCTAATTCAAATACTTCTTTAAGTTTAAGTGCTATAACAACTAATGAATATGAATCATTACATTGTCCTGCATCTAATACTCTTGGAATTCCTCCAATATCACCTAAGTTTAATTTATTATACTTATATTTAGCACAACCTGCTGTTAATATAACTGTATCTTTAGGTAATTTTTCTGCAAAATCAGTATAGTAATTTCTTGATTTAGCTCTTCCATCACAACCAGCCATTACAAAGAATCTCTTTATAGCTCCAGTTTTAACAGCATCTACAACTTTATCTGCAAGGGCTAAAACTTGATTATGAGCAAATCCACCAACTATTTGTCCTTTTTCTATTTCAGTAGGTGCATTACATTTTTTAGCCATTTCTATAATCTTAGAAAAGTTTTTTACTCCTTTAAAATTAGCTTCTATATGAGCACATCCAGGCATTCCTGTAGCTCCAGTTGTAAATAATCTATCTTTATACGAATCTTTAGGTATAACTATACAGTTAGTAGTCATAAGTATTGGTCCATTAAAGCTTTCAAATTCTTCTTTTTGCTTCCACCATGCATTTCCATAGTTTCCTGCAAAATGTTCATATTTCTTGAACTTTGGATAGTATTGTCCAGCAAGCATTTCTCCGTGAGTATAAACATCTACTCCAGTTCCTTCTGTTTGCTCAAGTAACATTTCTAAATCTTTTAAATCATGTCCTGAAATTAATATTCCTGGATTAGTTCTAACCCCAATATCTACAGTTGTTATTTCAGGATGTCCATATTTTTCAGTATTAGCTTTATCTAGTAATGCCATACCATCTACACCAAATTTACCAGCTTCTAAAGTTAAAGCAACTAACTCATCAATTGATAAACTATCATCTAATGTGGCAGCTAATGCTTTTGCCATAAATCCGTGAACTTCTTCATTATTATAACTTAAGTTCATAGAATGCTTCATGTAAGCTGATAATCCTTTTAATCCATAAGTAATAAGTTCTCTTAAACTTCTTATATCCTCATTTTCAGTTGCAAGTACTCCAACTTTTTCGGCCTTTGAATCAAATTCTATTGTATTATCACCAGTCCAAGCTGCTGCATCTGGCATTATCATTTCTGTAGTTTGCATTCCAAATATTTTTTTGAAGAAACCACCATTTACTACGACCTCTCCAACCTTTCCACCAGCTTTAATAACTTTAGCTTTTAAAATTTCTCTTAGTTTTAAAGTTTCTCTTACTCTATCCAAAATAGAATCTCTATCAAAATTAGCATTTGTAATTGTTGTGAATAAATTTTCTGTTATATATTTATCAACAGTACTATCTATAACTCCAACTTTTCTTCCTTCATTACTTACTATAGCTAGTCCTTTAGTTACATATATTAATAAATCTTGAGCCTTTGCTACATTTTCATCTTTACCGCAAACTCCCACTTTAGTACATCCAGTACAACCTGCTGTTTCTTGACATTGATAACAAAACATTGACATATTATGTCCTCCTATTTTCTTTTATTTTATATACAAAATTAATAACTTCTTGTTACTATTTCATCTTCTTGACTATTTAGAGTTTACTATATTCTTTTCTTTATATCTGTAACATACGTTACTAATTTAAAATTAATAATTTGTTACCCATATCTATTTTTTCTACTTAGATATAAATTATTTAGGGCATAATCAAAAAAATCTAATTGATGATATAACCTCATCAATTAGATTCTATTAATTTATACTTATACTCCTTGTTGTAAGCAAGTTTTTAAATCATCATCAGGTTCACTTATGGCTTGTAAATTAAATGTATCAACCAAATATTGTAATACATTAGGACTTACAAATGCAGGAAGTGATGGTCCAAGGAAAATTCCTTTTACTCCGAGTGATAGCAATGCTAAAAGATCTGCAACTGCTTTTTGTTCATACCATGAAAGAATTATTGATAATGGTAATCCATTTACATCTGTATCAAATGCATCTGCAAGTGCTGTTGCAATTCTAACTGCTGAATATGCATCATTACATTGGCCTACGTCTAATAATCTTGGAAGTCCCGCAACTTCTCCAAAGTCTAATTTGTTAAATCTATATTTTCCACAAGCAAGTGTAAGAATAACACAATCTTCTGGAACCTTTTGTGCAATTTCTGTAAAATAACTTCTTCCTGGTCTTGCACCATCACATCCACCTATTAAGAAGAAATGTCTAATCTTTCCTTCCTTAACTGCATTAACAATTGCTCCTGCATGGCTTAATGTTGCATTATGACCAAAGCCAACAAGAATTTCTTTTGGTTCTTCACTTTCTTTAAATCCACCAAGCTCTAATGCTTTTTCTATTATTTCTGAAAAATCTTTATATCCATCTTTATTTGCTGAAATATATTTAACTCCATCCCATCCAACTACACTTGTTGTAAAAATTCTATCTTTGTATGTTTCTCTAGGTCTCATTAAACAATTTGTAGTCATTAAAATACATCCTGGTATGCCGTCAAATTCTTTTTGTTGATCCTGCCAAGCACCACCATAGTTTCCTACGAGATGTTTAAATTTTTTAAGTCCAGGATAACCATGACTAGGTAGCATTTCACCATGAGTATATATGTTAATTCCTTTTCCTTCAGTTTGTTCAAGTAGCATTTCTAAATCTCTTAAATCATGACCAGAAACAATGATAAAAGGTCCCTTTTCAATATTTACATTAACTTTATGAGGACTTGGATTCTTATAAGTCTCCGTATTAGCATCATCTAACTTCTTCATTACAGCAACACTCATATCACCAGTTCTCATAGTCATTTGAATTAACTCTTCAACACTTAAATTATCATTGGTCGTACATTCTAGTCCTCTAAAATAAAAATTATCAACTTGATCATCATAATAATCTAAACATCTTGCTTGATGTCCATATGCACTTATGCCCTTCAATCCATAAACTATTGTTTGTCTAAGAGATCTAACATCAGCATCTAAATCTTGGTCAAACATAATTCCAGCTCTTTTTGAATCCTTAAGCATTTCGTCCTTAGTTTCACTTAAATTATAAGTTGCTTGTTCAGGATAATTTTTATCATCCCCTACTCTATCTCTCAAATTCTCTTTTATTTTTTGAGATTCTTTTAACATTTCTACATGAACTTCTGCATCAAAATTAACATTAGTAAGTGTTGTAAACAAAGAATTCTCTACAAAACTAACAATGTCCTTTTCTATTTCTTCTCCCTTTTCAATAAGCTCTTTAGCATAGCAACTTATTCCTTTACATTGATATAAAAGCAAATCTTGAAGATTAGCTATTTCAGGCGTTTTCCCACACACGCCCATTTTAGTACATCCTTTTCCCCCTGCTGTTTGTTCGCACTGATAACAAAACATTGGATTTTCGTCCATAAATATCACTCCTTAAAAATTAATCTATATTAGTATTTGCATAAATTAATTTTATATTCTTTAATAATTTAATGGACTTTCTTTCTTGCTCGTCTTTTCTACTTTTAAAGTATTTAATTTTTTAATGTCTTTAAAATTTTTTTATTTTAAATAAAATATAAAAAGCATCTGAAAATTTACATTTTCAAACGCTTTTATTAAATATATAATTCAAGTATTTCGAAATTCAATTATTCTGGCTTTTTTCCAACTGCAGCAAGGTATACCACAAATTCTTCATCTCCATCTAATTTCAAAAGTTCATCTATCATTTTCTGGTCATATATTCCTATAGCACAAGTCCCAGCATTAACAGATTCACTAGCTAAATAAAGATTTTGGCATACATGTCCAATATCTATTAGAATTTTTTTATGAGCTGTAATATCAAACTTCCACTCAGAACGATATGGCGTAGTACTCCATGCAAATATAACTGCAGCTTTCTTAGCAAAATTAGGAACAAAAGGCTGCTCAAGAGTAATTTCATCTATTTTAGTATCTAACCCTTCCAATTCAAACATTAATAAAAGTTTATGCTCTAATGGATCATATCTGTATATTCCTTTTTTTATTCCATCCACGTTCATAATGAACAAATATGTTTCAAAAGAATGTGTTGCACCACTACAAGGAACTGTTCTAAACGTAAGTCCAGCTTTATTGGTACCAGTAATCCCTTGAGTAGCCCATAATAAATATGATAGTTCAGAAAGATTCATTGTCTCCTCAGAATAAAACCTTGTACTTCTTCTTTCCCTTATGCACTCATATATATTTTGTTTTTTTACAATATCACCATTTACCTTTGGAAGGTCAATTATATCACAAGATGAGTTGTAGGATTTAACACTATCTGGCTGAGGCATTCCTTTCATTTTATCAGTTTTTATATTTTTAAATTCATTAAAATTAGACTTTAGAAATTTTCTCTGATTTTCATATCTTCCCATAATATTTCTCTCCTTTTGCTAATTAACTAATGTAAAATTAAATAAAAAATAACCATAACATATGCTATAGTTATTTTCCATTTAAATTATTTATTTAATGATTCTAATAATTCTTCTAAATTTAATCCATGAACCTTAGCTGCATCTTCAATTGATTCTGCTTGAGAAGATGGACATACAACACATCCCATTCCAAAATTCATTAAAATTTGTGGTGCATTTTCCTTTATTCTTAATACTTCGCCTATTGTTAAATCTTTAGTTATCATATTTATCTTCTCCTCTATTTTAATATAGTTAATTTTCTTTAACTTATGAATTTATTTTATTATTGAAATCAGATTTATTACTGTTTACTCTCTATGTCATATTATAGTACTTAACTTATTTTTAATCTGTAACCCATGTTACAATTTCTTTTTCTATTTATACCTATTTTTAACTTATTGTTTAAAAAATTATACTTTAGGTGTAAATCCACAATACCCTATTTCATCACACCTTCTCTTCATATCCGCCCATGTTTCTTTTTCTGCTATAGATTCTATTGCTGTAGGATATAAAATATAATTTTCTTTAAATATGTGATCTCTTAAGTTAAATATAATATATTTTGATGTGTCATCAACTTTTTCTTTAAATTCATTAAATTCTAATTTAGAAACTTCTTCAGCTGCCTGTTTTAGAAACTTTTTCTTGGCTCTTAAATCATCATGTTCCATTCTCATAATTCTAGTTGGACCAGTGATTTCTCGGTTTTCCATCTCTGCAAACAACACTTGCTCTTCTCTTTGGTGATGACTTTCTGCATCTAATATATTATCTACAACAATTTTTAATGCTTCAAATTCTTCTAAACTGCTATCATAGCTTTCTAATTTTTGAATTTTAGAATTTATTTCTTCAAGTTCTGTTAAAAACCCAAGAATTTTATCATGCTCAATAATAAGTGTATCCACAACATGCCCCGGTTCAATTTTTGTTTTAATTTTATCAAGTTCTCCTTTTAGAACTTCCATGTGAATGTCACAAAGATGTCTTAAATCTTGAGGATTCATTCCTTTTTCTATTAAATTTTGTTCTGCAATTGAAAGCTCTATGGGACTTATATTAGAAACAATATTTAAAGCCTCTTTTCTTAAAGCTTCTGTTACACCTTCTTTATTTAATTTTTGTAAAACTTCAGTTAACTTTTCTATCTTTTTATTATCCATTTGTATTTCCTCCTCATAAATTCATTTTCAAATTCCACTTTTCTATGTCTTAATTCTACTTAATTTCCCTTCATAAAAATGTGATTTAAATCAAAATTCAAAAAAATAAATACTTATATCAAATTAAATAGCTTTAATTCATTATAAACATTTTTTATTATCTTGATTTCTAACTATAAGGTGTTAACTGTATTTTTTATTTCTTCCAATTGCCTATCTACAACACTTGCAGCTTCTATGTGATTTATTATAGTTTCCGATGTAATTTTTAATATTTCATCAACATCTACTATTTCGTTACTCATGTTTTCAATATGACTCTTTTGGTCAATTAAAATATCCATTACACCCTTTACTTCCTGTTCTACTTTTGCTACAGATGATAGACTTTCTTCTATTTTTTCTGCAGCATTACCAGAAGCTATAACACCCCTAGCAATAACCTCATTAGATTTACCTGAATTATTTAGAACTATCTTCGTCTCATCCTCTATACTTCCTATTAAACTTGAAATGTCCTTAGTGCTTTGTTTAGTCATTTCTGCTAATTTTTTTATTTCTCCTGACACTACCGCAAAACCCTTCCCATGTTCTCCTGCTCTAGCTGCTTCAATTGCTGCATTTAAAGCTAAAAGATTTGTTTGACTCGCAATATTAGTGATTAGCTGAACAACTTCATTAACTTTGGTAAATCTCCTTGCTAATTCATGTATACTTTCGGTATTATTCCTATTCTCTTTTTCTAAAGATTTTATTATTTCCACCATTTCTTCAATGGCATCCTTACCTTCATAGGATTTCTTAACTGTATCTTCTGTAATCTCTATAAGATTGTTACCTTCTGAATATAATCTATCCGTTAAATCGTTAGTGTTTTTTGTTAAATCCGAAATTTCATTCATATGTATCTTTACTTTTTGAAAAAGATGTCCTAAAACATCATGCTCATTATCTACAATATGGTGCTGTTTTACAGTCTCAGCTAACAACTTGCTCATATCTTGAATAAAGTTATTAGTTTCTTTATGTACTGCTTCTTCACCATGCTGATCCTGATTATTTTCTAAACCTTTGGATTTTCTATTTCTAAATATATTCATTTATTCTCCTCCTTGTGTAATTCCGCCTCATCATTAAAGTACTTTTGAAATCTTCTTAAAACTTATATTTTATATCACTTTAATATGTAATTATGTTAATTTAAAAATGTTAGTAACCTAATTTTAAATGATTATACTTAAATATAATGTGATTTGCATCATATTATATTAATTTTTAACTATTTAAAATCCAAGGTACAATTAGTACATCTACTTTTATAAATGTTATGAATAAATTATCCATTAAATAAAAATCAGAAAAATTTTTATTTAATACATAAATCTATTTATATTTCCATAATAACTATTTTCATGCAAATATACAGTAACATATGTTACTGTATATTCCTGTATGTGAAAAAACAAAGAGATACTTGATTCCTAATATTCGGAATCAAATATCTCTTTCATTAAAGTTTAGTTTCACAATAACACAAAAATAAAAATTATTTTTAACACAACAAAGTACCATTATCCTATATATTTTTCACGAACTTTTTCTAAGTTAATATTTTCTAAAGAATCTGTAACTTCAATACCAGCTACAGCCACATTATTTTGGACAATAAGATATCTTCCACTGTTTGGTATACTAAATTCAACATCTACAATGCCTTTTTTACCTTTGAAGCTACTTACTACACCTCCAATATCTGAATTTAATATAGTAAAATTCCCATCAAAATTATCAAATGAATTAAGATTCACGGAAAGTTTTGTTTCTAATCCTTTTTCTAGTACTATTACAAGTGGCTCAAACTCATAACCAATTCCTTTTATGCTTAGACTTTGGGTATCTAAAGATTTAGTAGCTTTTTTTATTAATCTATCAGTAGATACTTTACTTAAATCATCTCCATATATACTTGGAGTTTGCTTTTCACTACTTGCAGCGCCTGCACTTTCAGCTGTGCAACAGCTCATTCCACTACTTGGCGCTGGAATTGATGATTCTGCTTTAGAAGCATCTACAGAATCAAGATTATCTGTAACCTTAATTACTCCTCTTATCATTCCCATCCAGCAACTAAAATTTATATCGCCATCTTTTGGTGTAAATTCTATTATATTTTCACCAGATACTAATTTTTTTTCTATATTTAAAGAAGGTACTACCACTGCATTATTACACGGATTAAGTTTATCTCCTGAAATCATCCATTTTACAGGTATACCCTTTTGAACATAAAAAGCATTAGGAGTATAGCCATTACTATCTGCTGTCATCTTAATTATTTGAACTCCATTTTCAATAGTTGCTTTACCTATATTGTTTGTACTAGCTTGAACTTCACTACCAGAAATACTTTGCCTTAATGTACTCATTATACTTGGAAGCCCTCCAACTCCTGCAAGGGCAAGGCCTCTATTTCCCATCATAATTCCTAGTACTACTACTAAAATTCCACTAAACTTTAATAGCTGCTTTGTATATCCTTTGCTTAACAAACCTGATATTGCTCCAAACGCTAGCATTAAAGGAACTGTTCCTAGGGAAAATAAAAACATAGATATAGCTCCAGCTGCTGCACTACCAGTACCTAATGCATAAAGCTGCATTGTTTGGAGTGGTCCACAAGGCATTAATCCATTTAACATTCCAACCAAAAATGGAGCCTTAGGTTTATTTTTCACGCTATATGAAGACCATGGTAATTTAATATTAAAATTTCTAAATAAAGAGAAACCAGTCATATTTAAACCCATTATTACCATAAATATTCCTGCAAATATTTGAAGTCCAGCTTTTACATTAAGTGATAATGATAATACAGAACCTAAAGCCCCTACAATACCACCTATAATTGTATATGAAGTTACTCTTCCTGCATTATATAAAATCGCAGGCATTAGAGTCTTTAATTTACTTTGTTTTTCATCTACAATACTGTTTTTAGATAAACTTTGCGTAAGCATTATTCCACCACACATTCCAACACAGTGAATAGAAGTAAGCATTCCAACAACAAATAATACCACATAAGATGCATTGTTTAATCTAGCATTCATATCAAAACCTGCTGTTGAATTCCCAAGAAGTACAATAGCTACAACTATAACAAAAAAACCTGCAAATTTAATTGTACTGGGACTTTTTGTGCTATAACCAGCTTTGTTAATGACTTCCTTCAATTGTTCCATGTTGCAACTTTCGCTCTCATATTCAATAGTTACCTGCTGCTTGCTATAGCTAGCCATTGAATTTACGACCCCTGGGACTTTCATCAATGCTTTTTCTACCCTGTTTTCGCAAGAAGTGCATGTCATATTATAAACTTTAATTCTCTCTCTTTTAATACTCATATCTTTTCACCTCTATTTTTATTTTAGTTATATGTCTTTCTCATTTAATTAATTATAATAAAAAGTTATGAAGATTTTATGAGGATGTTAGGATATTTTTAAATTGTTCCTTAGGCTTTGCTTTAACATAGTATTGAAATTTAGATATAAAAAAACAGGATAATCATTACCCCGTTTTTACTCGACACTTTGTACAATTCTGAAATAAATGTTCATCTAAAACTTCTCTAACCACTCCTCTATCATCAAAATGTATTTTTGTGTTTCCTATAATCTTATAATCTTAGTGACTTTTTTCAGCTATTTTTAATGATTACTCATGCTTCCTTCGTTCCCTTAAAAATATGTTTCATAAATAACCTAGTAATTTTTCGCCTAAATCAAAAGAGTACTCTTAAAATAATTTATATTTTAAGGGTACTCCTTTAACTAATCAAATTTTATATGACAATATCCAGTTGGATTTTTATCTAAATAATCTTGATGATATTCTTCCGCTGTATAGTATTTTTCCAGTGGTTTAACTTCAGTTACAATGGATTTTTTATATTGTTCTTGTGTTTTGATTTTACTTTTATTAATTATATCTAAATCTGATTCATCAATGTAATAAATTCCACTTCTATACTGAGTACCAACATCTCCTGCTTGCCTATTTACTGTTGTAGGATCAATTATGCTCCAAAACTTATCTAATAATATATCTAATGATACTAGTTTTTCATCATAGGTAATATAGCATACCTCAACAAAATATGTATCCTTATTACATACCTCTTCATAAGTTGGATTTTCTGTTTTTCCATTTGCATATCCTACTTCTGTTTTACTTACTCCTGGTATCATCGCAAAAAACTTTTCTACACCCCAGAAGCAACCTCCACCTAAAATTATTTTTTTCATATTATCACATCCTTTACTAAAATTATAAATCCAAATAATAATAATATTATTATATTGTAATTACGTTTAGAAATATATACACATATCTTACATTATTATAACACCTACAAATTTTAATTGTTACATCATTTAATAATATTACAGTTTAGTTTTCCTATTTTTAAATGGCAATAAAAAAACAATAAAGTAGAACGTTGCTCCAGTCAAAAAACACCTAAGTAAAAATTGGTATTCTCTAGTAATATAATTCCCTATAGCTAATCTACCAGCAATATTAAATAGAACAGCAAATAAAAACAAAGTAATTCTTATACTTGCTTTGCTATTTATTAATTTTTCTACGCCTAATTTGGTGCAAAGAAAATCAACTATTAAATATGCTACAAAACATACTCCAAGTCCTAAAAACAAACTATTCATAAAAAATTCTCCTCAATATATAATTCAATTATATTATTATACCTTCAAAATGATCCATTTCATGTTGAATTATTTGTGCTGTAAATCCATTAAACACTTGCTTTTGCTTCTTAAAATTTCTATCAAGATACATAACCTCTATCATTTCATATCTCTTTGTTTTTTTAAAGCCAATTAAAGATAAACAGCTCTCCTCTGTTTCATAAAGCTTTTCCTTCTTTAATATAACTGGATTTATCATAGGCACAATAAGGTTGCCTACAGCAAATACCAATATACGCTTTTTTGCTCCAATCATATTGCCAGCCAATCCAACACAATGCTCTAAGTTTGCTCTTAATGTATCTATTAAATCATCAATTACTACTATATCATTTTTAGTTGCTTCTTCTGATTTTTGTCCTAAAAATAATATATCTTTTACAATTGGTTTTATCATAATTTATACCTCTTTTTCATTTATAATTTTTATAAAAAATAGGATATGACTTTAAAATATATCATATAACCTAACCTTATTAAATAAATTTGCTTTACTATATCCTTTCCTATCATTAACTATAAGTTCTTCCCTTAATACACATCATTGACTCAAAAAAATTGTAACATAAACTAATGACACTGTTAATATCATTAGCTTATGTTTTAATAGATACTTTTATAAAATGTGCGTCAATTATTTATGTAATTAAAATAGTTGTGCTTTTCCTAATAATTTATATAATTTGAACATAGCTTCTATACTTGCTTGCAATAAATATTAAGCACTATTAACTTTTGTAAAATCATCTATAAATACATCTTTATCAAATTCCATCAAGCTTTACTCCTAACCCCATAACTTTCATAGAAATCATGCATAAATTTATCTGAATAATATTTTTCATCTCTGTATTTATTAGAAATTTATTCCATAAAATCGCAAATTCAATTTTTTAAATAATGCAATTTTACAATTTGTTATTTATTTTTAGTGGTTGATAATTTAAGAATATTCCGAACTAAATATCAATTACTTTATTTCACCACATAATGGAGTTCAACAAATTGATTGAATCTCCTCATCCCCTTTAACTTTAATTCTAACTCAAAATCGTTTTTATTAAATAAAGGAATTCCATGACCTATTAGTATAGGCGCTACCGTAATTATAAATTCGTCAACTAACTTTTCTTTAATGAAAGAATGTAAAAGATTACCGCCACCAACAAGCCATATATTTCCGCCATCCAGGCTTTTAATTTTATTTGTAAATTCCGCTACATCTTGACTTATAAATTCTACATTTTCATTTTTATCATTTTCTGATTTAGAAAATACATAACACTTTTTATTCTTATAAGGAAATTTACCTTTTTCTTTCTCAATAATCCAGTCATAAGTTCTCCTACCAATTAGAATAGTATCAACTGTGTTGTAGAATTCAGAATATCCATTATCTCCTTCACCTTCAATTTTAAACAACCATTCCAAGGAATCATCTTCTGTCGCTATGTAACCATCTAAACTTATTGCAATATATAAAACTAATTTTCTATTGTTGGACATCTATAAACCTCCATATTTATAAAATTCAATCTAATTTTATAATATAATTAGTGAAGAATATTGTACTATTATGAATCAATTATAACATAAATTGTAACTATCACATTATTCAATTTTCGAAGAATATTATTTTCATTTATTACTATATCAAATCTACATATTGTACTAGTATTGCGTAGATTATATGGATAATTGGAAGTTTATTTATTGGATATATCAGCTCAAGTTCAAATCTACAACCTCAAATTATACATACTATAGCTAATTACTTATAAAGAGCCAAATGGTGGCATTGGGGAAAAATTCTTTTACTCTTTTAAATTAAAATATAAATATTTTTAAGTAATTCTTTAAATTTAAAAATACAGAACTCAACTTCATTAATGCTATAATAATCATTCAAAGTGATAAACTTCCTGTTATAAATGAAAGAAATAAAGATAAAATATATTTGTTAGGCATATTAATTATGTCTAAATTTTCAGTAATTAAAGATTGTGAAAAATGAAAGGAGAACATAATTATGGTTAGAAACGCTAAAGATGTACCAGGTTTAAAGATACTAAATTCACCCCCTTCAGAACGAGACTCATCTAATAATGGTTTGGAAAGTAATACTCATAAAGCTAAGAAAGATGTATCTTCAGGCAAATGGAAAAAGTAGTACATTGATTTTAATGAAATTCTAGTGATTCCAAAATAGTCCTTGTTAATTTCATGAAGATGATATAGAAAATTATCAAATGAAATTTACATGGGCTATATTTTCACAAAAATTATTATCCTAAACTTTATTTAATATTCAGTGTGTTTTTTCTAGTTATATCAACTTCCCATTGGATGAATAATTGGATTTTCTATTTATGATAGTTCGTCATATCAATAGCAATTCATAACACTTATAACTCACTCCACAAATTGAAATTTACCAGCTTCACATTGTACTCATTATACGAATCTCAAGTTCACAGCTCATTCTTAACAAAATAAGACTAACAATCTCTTACATAAATAATCTACTCTCATTATACAACATTCTTCATTATTTTCCCTATAGTTCCTCCAATAACCTTTAGAAAATGATGTGTTATCTGCAATAAATGAATTTTCAAACTACAATTTTGAATAAGGTGACACCCTTGGGTGAAGACTATTACGTAAGGCACATGAAAAAAATAAATATAAACCATGACTCTAATTAATAAAAAATGGCGTAATCAGAGGAGGTAAATAATGTTTTTGAAAGTAGAAAATTTAAAGAAAAGCTATAATACAGGTGATGTAACAACAACAGTTTTAAAAGGTGCTGCTATAAGTTTAGAAAAGATGGAAATAGGAGTAATACTTGGACCTTCTGGTTCTGGAAAATCAACACTTCTTAACATTATTGGAGGCATTGATAGATGCGATTCAGGTATGGTTTCAGTTGATAATATAGACATTACTATACTAAATGACAGTAAGCTTACAGATTATAGGCGAGAAAATATCGGCTTCATATTTCAGTTTTACAATCTAATACCTAATCTTACTGTAGGCGAAAATATAGAGGTCGTTTCAAATATAAGCAAATCACCACTTAACATTGATGAGGTGCTAAAAGCTGTAGATATGTTTGATAAAAAGCATAGATTCCCAAGAGAACTTAGCGGCGGTGAGCAACAGAGAGTTTCTATTGCAAGGGCTATAGTTAAAAATCCAACGCTTTTGTTATGTGATGAGCCAACAGGTGCCCTTGACTTTTCAACATCAAGAGAAATATTAAAACTTCTTGAGAAGGTAAACAAAGAGTTTGGCACAACCATACTTATGATAACCCATAACACTGCAATTAGTGCTATGGCTAATAAAATTTATAGGGTTAGAAGTGGTGAAATCATAGAGAGCATAGTTAATAGTATTACCATGCCTGCAGAAAGGATTGAGTGGTAATGATTATTAATAAAAAAATCAAACGAACTATGCTGGAAAGCAAATCACAATATATTGGTTCACTAGTACTTATCATTTTTAGCTGTTTGCTTTTTACAATGTTTAACTTGGTTTCAGGGAATCTTACAAAACTATCTTCTTCATTTGAAAAAGATTATAAGCAGGAAGATGCAAATTTTATGGCTACTCCAAAAACAAATAATTTCGAAGCCTTAGAAACAAAATTTGATATGAATATAGAGGAAATAAAATCATTTGATTACTCAGTATCAGAAGATAAAACACTAAGATTATTCAGTGAAAATAAAAAAATTAATATACCTGCTATTATTGAAGGTAAAGCTCTAAGCTACGGTGATATCATCATAGATCCATCCTATGGAAAAGCTAATAAATTAAATATTGGGGATAAAATAAAAATAAATGATAAGAATTTTATCATATCAGGATTTATGTCTCTTCCTAACTATATCTATCCCTTAAAAAGTGAATCAGATATAATGAATGATCCAAATAGTTTTGGAGTAGGTGTTATAAGTAAAGAGGATTTTAATAGTTTAAATAGAGGTAATATCTCTTATGCTATAAGATTTAATGGAGACAGAAGTAATATAGATAGTAAAATATCCAAGGTTAAGGGTTATCTAAAAAGTGAGAATATTATTCTTCTCAGCTGGATGAACATAAGCGATAACCCAAGAGTCACATATTTTACAGCAAAACTTTCTGGCATTGAGAAGATGAGTTCTTCCATGCCTATGGCTGTACTCCTTTTAACCTGCATATTAACTGGTATAGTTATGTTTAGAATGTTAAAGAGAGAAGCTATTATCATAGGAACGCTTTATGCTCTAGGCTATAGAAAAAAAGAGATTATGAATCATTATCTTCTTTATCCAATGGTCATTTCACTTTTAGGTGGTATTCTAGGAACTATGCTTGGATTATTAACCTTAAGACCTATGATGAACTATTATGTATCATTCTTTAATATTCCTGTAGGTTCTTTAAACTATGATATAAACTATATTATAATAAGTATTTTGCTGCCAATATTCTTCTTAGTAGCCTGCAGTTATTTTGTAGTTAATAAATCCCTCAAAAGTTCTCCTGTGATATGCTCCCTTTATAGTAGACAGTTAAAATAATAAAACTGTTTCTATAAAGGGGGTATTTTAATGTCAAGAAAAACGAAATGTTCTCTGGAAGAGAAATTGAAAGGAATTAAAGAATATCTATCTGGAGAAAAAGCAGTTATTCAGATATGCGATGAGATGGCAATTCATAGTGCCACATTTTATGACTGGTTGAAAATATATAATGATGTTGGGGAAGCAAATTTAATAGTTTCTACAAAAAATAAATATTATTCTGATTCGCTTAAACTTAATGCAGTTAAAGATTATCTAGCCGGAAAAGGTTCTTTAAGAAATATATGCTGCATATATGAAATTTCATCTCCTCGTGTTCTCAGAGATTGGATTAAGAAGTATAATGGTCATAAAATATTTAAATCTCATAGTAAGCAAGGAGATAGAATTATGACTAATAGAAGAAAAACTACTTATGAAGAAAGAATTGAGATTGTTGCATTCTGCATTTCGAATAATGGTGATTATCAAGCCACTGCTAATAAATTCAAAGTTTCTTATCAACAAGTTTATGCATGGGTAAGAAAATACGAAGCTAATGGATATGAGGCACTAATGGATCGACGCGGTAAGCGTAAAGAAGCTACTGAGCTTACTGAATTGGAAAAATTATCTGTACAATTGAAACTTATCGAATCAGAAAATACACGTTTAAAGATGGAGATTGATTTCTTAAAAAAATTGAAGGAAGTAGAAAGAAGGCGATAAGTACTAGAATATTTCAAGAATATAAATATATTTCTATAAAAGAATTACATGAGGAAAACGACTATCCAATAGCTGATTTATGCAATTTAGCTAATATTGCACGATCATCTTACTACAAATGGATTAACCGTTCAGAGACTGAATTAGATAAAGAGAATTCACTAATACTAAAAGAAATTGTTAAACTTTATGAAGATGTACATGGTATCTATGGATACCGTCGGATAACAATGAATATAAATCGACTTCTTAATAAACAGTATAATCATAAACGAATTTATAGATTAATGAAGTCTATTAACATGAAATCAGTTATAAGAAAAAAGAGAAAGTCTTATCTGCAAAGTACTCCACAAATTACGGCAGAAAACAAATTAAATAGAGAATTCTATGCAAAGAAACCAAATGAAAAATGGTTAACAGATGTCACTGAATTTAAGCTACTTAATGGTCAAAAGGCTTACCTCAGTGCAATATTTGATTTATCTGATAAAAGCATTGTTTCTTATGTGGTCGGTCACTCAAATAACAATCAACTTGTTTTTGATACATTTGACTTAGCAGTAATTGCTAATCCGAATGCAAAGCCGCTTTTTCATAGTGACAGGGGATTTCAGTATACTAATAGAACTTTCAAAGCTAAACTTGATAAGATCAATGCAACCCAAAGTATGTCACGTGTTAGTAGGTGTATCGACAACGGACCAATGGAAGGTTTTTGGGGAACTCTCAAATGTGAGATGTATTATTTGCAAAAGTTTTATACATATGAAGAATTGAGACAATCAATTGATGACTACATAGTATTTTATAATACAAAAAGGTTACAGAAAAACTTAAAAGGTCTGACTCCAATTGAATATCGAAATCAGACCTTAGCTTCATAATTTTTTATTTTTTCATCTGTCTACTTGACAGGGAGCAGTTCAGAAAAGAATAGTGTTGGTTTCTTAGAAAGAAAAGTAAATCTTGAAAGATTCAGTTTTAATACTAAATTTAAAATACGTGAGCTCTTACGAAGCATACCAAGAAGCACATTTCTGTTACTTGGGATTATTATGTCAACAATGCTACTCTTAATGGGCTTTGCATCAAAGAGTTCAATGGATTCCTTGCTTAAAGAATCTTTTAATGAAGCCTTTAAGTATAATTATCATTATGTATTCAACTCTCTCCAAAATGGTAAACCTGAAAAAGGAGAAGCTTTCTTGGAAATACCCTTTGCAATGAAATACGACGATAAAACTACTTTTACAGTGTATGGTGTAAATCCTAATTCTGAATTTATTTCCTTTAAAGATAAATTAGGAAATATATTGAAATCTGATAAAATCATTATTACAAGACCATTGGCAGATAAATTTAATATAGCTCCAAAGGATATTATAAAGCTCATTAATAGATTGGACTCAAAAGAATACAGCATAACTGTTGATAGCATTGCAGAAACTTTTGTAGGGCAATATATTTATATACCACTAGATACCCTTAATGATATGCTTGGTTTACCTTCTGGTAGCTACATTGGATTATGGAGCACAGAAAAAATAGATATTCCAGAAAATAAGCTATTAACATTTGTAACTGTAGATGATATGAAAAAAGCCTTTGATATAATGACAAAACCACTACAAGCAGTAATTGGAGTTATAGCCTTTATTTCCTTTATAATAGGTCTTATTGTGATATATGTTGTTACTTCCCTCACTATAGATGAGAATAAGGATAACATTTCTCTTCTAAAAGTTTTAGGTTATAGGAAAAAGGAAATTTATTCACTAATTTTAAATAGTTCCAGCTTTATAGTAGTACTTGGTTATATACTAGGAGTTCCTCTCCTACTGGGTTCCTTAACTGCATTGTTTAAATCAATGACAAAAGAGATGAGTATATCTTTCCCTGTAACTATTGATTATATCTATGTTCTAGTTGGTTTTATCATAATATACTTAACCTTTGAACTATCAAAGCTGTTAAATAAAAAAAAGATAAATAGAATTTCCATGGTAGAAGCATTGAAGTCCAGAATGGAATAAAAACAGGTATTTAAGCCAATCTCTTTTAGAATTATGGATTGGCTTTATGCAATAAAATTAAATTCATCTAATTTTACTTAATTTAAACTTGTAGATAAATACAATTACAGTATAATGTGTATATATCATAATACTTAGTGTAAATTATGACGAAGATCAAATATGTTAATTTTAGGAGGAGATATTATGGGGGATTGGAATTCAGTACAGTATTTAATGTTTAAAAATGAACGAACACAGCCAGCAATTGATTTAGTTAATCGTATTTATATTGATAACCCTAAAAAGATTATTGATATTGGATGCGGTCCAGGAAATAGCACACAAGTTTTAGCCCAAAGATTTCCTAATGCATATATTCTTGGTGTTGATAATTCTTCAAATATGATTGAAACAGCCAAAAGAGATTATCCTAATCTTGATTTTAAGACTTGTGATGTAGGTAAAGATTTACCAATACTTGATAATGATTTTGATATTGTTTTTTCCAATGCTTGTATCCAATGGATACCCAATCATAATCAACTATTGAAGAACATGATTGGGTTACTTAAAACAGGTGGAATACTTGCAGTACAAACGCCAATGAATTATCAAGAGCCAATTCACAAAATCATCGGAGAGATTTCAACGAATGAAAAATGGAAATCAGAGTTTATTAATCCTAGAACTTTTTACAATCTGACACAAAGTGAATATTTTGATTTACTTTCAGAAATTTCATCAGAATTTTTCATGTGGGAAACTATATATTGTCACAATTTAAAATCCCATAAGGATATTATGGAATGGTATCGTGGTACAGGATTAAGACCATATTTAAATATTTTATCAGACGAAAAAAAGAAGATTTTTGAGCAAGATGTTTTTGATAGAGTTATAAAAGAATATTCAATACAGAAAAATGGGAATATTATTTTTAGATTTCCAAGATTCTTTTTTATTGCAACATCAAAAGCTAAATAAAGTGAACATAATTTGATGTTTAATTGATTAGTTCTTTTCGTAATTGGTGTATTAATGCATAATCAAAAAAATAACAAGTCCATTTGCCAGCCTATTTTCCATCATGCTTCGTCGAAAAATTGACCTAATAGGCCTGCTATGAGGGCAATTCGTCTTCTTGCCTGATGAAAAATATTCATGGCAACTTTGGACTTGCTATTTATTTTCATATGCCTAACAGGTAACCACATTGAACTACCTGTCTTTATATATACTTACAAGTTATTTTAGTATTAAATAGCAAAAAAATAACAGACCATTATGCTTGTATGATGGTAAAAACACAAGCATCTCTAGTCTATTATTTCTTTTGATCTTCATAAATTATTTCCATTGTTTAATATCCCAATGTATATGTTGAAAAGTAAATTACAACATATATATCTTTTCACTATTAAATCGGTAGTTATTATATCTTCTAGTTAGTACTATGAAAAACTACTTTTCTATAAGTTTCAAACTTAACCCACTTATTTAAGAAATCAGCTTGAGACTTTTCATTAATTTCTTTATTTTCATTCAAGAAATTAGTAACTTCATCTTGTGAATTTACTTTTACTTCAAATCCTCTACCATTAATAACTGGCACTTCTTGATATTTGTAATCTTCCAAAGCTTTAATACTCGCAATTTTCTTATTACGAACTTCAATTGCTACCAAGTCACGAAGAATTAATAAATCAAAATTCTCTGGATATTCAAAGCTATCACCTTTTATTGGAAGTTCATCACCTACTGTATAAGTTTGATCTTCTGGTTTATATTTGAATATAGATAAAGTTTCTGTGTCATAATAAAATTCTTCAAAAATGTCGCCTCTAGCTTTTAAGTCGTTATATTCAAAAGTGAATTTTTCATTTTTAGTATCATTATTATGAATATCTTCAATAACACCACAAGCTGATGTCATATTAGAAACACGATCTATTAAGATAAGCTCGCCTAAGGCTTTATGTGAATCAAATTTATCCAATACAATATTTTCAGAAAGTAAAATATCACATGCAGCTATTTCATTTTTTGTTAAATAACCAGCTGGCAGATGCTTTCCTGTGTTTACATCTATTTTGTATTTTACATCTGTAACAACTCCAGTTAACATCTTAGTTCCGATTTTTACAAAGTATTCAGTTCCTGCTGTTAATTCTGAATCATCCATCCAAAGAATTTTCGCACTAAATTTCTTGTTTGTCACAATATTAGTCCCTTTTGTAAGTACACAACCTCTTGACACGTCTACTTCTTTATTAAGTTGTATTGTAACAGCGTGACCTATGGCTGCACTTTGTGCTTCTTTATCTGCAATATGAATACTTTTTACTATTGCTTTCTCGTTACTAGGAAGTGTTGTAATTTCATCACCTACAGAAATAGCTCCAGCTTCAATTTCCCCTTGGAATCCTCTAAAAGTATGATTTGGTCTACATACTCTTTGAACTGGCATATAGAAACCTTCTTCTGACTTACTACTAATATCTACATTTTCTAGATAAGTTAAAAGTGAATCACCTTTATACCATGGGGTATTTTTCGACTTCTTTGTAACATTATCACCTTCTGTAGCTGATACAGGAATTATATGAACATTTTCTAATGAAAGTTCATTAACTAATTCATTAATTTCCTTTTCAATTTCTAAAAATCTTTCATGATTATATTCTACTAAATCAATTTTATTAACTGCAAATACAAAATGCTTTACACCCATTAAAGAACAAATTCTTGCATGTCTTCTTGTTTGAACAAGAACTCCTTGCTTTGCATCTAATAATATAATAGCAAGTTCTGCAAAAGATGCACCTACTGCCATGTTTCTAGTATATTCTTCATGACCTGGAGTATCTGCTACAATAAAACTTCTATTATCAGTTGTAAAATAACGATATGCAACGTCTATTGTAATCCCTTGTTCACGCTCTGCCATTAAGCCATCTAATAATAGAGAATAGTCTATTGCACCACCTCTACTTCCAACTTTACTGTCTAATTCTAAAGCTTTTTCTTGATCTGCATATAAAAGCTTTGAATCATATAAAATATGTCCTATAAGAGTAGATTTTCCGTCGTCTACGCTACCGCATGTTATAAACTTTAATAAGCTCTTCATCTTAGAAATACCCCTCTCTTTTTCTTCTTTCCATACTACCTGCTGCTTCACTATCAATAACTCTAGTTGTTCTCTCAGATGATACAGCACTTAGTGTCTCGTCAATAATAGCATCTAAAGTGGTTGCATTTGATTCAAAACCACCTGTTAATGGATAACAGCCAAGTGTTCTGAATCTTATTGTTTTATGCTCAATCTTCTCACCTGGTAATAATTTTAATCTATCATCATCTACCATAATTATATTACCATCACGAGTAATACATGGTCTTTCTTTTGCAAAATATAAAGGAACAATATCAATATTTTCACGCTGTATATATTGCCAAATATCATTTTCAGTCCAATTTGAAATTGGGAAAACTCTCATACTTTCACCTTTATTAAGTTTAGTATTATAAAGCTTCCACATTTCTGGTCTTTGATTTTTAGGGTCCCATGCTTGTGCTTCATTTCTAAAGGAAAAAATTCTTTCCTTAGCACGAGATTTTTCTTCATCACGACGTCCACCACCAAATGCTGCTGTAAAACCATATTTGCTTAATCCTTGTTTTAAAGCTTGTGTCTTCATAATATCAGTATAAGCTGAACCATGATCAATAGGATTAATTCCTTGCTTTATACCATCCTCATTTGAATGGACAATCATATCTATACCTAATTCCTTTGCTTTTCTATCACGAAATTCTATCATTTCCCCAAACTTCCATGTGGTATCAATATGCATGAAAGGGAATGGTGGCTTTTCAGGATAAAATGCCTTAATTGCAAGATGCAGCATAACTGAACTGTCTTTACCAATAGAATATAACATTACTGGTTTTTCACATTCTGCAGCTACTTCTCTAATAATATAAATTGCTTCTGCTTCTAATTTATCAAGATGTGATAATTCACTCATAATAAGTCCTCCTGTTTTCGTAAAATTAAACTCTTCTTTAAAAATATCTTAAAATTAAATTCAGAAAAGCTCATGACTTTTCATCATTCATTGTTAATTGTTAACTGTTAATTGTTAATTGAATTAATATTCATTTGAATTTTTCTTATTGACGTTTATTATTTTCTTTTCTCCGTCACTCTTATCAATTATCCAAGACATTATATCTTTATCTTCATTTACATAAAGTAAACTGCCTTTTCCACCCATATCAGCACCTAAATAATATTTAATTGCTTCTACCTTACATTCTTTAATACAAGATGCACAACCCCAACAATCTTTTGGATACTTAATAATAGCTTTATTATCTTTATCAATAGTTATTAAATTTCCTGGACAAACATTTTTGCATTTTTTACAGCCAACGCATTGGTTTTTATCAATTTTTATGCTCATATTTATCACCACCATTTACTAAATCCCTAAAGATTATTTTTATTTTTCCGTCTTCTAATTTTGAATTAACATACTTTAACCAATTATCATCTTTTTCTGGATAATCTAAGTTTTCTCCAAAACTATGCCATCTAGTTTCTTTTCTTGCTTTTAAATGAGCTATAACTGATTTACAAACTGTAAGTCTTTCTTTTAATTCAAAAACTTTCATCAATTCATACATATCTTCAGCTTTTAAATTTTCACTTAAAGTTTCAATGGTTTCTATTTTTTCGTAGGCTAAATTTAGCTGTGTTTCATTATATTGATAATGACTACCTATTCCGCCTGCATATGTATCCATAACTTTTTGCATTGCTTCTTCTAAATCATCTATTCCAAATAAATCTTTTTCATTATTTAAAAATTTGTTAACATAATTGAATTTTTCCTCTATATTGATATCTTTAATTGATTTATTATCTTTCCCATCAATATAATTCAAAGCAGATATTGCTGCTATTTCACCTTCAACTAAAGCTCCTGTAACATACTTTTGTGGACATCCTCCTGCTACATCACCTGCTGCATAAAGACCATTAATAGTTGTTTTTCTATCTGTATCAACCCAATATCCACTTGCTGTATGTCCACCAACAATGTATGGTTCAGTTCCTTCTATTTCAACATTTTCTTCGCTTGGTCCCTTGCCATTTTCAACCCATTTCAAAGTTTGACTTGGTGACATATTAAGATATGCCTTCATCAATTCTTCATCTTGCTTTTTTGTTATTCCTTCAGTTTTTAAATAACAAGGACCTCTTCCTTCTAATGTTTCTTTTACTGTTCCATAAACTCTTTGAGCTGTAGTATTTCCATATTTATATTGATATTCTTCACCGAGTGCATTTACTTGCTGTGCACCTACTCCTTGAGCCAAAGTTCCAGTTGGAGATATTGTATCCTTACATCTTAATGCTATAAATCTCATTTCAAAAGTTGTCATTTCTGCTCCAGCTTTTATTCCCATAGCATAGCCTGCTCCTGTATTAAAAGGACTATACCACATTTTATGTCTAGAAAATCCAGAATTATTAGGCTTATATAATCCAGCTGCTCCTCCAGTTGAACAAATCACAGCTTTAGCTTCAATCACATAAAATATATCTTCTTCAACGGATATTGCATATGCACCTATTATTTCATTATTTTCTACAATATATTCAATTGCATTTACTCCATTTAATACTTTAACATTAGAATGTTTAGAAGCTTCTTTTGCTAGTAATGGTTTTATATTTTCTCCATTAATTTTTATGTTTCTATTTCCACGTGTTACATATTCTCCATTTTCATCCTTTAATATAACTAAACCAAAATCTTCTAACTTTTTAGTAACTTGATTTAAATTTTCAGACATTGTAAGTAATAAATCTTCCCGTACTATGTCTTCAGCATCTCGCGCCGCATAATCAACATAATCCTGTGGCTTTTGGCCTTTTACAATATACGCATTAATAGCATTAACTCCAGCTGCTAAACAACCACTTCTTTTTATATTAGCCTTATCCAAAACTATAACATTCTTATTTGAACTTTCACCTATAGTAATTGCTGCATAACATCCAGAGGTTCCACCTCCAATAATTAAAACATCCGTTTGAAGTTTTTCTATTTTCATCTTATTGCCTCCTTAAGTGAAATATTACCACTATATAAATACTGAAATTTCTTGTGTCTTGATTTTATTTTCCACAACCTCAGTTTTTTTATCATTAAATCTATATACCCTATGAATTAAAACCAAAACCTCTTCACCAATATTCAATGGTTCTTGCTCCAAGCTCCTGTATCCATTAAGTATTTCCTCTCCAACTTGGACATCTATTTGGAGATTATTTCCTCTAAAAGCAATATCTTTTACAATTCCCTTTTCAGCTGCTAGTGGAGTTAATATTTCAGTATCATTTTTAGCAATCTCTATAAATTCTGGTCTAAGTATTGCTTTAGTTTCTTCAATTTTCCCATCTACTTCAAAACCTTTTAGCTTTGTATAATCATTTATAAGATTCGATTCTCCTATAAATTGTGCTACAAATGGAGTTTGTGGATTTTTATAGATTTCAATAGGACTTCCTTTTTGCTCTATCTGCCCTTTATTAGTTATTATTATTTCATCTGCTACTTCTACCGCTTCATCTTGATCATGAGTTACAAAAATACTTGTTATCCCAAGCTTTGATATTGTTTCTTTTAACCATCTTCTAAGTTCTTTCCTTACCTTTGCATCTATTGCTGCAAAAGGCTCATCTAACAATAGCAGTTGTGGATTTGGTGCAAGTGCTCGTGCAAATGCTACTCTTTGTCTTTGTCCACCTGATAATTGTCCCGGATATCTCTTTTCAAGCCCCTTAAGACCAATAAGTTCTATAAGTTCAGTAACCTTTTTACGAATCTCTTCTTTTTTAACCTTTTGTACTCCAAGCCCAAAAGCGATATTATCATAAACAGTCATATGACGAAATAAAGCATAACTTTGAAAAACGAATCCAATTCCTCTTTTTCCTGGCTCTATATCATTTACTTTAATTCCATTAATAATAATGTCCCCTTCATCTGGAGTTTCAAGACCTGCAATCATTCTAAGTATTGTTGTCTTACCACTTCCACTAGGTCCTAGGAGTCCAATTAGCTTTCCTTGCTCTATTTTAAAATTAACATTATCTGATGCTTTGAAATCTCCAAATTTTTTATTAATATTTTTTAACTCCACATACATATTCTAGACCTCCTTTTTACTCTTCCATTCAACAATATTTCTTAGTATTAAAATAATAATTGCAATAATAACTAATATTGATGCAACTGCAAAAGCTGCTGCAAATTGATATTCGTTATATAAAATTTCAACCTGTAACGGAAGTGTATTTGTCTTTCCTCTTATATGACCAGATACTACTGATACTGCTCCAAATTCTCCCATTGCACGTGCAGCACAAAGTATTATTCCATATATAAGGCCCCATTTTATATTGGGTAGTGTTACTTTCAAAAATATTTTAAATCCACCAGCTCCCATCATTGCAGCTGCTTCTTCTTCATCAGTACCTTGAGCATTCATTAATGGTATTATTTCTCTTGCTACAAAAGGAAAAGTTACAAATATAGTAGCTAATATAATTCCCGGAACAGCAAAAACCACTTTTAAATCGACCTGATTTATTACTCCTTCAAGTAGACCTCCACGCCCAAATGTCAATACAAATATTAAACCAGCAATAACAGGTGAAATTGCAAAAGGTAAGTCAATTAGAGCACCCAATAAATTTTTACCTTTAAATTTGAACTTTGTAATTGTCCATGCCACGCATATACCAAATAAAGTGTTCACGATGGTTGCAACTATAGTAGCTACAAATGTAAGATTCATAGCTTTAAAAGTATATCCCTCTGAAACAGCTTTAATATATACATTAAAACCTTTTGATAAAGCTTCTGAAATTATGCTTATAAGAGGAATTATTAACATTAAGACTAAAAATAGCACGCTTATAGCTATCAACCCATATTTCACAACTTTATTTTCTCTCTGATTTGTTAATGACTTACTCAATTTATTCCTCACCTCATATCTGCTTTAATCTATTATTTCTTAATTGAATTCCATTTATTACAAACAATATTAAAAATGATGTACATAACATTACTACTGCTATTGCTGTTGCACCACCATAATTATATTGTTCAAGCTTTGACATAATTAAAAGTGGTGCTATTTCTGTTTTCATTGGCTTATTTCCTGCTATGAAAACAACACTACCATACTCTCCTATACCTCTTGCAAATGCAAGTCCAAAGCCTGTTAATAAAGGTGATGATATTTCTGGTAATATAACCTTAAAAAAGGTTCTCACGCGACTTGCTCCAAGCATCATTGCAGCTTCTTCATATTGATTATCTAAATCTTCTAATACTGGCTGAACCGTTCTTACAACAAATGGAATTCCTATAAAGGTTAGAGCTACAACAATTCCAAAAATTGAAAAGGAAGATTTAATTCCAAAAGAATAAAGTATCTTTCCTATCCATCCATTTTCTGAATATAAGGCTGTTAAAGATATACCTGCAACGGCTGTAGGCAGTGCAAATGGCAAGTCAACTATCCCATCTATAAATCTTTTAAAGGGAAAATCATATCTTACTAGAACCCATGCTAAAATCAAACCAAATACACTATTTATTATTGCTGCTATGAATGCAGCTCCAAAACTAACTAAATACCCATGTAATACTCTAGCTTCTAATATTGTGCTTAAGAATTTATCAACGCCCATTCCTGATGACTTTATAGCTAAAGTTGATAATGGAATTAAAACGATAAGGCTTAAATAAACAAGAGAAACTCCCATTGTTAATCTAAATCCTGGAATAACTCTTTTAGACTTGCTCATAAATATCCTCCTTAATTAATGAATGATTAATAATGAATAGTGAATGATTAAGGTTGAAATTCCTAAAGGAATTTCTTCCTTCTTCCTTCATCATTAATTTTTCATCATTCATCATTAACTAAAATTACTTCTTTGGCATATAAATTTGATCAAAAGTTCCTCCGTCTGCAAAATGAGTTGCTTGGGCTTTTGTCCAACCTCCAAATTCATTATCTACTGTAACTAAGTTAATATCTGGGAATTTATCCTTATATTTTTCAGCTACTTCTTTATCTCTAGGTCTATAATAATTTTGTGCTGCTATTTCTTGACCTTCTTTAGTATATAAGTAATCTAGATAAGCATTTGCAACCTCTCTAGTTCCCCTTTTATCTACAACTTTATCCACTATGGCAACTGGTGGCTCTGCTAAAATACTCAATGAAGGTACAACTATTTCGTATTTATCATCTCCAAATTGATTAAGTGATAAAAACGCTTCATTTTCCCAAGCTATAAGTACATCTCCCATTCCTCTTTCAACAAAACTCGTTGTTGAATCTCTAGCCCCTGAATCCAGTACTTCAACGTTAGAATATAATTTAGAAACAAAATCTTTTGCAGCTACTTGATCTCCATTATTTTTATGTGCTGCATAAGCCCATGCTGCTAAGTAATTCCATCTTGCACCACCAGAAGTTTTAGGATTTGGTGTTATAACAGAAACATCTTTTTTTATTAAATCATCCCAATCTTTTATTTGTTTAGGATTTCCTTTTCTAACAAGGAAAACAATAGTTGATGTATAAGGTGAACTATTTTCTTTAAATTCACTTTGCCAATTCTTTTCAATAAGTCCAGAATCACTTATGGCATCTATGTCATAAGCTAATGCTAATGTTACAACATCTGCATCTAATCCTTCAATAACTGATCTTCCTTGTTTTCCTGAACCTCCATGAGATTGATTTATAGTTACTTCTTGTCCAGTTTTTTCTTTCCAATACTTTGCAAAGCTTTCATTATACTTTGTATATAATTCTCTTGTAGGATCATATGATACATTTAAAAGTTCTACCGGCTTATTGCTTGTTGTATTTTCACTGCTTCCACTTTGCTTTCCACAGCCTACAAAAACCCCCATTATTAATGTAGCTGAAAGCACTAAGCTTAAAATTCTAATTTTTTTCATAATATTTCGCCCCTCTTCTTGTATTAAATATTGTAATCTTTCTTATATGTTTAGTAGGCTTTTAACGTAAACATCTTTAATTAGAAATACTTTTTGATTTCTAATTAAATTATGATATTAATCATTCATTTTAATATGAATTTTCAATCCCCACTATCTTTATAAACTTTATATGAAATTAACTATAAGGTATATCTATGCTGTTGTCAACAAAATTGTTCGAGATATTATAAAAAATTTTGAAAGTCATAGATTAACAAAATAATCAGCAAATTTAACTTTGTTATTTATTTACACTCAATCAAATAAATAAGAAAAACAGGTAGTCCAATTTTTAACTACCTGCTAATTCATAAGAATATTATGAAATTTATAATATTTTTATTAAATAATGTAAATGTTTATTTTTTGTTTTCTAAATCTCTTATTTGAATTAATAACCTTTCCTTATCTTTTTTCAAAGATTTACTCCTCCAAATAATACCTATAAATGACATAATAATAATCAAAGCAATAATTATACCAAATACTGGTTTTTCTTTTGTTTTTATGCTACTATGATTTACCTTTAATTCTTGAAGTTTGGGTATCAAATTCTTATCATTTATGTTAGGTGTATATAGAATTTTTCCCTTGTATTCTGAATTATCCCTTGGTGTTATTGTTATTTCTTTATCCGTTATAACAATTTGTGAAATTTGATTTTCATCCACTAAGTTTATAAATTCGTTATAGCTAATCTCTTTCGTTGTAGTAAGTTTCTTTACGTAATTAAATCCCATTAGAAACACAAATAATATTGCAAAAAATATAACAATTATTTTTATACCCTTGCTTTTATTTTTGTACATTTCTTTTTACCCCTTTCAAAACAGTGTTATATAAACCATACATTTATTTATATGTAATATTAATATCATAACATGCATTGTAAATCTCATTTTGATAATCTCAATCAGTTTTATATATATTGCAATTTAAATTTTACATTATCAATAATAAAATTTCAAAATATTATGAAAGAATTTCAACATAAATAAAAATATTATATTTTAAATTATTTATAATACACTAAACCTATAAACTTATGCTATAATATGTTACAAATAATATTATTAATCATTATTTAGGTAGGAGGATTTATTTTGAATAATTTAAAACAAGATTTATTAATTGAACTAGAAGACTTTAAGAGATTAGGTGATAAATTTTTATGTGGTGAAGTTTCCATTGGGGATTTTAAAAAAGTTTCTGGAGGAATGGGAGTATATTCAGAACGTAGTAAGAAAGAGTTTATGATAAGACTTAGAATACCTTCAGGAATAACTAATATAAATCAAATGAATTGGTTATGTGGTATAGCTGAAAAATATGAATTAGATAAATTTCATTTAACTACAAGAGAAGCAATTCAATATCATAATTTATCAATAGATCAAACTTGCAGCATAATGAAAGATGGAATAGATAATGATATATATTCTAGAGGTGGTGGTGGAAACTTCCCCCGAAATGTTGCTATGTCTCCATTATCTGGAGTTGATAAATCTGAAGCTTTCGATGTAACACCATATGCTTTAGCTGTGAATAATCATTTTCTAAGTAAAATAACAACATACAAGTTACCAAGAAAGTTTAAAGTATCTTTCTCAAGTAACAATGATGATCTTGGACATTGTAATGTTACTGATTTAGGATTCCTAGCTATTATTAAGGATAATAAGAAATATTTTAAAGTGTATATGGGTGGAGGTCTTGGCAGAAATCCTAAAATTGGCATTGAATATGATGAACTTATAGATCCAAGTGAAGTTTTATATCATGTGGATGCTATGACTAATTTATTTGTTAAAGAAGGCGATTATGAGAATAGGAATAAAGCTCGTATAAGATTTATATTAGAAAGAATGGGAACAGAGAAATTTATAGAAACATATAAAGAACATTTAAAAGAAGTTCTAAACAAAGAAGATTTAAATTTAGCAGTGACTTCAAAAGAATACACTAAAGAAGGTAAAGAGTTAGACATAAAACATTCAAGGTTATTTGAGCAAAAACAAAAAGGTTTATATAGTGTATATTTCCATCCAATTGGTGGGCAAATATATATTGAAAAATTAAGAGGAATTTTAGATAAGCTAAAAGGAATAGAAGATCTAGAAATAAGACTTACAATGACAGAAGGAATGTTTTTTAGAAACTTAAATGGAGAAGAAGCTAAGAAAGTATTAGAGATGACACAAGATCTTGGTGGTGAAACAGCTATAGAACAAAGTGTTTCATGTATTGGAGTTCCAATATGCCAAGTTGGAATTTTAGAAAGTCAAAAAACATTAAATAATATAATAAATTATTTTAAAGAAAAGGGATATAAAAAAGATGTATTGCCAAGAATTCATGTATCTGGATGTGGAAATTCATGTGCAGTTCATGAGGTAGTAGGAATTGGATTAACAGGGAAACGTAAAAAAGTAAATGATACTATAGAAGATGTATTTGAACTGCATATTAATGGATCATTTGAAACGGGTGACGCAAGACTTGGAAAGGTTTATGGAGATATACTTGCATGTGAAATCCCAAGATTTTTATATGAGTTATCATTACTTGTAGAAAATAAAAACATTAGCTTTGATGATTATGTAAAAACTAATGAAGTGGAATTAGTTGAACTAATAGGTAAATATATTAAATAATAGCGCTCCACTTTATGAACTTATTCTACAAAACTTACAGGAAAATTCTATGAAGGAAATCCGCTTCTAAAGATTATTCTATAATTTGTATTTACTGCAAATTGCTTTTCGATTTATTGTGGTTACATGTGCTGATATTGCCACAAATTGCATGGATAGTATTTTCTAAATATCACATACTATTATAGCAAATGAAAATATAATAAATTAAGAAAAGAGGTTATAATTATGAAAAAGAATGATAGTATAGGATGCGCTGTTACAGAATGTAAATATCATAGTGATGAAGTTCAATACTGTGCTTTAGACAAAATCCAAGTTGTAAAACATAGTAATGAAGCAACGACAGTTGAACAAACTGATTGTGGAAGTTTTGAATCAAAATAACTAATTTTAATACTGCTTACGTTATGTAAGCAGTATTTTTCGTTTCATTAACATTTTATCATTTCAAATAAAAATTTGAACATCTAGTTTGAGCATAAATTGAAGATTTTGTTTCCGAAATACTTATGTATTGTAGATTACAAAGTGTATTAGTATTATGAATACAATTTTCCACTTCACAAGTAATATAATCACATTGTGTATTAGTATTTGTATTATTAGTTATAATATTGTCTAAATATTTACCTGAAAATGAATCACACCAGGTTCCACTTTTACTTAATACATTTATACCGCCAATATTAGCTCTGCTAGAATAACAAATACCACTTTTATTATGTGAACAGTTATTTATATCACAATTAATTTGTTGCATACAAACACTCCTTTTAATTCCATATTAAAATTTCTTCATAAGCTTATTTTGTATTTATAAACATACTACGATATTATTACCTTTTTAAACTATTCAATATTACTTAATATAATAGACTTAATTACATCTTTTATTTCCTCATATCCAGTACATCAATTGAGATAATTTTTGCATGTGCATAAGGACTTGTTAGTATTTTTCCATGCAGCATACCAGGACTAATTAAGTCATCAGTACATTTTGCAGTTCCTGTAACTTTATCAAAAGCTTCCTTCCTTGGTATACTTACTCCAATTCCATTTATATTGCTCAAATATAATTATCTCCTATATCTATGTTGATTGAAAATTATACGCTCAATTTATGTAATTAAAAATATTAATTTATTTTTCCCAAACTTTTTTCATTTATTCATTTTATAAAAACTTATTTGTAATTATTTAATTGAATTATGTGTTTTTTCATGTATGACCAAATTAAACCTATTTAAATATTTTATTAAGACCTTGTAATAGAAATTAAACAAGATGAGTGGATAAGCATTACAGTAAAAAATAACAAGTCCATCTTGCAATGCATTTGGGACTTGTTATTTATTTTAATGTTATTTATTCTTTTATAGGGAAATATAACTCTGCTGTTTCCTCTGTAATAATCTTAAATTCATATCCATTGGATTTATAATATTTAATTATTTTTGGAAGTGCTTTACAAGTGTTCTTGTTCATATCAGTACAATGCAAAAGTAGTACGATAGACTGCTTTTCATTATTTCCTTTTATAGCTCTTGTATATAAATTATATGGTTCTATTTGAGGATTTAATCCATCTGAGTTCTCTGCATTCCAGTCATATACTTTAAATTTGTTATTATGTAATTTCTTTAAATAACTTTTGCTTAAATGCTTGTAACTGCCACCTGGAAATCTGATTATATTTGGTGAAACTCCAATAGTTTCGTTAATAGCCCTACGACAAATGATCATTTCTTGTATAAACTTATCTTCATCACTATAAATTTTATTGAAATTGTGAGTATAAGTATGAAGTCCTATTCCATTTCCTTCTTCATAAATTCTTTTTACTACATCTTCTTTGTCTTTAATTTGATTACCTATTAGAAAAAAAGTTGCTTGTACTTCATTTTCTTTTAATATATCTAATACCTTATTTGTTACTTTATAACTAGGTCCATCATCGAAAGTTAAATATATAATTTTTTTCTTGTGCTTAGTAAGCTTTTCATTTTCTACAATTTGTTCATTAGTTAATTTATTAATTGATGCATTAACACTACTAATATTTACTTCAAATATAGAAATAATAAAAAATGTACTTAGAAAAATGAATAAAATATACTTTAATTTATCTTTCATTTTTTCCTCCTTAGTAATCTGTTTTATTTTTATTATTTGCTTTTTTCTAATCTTTATTTATGTTAACTTTTTACATTATTAGTATAGTAAGTTATTGTGCAATCGTAGAAACTAAATTTATCATGTGGTATTCTGTGTAGAATATTATGATTAGTGTACCTAAAATATCTTTGTTCTATTAGCTTTAAGATTAATTTATAAATGAATATAGGAAATTCATCTTTTTACTATTGATTTCATTTCAAATTATAAAGGGCTGTTGCAGAATAGAAATCTAATATGTTAAATGGCTTAGTATATGTTAATTAAATTCCATGCTGAGTGTTCTAAAAAAATGTTGTTAGTAATAGTAATATTTTTAGCTCTTTTTATTTACTTAATACAGGCTAGTTTTAGTTCTTTAGTAACCCCTGGTTAGAACAATAAAAAGAAGCTATTGCTTATAATGATTTAAAAAATCATTTTGCAATAGCCCCTTCAAAATCATATATTATCTTTTATAATCCTTGTTCATAGCTTTCTATCATGTGTTTAACCATATTTCCACCAACAGTTCCATTTTGTCTTGAAGAAAGGTTTCCCTTATCAACATTTTCATAGTCACTTAATCCAACTTCTGATGCAACCTCAGCTTTTAATCTGTTTAAACCTTGTCTTGCTTCTGGTACTAAAGTTCTGTTTCTTCCACTATTATTTGATGACATATTTATCTTCCTCCTTTAGTTTTTATTTTATTGGACACTATTATATTAACCATTGTTATAAAAAATAATCTATTTAAATGTTAACAAATTTAGTATTGAAAATCTTTATTAGATAACTCTAGATATTTTGTTTTTTGTAACTCATTTTTTAATATAAATGTTAGTTTTAAAATTTATTTTTTAAATTAGTCACACTTTCCACTATAACACCCTCTTTAAAATTGATTCAGTAACATAAAATAATAAGTCAGATGTAACTATATAATATTTATTTTAATGTATCACAGCTTCCTGTAATCATTGTTAAAACATCATTTATTTTAGATACCCTATCTTCATTAGTGAGCACAATCAAATAATCTCCAGGAAAAATGACAGTATCTCCTTTTGGAATTATTTCATCTTCTCCTCGCTTAACGGCTACTAATAAACAACGTGATGGCCATTTAATTTCTTTAATTTGTTTTCCATCTAAATCTGAGCCCATGCAAACTGCAAACTCTAATATAGACTTATTCTTCTTATTACCAATAGATATTTTTTCTCCTTGATTATGTAAAATCTTTTCAAGTAATGATTCATAAATAGGTTTTGATCCTAAAATATCTGCTACTATATATGCAACTATAGATACAATAGCTAAGGAAAGCAAATGACTAAATGTACCTGTCATTTCAGTAATTAGAATTGTTCCAGTTATAGGTGATCTAACTACAGCCGCGAAATATCCTGCCATTGCAAGTATTATAAAGTTATTAATATATATGCTGTCAAAATGTATGAAATTTACAAGTGCCATTCCATAAACATTCCCTATTAAAGCTCCAATAGCAAGCAGTGGAAGAAATATTCCTCCTGGTGCTCCAGATCCAAAACTTGCCATAGTGAATAAAAATTTTACAATAACTACAATCACTAAAATTGTTAATGAAAAGTTATTTGTAATTAATGATGTTATAAGTTCATGTCCTCCACCCAAAACTTGTGGCAAAAATATTCCAATAACAACTGAAATTAATAAAGGTATTATTATTTTCATTTCTTTGGGTAGCCATTTTTGAGCTGCATATAGATTCTGAGTTTTTAAAAGAATATTATTAAAGACTACGCCCAAAACTCCTAATAAAACTCCTAATAAAATTATATAAAAGTATAAATTAAGTGGTAATGTAGTTAGCTTTCCAAGAGTAAAAACTGGTTTTAATCCAAAGAAACCACTTGCTATAAAATCAGCTGATAATGCTGCAGATAATGATGAAAGTAAAACTAAAGGTGAAAAATTTTTATGAACTTCCTCTAATGCAAACATTACCCCAGCTAAAGGCGCATTAAAGGCAGCTGCTAGCCCTGCACTTGCGCCACTTGTAATAAGATATTTTTCTTCAATTTTAACTCTTTTAAATACTCTACTAAATCCTTGTCCAACTGCTGCTCCTAA
The DNA here is from genome assembly GCF_019977655.1 of Clostridium gelidum. NCBI lineage: Bacteria > Bacillati > Bacillota > Clostridia > Eubacteriales > Clostridiaceae > Clostridium > Clostridium gelidum. The sequence goes on from NZ_AP024849.1 coordinate 3,146,871, forward strand.
TTGTACTGATGGACCTTCTCTTCCTAGTGAAAGACCTGAACCTATTGAAAGAATCCCTCCAATAAATTTACCTAGAATAACTCTCCACCATGTCATATCAAGCTTTCTAAGTAGAACTCCTTCAACTTGTGGAATTCCACTCCCACTAATCATAGGCTCATGTTTAACCATCAGCCCTACAATATATCCTATAATTATTAATGCTCCAATCCAAGGTAGAATAAGTATGGGTTTTATAGCTATGATTTTATAAATATCACTTAATAAAACTCCTGCCTTTTCAAGTGCATAACGATATAACACAATTAATAAACCAGTTAGAATACCTACAACTATTCCTTCAAACACAAGCTTTAACTTAAAGCTATGCCAATGAAACAATGTATTATAGGTATTATGTTTGTTTTTGACTTCCATTTTTATGCCTCCATTACTACAATAATCATCATTAGTCAATCACAAAATAGACTAGCATACTTTGCTGTTATTTTTATGTGTCCTATACTTTTTTATTTTTCTAAAGTATGTAATTTAATGATCTTGATGTATATATGTTATTATATATATTTATTAATTTAAATGCAAAAAGAGTTGAAACTACAGTTAATACAAAAGACTGTAGTAAATTTGCTTTTACACAAAAAATAAGCATAGATGTCTATCACTAATGTGATTTTCATCTATGCTTATATTGTCAAAATCTATCTACAATGCTTTAATTTCATATATAATCATTCTTTAAATACTATCTTCTAATAAAGTATTTATATTTTTTACCCAAATTTTCATATCCTCAATAAATTTATAGTATCACATTATAATTTAATGACTGCTAGATGCACCTAATGCACCTGGTTTATTATGAACGGCCATTCTATCAACTAATTCTAAACATTGATTACTCATTCCTATTAAGTTAACTTTAACTCCATTTTTATGAAATTTAAATACCACTTTATCTATAACATCAACTGCTGATTCATCCCAAATTTTCACCCTAGATAAATCTATATCCACAAATTTAATCTCTTCTGTAAAATCAAAACTGCCAATAAACTTTAATGTAGATGCAAAGAATATTGCACTTAATACTATCCCAAGAAGAACTCCATAAGCTAAGTTATGAGTTAACAAAACTACTACAACTGTTGAAATCATTACAATTGTATCTGTTTTAGGTACTTTAGCAATTCTCTTAATTGAACCCCAATTAAAGGTTGTTATTGATACAACTACCATAACCGCACCTAAAGCAACTACTGGAATTTGTACAACAAATTTATTTAATACTATTACTGAAATCAACATTGCTGTTCCTGATGTAAGTGTTGATAATCTACCTCTTCCACCATAATTATGATTTATAAGGGTTTGTCCAATCATTCCACACCCTGCTATTCCTCCAAAAAATCCACATACTACATTAGCCAATCCTTGACCTACGCATTCTCTATTCTTATTACTTGTCGTATCTGTTAAATCATCAATTAACTGAGCTGTTAATAAAGATTCTACAAGTCCAACTAAAGAAAGTGATATAGAATACGGTAATACTATTTTAAGAGTTGCCATATTAAACGGTATGTTAGATATTAAAAAGCTTGGTAAATCACTATTTATTTTCCCCATATCACCTAGTGTAGTTATATCAATCTTAAAAATAACTACTATTAATGTAACAACTATTATTGCTACTATTGGAGATGGCACTGCTCTTGTTAATTTAGGTAATAAATAAATTATTGCAATGCCTATAGCGCCTAAAATTATTAAAAGCAATGATCCTTTAAAATAAGGTAATTGCGACTTAAACATCATTATTCCTAGTGCATTTACAAATCCTATCATAACTGGTCTAGGTATGAACTTTAATAGATTTCCTATCTTTAAAAATCCTAATATAACTTAGAATACTCCTGTAAGTATTGTAGCTAGAAGCATATACTCTATTCCATGTTCCTTTACTAAGCTTGCCAAAACCAATGCCATTGCACCAGCTGCAGCTGAAATCATACCTGTTCTACCACCAAAAATTGATATAATTAAAGACATACAAAAAGATGCATATACTCCAACCATAGGATCAACTCCAGCTACTATAGAAAATCCTATAGCCTCTGGTATCAATGCCATACAAACTACTATCCCTGCCAGTAAATCTCCTTTAATATTTCCAAACCACTCTTGTTTAATTTCTTTCATCTAATTCCTTTTTTCCTCTTTTATTACGTTAAATATTTTAAATATATATAAACAATTTTTTACACAATAAAAGCTCTGATTTAGTATACTTTAACTAAATCAAAGCTGTTATTTATTGTAACATTAATATTATATACCGTCAATTTATGATTAACATATTTCTTTTTCATCTAATTGATTTATTTCTTTTTCACTCTTAAATTCTATTAACGCAAAAACTATCCAACCTAATATTGCAGCTAAAATCGACGCAATCATAATGCTTATTTTGGCTGTAGCTAACACAGATTCATCTGGAAATGATAAAGATGAAACAAATATTGACATAGTAAATCCAATACCTCCAAGAACACTTGCACCATATAAATGTCTTTTGGTTACTTGTGCTGGAAGACTCGCAATTTTTAATTTTACCACTATGTATGAAACTCCAAATATACCTATTTGCTTACCCATAACTAAACCAAATATAATACCCACACTAACAGGTGTCATTATGCTTGCTCCGAGACTACTAATATCGATAGCTATACCTGAATTAGCTAAAGCAAATATTGGCATAATTACAAAAGAAGACATTGGAGTTAAATCATGTTCAAACTTATATAAAATTGATGTTTCAAATTGACGAACAGTTTTTCCAATAGGCAATACCATTCCAAGTAATACTCCAGCAATTGTTGCATGTATACCTGACTTTAAAAGACAAACCCATAATATAATACCTAAAGCAATATATATAGGTATAAATTTAACTTTAAATTTACTAACTAATATAAGAGCGATAAAAACAATCAAACCTATAATAAGAGCAATCCATGAAATTTGGCTAGTATAAAATATAGCAATTACTATAATAGCTCCTAAATCATCAACTATAGCTAATGCTGTAAGAAATACTATTATTCCTTTAGGTGCTTTTCTACCTACCAAAGAAAGTATTCCCAGTGCAAATGCAATATCTGTTGCCATTGGAATTCCCCATCCTGAAATAGTTGGTTCTTTATAATTAAATAATGCATAAATAATTGCTGGTACAATCATACCTCCTATAGCAGCAGATATAGGCAATATTGTATTTTTTAAAGATTTAAGTTCTCCAAATACCACTTCTCGCTTTATTTCCATCCCAACTACTAAAAAAAATATAGCCATTAATCCATCATTAATCCAGTGAAGAACTGACATTGATAAAGAAATTTGTTTATAACCAATAGTTATATAGGTATGGAGTATATTATTGTATGTTGGATTAAAACTAGAATTTGCAATTATCATTGCTATAATTGCAAATCCCATAAGTATTAACCCACTTGCAGATTCACTTTTAAAAAAGTATGCAAATGGATTAAATATTTTGCGATGAATTTTATTTTTCATAATTAATCTCCTTTGGTTATTTTTAGGTATTCCCTAAAAACTTGATTTTATTAAATAATTATAAATAATCTTTTGTTACATATAGATATCTAACTCTCTATAAATTAAATGAAATTGGTAATTTAAACGTACTAATTATCAATGTTTATTTGTCAATTTAATTTACAAGTAATTAAGTAGAATATCAGTTTTTGTTATATCTATATTTAAATTTGTTAAAAATTGCAACAAAAAAAGGATGGGAATACTCTAATAGAGTTTCCCACCCCAGAAACTAAAATTGCTTGAAAGCAAATTATAAAATTTGCCCAGCCGTACTTAGTTATATTCATTTATTTCTACAACATTGAGTATATTATAGTTTAATAGAATAATTAAGTTTTGTATCTATAATTTAGATTTTCATACTTTATTCAAGCTATCTAATCCAAGCTCCACTAGCACCTAATTTATATCCACCAATTGTAGTATTATAAGCCATTACACCTTGTGAATCTAAGTAATACCAAGTTCCACTTACTAATTGCCAACCTGTTTTCATACCTCCATCACTTCCTAAGTAATACCACTTTCCGTTATTACTTAACCAACCAGTAACCATGTACCCATCTGCTTGTAAGTAATAGTTTTTGCCATAGTTTCTATCATAGAACCAGCTATTTTTTACTACATTTCCAATTGAATCATTATATTGCCATAATCCATTTATTTGTATCCATTGATTAGCCTTAACAGTTGTAGCAACTGTTGTTCCAGTATTACTAGTATTGGTGTTAGTTGTAGTCGTTACACCTCTAATAATATTTAGTGTGTATGTTCTTATTTCATTATCATTATCTTCAACTGTTATCTTTATTTCATTTTTTCCTTTACTTAAAGATACTGATTTTTTAAATTTATCATCTACATTAACTGTTGTTCCATCTATTTTAACTTCATAATCATCATAATATTCACTATCGCAATCTGGTTTTGCAGTTATGTTAATTTCACTAATAGATTCAGCTACATTAACATTATAAGTAGAAGTACTCTTTGAAAAGCTTAAATCTCCATCACTCAAATAAATACTGTTTAAATATACATCACCTTGTTCACTATCGCTGTCTGAAGAACTCCCTATACATTCTACTTTAATAATATATTCACTAACAAAAGAATCATCACTATAATTTACAGTCCCTGGATCATCATCATAGGTTCTTATAGTAAAAGTTGTTGTTGATCCTGTTGATAATTCAATAGTGCTACTTGTTTTTATGCCTTTAGTAGAGCTGTTTTTTGATTTGAAAATTCTAACATGACTTGAACTGACACCACTTGTACTTATTTTTATTTTATCTGATGATGTCTTAGCATAATAAGTTCCATCATCATTCATTTCACTATCATCTACTTCATTTTTACTCTTATAGTCATCCTCACTATAAGTTTTTATTGTGCCTCCACTTGAAGTTTTAACATTTATGTTTGTTAAATCACCACTTGATGCATAAGCCTTTGTAGTCATTAAATTAAAATTTGATGCTGGTATAATTGCATTAAAAGCACTAATTATAAGTGCAACTGCAATTACTTTCTTAATATTTTTGTTCATATTATCGTCCTCCTTAAATATAATTAGTATATTTAGCACTAATTTTAGATATTATTCTCAACTGAAATTAGCAATTAATTTTACTTGAACTATTAATTTTTCAATAATTAAACACTCCTTTTTCTCCTTTGTTCGCAATTCTAAATAAGAATAATTACAACTCATTATCCTTAATATTCTATTGTTACACTATATGATACAATTATCCAAATTATTTCAGGTACCTTTTCAGTAATCTAAAAAATTCATTTTCTCTAAATACTTTTTATGTATTAATTTAAATAAAAAGATTGTAGTTAAACTTTTACTGAAAATTCGTATAAAAAAGAGGTGGAAATACTCTAATAGCGCTTCCCACCCCAGAAACTAAAGTTGCATTATAGTCAAATTAACTATAGTAAAATATTACAAAATTAAAATTATCTAGATAATTAAAACATCCGGTAGCTACCAGGGGATTTTTATTCACCATATACTACAAATATAAGTTAAAACGATAGTCATAAATGTCTATAAAAAAAGAAAATCAGACAGCCGAAACTATTAATACAAAAGGAGGGAATAAAAAGTGATTTGTCCAAAGTGTAGAAAGGAATTTCCAAAGAATAGTTTATTTTGTAATAAGTGCGGAACTGAGATTTTAGTTGAGAAAATCAAGAAAGTTAATAGCAATACTGCAATCATTAACCAACAAACTCATGATGTTATGACCAATGAAAATCCTAACAACAAAAACTCATTAAATAATACTATTGGTAACATAGTTATTTTTATCTCGTGGATTATACTAATCTGTATAATAATTGGCAATGTTATTACATGGCAAAAAACAAACAATTTGCGGTATATCATATCAGGAGCTCTTGCCGTACTGGGAGGTTTATTCAATATCTACCTCTTATCAAAAGTAAAGAATTAATAGTTAACAATGTCCTGTATAAAATAATAAAGAAGCTACCGCACAATTAATTATTTGTACAGCAGCTTCATATTATGAGCTCTCACGTAAACTCGCCAGAGCCTGCAATTACTTTTTTATTTCTAAAAAACCTTTCCTAAAAGAATTGTAGATCTTATCACCTGAGTTTTATTCAGCTTCTTCAGCAGTACATACTCCTTCTAAGTTATGAAGTTGCAATAAATATTCACTATGATCCCACTTAGTTGCTAAGGTTAAAGTCATCAAAAGTCCTATGGTATGCTCATCCAAATGCTTAGATTTTTTAACTTCCATATTAGATATTTTAGTTCCATCAGATTTTACCATATTAAGAAAATTTGTAACACCTGAAATATCTTGAAGTTCTACATATACATCTAGTATCCTTGAATGAGTTCTTGAATGTATATCCATTTTATGAAGTAATGTTAATACTCCGAATATAAAAGCACATGTTATAATAGCACCTTCGTAAAAACCTATTCCTATGGCAAGCCCCATACATGCACAAGACCAAAGTCCTGCAGCTGTAGTAAGACCTTTAACTTGATTCCCCCCAACAACCATAATGGTACCAGCACCTAAAAATCCAATTCCACTTATAACTTGTGCACCCATTCTACTTGCATCCGTATTAATTTTAAGTATATCAGTCATATATTGACTTGTTATCATAACCATAGCGGCACCAATACATACTAAAATATGTGTTCTAAGACCTGCGGGCCTTTTTTTCCGCCCTCTTTCAGCACCAAGGATTCCACCACAAATTGTAGCTAAGGTTAATCTTAAAATTATGGATACTGTATTAACTTCTCTTATATAATTTGATATATCGTTTATTACACTTTCCACATAATTCCTCCAATATTTATTATTCACTATTACTAAAATGCATAGAATCATAATATACAAATTAATTAAAAATGTGTACTCCATCTTCATTATGCATATAAAGTAGCATACTTACGTGCTATTTTATATGCCTTAGTTAAACAAATCTAAAATTTCATCTTCTTTTAATGTACTTATAAATGAGCCTACCGCTAAATCGTCACCTAAAATCTTATTAATTAATTCGCGCTTTGAATCCTGAAGTTCTACTATTTTTTCTTCTATAGTTCCACTTGCAATTAATTTTATTACTTCAACAACATTTTGTTGACCAATTCTATGAGCCCTATCTGTAGCTTGATCTTCAACTGCTGGGTTCCACCAAGGGTCAAAATGTATTACTATATCTGCACTAGTTAAATTAAGTCCTGTACCTCCAGCTTTTAGAGACACTAAAAATACAGTATTTTCTCCATTATTAAATTCATCTACCATCTTCATTCTATTTAGTGATGAAACTTTACCATCTAAGTAAGAAAATAAGAAATGTTTTTCTTTAAGTATCTTACCTATATTCTTAAGTACAGATGTAAATTGAGAGAATACTAATATCTTATGTCCTTCATCTATACTTTGTTCAAGAAGCTCAATTAGTGCATCTATTTTACCACTAGTTCCTACATAATCATCCATTGTAACCGAAGGATCTAAACATATTTGACGAAGTTTTGTTATATAAGATAAAATTTCAATTTTACTCTTACTAAACTCGAAATCCTTAACCTTCTTTTGAATTAAATCTTTAACATAATTTGCATAGGTTTCATATACAACTTTTTGTTCATCACTTAATGGTACAAGTAATCTCTTTTCTATTTTATCTGGTAGTTCTTTAATTACATTTTTCTTATAACGCCTTAAAATAAACGGTTTTACAAGCCTATTTAATTCTTCTAATATTTCTGGCCCTTCCTCAAGCCTTCTATAATATCTTGTTACGAAATTTTTCTCATTATATAAATATCCAGGCATTATAAAATCAAATATTGACCAAAGTTCCATTAAGGAATTTTCTACTGGAGTTCCTGTTAACGCAAATCTAACTCTTGCTCTTATCTCTTTAACTGACTTTGCACTTAGTGAGGCTTGATTTTTAATATTTTGGGCTTCATCTAAAATACAATAATCAAATTCCATATCATAAAGTTCTAAATCGCGCCTTAAAAGATTGTAAGTAGTTAAAATTACGTCATAATCTTTATAGTTTTTAATTAATTCTTCTCTTTCTTCTTTAATGCCATTTGAAATTCCAATTTTCATACTAGGAGCAAACTTTTCAAATTCATTTTTCCAATTATATATTAAAGAAGTAGGTGCAATAATAAGTGTTTTAGAATTTGGTTTTGAAAGTAATAATGTTATTGCTTGAAGAGTTTTTCCAAGTCCCATTTCATCGCCAAGAATTCCTCCAAAGCCTAAATAATCTAAAGTTCTAAACCAATTGTACCCATCTTTTTGATATTCACGAAGTTTAGCTTGAAGATTAACAGGCGCCTGAAATGATTTATCTTTAATATTTTTTAATTTACCTTTAATCTCTTTAATTTCATCACAACTCTCAATAAATCTGAGCTCTTTGGCTTCTAAATAATCTTCTAGATAAGCTCCTTTATTCATTGGAATTTGAATTGAGTTATTCTTTAATTCATCCTCTAAAAGCAAATTATCTATAAGAGTTAAAGCATCTTTAAATTCTTCATCTTCTAAATCTAAAAATTCCCCATTTTCAAGTTTATAATATTTAACATTATCTCTAAAACTTCTAAGTATATTTGAAATTTCTTGTTCTGATATATCAGAAATATTAAATTTAAATTCAAAATAATCAAATTGTCCTTTTCTAACTTCTCCCTTGAAATCAGATTTTTTAATATCTTTTATTCCTTTAAATCTCTCTGAATAAAAAACCTCTCCATATCTTTGAAGTTTTTCTATTTCGTATTTAAAAAACTTAAAAGCATCATTATCATCTCTCAAAAAGTACAGTCTACCATCAACTTCTTCAAATCCAAGACTTTTTAGCATTCCAAATACTTCATGTTCTTTATCTGTATCTCTATAAATAACCTTATCATTATATTCTTCAAAATAATTAAATTCATGGCCTTCATAAGATACTTTAAATAATAATGATATATCCTTGTCTTTATCTTTATCAAAGTAAAATCTAAAATTAACAGGTCCTATAATAACCTTATCTCTTATATTCTTAGATAAAGTTAAATCAGTTGTAAGTTTTTGCATAGATGGTATTAATTCTTTTAAAATTTTATTTTCCTGATTTATATTAAAACTTATTTTAGATGTAGCATTAAAAATCTTTAAATAAGGAGACAACCTTTCGCATTGTTCTATAGAAGGAATATAAATTGTAGTTCCATATAAAAATACATCTTCATTTTGTGTTAAAGCTTCTGGCAACCCATTTGAAGCTTCAAGTACTATGGAATCCTTCTTATTTAATAGGGCAAAGGGAATAGGCATATCTCCTTCTATTATTTCTGATTCTAATATTCGATAAAAGAAACCATCCCCTAAATATATTCTATTCTTTTTTATGACGTTTAAAAATTCCTTAAACATAACATCAGGAATAGTTAATGTTTTTCCATCTATTAGTTTATCTTGATGCCTTTTAAAATTCCTATCATGCTGCGCCATATTTTGGATATTATAAATAAATTTAATTAATCTCTTGTCTTCATAAGAAAAACATTGATTTTTTATATCAAAAATAAAATCTTTTCCATATTTAATTGGAACGTTATTATAAAGTGAGACTAAAAATTGATTTATGTCGCGAATCATATACATTTTATTACTTTTACTTTTAAGACCTATTTTAAGTTCTGCTTGAAGTTTAGAAGACCAATTATTTTTATTTATAATAATTTCAAATTTAATTTTTTCTTTTTGATTATCTCCAATAAGCAAGGATAATAAATCATTATTATTATCCTCTTTAACTTTAGATTTATTTTTTTTAGGCTTAATATTGTTAGTTATTTTATTTCTTAATTCATCATCATCATCAATATTTCGTAAGAATGTATAAAAAGTAGCTACTAAATGTTTGCAACAATAGTTGTCCTTTGTAAATTCATTTTTTTCGAAATCCATACAACTACAGTATGATCCAATAACCTCTTTTGTTTCATTATCAATTTCAAGCTTACATAAATATTCACTAAGAAGACTTTCAGAAACTACAGATGCACGTATTTTAATATTATCTTTGTCTACGCTAACATTTACTTCTCTAAGTAAATCATTTTTTAAGACACGTTCACCTTTTATCCGCGCTGAATTGGTTATGCTTTTATTAAAGCCTTCTAGTAAAATTTGTTTTATCAATTTTATCACCTGCATTTTTATTTTAACCTAAGTTATTCTTTTGAGTGTGCCTTATTCAAATGTTTTAATTTTATTTATTAAATCTACACTAATGTATTGTGACTTAGAAATTCCTTTTCTAAAATATCTTATTTGTTTATAGTCTTTTCCTTCAAGCTGCATATCTAAAATATCGATCCTATCCCCATTAAATATGGTTGGCTCTTTTTTCCCTTTTAAGTAAATATGTACTTCCATATATATTATGTGAGACTATTCCTTATAGAATAATCCCATTCCCCTTTCGTTTTCAGTTTATATTATTTCTAATTTAATTATTCTTATATTCTTCAATCGCTTCTGCAATTTCGTTTAAATATTCCCATCTCTCATATTTATTTTCTAATTCTTTCTTAGCATCTTCTTTTACTTTCATCAATTCATTAAGTTTACCATAATTCGAAGAATTTTTTGCCATATCGTTATCCAAGTTTTCAATTTTCTCTTCTAGTTTAGATATATCATTATCTATCCCTTCAAATTCCTTTTGTTCTTTAAAAGTAAACTTTGGTTTATTATCTTTGCTTCTTTCCTTAGTTCCTTTACTTTTTTCGTCCTTATATTTATCTTCAAGTGTATTATTGTCTTCTTGAAGCTTCTCTATTTCTTTTGAAATTAAGAAATCACTGTAGTTACCGTTATATTCCTTTATTAATCCATTTCCTTCATATGAGAAAATTTTATTACAGATTCTATCTAAGAAATATCTATCATGTGATACGACAATTACTACACCCATGAATTTATCTAGAAAATCTTCTAAGATATTAAGTGTTTCAATATCCAAATCATTTGTAGGTTCATCAAGTATTAAAAAATTTGGCGACTCCATAAGTACTCTAAGCAAATGTAATCTTCTTCTTTCTCCACCAGATAACTTTTCAATTGGAGTATATTGCATTGTGCTATCAAATAAAAATCTTTCACTCATCATTGATGCTGATATCTTTGTTCCATCATCTACAGGAATAAATTCTCCGCCTTCTTTAACATAATCAATAACTCTAAGCTTAGGATCCATATTAGTATTATCTTGAGCAAAGCAGCTTATTTTAACAGTATCACCAATTTCAATTGTTCCACTGTCTAAAGAAAGTTTTCCTCTAAGTAAATTAACTAAAGTTGTTTTACCAGCACCATTTTCTCCAATAATACCAACTCTATCAGTTCTTAAAAATATGTAATTAAAATCTTTAATTAATATTTTATCTCCAAATGATTTACATACATCATATAATTCAACGACTTTTTTCCCAAGTCTTGAGCCAACTAATGAAATATCAACATCATCTCGTATTCGGATAGATTCAGTATTCACAAGTTCATCAAATCTTTGAAGTCTGGCCTTTTGTTTAGTAGTTCTAGCCTTAGCACCACGTCTAACCCACTTTAATTCATTTTTTATTAATGCATTTTTCTTTTCCTCTTGAACTTGCTCTGTCTCCAGTCTTTCAATTTTCATTTCTAGATATGCTGTATAGTTACCTGGATAAGAATATATATTCCCTCTATCTAATTCAATAATTCTATTTGTAACTCTATCTAAGAAATATCTATCATGGGTAATCATAAGCAGAGCACCTTTTCTTGCATTTAAGTATTCTTCAAGCCATTCTATAGAATCTGAATCCAAATGGTTTGTAGGTTCATCTAATATAAGCATCTCGCATGGAGTTATAAGAGCACATGCAAGTGCTATTCTCTTTTTTTGCCCACCAGATAAATTTCCTATCTTTTCATTATAATTTCTTACGCCAAGCTTAGTTAAAATTGTCTTAGCGTCACTTTCCAAATCCCACAAATTAAGCGAATCAATTTGCCCTTGAATTTTAATTAGTTCACTATTTAAAGAATCAAACTCTTCACTTTTGCAAGAGTTGATTTTATCTAATAACTCTTCATATTTTCTAAGGAGCTTCATCTCTTTCGTATCGCCTTTAAAAACTTGCTCTAAAACAGTTGCCTCTTCATCAAAAATCGGATTTTGATCTAGGTATTCAATTCTAACATTCTTGCCCTTGGTTATATTTCCTTCAAAAAATTCTTCTCTCCCCGATACAACCTTCAAAAATGTTGATTTACCTGCACCATTTATTCCAATCAAACCAATTTTATCTCCATCACTAATTCCTAATGATACATTGTTTAGCAAGATTTTTTCGCTATAGCTTTTATTTATATTCTCTAAAGTAATTATATTCATTTATTTTAAACTCCTTTTTCAATTATATACTCTTATTTTAACACAGTAAGCAAATAAACCAAAATGAAAGACTGAAAATTGATATTTAAATATTATTTCTAAAGAAATAATTTCAATCAAAATCCAATCTTGTTTTAAAACTTTGGTAAGATTAATCACCGCACCAATCCAATTTTAACACAGTTTAGTTTACATAATAATTGCTATGTTAACTAACTTAGAGGTCTCCTATATATGTTATATGTATATCCTTAACTTTTTTCATATTAATTTTGAAATTATTACAAAAATAAAGGAGCAGTTGCTACACGCATATCTGCTCCTTTATTTTAATTTACTCTTTAATCAGAGTTCTAATATCTCTATATTCACTATCTTGCTTATATACTTTTTTAAGTTCTTTATTAGCTTTTTCGGTTTCTCCGAGTTTTAAATATGTTAATCCTAAAAAGTAATTGAATTCTATTAATTCTCCTTTAAATTCATCTTTTATATCTATTATTCTATTAAATACCTTGAGTGCTTGTTTATATTCTTCATTTGAAAAATATGCTTTTGCTAGAAGTACATCTCTAACATGTTTCATTAAATCATTATTTTCATATTTAACAGAATTTAAATATTTGATACAATTTTTATAATCATAAGTATTAAAGTAACATGCCCCAACTAAATAATTATATTTACTATTTTGAGCTTTAAGAACATTACTTTTTAATAAATTATCTAAGGTTTCTTTATAATTTCCTTCTTTATAGTAAATTGATGATAATAATACATAAGCTAATTTATTTTCACAATCAATTTTTACTGATTCTGAAAGTGATTCTTTAGCCTTTTCCATTTCACCTTTATTTATGCAATTTAATGCAATATTAAAATATGTAACTGAAACATTACTTGGGCTTCTCTTATACATCATAAATATTATAACGGATATAATAATTAAGGCTATTCCTCCATACAAATTTTTAAAACATAATATTATGCCCGATATTAGCATCCATATTACCCAGCCACCGTTTAGTTCTTGATATTTTCCACATTCGGATAAATCCATTTCATGAACTGTTATATTTTTTTTCCTTTCTTTTAGACTATTTGTAATTGATTTTATTTTGTTGTTTTCTTCCATATGTTTTTTCTCCTATCTCTTAAGTAAAATTGCAAAAGTAAGAATCAAAAAAGTGATGCTCCAAATTTTATATTTGGTTAGCAGAACTTTCTCTTTAGAGCTTTTATGTTTCGTTATTCAAACTTTCTCTGTGAACATCTATGATTTGCTTATATGTATTTACTGTGTAAATACATATAAGTCGAGTTTTCTTTATTTTTCAATTAGATATTCTGATTTTAATATAGAATAGTATTTACAATCCACAAAAAAACCATTATTATCTTTAAGGATTTTTCTTAAAGTTCCTTCATAAACAAATTTACACTTCTTTAGTAACATTCCAGAGGATATATTATTTATGTGCCTTCTCGCTGTAATTCGCTGAAAATTAACTTCAGTAAATGCAAAATAAAGTATTTCATGCAAAACTTCAGTCATAATACCATGGTTCCAAAATCTTTTCCCTATGCAATATCCAATCTCACAATTTTGATTATAATCATCTAAATTCATAAGATTAATACTTCCTATCGCATTACCACTCTGTTTATCTTCTATTGCCCAATTATAATACTCATTGTCTTCATACAACTTTTCCCAACGGGAAATTACCATATTAGTTTTGCTTATGTTACAATGCACAGGCCATGTAAGATATTTAGTAACTTCTTTATCAGAAGCCCAATTATTATACATATCCAAAGTGTCATTGCATGTAAATGGTCTTAATATAAATTTATTAGTTTCTAAAATACTTGTACCTTTATGCTTTAACATTAAAGTTCTCCTAAATATTACACAATTTAATTTAATTTAATTAATTGTTTACAGCTATTATTTTACACTATAATGCATATAATATAAATCATTTTATTATGTTTACTACATTAAATCCTTGTGCATTAGCCTTTTCTATAAAATTTTCACCATCTATATGGATGCAATACACTTGTTTTCTATATTCATAAGGAATTTTTTCACTTAAAACTCTGAGTGATGTATGAACATTACCTTCAGAATCATTTAAACAAGTATCATGATATATTAAATTTCCTTCTTTTAAATATGGGATAACATCAAAATTAGTCTCATAAGTATCACCACTGTAAAAAATATCATTTCCATAGTCAAATTTTAATAAAAATGAATATGTATTAACTGTCTTTGCATGCTTGGTTAATGAAGCATTAAAAGTTAAGTTCAATTCATAAATCCTTTTATTATTAGAATTATGTAAAATAAAACTTTCTCTTTCAATAGCACCTGTAAGTTTTAAAAATTCTCCTATTTTTTCTTTTTCATTAAAATAAATATTTGTTTTTATTTTTGATTTCCAATAACAATACCCTACAAAACTACCTAAAGAACCTATATGATCTGAATGCATATGAGTAATTAATACATGTACATTTTTTATTCCATTAATTAAGTCTAGTTTTACAATTTTTTCAAATACTGATTCTCCACAATCTATTAATAATAAATTATCATCTTTCTTTATAAAAGCACATGTATTGCCTTCTGTTACATTATATCCTGAACCTCGTCCTAAGAATTCTAATTTATTCATAATTTAATCTCCTTGCAATAATATTGTTAATGATATCAATAAATAATGTTACCTTATTACTTGTAATTGGTAAAGTGAATTTGAATATTATAGGTATGCATTATAAATTTTCTGAATATTATGTAATATTCAAGTTTTATTTAGCATAATTTTCAAATTCTTATTGACAAATGAGATTATTTTTTAATATAATAAATACAAACTTAATACTTTATAAACTGTGAAAAGGAAGAGTACATATATTTTAAAACGCAGAGAGAGAATGTTTGCTGTAAGTTCTCATGATATATATATGGAATGTAGCCTTGGAGTTTTTAATCGAAATCTTTTAACTAAGTGAGTAGAATTAAACGGATGGTCTACCGTTAAAAGGACAGTAATATCGGTGTTTATCACCTGTATTATGATGAGTGTGTATTTAATTATACAAATTTAGGTGGTACCGCGATGATATTCTCTTCGTCCTATTATTATAGGATGAAGAGTTTTTTTATTATATAAATTTATGATAATTAACAAATAAAACTTTTTTATGTTTCATAGATTCTTAGGAAGGTGAAATAAAAATATTTATGTAAGGAGTGATTTTTTTGAAATATAATGGTGCTGAAATTGTTATTAAATTATTAGAAAATGAGGGTGTAGAATATATATCTGGTATACCAGGAGGCTTTAATCTCCCACTATATGATGCTCTATATAACAGTAAAATTGAACATATACTAACTCGTCATGAGCAAGGTGCTGGCTTTATTGCACAAGGAATTTCAAGAAGCACAAATAAAGTTGGTGTATGTTTTGCGACCTCTGGTCCTGGTGTAACTAATCTTCTAACTGCCATTGCAGATGCTAAACTTGATTCTATACCACTTGTTGCTATAACAGGTCAAGTTTCTTTAGCTGCTATAGGAACAGATGCTTTTCAAGAGGTAGATGCTTACGGTTTAACAATTCCTATTACTAAGCATAATTTCTTAATCAGAAATATGAATGAACTTTTTACTGTTATTCCTGAAGCTTTTAAAATAGCACAAGACGGAAGGCCTGGTCCTGTGCTAATTGATATACCTAAAAATATACAAACACAAATTATTGAACTTAAAGAATTTCCGTCTTCTACTCTTTCAGGACATAATAATTTGCCTTTGAAAAAAGATTTAAAAGGTTCTACCCTTTACTGTATGGCAGAATTAATTAATAATTCAAAAAAGCCCATAATTTATGCAGGTGGCGGTGTAGTTAACTCTAATGCTTGTAATAATTTATATGAATTCGCAAAGAAAAATAATATTCCTGTAGCTTTAAGTCTTATGGGCCTTGGTGCTTTTCCATGTGACGATGAATTAAGCCTTGGAATGCTTGGAATGCATGGAGCACCGTTCACTAATTATTTACTTAATGAAGCTGATTTAATCTTAGCTCTAGGTGTAAGATTTGATGATAGAGCTACAGGAAATGTAGAAAAATTTTGTCCTAATGCTCATATTATTCATATTGATATTGATCCTTCTGAAATAAATAAAATTAAAGCAAGTAGTCTTTCAATGGTTGCAAACATTTATGATTTTATAGAGGCTATTCTTCCACACATTGAAGCTAAACCTAGGAATTCTTGGGTTGAAAGAGTTAAATGTTTTAAGGAAAAATATCCACTTCCTTCCTATGAAAATATATTGCACCCAGCTAATATAATTCCTTTTATAGGGAGCAAAATGCCAAACGATACTATTATTACGACAGATGTTGGACAGCATCAAATGTGGGTAGCTCAAAGATATCCATTTAAAGATCCAAAAGCATTTTTAACTTCTAGCGGTCTTGGAACCATGGGATTTGGACTTCCTGTAGCTATAGGTGCAGCTTTAACAAATAAAGATAAAACTATAGTTTGTTTTAGTGGTGATGGTTCTATATTAATGAATATTCAAGAACTTGCGACATTAGCTGATTTAAATCTTAATGTAAAAATAATTATATTAAATAATCATCATTTAGGACTCGTACGTCAGCAGCAAGAATTATTTTATAACCAGCATTATATAGCATCACACTTTATATCAAATCCAAATTTCAAGATTATTGCAGAAGGTTTTGGCATACAGTCCTGTGATCTAGAAAATGAAGAAAATCCTTTAAAGAAGCTAGAGGAAATATTGTCTATTAAAGGACCATGTGTGATCAATATCCCTATAGAAGAAACAGAAAATGTACTTCCAATGGTTGCTCCTGGTGGATCAAATATAGAAATGATAGGTGGTGAAAACTTTAATGATTAATACTAATTTTTATCTTATTGAATTACTTGTTAGAAATCATTCTGGAGTGATGAGTCATATAACAGGACTTTTTGCCCGTCGTGCCTTTAATCTTGAAGGCATTCTTTGTGCACAAATAGGTGATGGTACTACAAGTAAGATGTTTCTACTTGTAAAGAATAATTCCGTTTTAGATCAAATTATAAAACAATTAGAAAAACTTTATGATGTGATTGAAGTTTCAATTCATCAAGATTATGATCAATCTGTATTCCAAAATCTTGATGCTGTGCTTAAACTAAAATCTGAATCTTAGAAATTCTATATTATTTTTTTGATTGTGCCTTAGTTATAAACTTTTATTAAATATGAAAAAAACTTCAGTATTAGCGATCCTGCTATTACTGAAGTTTTTTATTTAAGTAATATTACTACTCTTAAATTAATAGGTTTATAATATTTTTCATTGAAGACAAACTTCGTATCTCAATATATTTTCACTCATCTTTTTAAATATCTCCTTAAAAGCACTATAGAAATCATCAATAGTTATACTCTTTTCAGATTCTAAAGCTTTATATAGGTCATTATCATTAAATTTTGTTATTGATATATTCATTAAAAAAGCATTTTCAAAATAATTTATAGCACTTTCATTAAGCCTTCCTTCAATTGATTTAATTAAATTAGCTTTGTGTTCTTGTGATATTTCTCCATTAACAGTAACTAAAATTTTATTCTCATTAGAATTAAAACCAACCGTATGATATCCATAATTAACTAGCATTTTTAATATCTTTTTACTATCATTGTAATCTCCACTTCTTAAACTAAAATCAATTCTGTTATTATAATCTTGATTAGAACTCTTATAGGATACAGGTTTATATTCCCTATAATAATCTTTTCGATTTCGAATTATAGTACGAATTGTACTGTAATAATATTTTTTAGGATCTTCCAGGCTTTCTTCACCTTCAATTATTCTATTCCACAAGTCAACTAAATATCCATTATATCTTTCATAAAGCATAGTCATCAAAGCCTGTACACTCATTCTTTCTTGATTTAATGAAATGCTTATTATTTTTTCTTTATTTAAAGGTTTAATCTTTATACTTTTCCCTAAATTTTCACTTTCATGTTTTATTAATTTTAATAACTGCAAAAAATCATTATTTGTTTTTAACGTTCTCAATGTATTTTTATCAATATCATTAAATTGTTCTGTTATAATAATTCTATCTTTTGAAATTCCTATTTTTTTAGAAATATTAGTTTTTATAGTATCTACTAAATTTCCTTCACTACTTAAAAAATTTATTTTATTTTCATCTCTTAATAATTGTTTTCTATAAAAATCAAATTCATTTAATATGCAAAATATTCTTTTATTTAAAGTTATCTTATTGATATTTTCTTTAAACTTCGAAAAGTACAAAGCATCTTCATTACAATTGGCTAATATCATAAATAATTCTTTATAATCTTCACCAATTCGATTTTCTATTATTTGAGCAATACTTTTATATTGAGTATCATTTTGATAATAAATAAATACATTTCCTGAAAATTGTTCCATGCTTGATGGAGCCTCAATATATGCTCTTTCAACCATAAGTGCACAAGAACTTCTTATTCCATATAATATTTCACATAAACTATCAAGCTGTTCATTGCAATACTTATTAGTAAAATTTTGATTTTCATTTATATATTCATTGCCCTCTTCATTACCCGAATAATATTTTGAAATCATTTTCATCCACTTACAGTAATATTTTGGGAATTTAATTTGAAATTCATTAAAATACTTTTTCCATATAAAATCGTCTTTATCTTCAGCTATTTCATTATCATTTATACAATTTATCTTTTTTACTTCATTAAGTAATTCATTAAATTTAATTGATTCAAATATCCTTTCTATATTATCTACCTCATAAAATTTTTTCAAAGACAATTCACTAGATTGATTTAATATATCTATAAATTCTTTCTTAAACTTGATTAATTCATTGTCTTTTATATTTTCGCTAATATTCTCATTTTCAAAAATAAGACTTGCTTCATAAACAGATTTCAAAATGTTTTCCTTAAGTTCCTTAAGTATTTCTTCTTTTTTTCTTATACATAAATAAACACTAACAATATTACTCTTTATTGATGAACACAATATTTCTGTAGGAAAACTATTATCACAAATAGAATCTGATGCATCTAAAACTCCTTGTTTAACCAATATTTTTAGTAAACTTGTTTTTTTAAAATTATTTATGCCCATTATATTTATTCTTGTCTTAGTTTCATTTTCAAATTTTATTTTTATATTTTTCATAATATCCTCCTTCTATAGAGTACTTATTAATAATTTGTTATTAGTCTTTATGATTTAGTAGTATATGTTAATATACAAATCTATTATTATAAATATTCTCTTTACTTAATATTTATTCCATTAATAAATAAAATTAACACTCATTTATAAAGATAAACAATATGGAGTTACTACGAATTTTTACATATTGTACGCTTAATATATAACTTTTCCAATATTTTTCTTTTTTTAACAGGAAAATCTACATATATGTAGAATTAATATACTGTGGGTACAAATAATAATTGTAATGGAGATGGTTAAATGGGAGACAATTTAAAAATAAATGAAATTATTGATATCAATGAAAATTTACACAAACTAAAAATTGATGAATTAAAAATAGGTATGATTTTAGGAGAAACTATTAATGTTTCCGAAAAAAAAATACTATTAAAAAATGATACTATAACAAATGAAATATTAGAGATGTTACAAAATAAAGAAACTCTGGAGGAGGTTTGTGTTTATAAAACTAAAAAATACTATAATAGTGATTTTGAAAATCCTGAAAATGAATCTGTGGAAAATAAAGATTACATAAGTGGCTACAACGATAAAATAAAAATTAATGTTGCTGATACTGTAGCTATATTAGAAAAAACTTTTGATTCAATATCTGCGAATTTAAATCAAATTTTTTACAAGCTAGGTATGCTTAAGGGATCTAATATTGATGAAATTAGAACTATCTCAAAACAACTTCAAGAAAAAATGACTGATCTTAATGCCCTTATAAACGCTATAGTATTCCATGGAAGTGGAAAAGATTCAATATATCGTCACGGTATCAATGTAGCTGTGCTCAGTAATCTTTTAGGAAAATGGGTTGGACTTGATGAAAAAAAGGTTAATCTTCTTACTTATTCTGGGTTGTTACATGACATAGGCAAAACTAAAATAGATTCAAAAATCTTTACTACAAATGATTTGCTAAGTGAAGAAGATTTTAACATAGTAAAATCTCATCCTCTATTAGGATATAACATCGTTAAAGAAATTAACTTTTTAGATAAATCAGTTGCTCAAGGTATACTAATGCATCATGAAAGATTAGATGGAAGTGGATATCCTCTAGGATTACAAGATGATAACATATCACAATTTGGTAAGATAATTGCGATAGCAGATGTTTTTGATGCTATAAATTCCAATAGATCTTATAGAAAAAAGAAAGCTCCCTTCGAAGCACTTGAAATAATAAAAAAAGAAAGCTTTGGTAAATTAGACTACAAATATTCTAATATTTTTTTACATCATATGTTTAGTTATTATGTTGGAAAAGATGTAGTGTTAAACAATAACAAAGTAGCACAAATAATTCAAATGGATATTAATGACTTAGATAGGCCATTAATATTATTAGAGGATTCTTTTATAAAGTTATCTCTAAATAGCGATTTAGAGATTGTAGAATTTGTTCTTTAATTCATTTCTTTATATTTTTATAATACTGAAACAATTTCCGTACTTATAATATTTATTTTTAAATTTATCTTCTTAAATTATAGACCTAAAGATCATGCATTTTATTTTAAATTGCATGATCTTTATTTTTATCTGACAAATACAAATAATGTATTTATACTATTTGATCATCATATAATATAATTTACATCGAATCTAATTTTACAACATATGGATAATTAAGTGCTTAATAATGTACTCTAACTAACCAAAACTGCATTTTTTTATCACTCCATCCTAGATCCCATGGCACATTATTTCTATCTGTATTGTGACAAGTTACTAAGGAATATCCTTTTGAATCAACACCAGTAACTACAGATACATGAGTTATATCGCCCTTCTTTTCATATGCTATGAAGTCTCCGGGAAGAAGCTTATAAGAAGCCTTATATACTTTTTCATAACTTCCTTTAGCAACCACTGAAGCTCTTCCACTATTTATCATAAAATAAGTAAACTTGCCTGCATTAACCCAAGGACCTGTGACACTTCCTTTATCATAATTCCAACCTGAAGTTTCCTTGAACTTTCCTCCCTCATGTAATACTTGTGAAGCAAAATTTGCACAATCTCCTCCCTCTGGATTAAAATTTCTATACTTATTGTTATATTTATAATTATAATCCTCAATAGTTGCCGATCCACAGAATTTTTCTGCATATTCTACTACACCTTTTCTTCGTTCATGAATATCAGATATATCCCTAGCTGGTTGTGATTTTATATATTCTTTTATTTCATCAGCCTTAATAGATTCTAAACTTAATGAATCTGCAAAAGGATCAGTATACCATTCCTTTGTTATTATCCATTCTCCGTCTCTCTTAGTTAATGAAAGCGAATGATGGGTTCCAATTCTTGAACTATTAATTTGTTCTGGTTGATCTGGATATATGTATTTATATTCAGTATTACATAATATATTAAAAGAACATTTATCTTCTTTTATTTGTGATTTTTTAATTACAACTTTAGGTATTATATCTATAAATTTAACACCTTGCTTTTCTGCCCAATTGTTTATGTATTTTACCTTTCTTTGCTCATATTCATAAGCCCACTGACCATATCTTGTATCTGTAGCATACAATGATTCTATTGAGTCTAAGTCTTTGCTTAATACTGCTTTGCTTTTTACTTTAAATATATTCTCTACAAAGCTTACTGCTTCTTCTTCAGTTTTAATATCTCCTATAACTGTTTGTTCCATATTAATATTAACTAATAAAAATACTAAAGTAATCATAAACATCTTTATAATTATTGATAAATTCTTATTAATTTTAGAGAGTCGCATATTTACTACCCCTTTCTAAATAAATATTATTTTACTACAGTACATTGTCAATTATCTCAATGTATTTTTTTGTGGCTTCTTCCTCTAAAGGTGCTCCTTCATACCAATCACTATTACTATTTACGTTACCAAAATATTTAGCCTTTAATATTATTTCTGGTCTATACTCAAAATGTAAAATATCAAAATGTCCCCATTTTCCTCCCCATACAAAATTGTTCTTTTCAAAGGCTTCAACTAATTCCTTAGGGTAATCTTTCAATCTTTCTTTCCCTTGTTTTTCAGAGCTCCATTTCCAATAATCTCTTTTATCACTTTTTAAATCAATTGCTATTCCATAAGAATGAGGACTTAATCTTCCCGTGCCTGATATAACTCTATAATTATAAGTCCCACTAGCAGGATAAAGAATACTTCCTATATCTCCTCTAGTTTTGGCTAATGTCATTGATTCTTTTAATGCATCCTCTAAAGATGTATTAGCTTTATTTTTACTATTAAATTGATAATTAGTATATCCATACTTTAAAGCACTTAAATTTTTTTCTATAGATGCTTTAGAGTTTCCATAAACTTCATTAAATAATTCATAATGTCTAGCTCTTCCTGGATCAAAAGTTTTATCCATAATTTCTGTGTTTTTTTCAAGAGGATAATCTTGTTCTAACATATCTTGAATATCTGCATTTTCTAACTTTTCATCATGATTTTTCTGTTTTTTATCATCATAAATAATTTTCTTGCCAGACTTCATAACCAAGTAAACTTGATCATCATTCTTTTTTTCTACTCCTACTATGTACTCTGGATAAGCTAACATAAGTATTAAAATGTCTTGCTTCATCTCAATATTGTAATCTTGATTGATTGATGCTTTTGAAGTAATTGATATATTAAGAACCATTAATAAGCATATTATAAAAATATTTATCTTTTTTATCATTATATACACCACCTTTAAATCCTATAAATATATACTGTCCCAATAATTAAAATTGTATGTACAATGGTCTTTTTTTAGTCAAAAAAATGGGGCTGTTGCAAAATGATTTTAAAAATTCAGTAAATCGCCAACATATTTTAGTATTTATTCCCATACTTACTTTCATACTCACTTCTATACTTACCTCCATATTTATTTCCATGGTGGCTATTTTAAATAAATGTTGCTGAGATTGTTTAAAAATTGTATTGTATGGCAAGTATTAAAAAGGAAGCAAATATATATTGCACTCTCTAACCTAAATGTATATGAAAAAAAATTGCAGCAAGAGGTGAATCTTTTTGATACAAAAAAAAGTAAAATCAAAGAAATTAAAACAACATATAAATAATTTTTTAAAAAAAGACATTTATAAAAACAAAAAAATTGAATGTTGTCAAATTTGTGGTGGGAAAAATTATATTAAACATGGCTCATATAAGGGGATACAAAGATATAAATGTAAAGATTGTGGAAAAACTTTCTCGAATATGACAAATTCACTATGGAGTTATTCAAAGAAAGACCTAGATATATGGGTAAAATTCATAGAATTAATGATAAAAAGGAAATCCCTAAGGTTTTGTGCTAAAAAATTAAAGATAAGTGTAACAACTGCTTTTTATTGGAGACACAAAATTTTGAATGGATTAAAAATTGATAGTGTTCCCAAAAAATTGGAAGGAGATATACATATTAATAAAACAATAATAGTAGAAAACTTTAAGGGATGTCGAAATATAATGACAACTAAAAGAAGTAATATTTGGGTTATAGCAGCAAAAGGAAATGAAGATTCAATGCTTGTTATGCCTGCATTTAAACATTGTTGGATGAGAGGAATATTCTATGAAAAGGTATATTCTAGAATCGAAAAGGGATCCTATATCATTCCATATAATGACAGATATATTACTGCTGTAGCAAAAGAACATAACAAAAAGTTAATAAAAGAAAGAAAAGAAGATGATCGGGTGAAATTTATTATTATGAATATAATCAAATGGTTTAGCCCTTTCAAAGGAATTGCTACAAAATATTTAGAAGAATATCTTTCGTTTTTTATATTATTTAATTTAGATAGAAAGATTGATTATGTGGATATAATATGTTATTTATCTTTTGGAAACAGATTTATAAGGACAAAAGAAATAGGATTATAGGAAATCTGAAATCATACTTGTATTTACGAAATAAAACTATAATTGTAATAAGAATAAAACTAGGCTTGTAAAATAGGAATTAAAATTATACTTGTACTTAAATACTAACGCTAGCTTGCCATGAGTGAAAATTTATTTATTATAGGTTTAAAATATATATGTTGCAATAATACTATTACAATACAGTAATTTCCATAAATACAAATCATTAAGTTCTACAACAAATAATAGACTTGCTCTGTATTACAGCGTAAAATCTTTATTCCAACTTATATAGTACTATTTTAAACAACATTTTTTTAAAACACTCAGCATGGAATTTAAATACATAGAGTCTGGCTATTAACATATTAGATTCTATTTTGCAACAGCCACATTTTAACTAAAATCTAGATATTATTATAAAAATCTAATACTTGTTTTAAATAGGGTTTTTGGACTTCATCTTTTTCCAAAAATATTTCATGTCTAGAGTTTTCTATTTTTTGAATTTCACATTTTTTTGCTTTTTTTGCAAATTTATTTTGGCCACCTGGTTTTACATAAAAATCTTTTTCAGCTTGAAATAATAATACTGGGATTTCAACTTTTGATGCATTAATTTCTTTTACAATTTCTTTGGTTATTTTTAAAGATTCCCATGTCCAATTGTAACTTGCCCCACCTCTGTGAAATTCTTCATTATTAGCTATAATATCATCACTATATTTATAACGAATTATAGAGCTTGTACCTATTTTATCTATATTGTACTCAGGCATATAAGGCCCTTGACCTAATACATATTTTCCACCATTACCAATTAAAACTTGAAACCTTACTATTATATAAGCTAAAAAAGTAGGTATATTTCCGGTATCAACTTCAAGCATTGGTGCGTTTAATATGGCTCCATCAAAATAATCTCGATAATCTTCTAAAAACTTTGCACCAATTGCTCCACCCATTGAGTGAGCAAATAGTAATACTTTTTTGTTTTCATTATTACTCATAACAACTTTATCCATAAAAATCTTCAAATCAGAAACATATTGATTGAAATCTTTCAAATTCACTTGGGTTTTATCAGCTATTCCAAGTGTATCTGATCTTCCATGACCTCTATGTTCAACACCAAAAACGTTATATCCATTTTTCATAAAGTAATAAATCATCTCATGATATCTTTCTAAATTTTCACAATATCCATGAGATATTACAATATTACCTTTTGCATCTAGAGCCTCGTAATTTTCATAGTATAACTTAACGCCTTCATCACCATTCAAATATCCACATTTTAATCTACTATTGATATAAGGTTCCGCAATATTCTTCATGTTTTCATCATAATTATCTTCATATATATATATTTCATTTAAAGCATCTTCTGTTTCAGATGCATTTGAAATTCTATTATTCAATCTGTATACATCCTTCCTTTTCATAATAAGATTTAATACTTTTATACAAGAAAAAGCTATATTTACAACAATAATCTTATTCTTATTCCAATATAGATATTACCCACTTATTGCATGAAGTACACTTATGTACTGTTATAACGAATAAATCAAATTTCTTATTTAATTCCATTACTCCCATAGTATCTCTTTCTTCTTTAGTTACAAATTCATCATTTTCATCTATGTAACCAATTATCTCTACTAAATGATTTTTGCGAGTATTATCACAACATCCGTTAGACCCTGCAATTTCTATTGTTTCATAATCTAATTTGAGACTTAATTCTTGTATAATATCTATTATATCTTCATAATCTTTTATATCATCTACAAAATCCTCTTCATAAAATACTAAATCCTTAACTTGAAATAATTTATTCATATGTTTCTCCATTCATTTTTAGTTTTAATATACTAAAATTATTTTTATCTTTACATTATAGTATTTGGAAGTATTTTTAGCAATAAAAAATCAACTACCACAAGCTTCAAATATGTGGTAGCTGACACTAATTAACTTTAAACTGTTCTCATAAAAATCTAATTTAATGTAAATACATATTATATTTTAAACCTAGATACAAATACTGAAAAGCTATTGACACTGCTCATAATTATATATATTAAATAACTATTATATATCCCCTCTAATAAAGAATTATCAATTTATTAGAGGAAATACACTTATGCATAGTTATTACAAACAAATCAAATCTTTTATTCTTTAGGTATAGTTTTATCATTTTTATCAATGTATCCATTTTTTCTATCAAACGACAAAAAATATGTATATAAGTAAACTTATGAACTATGATAGTTCTATAATTTCACTTATATATTTAAGTCTATTAAAAATAACCAGTTGAGTTTATTAAACTATATGGATTATCAAATCATTATCTACATCTATAGTTTTATCATCTAATTTTTCTCCATTTATAGTTACATTTGTGAAAGTAAGATTTTTAACATTTTGTAATATAGTCTCACCTTTTACTCCACTTAAAACTACATCTTCTAGCACTATATTTTCAATCGGAGCATCTTCAAATCCTTTTATGTATAGAGCATGTTTCGCATCTATACTACCACCATCAACTGTCTTAATATTTGACAATGTTATATTTCTTAAAATAGGTTTGTGATTACCTTCTGCTCCTTCTTCATAAAAGAAATCTGCATGAATTACAGCAATTTTAGATTTATTTACAGTACTATTTTTTACAAATATATTTTCAAGCTTTCCGCCTCTTTCAGCATTTGTTTTAAACCTTATTGGATAATCTAATTTTATACTATCGAAAAAGTTATCGTGGGCAAATACGTAATTAACTCCACCAGATATTTCACTACCAATAGTTATTCCACCATGACCATCTTTAAATTCATTATTTCTAATAATTATATTTTCACATGGCACACCAATATTTCTTCCTTCGTTATTTCTTCCTGATTTTATTGCAATGCAATCATCACCAGTTAAGAAATAGCAATTTTCTATTATTATATCTTTACATGATTCAGGGTCAACACCATCATTATTATACAAATTAGTATCTATCCTAATTCCATCAACTTTTATATTCTCACAAAGAACAGGATTTACTTCCCAAAAAGGAGAATTTAATATTTTAATATCTCTGATTAAAATATTTTTAGATTTATATAGTTGGATAAATGGTGACCTTATAGTAGATATATCATCACCAAATATTCTTTCTGTTCTTACAGGAGCATTTATTTGCCCCAAATCAAATAATCTTTCTCTTTGAATTTGTTGATCTTCTTCATTAAAATATCCAAACTTCCATGGCATCCAATTAAATTCATCTGCACATCCATCTAAAGTTCCCTTTCCTGTTATTGCTATATTCTTTTCTTTATAGCAATAAATAAAAGGTGAGAAATTTATAAGTTCAACACCTTCCCATCTTGTATAAACTAATGGATAAAATTCATTTGTTTTATTTCTCACAAATTTTAAAATCACATTTTCTTCTATATGTAATTCAACATTACTTCTAAGATTTATAGCACCTGTATAATATATATTAGGATTATTAGAATCAGCACTACCTTTTATAACTACTTTTCCGCCACCATTAGAAGTAGCATCATTTATTGCTTCTTGTATTATATCTCCGTAATATTCTATTTCTCTAACATTTTTTATTAATGATTTACTAATATACTCTTTATCTTGTTTCAATTGACTTTTACTACCTTTATATTCACCATTTGGATGAGTTAAGTACTCTTCTTCAATATTTCTTACTAGAGATTTATATTTTTCATCTAAAATATTATATTCAATTTTATTTTCTAATACTGGCATATTATTATTTACTTTGTCTTCAATTTCTTTGTATAATTTTTCATTCCATTCAAATTCACCCATTATTTTTATACCTCCTATTTTTTAACAGCCTAATTCATAATCTTTATTTCTCCGTCAAGCTTTAGTCCATTATGGATTATATTTATAAACTTAATTTTTTATTTTTAAATTATAGAAATCTACACCTCAAATAAAACTCTGAGGTGTAAATATGCTCTAAATTCTTTTATTGAACAATTATTTAAGTTATTGCTAAGTTATTGCTAAGTTATTTTAAACTTGTACTTTTATAAGTTTACTTGTGTTCCGCCTTTAACTTCAACAATCTCTGCATCAACACTTAGCCAAGCTGATTGAACAGATGGATTATATACAAAACTTGCATCCATTGAAAATCTTAAATTATTGCATACTTTCATATAATCAACTATCTCGATGTTGGTTGCATACCATATATCATTTCTGTGTCCAATTTTTTTGCAAAATTCTTCTATAAGATTCCAATTATTATCTCGTACAAATTCGTAGCTATGACCCCAAACATAGAATATATACATATATTGCTTTTTACTCAATTCAATAAATTCATCAGCAAATTTAATTAAATTATAATTATGATGACATGTAGCTTTCCATTCTAAAAAATCTTTTGGCAAATTAAAATTTTCACTATTGCCAACAATTCTTGAATACTCAATGCCAACATATTGTAACATATTCTTTATCTCATCATTATATGATCCATTTGGATAAGATAACCCTCTGACTGGGTATTTAACTAAATGTTCCAATTCTTTTCTATCTTCAGTAATTTCCAATACTACTTGGCTTATTGGAGATCTTGCTATTGTTGGATGAGTCATTGTGTGACATGATACTTCATGTCCTTCATATACACTTTGAATTTCAGATTTTGGTATTCTAATGCCATAGATATCACTTGGTGCTGTTGGTGGAGATCCTATTAGCCCTGAATTCAGATTAAATGTTCCTTTTATTCCATTTTGGTTAAATATACTAATTAATTTTTTATCAGGCCCTCTTCCATCGTCATAACTCATTGTTAATACCTTAAACTTTCCACCTGGAAAGCATTTATAAATAACTTTCACTTTTTTCATACCTTTCTCTTGCAAATAACAATTTTTTATCGAATTGTTCTAGCTTTTGCCCAAAGCATTTTTGAAAAATAATTTAAGGATGTATATAACTTTATATGTGCACTTTTACCATCATTTACTTTACGCAGTTGCTTTAAAATTTAGCGTTTTATTTGTATATGCTACATTATTGTTTCCAAAACATTGTTCATATTTCCAACCTGTTAATACTTCAACAGCTTCTTTAGCTTCTGTAGTTACATCATCCATTAAACCACCAGCTTTAATTCTATTTACTTCATCTACCAATAATTTGTGAGTTTCTTTTGTAAGTTTATATCTTGAAGCTGCAATCCAAGCTATTGTAAGTAATACTATTGGGAATACAATTGTAACTACAGATATACCTGTTATCGCGCTAGCTGGTTGTTCTACCACTTTATCTTTTGCACTTGAGCTGATAAAACCAAAAGCTGATAAACCAACTCCAAGTACAATTGATTCTATTGCAGCTGCAAGTTTCCCAAATAAACCATTTATTCCATTGTAGATACCTTCTCTTCTCTTTAATGTAAGTGCTTCATCTATATCTGCAACGAATCCCATTTGGTAAGTTGGTATATAGTCAACAGCAGCCTTACCTACAATGTTAACTATTGTGAAAATGAAGAACAAAGTTAAAGTCATTGAATTATGTCCTGCAAATACAAGATATACATAACCTAAAAGTGAGACTAATATTATTCCAATACCTAGTTTAAAAGTCCTTGGACCACCAAATTTATATGCAAGTATTATATATATAAATATAGCTACAAGTGAAATTCCAGAAGAAACACTGTTTACAGCTGATACATTAACTTTTGTTAAGCTTAAAACATACATTGCAAAGAAAGTAAGAACTCCACCTGCAAGTTGTTTGTAAATACTACCTAAGAACCACATTATGCTGTGAAGTCTGAATGCTTTAAGTCTCATACATGAAACTAAATCCACTCCAAGTTTTTTGAACACTTCTACAACTGAACCAGCTGCATCTTCATAAACAACTGTTTTAGGATCTCTTTCATATACATTAAATAGAAAGAAGAGTAGGGCTAGTGTGGTTATAATTCCCCAAGAAAGTCCTATATACCAGAATGATTGAGCTGAACTATTTCCATAAGTAGTGAAAATCCACGCAGTTATCAAACCTGATATAAATCCTGATAAAGTACCACAATATTGTTTTCCTCCAATAAGCTTTGCTTTTTCAGCTGCATTTTGAGTCATTTCAGCTGGAAGAGTTGTCCCAGGTACAAATATTAAAGTATACGATATTTCATATATCATATTAACAGCAAAGTAATACACAAAAGAGTGTCCTGCTATCCATAAGCATGGGAATATAATTGCTATTCCAACTATTCCAAGTGCTATGAAAGGTTTTCTTCTACCAAATTTTCTACCTAATTTTGTTTGCCCAAAACTGTCACTTATAAATCCTAATAATGGATTTCCAACAGCATCGATAATTCTTGCGATTACGAAAATTGATGATGCTTTTACTACATCAAGTCCACAAACAGTAGTATAAAATAATAATAGCCATGCAGACATTAAGCCTTGGGCTCCACTCCCCAAAAAGTTTATACTTGAATAACCAAGTATATTTCTTAATTTAATTTTTTCGTTCATTATCTTTTCCTCCTCATATAATTTGAGTACTCTCGGAAACTCTATATCGCCCGAGTTTACTTAATTTTTATTTTTAGTATTCCTTTTAGTTTATAGTAGATTTGCTTCTGCTGATGCTAATATAAATGGTCCAAGACCCTTTGGTTCATTGGAAACTATAGGTTCACTTATATAATATGTAAATGATCCATCTCTATTGTCTTTTCCACCAAGTCCTGCAACAAAACAAATTTTATTTAAATTAATAAGACCTTCTTTAGTTTCTAAAATAAATTCATCAACTAATCCTTTAAAAGATGCTTTTCCAAATTCTCTTAATTCTTCTGGAAGATATCCTTTTCTAATTCCCTTAAAAATTGAATACGCTATCATTGATGATCCTGAAGCTTCTAAATAATTACCTTTTCTATCACCTTGATCTAATACTTGATACCATACATGACTATCTTTATCTGCTACTTTTATAAGTGCATTTACACAATCATTAAATATGTTAAGAACTTCTGCTTTATATTTATTATCTTCTGGCAGTTCATCTAATGTATCAACTAATGCCATAAGATACCATCCCATAGATCTACTCCAGAAATGTGCTGATAATCCAGTTTCTTTATTAGCCCAATGTTGAACTCTTGCATCATCATATGCATGATATAAAAGACCAGTTTTTTTATCAATTAAATGGTTCTTAGCTATAACGAATTGTTTTGCTATATCATCAAACTCACCTGCATCTCCGAATTCGTTTACATACTTTGCATAAAAAGTTGCTCCCATATATAAACCATCTAACCATATTTGTTCAGGATAAATTTCCTTATGCCAGAAAACTCCTTCTCTAGTTCTTGGATGATTATCAATTTGTGTTCTTAATTGTTTCAATGCTTTTTTGTATTTTTCATCTTTTGTTTCCTTATATATTGTTAATAGTATTTTTCCATTATTCAAATGATCAATATTATATTCATCTTCTTTATAACCTTTAATAGATCCATCTTCTTGAATAAAAGTATCCATACATTCTTTTATATAATCAAAATATTTTCTATCCTTAGTTTGTTTCCAAACTTCCGCAATTCCATCAAGTGTTAACCCGAATTCATAAGCCCAATAACTAGTTAAGTCAGTCTTTCTTTCTATTACTGAATCTGCCATCCATTTTGCATAATCTTTCATTTTATGATCCTCCTAATTTCAGTTCAATTTTTTTCAATTATTATATAATATTAATAAAGTTTCTGCATACAATGCTATATTTTATTTATTTACATTAAGGTCGTAAATATTGTACTTAAATTTAAAAAGTTAATAAACCGTAACTTTTCAAATATACTTTTTAGATGCAGAAACTTTATTTATAACATCAAATATTGTACTATGATTTTAAACTATCTTACTAACCAGCCACCATCAACTGCAAGTATATGTCCATTAACATAATCTGATGCTCTACTTGCTAAAAATACAACTGCTCCCATTAAATCAAATGGATCAGCCCATCTATCTGCTGGTATTCTTCCTTGTATTTCAGCATTTCTTTCTTTATCGGCTCTTATTGGTTCAGTATTTGCTGTCTTTATATATCCTGGTGCAATAGCATTTATTTGAATATTCTTACATGCAAGTTCATTAGCAAAAGCTTTAGTTATACCTGCAACTCCATGTTTACTGGCTGTATATGATGGTACAAATTTTCCACCTTGAAATGCTAACATAGATGCGACATTAATTATTTTTCCAAAGCCTTGCTTAACCATTATTTTAGCTACATCTTGGCTTAAGAAATATAATGCATTTAGGTTAATATCTATTACTGCATTCCAATCTTCTTCTTTATATTCAAGAAGTGGAGCTCTTCTTATAGTTCCTGCATTATTTACTAATATATCTATCTTTCCATATAACTGTACTGTTAACTTCACGATGTTATCTCTATCTTCTTTATTGGTTAAATCACCTTGAATAAATCTAACTTGTCTTCCTTCTTTTTCTATTAATTTTCTAGTTTCATCCCACTCCTTACCATGAGTTGGAATTACCAAATCTGCCCCTGCCTTAGCTAAAGCTACTGCATATGCTTGTCCAAGTCCCGTGTTTCCAGCTGTAACTATTGCCACTTTCCCTTTCAATGAAAAGAAATCCATTGAAAAACCATCTAATATATTTGCCATATTTGTCTACCTCAATTCTAAAATATTTATTAGTACATGAATGAAAATAATGGTTTCAAGATGTGCCTTATCTTAAATCTTTAATTTCTATATTATCCATATCATCAAATGTTTTGTTTTCTCCACACATACCCCAAATAAACGAATAGTTTTGAGTTCCAACGCCTGAATGAATTGACCAACTTGGAGAAATTACAGCTTGTTCCTTTTTCATTACAATATGTCTTGTTTCTTGTCCCTCTCCCATAAAGTGCATTACACATTGATCTTCTGGAATATCAAGATATAAATATACTTCCATACGTCTTTCATGCGTATGACAAGGCATTGTATTCCATGCACTTCCTGGTTCTAATATTGTAAGTCCCATTACTAATTGGCAACTTTCACAAACCTCTGGATGTACATATTGATTTATTACTCTCTTATTTAAAGTAAGTGAATCACCACATTGTACTTTATTAGCTTTTTCCAAATCAATTTTTACTGTTGGATAGGATTTAAGTGCTGGTGCTGAATTAACATAAAATTTTGCTGGATTCTTAGAATCTACTGACATAAATTCAACATTTGTAGTTCCTTGCCCTATATACAACCCATCTCTATATTCCAAATCATATTCTACTCCATCAGCTATAATATTTCCGGCTCCACCTACATTTATAATTCCAAGTTCTCTTCTTTCAAGAAAATAGTCTGTACCTAATTCCTTACATACTCCAAGTTTTAATGTTTCCTTTATAGGTGTAACTCCACCAAATATTATTCTGTCATTATGACTGTAAACTAAATTTATTTCGTCTTCAATAAATATTTTTTCTACTAAGTAATACTTTCTTAATGTTTCTGTGTCATAGTGTTTTGAATCATCTGGGTGATTTGAATATCTAATTTCCATATTCATAATTATAATCTCCTTCATTTCTAACTTAATTTTCAGATTATTGCACACGTGTTCCTAAAAAGTTAAAATATAATTCAAGAACATAGCTTGTTCTTGAGCTTAAATTAAAAGCATATATTTAGAACTTACAATATGCTTTTTAATCTTATAATTAAACATTGTGCACACGTGTTCCTAAAAGGCTAAAATATAATTCAAGATTTATAATGTGCTTATTAATACTTAACTTGTATTTAAGCACTTTGCACACGTGTTCCTAAATCTTATAAATTTATTATATATGGTAATGTAAAGAATTGCAATAGCTTTTCAAAAAAATCTTTTTATGATCATCTTATCTTATTTATTGAGTATTAATTAAATTTTTAATGGAATTGCCCATTTCTAATTTTGATTGTAAATATATCTTTTTATCATATATATTTTCATCATTATTTATTAATTTAAAAAGTAAATCAATTGCAATTTTAGCTATTTCTCCGATAGGTCTTTTTATTGTAGTAATACTTGGGGTAAGAAATTCTCCGAATTCACTTCCATCAAATCCCAAAATAGAAATATCATCTGGGACTTTTAATCCCTTTTCTGCAAGAGCTTTTATAGCACCAGCTGCCATTTCATCATTAAACGCAAATATTGCCGAAAAATATTCTTTCTTCTCAATAATTTTTTTAGCTTGTATATAACCGCCTTTTACAGTAAAATCTCCATTTACTATTAAATTTTTATTTAAATCAATATTATATTTTTTAAAAGCTTCTAAATAACCTTTTCTTCTCATTTTAGTAGAATCAAAATTTTCTATACCTTCAATTATTGCAATATCTTTGTGCCCTTTTTTTATCAACTCTTCGACACCCTTGCAAGTACCTATACTTTCATCAGTAAATATATTTATAACATCAAAGTTTACTTTTCTATTTATAACAACAAGTGGTATTTCCTTTTCTAAAATTTCTTTTATAAACTCATCATCATCTACTTTTTGGCTTACCACTAATATTCCATCATAGTTCTTAGGGTTTATTGTATTTTTCTCATAGGTATCTATACCTTTAACAATAACATTATATTTTTTATCTATATTTCTATATACATTATTTATTACAGTTTGGAATACAAACGCGGAAGTCCCATTATCTATTGTTGAAAAGAATACGCCTATATTATAAGCCTTATCCATTCTTAAGCTCCTAGCACTCATGTTAGGCGTGTAGTTTAATTCTTTAACTGCTTTAAATATCTCCTCTTTAGTCTTTTCATTTACATTTTTAGAACCTGTTAGTGCCCTAGAAACAGTTGAATGGGATATACCAAGTGATTTTGCTATATCTTTAATCGTAGTAGCCATTATTATCCTCCATAAACTTCTTTTATATATAATCATATACTATTATATCAGTTATTGTTGAAAATATAATAAAATAATTTTTCCCATATGCATAAATACAATGAATTATAAATTATCATATATTTTTGTTAAGTATATAATTCCTTCATCTATATCTTCTGGAGTTGTACTTTCAAGAAGTACATCTATATATGGTTTTTTTTCTTTTATCAAAGACAATAATAATGGATAATTGAATTGACCTTTTCCAATTGCTGCAAGCTTAATTTCACCATCTGTATATTCGAAATCCTTTGCATGAATTGCAACTATTCTATCTCCAAAAAGTTCAAAAGATTTTCTAATTAAGTCATCTTGTTTATCATAGTTGTTTTCATTTATAAGATTGACTGGATCAAAAATAACTTGTACGTTATTTGACTTAACATTATCTAATACACGTTTCATTCTTTCAGGTGTATTAATTACATGTTTTGCAACTCCTTCTATGCCAACCATTACTCCAAATTTTTCTGCTTCTTTCACAAGTATTTTTATTGAACTTAATGTTCTTTGAAATGCTTCTTCTGTGTTATTTTCTGGTGTATACACATATTCTTTATTAAGTGCTCCAGTTTCTGTACCTACAATACTACAACCAAAATCTCTTGCAAATCGTATATATTCCTTAAAGGTATCCAATAAACATTTAAGTTCATCATCATCTGGATTAGCTAAATTTATGTAACATCCGAGTATGCTTACATTTATATTATATTTAGAAAAAGTATCCCTAACATATCTAGCCATTCCTGGTGTAATACTTCCCTTAGTAAGTTTAAATCCAGTTTTGACTTTTTTAAGTGCTAAATGAACGCTTTTAAAGTCTTTTTCATGTATTCTTTCCCCTAGTTCATCTAAATTACCATGAATCACATCATGACATCTAACTCCAAGTCTCATAAGTATTCTCCTCATCTTTTTGTTTACAAATTCACGCGTATATTGCACACGTGTTCACAAATGTTTAAATTTATTTTATATCACTTATGAACAAATTTCAAGCCTTCATAGATATTAAGTTACTATATTTTACTTTAATATCTAATAAAGGCTTATAAACTTGAGATTTAGAGATTATATGATGTGTTCAAATTAATACTGTATTCTATTTCTTGAATATGATTATGACTTTAAATAAGTCTCCATCTACTTCTATATTAAAATTCCCCCCTTGAACTTCCACAAAGCTCTTTGCAATTGCAAGGCCTAGTCCTGATCCTTCAGTATTTCTAGATTTATCTCCTCTTTCAAATCTTTCAACTATATCAAATGCATCAAAAGTGATTTCTTCTGCAGACATATTTTTTATATTAATCTCGACTTTATCTTCATGATCTATTATATCTACATAAACCCTTGATCCTTCCATAGCATACTTAACTACATTGTTTAAAAGATTTTCAAAAATTCTAAAAGTCTTTTGACTATCTAGAGTTAAAATAATTTTATTCCCTGGGAAATTATTCCTTATTTTTAAATTTGTATTTTTTATCTTATCTTCCAATTCTATTTCTGTTTGCTTCATTAATTCACCAATATCGACTTTGACTAAATTTAAATTAATATTCCCACTTGTTGCTCTGCTTACTTCAAATAAATCTTCAATTAAAAATTTAAGTCTTTGAGATTTTTTATCTAAAGTTTCAATATATGATTTACGTTCATCTTCAGTTATGTTTTCATTTTTCAACAAATCTACATAAGTTATTATTGATGTGAGAGGTGTTTTTAAATCATGAGACACATTTGATATTAACTCTGTTTTCATACTTTGACTTTTAACTTCTTCATTTACTGCTTTTTTAAATCCATTTTGTATTTTTACAACTTGCTCTTTAAAGGGATTAAATAATCCTAAATCTTCATTTATTTTAACATCTAAATTACCCTCTGCAATTTTATTTGTAGCATCCAATAACATTGCATAATTATTTTTTATTTTAATTAAATATTTTTTTAATAAATTAAACATAACTGTACAATAAGTAAATGCTAATATTAATCCCCAGAATGCTGAAAATATAAATGACCAAGTTATTAATATTCCCAAAACCCATAAAATGAAAAAAACTAAAATAACAGCAGCATCAATTACAACTATCTTTATTATAAATTTATTAGATTTATCAGTTAAATCTATATTTGATAACTCATGCGTTACCCTTTTTATATACGTAATTAGCGTATCATTTAATTTTTTTAATAATTTAAAAAATTTAATTGTAAGTAAATTTTCTTTAATATAAGTAATTATATTAGGTTTAAATATATGTTTCAAAAACATTACATTTTCAAATATGAAAGATGTAAATACAATCCACAAAATTAAATTTAATATAATAACTATAAATTTATCAAATTGATTATTGTTGGTATTCCCTAGAAAATAATAAATAAGTTTGTTATTCAACGTATTTTTTACCACTTGAATAGATAATTCTCCTAAAACAAATATACCACCAATTAAAATAGAGAAATTTATTTCAAATGGAATTTTCAATAAATTTTTTATACCTAATATTTCTTTTCCCACCTTATAAGGCATTAATAATGATAGAATTCCTATACTACATCCTATTATTAGTATAAATTCTGCGACTATAGGATAATCAATCATATCACCAGGTGAATTTACAAGTACACTTATATTATCCTCAAATTTTAATTCCTTTGGAATTGCATATACAAAAGTTGCATTTTTAATAGAATTAAATTTAACCTCATTTTCTTCTACTAAGTTATTATCAAATGATCTTTTAAAGTTGAATTCTGAGAATCTATTTCTTACTGTATATTCATCTGCACCATGTACATTAGTTACTTCTACTCCACCATTTTCATCATAATGTACAACCATGTAAAAATCATAAATATTATTTAATTCTTTATTGTCAATGGTATTTACTAATTCACTTAGTTTATTTTCTGTATTAGTTTTACCTTTTTCTATATCATTTCCATATGCAAAGTAATTCAGATTTTTTAAACTTCTGCCGAAATATTCATCCCATTCTTCTAATTTATTATTAAAATTCTTTTTAAAATCATTATACTTTAAATAATCATTATACTTTCCTGATTCTTTATATTTAGAGGATTTAACATATACTTCATCATAAGTTAAATCTGCACCATTTTGTTTTTCTAAACTATCTTTATATAATATATAACTAGTTTGATTTATTATTTTTAGAATATCATTATTTTCATAAGGAGAAGAACTATTATCCTTTCCAATATTCTTAATTAATGGATATGAACTTATTATTCCAAATGATGTTAAAACTAAAACTAATATTGCAATTATATTTAATTTAATTGGTTTACTAATGTTTTTCAATTTTATATCCAACTCCCCATACCACCTTTAAATATTTCGGATTTTTCCTATCAATTTCTATTTTTTCTCTTATATTTCTAACATGAACCATAACTGTATCAGTATTTATAGCTTGTTCATTCCAAACATCTTCATATATTGACTCTGCTGAAAATACTTTTCCACAGTTTTTCATAAGTAATTCTAATATTTTAAATTCTATGGGAGTAAGCTTTACTTCTTCTCCATCCACCGTTACTTCTTTAGTGTCTATATTTAATTCAAGACCACCAATTTCAAAACTATTGATACTTTTCTCTTGATTAGTTATTACTCTTAAATACTTTGAGTATCTTCTAAGTTGTGAATTAACTCTAGCTAGAAGCTCCATTGGATTAAATGGCTTGGTTACATAATCATCTGCACCAATATTGAGTCCCATAATCTTGTCCATTTCTTCCGATTTAGCAGTGAGCATAATTACGGGAAACTCGTGATTTTCTCTAAGTTTCATAACCATGGTTGTTCCATCCATCTTAGGCATCATTATATCTACAATTGCTAAATGTAAAGTTTCCTTTTCTATAATTTCTAATCCCTCTATTCCATTACTTGCTTTAAAAACATTGTATCCTTGATTTTTTAAATATATTTCAATTCCATCACATATTTCTTTTTCATCTTCCACAATTAAAACATTATACAAATTCATTATGATTAAACGCCTCACTCACTATAGTTAAGTTACAAATTCCCAAATACACTAACATAATATTACATCAGAATTAATTATATAATATTATGTGAGGGATTACCAAGTTTCTTATATATATTGCAAATCACAATGGCCACTATAAATGATTAAGCAGTATTTATAATTTTTTTATTTTAATTAATTCTCTGTATAAATATCCCTCCAATCTTTTTATAAGTTCTTAACTTTCTCTTTCTGATCATAACTACTTGTTTACAAATATAAATATACACTTCAAAAATAAAGATAGATTATAATAAAAACGAAAGATTTTCTAAAGAAAAGTAAAAATATTAATAATATGCAAATGGATATCTAAACCTATCACCCTTATTTAAATTTCAAAAAGAGGTTATCTTAAAATTTCTTTCATTTTAAGATAACCTCTTCTTTATACTGCTATATTTCAGCTATAAGTTTCTTTAATTTATTTTGAACTAGCCATAGTTTTTTTTGCTTTCTATTATAAGCAACTATTCTATTTTTGATATTCTTATTTTCATCAATTAATTTAATATATTCTGTATCTGCAATTTTTAAGGCATCTTCAATAACTAAAAGTTCTTCCTTCGTGAACATAACATTTCCTCCATAACTTAACATTTTAAACTATCCATAATATTATATCATATGTAACTATAAAACAATTGCATATATTGTGTCTTAAAACAAATTTCCATTAAGTCTATTACATTAATTCTGAATATTATTCCTTAGACAAAAGACTTCAATAATGTGTTATATTCATTGTTCAAATTTAAATACATGTTCATTAAATCACTGCTTTGGTTTTGAGCTTCATTAATAATATAATCATAATTATTTATAAATAAATTCACTATTTTTGAATCTATTTTATTCATATCTACCATATTTTTTAATATTTTGATTATTTTATCCTTATTAAATTCTTCTTTGTAACTTCTTGCCCCTAATAATGCACTAATGATATCTCCGATTGCCATTATTCTAATTTCTACGGTTATTTCTTCACCTTTTAAACCAAAAGGATATCCTGTTCCATCTAATTTCTCATGATGAAGTGTTCCTATATCCCTGATATCATCTATATTTAAGCCACTTAAAATATTATATCCAATTAT
This sequence comes from Clostridium gelidum, assembly GCF_019977655.1. NCBI lineage: Bacteria > Bacillati > Bacillota > Clostridia > Eubacteriales > Clostridiaceae > Clostridium > Clostridium gelidum. The sequence continues at coordinate 3,187,915 of NZ_AP024849.1, forward strand.
AGCATGGCTTTTCATAATTTCAAATTCATCATCAGTAAGTTTTCCTGGTTTCTCTAAAATTTCTACTGGAATTCCTATTTTCCCTATATCATGAAGCACTGAAGCTACTTTGATTTTCGTTAATTCATCTTCATTTAATCCATATAATTTTCCTATTTGATAACTTATAGCTTCAACTAATATTGTATGTTTAACAGTTGCTTCACTTCTAAAATCAATAGAATATGCTAACATTTTACTATAAGATAATACCTCTTCTCTAGTAAGGATTTTAGTTTCAAAAAAACTTTCCAATTCCTTTTCATAAGAGTTATCTAATAATTTACTTATAAAATCAAATTTGCTATCTGCGTCGTTAAATAAATCCATATGCTCTTTCAAATAATTCTTTTGATGGTTTTCAATATATTCCTTTGTCAAAGCACCCTTTTTAAAATAAACCCTATCAATAAAATCAGCAAAACTTAGTAATAATCCTTCTTTAGAAATAACATTCATTTTCCTGTCCTTAAAATATTTAAATGTAAAGTGATGGGTTAAAACTACATTATACAAATCTGAAAGTGGTGAAAAATACTTTATAAATAAAGCTCCATAAAAAGCATGATCAAATGGCGCCACCGTATCAATTTCTACAAGCTTATCTCTCTCTGCAACTTTATATGCACCTATATCATGAAAAACAGATATGGCACAAATCTCAAGTATTTCTTCTTCACTATAACTACCTTCAGCTTTTAATAAATTTAACATAATGTATGCCACTTGTTCTCCATGATTTAAAAGTCTTTTATCTACAGAGTTGATAGTTCTATGTATAATAAGTATCATTTGCTTTAATGTAACTTCAAAATTTTCTTTCATTTTTTCTCCAATCATTATTCCTAATTTAATAAATATCAAAGTTAATTATATATTTATAATATTGTTTTATTTAGTTATTATATAATTCCACAGTCTAAATACGTCTATTTTTATAATAGAACTTTTATTGTTTGTTATAAATCTTCCATTATGAGTTTTATTTTATTATATCATCATTATTTGATGTATAAAAGTCAAAAGACCTTAGTATTTACAATGTATTGTAAATACTAAGGTCTTTTAAATTTTATAAACGTTCTTTCTTTCTAAACTTTTAGTAATTTTTATTCTTGAGTAGTATAATGGCTATCTTTTAATATAACATCATGTGAACTTCCTTCAACAATACTTGTTGCAGATACTAATGTTATTTTAGCCTTTTCTTGTAACTCTGGAACTGTAAGTGCTCCGCAGTTACACATTGTTGAACGTACTTTATTTAATGTTATTGTAACATTATCTTTTAAACTTCCTGCATATGGCACATATGAGTCAACACCTTCTTCAAAAGATAACTTCTTATCTCCTCCAAGATCGTATCTTTCCCAATTTCTTGCTCTATTTGAGCCTTCGCCCCAATATTCCTTCATGTAATTTCCATTTATATTTACTTTGTTAGTTGGACTTTCATCAAATCTAGAGAAATATCTACCGAGCATCATAAAATCTGCTCCCATAGCTAAAGCTAAAGTTACATGATAATCATGTACAATACCACCATCAGAACATACTGGTATATAAGTTCCTGTTTTCTCAAAATATTCATTTCTAGCCTTAACTACATCAATAATTGCTGTTGCTTGACCACGACCTATACCCTTTTGTTCACGAGTTATACAAATAGATCCTCCGCCAATTCCAACCTTAACAAAATCTGCACCAGCTTCTGCTAAAAATAAAAATCCGTCTTTATCAACAACATTTCCAGCTCCAACTTTAACATCTTCACCAAAATTTTCATGAATATATTCAATTGCTATCTTTTGCCATTCTGAAAATCCTTCTGAAGAATCAAGGCATAAAACATCTGCTCCTGCCTCTATTAATGCTGGTACTCTTTCTGCATAGTCGCGAGTATTAATACCTGCTCCTACTATATATCTTTTTTTACTATCAATAAGTTCATTTGGATTTTCTTTATTAGCTGAATAATCTTTACGGAATACCATATATTTTAGATTTTCATCTTTATCAACTAATGGCAACATATTTAATTTATTTTCCCAAATAATATTATTTGCTTCTTTTAATGTAATATCTGCATCTGCATATGTAAGTTTATTAAAAGGTGTCATAAATTCTGAAACTTGTGTTTTAAAATCCATTCTAGTAACTCTATAATCTCTACTTGTTACTATACCAAGTAGTTTTCCATTAGCAGTTCCATCATCAGTAACTGCCATAGTAGAATAACCTGTTTTTTCTTTTAACTCGACTACTTCTTGTAGTGTTGCACTTGGCTTAACATTTGCAGCACTTGTAACAAGTCCTGATTTATAACTTTTAGCTTTTGCAACCATAGCTGCTTCATTTTCAATTGATTGAGAACCAAATATAAACGAAACTCCACCTTCTTTTGCTAGTGCTACTGCCATTTTATCATCTGACACTGATTGCATAATTGCTGAAGTCATTGGAATATTAATCATAATTTTTGATTCTTCACCCTTTTTAAATTTTACAAGTGGTGTTCTTAAACTTACATTGTGAGGAATACATTTTGTTGAAGAGTACCCTGGTACTAGTAAATATTCTCCAAAAGTATGAGATGGTTCATTAAAATAATATGCCATTTTATCTTACTCCTTCATTCTTACATTATCACTATTTTATTCTATATGATAATCCATTTTCACGGTTATTGTCAATATAAAAAGTCTTTTCCAAACTAAATATGTTAAAATTCACGAATTAAAAATCTTATTTCAGCTATTAATATTCGCATTTTAATTAATTATTTAAATACGTTTATAGAATAATTTAATATTCCAGCGCCTCCACCTACTAAATCTATAACAATATACCAATGCCCTGTACTTGGAACTGTTATGTTATAGGGAGAACTACACGCCTTGCTATTATAGTACTCACAACTGTTATTATTTTTATATTTTGAAAAGTTTATATTATCCATTAAATAAATATTTACTTTTCGATCAACTGCAATACTTAATATATCGCCTTTTTTAAAGTTACCTTCTTTATAAGAATATTTCATAACATTTTTATAACTCCTTTCAAGTTTTTTAAAGTTATGTAACATGCTATTTTACTACGTTTTAGCTTTTTATACATCACCTAACAATTGTAAAATGGCCTTCAATCTCGGAGAATAATTCCCTTTCAATCTCCTTATTATCTTCTATATATAATTATATTTTCTGCATAATTATAATAATCAATTTAACTTTATTGATATTATCTTTTTAAAGATTATATCATATTCTATAAATACAGTATTATTTAATTTAATAATTAAACCTGCAAGTATAATAAAATTACCTGCAGATTAATCTATTATTTCATGAAATATGATACTCCCAGTGAGATAGCACCTATATGTTTCATCGTATCAATACAAAATTAACTTAAAATGTTCTTTTATCCTTATTTTATTATGAATATTTTCAAAGCAAAAGATAAAGCTAATACTAAATATTTATAATTCAGCAAATACATTTGGAGGATTACAATGAAAATATTAAAAAGAACATTAGTAATAATTATGTTAACTGTCGTGTTAATGAATAATATTCAAACTAACATTTATGCATACGCACAAATTTCACCTGAAAAACCACTTAAAATAGCTGTAATATTATTTAGTTTTGATGATCCTTACATTTCTTTAGTTCGTAAAAGCTTAGAAGAAATTCAAAATAAAAATGAGAACAATGTTAACTATACTTTTTACGATGGTAAAAGAAATCAAGATATACAAAATACAATTATAGATTCTGTCCTCGAAAGTACTTATGATCTTTTATTAGTAAACTTAGTTAGTTTAGACTCAGACACTGTAACATCAGTCATAAATAAAGCGAAACAAAAAAATATTCCAATAATCTTATTTAACACAGTACCATTTGATATCCAACCAGTTAAATCTTATAGTAAATCTCTAGTTATATCTACAGATTCTAAACAATCAGGTATCTTACAAGGCGAACTTGTTGCTAATTATTGGAATTCCAAAAAAAATAATATAGATTATAACGGTGACAACATATTACAATACTTTATGCTAAAAGGTCCAGAAAATATCACTGTAACACTTGACAGAAGCTTATATTCTATCTCAACGATTAAAAATTCTGGAATAAAAACACAAGAAGTTATATCAAAATCTTGCTATTGGGAAGAAGAATGTGCAAGAAATTCCACTGAATTGTTATTTTTAAAATATGGCAATAAATTTGAAGCGATTATCTCAAATAATGATGCCATGGCAATAGGTGCTATTAAGGCATTGCAAAAATACGGATATAACACAGGTGATGAATCAAAATATATTCCAGTTTTCGGAATCGATGGAATACCTGAAGCTATAGATTTAATTAATAAAGGATTTATGGCTGGTACTATTCTTCAAGATCCTAATGAAACAGCTGAAGCACTTTATACCATAGGGATGAATTTAGTTAATGATAAATATGCTCTTGAAAATACAAATTATAAATTTGATGAAACAGGGGTTACAATTCAAATGCCTTATTATGAATATAAAAAGTAGTAAAAAATAAATTAGAGTGATTTATAAATTCATTCTAATTTATTCCCTATATATATTTAATTTTTCTTTATATTTATGTGTGGTATGATAATCGCATTATTTATATTTTTATCTAACATTCCTCACTCCAAGGTCGAATAGCTTTCTTAAATTGCCCTCCGCACCGTGATAATTCACCCATGACTTTTTCAATCCCATCTTCACTTTTAAACCAATTATCTTTATTTATTTCTTGCGTTTCAACTGGGCATATAAAGAATTCTGTTTTGGGATAAGCCCAGCTATAAAACATTAGACATCGTTTAGCATGATATGACTTACAACATATAATTGCTTTCTTTATATCTAAATTATTTTTATCTGTAACTATCCTAGAATTAAATGCATTTTGTTTTGTCCACTCTGCCTTGTCCTCTTTTATTATTGAACTCTCTTGGACGCCATAAGAAAGTGCTACAGCTTTCATAAACTCCCACTCAGTCTCATAAGTTCCATTATATTTATCGCCATTTGTCGCGGGTCCAGGAAAATAGCCTTTGCTCATACTATATTTCCCTGAAGGTAAAATATAAGGCGCATATCCATCAATCCAAAGCTTAGCTGCTTTTTCTGTTGGCTCTGGCCATGAACCACCAGGCACAAAAATAATATCAGCTTTTTGAATCTTGTCTTCAACAAAAATGAATGATGTAATTTCTCTTATGAAATTTATACCCATGAGCTCCATATTTTTATCTCCTCAATTTATGGATATTAACAAATTTAATATCCCTTACATACTTAAAAATATAATGGTTTAATAAAACTCCTTATATTAAACTAAGTTACTTCTGCGTTCCATAAAAACTACATCATGCCATGTCTTATTATCCATCTTTGCTATTTTCTCTCTTATACCAACAATTCTAAAACCACATTTTTTATGCAATTCTATACTAGCTTCATTTTCACTTATAATACCAGATTGCAAAGTCCAAAATCCATTTTTCTCGGATTCTTCTATTACTGTTTTAAGAAGAGCTTTTCCAACACCAATTCCTCTAAATTTTTCTCCAATATATACGCTTACTTCTGCAACTCCCATATAAACACATCTACTTGAAGTTTTACTTAATGATACCCAACCTAATACATTTCCTTGTTCTGAACGTGCAACTAATCTACATGATTCAACATGTCCACTATCCCACTCTTCAAAAGTAGGTACTTGTGTTTGAAATGTTGCTTTTTTTGTATTAATACCTTCTAAATATATCTTAGAGACTTGTTCCCAATCTGCATTTTTCATTTTATCTATCTTATAATCCATCTTCTTACCCCCATTAAGAACATTATCTTTATTCTTAAATTTTATTATTCTTTATCAAAATCTCTTCCAACATCACTTGCTGTATGAGAATCTGATCCATAAACTTTTTTAACTTCATATTTTTCTACTAATTCTTTAAAAATATCTGATACATAAATTTCACCACAATAAGGTTTTCTAAGACCAGCAGTATTTACATCTACTTCATAATCTCTTTCTTTAATTTCTTTTACTATTTCTTCTAATAGCTCTTTATTTCTATATTGCACAGGATATAGATTATTAAATATTCTTATTAATGTAGGATGTCCAATACGCTTTGGCTTAAATTCTCCTAAATCTGCTTTAATTGCTTTTAATAAAGTTTCATAATATTTATCATATATTAATTCAACAGAACCTAACTCATTTAAGGCCTCTTCAAATCCTGGCTTCCAATCAATCGCTGTGTATTTATCAACTATCTTTATAAAATGAACTGATAATATACTATCTTCTACCTTAGGCCCATAAACATTAAGCATCTTTTTTATTTCTTCTTCATATCCCTCTACGAAATCTACTTCTAAACCTGTATTTATCTTAAGTTTATCTTTATATCTAGGTTTTAACTTTTCTACTTCATCAAAATACTTTTCTACAACATCCTTTGACAAAGCACATTCGTCTAAAAACTTTCTATTCTCTATAAAATAACTTGGAAATGGCATATGTTCAGTAAATGTAATTTCTTCCAGACCTTCAACAATGGCTTTTTCCACATACATTTCAAAAGAATCTTTAGTTCCATGAGGACAATATGGGGAATGAATATGTCCATCTCTTAATATTTTTTTATTTTCCATAATATTATTTCAGAGAAGGATTATTTTAATATGTCCCTCTCTAAAAATTCACTTCCCTTCTATGCTATAATTCATTATAAAATTTTCTAAATATTCTTCTAGATACTTTGAAATTCTATTAATCTCTTCATTTTTAGGTAAGCAGCTAATTAGTGTACTTAAAATATTTTTTTCTTTAATATAATTAATAGAGAAAGGAAAATTCAAATCCGTTATCCAATTTAGCTCATACAACTTTCTATCATTATAATTTTTTAATGACTTATTGCTAATTTTTTTGTTGGTCTGAATATATTCCAATAATTCTTTATTATATCCAGATGTAAAAGGTAAATTATCTATAGCAGGATTTGGATCATTTTCTCGTTCTTTTTCATAATCAATAATTACCCTAAAAATGTCAAGTTTATCAGCATCTCTGATTAATTTACAAAACAAAGCTTCTTTCTTATTTAAATCATGTGGAAGATCCTTTGTATTATGGAGACTTATAGCTTTAATAATAATTTCTTTCCAGTCTTTATCTAAATCTTTTAAGATACTGTTTTCTTCTAATATTTTGATGCCTAGAGTTGCATGATTTATTGAAAGATCGTCATTAAATGTTTTGTATGTCCTAAATTGTTCAAATCTTCCTATATCATGAAATAACCCTATTATCTCAGCAGTATTAACTTCTTCCTCTGTTAAATTTAAAGATTTCGCAATATTTACAGCATGTTTTGCAACCTTTAAAGTGTGAATTTCCTTAAGTTCAATATTTTGATTTACTACATTGTCTTCTCCATAAAATCTTTTTACATATGAATTAAACCAATTATAATATTCTTTAACTAATTTATTTTGCATATTTATCTCTTGTAAGATTCACTTCCTTTCTCTTATAGATATAATATTTATTTTTTGTATAATATTATTTATCCTCACGTAGTAAATAATCATTATTCTCTAGATCCTTAAAAGAAAACATTTTACCATATGGCATATTCATCAATTCTCCTACTTCTACAGAATTATTTTTCATATCAATATAAGCTTTATCTATATCATTAGTGCTCAAAAGTATAGATGGATGTTCCACATTGACTGCTGGATTTTGGACTTTCATCATATTTTTATCATATAATATAAATGTGGTAAGAGATTCTTTACTTGGAGCAACTTCAATCCATTTCATACCCGGACCCATTTCTTGTTCTAATTTAACAACAAAATTTAGTTTCTTTACCCAGAAATTCTTTGCATCCTCTTGGTTTTCAAAATATAATGTTATTTTTCCTATATTATTAATCATACTTTATTCCTCCTACTTGTATTATTAATACTAATCATGTTTGACTATTATTTTATCTCCATTTGTTCATATTCATACATATGATAATTACATTCCTGCATGCCTAATGATTTATATGTAGCTTTTGCATTAATATTTTCTTTTTCTACATACAGCCTTATTCCTGCTATATCATCATCTTCATCACATATGTTCTTTACATAATTATATAACTCTTTATATACACCTTTTCTTCTATGTTTTGCATCAACATATACACTTTGTACCCAAAGAAACATTCCATTTCTCCAATCACTCCATTCATATGTATGCATAATTTGTCCTACAACTTTATCATTTATTGTATAAACATAATATTGACCTTTGCTTTTATCTGATAACATTGATTCAACACCTTTAGTAAGGATTTCTAAATCTAATTCTTTATCTTCTGTTTCCTTTGCTAAGTTATAATTAAATTTTACTATAGTTTCTAAATCTTCTATTTTAGCTTTTCTTATTTTTATTGAATTTGAATTTTCATAATTACTCATTTGTTTCCTCCATATTATTTATTTCCTATATTTTAGCATTTAAATGTTATATTACATAGTATTTTTCTTTTTTAATTCAAAAAATTATAGTGTACGCCGAAAGGTAATCTTAAAAATTATTCTACCCTTTGCGTACACCATTTAATTTTATATTTTAATAACTTACAATTATTTTAAATACTTTTTGTTCATTTCACTATCATTATTTTATCTAAGTTTGTTGCAACGCCAATAAAAGGATTGATTTTTCTTTGCAACTACTTATATTATACTACTTCATTATCTAAAGCTGCTCCAGTAAATTGGCTATTATAAAGATCTGCATAGAAGCCATTCTTTTCAAGAAGTTCATTATGATTACCCATCTCAATGATGCTTCCTTTATTCATAACTAATATTAACTCTGCATCTCTAATTGTAGAAAGTCTATGTGCTATTACAAAACTTGTTCTATTTTGCATTAGTTCTGTCATAGCCCTTTGTATATAAACTTCTGTTCTTGAGTCAACACTACTTGTAGCTTCATCAAGTATCATAATAGTTGGATTTGCAAGTATTGCACGAGCTATAGTAAGCAGTTGTTTTTGACCTTGTGATATATTTGAAGCTTCTTCATTTAGTATTGTATTATATCCATCTGGAAGAGTCTTAATAAAATGATGTGCATGTGCTGCTTTTGCAGCTTGCATAACTTCTTCTTCTGTGGCTCCTTTTCTGCCATAAGCAATATTATCAAATATTGTGCCATTAAATAGCCAAGTATCTTGAAGTACCATACCAAACATATTACGTAATTCTCCACGTTTTATGTCTCTAATATCTACTCCATCAATTGTAATATTCCCTGCACCTATCTCATAAAAACGCATAAGCAAATTAACAAGGGTAGTTTTACCTGCACCAGTTGGCCCAACAATTGCAATTGTATGACCTTGTTTTACATCTATGTTCATGTTATTAATAAGAGGTTCTTCTGTTTTATAGCTAAAGTTAACATTTTCAAATTTAACTTCTCCCTTAGGAAATTCTATAATTTTAGAATCAGTAGAATCTGGTATTTCTTCAACTTCATCTAATAATTCAAATATACGTTCAGCTGAAGCTACTGTAGATTGAATAATATTTGCAATATTAGCAGTTTGAACTATTGGTTGAGTAAACTGACTAGAATATTGAATAAAGGCTTGAATATCACCAATAGTAATTTTGCCTTGTATTGCTAAATAACCACCAACAACAGAAACTACTACATAGCCTATGTTACTAACAAATCTCATCATAGGCATTATTATTCCAGATATAAACTGAGCTTTCCAACCTGCATTGTATAATTTATCATTGATATTTTTAAATTCTTTAATAGAATCACGTTCATGTCCAAAAGCCTTAACAATTTTGTGACCAGTATACATTTCTTCAACGTGACCATTAAGTGCTCCAATTTCTTTTTGTTGAGCTGCAAAATATTTTTGAGAACGCTTTGCAACAAGTGCTGTTACCAAAATATACAGTGGCAAAGTTAAAATAACAACAAGTGTCATTAATGGACTTATGGTTAACATCATTACAATAATACCAATGATAGTAACAATAGATGTAATAAGTTGTGTAAGACTTTGTTGAAGGGTTGTTGCAATATTATCAACATCATTTGTTACACGACTTAAAATCTCACCATGAGTTCTTGCATCAAAAAATTTCAGTGGTAGCCGTGAAATCTTATCTTCAACATCTCTACGAATATTATAAACAGTTTTTTGTGCAACTCCAGCCATAATATATTGTTGCAGAAATCCAAAAAGTGTGCTTATTAAATATAATCCAAGTAACAATAAAATAACATTTCTTATATATGTAAAGTCTATACTAGGGATCGTAATATTAGCATCTTTACCTGCTTTAACCAAAGCAGTATTTTGACCTATTGCTGTAAATTTTGCTATTAAGCCTTCAACTAATCTAGTTATAGCCCAGCCTGAAATTTTAGGTCCTACTATACTAAAAATAGTACTGAAGATTGCAAATATAAACACTAAAATAAAATTAACTCTTTGCGGTTTTAAATAGCTTAAAAGCCTTTTTAAAGTTCCCTTAAAGTCCTTTGCTTTTACGACTGGGCCACGTGCGAAAGAACCCATTGGGCCACCACCTGGACCTCCCATTCCACTTTTTTGTTTATTTACATTTTTATTTTCGCTCATGCTAATTCCTCCTCTGAAAGCTGTGAAGATACAATTTCATGATATACTTTGCAGCTAGTTAAAAGTTCTTTGTGAGTTCCCATACCTGAAATAGCGCCATCATCTAAAACTATGATTCTATCTGCATCCATAACTGTTGCAACTCTTTGAGCAATAATAAGTACTGTAGCTTTTGCTGTCTCATTTTTAAGTGATGCACGTAATCGTGCATCAGTTTTAAAGTCAAGTGCTGAAAAACTGTCATCAAAAATATATATTTCAGGCTTTCTAACTAAAGCACGCGCTATGGATAAACGTTGTTTTTGTCCACCAGAAATATTTGTGCCTCCTTGAGCTATAACATGTTCATAGCCTTCTGACATTGTATTAATAAAATCTGTAGCCTGAGCTACTTTAGCTGCATGCTCAATTTCTTCAATAGTAGCATTATCCTTACCATATTTTATATTTTCAGCAATTGTTCCAGAAAAAAGTACTGTCTGTTGAGGAACAAAACCTATTTTTGCTCTAAGACTTTCTTGACTCATTTCTCTTACATCTACTCCATCCACGAGTACGCAACCACTAGTTGCATCATAAAAACGCGGTATTAAGTTTATTAAGGTAGATTTACCTGAACCTGTACCACCAATAATTGCAGTTATTTCACCTGGCTTCGCACTAAAATTTATGTTACTCACAGCTGGCTGATCTGCACCAGGGTAGCTAAAACTTACATCTTTAAACTCAACATATCCACTTTCTTTATCAGCAAGTATAGCCTTCTGTGGATCTAAAATTTCTGGTTCCATTTCTAATACTTCATTTATTCTTATGGCAGAAGCTTGAGCTCTCGGTATCATTATAAATACCATAGAAAGCATTAAAAAACCAAATAAAATTTGCATTCCATATTGAATAAATGCTATTAATGAACCAATTTGCATATTACCAGCATCTATTCGTATACCACCAAACCAAATTATAGCAACAGTTGTAACATTCATAATTAACATCATCATTGGCATTAAAAATGCCATAATCTTATTTACTTTTATAGCATTATCCATAAGATCAATGCTTGCATCATCAAATCTAACTTTTTCTGTATCTATACGGTTAAAAGCACGTATTACACGAATTCCAGTAAGTCCTTCACGTAATACAAGATTCAATTTGTCTATTTTTACTTGCATCAATTTAAATAATGGCATAGCTGATTTAAGTGTTACTCCAATGATAATTCCAAGGAGAGGAATTATTACTGCAAAAATCCAAGTTAAAGGTGCATCCTCTCTTAAAGCCATAACAATACCACCTATGGCAGTTAAAGGTGCAAAAAGCATAATAGAAAAAATCATTATAGTTACTGCTTGAATTTGAGTAACATCATTTGTAGTTCTTGTTATAAGAGTAGCAGTACCAACCTTATCAAACTCATGCAATGAAAAACCTTCAACTTTGGTAAATAATTCATTACGAAGAATTCTACCAAAACCCACAGCAGTTCTTGAAGATAAGAATGTAGATATAACTGAGCATACAGCCCCACCTGCTGAAATAAGTAACATGATTCCACCTGTTCTAAGAATGTAATCTACACCTTGATACGAACCACTAAATCCTAAAAATGAAATAGTTTGAACTACATCCTTTTGTACTATACCTTTATCAACTATATCAGCCATTAAATTTGGTAAATACAGATTTGCAAGAACTTGCGTAAAAATTAATAAAATTACTGCAACTATTTGTAATGAGTATTGTTTTAGAAACCTAAACAATTTAAGCATTTAATATCATCTCCATTTATTGTTATTATTTTAGACACATGAAAGAAAATAACAAGTCAAAAATGTCATACAGATGGACTAGTTATTTTTTTGATTGTGCCTTATTCTTGCTGAACACTTAAGAGTTTCTTAAGTGCATCTAAGCCTTCAGATATTTTGCGAAGTTCTTCTGGGCTTCCTTGACTGATTATTTTTTCAACGTTTTTTTCCATTTGCTTATGAAAAACTTTATGCATATCTTCAAAGTTTGGAGATATACTTACATAAACTACTCTCTTATCCTCTTTACTTCTTTCTCTTACCACCATTTCCTGTGCTTCAAGCCTATCTATAATTCCAGATACAGTACTATTTGATAAACAAAGCTTACTACTAAGTTCTGTTATCTTCATTTTCTTATTCTTACTCAAAAGTCCAATAACCATACCTTGTGGTGCAGAAATACCTGCATCACCAAGCAACTTTTTCATATTATGTTTAAATAAATGCATTACCTCTTGGAAAAGTCTTGCAACTTCCATACTATCGTTTACTGTGTCCATTTTATCTCCACCTTAAAATATATTTCGCTTACGTATATTTCTATTGCGAATGTTTCGTTTGCGAATGTTTCGCTTACGAAATAAATTATAATCTCATAAACATTTTCTGTCAAGGTATATTCAAATAAAAAAACTTCGCATAAATTTTACGCGAAGTCTTTAATCCATATAAGGTTTTAAGTCAATGTCAAAAAGTAATATTCAAAAATGTACACTATAGAAAATACTAACTACATTACCATTTTTCCCAGTGTACCTTAGTTCCATCATATCTTGGCGTAAACTCTTTTTCTTCTGCATGATAGCCTAATGCAATTACTGCAATTGGAATAACTTTCTCTGGCAAATTAAAATACTCACAAATATATTTATAACTTGGACATGATTTAAGTAATCCACACCAGGTAGCACCTAAGCCTAACCCATGAGCTGCAATCAATATATTTTGTGCAGAAGCTGAACAATCCTCTAATAAAAATTCATTTATGCCTTCTATATTCTTATCTCCACAAACTATTATACAACAATTTGCTGTAAGAAAAGGCTTATGATTGTTTTCATCTGCCATATTTGAAATGACAACTTTATTATTTGTTATAACAAAATGCCAAGGTCGCTTTCCTTTTGCATTTGGCGCACAAAAACCTGCTTGAAGAATGGTATCAATCTTTGATTTTTCAACATCTTTAGATGAAAATATTCGTATGCTTTGTCTTGAATTAATTGCAGTTAAAACATTAATATTGCATAATTCATTTTCAATAACTTTGCGTTCTCCTGAATCATATAATGCCTCTTTATCAAGATCCATAGTAACCTCAATTTCCATATCATCTACATTAATGCCAATTTTTTTCTTCAATTTTTTATCCACGCTCATTATATATTTCCCATTTCCTCTTGAAATAAGCTTATTTCTATAATCTACACCATTAATGTTACCATATACTTTTATTGTGCCTTTTTTAACATTAAACTCTTCTGCTGCATTAAATGGTAAATCAATAACAGTAAGACCACCTTTCTCTTTTGTGTTTATTAAAACTGTTTTAAACTTCTGCATATTTCCACATCCTTAAACTTTTACTTTTATTGGCATATACAATATCATATCTGTTTCCATTTCAATATGTGGGTCATTGATTTTATATTCTTCAAAAAACCAATAATCCCCAATACAATACTCCTTACTTTTGGACATCCAATTCATAAACTCTCCCAAAGCCCATCCATTATATTTATATTTAGATTTCATAACGGCATAATATCCACCTTTGAATTCCTCTAACTTTATGTTAGGGTTATCTGTTTTAAATTCTTTATCAACAGTTGTATGGATTTTGAAAAAGAAATCATCATGTCCAATTCTTTCATAGTTATAATAAGCAAAAAATCTATTATTTAAGTTGTCACTAAATAACCCTTCAGATGCTGCCCATTTTAGAAAGTAGTCTCTCCCTTTATCGATTGCATCTTTGCCTGTCACCATATAAGTAGCTGTCCACATAGGTTCAACATTTTCAAAAGTTTTTATCATATCGATATTATTCTTTTCCATAATAGGCATATATAAATCTACTCCACCTATATGATTGAAGTTATCATCAAAACCCAAATGTTCTTCAAGCCATTGGTGACCACCATAAATGTATTTACTATCTGTCAACCAGTTATTGAATCTTTTCCATGCTTTCATTATTTCATATCCTATTTCACCATTCTCATCTGGTTTTACACCAATTACAGCATAAAGCCCTCCATCAAGAAATTTTGTTTTAATTTTATCATCATTAACATCTATATCTTCATCAATTGTAATACAAACTTCATAACCATATTCATCATGACCTTCTGATGGACTAGGATTATCAAAACCCCAAATTCGTAATTTTTGCTCATTTATATTCATCCCAGTCTTATTTATCCACTCTCTCATTACTGTAAAAGCATTATCTTCAGAGTGTTTTCCATAATAGCAATAATAAGCTACTCTCATAGTTTCAAGTTTTTTTAGAACTTTTATATCAGGATATTTTTCAAGGAGTTTTTTATCCTGAACATCAAAATATTTATCCATAACATTCATCCTTTCAAAGCTATATATTTGATTTTGCTCTCTGAAATCACTTGGCAAAAATCCAGTAATACGCTTAAAAGCTCTTGAAAATGTATCTCCACTATTAAAGTCATACTTCACAGCAATGTCAATTATACAAACATTGCTACTTCTAATATCAAAAGCTGCAAAACTAATTCTACGAAGCCTAATATATTCTTTTATTGAATGACCAACAATAGCAAAAAACAATCTATAGTAGTTAGATTGTGACATGTATGCTTCTTTGGCTACAAGATTTAAATCAATCTTATTTTCAAGGTTTCTTTCAATGTAATCAATAGATTTTTGTATGCGTTCATAATAGTTCAATGGAATGCACTCCTTTAATATCTTAAGATAAATATAGATTATCATACCTTAATTACCATTGTCCGACTTTTTTTCTAAATATCCATTGATGTACTTTTATGACTTCCACTTTTACCTAATACACCAACAATTTCTTATTATATAATTGATAACCATTTTCATTTACTTTTTATTTCTCATATGGTATATTATTTTTAGTATTAAACTAATAGGTAATAATAAAATAAAGGGAGTGATTAAATGATAACAAATTCTGATATGTACCACGATATAATAGAAAGTTTAACTGCTGCCTTAGATGCAAAAGATGTTTATACATCAGGTCATTCTACTAGAGTTGGCAATATGGCATATGATTTAGCTAAAAATTTCGAACTTGACGATTATGATTTACAAATGATTCATATTGCTGGTCACCTGCATGATATTGGTAAAATTGGAGTGCCGGATAATATATTAAATAAAAAAGATAAACTCAATGCTTATGAGTGGGAACTTATGAAAAGTCATTCTGAAATGGGATATAATATTGTGAAAAAAGCAGAAAGTTTAAAAGAGATATCTTCTATTGTTTTACATCATCACGAAAGGTGGGATGGTGCTGGATATCCTAAAGGACTATCAAAAGAAAAAATTCCACTAGGCGCTAGAATAATTGCTGTTTGTGATTCTATAGATGCTATGAGAAGTAACAGACCGTATAGAAAAACAGCAAGTAACACTGAATGCTATAATGAAATATTAAAAAATAAAGGACTAATGTATGATCCTAACGTCACTGACTGCATAATTGAAAATTGGAATAATATTGTAGTTTCTTATTATTCAAAATAAAGGAGATTAATATGAATTTTAGTGAATTAAACAATAGGTATAAGGGAATACTATTTATAATAATATCAGCTTTTGGCTTTGCTATGATGTCAGCTTTTGTTAAGCTATCAGGAGATTTACCCTCTTTTCAAAAAACCTTTTTTAGAAACATAGTCTCACTTTTAGTAGCATTAGCACTTATATTAAATCATAATGGAAGCTTTTTTGGTAAAAGAGAAAATCAAAAAACATTAGTCTTAAGATCTGTATTTGGGACACTTGGAATAATTTTTAACTTTTATTCAATAGATAGATTAGTATTATCAGATGCTAACATGTTAAATAAACTTAGTCCATTTTTTGTAATTATTTTTTCGGCTTTGTTTTTAAAAGAAAAGATAAATTTAAAACAAATTTCAGCAATAGTTATAGCTTTTATAGGTGCATTATTTATAATTAAACCAACTTTTAATTTAGAAATGATTCCAGCCATTATTGGGACATTAGGAGGTATTGCAGCCGCTGCTGCATATACATGTGTTAGAGCTTTAAGTGGAAGGGAAAATCCAGATACAATTGTATTTTATTTTTCATTTTTTTCAAGTGTTGTTACTCTCCCACTAATGTTATTATCTTATGAACCTATGAGAATGATTCAATTAATTTACTTGATTTTAGCTGGAGTTTTTGCAAGCATCGGACAATTCGGAATAACATTTGCTTATAAATATTCGCCAGCTAAAGAAATATCTATATTTGATTATACTAATATAATTTTTTCAGCACTGATAAGTTTATGTATATTTGGAATACTTCCTGATTATTTAAGTGTTATAGGTTATATTATTGTATTTATGGCCTCTTTATATATGTTTATATTCAATAAAAATTGAATATAATTCTACACTTTATTAATATAATAAATTATCTGATTTAGCAATTTTATCAAGTTTAAAATAAAACTTGACAAAAGTGGTCATATATTATATTCTCTAATTGAGAACGATTTTCATAATTATTAAAAAGTTGTAGGGAGTGGTAGTAAAATGAAAATAGTATATTGGTCAGGAACAGGTAATACAGAAAAAATGGCAGAATTCATTAAAGAAGGAATAATAGGCGCAGGTAAAAATGCTGAAACGGTAGTTGTGTCTGATGTAAATGTGGATGAATTACTAAAAGAAGAAGTAATTATTTTAGGTTGTTCTGCAATGGGAGACGAAGTATTAGAAGAATCAGAATTCGAACCATTTATTGATGAAATTTCAACTAAGGTTTCTGGTAAAAAAGTTGCACTATTTGGCTCTTATGGTTGGGGAGATGGTCAATGGATGAGAGATTTTGAAGAAAGAATAATAGGATATGGTTGTACTATCATAGATAACCCATTAATAATTCAAAATGAACCTGATGATTGCAAGCAAGAATGTATAGATTTCGGCATTAAAATAGCTCTGGCATAGAATAAATTGGGCGGTGATAGAAAATGATATATCTAGATTTTTATAATAAATTAGATTCATTGCATGATAAAGAATATATAGAAACTTTTTTAGTATATAATTTATCATTAGTAATTGCAGGAATCAAACCAGCTATTACAGTTACAATAAAAAAGAATAATCAAAAATTATATAATAGTTGGAAGGACTTTGGAAGTTGTTTTTTAGATAATATAGATTTAAAGTGCATAGAATTAAGAGAAAGTAACGATTCAATTATAGCTATGATTTATGATGAATTTATGTTAGAAAATGAATTAAGCCAAAAGTCTCATATGGAATTTTTATTTAATCTAGGATATCCTTCTAATGTATGCATTAGTGATCATATAAACATATTAAAAAATAGATATGAAGAATATCACTGCCCTCATGAACTTGGATTGTTCCTTGGAATACCCTTTGAAGATGTTAAAGATTTTATGGAATGTACTACAAAAAAATGCTTATTATGTGGATATTGGAAAGTATACAATAACGGTAATAAAGCAAAAGAAATTTTTAATAAATATGATGAAGTAAAAGAATACACTATAAAAAATATGCTTAAAGGTAATTCATCGCGTGACCTCGCTTTAAGTATAAAGAACTCCTTTTATGAAAATGCTAAATGTATATAGCTCCTCCAAAGTGAATATATTTAGTTTAAATTAAAATAGATGATTTAAAGCTATTGTCTTAATCATATAATTATTAAATACTTTATCTTATTTTTTAACTAATACATTAATGATATTCACAAACTATCATTAATGTATGCAATTAAATGATTATATTACTTTTAACACAAATAAATTCATGATATTCACACACTACCATGAATTTGTAATAATTAACCACCATAAGAATTTTCAGTTCACACACACTGAAAATTTTAAACAATGAGTACAAACGAATATTATTCCAATCCTAAATTTAGTATAAAAAATACATTCCATAAAATTTATATAAAAGAACAGTTGCACAACTAAAATGAGTTAGGTGTGCAACTGTTCTTTTTAAATATATAACCTACATGTTTTGTAGCTTATATGGATAATTAGAATTTTATTTATTTGATATATCAGCTCAAGTTCAAATCTACCACCCCAAATTATACATACTATAGCCAACTACTTATAAAGAGCCAAATGGTGACATTGGAGAAAATTTTTTTACTCTTTTAGATTAAAATATAAATTTTTTTAATGATCCTGCTTTAGTTTAACTTTAAAATGATAAATATTGCTTTAATAATCCCCCATGCTGGTCCTAATAGTACAACAACACTAATAATAATGCTGATATATGTTCTCACTTTTTTTGATTCTTTTTGAAATATTGCAACTAATCCCAATATTAAACTTATAAGTGCAACAACTACTCTCACTATTGTTTCACTTATTAGATAAGTGTTAGTAGCATATAACATATATTTCCCACTAATATCGACTATCGAAATTACAATTATATAAGCTATTTGAATTACTGCTAAACAATAAGCTAACATACCTTTATTTATCTGTTTTAGATTGTCCATAATAAGTTCCTCCATTAAAATTACATATATATATTAAGAATATTTAACTTATATTTTTATGTGTTTCTTAGATTATACTGAATCATTAAAAATCTCTTTTAACAACATTTTTAACATAGCATATCCCCAAAATATAAAAACTTTATTGTTTGTTTCTAATTTGATTCCATTCTTTCCAAAATTCAACATAACTTTTTCTATCATAGTCATCTGAAAATATTTTCGGCATCGAATTATTATAAAACTCTTTTAGTTTATCTGTGTAACTAAAAATTATCTCTTCATACTCATTATTAGGTATAATAGTTTCTTTTCCAGTTTCAGTAATTAATTTAACATTATTGCCTTTATGAATAACTGTCCAATCAATTCCAGTTGGGCATCCTAATACTACAATCTTATTAGTTTTTTCATCTATATACATAAAATGACCACAACAAGGTAACATATGATTTTCTTCTTTAAATGCTATGTGATTAGTTTCTATAGAACGTAACATCATAAGAGCACCTGCACTTACTGTCCAATCATCATTATCTATTCCATTATCAATTATTTCATCACCGATTCTAACAAAAACATTTCCATGTAAACATAAGTCTTTTCCATCATCTTCTTTTCCATCTATCCAATGCAAGTCAATAATTTTAATTACAAAATTCGAACCATTAACTTCAAGTGAATCATCTTTTAATATAATCATTTATTTCCCCCATGTACTTAATTTTGACTAAGATTATCATTGAGCTATTAATTTATTTACTATTTTACATAGTTCATATGTATTGTCATATTTACTTAACATGTCGTTAAAAATAATTTATTTATAATATTTCTCTACCATATACCCATTATTAGCCTACTCGGTATATATTATCTCACCCCACTTCTGCATTTTATGGATATTTTCCTTCCATCTTAGTAAACATATCCATTAAAATATTTGCGCTTCTCACAAGTTTTAATATCTTCAAGTCTTAAATCATGATCTTCTAGTGTAGATCGTGGACATTTGAGAAATACATTTTCATGAGGACTTCTATACTTTTGGGATGATTTACATTATTTGCATTTGTATCTTCTTGAAAAATAAATATTTGACGATAACAATAAGTGTGATTAAATTCTTTTGCTAATTTATTGTAGCACTTTATACCGTCTAGACTAATATTCCCTCTCGTTGAATCATAGGGATTAGAACCTTCTTTTGTAATATTTCTAACATGATCAGAATATGCTTTTAATGATTTAATTAAAATTTCTTTTTTCCATTACTGTTCCTTGTTTTAATTTTAAGTAATTATACATATTCCTACTATCTAATTCATATTATTTGCTATGAATAATTGGGAATTCAGCTTATTATAAAATTTATATATTCCTTTATATAGTTAATGTTAAACTTACCGAACCTCTAGACTTAATGCATTTAGAAACTTAATTATATCTAATCTTGCACTATTTTTGCTTTTATGCGTTTCTATATAATAATTTTGTATTTGAATTGGCGAAAAAAATTTATAACCACTTATATGTTTATTTTCTTTATTAATTAGATACCTTTTATTACCTGTTTTAAAAGGTACGATACTATCAAAATCTATCTGTTTGATAATTAAATGCTCAAATATTTTTCTGTAAAATGATTTAACAGAGTCAGCTTCTATTTGACTATCTCCTAAAATTATAGATAAATCTGCATCTGTTTTATTCTGAATACTATGAATATCATCTAAATCTTCTGATTTTTTAATCGTCTTTCTTAGATTAACTTTTACATCGTTAGAAACAGTATTTTCTTTCTTATTAGTAGTTATAGAGTTAATAAATAAATCTCTTTTTTGTTCCCAGCGTATATCTGGAATAGTAGACAATCCAAATTCATTCAGCAAACAATCTTTTAACTGACCAAGTTTTTCTTTCACTTCGGTTACCTCATTATCAAGTTTTAATCCAATTTGTCGTGGATTTATAGCTCCTGCAACTTCTGTGAATTCAAATCCAGGTAACAAGATAGTTGTATACCTATTTTTCAATATCCATGCAGCACCCATTTCATTCATACATGCGACACTTTTATAATAATTATCTGATAACACAAGAATAACATGAAGATTGTAAGTTTCAAACTGAATTTTTAGGTAGTCATAAATATCATTGTCTAATGGAATCCCATAACCTGGAACCGATGAACAGAAAATAAGTTCATGATTTAATCCTATACCTTCTAATAAGTCAATTAGTTTTGAAACATACTCCTTATCAGAACTAGAATGACTAATAAATATTTTATGACTTTTTTGTAGCATAGTAATTTCTCCTTTTATTTTTTTAATCTCTGTTATTTCTACAGGATAATATTTATCAATATTCTTTTTAATTGCATTTAAACTTCCAGACACTTCATTAAATGTTCTTTCATCCTTCCAGTCATTAAATCCTTGTTTTAATTTTATCAATGTATCCCATATAAAATTATCTTTCGTCTGGTCGTAAATGTCTTGTAATTCAAGTTGAACTTCTTGCTTCCAATCAGCAAATGTAAAAGTATCATAAATAATATTTACACCTGTGCCACTTGAAATGTGAAAATTCATTTTTAGGTCATCAATTTTATTAATTAAACTCAATAAATCGTTTTTCATCATTTTTCACCTCATAAAAGTATATAATATAACTAATTTAACTTGTCCTTAGAATATGACTATAGTTATCAAAAATAATATACAAATTAGTTCTATCTTATTGTAATTTATATAAAATCTAACTATCCATTATAGACATTATGGTAATCTCTATTATTTTTTTCTAAAATATAATATGAATAGCCCCTCTTTTTATTTATAGATAGTCTATCCTCATTATACTACATATTTTACATTTTATTCTTTATATTCCCTATCAATTCATCATTATTTTCTCAGAAATTTTCATTTACTTTAACCACTATCACTTCTTTTTTAATTAATATAAAGTTCACACCGTTCACAATTGTAACAGTCACCACTATAACGGTAACTTGTACTCTGAAAATCCCTCCTATGTGGATTTTAGATTGACCAATAATCCAACTTTCTAATACTAATCTATATATTCTCAAACAATATATAATTTTAAATATCCTAATATTTTACCAATAAAGAAAATTTAATTTATTAGTTCTTTCAAAAAAGACACTGGATTTCTCTAATGCCAATAAAATACTTTATTCAAATTTAAAACTACTAATATTATTCGTAATCTCTTCTATATAAATCTCATCAAACAAATCATAAATACATTTCAGGCATCGCTGATAATTTTTTATAATTCTATCTTCTAATAACCAGTGCTATATTATTTTTATCTAAGTATTAATATTTTCTGTTGTAATTTTAATTTAATCTTTAACAATTTACAACATGCTCCAAAATTTATTTATCGCTCAGAATCATCACTGCCAATTTGATGTATATATTTTAAATTCAAAAATCTTCTTAAAATAACTAGCTTTTCTAACTTTGAAACCTCTCAGCCCGCATTTTTGGCGCATATTCTTCACCATATATATGGTGAACCATATTTATGGTAATATTCTTCTACATATTTATGGTGAACCATACAAGAATGTATTGTATCTTTTTCATATGCTGATGATTCTCACAAGGTGGCATAAGAAAAGGTACTAAATATTTTAAAATGATCTGCAAGTGCATTTCTAATAGAAAGTAATTTATTCTTAATATAAATGTCTATTACAACGGAATTCTTCTATCATTTCAAAAGAAAGGCTTATTTGAGATAAATCCTCCGGCAATTCTACTCTGCTAAACCATCTTGCCTCAGCAATTTCTGATTCTTGAATAGTCACTGTATCATCCCCATCTAGCTCAACAAAGAATCCAATCATTTGAGTATCTGAAAATGCCCATGGCTGACTCTTATAGTATCTAATATTTTTTACTTTTAGTCCTACCTCTTCCATGACTTCTCGCTCCACTGTCTCTTCAAAAGATTCCCCTATCTCAACGAATCCTGCAACTAAAGCAAATTTTCTAAAGTTCCCATGAGCATTTTTTGCAAGTAAAATTTTATCCCCATTTATAATTGCAACTGTTACAGCTGGTGAAATAGTTGGATATATCCTTTGTCCACACTCACGACATACAATTGCCCTTTCATTTTCACTTTTTCTCATTTCACTTCCGCAACGTCCACAATATTTATGATTTTCTAACCACCTATATAATTGGTTTCCTGTTATAGCTGCAAAAGCCATGTGCTGTGGCATAAAAGTTCTAAGTATTTGTATATCATAATAATTCAATTTTTTATTTACTTCTATTTTTTCTTCTCTTAATAAGAAAAAACCTATTTCATCAATAGAGAACAAATACTCTGCCTTTTCATAAATATCTTTTAATTCTTGTATATCAGAAATTTTAGGCAATTCTAAATCTTTCCCCTCACCTTTTAACAAGACTTGTCCATTTTCAAAATTAAGGAGTATATCTTCATCCTGTGGCTTTCTTTTACTTAATTGGCTATTAAATATGTATGGTGCAATTTCATGAATCATTTTCTTTATCCTTCTTTCTTCATTAAGTCTATTCCTTGTTTTATAAAATCTTGTGCACATTAAAAACTTATGAATATCTATAAATAAATGTGCTTATCTTTTATGATGTGTTATTTCTATTGGAAATGTACTATTGAAAATTCTCCCTATTGTTATTCCTCTAATTGTAATTTAGTTAATATTATAACATTTTTTTTATTTTATTAATATTACTATAGATTATATAACCTATAATAAGAATTGTTCGAAGCGTAATAATACATATTCTCAAATGTAAACACAAATTTGAAATAATAAAATATTGATTTAAAAGAGTGAATTTGAGATTTATTTCTGTGCAATTCTATTTTACTAAGTAATACGATTTATAAGGCGAATTAATTAATATCGTTTAAATCTGTCTATTTTAATTTTTTTGATATTTGACAATCCACTTATATATTATATTTCTATACTTGTGGTACTACTTAAGAAATGGAAAATGCGTTAATATTATTTATTGTAAAGTAAAAACTGCTATCATAAATTTATTTATGATAACTATAAAATTTAGGAAGAATAATTATATATGATTTTTTATAGGAGGTTAAGGAAAAATGATGATAGAAAAAGTTTTTGTAAGAAATGTTAATAATAATGATTTTGAAACATTAACAGAGTTAATTAGTGAGTTGGGGTATCCATCAACTGTAAGCACAGTATCAAATAGACTCTCTAAAATTAATTCAAATAAGTGTTACAAAACACTTGTATCTGAAATAGATGGAAAAATTGTTGGTTTTATTGGATTATGTAAATCACATGCATATGAGTATGATGGATCGTATGTAAAAATTATTGCTTTGGTGGTTAATAAAGATTATAGAGGTAAAGGGATAGGTACAAAATTAGTTGAGTCAGCAGAAAACTGGGCATTAGATGAAGAAGCAATTGCAATTACTTTAAATAGCGGAATAAATCGCAAAGAAGCCCATGAATTCTATAAAAGTAATGGTTATGATATTAAAGGGTATAGTTTTTCAAAAACATTCTGCAAAAAAAACTTTGCAGAAAAATAGATGTAAATAAATGCATATAAAGGTGTAACTTTTTAATCACTTCTTCGAATAAGTAATGAGGAGTGATTATAATGGAGATAAAACTAAATAATGTAACTAAAGAATATAAAGGTATTAAAGCCTTGGACAATATCGATTTAACTATTAAAACACCAGCAATGATTGGGTTTTTAGGACCCAACGGTGCTGGTAAAAGCACTTTAATGAAAATTTTAGTTGGACAACTTATGCCATCATATGGAGATGTAACTGTAGATGGCAAGAATCTTAGTCAAAACTTAAATTACTTAAAAACAAGGCTAGGATATTTACCTCAAGATTTCGGATTATATGATGAACTTACTGTAGAACAATTTTTAGATTATATATCATGTTTAAAGGGCATTTCTGAAAATAGAAAGAAAGTTATACTTAATTGTATTAAGAACACAAATCTTTTAGAAAAAAGAAAAGCTAAGATTAAAACCCTTTCAGGAGGACAAAAACAAAGAGTAGGAATCGCCCAAGCTCTTCTTAATGATCCAGAATTAATAATAGTTGATGAACCTACTGTAGGACTTGATCCTGAAGAGAGAATAAAATATAGAAATTTATTTTCTCAAGGTGCAAGCAATAAAATTGTTATATTATCAACCCACATTGTAGAAGATATTGAATCCATATGCAATCAACTTATTGTATTAAATAAAGGAAAATTCTTATTTAATGGGCTACCAAGTGAATTAATAAAAAAAGCTGCAAACCATGTTGGTATTGTTGAAATTAGTAATGAACAAAAAGAAGAATTCTTAAAAAGAGAAAAACAAGAAAGTTTTAAAGTAACATCAACTATTGTAAAACCAACTGGTATTCATTACAAAATAGTTGCAAACGTGCTTCCAGATTTTTGCGAGAAAGTTACTCCAACTCTTGAAGATGCATATGTATATTGCATGCTTAAGGAGGAACAGCTCAGTGATTAATAATTTTAGATTGTTAAAAAATGAAATAAAATCTCTTTCAAAATTTAAAATCCTTTGGGCTGTAATTTTAGTTACAAATATATTTATGATAGTTGGTATAGATTCTATAAATTTATCAAATGACAGTAGCCTTTATAATATAAAAGTGACTTCCCTAACCTGTGCTCTTGGATCATCTAAATATGGTGCACTATCAGGAATATTAGCATTTTCAACCTTTACTATTTTAATATTAAGCAGAGATAATAGAAAAAGAGTTAATTCAATTATCCATTCATCTATTGATGAGCAGAAACTATTATTTGTGCGTATATTTTCTATAATTTTTTATGTGGTGATTACCATAATACTTGGAATGATATTTACTATGGCATTTGCAGCTATTATCTATAACGTGCCTATTTATTTTTTTGACTATTTATATTGCTATACAGTTATATCATTTCCAGCATTACTTTTTTCAGTTTTTATAAGTGTTGGCTTATATTTAATTAGTGAAAGTATAGATATAAGCATTTTATTTATGATTGTATTGTTTTTCATTAGTTTTTTATCACCAAACTATTTACTTAATTGGGCTCAAACTGGAGTTACAATATTCTCCGATTTTGCAGGCGTTAGACCGGTTTCGAAATTAATACTATACAATAGACTTTTATGGTTTATTATTTCAATTTCAGTTTTATTAATAGGACTTTTGTTTAGAAGAAGGTATGAATCTAACTTATTTAAATCTTTCATTTTTAATATAAAAAGTAAAGTACTACTACTACTCCTAATCTTAAGCTTAAGTACTTCACTTTTCATTTATACAAACGAACCCTATTCCATGAATTTTAATCCAAACGCTGTTAATTCCATTATAAATACAGATGTAACACTAAAAAAAGTAAGTCCCCATGTTACATTTTTCACAGATAAAGAAACCTTGGCTGCTGATGTTTCTTATGAATTTGAAAACAACTCTTCTACGTCTATTGCATTTAGCATTAATGAAGGACTTAAAATCAAAAATATAAGTGTAAATGATGAATTATGTACCTATGAAAAAATAGGACAAACAAACAATGTTCAAATTCCAATTCCTAAAACTAAAGATGTTAAAGTTAATATATCTTATGAAGGCAAAATTAAATATTATAAAGGTGGCGCAATTGCAGGTTATATATGCAAGGACAGTATTTACTTATTAGAAGTATCTAACTGGATATTTAGACCTTTAACTGCAAATGAGAAAACTATAGATATTGAAGGTTCTTACAGTGCTCCCTCTAACTTATCTGTTGTAACTCCTGGAAAAACTACTGAGGTAAAAAGTGAAAATGGAAATAAAATTTGGAACTTTCAGTTTAAATCAAAAGACATTAACATTGGAGTTTTTGCAGCAGAATATAAAGAATCTAAATTTAACATTAACGGTACAGAAATAGAATTTTATTATTCTCCAAAACATGAAGATTATATAAACAATGATTTTTTAGGTAATAACATGAATATTGAAAATTATATAAAAAATATGTTTGTATATTATTCTGATAATATAGGAAGTTATTATTCTAAGGAATATCCTTTAAAAATTGTTGAAAGTTCCATATATAAACCAGGAGGCCATTCATCAGGTAATGTAATTACCTTTGCAGAATATATGGTAAATCGTGAGATGTCAAATAATCTAAATGCTTATATTATAGTACATGATTTGGATATTATTGCCCATGAAATGTCTCATCAATGGTGGGGTACTGGTGTGAGTTTAACTACAAATGGAAGCTTTTCAGATGAAGGTCTAGCAGAATATTCTAGTTATAAGTATATACAAAAAGAATTTGGAAATAGTCTGGACAAACAATTAGCAGATTTAAAAGTACAAGATTGGCAACAAAGTGTTGTTTCTTTAAGTAAAAGTTACTATTCTCAAAGTACTAAAAACTTAGAAAAATTAAATAAAAACTATAGAGAAGATTTTGAACTTAAAAACCTTAAAATGCAGCGTTATGATATGATGCCTCTACAACTTAAAAAAACAGAAGAAATTCAAGGTAGCGAAATGTTTTCAAAGAATCTATCAAATGTATATAAAAACAACATTCTAAAAGACTTAAGTTATGAAGAATTTTTAAATGAAATGGGAATTTCAAAGGAGGCATTTTCTTATGATTAATCTAGTTTTACTAAAATATGAAATCCGTAGACTTATATTAACAAAAAAATTTTTTTATATGATACTTATACTGTGCGTTTGGACAGTAGATGTATTAATGAGATTAGTTATAAATGGATTTTATTACACAGCTCCTTTTTCACAGTGGAGTTATTCAGAATTCATCAATTTGTTTTCTCCTATACTTTTTATAATATTAATACTTTTATGTACAAGTATATTTTCAGAAAGTGAAAAATCAGTAAAAAATATTATTTATTCTACCCCGATTTCAGAATCAAAGTATTATATAATGAAAGGATGTGGTGTTTTTGTAGTATTTATTATTACAACAATTATTCCTATTGTAATTAGCTTTGTATATTATGCTTTTTTATTTGAATATACAGAATATCAATATTTTATACTTCCTATCCTTTTATTTATAATTCCAACTAGTCTATTTATTTTTGGTCTTTCAATATTTTTAGGAAAAATAAATAACAAACTTTTATATGCTTTAATTCCTTTCACTTTTATAATGGGTGCTTTAAATTTAAGATATTTGCCTGTTTGGATAGATGTTTTTGGAAATAATTTTGTGCAAGATTATGGATTACATTTTATTATGGGAAGTGATAGTGATGTAGTTCCTTACATTATACCTAATGATTTTTTATGTAGCAGACTAGTATTGGTAGCTTTAGGAATCTTATTATTTATATTTGCATGTAAACCTAAAAAGTGTAAAAATAAATAAGGTATTTCTAACTTGAAAATTTACTTATGCATATAAAAGAAAATTGAAAGACTTGAATGTCCCTATATAAAAGGAGGTATGCTAGTGGATGAAGATAAACTACTAATGAAAAAGTTTCAAGAAGGCAATGAAAATTCCTTTGAAGAACTTATAATAAAATATAGAGCTAACGCAATATGTTTTGCACAACGGTATACCTTAGATAAATTTATTGCAGAAGATATTACTCAAGAAAGCTTTGCTTATTTGTATGTATATAAAGATAAATATAATGAAAAATATTCTTTTAAAACTTATTTATTTAGCATTATACGAAATAAAAGTATTGACTATTACAGAAAATCCAAAAGAGAAGATCTTCAGTCTAATTTATATAATTTAAGCAACTCCGATACTCCTGAAGACATAATATTGAGAAATGAAAGAAAAAATTTAGTTATAAAGAATATAAATAAATTAAAGGAAGATTACAAGATTGCAATTTATTTAATAGATTATGAAGAATTTAGTTATAAAGAAGCCGGAACTATCCTGGAAAAAAATTTAGCTCAAATGAAAATACTTGTTTTTAGAGCACGAAGAAAATTAAAATTGTTAATTGAACAGGAGGAATGTACAAGTGAATGAAAAAGATAAGGAATTTATTGATAATGTTCGGAGGAAAATAAATTATATTGAGCATGTTAGATACGAAGAAGAAAAAATTCAACAGTATAAAAAAACAAATATGAAAAAAAGCATTAAACTAACCTTAGTTTTTAGTATAATTCTATGTATAATCTTAATTCCTGTGTTAATAACTAAGAGTTTTGATATGATTTATGTATTTGTTTTAGGAATTTGCATTTTAGGGTTTTGCTGCTATTATGAAAATTACTCAAAGGAGATCTCACAATGATTTTAAATATTATATGGAAGGAAATAAAATATCAGCTCAAAAATGCAACCTTTTATGGCTTTTTTATAGTAGTTTTACTAATGTTTTTTTCTCAGCTTGGTATTCCAACAAAAAGTGACTTAACATTAACAACACAAAAAGAAAATCATTATAACTATGAAAAAATAACAGATAAAGACAAAGAAATGAAACATATGTATTTATGGCTAGGTAGTGCTTATGAAAAAGGTACTGTTCTAAAATATAAATTCTCATTTGGATATGATGCTAAGTTAAATGATAGTGAAAAAAATTATTTAAAAGCTACTATTGATAAGATTTATATCTTTGACAGTGAAAATAATTTAGAAATAAAAGTTTCATATAATGAATATTTAGATATACTTAAAGATTTGGATAAAAATTTAAATGGCAATACAATTTATGGTAATCCCGAAAAATATGGTCTTGGGTATGAAGAAATATCCTCAGAAAATGCTTTGAAAGCTTATAATGATGTTATGGAAAAAGATAAATTTACTAATGCATATGGAAGGCTTTTTGCTGACTATATGGGTATTACAGCAGGATTCTTTCCCGTATTTTTATCTGCATTTATTTTTGTCAGAGAAAAAAACAAAAAAGATTACGAAAATATATATAGCTCTAAAGTTTCATTTACAAAATATATTCTAGCTAAATATATAGGAATATGTGTTTGCATAATGGGATGTTACTTGATACTCGCAACCTATACTACCTTAGCATATTCAAAATTTGCTTTAGACACTAATTCTGTAATTGATAGAATGGCTATATATAAATACACTTTTGCTTGGATAGGTCCAACTGTACTTTTTGCTACTGCTTTTGGAATACTAATATCTGCAATTTTTAATAATCCAATTTTTGCAATAATAGTTCAATTATTTCTATGTTTCAGCAGTATACAAAATTTAATTGGACAATATGGATTAACCAAATATGTAATAAGGTTTAATGTATTTGGAGAATATGATAACTACCTTATGTGGAAAACTGCAATCATTGAAAATAGAATTTTTTATACTATACTCCCCTTTGCGATTATTTTATTAAGCTCATATATATGGACTAGATTTAGAAAAAGAAACACTTAATTTTGACACTTTAATTATTAAGATCAGATGGCTTTAAGCTATCTGATCTTTAACTAACTCATTAATTATACTTGATTTAAGTATAATTCTATTATCTTAAAGCTATTTAACAATAATATAATCAATTTATTTTATAATATATATTTATTTTTTTGTTATTAGTATATTGGAAATACAACAGGGTATAATCTATATATGGTGTTTCATAAATTTTTATAAGCACAACATATTGTATTTTCTTATAAAATAGTATAGAATAACAATTATCACTTAATAAAATATACTATAATTTGCAATAATAAAAGGAGCTTAAAAGCTTCATAAATTACTTAAAATCAAGCTTGGAGGAATATACATGAATAAAATATTATCAGAAGAATTTTTAAAGGAATATAGAGATATTACTAAATCACCCTTAAGCAATATTGGTGAATTTGTTTATTTAAGAACTTATTCAAGGTATTTAGATGATAAAAAAAGAAGAGAAAATTGGTTTGAAACTGTTCTTAGAACAACTGAATATAATCTTGAACTTGGTATAGATTTTAAAAAGAAACATGGACTATTTATAAATATGAAAGATGAAATCAAAGAAGCTGAATTTCTTTTTGATAATTTATTTAATTTAAGAACTTTTACATCTGGCAGAACTCTTTATATGGGTGGAACTGATATAGTTAAGAAATATCCACTTTCAAATTATAATTGTTGTTTTACTATGATTGAGCAATTTCATGATTTTGTAGATGTATTTTATCTTCTTATGGTTGGTTCTGGTGTTGGAGTTAGAATTGATAAAGACCTAATATCAAATATGCCTAAAGTTAGAAATATCTCTTTAACTGGAGAATACACACAAGATGTTCATAAATATATGCCAAAAGAATATATGGAAGATACAAAACTCACTTTAGATACAAAAGATTCCTCTATAGCTACAATCAAAGTTGGTGATAGTAAAGAGGGTTGGTGCAGCGCACTAGAAATTTACTTTGAATTAATTACGCTCCCAGATTATATTAATATTAAAAAAGTAATAATTGATTATAGTTATGTTAGACCTGAAGGTGAAAGACTAAAAAGATTTGGAGGACGCGCTTCTGGCCACAAATCTCTAAAGAGAATGTTTGAAAAAATTAATAAGGTTTGTAATAATCTTGTAGATGGCTACTTAAAATCAATAGACGTTCTTGATTTGGCTACTATAGTAAGTGAAAATGTTGTATCTGGTGGAGTTAGACGTAGTGCTATGATGATTCTTTGTGATGAAGATGATAAAGATGTTATTAATGCAAAAAGTGAGCTTTACAAAATAGTGGATGGTAATTGGATAGAAAACCAAGATGTTTCTCATCGAAAAATGAGTAATAATTCTGTATTATATAAAGAAACACCATCTTTAGATAAAATAAAGGAAATATTAAATTCCATAAAAATAAATGGTGAACCAGGATTTATTAATGGAACTGAAGCCGCAAAAAGAAAAGATTCTTTTAAGGGTTGTAATCCATGTGGCGAAATTTTACTTAAATCTCATGAATGCTGTAATTTATCTACAAATAATTTAGTAGCTTTTGTAAATGAAAATAATAAACTAGATATTGAACATTTAGATGAAGTATTAAAATTATCTACAAGAGTTGCAATTAGAATGACCTTAGTAACTGTAGAGCTTCCAGAATGGGATAAGGTTATGAAAGAAGATAGAATAATTGGAATTTCTTTAACTGGTATGATGGATATGGTTAACAAAATAAATATGACCTATGAAGATTTAGGTAAATTATTAAACCATTTAAAAGAAGTTGTTAGAAATGAAGGCATGCGATATTGTAATGAACTTGCAGTTTCAGTACCTGAGCTTATGACTACAATTAAGCCTGAGGGATCTCTCTCAACTCTACCATGTGTAAGTTCAGGAATACATTATTCACATTCTAATTATTATATTAGAAGAGTTAGAATTTCTACATCTGACCCATTATATAAAATGATAGAAGAACTTCAATGTTATCCTATTTATAATGAAAATGGTCAAACAGATGAAAATTGTACAACAAAAGTTATAGAGTTCCCAGTAAAATCCCCAAAGGGAAAAACAAAATATGATGTTGGCGCTATAGAACAGCTTGAGCTTTATAAATTATCAATGCTAAACTGGACAGATCATAACACTTCAATTACTGTACATGTAAAAGATGAAGAATGGGATGATGTAGCTGCCTGGCTTTATGAAAATTTTGAGTATGTAGTTGGTATAACTTTCTTACCACTATTCGATGAAACTTATCCTCTACTTCCATATGAATCTACAACAAAAGAAGATTATGAAGAACGTTTAAAAAATATTAAACCAATAGATTATGAATTATTATCTGAGCTTGATGATGATGAAGAACATGAAATTATTGATAAAGAATGTGCAAATGGAGTTTGTCCTATAAGATAAGTGACAAATTTTGAATAGTTTATTCTTAAGTTAAGTTTTCCTTCAACTTAAGAAAATAGTTAAAAAGTCTCTGCATGCAATATGCAGGGACTTTTTACTTATTCTCCTACTTACTTATAAACTAATTTTTCATTTATCCTGCATACCAATGATTAAATTTTTTTCACATATTACCACAACCAAAAGAGTCCATCCTGGAATATATGTAGTCCAAATTATATTAGCAAGCCATGGCACATACATTTTTGAATAAATAGAATGAAACCTAGAAAATGCGACTCCTATATCACAAATAAACATGAGAATGCCAGAAATTGCAATTAACAAAGCTGATTTTTTGGTGAAGTACCCTCTAAAAATCGTGCAAATCGAAGTCCAAGTCATGTAGCATAATACAATTAAAAATATTAGTGCTCCTATGAACATTCCCCCCTTCACATATGGCTGTAAAGATATAAATACATATATAAAAATAATTCCTATAGGTATAGCTACTATAATTTCTTCTTTTCCTACCTTGAAATTTTTCTGATAAGCAACAATCAAACAAATGTATGCAAAAAGAAAACCAATAACTCCAAGTGCTGAAAAATTTAATTTTAAATTATCTATAGTATTTATAAATACCAAAAAGAAGTCAGCAACTACTAGAAAAAAGAAAGACAGAGCCATAATTTTTTGCTCACGAATTTTTTTTTGCATTGTTATAGCTGATAAAAAAAGTGTAATCATAATAGTATATTTAAGATATAAAACCATATTTTCTTTAGGGTAAATATTATCTAGAATAAGTATTAAAAGGGTAATAGGAAGATAAATAACCAATAAAATCCTTTGAGTATTATTCATTTAATCTCCTCATTTTAGCTCAGCACCTAATTATAATTATTCCTAAATATACTACTTTTATACTATTATAAGACTTTAATTTATCAGAAGTAGCTTCATTATAACTAATGGAGCTACTTCTATTTTTTATTTCTAGTCTTAATAAAAATCAAAATCTATTACAAAAGCCCAAATTTCAAATTAATTTATAGGTTTAGAATTAACAAATTCTTTAATTATTTCATCAGAATTTTCAGTTTTATCAAAAAATGTTACTGAATAATAAATATCATTTTCTTTCCACTCATAAGTTAAACTATAACCATAATCAGTTTCTTCATATTTAAAAACTTCATTATTATTAATGTTTAATTTTTCAGCTTTAATTTGTTTAGGTTTATTATTTTCTGTAGAATCCGTAGTAAAATATCCATTCTTCTTTATGTCCTCATAATATCTCGAAGTTTTTCCTTGATTAAAAGTTATTGAACCATTTTTATTGGAATAAAAGTTGTTAATTTCATAATTAATCTTATTATTTTTTATATCAGAATCCCCTGCAATTCCGACTCCTGCTCCAGTTATTTTTATATCTTCATTAATTTTTAATGGAAGTTTAGGTTTAAATCCAAGAATCTTGCTTGCCTTTTCTAAATCTTCTTTATCATAAATACTCATTACTCCGATTTCTGTTGAAACTTCTCGTTCTGGCACTGAGTAACTTACACTTTTTACTTCCCCTGGATATTTTATAGATTTTGCTATTTTTCCTATATCATCTTGTGAAAGATTAGACCATTGCTTACTTTTGTTTTTTGAATTCGTAAAGACTGAATTGTAATTTATACCGTACCATAACCCTTCATTTTTCCATATGAAATACTTGTTAGTCTCTGTATACGCCTCTGTAAAAACACCATCTTCCATTTTCTTAGGTGAAAAAGTAGCTGTTAGCGTAACATTTGATCCATCAATTCCTTCTAATTTCATAGATTCTTCTTTTGTATCTAATTTAGCATCTTGAAAATGTCCATTACTTTCAGCTTCAAATTTCTTTATTACATCTATAGGGTCTTTTTCAGAAACTTGAAATAAAAAATTAGTGCCTTCTTTATCCTTTGAGTCGAAAAATATTTTCAAACTATTATCCTGATCTGAAAGCTTTAAAAGATGAAAACCGCCTAATTTACATCCTTCTGGAAGAAAATCAGGTACTTTGAATTTTAAATTTGCTACTTTTCCTACTTTATTTATATCATCATAAGATTTTGAAGTTTCATCAATAAGAAATTCATGTTTAGCATTTGTATTTGTTATATTAGTCGCTGTAGTTACTGTAGTATTGTTAACATCTAGTGCTTTAACTGCTACACCATTTGTAATTGATACAGTTGTAGCTATTAAACAACTGAGCACAGCCACTCTAGATATTTTATAAGAGCCCTTTTTAATTTGTTTTATCATTTTAATTCTCCTCGTATAATTTAATTATTTCCCATTTAGCATGTGATATTTCTGGTACATTTTTCATAAAAAGTACCCTTTTAACTTTACATCTGTAGCTAAAATTTGTCAACATAGAATATGGATCTAATGACTAACTTCCCCATTTTTTAGAATTATACCCTAACTAAAATTGTTCCATTTGAAGTTCTATAATAAAAAAATTCTGATATTATAAAGTCCTAAAAATCTTCTATTTCCCATTCGCTTTTTAATTTTAAAATATCTTTTATTACATTAGAATTATTATTTAAAAATTTCTTGGCATATTTATCAGCTGATATTTCATTTGTATTTCCATTAAGCATTAAATCATCTCTATGTTTAAGCTCATGCAATAATACCCCAATACCATATAATCTTTTATCTTCAATATTTCCTTCTAAGTTATAAAGCTTAACCATTGTAAAATCATAAAATTGATTATAAACCCCTTCACAATTATAAGTTTGTAGAAAATGATTATAATATATTATTCTTTTAGCTTGAAATATATCAGCTTTCTTTTCTAATACAATCAATTTAGTATTGTCTAAATCCTTAAACTTAGTCAATTTTAAAACTCTATTGATTTGCTTATTGGTTATAATATTTTGATTGTTAATAATTATATTCATATCTACGTTACGCCTCCCTAGCTTTATTTAAAGACACTAAACATTTCAAAATCAAAATGTTTAGTGCCTTTTTTATTACAATATTATTCCTTTATATTTTTTCTATATTTCCCCAGTCTCTTGTTCCAACCAAGCTTTCTCTTCTTCATTTAAATAAGGAATAAGTTTTGTATATACATCTTTATGATAATTGTTTAACCATTGTTTTTCCAAGTCAGTTAACATATCTTTATTTATTCCATCTAAATCAATAGGACAATATGTAATTGCTTCAAACTTCATAAACTGCCCAAATTCTGTTTTTTCATCTTCAAGTACAATCATCATATTTTCAGTTCTTATACCGAATTTTCCTTCTTTATATATTCCTGGTTCATTAGTAATAACCATACCTTTTTCTATTTTTATATTATTAGTTGTTCTAAAGCTTTGAGGTCCTTCATGAACATTTAAGAAAAATCCTACCCCATGACCTGTTCCACACTTATAATCTAAGCCATATTGCCATATTGGTTGTCTTGCGAGTACATCTAAATTACCACCTGTACATCCCTCTAAGAATTTAGCTGTGCTTAATGCAATGTTAGATTTTAACACCAAAGTATAATCTCTTTTTTCTTCTTCTGTAAGTTTTCCAAGTACTATAGTTCTTGTAGTATCTGTTGTCCCATTAAAATATTGTCCACCTGAGTCAACTAATAAGAATCCTTCATTTTTTAGAGTATATTGAGTTTCTTTACTTGCTTTATAATGCATCATTGCAGCATGTTCTTTATATCCTGCTATCGTATCAAAGCTAAGACCTGCAAATAGTTCTATTTCGCGTCTGAAGCCTTCTAATTTGTCTGCTGCTGAAATTTCTGTAATTTCTTCTTTACCAACAGATGTTTTTAGCCATTTTATAAATTTCACCATAGCTACTCCATCTTGCACTTCACAAGCTTTTAAATTTTCTGTCTCAATTTCATTTTTAATAGCTTTTAAGTTAGTAGTAACATTAGGTGATTCTATTTTCGTTGTATCAATGTTAATGGCATTATATAAGCATATATTTGTTCTAGTCTTATCAAATAAAATTGTATCTTTACTTGTGAGTCCTTCTAAAAACTTTTGTATTTCATCATAGCCTTTAAGCTTAACACCTTCAGCTACTAATTCTAATTTAACATCATTAGATACCTTTGACGAATCAACAAATAAATAACATTTATCTTCTGCTACTATTACATGAGAAATTACAACTGGATTATTTTCTACATCAGCTCCTCTTATATTTAAAAGCCATGCAATATCATCCAATGAAGTTAATAAGTAATAATTTGCATTATGCTTCTTCATTTCTTCTCTTACTTCACTTAGTTTTTGTGTTCTAGACTTACCTGCATATTTTACTTCATGTAGAAAAACTGAACCCTTAGGCATTTCTGGTCTATTTTCCCACAATTCATTAAGTAAATCTTTTTCTATTTTTAACGATATTTTCTTTGCTTTAAATTCTTTTTCCATATCTTTAACCATGTCTATTGAAAAAACATTCCCATCAAAACCAACAATGCTTCCTTCTTTAAGGGTATCGTTAAGCCACTCTGTATAAGAAGGTACACTTGGTTCTGCTCCTTTAAATAATCTGATTCCAGAACCTTCAAGTTGTTTTTCAGCTTGAATATAATATCTACCATCTGTCCATAATCCAGCATCTTCTAATGTAATTACCGCTGTTCCTGCTGAACCTGTAAAGCCAGATATCCATGTTCTGCCTCTAAAGTAATCTGCTACATACTCGCTCATGTGAGCATCAAAACTCGGAATTATGTAAGCATCCATTTTGTTTTCCTTCATTAATTTTCTTAAGTTTTCAACCCTATCTTTAATTTTCATATTTTATACCTTCACTTTCTTTAAGCTTATATTTTTCTCTTCACGTTCATACAACTTTGTAGCTAGTACAATACTAATTATTCCAGCTGTAAGTTTAGATATAATAAACGCTCCTAACATTTCAGGCGCTATTCCTGACACAAATCCAAACTGACCACCAAATACAAAAGCTCCACTTACTGCAAATGCAGTACAAATCACCTTACCCTTAGGATCCATTTCTTTATAAGTTCCAAATATCAAAAGGTTACTAGCTAAGTTTCCTAAAATACCTGCTACTGCAACTTCGTTAATTCCGAATTTCTTACCTATTTTTTCAAGACTATTTTTAAAAATGCGATTTATAACTTCCAGCATTGGATATGCTCCAGCTAAAACAAATGCTATTTTACCAACTATGTATGTAGATTCAGAAAGTGGTGCCAGCCCAGAGACAATCTTCAATTGAAATATAGCCTCTATTCCCTGTAATAGTAATCCAACGACACTTAAGGCCATTATTAGCTTTCCAAAAATATTAAACCCTTTCATTAAAACATTATGAAATTTTAATAATCCTATTCCCAAGACAATAGCAAAAATAAATATTGGCAGGAGATTCCATACCAAAATATTAAAATTTATTTTTTGCCATAATCCAGCTACAAGACATCCAATAGGTATAGTAATAATACCAATCATAACCCCTTTAGAAAAATACTTTTCATCTTCCTTAGAAATCATTCCAAGAGCAACAGGTATTGAAAAACTAATAGTTGCACCTAAAGTGGATGCTATAATAATTCCTGAAAACATGCCCATTTCCTTAGTTAATGCCAGCTTAGTAGCTATTTGATACCCGCCCATATCTACAGCTAAAAACGCTGCCGAGAATATAGAAGGATCTAAATGAAACACTCTAGATATAGGAATAATTATAGTAGATAAAAAATTCGATAATATAGGAGCTAACGAATATATTCCTATCATGCCAATACCCAACGCTCCCATTGTCTTTATCCCTTCCTCAAATTTTACACCAAGCTTTAAAGGACTTCCGAGTATATAATCAATTCCTCCAATTACAAAAAAAGTCCCAATTAGATACACTACCAATTTATCCATGTTTATTTTCTCCTTTAACTGACTCCTTTTTAGCAACAATTAAGTTTAGCTACTTACTTTCATTCAATTCCTTCATAAATTCTTCAATATTTCCATCTAAAGGTGGATACTCCAAATTTAAATCTTCCATGGCTTTCACAATAGTTTTCAATATAATATAGTCCCTAAACCATCTATGATTTGCAGGAATTATATACCAAGGAGCTTCTTTTGTGCTGCAATTTGAAATAACATCTGAATAACATTCTTGATATCTGTCCCAAAATTTTCTTTCCTTTAGATCTGCCACTGAAAACTTCCAATTCTTTTCTGGAGACTCCAATCTATTTTTCAACTTTTCCCATTGAAATTCCTTTGATATATGCAAAAAGAACTTTAATACAATTGTGTTATTATTAACTAGATATTTTTCAAATTCATTGATTTCCCTAAATCTACTAAAAATAATATTATCATCGATAGTGTTATGAACACGTGGAACAAGAACATCTTCATAGTATGACCTATTAAAAGCCGTAATTTCACCTTTTCTTGGTGTTTTATTATGTATCCTCCAAAGATAGTCATGATCTAATTCTGTTTGATTTGGTACTTTAAAATTCTCAACATTAAATCCAATGGGATTTGCTCCTGATAATGCTTTTTTAATAGTACTATCCTTACCACTACAATCCATTCCTTGCAGTATAATTAATAGCCTATATTTTTTTGCTGCATAGAACACATCCTGAAGTTCACTAAACTTCTCTTGTAGCTTTTCATATTCTGCTTTTACGTTTCCTTTTAATAGTCCATTAGTATCATCTGGGTTAAAATCTTTCAAACTAAAGTGTTTGTCATATGAATTAATAGTAAAATCCCCCATAGTCTTATCCTCCTTGTGAAATATTGTTATCTCATATTACTATTATAACATTTGTGCGAGTAGTTGAAATGTTATTAATATATTTCTCATGGCCTTATTTTAAACTATGTTATAATTTGGTTAATTTAACGAAATGGGTATGATAAGAAATAGAATTTAATCATATTCTCCTATACAATAACAAAAGGCTGTTGCTTATAATGATTAAAAGATAATCATTTAGCAAAACAGCCCCTTGTTTATATGTTATGTTGAAATTATGAGCATTTTAATTATATTAAGCCATATTAGAATGTAACTTTAGTTCCATAATATGTGCATTCAAATAGCTTTTCCATTGTAGCATCATCTATTTCTCTAGGACTTGATCCTGTACATGCATCTAAAACTGCATTATGAGCGATAAATGTAAGATAAGATTTAAACTCTGCTTCTTCAATTCCATATTCTTTCATTGAATGAGGAATACTTAATTCATCATTCATTTTATCAATCATTTTAATTAATGAATCAGTTAATTCTGCATCTGTATTTCCTTCTAATTTTAATGTTCTAGCTATATCAGCATATCTATCTTCACATTTTGTTCTGTTATATTGAATTACATATGGTAAGAAGATTGCATTAGCACATCCATGAGGTATGTGGAATACAGCACCTACTTTATGAGCCATTGAGTGAACTATTCCAAGTAATGCATTTGAGAATGCCATTCCAGCTAAACATTGAGCTTCATGCATTAAATTTCTAGCTTCTTTATCTCCTTCAAATGATTTAAATAAATTTGCTTTAACCATTTCTATTGCTTTAATAGCTAATGGATCTGAAAAGTTTGATCTAAATGATGCAGTGTATGCTTCTATTGCATGAGTCAATGCATCCATTCCAGTGTGAGCAACTAATTGCTTAGGCATAGTTTGAGCAAGTGCTGGATCAACTATAGCTATATCTGGAGTTATGTTAAAGTCAGCTAAAGGATATTTAATTTTTGCTTTATAATCTGTTATTACTGAGAAAGCTGTAACTTCTGTAGCAGTACCACTTGTTGATGGAATAGCTACAAATTTAGCTTTTTGTCTAAGTTCTGGTAATCCAAATGGAATAACTGCTTGTTCAAAAGTAAACTCTGGGTATTCATAGAATATCCACATAGCCTTTGCTGCATCTATTGGTGATCCTCCACCAATTGCAACTATCCAATCTGGCTGAAAGTTTCTCATGGCTTCTGCACCCTTCATTACTGTTTCTACAGATGGGTCTGGCTCTACACCTTCAAATAATTCTACTTCCATTCCTGCTTCTTTTAAATAATCTTCAACTTGTTTAAGGAATCCAAATTTTTTCATAGAGCCACCGCCAACTACTACAAAAGCTTTTTTACCTTTTAAATTTTTAAGTTCTTGTAGAGATCCTTCTCCATGATATATGTCTCTTGGTAAAGTAAAACGTGCCATAATTAACTCCTCCTAAAATTTATCTATCTTGATTTAGTTAGGCACATGAAAAAAAATAACAAGTCCAAAGTTGCCATGAATATTTTTCATCAGGCAAGGAGACGAATTTCCCTCATAGCGGGCCTATTAGGTCAATTTGCCGACGCAGCATGATGAAAAATATGCTGGCAAATGGACTTGTTATTTTTTTGAGTGTGCCTTATTGGTTTATTACATATAAATCACAAAATTGTGTTTTATTTACAAACTTAATTGCAACATATATTAAACCTCTATAAATATATATAGCAAAACCCATGCCAAATTGTTATTATTTTGTCAATCTCTCTGAACCACCCATTTGTAAATCTTTTGCCACAAACTCATGTCCTAAAATCATACAGTCAACCAAATTATTATTGTATGATTTTAGGACATTGTATTATTTTAGGACATTTATATTTTGTGTTTCTTTATTTTTAAATATAATGTATTTCTGCTTATTCCTAAAGCCTTAGCTGCTTTAGTCATATTATGATCATATGCTTTCATAGCTTCTTTAATTATGTTTATTTCTAATGATTCCAAATCAAAATTATCTTTTTTAGCTTCTTGATTTTCATGAAATCTTGTCTCTGTCATTTCCCTATCCTTATGGTTTACTTGATTTATTTTCTCGTCATTTTCTTCCCATAAATCAAATGATATATTTCCATCTAAATTAACTATATTTTCTATATAATTTTCTAACTGCCTAATATTCCCTGGCCAATTATATGACAGCAAGTTATTATATAAATTTTCTGCAATCTTTGGCATTACCTTATTTAACTTAAAAGACTTTATTCTCAAAAAATATTCTATAAGTTTTTCCACATCACCTTTTCGTTCTCTTAAAGGTGGTAATTTTATTGGAATAACACATAATCTATAATATAAATCTTCTCTAAAATTTCCCTTTTCAACTTCTTTTTTTAAGTTTTTGTTTGTAGCTACAATTACTCTAACATCAATAGGAATTTCTGTGTCTCCCCCAAGCCTAGTTAATCTGCCACCTTGAAGTACTCTAAGTAAATTAACTTGCATCTCTAGTGGCATTTCCCCTATCTCATCTAGAAATAAAGTCCCACCACTAGCGATTTCAAATTTTCCCATCTTTCCACCTTTTTTTCCACCAGTAAAAGTTCCATCTTCGTATCCAAACAATTCACTCTCTATTAAGTTTGCAGGTATCGCGCCACAATTTATTGCTACAAATTTATTGTTTCTTCTCAAACTATAATTATGCATAGCTTGTGCTAGAACTTCCTTTCCAGTCCCACTTTCTCCTTGAATTAAAACAGTTGAAGGACTATTAGAAATAAGTTTACTGTTTGTCACTACATTAACAATAGCTGCACTTTCTCCTATAATATCATTAAAAGTTAAAAAAGCTCCAGTTGCATCTTTGATATCCTTTTCTTCTTTCTCATTACTCATGGTTACAACTATTCCAATTATCTTTTCCTTTTGTCTAATTCCTTTAAAAACTAATTTAGTTTTATATTTACTTGTATGTTTAAGTTTCACTTCTTTAATAACAATACTTTCATCTGTATCTATTTCTACTAATATATTTCCTAAATCCGGTAAAATATAATGTACTTCTTCTTTTATCAACGCATCTTTATCCCTATTAAATATTTCTGCTCCAAATTTATTAATATTAGTTATTTTTCCTTCTTTATCTAAAATCATAATACCCTTATCAAAATTATCTATAACACTTTCCATGTAATTGTAAGTTTGAGTTAATATATCATTTATTTTTTTGTTATCCAATTCATTTTCAATGGCCTTTACCCCAAATACTACGAGTCCTAAGGTATGTGGATGTTCCATATTACTTCTACCAGTTAAATTTAAAGTTCCTATAATCTCTCCAGTTGTATTGTGAATAGGTGCAGCTGAACATGTTAGCCCTTGAAGACCAACTATATAATGTTCCCTAGCAGTTATTTGAACACATTTATCTTCGGAAATAGCAGTTCCCATAGCATTAGTTCCTATATTTTGTTCATCCATATAAGCTCCAACCTTAATATTAACACAATTTATATTGCTACTATTTTCTTCCGCTCCTTTTATATATAAAATACATCCATTATTATCTGTTAATACTATAATAAATTCATTATCCATAACAGCAGAGAAAACCATGTCAATGTATAGTTTAGATATGTCTATTAATTCTTTATTCTCATTTAGTATGTTTTCTAATTCTTCTCCAAAAAGAATCTTCCTTGAATAACTTGATTTTTTTTCAACTCCATAGCTTTCGCTTCTCCTATGAGATTTCTCAATTAACACTTTTCTACTATCCATAAGACATCGCCCTCCTTCTTTGGTACCATTTATATATTTTGATAAAATCTCACCTTATAAATATTTATAATTACGTATATGGTAAATAACTTTTTATATAAGGCACATTCAAAAAAACATAGACAAATAAAGTGCTACATTACATAACACTTCATATCTAGTCTGTTTTAGTTTAAATTTATATTTCTGTTATCACAGGTAAAATCATAGGTTTTCTTTTCATTTTTGTGTATACAAAACTATCTATTTCTCTTCTTATAGTATTTCTTATATCTGACCATTGAGTTATATTATTATTAAAACATCTCTCTACACTTTTAATAACTATTGCCCTAATATCTCTAATTAGTTGTTCAGAATCTCTAACGTATACAAATCCTCTTGTAATAATATCTGGTCCAGATAATATTATTTTATTTTGCCTATCTATAGCTATTACAACTGTTATAATACCATCTTCAGCTAAGTTTTTTCTGTCTCGTAGGACTACATTACCAACATCTCCTACTCCAATTCCATCTATAAGTATTCTTCCTGATGGAACTTTACCAGCTATTTGTGCTTTAGTTCTAGCTAATTCTAATATTTCTCCTGTTTCTAATACAAATATATTTGATTTATCCATGCCCATGTTTTCTGCAATTTTAGCATGGCCTATTAAGTGCTTATATTCGCCATGTATAGGCATAAAGAATTTAGGTTTTAACAAAGCATGAATCAATCTAAGCTCTTGTTCACAAGCATGACCTGAAACATGTATATCCCTTATTGCGTTATATATTACATCTGCGCCCTTTTCTGTCAAATCATTTATAACATTAGATACAGCCTTTTGATTTCCAGGTATTGGAGTTGCAGAAATAATAATCGTATCACCCTTTTCTATT
Organism: Clostridium gelidum; assembly: GCF_019977655.1. Taxonomy (NCBI): domain Bacteria; kingdom Bacillati; phylum Bacillota; class Clostridia; order Eubacteriales; family Clostridiaceae; genus Clostridium; species Clostridium gelidum. The sequence goes on from NZ_AP024849.1 coordinate 3,232,692, forward strand.
TGGATACTCCTATGAGTTCCTGATGATATTCTTGTAAGTGCTGCCATTGGTTCGCCTTGGCTTCCAGTTGTTATTATTGTAATTCTTTCACTCGAATATTTTTTAATGTCATTTAAATCTATTATCATTTCTTCTGGTATAAACAAATATCCAAGAGTTCTAGCAACTTCACTTATTTTTTCCATACTTCTTCCACTAAAAGCAATTTTTCTACCGTTTTTTACAGAAGCGTTTGCAATTTGCTGAACTCTATGAATATTAGATGCAAATGTAGCTACTATAACTCTTCCAGTTGCTTTATTGAAAAGACTTTCTAAAGTTTCACCTACAGTCTTTTCTGACATTGTATAACCTTTTTGAAGAGCATTAGTACTCTCAGCCATTAAAAGTACTACACCTTTTTTCCCTAACTGTGCATATCTTTGCAAATCAATAACTTCTCCATCAATTGGTGTAAAATCCACTTTAAAATCACCAGTATGTACAATTATTCCTACAGGTGTATGCAGCGCAATAGAGCAACTATCTGCTATACTATGATTTGTTCTAATAAATTCCATTTGGAAGCTACCTATTTCTACTATATCCCCTGCTTTTACTACATTTAATGTACAATCACTAAGTATATTATGTTCTGTTAATTTACTTTCAATTAACCCCATAGTTAATTTTGTAGCATATAAAGGTGCATTAATTTGTTTTAAAACATATGGAAGCGCTCCTATATGATCTTCATGTCCATGAGTAATAAAGAATCCCTTTACCTTATCTTTATTTTTCACTAAATATGATACATCGGGAATTACAAGATCAATTCCATAAAGGTCTTCATCTGGAAATGCTAATCCACAATCTATAATTACTATCTCATCTTCATATTCAAAGGCAGTTATATTCTTCCCTATTTCACCTAATCCTCCTAGAGGTATTATCTTTATCTTGCTTTTGTTTTTATTCTTATTTGCCATTTTAACTCCTAACTTGTAACTAAATGTATGAAAAACAGAACTTAGTTACTACTAAATTTTTCATTATTTCATAATCTTATTTTTTAATGTACCGAAGATGTTATAATTCCGTTTGCAGCATTATGCTCATGAAAGTTTACACTTTTAGAAGATCTATTTTGTCTAAGCATTAATCATGTTTAATTTTGCAAAGATTAAAAATAAAATTAGTGTATCTACGCTTTAACATCTCTTCATACATCTTTTTATAATTATTATAAAAAAACTTGAATAAATACACATTTGTAATATTAAAAATCATCTGTATTCATTCATCTTTTTTTATCATCCACTATCACTATTATATCATTATAACCTTTTTTTCATAAATTTCATACATAAAGTGAATTTTTTTGGTAAATTTTTTAAATAAACCTGTATATTTTCATAAAATAAAAATTTACAGGCTTATTTTTCAGTTATTTAACTAAACATATCCTTCCATTCGTTCCACTCTCTTATATGAATTTTTTATTATTTCTTTTGGATATCCTATATATTCTAAAAGTTTAATTGCATTTCTTGTTTTAGATATGCCTTTCTTAAGCTTATAATCAAACTTTAATCCAACTTTACTATCTACATCTTCACTAAAATAATAGAAATCATAATTTTCCTTAAGCATATCTGAAAGTTCTCTATCATGAGTGGCTACAATGCAAATACCATTCCTTTTATTAATGTAATTCAAAATTTCAGCTGAAGAAGATATTCTTTCAAGGGGATTTGTTCCTCTAAAAATTTCATCTATTGGACAAAAAACTGGAATCTCATTTTCTGATGCTTTTATTATTCTTAAAATACATTCTGCCTCTGCTAAGTAATAACTCTTTCCATTTACAATATCATCCTTTGGACTTATTGATGATACAACATTTAAGAAACATCCCTCATATCCTTTAGCTAAAACAAAATTAAAAGTCTGGGCCAAAAGTATATTTGTACTTATCATTCTTAAAAATGTAGACTTCCCAGACATGTTTGTCCCAGTCAAAACAATTCCTTTTTTAGATATATCAACGGAATTTGCAACTGGCTTTTTAAGAAGTGGATGTATCCCCTCTGTTATTTTTAATGAAGTTTCTTTAATAAACTTTGGAGTGCTGCATTTTTCTGCATTATTAATTTGATAAATTGCAACTGAAGTTAACGCATCAAGCTCTCCAACTAAATAATATAATTCTAATATTTTGTCTTTTTCCCCAAGCAATTTACCGCTTATTCTATAATATGTAATTTCTTCTATTAAAAACGGAATAGAAAAAACCTCTAAAAGTCCTCCAAAAGAATTAAGCACCTTAAGCAAATAAGTTGACTTATCTATATTACTTAATTCCTTTAGTAAATTTTTCATTTTAATCGTGTATGATTTAATTTCATGATTTTTAATACCCGATAATTTTTTAGCTGCATTTATCAAATCCCTTAAATAAACAAGTCCTATGACATTTATAGTATCATTTTCTTTATTATGAAAATACATATTTACAAATATATTTACCATTAATATCATCATAAAATTAGGTTCTTTAAATATAATAGCAGCTAATATCGTCACTATAGGTAAAATTCCCAAAATTGAGTAAAGATAATACTTTAACTTGCTAACTGACAGGAATTCATTTAGCATTTCTATTAATCTATTTTTACTATCATAAATCATATTGTAGAGTATTTGTCTCAAATCTACTGTTAAATCTAAATCCTCTTTAAATAAATCTATTAACTTGCCTCTTTCTTTTAGTTTTTCTTCATCCATAATTGGATTTCTAAGCATTTCATATAATGATGCTTCTCCTTCTGTTGAATAAGTCCTATCTACTTCATGAAATACCTCATCCATTATTAAATCATCCCAAGTCTGATCATCAAGAGTAAATTCATTTTTTTCACTTAAATTAAATAATGTTTTTATTTGTTTAAAATTTCTTTTTTTATCTTTTGTTGCATTAAGATCTCTTTTTATAAAACTTTTACTAGCGTTAGTATTCATTTAATTTTTCATATCCTTTCATACATCATAATTTCAATTATATTAGCTTTAAATATGCTTGGCAAATAATATCCCTTTATTATAGTATTACTAGAAAAACGTGTCAAATTTAGCCTTTCATCATAATTTTATCTTATATCATATCATTTTTCATGATAATTAATTACAATCAAAGAAAAGCCTTACTGCATATTAACACGTAAGACTTTTTTGATTATTTTCTTTTTCTTAATCACTGCACTTTAAATACATAAATTTATAATGATCTTCAAAAGACTAAAATATTAATATAGATGTTTTACAAATATCATTAAAGTTTTCATCTATATTATCTATACATCCTCAAAAATAATCTTAAGAATCTCTTCTTTCACCCTTATATCATCTTTAATAACTCTATCAGCTTGTTTCATTTTTACATTTTCAAAATATTTTCTAACTAATCTTCCATTTCCAAAATTTTTATCTTTGTTTTCATACTGTACTTGGAATATAGAGTCCAATTCTTCTTTTGCTTCTTCTGAAAGTTCATAGCTTTCTTTTTTACATAACCCTTGGAATATTTCCATTAATTCATCTGACTTATAATCAGAAAATTCTACTGTAAACTTAACTCTACTTTCAATACCTGGATTTAAATCTAGCAAACCTTTCATTTCTCTTGTATATCCAGCCATTATTACAACAAGCTTGTCTCTATTGTCTTCCATTTCTTTTATTAAAGTTGCTATAGCTTCACGTCCAAAATCATTTGAGCCGCTTCCATTTAAGCTATAGGCTTCATCAATAAATAATACTCCACCATAAGCTTCCTTTATTTTATTCAAGGTTTTTGGAGCAGTTTGCCCAACATATTCTCCAACTAAGTCTGAACGTGTAACTTCAACCATATGTCCCTTTTTTAGAATTCCAATGGCTTTTAAAATTTTACCTATAATTCTTGCAACTGTAGTTTTTCCTGTACCTGGATTTCCTGAAAATATCATATTTAAAGAAATATCTTCACATTCTATACCCATTTCTTTTTTTCTATGCTGAAGTTCTAAGGTATTTAATATTCCTTTTATAATATTTTTTACATCACTTAGTCCAACTAAATTATCTAATTCACCTTGCAATTCTTCCATCTTATTACGAGCATTAAACTCAAGATTTATACCAAAATCTTCTGAAGTTAAAGTCACAAGTTCCTCTTTAGAAACTTCACTATCACCAATTCTAAAGGCTTTTTCTCGTATTGCAGCTTCTAAAATATTTCTTGCAACCCTAGCATTAGCAAAATTTTCATCTACTTGTTCTATTTTTATTTTCTCTAAAAATGCCTTTTCTGAGTCTTCATTAAATATATAATAATCACCACTGGCCATGCTCTTTGCAATTTTAACTAATTCGTAATCCTTATAATCTTCAAATTCAATGTCTAAATTAATTCTACTTTTAAGTCCAGGATTTGATTTCATTAGATTTCTCATTTCCTTTGTGTACCCTGCTAAAATAACAGTGAATTTATCGCGATTATCTTCCATGGCCTTAATTAGAACTTCTATAGCTTCTGATCCATAGTCATTGCTTCCCTCTCCACCTTTTGATAAAGAGTAGGCTTCATCTATAAAAAGGATTCCCCCCATAGCATTATCTATAGCCTTTTTAGTAAGCTTTGCAGTTTCTCCTATAAAACGTCCAACAATTACACTTCTATCAACCTCTACTAATTGGCCTTTTTCAAGTATTCCTAAATAATAAAATATATCTCCAATTAACCTAGCAACTGTAGTCTTTCCAGTCCCTGGATTACCTAAAAAAGCAAAATGATAAGATTGATTGCTACCTTTTTCAATCCCAAGTACATTTGCTCTGTTATTTTCATATTTAATAAGTTGAACTATTCTTTTTATTTCAGTTTTAACATTATCTAAACCAATTAATGAGTCAAGCTTACTTAAAGCTTCTTCTAAGGATTTTGAATTTCTACTTTCATTATTCTCCTCAGTTTCAAGTTCACCTCTGTTTGATGAACTTTTCTTATTGTCTTTGATTTTCTTATGTCTATCTGTTGTCTTTTCTAATTCTTCTTCATTCTTAACATCTTTATCTATACTTTTATCTTCTTTAGGTTTTTCTAAATCTTCATTTTTAAATCCCATATCTATAATATCATCTATTGACGATTTTACTTTGCTTTCAGTTATATGAAATTCTTCTTTTGAATTTGATTCATTATTTCCATCTATTTCACTACCAAGTTCTAATTCTCGACTCATTCTAGCGCGACTTTTCATTACTTTTTCATATATTTTCGAAACATATTTTGCTGCCTTTTGCGCAATATATGAATCCGAATTTTCTACTATGCTTTTTTTACATTCTTTTAAACACTCAAAATACTCACCATTAATATATAAAAACTTAATTATATCATAATCAAGCTCATCATCATTACCTAAAGTTTTAGCCTTATTTAATACACTTAAAATTTCACTTTCATCTTCACCTTGAGCTATGTAACATTTACTTAACAATCTTATTGCTTTAAAATTATCACTATCAATTTCTACAGCTAAAGTTGCATATTGAAGGGCTTCATCATAATTATGGCGAAAAAGTTCTATCTTTCCTAAAGTTATTATTGCATCTAAGTTATAATTATCTATTTCATATGCCTTTCTAGCATAATTATATGCACTTTCAAAATCATTAATTTGAAAAAAGCAACATCCTATAAGCCCCAAATACTTATTATTATTTTCATCATAATATATAGCTGTTTTCAAACATTCAGTTGCTTTTAAATATTCTTTACACTTGTAGTAAGTAAGTGCTAAAAGATAATGCAATCCTGGATGGTCTTCAAAACACTTTATGGACTCTAATAATATTGTAGTAGATTTGTTATAATTGCAATTATTATTAAACTGCTGTATTTCATTTTGAAATTTATCAAATTGCTTCTTATCATGTAAATTAGTATAATCCATGTTTCCCTCCTTCCAAAGCACTTTTCTTAGGCACATGAAAATAAATAACAAGTCCAAAGTTACCATGAATATTTTTCATCAGGCAAGGAGATGAATTGCCCTCATAGCAGGCCTATTAGGTCAATTTGCCGACGCAGCATGATGGAAAATAGGCTGGCAAATGGACTTGTTATTTTTTTGATTGTGCCTTATGTGTATATCTATATACTTTAATAATTATATATTCTTACTTCAAATTCTTTCATCCTCAAAATTATATCATATGTCCATATTTTTTCATAACATAACCTTTACATTTAGTTATAAATAATTATGAAATTATACAACAACACAACTCTCATTAATTTCTATATTTTGAGTATTTAATGCTTCAACAAAATTCATATTTAAACCATGAGAAGTAGCCTTTTTTTACTTGCTAGACTTATAAGTCCCCTTATGTTATCCTTAACTAGAAGTCTTGATATAATTAGAAGCCTTGATAAAAGCCACTAAATAAGTTTAGTGGCTTTTTTTGCTATTTTCTATTTAGTTAACATTTCCCATTCTTCTTTCAATATACCATAACTCACAGAATCGTAATATTCATTATCAACAATTCTTGCTTTTCTATAAACTGCTTCTTTTTTTAAACCTAGCTTTTCAGATAGTTTCATCATTCTTTTATTTCCAGACCAAGTTGATAATCCAATCCTTATAAGTTTTGGGTTTTGCTTGAAAATAAGGTCAATCCATATTTTCAAAGCTTCATATCCTATCCCAATTCCCCAATAATCCTCATTAAAAATAACAATTCCAACTTCCATCCAAAGAGTTTCTTGTGATTCCCAATACCAATTCACTTGACCTATTATCTCATCAGTATCTTTGTTTGCTATTAATTTTTTATCCTTAAATACGTTTTTTTCTCCATTTACAAATCTGCCTTTCAACCCATCTATCCATATTTTTAATTCCTCTTCATTATCTTTTGCAAAATAAGGACCATTGAACTTATGGAATTCACGTGAAGGATGATTCCAGTATAAATAATCCTCTAAATCTTCAATTTTTAATTCTCTTAAGACTATGTTTATTGATTTACTCATGTTATTCCTCCATTAATTTAAAAATTTATTTTACCTATTGTATTTCTACTACATAAATTAAATTATCTATTCTTGTATATTTTAGCTCTTTGTTAATCTCTTTGAATTCACTTTTTAAAAAGTCTATATATGAATAATACTCATCATTTATTTCTTCAATTTGTTCACCAGTCAACTTTTGGAATATATTATCTTTATCTTTATTACTTTTAAACATTAAATCACCTATAACTATTTTGCCATTATCTTCAAGTACTCTAGCCATTTCTTTTATTGCTATTGATTTTTCATTATTATTTAAGTGGTGAAAAGCATATGTAGAAACTATTATGTCAAAAGTCTTATTGCTATATGGTATTTTCAAAAAATCCCCTAACCTAACTTTGAGTTTTGGATATTTTTCCTTAGCTACATTTAGCATTTCTATAGATTGATCTATAGCAATAATATTATAGCCTTTATCTAAAAATTTTCCTGACAAATTCCCTGTTCCAACTCCAATTTCTAATATGCATGGCTTGTTTATATTTGAATCAACAGCTAAATTATAAACTTTATCTAATATTGAATCATAATTTGCATAGATTTTTAAAGCGCCTTTATCTTCTCTAACATCTTTATCGTAATTTCTAGCCCAACTATCAAAATCCCATCTATCTTTCCAATTCTCTTTAATTTTATTTAGTTCATAGGTTTTTTCTATAATACCTAATATGTTATTATCTATCTTGCAACTATCATTTTCATAAATATTATCAATTATATTTTCAAGGGATTCCCTAATTGTAGTTAATCTATGAATTTGACTATTTACGATTTTCTACTGCTTATTAAAGTGATTTAAATAATTAGCATTAGTGTTATTTTTTAATATATCTTGTATTTCTTTAATTGGTAGTCCTATGGATCTATATAACAATATTGCCTGCAACTTAAATATATCTTTTTCATCAAATATTCTATATTCATTATTGCTATCACGCAGAGGCTCTAGCAATTGTTTTTCCTCATAATACCTAATTTTATTAGTTGTGATATTAAATATTTTAGCTACTTCATTAATATTATATTTTTTATTCATGTTTATATCATCTCCCCGTAAATATTATTTTAAACTTTCGCCTTAGGCTAATGTCAAGTGAAATTATTATTGCTTCAAAAAAAAATACCACAAATTCATTTCTGAATAATGTGGCTTAAAAAAATCTAAAACCTAATTTAAAATTACTTTGCAAACATATCCTCTTCCGGGTTGTCATTCCAAACATATTCTATACTATCAGCTATTTCCATTGCTTTTTCCTTGCCAAATTTATCAGAAATAAATCCAAGTATCATATCCATACCAGCTGAAACCCCTGATGATGTATAATATTTATTATCATTCACCCACCTTGCTTTATATATCCAATGTACTTCTAAATTCATAGATTTTACCCAATCAAATGCTTTTTTATTACTAGTTGCCTTAACTCCATTAAGTAATTTTGTTTTTGCAAGTAATGCAGTTCCAGTACAAACTGTAATACAATACAATGAGCTTTTTGCAATTTTCTTTAATATTAATATTGTATCCTCATCATGTACAAGTTTCCGTGTACCTTTTCCACCTGGAATAAATAAAATTCCATTGAAGTCTACCTCCGTATATGGTTTAGTAACTATTTGTGTTTTTTGTTTGCTGGTTATTATTCCACCTTTTATAGAGAAAAATTTCATTGTATATACCTCCTCTAATTGTCCAATTATCTCTACAGGTCCAAATACATCTAATGTTTCAAAATCATCAAATAAAAAAATATTAAAATCAGTCATATATATCAAATCCTTTCTATAATATACATAATCTCACCAGCTAAAAACATTTTTCATCATTTTGTTAGTAATATACTCCTATCATAGCATATTTTGTAAAATAAAGACACTGTATCATTCTTTTGAACAATACGGTGTCTTTATTTGTTATATTTAATTTTAATTAGTGTTGATTTTATATAACTCAGAAAACCATCTTAATGATAACTTAGAAATTATTCTTATTTTCTTTTGTTATCTGCTTTACTGGTCTTGCCTCAATATATCCTCTATACCCCATTGGACAGAGCTGAAATCTTGGTGCCATATCTTCTGCCCATTCAAATCCATATATTTCAGGATTATAATTATCAATTGCTTTCCACACATTTGAAATTTCGTCCATAAAAGTCTCATCCTCATAAGGTTCTCCTTGAAATACCATCATTTTGCATGGTGGAAGATCTATGATTTCAAATCCTTCTGGAGCCTTTTTATCAAAATCTAATGGCAATTCTACACCTTGAACGTACTTTGAAGTACCATTCTTTATCAAATGATCTGGTAGCCACATTCCAACGGGCTCATAAAGTGCTTCTTTCACACTAGTAAGAACTCCCCAAACATCACAGCCCACTTCTTCACAATAAGCAAAATATTCAGATGCCTCGATCCCTCTCTTTAGTAATACTTTTCTCGATGGACGCTCCACTACTTGAACAAAAATTGCATTTTTTTCTTTCTTTTCTTCCATAACAATCTCTCCTTTTTTTAATATAACGTAATAATCACGGATACTATCAGGAATAAATAGACCAATTGGCGGTGCATTTTGAATATATTTTCTTGGAGAAATACCAAATTGTTTTGAAAACGCTTTTGTGAATCCTTCATGAGAACTAAATACAAAATCAAAAGCTACATCAATTACTTTTGGTTGTTCATCACGTAAAACTAAAGCAGCCCTGCTAAGCCTAAGCGCTCTAATATATTCAAATGGTGATTTATTTAAAAGCTTTTTAAAAATTCTTGCACTATGCCATGCTGAATATCCTGCAACTTTTGAAAGCTGATTAAGAGTAATTTCCTCCATAATATGATTATCTATATAATCCTGCATTCGTTGCACTGCATTTACTATTTCCCAATTTTCCATGTCATCACCTCCTATAAAAAGAATATCTTATTTATGAAATTGCTTCTTGAACTGTGTTGCTAAATTAGCATCAATATATTCTCAATTATAGCACCTAACACTAATTATGTATTATTGAATTCTTAAATGGTACTATTATTAAATATGGTAAAATATAAAATAAGGTATTGACTCTAACATGGTGTGAGGCATTATTCTTAATTTGTCATTGCAATGATATTATTTTTAGGAGTTGGTTTTTATGTTTAAGATTGGGGATTTTTCTAAATTAACAATGGTATCTATTCGTATGATTAGATACTATGATGAGATGGGACTTTTTAAGCCTGCTGAAATAGACACCTTTACTGGATACAGATATTATTCAGCAAAGCAAATTACTACGCTTAATCTCATTGTTTCACTTCGTGATATGGGTTTTAATGTATCGGATATCGCAGTTGCTATCAATGATCAATCTGATGAAAAATTGAAAGACATATTAAAACAAAAAAAGGATGAGGTGAAAAATAATATCAAAACAGAAGAAGAAAAACTAAAAAAAATCAACTATGCAATTAAGAATTTGAAAAGGGAGAAAATCAATATGAATTATAATGTTACACTAAAATCAGTACCATCCTATAAAATTATTTCTTTAAGAGATACTATACCAGCATACGATGCAGAAGGAATGCTTTGGGTTAAGTTAGGCACGTATATTCAAGAGAAAAATATTTCTTGTAACAATTTTTGTTATGCAACTTACCATGTTGAAGGTTATATAGAAGGACCAGTTGATGTAGAAGTTGTAGTGGGCGTTGAGGAATTACTAGTAGATGCTGATGGTTTTACTTATAAAGAAACAAAGCCCATAGAGCAAGCTGCAAGTATCTTAGTTCCAGGTGAATATTCAAATGTTGCACCTGCTTTTAATTTTCTTGGAAAATGGATTGAAGAAAATGGATATACCATATGTGGCCTATCCCGTCAATTACCAATAAAAACACCTTGTAATGAAAACAATCCTAATGATTATTTATGTGAAATACAAGTCCCCGTAAAAAAATTATAGATCCAACTTTTTAAGAGCCCGTAAAGGGCTCTGTTTTTTTGCATTTATTTAAAAATATTAAAATTATTTAATTATTTAATATTATTTAAAAATCAAATAATAATTGAGTGCATATTTTTATAAATTCTAAACAAAATATAATTAAGTGAGGTGCATATAATGAAAATTAAACCATTTATAATAATTATTTTAATATCCTTAATTGCTTTTACTAGCAGTGCAAAAGCAATTATAACATCAGATACTTACAAACAAGGTATCTATAATATTTCTGAAATCAAAGAATTTAATGCTATTGCTAAGCTTATAACCCCAGACAATGTATCAAGTTTAATAATAGTTGACTCTTATGGTAATCAAAAATTTTATAAAAGATTTGATACTCTGAATCAAGTTATTAACTTAGGTTCTATTAGAGATGGTGATCTAATTGCTATCGTTGGCACCGGAGAAATAGCTATTACTTTATCTAAATAATTCTTTAGTTTTTACTTTGTTATAGCTAAAGAAAATATACGAAAGTGGGGAATATATAGTGAAAATCATTAAATTTTTAATATTTTTTTTAATATCTGTAATTTCATTTACAGTAATCTCAAAAGCAATAACCATCCCTGTTGATTATAAAGAAGGAATCTATAATATTTCTGAAGACAAGGGACTTAATTCTACTGCTAAACTTTTGACTCCAAATAATATTACAAGCTTAATAGTTGTTGATACTAATAGTAATGAAAAATTCTATAAACGATTTGATACTGTAGATGAAGTTATAACCTTAGGCTCTATTAAGAAGGGAGATGTTATAATAATTGCTGGCAAAGGAGAAATTACGATAAATTTTACCAACTAACCTTATTATATGATATAGATGCATTTAAAACAGCTTTATTAAATTCCATATTGATTACATAAATCATTACTAAAATAGATAAGTATAATTTCTTATCTATTTTAGTAATAAAGTTTTTTTCTTGCTTAGAATTAATTTAGACAACTTTTATATATGAATTTCAATAATCATTTTAAAGTTAAAAGTTCTAAAATTCTAAAATTTTTTAGAACTTTAGAATTTTAGAATTTGCTTGTAACATGCTGGTTAAGAGATATATGAGAACTTTATTGCAACATATATATTATGCATTTTGATTATTTTTATCTAATAAAATATTATTAAATCTAAGTTACACAGTTTTAGCATCATTTTTCAAGTGGTTAGTATCATTTAATGCAACTAATACTGGTTTTAAATCATCATTAAAGGTTAATGTATTAATACATGTATTTCCAAGTGCCATTTTATGATACATGGTCATATCCCACCCAAATATTCCTATAAGACCAGCTTTAATAATTCCTCCATGAGCAACAATTGCAATCTTTTTCCCTTTATGCTGATTAACTATATCTAATATACACTTTTTTGCTCTATTGGCTGCATTGTTAATGCTTAAATCTCCGCCACAAATATAACTTTCTGTTTTATCTGTTCTCCAAGCCTTAAAAACTTCTGGATACTTTTCAGCTATCTCATGTACTGTCAAGCCTTCCCATTCTCCAAAATTAATTTCTCTAATTTCAGGAGCTACAGTAACCTCTTTACTAATACCAGTTGCTAATATATTAGCTGTTTCAAAAGCTCTGCTAAGTGGACTTGAATATATGTAATCGAAATCTCCCTTAAGCCTATCTTTTAATAACTCTGCCTGTTTAATTCCCGCATCAGATAAAGCTATATCAGTACAACCTTGAAATTTCCCTAAAGTGTTCCACTCTGTTTCCCCATGTCTAATTAATAATACTGTTGTTTTCATATGTACCCTCTTTCTTTTGTTTTTACATAGATATTTTACCAAATAAATCTGTACTGTATTTTTGTATATCTAATAAATTTATCATATTATATTTTTCTTTTATTCCCTTAAAATATTCTGCAATTAAATTTTTTTCTATTATTCTATTAGTGTTCTCACTTTTATTAGTCTCATTAATTATATTAGTTCTAGTTAACATCCAAGGAGCCTCATTACGAGTCATTTGTTCTAATATTTTCCCACTATAACAGCTATAGAATTTAATTACACTTTCCACGACATTTCTTTCAACATCTTCTAATTTTAATTTGTCATTAGCAAGTATTTCTTTATTAATTTCTTCATACCCAAACTGTTCATACCTCTCATGTACATTAGTATAAACTGGCCCTTTCGTAGATGCTTCACAATCTTCTTTAAAAATAAACTTATCTGTGAATACATAATAAAAAGCTTGAACATAATACAATAACTTTTGAAGCATAAGAGGTGTAAAATCTTCACATCTTATTAAAAGATATTTTATTACTGCATCAATTTTCTCTTCTGTTATATTTTTATTCAAAGCACTTTTAACAGCTTGTCTACTTATATTATAATCTATGGGCTCTATTCTTTCTTTATTAGTTTGTAAAATAATTGAGTAATAAGCGGGATTTTCATATATTTTTTTAAGAATATCAAAGTGAGAACTTGTAATCATATCTCCATCTAAATACCTACTTATAGTTTCCTTTCTCCATCCTAATAATAATGATAAAGCTTCGTCATTAATACAATATTTAATTGTAATACGCTTAAGTTCTATAACGTTTATTATATTATGCTTTTTTCTATACTCATCATATAAAGTCTTAAGATTATAATCACATATATCTGAAACAAAAATCTCATTACCGCAATTATTACAAACAGCTTCTTTAGCTATATAACTTATTTCTTCATCTTTTAATATTGATGTTTTATTTTCTTTATGTACGCCATACTCATTTTCATTCATACAATATTCACAAAATGCTAAATGTCTCATAAATTTCCCCTCCTAAAAAATTGGAGTAATTACTTCTACTTAAAAAGATATGTGATTGGTTTATTTCTTTTATGCAATGAAACTAACGTTCTATATTCTTCTGCTTCATTACATATTATATTAAATTTTAAATAAATATCTACTAGTTCCTTTTTATTATCAAAATTATATAATTCTCTTTGGATACAAAATACATAAAGGTTATTTTGTTCAACGCCATCCTTCAAATTTTGAAGTCCATAACAAAAGTCTTTATAATCCAAATAAAACAATATATCTACCCGTTTCTTTTCATTTATATTATATTCCTCAATAAATTGAATATTTTCTATTTTGTTATCCTCTAAAGATATTGTATATCTATTCTCTCTTACGCAATCTCTAATAATATCAATTAAATTCTTAATCTGTTCTTCACTATAATCCTTTAATAACACCTTTTTTTCACCACCTTAGTAAAATGTGTCAACAAAAGATTATCATTTAAAAGTATCTCTGTCAATAAAAGCCAAGTGTCGATACACTTGGCTTATTCATTAACTTGATCTTGGTATTAAATTTTTTCTTTCCTCTTACAACAACTATTTAGCTTGCAAAAACTTTTCATAATTCTCTATTTTATCATCTCTATTAGTTTTTCTTAACCAGCTTCTATAATTCATTAAATTTTCTTGTAGAACTTTTATATCTATAATCTTATAATTTGACTTATATGTATTAATATTTATTAACCCCTCCATTACTCTCACGCCCTTTATTATATGTAAAATATTACTTTGCAATTTTAATTTCATATTATTCTCATCTTCTATTTAATAATACAATACAATTCTCAAATTTTGCTTAATTTTAACATATTTTTTAATTAATTTTTTATCCTTCTTGAGGTGCAAATTCCATTTGCTCTGATTCTGCTTTTTCTTCTGACATTAATGTATCCATTAAGTCATCATGAGATATAATTATTACTTCTTGAATAGAATCATCACTTGTTTTGTATATTTTACTTTGTATTTTATTTTTATATTTTCCACTTACCCCATCATTATATATAGTTCTTATTGCATTCAATATTTTAGGATTATCACCCTTTATTTTATTAACATCATACCCTTGAACAGAACTCCATATAGCGATTTGAGTAGCAAAATATGCTTGATTTTCATTATCCAAATTCAATTCAGCCACAGATTTATTTGGATATCCAGCCGCAATAACATTATTAATTTGTTCATTATTAGTCCCATTTTTCAAAAAAGTTTGCCCTGATGGAAATTTCTTATCTATTTCTAAGCAATATACAATATCGTCACTTCCCTCTATTTTAATTCTTTCTACATTAAGATCATAATTTTCATAATGAACCGTATCTATAATTCCCTTCTCTGTAATTATCTTTACAGTATCAGGCATACTAGCACCTATATTAGTCCCTATAAGTAATGTAAAAATAATAAAATAACTTATCACCTTTATGTATTTTTTTAATTTCATGAATTTCACTCCTAACATATATATTTAAATATAGTTTTTGTTTTAATCCATTTATATATTCATAAATTTAAGAAAAACAAAAACACCCCATACTCTAATATAAGAATATGTTGTGCTTATCTTTTGATTTATATGTCTACTCTATGCGTTGTAAATTATAAAATATTATTCGTTTTTATTATTTCAAAGCTTAGATTACTTAATAACCAGCCTAATATCTCCATCTGTAATGGCCATGAATTGGATTATGGAACCAGCTTAATTTAACCTCTGATGCAGATGGGTGAGAATTATGAATAACAAATGGAATACCTTCCTCATCCCTTTTATCTGAAATAATACCAATATGCTCATATCCCTCAATAAAAACTATTATATCTCCAGGCTGCCACTCTTTCAAATTATTAATATCATTAACTTTAAATTCTGTTGTAAGTGAAATGCAATTTTTTTTGAAAAATACATCTTGATTTATAACTCTTCTAAAATCAATATTAGAATCTGGCTTTCCATTTACACCCTTATACTCCGCCATATTTTGTTTAATATCATTATCTATCAAGTCTTTAATTGATACATCTATCCCTTTAAAACCTCTCCATATTACATCAGTGCAAACACCTTCCCCATCTGGTGGATATCCTCCAACATAGTACGCATCTACATATGGAGTTTTCTGCTGAGCCTCTTTTCTTGCAGAATTTACTATATCTATAGGGTCAGCTATTCCATTTGCATTTTTATCAACCTTTGAGCTTTCATCTGGAACATCAACTATATTAATTGGTAATTCATCAGTAATTTTTTCTATTTGACTATTCAATTCATTATTTGATTTTTTATCTGGAAATTTCAATACCACTATTGTAGCTACTACGCATACAACAAGTAAACTCACAAATATACCAATTATTTTGGTTTTTTTCACATTTAACACCCCATTAAGTTTTATCCTATTAATACACTTATAATCTAAGTTCTATTTCTCATAATTTACTATTATTTATATTGTAATAATAGTATTGTAACATAATCTATATAATTTCTTAAATTTTGTTTTATAATCCTTATTCTAGATAAAAAAAGAGCAATAAAGATTTCTCTTCATCGCTCTTCTTTTAAGATGTTTAAAATATTGTTAGTTGTATTGTTGTCTTGTGTCTAGAATATTATAATTAAGTTTCCTGTACATTTCCTTTACAAATATAAGAAATTCAGTAAACTTATTATCTAAATGTTAATCTGTATATACCTATTTTTCAAAGTTGTACTTATACTATTTCTTCTATGCTCAGTAATCTCGGCTTTTTATTTTCTTGAATTTTAATATATATTTTTGCCATTTTCATTTGTAAATTTTCTATTATTGTTTTTACTTTACATATAAAATAATAATCTTCTATACCATTAGTAATTACAGCAATAGGATTGAAATTCCATCCACTTATTCCATCTAATGCAGTAAATAATATTTGCTTATCTTTTGTTGTAACTTGTTTTCTTATTTCTAGCTCTTCATAATCGTTTATCATGTTAACAACACCCCTTTTATATACTTATATTATCATTGGTTTTTGTCATATTTATGTCAGCAATGTTAATGTTTTCTTAATATATTATTACAAAAAAATTAAGACACCACATAACCAATCTTTTCATAAAAATTGATCATATGATGCCTTATTGCTATTTTAATTAATGAAAATGCTATGATGCACTTTCTTCTTTTTCATTCATTATACCAAGTTTATCAAATATTATAAAAGTTATACTTAATACCATAGCCACTATTGTAGCTAAGCCCATTCCGCTTAACTCAGTAGTTCCAATTGCCACTTTTATTCCACTTAATCCTACTACAAATATTACTGAAGCAAGTATTAAATTTCTAGATTTAGAAAAATCAACTTTTTCTTCAATAAGAGTTCTAAGTCCTGAAGTTGCTATTGTACCAAATAACAGAAAACTAACACCGCCTATAACTGGTGTAGGAATTGTACTAATAATTGCTGACATCTTTCCTGAAAATCCCAGAATTATTGATATTATTCCTGCTCCACAAATTACATATACACTATATACCTTAGTTAAAGCCATAACTCCTATGTTCTCACCATAAGTTGTTGTTGGAACTGAACCAAACATTCCTGAAATAATAGTTGATAATCCATCTCCAAGTAAAGATCTATGAAGACCTGGATCTTGTGTTAAATCTGTTCCTACAATACTACTAGTAACCTTTAAATGTCCTACATGCTCTGCAACTACTACAAATGTTGCTGGCAATATTGTTAATATTGCATTCATATCAAAATGAGCTAATTTTATATTAGGTACTACAAAGAAACTTGCATTGTTTATTGTACTAAAATCTACTATACCCATAAATAAAGCTGTAATATATCCTACTACTATACCTATTAATATAGGTATAACTTTTAGAAATCCTTTTAACAATACATTACATAAAATCACTGCAATTAACGTTACCATTGATACGATTACCCAAGTTGTATTTAAAACTTGCGAATTACTTCCTCCAACTGGAAATCCTGCCATATCTGCTGCAGTTCTAGCTAGTTCTAAACCTATTATTGCTACGATTGATCCCATAGCTGCTGGTGGAAATAATTTATTAATCCATCCCATACCTGTACGTCCTACAATAATTGCTATTATTGAAAATAGTATTCCTACAGCTACAAAGCCACCTTGTACAGTTTGAAAATCATATCCTTGACTATATAACAATGCGACTGGTGATAAAAAAGCAAAACTCGATCCTAAATAAGCTGGAATCTTCCTTTTAGTAATAACTGCATATAATAAAGTGCCTATACCATTAAAAAATAAAACTGTTGTTGGATCAATATGTAAAAGAATTGGTACTAAA
Organism: Clostridium gelidum; assembly: GCF_019977655.1. NCBI lineage: Bacteria > Bacillati > Bacillota > Clostridia > Eubacteriales > Clostridiaceae > Clostridium > Clostridium gelidum. The sequence continues at coordinate 3,250,990 of NZ_AP024849.1, forward strand.
ACTGATGATCCAAACATTGCAAATAAATGTTGGATACTGAGTGGAATTGCCATCTTTAAAGGGACCTTGTCTGTCACCCCTATAAAATCATGCTCGTTGTCTAATGATTCATTATTCATTATATTATCCCCCTTCTTAGTTTCGCTGAACTAAATTAAAAGTACACCTTAAAAAAGGTATCACAATTTTATATAGTTTGTCAATTTATTTGTAAATTTTTGTATAAATATATTTTCATAATTTTAGGCGCATCAGAGAAAATGGTGATTATTCTAGATACCTAAAATCAAAAATAAAGATAGTAACTAAATTTCACTTGTTACTACCCTTAAATAATACAATATTAACTTATATCCACTTTATAATCCCTAATCAAATATTTTTTATTATTGAACCCATGCACCAGTTTCATCTACTATATACCCATCTGGAGTAGTGCAATCTACATATAATGCCCCATTTGCATCAAAGCAATAACATTCTCCATCTATCCATAACCACTGTGCCTTAGCCATGGCACATGAATCTTTTAGCCAATACCATTTTCCTCCGTCTTTTATCCAAACAGATTCACGTGCATAGCCTCGTGAATCAAAGCTATACCATTCTCCACTAATTTGTTTCCATTCATCTTTATAGTAATATCCATTAGTAATGTCGATGCAATACCACCAACCTGTACTATTTTCATTCCAACCTAATTTTAATGAACTTGTTGAACTATATGGATTGCTAGGAATATTACTATCTATGGCATTACAAAATCTATATGCCAGTTGTTCAAATGAATACTTATTATAAATAGCTATATCAGTTTCACTATCGCAAAAACAAATCTCAAATATAATATTAGGTGCTTCAACATATTTCATTTCATAATAATTTTCACTTTTTACCCCTCTATTTGTAAAACCTAATGCATTAAAATTAGTACATAGATTCTTTGCATAACTATATGCTCCGCTACTAGTGCTACTAACTAATGCTTCTGTCCCATGTGCTGAGCCATTATAAGAATTCATGTGCAAAGAAACAAATAATTCTACATTGTTATTATTAGATTTAGTTGCGCCTTCACTTAATTCTTCACTTTCTGTACTTCCATTGCTATTGCAGTCTATAACAGTATGCCCATATTTCACTAATACACTTTCTATTTTTGCATAATACAATTTCATTTGCTCATGTTCATCTACAATTCCAATCGTTCCTGTGCAATTGTCGCTATGCCCAGCTCTTAATCCTATTTTCATTTTTCATCACTCTTTCCTCTCTAGTTTATAGTTATATAATATGTTAGTAACCTTATTATGTTTACTAACAGCAGCCACAAAAAATAAGGCATCACTTAATCAATTTATATTAAAATTGATTAAGTGATGCCTTATGAAAAATTTCAAAATATTTTAGCCAACATTATTCTTAAGTCTTAATTTATCAGCAATAATTGCAATAAATTCACTATTAGTAGGCTTGCCTTTATCTCCATGAATAGTATATCCAAATAGTCTATTAATAGCTTCTACTTGACCTCTACCCCACGCAACTTCTATCGCATGTCTTATTGCTCTTTCTACTCTTGAAGCTGTTGTATTGTACTTCTTAGATATTGAAGGATATAATTCTTTAGTTACTGCTGATAATAGTTCCATATCGCCAACAACCATAAATTTACAAATTATAGGCTTAATTTATATTATTTTATACTCTATTAAATTCATTAAAATTCAACTTAATCAGTCGGATTACAGTATAACACTTTGTTGGCTATACTTGTACTAAAAGTATACTACTACATCCAAAATTACACAATACTTTTTTTTAACACTATAAACGTACATGCTCTATCACCTAAATCTGAGCTAGCCTTATTCAGACATCTTATAGCCGAGACTTTCTGCGCACCACCTATTCTAGCCTTCTAAGTGACTATTAGGACAGTGTAGCCTTCTCATCCATACACTGTCATTATCATTAGCACGCATAAGCATTAATTATAGCCTCTTACCAACCCATTATCATCAGCCATAGCTACACTATCGTCAAATGAACTATATACTATATAATGTAGGAATTTTCTACACGCTTAAATTACACCTACAATTTGTCACATCTGATAGCTATAACGCCTTGCTTGTTTTTAACAGTTCTTTTACAACTAATGCTCTTTCTAACCCACCCTTAAAAAGCTTTTCTGCATCCTGTGTAATTCCAACAGTTACTCCTATATTAAAGGCATCAACTTTATTTTGATAATGTAAACTATCCCTGCTTTTCCTCTCATACTATACCTATAAAATCATACTTTTATAAATTTAGCCTAAAGAATAATGTAATGAATTCTAATTCAACTTCTACACCTTACCCATTATCAAAACCGAAATATCATCATATAACTCTGTAGATTTTATACTTAAAATAGCGACGCAATTATAAAGTGAAAAATAATTTCTTCTCATGGCACGATCAATTTTTCCTTTATATACGTAATTTTCTAATAAGATAAACTATCCATAAGCCTACCAAATTCATCCTTATCTATAGAAATTTTATCAATTAATTCAGTACCTTTGAACTTGTAACTATTAGGATGTTCACCATTAGAAAGAAAATACAGTTCAATATTCGATATACATTTTATCTTTTTTATATTCTCATCTAATTCTCTTTTAGAAATATTCTTATTACTCACAATTACAAGATGACATGTGGGTTTGTCTCCAAATTTTAATGTGAACTTTTCCTTGGTTATTCCATCGTTGCACTTACATAAGTTTCTCTCTAGCATATCCAAAAGATACCTTCTGTTTTTGCAATAATTAACAACTCCATTTCTTATATGTCCCTGATCGATTTTTATTTCAACAACATTGTTTATTTCATTCTTATTATCTACTAACAGAAGATCAAATTCGCAACTTTTACTTTTGTTGTTTATTTTATAGCTCAGCGTTTGAGCTATATAGATTTTATATTTGTTTTTTAAATTAGTTACTAAAAACTGTGCCATTAAGTCTTCAATTTCGCTTGATATGCTATGACTGGTTCCCCTTCTAATTAAATCATTAGGATATTTTGTTCTCCTTGAAATCTCATATAAATTAATAACTTCCTCAAAAAATTCATTTGGTTCCATTATATAGTTAAAATTACTCATAATCTCTCCTCTATATTAAAATTTTTACTATAAAATCATCACAAAAAAACTATAAGCAATATGAATCAAAATGAACTTTTAATAATTCCTTATCAGGTGAATCTTCTAACGGCTCTCTAAATTCAGCATCCTTTAATAGATTAATAACTTTTTCATCAGCTTTCAATCCAAATTTAATACCATAACTCTCATCTAATGAAAAATATCCCTTATCAAATAACTTATCATGTTGAGCACATAAGCATATTGCATTTTTAGGGTTTAAGCGATTTTGTTCATCTATCCTCCAAGGAACAATATGACTACAGATAAGTAAATCATCTTTATCTATATCGCATAAGGCACATTTATGCTCATATATATCAAGAATATACTCCCTTAACTTATCTTGCCCAACTCTTTGCCTTGTTGCGACTTCTATTTCCGTGTTAACTATATTATCCTTCTTCAGCCCTTTAATTACTTTTCTTGCCTCATTCTCTTCTTCACAGTAAGCCTTTATTTTTGTTAAAGCCTCGAGATAGTTTCCTGTTGCATTTTCAATTAAGCTGTTAATATTCTCATTAACAAGAATCCCCTTCTTGTCCCCATAAATATTATAATAATGAAGAATATCCATTGCTATATATCCACCACCATTATCAGGCGCAGGCAACCCTAATATTAGAGCTTGAATTTTCCTATGGCTTAAACCTTCTAATAAATATGCTTTAATTACTTTTAGTATTTCGTCTTCTGTAAACCTCTCTACATATCTTGCCAAAACATTTTCCCTCCATTAATGATTTTTATTTGATAATAGTTTAAACACCAACTTCACCTTATCATCCAGAAATAAAGCTAAGATTTTATCATAATACATCAATATTTTATCATTGTGACAAAACTACTTTTTATCGCCATGGGTGGAATTTATTAATCCATGGTATAGTTGTTTTACCATGGTCTGTTGAAGTAATATCTGCAAACATATCCTTACCCTTATCATATTGAAACATCTTTTCTATTTTACTATTAAAGTTTGAGGGAAAAGTATCCAAATGGCAACAATAGAAAATTTTACTGCGTTCTAATATATATACGGATTTACAATTTCTTGTATAACTATTGGATAAGTTGTCAAAAATACATGTATCATCTCCCTCGCATTCGGTACTTTTATCATACCGACAAATCTTTATATTATAAGCTAAGTCGCAAGTTCTCTTTTTAGTGTCAAGGGAACAATTAGATTTTGTATTTCCTTCTTTAATACATTTACAAGTCATTTAATATCATCCTTCCTTTTAGCTAATTCATAATTTCAGAATATCCGATTAAATTACTCATAAAATCAGATATTTATTAAAAGCTTATACCTTGCTTTAAATTCTTTTTTCTGATAGGACACCAAAATGGAGATGTTTTCACATTCAATTCATTATTTGATGATGTTTCTCCCTCTCCGATAAAGTCGCTACCAAATTTCATTATTAACTTACCCCCTGTACTATAAGTACAATAATATAACCTTTTACCATTACTATAACCATTTTCCCATGCAGATTTACAAAATTGACATTCACTATATTTTTCCATTTTATCTCTCCTATCTTCATAAAATTCCTACTTTATATAAGCATCATATCATAAAATATAGTATGAATAATAAGTAAATATAAATCTTTTATCTGCATTCCTTGCAGGCATCACTATGAATGAATTTATATTTACTTTTACATATAGGACATAAGTTTTTACCTTGTAATAATGCAAATCCACATCTTTTACATAACGTTACTGTTGCTTCTCCACTTAAATATTTTATATATTCATCAATTATAATAGTTAAAGTTTCTTTTTCTAACTCTACACCATATTTTTCTTGAATTAAATTATAATATCTTTCGCTTCCAATTCTTCTTTGTATTGTCATGAATGATTTATCTGAGGTTGCTAATTCAATTGACGTATTTCTATCATCAATTAGTGTTGGAACAAGTTTATAGTTTGGTTTATCAAATTCATAATTGCATTTTTGACACTTATATACTGGTTGTACAGTTGTTCTTTTTCTTATGTTGGTTGATTCACATTTGGGGCATATTTCCCTGTTTTTTGGTTCATATTCTTTTTTAAAATATTCTTGTACTTCATCATCTTTAACTACTTGGTCTATTGGATATTCATTTTGAATTAATTCTTTATATTTAGCTAATATTTCATTCTTTACGATTCCATAACTCCTAGGTTTCCATGTATGCTGTAATCTTAATTCGTCAATTGATTCACATTGACTACATTTATCTTGAATTTTATTTCCCCTTATTTCTTTCCATTCTTCTGTTTGCCAAGTTTTTGTCTGATTGACAAATAAGGTACTACCAATTTTAAACGGGTCAATTTCATTATTTAATAATTGTTGTCTTAGTTTTTTGAGTTCATCAATATTCATAAACTTACTCCTACATTATTATTTAGTTGATTATTTAAATACTAATTGTATCATTTCTATATTGCCATAATCATCTTTTGAATCTCCGTCTGAATAATTTCTAACTTGTCCATTAGTATAATATTTGTGCCCTGTTTTCCATCCTAATTTCTTCAATTGTTTTACTGTGCTCTCTTCATTTTTCAGTTGCAATGCTATAATTATTTCTTTGCTTCCAGTTCTTAAATCGCCTAACTCACTAAAGAATTTAGCGTAATCTTCTTCCTCTTTTAGATTGTTTACTTTCATCAATTTATCAGTATTATCTAATAAATCTTCTTGATATTTTGTTAATTTCATATTCTAACCCCTCTCATCTTCCTTATTATTTATTATTTTACTATATTATGTAATTTAGGTCAAAAAAATAAAGGGTAGCAGACAAGATCTTTCACCTATCTACTCCCCTTTAAAGAGATAACGAAAACTTTTATAGTATTGTGTAGCTCCAACAGTTGCTCCTAACATTAATCAGCTGACTTGGTTCTACAAATGCACACTATCCCCCTATGCCTCTTACCATAACGTTAAAATTAAACTTTTATATCAAATAAATATGTTAAAGATAATCATTAGTTATAGTCATTATACCAGAAACTAAATTTCCTACTTCTTCACTTGACAATATAACTTTTAAAGTATCTATAAATGATTTTTCAGTCTTAACTATAACTTCACAAGTCTCTTCCTCACATTCAACATCATTAATTTGATTCAAAATAGGGTTTACTTCATCAAAAACATGACCTTCTAACACGATAAAACTAGGATAAATAATTGCATCATGACTTAATGAAAATAATTTATAACTATAATCTTCAAAATATTTTGCTTTTAACACATATACTAACTCAAAACTTCCCCGTTTATGTCCATTCGTTTTATTAATCACTTCTGTAAAAACATATCCTCCAGTTTCCTTTTCAAGATAGGCTGATTGTTCCTCCAATATTTTCTTTGGTGTATTAATACTTTTTTTATCTAAATTCTTTCCCCAAAAACTTTCCATATATTATACCTCCATCACCGAAAATTCTATTGGTAAATGGTCACTTACCATTATTCGTGTATTATTTTTTACTAGTATATCATCTTCAATTTGAGTTATTATATTTAGCTTTTCTTCTTCAAAACGTGAAATAAGTTGTGGTCTTATGATTACTTGGTCAAAAATATGCCAAAAAATTTCTTCTGCCGTACTTCCAGAATAATAATATGTACCCGCTACCCCTTGAAAGTCTCCAAATTTATTCCACATTGGATTATAAAACATATTATACTCTCTTTGTTTAACAGTCCTCTTAATCTTCAAAGCAACATCTTTTGATGATACAGAGTGTAATCCTGTAATTTTAGTCATACACCCTTCAAAAGGGTCAGCATTAAAATCTCCAACTATTATAGTGTTATTAGTTTTATATTTACATTCTAGTTTTTCTATGTGACTTACAATCTCTGATATCTCTATTCTTCTGTCTTCATCTTCTGCATAAAGTTTGCTTGGTAAATGAACCGCTGCTATTATTTGCTTTTCACTTTTATTAACTTCAAGTATTTTTATAGTATAATATTCTGTCTCATTACAATGTTTTATCTTATTAGGTTTACTCTTTGACAGGATTTTTATTCTTTTGCAATTACTCATAATTTTGTACATTATAATTTTATTACTTTGCATTTTTTTTAATAAATCATTAATATCATCTCCATATTCAGCAAGTATAATCATATCATAATCATTCTTTACCGATAATTTCACTATATAATCATTAATAATTTCTTTATTAGCATTCCAAAATAAATATTTCAATTTGGCACACCTCTATCTAACTAAAACATATAACCACGTAGTAGTATATGCACTTCTTATTTTTATAAAATTTCATTATTAAACTAATTATATATCCTTTGTTACAAACTGTAAATCAGCATTCCTTAATCATGATACTTTTTCGTCGTTAAAATATCAATTTTATTTAGTAACTCAAATAAAAACAGAAGTGGTATAAAACTTCATTTATACTACTTCTGTTTCCATGATTATTTATTTTATTTCAACATCTTGACAATATAAATATCCACTTTTTGCATTAGCTTTTAAGTCTTTTGAAAATATTTCAACGGCTCTCTGTCTATCTATAGCACTTTCATTAAATGCAACAGATAAATCCAACATATATAGGAGTCCTCTTACTCCTCCTTCTGTATAATATTTTCTTCTTCTAGTTCTTCCCTTATCATGTAAAGCACCTTGCATTATTAAATTTCCATACGTATTTGCTTGTAATCTTGATATAGTAAAATACACATTAGCTGGTATTTTATTTATTTTGCTTTTATTTTCTGTTTCAGTTTTTTTATTTCTTTTGCTCAACTTAGATATAATATCATGAAGTAATTCCATATCTTGTTCATTCAATCTATTAAACGATAATATTTGATCATTCACTATAGAATATACAGCCTCTTGAACATCCTTTTGAGAAATAGCTTGCTTACTACTAGTATCATCTATTTTAACTCTTTTTGCTAAATTGTCATAAGAATGCTTAAGTATCTCTATATATCTTCTTATATTCCCATTTGCTAAATATGCTGATAAAACAAATACTCTTTCATTTTCGAATATTTCCATATAACTACTTGCTGTATCTTCTTTTTTAAATTCATTTAACCTTTTGTTAGTCATTTCTTTAAAAAAATCTAAATATTCATCATCTAATTCATCCAAATCTAAATACTCTACAACAGCATCATGTCCCATTTCAAAGTTAAATGAATCACCTTTTGTTTTTGATGGATAATATGTTATCGGCGTCGGATATGCTGTTGCACAAAAATATACTGGATTTATTTCTATGTCCTCGCCTCCAGATCCTCTCACAAGCTTTAATAATCTAAAAACTTCAATCTGAGCTTCTTTCGAAACTTCTGAACATTCATCAATTAAAATATACGAATATGAATTACCTAATATATTTCTTAATTCTCTAAAAAACTCTAATATGAATGTTGCTGCATCTTCGTGTGCTAAATTGCTTCCCAAGAATTTCAATTCTGTATTTAAACCATTTTTAGCTTGTACACTTCCTTTTACATTTACAACAGAACTTTGCATTGTACCCTCAATAATATCAGTTTCTTCCCTTAATTCTTTTATTAATTGCTCTTTAAGACTATATGTTAAATTTTTAGTAAGAGTCTCACTTAAATTTCTAATTTCTTCAAGCAATTCATCAAAATTTTCTTCCTTATTAAAACCAAACATTTGTCCTATTTTTTTTATTGATTTAACTAAATCTTTGTTTCCAGAAAGTTCTATACTACTTCTATTCTTTTTTACAGTATCAATGGTAGATTTTACAATATTATTATATAGGTGTAATCTAAATGATACCATATCTCTTTCAATCCATTCACTTACGCCAGCTAATGATATGTATACTGGTAATATTTTAAGCTTATCATATTTCTCCAAGCACCTATTATTTATCATTTTTAATATGTGAGTTTTTCCTGTCCCACGTATACCCTCTACAATATAATTTTGACCAGTAGGTGTTATAAATTTTTCGATATCTAGTATTAGATTAGTATGAGTATTCGGAAAAAAGCCTCCTGCTTGAGCATCATGCTTAAAAAACTCTGCATCTATTTGTACTATATTCATTTCACATTTCCCCCTTAAATTCATTTATATAACTATACCACTATTAATAGGTATTTTTTGTAATATTATGTCTACAATTCAAATTTTATATGCATGTTCAATATACTAATTCAGTATTTGCAATTTTAAATTTGCATTGCAAAAAAGTTAACTGACAATATTATATAACAACTATTATCATTGATTTGATAGTGAACATATCAACATCGAAGCTCATCATTTATTTTACCATGCTAATTTAAAATTCTATTTAGTCTTAAAATATCGATTTTATTCCAAAGAAAAAGAAGAGGTAATTCTCTTCTTTTTAATCCCCCTCCTTACTTTGCTCCATTTATATCAAGGCTATTATATTTTTCTTCAATATAATTAAATGCATTGTTTGATTTTCTTTTTTTTAACAAAAGACCTATTAAATCTTCACTATCAAATAATATTATCTGAGTATTATTCGCATACTCTTTAGCTTTTTCGGTAAATCCACAATGACTAATGAAAAGCAATTTAATGCATTTTATTTCCAGTATATTATTCGATTCCATTAAGTAATATATTTCATCTTTAATTAATTGCTTAATTTCTGCTGGCTTAACTTTATTGTTATAACACTTCACTTGCCCATATACTTCTATTGGGAATATAATATTGTTATTTAATATTCCTATATTCTGTTCTCCTATTATATCAATGCCTCCATCATAACTTTTTTTAATCACTTCACATTTAACACCTAAATCTTCCATAACTTTCACTACTAATTCCTGATAAAAATATCCTTTTTTACTCTCATCTTCATGTTTCAATATATATTCTAATTTTTCTTTATAGGCATTCTCATCTTCTTTATAATCACTTCTAATATTCTTTATATAGAAAAATGGATATACTTCCTCTATGCATAAATTCTGCTTCATCTTATCTAATTTTAATTTTTGCTTTATTATTTCGATAAGAGCAGTATATGCTGGCGAGTTTCTATCGATTAATTCCTCCTCAATAAAATCAATATCTACTTCACATAAATTAGATACTTCTGACGCTCTCTCACATAAATAATCAATGCATTCCATCTTACTTTCATTAAAATTTAATATAATATATTCTGCAATTGTATTTAATACCCTTTTATTACGCATTTGGATACATCTCTAAATATTTTAATAACTTTTCACTTGATTTATTTATTTCAATTAGCTTATTTTTGAATATAACCGCATACTTTTCATTAATTGGAAATTGTCTTAATGTTTTTATTGCAGCATCTACTTTTTGTTTAAGGTGCTTTAATTCTTCTTCCTCTTGATTGACATCTGATTCTAATATGCTCCTTATTCCATTAGCTGCATATCCAAAAGCATCACGATAATCTTGTATATCTTTAAATTTCTGTAATAAATCCTCAAAATCTTTATTTTTATATTCGCATATTATATCTCTCAATGTCTTTGAACTTATATTTTCATTTATAGCTATCTCAATAATTTTAGGAAATGCATATAACAATTCCTTTCTTTTTTCAATAGTCTCTTCTTCTTCTTCACTTAATTTATCATTATCCATATCCCAAATAAATTTACCTTTATCAGTTGAATATCCAAATAATGCTCTTATACCATAACTTACCTCAAATACTTCTAAGTATTTATAATCGTTTCTATCTAATTCTTGCACATTTTCAACTAATTCTTTATAAAAAACATACCTAAAAACAGCACTTTTAGTCCTAGCTAACGATATTCCAATATCTTCGCCAATTTTTTTAAAAATCTGATTTTCGGATTTATTGTGTTCTATTTTTTTAGTTATCATATAGGTATCATATAAGTGTTTACTTTTGGGTATCTCATGCCAATCTGTAACAATCATTATATTATTTATACCTTGTATTCTTTTTCGCTTCAACAGAAATTCAATATCGCTCTCTCCTTTAGCTTTTACTAATAAGTTAACTGGTATTGGTTTATTTATATCGTAACTCCCTTTCATAGAATTTTCAAGTATACATGCTAATCGTGTGTTCCCATCTACTACAATATATTTTTTATCTAGCGGTATTTCTCCTATTATATCCAACTCATTTTTACTTAAATCGCTTATGAGCATAACTGAAATTTTATTAGACCATACTAATCCTGCTCTCATGCCAACTAAAAGTTCTCTTACTTTCGGGGCATGTATTAATCTGTCCTTGATTTCCTCCTGTGTACAATTAACCCCTCCACCAAATCTCGGATTATTTTTATCTAACATAATTTCTTTAACTAATATTCCCCTGTTATATTCTTCCACAAAATCCACTCCCCCATTTATACTTATTACCATAATTTTACATTAAGCTTCTCTTAATTTCAACCCTTATTCTTAATTTATGTTATAATGTGTAAATAATTGTAGATTCTAAAACAATTTAAAAAGATAGTGTTAAAGTACTTATTACTTATTAAATCTGTCATTATACAACTAATTCACTACTTATTCTTTATTTCTGGAATTTAAATTCAAAAACATACACTTTATCATTAAGAAGCTTTTGTGTATAATTATAAAGTCATGCTTTTATTACAACAAAAAAGGCGTAGAAATCACTTCCTACACCTTTATTTTCATCTAATATATTCTTATATTCTATTTTCTGTATAACCATAAATATATACCTCAACATTATTCTCTATGAAGCCTCTTTCTCTAGCTCCTATTAGTGTGTGGTACATATTATCCCTTCCAACAACATTATCTGTATGAATATATACTTTCCTTGGGCTTATTCCATTCTCACACATGTATTTGACGACATCATAGCCAGTCTTCTCAATTCCATCTTCATCTATACCTAAATCATGATCTAATGATAATATATTTATTTTACTAGTATTTAAAATCTCAATAGCTTCATCATAATTTCTTGCAATAATAAACCCATCTGGACACTTCCTTAGGTCATCCACATACAAATTAACTAAGTCCATTTTAAACGCACCTCTCTATTATGTTAATATAGTCAAAGTAATTAACTCTATTATAGTCTAATGACTTCTTAAAGCAAGTTACATTACTTTACTGCCTTCTCATCAAATTTAATCTCACTTTCTGAGAATCACTTCCAACACTTAATTCTACATGATATGGATTAATCAAAAACAGCTTTAGCAATATTAGCTAATTTCTTTCTAGAGTGTGCAAGTTCAACTGTTGGCACTAAAATAAGAATCTAACTTTTTCTAGCAAATGTAAACCTAGCCCCCCCTCTATACATAATGATATTGAATAGGTGTATTAGAATGTTTTTAATTGCACTTATTCTGGTTATGTGAACACTATTATACCTCTTAAATCGTCTGCAGAGCACCTTCTAAGTAATTCTGTGATAGCTTAAAGTGAAGATTTTATCATAGATATAGCTATCCAAAATTACTACACTTCTAAACCAAATAAAAAAGAAAAGGTTCATTTAAATCTCTTCTGATACTAATTTAACATACTTCTTTAATGTATTTCTGCTAATATTATGCTTGTTCATCAAATCAATTTGCTTAATGCTCCTATTACTTGAAAACTCTTTTATATCTGTTCTTAAATCATCTGTCATTTTATCAAGCGTATTATTCTTTCTACCGCTTGCCTTCTCGCTTGCTTGTATACCTTGTTTAATTCTCTTGACTATTATTTCTCTTTCCTTTTGTACTCTATCTAATTCAACAATTAGCAATAATTTTATAGTGCTTTCTAACGCCGTCTTAGCCACCAAGTCTTGTTCATGTGCTACCCTTGTTAAATTCTTTATATAATCAGTTCCTACGGTCATATTATCAATGAACACTAAATTGATACCTTTTTTCATTAATTCCATGAATTTTTTATAACCTTCTTCTGCTTGTCTTGTGAAACGTGATATTTCCTTGAATACAATTGTATCTCCATCATGTAGTAAACTTTCTAGCCTTATCCAATTAGGTCTATTGAATGTTGATCCTGTGCAATCGTCTTTAAAACTTAATGTATATTCGATTTTATTATTTTCTGCATATGCTTTTAAACTCTTCTCTTGTCTGTTAAAACTTTGTTTGTCTGATGCTTCCTTTGTTGATATTCTCATGTAGCTAAAATAATTACTCATACTGTCCACCTCATATTATTATTACATGTCAATTTAACTATAGTTTATTTGATACTCTTATTATATAGTTATTTAATCTATTGGTCAATATATCTTGACACTTTTGTTAAAAACATTTCAATAAATAGTTATTCTGACGCTTATATTTATAAGCTAATTTAGTTGACTAAATTTAAAGCCTTTGATATGCTATATACTAATATAAGAATATAAGAATATGATAATATAAGAATATTCGCATATAGTATATCAAAAGGAGTTATAAGAAATATGAAAGAAGAAAATATAACTAGGGTAACAATTCGTGTACCAAGCCAATTATACGCTGATTATAAGAAAGTACTTATTGATAAGCATACTAATACCACCTATGACTTACTTCAACATATAAAAGAAACTGTAGAACAGCATAATAAGGAGGAGTAGCATGACTAAAATTGAAAAAATCTATACATTTATCGAGAAATATTATGGAAATAGAGGTGCCTGGATTTCTGATATTGCTTCTAAACTAGGAATATCAGAAAAGCAAGCTAATGTGCTTACGTATGCAGCTGGATTTAAAAGAGGAAAACGAAGTAATACAAATTCATTCACAAATTTTTCACAGGATAAATCTGTAATATTGATAGCTGCAAATGTATGTGAAGAGAGTCTGTCAGATGAAAGTCTGGTAGTATAGAAGGGCTTTAAAGCCCTTTTAATCGTAACATATGAATTTCATTGGATTGATTAATATTTTTCATTCATGATATTTTACGATAATTGTTTTAAGTTGTTGTTATATCTATAATTAGTTGTGCTTTATCTATGTAATTAATGGATTGATTTTTTAATAGTTGATAGATTATTAGATATGACACCTTTCCAACTGCTCCAATGCACAAAAACAAAACCAGGGCTTATTCTTAAACCCTGGCTTCATTTTGAAATAAGTGTACTTATGGGGATTTAAAAATTATTTTTGGAGTAATCCCCAATAATCATCTTCAAAATCGTTTCCCATGACAATCACCTCTTTCAATTACTATTGTGTGCAGTATCAAATTAAATATACCAGTATCACTGTTGGTAAGTTACGCCAATTATAATCCCTTTATTTTTCATCACTTTTTCTCTTTTACTGCCACTTATAATCCCACTTACCGTCTGTGCCTTTTATCTCAAGATAATACCATCCAACATAAGGTACTGTAACAGTTTTATCAGAGACAAAATCGCCTATTTCATTAGCTATAAGTGTAACTAATTCTTGGTTCGAATTTGATAATTTAACTATAAAGTTGCCCGTTCCTTTATAAGTACCAGTAAAATGAAAAGAGCTATTACTTATATAAACTTTCCATATTTGCTTACCATTTGAATCCACTATTTTTTGAGGTTGATATTTTTTAGCTTCTTCTTTAGCTTTTGCGTCTGCATCTTCTTTAGCCTTCTTTGTAGCTTCTGCATCTGCTTTTGCTTTTGCGTCTGCATCTGCTTTAGTTTTTGCATCTGCTTCTTCTTTAGCTTTTGCTCTAGCGGAATCATATTTAGCGCGCAAATCAATCAATTCTTTGTTAGTTGAATCCACGCCTAAAGCATCAGCTAAATATTTCATTGCATTAGGATAGTCCTTATCAGAAGCACATTTATTAGCCACTTCAATCATGCTAGCTACATATAGATTCTTTGACTCTTCCATTTTTTTTAATGCATTGTCATAATCCATAGTATCTTCTTTAATTACATTTTTAAATGATAGAAAGGCGGTATTATAATCTTTATTCTCAAAGAAATTCATTCCATCATCATATGCTTTTTTAGACTTTTGCAACGCTTCTGCTTTTGAAAGCTTTGCCTGAGTATCTGTTTTATTAAAGAGATTTAAAGCTTGTTCATACGTAGTTACTGCTTTATCATAATCTTGTTGGGACATTGCCTCATCAGCTTGTTTCACTTTTGAAGAATAACTGCAATTAACACCTATTAAAATTACTCCTATAGCTATACATATTGCGACTATTGATATTATTATCTTTTTCTTTTTTGATATGGTAGAAAATATTGTTTTATCTACTCTTGTTATTAATCCTTTGTTCATTATACACTATACCCCTATAATTCTTAATATCGAATCTAATGTATATAATATCATCATTAACTATAATTATGCAATACATGAAAATGCTGAAAAACATACTCCTTAACTTTAATATGTTCTAATTCTATGAAATACATCATCGCTAGCACGTCGATAGAACGCTTATATATCAATATTTTTCACGTTTTAGAGATAATTAGCGTTTTCTGAAACCCTTGTATTTACTGGCTTTGTGGTGTAATAAAAAAGTACTTATCGACGTCGTGAAATTTTTTGGAACTAGTGCAGATGCAGGTATAAATAACCTAGTCAAAATTTGGACTGGTTAAATTCCCTCTATGTATTGCTCTGTAGCTTTCTGTGTCATTGTCTTTAGCTTCTCACGACCTATTTCCTCAAAGAACTTCTCCTGTTCTTCATGTGGCATCTTTGCCCATATCTTGTATCCTACTGTAGCCTTCATTGATCCATTCTCAACCATCTGTTGTAATTCGGGGATAAGAGTGGTTAGCTTCTTGTAATCTTGGAGTTGTTGTTTACTTATACCTACTTGGTCAGCTAAACCTTCTTGAGTTTTGGGCAGAGTAAGATTATCTTGTTCTGCCACTTTATATTGATTTCCTCTATCTCCACCATTTTGTATGCCATAAATTCTTTCCAGTTCCATGATACATTTAGCCATCTTCATAGGATTTACATTACCAACACCTCTCTGCATGATATTAGTACATATCAAGTCTTCCAGTATCATATCGTCCTTGGATCTGTTATCAAGCTCAACTCCCCCGAAGTGTCCACATCTTATACCCACGCTCCAAAATAGGGAGTCAAAGTGTCTAGAAACTAGAGATATAAATATTACGTCCCATAAGATCATCGAAATATCTGCTCAATCCATGTAACATCTTTAGCTACTCTTACTTGCTCTGCAAATTCAACTAAAGGCTTATCGTTCTCTATCTTAGTTTCTAATGGCTTTACAGCTTCTTGAGCCTTTAATTGAGTCAATTCCTTAGTTGCCTTCCATTGCATCAAGTCCGCCACTATAAATAGATGATACTAATTGTTGCTCTCTCGATATTTGAGGAACATTAGATTTAATTTGCTTTTCCATTTCTTCAAACTTGGTCACATAAGTAGCTGTAAATTGTAAATAAGATTCCTTTTTCACCAGTCGTCTTATTAGCCTAGCCACCATATCGCAACCTTTTTTAGTTAACAGATAACAAGGTCTTGATAGATTATTAGCATCTAAATAAGTACTTTCTATAAATAAATTAGGAGTCTGCAAAATTGCTGAGTCATCTAAAACCTTTATATATCCTCGTATAGTTCTCATTAATTGGTCATGAGCCTTTCCAGTCATTTCAGCAGCTTCCTGCTGTCGATTGTTAGTTCCTTGTTCACTTGTTTAACTAGCGTCAGCATAACTTTTAGACAAATAAAAAGCGTCCACCCAACAAGTAACGCTTTTTATTAAACAACTAATGAAATTAAGTTAGTTACCAACATTTAATAGCCCTAATTTCGAAAAATGTGCTATCATATGTTCTACGTGGTATTTGCGTACCACATATATTATATTATAGACTAAAATCATAGCACTAATCAACTAACATCTTAGACTTCTTCAATTAATGCACCATCTCTACAATATTACGGCATATTACAAGAAGGGGTGAAACGAGCAGAGCGAAGTAAGGGGAGAACTTGTAAGGTATTTTGGTTGGCACGTGTGCTAACACAATTACCTTTCTCCCCTAATACCTTTGTATTAATGGGGTTCTTTTACCTTTTGTAGCCTTTCATGAGCTTCCCAGTTCAACTAGCTAAAGCTACGTTTCACAGTGAATCACATAAAAGCACCGCCCAAAAGGTAACCAAAAGACGGCGCTATATTATTTCTTAGTCATATTTTGAACGTAACCCTTTATATAGTGGGTAACGTCTATTTTATGACTATTTTTTAAGATGCAATTAATCTATCTATTCTCCAAGCACTTCGATATCTTTTTTGTTTACCTTTTATCATCCTGCTTATTGATAATTCAACTATTCTATATGGGATATTTCTTTCTTCTAATGCATGATTAATAGTTTGCATACCCTTAAGTAGATGTCCATCAAATTTTACATTTATATTTTGTATTAATTCTTTTCTATCTTTTAGACCTAGCATTATATTTCCAACAGATTTTTCAAGATAACTTAATAATCCATCCTCTTCCCATTTACGTTCAATGATGTCATACTCTTCTTGTTTAAATAATTCAGCTATATATTTCTGATAACCATTATTCCCCTTTTTATTGACTATGCTTTGAAATAATACGATATCTGTTTTATACTTAAAATACATTAGCTCATTTATTTTTTTAGTACATTTATTTTCATCATCAACAGCAACATCATAAATCATTTTTGAATAATCTAATTTCCTAGGATATCTTTCAATAAATTCTTTAATAGTATGCTTTCTAAAATATCCTGCCATTGCAACGTTCTTTTTATATTTGGTCATAAATCCACCTAAAGAATTATTATTTATGTTTTTTATATACACATTCATCCTATCTTCATCATGTACTGCACGTTTTCTTCCAACACACTGTTTCATAACACCAATATCTTTAACATCACAGATTATACGTTTTAGCTCCTTATCCTTAATATTCACACCAGCATCCATGCAAACTGTAGTGAATAGTATTCTCTCTTCAAACTTCTCATTTTTTAATATATTTCCTATCTTTTCTGAATCAACATGCTTGTACATTTCATTTGAGGTACTGCAATTAAATACACTATATTGTTCAAATTTTTTATGCAACTGATAACATTTTTCAACACTATTTATAAAAACAATAGCCTTGTCTGTTGTTGTTTCAAGCATCTCCTTTAACAGCACTTCTATTGAGCTATCATTATTGAAAAAACTCAAATTTTCTATTATGCTATAATCCTTAGGGATTTCATATTCTCGTACTTCAAGCTTTTTATGACCTTTAATATATCTTTTTACTACATCCCCTGTTGCACTCATAAATATTCTTGTACTATTTGAAGCTTCCAATATCTTATTTAACGATATGTCCGTAATTGTATTAAAGCTAGAATCACTCATAAAATAGTGAAATTCATCGCTTACAATGTACTGGTACTGACTTAAATCACAATTACTCTTTCTTAATTCCTTATTCTCAATTGACTGATATGTTCTTAAATCTATAATATCTGTCTTATTATTGGTTTCTAGTTCATCTAAAAATTGATACTTACAATTTTTTCTGTGTACTAGCATCAATATTCTTTGCCCTTTACTCTTAGCATATTCGTATAGAACATTCTTAACAAAATAACTTTTTCCAGCACCTGTATTAGCATCTATTGTTACTATGTCTCCTAATCTCCATTTTTCAATTTCATCCTGTGTTATTATTTCACTTACTCTTTTTTTCATTTTGTATTCTTTTCTCCTTTTCATCTGTAAAGTTCATCTTTAGTGTGACCAGAGGAGATAAATCTCCCCCAGCATATTAATTATTTATAAGTTCATTTAATCTTTTTCTGCGTTCTTCGTTTTCCTTAGACATACCTTCAGTAGCTTTTTTCAGATTCTCCCAAAATTGTTTTTCTGAGTCTCTATGAATTTTTTGTCTTATTCTATCACGAATTTCAAATCCTAACATAAATGCTATTGTTACAAGTATTGCTGTTGCCATTTTTATTCCTCCTCTTCTTAATCTAAAGCACTTGCCATCGCTTTAAACTGCTTTTCTTTTGTAATTTAACTGTACCTTTGTCCCATTCAAATTTTAGTTTGCTAACCCACTTCAATTTCTGAATTCATAACCTTTAAAATCATAGTTTTATAGGTGGAAATGGTAGCAATCATGCTACCTAAGCTATCTTCATTTCCAAATCACCTTTCACAGAATAAAGCATATTCACAAATTGCTTATAGAAGCTCTTTTTACTCTTTGCATCCTCCACTCTATCAAACTTCTCTATCATATCTGAATTGATTTTATTAACTTTATCTTGATTGCCCTTTTGAATCCATCTCTTCAAACTTTCAGTTTTTCTTATTGAAAATTCTTTCAATGAATTGACCTCTTTGCTATAAGGGTTAATATAATCAGCATATGTTTTACTTATTAATCTCTGAATAAGATCCAGATGATCATCTGTGTACTCTACCTCTAGCTTGATTAACGATTTATTATCATTGCTATCAATGAATTGTAATGTTATTCTCCCTCTCTCATCTACATTTGAAAATCTTGCAAAATAGGCTACTCTACCGTATTCCATTGGACTATTTAATAGCGTTTCTAATTCTTTTGTTTCTCTATTATGCTTTAGAACTTGATATACTTCACTCTCTGTAAAGCCATATCTAATTCCAAGTTGATCCCATGCCACATGTTCTTTTGGTACTGTAGATATATCTTTACAATTTGATCCTTCTCCTGCAAAACTATCAATATTCCATTGACTCTTAGTACACATCTCATAGAAGTCTCCAATTAAGGCTTTCTGTCTAACTTCCTTATCTCCAAGAGCGTTTAAATATCTCTCCACTTCATGAAAAGCTTCCATACAATCTGATGGTGTTGCATTATAATTCCACCAAATTTCATTTTCATATAGCTCAAATAAATTAGACTTGGCATTTTTAACGCCTACCTCTTCTATACTTTCTCCCTCCAAACATTCTTCTAATAGTTCCTTTTGTAAATCTGTTAATTTATTGAATTCGATTGTCTCAAGTCCTACTCCCATTATGCTTTTTCCTTCTGAGCATAGTTTTAATACTTCCTCTTGATTATCTTTTAATTTGTTTTTCATATATTAATCTCTCCTTCATCTTTTGCTGTTGTGGTTAGAGTATAATTTTAGTAGGCAGAAACAGTAATAAAAACTGTATAAATAGTAAAAGGAGATGCGAAAGCATCTCCCAAATACATAAATTATCCATTATAATTAAGTTGCTAAGACTAAATAGAATGGAGTTATATTTATGTATGAATTAAGTTTAAATGATAAAGGAATGACTTTCAAGGAGTTAGAGAAAAGAATTTATAAATATGCTTGTGACGAAGCTTGTAATGCTTTAAAAAGTATATTAGAATTTTTAGATGAAAAACTACTTAATGAAAGAGATAGCAAGGTTTACCGTAATAAAGGTCGTAAGCAAACTTGTTTGAGGACTATTATGGGGAACGTAGAGTATTCTAGGCGCATTTATGAATTTAAACTTGAAGATGGTAAGAAAGCAACTAAGTACCTTTTGGATGAGTATTTAGGGATGGACACTTTAGGAAATGTGTCTATAAATCTCGTAGAAACTATTTTAACTAACGTGACGGAGGTTTCTTTTAGAAAGACATCTGAGAATATTAAAACTATGTGTAATCAAGATATTAGTGCTCAAGGCGTTTGGAACATAGTTCAAACACTTGGGGAAAAGATTAAAGAAATAGAAAATCGTAAAATTGAGTTAAATGACAAAGGTGCATTAAAAGGCGAAAAGGAAGTACCAGTATTGTTTCAGGAGCAAGATGGAGTTTGGCTCTATCTTCAAGGTAATGATAGACCAAAAGGGAAAAATAAAAAGAAAGAGTTAAAACTAGCAGTATCATATACTGGCTGGACTTTACGCCCAGGGAGCAAAAAAGAATATGTGGTTGTTGATAAAACTGTTTGTGCAAGCTTTAGCAATTCCAATCACTTTAAAAAGCTTGCTAGCGCAACAATTTCAGAAAAATACAATGTAGATGAAATTCAAACTAGAATATTAAACGGTGATGGAGCAAATTGGATTAAAGCAACTTGTGAGGATGAAGACATTCATTTTCAGCTAGATCCATTTCATGTAGGCCAAGCGATTATACGTAAGGTAAGTGATAAAAGAGCTCAAAAGCAATTACTAAAACTATTTAGAGAAGGTAAAATTGATGAAGGTCTAGAAACTATTGTAAATATGATGATACTTACAAACGAAAAAGATATTGCATTTAAGAAGCTTACTGAATTATATGATTACTTTGTTCACAATAGAGATGGATTAATACCGTATAAATTAAGAAGTGACATAAACATGCCTACGGCGCCGGAAGGCATGGAATACAAGAATCTAGGCACAATGGAACATAATATTTGTGATGTATTAGCTCAAAGAATGAAGGGCAGAAAAATGAGCTGGTCTATTAATGGTGCAGATAATTTATCTAAAATATTATCTGAAAAATTTAGTAATAGGTTGTTTGATACTGTAGATAAAATCTACAGAAATATTATTTCTGATGATGTTATTGATACAGTAGTTGCAAAACTACCATTAACAGTATTTCAAGCGAATAAAGAATCTAATAAGTGTAAGGCATATAAGTGCAATAGTGCACAAATTCCGTATAGCGGAGCTGCCGCAACGTTAGGTAGAAAAATAGTACGTGATTTATGTGGATTAAAATCATTTAGTGATATTAGTTATAGTTAAATATACAGTATGGGTAGGGAAATTTTAAAAATGCAATGTAAAATAATGGATAATAATTTAAATAAAATTCTTGCCAACTTTTACTTGACTCAACCGCTGTTGTGAAATGAGATATACAAGCTCTAATTTTTCTGATATAATTTTGTTATAGGGTGTTTAGAGATTGTATACATCTAACACATAAATTTAATTAATTTATGTATGCTTATGCTATTACTTTGCGAGAGTAATTGCATAAGTATATTTTTTTGTCCTTTTTAATCTTACCATTGAGACATTTGCAATATGTAATCCAGTTAGCACCAAAACTATGTAACAGACTACCTAGTTCCAACATTCTAAGCCAATCCACATCTTTTATAATATTTACCTGTCCATTTAATGGTGGCTCCCACAAATCTATCAAAACGTTTTCTAAATATAATAACTCTTGCTCTGTCTTAATATCCTTAGTCACATCTAGATACTGAATAATGTAGTTGCCTTTGCTTATAAACTCTTTTGTGGTCTTAACATTCCTGCTTTTGTGATTTGCTAACCTTGTATAATAGTTTGTTGTCTGCCCGATATAGACAATTTTGTCCTCTAAGTCCTTTATTATGTACACATAGTACCCCTTAAATTTATCAAAATATCCTTTTTTATTAGTCGCCATTTTAAATAATACCTCCTGTTGAGCCATAGCCTTTCTAGAGGTGTTTTTAACGTTAATAGGATATAATCATATACCTTTATTGTATGTTCGTTATATAGTTGTTTCAACCGTTCCATTTCATTGTAAAATCCTTTCCAATCTTGCTAATAGCTTTATTTTATCATTTGCTTATGTAGTATTTTTCGTTCTATTTTTTTGCCTTAATCACTTTCTATATTTAAGAATATATATAATTATCAGCCTTGCAACTGTTATTTTTAAACTGCATCCCATTCTCCTAATAGATATTTATTCCACCTACGATTGCCCTTTGCATCTTTACAACGTCTAAATTTAAGAAACATAAATTCCTTTTCCTTGTCTCTAGTAAAATCTATACTATACTTAAATAAGTTACCATCATAACCTCCACTAATATCATCCATCGATTCTAAATCTGATATAAATTTCCCATCAAACCGCAATTCATCATATTCATCATTATATTCTAATTTGTCTTTAAATCCGCATGGTACTAAGTCATATAATGTATGCAATAAATCATATTTCCTATCGACCCTCTTTTCCCATAGTTTTTCATAATCTGCTTTTACTTCTTCTAATATTTTTTTCATTTGTGCTCTCCTTTTAATTTATTCTTGAATCTCTTATGCCCTATTACTTGTCCTACTCTTTCATTTTCTCACCTCCAATAACAATTTAACGCAAAACAAACCTAGTGCAGTTTTTCCTGCCTAAGTCTTATAATACTCTTTCTTTATTTACTTGTCAACGCTTTTTGTTTATACACCATAATAATATCATGGTTTGTTTACTTTGTCAACATTTTTTTATTTTACAAATCATAAAAATTTAATAGAATATATTAAGCGTATTGCCAAGGACTGATTCCACATCTATTTTCTATTGCTCCTCATTCTTTTTTGCACGTATTAATTTCAACAGTTGAATACATTAACCTCTTTCTCTCAGATGCGCCTAGAATCACTCTAAAATTTCTGCTACAGCTATATACTCAACTAACATTAACAGCTTAGCTAAAAACACCTCTGTAGTACATTCTCTTATAAATGCCTACTATTACTAGTTTTCCTTCGTTCACTATAAGCCTTTGGTATTACTAGGCTTATAGTGACACTAAATTTAGTGTCTTTATTTTAAATTTACTATTGACTATGAGTCATACCAAGTAATATTGTTTGGGAATTTGTCAGTTATTTTAGATATAATTATTTTACCTATAAGCCATCAAAAAATTAATTTCAACGGCTCATAAAGTAAAATAACTAATTGTTTGGTTTATCTGTTCAGAATCCTATCAACGCTCTTATTATTATGCTTACGCCTTTAGCTTTACCATCTATATTTTGTCCTAGATGTTAAATTGCTAAAGTTTACCCATTGATTACAACGCCAAAATACCACCACGACTATTATTTAAGGTTATTGGTTGCCGTTCACCTACGCCACATCACTACCACACATCAGATATAATAAGAGTAATTACTGATGAATAATGTGGCATGGTCAATTTTCTGCATTAGCTGACCAAACTCATGAATTTATTTAGAGTTGTTTCAAAGCTTGTACAACTAACCTGCTCTCTAAAAAAGGGTGCAAGAAATAAACCCTTGCAATCTCCATTTTTTTGAAATACAATTAGGTTATGAGTTTAACTGTATATTTCCTTATGGAGATTGCAAAGTATCTATAAAACTATATTCAGTTTTAGGTAGGAAGTGTTGTAGCACCTCCTATTTTTTATTGCATTAAATTAATTAGTCTTTTTACTTGTTCAATTTCTTTTTCTTTTTTAGGTATATATTCTTTCAGCCTTGTATTATCTGTTGATTTATATTCATCTATTGATTTTTCTAGGTATTCTACTCTTAATCTTAGAACCAACATTATTTCAACATAATTTTCTCCTGTTAGTCCTGTTATATCAGCACTTTCTATCTTTCTAGTAGTAGAATTTCTCTTAATTTCTACTTTCATATTTGCCCCCTACTTCTTCATATTTTCTAACGGCGAGAACTTTTGATAACTCTTCCTTATATCCTCTGCTGTCACATCTAAATAGGCTTGTTCTGTAACAGTCACACTTGAATGTCCTAATATCTTAGATAGAATAAAAATATCCCCTCCCGACAATAGGAATCTTTTTGCAAAGTTATTTCGTACTTGGTGGCATGTTATAGACTTATCAAGTTTTGCCCTTATGCAATATTTCTTTAAATTTTTCTCAAAATTCATTACGTTAAAATTTGAACCTCTCGAACTTGTAAACACATACTCTGTGTCAAAATATCTCTCTTTATAGTCGATCCACTTTCTTAAAATACCTTGCATTATTGTACTAAAAAAGACATATCTATCTTTTCTACCCTTTGCGATTTCAGCAGGTATGAATATTGCTTTTTTTTCGATTAAGACATTATCACTGTTAAGGTTCAATGTTTCGCCTATTCTCATTCCTGTATCCATAAGAAGTTGTAATATTACATAGTCTCTATATTCTGCATAAGAGGTCAAATCTAGGCTTTTTATGATTCTATTAAAGTCTACATCCTTAATTTCATCTTTAGGCTTTCTACTATGCTTATATGCTCTAATTTGCACAGTAGGGTTGCTCTTAATCACCTCATTGTCATATAACCATGTAAAATATACTTTAATATTTCTCAAATAATTATTGACTGTATACATAGATACTTGTTTGCCAAAATCTCCTCTTGCAGATGGGTTATTAGACTTTAATGAATTAATATCTACAACGTATGAATATTTTCCTTTGTTCTTCGTAAATTCCAAGTAGTCTTTAAGATGTTTTGTAGTTACTTTAAGCGGTGTAAAAATATTAACTTCATCAGCTAAATATTTTGCAAACAACTTCAATGTACCTTCATATGACTTCATAGTCTTTTTAGTTAGATCTTTATTTGTACAATGAATCATAAAGTCATTAATACTTTCATCAAAATCATAAATTCTTTTGCTAATTTTAGGCATAAAAAATAAGACACCTCCAAACCAATTTTTGTTAAAACTGATTAAGTGATGTCTTATTGACACTTTTAATGTTTATAGGTATAAAATAATATTTGTTGGCTATACTTTGTAAAGGTTACATACCCTCAGCCCAGTAAAACAGCCCTAGCTAACCTTATTCTTAAGTCTTAATTTATCCGCAATAATTGCAATAAATTCTGAGTTAGTAGGCTTGCCTTTATCTCCATGAATAGTATATCTAAATAGTCTATTAATAGCTTCTACTTGACCTCTGCTCCACTATGACTAGCTTTAAGTATCCTAATATATATAAATTTATAACCCAACAAATTAATAGTTTATACATATAATATATTGGTTTAATCACTAATTTATTTATTCGAATAATAATATATCTTTCTCCACTAGATTACAATACTTATTTTTATGAATATCCAAAATCAGAAAATCTTTTCATTATACATGTAATATTTTTCAACAACAAAAAAGAACCTAGCAAAGTTTGTACTAAGTTCTTAATTATTTTTGTATTAAATTGTTTTTTTTACCAAATAATGATATACTTAATATGCCATCTCGAATATTTATATATCGCAGGGGGCGGTAGCATATGGAACGTAGACGTAGCAGAAAACGTTTCGATAAAGAATTGTTGAAAGATATATTTGTTTTTCTTGGAGCGCTATTTAATTTAGTCTCGGTAATTCTAAAATGCTTTAAATAAAAATTTGATACACAAAAGTAAAATTTAAAGGATTAGTATAATTATATTACTTAAAAGCGTGAATGGTACTCACGTGAGATGGTAAATAATATAATTAGAAAGTCCTTTTGTTTTATTAAAATATCAAGTGCTAGTTAACATCTTATCCAACTCAAAACACAAGTATTATTATACTATTATTAGAAATATATGTCAATGATTAGTATTGACTTCATTATCTTTTCTAACTTCTTTTAATATCTTCTCATTTAGTTTGCAAGCCTGGTTACTTCTTTAAATTTTTCAATACATTTATAATATTGTTGGGCTTATAGGTATAATCTACACATATTCTATTTAACTGAGCAGGATTATCATTTCTATCAGCATAACCTCTTTCAATAGTAAATCCCATAGAATATCCTGCCTCCAAAGTTGCTTTTTTAGTATCCTTATTAAACTTTCCTTCTGGATAAGCAATTGAAATAACAGGCTTACCAGTTATATTTTCTATTGTGTCTTTAGAATTTTTAAGTTCTTTAAGTTGATCTTTATAGGACAAAGTAGAAAGCTTAACATGAGAAACTGTATGAGATTCTATATCAATTCCATAGTCACTCATTTCTTTTATTTCTTCAGCTGTCAAATATGAATCCCGATTTAAATAACTTGATATAACAAAAATTGTTGCATTCATATTAAATTCCTTTAAAATTGGAAATGCATTATTATAATTATCCCTATACCCATCATCAAAGCTTATAACTACACTTTTCTCTGGCATTGACTTGTCTTTAAATAAATAATCGTTAAGTTCAGCCATTGTTAATGTTATATATCCAGAATCTTTAATGATTTTAAGTTGTTCTCTAAATTTTTCCTTAGACATAGTAATTGAATTTTTCTTTAAAGGATCTGAGTTTATAGAATGATAGCAAAGTACTGGTACTCCTCTATTATCATTTATTACAGAAATGCCCTCAAATTGGTCTACCCCTTTCTCCGAAACTTTTTCACTAGCTTTTTCAGAAGTTTCTTTTTGATCATTTTCTTGATTAAATGTCACATTTGAAGAAATCTTTACTCTTTGATTAATACTAATTATAAAAGCAATGCTTACTACAGCTATGAATAATATTAATTTAGTTAATATTATAAAAATAGTTCTTTTATTTTTCTTATTTTTTATATTACACTTTGTTCTTTTCATATATATCTCCCTAGAAATAAAATATCTTTTTTTATAAATGACGTTATTTTTAATTATCACATGTTTAATGCTATCATACTTTTCCATAATTTTCCATAGTATGGTAAGTCATTTTAATTTGTATCCATCTTAATAAATAACTTTTTAACTTGTGCATTAATACAAGAAATTTTCCTATGTATAAAAATCTATAAATTTCTACAACAAAAAAAGAAAAAAATAGTGATAGTAAAACAAGAATTTCTTCTGTCTATACTATCCCTATTTATGTACTGGCTTATTTGTGCAATTTAGCCTTATATATTATATCATATTATTTAACTATAAATGTTTGAATTACATAAAAAAGATTTGATCACAAAATCATAACTAATGCTATCAGACTAAAATTTATTCTACTATTAAAATCGTCTAAAAAAGATTAAGATTTACTCTTAACCTTCTTGATTTTCTATTTAAGTATTTAGTTAAATAAAGTTTATTACCCCCGCTAATAGATATTTATTCCCTCAAGTATGAAGTCAACGTTTGTTCCTGTCATTTCAATATTATTTGTAAGTGCTTTTTTATAAGTTGATGTATTTATATGTGGCTCTTTTAAAAATACAAGTTCAATGTGCTTGTTCAATAATTCCTCATACATTGAATATCCTTCATCAGCATTTCTACTCATACGACTTACACTATCAAATACAATTAAATCACCTTCATTAACCTTACTTATTAGCTTTTTAAATTCCCTTCTACCTTCCACCTTAGTTCCTGTAAATACTTCACTTATAATTGTTGCATTTGGATAGACTGATAAGATATTTCTATGTTGTCTTTCAATCTACTGGGAAATTTTTGATATTCTACAGTATCCATATATTTTACACATTATTATCACCTCATATTGAGAGTATCAATTTTGACGACCGTTTCTTTTGATACTCTTAATATTTCAGTTATTTTATACTTTGTCAATAACTTCTAATACTTTTTTAATCAATATTACTTTTGATACTATTTTTGAACCTTCTAAATTTCAAGAAGGTTCAGTTCCACTTGCTCCAATAAAAATAAGCATTTAAACCTTTTAAGTTATTATACGATCATGATGTGGACTAGGATCATAGTAAATAGGTAGAGAAACAAAATAAAACCAGGGCTTATTCTTAAACCCTGGTTTCATGTGAAAATAAGTGTAATTATGGGGATTTAAAAGTTATTTTTGGAGTAATCCCCAATAATCATCTTCAAAATCGTTTCCCATGACAATCACCTCTTTCATGTATTATTGTGTGCAGTATTAAATTAAATATACCAATATTCCTACTGGTAAGTTATTCCACAAACAAAACTAACGCATATAAAATCATATTTAAGTATCCTAGACAGCTAATGAAATTAATTACGCCTATTTATCTATACCCAAGACTTTAAATTGTCTACAATCTTTATGCCTGTAATCATATGATTAATAGACACTGATTTATGGTTGTTACAATTATAAGATATAGTGCCAGTTCTTATTGCTCTATGTAATATAAACTCTCTCAAGATAAAAGGCATAATTATAAAATATAAATTTAATAATTTAATATAAAATCGGCAGCTTTAGCCGCACCGCCACAGCTTTTTATTTTGTCTGAATATATCTTGAGATTTTGTTTAGATGCATTGTCTTTAATAATTTCTCTACATGTTTTTAAAAGAAATTCCTTATTAAAATTATTCATGCCTGAATTTAATGCACAGCCTATTTCAGAAGCTTTTTCGGCATTAAAATAACGTTCGAAATGTTTTCCAGGAAAAATAATTGAAGGCACTTCATTTTCAATGCATTGTACAGTGGTATTTTGGCCGCCATGATGAATAGCTATATCTGTCATTTTTATAACCTTATCTGATGGAACCATATTCATAAAGTGTACATTACTAGTATTAGAGCTCACACTGCTTTTAAATCTAGGGTTTCCTCCTGCTGTGACCATAACATCAAATTCCGAGCCTAAAAATGTGTCTAAAATCACCTTTTGATATACCTCCGGCGTTATTTCGCCAGCACTTAAATATACGTATATTAGTGGGCGCTTCTTTTCAAAGTTAAAATCTGATTTTATAAAATTCTTAGGTGTCACTGAGCCTAAAAAAATATATTTTGAACTGTCTTTTAAATCCTCCAGTTCAGGTATGCTTGGAACGAAAACTTTGCTACAGTTATAGTCTTGATTAAGTTCGCATATGTTTTCTATAGTTTTTAAATTTAAAGTCCTTAAGAGTTCATTATAATCTTCTGCATATCCGTATTCAGTTTTATTAGAAAATCCAAAGTAAGAGAAGTCTTTCTTGCCTGGAGTACCACCTGTACAAAAATATGGTATGTCCATTTTCTTTGCAACTATAGGCATGACTGTTTCAAATTCGCCGAATATCAGATCTGGCTTAAAACTTTGTACTAATTCCATTTCTTCTTTAAAGGTATTTTGCACATATTCTTTGGAAATAAGGCCTTTAAGCCTTATTACATCACATACACTGCTGATAGAGAAATTAGGTTGTGATAAATTGCCTTTAATATCGTTATTGCTGCCTTGCTTAAGCAACTTTTGCATATCAAACTTAGGTTTATATCCTTGTACCACTTCATATCCACAGGATGCGGCATAATCTGCTTCTCTTCCTGCAGCTCTAAATATTATACTGCAATCTTTCTGTCTTTTCTTTATCTCATCTGCTATGGCAATTAATCTGGTTATACTTCCTAAAGCTTCAATAGATGCTATTCCAGGAGCAAATAATATTTTTTTCAAATTAACATCTCCTCTAATTAAATTTTTTTTATCCCATTTATGAAAAAATCACTATGGATAAATTCTGTTGCCGATTTATAATCAATATATTTAAAATAACCTTTCTTTATATATGAAGACAAACATCCTAAATAATAATATAATTGTAAAATTTATTAGTGTATAATAGACTACTATATATTATAGTAGTCGGTCAAAAAAAATGTCTCACAATATAAGGATTTATTTGAGACATCAAATTATTAATTATAATAATCAAAAACTTTTTCCGACCATTTTTGTAAAACGTTATAAAATTCGTTATATAGATCTAATATAAGCAATTCAGAACCAGATTTTTCATTCTGCTGTTTTGAGTGATTATAAATTGGCTCCACAAACGCTCTACGTTCTTCTGCCTTATCTTTGAAGTTTTTAAGGTATTCTTTTCTTTTTTCTTCTGGTAAATTTTCTATATTAACTAAAAATGCATTAAAGTCTAAATAAATATTTCCTATATTTTTTGAACTTTCTTCCATTAGTTCAATGAAATATGAATTTCCTTTTTCGTTCAGTGAATATAATGTTTTTTCGGGCATTTCACCTTCTTTAACAGTTCTTGAATTTAAATATCCATTATCACATAATTTAATTATATTTTTATAAACCGACGGATTGCTGATTTTTAGCCACTTAGTAAGATTCCAAATATCAAATTCCTTAACCATTTCATAGGCACTTTTCTCTTTGCGCTGCAAATAGCCAAGTATTATTAAATTTATTGAAGACAATTTAATCACCACCATTTATTATACTGCTATAAAGTATAGTAGTATATGATATATTTGTCAATATAGAACTTGGTACTATTAGAACCGTGACATGTTATAGATTTATTAAGTTTTGCTCTTATGCAATATTTCTTTATTTCGCCTATTCTTATTCCTGTATCCATAAGAAGTTGTAATATTACAACGTTTTGTAGCTACTTTAAGCAGTGTAAAAATATTAACTTCATCAGCTAAATATTTTGCAAACAACTTTAATGTACCTTCATATGATTTCATAGTTTTTTTAGTTGAATCTTTATTTGTATAATGAATCATAAAATCATTAATACTTTCATTAAAATCGTAAATTCTTTTACTAATTTTAGGCATAAAAAATAAGACACCTCCAAACCAATTTTTGTTAAAACTGATTAAGTGATGTCTTATTGACACTTTTAATGTTTATAGGTATAAAATAATATTTGTTGGCTATACTTTATAAAGGTTACATACCCTCATCCCAGTAAAACAGCCCTAGCTAACTTTATTTTGTAATCTTAATTTATCAGCAATAATTGCGATAAATTCACTATTAGTAGGTTTGCCTTTATCTCCATGAATAGTATATCCAAATAGTCTATTAATAGCTTCTACTTGACCTCTACCCCAGGCTACTTCTATTGCATGTCTTATTGCTCTTTCTACTCTTGAAGCTGTTGTGTTATACTTCTTAGCTATTGAAGGGTATAATTCTTTAGTTACTGCTGATAATAATTCCATATCGCCAACAACCATAGTTATAGCTTCTCTTAAATACATATATCCTTTTATATGAGCTGGTACGCCAACTTCATGTATGATATTAGTTATTTCTGTTTCTAAATCCATAGGTACCTTCGTTCTATTTTCATTTGATGAAGATATCACTGATGATGATTGATATGAAGATCTTAAACTTGTTGCTTGAGATGTAACACCATTAAACATCTCTCTTATTCTCTTAGTGAATACTTCCATATCAAAAGGTTTTACAGTATAATAATCTGCACCAAGTGTTATAGCTTGTTGAGTGATTTTATCTTGCCCAACTGCAGATAAAATTATTATTCTTGGAACTTTTTCTAATTCCATAGTATTTAATCTTTCAAGAACACCTAATCCATCTAAATGTGGCATTATAATGTCTAGAATAACTAAATCAGGCTTTTTTTCTACTATTAATTCTAAAGCCTCTCTACCATCTTTTGCAATTCCTGTAACAACTATATCTCTTTGATTTAATAGATAGTCATTTAAAATACTACAAAATTCCTTGTTATCGTCAGCAATTAGTACAGATATTTTTGAATCTTCCATGTTATCCCCTCTCCTTTTGTCCATTCTTAAATTATGTTTCGTATTTTAGCCTTTTACCCTTATAAAATATATTATATCACATTCCAATATTACATATATATATTGTTTTTACAAAATTCTGTAAAAACTTTTCATTATTTGGGTATGTACAGTTTTTTTATAATTATTATACTTTATATTAATACATTTCACTTTAACTAAATATTTTAAATGTTTAATTGTTTTAATGTATTTATATTCCACTATTTGTAAATTATACACTTTTCTTCTCAAGAAGTAAATAGTTTCTTAAAAAATACTTTAAAGTATTTTTTTAAATAAAATGTAACTATTATTTCCTTAATTCTCAATTATTAATTGAATATATATTTATTATATAATTATATCTCTTTTTCTACAATGTTTATAAGATAAGCTTCTTAAAAGATTTATTATTATTTCTTATAAATACAAATTAATACACAATGCACATTATTTAATTATAAATTGTGCATTGTGATTTATACATTATTTAATTATTCCTGCATCTTGAAGCATCCACTCTATATATATTCCATATCCTGTATCAGGTTTATTAATTAATACATGAGTTACTGCTCCTATAATTTTATTATTTTGGATAATCGGACTTCCACTCATCCCTTGCACTATTCCACCAGTTTTCGCAAGTAACCTAGGATCTGTAATTTTGATTACCATACTCTTAGAACCTGCCGTAGACTGATTTAAAAGCTTTTCAATTTCAATATCAAATTCTTGTGGACCACTTTCATCAATAGTTGTGATTATTTTTGCTTTTCCTATGGATATTTCATCTCTAAAACCAACTTTAAGTGGTTTTATATTCATATTTAAGGCTTCTGTATTTTTAATTTCTCCAAAAATTCCACTTTGAGTATTCTTTTCAATATCCCCCGTTGGTGTTTGTTCATTTAGAAAAATCCCTCGAAGTTCACCCGGCGAGCCTTTTTCTCCTTTTCTAACACTTATTATAGATGATTCTAATACATCTCCTTTTTTTATTAAGAAAGG
The DNA here is from genome assembly GCF_019977655.1 of Clostridium gelidum. Lineage (NCBI taxonomy): Bacteria > Bacillati > Bacillota > Clostridia > Eubacteriales > Clostridiaceae > Clostridium > Clostridium gelidum. Next base: position 3,284,501 of record NZ_AP024849.1, read on the forward strand.
TTCATTTGTATCACAATCTGTGATTGGATGTCCTAATGCTCCAAATTTCTTAGTATCATCATCAAAAAATGTCATTGTTCCAACTCCAGCTGTAGAGTCTCTAATCCACAATCCAATTTTATAGTCTTTATCATTTTCTTTTTTTAAGTGAATAATCTTTGTAAAATTTTCTCCACGTCTTAAGATATCAACCTTCACATCTTCTTCACATGTTTTAATTGTTTTCAATAAATCTATACAATTTTCCATTTCTATATCATTTACTTTTAATATTATGTCGCCAATTTCAAGACCACATACTTTCCCAGGACTTTCTTCTTTTCTATTATTAACTTCTATATCCGAATATCCTACAATTAGCACACCTTGACTATTTACTCTTACACCAATAGGATTTCCACCTGGATAAACTTCCAAGTCCTTAATTTTTTGAACTTCTAAAGATTTAAGTGGAATCATTCCTAAAAATTTTATTTCATATGTATTTTCATTATTCTTGATTTTATCTATTGTGTTACCTATAGGTGCAATTGACTGTACTGTCTTTTCATTTTTTGTATAAATTGTACTCGGCAAATTGTTTATACTCGCTAAGGTAATTAAAATTAGAATCAGGATTGGAGCTATAAGTAGACTAGTTGTACATAAAAGTTTTTTCTTCATATTTCTCTCCTCCTTTACTTCTTATCTTTAATTTCCCCACTATATAAAAATCTTATCCTATATGAACTTTGTTATTGCAGACAAAAAGTTTAGCATATACTAAATTTTAATAGTTCTATTATTTTCTTTCTTATTTTTATATAAATTTTAAAAAATGTAATCAAAAAAAAATAAAACCACGAAATCCATGGTTTTATTTTTACCAATTTTTATTTGTATATGTATTTATTTTTTAATTTCTATTTTTTTTAATTCACTTAGTTTTATCATTTCGCGTACATTGTTAAGTGTAGCTTCTGTTACATCATCACCAGCTAGCATTTTACTTATTTCTAGCTCTTTTTCTTCTTTTAATAAAACTTTTATTTTAGTAAATGTTTTATTATCTATTACTTTTTTCATAACAAAATAATGATTATCTGATAATACTGCTATTTGTGGCAAGTGAGTTATACATAAAACTTGGTGTGTTTTTGATAATTGATACATTTTTTCTCCAACTCGTTGTGCAACAGCTCCACTTATACCTGTATCTATTTCATCAAAAATCAAAGTAGGTATTTCATCTTTTTCAGCAAAAACACATTTTAAAGCCAACATTATTCTTGAAAGTTCTCCACCTGATAATACTTTTTCTAGTGGCATAAGTGGTTCTCCTGGATTTGTAGATATTAAAAAACACACATCATCAAAGCCTTTTTCATTAAACTCCTCGGTTCTAGATACTCTTATTTCCATTCTTGATTTTTCAAGCCCTACAAATGTAAGTTCTTTCAAAATTTTTTCTTCTAAATATTTGCTTTTATTTACTCTATACTCATGAATCACCAAAGCTTCTTTTTCCATCTTATATAAGACTTCTTTTTCTTTTTGCTTAAGTTCTTCAATTATTTTTTCCGAATTTACTATTTCATCATATTCTTTCTTTATTTTTTCATGATAATCTAATATTTCTGGAATAGTTGGTGCATATTTTTTCTTGTATTGATTTATTTCATAAATTCTAGCATTTGTTTTTTCTAAAGCATCTTGATCAAAAACAATTTCTTCAGCCATATCTCGAATTTCATGGCTTACTTCTTCTATTGTATAAAATGCCTCTTCAATAGCTTTCTTATTCTTTTTTATTTTTTCAAAATGTTTTTCCACATTAGCTAATTCTTGAATTACTTTTGAAATTGAATCTATTACGCTAAATTCTTCATTTCCATTTAATATTCCATAAGAAACAACTAAACTATTATTAATTTTTTCAGCATTTGCTAAAATATTATATTCTTCTTTTAAGTTTTCTTCTTCATTTTCTTTAAGCTTGGCCTTTTCAATATCTTCAATTTGAAATTTTAAATAATCTAATAACTTATCTCTATCTTGGTTTCCTGAAATTCTTTTAATATCTTCTTTTAATTCTATTAATCTTTTTCTAAAATCACTAAACTTATTCATTGGCTTTAATAATTCATTTCCAATAAAATCATCTAAATATGATATATGACTGTTTCTTTGCAAAAGGTCAACATTTTGGTGTTGTCCATGAATGTCTAAAAGCTTTGCTCTTACGCGTCTAAGCTCTGATGTAATAAAACTTTTTCCGTTAATTTTAATTAAATTTTTTCCGCTTGCATGGCTTTCCCTTGAAACAATTAATACATCATCAAACTCAATATCTAATTCTTTTAAAACATCGCAGACTTTAGAATTTTCAAGAGTAAATAATGCTTCCACATATGTTTTTTCTTCACCTGTTCTTATTAAACTCTTAGAAAACTTTCCGCCAAGAACAAAGTCTATTGCATCTATCATTATAGACTTTCCAGCGCCTGTTTCCCCTGAAAGTATATTAAATCCTTCATTAAAGTTTATTGTCATTTCTTCTATTAACGCAAAATTTTTAATATTTAATTGAATTAACATTTTACCCCATCCTTATAATTATGATGACATTCTCTTTCTTATTTTTTCTACTAATTCTTCGGCACTTTCTATGCTTCTAAGCAAAATAAATATGGTGTTATCTCCAGCGACTGTTCCTGCAATATCTGCGCTTTCCAAATTATCAACAGCCTCTGCCGCAATAGGTGCTGAACCCGTTATAGTCTTTATAACGACCATCTTATCTACATTTTCTACTGAAAGAACCGTATTAACTAATATATTACTTAATCTATCTATAATATTTTTTTGTTCTCCTGTAGATACAAAATACTTAGACTTGCCGCTTGAAGCTTGCATTTTAATTAATTTTAAATTTTTAATATCTCTAGATACTGTAGCTTGAGTTACATCAAAACCTTCTTTTTTTAATGCCTCTGCAAGATCTTCTTGAGTTTCTATTTCTCTTGAGGTTATTATTTCTAATATTTTTGTATGTCTTTTTGATTTCAAAATTCCTCACCATCACATTCTTTAGAATTGTTTAAAACCTTACTTCTTAAAACCTTAAAATAATCATAATCATCAAATAGAAGTAGCTTTACACTTTTTTTATTTTTGCTTACCTTGATTGAAGTTTCATGATTAACTTTAATTGCTTTTTGGCCATCTACTGTTAAATAAACTATTTCATCTTCGTGGTCTGCACATATTTCTATAATACTATCACCTTTTAATACAATAGTATGCATACTTCTTGAGTGTGGACATATTGGTGTTATTGTTATAAGTTCTAAGTCAGGATATACAAATGGTCCACCCGCTGAAAATGAATATGCTGTAGACCCTGCAGGAGTTGCAATAATAAGTCCATCACCTTTAAATGTTGTATAAATTTTACCATCTACAAATATCTTGAATTTCACCATCCTTGATAATGTTCCTCTAGCAAGTACTGCATCATTTAGTGCATTAAGTTCTTCATGATTCCCATTAGATTCAACTTTGCAGTTTAACATCATTCTATTAACAATTTTATATTTTTTTTCTTCAAGTTTATCAAGTGCATTATCTATGTCAGATATCTCTATACTGGACAAGAATCCCAAATTACCTATGTTTATTCCTAAGATAGGTGCATTAAAACTATCATTTAAAGATCTTGCTATTCCAAGAAGAGTTCCATCCCCTCCAAGTACAACAAGTAAATCAATACCTTTTAAGTCTTGATTTTCTATATCAAAAGAACTAAAAACAGCAATGTCTTTAAAGTTGAACTTTTCTCTAAATTTCTGTATAACCATATGTAATATTTTATTATCTTTATCCTTTGATGGATTAATTGCAATCCCAATATTTTTCATAGCCCCTCCAAAGAAGTTAAATTTCTACATGTGATGCTTCAACTACGGTCTCTACATCTTCTCTTTTAAAATTGCTTTCTTTATTTTTATCTTTTGAAAAATAAACTAAATATTCTCTATTGCCTTCTGGCCCTTTAATAGGAGAATATCCCACACCTAAAACATTTAAATTTTGTTGCATTAAAAAATCTATAATTCCATAAACTACTTCTTTATGGGTTTCCTTTTCTCTTATAACACCTTTTTTACCTACTTTTTCACGTCCTGCTTCAAATTGTGGCTTTATAAGTGCAACAACTTCTCCATCATCTTTTAAAAGATTTAAAGTTGCTGGCATTATTTTTTTCAACGAGATAAAAGATACATCTATAGATGCAAAATCTAAAGGTTCTCCTATATTCTCTAAAGTAACATATCTTATATTTGTTCTTTCCATGCAAACTACTCTTTCATCTGTTCTTAGCTTCCACGCAAACTGTCCATATCCGACATCAACAGAAAACACCTTGGATGCTTTGTTTTGAAGCATACAGTCTGTGAAGCCACCTGTAGATGCTCCTATATCCATACAAACCTTGTTTTCTAGTGAAATGTCATAAGTTTTCATTGCCTTTTCTAACTTTAGTCCACCGCGACTAACATATTTAAGAGTAGCTCCTCTATATTCTATATTCGCACTTTCACTAATCTTTTCTCCAGCTTTATCTACTTTTTGTCCATCAACATAAACTTTACCTTCCATTATACATGCTTTTGCTCTCTCTCTAGAAGTAATTATGCCCTTTTCTACTAAAAGTATATCAAGTCTTTCCTTTTTTTCTGCCATTTGTTTCTCCTTTTAATCATAAAGATTTATAACAGCCTTACTTATGCTCTCACAATCTAGCTTATATGTTTTATATAAAGTTTCTACATTCCCTTGTGGAATAAATTCATCACCATATCCAATAGATCTAATTGTTCCTTTATAATCTATATTACTTAAATAATCTTTAATAACGCTGCCTAGTCCACCTTTTAAAATATTATCTTCTATTGTTAAAATATTATATCCTTGTTTTTTAATATTTTCTAGTAAATTTTTATCAATCGGTTTAATAAATGTTGCATTTATTATAGTAGGATTTAATCCCTTTTCATATAGTATATCTTTTGCAAGCATAACATGTTGAACCATTTTACCAGTTGCAATAATACATACCTTAGAACCTTTATTTATGATTTCCCATTTACCTTCGCAAACTTTTGTAATTGGAGATAAAGTATTTATTATGTTTCCACCTCTTGGATATCTAATAGCAACAGGTGCATTCTTATTTATTGCCCATTTTAATAAAACTTCAACTTCCTCTAAACACTTTGGTGCAACTATATGTATATTAGGAATTAGAGATAAATATGATAAATCATTAATACCTTGATGCGTTTCTCCATCTTCTCCAACTATTCCAGCTCTATCTATTGCAAATACTACTGGAAGATTCTGAAGACAAACATCTGTAATTATTTGATCAAATGCTCTTTGTAAAAACGTAGAATACACAGCAAATACTGGTTTCAATCCATTACTCGCCATTCCAGCGGCTAAAGTAACTGCATGTTCTTCAGCTATTCCAACATCAAAAAATCTATCTTTAAACTTCTCTGAAAAACACTTAAGACCAGTTCCATCTGGCATTGCTGCTGTAATAGCTACAATTCTTTCATCTTCCATGCTTAGATTCATTAATGCTTTCCCAAAGGCTTTAGAGTAACTATTTTTTGGCGATACATTTGCTTCTCCACTTTCTAGATCAAAAGGACCCATTGCATGATATTTAGAAGGGCTTTCCTCAGCTAATGCATATCCTTTTCCTTTTTGGGTTAAAACATGTATTATAACCGGTCCTCCAATTTCTTTAGCTTTAATAAGCACATCAGTCATTGCATTTATATCGTGACCATCAATAGGCCCAATATACTTAATTCCCATATTTTCAAAAAACATAGATGATACTACTAATTGTTTAATGCTATCCTTTACTTTAGACAATTTCCCTGCAATGTTTTTCCCAAAATCCGATTGATTTAAAGAAGCTTGTATATCCATTTTTAATTTATTATATCTAGGTTCCATTCTAAGCTTGTTTAAATATCTTGAAAGTCCCCCAACATTTTTTGAAATTGACATTTGATTATCATTTAAAATAATAATCAAATTAGTTTTTCTAAAACCAACATCATTTAACGCTTCAAGCGCCATCCCACCAGTTAATGCACCATCACCTATTACAGCAATAACACTATATTTTTCTTTTTTTACATCTCTTGCACGTGCAATACCAAGTGCTGCTGATACAGATGTACTGCTATGACCTGTGTCAAAATAATCATATTTACTTTCATTTCTTTTTGGAAATCCACTCATTCCATTAAATTGCCTAAGTTTTTTAAATCCATCTTTTCTTCCAGTTAAAATTTTATAAACATAACTTTGATGTCCTACATCCCATACTATCTTATCTTTATCAAAATCAAAAGCTTTAAATAAACTTAAAGTAAGCTCAACAACACCTAAATTAGATGCTAAATGTCCCCCTGTTTTAGAAACACTATCTATTAAAAACTCTCTAAGTTCATCACTTAAGACTTTATTATCATTATCATTAAGTTTTTTTATATCTTTTGGGAAATTCAATTTATTAAGTAATTTCACAACAATCATTCCCTCTATTAATTTTCTCTATTTAAAAGAGTATACGTTAGATTAGCTAAACAATCTGCATTAACAGTTAAATCCTTAAGAATATTAATACATTCTTCACTTAATGTATCACATAATTCATTACACTTATCTAATCCAAAAACTGATATAAAATTAGTTTTATCATTTTCTTCATCAGCATGTGTATTTTTACCTAGTACTTTAGTATCTCCAACAACATCTAATATATCATCTTTTATTTGAAACACTAAACCTAATTTTTCTCCGTATTCTTCTAAAACATTCAAGTCACATTCTGGAGCATTTGCTAATATTGCTCCTGCAAGTACTGCTGCCTTAATTAAGGCACCTGTTTTCTTTGAGTGCATATACTTTAATTCATCTCTTGAAATTGTTTTACCTTCAGAGATAACATCAACTACTTGACCGCCTATCATTCCTTCAGCACCAGCTGCTACTGCTATACTATAAGCTGCTTTTAATGAATTATCGTTATTTATCAAAGCATAGTTCATCATAATTATCATAGATTCATTTAATAGAGCATCCCCTGCAAGAACTGCTATATTTTCTTGAAACTTAACATGATTTGTTGGTTTTCCTCGCCTTAAATCATCATTATCCATACAAGGAAGATCATCATGAATTAAGGAATAAGTATGAATCATTTCAATGGCAGCCGCCATTGGCATAACTTTTTTATAATCTTCTTTGTATATATAATAAGACAATGCAAGTAATATAGGACGAATTCTTTTCCCACCTATATTTAAGCTATAACTGCATGAATCATATATAATTTTATTATATGTTCCTTTTTCTTTAAAATAATTTTCTAAATAATCATTAATATCTTGCTTTAAATTATTTATCTCCATTACTTTCACTAAACTCCACTTCTTTTTCATCTTTAATTATAGAAATTTTTGCTTCATATGTATCTAAAATCTTATAAATTTTATTTACAAGTTTAACTCCATCTTCATAAGATTTCATAGAATCTTCAAGGTTTAATTCATCTGTTTCTAAATTATTTAATATATCTTGAAGCTTAGTTAACATTTCTTCATAACTTTCTTTTTTAGCCATATTATTAACTCCTTGCCTGATGCATAATATATATCACATCTTTAACTTGTTATTTTACATATTGTTCTGGCACAAATTTTCCTTCTACGCTTCCATCTTTAAGACAAATCTTTAAATTAATTGTTTCTTTTAATTGTTCTTTTGATGTAATTAATTTTTTTTCATTGTCCTCTATTATAGCATATCCTTTGCGTATAACATTAACTGGATTATGAGCGATAAGTAAATTATTGAAATTTTCTATTTTATTTTTTTCTCTTTTAAGTTTTGTTTTTATTACAAAGTTTAATCTATCTTGTAATTTATCTAATTCTAAATATGAATTAGATATTTTAGCTATTGGCGAATGAATATTTAAAATTCTTTCTGCTCCAGATAAATCAATTCTACACTCTTTTAATTTATTGTCTATTCTTTTATCTAATATTTTAGAGATATCACAAACTTTAGCTTGTATATCACTGCTCAAGGCCACTGCTATTTCTGCTCCTTGTGATGGTGTTGCAGCCCTAACGTCTGCTGCAAAATCTGAAATAGTAAAATCTATTTCATGACCTACTGCTGAAATTATAGGTATCTTTGAATTAAAAATAGCTTTAGCTAATTCTTCTTCATTAAAATTCCATAATTCTTCTATAGATCCACCACCACGACCTATTATTATTACATCCACAGACTTCGTTTTGTTAAAATAATTAATACCTTTAATTATTTCTTTATAGGCACCAATGCCTTGAACTGCAGCTGGATATAATACCAAATCAACCAAAGTACTTCTTCTAGTTGCAACATTTATAATATCTTTAATTGCTGCTCCAGTAGGTGATGTTACTATTCCTATTTTTTCAGAGAACCTGGGTAATGGTTTTTTATTAGCCTCATCAAAATATCCTGCTTTAGACAATTTTTCTTTAAGCTTTTCAAATTTAATAAATAAATCTCCAAGACCTTCTTTTTTTATTTCATCACAATAAAGTTGAAAGCTTCCAGTTGCAGGATATATAGATGCTCTTCCCTTAATTACAACTTCCATGCCTTCTTCTAAATCAAAATCAAGTAAAAGTGCATTTCCTTTAAACATAACGCAATTTACTTTCCCATTGCTATCCTTAAGAGTGAAATAAATATGCCCACTACCATGATATTTTAAATTAGAAATCTCCCCTTTTACAGAGAGATTGCTTAAAATAAAGTCATTGTCTAACATTCTTTTTATGTAATTCGTAACCTCAGAAACAGTTAACGTCTTAATATTCATTTTGTTCTAAAGCCTCACATGCATTTTTTATTAAAAGAGTTGTTGTAAGTGCCCCTACTCCGCCTGGAACTGGAGTTAGTAATTTACACTTATCTATAACCTTATCAAAATCTACATCACCAGTTATCTTACCTTCAAAAGATGATGTTCCTACATCAATTACTATTGCATCTTCATTTACATAAGTTTCGTCAATAAATTTTGGTCTTCCAATAGCAACTACCAATATATCTGCTACTCTACAAACTTCTCTTAAATTCTTTGTTTTAGAGTGACAAATAGTAACTGTAGCATTTTCATTTAATAAAAGTTGCGCTACCGGTTTTCCAACTATATTGCTTCTTCCAAGAACTACAACATTCTTACCTACAATATCTACATTTAAACTCTTAATTAAAGTAACTACAGAATTAGGAGTACAAGGTAAGAATTTAGGTTCACCCATATATAGCTTTCCCTGGCTTTCAAATGTAAGACAATCAATATCCTTACTTGGAGATATTTCTTTAATTATTTTCTTTTCATCAAAATTACTTGGAAGTGGTAATTGCAAAATAATTCCTTGAACATCTTTGTCTTCATTTAATTTATGTATTTCAGATATTACATCTTCATTCTTTGAGGTTTCAGGTAAAGTCACTTTTAAAAATCCAGCTCCAAGAGAAACCGCAACCTTTTCTTGACTTGCCATATAATAAATAGATCCGCCATCATTTCCAACTAATATAGATGCAATTTTAGGGATTTTAAGATCTTTTTCTTTTCTATTGCTGATAAAATTTTTGATATCTTCTTTTACCTTCAATGCAACTTCTTTACCATTTATAATTTTGCCCATAAACCAAACCTACTTTCATTCTTCATCATTCTGCTGAATCAATTTTATCTAAAACTCCATTAATAAAGCTTACACTTTTTTCATCAGAATATCTTCTTGTAATTTCTAATGCTTCGTTAATAACAACAGCTCTTGGAACTTGTTCATCATATAATAACTCATATGTTGCAAGTCTCAATATGCTTAAATTCACCTTAGGTACCCTATCTAGTTTCCAATTATGTAAGTTTTCAGTAATAATTTTGTCAATTGCTTCTTTATTATTTTCTATTCCAATTAATGCTTGTTTAACATAAGTTAAATCAATTTCTTTTATATCGCCTTCATAATTTTCTAGGAATCCTTCTATTGCCTCTTCAGTGGTGTCTTTGCTTAAAGTCATTCCAAATAATAACTCCATAGTTTTGTCTCTTGATAATTTTCTATTCATATAGTCCTCCTAAATTTGTATCATAATTAATTATGTACATTTATCATTATATACACTTTTTTTTTCTTTTAAGCACGTGCAAGAAAATAATAAGTAACATATTCTCTCTTGTTGTTTCTTTGAATATGCCTTAAGGCCGTCTTCGCATAGAAATACCCTCTGAAAGCTTCAGAGGGTGAAAATCAAACTAGTTAGATTCAATTTCTTCCTTTTTAGGCAAATAAATATTTTGGACATAAATGTTAACAGATTCAACATATAATCCCGTCATAGCTTCAACTGTTTTTTTAACATTATCTTGTACTTGTGCTACAACATCCATTATCTTTCTGCCATACTCTACTGATACATTCATATCTATTATTGCTTTATCTTCCTCTAGTGTTACTTTACTTGCTTTAGCAGTATTCTTTTTGCCTTTAAATATGTTTGTTAAATTGCTTGCAACACCAATTTGACTATCTAAAACTCCATCAATTTCTTGAGCTGCAATTCCAGCAATTACGCTTACTACTTCATCCGAAATTTTAACGACTCCGATATTATCTTCTCTAACTAAATCTTCCATGTTACTTACCCTCCTAGGTTTTGTAATAACAAAACATGATAATCTTGTGTTTATTATATCAAATATATTTTAACATTACAATTATATTATGGTTTTTCTACTATTTTTGAACTTCTATTATTATATCCTTTATTTTTGATACATCTTGAACTAGTTCTTGTATTGCTATAGTCTCATTTTCTTGAAGCCCAGTTGCTGATTTAACAATAACGGTTGCTTTGTTTGAATCTAATCTACATAAAGCATCTTCATAACCTTTGTTTTTAATACTAAGTTCTATTCTTCCTTCATTATCTTTCACCATTGTTTTTTGAGTTAATTCTTTTTGTGCTACAACCTTTTGCTCTTTTGATATATTTTCATCTGAAATTTGAGACTTTAAAGTTTGAATAGTTGCTGAATCCATTTGATCTCTTTCACTTTTTGAATTATAAAAGTAATTTTGTTGATTTAAAGCTTCTGCATCTTGATCATTTACTTTTTCAGGTGATAAAACTTGACTTAAATCTGTTGGGTCATTTAACCCACCATTATTAAGTTTTGCTGCTAGCACTCCTACACATAATATTAATGCTAACAATGTAAAAATAATACCACATTGTTTCTTTGTCATAATAATATTCCCCCAATCCTTTTTTATAAAATTATATGCTACTTCTTCATACTATATACATTAACCTTATCTAAACTTAAGTTATATAGTTTCGATACTGCTTGTTCAATTTCATATTTTGTTTTGCTATTTGCAGCACCTTCCGCGAGTATTATGACTCCAATAATTTTCGGTTTATATGTGGTTAATATAAATGGCTCATTGTTTCCATCAGATGTAGTCATTACAATGTTCTCCCCATCTGTATTTTGATTATTTACTCGTTTTCCGCCTTGATTATCAGTTTCTTCAGTAGTTGATTTTTGCGAATTTTTATCATAAGCCGGTACTTTTTTATCTCCATTTTCAAAAGACATCATTACTTCAACATCACCAACTCCATTCATTTTTTTTAATATATTTTTTAAATCTGTTTTTTGCTGTTCTTCATAATTTTTTTCATCTGTTTCCTTAGTAACTGGAGAGTTTTCTGCATTTCCTACTGTAACGCCTGCTGCAACTTTATTATTACTTAAAGTTTTACTACTTGGTAGTAGTACATTCATAGCAATTAAAACAAATCCTAGAACTATACATACAGCAATTAAATTTTTAAGTTGTTTTTGAGCTAATATCTTTTTTATCTCTTTTATTATTTTATTTTTGTCCATAATTTATACCTCCTATTCATCTAATTTATATACTTCGATTTTCTCATTTGGAACATTCAATTCACTGGATATAAAATTAACCATTTCTGTATATTCTTTATTTTCTTCCTTTGTAGTAGTTTCTAGCTCTTTGTTAATCACTATCTTTTTTATCTTATTTATTTTATTTTCACCTACACCTATCTTTAGTTTTTTTACATTTAAAGTTATGTTTACGAAATCTACATCACAATCTATTTCACTTTTAAATGTCTTGTCTTTATACTTATTTTTAAGTAAATTATCACAATTTTTATTGAAGTTATTCATAAATGTTTTTTTTCTAACATCTACTTTATCTTGATCATTTTTAAAAATATTTGTTGTGTTACCTTTATTAACTTTATTTTCATTTTGAGAAAATACCTGTTCATAGCTTTGAATTCCATCTGTAACACTTTTTTCTCCACTTGATATAAATTGTATAATTGGATTTAAAATCACAGTAACTAATATTAATCCTAAAATAAACTGAATATATTTTTTCATTTTATTGCTTGGTGCTATAAGTTCTACTGCACTTATAAATATAAGAATAGTCACAAGAGTTATTACAATATTCTTTAAAGCTTCTATAAACATAATGTTCTCCTATCCTCCAACAATAAACCTTCCAGATGATGCCATGATAGCAATTAATATAAAAAATATTATACTTACAGTTAAAACACATGATGTTATTAGCACCATTGAATTTCCTGCTGCTTCTAATGATTTTGTTATCCTTGAATCACTTATTGGTTCAATCAATGCTGCTGATAATTTATATATAAATGTAATTAGTATAAGTTTAATCAGTGGATGTAGCAGAATTATAATAATTACAACTAATCCTATGGAGCTTATTGCGTTTTTTATTATAAGTGAGTATCCAGCTACCGATGTGATTGCATCTGAAAATGTTTTTCCGACTATTGGAATAAAATTATCTATAGCAAATTTCGCTGTTTTAAGTGTTACTGCATCAATGGTTGTTGAAGTAATTCCACGAATTGTTAAAAGTCCTATAAAGATTGTTACTATGATTCCCTGAAACCATATAATAACTTGTTTTAATAATTTACATAAATTTGTTATTTTATGGTCTATAGATAGATTATTTGCAAATTCTAATACAAAACTCATTAGTATCATTGGAATTACAATATTTGAATACACTTTTGGTATAAATACAACTGCCCCAAGTACAATTGGATCTAGTGTTGCAGCTGATGTAATTCCTCCTGCAAGAGAAATCATAGTTATAAGTATTGGAAGAAGAGCACTCATAAAATCTGAGATGTTAGTTATTACTTCTTTTGCAACTGAAATAGAAATTATAAAACTTTTTGATAGTACCATTATGATTAAGGCGTAGCAAGCAAAAAAAGCAACTTGCGAGATGCTTTCATCTGAAAATGCATCTTGAAGATTTTTTAAAAGTGAACATATTATTGATATTGTAACTATTGATATCATAAGTTTTAAAACACTTTTCACCTCTTTGAATACAATGCTTAAAATTGCCTTTACAATTGTATCAAAAGAAATATTACCTTTACCTTCAGCAATATATGTTTTTATATATTCTACTGGATCTAAATTATCCATAAGTTCTACATCTGTTTTCATTTTATTTATATATTTATATAAATCATTAATTTCATCCTTTGCACTTCCACCTATGTCATCTATATTGACTTCATTTTTCAAAGGTTCTTTGCTTTTTACATTATTTTCTGTATTACCACTTATATCTATATTGTTTTTATTATTTATTTCCATGGCATAAACTTTATCCAATTTTAAAAATACACACCCTGGAATTATTGATATAATCATATTAATTGTAAGACTTATCATTAATATTACCGTAACTCTTTTTATCATCTTCATAATAAACACCTACATTATTTGTAATATAGAATTTAGTACAGCCATTAGTATTGGAATAGCAAGTACTAAAATCATTATTTTACCTGAAAGCTCTATTTGAGCTGCTAGACTGTCCGCATTTGCATCCTTACACAATGCACTAGAAAATGATGCAATATATGCTATTGCTAAAATTTTTAGTACAATCCCCATATAAACTGTATCAATATTAGCTTTATCAGCAATTTCTCTTAAAAAGTTAATTATTTCTTTAAGTGGTTCTACCATAATAAGAAGAATTAAAGTGCATGCAGTTAAAGTAAGAAGCGTATTTAATTCATTTTTAGATTGCTTAAGTAATAACATGATAAATAATGTTATAAATGCTATTCCTACAATTTTTACTATTAACATAACTACACCTACATTATAAACATTGTCTTAACAGTGCTAAATAAATCTCCTATAAGGGAAACTATCATAAGCAGAATTATTACAACTCCTGCAATGTTTGTAATAGCTGCAATTTCACCTTTTCCACTACTAGTTAATACCTTATCTAAAACTACTAAAAGTATTCCAGCTCCTCCAATTTTAAAAAGAATACTTATATCATGCATTTATCTTCCCCCAATCTAAATTCAATTAACAATTAACAGTTAAATCTAAAATTCTTTATATTATAAATATCATTATCATCGCTCCAAAACATACTCCAAGATATCTATATAATTTTATGTTTTTCTTTGCAATTTCATCAGCATCCTTTAAATTCATTTTTATACTTTCAATTGCTAAGCAGAATATTTTTCCTTGCCCATAAACTCCTGATTCTCCAAGAGACTTAAAAAAATCTGACATTATTTTTTTATCCTCATCATATAAATAAAATTCATTTTCTACTAATGCAAACTCTAAAGTAGCACCCTCATATACACTTTCCACATCTCCTTTTATAAGCCTTTTTGTAATAGCTTTTACGAATTTGTTTAAGGGCTCACCTAACTTATAAGAAAGATTTTCTAAAGCTTCTGGTAGAGGAGTTGTCCCATATACAATATCATTTTCAAGAATAGTTAAAGCTTTTAATATCTCTTTAAGCTCATCTTGTCTTCTTCTAAAAGTTTCTCCATATGCAAAGCCTATATAAGTGCTTATGATAAATATGCCTATTATAAAAATTAATTTAAGCATATGTTTTCACCACCTTTTAGACTATGTACATTTTCAATTGTTCCAACACCATGTCTATTGCTTAAAATTATTGCTCTCTCTATAATTTCATTATCAAGCAAATCACAAAAAACCTTTCTCTTATATAAATCTTCAATTGTGAAACCATGAATTGTAGTAATTATATTTACTCCGGAGTTGAAAGCCATCATAAGCGCCTCAATATCACCTTTAGTTCCAATTTCATCACAAATCAAAACTTCTGGTGAAAGACTTCTAATTGCCATAATAAGACCCTCTCTTTTTAAGCAATTATCTAAAACATCCGTTCTTATACCTAAATCACTTTGAGGAATTCCAAAATGACAAGCTCCTATTTCACTTCTTTCATCTATTACTACAACTTTTCTTCCACTAATCCCAAGTTTGGCCATCCCATTTGATATATTTCTTGATATATCTCTTAAAATTGTTGTCTTCCCACATTTAGGTGGTGAAATTATTATAGTGTTATAAACTCTACTACCTGAAACAATGTATTTCATGACTTTATCTGAACATCCTATAATTTCTCTACAAATTCTTATATTTATAGATGAAATATTTCTAATAGTCTTAACTTCCCCCCTTTCCATAACGCATTCACCAGCTATACCTATTCTATGTCCACCTTTAATTGTTATAAAACCTTGACGTATATCTTCTTCATACGCATATAATGAATAATTAGAAATTTTTTG
The DNA here is from genome assembly GCF_019977655.1 of Clostridium gelidum. Classification (NCBI taxonomy): domain Bacteria; kingdom Bacillati; phylum Bacillota; class Clostridia; order Eubacteriales; family Clostridiaceae; genus Clostridium; species Clostridium gelidum. The sequence goes on from NZ_AP024849.1 coordinate 3,300,356, forward strand.
TATCATACTTTTTACATCCTCTTTTGTAGGAATATAATTTATAATACTTTCTCCATGCTTCGAATAAACTAAAATTGGTTTTCCAATCTTAATTCTCACTTCATATATTTGTTCTCTGAGGAATCTATCCTTGAGCAAATTTTCTATTTCAAGTGGAAAAATTCCTAAAATCTCCTCTTCACCTTTCAAAATCCTCATAGCCTCCTCTCTCGTTCTCTTATTTAATTAATATGTAATGTTAAGTTAAAATATTACTGAAACAGATTAAAATATGTAAAATAAAAAGGACTATCTTAATTCTAACTTTAAGATAGTCCTTGATAACTTTTGTATTATTAGATTGTTATTTTATTTCATGTACCTAATTTAATTTTTCATAAACCATTTTTGTTAAATTCCTTTAATATTTTTATTACAATAAGGACATGGAATTTCATCATTCTTGCTTAGGGTAGATTGTTCCATAAAAATAGGTTTATCGCAATGAGGACAAATAATCTCTGTATACTCATCTTCCATATCATTTAATTCATCTATAGATAATTCTTCAAATAATTCATCTTGAATATTTGTTAAATCATCATCCATAAATTTAATATTTTCTTCAATTGTTTCTTGATTTATAGTTAACTCTTCAATTTTTTGGTTCATAATTTCTAAAATTGAAAACACACCATCAAAACATTGTTTATATTCTTCATTTTCAATTTTTGATAAATTATTTTTCAAGTTTTCAATCTCATTTCTAAGCTCTTCCATATCTTTTCACATCCTTTTCTTTACTTGGTAAAACTATGCGCTTTTTGGATATCCAAAAAAATCACTCCAATATATATTCTATATTTATGACTATTTTTGAAGGTGCTCAAATATAAAGTTAAACTTAATTCAGGTGGGGTTTGATCCCCACCTGAATTTTAGTTTAAAACTTATGTATAAGTTTTATACTCTTTCCATGTAATCGCCAGTTCTTGTGTCTATTCTTATAACATCACCTTCATTAACGAACATAGGAACATATACTACTGCACCTGTTTCAACAGTTGCTGGTTTTAATGTATTACTAGTTGAATTTCCTTTAGCACCTGGGTCAGATTGTGTAATAAGTAATTCAACAAAGTTTGGTGCTTCTACTGAGAATGCTTCATTCTTAAAGAATTTAATTGTTGCGAACATATTTTCCTTTAAGAATTTTATTGCTTCTTCAACTTTGTCTTGGTTTAAAGGAATTTGTTCAAATGTTTCTTGATCCATGAAGTAGTATAATTCTCCATCTGAATAAAGATATTGCATTTCTTTTCTTTCAATTACAGCTTCTTGTAATTTTTCAGTTGGATTAAATGTGTTATCTGTAACTCCTCCTGAAATTACATTTCTAAGTTTAGTTCTTACAAATGCTGCTCCTTTTCCTGGTTTAACATGTAAAAATTCTATTACTGTAAATACTGAATTATTGTACTCAAATGTTGTTCCTTTTCTTATATCTCCTGCTGATATCATTAAATATCCCTCCAAATTTATAATATAATTACAATGTAACTTCAACCTCGAATATTAAGTTTAATACTTAATCGTTGACATAACACTCATATTTTATCAAAAGAATATAAAAATTGCAATTACTTCTGATTATTTTTCAGTAAAAATTTATATTTCTCGTATTTTAGACAACATCTTTAACGCTTATTTCTAATACAATTGAGTTTTCATCTTTATTTTTATTTATAATGTAATCACTTATATTATAATTTTCTAATTTTGATATTTCATTTAATAGCTCTTCCTTATTGCCTTCTATTTTTATTTTTACATACCATTTTTCATTAATCTCATTTGCAGATAAAATGGTCTTTTCTTTCAAACAATTTAACTCCTCATTAAATTCTTTTAAAGTTTTATGATTATATATAATCTTTTGTGCATTGTTGTATACTTTGATATTTTTTCCTTTATCAATTTTAATTATATAAAAAACTTGTACAATAGCCAATACAATCATTACTATTATAACTATATATTTATACAATTTATTCATTTAAGCTTACTCCTAGCTTATATTTTCCATTGCTATTTAGATTTACATCACTAATCTTTATTAAACTATTTAAACTAAGCTCATCAATTTTATCTATATCATTTACAACAACTTCACCATTATTATTAGCTATATATGCCTCTTCAACTTCATCTTTAAGCATGTTTTCTATCCATATTTTTATGTCATTTGAATTGATTTTATTTGGTCTACTATCATATATAGCACTTTTATTATCTATAGGCTTTTCCTTAATTTCACTCATACTTTTAGTTGTAAATGGAATCAAAAGTAAATTTATTATTAGAAATAGTGTAAATATCCTATTTTCTGTTTTATTTTTATTTACTTCTATTTTGTCATAAAATTTTTCTGGAATGAAATCTTTGTTTTTCATATATTTTTTCATTGATTAACTCTCCTATATTGATTTTTATTATGTTGAATTTATTTGTAAGCGCTAAATCTCCAAGTGAAGTATCAACGTACATTTCTCCAAAATCATTATTTTGAACTATTTTATCCAAAACTATTTCTTTATCTTTTTCTATATAATTGTAATAAAATAATCCTCCTTTAAATGATATGTAATAATAATGTTCATTGAATTTTATAAGAACTTTACAATTAAAAATATTATTCTTTAGAATTTTCATCATTACTTCTTTAACTATAATTTGAATTGGTTTAACTTCTATATTTTTTGCTCTTTCAGATATCTTCTCTATTCTTTTAGCACCCTTTATATAATATATAAAAATCGAATTATTACTTTTCTCAAAATTATATAATATATCTCCATTTTGTGGAAAATCATTATTGATCTTATACTCTATAAAATCATACATTTTGCTTCTTTTGAGCTCACTTTCAAACTGTTTTACATAAAGTTCTTCTTCGAGTATTACTATTTTTATATTAGATTTTAACAAATTATTTATCTCATTAACTTTATCAAAATCATATTCTTCTTCATTATAAATAAATGAGTTTTTCTTTATAATAACTATAGATTTTTTCATTTTTAATTTTCTCCTTAAGCGAAAATACATTTTTATTCTGAATTATTTTCAAATTTATATGTTGGAACTAGAATTATTTTTTCATTTCTAAGAATATATGTTATTTCTCTTCTTCTTTTCTTTTTCTTATCTTTATTAGTTGTTAAAAAAATTTTATCATAGTCTTTATCATACTTAAAGCTATTATCTTCTATCTTATTATCAACCTCTTTTGGAAATGTATCCTCTTTATCATCCCTTAACTCCTCTGCTCTTTTTTCATTAAGTTCTTTCATAAACTTATTAAGAATTACTTCTTCATCTTTATCTAAATCATATATATCTTTATCAAAGTTATATAGAGTGGCTATTTCATTATTATTTCTCATCATCTTATACAAAAAACATCCAAGCATACTCATTAAAGATAGTATTATTACTGTACTTATTAAAACTGTAGCTTTCTTCTTTAAATACATTTAATAAATTCCTTTCCCTCTTTATCATGTATTATTAAATAAATTAGTTTTCCTTTCTTCTTAACTTCAAGATAATTTATATTTTGAATCATAGTAGGTATCGGACCAGATTCAGTATATTTTGCAACAATGTCCCCATTATAAGATTTAATCACTATGTCTGACTTACCTGATTTATTATCCATTAAAAATAAAATATATCTATCATCTACTACTATGTTTTCAAGTCCTATATCAGGTATAATATTATCTAAATTTATATAGAAATTTTGATAGTTGTTATATTTAATAGTTAGCTTTGTTGCTTCTATATAGGACTTATACATTAACACAAATAAATTTATTCCATCTGCTAAGATCATTGTTGTCAAAAAAATATATACTAAAGATTCAATAATCGTAAATCCTCTTTTTTTCTTTGAAGTAATATACTTTTTAAATCTCATCCATCCACCAACTTTTAGTGAATTCATTTTCTATGTTTACTTCGCTTTTTTCGATTTTAATATTTGCTTGAATCTTTAATTTTAATCCTATACTATCTTCTCCAAGATTAATTACCTCAATATCGCCTCCACGTTCAAGCTCTGTAATACTCGTATCAAGTAATCTTTTTGAGAAATCACTATCATATTTAAATCCTACTTTCTCATGGCTTAATAATTCTTCAATTTCTTTTTTAGACATATTATATTTAAATTCATTGGTTAAATTATATAAATCTCTATTAACTTCCTCGAGTAAAATTCTTTCTTTTAAGACATCTGTATTTTGTATGCTTGCACTTATAATAAAGGTAGTAGTTAATGTCAAAATCATAATTGAAGCTACAACCTCAATCAAAATGCTTCCTTGCTTCTTCATAAAAAATCACCATCTTTAATAACAATTAAATCTACTCCAACACCAATTGTTATCTCTTGTCTCTGCCCATATTTATCTATAAGTTTTATTGTATTACCTTGTGCTATTTTTCCACTCGGAGTTATAAATACACTTATATCATTATTAATTATTTTTATTTCTTCAGGCAATTTTATTATCTTTTCTATATTGTCCTCTCCTTCTATAAAACGGATTTCATTTTCTCTATACTTTACAGTTATTTTTCCATATTTATTTTTCTCCATGCAAACTGCTTTTCCATAGGAAAGTATATTTTGTATTTCATAAACACATTCTGTATTTTCCATATCATGTGATAAAGTACTTCCTAATTTACTTAGTGATAAGCCTACACTAAGTAAAATACTTAGTATAAATATACTGACTACCGTTTCTATTAATGTAAATCCATAGTTCTTCATTATCTCATTCCACTTTTTAAGTTATTAAATAATGGAAGTACAAATCCTAGCAAAAATAGAACAATAAAAATAGCCATTATGACTACAAAAGTTGGACTTATGAATCCAAGATATTTCTTTATTTGTTCGAACAATTTATATTCTAAACTATTGGATAGCTCTTTAAAGCCTTCTTCTATAGTTCCACTTTCTTCTCTTATTTTTATAATTGCCAATGTATATTTTGAGAATAGTCTACTTTTTTCCAATGCTTCTGTAAGTGTACTTCCCTTTAAAATGCTTATATTTATTTCTTTTATCTTCTTTCTTAAATACGGATAACTCATGCTATTTTCACAATATTCAAGAGCCTGTGAAATATTTATTCCTGTACTAGTTATTATTGAAAAAAGTAAAACCATAATATACTCAAAAAAAGATTTTACTATATTTATTTTTGTAAACCTCTCAATATTAATTTTCTTAAAAAGACACTTTATAAGTATTATCGATATTAATCCCCATGAAATCATAGTTATAGTTGTAAGTAATGGATTGTTTTTTAAAGTACTATTTATATCATATAAAAGTTTACAGTTTGCAGGTAACTCAATATTCATAGACTTATAAATTTCACAAAAGCTAGGAATCACTTTGTTTACTAAAAATATAATTAATATTATCATTGATACTAATATAAATATTGGATAAGCACTTGCATTTTTAATTTCCTTTTTAATAAAGAGCGATTTCTCGTAATAAATATTTAATCCTTTTAATACCTCATATAATTTACCAGTGTTTTCACCTATAGAAATTATTCCTATAAAAAATTCAGGATATAATTCTTTAAATTGTGAAAATCCTTCCGATAAACTTTTCCCTTGCTTTATAAGCACCAAAACTTTCAACATACTCTTTCTATATGTTTTATTCGGCAAAGTATCCGCAACTAATTCTAATGCTGTAGTTATCGGTATTCCATCCTTATAAATTTGTGCTAAATTACTTGCAATTAATAATAATTGTTCTTCATTTACTTTAGATTTAAATTGTAGTCCTAATGTTATATTGTGAAAACTAAAACTCTCAAGTACTTTACTCATATCAAAGTTTAATTTAGATTTTACATTGATTTTATTTCTAATATTACTACTATTCATTTAGTCTTTCTCCCTCAATAAACTCCAAATAATCATTGTTAGATATTTGCCCTTTAAATAACAAGTTTTCTAAGTCATATTTCATATTCTTATTTGATAAATATGTACTGTCTTCATATAATTCCTCTATATTTTTCTTGTTTTTATCTTGCAAAAAATAAACAGCACTTACAATTTGTCTACCTGCATAACCAGAAAAGTTACAAACTTTACATCCACATTTCTTATATATTGTTCTTTCATTAATTGAATTTTTATAATCTATCTCTTTGCATTTATTACACAAAGTTTTTATCAATCTTTGTGATATTATGCCAACTAATGCATCACTTAATAAATAAGGTTTAATTCCCATGCTCTCTAATCGTAAGTAAACTTCTCTTGCTGACTTACAATGAATTGTGCTATACACCTTATGACCTGTAATTGAAGCCTTTACAGCCATGTCTGCTGTTTCTTCATCTCTTATCTCCCCAATCATAATAACATCAGGATCTTGCCTTAAAATGCTTCTAAGTCCATTTGAAAAGGTTATGTCTAATTTATTATTTAAACTCATTTGGTTAATATTCTCCATAACAATTTCAACGGGATCTTCAAGAGTCGTAATATTCAAGGATTTTGAATCAATTTCCTTTAACATAGTATATAAAGTTGTACTTTTACCAGATCCAGTTCCACCATTTATAAAAGCGCAACATTTAAAGAAGTATTTGCTTCATATACTATCAGTTACAGAGAATTTTTAATTGAAAATTTGCCTGAAGATACAATTGCAAATAAAATTCGTAAAATTAGATATCTTAATGGGTTATCGCAAATGGAATTTGCCAAAAAGATAGGTAAAATAGACATTACTGTTTCACAGTGGGAAAGAGAACTATTTAAACCTAACATAACTTCTAAAACCTTAATCATAAAAATATTTAATCTTCCTAAAAATTATTTTGATTAAATATTATATATAATGAAGACAAAATTTAATATGATTGAATTATATATCCTCTATGAGTATTATCTTCAACTTATAGCAATAATATACATGAAGAAGTTTTTTATTAGACTGTATTTTAAAACAATGTTGATTTTTATATAAGAAATTTTATTTTATAGGGACCTACTATGTAGATATGACGTAGTAAATTATAAAAATGCTCTTTGAAAATTGAATAATACGATTTTTACAAAATATGCTAGAATTAATGCAGAATAGTAAAATATTATGCATGGTTTTTTGTTTTCCACACTGGGCTTTTGTGCATTTTCTTTTCAATTTCTATGATAGATTGAATAACAATGAAGATATCACCTCTGTCGTTCCATTAGCAATAGACTCCAATTCCTTTTCTTTTTTTAAAATTAAAAGAAAGAAGAGAACGCATAGCCTTATTAATTATTATAATCTTCCATCATCATTGACATGGTAAATTGGTAGGAATAAAAGTAAATAACAAAATATATACCAATATGCTTAAAAGGAGGGAAAAATACATTGTCTAAAAAGTACAAGAAGAAACCAAAAGTAAAGGAAGAACTTGATCCGATTTCTAGAATGCTGGTATTACAAGTTCATCCATATCATGTATCACCCTAGATCTCAATTGTGCAATCACTTAATATTATTTTCAATTATATCGAGTGGACTTTTAAGCACAGTGTAGCTTATTAAGTCTGCCAATTCTTCTGGAGAAAGGTTAATATCTGATTGAATCCAGTGTATTATCATGGCAAGATTACCATTAATAACACTCTCAATGATATATTCTTTTTTTAACAATTCTTTACCTTTTGCTGTCATAAGAACAGAATGAAACCTCTGGGTAAAATTATTCCTCATCGCCCTTTGGAAAGACTCTCTAAAATTGGGATGACTATGAGGACTCATAAGAATTTTGAACAATTTTTTATTTTCAACAATATAATTAAATATAGGTTTAAAATATTGAGCAAATTCGTTATCTTTTCGCGAATAATAAAAATAATTAACTTCTTTATCAAGTTTAGCAAGGGCGTCTAATTGCTCATTTTCAATTGATGTGACAAGATCCTCCAAATCCATATAGTGAAGATAAAAGGTGCCACGGTTTATTCCAGCAGATTCAGTCAAAGACTTGATATAAATCTGTTCAAGTTGCTTTTTAGCATATAAATCCAGAAAGGCCTTTATAATTTTCTGACGAGTGCGATGCATTTTTGTAGAATCAATATTTGTATTCATTGGTACCTCCATAAATATTTTTTCGTTAATTCAACATATTCAAATTTAGTGTTCATTGATTATGAAGAATTTCGTAATATAATATAAGTATAAAACAACATAGTGTTGCTTTCAATTTAGTTTATAATAAATGGAGGTAGAAAGTTATGAATACTACAAAAAATTCACCCTATTCAGCTACTGCTTATATTGGCGAGGAATGCCTGACTGATCAAGATATTCAGAATATAGAATTAGTGAGGGCTCGCAGATCACTTGCTTTTTTGAAGAACAAAATTGGTAATGATGCAATGGTAACCCTAATAGAGGAAGAACTTAACGCAGCTACCATTCAAACTGAAAAATGGGCTAACGAGTCAAATGGAGAATGGAAGTCCGGATTTGTCGTGATGGAAATGCCAGGAGTGAGTGCAGAACAATTCCATTCCTGGTTCATTGGTATGATGGAAAGAAATGAAGGGAGTGCATTAGGTGTCGCCCATCCCGATCACTATCTCAATCGCATGTTGCCAGATGGACGAGGTGAGGTGATTGAAAACTTAGGAGAATTCGAATATCCGTGGCATATGTTCTTGAATTTTACTGCTATCGATTCTACAATACCAGTTCTAGCAGATAAAGACTACCCAATTGGTTTTGCTGCAATTGTAAAAAGCACAAACGGAAAAATAATTGCTTACGCATTACATGAACTGCGCGACCACAAAGACGGAATGCAGGCAAAATTAGCTATAATTTTACCTAAAGCCGCACCAGACACCCTTATACGTGGGCATTTAAATCACTTCTCTATTGAATTTAGAAATTGGTATAATGCCATGTCCGTAAAATAGAAAATAGTTGCATATTATTCATAAATTATGAATCAATAAAAATAAATAGCAAATTGTAAAATCGTATTATTCAATAGATTGAATTTGCGATTTTTTTGTTGCGTAATACTACTCATTATGTACATTTTTTAATCTGATTTTATTATAAAATTCTTTTTTTTAAATTGCACGCAAATTACCATTTTAAATTAACATTCATTTAAAACATATCCTAATATTAATCCAAATATAAAAATATTCTTCCCTCCTCGCGAAACAAGAGCACTAAAATCAATCAGTGCTCTTGTTATTTGGTTCATATTTTAATATATCTGTAAGATCACATTCTAAAACTTCACATATTTTATCAAGATGTTCTAAATTAACTCTCTCAACTAATTCATTATAAAGCTCAGATATAGTATTAGGTCTTATTCCAGTTTTTCTAGCTAAATCAGCTTGACTCCATCTTTTCTCCCCTAATACTCTAGATAAATAAATTCTTATCATATGTAACATCTCCTATATCGGGGATTAGAATTTTTACTATATCAATAAGTTTTAATGTACTTTACCCAATAACAAATATTGATATAAACTATCGTATTACGTTATTGGGCAGTTTCTAAGAAAACTCTAAATTTTCACTTTCATTTTAACACAAATTATAATTTTTATAATATTTTGTTAGATAATATCAATTCTAGTTAAGAATAAATTTACTTATGGTATTAAACATTTTTACTTCCACATTTTTATCTTCTCTAGCTTTTTTAAATATTACTTCTAAATTATTTTTATTATATAATTCATGATAATTCTGTTGTAAATATCTATCTACTGCATTAATTAAATTTTTTTCACTATTCTCGCATTTCATATGTTCTCTAAAATAAGACTGTATTTCAGAAAAATCATTTTCTACTTCTTTTACCATAAGTACCTCCCTAACTTATTTTTTGTATTCTTATACTTCTACTACATCCCTTTTCTTTCAATATATATCCTTCTTTTTCTAATCTATTTATATATCCCTGTATTGTAGATGTTGAAGATATTCCTGCAAGTTCACATATTTCTTTAACTGTTGGTGGTATACTCTTCTTTTCAATATAGTTCTTAATAATATTAAATATTTCTTTTTGTTTCTCGGTTAGCATTTGATCACCCCACTATCTTATGTCTAATATTTTCTTTAAGTACTCAGATTTGATTTCAAGAAAAGCATCTATATTCAATACACAAAGCTTTATTCTATTTGTTGTTGCATCTATCTTAATATTGCACTTTTCTGGTAATATATTTTTTTGTTTAAAATCTATATATACACCTTCCTCTTCAATAGTTTTATGGTTTATTAATGCTTCCTTTAAAATCTTCAGATCAAGTAAAAATTGAAATCCAACTTCATATATTCCAAAACTTGCATAACTACTTTGGCATACAACTGTACACTCATATTCATTTGTTTTTATATTACATTTATTTTCATTAGTATAGAAAAGACATTTTGCTTCATTAAAAAGACACATAGTAGCCCTCCATACATCGAATGTTTATTCGCGCGAACTTATGTTTGTTTATATATTACTACTTTTAGATTATTTTGTAAATATCAACATAAAAAAACTAGAAGAAATTCATCTCCTAGTTTTGATATATATTAATTAATGACATTTAGAACATGGAGTTAGTCCTTTAGCTTGAGCATCAGCTAGTGACATTTGAGTTGGATTTTTCATATTGCTACAAGTTTTGGTGCTATGATATACTTTAGCAGTTTTATTAGCAACCCAAACCATTTCTTCATTTTGATTTGCGCTAGTAGTATTAGTTTTTAAATTACTATCTGCCACAACAGGTGCAACAGTACTAGAGTTTTTTGTTGCTGCTTCAGTTTTATCGCCTGCTACATTAACGCTATTATCAATTGGATTAACATTAAATGTTATATCTGTACCATTTGAAGTAGCTATAATAGTTCCATTTAAATCAGTTCTGAAAGTCTTAATCTGCTTACTATTAAGTTTGTCCAATGTCTTTTGATGTGGATGTCCATAATCATTACCTTTGGCATCACTTATTATTGCATATTTAGGATTAACTTTATCTAAGAAAGCTTGGCTTGTAGAGCTTATACTTCCATGATGTCCAACTTTTAATACGTCCGCTTGAATATCAAGTTGTTTTGCTAGTATTTCACCTTCAGATAAAGCTTCAGCATCTCCATCAAACAAGAATGAGTTGTTTCCATACTTTAACTTACAAACTATAGAGTAATTATTTAAATCTTCATATTTATCACTGTTTGGTGCTAAAAATGTTAATGTAGCATTCCCTATAGTAAGTACATCCCCTACTTTTGGTACAGTTAATTTTAAATTTTTACTTTTTAAAGCATTTATCATATTTTCAAAAGTTTTTGTTGTAGTTATAGCTTTAGGAGAATAAAAAGTCCCAATATTGAATTCATTGATAACATCATCCATACTGCCTATATGATCTTCATGAGGATGTGTTGCAATTACATAATCTAATGTAGTAACTCCAATAGATTTAAGATAATTCAAAGCTTTTTTATCACTAGTTCCTGCATCTATTAAAATATTCTTACCTTCTACTTGAATTAACTCACTATCTCCTTGCCCAACATCAATATAATGAATTTTCATTTCTCCTGATACTTTTGCAGTTTCTGTTATTACTGATGTATCTGTTGCTGCAGCTGCATTATTTACACTACTAGCTTGTGGTACTTTGCCACATGAAATCATGAATAATGCAAACAGTATAACTAGCAATAAACTCAATAATCTTTTATTTTTCCTCATTATTATACTCCCCTCTCTATTATTAATAATTGTATATTAATAGAAATCTTTGTCAATAATATTAACGAAAACATGATAATTCAACTAAAATAGAGGTAGTATTAATGATCACCTATACTACCTCTTAAAACTATTTCCTTACCAGCACTTACTGCAACGTCCAAACCCTTCTTTTTCAGCTTCTGCTACAGTAGTTTTTGTTGCTTTGCTTGCGTTCATATTCCCACAATCAGGTTTAGAATGATATTTGCTACCTGTTGCTGATAAATATGCTGTTTGACTTTGTGTATCTCCTGCAGTACTTGCAGTTGATCCACTATTATTTCCACCAGTATATGAAGTTGTTGTATTAGGTATATTAGTTGTCCATGCTCCACCGCTACTTAAATAATAGCCATCAATTGTTGTATCATGAGCCATATAGCCATCTGAAGAAAAGTAATACCAATTTCCATCAATTTGTTTCCAACCAGTAGAATATGAACTTCCTTCTGTATTCCACCAGCCTTTAGAATCACTTTTCCATTCTGCATGAGCTGTTACTGGAGCTATTGCTAATAATGTTAATACTGTAACAAAACTCGCAATAATTCTTTTAAATTTTTTCATTACTCAATTCCCCCTTTATTTTTATATACTGTTAAATATTTCTACATATTTCTCTAAATCCCTTTATTATTTGTCAAATATACTAAATGTACAAATTTCATATGTCTCCTAATATTTAATACAAAAAAATGCAGCCAAATTAATGACTGCATCTTTTTTTATATTAAATTATGAGGAGCAAGGGGATTTGGGATATCTTTTGGATATCTTTATAATAACATACTATTATACGATAATCTATATTATTTAATAATATTTATTTATTATTTTTCAACAAATAAAAAATGAGGTAGATTAAACTTTAACGTCTAACCTACCTCTAAAAATAATTATTGAGCTTGTAAAAATCTTTCATAGTTCTCTATTTTATCCTCTCTATTGGTATTTTTTAACCATCTACTATAATCCGAAATATTTTCTTCTAACTTCTTTATATTTATTATCTTACCATTTATGCGCTTTCTTTCTACATACATATTAATTTTGATTATATTTCCCATTTTTTCACCTTCCTTTAATACTTATAATACAATTAAATTATTAAATTAAAATATTTAAAACTCTTAAGAAAACCTTAAATTATTAATTATTTCTCGATACAAATAAGGGGAGTAGCAAACAAGATTTCTCTTGCCTACTACAAAAAACTAATAAAAAAACTTTTAGCAATTTTTATTATAACTAAGCTTCCTTAACATTAGCTGAATGTATTATAACGTAACTAAAATATATTCTAGTTTTATACTATTTCTTCTACTCCTAATAATATAGGCCCCTTCTTATCTTGAACTTTAATATATACTTTCACCATTTTTATCCCCAAATTTTTTATTATCGTTTTCACTTTGCATATAAAATAGTAATCTTCGTCCCCTTTCTTAATCACTGCTATAGGATAAAAAGTCAATCCATTTATTCCATCTAAGGCTATTCTTAATATTTGTTTATCTTCCACTGCAACTGTAGTTCTTATTCTTAATTCTCCACTTTCTTTTATCATCACATCCTATCCTTTCCAATAAATATATTATCATTATTTTTTGTCATCTATTCGTCAATTATGTTAAACTTTTCTTAATATATTATTACAAAAAAATAAAGGGTACAGGATTAACTCCCATACCCTTTAAATCTAACTTAATTTAGTTGCAACTCCATCACTAGCAAATCTATATCCATACATATCTATACTAGAAATCATTGCTCCTGAAGAATATAGACAATAATCTTTCCCATTATCCTTAATCCAACCAATTTGCATTTCACCATCAGTATTAAAGAAATACCAACTTCCATCAACTTTTTTCCATCCAATAGCTAATTGGCATGAAGTCTTATCTAAGTAATACCAAATATCTTTCTTATCTTTTTGAGTTGTATAATTAACCCATCCAGTATGGCAGAATCCATTATCATTAAATAAGTACCAATAACTATCAATTAATTTCCATTCCGATTTATAGTAATATTGATTTTCTGTGTCCGTGCAGTACCACCACTTGGTGCCATCTTTAGACTTATTCCATCCTAAATCAGGAGTATTGCTTATAGTTGAGCCTAATAGTCCTTCAGCTATAGCTAACGCAATTGTATCTGCATTATATACAGTTGCATCACCGCAATCAACAAACATACACTCTACAAGAATTGCTTTCATTGAAGTTCTTTTAAGAACTATTAAGTTTTCTGTTCTGACACCTCTATCTTGTATCCCTAAAGCATTTGATATACTTGATGATACTTGTGCAGCCATAGTAATAACTTCTGCTGATTGATTAGAAATACAAACCTCAGTTCCATCTCCTACCCCACCTTTCCCACTATTAAAATGGATTTCTACATACCATTCTGCGCCTATATCATTTGCTTGAGATGCTCTAGTATAGCAATCTGCACAGTTATACGAATTAGCTACATCTATTCTTAAAAGAGAAGTAGTTTTCCCTGATTGCTCCATATACTTTTGAACTAATGGGCCAACTGCTCTATTGCAATCACTTTCATCTAACTTATCAACTGCACCACAACCTGCATTACCACTTGCAGTATGACCTATTGCTATTATAAAATCTTTCATTTTTATCACTTCTTTCTTTAAAATTAAAAATGATAAAAATAAGAATGGCTATATTATTAGCTTTAATTCTTATTTTTATCACTCATTATTCCTGGTTAAATTTTTGAGAAAATATATGATTATACAGTAGCTCCTGTAGCAACATCACTTGCTGTGATATTATTTATTACTACCGGTTCTATAGCACTACTTATCTGATTTATTGTTGTTTTTAAGTTTTGATTTTCTGCTTGTAAAGTTGCATTAGTTTGTTGCAAATCTGCTAGCTGTTGAACTATTGTATCTTGTGTCAATACTGCTTTACCCTTATTAACTTCACCTGAGATAGTATCTCTTAAATCATTAATATTTTGTTGAGTTAAACCAGGTATCCGTTGTAATAATAATTGTTCAAATAATGCTTCTTTTGATTTAAATAGAGCTACTGCATTTTTAGTTATTCTCCATTTATCATCTACTATGTTCCATACTTCCAATGATTTTTTTAAATCTGATTCGTGACCACTAGCAATTATCTTCAATTCAGCTTCCTTTTTCTTTGCAGCAAATAATTCTATTGCTGGCTTTCCAACTGTTTTAATCACTACTATCAATATTGCAATAATTGCAGTATTTAATATTGGGGCAATTTGACTAATTAATAATTCTTTCATTTTTACATTCCACCTTTTTTATTTATTTAATATTCCTGTTTGAACTGCATAAAAAAAGAAGCTTATTAAAGCCCCTCCCATTGCAGTTATAAACCACTTCATCATATTTGTCAGTGATTTTAGATTTTCACATAAGTTCTTAAGTTCTGTTTTGAGCTCTCTCCCATCTTGCTCTAACTTATCAATCCTTTCACTATGATTATTAATTCTTTTTTCATGTGTTTCTAATTTATCCTTTATTAATTCTTCATTCATATTTCGCCTACCTCATTTCATTTTATAAAAATAAGCAATAAAAAAGCACCTTAATGGTGCTGATCTATTGCTTATTATTTTTGCTTTAATTCTTCGCCCTTTTTTCCATTTGTAAAAAATATGTGTGAGCCTATTTTTACAAGGCTTTACGCATAGTTACAAATATTATTGCGTACTGTTTTTACATTAATAATTGATTATTATTAACTCACCATACTTTCCTCTGCCTTTTTTATCTTTGCTGACAGAGTAATTTACTTTTCTTTCTATAATGTTAAAATCTTTATACCATTCTCTAACTTTTTCATGGTCATTAATTATTAAAAGAAATTTGCCTTTTATATTTTTGGTTCTCATCCAAAGTATGTGGTCATAATTTAAATTAGATAATTTACGAATGCCACAACTCCTTATATATCAATAGCTATGGAACCTATAAAAGATTTTCTTTTTAAGAAATACCACATACTTTGGATGAGAGTCTAAAAAGCAATACTTTTTAATAAATATTTTTTCTATACAGTGTAAATAATATAGCTACAGACATAAATAAACTTAATAAAAATAGTATTTTACTGCCAATAATTAAAAGCTAGCTAAACAATAAAAAAGCAATTCAGATCTGTTGAATTTAAATCTGAATCGCCTTTTACAAAATAAGTTAATTTTCTAAATCAAATGTAAAGTCATCTGTAAAAGTGACGAAACTTGAACCACTTAGGCCTGTACAGCTTACTACAACTTTATGCTTTCCATTATTTAATGCGCTAATTGTTGAATCATCTAAAGTTATAAATTCCATACATCTAGTATCAATATCTACATTATCATATGCAGCTTTACCAACTAAAGCAGAATCCAATGCAACTCCATCTATTGATACTCCTGTGACATTTCCATAACCACTCATCCAAGTAAGTATAGTTATTGGTAAATTACTTCTATGAACTATTTCTTCACTTTGTTTATGATCAGTACTATGTTCAATATATGAATCAATCGCAAAGGTTGCTAAATTCTTCTTTTGTTGTATTTGTGGAATTGAAATTGGAGTTGGAATGCTAGGTCTAGATGGTGTTACCATTGAACCTCTACTCAAAATCTTCTGCTGTTCCATCTGTATTGATGAACATGTCTTGGCAGCTCTAGATATCATATTAAACATTATATCAGCTGATGCTTTAGAACTAGGTGCCATAAATAGTAGTGTTCCTGCAACTAAAAAACTTGATATAATTTTTGTCATTAATTTTCTTTTCATAACGTTGTATCCTCCATTACTTTATAACTCAATATAGTTATATTATTTTTTACATTATCAGATATTTGAAATTTAATAATGAATTATGAAACAGTGACTCTAATTGAATCAGAGAGATTTTTACCATTAATAGTAGAATAAATTTGAACAGTATGTGTGCCTTTACTTAAAGTTGAAACAGCAACATAAGTGTACCATGCTGAGTTACTTGAATCAGTTGGATCTTTTTCTACTACAAAAAATGCAGGTGTACTTTCAGTAGTGTTATAAAAATCAGATTCAGTATACACTTGGCTTATATCTCTGCCATCAACTTTAACTTCATTAATTATTCCTGCACCTTTTTGATATGTCTCTATAATTAAAGGAAAGTAATCTTGAGCTATAGTACCAGCTTGATTCCTAGAATATATAGTTGAATTATTTCCATCACTATATAGCGCTACATAAAAAGGCTGAGCTGATAATGAATAAATTGTATGTGAAGACTTTGTTTTCTTTTCCAAATTTTTTTGCAAATCTTTAGCTTGTCCGTCTTTTATAGACTCAATAGCTTGATTTACTGTTTTGGTTTTCATATTGTTTGATATCTCACTAGCTTTTACTGGTAAATTAACACATAAAAGTAAAGCTAACGTTAGAGAAGCAGATATGACTTTTTTTAACATAAAGATCACCTCATCTAGATTTATTTAGTAACTATTCAGCTACTATAACTTAAATATTTACATAGTTTTCAATCTAAGTAAATAGTAATGTCTTTAAACATCTATTTTTATGCCTAAAAGGTATATTATTAATAAAATCATATCTGTTTTCCTTTTATGCCTACTAATCTGCTTTTTGCGCCTATTCTTCCTATGGTGTAGCATTAAAAGACACCTACATTTCTGCAAGTGCCTTGTATAAACTATATTAAGTTTATCTTACTTCAAACCAATCAATTTTCTCATGAATTACATAGTCTTTATAATCACCTTTAGAAAATTCATAATATGGCTTATTTGACTTAGTATTATCTCTATCTAAATACCATTGCTTAAATTTAGTAATTTCAGTACTTGATAAATTATAACTCTTTATCTGTCCATCTACTAATTCTATAAATAAATTAGCATCACCTGTTGTTGGTTCTGTTGGAGTGGCTGGATCAGTAGTTTCACTTTTAGTTACAGCAACCTCACAAGTAGCTTTTGTTTCTGAACCTATAATTTGTGCAGTTATCGTTGCTTGTCCTTCTTTTATTGCTGTTACTTTACCACTTGAATCTACTGTCGCAATTGATTCATCACTTGATATCCATGTTACTCCTACAGCAGATGGTGTTGTTGTTGCAGTTAAATTTTGTGAATCACTTACGATTAATGACAAAGATGATTTATCTAATGATATTGATTTATTAGGATCTACTAAATAACCTGTAGAATCTATATCTATTGCATCAATCTCACATTCTAATTTATCTTCAGGATTTAGAATTATAGTATGAATTCCTAAAGATAATCCTATTTTTTCATACATTATACATTGAGATGCATATTCATCTTTTGAATTTAGCATATTGTAACTATCAATTAATGTCCCATCTAGATTTATTGAAACATTTTTAGATGATTGAGGACTTATTCCACTTCTATATTTTCTTGAAATAATTCTAAATTTAGTACCGTAAAACTTTATAGTAGTTTTTGAATCAATATTTCCACCAAAGCTTCCATTTTCGTGGACTGTTTTTTGATATGCACTATCAAATGGACCTGCCTTCATTTGTGAACCATATATTATTTTACTGTCTGAATCATCGAATCTTCTCCAACCATCTTCTGCTTGAGTTAATTGTTGTCCAACTGTAGCTGCATTAGCCATAGTTCCATTTTGAATTACTCCAACACCTATAACAACTAATAACATTACAAACATTATACTAAACTTTTTAAAGTAATTTTTCATTTATCATTTCTCCCTTATTCATAAATTATGAACGCACTCAGTACTTATTTTAACTTCTTATATGAACATTCTTGTTAGTATTTTCTTATTTCATAAGATGTTATCTTATCATGTACAACATTTTCTTCCACTGAAATATTAGAATTAACTGTTTTATTAAATTCGTATGTCAGTTTATTCTCATACTCTGATTTTGTGTTATACCATGATTTAAATTTATCTATTTCTGAGATTGAAACATCAAAAATTTTTGTTTCTCCATCATTTAAATTAATTATTAATATTGCTCCTGTTTTATTGTCTGATTCAGATGGATTCGTTGGCTTAATTTCTTTAGTTATATTTATAGCACATGTAGCACTTAAGTTACTTCCATCAGTTGTAGTAGCTGTAATTGTCGCTTGCCCTTCTTTTATACCTGTAACTTTACCATTTGAATCTATTGTTACAATTGATTCATCGCTTGATTTCCATGATACTCCTACCGCTGCCGGAGTTGTTGTTGCAACTAGAGTATCTGTTTGCCCTACTTGTAAGTCATCTGTAGATTTATTTAATGAGATTGATTCATTCTGCCAATCTAATAGATATCCATTATCATTAATATCTATTGCATCTATGTCAAATTGTTTAATACCATTAGCTACTGTGGTTGTTTCTGAATCTGTAGATATCTTTACATTATGTATTTTATTTTCTAAATCCAATTTTTCAAACTCAATATTTTGAATATCTAATTTATCACCATGACAACTATATCGATATTTAATTCCATCTATTTCCATTACCACTTTGTCACTTCTAGAAGAATATCTATTTCCAGTTATTCTAAGTTTACTACCTTTAAATGCAAATTTTGCATAGACTTCTTCTCCTAAAACGCAACTATATGTACCCTTATAACAACTTATTCTTGTATTAGGGTCTCCATTACTAGTATCATAAGAATATTTTACATATGCATTTTTGTCATCATATCTTTTCCAACCTTTTTCAGGAGCTGTTAATTGATATCCAACCTTAGCACTATTTTCAATAGTATTATTTAGATTACTAGTCCCAACTACTCCATCATCTGTAGCAAAAGCACTAGTGGCACAACCTAACATTAATAATATAGACATTACAAACATTATACTAAACTTTTTAAAGTAATTTTTCATTTATCATTGCTCCCTTATATTTAACAATTTGTGAACATGTTCAATATTTATATTAATTCTTATTCCAATAAAATCCAACATAAACCGTAATACAAATTCTTTTATATATAAGAATATTAGTAAATTTTTACAGTTTAAAATATAATGTACTTTTAATTTACTATAATTAGACAATAAAAAAAGACCTCCTGAAAGTCCTCAAGTAATTTTGTATACTTTTAAATCAAAGGGATTAAGCTTATTTATTGGTATAAAGGTATCACCCCCTTTAGTCATGCTAGTAATTAGTGAACCTACATTGTCAAAGCCAAAATTATCAATATCAGATTTGTGGGGCTCAGGACCACCCTCCAGGATTAGGGGTGTAAATGCATGTATTAACTCATCATAACATTTTGGATTAATAGAATAATAATTTGAACCTTTTTTAATTAGAAATTTATCTGTTGCCAAAGTTTCAACCAATAATACTGGCCTAAACCCTGTATTAACATTTATTAATGTTGAGAGTGAACTAGTGATTGCCCCTATAGTACCAGACCCTCTTACTCCCCTACTAGTATTTGCTGAATATGTGGTACTTGACCAAGACCCCAGGTTAAACCAATTCCATGCACTATTATCCCCAGCAGTTATAGTCCCACCTAATGTTGAACCAACTATAATCTTATCCCATTCATTATCAGGATCGGTTGCAGAAATACCCCCTGTCAATAATCTTATAGTTGATTTAATACCAGAACCTAATCCCATATCAATTAAATTTTCACTACATACCCCAGCACTATTTAAAATGTCCCAACTAATACTATGCTGAATATTTCTATCTGCTATGAACTTTTTACGTCCTAGGTAATCTTTACCAACATATACCCAATAAAAAGAACCACTAGGTGTTGCTGAGCTTGCTACTGGAATTAGAGGTGCGACTGTTGTTCCTAATTCACTAAATACACCAACTTGACCACTTGTTAATGCTGTGTATCTACATAGAATACAATCTCCTATATTCTTTATATCACCAATGCTATGAACCCCATTTAGTAGGGGGTGTACTAAATCTCCAGTTGAATCTATGTCTATAGCATCAATATAAAGCCTTTGATAAGTCCCATTTGTACCTTGATCTATTCTAATTGTATGAATATTATTAGTTAAATTTAGTATTTGAAATACTAAACATTTGAATGTGGGGGCATAACTTGTTGAAAAGCTATATTGTATTCCGTCTATAGTAATTTTACAATCACTCGAATAAGAGAGTGATGATGACCCTATTATTCTTAATTTGGTTCCTTTAAATTTAAAGATAACATATGCTCCAACATTAGTACTCCCTGTTAAATGAATATTATCATTATAATAACTTCCATATGATAGACTCCATGCATTAATGGGTAAAAAACCAATTCTACTGTCTAAATCATCATACCTACTCCATCCAGTTTCAGGTGCTGGTAAAGTTTGTCCTATAGTTGCCATTAATAAATCACCTCACTTGCTATATCTGATTCCACATAATTTAATACTGGCCTAAATCCTAGTGTACTTCCTATGACTGTGCTTGTACTCAAATTTAAGTCTGGCCATGTAGAGCTAAATGCATTACCTCTATTAATTCTAGTACTATTGGCAGCAGTAGCGGTTTGTAGTCCACTATTCCATCCCCCATTTAGAGGGGTATCTTTGCACCAACTATTATTTATCTTGTAGTGCCATATATTATCATCGCCTTTGGTTACCTTACCCTTAAGATCTGAGTTTATTATATATTTATCCCATTCATTAGTTGGTGGCCATGCTCCAAGTGATTTATTTGTTAATGATGAATTACCACTTACATCTAAATAGGCGCATCCACTTGATAATGACCTGAATTTTTTATATTGGGTATCCTTCTTATACATATATAATTCATCAATCCCAACATAGCCAGCATAGCCATTTTGACTTGAAATATTTATTTTATAAATTTTATAATCCTGTATATTGGTAAACTTATAACTTCTTTTCTCGTATATGGTAGTAGACCAATTTATTTGATTAGTTTGAGTATCTAATATAACCCAGTTAGTCCCATCATTACTTCCTTCGAAAGTCCAATCTTTTGGTGCATCATTATTTTTCCTGGCTACCATTTCATAAGAATAAATACTAATAGGCATTGAAAACTCATATTGTAGCCACTGTTTACTAGATATTGTGGCAGCTGCCTTACTTATCCACCCATACTCATCTATTGAACCATTAAAGGCTAAGTAACTATCATAGTCAGAACTATATATACTACTTGCTGTTACTTTTCCTATGGGATTTGTATTACTTGTCATAACAGGTAGGGCATTTGTTTCTTTCATAGGATTTCCTTCTATATACTTAGCGGTATTCAATATACTCCAGCTTATACTAGTTTGTATTACTCTATCAGCTATTAATGTTCCTTTTGCTGTTTTAATTAGATAAAACAACCCATCTGGTGTAGCCGTTCCAGTCACTGGTATTTCATTAGCAACGCAAGTTCCTAATTCTGAAAAGTATCCGGCTGCTCCACTTGTTAATGCGGTATATCTACAAGGGATACAATCTCCTACTCCCATACTTTCTAAATTTGTTTTTATTGTTAACCCTAATGGACTTGCCATTGTATCACATCCTTTAGTAATTGATTTTTATATCTCCACCAATATATAGCTTAACCTGCATTAAACTATTGGAATCATAGATCACATCGTATTCGGTATTCTTGGCTTCTAACCATAATCCTTGGCCATCATATTGTAGTTTTAAATCATCTATTGAATTATCATCTTGTAATAAATAAGCAAACCTTATTTTACTTGTGGTTATTAATAAGTTCCAGTAATTACTGCTAATAGAATTAAAATTAGCAAGAGTCATACCATTGGCTTTTACATCATTGGGGGTAAGAGGGATATTATCCCAATAGCTGGTATTAAATGTTTTCCAAGTGATACCCCCATCCACACTACAAATTATCCTTACATTACTACCTGTGGCAGTTAAAGTAAAACCATCTATATTACTAGCATTAGATAAGTTCATGTCACCTTTAGATATTAACAATCTATCATTTGGCATTGCTTTGATATTTAATAGCTCATCAGCACCACTTGCTGACACATTTAGACTAGTTATGGATTTAAAATTACTTTTGTCTATTGGGATGCTAAAAACTTTATAAGTGTCAATATCACTTTCAGAAGTCATGGTGGAAGGAAAATCTGTTTTTAAATGTGCAGTCCCGTCAAACACAATCATATCATCGGCTATAAAATCATTGCTTTCACTATTGGTAAAAGCATTCTCTGTTTTAATTACATTTTGATCTCCTAGTTGAAATTTAAGTACATTTACCTTAGAAACTTTAAATCCTATATTACTAATAGGTATATCCACAATATAAGGAACTGATGGACTTCCTATAATACCCATCTTACTTACTTGTTTTAAACTTAAACCAGCTGCATCCCCTATGGTCTCAAAGTCTATGGTAGTAAATTTTTGAGTATCCCCTGAATACATTACCATCTGTTTGTCTTTCCTATTTATTACATCTACATCGGATAGTTCTTCAAATTTTGTAATTCTATTATTTAATATCTGTTCTAGGATTTGCTCACTTGACCAGGTTGTTTCTTCACCAGTTAAACCATCATTGATTATTTTTTGCATGTGGTTTATTATCTCATCCAGTATTTTACTACTAGACCACCCCATTCCCAAGCTAATAGAGGTATCATCAAGTAGTATATCTTTATCTAAAGTTACACTAAAAAACTCACTCATATACTTTACCTCCTATTCATTAATCATTAGTTGAAAATCTCTAACTTGAAAATTATGGTTATCTGCATTTTTTACTATTTTTATAAGTAGGGTTTTCTCTTCATTTTGTAAAATATTTAATGTTAATGTATTGGTATAAACTACACCATCTAAACTAAGCTGTATTAGATCATTTGAGTTTGTTTGAGTACCTATAACAATACCTGTATAATCTGTACTGCCAATATTCTTTATAACTATTGCTTCATTTAAATCTTGTAATAAAGAAGGGTTAATATTAGTAACCACATTTCCAAGATAAATTATTTCAAAATTGTAGGGGCTTACCACCCATATATCACCATAGCCAAGAGTTATATTATCAGTGGTATAGATTATCACATTATTGACATCTTTAAATATAAGATAACCCTCAATATTATTGTTATCCAGGTATATTTTACATTCTAGATTATTGTCAAATAATCTGATTTTTAATAACTTATCATGTGAATCATATAACTCACAAGTAGTATTTTCTGGAAAGTTTTGTAAAGTTATATATGGATTATCATAAACGTTATAGCTGTTCAATATAAAAGGACCATTATTATATTTGGCAAAACCTTGTTTTAATATATCCTCTGAAAATTCCATGCCCCCTATATTAGTATAGCTTATGCCATCATCACTTACGTAGGCTTGGATATAATTATCTTGCTTTAGTATCTTCCAATATCTCTTTTGCTCACCAAATAACTTATCTCTAATTCCAAAGGTATAATCTTTATTGCCCAAATAAATTGTTGAGTAGTCACCGGGGTTCATGGAATTAAATTTTTCTTTTTCCATCTCAATTACAAATTCATTATAAGGGAAATACCTTTCAATTTTGTTATCAGAAATTAAGCTTAGTTTACCTGTACCGGTATCCCTTGTTATATTATTAGAGCCAGCAAAATCACTAAAAGGTGAGGCCAGGAAAAAATTCTCAGCCTCTAATAAACCATTTTTAACTTTTATAAGTTTCATGTTATCAACCCCTATACTCTAGGTTGTATAGTGTAATCATATGGCACAAATTCTACTATTTGAATATTAGAACTTGCAGTACCCTGAGCTATTAAATCATGAACTTGATCTAGCGCATCTGTATAAGAGTTAGTAGAATATGAGGAGATAATATTACCAGAATCATCGGTTGACTGGCCATAGGGTAAACTAGTTAGAATATTGGTTTTTAGTATACCCCACATTTTTTGTCTTGGATTTTGAAAATCTATTACGCCTATCTTCATTTTAACTTTACCTCCTAAATATATTTTTTCTTTCAAAATTTTGGGTCTCCATTAAATAATGTCTATTGCCTTTAATCTTATCTAACTCTTGCATCAAGTCACCATTTTTTGCTATGTGGTTGAAATTTCTTTCTTCATCCATGGCCTTAACATTTGACCACAGGGGAGTTAAGTTAAAGTGATGATTTTTCATGTAAGCTATTAGATTTGTAACCAATATACCAATTGATTGTAGGCCACTAGAAGTCTTTAGGAAATATACTTTCTCAGCCTCCCATCTAATCCATCTATATGCTCTATGATAATCAGAGTTTGGGTTAGAATTATTCATAGAATACCAATCATAAATTAATTCCATTAAGAACTGAATACCTTCTTTACCTGTGCAACATAACCATCCTTGAACATTTTTATGCCATATCATGGTTATTATATTTACTAAATCCAACATTATTTCCACACTTATGGCTCTTGGTGGTATGTCATAATCTATTCCCCACTTTTGACCCCATTCAATTGGATGATGATTATATCTTAAATATTCAAAATTTGGATTTTCTAATAAATCAATCATTTCTGCATAATCTTTATTGGGTACAATCAAACTATCTTTTGGAGCAGATGGGTTTAGCCACCACCATCTATTAACCACATCAATGAAACCATAATTTGATTCCTTATATATACCCACCATGTCAAAATCATTTAGATATTGATTATATGATTTTGATAGGTTTATTAATCCTAAGTCAAGTAGACCCTTTTCCTTTTGGGTATAAATAATTCTGTCATTCATATTTTTTAAATAATGTTCTTTGCTATTAAATAAATGGAATAAAGATATCCTGCCCAGTTGTTTTTCAAAATTCTTATATAAATCAAATGATACTACTCTATCTAGATAGCTTTCTGATTTTTTCAATAGCGAAACTAAAGTCTCTTTATAAAAGTATCTATTTTTATTTTTTGATACCAAGTATGACCCCTGTTTATAAAAGTACCTCTTACTATTATCTTTAAATATAAATGATAAGTGTATTCTATCTAAGTAGTTTTTACTCTCATCCTTTGATATGTTATGTGATAGTAATTTATAAAATCCTCTCTGACTAGCATCTTTATTTATGGGGGATGGGGACATCCTATTATAATCTTTCTGACTGCTATCCTTATTTAGCTGTTTTAGTTCAATTCTATAAAGCAACTTAGTGATATCATTTAACTCTAAACTAATATTTTTTGTTTTATAATAGTATTTGGTGATTACTTCCTTAGATAACTTCTGGCCAGTACTACTTAGTTGATAACCACTATTATCATTTAATCCTATTATTATGGATTTGGGTTTATAAACATATTTGCCATTTGAAGTTTTATTCATACCCATAATTTCCATACCTTGAATAGAGTAACCTAGTTGTTTATTTATCACCCTTTTATTAATTTCTAAGGTATTATAGTTGGCAACATTAAACTCCTTGATATTTTGCATTTCTAAATTTAAATTACCTGATAAGTATACTTGTATAATATCCTCAATGGATAATTCATGGCTTTCTACTTTATAAATAATTGGATTATCTTTATTCAATTCTTTAGACATTTGAGATTCTATATTTCTTAAATCACATAGTGCTATTTCTTTTAGACTCTGCTGATTTAACTCTCTTATATTTTGCTGAGATAGATTCTTATCACTTGCCAAACATAATTCATTATAATTGAGAACTCTTAAATCCTTATTTTCCCCAATATTAATTTTTCTAATATAACTGGATACCATTTTTAATTCACATTTAATCAAGGTTGATTTTTCTTTTTCCAAGTTCTTATTTTTAGTGATTATTGCAATATTCTTGAAAAGGTTGGTTAATAATTTATTATTGTTTTTATTAATAATAGGGTCATTAGTTTTATAAAGGATTTTGTTTTCACTTTTAGTTAAACCACTCAAAGTATCATAATTGAAGGTGGCACCAGAAAGAGTATCCCCTACATATTTAAAACTACACAATGGAACTAAGTTATGCAATGGCATTTATAACACCTCTATTCTACAGTTTTATAACATCTAATGGCTATCCCATAGTTGATATTGGCACTGTTATTTAAAAAATGATATGGGGCAGTTATTTTAAACTTCTTATAGTATTCTTCATCAACTGTATCTTTCTTATAGGCTAATTTATCCATATCATATATTGAACTGGCATCCCCAGCTAGTACATTAATCATCTTACCCCTTTCCATATCTACTGGATGCACAAGGGTAATATCTGAAAATTGATGCTTCTTATGATTCCAACGACTTCCTTCTACATTGCACTTATCCATGAATGGATTAGTGGCATAAAATGCAGGATAGTGTGGTTGATATGGCATACCTATCTTGGTAGCTATCATACAAAAATCAGTTACTCCAGTTGCCGTTCTATCACCATAAGGAATTGCATAATGAGGCTGTATATCTGAGCTGGTAGTTATACCAAAATTATTCACATCATCAGTGGTAGCAGAATCCTCAACTGGTTTAAGTGCCCCTATATAAGCATAGCTTGTTAAGTAATTCTTATATGGGAATACATCGGCTGAGGGATCCCCTCTTAATACTAAATTTATGCTGTCCTTGGTCACATTGATCCAATATTGTATTGGTAAAAAATCTTTAATACCTGATTGTACTTCCCTATACCAAGCTAATCTATAATTATATTCTTGTTGTATTGCAGTAGTTATATCTAAATCAGTACTATCACTATTCAAACTTGTGGCTATTTGTAATCTTATATTATTAAGAGCATTAGTTTTACCTTTAGCACTGATATAATCATTATAGCCACCACAATTATATTTATAGGTAGCATTTTCCTCATCATATACATTGGACATCATTTCTAGTATTTGAGCATCAGTAGGGTGCATGATACCACCACTATAATTTCCTACACCATTGGTTTTTCGAGTATTAAAAGATATTACAGCTTTCTTCTCACTTGCATTTAAATCACCGTTAACTCTATCTATTTTTACATAGAATGTTTTTCCATAAGTAGTAGTAGCCTTCAAGATACATTTATCATTACTTCTTGATATATCAATAGTTGTATCTGTTTTTGTGGTTGTACTCCCATCAGAAATAAGATTAATAACTGAGCTAGTACTAGTTCCTATTAAATCAGATGTTGCTGGGTATACTAAATCCCATTTGTATATTCCTGCATTTTGTGTTATTTCGGTTACTATGTTTTTAACCAGATTCTTAACACTTGAGTTACCTTCTACATAATAAAAATTCTCTGACATATTAAATCCCTCCATTTATTGTTTTTATTTGGTTGACTAAGTTTGTTATGACCTGGGTATTTAAATCAATGGAACAAATACCATTTAAGTAACCATTATTGTCTAATTTAAAATCAATGTTTTTAAGCAGTGTAGTACCATAGGATTTTTTATTATAAATTTTTATACTTATATCTTGGGTTAGGGGTATACCATTATAGTTATTAGCATAAATGTCTAAGTGCTGACCTTTAAATCCCTTTATTGAAATAATTTCAGGGTTAGTATTATCCACATGGGATTGAAAATCAAAGTTCAGGTAAAAACCTTCCATACTATTTTTTGAGAAGTATATATGTTTATTGCCAATAAAACCATGTAGGTCTATATCGGCTAAAGAGCCTGATTCCCAATTCATTACCACAGCTATATCCCAATCATTTTTGATGTCATTTATAGTAGGAGTAATTGGGGTATCTATAATAGTAGATTCTAACCCCTCTATATACTCTAGGTCTAATATGACTTGTCTACTATTACCACTCTTATTATCTAGGTTAAAATATATGGGAATATTAGATAATACTTTATGAAATGTATTAAAGTATTTATGCTCACCCACTTCTTTAGTAGGAGCATTGGTTATTAACTTTTTTCTCATAACCTCTAAACTATAGGTATCATTTATTTTCCAACCCGTCTGATTTATGTGTAATCCTGTGATAAATACATCTTTCTCAAATTGAAAAATTTCTGTAGTTTTCATAATTAAAGGGGGCACATCTATTATTCTACCTTCTACTTTCTGTATGCCCTCAATGTTACTATAAATGAAACTATCTATATTATTTTTTAATCCCCTATAAATTTCATAAGGCAGTAGTTTTCTTATATCACCTAACAGTGATTCAAGATTATCTGTATTAAGCTGGGGGTATTCACTATTTAGCTTACTATTTATTAAATTCAATAAGTCTACTTTTAATTCATGGGCTAATTCATCAAAGTTAACTATATATTTGGGTAAACCCTCTTTTCTCATTATGAGTTCTCCAATATGTTAAAATCTACCCATAATACTTTACTAGCCCCACTATCATTATGAAATATTAAACTGATGGATTGGCCACCACTTACAGGGTAAAACACATTAAAAAATTTATGCTCTCCATATTCTTTTGTTCTTACAGTAGTAAATAGTTGAATACCTCCGGCCTTTAAATCCCAATTATCCTCATAATTCCAAGCACTCAAACTATAGGTTATGCCTGTAATTCTACCCGATGATGGCACTGAAAAAACAAAGTATGCGATCCAGTAGTAGCTGGTATTTCTAACATCTTACCATAGATTTTTTGTGTGCCACTTATACCTAAATTACCACTTAAACCATCTAGTTTTACCCCTAGTGCATTAAGGGCAGTTATCAGTGAGTTATAATCTACTCCTTGTATTTTGCCCCTAATATCAGTTAATAAGCTTTCTAATTCAGCAGTAGAAAAGGTTATAGCTCCTACATCCACATTAATACCATTTTGCAAGTAATCTTTAATTAAGTCAGAGAGCTCGTCAAAATTAACTACATAACTGGGAAGACCCATAATTTATCACCTGCCTTTAATCTATATTTATTATTTCAACCTTATTGTCAATATTCCTTGTGAGTACTATGTCAAAGGAACCATCGGGATTCTCCTGTTTTATATAATCAACTTTACCATCTGGATACCGGTGAAGGATCTGCCGCCAAATATAGCCTCTTGGATCTTCACCATATTGAATCTCTGTAACCTTACCATCTGCTCCACGAATAAGCTTACAAGGATATTCCGGTAAATCCGGATAAAACGGTAGTACTACGTCAGTACCACTTCTTGATCCATCGTTACCGTTTATAATTACCCTTTTATTCTTTTGTTGATCCAATCTATCGAATATAGTTTTAACTGGTTGCATAAAGTCTTTAAAATAATTACCCACAAGATTCCAACTCCTTCAATCTCCAACACTCCGGATTAACAACTCCAAAAGCATCATCCATTAAAATAACTTTTACAAAATATCCCTTATATTTCATGGCCGTTGGTGTCATATTACTTATGACACTACCCCACACCTCAATTATTTTATTATTTCCAATGTAAAATCCCATTTCTTTTTGATCGTTGGGCCATGTCACAATATCCCCCGCTTGCAACTGATCTTTTGTAATGGAATAACACCACTCGTTTTTAATAGTGGGTTGAGATGTGGTCAATGTTTCCGGCCCTTTTATACCAACATCAATTAACGTGTGTGTTATTAATGCCTCGTCCTTCATGCCCCATTCTCCCTCATCTGTCCTATAATACATGTCGGGGTGAAATGGAACATTTACATATTTTATGGCTTGGGCCACGATTGCATCCCTCATGCCTTTGCAATCGATCATATCGCCCAAGAACTCAACATTATGAGGATGAATACATTCCAGTGTTAACTGGTCTATAAACCCCTCATCTTCATTAAATACAGTGGTCATTCCAATTACCCTATAAACATCGGTATCATCATCTATAGTGGTTTGAATAACCTTGTCTACGTCCATATCGATATTACCGTCAGCGGCAACAATGTCTTGCGTTGTGGCACTTCGCCACATTGTACAAATTCTTTCATGGGCCATGTTTCGGGCCACATCTTTATTTATTGCTAGATCTGAATCAATAACCTCTACATCGTCCCAACTGTTCAAATAATTTAACATTTCCTTATCGGTAAAAACCCAAGATTTTTTCGCTTTTTCATCACTTTCGTTTTTAACTAAAATTGTGGGTTTTAACATCGATGTGGATATAGTTGTAGATGCTGCGGTGATATGTTCAACCTCATCATATTTAAAATCAAATCCACTTGTATACTCTAAATATACCGGTTTTACAATCATAGTTCCGTCTTTTTGGGCCAT
Source organism: Clostridium gelidum (assembly GCF_019977655.1). Classification (NCBI taxonomy): domain Bacteria; kingdom Bacillati; phylum Bacillota; class Clostridia; order Eubacteriales; family Clostridiaceae; genus Clostridium; species Clostridium gelidum. The sequence continues at coordinate 3,331,462 of NZ_AP024849.1, forward strand.
AATAACGGCATCTAAACTCTTACATAGTTCTACTATGGCATCATATATATTTTGACCATTTTCAATGGTATACTCTTTTAATAACACGGCCTTTTCAATCACTTTAGGATCTAAATTGACCGTAACCCCTACAATTCCCGCTAACATTGCAATTACTGTTGTGTTGTAAACTTCTTTGTATGTTACTTTGGGCATCGGGTGGGCATTTAATCCCCTTTTCAGTATGATTCCATTGTCATGTAAAGTTAATTCCACTTGCTGATTATCACTTGAAATTTTATAGTTAACTAACCAACCAGTGAATTGAATTTTACCATTAATTAAAATCTGCATTTTATCCATTGGATCGGTGATCACATTTCTGCTATTTGTTATAGATTTTCTAACTAGTGGAACACCATTAATATACGGTATACCATCACAAGTTAGCTTACATTCATTTATATTTGTGCCAGATCTTCGATCAACATTAATATTAAGAATATATTGTGAAATATCATTTGGTGATGATATTGTTTTATTACCATTTTTACGTTGATTTAATACTTTATAATCATTCATCATAAACCGCTTACCTCGCAATTACAAAACATGTCAACACCAATGTAATATATATCACCCTCTATGGGCATATCCAAGGACATACTTTCTTGGATTCTACCGGTATATGTATAATTCCATTCATCAATAAAGGTAAATAGATCTACTCCGGCGTGTGCTAGAAATTTTTTATAAGAATCTTTACCATGTGTGGATATATCAAAAACAACACTAAATTTTATTTTAGTGTCATTTTTACCCTTGATATTTTGAAATCTAGTATTGCCCTTTAGTGGTTTATTTTTTATAAGCTTAAAAGATGGTAATGCCGGAGTGTAATTAGTTATTACCGCCACAACCTCCGAACCATCCTCATATTTTAGAGTGAGTCCATCTAAATAATCCTCGGTAACTCCATATGCTTTTGCCATCAATTATCACTCCTTTATAATCTTAATGCATCACTCATAAACTCATCGACTATAGTATTCTTGAAAGCAGCTTTGCCCATACTCTTAACCTCGTCTGTAAGTTGTGCAGTACCTTTTTCACCAGTATCAGCAATAGATACATGCATTGTTATATTAGGTGAATAACTCATCTGCTTTGAATTGCCACCTAGTGCAGAAAGCATAGTTTTTGATCCACTACCCGCACCGGCTAGATCAGTATTATTCAACCCATCAAAGTTGGGCTCAACGTTCCCCAACCCTCGTATTTTAGTAGCTAGGTTTGCGAATCTAGAAGTAATTAATTCCTCTTTCTTATCAACACCACCAACTAACCCATCACCAATGTTCATACCATATTCATTGAAAACTCTAGATGGTGAATGAATACCTAGTCCATCACTATCATTAGTGAAAACACTTTTTATACCACGTACTATTTTTCCGCATACTTCAAATATTTTGTCCCATCCTTTTTCAAGTCCACCAACTAAGCCATCAACAATCCAACCACCAACACCTTTAAAGAAAGATATTAGATCTGTCCATATTGCTTTCCAACCCTCAATGCCATTCTTAAAAAATTCACCTATCTTGGTTATCATTGAACCAATTGTGTTTCCTATTGATTCGGCTAAATCGGCTATACCACCAAACACCCATTTGAAAAACTCCCATAATTTATTAAATAAGTTTTTACAGAAATCAAAAAAAGCTTGAAAATAAACTTTCAAACTATCCCAATTCTTTATAACTACATATACTATGGCTGCTATTAATGCTATAATCCCTATGATTATTAATACTGGCGGGTTTATTATGGCCGGTAACATTGAAAATACACTTGCTGCGGTTTTAAGACCATTGAATACGCTCATTACTGTTCGTACACTTTCGATTAACTTTGCCACTATGATTAACACCGGGCCTATTGCTGCTGCAACTAGGGCAACTTTAACAATAAACTCTTGCATTGGTTTGGGTAACGCACTAAATTTATTAACTAGATCGGCAATCCAAGTCGCACAACTTCTAATCATAGGTGCTAATACATCACCTATTTTTATAGCTGCGGTTTCAATAGATCCTTTCATTGCTTCAATAGATCCTTTTAAGTTGTCTTGCATTGTACCCGCCATTTTCTTCGATGAACCATCACAATTAGTTAATGACTTACTTAATTCATCGAATTTATCCGGCCCTTGATCTACCATGGCCAACATTCCGGACATTGCCTCTTTTCCAAATATTTGGGCAAAGGCTGCTGCCTTTTCTTGTTGTGTTAAATCTGCGGTTTTATCCCTTAAAACTGTTAAAATATCTGTCATTGGTAGCATTTTTCCGTTAGCATCAAAAAATTTCATGCCTAAATTGTCCATTAATGCTGCGGCAGTATCGGTTGGTTTTGCAAGATTAGTCAACGCACCTCTTAACACAGTTCCAGCTTGAGTTCCCTTAATTCCAGAATTAGAGAGAAGTCCAATTGATGCTGCGGTATCTTCAAAGCTAACACCCAATGCCTTAGATACAGGAGCGATGTACTTCATCGCCTCACCCGTATCCAGTATTTCGGCGTTAGTATCACCCGCAAGTTTTGCGAGTACGTCACCTATATGACCAACTTGATCGGCACTCATACCAAACCCATTTAAAGAACTTGCAGCAACATCTACGGCTTGTGCAATAGTTACGCCTCCGGCAGCTGCGGTATCCAGTATTCCAGGCATAGCTTTCATAATATCATTAACTTTAAATCCACTTGAAGCGAATAGTTCCATACCCTCAGCCGCACCGGATGCACTAAAATTTGTGTCCGCCCCTAGTTGAATTGCTTGGTCTTTAAGCTTACTCATTTCTTCACCGGTGGCACCACTAATTGCATTGACTTTTGACATTTGGGCCTCAAAATCCATTGACGCATTAGCAGCAGCAGCACCTATACCGGCTATAGGTAGTGTAACTTTTTTTGTCAACTCACTACCCACACTATTCATGGCATTTGTTACGTTTTGTAAACCGCCCTCACTTGCAAAATTCTTAAGATCTGCTCCCGCACTTGCTATAGAATTTTTAAAGCTTGACATATCCATTTCCAAGTAGGCTATAGCTGTTCCAACATTTATTGACATTTATTATCTCACCCCCTTTTTTGAGCAAAATAAAAGATCATATTTCTATGATCCATAAATTTTCTTATATTGTTTTGATAATTCCAAATTTCTTTGTTGTAATCGAGTATATTCATTTAATAATCGCACATATCGCAAATCATTAACTCTTAATTCAGATGCTTTTGATCTGATCTGCTCCATTTCATTTAAATTATTTTTAAATTCTTGATCCTGGTACATAACTATAAATTTATGTGTACACTTAGGACAACAAAAATAAGATCTTTCAACACTCTCGCCAACTATCTCAGTTTTTAATATTTTGGGTTTTAATTTAAATGAGTGGTCACATTCATCACATTTAACTACTTTGTATTTAACTGTAGCCATGTTCAATCACATCCTTATTGATTATTGTTAAATTTAAAAAAGTCGATTAGATCATCATTGTTATTTGGAACATCAACATCAAACTTAGGTTCTTTTGCATCTTCTTTACCAAGTTCATTTAATATATATGAACATGCTTCATCAAAACAAAATGCCTCATATTCATTAGTTAGATTTATTATTTGACTCGGCATCTGTTTGAAGTGTTTCGACATTGTCAGCACTGACATTATCCGTGGACTCTGTACGAAACTTCTGTACCGCCTTTAACCCCTCTTGAGTGTAATTAAATAGTGCAACTAATTGTTCATCCGTTAACTCTAAATCTACGCTTTTAAGATCCTCAATTGATGGTTCCACAAGTGCATTTTCAGCCATTACAAACATTACGTTAGTTAACTGATCAAGATCAACACCTTTACTAGCCTTTTTACCGTAGAATAGTTCTTCAGCAGCACTTAAAAGAGTATTAGGAATAACACCTTTTCTAATTAATCCAAGTAATGATGTTCTTTTAACTTTCACTACAAATGGAATATCATCTTTAAATCTTGGTAACTCAATAATATCACATTCAGCCATTATTTTTAATTGTTCTAAGTTTGTTACATTCATTTTAAAATCTTCCTCTCATTTATAAAGTTGTAAATTTAACACTTATAGCCGTTGTTGATCCACTGCCATCCAATAACAATACTGGTTCCGCTATAGCAGCATATGTTGTGTTTGTAGCTATTCCATTAGGTATAAATGTTACGATCTTTTTAGTATCATCTATAGTTAATGTACCCTCGACGGCACTCGAATCAGATACTTTAGTTACCATGAAGTTTGTATGTTCCACCTCATCTTGATTAATAGCCTTTGCAAATGTCCATTTTATATTGGTAGTAATACTAACACCTACATCTGAGTTGCTATCTGTTACAGTTCCACCAACTACTCCAGGTATCCCGCTTACACTCCCACCATCTGCCGGTGGGGTACTAGGGTGTAACGGTTCCAGGCAATGTCGTAACACTATCAATATCAACGGCCGTTTCACCTCTAAACGGGATCGATTCAGCCTCAAATTCCGGAACGATAAAGTCACCGTCTTTGATCTTGTACTTTGGTACTTTACCTTTGCAATGTTTCCAAGTAAAAACAGTATAACCGGTTGTTCTGCTATAATCTTTTTCCTCAGTATACACAGTTAAAGTAAATAGATCTTTTTCAACTACTTGTCCGGCTGGTATTGATATGTAATGAGATCCGGAGATCGTACCCCCATCAACTAGTGCAATTACATCAATGTTAAAAGTATTATCTTTTAACTTTAATTTATAACCAATCACAATATCCTCAGTTTCATTAATTCCAAGAATCTTGTTTTTAACTCTTAATATATCCCTCTTACCAGCACTTAATATCGGCTCAACGTCAATATCACTGGCTGTATCACCAATGTCAAAAACTTCTTTTGTCTTTTCATTAGTAACAAGACACTTAACTACATTAACCAATGATTTTCCTAATGCCATCTTAATTCCTCCTTAATCTTTTAAATTGTTGATAAGTTACACTTGTGGTGTATCCTTGAACCTCACTATCAATTATCGGAGGCGTTTCATTACCAGTAGGTCGCAACTCATCAATTAACTTTATTGCCTCTTTTATATTTTCCACATACGGCTCCATAGTTGAATAAGTATCCATAGGGTGATAAATTATAATGTCAAATAGTTTGTATCCGGCCACATTTCCAACCATAGCAACAACACCATTCTCTTTAATTACCACATAACTTTTTTGGCATTTATCTCGCTTTTGACCTGGCGAATATACTTCATAACCAAGCTTTGTAAAATTCAAATAGATCTTTTGCCATAAGGTTTCCGGTACAGTATCATTGATCAATGATGTTTCCAATGTATCACCTGGCGCAACATAACTAAAAGCACCCATCTAATTACCTCCCCAATAGATTATTCATTCCTCTTAAGATCTCCGGAGAAAGTGCATCGATCGCCGGTTGCAATGTCGCATATCTTTTATCATGACATAATTCCAAGAACGGCATTTGTTGGGTATTCCCCGCAACATATACTACACACTTATTACCTTCCATTTGGCTGCCGCCTTGAATTGTTTTTCTACTCAATCCAGTTCGATCCGTCCATGGAGCATTATTTTTTGCATGAGTTTCAATTTTTTTTCCGGCGGCATCTCCATATAGTTTCATTGCCACCGTGGATCTTGTGCCTAGCTCTGCCAATCCAGTTAATACACCTTCAATATCTAGTCTCATTCGATCACACCCGTTCCAAAGACATGTCAAAAGTTATATCTTCAACATTCCCTAAATCTATTATTTTGTACTTAACATTACTCAAAGTGAAATAATCATCTTGCTTGATCTTCTTGCTTTCATCACCAAAGGTAACTAATAATTTATCTTCATTACCTCGATTAACTGTGGCAGCATCACCATTTTCTAATGTTAACTTAAAATCATTTTTATGATAATAAGCATTTATTGTACAAACATATAGATCGCTATATTTTTCTTTAAAGGCGCTTTTTCCATCCCTTAAGACGGTTATACTTTTTAATAACCCCTTTTTTTCAAGCTGATTATATATTGTTAAGCTTATTTTAGATCTATTAATTCCACCCATTTAGCATCCATCAACTCTCTTTCGACTTGTCACATAACCAGTGTTCACCGTTGTAACGATTGGAGTTATCTCAGTTTTAAAAGTTTCAGAAAGTGTTAACCAATATTCTCTATTTGATTTAAGCTTTATTCCGGATACTTCCATGGCATCGTCTGCTGATGCTTTTAATAAGCAACCTTTATAACTAGCTTTAGCAACATCATTATTGTTGGTTTCCATCAATAATTGCAATTCAGAATCTAAGAAATATGGGTATTCTCTTTCCTGAAGATTAAATTTTAATATTTCTAAAGGTTCATACATGACTATTCACCCCCATTCCCTCCTTGTTGGCCACCTTCTCCATCAGGATTTTGATTTTCCTTTTCTTCCAAAATTTCTATTTCAGCATATTGATTTAATTCTTTTACATCTGATTCTTTAACTTGAAATTTATCTCCAGCTTTTAAATGTTCTCCACCATATTTTATAAACTGTTTTGCTGTTGCTTTGAAAGTTTTTTCTTCTGTTGATGCTTTATCTAAATTTTTTGTTGCCATAATTTACATCATCCTCTCTTTATCTTATATATAATTATAGAGTAGCTACAATTAAGGCTACTCTAGATTAACTTAACCAACTGTCGCAAAAAATACTTCGTCTGCTTTATCAAAACTTACAATAGGCATTACTGATACTTTAGTGTTTGTTGTACAAGGGTCAAATATTTCCTCTGTGCTAATTGCAATTCTATTATCATAAATGACTGTAGGATATTTGTTGTTTCTAGTTGAAAGATCATATTCTTCTGGTGTTACACCATACAAAGTATCTCCTAAGTTAGTAGAATTAATAAATGTAACTTTATAATCATCATAATATGGAACTTCTGATGCACCCTTATATGGGCAATATGTTACAGTTTCTTCAAATACAACTGACATTTTTAATCTTTCTTTTAAGAAAGTTAAATAATCAGATTCAGCTAAAATTCTTGTAGTATTTAAATTACTGTTCTTAATATCATTAGTAATAGTAGTATTTTTCATAATAGTATTCATGAATGTCACTTCTGTCATTAGCATTGTATTTGGTGCTGCATAATGTTCATCAGTTAATATTTTTTTATAAGCTACGATATCATCATAAATATCAGCTGAAGGATCTGTCCATTTATCAGTGCCTGTTAATGTAATTTTATGATTGCTTGGTACTCCATAATCAACAATGACGTTTCCGTCTGCTGGATTACTTGAATATACAATAGTACCATTTTGGATAACTTGCGCTCTCATTCCTTTTGCTACTATTTCTGCTGCTTCAACCAATTCTGCATGACCTTTATATATTTCATTTAATACAAAATTTGCTCTATCGTCTGAACCTGCTGCTTTTAAATCCATTAATTTTCTTTTATCTTTTTCATTTACTGTAATACCTTCTTTAAAGAATGGAATTTCTTTAGTATTAGTATCTACTTTAGCATTTAAACTTCTTAACTTAGCTCTAGTATCAAAAGCAGATTGTCTTAATGCTATGGCTTTCTTCTTAGCACCTTTTGCCATTTCAAATTCTGTGCCATCAACCTTTTTGTTAGGAAATAGTGTTTTATCAAGTGTGTCTTCAACAGGTAATTGTTTTACATACATTGCGATTTTAACTGGATTTACATAGTCTTTTAAATCTATCATATTGTTTTCCTCCTTATTCTCCAAAATAAATATGCTTTAATGCAACTTTTTCTATTTCTTTATTTGTGACATTAAGTTTAATTGCAGACTCAATAACATTTCCTCTTATTAATACTGAACCTACTTCACATGCATTATCTGGATTGCTGTCTGGTGACATAGATCCTTTAAAATCTAGATCATTCTTTAAAATACAATGTGCATCTGTTGTAGTGGATGTTGTTGTAACTTTTTTGCCATCTTTAGTAAGTAATATTCCTGCCTTTAATACCTCATTGACATCTAGTAAGTCTTTTACGTCTAGTTTTTTAATTTTCAATGGCAATGTGTCATACTCACTTGTGTCAAGCATTATGTTACTTTGTTCACCATAAATAGTTTTTGAAGTTTGTTTCATTTTTTATTCCTCCTCTTATTTGGCTATAAATTTATCAAAGCCACTATTTCCTTTCATGTTTTCTGCTTGTTGTTTTCCCAAAATTACTGCAATATCTTCTTTACCTACTGGATCTTTATGTTGTTCATTATTTCCACCAGTATTAAATACACCTGTTCCATTAATCTCTTTTTCAAATAAGAAATCGTGTGACTTTTGAAGTGGTTCCATTTGTTCCTTAAGACCTATGACATTATCTCCATCAACTTTTAGCTTAGTTTTATCAATATGTGCCATAATGGATACTTTGTCTTTAATGCTATAAGCTCCTAAACCTTTTTCTAAAGCATTATCGAAAGCAATTGCAGATAATTGTTTCTCATGAGTTTCCTTTTGAGTCTTATTATCTTTCTCAAGAATTTCAAGTTTTTCTTTTAATCCTGCAGTATCTTTAAATTCCTCTTTTAAGCTGTTAATTTGAGTATCTCTTTCTCCAACTTGCTTTTTATAATCTTTAGCCTCAACATTAACGTCATCAAATCGTTTTTTAGGAACATAAGCACCATTAGAAACATCTTCATAATCCTTAGCCTCATATTCCTTTTGCTTATCTGCTGGAAGCTGCTTAAATAGTTCCTCTCCGATAATTTCCTTTAACTTTGCCATTGTTATTTTTCCTCCTTAATATCGAATATACTTGTTAGTCAAGTTGTATCTGCGCCATAGACTAATTAATCCATTCTTTAACGCCTTATGTATAATCATAAAAGGCGAAAATAAAAAGCCTTATCTCTAAGACTTATTAAACAAATTCTTTTCCATATTCTTGATACCAATTATCCAATTTAGAATTATTATCTCCATATAACCACTCATGTAGCTCTGTGCCTATGTCTTCCATAGATTTAGTTATAACAGGTGTAAAATAACATATTCCATTTGGGTGATCCAAAGGTAATGTATCTGGAGTATATATTTCACCTTCTCTGCTTTGGCATAATGCACATGGCCCTCTATGTGAGTTGCTTGTGTGCCATTGTATACCTTCTACAAAAGGATTAGCTTTGCAGGATCTTTGTAAGCCTAATTGATAAGCATGTGATATCGAAGTTACAGCAAGCCTAAAAGAATTATATTCTATTTTTTTATTACCTACACTTGGATAAATTCTTTTAAAGTCCCAATTCTTTTCAACATCAGGATTAACATAATTTGATAAATCCTTAGCTAAATCATATATACTCTTTTTTTCCGTCAACCCTTTTTGAAGTATGTAGTCAAATTCTGCATTAGCTTTTTTTTCATTAAACCAAAGTCTCTTTGAAAGTCCTTTTCCATCTTTATAAAAATCTCCATTAATAAGTTCTTTTAATGCTTCTTTGGGAATTTTAGAGAACATATTAGAAAAAGACTCTTTAGTATTTAATCCATACTTCATATCAATTAAATTAAAAAAATCAATTTGGATGCTAGCGGAATATCGAGCGCTTTTTAGCATAGATTCCTCTATATCCAGCCTTAGTATTTTATTTAATTCTTTTATATCATTTTTGAACTGCTTTTGATAATCCTTTAACCACCTTTCAGTTAAACTATTTTTAGATACTTGCTTGATTTTTTTCTCAAGTTCTCGTGCTATCTCTCTATATAGTTTCCTTATTCTATAAGTTTGTTTATGAGTTAAATCTAACCTCTTCTTTTGAGCTTCTTCAACCAATTTTAAATACTCATTCAACTAATCACCACCTTATTTGGGGATACTATACCATAAATTTATTCAGTATTAAATTGTTCATTTTCAGCTGCTGTTAATGCAGTTTTTTCTTGTAGTATTTCATTCCATTCGTCTTCTGCATTCTCAGATTCAGAGAAATCTTTAATATAAGATTGATGTGATCTTACTCCATGATCAACTTCATTCATTGCAGTTGTTTTCTTTTCCTCTGTATCTGAAGGTAATGGATAATTATGTTCAAGTAAGGTGCTATATTTTAATTGATTCCATGCCTTGTTATATAAACCTGGATAACAAATTGAACCAACCTCTTTAATAAATTCAAATAATCCAATAAAAGCTGGAGTCCAATCATTCCACTTATCATCACATCTTGCAATTAAATCATTATATAAATACCCCATGGCTTTAGCTGATGGAATATTATTTAAATCTTTTAATTGTGGCATATCCATAGTAACATTCATATCAGCATCTGCTCTATCTAAATAAGCTTCAATAGCAGCACTGTTTCCCATATTATATTCTAGTCTTTGCATTGAAGCTTGTTTACCACTTTCAGCTAATTCATCTCTAGTTCTAATAGCATGTACTGCATTAGGAGCTACAGTAAGTTTACTCACATCATCCATATTCCCATCAATAATAGATTCAGCACCAAACATTTGAAATCTTAATGCATCTCTAACATCTGAAATAGTTTTATTATATTGAGTTTGAGTATCCATTAATTCTTCTACATCAGATTCACCAAATGAATCATTTAATTCTCCACTATTCTTTATTAACCAACATGGAATATTAATAAATCCAGTATCCTGTTCTATTGTTAAATCTTTTTGTAATTCTGCATTAAAATAAGTTTCTTTCTTATACCATGCTTGACGTTCCTTCTTTTCAGTAAATTTGTAGTAATAAGTATGAATATAATAAATTTTTTCTGTATCCGCTTCTCTATATACATTCTCTTCATCTTCTTCGAAAAATACAACATATAAGAGCTTTCTGTTTTTCTCCCTATAATAAAAATTCTCTATTGATTCATATTTAATGACCAATGGAGAATTAGGGTTAGCTTCTACTCTAAGTAGAACTCTCTTTTTAATTGTAGCTTCTAGAAATGCTTTTTTAGTTGTTGGCCAGAAAGAATTATCATCTAATACATCTTCAATAAATTTTCTAAGTTCTTCGCATTGATCCTTATCTTCTTTATCATCTGATTTAAGTTTGATTGTTGGTTCAACACCAAACATCCATCTAGCCTGTTTTCTTAATAATGGTTTAATCTTATTCCTTATATCTTGGGTAGGTTTATAATCACAATTATCATTGATTTCCCAATTCTGACCAAGTAATGCTTTATCTTCTCCAACTTTATCTATTGGAACTATGCACTTACCTTTATAGAATATATAATCTTTTCTAATTAATTCTCTTTCATGCCTTTCTGCATCAGGCAGATTAAGCAATGTATTTTTTATACTGTTACCATTGCTATTATCATAATCAAAATACATTAGAATACTGTACCTCCTCTCTTATAAGGATCACTAGTTTTATTAGCAACACCCTTACCTTTTTCATATACTGAATCATCATATTTATGCTCTTTTAAGTCAGATACTTCATATCCATCAAGTCCATACCAGATAGCACTAAATGTATGTGGATCTGTTGCAAATTCATCTTCAATTAACTCTCCATCCTTATCAATCGCATATGTTAAATCTTCTAATTCATCAATAACATCTTGGCAATCTTCAGAACAAATTATCTTTTTAAATCTCTTAACTTTCTTGGTATTTTGCAATCTTGAACCTGGGAACTTTTTAGCACCTCTCATATTAAATCCCTCTTGTTGGTAGAACTTAATTGTCTTAGGTTCTGCACTATCTGCTCTAATTAATTCCTGTGTATTTTTAAATTCTGCTATCTCTATTGCAGTTTTATCATCTGTCATTTGGTTTTTATAATATTGCCAATATATATACAGAATCTTATTTTCATCATCTATAACAAGCCTAACAATGGCATTATATGAAGTTTCAAATCCAAAATCCATTCCGACCTTGTGCAATGGTTTCTTAATTTTATGCATCATATCTAATACTTCATAGTGAGGTCTGCGTTCAAATTGTGGTAATACTTTTCTACCATTAACCCCAAATTGCCCTCTTCTAGCAATTCTATATAAATCAATATCAAATGTTTTTAAATCATCTAGCTGCTCTATATAAGATTTAGGCAAAAAATAATTATCATCGGCTAAACTATGATGATAATATGTATTATTTATTATAATTGTCCTTTTTTTATATAATTCCTTATCATCTAAGATAAATAGTTTTTTCTTTTTGTCTATAAAGAAATGCTTATAACACCAGTTGTTCTTTGATACTGGATTAGTGGTAAGTATCATATGAAGTTTTAAAAATGGGTGCCTCAATCTACCTAATAACTCTTTAAATCCAGCATATTTTACCTCTGAACATTCTTCAATCCACACAATAGAAACGTTATTAATAGATTTTAATTTAGCTGGCTTATCCATTCCTTTAAATATTATCTTTGAACCATTAGGAAATCTTATTTGCATTGGAGATACAACACAACGTATTCTATCATCAAGCTCCATTTCAGTTATTATTTCATCAAATAATGAAAAGCACGAATCTCTGATAGTATCATAAACCTCTCTAACTACTAACGCTGTTCTCTTCTCATCTAATAACTTAAGAATTATTTTAAATGCAGTATTATAAGATTTACTTGATCCATAACCACCAACTAAAAAATAAAATTTATAGTCCCAATCAAATAAGTAATCTTCAAAATGAGGATTGATTTCTCTTTCAATTTCCATTAATCCTCACGCTCTTTTCTTCTTATCACTATTTGTATTGGTTCATCATTCTTAAGAGTTTTATTCTTTTCAAAATCAATCTTTTCTTTGGCCATTTTAACTTTTTCTTCTTCGATTTGCCTCTTAAATTTATCAGGGAATAAATCAAAGTACTCTGATAGCTTATCTAATGCTTTCATTCTATCTTCAAACTTAATAGATACACCATCTTTGCCTTGCTTCACTTCGCTGATTACAGTACCATCAATCATAGAGCTTTCTTTAAAGTCAACGTAATTTACAGTTTTCATTACTGTTTCTTTAGTTTCTTTATCTACTAATGGTCCATACATAGTCATTACTGGAACTTCTTTTTGCCCAAATGCTAAATATTCTGTTGGATCCACAAAGGCTATCTTTATATACATATTGAGTACATCCATAGCATCAAGATACAATTCTTCTGTTATTTTCCCTTTAAGCCTTCTTAATTCAGCTGCAACCTTACTATTTCTTACTAACTCGCTACCTGTTATATGTGCTCTTTCTGGTACATATCCCGCTTTAATTGCAGAAAGGGTTTGATTATGATTCTTAATAAAATATAAACAAAAAAGCCTTTGCTTATCAGTAAGTTCAGTATTCTCTAATACCTCTTTAACTTCATCTGCAATAGGCTCTTTATTACTATTCTTTTTAGTTACTTTTTGATTAGTAACGTTACTATTGGTTTTTGGTAACGCTCCTTTTAATTCTCGTTCCCATTCATCCTGTGATTTCCACTTTCTGACCTGAGAATCTTTTATATTTAAACTAGCTGCTATATCAACTAATTTCATTTTGCCTTTAGAATCTAAATATAATTTCTTTGCTTCATCTCTTGCAGGACTTCTTTGTCTAGCCATCTCTCATTGTCACCACCTCGCTCCACTCATATTCTATACAAACACAATAAAAATAGCCTTAGATTTTTCTAAAGCTATTCATTCATTAATTGTATAAATTTCTCATTTTTCATTAATATTGAAATATATACACTTGAAAACATAAAAAATATATTTATTATTGGCAGAATACTTATAATTATTAAACTTATAAATAGCTTCCAATTACACTTATTACTTCTAAAGTTTATATTATTCTTATTTACCAATGCCCTAATTAAAAGTAATATCAAGGATATGCAGCTTAATACTATTGATATTGAATATAGATATAACATATCTTACAACTCCTTTGAATGTAAATTTACTCCTTACCCGTATTTACATTTTATCCCATAAGCTAATAATATTCCATAATAATTATGTACTTAACTATTACATTTTTCTTTCATTATTCTTAAAACATTCCTTTATATCTCTATCATTAAATTGATAATAATATAATTCCATCTTTTCACATTCTTCTTTACAACCTGTACATAAATCTGGAGACTTAGCACACTCCACTATTCCTTTGTTAAATTTCATATTTAGTTTTATTTCCATTCTCTTACTCATGTGTAAATCTCCTTTCTATTCGAATTTAAAATTTAGGCTATTTTATTGCATGAAAAAAGAACCCTAATTTTAGAGTTCTAAAAATTTTACACAGCAACATCTACATATATCTTTACTATGTAGATACTTATACGTTCTACTTTTAATATTTTAACCAAGTTATGTTCCCACATGTACTCAATAGCTTCATTAAAGCTCTCAACACTAAATTTCACATCATTGCTAGATAACGTTACTATTGATTCTTTACCAGAATGTATTACTGGTGTTTCCTTTATTTTTTCTAATATTATATTTACGTCATTACTCATATGCTTCACCCCATATAAAATTTAATGCAGTATTACAAATAAACCAGTAGATACACAATGCTTCATTTTCTTTTAAAATAAATATAAAAGAATCCCTCAAACCTCAACTTTATGTCCTACTTCTCTACTTTATGTACTGACTCTCTACTTTATGTACTATTTCTCTACTTTGTTAAGTAAATTATTATACTCAGCCAAAGCTTCATCAAGTTTTTGACTTGCATTAATTACTTCTATATCTAATAAATTTTCTTTTTTATCTATTATTACATATAACTCTTGTCTCATTTCATAAACTGCTTTTTCAACATATTCTAAATTACTCACATTATCTTCTCCCAAACACAAATACACATTAATATATTCAATGCATAAATTATGAAAAACTATTACGTTTAAAATACCCCGTATCGTCTACATATGTCACAAGTTTAAACCTAGGACTTCAACATTACAGGGTATTTTATATTAGGAGTGTTATCCAATTACATGTTAAGGGGTATATGTTTATTGTTTTTTCACACTCACACTCACACTCACTATACTATTCGTTATTAAATCTGATTTTCTGACATTAAAATATAAATTTAATATAATTATTCCTCTTTGCTCTTATACAAAAAGCTAACAAAACATTTATATACTCTTGATATTTGTTCTGCTAGCTTTATAAAATGGGTATTGAGGATTTATGAGTGGTTACAGGTTAATAACCTTGTCCAACACATATTCTATAATATGCTTTGTTGAATTGTTAACACCTTATATTATAAAGCAGTTTAAATCCGTTTTTTGCAGTAATTTTCAGATAGTTTTTGGATACCCTTAGACAATATCATCTTCCAGTATATCTGTCATTGTCTTTAAACCATCTGAAATATATTTTTCTATTGTCTTTTTAGCTCTATTCATTATATAACATGCACTTTCAATTCTTCGTTCCTCAATGAATCTTAATTCTATGGCTTGTCTCTCCCATTCCCTTAAAGCTTCTAAAGCATTTTCTATGTGGTCACATTCTCTTTGATTATTCATAATCATTTTTTCTAAAATTGCCTTTTTCTCCACAAGCTCTACCGCTTGGTTTTCTGCTACACTACTAATTTTATAAGTCTTTCCTGTAGCTTCTCCTTGTGGAGCTTCTGTAATCCCAATACCTTCTTCAAGTTCCTTTATCTTAAGTTCATATTCATTCTTCTTAGCTAATATCTTTTTATAGTTTCTTAATCTTTGTTTTATATCTTCATGCATTGCTTTCGCCCCTCCTTAAATATATTGATAATCCTTTTAAAATAAAATATAATGAATATGGTTGTAGGGGAGCGAAAGCTCTCTTTTTTAATTTATTTTTTTAATTTAATATCTTTTTTCATTCAAATCATCCTTAGCTCTTCCAAAAACCATTCTGCTGCTTGTATAAAATTAATAGTTTCTACATCAAACCTTTTTCATGAGCTTTCTTATATATTTCTGACTCTGAATTCATATCCATAAGATAAGTCATTCTAGCCTTAAGTTTTTGTGGAGAGATCTCCTTATTCTCTTTAATTAATTCATCAAGTGCCATTACTGCATATGACATAGCTTCATAATTATCCATATATTCTAGCCTTCTTTCTTCATAATTTCTTAGTATTGTGTAGTATTTTAAGCATAAAAAATACCGCAAATTCATTTTATTGAATAATGCGGCATCAATTATTTCATCCTGAATATTAATATTTTATTTCACTTAAATGATTTCTGATTGTCTATCAGTATTGGAAATTTCTTTTACCTCAAATTTAATTTTTTTATACTCACTTTTAAATAAATTTACGAAACGATCAATTACTATCATTGTAAAAACTGCTTCTATAACAATTGGTTTTATTTGTAACCATAAAGAATAATTTAAAATTTTCATTCCAGATATTTTTTCTAATGAATTCAGAACAGTCATAAAAATTGAGATAAAATACATCCATAACTTGGGTCTTAGTAATATAACAGCTTTCTTGTATATAATTATACTTTTGTTAACATCATCTATCAGCTCAGACATTTTAATTAATGTTATCCTAAAAATTTTAAGTGTACAAGATTGTATCATTAATACAACTTTTTCTGGATAATATGCTATACACATCAAAAAAACAGTTAAACTTAAATAGTTACATGCATTTTCACCTAAATTTATTTTTTCGCTAACAGCATATATAACTATATGGATAATTCCATATATAAGTTCTATAGAAATTATGCAACCCGATAAAGTTATTAATATTGTTGATAACCCTTGAAATTTACTGTATATTTTAATGTCATTCAGAGATTTCAATATTTTAAATAATGCATATGCTTTTCCATGATATTTTAAATATTTTTTATTTTCTAATACTTTATAAATTTTTTGAGCTATTAGTAAGTTCAATTTTATCTCGCACATACGCAAAATGAAAAATGCTGTATTAATAATTAATAATAATGTTATTAACATCATTATTGGATCTGATAAAAACCACTGAATCATATATCCCCCCCTATTTGACAAATAAATCAATTCTATTGTACCATAATTTTTCTACCGCATTATTCAATTTTCAAAGAACATTATTTTATTTTTCTAAGTATTACGCACTAAGTAATTGCTTAAATATACTTTCAAAAAACGGTACTGGAATTGAATTGCCTGATTGATAATATAATGCACTATTTTTCTTGCCTTCCATTCCTGTATTAGCTTCTAATGCATTGTAGAAATCTTTATCTGAATAACCTTGTAACCTCCAACATTCCAGTTCCGTTAATAGTCTATACTCTCCATTATCTAGTGGTATAATTCCACTATTAGGGCATCTGTCTTGCTTAGTTGTAATGCATTCTACATATTGATCTATAATTGTTAATATTCCTGTAAAAGTATTACTATCTGTCTTCATAATTCTACTTTTCATACTTGGAGATTTAATAGTATATCTATCATCTACCTCGCTGTTAGGTTGTAGGAATTCTTTTATATTTCTCATTGGTTTTCTTTCTAATGTCCCAAAATTAAAGAATGTTCCGTCTAAGCAGCTTATAGTAAAAACTCTATTTCTATTTTGTGGTAATCCAAAATCTTTTGCATTTAATACCTCAAAGTTATTTGTATATCCCATCTTTTGCATTTCCTCCAGGTACTTATTAAAGTTTTTTATCATATGCTTTGATAGAACATTTTTAACATTTTCCCAAATGACCACTTTAGGCTTCCATATACCCATCTGCTTAATTATATTTATTGTTTCCCACATAAGGCTTGAACGTGTTTCACTTCCTTCATCTGCTCCTTTTTGTTTTCCGGCAACGCTGAAATCTTGGCATGGGCTTCCATGTATAAGGATGTCCGGCTTAAGATTATAACCTCTTACATCTTGTGTTTTATGTTTTAACTCATTCTTAAACATTGCATTATAGCTTCTTACTGCCTTTTCATCTATTTCAACATAATCTATTGCCTTAACATCTATTCCAAGGTTCCTAAGAGCAATTCGTGGACTTCCTATGCCTCCAAAAAGTTCTAGTATCTGTAACATTCTTTCACCTCACTTTACTACGTCAAATCTACACATTCTCCACTACTTATCCCTTATACACCTGAGTATTTATTCCCATTTAAACCCGCAGTTTCAACCTTAACAATTTGTAATCTCTGTTCGTTAATCCTGCAATATTTTAGTTTTTAATACCACTCAACTTCATTTCTTATTCTGTAAACTCTTATCCAACTTCTATTCTTAAATGAAACTTTAATAGCTGTATTCCTGTCTGAATCTTTAGGAAGTTCTATATTTTCATCAAGTGGTTCATATCCAACAATTGTTTTTCCGTATTCATTACTTGATAATGCATAGTATTCTTGGAAGATCTTATGCATCTCTAATCCAATACCCATTTAATAATTCTCACTTTCTAAACTAAAATTTTAGGTGGAGTAGGTATTTCCTTGCCTATAGGCCTCCATAAATGTAAGCAATAATTAAAATTATTTATATAATCTTCTTTGCTCGGATGCAGCTGCATAACAACTTCATCATCTTCAAAAAACATTTCTTTAACTTTATTCATTGTTTCCCAGCTAGGTATTCTATTATTATGGGATACTGATATGTGTTCCCAACCCATTCCATCACTTGCTATTATGCATACTGGACTTCCTGATACTCTTAACTTAAATACTCCATTATGTTCATCTCCAATAAAGTTATCTTTAAGTTTGACTCTATATTCATTTAAATAGCTCAAATCTTTCATCTACTATTACACCTCTTTTTAACCTTTTCTATATTTTCAAAACTGTAACTCTTAGCTTGTCTTTCACCTTCTAATTTAAGTTTTCTTTTGACCTCTAAATCCTTAACTGTTTTTCCAGCCCATTCTCGCGGTGTCATTTATATCACCCCTATTTTTCTAACTTTCTTATAATAAAATGCTGTATGTTTATTGTCCCAAACTACATTCACAGTTTCACCCTTGTTATAAATACTAGAAATATTTCCTACCTGGGGACCATCATAATTAAATTCAACCCTATCACCAACTTCAAGCTTTACTGCTTCTTCATCCTCATCGGTCTCTGATCCAAAGCTTTTGTTCATGCTTTTTGTGATATTTATATCCATTTCAATGATTTTATTGGCCAAATCTGTATTTTCTTTAGCCATTTCTGTAACAAAAAGCTCATCTTCGTGATATATAGGTTTTTGTAAATATTCCAGAACCCATCCTCTTGGATTAATAATAATTAATTTCCCAGGAAATGGAATTATAATATTTGCATCACCTTTACGCTTAATATATTTTTCAACATGCATGTCCTTTAATTTTTTAAGCTGCAGGTCGTTAACTTCTTTATCTTGATTTACAACTAAGATTTCATCTGCAGGCATTAGCTCCATATCCTTTTTTAACTCCAATTCATTTATACCTGCTGAATTAAAATATAATGTCTTATCCTCAACTTCTACTAGTAATGCTCCACATACTTGTTTAACTATTCTTGTAGCACTAGCTTTATATAAATTAATAATATTGCTGAAGCTTTCTCCCTGATTCTTTGAATTTTTTCTTTTTGGGAATATAACCTCCTTAGGCTTTTCAGCTTCCTTAAGCTCTATATCAAATATGCTCAGTTGCCCTTGGAGAATGTCACTATGTTGTTTATTCATAATCTCCTCCTAGCCATCTAAAGTTTTAGCATCAATCTGTTTTCCAGTTATTATTTGCAACTTAGGAGCATATTTTTTAATTACCCCCATTTGCAAATCAGTAGCTGCAGTTATTATCAACAAATCGTCTTTAGATTCAATCTTTGTATTTGCAAACCAAGTTTTATATGTCACCTCACTAAAACTTTTAAATATTAATTCATGAATTGGGGAAGGAAAAGAAAGAGGAGATGATGGGACTTGTTCCCCCTTTGGTTCTATCTCTATCTCTAGCTCTTTATCTCTATCTCTATCTCTATCTCTATCTCTATCTCTATCTCTGGTGGACGTTTGTCCGGACATTTGTCCTTTGTCAATATCTAACTCCGCATTTTTACAAGGTTCTTGATTTTCTTCGGGACATTTGTCCGGACTTTTGTCCCATTTTTGATCATCAATTCTTACTATTTCACTATTATTTATTTGGGACATTTGTCCGGACATTTGTATATTATCTTGGGACATTTGTCCCTTAATTTGTTTCTGTTGTTGGGACATTTGTCCTCCATTTAATAGATTTTTTTCTTCTTCAATTTTCTTTCTATAATTTCTTTTCCTATCCCCTTCTGAACTACTTTGACCTATCAAGTTTTGTATTTCTGTTAAATATATTGCGCCATTATCTAACATTTCTATAAGATTAAATTCCTTGAAAGTATTTATTGCAGTTCTTACAGTATCAATATTATGTCCTAACACTTTCGCTAAGGTTTCCAAAGTATATGGAATAATATCTGTAACCATAAGCTTTCCCTCACGTTTTAATGCCTTTAAATATAGTTTTAAGAGTATATTTGAATAGAGATATCCATTAGGCAAACTTTCTATTATTTTTATTTCATCAGATTCAAAAAAATCTTCTTTAAGTTTTAAATAGTAATATTTTTTATTATCACTCAAAGATCTTACCTCCCAACTATTAATCCTGGTTCTGCTACATATGTTTTAATTCCTGTAAGTGTCTCTATTTCTTGTTGAAACCTTTCAGGCTCTCCATTATCATTGCTTATATGAATTAGTGTTATATCCTTTGTATTACCTAATTCCCACGATTTTAGCGTTTCTATTAAGTTTTCTAAACTCATATGTGATTTTATAAGTCTTATTGCTCTACTCACTGGCAATGTTTGAAGCACACCTTCGAAGTAATTACATTCTATTAAGATGTGGTCTACATTTTTGAATGTTATATTTAATAAACTATACGTATCTGTTGCAAATACTATCTTTCCTATTGTGGGATGATATATTAAAAATCCTAATGGCTCATTTACATCATGCTGAACATTAAATGGAATTATTGTAAATCCAGCTATATTCTTAGGTACCTTATGCCTTAAATAATTGAATCTATAACTATATCTCTCATCTAGAAACTCCATTCCTTTAGCTGTTCCTTGACTCATATAAACATCAATACCTGCTGCTAATATATTATTTATAGATTTACAATGATCTTTATGTTCATGGGTAACTAAACACCCTTTTACCTTACTTAAATCAAAATCCAATCCTTGCTTAATGTCTTTGATGTTTATTCCACACTCAAGCAAGAGAATGTCATCCCCTGCTTGGATAATATAACAATTGCCTGTGCTTCCTGATGCTAATACCTTAATCATTAGAATTCACACATTAACTGCTGTTCAGCTTTTTCTGATTTAGGATTTTCTTGAATTGGATTCTTAATGGTATTTTCATTAATTTGTTTTATTGGTTCAATATCAACATCTATGATTTCTTGATTCGCATTAGCTTTGATTTCTTCATGTACCTGGTCTTTTACATTTTCAATAATATCTGCCTCATCATAATCTTCATCAGTATTATTTAAGCTATCTAGTAATAAATCACTATCATCTGATGTATTGTAGAATCTCTTGCAAGCTCTATTTATTACGCTTTTCTTGGCCATTTCTTCTGCGAAGTCAGTATGTGTACTTGATTTTCCACTTTTATATGCTGGCCCCATTGCCCATGATTTTTTTATTTGTTCCATTGTCATCATTTCTGTATGCAAAATCTTATTATCATCACCTATTATTAATGCAAATGCTCCTTTTATCTTATTTGAATTTATATTTTCAAATTTGGGTTGGTAGTTAAATTCAATCGTATAAGTCTCATTATTAAATATTGTTTCAAAGATATCTCCTTCGTATAATATAAAAGCTTTTACATCTTTTATTCCGTTAATCCTTTTAGTCGCTACTATACTTCCCATATAACTTTTCATAAGGGTTAACTTACTACCATGTACTATGAAATAGCATTGCCTTTTTGATGGGCTTAATCCTTGCAATACCATATTATATAGAGCTTCAACTGTTGAATTTTTTGTGCAAACATCCAAGGCTGGTTTCTTTTCTTTATCTACAACCTCCTGGAGCATTAACCATGCTGAATTAATTGCATTCTCCGCCGAGTAATTTTTAGGTAGTTTAATACCATTATTCTTTTCAAGTCCTGCTATTTTAGCCATCACATTATTAAATGCATCTTCTTTACTTAACGTTAATCCGGTTTCAGCCATTTATTTTTCCTCCTTAATATAAAATCTTGCTTCCTTTAGTACTTTATTAATATCTGCAGACCCAATGTTATAGCCTAATGCATACATAACATCATCCATACATACTTCTTGAAGTCCCCATTTGGGCTTTACTAGTTCATGTACAACTGTTACCTTTACTTTTGGATCCTCTGAGAAACTTCTATAAAATTCTTTAAAACTATTTTCATTTATCTTATTTTCTTCGCTTATTTTTGAAGTTTCTTCTATAACCCTTGAGTCCACAAACAAATCAACTATTTCATCTACTAGAATCTTATATATTTCAGTAGCTTTTTCTTCATGCTCTTTACGCTGCTCTGGTGTACCAAAGCATTTAGATTTCTCAGAACTGAAATCAGATAAATAATTTAATATTTCTAATAACCTATCATTCATTACTATTTCCCCTCCATGTTTAATAAAGAATTTATGATTCTGTTAATATCAGTTCCAACTATTCCTTGTTTATCTATCAACTCTTTGAGTTTTTGAAGCAATTCCTGACGTTTAAAATAATTATCATCTGTTAATGCTACAATCGGAACACCAATGGCATTTGCAATTGTATTAATAGCTTTTGTATTTGGTTCTCTCCTACTACTTTCATAATTTTGGATTGTCCTAACATCAACATTAATTTTTTCAGCAAGTTCTTTTTGAGTAATATCCTTTAACTTTCTAATCTCTTTTATATTTTTTGATATATTCATCAAGCAACCTCCTGCTTTTCTTTACACTCCACTTTTAGCTCCTTATCTTTACTTACTATCAAATTAATTATTTGACTATCTGTTGGTACTATTTGATTAATGCTTTCCCTGTTATCTATAAATATTGGAGCATTTACTTCATAAAATTCTGAAAGGGTATTAATAATCTCTATTCCTGCATTTATTTGACTTGCAGTATTTGCATTACTAAATGGAACTCCATCTATTAAAGCCTCACAACATTCGTCAATTCCGCCATTTATTTGTTGTTTAAATAATTTAAATCTTACTGTTTTGAATTTAGAATTTATTCTCTCTTCTAATAATCCAACTTTTGTTCTTATGAACTCCTCACACAGGAAGTCGTATCCTTCAAGCTTTGCAATTTCATTTGCCAAAGTTCTTTCTTCTTCTTGAAGATCTTGAATTCTTTTTCTTAAAGTTTCATTATTATCTTTTTTTCCTAGCTGCTTACTTATATTTTCTAATTCTCTTTCTAAATTGAGCTTTCTATTAGCCAACTCTGTATTGTCAGTTAATTTAAAGTTTGCTATTTTACCTTTAATTTCATTAATAGAATTAGTTAATTCCTGTTCGCCAGTAAAAGTTATTGTATTATTAATATTTAAGCTTTGTTTATCCTTCTCTAATTGTTCTAGCTCTGATTTAAGCAGCTCCATTTTGGAGTTATATTCACTTAATTTCTCTTCGTAGCCTATTAGATTTTCACTATTTTCTTTAATTGAAGTCTCAAGTTGGTTTATTTTTTCTCCAAGCTCTTTACCTTGCTTATTTATTGAATTACGCTTATTGTTTTTTGATTCTTCAAAATATCCTTGAGCATTGGTTCTGATTTCTTCTAGCTGTTCAATTTCATATTCTCTATGACATGTCGGACAGAATTTCTCATTTTCATCAAATTCAAATATCACATTATTTTCTTTATGCCATATATCTCTCAATGATTTTTGCTTTTCTATATAGTTTGTTCTTATTCCATAAGCTGCTTTAATTGCTTCCTCAGTATCAAACTTATCTCTATTTAGAATTTGAATCTGATGCTCTAAATCATTTATTTCATACTTTTTATCTGAAATCTGTATATTAAATTCATCTAATGGTTTATTTGAATTTTCTTTAGCTTCTACTAATTTAGAATTGTATTTAAGTTTTAAGTCTGATAGTTCTTTTTCTAATTTCATATTTTCAGAACTATTATCACCTGCAGCTATTTGTTTGGATAATGCATTAATTCCATTTTGAATTATTACTTTTCTGTCCTCTAAGATTTTAAAATCTTCTTCAACTATGGAATTATTACATTCATCAATCCTAAAAGGAATTGATTCTTTATCTTTGCTATATTTAGAAATTTGATCCTTTACTTTCTTTCTAAAATCTTCTATTGGAGTATTATTCGATAATAATTGTTCAAGTGGCTTTAATTCTTTTTTATAGTTAATTACATTATCTTGATCAATGTCTCCTATGATCTCTAATAATATCTCCCTTTGCTTTTTCCACTCTATACTGTTAAAATAGAGTGGATTAGATAGTAACTTAAAGGTATTATCCGCCAAGATATTAGTAACCTTTTCGTTATATTCTTTTTGTTTAGCTGGGACTTGGTTGATATAATAAGTTGTTTCATGACCTGAGAAAACTTTATCTGCAAGTCCTTTTTTCTTTGTCCATTTCTCTGTAAAAATTCTTTGAAGTGTTATTTCTTCACCATTTACATCTAATATTCCAATTACGCTATGCTCTAACCCATGTAGCGCTTCTCCATCAGGACCTAATGTTTTTATTTCAAAGTCTTTTCTATCCTTACTATCTTTTCCGAAGAGTAGCCAACAGAAGCTATCAAAGACTGTTGTTTTTCCTGTTGCGTTTTCTCCTAAGATATTTGTTATTTTTTCAAAATCAATTACTAATTCCTTAATACCTTTAAAATTCTTAAGAATTAATTTTTTAATTAATATGTTTTTCATAATATCCTCCTTGCTCTTTTACTTTTTGAACTTCTTCTTCTATGATTTCTCTTAATGATTTATTAGTTCCCCTATCACCTCTTTCAAGCGTTGCGTTTACTACTCTATCTAATGCATCTAAGGTGTTTTGCATATTGGTTGTAACTGTTCTTGAAAATGTCTTTGCACATAAAGCACAGATTCTAATGTATTCTTTCAAATTAGTTGTCTTTCCAAAATGTACTCTATTAAATTTGATATCATCATCTGTCATTTTTATAATCTCAGTAAATTCATCTTTAGTTGTTTGTAATTTAAGTAAATCTAAAAATAAATAAAACATATTCTCACTCCTACTCTAAATTTAAAAGTCCTGCCTTTCCAAACTTAACAAGTGCATTAATTTGATCACTTGGATAAATATTTATTGCATCTTCTACAAGCATGTCCATTAGTTTTCCTTGAATTTCTTTTTCATGTTCTTCATTTTTAAAAATCCAAACTGCTTTCATTAAGTATCCCTCCTACAATTAATTATTAAATGTTTTTCAGCCCATAGCTTTAATGCTTGTGACTTAGCTGATATTTCATCTAAGGTATCTATTATTTCTTTTAATCTTGGAACCTCATCTTTAGTTATTTGACCATCTTCTGTTATATCAATTAGTGAATCTTTTATTTTGTGTATGCTTGTACCATTTAAAACTGAAAGTATTTGAATCGTTAATCTTTCAATTTTACAAATTTTAATTTGTGGTATTGTTTGTTTTCCTAATGGACATAAATTCGAACAATAATAATTGTTTAATTCAGGAGTATTGTAAGTATCTGAAATTAAAAGTACTTCTTCAGGATATGGATTCAAACTTCCAAGCTCTATACGTGCTAGTCTTGTACGATCTATTCCTATCTTTTCTGATGCACCTTCCCTACTGTTTAAACAATCATTAAACTTTGATGCTTCCATTCGTGCTTGATAAAATACATTATCAATAGCTTTAGTTGCTTTTCTAGACATTTATTTCACCTACTTTCAAACTTATAATTTAAATAATGAATGAAATTAAAAATAATAATCATTTTAGTTCCTATTAGGAACATATTTGTTTAAAAAAAATCTCTTCAATTGGCATATTAAAAAAATCGGAAATCTTCTTTGCTTCTATCAATGTAAAATTAACGTTCCCCATTTCTTTTTTATAATATGCTGCTTTGGTTTTTAATCCTAATAGATTGCACATTTGCTTAACTGAAATTGAATTTGTGTTTCTTGTTACTCTTAAATTAGCATACATTTCTTTTTCACCCCCGTTCCTGTTAGGATACTTTAATTATATGTTCCTATTAGGAAATTGTCAATATTATTTCAAAAAAATATTTCCAATTAGGAACACTCATATAATTTCCTATTAGGATATTATATAATTATTTTGAGGTGTTAATTATGAACAGAATTAAAGAACTTAGACTATCTAAAGGTTGGACACAAGACGAATTAGGAGAAAAATTATGTGTTAAGCGTTCTGCGATTTCAAAATATGAAACTAGTAAAATACCTTTGACAGATGATACTATCAGGAAACTTTCAGAAATTTTCGATAAATCTACTGATTACATCTTAGGCAAAAATGATTTACAATCATCAAATTCTGAGACCGAATTAACTAAAAAAGATAAGAATGACATCCAAAAAGATTTAAAAAACATAATGGATGACTACAGAGAACAAAAGGATGGAACAAAATATTATAATGGCGTAGAACTTGAAGATAAAGATTTTGATTATTTAGAACTTGCTATGCAAATAGCTCTTGAAAAAATAAAGGTTAACAATAAGGATAAATATACACCAAAGAAATTTAAGAAGTAGGTGGGGATTAATTTGACAGGGGATTATATAAAAAAAATTATTAATAAACTAAAGAAGAAATATAATACTTCATCCCCTTATGAATTAGCAGAATGTCTTAATATAACTATAATTACTCAGCCTTTAGGCAACGTATGGGGTATGTACAAATATATGAAAAAAAACAAAGTCATTTTTATTAATTCAGCTTTATCTGAATTTGAAAAACGCTTTGTTTTGGCACATGAAATTGGACATGCTGTTTTGCATCCAAAATCTTCATGCTTTTTCATAAATGAAAATAATTATATAAGTAACATTAAATCTGAATATGAAGCTAATATGTTTGCGGCTGAATTTTTGATTGATGATATGGCAATAGATAAGTTAGATTTGGATGGGTTTTCTTTTGAACAGTTGGCTAGTAGTTATTATGTTCCTGTGGAAATTATGAAATTGAAGTTTAATACTAACTATTATAAGGAGTAAGTAATGAATTATACTAATTTAGATTCTATTGTCGATTATTTTAAAAGTACCTCTTCTTATTATAAAATAAAAAAACCAAATAGCATTACATTAAAAACTTTAATAATTTATACTCTTATTGGGTCATCTATGCTAGTTATCGTAATTAAGTTGTTAAATATAAAATCTTTAGATCTCACTTCTTTGATTTGTACTTCTTTAGTTGTTTCATTTATATTAAATGCTTTTTTCTTTAACAGAAAAATAAACAAAAAAACTAATGAATATATAGCAACTTACAATGCTATACATTCATTAGATTTTAATAAATACGATCAAGTTAGATTAGATATTTTTTATAACTACTTACTGAATAATAATATAGGTTCTTTAAGTGATGAAAACTTTAATCTATTAATAACTTATGTAAAAAATCAGGAAGATATTTTACATGGAGATCCTAGCTACAATTCAAAAAAAACATTAATAACTAATTCTATTCTTGCTTTTATTGTATCCGCTAGTAGTGCACTTACAACCAAATTTATCACAAATAATAACCAATTGATACCTTTTATTTTAATGAGTTCTTTTATCATTGGTTCAATTTATACATTCTTAACTTCAATTATTGATTTTCCAAACAAAATTTCTGATGAAAAGGATTCTTATAAAGCATTAAAAACATTTCTTTATAAAGCTAAATTTAGGTATAACTTAGAATATCAAAATGAGAATTCAGAAAATAATAATAGTAATTTGAATCAATCAACTAAAAATCTTCAAAACTCATCAGTGGAGAAAGAAAATTTTAGCATTATTTTTAAAACAAAATTACATAAAATAGTTGATATATTATTTTAGCAATGTGTTTGTTGCCGAGTTTTTGATTGTTGATGTGGCTGCGGATCAGCTTGAATTGGATGGTTTTTCTTTAGAATAGCTGGCTATGAATTATTATGTTCCGGTTGATATTGTGAAATTGAAATTAAATAATAAAGAACCTTAAGTTACTATTCTATTAGCAATTAAGGTTCTTTTTCAATTTAGAATATATAATATTATTAATCATTAAAATTCAGTTCTATTTGGTTTTATAATAATCTTCAATGTAATTATTTATGAATTGGAAAATTTTATTAGCATATTCCGTTAATTCATAATTATTCATAAACTTCAACTTATCTAAAATCATATATAACTCATAAAATTCTGCTCCTGTATTTAACAATTGTTTCCCTATTTCACCTCTGCTCCTAGCAACAATATCTTTTGATATTAGTATTATTCTTGCTGATTGTATTACCATTTTTTTAATAAACTTTATTCCTAAATCTCTGTCGTTATTTGTCAATGCTTCATAGGTTTTAATAATAATACTATTTATATATGTTCTTTTATGTATTATTTCATCCTTATTCACCATCCCTTGTGGATATCTATATAATGAGTTAAAGTATCCCTTATCAAATAATAGAACACCATATTTAACACACCATACATAAAATTCATAGCCACTTCTATAGTGACTTAAAAACTCACTTTTAGTTTGATAAACTATGTTTATATCTTTAAATACACTCACATATCTCAGCTCATTTATTTTTTTATTTCTTCTAAGAATAACTACAATATCAATATCACTTTCTTTAGAGTAGTTTCCACTTGAGACTGAACCAATAAGAATAATTGATTCAATTAAATTTTCACATTGAAGCAGTTGATTATATATCCTTAGTACTTCGCTATATGTTAATTCATCACACATCGTTCTGATTTTATACCAATTAGCACTTAGTCTCAGAAATAACGTATATGGATCATTAAATTGAATCTGTCTTTTTTCTAAATTCGCCTCTAATTCAAAAAAACTAGACATTAGCTCTTCTAAATTTAAATTGTGCATTTTTTACATTTTCCCCTCTTTTTTCAAGTAACTTTCTACCTCTTTTACTAGATTACAAATTTCACAATGCAAAATCTCCATCCTATGAAAACTAAAACTATTCGAAGATGTATTAATATATGTATCTAACTTGTAATATTCATAACTTTCACTCAAAATAGGCATATAATCTTTTGATAATATTCCTAAGGCCATGTATCTTTTTATTGATGAAACTATCATAAAAAATGTTGATTCAGCTTTTCCATCTATTGAAAACCTTAATATATTAATTACATTTTCTCCAACAATCGAAGTTCTATACGCTAAATCTCTTTTATCTCTTTTAGTCTTTGCTTCAGATGCCATCTTTAAATGCCATTCAATTTTATCTTTCCACATAGATGAAATCATAATTGTTTGTCCCCCATTATAATATATTATTCATTATATCTTCAAATCTTGCATGGTCTATTAAGACCGAGCTAGCTTGATTAACTATCTCAGGCAAATATAGAAGTAATAATGTTGTTGAATACTCTATAACTATTTTATAGTCATTGAACCATATATCGAAGCTATCTGATAAAAATTCTAAATGATTTGTATATCTTTGAGATTGTTGCCACTTAGTTGGATTAGAGTGTGTATATGAGCTTAATTCTTGAAATAATCTATATATATCATCATTCAAGCTATTAAAAAAACTTAAATTTGCCCATCTTCCCAATTCTGAAAAGGTATAAATTTCATTAAGTTTTTGTTTAAATCCAAATTCACTTCTCCCACTTAACCATGTAGTATATAAACCAGGATGTTTATCAAAATATATTCCAAAAACAACTAATTCTATAGATTTTCTAAGAGAGTCCATTGAGTTTTCATAAAATCCATTAACAACACAAAATATAGAATGTTCAAAGTTTAAACACACTTCCACTAATGTGTTAAGAATAGATTGTTTAGTTGGATAATTTAGATAAATATCATTTATAATTTCTTTAAATAGTGAACTGTATTTATAATATACTTCTATTTCAATCTGTTTTTGGCTCAATGTGTTCAGGAACACATTTATGCCATTATCCATAACAATATTTATTTCATTCATAGTATCTGCTCCTAAAATCAAATTAATTTTTGATCCTTTAACCTTTGAATTATACTTTGGACTACATCTCTACTTTCCGTATTATCTGTATTTATTTCTATATCCGCATCAAGTTTTTTTATTTCATTATCAACCCACTCTATACTTTCTTCTAATGTAAACGAATATTCCCATTTTGGAAAAGTAACGTTTCGATTTTTTGCTCTCTCCAACGCTTTTTCTTTAGAACAGATTAATTTGATGATGAAAAAGCTTCTATTAAGTTTTATATCATTTATAATTAGTTGTTCCATACGCTTGCTTAAGCCTGTTGATTCGAAAATGTAGCTTTGATTTACTTTTAGTTCAGTAATTAATTCCTTCCAAACGTCCTTATCATTATTAAAACTTTTTCTAATATCATCAACTTTAAAAAGTGGTAAATTTAATTCTTTTGATAACTGCTCAGAAATAGTAGTTTTTCCCGAAGCAATTTGTCCACAAACATATATAGCAATACTCATTTTGTATTCACTCTCCAATCCTTATAAATCAATAATTTTATTATATAATAAGTTATTTATAGAAGATATAATAGCTTATTATGTATCACAGCCTAGAAGAATGTTAAACTTTCTAATAAATTATATTTTAAATAATAATTTATTACCTAAAAATTCAAATATGTTCTTCTTATAGAGTATTTTACCACATAAGTTGTAAAAACGACAAAGATATCACAAATTCATTTCTGAATAATTTGGTACTAACAAATAACATTTTTCTAAAAAACCATTAATACTCTAGAATATATCTAAATATCAGCTTGAATAAATTTCATAAATTCTTTACCAAAGTATGTTATATATAGCATTGTAAATGCATCTTTCTTTAAATCACCATAAATATTTCCTGTGGTCTTTGTATCAATAAGCAAAGACTTTGAAATTAAGTCACAGATATAAAACTCATATTTTCCCTCGATTTCAAGAGCTGTTAATTCTGCATTACTTTCCTTAATATTCTCTGTTATAACTTCTTTACATGATCTACTTTTTCTTGAACTTACAAAAATATCATTACCTTCTGGAACTCCTATATTTCCTTCCACTCCAGTATCTTTATATATTTTCAAGATCTCAATTTCAATATAATCAAGTTTCTTTACTAATTCTAAAAAAGTTTCTTTAAAATTAGATTCACATGGATTTATAGTATTAGATTTTAAAATCTCCCTAAATATTTTAAGCTTATGCTCACATTTAGTTTCAATAACGTGTTTAAGTATTGATATATATATATCATTAAACTCCTCTGACGTCATTACATTTTCATCAATATTTAATCCTAATTCACTAATATACGCTATAAAACTATTAGTAAAGTCATTTACCCTCTTCTGAGCAATTCTACCCCTAATTTCAAAACAAACCTCATTTAGAAGCCCCCCTACAAGCGGTATATCCGATATCCCTGCTTTTAACAAACCAACTAAAAGTTCTTTTGATTTATTATCCATATTTATTCACACACCAATCTAAATCGTAAATTTAAGAAAAACTTTCACTACTTTCACTATAAGTATATTTTTATTATAACATATTTTACCAGTGTACTACAAAATAACAATAATACCACAAATTCATTCTGAATAATGTGGTATCATACATATAAATTTTCTAGGTATAATGTTTTAATTTATTTTAGTAACGAGTAATTTATTCCACATTTCATCTTCTTGTTTATGCCTAAAATAGAATTTAGTATTTTTCTGCATCTCCTCTACACATAAGTATACATCCAAATAATGAAATCCTTTAGTAACATCAATACTATATGATCCTCTATATTTAGAATTATCATAATCATTAACTATTTTAATTACGCTATCTTCTAAACTAAAATCTTTTGCAATACTATTATCTATATACGCATCATAATTTAATTTTATATATTCACTCAACTCATTCAATCTATTTTTTATTTCTGAAACATTATAAAATGTTTCAGATGCATATATACCATTGGGAATAAGTGATTTATCTTTAATATCATTAATATTATTTATATATTTAACCATATCTAATTTCATCCCATCAAATCTTTGATATGAAAAAGAATCTAATTTCAACCAATCTGTAAAGTAAACTAATTCTTCACCTATATATTGATTATATTGATAACTATACATCTCACTGCATAATTCCGTGTTAGGTCCACAAAACAAAGCATAATTATACGTTCCTTTAATAAGACTACTCTCATATTTAATTCCTTCATAGCCTAACATTCTTATATATTCTGCTAATATTTGAGTTGCAATATATTCTATTTCTTTATCTTTCTCTGATATTGGTTTACTTATCTCGTTTGCGAAACTATTTATAAATTCCTCTATCCAATTCAAATCATGATTATACTTTTTACTAAATATACTCCTATAAGTAAATTTCGGACTAACTGATAAATCCAATATATTTATCTTTTTTCTAGGATGAAATTCTCCAATGATACAATGTTGCCCTGATTCAAGCCTTATTTCCTGTATTGAAGTTTTAATATTATCAGCTAAATAAGTATAAGATATTCCTTTAGGACTCATTCGATTATTTATTGATAAAGCTGCTGGTGCTGGTGCAACTTCCCTATAAAAATCTATTTTATTAAACTGCTCTAACTCTATAATTTCATAAGGACGTGATCTATATAAGGTTGTTTCTAAATCTAAGTAACATTTCATGTGTTTAAAAATATTCTTAAGTTGATTTAAAAGTTTTTTCCTTGAAGATTGATTTTTAGAAACATCAAAATACCTATTATAGTATTTACATTTATATTTAAATATCTCCCAAGCTATATGTTCATTTGTACTTTCTTCTCCATATAAGTCATTTTTCAATACAAAACACGCATCATAAACATCGCTTAAATAATCTATTTCACCTTGTCGTATTTCTCTCATTGACGGCCCACTTGATTCCATTAATGTCTCTAATAATATTTTAACAGTATCCGCATCGTATTTTTCAGAAAATATTTGCTCAGTCCAAAATAAAATTTCATGCAATGATCTTCCTGCATCATCTCCATCTTTCCCTATATATTCATGTTCATCACAATCCCACATTGCGCCTGTTAAACCTTCTAAATGTTCATACGCTCTGTTGAATCCTTCACGAATAAAACTTCCTACATTATCAGTGCTACAAATATATACTTTAGTACTATTGCAAAAGGCACACTTTCCTTTTGTTTTATTAGATTTTATAAATTTAATTATATCCTTATTATTAAAGCATTTTTCACAACAATTCATAATTTCACCCCAATTACTTCTCAATTAACAAAATATAAACTTAAGCTTATCTATTAATTTAATACTTATCTAAAATATTTCTTACAGTTGATCATATTTCTTATTGTTACCCTTTGCCTTTTCAATTGGGTATTTTTGAGCATTCTTATCTAACTTTTTATTAAGTGCTTCTTGTAAATCAATATTATTTTTCTGAGCAAACCTTAAAACAAAGAAAAGAACATCTGCTAATTCCTCTTCAACTGCAGGTCTCATTTTTTCAAAATCTTCATCCATCTGTTTTTCAGTTTTAAATCTAAAAATATCTAATAATTCATTGGCCTCAGTTGAAATACCTATAGCTAAATCTTTAGGATTATGAAATTCATCCCATTCTCTTTCTTCGCAAAACATTTTAACTTTATTTTGTAAAAGTTTTATATTATCCATTCTTTTCTCCCTTATTTTCTTAAAAATTTATCATTATGAGCAGTAAAATATTTTTCTGTATTTTCATTCCAATAAGAACATTTACTATTTTCAAAACTGCTTATACAATTATCAATATCTTTTGTAAATACTTTTTCCTCATTACGCATAATAATACCTTGCTCTACAAGTAAATAGCCATGTTCATATAAATCATCACATCCCAATTTACACATTGGCATAACAATGTTTTTAACATCTAATCTTTCCTCCAAAGTACATTTAGACCTTTGTTTTATGTGAGCTGTAACTAACAATTCTATTGGTAATTCTTTACCACATATTCCACATTTGCAAATTTTCTTACCTTTAAATAGATATTTTCTTAAAAATGACTGCTCTTTTCTACTTGTTCCTGTACTTTTATTATCAAGACTTTCTTTGCTGATTAGCTTTTCTATTTCAGATTTATATTCATCATAGTTAATTGCTTCTCCATAAACATCACTATCTATCTCAAAGTATTCCATTAGTTTTTGACTTTTCTCTTGGTTCAGCACACCAAATCCTTGAATTATATTTTTTGACTTATATCCGACCACTTTATTAAATTCCTCATAAGAAATATCAATTCTAGCAAGTTCATCTATAAAATAAATATATTCCCATGTCTGTCCCTTATTATTTGTCCCCCATAGATAACCAGCTAATTGCTTGTTATGAACTTTATATGTTGTGACCGCTGAGGCAAAAATTTTCTTATCAGCTGAGAATAGTGTAACATCACCTTGTTTTATTTTGTTCCATTTGTTTACGTTAACTTGCTTTTCCCCTGGAGTCACTCCCCATATATAAATCTTTTCATCTGGATAAATTGATTTTAGCTTTTGAATATCATTCTTATCTAAATACTTTTTTAATTTTCCTAATTCTACATAACTATTTATTGTTTCTTCAAAATGGGTTTTCGCATCTTTATTTCCTGTCGGTTGTAAAATTACACTATTCATTGTTACTCTCCTTTAAGTCATTTTTACTAAAGTGCATCTTATGTTAATTTAATTATTCTCCATATCTATGATAACTGTACAAGATTCCAAAAGATTTATTTTTGATAATAAGTTAGTAATTTTTCTTTTGCCAAATTTATATTGCATTTATTAAGTCTATTAATTCTCTCATCATAGAGTCTTTCAATTAATGGCTTTATCTCTTCATACTTTCCATGATGAAGCTTTTTATGACAACATACACATAAAGAGACAACGTTAGCTTCAATATCAATACTGCAATCAAATTTTTCTTGATATTCCATTGGAATTAGATGATGTGCTTCTACATAGTTTTGGGATGTAAACTTAGAAATAAAATGCTTATGATCTTTATCAACTTCACATTGATATTTCACATCAACAATTGCTGTCTTTGATATCCTTGGATTCCTTCTGTAATAACTAGCATCACTTCCATTTGATTTCTTTGGCTTTTCCTTTGGTTCATCAGTTACTGTTATTGAGTCAGGTACCTCCTCCAATTCTACTTCGTTTTGAAACTTCATCTCTTTATCAATAAGTAATTCATTCAAAAGACTATCTAATTTATCATCAATATTTACTAGAAAAACTGGAGTATTATTTTTAATTTCCATAATGTTTTTTTTATTACTTTCAATTGTTATATCACTTAAGTACTTTTTATTTATTTTAAGAAATGTTTTAACATCAACAAATAAATTATTCTTATCTTCAGCGGTTCCAACTTTATAAGAATAATAACTTGGAATGTAATTAATCAAATCACTATTTTGTTTTACTTCTCCTTTATCGTAGACATTTAACATTTTACCAACATATAATTCTTTTTCACCTTTCTTATCCGCTAAAAAAAATGCATAGGTATTAATACCATCATTTATTTGTTGTTTAATCCTGTTTCTATTTTTTTCAGCTAGTCCACTTATTTTCTTGTCCGAGTCTTGCCCCCAAATAAGTCTATTATTTAATTCGCATAAATTTCTATGTTCTGTAATTGTATCTGTTTTCTTCTCATTTACCATTATTGAAGTTATATTAGGAAACTTAAGTACTAAATGCAATATATTCTTCATATTTCTTCTCTCCCTCTCAATATTTTCAATTTAATAGTTAATTATATCATATTATTACAATAATTTATAATTTATATTTTGCATAATATAACTACAAATTATATTCTGCCAATTCAAATAAACATAAATTTTTACAAACATACATTCGTATTTTATTCTAAATTTATGCTATAATATTACCAATAAATATAGGTAAAAGTATTATATTCTTAGGAGTGATTATATGAAAGTTGCTATTTACTCAAGAAAATCTAAACTCACAGGCAAAGGTGATAGCATTGGAAATCAAATTCAAATGTGTAAAGACTACATAGAAAATCTAAATAAAAATAAAGAAATTGAATACGCTATTTATGAAGATGAAGGTTTCAGTGGTAAAAATACTAATAGACCTGAATTTCAAAAATTATTAAATGATATAAAAAAAGAAAAGTTTGATATATTAATATGCTATAGGTTGGATCGTATATCTCGTAACGTAGCTGATTTCTCCAATACTCTTGATGAATTACAATCCTATGGAGTTGACTTTGTAAGTATTAGAGAGCAATTTGACACAACTAGTCCAATGGGAAGAGCAATGATATATATAGCTAGTGTATTTGCTCAATTAGAGCGTGAAACAATTGCAGAACGTGTTAGAGATAATATGATAGAGCTTGCAAAGAATGGTCAATGGTTAGGAGGTCCTCCTCCACTTGGATATTCTAGAAAAAGAGAATCTTGTTTTGATGATAATGGAAATGAAAAAGCTATCTCATTTTTAGTTCAAGAACCTGACGAAATAAATTTAGTAAAAATAATTTTTGAAACATACTTAAAGCAAGGATCTATACATCAAACTGAAAAATATCTAATGAAAAATAATATAGTACCCTCGTCTGGAAAGTATTTTGCTTTAACCACTATACATAAGGTTTTGAAAAATCCTCTTTACGTTAAAAGTTCGGATGATGTTCTAAAATATCTTGCAGATGATGATATTAATGTTTATGGTACTCCTGATGGAATTCATGGAATTTTACAATATAACAGAACTTCCACAAGCATTAGAGATGGTAAGAAATCAAATCCTTACAAAGATAAATCTGAATGGATTGCGTCCGTAAGTAAAAGATGTATAGGCTTTATAGAACCTGATACATGGTTAGAAGTTCAAAAGCAACTTAAGACGAACAAATTCTTGGCTCCTAACAGTGGAAAAACTAATAATGCAATACTTACTGGCAAACTAGTATGCAGCTCTTGTGAAAGTACTATGGGTATAGTACAAGGGCATAGAGATAAAGATACTGGATTAAAGAAAATTTATTATAAATGCAACTTAAAAAGACGTAGCAGTGGAACACTTTGTAGTAGCAAAAACTTAATTGGAGAAAAATTAGAAGACTGTGTATTGGATAGTTTAATTGAAATGGCTAAAAATAAGAAAACTTTTCTTGATAGAATCCGCAAGGTACGAACTGAAAGTAATAAAGTTAAAGAAGATAAAATTAAAAAATCTAATATAGAAAAACAGATCTTAACTAAGACTAAACAATTAAATGGCCTAATTGAAAAATTAGCTATAGCTGATGACCTAATGGATATTTTTATTAATAAAATAAGAACTCTAAAAATTGAGATTGCTGAATTAGAAAAAGATATAAAATCTATAAACACAAATATAGAAAATAGTTCTACTGAAGATTATGATGTTAATTTTATAAGTGCTCTATTAGATAAATGTATAAACATCAAAAATGAACCTGTTGAAAATCAAAGAAGGATTATTAATTACTTAATTGAAAAAATAGATTATAATAATGATACTGAAGTATTGACTATACACCCTATCGGCTCAGGTGAAAGTAAAAAAAAACTCTTCAGAGTTTCTTAAAATGGGTTTATGATGATCCCCTTTTGTTGCACTTTCATACACGAACCAGTTGGTCCATTTACCAAAACCAAACCATTATTTAATGATATTATTTTTCTAATAAGTTTTATCTGTTCCTGTGAAAAGCCCAAGTCCTCAAGTTTATAATCAAAATTATCGCAATATAATATTCTTATGACTAGTTTCTCACCATATACTAAGGGGATAGATGATACTCTTAAATCGTACTTCAAGCCATTATATTCAACAATTATTTTGCCATCTTGAGGCCTTCTCTTCTCTGTTATATCCATATTTGCTTTAAGTTTTAT
Source organism: Clostridium gelidum (assembly GCF_019977655.1). Lineage (NCBI taxonomy): Bacteria > Bacillati > Bacillota > Clostridia > Eubacteriales > Clostridiaceae > Clostridium > Clostridium gelidum. Next base: position 3,369,823 of record NZ_AP024849.1, read on the forward strand.
TTTTGATGCAAGACTTATATATTCACTTAAGTCTATTTTATGAACCAAAACTAAAGTTCCATTTATTCTATACCGTACATACACACAATTCTTTTGTGGCTCTAAGTGAATATCACTAGCCTTATCCTTTATTGCATTAAATATTAAAACATCTTCTAAGCTTTTGTCTTCCATTCCAAAAATTATGTTCTTTAAAGTTTCATAATTTTTTTCTTCTATTTCTTTTATAATTATATTTTTGTTATATATAAATCTTAAATATTCTAAAGCTTCTTCATTTACCTCATATGTCAAAACTACAACTTCGTCTAGTTTTTCTTTTATTGGAATAACTTTATATTTTTCACATATTTCTTTCTTTAGATTCTTTGCAGTTTTTAAATCAACATCTTTAATTTCATATTCTCTAATTTCAATCCCACCTTATCGTGTTCTAAATTTTTAAATATCCTTTAACTTAATATGACTAAATTCTAGACTTAAATCATAATTACTATTCACATTTTTTAAATATTTTCTTTTAATTGAAAATTAGAGTGCGCTATATATTATCGTTGCCATTCATTTTACATAGTGGCAGTAAGTACACAGCCATCCATATTTTATATGGTTATGTATTGTAATTAATTATTTTTTATGATTAAATTAATTATCAATCAATAGTCTTTATAACATTTTTTATATAGATTTTACATATTAGGAGGACTTATTATGTTAAGATATGCAATTATATCTATTACGTCATCACTTTTATTTTATACGATTGGTGTATGGAGTGGAAAAAAGCAAGGTGAATTAAAAAATTGGCATCTATTTGTATTTTACTTAGGATTAGCATTTGATATTTTAGGAACGGTATTTATGAGTAAACTTACTAAAGGTGGTTTTCAATTTAATTTTCATGGTCTAATAGGTTTATTATCAATAATTCTAATGCTTTTAAATGTAGTTTTTGCAACTATAATTTTAATTAGGAATGATAAAAAACTTAAATCTATTTTTCATAAATTTAGTATTACTGTATGGTTTATTTGGTTAATATCTTTTATTTCAGGTGCATTTTTGAGTATGTCACACTAAAATATAATACTTCATCTCCTCATGGATTAGCAGGATTATTAATATAACTATAATCACTCAACCTTTAGGTAATATATGGGATATGTAAAAATACATAAAAAAACAAATTCATTTTTATTAATTCAGCTTTATCTGAATTTGAAAAATGCCTTGTTTTGACACATGAAATTGGACATGTTGTTTTGCATCCAAAATCCTCATGCTTTTTTATAAATGAAAAATAATTATATAAGTAACATTAAGTCTGAATATGAAGCTAATAGTTTTGTTGCGGAATTTCTAATTGATGACGTAGCCATAGATAATGTGTTTTTTAATGTGTTTTCGTTTGGGCAGTTGGCTAGTAGTTATTATGTTCCGGTGTAGATTATGAAATTTAATAATAATTGATGTTAACTTATTAATTTATCAAGTCACGGTTGTTTTATTAGGACTAAAAATAGAAAAAAGAATACTTAAAATTTCATTTGTTTATTTCAAGTATTCCTTTTATTTTATAATATACATTTATTTTTGCATTTAATTTAACAGTTATTTAAACTCTTTTCTAAAAACATCGAAACACTCATTAATTTATTACAATTCTTCTATATACTCTTTTGTGATATTGGTGCTGTCTAATAAATAATATTTTATTTCCTGATTAACGATCCAAAAGTTATCGATTATTTTTTTAAATATCCTTTTAGGAAACTATTCCAGGTGCTATTATTGTTTGTCCTGTAGATCCAAGAAACAGAATGCTCCACCAATTAATTATGCCATTATATTATTCCTTATCAAGTATTTTATACTTTTCTATTTCATCCTTATCTCTATCATATAAATTTGTAGGAGAAATATATGCATAAATAAAATAATCTTCATTAGTATGCTTCTCAAATAAATGCCTTGTATTACGTTCTACTTTATTTTATATTTCGTAATCCCTTTATTATTTAATGACTTTTTTATACTTCTATTATAATATTTTTTTAGCCATTTATATTTTTTTATTACATTCTTATCTGAACTATTATTAATAGTTTCTACGATTAATTTTCTTAGTACATCAAGTATTTTATAATAGTATTCAAGTTCATCAAGTTCTCCATACTGAAGTAGAAAATTAGTGTAATAATATCCATCCTTATCTTCATCTATAATTTTTAGCAGATATTCTAATTCTTGCTCTGGTGAATTTGCACTAATATGATGTTCTATTCCATATTTAATTAAATCTTCAGTAAATATTATTCTAGGATAAATTGCGTATTTTGATTCTAACTTATATGCTTTTAACATTGCAGGACCAAATATTATATTTTGTTTATGATACAATTCTCCTAATGCAATCCCACCTCTTACTATTATACCTTCTACTGCAAGTTCTAATTGAATATGTATTATATCAATAAGAATATAATATACACAACTTTGCACGTCTGCTAGGTAAGAAATGACTATAGAATCAGAAAATACTGTTACTTCTCTTCCTATATCAGCTAAACTAATGGTCTCTTTGTAATTATCTGATTCTACATTTTTTATGTAATTCATAACCCTAAATATCTTTTTTTTATTTTTTTCCTCTTCTGTTGCTTTAATGTGCTCTTTAAATCCAAGTATATCCATAAATACAACTATTCTTTTCTCATAATCTTTAGCATTTTCCATATAGTTCTCCCCACATATAAAATTATCTCCATTTATATTATATCGATTTTAATTATTTCAGTTTCTTATATTTCCTAATTCCTTATCTATCAATCTATTAACTATCTCCATAAAGCCAGAGCTAGAATAATGAGCTGTTGCTTTTTCCCCATAAGCATACTTAACGCCTTTTTTTATTTTAATTTCTTTTACATAATTTCCATCAATTAATCCATTACTCTTATCATTTATTCTGCTAAAATCAATATTATAATCTTCTGAAAATAAATCTATTCCCATGCAATGAACAGAATCCGTTATAGTTATTAACTCACTTAATCTTCTACAATATCCTTTATCTGAGCCTGTTTCCTTAGTTGGTATAACAATATTTTTATATAAATTACTATTTCTTCTTGAATATGTAGCAGTTTTAGTTGAATAGTACTGTATTCCATCAATATCTCCTTGAAGTCTTACCCATTGAGTGATCATTTGTGAAATTATATACTCCTCTCTAAATGGAGCTTTTCTATCTTTTACCTTTACAGAGCATGCCATGATTATTGGTAAACATTTTATATAACTTTTCAAAACATTCCTGTAATTGGATTCTATAAGTTTTTCTTCAAAATGTGTTCTAGCATAATAATTTGTACCTTTATTTACCTCACATGGCAAAATAGCAAAATTCAGTATTTTTACTTTTTCATCTAATCTAACCATTGAAACTGTAAAATTATTTGGCACCGGCCTGTCTAACTCTTCCCAACAAGTATATGGTGTTAACCCCAAGTAAAGGCACGGGAAACCTGCAATACTATATCTTTGATTGCTTATTAGTTTTCTTTTCTCATAAGGTATATGAAACATTTCTTCTCTTTTTAATTCTTTTTCACTCAATCTTGCTCTATAAAAGTTTTTATTAGTTAATTTATAGTATTGGCTTACATTTTTAAGTTCTGATTTAACTGAATCCATACCCTTAGCCAATTTAGCAAATGCTTTATGAGGAAGACCATTATAATATTCTGCTAAAGAATCTTTAATACTATTGCTTAAAAATATAACTTTGTTTAAAATACGCTTTTTATCCTTATCAGTTAGAGTACCAATAATCTCTATATAAGTATCCAAATTTATTGATATAAACTTTTTAAAATTATCTTCTGTCTCATTAACTAACGGAAATTCAAAAAACTCTTTTGACAATATGTTTGATAAATCACTCATTATTATCTTCCTCTAATCAATATTTTAACTAATTTACTTTAATCTCTTTCCCATTTTTTCTTCTTCACATTATAACATGTTTTGCCAAATTAATTCTATAAAATAACAAAAATACCACAAATTCATTTCTGAATAATGTGATATTTCAATTTGCTATTTATTTTTACAGATATATGAATTAAGAATATTTCATTTAGTATTCATTTATTTGAAGCAATATTATGAACTGTATTGATGAAATCATATAAAATCAGCTTCTATTTTTAGATAAACTAATATTTATTTGTTTTTTCTAGAATCAAAAAAACGTACGATTACATAAAAAACAATAGTTATAACTACAATTATTATTACATACGGAAACCCCTCTGAGGAGTTATTTATAAAAATAGTAAATACTGATTGCTTCATTGCTCTTACTGTTCCAAAAAATGTAGTAAATAATAGCATGAATGAACCTATAAGACATAAACAATATAAACCTTTCGTTCTTTCTTTTTGTTTAATTCTTCCTCTTCTTTACACTTTTGCTTACGAATATTCATTTCTTCTCCTTAATATGTAATACTGATCTATTCAGTTAACAAAATACCACAAATTCATTTGTGTAATAATATAGTATTCTAATTATTTGTATATCATGCTTTTTTACTTCTATTCTATAAAACCTTTTATCTGCATTTTTTCTGTATTTAGAAATAATGCCATTCCTGTTTTCATTTTTCTAAAATTCAATTTTTCATAAAATTTTTCTTTTCCAGGTGAAGCATATAATATAACATTACATGTAGGAACACATTTTAAAATGTTATCAACAATTGTTGCACCTATCTTTTTACCTTGATATTCAGGTAATACTGCTACATCATAGATTGCTGCTTGGTACACTCCATCGGAAATAGCACGAAAACCTATTAAATTATCATTGTCAAAAGCAAATACAACAGTATGGCTATTCTCAAATGCTTTCTTATGTACTTCTCCTTCAAAATAACTCATTCCTACTTTTTTTAATATCATCGATACATAATTCCAATCTATATCAAGGCAATTGTATTGTATTTTTAAATTCATCGATTTCTCTCCTTTTCAAATCCATTTTTCTATTTAAATGTTTAGCTTATACCAATACATTTTCTATAAATATTAATATACACCCTCCTCTGAGGTAAGAGTCAATTTATTTTACACTTTTGCTACTTAATCTTTGGATGCTATATTCTTTTTAATTTACTTTTTAAAACAAATTAAAGAACATGCATTCGCATTTCATTCCAGATTTATGCTATAATAATACCAATAAATATAAATAACAGTATTATATTCTTAGGAGTGATTATATGAAAATTGCTATTTACTCAAGAAAATCTAAACTCACAGGTAAAGGTGATAGCATAGTAAATCAGATTCAATTGTGTAAAGACTACATAGAAAACCTAAATAAAAATAAAGAAATTTAATACTCTATTTATGAAGATGAAGGCTTTAGTGGTAAAAATACTAATAGACCTGAATTTCAGAATTTATTAAATGATATAAAGAAGGAAAAATTCGATATATTAATATGCTATAGGTTGGATCGTATATCAAGAAATGTTGCTGACTTCTCCTCTACTCTTGATGAATTACAATCCTACGGAGTTGACTTTGTAAGTATTAGAGAACAATTTGATACAACCATTCCAATGTGACGTGCTATGATTTATATTGCCTCTGCATTTGCTCAATTAGAGCGTGAGACAATAGCAGAACGTGTTAGAGATAATATGGATAGAGCTTGCAAAGAATTGTCAATGGTTGGGCGGTTCTCCTTCACTTGGTTATTCAAGAAAAAGAGAATCTTGTTTTGATGAGAATGGAAATGAAAAAGCTATCTCATTTTTAGTTAAAGAACTTGAAGAAGTAAACTTAGTAAAAATAATTTTTTCTACATACTTAAAGCAAGGATCTATACATCAAACCGAAAAATATCTAATTAAAAATAATATAGTACCCCCCTTCTGGAAAGTTTTTTGCTTTAACAACTATACATAAATTTAATTACAAAAATAAAAGTCAAAATTATATCTAAACCCTCAGCCCTTGATTTTTACTATAAATATTTAACTATTTTCCTATTTTTATAGGTTTCTTTTAAAATACTTTTATAGAAATACATATACATCTAAACATATATTTCTATAAATAAAGTTTCCTAGGAATATATATAAATATTTTAATTTTTTCCTATTTAACTATAAACACTTTTTGCTTAATGTATTGTGCTCTGCATTTGAAACCATGTTAGCCTGAATAAAACGCTTGTAGTTATCTGTCATTGATTTATAAATCATAATGTGAAGTATTACAATTATATTTTTTCCCCTGTAATTGCTATAATTTCTGCTTTATTTAAAAATCCAATGCTTTTAGTTGCGTTTTGAAAACAATATCCTGATACTGCACCTGTTGTACTGCTTATTGTTATCTTATAGTCTTCACAATTAAAATCAATTATCACACTATTACTAAGATATATTTTAATTAAATACATTGCTTAACTTCCTTCATCAAGTATTAATATTAAGCTTCCTAACTTCAATTTTATATCTTAAGAGCTTCTTCTAATATTCTATTTCTTATATCATATAATTGTGTGCTTAAATGTTCAAAACATCTCATTTTTATGCTCTTTTCACACTAAATAGTTTTGATAAATAAAATAAGTTCTCTTATTATATTTATTAATGCAACTTTATCTGAATTTAGTTAAATCTATTACAATAAAAATCTACATCAATATCATCACTGAATAATGTGGTATTATAACTTAGTTATTTCTTTTTTAATTCTATAAGAATATTAAGGGTTACACAAACTAATAATAGTATTATTCACTATATATTTTTCACAAAAAATCATATAGATACCCACAACTGAAATTTACTTATGCTTGGTATTATATTCAATATTTACTATACTTAGGAGCATATCCAAACAAAGAAATTGGATACATATTTGTGAAGTAGGCATTGAAAATAAGGTGCTGAAGCTTCTTAATGGAAGGTTGTTCCATTACAGTTTGTCCAAATTTTACATTTGGAGCAAACTATAATGGGTGCAACCTCCCATTTAGAATGCTTCCAGCGAAATTTTTACAGTCCTACGGAATAAATTATGTATTCAATTTCGGCGGCTGTAGGCATAAGTATGAGTTCCACTGTGTTTATCTATATGTTAGGAGGTATTATTATGTTGATTTATGCAATTATCTTTATTACATCAGCACTTATATTTTATACTATTGGTGTATGGAGTGAAAAAAATCAAGAAGAATTAAAAAGATGGCATCTATTAATGTTTTACTTAGGGTTAATATTTGACACTTTAGGCACAACAATTATGGGCAAAATTGCCAAAGGTGGTTTTCAATTTAATTTCCATGGCATAACAGGTTTATTGGCAATAATTTTAATGCTTTTACATGCACTTTGGGCAACATTCGTTTTAATTAAAAATGATAAAAAAACTAAAGCTAATTTTCACAAATTTAGTATTATTGTATGGATGATTTGGTTAATACCTTTTATTTCAGGTGCAATTTTAGGCATGTCAAACTAGAATTGAACATTTCAACATTTACTGAATATTATATGTGGAAAGACAAGTTGTATTAAGGTCTATAATAAAATAATTCTTAGGAGCTGTGATTTATGTTACAGAAAAACAGTAATTATATCGTAGACAGAAAATATATCAAACCACAAGAGGTAGTTAGTATTCCGGTTCCTTTATTTAAATCAATGGAAGGAAAATACTTTGTAGGTCAAACAGAAACTTTATTGGTAGACAATGGATTAAATGCTTGGGCTGGTTTAGTAAACCCGTGTAATTCAGGTGTTAATTTATATGCAAATGTATTTACTATTTCAAATTTCTCAGATGACTATTTAACTGCTGAAATATGGCTCAATACTAGTTTTCCTGAAAAAGGGAGTGTATCCCATAAGATTTCTCCAACCAATACTGCTTTAAAGTCACTTCCAAAAAATAAGGTAAATATTCGATTTGTAAAATCCACCACTTTAGTTCCTCAAAATGGAGTTAATGTATATGAAAGGATAGTACCACCTAATACAACCTTAGTAGGTGAAGAAGATGGAAAATTTATAGAGTCTCCTGGTGGGAGCTATGTGGTAGTTATAAAATCATCAAGTCCTAAACCTCATAAGGCAATAGTTGCATTTGGCTGGTGGGAAAAATCGAGATGCTAAAAAGATATCTTATTAAATATTCTAGCTATGGAGAATGGTAGCTTAAAATTTAAAACAACAAGACGTAAAAGTACTTCAATATAATTTATTAAAAAAGTGTATCCTTTATTTACAACTTGGGAAGGAATTGTCTTTTCCCAAGTTTAATCTTAAATCACATATCAAAATAAATTCCCACTCATGACCATTAGAGATAAATTCAAAATTCTACAAAACAACTTAACCCTTGATTTTTCTTATAAATATTTAACTATTTTTCTATTTTCATGTATTTCTTTTAAAATATTTTTATAGAAACATATATACCTTTAAACATATGTTTCTTATAATTCCGGATTACATTTAGGCATGAAATAAGCTTTTGGGAAACCACAACAAGGGCAGCTATTAGGTGCTGTCTTCCCTTCATGTATGTATCCGCAATTCATACATACCCAATTAATTGGCTGTTCTGATGAGAATATACCATTTTTAAATCTCTTAAATAGATCCTTATATATTGCTTCATGAGATTCTTCTGCTTCACTTAATTCTTTATAAAAACTGGCTATTTCATCTAAACCTTCTGCTCTCGCAGTTTTTTCATATTCCTTGTAAAGTTCAGCAACACTATCTTCTCTATCTACACTAAAGCTTAAGTTATCTTCAGTTCCTTTTATTTTGCATAAGAATTTTTTATAAGCTACTCTTGCATGAGCTAATTCATTATCTGCAATTTTTTTAAAAATATCGGCTATCCACATATAACCTTGATTCTTAGCCATTTCAGCGAACATTATATAAATGTTATTAGTTCTAGATTCAACCGCAAAAGTTTTATAGAGATTTTTTTCAGTTTCTGTATCCTTTAAATCCTTAATATTTAACACTCCTATAAATTACTATAATTTATATTATGCTATATAGCCCTTACTAATGAATTAAATTTCAAACTAAATATTTTTTTGATTTTATTAATCAAGCAAAATAGTAAATATATATTCATATTTCAAGTTCCATATGTGTACCAGATGCGCAATTAAAATTGCAACATGTATATCTAAATTAAAAAATTCTCCACAATACATAACTGAATAATGTGGTATTGTAATTGGTATATGGAGTCGAAAAAACAAGGTGCACTAAAAAAGTGGCACCTTGTTATAACTAACCTATTTGTTTATTTTTGCTATTTAATACCTTTTCTACAAACACTTTTACTAGTTCTAAATCAAACTGAATACCTGCATTTCTTTGTAATTCTTCTATTGCAAAAGCTTCTGATAAAGGCTTACGATAACTTCTTTCACTCGTCATAGCATCATATGCATCTGCTATAGCTATAATTCTTGATTCAATTGGTATATCCGTTCCTTTTAACCCTTTAGGATATCCATTTCCATTCCACATTTCATGATGTAAAAGTATATATTCTGCAATTTCTGACAGTTCATTTACTGTACTTAGTATTCTATACCCTATTTCAGGATGACGCTTAATTTCTTTAAATTCATCATCTGTAAGTTTACCAGGTTTATTTAAAATATTTTCTTCTATAGCTATCTTCCCTATATCATGTAACAATCCTGCAGTCTTAAGCTCATAAATTTTTCTTTCAGTTAATTCAAGGCTTTCCCCCATACTTTTGCATAATTCTGAAACTCTAACTGAATGTTGTTCTTCTCTTTTATTTTTTTCATTAAGAGTATTAATTATAGTATTAACTGTTTTTCCTCTCATGCATGAACTTTCAAAAAGTTTTCTCTTGTACATATAGTCTTCAGCTTTTCTAAATACTTCCTGATTATCTTCTTCCTCTAACTTTTTAGTTTCGTAACCAAAGGATATTGATATGTCTATATTCTGTATTTTTTCTTTTTGTGCTAATTTATTTATATTCTTAATAATTTTCTCTGTTTTATCAGCATCTGTATTTGGTAATAAAATAATAAATTCATCACCTGATAGTCTAGCAACAATATCTTCAGCTCGACATCCTTTTTTTATTATTTGTGCTACTTTCCTAATAAGTTCATCTCCTACAGCATGACCAAAAGAATCATTAATTAGCTTTAATCCATTTACATCACCTAAAACAACAGTTAACGGAAGGTTTTCTTTTACAGCTATCCTCTTTAACTCTTCTTCATAAAATCTTCTGTTTTTCAACCCTGTCAGTTCATCATTATAACTTAAATATTCTAAACTATTCTCTAATTCTTTCTGCATCGTGATATCCCTTAATATAGCTAAAATTTGATTTATTCCATTTTTAACCATTCTAATTTCATAATATCCTAATATACCTTTATTAATCAATTCATACTCAAAACTATGTAAATTGCCACTTTCAAAAACTAATTTCAAGTTTTCATAAGCTAGTTCTTCTACTTCCTTAGGCATAACTTCAGCTATGGTTTTACCAATAAAACATTCCTTTGGCATTATAAGTATACTCTTATCGTTATCTTCACAGTCTATAAAAACGCCTTCAGAGTTAATGATAAATAATGCATCTGGTATTGCTTGAATAATTGCTCTACTTTTTTCTTCACTTTTACTCAATTGTTTTTCATCTTCATATATCTGCTTATATTGAGCTCTTAACTCTTCTTCATGTGCAGCTAATTGCTGTGCATATGCTTCAAGTTCCTTATAACTATCTTTAAGTTGTTTTTCTGTATGAGAAATTTTTTTCAAAAAGTTATTTATTAATAAATAGAGAATACTTGAAGTTACAATAATATATATTAAGCCTTTATATGTATTAACTATTAGCAAAATATTTTTTTTATCAAAAAGTAAATTTGCAATTCTATCCGAAAAGTAGACCCAACTAAACCCACATATTAAATATACCAAACATATTTTGATACTTTCATACTTAAATTTATTATTGCTATTCTCTAATAGTGATTGATATTTTTCTTTAATTGACCTTAACATAATTATTCCCCAATCATAATTGTATTTTATTTGTTTTTTAAATTATAACAATTAAATACATTCAACATTCTAATAATAACTATTCGACTTAATTTTTCAAATTATCTTAATATTATACTTTATTTATAAATATTTCACAACTATTCCTTTCACCGAAGTATTTAATTAACATATAATATATTTATATTTTAATTAAACTTAATAATAAGTTTAATTCCTTTAGACACATCCAAAATACATCGCATCTTTGACTTATTCCTTTCTTTCACGCGCTTTATGCTAAACATTTTCTTACGCCAAACTATATCTTATAATATATTGTAGCAAAAATAAAAATAGAGGATAATCTATTGCATAAGATTATCCCCTATTCGAATTAACTATAAATTAGTACTTTACCTGCATTCTATTTTATTATATAGAAACTTGAATTTAGAATCATAATTATACTATATATCCCTAACTAGAAATAAGGGGGCTTGCTTTTGCGGAGTTGTTACATCAAAATCTTTAGTAACCGCAGCAAATGCATGACCCTTATTTCGGTGGGATATCTCCTAAAGTACAGTTTGTATATTAACTTCTATAATCTAAAAATACATAATCTACTGAGTCTTTAGATACAGCACTTATGCTTCCATCTTGAGTATATGTGTAAATTTGTTCTTCATTAGCATTTACATTATTAGATCCTACAAATAAAATATTTCCATTTTCATCTATTGTTAGTCCCTTTTCAGTTTTAACAATAGCAGGAAAATCAAAAACTAATCTTTTGGCTTTATTATTTTTTAATTCATACACTGAACTGACATTATTAGAAATTTTTCCAGTAAAATATATTTTTTCATTATTAATAATAATATCTGAAAGTTCTTCTATATTATCTGTTAAAAGCTTAACATCCTTTGTTTTCTTATCTATCATGAGTAGCTTTTTATTGTTTTCTAATGTTAACTGTACAAACACCACATTGTTTATAGTTCCCTTTATAAATGCTAAATATCCTTCTTTAATTTTATAAAGTAACTCTTCTTTATTTTCTTTTATATTATATGTGAATAATCCATTCACCCCGTCATTACTGACTCCATAATACACCAAAGTATTAACATCATACCAATCATATAAAGTTCCCGATATTGAAACATTAGATTTCATTTCTATTTCCTTATTTAAAGCAGCATCAAATATTTTTAGCTTAAGACCATTATCTTCTATAAAATATGATATAAATCCTGCATCTTTAGATAATTTAAGATCACTATAATCTATATCCTTTATATTAAATTTATTTCCGTTACTCACTACATAAGGCTTACCCTCTTTTGTAGCTATATAACTCGAACTATTTTTATCATAAGCTAATACAATATTGTTACTTTTTATTTGTTCATATTTTCCATTGTCATAATTGTATAACTTATAAGCTCCTTCTTCACTTTTTAATACAGCTCCTGAATTCAATGTTATCTCCTCTGCTACATTAGGTAGTTTTTCCTTTTTAGGTGAACATCCTAATATAAACAGAGGAAGCACAATGAAAGCTAAAATACTTAAGCACTTTCTTTTTAATACTTTCATTTCTCTCCCTCTTCTTCACTAATTTACATACCCTCAAGGAGTACCTAGTACTAAAAGTTTAACTTTACAAAGAAGTCTTACCTTCAAAAGATACTTCTGCAGGTCCTTTCATATATACATCTTCCCCTAAAACCTCTATGATTAATTCACCACCTGGTGCCAAAACAAAAATTTCTTTGTTTTTATCTACAAGTCCTAATTTTTTAGCTACAACAACAGCTGCTGAACATCCAGTTCCACAAGCTAGCGTAAAACCTGCACCTCTCTCCCAGGTATTAACTCTTATATGCGTTTCATCAATTACCTTTACAAAATTGACATTACTTCCTTCTTTAAATAACTCAAGTTTTTCTATTTTAGAACCTTCTTCTACTACATTGTATTCTCTATCTTTTTCAAAAATAATTGTATGAGGTACTCCCATGAGTACTGTAGTAATATTATAAGTATTGTTATTTACCTTAATTTCCTGCTGTATAAGACTTTCTATATTATTTAAAGGTATATCACCACCATCATAAGATGGATTTCCCATATATACTCTTACATATTTAACTTTATTGCTTTCTAATATTATTTCAATTTCCTTAATTCCATCGCCAGTTTCAACTGAAAATTTATTTCCACTTGTTATTTTATGTTCATAAACATACTTTCCAAAACATCTTATAGCATTTCCACACATATTAGCTCTTGAACCATCTGCATTTATTATAACCATCTTAGCATTAGCTGCTTCTGATTTCCTCACAATAACTAAACCATCAGCTCCAATCCCAAAATGTCTATCACAAAGTTTCTTAGCTAGTTCACATTCATCTTTAATATTATAATTAAAATCTTCAATAAATACAAAATCATTTCCCGCACCTTGCATTTTATAAAAATCCATTTAAATTCCTCCCAACACGTAGTTTATTATTTTTTATTTAGTTACATGATTATATGCTTCTATTTTTTCATTTTGCTAATAATTGATAATTATATAAGTATAATGTTATACTACTCTTAGTTACACTAAGAAAGGATGACAAAAAAATGGCATTAGATGGTATCTACTTACATAGTTTAGTCAATGATTTACAAAAATCAATATTAAATTGCAGGATAGATAAAATAAATCAACCTGAAAAAGATGAAATTATTTTAACTATGCGAAAAGACCGTAGCAACATAAAACTTTTAATTTCTGCATCTCCTAGGTTTGCTAGAATTCATTTAACTTCTTCAGCTAAACCAAATCCTATAAAAGCTCCTATGTATTTAATGGTTCTTAGAAAATACATATTAGGAGGTAGGATTACAAGCATTACCCAAAAAGATGGTGATAGAATTTTAATAATAGAAATTGAAAATAGAGATGAACTAGGTTTTGATAGTGTATATTCCCTTATTGTTGAAATCATGTCCCGTCACTCTAATATAACTTTAGTTAGAAATAGAGACAATAAAGTCATGGAATCAATAAAACACATTACACCTGATATAAATAGTTTTAGAGTATTATACCCTGGAGTGAATTATGTTTATCCTCCATCATCTACTAAATTAAATCCTTATTATACTACTTATGAAGAATTAAATTCCTTTATAAGCAAAAATTCTATTATTTTTGATGCTAGTTTTTATTCCAATTGTTTTACAGGAATAAGTAAATTATTATCTAGCGATTTATATTATAACATTATTAAGTGTAATAATTCACCTACAAGACAAGAAATTTATGAAAATTTTAAGAAATTTACGGATAATTTACATAAAAATCTATCTTATACCATATATACAAACAAATTTGGCATGTTAAAGGACTTTTATTCATTAAAACTCACTTCTTTAGAAGAAGATTTTTTATTCCTTCCATATAATGATCCTCACACTTTATTGGATGCTTTTTATGAAAAGAAAGATAAACAAGACAGACTTCAAAATAAATCTACTGATTTACAAAAGCTTATTCATACAAACATTGAAAGATGTAATAAAAAATCAAAAATACTTAATGAAACTCTAAAAGACTGCGCTGAAAAAGATTCTTCAAGAATAAAAGGAGATCTTCTAACTTCTTATATCTATAGTATAAAGAAGGGAGAGAGTGAATGTACTTTATTAAATTTTTATAATGAAAATGAAGAAGAATATGTTAGCATAGCTTTGGATAAAACCAAAACTCCTGCTGAAAATGTTCAGCGTTATTACAAAAAATATAATAAACTCAAGGTCTCAGAAGAATATGCTAACGTTCAGATCGAAAAAAACATTGAAGAAACAGATTATTTAAATTCTGTTCTCACTAATATAATAAATGCTGAAAGTTATGACGAAATTGATGAAATAAAAAATGAATTGATTGAAACTAAATATATAAAATTTAGAAAAAATAATAAATCATCTAAAAAAGCAAAAACTTCTAAACCTCATCATTTTGTTTCCAGTGATGGAATTGATATCTATGTTGGAAAAAACAACTTGCAAAATGATTATTTAAGTTTAAAATTTGCAAACAAAAATCATCTTTGGTTACATGCAAAAGATATTCCAGGTTCACATGTTATTGTATGTTCTTTTGATGTTCCAGAGAAAACCCTTGAAGAAGCTGCAATAATTGCTGGCTTTTACAGTAAAGGAAAAAATTCTTCCAAATTGCCTATAGATTATACAAAAGTAAAAGAATTGAAAAAAATAAATGGATCAAAACCTGGTATGGTTATTTATCATGCTAATAAATCTTTAATAATAGACCCAAATGATTTTAATAATCTATATGCGGCACAATCAAAAAAATAATAAATCCATGTGCCTAAAGATTAATTTCATTTAGAAATAGGGTATCAACTTTAGTTTTTTCAAACTAAAGTTGATACCCTATTTTCTGATAAATATCTTTTTCTTCACATGATTAATCCATTAATTCATTTATTAATGTGTCTCCAAAATTCTTAATCTTATCATTATCAAAATATTGATAATAATGACACAGTATTTTACCATTATATAATTTTCTGTTTTTAGTTGACTTTACTCCAAATACTTTTTCAAAATTCTCAAGTGAAGTTAATACATTGAAATCCCAACTTTCTAACTTTGTCTTTACCTTCCCCATATGTCTATAAAGAATATCTAATATTTCTTCTTCTCCAAGTCTTTCTCCATATGGAGGATTAGAAATTATAAATCCATGTTTTCTAGAAGTAGAAAAATCAAAGAAATCTCTTTTTTGAAATTCTATATATTTCTTTACTCCAGCCCTTTCAGCATTTGACATAGCAAATTTAATAACATTATAATCTATATCATATCCTATTATTTTTAAATCTTTATCTTTTTGAGATTTTTTAGCGCCTTCTCTAACAGAATTGAAATCATCTTCATTCATAGATGGCCATGTTTCACATATAAAACTTCTATTTACTCCTGGTGCAATGTTTTGAGCTATCATAGCAGCTTCAATTAATATTGTTCCTGATCCACAAAATGGATCTATGAGTTCAAAATCATCTCTCCATCTTGAAAGTAAAACCATTGATGCAGCTAATGTTTCTTTTATAGGCGCAATTCCAGAAAGCACTCTATAACCTCGCTTATGCAATCCTGGACCTGTTGTATCTATTGTTAGTGTAACTATATCTTTTAAAATTGCCACTTCTATTTTATAAACAGGACCACTTTCACTAAATTGCTCTATTTTATAGCTTTCACTCATACTAGTGATAACAGCTTTTTTAACTATAGATTGACAATCTGGAACGCTATGAAGTGTTGATTTAATACTTTTCCCAACAACATGCATAACCCCATCTTTCGGGATTAGTTTGCTCCAATCTACTTTTTTTGTTCCTTGGAATAGTTCTTCAAAAGATTTCGCTTCAAATTCAGCCATTTTTATAAGAACTCTATCTGCAGTTCTTAAATGAATATTAGCTATAGCTATATCCATTTCATCGCCTTCAAAAGTTACCTTTCCATTTTCAATTTTTAAATTTTCATATCCAAGTGTTCTTAATTCTTTTGCTGTTATACTCTCTATTCCAAATGTACTTGTTGCAATTAAATCATACATAATTTTATATTCTCCTTTGTTCAAATTCACTCTTTTATTTTACTCAGTATCATTTGAATCATATATTTTAACACAATCTTCTCCATCAGTTTCTTTTAAATAAACTTCTATAGCTTCACTTTTTGAAGTAGGAATATTCTTTCCTACATAATCAGCTCTAATAGGTAATTCCTTGTGACCTCTATCTATAAGAACTGCTAATTGAATAACTGTAGGTCTATTTACATCTATAATAGCATCTATTGCAGCTCTAACTGTTCTACCAGTGTATAAAACATCATCTATTATAACTATTTTCTTGTCTTTTATTTCAAGTCCCAAATCTATATTTCTAATTTCTAAATTTTCCTTTGAAATATCTAAATCATCTCTATATAAAGTTATATCTACAGAACCAACTGGAACTTCTTTCCCTTCAATTCCTTTAATATAATTTGCAATTCTCTTTGCAAGTGGATATCCTCTAGTTTTAATTCCAAGCAAAACTAAATCCTCTACCCCTTTATTTCTTTCTATTATTTCATGAGAAACTCTTATTAATGTTCTATCTATAGCCTTCTCATCCAATAGAACTGCTTTCAATTTCATGTTATCCCTCCGCTTTTAAACTAAGTATTCCTTAATTATAGATAAACAAATTCTAAGTATAAGTCTAGATTTCAATTTGGATATCTATATATTCTTATAAAATCACATATATTATACTACAACAATCTATTAATCTAATCATCTAATCTCATTTCTTAATTTATCTATCAAACCAATAAAATACTCTGGTAATTCTGTAGTGAATTCAACATATTTATTTTCTGTTGGATGAATAAATCCTAAAGTCTTAGCATGTAACACTTGCCCTTTTAACTTAAATCTTTGTTTTTTAAAGCCATAAAGAGGATCTCCAACTAATGGGAAACCAATTGATGCCATATGAACTCTTATTTGGTGTGTCCTACCAGTTTCTAATATACATTTTATTAAGGTATAACCATTATATCTTTCAATAACTTCATAATGTGTTACAGCTCTCTTTCCATCATCTACAATTCCCATCTTTAATCTATCTCTTTTATTTCTTGCAAGTGGTTTATCAATAGTACCCTTCTCGTTTTTAAGTCTTCCTTCAATTAAGGCATAATATTCCCTTTTCATAGAGTGATCTTTCAATTGTTCTGAAAGTTTGTTGTGAGATTCGTCATTTTTAGCAACGACTAAAATGCCAGATGTATCCTTATCAATTCTATGAACTATTCCAGGTCTTATAACCCCATTTATACTAGATAAATCTTTGCAATGAAAAAGTAAAGCATTAACTAATGTTCCATTATAGTTACCTGGTGCAGGATGTACAACCATCCCTTGGACTTTATTAACAACTATTAAATCTTTATCTTCATATAATATGTGTAAAGGTATTTCTTCTGCATCTACCTTTAATACTTCTGGTTCTTTAAATATTACTTCAATTTCATCAAAAGCCTTTAATTTATAATTGCTTTTAGGAACTTTACCATTAACCTTAATACTATCCTTTTCAATAAGTCCTTGAATAAAAGATCTTGATTTATCAACAAAAACTTCAGACAAATATTTATCAATTCTTGTTCCCTGATCCTTTTCATCAACTGTAAAAATATTTTTATCCATAAATCAATGTCTCCTTCTTTAAAACGTGTTATTTCAACATTATAAGGCATATGAAATGAAATGACAAGTTAATGATACTCTGTAAATTTTTCATCAGACAATTAAAAGTATGCTTAATAGTGATGATAATCAATAAGAAAAAGCAATATATTTAACCCTTAACCATCATATATAACGGTTTTACAATTTTTTTTTAATATGTTATCATTATTTTATATTTGTATATAATTTGTTATTGTCTATTAAGTTTACATAATTGACAGCGTAAACTATTAATTTTAATTAAGACATATATGGGGGGAGCATTATTTATGGACATTTTGTCACTTTTAGGTCTAGTAGTAGCCTTTGGATCTATAATAGTAGGTTATTTATTAGCACATGGTCAAATACTTGCACTACTAAAATTAACTTCTGGAATAATAGTTATAGGAGGAACACTTGGCGCAACTGCAGTTTCTTTTCCTTCAAAAACATTAAAAAAGATGCCGAAAGTAATAGCACTAGCCTTTAAAAAGAAAGAGTTTGATTTACAACAACATATCATATATTTCAAAGATGTTTCACTTAAAACTAGAAGAGATGGGCTTTTAAGTCTAGAATCGGAATTGACTGGTGCAGATTTAGATCCGTTTATAAAAAAAGGACTACAAATGGTTGTTGATGGTATAGAACCAGCATCTGTTAAAAGTATTTTAAATACTAAATTGGAACAACTTGCCTCAAGACATGATGATTGTATTGAGATGTTTTCAGCAGCTGGTGGCTATGCACCTACTATGGGTATTGTAGGAACTGTAACAAGTTTAGTTATTGTACTAGCTAATTTAGCTGATCCATCTGCAATGGGTGGAGAAATTGCTTCTGCCTTTGTAGCAACATTATACGGACTTGGTACTGCAAATCTCTTTTGGCTTCCTATTGCTAGTAAATTAAAAGAAATTAATAAGGCCGAAATTATTGAAAAAGAAATGATTATTGAAGCTGTCCTTCTCATTCAAGAAGGAGTTAATCCAAATACTTTAGTAAGTAAGCTTGTTGGTTACTTAACTGATGAACAAGCCAAATTATTAGAAGATAATTAAAAGAGGTATATATAATGAAGAGAATAAAAAAAGAAAAAGATAATTCTGAGAGATGGATGCTTTCTTACTTAGATTTTATAACCTTACTTATGATTTTCTTTCTAATGATGTATGCAATGTCTACTGTCGATAGTAGCAAAGCTACAGCTCTTGCAAAGTCATTAAAAGTAGGGTTTAATTCTGGGAATGGAGAAAATATTATAGCAGTATCTGATGATACCAATGCTCCCCCTAAAGTAGTGGATCAAGAAACATTAGATGCTTTAGCTGAAACCGAAAAACTAGAGGATATTAAAAAGAAAGTAGATGAACTTGTAAATAATTCAGAATTGAAAGGAAGTGTTACTACAACAATTCAAGAAAGAGGACTATTAATAAGCTTTAATGATAGTGTATTTTTTAATAGTGGTGAAGCTAATATTAAAACTGACTGGCAAGGTAAATTAAAGTCTATATCAAAAGTTTTAAATGGACTCGATAATTACATACGTGTTGAGGGGCATACGGATAACGTTGCAATTAACACAGATTACTTTCCTTCCAATTGGCAACTTTCATCAGTAAGAGCGGCAAATGTAGTTCAATTTTTAATTACTCAAGGAAGTGTTCGTGCAGACAGATTATCATCTGTAGGATATGGAGAATATCGACCAATTAAAAGTAATGCTACTGATGCTGGAAAATCGTCAAATAGACGAGTTGATATAGTAATATTAAATACTAAACTTAATAATTCAGAAACTCCACAATAATTAAATGTAATAAAAAAACCACTTAAAACTTAAGTGGTTTTTTAATATGGTTTATTCACCTTGAACAAAAAAACTTTTTATTTCATTCAATTCATCATTTAATAAATTGCTTTCTTGTAATTTTTGAGTCTTTTCTTCGTCTTCTTCTTTCTCATCTATTGCATCTACTGCAATATGTATTTCTTTTTCTATTATTTCCTCTTGAACTGCATCATCATCATCAATTGGATCTGAAACATTGTAATTTTTAACAAAGTCTTTTTCTAAATCATCAAATGTTTCTATTTGTGTATTCATAAAGTTTCTATATTTTGCTCTAAATTTAATAAATTCTTGTTTAACTTTTTCATGTTCGTCATTTATTTGTATAACATCATTATGAGCTTTATCTGTAAGTTTTTGTGCAGTTTCATTTGCATTTTTCACCATTAATTCTGCTTCTTTTTGAGCAGAATTTTTTGCTTGTTCTGCCGCATTTTGTGCTAATATCAAAGTGTTTTGTATAGTAGTTTCAATTTTTGAATAATGCTCTACTTTTTCGTTTAAATTGGCAAGTTTCTCTTTTAAGTTTCCATTTTCTTTATAAAGTTCTTCATAATTATCTACTACTTCATCTAAAAATTCGTCAACTTCATCGGCATTGTATCCTCGTAGTCCTTTTTTAAATTCCTTATTGTTTATATCCATTGGAGTTAATTTCATACCTTCACCTCAACTATGTATATTTTTTAATTATCATTTTTATTCTTCCACTTTTGCTATTCCCAATAGAATCACCTAAAATAAATTTTCCAAAACCTCTTATGGTAATTCTTTCTTCACCTTTAAGTTCATAACTTTTATCTTTTATCTTAACGTAATTTATAAGAACCTTGCCTTGTTCTATCATTTCTGTGGCATTTGATCTAGATACATTTATAATTCTAGAAACAACTCCATCAATTCTTAAAGAAGAAACTAAAATAATTTCTTCTTTAAAATTAACTTTAGGAATAAGTTCAAAATTATCAATTACTTCTGCCTTGCAAATAACTTTAGAAATTTTATCTATGTTATATATAATAAAATTTTCTATTTCTTCATATACTGGAACATAACAAGTATTTTTATCCACTAATAAATCACCAATTTTATTTCTCTCGATACCAAGAGATAAGATTCCGCCTAAAAAATCTCTATGGGTAAGGTTTAAAAATTTCGATGTATTTTTAATCTTTATTAATTTCATAGGAAATGGATTTTTATATGCATTATTAAAAGAAACCATCCTTCTTTCAGCATCTTCAAAAATTCCATTAGTTTCAACTTTGAAATCATTGCTACACAAATTTTTTTCAAACCACGACCATATGTTTGGTGTATAAAAATTTTTCCCAAACATAGGCATATCTTTATCTTTAGATATCAAATATCTTTCATAAAGGTTTAAAGCATCAGCTCTATCCTGATCAGTAAAATACCTGTTTATTTTTTCTTTCATACTTAAAAAAGACTTCCAAATACAATTCTCTTAAGCATATTAAGAATAACCAGTGCAATTATTGGTGAAAAATCCATTGGTAATCCTGGAATTAATTTATCTTGTAACCTTTTTAGCGGTTCTAAAATTGGATAAATAAAATTGTGTATTATATTCATATACTTATTGCCTTGAATTTGTGGAATCCATGAAGCTATACACTCTATGAATATAGCTAGTTCTAATAAGCTAAATAACCCACTCAAAACTGTGACTATACTATATGTCATACTTTACTCCTCCTATTTTGACCAATTAAATACTGCCTTTGTACTAAGCTCATTCTTAAGCTCATTTGTTACTTCAACATTTGAAGGTGAAAGAATATATACACCTTTTTCTATTTGTTGTAATTCTCCGCCTAAAGCATAGCAAGAACCACTTATAAAATCTAATAATCTTTGTGCAATCTTCAATTCTAAAACTGTTGTATTTACTAAAACTATTCTTCTGTTTTTAAGTGCCTCACAAATTTCAGTTGCCTCTTCGTAGTCAACTGGTTTAGTAATTGTTACCTTTGCATTAGAAGATGTATGGATGTTTACAACTTTGCTATTTTTCTTATTTGTAATAACTGGTTCTATTTCTTCATCTGCTCTCATCTCATTTTCATATTCTTCATCCTCATAATCCTCGTACTCTTCATAGTCCTCAAACCCTAATAAAGCTTTAACCTTTGATAAAATCTTACTCATTTTTTACCCCTCCTGTATTATAATTTCTTTCTCCAAATATTCCTGTTCCTATTCTAACTAAGTTAGAACCTTCTTCTATAGCTGTCATATAATCATGAGTCATTCCCATAGATAATATGTTCATATGGATATTATTATAGTTTTTTTCTTTAAGCTCTTCAAATATTTTTTTTGTTTTTTTGAAATAAGCTCTATTACTATCATCATTTCCTATTGGAATAATAACCATTATTCCCTTTACAGAAATATGGTTGCATTTTTCAATTAATTCTATAAATTCATATAAATTTTCTTCTAAAATTCCACTTTTGCTATCTTCTCTTCCAATATTGATTTGAATTAATACATTCGCCACTTTATCGGCTTTTCCAAAAGCCTTTTCTATTTCATTTAATAAACTAATACTAGCTAAAGAATGTATCAAATAAACATTGTCTACTAAATACTTAACTTTATTACTTTGAAGCTGTCCTATAAAATGCCATCTGACATCATCATGAAAGTTTTCTGATTTTTTTACCAATTCTTGAACTTTATTTTCTCCAAAATCTCTCACACCTGCTATATATGCTTCTTCTAGTGCTTCTAACGGTTTTGTTTTTGAAACAGCTAACAGCTTTACATCTTCTTGAATTTTATATTTTAGTTCTTCTATGTTTTGCTTAATCCCCATAATTTAACACCTTTAAACTATTCCTTTCTATACTTCACTTAGTTTATATTCTATATAACTTTGAAATTCCCTTTAAAAAAATAAATTTAATTTTATTTTTTGCTCTCATATCTCTTCATAAATTCAACATTTGCATTTGATGTTGTTGGTGGCATGATTATTTTATCTATTTTTTCTATGTTCACATAAAGCTTTCTAAACATAAGTTCCCGAACATGACTTCCATCTTCTAAAAGAGCTGCCTTTAATTTTTCAGGATCTCCTATAACATAAATATTAAAAGGAGCATATTCCATTTCGTCATCATCAAACAACATAAATGCCCAGTTGCATGTTACACCAGACCACGGAACAATTCTATGATTATTAACACTAATAGCTTCTGCTCCAGCCATTCGAAGCTCATTTAATATTAATGCCATATCATTATCATGCAAAAGCTTATTGTTTATTTCATCTGTATTTTCTTCACGTGCATTAGTCTTTCCATCATTTATATTTAATACAATTCCTGATCCTTCTATTTTATTTAATCCAATAAACATTTCATAATCAGTAATTTGAGCTTTCATATCTTCAAGAATCTTATCATTTTTTGTATAATTATTTTCATAGTTATAAATTTTATTTTTCTTTTCAATAGTATCTTCTTTTAAATTTCCTATTTCCTTATATAAAGTAGCTCGTTCTTCAACTGCATTTTGATACTCCGCTGCATTTAGATTATAAGATTGAATCCCTTCAAAATTAAAATTCATTGATATTAAAGCTCCGAGTATTATGGTTGCAATGAAAACAAAGAAAAAACTTTTATTATTTTTCATCACATCACCTCTTTATTTAATATCATTATTTTCTTTTTCTATTGAATTTTTTTTAGATAAGTTTCTCTTCCTAATTTTAAACTCTTCTAATAAAAGTCTTCTTATAATTGCAAAATTATCAAATATTCTGCCTCCAAATACTATTACTGCTGCTATATATATAGGTATTCCAAGCTTATCTCCTAAATATGCAAGCCCTGCTGCAAGTAATGCATTACCAAAGAATCCCGATATAAATATATCGGCTTGAAAATTCTTTGAAAGATTTCCTCTAATTGCTCCAAAAACTGAATCTAAACATGCAAGTATAGCTACAGACATGTATGGTGACAGTTTATCTGATATGTTAACATCCAGTACAAATCCAAGTATTATTCCAATTAATAGTCCTATTACTGCTATCAAACTAACTCTCTCCTATTCCTTCACCAATTTAATAAATTCGCTTTTTAATGATTGTGTTGTCTTTCCTATAACTATATCATCTTCAACTTTAATTTCATTGTTATAGTAAAGAAGAGCTTTATAATCTAAAGATCCTGGAAATGAGATTCCTACATTAAGTCTCCCTTTATCCCCAATTGCTTTAATTACAATTTTATCTCTAGGATATACTTTCCCGGCAGATCCTAGTGCAACTCCATTTCCTGCCGTCTTAATGCCTGTTTGTGGAGTTATTCTAATATCATTTATATTTATAGCCTCTGCTCCAGAAAACCAAAGTAAATTGACTATGTGTACTAATTCATCTTCACCTAAGTCTCCACTATTATTACTTGAATTAGATGTAAATAGAGAAGTTTTAGGTGTTATCGTAAGTGTTATTCCTGGTCCTTTAACATCGACTACACCTAGATGCATTCTAGCATTATCAAGTTGACTTTTTATATCTGTGCCTAAATCACCATCTTTGGCTGCTGTTTCTTCCATTTTTTTAAGTTCGTCTGATACTTTCGAATTTGTTGTTACCAGCTCTTCTTTTTGCTTCTTTAAATTTTCAATTTCTGAAATCATGTCATTTTTATCATAAGTGCTAATGTTTGATGCAGTATTTTTATTAGATAAAACCTTAAATTGATATGCTAATAAAAAGCCTAACAGTGCACAAACAATGGCTACAAATATTTGAGATCTAGATATCTTCATTCCTACCTTACCTTTCATTCTTTATAATATATAGGCGCACCATTAAATCCTACATCCACATACCCTTTAACAATCCCAATACTTGGATTTTCAATTATATGTAGTAGCTTATTCATTTTATCTGGTATATTTTCGTCATTTCCAAGTCTTCCTTCCACATTACCAATATACACCTTTATATTCATCAAATCCGTTACATCAATAACATTTATATTATAATTAGTCGGATTATTTTTTATAATTTGATAAAAAACATCCAAAAATTCTAACATCCTGCTATTGTCTAATGTTTTATTACCTAATTCAACATCTTTCAAGTTTATTCCTATAACATTTACCAAACTTCTATTTTCAACATTATCTGTTTTTTCTAGCAAATTTGATTCACTATCTAAAATATATTTATAGCCATCTTTATCCACATAATATATTCCAAGCTTTTCTGAAATTTTAATATTAACTTGTTTTGGATACGTTTTGCTAATTTCAACATTTTTTACATACGGATTTTTCTTAGCTTCGTTTATTATATTATTTTCATTTATATAGAAAATATTCTGACCAATTAAATTCTCTGTTCTTTTTTTTACATCCTCTCCACTCATGGTCGGGCTTCCGAGTACTGCAACCTTTTTAATAATAAAGATATTTGATTTAGTTGCAAAAATTATTCCTCCAATAATCAAAATTATAATTGTTATAAATATTCTTCTCACTTTTCTTCTACGTTTTGCTTTTAAAATAAATTTATTATTTTTTGTTTTTATCATATACATCCCTATTCTTTACATGTCACTTATATAATAACATGAATTTTAAAATAATATTACTCTAAATTAATAATACCACTTTATGAAAATACTTTCATCAATTTTTACATAGAATTTTATCATTACTAAAACTTAAACTATTATTTTTATTCCAAATTTTCAATTTCATTTGTATTTATACCCAAATAAAATACAGGACAAAGAAATTATAATTTAGTTCTTTGTCCTGCATTTATGCATATTCAAGAAATAACAAGTAAATCAGCTAGTCTACCTTATTTCATCTACCCTATTTTATATTTCTTTAATCTCTTCTTTACCTTCAATTTGCCGTGATATGTTTAAAAGTATCCCTACTGCTGCCATATTAATTACAAGTGCCGATCCTCCATAACTAATAAAGGGGAGTGGTACTCCTGTAACTGGCATTGAGCCTGTTACAACTGCAATATTTATTAAAGATTGAACTGCTATAATAGAAGTGATTCCTATAGCAAGAAAAGTACCATAAGTATCCCTTGCTTTCATAGCTACATTAATTCCTCTCCAAATAAATATTACAAAAAGAGTTATTATACATATACACCCTATAAGGCCTAATTCTTCGCCTATTATTGAAAAAATAAAATCATTATGTGGTTCTGGCATATATAATGTTTTTTGTCTTGATTGACCAAGACCAAGACCTGTAACTCCTCCAGAACCTAATGCATAAAATGATTGTATTAATTGATATCCTTTATCTGCTGGATCTTTCCATGGATCGATAAAATTAAGCAATCTATCACTTCTATAACTTGATGATAGTGTGAAAAAAGTAGCTGCTGCAAACATGACAGGGGCAACAATTCCAAATAAGTGTTTTATTTTACCTCCAGCTGCAAAAAGTACAATAAATGTAACAATCATTATAACACCTGCGATACTTAAGTTTTTCTCCGCCAGTACTATAGCTGCATAAAATCCGGCTACACCTAAATAAGGTAGTATTCCAGTTGTGAATTTTTTTACACCTTCCCCTTTATTTTCAAGGCCAACAGCTAAAAAAAGTACTACTACATATTTTGCTATTTCAGATGGCTGTAAACTAAGAGGTCCAATTACAATCCATCTTTGTGCTCCATTGGTACCTTTAAAAAGGAACACTGCTAATAATAAAGGTATACAAGCTATCATTATTGCTAATGTGTATTTCTTTAGCTTATGATAATCAAAACACATCGCAATTGCCATTACTACAACTCCTATAACTGCTGATATTAACTGTTTTTTCAAAAATAACATACTGTCCTGAAACATAAACATTGAGTAATAAGAACTTGCAGAATATACCATAACTACTCCTATAGTTAAAAGTAATGCTACAGAATAAAATATCCCATAATCTATTTCACCCATTTTTCTTTTTCTCTTGGACCTAATGACTTTCATACATAAATCCTCCAAACCTACTTAACTTAAATTGCTATAAATCCTATAATACATAAAATTGCTGTAATAGTAGAAAATACTGTTACTATCTTTACTTCACTCCAACCCACTTGTTCAAAATGATGATGTATAGGCGACATTTTAAATACTCTTTTGCCGGTTAATTTAAATGAAGTAACTTGAATTATAACAGATAAAGTTTCAATTAGATAAATACCTCCAACTATAATTACAAATAGCTCCATCTTAAGCATTAATGCTAATGTTCCTATAACTCCACCAAGAGCTAAAGATCCTGTATCGCCCATAAATATCTTTGCAGGGAAAGCATTGAATTTCAAGAACCCAAGTAATGCACCAGCCAATGCTATTGCAAAAATTGCCACTTCATAATTTTCTGTTCTAAAACCAACAATCCCAAAGAAAGTTAGCACTATCACCGTAACTGAAGTTGCAAGCCCATCTATTCCATCTGTTAAATTTACTGCATTTGTTACAGCAGCATAAAAAATAACTATAAATGGTATGTATAACATACCTAACTCTACTCTAAATCCATTGCTTACAAATGGGATTAAGATATCTGTTCCTATATATTTATATCCATACCAAGCAAAAGCTAATGAAAATAAAATTAATAATATCATTTTTTGTGCTGATTTTAATCCCAAATTATCTTTGTGGATTATCTTTAACATATCATCTAAAAATCCAATAAATCCAAATGCTAAAAATGCATATAAAATTATCATTTCTTTATCCATAAGCTTATGTCCCATAATTAATATAGTAGTAGCTACAGAAATGAAAAATATAAGTCCACCCATTGTTGGAGTTCCAGATTTCTTTTGATGGCTTTTAGGTCCATCTTTTCTAATGTTTTGCCCAAACTTCAATTTGTGTAATAATGGTATAACTATCGGTCCAAGTATTATTGAAAATACAAATCCCATTATTAGTGGTGCTAAAATTTTTGAGTTAATTAATAAATTTATTGTTTCCCCCATCTAGTGTCGCCCAAGGCATCTAAAAAAAGATACCAAATTAAGGCAAGTCACCTCCTTCGTTCTATTTTATTTTTTCTATATATTTAACTATTTCTTCAAATTTTTCACTTCTTGATGCTTTAACTAAAATAGTATCCTTTTCTTTTATCATACTTGCTAAAGTTTCCATTAACTCTTGTTTTGTTTCAAATACCATTGTTCCTTCTTTGAATCCTTCTTCATAGTACTTTTTAAAGTCTCCTGTAGTTAACAAAATGTCTATTTTTCCTTTTGCAAATCGTCCAACTTCAGTATGAGCTTCTTTTGCATAATCTCCAAGTTCCCCCATAGTTCCAAGCACTGCTATCTTTCGTATACCAGAATAATTTTCAAGTACTTTAAGTGCTGCTTTCATAGAATCAGGATTAGCATTATATGAATCATTTATAATTGTAAAATTATTTCTATTTACAAATTCAAGTCTCATTGATGTTGCATTAAAATTCTCAAGACCTTTTTCCATTTCTTCAAATGTAAGCCCAATTTTTTTTGCTATTTGTATTCCTACAAGTGCATTTAATACATTATGTTCTCCAACCATATTTAAATTAAATCTATAACTATCCTTATTTCTACTAACTGCATCAAAGGATGTAGTTTCACAGGTTAAATCTATATTTTTAGCATAAAGATCATATTTTTCATCATAACCTATTTTTTCTATGTTAAATTTATCACCTTCCTTAACTGTTTTTAACATATCATTTTCACAGTTTATTATTAAGGAGTTTTCATCATCAAAATAATCAGTTATACACATCTTCTCTTTAAGTATATTTTCTCTACTCTTTAAATATTCTATATGTGCTACTCCAATATTAGTTATTGCTGCAACATCTGGTAATGCAATACTTGCTAGTCTATTAATTTCACCAAAGTTGCTAGTTCCCATTTCTAGGACTGCTATATCATACTCTTTTGAAAGCTCAAAGATCATAAGCGGCAATCCAATTTCATTATTAAAATTACCTTGTGTTTTAAATACTTTGTATTTCCCACTTAAAAATGCAGCTACTAAATCCTTAGTTGAAGTTTTACCAGTAGAACCTGTTATTCCAACAACCTTTATTCCAATCTTTTTTCTGTAAAACCTAGCTAGGTCTCCTAGGGCGCTTTTAGTATTTTTAACTTTAATGATAGTTACCCTATCATTTAATTCTTCAACTTTAAATTTCACTTCATCAATGATTATTATAGATGCACCTTTTTCTATAGCATTACACACATAATCATTTCCATTAAAATTTTCTCCAGTTAATGCAATAAACAAATTATCTTTTTCAATTTTTCTTGTATCTGTAGAAATCTTATTAAAATTCCCTTCATTATTATTAACTAAGATTTCTCCACTTATTGCTTCAACTATTTCTGATAAACTTAAATCCAACTTCATCTACCCCTTCTTTTCAATTGACAATTAACAATTAACAATTAACAATTGTAGTACAATTTCCTTCGGAAATTGAATTATTATATTTATAAAAATTCCTTGCATTTTTTATTTATATTATTTTTTTCAAATCCTGAAAGGATTTGTTCCATAAATGTTAACTGTAAATTGTTCATTGTTAATTGAATCAAGTATTTCCTTGACAACTTCTCTTTCATCAAAATGTATAGTTTTATTCTTTAAAATTTGATAAGTCTCATGCCCTTTACCAGCAATAACTATTACATCGCCTTTGTTTGCAATATTTATAGCCTTTTTTATAGCTTCTTTTCTATTTTCTATTACTATATATTTATCTTTATTTAGTGAAGCTTCAATATCTTTTATAATATCCATTGGTTCTTCACTTCTTGGATTATCAGATGTTATTATAGTAACATCTGCAATATCGGTTGATATCTTACCCATTTGTGGTCTTTTCACTTTATCTCTATCTCCACCACAGCCAAATACTGATATTAGCTTTCCATTTGTAAATGCTTTAGCCGTTTTTAATATATTATCAAGTCCATCTGGAGTATGAGCATAATCTATTATAATTTCATATGGTAGCTTATATTCACTTGCTACTCTTTCACATCTTCCTGGGACAATTACTTTTTCTATTCCATTTTTTATTGCGTCATTTGGAATTCCAAGTTTAAAGCATGCTGCAATTGCACCTAATGAATTATAAATATTATATTCACCTGGTATATTCAAAATAAACTGCTCATTTTTCCCAAGATTAAGTTTGAATTTAATATCTCTGCTTCCCATTTCTTCATCAAGTGCCTTAAAATCCGAATGTTCTTTTACTGAAAATGAGTATATATCATCTGTTTTTAAAGCATTTAAATCACTAATTACTTGTTTTCCATAATTATCGTCAATATTAATAATTTTTATTCTAGACCTATCAAATAATTTGAATTTTGCTTTATAGTAATTCTCAAATGTCTTATGAAAATCTAAATGATCTCTGGTCAAATTTGTGAAAATGCCAATCTCAAATTTGACCCCATAAACTCTATCTAACTCTAATGAATGAGAAGATACCTCCATAACACAATATTCTACGCCTTTATCTATCATCTCACAAAATAATTCTTGTAACTCTAGAGATTCTGGAGTTGTTCTTTCAGTATGAATCTTTTCGTTTCCTATATAATTTGCAATAGTTCCAATCAAACCAACTTTTTTATTATTAGCTTCTAAGATATCCTTTATCATAAATGCAGTTGTAGTTTTTCCATTAGTTCCTGTTATACCAATTATCTTCATTTTACTGCTAGGGTTTTCATATAAATTCGCTCCCATTAGTGCTAGTGCTTTTCTCGTATCTCTACTCTTAATAATAGTAATTTTTTTTTCATTAATTTCTACATCGTCTTGAATTACTACTACTTTAGCTCCATTTTCAATAGCTTTATCAATATATTTATGTCCATCAGTTGCATATCCCTTGATACAAACAAAAATATCAAGTTCTTTAACTTTCCGACTATCATAATTTATTTTATTAATTTCTACATCAATTTCACCTTGAATAACTTCATAATCTATTCCATTTAAAATATTTACTAAATTCATATATTTTTCTCCTAACATAGTTTTTTCAATTAATATAATAACTTTAACAGTTAACGTGGAAACCCATTGAATTTCTCAAAAGATCAAAGTGTCTGTTCTACATATCTTTAATCTTTATAATCTGAGCTTAAAGTCAATTTAACAGTTGTTCCTTTACTTATAACTTCCCCTTGATCAATATCCTGTTCTGAAACCGCTCCATTCCCATCAAATGTAGATACTATTCCAATACTTTTTAACAAATAAGTTGCATCTTCTTTTGAATATCCCCTAACATTTGGCATTACAACATCATTATTATAAGTCGCATCACTACTTGTGTAAAGAGTTATTTTGGAATCTTCCTTTACTGAGGAACCTGGATATGGAGTCATATTTACTACTTTTTCTCCATCTCCATCTATATTACAATCTAATCTTGCATCTTTTAATATTTTCTTAGCATCTGCAACTTTCATATTCCTAACTTCTGGAATAACAACATCTTTAGTAATTTTTTTACTATTTTCATCAGAAAACTTGCTATTTAGATAGTTAAAAATATCAGTAAATAATGATTTAGCATATGGTACTGCTACTTGTGCTGCATAATACTCACCATTTCTAGGTTCATCAACAGTTATCATAATAGTAACTTTTGGATCACTAGATGGAGCCATTCCAACGAATGAAGATATATACTTGCCTTCTCCATATTTGCCGTCAACAACCTTTTCAGCTGTACCAGTTTTGCCACCTATATGATATCCTTCAATAAAAGTCCCTGTTCCTGATCCCCCTGTTACAACTCCTTCAAGATAAGTTCTAAGTTCTGCTGTCTTTTCCGGACTTGCTACAATAGAAGTTTTAGGTTTAAAAACTTCATCTACAATATTGACATTATTTTCGTCATTATGAGTCACTTCTTTCATTATATGTGGCTGAATAAGTGTTCCTCCATTGGCAATAGCATCAAATGCAGCCATATATTGAACCGAATTTAATGTGTTAGTTTGACCAAATGATATTGTTGCAAGGTCTGCAATTGAAACTTTATTAACTGGTTTTACAATTCCAGGCGCCTCACCTGGCAAATCAATTCCACTTACCTTTCCAAATCCGAATTTATCAATAGATTCACATAACTTTTCTTTACCAATCATTTTCCCTAATTCTACAAACCCTACATTTGATGAATTTTGAATAATTTGAAGTAAATTTTGAAGTCTATTTTGTTGTTCCGCGTCCTTTACCGTAATCCCTCCTATTGATATTGATCCATTATCTACAAATTGTGTATCTTTATTAACAATATTATTTTCTAGACCTGATATAGCAGTAATTACTTTAAATATAGATCCTGGTTCAAAGGTATCATTTACTAATCTATTCCTCCACATTTTTTGTATTTTTTCATTATTATCTTTTCCATCAAATTTTTCTGCACCATCACGTGGATTATTAGGATCAAAATCCGGTTTGTTAACCATAGCTAATACTTCTCCTGTTTTAGGATCCATTATTAGTATTGAAACTGCTTTAGCTTTATTATTTTCATAACACCGCTTAGCTATATTCTCAGCAATATTTTGAATATTTTCATCAATAGTAGTAGTAACATCTTTACCATTTATAGAGGATGTGTACTGTGAACTTGTATAGGGCAAGTCCCTATTATTTTTATCAAGTTCTGCAATTTTCATTCCAGGAATTCCTGATAAATATGAATTATATTGAAGTTCTAATCCAGTTAAGCCTTTACCGTCAGAATCAGTACTTCCTAGAGCCTGTGATAAAAAGTTATTATTGGGATAATATCTTTTTGTATCTGGTGAAACTACAACTCCATTTATATTAAATTCTTTTATTTTATCTGCTACATCTTTTTCTATTTTCCGTGCCACAGTAACATATCCTGCATCTGCTCCACTTGGAAGTTTTTTTTCTATTTCTGATACATCCATATCTAATACCTTGGCAATTACAGGCGCAATATCATCAGTTTTTAGCCCACCATCTCCTGTAGGCACTGGAATGCCTACACTTTTCATATGATCAATTTCTTTGATTGGAATGGATTTTAATGGTCTTTTCAAATATGCACTTAACGATTTTAAATCGAAATCTATCCTGTAAACATTAGCAGACACAGCAAGTTCATTTCCGTATCTATCTAGAATTCTTCCTCTTTTAGCATCTATTTTCAATTCACTTGTCCATTGTTCTTCTGCTTTTCCTGCATAATCTGCTCTTTTAACTATCATTATATAAGATAGCCTAATTATTAATATTGAAAAAATAACCGTTAATGAAAAAGCTGTAACTATCATTCTCTGACGCATTTTTGCTTTATTTATATACTTTCTCTTTCTCAATGCCTGTTCCTCCACTAAAAAATATAGCATGTGAGCATTCCCACACGCTAGTATTTCATCATTTATCTAATTTGTATAAAACTTTTTACAAATATGACTATCTTAACTTAAACAAACTCAAAATCTCTCAATTAGTTCCTTTTAATCTTTATAATCTGAACTTAATGTTAATTTAATGGTTGTCCCTTTAGTTATAACTTCGCCTTGTGAAATATCTTGTCCTGATACCATCCCACTTCCATCAAAAACAGCTACCATTCCAAGATTTTTCAGAAGCAAATTAGCATCTTCTTTTGAATATCCTCTAACATCTGGCATTACGACATTATTATTATAAGTCGCATCACCACTTGTGTAAAGATTTATTTTCGAACCTTCTTTTACTGAATATCCTGGATATGGTGTCATCTCTATTACTGACTCTCCATCTCCATTCATATTAAAATCTAATTTTGAATCTTTTAATGCTTTTTTAGCATCTGCAATTTTCATCCCTCTAATTTCTGGAATTACAACATCTCTAGTAATTTGACCTAGATTTTCATTTGAAAATTCACTATCAAGGTAATTAAAAATATCTGTAAACAATGTTTTTGCTGGTGGTACCGCTACTTGTGCTGCATAATATACACCGTTGCTTGGTTCATCAATAGTTATCATAATAGTAACTTTAGGATCAGAGACTGGTGCCATTCCAACAAACGATGAAATATATGCTCCTTCTTGATATCTACCATTAATAACCTTTTGTGCAGTACCTGTTTTACCTCCAATATGATATCCTTCTATAAAAGTTCCTGTTCCAGAACCTCCAGTAACAACACGTTCAAGGTATGTTCTAAGCTCTGCGGTTTTTTCAGTGCTTGCCACTGTAGTAGTTTTTGGCTTAAAAGTTTCATCAACTATATTAACATTATTTGCATCATCATGAGTAACTTCCTTCATAACATGAGGTTGAATTAAAGTTCCTCCATTAGCTACAGCATTAAACGCAGTCATATATTGAACTGAATTAACTGTATTTGTCTGACCAAAAGATATTGTTGCAAGGTCTGCATCAGATACTTTACCAACTGGTTTTACAATTCCAGGGGCTTCTCCTGGCAAATCTATCCCACTAACTTTTCCAAATCCAAATTTATTCATAGAAGCACATAATTTTTCTTTACCAATCTTTTGTCCTAATTGTACAAATGCTACATTACATGAATTTTGAATAATCTCCGGGAAATTTTGAAGTCCATGTCCTCCTGCTTTCCAGCACTTTGGATTAATACCACCAACAGATATTGATCCTGGGTCATTGAATTGTGTATCCTTATTAACAACATTTTCTTCTAATCCTGTAATCGCTGTTACTACTTTAAATATTGATCCCGGTTCAAAAGTATCATTAACCAATCTATTTCTCCACATTTTTTGCAGTTTATCACTATAATTTTCTCCATCAAAAGATTCTACTCCTTGATATGGACTATTAGGATCAAAATCAGGTTTATTAACCATGGCTAAAACTTCTCCAGTTTTAGGATCCATAACCAATATTGATACCGCTTTAGCTTTAGTATCATCATAAGCTTGCTTTGCTGCCTTTTCAGCAAAATATTGAATTTTCTCATCAATAGTAAGGGTAATATCTTTACCATTTACCGGTGATGTAAACTGAGATATTGTATAAGGCAAATCCCTATTGTTTTTATCAAGCTCTGCAATCTTCATACCAGGAACTCCTGATAAATATGAATTATATTGAAGTTCTATTCCAGTTAAACCTTTATTATCTGGATTAGTAGTTCCTAGTACATGTGCTAAGAAATTATTATTAGGATAATATCTCTTTGTATCTGGTGAAACTATAATTCCGCTTATATTGAGTGCTTTTACCTTATCTGCTTGTTCTTTTTCTATTCTTCTAACAACTGTAGCTGACCCTGCTTTTGCACCACTTGGAAGTTTAGTTTCAAGTTTACCTTTAATCATTTCTACATCCAAATTTAATGCTGTTGCAATTAAAGGTGCTATATCAGAAGTAGTTAAGTCCTCATCACCTCTTGGCATAGGTATTCCGACACTTTTCATTTTTTCAATTTCTTTTGCTGGTATTTGACTTAAATCTCTTTCTAAATATGATCTAATAGAATTTAAGTCAAAGTCAACTCTATAAACATTGGCAGATACAGCAAGTTCTTTTCCATTTCTATCTAAAACTCTTCCTCTTATAGCATCAATCTTTACTTCACTTGTCCATTGTTCTTCTGCTCTCGCAGCATAATCAGCTTTCTTAACTATCATTATATAAGAAAGCCTAATGGTCAATATCGCAAAAACAACAGTCAACGAAGCGGCTGCCATACTAATCCTTTGACGCATTTTTGCCTTATCTTTATAATTTTTCTTTTTCAATATCCATTTCCCCCATGCACTTTCTTTTAGGCACATGAAAATAAATAACAAGTCCAAAGTTGCCCTGAATATTTTTCAACAGGCAAAGAGACGAATTGCCCTCATAGCAGGCCTATTAGGTCAATTTGCCGACGTGAGCTGTGAACCCAAAAAGTCTATGATTTGGGTGTGAATCACTTACTCAAGAAGAGCGTTATATGAGTCGAGCTTTCTTTATAATGGAAAATAGGATGGCAAATAGACTTGTTATTTTTTTGATTGTACCTTACATAACTATTTTACTAAATCCATCAATTTAGAGAACAAATTACTTCCCTTAGTACTATTGTTAGAACTATTGTTAGAGCTATTAGATTTTATGTTTTCAAAATAGTTTTGTGAAAAGTCAATTCTCACTGTTTCTTCTTTATTAGGAATAGACATAGCTAACTTACTTGTAGCTTTTTCTTGAATATTCTTTAAAGAAGAAGATTTTACCAATTTTACTTTTAACGCTTCATTTTCTTCTTGTGTTTGAGTAATTTGAGCATTTAAATTACTAACTCCATTTTGCATATTGTAGACTTTGATATCTCCAGTAATGGTAATTAATCCCAGACTAAATATAACTACTGCCACAGTAAAGACATACTTTCTATCGTTCTTTCTTATTTTTCTTAATATAATATTTTTATTTTGTATATTTTTTCGCCTTTGTATTTGTTTATACTTCTTATTTGGTCTACGTACGCTACTTTTTCTTTCTGGTGCTGATACTGTACTACCCTTTATATAATCATATTCTCTTTCCACCAATTTATTCACATCCCAACTTATTTATAACTTAATATTAAGTTAAACTCCATTCATATGAAGTATATTCCACATTTGACTCTTAGTTAAACTTATCCCCTAAACGTGCACAATGTTTCCCCTAATGAAAAAATCATAATTTCTCAATTATCCTAAGTTTAGCACTTCTACTTCTTGGATTTTCTTCAATTTCTTTTTCAGTTGGTATTATTCCCTTTTTAGGCATAGTCTTAACCACTGGTGATTTTCCACAAGCACAAATCGGAAATCCTTTTGGACAAATACATGGATTTTCTAATTCTCTAAATTTAAGTTTTACTATTCTATCTTCTAAAGAATGGAATGTTATAATAGCCATTCTTCCGCCCTTATTTAATCTATTTATTCCATCTTCTATAGTTCTATTTAATATTTTAAGTTCCGAATTAACTTCTATTCTAATAGCTTGAAAAGTTCTTTTTGCTGGGTGAGGTCCATCTCTTCTCAGCCTTGCAGGAATAGCAGCTTTAATAATATCTACAAGTTCAAATGTTGTTTCAATAGGCTTTTCTGCTCTTCTATTGATTATAATATTGGCAATTCTTTTAGCAAATCTTTCTTCACCATAATCTTTTATTATTTTATATAATTTTTCTTCGCTGTAATTATTTATAATTTCATAAGCTGAAAAATCACTATCTCTATCCATTCTCATATCTAATGGTGCATCATGCATATAACTAAAGCCTCTTGAAGCTTCATCAAGTTGATATGACGAAACCCCAAGATCCATTAAAATTCCATCAACTTTCTCAATATCTAATTCATTCAAAATACTATCTATATTGTAAAAATTATTGTGAACATATTTTACATTTTCAAACTCTTTAAGCCTCTCTTTAGCAGCTTTCAAAGCATCTTGATCTTGATCTATTCCAATTAATGTTCCATCTTTAGATAAATGCGATGCAATATGAGATGAATGTCCTGCACCGCCTAAAGTACAATCAACATAAATCCCATTTTCTTTTATATCTAATGCGTCTATACATTCATTTAATAATACTGATACATGTTTAAATTCCATAATCAAAACTCCTTATATTCCTAAATCATTCATTTTTTCTGCAATTGAATCAAAATCCATATTTGACTCATTGTATTCATTCCACTTTTCTTTGCTCCATATTTCTACTCTAGACAATACTCCAATACTTACTATGTCCTTTTCTATCCCTGCATATTCCTTTAAATTTTGTGGAATCAATCCTCTTCCTTGCTTGTCCAATTCAATTTCACAAGCACCTGAAAAAAAGAACCTTACAAAAGATCTTGCATCCTTGTTTGTTAAAGGCAAAGTTTTCATTTTTTCTTCTAGTACTTTCCATTCTTCAAGTGGATAAGCGTAAAGACATCCATCAAGACCCTTTGTAATAACAAACGTATTACCAAGACCATCTCTAAGTTTCGCTGGAACAATTATTCTATTTTTAGGATCTAGACCGTGTTGGTATTCTCCAATGAACAATATTCTCAGCTCCCACTTTGATAGATTTCATACTTTTCACTCTATTATAACCCACTTTGCACCACTGTGCACCACTTTATCTATATTATTCTATAAAAATATAGTATTTCCTCCCTAAAATAAATATTTTTTTAATATTTATTCACTTTTAATTTATGTTTTAATGGAATATATATATATAATCTGAATTTTTTTCTTCAATACCTTAAACGTAATAGATTCTTAAAAACAAAAATAAACT
Source organism: Clostridium gelidum (assembly GCF_019977655.1). Classification (NCBI taxonomy): domain Bacteria; kingdom Bacillati; phylum Bacillota; class Clostridia; order Eubacteriales; family Clostridiaceae; genus Clostridium; species Clostridium gelidum. Next base: position 3,408,494 of record NZ_AP024849.1, read on the forward strand.
GCCTTAGAATAAATAAAATTTATTCTAAGGCAGTTTATTAAGATAGTTTTAAGGCACATGAAAATAAATAACAATTCCAAAGTTGCCATGAATATTTTTCATCAGGCAAGGAGACAAATTGCCCTCATAGCAGGCCTATTAGATCAATTTGTCGACGTAGCATGATGAAAATAGTCTGGCAAATGGACTTGTTATTTTTTTGATTGTACCTAATCTCTTAATGTAGCTCCAAGTTTGTATTCAAGAGATCTTAGTATTTTTTCATGGACTTTATTAACTTCGTTATCTGTTAATGTCTTATTTTCATCTCTATAAGCAATTGCATACGCTATGCTCTTCTTACCATCTGGTATTTGTTTTCCTTTATATATATCAAATAGTTCTACTTTTTCAACTATATTTCCACCAGCTTTGCGTATTGTTTCATCAATTTCTTGAACTAAAATAGCATCTTCAACAAGTAATGCAATATCTCTTGTTACTGCTGGGAATTTAGGTAATGGTTTATACTTCTTATCCATATTAGAACTTTCATATAGTGCATCTAAATCTAATTGTGCTACAAAACATGGTACATCAAGTCCATAATTTTCACAAACTTCTAAATGAACTTCGCCTAAAGTTCCAGCTACATTTTTCCCTATAACAAGTTTAGCTGTTTTCCCTGGATGATAGCTTACATTTTCACTTTCTCTTTCATACTTGGCATTTTTTATTCCAAGACCATCTACTATATTTTCTACGGCACCCTTAAGATCTAAATAATCACAGTCTCCATACATACCAATAGTTATAATGTTCTTTTCTGTTGGAAGCTTAGTATCATCTTCATTCTTTATATATACTTTTCCCATTTCGAATAATCTAACATAAGAATTGTTTCTAGAATAATTTCTCCCTAAACTTTCCATCATTGAAGGAAGTGTTGTTGTTCTCATTACACTATAATCTTCACCTAATGGATTTCTTATTTTAACTACATTTCTAAGTTCACTATCTTCAGGTAAAATAATTTTATCAAATACCTTTGGTGATACAAATGAGTAACTTATAGATTGGTTTAATCCACTACCTGTTGCAAGTAATACTACTCTATTATCTAAAATGCCTTTTCTGTATCTTGGTTCTCTACCAGTAGATGCAGTGAATATTGTTGCAGGAATATTTTCATATCCATAAATCCTTGCAATTTCTTCAGCTATATCTTCTCTAATTGCAATATCAACTCTAAAAGTTGAGGCTGTTACAACTAAATTTTCTCCATCAATTTTTGTAAATAAATCAACACTATCTAAACATCTTTTCATTTCTTCTTTAGAAATGTCAGTACCAAGGAAAGAATTTACCCAATTAGAATCAACAATTACTGTTCCTGCTTCTTTTTTATTGTTGTAAACATCTATAGTTCCTTCCATAACTTCTCCAGCCTCTAATTCACAAATCAAAGCGCAAGCTCTGTTAATTGCAATTTCAGCTAAATTAGGGTCAATATCTTTTTCAAATCTGCTTGAAGCTTCACTTCTTAAGTTTAATTTTTTAGAGTTTACTCTAATATTAGTTCCATCAAAGTTTGCACATTCAAATATAACTTCTATAGTATCTTCCTTTATTTCTGAATTTAATCCACCCATTATTCCAGCAAGACCAATAATTGTATCGCTGTCTTTTATGCAAAGCATAGAATTGTCTAAAACTCTTTCAGTTTCATCTAATGTTGTAAATTTTTCATCAACCTTTGATCTTTCGACCACAATCTTGTTAGATGAAATTTCTCTTTTATCATAAGCATGCATTGGCTGACCAATTTCTAACATAACAAAGTTTGTAATATCAACTATGTTATTTATAGGTCTAATACCTGCTTCAAGTAATCTTTCTTGTATCCAACCTGGTGATGACTTTATTTCAACATTTTTTATTCCTCTTGCCATAAATCTAGAACAAAGTTCATCCTTAACTTCAACTTTTAATTCATCATTAATGTTCGCAGGATTTAAAACTTTATACTCTACGTTTGGCATTTTATATGTTATTCTAAGTGCTGCTGCAGTTTCTCTTGCCATACCAACAATACTTAAACAATCAGGTCTATTTGAAGTTATTTCAAAATCTAAAATTGCTTTATTAAGCCCTAGAACATCTTTAATATCTGCCCCAAGTACTGTATCAGAAGGTAAAATCAGCAATCCATGAACTGGTTCATCTCCAGCTGTTCCAAGTTCTTCTTCTGAACAGAACATACCCTGCGATACTTCTCCTCTAAGCTTTCCTTTTTTTATTTTAGTTCCATCAGCTAAAGTTGAGCCATGAAGTGCAACTGGTACTATATCTTGCTCTTTCATATTTGTTGCAGCGGTAACTATTTGTATTTCTTCGCTTCCTATATTAACTTGACAGATGCTTAATTTTTCTGCATCTGGATGTTTTACTATTTGCACAATTTTTCCTGTAACTACTTTTTCAATTACATCTCCTTGAGTTATAAGTTCTTCAAGTTGTGAACCAGTTAAGGTTAATTTATCTCCTAATTCTTTAGGACTTACATTTATTTCAACATAATCTTTAAGCCAACTATATGGTACTTTCATGTTTTTTCCTCCTTAATTTTACCTTTGGGTGGTTATGTGTATCATTTCTAGAATTGATCTAAAAATCTAACATCACTTTCATATAATAATCTTATATCATCTATTCCATAATTTAGCATTACCATTCTATCAACACCAAATCCGAAAGCAAATCCGCTATAAACCTCTGGGTCAATACCACAATTTCTAAGTACATCGGGATGAACCATTCCGCATCCAAGAAGTTCTATCCATCCACTGCCTTTACATACTCTACATCCTTCTCCACCGCAAACAAAACAAGTTGCATCCATTTCAGCTGATGGCTCTGTGAATGGAAAATGATGTGGCCTGAATTTAGTTTGAACTTTGTCACCAAACATTTTTTTTGCAAACAATTCTAAAGTTCCTTTTAAATCTGCAAAAGTGACTCCTTTATCAATAACCATTCCTTCCATTTGATAAAATATAGGCGAATGAGTAGCATCTACTGAATCTGATCTATAAACCTTACCTGGAGATATCATCTTTATTGGTGGTTTTTGATTTTTCATAGTTCTAATTTGAACTGGTGAAGTTTGAGTTCTGAGTACTATATTATCATTAATATATAAAGTATCTTGCTCACTTCTTGCAGGATGATTTTTAGGAATATTTAGCGCTTCAAAATTGTAATAATCAAGTTCTACTTCAGGACCATCCTCAATTGTAAATCCCATTGAAATAAATATTTCTTCCATGCTTTGAAGTGTTAAATCTAAAGGATGTCTTTTTCCTATAACTTTTTTCTTTCCTGGAAGTGAAATATCTATAGTTTCACTTGAAAGCTTTGCATTTCTTTCTTTATCTTTTATATTTTTTATAGTTGCATCTAATTTTTCTTCTACTAGAGCCTTAGCTTCGTTAACCAATTTTCCGATAAGTGGCCTTTCCTCAGGCGATAATCCTCCCATACTTCTTAATATTGTAGTAAGTTCACCTTTTTTTCCTAAGAACTTAACTCTGATTTCTTCTAATTCAGTACTTTTCATAGCTGTTTCAATTTGTTTTACTGCAAGTTCTTGTAATTCTTTTAATTTCTCTTTCATAATAAAAATCTCCTTTCAACAATTACAATGTAAACTTTCTTTAAATTGCGCATTCAACACATAAATATTTACATTGTTTAATTTTTTGCATAAAAAAATCATCCCCCATAAAAAGGGACGAATTATCCGCGTTACCACCCTAATTGGAGCTTTTAATAAAAAGCTACCCAACTCAATTAATATTAACGACTTCTTTTGCCGCTAGCTACTACTAAAATTTTCACAGCTAGAACTCCTGAGCGAACTTCAATATTATATTATTTAAGAAGGCTTGCAATCTATGACCTTCTCTCCCTTAAAACTTTTCTAATATCTACTTTCTCATTCACAGTTTTTAATTATTTAATTAATACAACCTAATTATACAAATAAACAATAAAAAATTCAATAGTTTATTTCATTTTCATCTATAAATTAACATATATTAAACTTATTCACTGTCCCATAACCTATCTTGTCTTACTTTTTCGTACATTATAACAGATGTTGCTATAGCCACATTTAAAGATTCAGCATTTCCCGGCATTGGTATTTTAACTTTTGTATCTGCTAAATCCAAGACCTCATTGCTAACCCCATTACCTTCATTTCCAACTGTTAAGATCACCTTGCCTCGTAAATCTTCCTCAAAAAAATCCTTATCTGTATCAAGTGAAGTTACAACTAAATTAAATCCATCTTCTTTTAAGTTTTTAACTAAAGATAAATTATCATCATCATATTGAATCGGAATATAGAATATTGAACCCATTGTTGACCTAATTGTTTTTTCATTATATATGTCAACTGTTCCTTTAGTTAAAATTATTCCTTTCACTCCAGCTGCATGTGCTGTTCTAATTACAGTACCTAAATTGCCTGGATCTTGCAACTTATCGCAAAGTAAATAAAACTCTCCATTAGCATTTACTGGTATTATATTCATATTTATGACTGCAAGTATCCCCTGTGGATTTTCTGTCGAAACAAGCTCTTTAAATAAACTTTCATTTATTTTATAAATTTTTATATCTTCCGTTATATAATCTAGTAAAAATTGATCAATCTTTCCCAAAGCATCTTCTGTAACAATTAAATAGTCTATATCTACTTTTGCTTTGAATGCTTCTTGAACTAATCTAAATCCTTCAATCATATATTTACTACTTTTACTTCTGTTTTTTCTTTCTTTAAGCTTTTTTGTCTGCTTAAATAAATTATTTTCTTTGCTTTCAATACATACCAAAGTCTTACACCTCAAAACTATTTACTTTTTTTGCCTAGCATACTTTCAAACTTGCTTAGATCCTCACTAGTACCAAGAGCTACTAAAACATCTTTATCTTTTATTACATATTCTGCTGAAGGAGATACCTTTATGCTATTCCCATTTTTTACTGCTACCACATTTATACCATATTTTCCTCTTATTTTTATATCTTTTATTGATTTATTATTCCACTCGCTTAATGCTTCAATTTCTACCATACTGTGTTCTGCAGATAATTCTATATAATCTAATATATTTGAAGATACTAAGTTATGAGCTACCCTTACTCCCATATCATGCTCAGGCAAAATCACTCTATCTGCACCAATTTTATATAAAACTTTAGCATGCATGTCACTATTACCTTTTGCTATTATATATTTAACGCCCATTTCTTTAACTAATAGAGTTGCCATTATGCTAGCTTGAATATTATTCCCAATAGTTACTACTGCTACATCAAAATTTCTAATGCCTAAAGTTTTTAATGAATTTTCATCAGTTGCATCCATTTGTACAGCATGAGTAACATTATCTGCAATTTCTTGAATTCTATCTTCATCCTTATCTATTGCTAATACATCATGGCCTAAATTATATACAGTTGTAGCTATTGAAGCTCCAAATCTACCAAGTCCAAGTATAACAAATTGTTTTTTTGCCATCTTAATTTCCCCTATCCAATTAATATTTTTGTTTCTGGGTATCTAATTCCACTTTTTTTCCTTTTATTAATCACAGCTAAAATTACTGTTAGCGGACCAACCCTACCAAAATACATTGTAAGTATAAGCACTATTTTGCTTGCTGAACATATGTGTTGGGTTACCCCTGTACTTAATCCTACTGTTCCAAATGCTGATGTAGCTTCATAAAGCAAGTTTATAAAAAGTTTATCCGGCTCTGTTATACTAAGTATCATAGTTACAGTTATTACTATCATCATACAAACAGAAAATAAAGTAAACGCTTTGTACACTGTTTCCTTTGAAAATCTTCTTCCAAAAGCCTCTGTTTCTTCTCTACCTTTCAGTACAGAAATTACAGTAAAAATAAGTATTCCAAAAGTAGCTGTTTTAAGCCCACCAGCTGTTGAACCTGACGAACCCCCGATAAACATTAATATTATTGTCATAAGTTTTCCTGACATAGTCATTCCATCAGTTGAAACACTATTAAATCCTGCTGTTCTTGGACTAACAGATGCAAAAAAAGAATTCAATATTTTATCATTAATATTCATATTCCCAATTGTTTGCGGATTTTTATATTCTACAATAAATATAAACACAGTTCCTAAAACAACTAAGCTAGTAGTAATTAATAATACAACTTTTGAATTAGTTGATAATCTTTTTCTTTTCCTAAAGTTAAACATTTCAATTAAAACAGTAAATCCAAGTCCCCCCAAAATTATAAGTCCAGCTATAGTCAATAAAACAACTGGATTATTATAATAACTAACTACACTCTGAAAATTTCCAAACAAATCAAAACCTGCATTACAAAAAGAAGATACTGCATGAAATATACTGTAAAAAATGCCTTTTTTCCATCCAAACTCTGGTATAAATTGTGTTGATAGTAGTAATGCTCCAATAAATTGAATACCAACTGCAAATCCTAAAACATATTGAACCATTTTCACAAGTCCTTGTATGTTAAAAGCATTCATAGCTTCTTGCATAATAAGTCTATCTCTAAGTGTTATTTTTTTCCCTAGCAATATTGCTACAAAAGTGGCAAGTGACATAAAACCAAGCCCGCCAGTTTCAATTAAAAGCATTATTACTATTTTGCCAAAAATGCTCCAATGAGTACCTGTGTCTATTGTAACAAGTCCTGTAACACATACTGCTGAAGTTGCTGTAAAAACTGAATCTAAATAATTTGTGTATTCTCCATTAGCTGACGAAACCGGCAAACTAAGTATAAGTCCTCCAGTTAAAATAAGTAATACAAATCCTATTGCAAGAATTTGAACTGCATTAAGTTTTGATTTTTTTATTAAATTTCGTTCCATACATTCACCTCAAAGGTTAATTAATCCCACCATGTTTTTATAATGATTCATACATTGTTAAGTTATAACTTTATAACATTCTTATATTATCAAATTATTTGATAAATGAAAACTCAAAAAATTATTTCACAACATATCAAACTTATTATGTATACAAAAAAAATGCGACCTAAGTCGCATTTTATGTATTAAGCGTTTATTTGTTTTTTAGCAACTTCTACTAATTCTGCAAACGCTTTAGGATCATTTATAGCTATTTCAGATAACATTTTTCTGTTGATATCTATTCCAGCTAATTTGATTCCATTCATGAATTTTGAATATGAAAGATCGTTAATTCTTGTAGCTGCGTTAATTCTTGCGATCCATATGCTTCTAAAGTCTCTCTTCTTATTCTTTCTTCCAACATAAGCATTTCTCATTGCTCTTATTACTGATTCATTTGCAGTTTTATATAACCTACTTTTTCCACCGTAGTATCCTTTTGCAAGTTTTAAAACTTTTTTATGGTTTTTACGGGCATTTTTCGCTCTTTTTACTCTTGCCATTACTTAAACCTCCTGTATTAATTCTATATTATAGGTATGGTAATAATTTCTTCATTACTTTTAATTGTGATTTTGAAACATATCCAGCTTTTCTAAGATGTCTCTTAGTTTTTGAGCTCTTCTTTGTTAAGATATGGCTTCTAAATGCCTTACCTCTTTTTAATTTTCCTGTACCTGTTATTCTAAATCTTTTTGCTGCACCTTTATGAGTTTTCATTTTTGGCATGATTAAATCCTCCTCTCAAGTTATACCTTTTTAGGGCCTATAACCATTGTCATGTTTCTGCCTTCTCTTTTAGGTCTTTTTTCTACTAGGCAGACATCTTCTAATTTAGCTGCAAAGTTATCAAGAATCTTTTGTCCCATATGGGAAAGTTCCATTTCTCTACCTCTAAATCTAACAGTGATTTTAACTTTATCCCCTTCTAATAGGAACTTCCTTGCATTTTTTGCTTTTATATCAATGTCATGTTCCTCAATAGTTAAACTACATCTTACTTCTTTAAGACTTACGATTTTTTGCTTTTTCTTAGCATCTTTTTCTTTTTTAGATTGCTCATATACATACTTACCATAGTCCATAATCCTACAAACTGGTGGCTTCGCAGTAGGAGACATCATAACTAGATCCATATCTTTTTCTTCAGCAAGTCTTTTTGCTTCGATCGTTTGGACAACACCTAATGGTTCCCCATTGCTTCCTATTAGTCTAATTTCTTTTTCTCTAATCTGATCATTCATAGAAAAATCTTTATTAATATTTTTCACCTCCGAAAAACTCTATACATAATAAAAAGACGGCATCACTGCCGTCTCATATTATCAAATACTCAATAATAACTCTTCATCAAATACCCATACTAGTAGTTTATAAACACTGTAGGGTGAGAAACGGCTGTTTCTTCTTAACATGTATTAGTATATCATCACGTTTAATACATGTCAACATTTTTTGTTATTATTTTTTTATCGTTAATATTACTATAACATTCATGAAAAGTTACTTTATTGCCGAATACATTTTCTATTGTATCTAAAAATTCTTTATTAGTACACTTTTCTTTTCCATATATGATTATATTTTTAGGCGCACTTGTTATAAGACCACTTATTAATACATCTTCCATATTTAATTCTAATCTGCCTTGTTCTGCTGTAATTTCCTTTAAAAAATCATAATATAAGTCTTTCCCATCCCCATTTTTTATTATATAGTTGTTATTTTCTTCTATTATTATATTTATTTCTTCTATTTTACATTCTTGTATCTCTACAAAGTACTTTAATAATTTCACAAATTCTTTATACTCTTTTTCCACCATATATCTTTCTACCACTTTGTCTATAATACTCTCTATGTCTCCTCTAAGTTTTTTCATTCTAAAAGTTATAAAACCATCTATATTAATCTCTTGTTTTTCGCGTATACAATCTTTTATTTTCTCTACCATTGAATTTATTCTATTTAAACAATATATAGAGTCTTCATTTTTAGTTGCTTCTTCATATTTTAATACTTTTACTATTTCATCTTCCACTTCTAATATTTCACGTTGTTTTAAGAAAAAATAATTGTCAGTTATAAATTCAAAAATTTCTTTTTTTCTATAATTATCTATAACTATTTTATATAAAATATTACTAATATATAAATTAATAATCTCTTCTACTTTTTCATTATAACAATTTTCTTCACAAATTATCTCAATCACATGAGTTTTCTTTTCTATACTTTCAACAAATCCTACTAATATATCTTTTTTCTTTAGTAATTCTCTTAGCTCTTGTAATTCATTGAAAAAGTTTAAATCTTCATTATAAGCTAATTTTAAAATAAGCATGGATTTCACTCCCTTCTTAATATTAGTATGTATAAAATTTTTATAGCTATGCAAAATTTATATTTTATTTTTTTGAATCTGCCTTAGATTATTAATACTTAATTGACAGGTTATAATTTTAAGTTCAAAATATAATCTATAATTCAAAACAATACTTTAAATATTGAATATAAATTATCAATTATACATTTCAAAGGAGATATATATGCATTGTTTCGTTGATTATAGAGTTACTAAAGAAGAATTACTAAACCTTTCAATATTAAATGTGAATCCAATATTAGTCCCTAAGTGTAACAAAGTTTATGAAGCTATAAATGGTCATCCTGATATTCAGCTAAATATACTAAAAAATAAATCACACTCTCAAATTATTGTTCAAAAAGATATTTCAAAATGTTTCAAAGAAATTCTTAAATCAAATAACATACACTATATTATTTCAAAAAATTCATTGTCCAATACATATCCTTGTGATATTATTTTAAATTCTTTAATTTTAGAAAATTATTTTATTCACAATTTAAAATACAGCGATGAAGAACTTTTAAAATCTCAAAATTCAAAAGTACATGTTAATGTTTCTCAAGGATACACCAAGTGTTCGATTCTGCCTGTCAGAGACAATGCATTAATCACAAGTGACAAAGGAATTTTTGAATCTTTGAAAGAATATGACTTTGATATTCTTTTGCTTCCTCCTGGAGATATATTACTACCTTCATTAAATTATGGTTTTATAGGTGGGGTTGGTGGTATGATCTCAAATAATAAGATGGCTTTCTTTGGTGATTTAGATAGTTACAAGTGGGGATCTGAAATAAAAAAATTTCTTTTTAAGCATGATGTCTTGCCCATTGCACTAAGAAAAGGAAAATTAATAGATAGAGGTAGTTTGCTTACCCTTTAACCCTGTGTCAACTATATAATATGATTTCTATTTTTTTGTGTTACTTTTAGATAAACTTAATAAATAATTTATTCATATGCGTAAATTATAAAAAGTTAGTAAATCAATTAAATTTACTAACCTTTATAATTTATCTCATCATTCTTTTTTTTATCTCATCACTTAATCTCTCTGCTTTCACCTTCATAATTTCTCCCATATCCCTCATTTCACTTCCCATATCTTGTGCTAACCCCTTCATTTCACACCCCATCTTTTCAGCTTTTTCTCTTATTTCATTAGTTAAATTTCCCATTACAATATCTCCTTTCATTAAAACTATGTTCTTAAATTAAGATAAATATTTAGATTTATAAGTCCTTTTATTTACATTAATAAGTTTGCCCAAAAATAGGACTATTATTAATAAAAATTTAACTTTTTTAATTTTTTCTTTGAATATGATTAATCAAACTACAACCTTCCCCTTCCACTGGTCACTTCTATATAATTTACCATATTAGACTAAATCCTTTTGAATGTGATTAAATTTTTAGAAATTTACTTTGACTATTAGCTTTCCATCATTTAAACTAAAAAATGTACAATTTACATTTTACAATTTACAATTGTGGATGAAATTCTTTTTGATAAAAAAGTTTGTTCCTTCATTGTCAATTGTCCACTGTTAATTGTTAATTTATTTTAAATTTTAGGAGGCAATTAATGAGCGTACTTACTGTTAAGAATATGAATCATGGCTTTGGAGATAGAGCTATTTTTGAAGATGTTTCATTTAGATTATTAAAAGGAGAACACGTTGGTCTTATTGGAGCAAATGGTGAAGGTAAATCAACATTTATGAATATAGTAACTGGAAAACTTATGCCTGATGAAGGTAGTGTTATCTGGTCAAATAATGTTAGAGTTGGTTATATGGATCAACATGCTGTTTTAACTAAAGGACAAAGCATGCGAGATGTTTTAAGGGATGCATTTAAATATCTTTTTGATTTAGAAGCAGAAATGAATTCTCTATATGAAAAAATGGGTGATTGCACTGAAGATGAATTAAATAAAATGTTAGATAGAACAGCTATAATCCAAGATTTGCTTGATCACAATGGATTTTATGTAATTGACCCAAAGGTTGAAGAAGTTGCCAAAGGACTTGGGCTTTCAGATTTAGGCCTTGATAAGGATGTTAATGATTTATCTGGTGGACAAAGGACTAAGATTCTTTTAGGTAAACTACTTCTTGAATCTCCAGATATTTTACTTTTAGATGAGCCTACTAATTATCTTGATGAAGAGCATGTAGAATGGCTTAAAAGATATCTTCAATCTTATGAAAATGCATTTATATTAATTTCACATGATATTCCGTTTTTAAATTCAATAGTAAATTTAATATATAGCGTAGACGAAAGAAAACTCACAAGATATGTTGGAGATTATGCTGAATTTGAAAGAATACATGCAATTAATAAAGAAAAATTAGAAGCTGCTTTTGAAAAACAACAAAAGGAAATTTCAAGACTTGAAGATTTTGTTGCTAGAAATAAAGCTAATGCTGCTACTGCTAACATGGCTAAATCTAGGCAAAAGAAGTTAGATAAGATGGATATCATAGAAATTTCAAAGGAAAAGCCAAAACCAGAATTTACTTTTAAAACTGCTAGAGCTCCAAGTAAAATCATATTTGAAACTCATGATTTAGTTATAGGATATGACACACCTCTTACAAAGCCACTTAACTTATACATGGAAAAAGGTCAAAAAATAGCACTAGTCGGAGCTAATGGACTTGGTAAATCAACACTTCTAAAAAGTTTACTTGGAACAGTTAAACCGCTTAGTGGACAGGTTAACCTTGGTGATTATCAATACATAGGATATTTTGAGCAAGAAGATAGAAAAAATAATAAAAATACATGTATAGAAGAGGCTTGGCAAGAATTTCCCGGATATACTCAATCCCAAATAAGAGGTGCTCTTGCTAAATGTGGATTAACAAGTAAACAGATTGACTCTCAAATAAGAGTTTTATCAGGTGGAGAAGCTGCAAAAGTTAGGCTTTGCAAAATTCTAAACAATGAAACAAACATATTAATCCTAGACGAACCTACAAACCATTTAGATGTAGATGCAAAAGATGAGTTAAAAAGAGCATTACAAGAATATAAAGGCACAATCCTTATAGTATCCCATGAACCTGAGTTTTATAGAGATATAATAACTGAAACTTGGAATTGTGAGGATTGGACAACTAAAATAGTTTAATGACAGAATTATAACAATTGATTTTAAAAGGGGCTGTTGCAAAATGCAACAGCCCCTTTTAAAAGTACACAGAAGTTTATAATATATACGTTATAATTAAACTTCTACATTATTAAATTAATAGTTTTAATAATTCTAAAAGAAAAGTGAATATCCAAATCTTGTATTTAGCTAGTATAACTTTCTCAGCAAGCTTTTTATCCTTCACCGTTAATTGTTAATTATACATTTTTAATCAGATTATGTACTAACTATATTTTAAGTGTATAACTTTTTCGAAGCCATCTCCATATAAATAAACAAACGTTTTCGGAACAAAAATAAATACCAACTTTTCTCGCTCATTAGTAATTTTAGTTTCTTCCACTGACCATTTTTCTACAGATCCATGAGAAGAAACATCTGTATTCACTCCACTATCGGCATAAGGAACAAACTTCGTAGCCTCTTTAGGAAGCCAAAAGAGCACTCTATAATGAGGCATTCCATCTTCTTTCATTATTGTATCATATGCCGGATAAGCTCTTTTTTCATTTAGATTATTTCTACTTATCTGCTGAATTGAGTTTGAAATTGATAAGTCTCCAAAGTCATTCGACGAATTAAGATAACTTGATATCCGGGTGGATAAATAAAATATAATTGGTATGCAGCAGATTCTCAACTTTTTTCTCATACTTAAAGCTCCTTATTCTGTCATATATTTAGCAATCACTCCAATTTGACATATTATATTATATTCTATCATAGTTTTCACTTTATTGGGACTATTTAAGTTAAAATGAATACACATACATGTGATTTTTGCCAAATTTGCAGTTTTAACTAATTTATGTTTGATATTTTTTACAATTTATAACTCTTTATGTTTCCTCGAACTTATAGAATAGCTACAAAGCTTTTTTATAAGACCCTTTTAATCAAATCAATTTTAGTTTATAGTATTACTTAAGAGATAAAAACACAGTTTCTGCTGGTAGTCAGAACCTATATAATAATATAGCAGTAACCTGCCCTCCTGGGTTGTCCATTCTCTAAGAATTTATATCTACAGGAGGATTTAATTATGATATCACAAATTAATTTAACAGTTCTTTTTAACGATCCCTTTTGGATTGGTATCTTTGAAGTTACCCAAAATGATGAATACAAGGTATGTAAATTCACTTTTGGGCCAGAGCCTAAAGAAGAAGAAACTTATGAACTTATATTGAACAAATTCTATTCATTAAATTTTAGTAATCCAATTTCATCTGATAAAAATACTTTCACTGAAAAAAAGCAAAATCCAAAAAGATTACAAAGAAAGATTCAAAAAGAAACAGCTGCAAAAGGAATATGGACTAAAGCTCAAATAGCTATCAAACTGCAACATGAAGAAGGTAAGCTACAACGTAAGAAAAAATCCAAAGAACAAAAAGAGCAAGAAGAAGAAAGAAGACTTTATTTAAAGAAAAAGAAAAAGCTTGAAAAACACAAAGGTCACTAATTAAATAAATAAAGGAAGAAGTACTTATTAAAATTGTGCTTCTTCCTTTATTTATTGTCTAAATCTTCTAATTATTTTATTCATAAAAATTACTATAACCTTACTATTTTTTACTCTTTACCAATATTAATTACCTTTTGAAATTAAATTTTTTCAGTTATAATTCAAAAGTTTAAAGGCAAAACTATTGAGGCAAAGTGTACCTTGACATAAATTTCTAAAATGTTATCATAAAACTATTGATATTTATATATTTATTATACATACAGAAGGGGTTATTAAAATGATGACATTAGATAAATTCGAGGAAGCATATGAGATTGTGCAAAAAGTAATATTAAAAACGAAATTAGTTTACAGTGATTATTATTCAGATATGACAGGCAATAAAGTTTATTTGAAGCCTGAGAACATGCAAAAAACAGGGGCGTATAAAATTAGAGGAGCTTACTACAAAATTAGTACTCTTACTTGCGAAGAAAGAAACAAGGGACTTATAACAGCTTCCGCTGGTAATCATGCACAAGGAGTTGCCTATGCAGCAAAAGAATATAATGCAAAAGCAATAGTAGTTATGCCGACTACTACTCCACTTATGAAGATAAACCGTACAAAGGCATATGGTGCAGAAGTTATATTACATGGTGATGTTTATGATGAAGCCTGCAATTATGCATTAGAACTAGCTGCAGAAAAAGGTTATACTTTTATCCATCCTTTTGACGATTTAGATGTTGCAACTGGCCAAGGCTCTATTGCAATGGAAATAATAAAAGAACTTCCAACTGTTGATATTATTTTAGTTCCAATTGGTGGAGGTGGACTTGCTACTGGTGTTTCTACCTTAGCAAAGCTTCTTAATCCAAATATTAAAGTTATTGGTGTAGAACCAGCAGGTGCAAATTGTATGCAAGCCTCATTAAAAGCAGGAAAAGTTGTCACTCTTCCAGATGTTAATACTATAGCTGATGGTACTGCTGTTAAAACTCCAGGTTCTAAACTGTTCCCATACATACAAAAAAATATTGATGATATTATTACAATTGAGGATCATGAATTAATCGGTGCATTTTTAGATATGCTAGAAAATCATAAGATGCTTGCTGAAAATTCAGGATTATTAACTGTTGCGGCCCTTAAGCACTTAGAAGTTAAGGATAAAAAAGTTGTATCTATTATAAGTGGTGGTAATATGGATGTAATTACTTTTGCTTCTTTAGTACAACATGGTTTAATTGAAAGAGAACGTATTTGTACACTTTCCGTTTTACTTCCAGACAAGCCAGGAGAACTTACAAATGTATCTAAGGTAATTGCGGAAGCTCAAGGTAATATAATTAAGCTTGATCATAATCAATTTGTTAGCATTAATCGTAATAATGCAGTTGAACTTGAAATTACTATGGAAACTTTTGGTCATGACCATAAAGAATCAATTATGAAAGCACTAATAGATAATGGATATAAGCCAAAGTTAATTCAACCTAAAATGATTTATCAATAAAAAATAGGAATGCCTCAAATTCTGAGGCATTCCTATTTTTATTTTAAGGCTGATGAAAGAAATTAACAGACACTATTCCCTATCTAATGCTTTCATGTACCTAACTTTATTATAATTAACACTTCTAGTTTTCTTTAGTTTCTTTTAAATAGTTCTTTACATCTATTAAATTATTACATATCTTAAACGCCAATTCCTTAGTATCATCATCTAGAAATTTCATATCAGGAACATGTATGCCTATCATCTTAGCTGCATGGGCTGCTGTTATTCCTGCATCTGAATCTTCTATAACTATGCATTTTTCAGGATTTACATCCAATCCTTTTGCTGCTTTTAAGAATATTTCTGGATCTGGCTTAGAATTTTCAACTTGATCTCCACAAATTATATAATTAACCTTGTCCTTTATTTTTGCCTGTTCTAATAATTGAAGTGCTCTTTCTCTTCTTGTTGAAGTAGCCACTGCTATTTTATAATTTTCTTTATTCAAATAATCCAATATTTCATGAACTCCCGGTTTAATTATTACTCCATCTCTATCAGTAATTTCTCCTGCTAAATTAGCCTTCTTCTTATATATAGTGTCAAATGGAAAATCAGTTCCATACTCTTCTTCCATTATTACTTTTATGCTCTTAACATTTCTTCCTATTAATCTCAAATAAAACTTTTCATCCATTTTATAATTATATTCTTTAAAAACTTCTTGAAAACATTCAAAAGATCTTCTTTCTGAATCAATTAATACTCCATCCATATCAAAAATTATTGCTTCTACTTTTCTCATCCGTAATAGTCCCCTTTTAAACTTAAATATTATTTACTTAATTTATATTAACATTTTATTTTGTATTTTCCAACTCCTATTTAAAAAACTCTAAAAATCTTTTTGCGGCCAAGGATAAATATCTCTCTTTTATCCAAATAGCAGAAATTTGAGTTCTTAAGGTATCATTATTTATTAATTTATATTTAATATTATCCATGAATTCAAAATTAATAGCTGATTTAGGTACTATGCCAATTCCAAGACCTGCTCTTGCTCTTGCTCATAAAATTGTAGTTCTTGCATCATCATTTATGCAAAAATCTCTGTTGGTCAAAAACAATTACTTTGCATTGCAAGAGTTATGCTTGTAAATCCACCTATGCTTATTTTAGATGAAGCCACAAGTAGTATTGATACACGAACTGAAATAAATATACAAGAAGCTTTTAACAAAATTATGCTTGGACGTACCAGTTTTATAATAGCACATAGACTATCTACCATAAGGCAAGCAGATATAATATTAGTATTAAAAGATGGCCAAATCATAGAACACGGTAATCATGATGAATTGCTATCACAAAATGGTTTCTACAGTACCTTATACAATAGTCAATTTGCTACTATTTAACAAATTAAAATAAAAAAGCTTCTTTTAAAATTCACATATTTAGGTGGAGCTATGATGGAAAAGATACAAAAGAAATATTAAATTCAATAGTTGTCCCATTTTTAATGCCAGAAATCCACAGCCAAGTTTTTAGTAACTAAAACAATAAAATTCCTTTATTTTAGCAGAATATATGTAAAACTTTAAATTTTCTAAATCCCAGTACGTTATATATTATTAGTTTTAGATTAATAAACTTTTAATTTTTTCTAAGAGCATGCTTAAAGCAACTTCATTTTCTCCACCTTCTGGAATTATTATGTCTGCCCTTCTTTTACTCGGATCAACAAATTCTTCATGCATGGGTTTTACTGTACTTAAGTATTGATTTACTACAGAATCTAAATCTCTTCCGCGTTCCTGCACATCTCTAAGTAACCTTCTTATTATTCTTACATCTGCATCTGTATCTACAAAAACCTTGATATCCATTAAATCGCAGAGTTCTTTATTTTCAAATATTAATATCCCTTCAATAATTATTACCTTTGTTGGCTTCACTTCAACAGTCTCATTTAATCTTGTATGTTCAACAAAAGAATAAACAGGGTGATATATTGTATTTCCTTCTTTTAGCCTTTTAAGCTGATCAATTAAAAGATCTGTGTCAAAAGAATTAGGATGATCGTAATTAAGTTTTTTACGCTCTTCTAAAGCAATTCCTTCATTGGATTTATAATAATAATCATGACAAAGAATCACCACTTCAGTATTAAAAACTTCTTTTATCCTTTTTGATAACGTAGTCTTTCCAGATCCACTTCCACCAGCTATACCTATTACCATTACATCTTGCATATTTTCCTCCATAATAACTTAATATATTCATAAATATAATAATTTTTGATAAACTCTTACTTCTATGCCTATTAGATTTTATTATAAAATAAAGAAAAAGACAACTCCTATTAATATTTAGCATTTGCATATGCTAAATATTAATAGGAGTTGTCCATATAACTATTTTCTTCAAATTATTTTTTTGTTAGAATTATTAATTATAAAATGGTACTTTATAATGCATTTTTTTGTAAATTTGATGATTTCTTATATAAATATATTGTAAGCTTTTTATTGTCTCTATTTATATTATTTAATATAACTGCATCTTGATTATTATAGGTTTTATCATCTTCATCATCAAAAAATTCTATAGCTTTATGAATTTTTTTTATGTTTCCATCTTTATTTTTGTAAAGCACAGCAAATTTTTCATTGATATCTTTATAATAAGTCTTCACTTCACTGCTATTATGTTGATTACCTTTAATATCTCTACAAGTTATATTATTATCTTTATTAAGAAATGATATTCCTCCATTTTTTCTGAAAACATCTTCATTGTTAATGCTTCTTTCTTCTTTTATATTAATATTATTTAAAACATATTCAATTTTAGTTACGAAAGTGTCATACTCATCTAACATTTTTGCTAATTCCTCATATTCAATAATATCTTCTCCATATTTAATTTTAAAATCGTCTATCATATCCTCAGTTTTTTCTCTATCATATATTCCCTTAAAGGATAAATCTTTTGCTAATTTTATTACTATATTATATATGCTTTTATATCTTATAAATTGCAACATTTTCATAAGGAAAATCATAGATAGTATGCAACAAGGTACTGAAATTAATGGAAAATTAATTAACAAAGCGCAAAGAAATATTAGAAGTGTAAAATCCTTATTTGCATCCTTATATTCCTCAATGCCTTTAAGGATCATAGGATTATAGGATAAAATTTTATCTATAATCAAATTTTTATTTTTTTGATTTATCTTCCTATCACTTTTTATAGATCTTTTCCTTAATTCTCTTCTTTTCTTGCCCTTCATATTAGCAACCTCCTCTTATTGTAATCATTTCCTTAATTTTACATCAAACAATTTTTATTATCAAGTTTTTATATTACTTATATATTTCCGAATTTTTTCAATGTTTCTTTTAATTCTTTTTCTTGCTCTTCATTTCCTTATAATATTTCCTCACAATGTGTCTATTATTAACTTTAATTTATATATATTTCTCTTATGACGATTCTTTACTAGGTACTAGGCTATACCAATATACTTAAATTGATTTAATATATATTTCATAAAATATTATTGACACTATATTAAATATATGATATATTAAAATTTTGATTTTTGAACTTATTATGGTATAATATAGATACACTCACAAGGTTTCTAGCTTACTCTTAATGTGAGTGACTAATGTTCTTAGATATTATCTAAAGAGATAATAGTTTTTAAATAGCTAGACATGAGACGATGTACTCCTTGAGGGTATAAATAATTATGGAGGTGTATTTTTTTGTTTTTAATTGGAGATAAAGTTGTTTACCCAATGCAAGGTATAGGTATTATTGATAGAATCGAAGATAAAATTTTTTCTGGTGAGAATAGAGAGTACATAATAGTTAAAATTCTATCAAATAATCTCGAAATAATGATTCCAAGTGATAAAATATCAAATTCAAATTTGCGTAAAATCACTGATAATTCTACTTTAGAAGATATATTATTTGATCTTACTAACAAAATTAATAGTTTAGAAAGTATATCAGCTAAAGAAAGATATCAAAATAATATGACTAAAATAAAATCTGGTTCTCTTAAGGATAGTGCTGAAGTAGTTTATGATTTAATACTTATGAACAAAGAAAAGTCTTTAAATGCTAGTGAAAAACAACTTTTTAACACTGCTCATAAATTTTTAGTTCAGGAAGTTTCTTTTATTAAAGACATTAGTGAAACTGAAGCTATAGATTTCTTGAATTTAAATCTTAATTAAATGTAAATTATTAATATTATATATTTTTCGAGTGTCTAATAAACCTATTAAATAATACTAACTTTGTTATATATTATTTAATAGGTTTAATTTTTATACTCATATCAAGATCAAAACTATACTTTCAAAATGATTATATAAATTAGACACGTGAAAAGAAATACAATAACAGTTATTAAAATGTACGCAAAAAGAACTCTATACTATATACTTTAATAGAGTTCTTTTTTAATTATAAAGAGCTATAAGAGTAAACTCTTATAGCTCTTTTTTCAAACAGAAACTATCTTCTGTTATTTTGTTGCTTTCTAGCTCTTCTACAATCAGGACATCTTACTGGTTCGTTTTCAAATCCTTTTTCTTTGTAGAATTCTTGTTCTCCAGTTGTAAATACAAATTCATTTCCACAATCTTTACATACTAATGTTTTATCTTCCATTACAATTCCTCCAAATTAAAGACTTACTTAACTAATACTTTCTCATAAGGAGAAATTTTAATCTAATTAAATCTTTGATATATTTTTTTATTCCCTTAGGAACATTCTTAGTATATCATATCCATTTTTAAATTACAATATTAAACTTTAATTATTTTTTTATTATTCCCCTTTTTTCTCTACTAAATTTTCAACTGGTAAATTAACAAATGAATTTATTATAATGTATTTACTATCTCCAACCTTAATAAATTTCATTTCTACAGAATCTCCAGGTTTAGTTAATGCCACAGCTCTAGATGTTTCGGTTGAAACGCTGAAAATATTTTCATTATTTTTAAGTTTAATGTCATAAATACTTGTTCCTTCTTTAATGACCAATCCTATTCTTTCAACTTCACCTGTTAGCATTTCTTCTTTATTTCCACTTTCAAGAGAAATATTTGAATTAGTCAATCCTTCAAGATATTTATTTAAAGTAGCTTGAAGAGTATCTCCTACACCTACAGTATTATAATTTTTAACATTTACCATAGCATATTGCTTAACTAATCCATTAGAATCCTTTAATGTCATAAAATATGTTGGCTCATTTTGTATGTTTATTAAATATGGGAAGGTTGCTTTATATCCGTATTGTTGAACCTTCCCTTCCGCTGATTTCATACTTGCTTCTTCTGTTGCACCAGCAGTTTTATACATTTTAGTTTCTCCAGTTCTAGTATTAGTTAAAGTAAATCCTACAAGGGATTCATCACTACCCACTGAAGTTATACCTGTATAATAATAACAAATATTCTTGTCATAGATAATATTCATTCCACCAGTCGTCTTTAGTTTATCTTTATCTGTGAAATTTAAAACTCCATGAACTAATTCTCCCCACTTATTTATATATCTATTAATATAGTTCATTGGTTGTATTCTATCTACCCAGCTTGGTAAATTGTTTATATCATATACATTAGACTCTCCTGTTTGGGCATCCATTACTAATGCACCCGTAGCCTTTGTTTCGCTAATTCCAACTCCAGTATCATATCTTGTAACTACCCAATAAGGTCTTCCAGTATCATCTAACTCAAAGGTATAATCTGTATGCCCTGCTTTCATATCTCTAAAATAAGCAGCTCTATCTAAATCACTGAAAAGATACGCTGAATTTAAATATTTAATTCTAATATCTTTTCCATCAAGGGTAGTGACTAATTCAACATCATTTTGATTTGTAGCACTCACCTTAACATATCCTATTGTACCTTCCCTATTCGTAACCCATTTAAGAAAAGATGAATATTCAAGTGGTCCTACATAACATAATTGTCCATTTACACTTTGCATGTTCAATTCTCCAACAGTAACTTGACTTCCAAGGCTTGTAATTTCGCCTAATTTTTTATCAGCAAGTTTATTAGCAAGTTCCTTGTCTATAGTAGGTAATTGATTTATATCCATATATTCTATTTGACTTGAAAAATCTACTTCTTCTATATTGCCTATTAAATTTCTATGAGCACTATAGCTTATTAATGGGCTACATGCAATAATAGCTATAATATACAATATAGCAACTATTGCTGCTGTTATTATAAATTTTTTATTTTTTATAAATATACCATAACCTAATGTACATACTACAAATATTACTACTAGAATCATTGCATTTAAGCTGAGATCTAGCACTAAGCTGCTAGTTACTAATAATAGAACTGCTATACCTATATATGCTCCTAACAATATTTTTATTAATTTAATAACACTACTTTTATTATTCATTTTATTCTCCCATCATAATTTCTATTTTGTAGTTTTTATTATATCATAATAAGTTTTTAAATACCATATATGTTTTGTGGAAACTTTAGCTTTTTCTTACCTTACAATTAAATAGAAATACATTTTTACTCTAAAAAATAATGAAACCATTAATGAATCAAAATGACCACGCCTCTATAACATTCTCCCCTTCACTCAATAGTCCTTTTTCATCTCCATCCCTAAAATAAAATACTACATTATCTTTAATTTCTTCTTCAAAATTAAGGCAATTGATCTTATTTGCCTTCTTACTTTTTTTCTTCTCTAAAAGTATAGAAATATTATCCTGTGAATTATTATTAATCTTCTGTCCACTAAGACTGTCATAAATTTTGTTAATATCTTTATGCGTAATTTCTAAATTACCCATCTCATCATTTGTATCATTTTCTGCTTCATTTCGACTTATTTTATTTTCAAATTCTTTATCTTTATTATAATATATTTCATTTTTTAAATTTTCTTTTACCTGAACTTTTTTGTTATTTATCTTGTCCTCTTTATCCTTAGAATTAATTTTTTCCTTGATCTTAATATTTTGATGCTTTGCAAAATTTTTCACTCTATAAATATTATTTTCAGTAATTTCAATCATTTCTAATTCTATTAAAACATCTAATGCTAATTTAATTTGATCCGTATCTCTATTAAATTCTATTGCTAAAGTTTCTATTGTATATGGAATGTTTTTTGAAAGATATAAATCCCCTTCTAAATTAACCTTTCCAGCTAAAGTTACAAATCTAGTCCAAATATAGTGAACAAGATCTCTTTCAGGTTTCATATCTATTATTTTAAATTTTGTACCATCATACATATCAACTCTAAATTTTACATATTTTCTTTCTCTCATATTTATCATTCCTCTTAAATTATTTTAGGCATATGAAAACATACTAATTTGTTATTTTTAAATGCCTACATTTAAGATATATGTTTTACTTAATAAAATTGCAGTAAATTTAATAAATTTTTTTCTATTAAAATACTGCAATTTTTTCATATTTATATAACTTTAAGAGAAATTTAAAAAAGATATTACATCTTGAAAGACATAATATCTCCTCTAAATTCCAGTGGCTTATTCTTAATCAAGAACCATTTTATGAATAATTGGAACTTTTTATTAATTGTTAAGATACTAATACTATAATGAAAATCCTAATCTATAACTCATATTCAGTATTTATCAATAATATATGTTAATTTATCATAAACTGCTTCAATTCCCTTTCGCATTGCTTTATGATTCTTTTCCAAGCTTAATCTTTTCATATTACATTTATCCATAACTCTGTATGACCCAATATTTTTATCTGTGCAGGTTGCTACTATTTTACATATAGATAAATTATCAAATGCATTATTAATAACTGCATTAACAGCTTCACTCATATAGCCATTATTCCAATACTTTTTGTTTGAAATCCACCCTATCTCTGCTTCTGAATCCTTGATTATCAAACTAATATTTCCAATAACTTTTGAAGTTTTATTTAATCGTATCACAAATTCATACCATGTTGGACTTTCTAAACTCATTGAAGATATACAATCATTAATGAACGCTCTTATTTCTTCCTTTGTCTTTGGCCAATAAATCATATATTGTCCAATTTCTTCATCACAACCATATTCACAAATATCTTCATAATCTATTTCTTTTATTGGACTAAGAGTTAGCATTTCTGTTTCAATTATCATTATTTCACTTCCTAAGTGGATGTAGATCACTTTACACCTTATTTATCTCAACAAATCCCAAATTTGTAAATTAATCAATTATTACAACATCAAATGTAAATGGAAATTCCTCAGCTTTTTTATTTTGAAAATCAACTTTATATCCAGTTCCGTCTTTATAAAAGGAACCTTGTTTCAATTCTATTTTTACATAACACATGTTTTCATCATTTTCGTTATTGTGTGCAAAATACCAAGGTTCAAATACCTTTATCAATTTTTCTCTAATTGCATGATTTTCTTCTGATAATGGATGTCCGATATTACAGGCAGTTCCACTAAATCGATAAAGTTTATTGCACATTGATATTTCAGAATTTTTTTCAATGTCTTTTACTTTCTGTGATTTTGCATAAGAAACAATATAAAAAGCACCATTATCATAAAAGGTATCTACAAACCTAACAGATGGAATATTATCATTCGATGTTGCTAAAGCGAATTGATAATCTTTTGCAAACATCTCTTCTAAAACATTTAAACTTTTTTCGTATGTAGTCATTTTCAATATCTCCTTCATAAATTTATTATTTATCTATCAATCATTCTGAATTCTTTTTCCCCCAAATGCATGAATTGTCCTAGTACCTGCACAATACATTTACCATGATGTGGTATTCCATTAGGCACTAAAAGTTCATCACCAGGATTTAAAACATGTTCTATACCATCAAATATTTCTGTATATTGTCCAGCAACACAAACAGTATATTCATCAAATTCATGTGTTTGTTCTTTTGATTCTCTATCAGAATAATACGTCCAAAATGCCATTTGACTACCGTCTTTTCCTTCAAAATAATACCCATCAATATCTGACGTATTTTGTTGTTCTGATGGTACTTTATTCATCTCTTTTTTCATAAAACTAGGAAAATCTTCCATACTATAATCACTCCTACAAATTACTATTTATAATACTTAACTTAAAATTGGAATTTATCCATCTCATTAAATTTGAATTATCACTACAATTAGTTACTCAAAATTTTGTTGAATAAATTTAATATACTCTTTTTTTACAACTTCATTAGAATTATCCTTAAACCATTCATAAGACTCCTTTAGTCCTTCAAATAAACTCTTTTGTTCTGGTAATAGCTCATTCTGTCTTGAAACATCCAAGATGTATTCATAATTATAAAAACTAAAATAGTCTCTTTGATTATCATGGTTAGTTATGTATACTTTTTCTAAAGGAGTTCCTACTACTCTATAACATAGTTCAACAAATGTATTTATATCTACTACTTCTGTATTTCCAACATTGAATATGTGTTCCTTAGGATGGTCTTCTAAAATTTTTTCAATAACTCTACATAAATCATTTACATGGAAAAATTGCAATTTCATATTTCCATCGTTAGGAATATAAAATTTTCTGTTTTTTAAAGCACATTCAAATATAAATGGCTCTCTATATACATTTTGCATTGGTCCATATAAATAAGGAGGTCTTAAAATATATGCATTAGGAACTCTTGAAAGTAAATATTCTTCGGATTCAACCTTATCAGTTCCATATTTACCCCAGATTGAATTCAAACCAATACTTTGATTCTCAGAAAATGGTTGCTCATTTGTTTCTGGATAAACTGCAGACGAACTAATAAATATATAGTCTTTAAATTCTCCTACTGAATCTAATATATTTCTAATATCTTTTTGATTATATCCACATACATCGATTATGGCATCAAAAGAATATTTCCCTAGGGAATCTTTTAAATTATTTCTATCTGCACATATTAAATTAACATTTTCTATTTGCTGTTTAGTGTCTCTGTTTAAAACATAAACTTTATAATCTTTAGCTTCAAAATATTTTGCTACATATCTACTGACAAATATAGTTCCACCTGTAACTAATATACGTTTCATAAAATCCTCCTTCAAATTACTATTTATATTGTCCAACCTTAAATTGGAATTTAGCAAACTGAGTGTTATGCTCATTATGAGCATCTCCCAAGCACTACTTACTTACTTTTTCCTAAAAAATAATAAGAATACTCCATAGATAGCCTATCCTTATTATACTACAAATTTTACAAATTAATCTTTATTTTCCCTATATTATTTCTATTATTTTTACCTAAAGTTCTTGTTTATAATAAATATAGTGAACCATAAATATTGTGAAGAATATATATTCTTCACAATATTTATGGTTCACTATCTTAAGACCCCTAATTAAATTCTTTTTACATTTCTAGTAACAACAACATCCACACCAGTTCCCAAAACATTTTCTATTACAACATCTCCAATTTTAACTGGAGCACTCATTGCCACCTTATTAATTTCCTCCATGCACTTAAAATTAAGTCCCTTTGGAATTGGCTTATTTGTTTTTACAGATGCTACTGCTAATTCTCCATTATTAACCTTAACTGTTGAAGTTATTACTCTCACTGGATTTGTAACTTCATTTATTCCATATTCTATACCTCTAGGACAACCATTACCAGTAACGTTTTTAGCTTCTGCATCTACTTTCAAATGACATCCCTTAGGGCAACATATACAAATTAATTCTTTTTCCATCTTATTCACCATCCTCTAATGATATTGTTATATCACCTTTAACTTTATCTAATAACACCTTGCTTAAAACTACTTTTTCCATTTCTGATGGTGCTAAATGAGCTCTCTTAAATTTAGCTATAACTTCGTCACCACTTCTTACAACTAATGCTTTATCATGATATATATTATTTACTCTCATAAATACAGTCAATTTATCAGGAACATCATCTACGTTAAGTCTTTGTGGAACTGTATAATTTACATTTTGACCATTTATTATATTTACATATTTATCTTTCTTAAGTTCACCTTTGATATACTTTGCTACTGAAGAACCTGCATGTTTTGATTCTTGAGTTACAAAATCAACTAAATCATGAACATGAACTACATTACCACATGCAAATATTCCATCTACTGATGTTTCCATGCTTTCAGTGACAATTAAACCATTAGTTCTTCTATCACTTTCAATTCCAGCATTAGATGATAATTCATTTTCAGGAATTAATCCAACAGATAATAATAATGTATCTACATCAAATTCCTTTTCAGTTCCTTTAATAGGTCTCTTATTTTCATCTACTTGTGCTATTACAACTTTTTCAAGTCTTTCTTTTCCAACTATATTTACTATTGTATGTGATAAATATAATGGTATATCATAATCATTTAGACATTGAACTATATTTCTATTTAATCCATTTGAGTATGGACAAAGTTCAACAACGGCTTTAACTTTAGCACCTTCAAGAGTCATTCTTCTTGCCATTATAAGTCCAATATCTCCTGATCCAAGTATAATAACTTCCTTACCCGGCATATATCCTTCTACATTGATATATCTTTGAGCGGCACCTGCACTAAATACTCCTGCTGGTCTATCACCCGGTATGTTAATAGCGCCTCTAGTTCTTTCTCTACAACCCATTGCAAGAATTATAGCCTTAGCTTTAAGCTCCATATATCCTTCTTCTGTATTTATTGCATAAACTGTTTTGTCTTTTCCTATTTCTAAAACCATTGTATCAAGTTTAACTTCAACGTTAGTATCTTCAATCATATCAATAAATCTACTAGCGTATTCAGGCCCCGTAAGTTCTTCTTTAAATGTATGAAGTCCAAAACCATTATGAATACATTGATTTAATATTCCGCCTAGTTCCTTATCTCTTTCTAAAATTAATATCTTTTTTATTCCATTATTATATGCTTCATATGCTGCTGCAAGGCCAGCTGGCCCTCCACCTACTACTATTAATTCATAACTCATAACTATCCCTCTTCCTTCTACTTCGATTTACCTGTTAGAATATAAGAATTATCTTTTTCTAAGACAACACTTTCAAGTGGAACATTATATTCCCTTGCAATTATCTCCTGAACTTTTGGTCCACAGAAGCCACCTTGGCATCTGCCCATTCCTGGTCTACATCTTCTCTTAACACCATCTAATGAAAGAACTTCAAAGCTTCTTTTTATTGCATCTACAATTTCACCTTCTGTTATGCTTTCACATCTGCATACCATTCTTCCATACTGAGGATTTTTCTTTATAACTTCAGCCTTTTCTTTTGCCTGTAACTCCATAAAATGAATTTGTTCTCTCTTTGCTATGAAATTTTCTTTCTTTTCTAATATACATCCTGCTTTATGTAATATATCTACTACTCCCAATGCTATAGCTGGTGCTGAAGATAATCCTGGTGATTTCATTCCTGCTACATCAATAAATCCTTTAATTTCATCATTTTCTTCTATTATAAAGTCATCTGTATCTGAAACAGCGCGAAGACCAGCAAAATTTCTTATACCTTCTCTAAAATTAATCTTCTTAGTTGTACGCATTGAAGCTTCTCGTATTGCATCTAATCCATTTGCTAAAGTTCCTAAATCCTCTTTGTCTTCTATATCTCTAGCATCAGGTCCTACAAGTAAATTCCCATGAACTGTTGGAGTAACTAAAACCCCTTTCCCAAGCTTGGATGGACATTGGAATATTGTATGGCTAACCACTTTCCCTTGATTTTTATCCATTACATAATACTCACCACTTCTTGGAAGTATCTTAAAACTTTCTGTGCAAATTAAATTATGGATCTTATCTGCATAAAGTCCAGCTGCATTTATAACAAATTTAGCTTCTACAACTCGTCCATCACTAGTTGCAATTTTGAAACTTTCATTTTTTTCAATTGAAACAACTTCTTTTTTTAATAGAATTTCTCCACCATTTAATACTCCATTTTCAACTAAAGCAATTGTATATTCAAATGGTCCAACTATACCACCAGTTGGTGCATATAACGCTCCTTTAATTTCTTCATTAAGATTTGGTTCCAATTTTAAAACCTCGTCTTTACTTAAAACCTTTAAATTCTTTACTCCAAGCTTAGTCCCATTTTCATAAAGAGCTTTTACTGTATTCAAATCCTCTTCATCAAAAGCTATGATTAATGATCCATTTCTTTTGAAAGGAACACTTAATTCTTTACATAACCCTTCAAACATTTCATTTCCGAGCACATTGTACTTCGCCGCAAGTGTACCTTCTTTAGGATCATACCCAGCATGAACTATTGCTGAATTAGCTTTACTAGACCCCATTGATACATCTCTTTCTTTCTCTAAAACAACTACTTTCAAATTGTACTTTGTTAGTTCTCTAAAAATAGAACTTCCAACCACACCTGCTCCAATTATTGCTACATCATACATGTTACATCCTCCTTATTTGCACAAAAAAAGCCAAGCTAAAAACATGGTGATAATTCACCATAGTTTTTATGCTTGACTCTAAATTCTCTAAGCACTTTATATTCAATTTATATTTATAGTATACCTTACAAACGTATACTTGTCCAGTACTTATTACTATTTTTACAGTATCTTAGTATTTACTCCTCTTCCCAACCTTTTGCTCTTTCTACTGCTTTTTTCCAACCTTTATATAATTTTTCCTTCTTAGCTTCATCTAAATTTGGTGTATAAGCTTGGCTTACAGACCACGCCTTAGCAATCTCTTCTTTTGACTCCCAGAAGCCTACAGCTAGTCCCGCTAAATATGCAGCACCAAGAGCTGTTGTTTCAGTTATTATAGGTCTTATAACTTCTGTTCCTGTAATGTCTGCTTGGAATTGCATTAATAGATTATTTCTACTAGCTCCACCATCAACTCTAATACTTTTAAGTTTACAACCTGAATCTTCTTGCATTGCATCTATAAGATCTTTTGATTGATATGCAATAGATTCAAGTGCTGCTCTAATTATATGATTACTATTAGCACCTCTTGTTAAACCGAAGATAGCTCCTCTCGCATACATATCCCAGTATGGAGCACCAAGTCCAGTAAATGCAGGAACAACATATACGCCACCATTATCCTTTACCTTACTCGCAAAATACTCTGTATCCGCTGCATCAGTAACTAATTTAAGTTCATCTCTAATCCATTGAATAACAGCACCACCAACAAATACTGAACCTTCTAATGCATATTGAACTTTATTGTCTATTCCAATTGCAATAGTTGTTAATAATCCATTTTTACTTTGAATCATTTTTTCTCCTGTATTCATAAGTAAGAAACAGCCTGTTCCATAAGTATTTTTTACACTACCAGCTTCAAAGCAAGTTTGTCCAAATAATGCACATTGTTGATCTCCTGCCATACCTGCTATTGGAACTCTAACGCCACCTGTACCACCAAGATTGGTATATCCATAAACTTCAGATGAATTTTTCACTTCTGGTAACATTGACTTTGGAATATTAAGTTTTTCTAGTATTCTTTCATCCCATTTTAATTCTTTTATATTATAAAGCATTGTTCTAGATGCATTTGTATAATCAGTTACATGTACCTTACCATTTGTAAGTTTCCATACTAACCAGGTATCTACTGTACCAAATACTAATTCACCTTTTTCTGCTCTTTCACGTGCACCTTCAACATTATCTAAAATCCATTTTATTTTAGTTCCTGAAAAATATGCATCCAATAGTAAGCCTGTATTCTCTCTTACGTAATCGTTAAATTTTATATCTTTTTTAAGTTCTTCTACTATAGCTGCTGTTCTTCTGCATTGCCATACTATGGCATTATATACAGGTTCTCCAGTATTTCTATCCCAAACTATTGTTGTTTCTCTTTGGTTAGTAATACCTATAGCTGCTATTTCTTCTTGAGTTATATTAGTTTTTGCCATTACTTCTTGCAAAACTCCATATTGGCTTGCCCATATTTCTAACGGATTATGTTCAACCCATCCTGCATTAGGATAAATTTGAGTAAATTCCTTTTGACTTACATCTAATATGTTTTGTTCCTTATCAAAAATTATTGCCCTTGAACTTGTTGTTCCTTGATCTAAAGCTATTATATATTTTTTCATACTGTACACCTCTTTCTTAATTTATGCCATTTTAACATTTAATACATTAATATTTCATTTGAAAATAATACTCTTATAGATACTTATACAAATTAATTTTGGATAACGAATTTATCTCAAAAATATTAATTTTTGTATATATTTTAGTAATTTTGGCCACAATTATAGCCACATAAAACACTGCCCATACCTTAAACAATAATATACATACATTGCGCTTAGTATAAGTTTTAAATTCACTTAGTACTCATAAAGTTTTCCTAAGTAAATTTAGTTTTATGTGGCTCTATTCTCTAATTCTCTATAGCCTACATATCCCAAATTTCTTTTTTAGTTGTAGATATACATGTTGCCCCTGAACTCAATGCTTGCATTACCTCTTCCTTCGTTTCAATAAGTCCCCCAGCAACTACTGGTTTATTGGAATACTTTGAAATTATTCCAAGTACCTTTGGAATTATCCCCGGTAACACTTCTATTGCATCGCATTCTGATATCATGTGGTTTTTAACAGTATTTAATGAAAGTGTGTCAAAAATAAAAACTCTTTGAACTGCTACTAAATTATATTTTTTAGCAAGTTTGACAACTTGAGGTTTTGTACTAATTATACCATCAAATCTAGTTTCTTCTTTTATAAATCTTATAACCACTTCCTTGTTTGTGAAACCTTCAACTAAGTCTATATGAATTATTCCCATTTTATTGTTAGATGCAATAATTTCACTTGTTTTTTTGATATTCATCACATCTCCAAATAAAACAAATATTATTTGTGCAGATGAATTTACTGCTAGTTCTAATTGTTCTTCATTCTTTACTGCGGCTATAATTGGATTTTCTTCTAATAACTCTTTAATATTCATGCATACTCCTATGTAACTGTTTTCTTTTTTTCTCAGTATTACATATTTATCTTTTAGTGTCAACTTTAATTTTTAATTGATTAAATATTTTAATTACTATTTCTTATATTTTGGATTTAACTTTTATATTATTAAGTTTACACTATTATTTTATTTACTATGAAAACATTGTGAAACATACTGCCCCTAAAACAGCTCCTATGATTGGTGCAATAACTGGAATCCATGCATATCCCCAATCTGAATCTCCCTTATTTGGTATAGGCAATATTGCATGTGCAATTCTTGGAGCTAAATCTCTAGCTGGATTAATTGCATATCCTGTTGTTCCACCTAAACTTAAACCAATTGCCCAAATTAATAACCCTACAAATAATGTACCCATTCCATTAGTTAAATTCTGAGCTCCCATTCCTAAAATTCCAAAGACCAATACAAATGTTCCTATAACCTCACATATAAAGTTAATTGTTGTATTTCTTACAGCTGGACCTGTGCAAAATACTGCAAGCTTGTCCCCTTTATTATCAGTAGATTTAAATTGATCATAATTGAAAATGAATACTAAAACTGCTCCTAGAAATGCTCCTAAAAATTGTCCTGCGAAATATATTGGAACTTGACTCCAAGCTACCTTTCCTATAACTGCAAGTGCAATTGTTAATGCTGGATTAAAATGAGCTCCACTATAACTTCCAAAAATGAGAGCTGGAATTGCTACTGCCAAAGCCCATCCCGTTGTGATTACAATCCATCCTGATCCGTTCCCCTTTGAATTCTTCAAGACAACGTTCGCAACAACACCATCACCTAAAAGAATAAGTATTAAAGTACCAACTAGTTCTGCAAAAAATATTGTCATAATATTATCCCCTTTCAAACTTTACAATATTGATTCATTTTCTAACTTATTTAATATAATTAAATAAGTTTTTAAGCAATTTTCACCCACTTTCTAAATTTATTCTCTTAATGTTAATTTTCCTTAGAAAACATTACACTGCAAGCTTATACCTTAAATTTGGCCATAATAATAGCCACATAAAACTTCTTTATATTTAATCAATATATTCCTTATAGTGATTAAAATATAAGATTCAAATTTACTTAGTAATAATAAATTACCATAAGTAAATTTAGTTTTATGTGGCTCTATTCTCTATTTCTCTACAGCCTACATTTTTAAATTTTATTTCTCATTTCCAGTGTAAATGTTTTCTTGTTGTTTTTAGTATCACATATTTGTCGAATATAGTCAAGTTATGTTAATAATATAACAATTCAAAGTTAATAAATTTTATCTAGTTAATTTTCTTTTAATTAAGAATTTATAATGTCTTAATGGTAATTACTTAGTTAATACTTTATTATATTTTTCATTTAAATAAAATATTAATAAGCATACTTTGTTAATATTTTATTTAATGTATATAAAATTACTTATATTACCTTATTTATATATATTAGAGAATTTCAACTTAATCTTTTTCAATTAAATCCCTTAGATATTATTGCTCTAGTCATTTCTTTAATTACAGGATTACCATTAAATCTTTCCTCAATAATCTCATAAATCATTTTTTATTTTACCAGCCAAAACAATCACCCCTTTTTAACAACTCAAAGCCTCATTTAGAGTCACACCTTTACCAATGTTTAATTTTTATTCCAACATAAAACACCATCCTTTTATTACAAAAGATGGTGTTTCCTATAATATATATACATAATTACACGTGTAGATAAATCTAAACTATGTACTTTATTTAAAATCTTCTATTCTTATTATATTATCTATTTTGTCAACTGATTTTAAATTAGTAATTTCTTTAATTGCACTGTTTACTTGAGCTTCATTTGTTCTATGAGTAACTAATACAATTGTTACTTGACCCTCTTCTTCATCGCCCTTTTGTATAACTGAACGAATGCTTACATTGTGTCTTCCAAGTATTGCTGTTATTTCTCCTAGAACTCCTGATTCATCTAATACTGTAGCTCTGATGTAGAATTTACTTTCAACATCACCCATATCTAAAATTTCTCTTTTCCATAGGTTGTTCTTTACTACTGGATTAGGATTTTCTGTATCAACATTACTTCTTACTATAGAAACAATATCACTTACTACAGCACTACCTGTTGGAAGATCTCCTGCTCCTCTTCCATAAAACATTACATCTCCAACTGCATTTCCTTTTATAAATACTGCATTATATGAATCATAAACATTTGCAAGTGGATGTTTCTTAGGAATCATTGTAGGATGAACTCTAAGTTCTATCTTACCATTAATTTCTTTTGCAATTGCAAGTAATTTAATTCCCATTTTAAATTCTTTAGCATACTTCATATCAACTGCTTCAATTTTAGTTATACCTTCTCTATATACATTTTTCACATCTATTTTTGATCCAAAAGCTAATGATGCAAGTATTGCTAATTTATATTGAGCATCAAAGCCTTCAATATCTGATGTAGGATCAGCTTCTGCATAACCCTTTTCTTGAGCTTCCTTTAAAGCATCTGAAAAATCAGCATCTTCAAGTTCCATTTTACCTAAAATATAATTAGTTGTACCATTTACGATACCATAAAGAGTTTCTATTTTATTAGCAGTAAGACTTTCATCTATTCCCTTTATAATTGGAATTCCTCCAGCTACACTTGCTTCATAATTAAACATTATTCCCTTTT
Source organism: Clostridium gelidum (assembly GCF_019977655.1). Taxonomy (NCBI): domain Bacteria; kingdom Bacillati; phylum Bacillota; class Clostridia; order Eubacteriales; family Clostridiaceae; genus Clostridium; species Clostridium gelidum. The sequence goes on from NZ_AP024849.1 coordinate 3,442,708, forward strand.
CATCAGCCTTTTCAAAAAGCTCATCGCCACCAGTTGCAAGCAACATTTTATTTGCAGTTACTATATGCTTTTTCTTATCCATACATTTAATCATATAGTCTCTAGCTGGCTCAATTCCTCCCATAACTTCAACAACAATTTTAATAGTATCATCGTTTAAAATATCATTAAAATCTGTAGTTATAAGTTCATCTGGAATTTCTACACCTCTTGGCTTATTCCTATCTCTTACAAGAACCTTTGCCACTTCTACTTCATATCCGCATCTCTTCATAATTTCTTCTTTATTGGAATTTAAAATCATCCAAACACCACGACCAACATTCCCCAATCCTAGTAGTGCTATTTTTACTTTTTTCATCTTATGCCCCCCTTAAGTTACAACTATTATAAATAATAGTATACTTTCTAAGTATAATTGTTATCTTAATTTTTGGCTATATGTTTTTATTTAATATTTGAAAAAATAAATCATCTTCAAATAATTTTGAAGATGATTTTATAAATTTTGTTATGCCACCTTTTATATGTTATTCATGCTTTATCCCATTATTCAATATAACGTTAATTTTTTAGGTAAAGTTTTCTCACTATGGCTGAATTTAGTTGTACTTATACATATAAGGAACACTCAATACCTATAATGGGTGTATTTTCCAGATATTAAGTTGTCACCATTTCTTATGTGCTCCATGAAAGAACCATAATATAATAAATACTATAAAACTATATCCTAAAATTAATTTTACCATCCTTATACCCACTTTCCTTTATTGTACTTTGGTTAATAATTATTATATCACTCGAAGTTCTAATATAGACAGTGTCTTATGTATTTAGGCTCTTTCTTATACTTCTCTACCCCTGTATTAAAGCATATTTAGAAATTTATAAAAGGATATATTGGAAAATGTTATAAATAAATAAGTATGGGACATCAATAGATTACTACTATGATTTCAAATGGCAAAAAGATTTTACCATATTCTATTTATATTCAAATCCTCATGTAAATTATTCCAAATATAATTTTTTCACCATATATTAATATATTTCATTTGATCCTAGCATATATTATTTTGATTATCACTAAGGAGGCTTTTAATTGTATGCAAATAGTAAACATTCAATAACAATATCTAGAAGTAAACATAAATGGCATAAACATAGAAATAAACATTCAAAAAAGAAAAAAATGCCTTACAAAAAAATATTTTTTTATATAACATTTATACTATGTTTAACTCTTCTAGGATTATTAATTACAACAAATGAAAATTTGTCCAAAATAAACAAGGTAGATATTAATAAAAATAATTTTGACCTTAAAGCAGATAATAGTGAAAATAATATTAATGAGACTCTTTCCAAAACAAATAATACTATTATCAAAGACACTAATATAACAAATATAGCTCTATTAGGAATAGATGAAACCGAAGGAACTGCAGGCCGTTCAGATTGTATTATGATATTAACAATCGATAATCAGAATAACAAGTTAAAAATAAGCTCCATTATAAGAGATTCTTATGTAACCATTCCTACCATAAATAAGAAAGATAAAATAAACCATGCTTATGCTTTTGGTGGTTCGCAGCTTGCTCTTCAGACAATTAATCAAAATTTCAATTTAAACTTAGATAAAGTTATTGTTGTAAACTTTTCATCATTACCTCAAATAATAGATACCTTTGGCGGAATACAATTAAAAATAACAAGTGAAGAATTAAAATATATAAATAACTATATATACAATTTAAATGAACTTAATCACACTAATTCTCCTAATATTGTAACTTCAGGAAATCAACTTGTAGATGGAACACAATCATTAGCTTATTGCAGAATACGATATACAGATGGTGGAGATTTTGAGAGGAGTCAGAGACAGAGAACATTATTAAGTAACCTTATAGAAAAGTGTGCAACTATTCCATTAACAGAATATCCCTCTCTTGACGATAAAATTTTTCCTCTCATTTATACTAACTTAAAAAAATCAGAATTGCTTACCTTCGCTGTAAATTTAAATTCTTCTAAATCTTTAACCATATTGCAGGATAGATTTCCAAAAGATGAAGATAGTAGCGGAAAACTTATAGATGGAATTTACTATTATGTATTTGACAAAGAATTAACTACCAAGAAAATACATCAATTTATATTTTCAACAGATTAATTTTTTTGATTATGCCTAAATAGCTATTTAAAAGTTTTTATAAATGAATGCCATACTTATAATTGAATTCTTTTGCTTCCTATATTTATGTATGGCATTTTGCTTTATAAAGAGTTTTCAACAAATTTATACAAACCATCTTGTACATGAATATTAAACACTCCATTATCTCCAAATACTATTTCAGAATTAGGTTCAATAATCATAATATTATTTCTATCTATTTTGATGCTTATAATCATCTTTTCAAGATTTCTTTTACCAATATACTCTATGGCGAATCCATTATCATTAATTCCTATAAATTTTATATTATTTCTTAAAATATAATATTCAGCAACCTCTGTCCCTGTACAATACCAAACATTTTTATCCTTTAAATAATTAAATATAAATTTCAAACTTTCTTTATCATCAAATATGTTAGGTAATTGTCTTCTTCCATCATCTCTTGCTGGAGAAATATGCTCCTGTATGCTGATCACTAAATTGTTTTTTAATAGAAACTCTATTTCATTAAGCTTCTTTTTTAATAAGTAATTTTTTAATATAATCTTTGCAATTCCTTTTAATGTTTTTTTATTAGGATTAAAAATCCCTGTTAGTAATCCACCATTTACGGTTGATGGAATATCAATCACTTCATTTTTTCCAAAGACTTTTATATCAAAACTGGTTACTGTATTAAAGTCATCACTATAAATATAGTGATTTTTATCATTGAGCAATCCTCTATTATAATATCTACACCACCATAAAAAATCTGTTCTAGCTATACTTTCATCACTAAATTCATTAGCTTCATATCCACAATATTTCCCACCCTTTGGATAATATCCAAAAACAGTTTTATATATTTCTTTTCCTTTATTTATAGTATCTACTGCCTCATCAATGCTTTTAAAAAGTTTCCACTCTTGTTTAAAATCACTACTTGTTTTCCCCACTTTACCATGAGTTGTTCCATGGTATGCTATCTCAAAATTCTCTTTATCATTAATACTCTTAAAAAAAGCCTTAGTTTCTTCATCACAATTTATCATTTTTGAAACTGTTTTAACTTGAGGATTTTCTATCATTCCTACTCGAGCACCAACAGGAGTAAAAAATGTAGTTTTTATATTTGGAAAATCGTTTAACACAACTTCATTCAAAAATCTAAATGATGAATTTTTATGATTTTTCCAATATCCCCAGTCTTCTTCTAAATCAACAATTCCATTTCCATTTGTATCAACCCATACATTTGCGAAATCATCAATAAAAAAAAGAACAGGCGATGCTGCATTATTGTACCACTTGCAAATTGAAATATTCACTAATGTCACCTATATCCTTTCACTATTATTCAAGGCAAGTTTTTCCTTAGCAATATTAATTAATTTTTTTATATTGTTATAAGAAATAACTTTAAGCTTTATGCTTAAAACAACATATACTATACATATAATTACATTTAAAAATAATTCTAAGAATATATTATTAATGGTAACTTTATATATAATATAAATAGAATATAACACTAAAAATATACAACCACATTTATAAGATTCTAATAAATTTATACCAAGGTTATAATATTTTCGTCCCATAATATAATATAGAACATTAGCAATTAAATATGCTATACATGTTGAAATTGCAGCACCATATATCCCAATTCTAGGAATTAATAAATAGTTTAATACAATATTAAGTCCAGCTGATATAATCGAAATTAACGAATTTATAAACGTTTTATTTGCTATATGAAGTCCTAATGCATAAAATTCTGCCATGCCCCATAAATAATATGAAAATGCAATAAATACAACTATTTTATAAGATTGATTATATTCTTCTGTAGACAATATTTTTATTGCAATATCAGAAAAAATTGATAATCCTAAAATAATAAACCAACATGCAAAATTAAAGTAAGTAAACATTTTTTTAATTCTTAATTTTCCATCACTTTCTTTATAAGCTTGAAATTTAAATGGTGTAAATGAAGATTTAAATGGTCTTAAAAACAATGGTTCTATTAACATTCCTATTTTATAACCCATAGAATATACTGCTACTGCACTTAAATTAATCATTCCTTTTATAAAATATCTATCAATTAGATTTAGAACCCATGCTGATATTTCACCTGGAGTAAGCCCAAGACCATAACTGAGCATTTTTTTCAAATCTTTTTTTGATAAAATAACTTTATAATTTTTTATATCTAAAATAAATAATATAGTGAACACTATACAAAAAGAAATGAGCTGTGCTTTATAAACTCCTAGAATACCATATTGTGTTACAACTAAATAATAATACGTAAAGCATAATGTTAAAAACACTTGTAATATATTAGTTATACAAACTTTCTTTACCTTATATAACATTGAATAATAACTTGTATAAATGGATATCAAACATAATAATATAGAATTTATAATTATATATTTAACATAACAATTGCCTAATATATCATTCCTAAAAGCAATACTAGCAATTCTACTACTTAATAAATATCCAAATATAAAGTAACATAAAAGTCCCCATAATATTGAAAATGTTAATGCTACATTTTTAAGCTTATTTTTGTCTTCAACTTCATTGAAAAATCTGCAAACACCTGAAAATATTCCAAGTATTATAAATATGCTTAATAAGCTTTGCAATGAACTTATTAAATTATATTGACCAAACTCAGATGATGTCATATTCCTTGTATATATTGGTATTAATATTAAATTAATAGCTTGTGTTAAAATTGATGTCAGAAAATAAAAAAAAGAATTTAACATAAATTTTTTATTATCCATTTTGTCTCCAAATAAATTTTATTTTTCTTAATATCATATATTTTTTTAGCAATTTTCCCTTTATAGTTTTTTCATTCCACATGTCTAACTGATAATTAAATATAAAATCATCTGTCCACTCAAATTTCCAAGGATACCTACCAGCTCCAAAATCCAAAATATCAGCTATATTATTTTCAAAAATATATTTTATCATCTCTAAGTTAATTATTTTACCCAAATGATACTTTTCATATTTAGGATTGTATGCTGAATTCCATGCATGCAAAACTCTTTTGTATAAGTAACATGTAGTATATATTAAAAGATCTCCATTAAGATCTTCAATTTTAAATGTTATAACCTTAGAATTATTATTGTATAGTTTCCTTATAAATTTCGAAAAAAATATATCACTGTAAGAACTTTTTCTTTCTTTTCTTCCTTTATTTTTTAATAAGTACTCTTGTTCTCTTATATGAAGCTCTGATATTTTTTCATAAACTTCTTCCTTATTATTAAATACTACTTTGAAATTATATCCTACTTCTCTTTGTAATACATTTCTATATCTTTTGTCATTTCTAGTAACAAATTCTTTCTTATATACATCATAGGTATTAAATTTTTTATATTTCAAAATTGGACATTCAATCAAATACTTGAAATATTTGTTGTATCGTTTATTTCTTAGTATATATGCTGCTAATCTTGAGTCATTCTTGATATGCGTTAATATAATTCTCTCAAAATATTGATTTTTTGATTCTATAAACTTAAATATTTCATTTATGATATTTCCATATTTTATATTAGAAGTTCTGTCTATTATTATTCCAAGATAATCACCTTTGCCTAAAAATCTAATATTTCTGTATGATAATATTTTTTTATTTACTTTTTCTATAATTAAAGGAGCAATTCCAATTACAATCTTATTTGCTTCTACTACCAATATAAATAATTTCTTATTTTTATCATTCCTATATATATCCCACCATGTCCAATTATATTCGAATGTACTATAATATGTTACATCCTTATCCTGAGATTGAAGCCTCTCCCAGTCTTCTTTTAATTTTAAAAATTCATTAGTTGTTGAGATTATTTTTATCTGCATTTTTCACCTTCCTACATCTAAGGCTTAATATATATTTCAATATTTTTTTGATTGTGCCTTATTACCTACCTATTTTCAAAGATATTCATTTTAATCATATGAAAACTAGTATTCTTACACATTATTATCCATATACTCCTTAATATTCCTTATACCTTCTTCTAAATTAAATTCAGGCTTCCACCCAAATTCATCATATATCTTATTATAAGACATATAACTATCCCTTATATCTCCTGTTCTTTCCTCTACACATACAGGTTTTATATCTACAGCAAAGTTATTTTTCATACACTTAAATAATTTATTTATTGACGTTTTTGTATTTGTACAAACATTATATATTCCTGATTTATTTAATTCTAAAGCTAGTACATTTACTCTTGCTACATCATTAACATAAACAAAATCTCTAATTTGTTCCCCATCTCCATATATAATTGGTGTTTCATTTTTCATAATTTTATCGCAAAATATTGCAACCACCCCGCCTTCACCAGATGAATCTTGCCTTGGTCCATAAACATTTGAATATCTTAAACACACATATTCTATACCATAAAGCTCTTTATACACACTTAAATAATGCTCAACTGTATGTTTAGACACCCCATATGGAGATATCATATCTAAAGGATGTTTTTCATCTATAGGTAAATACTTTGGTTCTCCAAAAATAGCTGCAGATGCTGGATAAATAATCTTTTTAACACCAACACTTTTACATGCTTCTAAAATATTAATTGTACCTAAAATATTTATTTCAGCATCTTCTAACGGTTTTTTTATGGAATTGTTTATAGATATCTGTGCTGCTTCATGTATTACATAATCTGGCTTTTCTTTTAAAAATATGTTAATTATTTTAGAATTCCTAATATCCATATTGTAAAATGTTGCTTTATTATTTACATTTTCTTTTTTACCATGTGACATATTATCTATGATACAAACTTCATAATTTTTATCAATTAACATATCAACAATACTTGAACCAATAAAACCTGCCCCACCTGTTACTAATACTTTCAAAATATCATCTCCTAATTACATCTACTCAGATTAGCCCTTAACCAATTCTTTATAAACTCTTAAAAGTTTTTTTGCATTATCTTCAATTTTAATATTATTGATCTTTTGTTTATAATAAAAATTATTTTCAATCACATTAGTTACCTTTTTATATAAATCATCAGCATCTCTTGTTTTAAATAAAATTGTTCCTTCAGGTCTTTTCACAACATCACTTGCTATTGTAGGAATTTTATAATATAAAGCTTCTCGTATAGATACTGAATCACCATCAGTATTGGTTGGTCGTAAAAACAATTTACTTTTTTGAAGTAAAGGATAAAATTCTGTATCCTTTACTTCAAAAATCATTATATAATTTTGAATGTTATATTCACTTATTTTGTTTTTTAACTCTTTATAATATGATTTTTCCTCATGGTTTTCAAGTTCAGTCCCTAACAATCCTATTAATAAACTTACATTATATCCTCTATCTTTTAATTTTTTAATAAGCTCAATAAGCATATCGATTCCATATAAATCCTCATTATCATAAAATCTTACCCATCCATTTGCACTTATTAAGAATTTTGAGTCTTCTATAAAATCCCATACTTTTTGAGGAATATTATTAAAATCCTGATCACTTTCTATTGGACTTATAAATGCTGGGATATAACTTAGGTTTTTACTTTTAACTCCCAAATCTATCAATTCATTTATTGTATTTGAATTTACACAAACAATCTTATTAATTTTTTTTATACTAAATAATAATAATCTTCTATATATCCAATTTGATTGTTGCAGTTGATCATGCAAACTTTCACCATGGATTGTTAAAACAAGTTTCTTATTAAATATTTTAAAAAAGCCCATCAAGATTCTGATATTTCTATTTATAGTATGAAAATGTATAATATCACATTTTAAGAAAGGTACTTTAAAAATAAATTTTTTGTATTTTCCTATCTGTTGTATATTTTTACAACTCTTATTACAATCTTTTGATTCATTATAAATAGTAACTTCTACATTATTATTAATTAAAAAAAGCATCATTCGTTTAACATGAACTGAAATTCCACCATAAGGAGGAGGAAAAGGACCAATTATATTAACCTTCATTTAATACTCCCTTTATTTTTTGCTTATTGCTTATAAACTATATATTAAGTCCATTTATCTAATATTATTTATAATTAATCTAGTCTTTCCTGACTTTGTTTTTGGTATTTCATCCTTGCATATTATTACAATATCAAACTTTTCTCCACCTTTAGCCTTTAGTAAATTTAACATTTTTTCTTCTATATCACTGTTAAAACTGCTTTTAGGTTTTATATGAAATTCAATCTTTCCAGGTTCATTTTGTATTACTTGGAAATGTTCTACATATTTCCAACAAAAATCATCTTTAATTATAGTAAGTCCATGTACTTTTTGTCCTTGTTTTGTAATTAACAATTCCTGATTTCTACCATCTAAATTTGTTATAATTCCTTTTTCTATTATTCCTATATCTTGAGTCTTATATCTAATAAGTGGCATGGCATCATTCCAATAAGATGTACCCACTATTTCGCAGATACCATCTTCAGTAATAGAATTTTCGCTATAACTATATACATTCTCACACTTGTATGATATTTTATTATTCTCAAATATTCCCCAGGCCAAGTTACTTCTTTCCGTTAATCCATAATGAAAAATTATAGGTACCTCATTAAATAATGAAGTACATAAACTTAATACATATTCTGTAACAATTTCTGAAGCCAAAAATATTCCTTTAACACCATCAATTCTTAGATTATTTAATTCCATATACTGAAGTAAATATTGAAAACTTATTGGATATGCATGAAAGAATTCTGGTTTAAATTCTTTTATTCTATTATAAATTTCCTCTATCCATTTTACATTTAGATGATTTAAGGATATTCGCATCTTATCACCAACATATGAGCATGGATTTTCAAATTCTTTTTTTATTCCTTCACAACTCATTCTGACAATTTTAGAATATGATTTATATCCGGTTTTGCTCCACTTATAGTCAAAGAATGCTTTTTCTATTTGATTTTCTTCCTTACTTGACCAAGTTCCTAGAAATTGTCCTGTAGATCCACCATTTGTTTTATAAATTAAACCTTTTCTATTATACAAATCTGAAATAAATGCTTCGTTATTATCCATTATTGTTTTTTTATTAAGGTAAGGAAACATATTCAATATTTCTTTTACATTATCTTTATTAATATCATTAGATTTTATATTCAAATTTAAGCTTCTATAATAAGGTACATTTTTAATTGCATTTTTTAATATGTTTGATAACTTATCATTTAAAATATCTTCAATTTCTATATGATTATCTTGCCTTTTCAATAAATCTATAACTTCAAAATACTTATGACTATACATTACCTTTTTAGGAATCCTATTTCTTATTATATAAATTGATGAATATAGTTTATCGTTAGATTTTATTTTTTCTTTTACTCTCATCTACTTCATTACCTCCCTGTCCACTAAATAACTTATTTCACTTGCTTGCTGCAATTGCCATAGTGGTATATTGTATCTCCCTTCACTCTTCATAGCTTTGGCAAATTCTTTAAGTTCTTCAAACTGTCCTTTTTCTGAAGATTTATGTTGAAGATTTGATGGTTTTACTCCATAACCATTAATTCTTTTGTAGTCATCAATAGTTATTATTTTACCATCACAGTAGATTTGACAAAATTCTTTTGGATAGCTCTTATTTCCAATTGATGTATAAGTTAATGTACATAGTGAGCCATCTTCATACTTTATTATTACAACCATATTGTCTCTTTGAGAAATATTCTTACCCCTTGGATTTATGCTGTCCACTGAGATGCTTACTACCTTGGATTCTGTAAAATAATTAAATAAATCAAATATATGGCAGCATTCTCCTATAATTCTTCCCCCACCTTCCTCTGTATGTACCCAGTGGTCAAGAGGAATACAGCCTACATTCATTTGATAATTTATTATCATTGGATTAATCCTGTCCTTAATATACTTTTTAACTTCACGTGCATATTTTGAAAACCTTCTATTAAAACCAACCATATAAGGTACTTTTGTCTCTTCTATTGTTTTCAAAACTTTCTCCATTTCTTCTTTATTCAATGCCATTGGCTTTTCAACAAATACTGCTTTTCCTTTTTTCATAGCTTCAATTGACATATCTCCATGAAGATTATGCCTTGTGCAAATCAAAACCATATCAACTTTAGGATCATTTAATATTTCATTATAATCGGTAGTTGCATATTTAGCGCCATATTGATCTGCTATAGCTTTCGCATTGGTTCCTGTTCTGCTCATTATGGCATATATATTATAAATATCATTTAATTTTTTAAGGTTTGGCAAATGCATACTTTTAGCAAAACCACCTGCACCTATTATTGCCAGATTAATTTTTCCATTTTTCTTAAAATGCTCACCTTCTATACGAATTGTCCTTTTTACTTCTTGCTGTTCTTCATTGTATTTTAACAACACTATAAGAGGCTTGTTTAGTGAATTTCTTAAATCTTCATATGCCTCTGAAACCCTATCAATTTCATATATTTTTTCAATTAATAATTTTAAGTCTATTTTATTATCTGCTACAAGCCTTAAGTATGCTTCCATATTCCTATTTTCTGTCCATCTAACATAAGCATATGGATAATCAATGCATTTTTCCTCATAAGACGGATCATATCTTCCTGGTCCATATGATGTTGAGATCACAAAATCAAGTTCCTTCTTATACATGTCATCTCTTTTATATTCATTTCCCACTACACCTACAAGAACAACCTTTCCCTTTCTTCTACATATATTGAAAGATTCTGATAAAACTTCATTTGAATTAGCTGATGCAGTAATTATTGTAGCATCTACTCCATAACTTTCTGTAATTTTTTCTACTTCTTTTATCACATCATCTGTAGATGAATTAATTACATAATCACAAGAAGTTTCTTTTGCAATATTTAATCTTCTTTCATCTATATCAATACCTATAACCTTGCATCCTGAAGCCTTCAACATCTGAGCTGAAAGCTGACCTAATATTCCCATACCAATTACAGCCACTATTTCGCCAAGCCTTAAATCTGCCCTTCTTACTCCTTGCATTGCTATTCCTCCACTGGTTACTGTTGATGCTAAATCCATCGTTAAACTTTCTGGAACTCTCATAACAAGACTTCGTGGAACATCTATAAATTCTGCATGGTTAGCAAATCCAGCACCTGCGCAAGCAACTTTCTCCCCTATTTTTAAATCAAGTACATTTTTGCCAAGTCCTATGACTATACCTGATGCACTATAACCTATAACCTTGGGTGAATCCATTTCCTTTATCTTGCCAATAACAGAGTCAAGTCCTTGAGTTTTTAACATGTTTAATGCCTTTTTTACTTTTTCAGGTTGCTTCATTGCTTTTTTCATAATAGACTCTCCTGATTCTGTGACTCCTATGATTTCTGTTCCTGCACTTATACAAGAATATAATACTTTAACCAAAACACCATTATCTGAAACCACTGGTGCTGGTATTTGTGACACTATTGATTGTCCTTGTTTTATTAATACCTGTTTCAAATATCATACTCCTTAACTATAAATTATTTTTGTAATATTCTTAATATCATTTATTTCAATCTCTATCTTCTTGCTGTGTAATCTTTGTCCATACCCATAAGAAACAAAGGCATCACAAATTGAATATTTATTATTAAACTCTAAGAATATTCTCTTCTCCATTTTATTTAGTTCTATACCATTATCTTTTTCATTAATTTCTACACCACTATCCAATATGAAATTCAAACACACCATATTGCAAGCTTTTCTTCCTATAATATTATCCTCAATAACCAACTTATCATTTAACAAATTAATTTTTCTTTCGTGCAGCAGACCATACTTTTCTTTGTACCCATAGTGTTCACCACAAAATGTTGTATCATTAAACAATTTACATTTCCCAAAACTCTGTTCTCTCATATTAAATAAATCACATTCATCAAAATCATTCTGTTCTAAATTATCAATGCAAAGAGTGCTATGCATTCTAGTACTTCTGAACATATTTCTCATTTTATAATCAGATGTGTAGACATAGGTTCCTGGATCTATTATAAAGTCTTCTCCATCTACATTTAGTTCAAAACTAAGTTGGTCATTATGACTATGACCTCCTTCGCCTCTACAAGACAATTCTCCACATCTGATGATGCAATAAGTCCTCTTATTTTTTAATATGTAGTACCCTCCATTAGAATATGCTTTTGATTTTAGATGTATTACTTTGTTTTTGAATTTGTAATACCCCATTATCCATAGGGCATCTTCCTTATATTCATTCCCCATAGCCCTAAAATCGTCTCTATTAAAATACTCTCCTGAAATTCCCAAAACATGATTAAAATCTCTTTTATTCCATTCTTCATAATTAGATAATACCAACAGTCTTCCATCATCAGCATCACCTATTATAGGAGAAAGACCATTAGATTTTGTTATATCCATTATAAATTCACACATTTTTTCAAGTTTTTTAATATATTCTTTTGAGAAATTTATATTGTTTTTATTACACAATCCAGTTGTAATTAAAAATATTTCTGTTACAAGTCTATGATAAGATGTAGATGCTTCATAATCTGTTCCATCTTCATTAACTTCTTTCTTCATTTCTTTTTCAAACTCTAAAATCCCAAATTCAAGCCAATCTTTAGGGTTATTTTTCTTTTCATTATCTTGTACACTGAAATTCTGAAAATATATTCCAAGCCATATTAATCCAGCTAAATCTGCTAGGTAGTGATTAGTGTTATACTGTCCTTCATTTTCAAGATTTATATATATAAATCTACCATGAAGGTATAATGACTTATTAAATTCACTCCAAAACTTATAATCAATGCAACTCGACTTTTGAAAGAAGAAGTAACCACAAATTAAATTCACTGCTCTTATAGCCACATCCATAGTACATGTCCAATTTACAGACATTTCAACTGGATTTTTTTCAATCCAATCTTCTACTTCTGCTTTAAATTCCAAAGCATACTTTTTATCATTAGTTATCCAATAAGCTTTTCCAATGGTAAATATATGCTGAAATCTTGAAAGTTCCCATGGCAGCTTAACATCTGCATTATTATATAAATCAACTATTTTTATATCTTTATAAAACTTATTCTCCCACTTAAACCCTGTTTTAAAATCATCATTCCAATGTATTTCTTTTCCTAAATATTTATCACTAGAACCAAGGAGATTAAATTCATGATTACATATTTTATTAGCCAATATAATTATTGAATCATTTGCTAATAAATTATTCAATTCTAATATATAGTGTTCTTTTTTACCTATATCATATAAAAATTTGCAGTTTGGAGTGAAATCATAAAAAAGAGAATTTCTTAATGTAATTTTATTATTCTTAATCCTTACCTTTCTATAACTATAATAAATTTTTTTATTTATTTTTCTTAATACTTTTTTTAATATTATTTTTACTGTCATATTTTTTAATTTTTCTAATTTTCTATTTTTCATATAAACCTTCTTTAACCTTGAAGTTTAACATAAGGATAACTAATAAGTTTAATAATGCTACTATAAAATACATAATAAAAAATTAGCCAAAAAAACTCACGAGTAAATCCAAAAAAACTAGTTCTACTAAACATAAATGCTAATGAAAATAAAAGACTATAAATTACAATGTACTTATTATTGTATAATTTTTTATATAATAAATTGAGTAATAGCCCTATAGTAAGCCCTATAATTAGACATCCTAAATAATGAAAGTTTAAAAAAGCTTCACTAGCTGGTGAATAACCAAGTCCCCCACCATTTGAAAACCATTTAGTATATATAGTACTTAACCATACATCAATTATTTCTTTATCCTCATCATATTCTAACCATTCATAAGAAGCCTTAGATATAAATGGTATTGTTTTTATTAATGCTTCTGCATAACTTTTCCCACCAAATAATTCTGGTGTATATTTAGCACTTGATAAATTAGTTAGATATACCATTCCAAATTCATTACTATATATATCTGATTCTTTATATTCTCCTGCTTGTTTTTCTTTCATATGAACCATGGAGGATATTCCTTGGGTAAATCCATATTTAAAATACTCCCTATACTGTTGATATGATATAAAAAAAAACAATATAATTAATAAAGAAAATGTCACTTTTTTTATTATATTTTTAACCTTTTCCTTATCCAGAGTATATATAATTTGAAAGAAGTAGTAACTTATGCACATTAATATAACAATTAATACTTCCCTCCTTCTAAGGTCAATAAATAAAATAAATACTGAGTACATTATAGCTATAAATATAAACAGTAATCTTCGCAATTTATTCTTGTTCTTAATAACATTTTGGAACATCATAAATATAGAAATTAAAATCAAATAATTATTGAATAAAAAATCAAATGCTGTATTTATAATACCTAATTGTTCTGTTAATTTTTTAAATACAAATGCATATCTATTCCATCTATCATAGTTCATAACTTGAAATCCCATTTTGGCATATGGATATAAATACCATGAAAAAGAAATAATAAAAAGAATTAACCATAAATAGAAATTTATTTTACTACTTGAGTTATTAATTGAATTTTTATTATCAACATTTACTTTAGTTTTCTTATTTTCAACAAATGTTAAAGCCAATAATAATCCACATAAAAATAAAATAGATATAAATAAAGATTTTTCTACATCATAAGAATTAAACATCCATCCCTTATCACTGCTTCCATAATCTAAAATTTCTGATTGTCTAAAACAATAAACTATTGGAGTATAAAGATTATAAAAAAGATATCCTAATATGAAGTTTAATCTAATATCTATAAAAAATGCGTTACTGTTTTTATACAAAATATATAAATAAAATATAATAAAAGTTAAAAATACACTGATTTCTAACCCAATAATTAACTTATTATTTACCAATGCTTTATATAAAAGTATAAATAAAAAAATTATTATTGTTGCGCTTATAAAAAATAGATATTTCTCTCCATGCTTTTTTGAACTATTAACCATATATTAGATTATTCCCCTATATATTTTTGAATTTCTTCAAATCTTTTCTTCCAAGTATTTTGTTTTGCGAACTGGATATTTCTATCTATTTCTTTATCTCTATTTTTAATGGCCTTCTCAATACAGGTGCAGAATTCATCATTGTTTTTGGCAATATATGCTGGACTATTTATATATTTCATCTCCTTTAAATTTGAGCAAACTACATTAAGACCTACACTCATATATTCATAAAGTTTTATTGGTGATATTGAATCTGTAAGACTGTTTACCTTAAAAGGTATTATTCCTATATCGCTATAATACAAATAATTAGGAATATCTTCATATGCTCGTTTTCCTAAAATAAAAACATTCTTTATTTCTTTTAAAATAGATAAATCAATTATATAATTACCTATCAAATAAAAATTTATATTATGGAGCTTTTCAGCACAATACTTTATGATGCTAACGTCAAACCAACTATCAATAGCTCCAATGTAAATAACTTTTTTAACGCTTGTATTTTCGAACTCATTTGGTAATTTATATTTTTTTCTTTGAAAATTTTCAAGCTGCACTCCATTAGGCAAATATATAAAATCTTTTCTCATATTTTTCTTTCTATTAATTAAGTCATGAGAAGTAACAAATACCTTGTCGGCTTCCTTAATAATTTTATTTTCTAATTCCACCATACTGCTACAAGTTGCTGGAAATTTAGATAAATCATCTGCACATCTATAAAATAACTTTTTATACTTAATTCTTTTTGCTAAATAATAGTATTTAGGATTGGAAATCCATAGAATATCTACATCTGTAAAATTATTATTTCTAATAACTTTTTCTATGCTCGGTATAGTACAATTTATGCTTAATTTACTAAAAATCTTATTTTTAAATAATGGATAATTACCATATAAAAATAAACTATATGGCGAATAAACAAAAAAGTTTTTTTTATAAGTAACAAGTTTTTTACCATGAAATCTTTTTCTGCTATTATATGATTTTCTATCTTTAATAAATGTCATATAGTTATATATAGGATTTAACCATAAAACATTGAAATTATTTTGTGAAAATAATTGTGCATAATGATGATCTCCTAATTTAAAGACACTATCTATTTCATGTGCTTCAGAAAATATAATTTTTTTCATCTTTTCACCTTTCTTCTTAATTTTACAATTAATACTCTTCTTACATATTTGAAATAAGAAAAGGCTATTATTACTACAAATAAAAATAAATTTATTTTTTTCTCATATTTATAATTTTCTTTTCTAAATTGTTTGAAATTTAATATTTCATGTTTCTCCATCTCTCTTAAACAAGATGATAATCCACTATCCCCATATAAGTATTTATAGAAGTTGACTAATTTTTTTTCTAATACGTAACAATCATATTTTCTGTTAATAAGCTTAAAGACATAAGCATCCTCCATATATCTTTGATTTTCTGGAAATAATCCTACAGCTAAAATCACATTTTTCCTTACTACAGCAGTAGACATATTAAAATAATGTTTAAAGAGACATTGTATAAAAGAAACTCTTTTAACTTTTTCTTTTGTTATAAACTTTCGGATTTCATTATTTTTTAACATAATATTATAATTACATCCAACCAAATCAGCATTATATTTTTTTATAATATGAAGCTGTTCATTTAATTTTTCAGGGCACCATTCATCATCTGAATCTAAAAATGCTATATATTCTCCTTTAGAATTTTTAATCCCCTCATTCCTTGCTTTAGATGGTCCAGAATTCTTTTGATACAAATTCATTATTTTATATTTTAAGTTAGACTTAATAAACTCATCTACTATGTTATGTGAATCATCTATTGAGCCATCATCAATTAATATAATTTCTAAATCCTTATAAGTTTGATTAATAACAGATTCTAAAGCTCTAATTACAGTTTCTTTACTATTATAATATGGTATTATTACACTAACTTCACACATTATTACCACCAAAATTGTACACCTTATTGAATTCCACATATTCCTTAGAATCCTTAGACCAAGGACAAATTATGAGACTATCTTCATGAATATAATAATCTGTATGAACCAATTCTTCACTTAACCTAAACTTATTTAATCCAGCTACCTTCATATTTATATTATTTCCATAAGATTTTTTCAAAAAATCTATTGCAGTAATAATTGTATTGCCTGTATCTATGGAATCATCAACTAATAGTACATTTTTACCCTTTATTAAGTTATTGTCCACTTCTGTAACAAATCTATTACTCTTCATTTTATGAATGCCAGATTTAAACTCTAATACCCGTAAAGCTACCCTAACAAATTGAGGCAGTTTGTTTAATATAAAGCTTAACTTTAATTTAACACGGTTTCCTTCTCTTGAAATTCTAATTCCTCTTAACTGAATGTCAAAATAATCAGCTAATTCCTTACCAACTAGATATCCACCTGATTTTATATAAATAACACAGTCTGGTTTAAAATTAGTCTTTTCAATTTCGCCTGCTAATTTGAAACAATCTTTTTTTACATTTTCTATATATAAGGTTACACACTTCATCATATTTACCTTTCAATATTAATTTCTTTATTTTGATGAACTTTGTATATTGGTGTATAATTTTATTACTTTTTTTATTTGAAACTTTTAAATTCATAAGTTCACTTTTTATATTCTCTTTTGTTACTCTGTTATTTAAAATCATATGATTAAATTTAAGTTCATAATAACTATGGGCATCGCTGCCTACTATGCCTAGTTTATTAAGTCTATTATTTAATAAGACAGCTTGATCTATATCGTATTTCCCTATACATCTTCCATTAAACACTTCTATAATATCGATATAATTAGAATATTCGCTTATAATATCTTCACTTAAGCAAGTCTTTTGCCTTTTCTTATCAAAAGGATGTGGCACATATATTAATCCATTTTGATCTCTTATCTTTTTTATTGTTTCCCTTGAAGTTAACCCTTTTTCAATATTTTCATTTAAAAATAATCCGATTATTTCTCCTTCAGTTGTCATTATTTCTTCGCCTATTATAACATCTATATCTTGTCCATATATTTTCTTAAATTTAACTGCACCTTCTATTGTATTATGATCAGTTATTGCTATTCCAAATATATTATTTTTCTTTAAACTCATATATAACTTATTTAAATTAACATCACTATCAGGTGAATACTCAGTATGAACATGAAATATATACCTATATTCTCTCATCCTCTATATTCTCCAAACACTTATTCCATACTTTCTAGCTTCCGCTTGATTAACTATCGCCTTTGTGTCAATAAATACTGCTTTAGATTTTAACATCTTACTCATATGTTCAAAATCATCTAATTCTATTTGATGTTGTTTTGTAAGGACTAATACTGCTTCAGCATCTTTTATTGCTTCATCTTGAGTATTTACCTTAAAATCATGTTCATTTACCACTACTGGATCAAATGCCTTAACCTCAGCTCCTCGCTTAATTAATAGTTTACAAATCTCTACTGCTGGACTTATCCTATCATCATTGGAATAATCCTTCATAGCAAGACCTAAAACTGCTATCTTTGTATCAATGATTTTCTTACCTATATTACTTAAAAGCTCATCAACTTTATTTACTATAAATTCAGGTAATGCTGCATTTTCTTCTCTTGAAATTTTTAATAATCTCATATCAATATCCATCTCTTCAGCTTTTGGTTCAATATAAAAATAAGCATTTGGTATACAATAACCACCAACTCCTGGTCCAGGTGTAAGTAAATTCACTCTTTTATGAGTATTGGCAAGCTTAACTACCTCGAATATATCTATCCCTAAGCCTTCCGTAAATCTTGCAAACTCTTGAGCCATAGCAATGTTAACATCTCTTTGAACATTTTCAAAAACCTTTGATGTCTCTACTACTTTTATACATGAGGCTTTAATTACTTCAGCCTTACATACTATTTTCAAAAGTTCTGCTGCTATTTCACAACTTTTTTTATTTATACCTGCAACCAAGGTTGGCATATTAGCAAATTCATCAAAGGCTTTACCTTCAGCAATTCTTTCAGAAGAATATGCTAGATAAAAATCTTCACCTGCCTTAAGTCCAGATTCCTTTTCTAAAATAGGTACTATAACTTCTTCAGTAGTTCCTGGTATTACTGTACTTCTTATTACTATTAAATCTTCTTTCTTTAAGTTTTTTCCTATTGTTATACATACATTTTCTAAATAATCTATTATATACTTTCCCTCTTTAATAGGAATGCCTACTGTTACTATTATATTATTACACTCTCTTACAGCTGAAGCTCCATCAATTGTAGCTTTATACCTTTCTTCTTTTAATTCTTCTTTAAGTATTTGTTGTATTGCAATTCCATTAAAATTCTCTGCATGATGAGTTACACCGTTGTTCGTATCATTGACAAGATTTTTATTTATATCAACCCCTATAGTTTTGCAACCTCTAAGTGCTAAACTTAAAGCTAAAGGTAATCCAACAAATCCTTGCCCAAAAATGCATACTTTCTTATTTTTTTCACTAATATTAGTTTCTTTACATCTAATTAAATCTGTAACATTTTCTAATTTCACATTATGCCTCCTAATATTAATCATCACTTTCATTATTCTAGTAGTATTTGCTTTTTGTGTTTTTTACTGCATACAATACAGTTCCAATTATGTTTGCTCCTACTTTATCCAAAAGATTTTTTGCTTCAATTACTACATCCTTTTTTGTTATTGCAGCTCTTACAACTAAAATAGTTCCATCAACTTTTACTGAAAGTATTTGAGCATCTGTAACTACATTAAGCGGTGGAGTATCTAATACTACTATGTCATATTCTTCTTTTAATTTTTCAATAAGTTTTATCATAGCTAATGATGCTAACATTTCTGATGGATTTGGTGGAATTTTTCCTGAAGTCAAGAAATACAAATTATCATTGTGCTTTTGTACAGATTCTTCGAGTATTGCTAATCCAAGTAAAACTTCTGAAAGCCCTACTAAATTTGGAGCTTTAAAATTATCATGTACTGATGGCTTTCTTAAATCGCAATCTATGAGAATAACCTTTTTTTCACTTTGAGCAAATGTTAAAGCAATATTTTTTGCAACTGTTGATTTTCCTTCTGTCATTTCTGAACTTGTCACAACTATAGATTTTATCTCCTCATCAAAGGAAGAGTATTGTATATTAGTTCTTAAAGTTTTATAGGCTTCTGCTACTATTGATTTTGGGTTATCCTCTACAGTAAACATAATTTTCTGTCTATTATTAGATACTTTTATTCTTTTTTCATATTTTTTATTTTTAGACTTGTCAGATACTTTTTTCTTTTTTTCATGTTTACCTCTTTTATCTAATAGCATATTTATCCCCCTTTATTGCTTAAGAAAATCAGGAATAACACCTAATACGGGTAATCTTAATTCCGCCTCCATTTGTTCTTTATTTTTAAAAGTATTATCTATAGATTCTAATAAAAAACTTAATATAGTGCTAATTATAAATCCAAGTAAAAATGCAATAGTTATATTTATTTTTTTATTCGGACTTATTGGATTAACTGGAATTTTAACCCTTTCTATTATTTTCACATTACCATTTGCTATAAGTTCTGTAGATTCTGCTACAAATTCATTTGTAACTGAATCTAATATATTTCTAGCTAAAACTCTATCTGTATTTGTATACTCAATTTGTAAAATTTGAGTATCTGTTGTTGGAGTAACTTTTAAATTTTTGAGTATATCTTGTGATTTTAAACCTAATCTTTCCACATCAACTGCTTTTTCTATCAAATCAGTGGTTTGAATCACTTCTGCATATGTTTTTAATAGCTTTTGATACATGTCCACATCATTTCCATTGTAGTTTTTATCTTTATCTTGAGTTTTTGAATCTTCTTTTCCTATAAACACCTTAGTGCTAGTCTGATATTTAGGTATAATTATAAAAAAACTTATAATTATTGAGAAAATAGTTGCAGTTAATGTTATCATACATATCAATTTCCATCTTTTTATTAATATACCCGCTAATTTTTCAAAATTTATAATTTCTTCATTCATCTTTTTAATTCCTCATATATTAATATCAATTAATATTTACCTTATCTTCAATTTCATTTTTCTCTAATTCTGTAATCTCCCTTTTTTTATCAGTTTCATAATAGTAATAATTTTTCTTTTTATCATCATTTACTTTATTTATAACTACTCCTATTATATTAGCTCCAACTTTATTCAGAAGATTTTTTGCCTCTTTTACAGCTTCTATTTTGCTTTCTCCAGCTTTTACTACAAGAATAGTCCCATCTACCTTAGTTGATAAAATTTGTCCATCACTAAATGCTCCTAAAGGCGGGCTATCTATTATTAATATGTCATATTCTATTTTAAGCTCTTCTAATAAATTATTCATTGAAATTGAACTAATCATTTCTATTGAATTCGGAGGTATCTTTCCACTCGTTAGTACATGAAGATTGGTCTTATATTCTTGAATTGCCTTATCTAGTGTTTCCTTACCTATTAACACTTCTGAAAGTCCATATGAATTTGATAAATAAAAATTTCTATGAATAGACGGTCTTCTTAAATCACAATCAATAATTATTACTTTTTTTCCATTCTGTGCAAATGATAATGCTAAATTTCCTGATATTGTTGACTTCCCATCTTGAGGATTAGCACTTGTAACAACAATACTTTTAATCTCTTTATCAATTGAAGAATATTGTATATTTGTTCTTAATGTTCTATATGATTCTGCTTCTATTGAGTTTGGTTTATCTTCAACTATAAACATTTTATTTTCCCCCTTTTAGTTCTTTTCTTCACAAGGTATCATCCCTATTACAGGAAGTTCCATTACTTTTTCAGTTTGCTCTTTGGTTTTTAATGTATCATCTACATATTCCCTTAAGAAGGCTATTGAAACTCCTATCATAATCCCTACTAAAAAAGCTATTGCTATATTCGTCCCTTTATTTGGGCTTATTGGATTTTGTGGTAATTCAGCACTTTCTATAACTTGTACATTTCCATTTGGTATAATTTCTTTAGACTCTCTCATAAATTCGTCTATAACTACTACTAAAACTTCTTTAGCTAATGTTTTATCTTTATTTTCATAACTTATCTCTAATATTTGCGTATCTGTCATTGGAGTGATTTTTAAATTTTTAATCACTTCTTCAGATGTTATATCTAAATTATTTTTACTAATTGCACTTTGAATTAAATCCTTAGTTTTTATTACTTCTGAATATGTTTTTAATAATTTCTGATACATTTGTACATCATTATTATCATAATCTTTAATGCTATTTTCCTCTTTACCTATAAAAACTTTTGAGTCAACTTGATAAATAGGCGTAATAACAAAAAAGCTTACTAACGCAGCAATTATACTTACCCCAGCTGCTATTGCTCCTATAAGTTTCCATTGCCTTTTCAATATTTCGAATATGTCTTGAATTTTGAATTCGATTTCTTCCATTAAATTCCTCCCAATTTTTATAGTAATCACATTATTGGAATAGTCTTATTTTTAATGCATTTTATTTAGCCAATTATTTACGCTTTTCCTTAACCCATTCTTTCTACAGAATTATCACCTTTTAATATTCATGTTCTTTTAATGTACATATAAATAAATGCATACCATAATGTCTTATATGATATGTATATTTACATATTTTCTACTTTAGAAGTATATTGGAATATATCATTTAAAATTTATAGTATCAATTCTGACTTTTCAATTATTCGTTACTAATTATTCATTTTTATTACAATTTTAGATTCAGCTTACATTTAATCTCCAAATATTTTAACTTTTTACACATGAAAAAAGCAAGCTTTTAGTTTATGAAAAAGCTTGCTCCTCTTAGTTTATACATATTCAAAAAATAACTAAACAGTATATCTTGTTTTCTTGATATACCTCAGTTCATTTGATTTAGGCATTATTCCAACTTAATTTTATATTTATTTACAAGGTAATTTTATGCATCCACCATGTAATTCTTTTTCTTTACATTTTTTATACCCAGCTCCTATAAATACTCCAGTAATAGCTACTATAGTACCTAAAAATGCTCCACAGAATTGTAAATATACAATTGCATTGCCCTTGTTATTAAATAAAGCAAGTACAATATCCTTTACAAGCTTAACTTTTATAGCTAAAATAGGCGCAGTCAAAATAGCAATACAAAATATAATTAGAATAGCAAATTGAATCTTTGATTTATTTAATTTTATACACATAAGCATCACCCCCTCTATTGTACTATATGAATTGGGTGAGACTTTTGTGTAAGCTGAACTTTAACTACTTGTACATCTTTTCATAATACTTTTGGTAATCACCAGAAGTAACATTTTTCATCCAGTCTTGATTATCCAAATACCACTTTATAGTCTTCTTTATTCCAATTTCAAAAGTAGTTTCAGGATACCATCCCAGCTCTTCTTTTATCTTATCTGGAGCTATTCCATATCTTCTGTCATGGCCTTTTCTATCCTCAACATATTTTATTAAATTCTCTGTTACATCTTTATCTACATTTTCATTTATATAAGATATAACTGTTTTAACTATTTGTATATTAGTTCTTTCGTTATGTCCACCAACGTTGTAAACTTCTCCAAGTCTACCGCCATTAATAACCATATCAATTGCTTTTGCATGATCTTCTACAAATAACCAGTCTCTTATATTCATACCATCGCCATATACAGGTAAATCCTTATGTTGTAGGCAGTTATTTATTAATAATGGAATTAATTTCTCTGGAAATTGGAATGGACCATAGTTATTTGAACATCTTGTTATATTTATAGGCATTTTATACGTATCATAATAAGCTTTAACCATCAAATCAGAACTAGCTTTACTTGATGAATATGGACTATGTGGATCTATTGGTGTTGTTTCCATAAAAAATCCTTCTGAACCTAATGATCCATAAACTTCGTCTGTTGAAACATGAAGAAATTTAACTCCTTCTTTAAATCCTTCGTCTGTTTCCCATGATTTTTTTGCGCAATTAAGCATATTAACAGTTCCAAGTACATTTGTCTTAGCAAATATTTCTGGTTCTTTTATGCTTCTATCAACATGTGATTCCGCTGCAAAATTAACAACATAATTTATATCATTAGCTTCAAAAAGACTTGAAACTAATTCCTTATCACAAATATCTCCTTGAACAAATGTATGTCTCTTATCATTTTTAATTGATTTAAGATTTTCTAAATTTCCTGCATAAGTCAGCTTATCTAAATTAATTATTTTAATATCTTGATATTTGTTTAACATGTATAAAACAAAGTTTGATCCTATAAATCCAGCACCGCCTGTAACTAAATATGTCTTCATTATTACAACCCCTTACTCTATTTATCTAGTTTCCCTATAAATGATTTTATCGCATCTTTCCAGTCTCTCATTTCATCACCGATAGTATTTCTAAGCATCATATTATCAAGTGATGAATATTCTGGTCTTTTTGCTGGCGTTTTATACTCTTCTGATGTACAAGGTTTAACTTCACATTTTTCACCTGACAATTCAATTATCATCTTTGCAAATTCATACCAAGTGCATTCTCCCTTACCAGTACAATGATATACTCCATATTCTTCTGTCTGTATAAGTTTTAATATATGATAAGCTAAATCATTCGCATAAGTAGGGTTACCCCTTTGATCATTTACAACAGTTATCATTTGTCTATCTTTTCCAAGTTTTCTCATAGTATAAACAAAATTATTACCTATATATCCATAAAGCCAAGCTGTTCTTACTATAAAGTATTTTGAAGAAAATTCTCTTACATAATTTTCTCCTAAAAGCTTAGTTTTTCCATATACACTATATGGACCTGTTAAATCATATTCAGTTAATGGTTTATCTGAAGCTCCACTAAATATATAATCAGTTGATACTTGTGCTAATTTTGCTCCTATTTCTGCGCTAGCTATAGCTAAATTTCTAGGTCCAATTGAATTAACTTTAAAAGCAAAATCTTCATTGCTCTCACAGCCGTCAACATTTGTAGCTGCTGCACAGTTAATTACCACATCTGGTTTTAAATTATTCATTTTCTTTTTAACCTGCTCTAAATTTGTTATATCTAATTCATCTACATCTAATGCAATAACCTCAGATTCTTTTATAATATCTGAGACTTTATCTATTTCAGCTCTTCCGCTTTTTATTATCTCCTGAAGTTCGTTACCCAATTGACCTTTTGATCCTGTTATTAATATCTTCATACTTTAGCTACACCTCTTTAGGATATATGTTGAAATCTGGATATTTACTTAAATCTAATTCTTTCAGATTGAGATGCTTTTTATCCTTTTCAGATAAAAGTATATTTTCTATACCTTCTAATGGCCATTTTATATTTATATCTGGATCATTCCACATAACTCCACCATCATATTCTGGTGCATAAAAATCTGTACATTTATAATTAAATACTGCCTCATCTGAAATCACTAAAAATCCATGTGCAAAACCTTTGGGAATATAAAATTGTTTTTTGTTTTCTTTGTTTAAAATAACACCTTCCCACTGTCCATAAGTTTTTGAGCCAGTTCTTAAATCAACTGCAACATCAAAAACCTCTCCTTTAGTTACTCTAACAAGTTTTCCTTGACTATGTTTCTTTTGAAAATGAAGCCCTCTGAGTACTCCTTTACTAGACTTTGATTCATTATCTTGCACAAAAGTCATATTAAGTCCCACTTCTGCAAATTGTTCTTTATTATAAGTTTCCATAAAATAACCTCTACTATCACCAAAAACCTTAGGCTCTATTATATAAATTCCATCTATTTTAGACTTATTAAGATTAAAGTTAACCATATTTTTACCTCTCAAATTTCTTATTCACTACAAGGCACATTCAAATTTTTTGTTTCAGTTTCTTCTACTATATCCATTAGATATTTTCCATATCCATTTTTCATTAGTGATTTAGCAAGTTCAATAACTTGCTTAGAAGTTATCCATCCTTGTCTATAAGAAATTTCTTCAAGACATGCTATATATGTTCCTTGAGTACTTTGAACCGCTTCAACGAAATTAGAAGCTTTAATCATAGATGTATGAGTTCCTGTGTCTAGCCAAGCCATTCCTCTACCTAGTAATTGAACTTTTAATGTTCCTTCTTGCATATAGGATTTGTTTAAATCTGTTATTTCAAGTTCTCCTCTTGAAGAAGGTATTAATTCCTTAGCTTTTTTAACTACTGAGTTATCGTAAAAATACAGACCTGGAACTGCATATTTAGATTTAGGTTTTTTTGGCTTTTCTTCTAGTGAAATAACATTTCCCTTATCATCAAATTCAACTACACCAAAATCCTTTGGATTTTGAACATAATATCCAAATATATATGCTCCATTTTCCAAGCTGGCAGCTTGTCTTAAATGCTCTGAAAAGCTTTGACCGTAGAAAATATTATCTCCAAGAACCATAGCTACATTATCCTCACCAATAAATTCTTCTCCAATAATAAATGCTTCTGCAAGACCATTAGGATTTTCTTGGACTGCATACTCAATATATAATCCTAAGTCTTGTCCATCTTTAAATAGTTCCTTAAAATTAATTATATCTCTTGGTGTTGATATAATTAAAATATCTCTTATTCCAGATAACATCAAAACTGACATTGGATAATAAATCATTGGTTTATCATATATTGGAACCATTTGTTTTGACATTGCTTTAGTTACTGGGTATAATCTTGTACCTGACCCTCCAGCTAAAATTATTCCTTTCACTCTATCACACTCCTTTATCAAATTAATACAAAATTTAATTTATATAAAATTTAAAACTAAAAATCTAGCACACTTTTCTTGGTTCACACATTATAAAGTTAGTTAAATTTAGTTTGCAGTGATGGTGGTATACAATATATTATCTACATTATTGTGGTATCATTTAACCATTTAATAAAATTTTTCTTGCTTTTTTCAGCTTTTTCTATGCAATACATATGGTCATAATCAGATTTTTTATCAAATTCCTTATTAATTAATTCTAATAAATATCTAATATTTAAATCAAATTCTTTGAAAAAAAACTGAGAGGACCTGATTCCATATTCGATATAATTATCTAAACCTAATTCTTTTAGTAGTCTCGTTGTCTTTGGTGAGTAAGATATTGCAATAAATTTCGAACTATTATATATACTAAATGCAACACTATGAAATCTCATACATATATTTAATTCACTTTTTTTGAAAAATAATCTTCTTATTGATAATGAAATTGAATTATTTTTAGTGTCAAGCACTACATATTCTCCTTTGATTTTTTTAACAACATCATTAATAAATCTAATATCATTCTCGTAAAGAAAAGGTAAAAATACATTAATGTAATTATCTGCATAATTATTGGCTATCTTAACAATTGTATTACACAAATCATTATATCTATTTCTAAAATGTTCAGATCTTAACTCAGCATCATTAAATGGCATAGCTAATCCCCATAAAATATATTTTTTCTTAATATTATAATTTTTTAAAATATTATCAATATTTTGTTTTGACTCATCATCAGTTTCCAATCCAAATGTCATATCAGCAGTTGCCTCAATTTTTACATTTTTACATTTAATCAACATGTCTTTTGATTCTTTATTTCGTACTGATATATAATCAAATAAGCTCAAATTTAAATTCCAAATATATCTTTGTATTTTGGTAATACAAAGTGAATTAACTTCCACGCCATACAAAGCTCTATGGGTTCTATATATTTTTGAAATTAATAATTCAAAATTTATTGTTAATAAACTTAATACCCCCTTTCCTGTAAATAGCCCTCCACCACCAATAATATAACAATCACTATCCTTAATGATTGTTAATCGTTTTAAAAACTTTTTTATTTTATTTTCAGGAAATTCAACAAAATTAATCTTCATCTCAGGAAATTTTCTTTTTAATTCATTGTACTCTTTTTCTTTATCATATACTTCTATATGAACTTCCCTATATATTGTATTCTTTAATATATCTAGCATCGAATACAATATATAATCGTCCCCCAAATTGCGGTATCCGTAACATCCTCTCACAAAAGCTTTTCTCATTAATAATTTACCCCTATCTCAATAAAATTTTATTCTTCATTTCTTCTAAAAACTTCTTTAAATTATTGTGTAACTTATCCTTTTCGGATAAGATTTCATTTATATTCCATCAATATTTATATTCAAACACTCGTTGCATACCCAAGATCACAAAACTTTATAAAATTATAATTATGTATCATCTAACATTACTAAAAATCAATGTGTAAAACCTTAACTTTTTTAACTACTGAATTATCATAAAAGCCTCCATTTCGCCGCTACCTCCGGCGACACAAATAGTAATGAAAAATGGTGTTGCGGTTTCTATTACTTTTATTTAATTACAACTATTGATACAATTAAAAAAGTATCATAATAATATATTTACCTTATTGCCATCGCTTTTTTTAAAGCTGTAATTAATGGCGTATTTTAAACCACGTAAATATTTAGCTCTTTCCGAATTTTTCAAGAATAAGGATTTGCTATAATGCCTTATTTCAGGATTTATTCGTGTTAATTATTGGGCTACATTACTGTTGAAATGTTATAGCAAGCCTTTCTACAATTTTAATAATATAAGTCTGTTATCTTGTTTTTTAAATAGCTTGTTTTCTGTGTCCTTTTTTGCAAATTCTTATTTTTCATGCTAATATGACCTTGAACTACATATTTAGATTTAGGCTTTTCATACTTTTCTTCTAAAGAAATAACATTTCCTTTATCATAAAATTCAACTCCCCAAAAATCTTTTGGATTTTGAACATAGTATCCAAATATATATGCTCCACTTTTTAGATTAGCTGCTTTTCGCAAATGTTCCGAAAAGCTTTTACGATAAAAAATATTATCCCCAAGTACCATAACTACATTATCTTTATCAATAAATTCTTCTCCAATAATAAATGCTTCTGCAAGACCATTGGGATTTTCTTGAACTGCATATTCAATATTTAATCCTAAATCTTGTCCATCTTTAAAATTAATGATATCTCTTGGAGTTGATATAATTAAAATATCTCTTATGACTGCAATCATTAAAACTGACATCGGATAATAAATTATCATATATTGATGCCATTTGTTTTGACATTGCTTTTGTTACTGGATATAATCTTGTACCGGATCCTCCAGATATAATAATCCCTGTCACTCCTTTAATTATAATACTAAACTATTTTAGATTAATTTTAATACTCCCCTAATTTTAGCAATTACCTTTCGGTTAAATCTTTACGTTTAAAAAAATCTTTCCCTTTTTTATATGCTCCAACAATCTCATTTCTATATAAATAAAAGAATATAATTAGCGTTGGAATCGAAATAAGAATTGCAGGTATTATATTTATTGGTGAAATCAACCTCCACAGTATTATAAACAATATAAGTACTATGCTCATTAATTTCATCCTCTTAGATAATATTACAAGTTTCATTTTTGATAAAACTATACATGCAATTATTACGCTTACTGCATAACCAATTAAAGTTGCTAATGCAGATCCTTCTATTCCAATAACATATATCAAAAAATAATTTAAAATAACATTGGTAGCCGCTCCTGCAAAAAGAATTAATGTTGATGGCCATGTCTTTTTAATAACTAAAAATTGATTTACAATCGTTTGATATAACATCAATAGTAACGGAGATAAGAATAAATAAGGAAAAGTTATATATCCATTTACATAGTTTCCTTTAAACAATAAATTGAATACAAAATGAGTAAATGGGACAATTATTACGAAAGTTGAAAATGACACTAAAGCTAAATTCTCAAATATCTTTGAAGTTAATTCTACTTGATCCCTATCTTTCATTGTTGAAAATGCAAAATACTGCCATCCAGCTGCAAAAGCCGTATATATAAATTGACTTATAGAAGCTACTCTAGAACCTATACCATATATTCCAACAAAATCATTTCCAATTTGTTTTGAAATCATAAGTCTATCACATGATGTAAATACCCAATACATGATAAATCCTGGCATCAGTGGTGCACCTATTTTTAACATTTCTTTTATCAGAGAAATATTTACTTTCTCAAAATTAAACCACTTTCTATTTAAAACATAAAAAATTATAAGCATTATAGCTGATGAAATTAAAGTGGCAGATGGTAATGCATATAAATAATTCTTATGAATTAGCATAGGTATAGAAATGCTATAACCTAAAATAGGAGATATAGTATTAGTTATTAAGAATATTTTTCTTTTATTTTGCATCCTTGTTGGTGCTGTTACTATTCCACTTAATGTAGTAATCAAAATGCTAAAAGATGTAAAATTAAGCAAATTAACATATTTTACATCATTAAAAATCCATGATGTAAAATAGGATTTAAATATAAATAACAATAAACATATTATTATTCCACTAATTAAAACAAAATTCAATGCGCTAGAACATACTTCCTTCCTATATTCTACATCTTCCTTTTCAAAAAACATTCTAAACATAGCATCATACATCCCCATAATAGCTATAGCTGAGCCAAAAGATACTGTTATATTAGATAAATCGCTTAACCCATAATATGTGGTGTCTGGCATAAGCCTTGTTACAATTGGTAGCATTATAATTGGTGCAATTTTTGCTATAATACTACCAAGTCCATATACTAAAAAATTTTCAATAAAAAGTTTTGTTCTACTTTTGCTCATTTATTGTCTCCATTACTTAAATTTGCTTTTCCTCTTAAAAAGTTTTCAAAATATTCATACAGAATATTTGCTACAATTTAAAAAATTATAAAATTAATTAATGAATAATCACAGGATATTCATTAACTTAATTAAAGCATTAATCACATATCTATCTTTTAATATTTACCATTCATTAATTTTAGTAATAACATATTCAATCGCTTCATCATCCATCCCATACCACATAGGTAAACTTATTACCTCTTTAGATATCTTTTCAGCTATAGATAAACTACCTTCTGTAATATTCAACTCTTTATAAGCCTCTTGCATGTGCATTGGTGTTGGATAATGTATATTAGCACCTATTCCATTATCATTTAAATATTTTGCAAATTCATCTCTTTTTTCTGTTCTAACAGCGAATATATGCCATACATGTTTTGCATAATCCATTTCTACTGGTTTTATTATATTAATATTATTAATACCCTCAATATATTTTTGTGCTGTTTTTACTCTATTTTCATTCCATTTTTGAAGATTTCTCAATTTAATTCTTAAAAATGCTGCTTGAACTTCATCAAGCCTTGAATTTGTACCTTTATATATATGATGATATTTTTTATCGGATCCATAGTTTGCTATTGTTCTTATTTTATCTGCTAAGACTTTGTCATTTGTAACTACAGCTCCACTATCTCCAAGTGCCCCTAAATTCTTTGCTGGATAAAAACTAAATCCGGCTGCATCTCCTAAACTACCTGTCTTTTTACCTTTATATAATGCCCCATGTGATTGTGCTGAATCTTCTATAACTTTCAAATTATACTTTTTAGCAATGCTATTTATCTTGTCCATATCTGCAGGTTGTCCATACAAATGAACTGCCATTATTGCTTTTGTTTTAGTTGTTATAACTTTCCCTATTAATTCAGAGTCGATATTATATGATAATAAATCTGGCTCAACAAAAATTGGTGTAGCTCCTGTATATGATACTGCAAGAGCAGTTGCAATATATGTGTTAGATGGAACTATTACTTCATCACCTTCTCCTATATCATATCCTTTTAATATTAAATAAAGTGCATCTAGACCATTTCCGCAACCAATACAATGCTTTGAATCGCAAAATTCTGCAAATTCTTCTTCAAATTTTTTTACTTCTTCACCTTGTATAAACCAATTTTTTTTATAAACTTCTTTAAATTTATCTAATATGTCACTTTCAATTTCCCTATGCATAGGTTCAAAACTTACAAATGGTATATTCATATTTTACACATCCTTTTAAAATCTCTTTTTCGCTTCTTCCAAATAAAAGTCATAGTTTCTTATATAGTCATTTTCATCATAATATTCTGAAGCAATAACTAATAATACACTTCCTTCACTAAAATCAAACATCTCTCTCCATACATAATTTCCCAAATACAATCCAACTGATGGATCATTTAATTCAATAACTTCCTCCTCAATAGGATTTTTAGTCCTGATTTTTACAGATCCATTAATACAAATAAGTACTTGATGAAGTTTTCTATGAGAATGAAATCCCCTTGTTATTCCCTGATCTACTCTGGTTATACAATAAATTCTTTTTATTTCAAAAGGAATATCAATTTTAGATTCTATTGGTGTTAGATGACCATACTTATCCTTTATATCTATGAATTTTAACATCGATACATTATACATTTTTTCATCTCCTTCATACCTTTATAAATTATATATATAATATTTTATAACTTCATAAAAATAGTCTAACTCATCAGTATTAAGCCTATTATGAATAGGTATAAACATAGTATTTTCTTTATAAAAAACACTACATTGTATTCCATGATTCCATATAAACTTTTTTAAATTATTGGGTTCGATTTTATTATCTACCTTAAACATAAAAACTCCAGGTATATAATTTTTCTTCAATTTAAATCTATATTCTAAATTTATTTGACTAAATTTCTTCTCTAAATATTGATAATTTTTTACTCTTTGAAGAGACCAATTATCAATATCTTCAACATAATAAGATAAAACCTTTTGAATATATTCTTTTTCTATTTCATCAATTTTCGATTCTATATTATAATTATTTTTATGAACTAATAAACCACCTATTTGTATTGGAAAAAATTTAGGAAAACTATATATAACAAAATCCCCCACCATTCCAACACTTTCTTCACTGTTATTAGAATTAAATGCATACGCACAATCCTCAATAATTGGAATATTATATTCTTTTAATTTTGTTAGCTTTTCATAAGGAAATCCAAATTCATGAATAACAAATATTGCTTTTGTATTTGGTTCTATTTGTCTTTTCCATTTGCAAATCTTTTCTATTTCTTTAGTTACGCAACCACTTACATAAAAATTATTTGAAGTTGTTATTATTGCTATATTATCTTTGCAATTTAAATTTAATTTAGACAAAGCTAAATTTATCGCTTTTCTTCCATTTTCTGTATAACAATATTTCATATTAATAAACCTAGATTTGAAATATTCATCTATAATTTTAGATTTATTTAAATGTATATTAAATATTATATCTTTAGTAGAAAATGTGCTTATTCTATACATTGGTAATAAATACTCATCTGGACAAATTACATAATTATTCTTTACCATAATTCCTCCTAGAAATTAAATATATTTTTATTAATATTTAGTGTATCTGGTGTTAGTATATAAATAGTACAAGTTTAATTGAGAAAGTTCCAAATAAAAAATATAATAAAATAGAAATAAGAAAAAAATGTGGGAACTTTATTATGACAAAACAACATAGTAAACAATCTAAAGAAGATGCAGTACATTATTATGAAAGCCATAAAGAACTTGGTGCCAAAGGTTGTGCAAATAATCTTGATATTGGACAAAGCACTTTAACTAAACGGCTTAAAGAATTTCGTGACAATGAAGAAATAGTAGTACGGGGGTCTGGGAATTATTCCAGTGATGAACAAAAGGAAATTACAAGTCTCAAGAGTGAACTAAAAGATACACAAGATGCACTTGATGTGCTAAAAAAGCTATAGGCATTCTGGGAAAATAACAGAAGCAATTTACCTTGAAGTCAATCAAAAATCTAATGATACTATCCAAAAAAACACCAGGTTTCTGTTAGCTGAATGCTTAATAAATTAGGCGTTTCACGTTCGGTGTATAATTCTTAGTTAAACAGATTCTAATCCAATCAAATTAAACGTAAAGAACCTGTTAAATTGCAGATACAGGAAATTTATGATACATCACATCAAAATTATGGTGCTCCTAAAATTACCAAAGAACTACAGAAAAATGGCGAAAAATTTTTCTAGCGTACCGTAGGCAAATACATGCGTGAAATGTGCATTAAAGATCAATATATTAAAACATATACTATTACAACAAAAGATTCTGATTTCAGCAGTGAACTTAAGTATCCTTAATGAACAGTTTAATCCTTCTAAACCTAATGCAGTATGGTGTACTAATATAACTTATATATGGACTATAGACGGTTTTGTTTACTTAACTTCTTATTGACTTGTACTCTAGAAAAATATATTTTGAACTTTATCAAGTACTTTAGAAGTATTATGTGCTGTTGATACAATGAATAAAGCAAAAACATCTAGAAATATCACTGAACCACTTATTTTGCATAGCGACCGTGCAGCCAGTATGTCTCAAAAGAATATTGAAATATCACAAATAAAGTGAAATTAAGCTATTCCCCAAAAGCTTATCAATGGGATAATTCCTTTATAGAATCATTTCATGCTATTATCAAGCGTGAATGGCTTAACAGATTCAAAATAAAAAATTATGCACATGCTTATATGCTTGTATTTGAATATATTGAAGACTTTTATAATACAGTTCGTATTCATAGCCACTGCAACTATATATCTCCGGATCAATTTGAAAAATTATACGCCAGAATTGAAAAAGGTTCCAATAAATTAGCATGCTAATTTATTGTGAATTATGGGGATTAAGTTTCTCATTTTAATTTGTACTTTTTCTTGACATAGTACCAATCTCTCTGATTTTTTTTGCTGGAACACCTGCATAAATTGAATAAGGTTCTATATTACTTATAACAACACTACCAGCTCCTATTATAGAGCATTTCCCTACATGAACTCCTGGAAGTATGGTTACATTAGCGCCAATCCAAACCTCATCATCTATAGTTATTTTTTGATTCTTTAGTAATTTTTCTCTAACATAACTAATTTCTTTTAATTCTTTTGAATTATTTGGAGATGAACTTGCTATTAACAATAAATTAGGTCCTATAGAAACATTATTTCCGATATACACCATATCATTTTCTTTTTCTCCTTCCATAATAATTTTCATGCCTAAATTTGCATATGTATTGTCCCCCATGTAAACTCCTAGTTTTCTAAAATACATTTTTCTTATTCTTGCATCACTATAATACATAGCTATTAATTTAACAAATCTTAATGGCATTATATTTATACTGTCTTTCAAAAAAGAATATATATATTCATCTATAAACTCTAATAGCTTTTTTCTACTTTTCATAGACTCATCCCTTATCAATCTAATTTTTTATAAATCATACTTAAAACATATTTTTAAGTTATTTCTACAACCAACGGATTTCTTAAAATCTGCAAGCCCTTCGTTAATTATTCCATTTTCACTGGATGGGCCAATATCCAAATATTTTTTACCTAAACTTTTATAATGTTCAACAAGTTTTATAGGTAATAATCCCATTGGTCTCATGTTTGTGTATTCCCTAATATCACCCCAATATATAACTTGGCTAATATATTCATTTACATCAAAAATGATTGCTGCTGCAATATAATTCTCATTTAATTTTATACAAAAGCACCTACAAGTACTCTCTTTCATGGAAATTATATCCTTCATCTGCATTAATGACATTTTTAATGGATATCCCCTTTCTTCTCGGTTAATTCTAATAATATTGTATACTAAATCAAAATTATTTAATGATATCTCCTCAAATTGTAAATTACTTTCTATTGCTCTTTTATAATTTTTTCTTGAACTATGAACTAAATTCTTAACAAAATGGTCCAAATTAATAAAATCATCCAAATCAAAATAATTATTTATATCTATATACTTCACATAAAAATTATTATGAAAAAATGCGGCTGCTGTAGCATTTATTACTTCTTTATTATATATATCTGGTGGCAATGTAAATATTATAGATTTACATAATAGATGCTTAGTAATTTCCTTTAAACTCCCTACTATATTGCATATCTCACTATTTTTCCACTTAATTTGTGGATAAATCATAGAAAATGGAGACGAGTACGGAGCAATTAACGTTTTTTGTCCAATTCCTAAGTAACATTCTCCTACGGCCTTACCCTTTTTTTTAAATACAACTTTATAAACTTTTTCTGCAAATTTCTTATGATATTCATGAAACTCATCAGTATCAAAAAAAAGATGTTTTTGAAAATTTGCCTTTGCTAGTGGATTACTATTATTTTCTATAGTATTACATTCTATATCATAAACTATTTCAGTCATTTATTCTCCTCCTCATTTAATTTAATTTTGCTAAGTTGATATTATATAGATAGCTTGTTCTAACTTTAGCTTAAAATAAACTTTATATAATAAATCTTGCTATCAGAAATTAAATACTTTCAAAAAAATTATTAATCATCGTTGTTTTGTTTAAATATATGCAAATTGTGTAAAAACAAAATAGATTTCCAAAATATCAATATAAACACTCTACTCTACAATCCATTTTAAACAAATATTCTAAAATGTTCTATTTGCATAAGTAACTTACATTTGGCATAGTTATGACACTTATATTAATTTTAAATGTTACGATAAAAATTGTACCTTTTCTTTAAAATTCTTTTTCTACCTAATGAGTTACTTGTTTAATTTAAATTTCGTTGTAATTTTTCCTTATGTTGCGTTTTCTTCTGTTTAAAAGTTTTTAGTATTTAAATAATTATTAAACTTTTGAATTACCTTATACGCTATTATATCTAGATTTTTGAAATAAAATAATGATTTTTCATAAAAATCATATTGTCTTAATTGAATTTCTCTATTATATTCAAATTTTTTTATTCGATATACAAAATTTCCAATTATATTTCTATTAGGTAATATTTCTTTTTTAATTACTTTATACAAATCTTGTTTAAGTGTAGGGTTTATTATATTATTATTACTAATCCCCTCTGTCCTATACCTTATAATAGGTATTTCAAAAAAGTGTATTTTGCAATTATTTTTAAGTAACTTAAGATAAGTTGGATAATCTTCTAACAATGTATATTCCTCATCAAAATACCCATATTTTTGAATCATTTTTTTTGAAAAAGGTGTACTTGCTCCAGATATAAAATTTTTCTTACTTAATTCTTTAAAAAGATCATTACAATTTAAGCTTTTTATCATTTTTATTTCTTTCTTTTTAGGTAAGACTTGTAGTAATTTTTTCATTTTTTCATCATATAAATATCTTTTGGTTGTTATAATTAAAGCATTTGTTTTTTTAAAATATTCAATAATTTTAGTTATTGTGCTATTGTCATAAAAAACATCATCCGATGCTACACCTATAAAATATTCCCCACTACTTAATTTGATTGCTGTATTATAATTTCTTACTGTACCTATATTTTGGTCATTCTGATTTATTATCACATTTTTTATATTATCGTTTTTATTTATATATATATATTCAAATAATTTATCCTTATTAAAATTGTCTGATCCATCATCATTGATAATTAATTCAATATTTTTATAATCCTGCTTTAAAACAGAATCTATTGCTTCATAAATATATTTAAAATTTTTATAAGTTAAAATTATTGTACTTACTAATGGGTATTCTTCCATAATTTCTACAACTCCAATTTTTGTTTTGTACTAATATGTTTCGTGTTAAATTATATTTATAGTCTTCTAAGTCGAGTATTTTTATAATACAAATTTTATATATAACTTCTGTAAAGATAACTAATAGAATTAAAGCAATAGTAAACCAAATTATTCATGAACTCAAATTCTATGGTTATTATTGTAAAAACTTACATGGAATTTGAGTTTATTCAATTTTTATATTAAAACTTTCTTCTATTTACGCAAATTCATTGAAAAACCAGCAATACATGTATTTACATTTGCAAAAAATGGTAGACTAGCCGCTTGTGTTATTTTAGAAACACAATATACCCATATTTTTACAGTAAAGAACAAATCACACCAATAAAGGCAATCATTGAATTTTATTTAGTATCATCCAAAATTCATATTTATATGGGCAACTGCTACATAAATTAAACTTTAAGTAACGTCCACCTTGTGTTATTTTAGCTGCAATCTTAATTATCTTTATACGAATAGTTTCAATTGTCATAGATTTCATTGATGTTTTATCTAATCAAATATTTCCGAACCAATTGTTGAAGTTGTATGAAAGAACAGTTTCTTGAAGTTTATTTGTATAGCTTCTGTTAAAGTTTCATTGTTATAGTTTTTAACATCCATATTTACAGAAAGGACTTTTTAATTTTTTTAATATTGATTCACATAATTTTATTATCACTTATTTTGTAATAACTACTGCTTCGATGTTTTTAATATAATATGTGATAATATATAAATTGTTATGAATATTATTAAAAAAGCATCTATCGGACCTAAACATAACGATAATAAATCAATATGTGCATATATTATGTAGTACGCTATAGATGAATATATTATTCCTCCAAAAATATTAGCTGGTAATTTATAATATAATTTATTTCTAACAAATCCTATAATAACTCCTATAAAAAAAGAATAAAATATAGATCCTACTGTTCCAAAATAAATCATTCCAAAAAAATTATGTCTAGGATTTGGTCCTGATACATAATTTACATTTTTAAAAATTTTAAATACCTGTAATCCTAAATTTGCTTTTACTGCATCTGTAGAATAGGCATTAATCCAATGTTTAAAGAATACTAAATTTCCAAATAAGTTGGTTATGAAATTTCCACTATCAACTTGATTTAAAATACTATCATTTACATAAGAATAAATAAAAATATCTCCTGATATTGCAAATCTATGAAATATATAATCTAATGCTTCATTATAATTACAATTTGTATATCTATAAGCAGTTATTAAAATAGCACTAATAAATGCCAAACCCAATATCTTAATACTCATTTTATGAATTTTTCTTATAACTAGTTTAGGGTCTTCTAAAAATCTATACATATATATTGAATAATAGAAACCTATAAATACAATAATAATAAAATTACTTTTCCATCCACTCAAAACTAAGCTTATTACAACAAAGATTAATATTGATATATTATATATCTTATATTGTATTTTTGATTTTTTAGAATTCATTATGTTGCTTATTCCACAATAAATTAATATTGGTAAACATCCTGTCAATATTATAGTAAATTTTCCTGCTTCTAATTGCATGTCAATTAATGACTTTTCTGTTTGATCATAAAACATTGGTATTCCTATTTTTATATATACATATAGTTGCGCTATAATATATATTATAGAAGTAATTATAAACACTACTTTTTGAAGTTCAAAATCTTCTTTTTTATATATAATAATTGCTTGAATTTTCTCTAAGTTTATTTTCTTAAAAATATTAAGGCCTACTACAAATGCTATTTCTGTTAAGACATATTGAACAATTAAATCAGTTTTTATATAATTCAATTTATATAGAAAAATATTAGTAGTTGTAGCTCCAATTGAATATAAAATAAATAAAAAAAGTGGATCATAGACATTGTAAAGTTGTCTTTTTACTGCAATAAAGTATATTAACGCTATAGGAATCATTATATACATATACATTATGATGTTTTGATTCAAAATTTCATAGAAAGAATTATAATCCATAAAGAACCTCTTTTCTTATAAATTTCATTATATAGGGTAATATTGTATTTTTATAATTGTTCAGCTATGATGCATTACTTATTTTGAGAATGTAATTTAGATATTATAAATAGAGGTATCAACTTATAATTAATACCCCTCAAATCTCTTAGTGACACTAATGTCGGATCAATATGATTTGAAGTAAAGATTGATTTTATACAATCTCAGTGTTTAATCTATTTTTTTGAACTGTGGATATATATCCACGAATTTTAGAAAATGTTTTTGCACCATATTCACTTTTAAATGTTCTAGAGATTTTTTGTTTAACCTTAGTCATTCTAAAATCACATTCTGCAAGATTATTATCAAAAAGTGTATCAAAGTCATACATAAACGTAAGTACTTGATTTTTATAACCACTTAATCTATTTAATAGATTGCATCTAATGCTATTTTGGGCTTTATTTTTAGAATATGATACACAATTTGTAGTGTAATCTTCATTGAAACCATCTTTTAGCATTTGATCATATCTTTTTTCAAAAGTTTCAATTTTAGCTAAGGCTAGAGCATTGGCTGTATTGCAAATAGAATCTAGTTCTTTTTTATTTCTACTAATAAATTTTTAATTATTTCTGCCCGATTTTGTTTTTCTAATTTTTATATTCCATTTAATTCTCTCATTTAATATTTTTATAAACAATTTCTACTACTAAGTTTAATTCCTTCAATGATAGCTCTTCCTTTATCATTTTTCCCTCTTACTCTATATTCAATGTATCTTATAATTCGTGTACTATAGAAGAAAATATTTGTAAATAAAAAGTTAAGTTTATTTACTTTATTTTTATATTTCTTCATAAAAAGTATTCTATTTCTAGTACTCCACTTTATTAAGAAATCTGACTCTTCTCCACCTCCTGATGATCCCACTTTATGATATATTACTGCTTTCGGATTGTACCATATCTTGTATCCTGCCTCTTTTACTTTTATACAAAAATCCGCATCTTCAAAATACATAAAATATTCTTCTGAAAGTAATCCAACTTTTTCAAATACTTCTTTTTTTATCAACATACAGCATCCTGTCATAAAATCCATTTCTAGTTGTTCATCACACTGGCCTTTATCAAGTTCTCTCATCCCATAATGAGTTGGTATAAACTTAAACCAATTAAAATTTCCTCCACCATACCATATAATATTTTTATTGAAATAATACATTATTTTGCTTCCAACAATCCCTATATCTCTATTATCGGAAAATGATTCAATCATGTTTTCCAAAAAATTAGATTCTACTATAGTATCATTATTTAAAAGTAATACATATTCTCCTCCATTTTTAATTGCATATTCTATTCCTGCATTATTTCCACTAGCAAATCCTAAATTCTCTTTAAGTTCAATTATAAAACAATCTTTTAACGATTGTTTTATATACATAATAGAATTATTAGTCGAAGCATTATCAACTATTATGATTTTGTAATTTTTATAATTTATTTTTTTTAAGCTTTCTACACATTCAATGGTATCTTTATATCCATTATAATTTATTACAATTATATATATTATAGGCATTTTATGCTCCTATCTATTGATTTTATATAGTCAGTAGCTGAATACTACAACCGTTTATATAATTTACATTTTGCTAATCTAAAATATTTTTTAGCAGATTTAAAACCACCTTTTTAAAAAAATTGTTGAACTATTGCTACATA
Source organism: Clostridium gelidum (assembly GCF_019977655.1). Lineage (NCBI taxonomy): Bacteria > Bacillati > Bacillota > Clostridia > Eubacteriales > Clostridiaceae > Clostridium > Clostridium gelidum. The sequence continues at coordinate 3,484,367 of NZ_AP024849.1, forward strand.
TAAGAATATGCCAAAATATGTGTAGTTAATGATAAACACTTATTAATAAATTTTAACTATAAATCTAATAATAACTTTTTTAGCATTTGTGCTGATTTTTCAAAACTATATTTTTTCATAATCAACCCAGAATCTTCAACATTATTCTTTAGTAAAGCAGCTAAATCAATATTATAATTGTATGGATCTATATAAAAAACTGTATCACCATATACTTCATGCATACATTTAGTATTGGAAACAATAGCTTTAGCTCCAACGCTCATAGCCTCTAGTGGTGGTAATCCAAAGCCTTCATAAAATGTCGGAAATAGAAAAGCCTTACAATCACGCATTAAAGTTTTTGCTTCTTCATCACCAATATATCCCAAAAATTTAACATTCGCTGGTTTTTCTATAAAATCATTATTTGCAAATACATTATTATTAACAGAACCAGCTATAACAAATTCTGATGTAGAATTGTTTATTGCCTGTTTAATAATCCATTTAAAATTTTTATTAGGTTCTAGGCTTGACATTGAAAAATAGTATTCATTTTTTTTGAGTTGGTATTTTTTTAATACTCTTTCATCAAAATTAATCTTTTTAAAATGCTGCCAAGCTGAAGGAATCACATATACTTTATTTGAGTCATAATTATAGAATTTTAAAATTTCTGATTTTGAAAATTCAGATACAGTAATTACAATTTTTGCTCTATGAAAAACATTAAAAAACAACATTTTATATAATAATAAAAATTTTTTACTAAAATATTGAGGAACAACAATTGGCTTAATATCATGCACACATACAATACCTGGATTTAAAAAAGGTGCAGCATTACATAAATTTAAAGAAATTGCTTTTTGTCGTATCACATATATCGAAAATGATATATGTTCCCATAATCTATTCGTAAGACTTCCAATTTTCACAACTTTAATATTTTGAAAATTGGGAATATGCACAGCATTTTTAGGAACTGCTATTAAATATTGTCCTGGTTTAGACAATTTATCTAACTCTAATGTAATTTCTCTAGCATATCTTTCAACGCCAGTCACTTTCCTAGTTAAAAAACGTCCATTTATAATAACTTTTTTCATTTTTTTACCTGCTTAAATATTATTCTATAAAAAATAATCCTGACTTTTGGTTGTTCACTAAAAACAAATTTATTATACTTATTTTCTACATAATTTCTCATACTTTTTTCTTATGTACTTACTAAAATTTTTTCTCATGGACAATAATTTCTTTTTTATCAAATGGCATTTCATTAAATTCTAAAACTGCTTATTTAAATAACTCAATGAACTGTTCTTTAAAAATTAATTCACTTTATTCTTATCTAGTTATCATTATTTATAATCTCAAATTTTCTTCTTGAAATTCTTTATATTTACGTTCTACAAAATCTTTAATTTGTAATTTAAAAACTGATTCATCAAATTTCAAAGCATGTGCCCTAATTTCTTCTTTATTAAATTTAATTGTTTCAAATTTTTTAATTGCACTAATTAAAGATTCTGTTGTTTGTTCTTCAAAAAACAATCCTGTCTTCCCCTCAACAATCGTCTCCAAAGCGCCACCTTTTCCATATGCAATAGCAGGCCGTCCACAAGACATAGCTTCCAAAGGAGCCATCCCATAATCTTCCTCTCCCGGAAACAAGAATGCTTTACATTTTGCATAGTATTCTCTTAATTCGTTATCCGAAACACATCCAACCATTTTTACCGTTAGTCCAGCCATTGATTTTAACTTTTGTTCAAAAGGACCTGTTCCAACAACTATTAGAGGCAATCCCAATTTATTACAAGCATCTATAGCTATATCAGCTCTTTTATATTCCTGTAATCTTGAAACAACTAAATAATAGTCTCCATTTTCATCCATAGGCTTAAAAAAATCACAAATTACAGGTGAATGAATTACTTCTGCTTTGCGTCGATAATGTTTATATATTCTTTTAGCAACATTATGAGAATTAGTCATAAAATAATCTACTCTTGCTGAAGAAGCATAATCCCACACTCTAATAAATGTAAGAAAATAATTTAATATTTTATTGACAAATTTATTTTTTCCGGCCATTTTTGCAGCATATTCATAAGAAAATTCCCAAGCATAACGCATTGGTGAATGGCAATAACACACATGCAATGTTGATGGATTCGTAATAACCCCTTTAGCAACACATGAACTCCAACTTATTACCATATCATATCCATTAAGATCAAAAGACTCTATCGCTGTAGGCATAAACGGAAAAAGTTTTCTATGATTTTTTATCGTTTTTCTCTTTTGAAGAGATGATGTTATAATATTTGCACTCTTTAATGGTTCTTCCAAAACTTCCTTATTGCAAACTGTCGTATATATTGTTGCATCAGGATATAACTCCAATAAATTTATAAGTGTTCTTTCTGCACCACCCATTGACACTAGCCAATCAGTTACTATAGCAATTCTCATCCCCCACCCCCAATTAAACCAATTTCATTCTCCAATAATCAAGCATTTCAGAAACAGTCTGTTCTAATGTAATAGTTTGTTTCCATCCAGTATCTCTTTTTAGTTTAGTAACATCACCAACAATAATCTTTTCATCTGTTGGTCTAATAAGTTTTTGATCAACATTTAGTTCAAACTTCACCCTCATCTGATTTTCAATAATATCAATAATCTCTTTTATTGGATATATTCTTTCTGATGAGATATTATAAACCTCCCCATATGTGCCTTTTTCAGCAAGAAGCGTAAGTCCCTTTAAAAGATCTTTAAAATCCATAATTGCACGCTGTGTTTCAATATTGCCAACATGTAATATAGGATGCTTTGTGCCAGCTTTTTCTTGAGAAATGGCCCTCATAGTAAAATCAGAAGTAACATCATTTACTTTTCTTGTACCTGTAGTATTGAATATTCTTGCCCTAATAGTTCTGATGCCATAATTTACATAATACTGGTATGCCAGTAAGTCCTGTCCAACTTTGCTTACACCATATGGATGTAGTGGTTTTAATTCTGCTGTCTCTTTTACCTTTGGTTCTTTCAATTCTTCCAAAGTCGCACCGTATTCTGCACTTGAGCATGCTACAACTACAACCGGATCATATTGTGGTTGAACCAAACGAACTTTTTTAATAGCCTCAAATATCGCAATAGTCCCCCCTATATTTGTATCAATTGTTTCGTATGGTCTTTCCCACGAAACGGTAGGATAGCTCTGAGCTGCTAAATGATAAATTTGTGTAGGTTGGAATTCAGAAATTACTTTTTCTACACTTTGGCAATATCTAACATCGCATTCTATCAATTTTATTTTTTGATTAATTTCTTTTAAATCTACTGTTGGTTTATAATAAGTACCAACTACCTCCACACCTTGCTCATATAAGAATTCAACCATATGTGAACCAACCATACCTCCAGCACCAGTTACTAAAATTGTCATATTTCTCTTCTCTCCAATCCATCTAATAAATTAAATTACATTTAAGTTTATCTTAATTACAAAAAAATCTATCTTCCAACATTAGACACCAACAATGATAAATAGGAAGATGTAATTCCTGAATTATATATGTCTCATTTTCAGGCACTATTATTGATACATCAGAAACATCTTTAAGTCTTCCACCATCTCTACCTGTTAGCCCAATAACTTTCATTCCTTTAGCTTTAGCAGTAATTGCTGCATAAAGAATATTATTAGAATTACCTGATGTGGAAATGCCAAGAAAAATATCTATATTTTTCCCATATCCATTGACTTGTTGAGCAAAACAAAGAAGCCCATCTACATCATTAAGATAGGCTGTAGTGAGAGCTGCATGATTACTTAAAGCTATAGTAGGTAATCCCTCCTGCAATTTTACAGCTAATTCTTCACCACCTTTGCTATCAATTTCTATGAGCTTTTTAGCAAACTCAGCAGAGACTTTTCTCTTCTTCTTAAAACTTTTCATTAATTCACCAGTAATATGCTCTGCATCAGCTGCACTACCTCCATTACCAGCAATTAAAAGCTTGCCTCCATTTTTAAATGAGTCTTCTAATATAAAATATGCATTAGCTATTTGCTCTTTAATTGACTGTAATACTTCATATCTTTTTATTAGTAATTCGATGTGCTTATTTAATTTTTCTTCTAAAATTCTCATTATACATCTCCAACCATATATTTCTAATTACTATATATCTATTTCAAAATATCATATATAAATTGACTTAAATTCTTAAAGTGTTTATATATTGTATTATTATCTTCACCTAGTAAGGCAACATTACAACCAGCATTTAACCCTGCTTTTATGTCATTCTTCCCATCACCAAGCATCCAAGAATATGATAAATCGACATTATATTTTTCAGCAGCTTTTAATATCAAGCCAGGCTTTGGTTTTCTGCAATCACACTCAACTTTATATTCAGTTCTTTCGCCTTTAAATCCTTTATCAGGATGATGAGGACAAAAAAAGATACCATCTACATAAGCCTCTTTTTCCCCTAAAAGTGTTTCCATTTTATTATGGATTTCTTGAAGTTCTTCAAGGCTAACATCTCCTCTTGCTATTACAGGTTTTGGTAACTACAATAGTAAGATATCCGCTTTCATTAATTCTTTTAATTGCTTCACCCACGCCATCAATTAGTTCAAAATCATTAATATTTTTTAAAAATCCAACATACTTATTGATAGTACCATCTCTATCTAAAAATATAGCTTTCTGTTTATGTAAAAGATTCTTAGCTTTTACTTTGCCTGTTTTAATATCTTCAATCACAGCATAGAGTCGATCTGGAGTTCCCATATCTTTTACATATTCTGGCGAACTATAAGCAAATAGTTTTCCAGATGCAATTAGTGGTTTTAAAACTTCTCTATCTAAATCAATTTTTTTTAGTTCTTTAAATACATTAAGAATCTCTGGAGAAAACATATGAATTCCAGCATTAACACAATTCTTATACCAAAGTCTTTCATCTTCTTTATGACGCCAATTAGTCACTTTTCCATTTTTATCAGCTACAATAATTCCACTATCATACGGATGACTATTGGGATGAGTAAATATAGTTGCTACTTCACCATTATCTTTGTGAAATTTATAAAATCTATTTATGTCAATATCAAAAATAATATCTCCATTTAATACCAAGAAATCTTCAATGAGTTCATCCTTTAGAAATAATAAAGATCCAGCTGTTCCAAGTGGTTCTTTTTCTTCTACATATTTAATCTGAACACCAAATTGCTTTCCTGTCACTGGTGATATCTTGCTGCCATCCCCAAAGTAATTTTTTATAATATGTCCAAGATACCCAATAACTAAAATTATTTCTGTAAAGCCCTGCTCTCTTAAACACTCAATCTGATATTCAAGAATTGGTTTATCTAAAATATGAATCATTGGCTTTGGAACTTCTGAATTAACTGAAGCAATTCTTGTCCCTTTTCCACCAGCCATAATAACTATTTTCATAATATATATCCTCAAATCTTCTATTATTCCTATAAACTTTTTTCTAATCAAATTCATTTAATCATCTTGATGCAACTTTTCTCTTACTGCACCTTTGACTCATAAGATTCTGATGTATAATAGATAATTCTAGTCCCACCATCTTCAAATTTAAATGGAACATATAATATATCTTTCATAGCTTCTTTTACTAATGTCCTCTTATCAGGTTCAACATAAAATAATAAAAATCCGCCACCACCAGCTCCAAGTAACTTTCCACCAATTGCTCCTGCCTTTCTAGCCTTTGTATATATAGCATCAATGGAATCATTTGAAATTTTACTAGTAATTCCACGTTTTAGTTTCCATGTATAATCAAGAATTTTTCCAAACTCATTTAAATCACTTTTTGAAGTTAAAATTTTTTCTGCATCATCTACTAGACTCAACATTTCAAGCAATTGTTTTGTCTTTTCCTTCATAGTACTTTGTTGAACTTTAGATATATCAGAAGAAAATCTTGAAAATCCAGTAAAAAAAAGCATCAAATTATCATTTAATTGTTCTTTTCTTTCAGTTGAAATAATAATAGGATTAACTGTATATCCATCTGCACTAAAATTAATTCTGTTTAGTCCACCAAAAGAAGCCGCTATCTGATCCTGAATACCTCCATTCTCTTTGCAAAGTATCCTTTCTAAATATATTGCTTCATCAGCAAGCTTTTTCTTATCTGCATACTTTCCTTTTAATCCATAAAACGCATTTAGCATTCCAACTGCAAACGAGCTGCTTGTACCTAATCCAGAACGTGCAGGAAGATCTGCTTCATAATTAAGCCGAATCTCATGCATATCTAAAAACTTCATTGCTTCCCTTATTGCTGGATGTTCAATACTTTCTATAGCTTTTAAACGTTCTATTTTTGAATAACAAAGTTCAGTAGAATAATCAAAAAATCTTGGTAGATGCCGAACATTTACATAACAATATTTATCAAAAGTAGTGGAAATAACTGCTCCTCCATGTTCATTAAAAAATCCCTGAAAATCTGTCCCACCACCAAAAAAAGACATTCTAAAAGGTGTTTTGGTTATAATCATTATTTTTCTTGCTCCTTATTATTAATACTCAAACTTCTCACATGAAAAATGTGACTTAAACTTTTGAAAATTCAACGATTTTCAGTGTTTAAATATAGAAAATCCCCATAAAATATTATTGTGCAGAAAAAAATTGAGAATTCATTTCTAAAATAATGCACTATTTTAATAAGTTATTTATTTTTGCTTGTACATACTAGAAGAAGGGCGCGTATTTAGATTAAATGAAAAGGTCTATGCAGAAAATTGTAATCAATGGTATAAAAAAATGTATCCATACTATATTTATATGTTTAAAGAACTTTATATCCTTTTGTTTATCATATCTGAACAATCTATTAATTATTACAAAAAATTCAATAAATACTATTGTGAATATATAATTATAATTTTCTTATTACAGCTGTTCCACAAGCGTCAGGTATCTCAAAAACCTTCTCTGTTTTATCTTTTAAAAATTCGTGTACTGCTCTTGAAACAGCATACTTACTTTCTGAAGAATTATAATCATGAATAAATATATATCCGCCATTTTCCATATGGTTATAAAAGAAATTCAAGCCGTTCAATGTAGGTTTATAAAGGTCAACATCTAAAATTACAAAGCTAAAGACTTCATCTTCAACCCCTTTTGTAGTTTCAGGAAAATATCCAACTTTAAAATTAATATTATTTAAATCGCCTATATATTTTTTTACATATCCTAAACTTGTATCTTTAAATCTATTATCATTTTTTTGAAATCCCTGTAAATCTTCATTTGGAAATCCTTCAAATGTATCAAACAAATAATATTTCTTTTCTGGTGCAAGTGCATGAATAATTTTACTTGTTTTACCTCTATAAACTCCAACTTCAGCAAAACAACCCATGATATTTTCTTTTTCTATTGTTCTTATTGCTAACATCATACTTGAATATCTTACAGGATCAACAGTATTAAGAAACACTTCTCTGTCTATATCGATATATCCTAAAAAATAATTTGTACAGAAAATTTTTGATATTTTGAAATATATTTTTTTTAATATTTCCTTAAGCATAATATAACACCTTCCCAAAATAATATTTAGTAAATTTTATTTTAACTTATATAAAACCTAGTATATCACTATTGTGACACTATCTACGAAATCAACATTATATTTTTTAATGCAATGAGTTCTTTTCTTTGTTGGTTATTATTAAGTCCTTATATAGAACTCCATTATATATAAACTCACATATAATAGGCATTCCTACAAAAAAAATAACTTACAATTAAAGGGCATGCTAATTTTCTCAGTTTTTGTGTTCTCATAAATTAAGAAACGCTAACAATAAATAAAAGTATTGTAGATATTGTTATTATTACTGTTGGTAATTTAAATTTCATAAATATTACCCTCAATTAAAACATAAAGAAATTTTGGGAACATCAATTACTTACTACTATACTTTCTAATGGCAAAAAAGTGTTGCCCTACTCTATTGAGCGTTATAAAAAAGGTGAAAAAGCAGAATAGAAATGATTTGTGAAATAGTGGCAAAACTTCCTTCGCCTAAAGGCGCAGCTACAGTCTTTGTAATTCATGGTTTACTAATAAGGCACAATCAAAAAAATAATAAACCAGTATGCTTGCCTATTTCAAAAAAGGTTACCATCTTATTGATGCATAAAAAACTAACAGAGTTATCTATCCAAAAGGTGTTAATATTCAAGTTAAGTATTTCATTCAATATATTGAAAATAATGATGTTTGCCTTTTTACAGTAAGCAATTCCAAATATTAGTTTTATCGTTACGAAAGAAACTTTAATGGTATATATAATGCAGTAGTTTATTTTGCTAGCCTGAAAATGCATTTAAGAAAGATAGAGCACTACATGCATTCTTATGCACTGACATCGAACTTAGCACTAAAACAATACTTGAATATTATAGATTCATGTACCATGGGAGAACTATTTTTTCTTAATTTTGATGTGCTTCAAGATATACAATTTTCATAAGCTTTAAAAATTATTTTTGATATTCTGCAGTAAACTTTACAAGAATTATTATTTTTAACTGATGCACAAATGGATAGTTTTATTGATGCTTTTATTATAAAACTACCTAAATATCTTTCACAAAAATTAGAATCGAAAAAAGTAGCATAAATTTAAATTTTATTGCTATTTAAAGTTTTATTAACCTTAGTATATAATGGGTTATAGTTATTTTTATTCTGCAAAGTTTAAGTTAATACTATTATTCTCACTAGGGCATAGCTTCGCCCATTCACATAACACCAGTTATGCTACCAAGCATTCAACTATGACATCTTAATCTTTCTAAGGGGCCGAAACACCCAAAGTCAATTTCAGATTTTATCCACTAATTCAATACCAAGTTCTACTATTCTTTCTTCATTCATAAAGCTAAGATTCACTTTAGCTCTACCTTTTCTAGAATCTATTTTTATTATTTGACCTTCTAATCCTAATAAAGGTCCTGCAATTATTCTTATCTCATCATTTTCTTTATATAACTTAGAAATTCCTATGTTATTCTCATTGTTATCTATAAGTATTTTTAATACTTTTAGTTCTTTTTCTTCTACTGTTAAAACTTCCTCTTCATCTCTAAGCAATTTGATTATTCCAGGTGCTCTTTTTATTTTGTAATAAATTTCTGCATTCATCATAGCTTTTATTAAGACGTATCCTGGGAATAATTTTCTTTTTACATTATGCCATTTTCCATTTTTTCTTTCTCTAAGTTCTCTTGTTGGAATGATGAATTTATATTTATCTCCCATTTCTTTTTCAAGGATTTTTCTTACTTTTTCTTCTTGATTTGTATTGACAAATAATACATACCAAGCTTCATCTTTTTGAAAATGCAAATATGATCACCCCTTTGTTTATTTGTTAGTTTGAATGTATATTAACATCCAAACTTGTTTTTCTTAAAATCTTACAAAAGGATGTTATATATCTTTTACCTCTCCAAGTTAATTAAACGCACTATAATATAAACTATGCACTTATAAAACATAGTATTCCATTTATCATATTTCACAATTAGCCTATTTTTTTAATCTTATTTATAAGAAAGGTAATTGCTCTTTCTCTAAATCTACATACATTTCTTCAACCCAAACAAACATTTATATAAAAACTTAAATATCTCATAATCAATTAACAAGATATTTAAGTTTTTAGTATTAGTATATTACTCTTCTTTAACTTGCATTTTTATCTCCAAACAAAACAAAAAATGTTTTAAATATTAATTTTACATCAATTATAATATTTCTTTCTTTTACATATTTAACATCTAATTTCATCCACTCTTCAAATTCAATGTCGTTTCTTCCTGCTACTTGCCAATAGCAAGTTAGTCCCGGCTTAACATTTAATCTTTTCAACATCCATTCTTCAAATTCTTTAACTTCATTTGGAAGGGATGGTCTTGGCCCTACGATACTCATTTCGCCTTTTAAAATATTAACTAGCTGTGGCAATTCATCTATACTTGTCCTTCTAATAAACCTTCCTACGTTGGTTATTCTAGGATCATTATTTATTTTAAACATCGGGCCAGTTCTTTCATTTTTATTAGCTAACTGTTTTTTAATCTGCTCTGCGTTAATTACCATAGATCTAAATTTGTACATTTTAAATGTTTTACCATACTTTCCTACCCTCTCTTGCGAAAAAATTATAGGCCCTTCTGATTCGATTTTTACAAGCATTGCAACTACTACTAGTATTGGCATCAAAACTAGTAGTGCTATTAAAGAACAAACTATATCTGCAACTCTCTTTATAAACTCATATATCTTTCTATGTTGCATTCGTTCTTTTAACATTGGGTTTTGCACATTGGTCCCCCTTATTAACATTAATTCTTTATTTCATTCGATCCCTATATAAAATATACTATGACTTTTTTTTAGTTTTATTCCTGAAATAAATGTTTTAATTTAACTAATCAAATGATTTTTTTATTTAATAATGCGCTAATACTATTTAGCTAAAAAAGTGAAATTTAAATTTATTTTCTTTAATTTTTTGCCCGCAAAATATTATATTTTTATTTTTAAGTAACTTATTTGAACTTTCAATGAAAATTTTTTCACTTTCAGTATTTATTTTATTGGATAAATTAATTGCTTTTGATAATCCTGTCGTTCTATTTGTATTATTATGTGCATCTGAGCCAATAAAGTTATAAATTCCATTATTTAATAGTAATTCAGCTGCTAACTTTACTTTTCTTCCAAATAGTCCTTGTATACTCCCAGAATTTACTTGAAATAAACATCCATATTCAATGAATTTATTAATATATAAACGATTTTCTATAACAAAAAAATATCTTTCTGGATGTGCAATTATGGGTATAATCCCTCTAATTTTAAGTTCATATATTATATCAAATATGTAGTCATTAAATTCATTCATAGGACATTCAATGAGCATATATTTTGAATCATTAATAGTACCAATCTTACCTTCTAAATAATCATGTATTGTATGTTCATTTAAATACACTTCTTGTCCACTATAAATTTGTATTTTTAAATTCTTTTCCTCTATAAAATAATTTAATTTATTTATATAATCTTTTACTTCTGTAATTGGAGTTGTTCCATATCCAATATAATAATGTGGAGTTGCTACTATTTTTTCAATTCCATCATTAACTGCATTTTTTATCATTTCTAATGTTATATTTATGTTTTCTGCTCCATCATCTATTTTGGGTAATATATGAGAGTGAATATCTATCATATGTTTACTCATCCTCCTTATTCTATTTTTTATATTTCTATTAATTTTTTAATAATCTTATGATAAATATGCTTGAACAAATAAAAATAAGGTAAGCATTCACTAAAGATTTTTAGTAAATGCTTACCTTATTTTATTTATATTCATGCTTAATTTGTTTAAGCTAAATAAATTTCTCCTTTAAAGAACATTTTAGCCTTTCCAGATATTTTGACTTTGTTTATTGTATCCTCACACTTCAGTATACCGCCTCTTTGAGATAATTGCTGTGCAACTAAATTTTTCTTACCAAGAATCTTTGACCAATATGGAACAAGTGTACAATGAGCTGATCCGGTAACTGGGTCTTCACTTACTCCGCATAAAGGTGCAAAATATCTTGAAACAAAATCAACTTCTTTTCCTCTTGATGTTACTATAATTCCAAAAGTATCAATTAATTTTAATTCTTCCATATTAGGCTTTAAATCCTTTATATCTTGTTCATTATCATATACTACCATTAAGTCTCTAGACTCATAAACTTCTTTAGGCTCTTTTCCTAAGCCTTTAATTAATTGCTGTGTTATTTGTGTTTTTATTCCCGGCCTTGCTGGAAATTCCATGATTATATACTCGTCATCTTTTTCTACCTCTAATATCCCACTTTGAGTTGAAAATTTTATTTTATTACTAGGATAGTTTAAAATCTCAAATATTATAAAAGCAGTAGCAAGAGTTGCATGTCCACACAAATCTATTTCTTCTTCTGGTGTAAACCATCTAAGTTCACTTATATCTTCTTTAACTATACAAAAAGCAGTTTCAGATAAATTATTCTCCATTGCAATATTTTGCATTAGTTTATCATCTATCCATTCCTCTAAAATACATATAGCTGCTGGATTTCCTTTAAATATTTCATCTGTGAAAGCATCTACTTGATACATAGGTATTTTCATATTTTCACCCCACTAAAGTATATTCAAATAAATAACAAATCGATATTCTTGAATCTTTGACTTATTATATTCTTTTCTATTCCTAAAACAATCCAAATACAATTGGTATAAATATAGCTGGCAGTAAATTAGCAACTTTAATTTTACTTATTCCAAGCATATTAAATCCAAGTCCTACAATTAAAAGACTACCCACTGCAGACATATTACTAATTATTGTATCAGTAAGTATTGCTGAAAGCCCACCTGCAAGAAGTGTTATGCTTCCTTGATAAATAAAAACTGAAATTGAAGACAATATTACACCAATACCGAGAGATGATGCAAAGATTATTGAAGATACTCCATCTAAAACAGATTTAGCAAAAAGAGTTGTGTGATTTCCTTGAAGTCCACTTTCTAAGGATCCCACTACTGCCATTGCACCAACGCAAAATAGTAAGCTAGATGTTACAAAACCTTCTGATATAGAAATCTTTTCACTAGACGTCCCTTTTCTTTTACTGTTTATTTTTTTTTCTATCATATCACCTAAATTATTTAGCCTTTTATCGATATCAATTATTTCTCCAATTAATGCACCTAATGCTATACAAATTATCATTTGTAGCGTATCCTTTCCTTTAAGTGCCCCAGATATTCCTATGTATAATACACATAATGCCAATCCATTCATTATGGTCGAACTGATTTTTTCAGTCAGCCTTCCTTTTACAATTAGTCCTATTAAGCATCCGCCTATTATCGCTAATGCATTAACTATTGTTCCTAACATTCTTCATTCCCCCTAGTTATAAATACTGTTAATTATAACATATTATAAAAATAGTTAATAGTTTATGGTTCAGATACTGTTTATTAACAATAGACCCATTTCTTAAATAATAACAATATTAAATAAAAAAACTGAACCTTATAAATATAAGATTCAGCAATATAAAAACTATTTTATTATTATAAACTTATAATTTTTTTCTATACTTGTGCTGATACTGCATTTTGTTGCATATTTGCTTGCATTGCCATATAACTATATTGATTTAATGCACTTTGTGTACTATAGTCACTAGATGTTTTTCCAAAGTCTGTGTCAGTTATTTGGCTCATGGAAGCTATAAGATTATGGTTAGTAATATCATTACTACTTACAACACTGTCCAATCTGTTACTTGTTGTTCCAAAATTTGTCCTTGAATTTGTTACTTTAGATATAGCATCATCTATACTATTTATGTTAAAATTCTTAGTAACATCAAAATCTGCTATTCCTAGTGTTTCTAATGAAGTGTCAACCATTTTCATCGACATTCCAGTTCCTGAAGGATTAGTTGCTAAATTTATATCAGAAGTATTATCTAACATTTTAATAGTATTAAATTCTGTGCCCTTAGCTTGGTCTTTTATTGAATATTTTAGTTGTTCAATTTCGTCTTGCATTGAAGCTTTGTCATCATCTGAATAAGTTCCATTCGCTGATTGAACAGCTAATTCTCTAATTCTTTGAAGGTTATCATCAATTCCACTTAAGCCACCTTCAGCCACCTTACTTGCACTTTGTGCATCTTGTGCATTTCTATTAGCTGCTGAATATCCATTTGATTGTGATAATAATTTTTCTGATATTGAAAGGCCTGCAGCATCATCTGCTGCTGAATTAATTTTTTTTGCTGTTGATATTTTAAGCATTTCCATTTGCAAGTTTTTTGTACTTTGATTGTTATTTATATTTGAAATTACCATAAAATCACCTCCTATAATATTTCAATTAATATCTTAATTGTATTATATCATATTTAAAACAAAATCAACAATATAAGTCATAAAAAGACCATCCCAAATCCTTATTTATATTACAATTAAATTAATCACAAAACTATATTAAAATGACTGTGCCTAATATATCTTTATTAAGCACAGTCATTAATTATTATATTTAGTTGTTATCTTCTTTTTTATCTTCCTTTGGAAGTATTCCAATTCCAAGTTCAATTAATTGTTTTTCATCAGTTACATTTGGAGCTTCGCTTAAATAGCAATATGCATTTTGATTTTTAGGAAATGCAATAACATCTCTTATGTTTTCTGTTCCAGCTAAGAACATTATCATTCTATCTAATCCAAATGCTAAACCTCCATGTGGTGGTGGTCCAAATTTTAATGCTTGTAATAAGAATCCAAAGTTTTTCCATGCATCTTCTTGCGTAAATCCAAGTGCCTTAAGCATTCTTTCTTGAAGCTGCATATCATGAATTCTTATAGATCCTCCACCTAATTCTTCTCCATTTAATACTAAGTCATAAGCCTTAGAACGTACAATTCCTGGATCAGATTCAATAAAATCTAAATCTTCATCCATTGGTGCTGTAAATGGGTGGTGACAAGCCATATATCTTCCTTCTTCTTCACTATATTCAAATAATGGGAATTCAGTAACCCATGTAAAGTTAAATTCATTTTTATCTTTTATTAAATCAAATTGTTTAGATAATTCTAATCTTAAAGCTCCTAAGCTTTGGAATACTACTGAATTTTTATCAGCTACTATAAGTACCGCATCTCCAGCTTCTGCATTCATAGTTTTTAGTATAGAATTTGTAACGTCATCAGTTAAGAATTTAGCTATTGATGATTTAACTCCATCTTCCTTAAATTGAATCCAAGCAAGTCCCTTAGCTCTATAGGTCTTAACAAATTCACCTAATTTATCTAAAGGCTTTCTTCCAAGTTCTGCTCCACATTTTAAGCATAAAGCTCTTACAGATCCGCCATTTTCTATAGCATCCTTAAACATTGGTAATTCTAAATCACGAACTTCATCTGTTATATTAGTTATTTCCATACCAAATCTTACATCTGGTTTATCTGATCCATATTTCTCCATTGCATCTTTAAATGTCATTCTCTTAATTGGTAATTTAACATCAACATTTGCAACTTCTTTAAATACATGAGCAATTAACCCTTCATTTACTGCCATTATGTCCTCTTGCTCAACAAAACTTAATTCCATATCTATTTGAGTAAATTCTGGTTGTCTATTAGCTCTTAAATCTTCATCTCTAAAGCATTTAGCTATTTGGTAGTACTTATCAAATCCAGATACCATTAATAATTGCTTAAATAATTGTGGTGATTGGGGAAGAGCATAAAACATTCCTGGATAATTTCTTGAAGGTACTATATAATCTCTAGCTCCTTCTGGTGTACTTCTATTTAATATTGGAGTTTCCACATCTAAAAATCCATTAGCTTCTAAATAATCACGAACAGCTTTTGTTGTTTTACTTCTAATCATGAATATTTTTTGCATATCTGGTCTTCTTAAATCTAAATATCTATATTTTAATCTAATGCTTTCTGCTGCATCTAAGTTTTCTTTAATATATATTGGTGGAGTTTCTGATTCTGAAAGAATCTTTATAGTTTCGCATTTTAATTCAACAAAACCAGTTGGCATGTTTTCATTAATGCTTTCTCTTTTAACAACTTCACCTATTACTGCTACGCAATATTCAGGCCTAACTGCTTTTGCTTTTTCAAAAGCTTCTCCATTGATTTCTTCACCGAAAACTACTTGCATTATACCTGTTTTATCTCTTAAATCGATAAATTCAAGTCCTCCAAGTTTTCTGTTTCTTTGAACCCATCCCATTAAAGTAATTTTTTCACCTACATGTTCTTCTCTAGGTTCTCCACACATCATTGTACGCTTTAATCCATTTAAAGATTCACCCATTACTAAATTTCCTCCTAACATATTCTTATCTAACTATTTTTGCAATTACCTCTATATTATCTAATGAAGCCTCAAAGATTTCACCATCACTCATTCTCTTTAAATTAACTTTTTTGCTTGTTAATTCATCTTCACCTAAGATAGTAGTAAAAGCAGCACCTAATTTATTTGCAAATTTCATTTCAGCCTTAATACTTCTACCCATATGATTTGTTTCACATTTAACCCCTAAGGTTCTTAAGCTACTAGCTAATTTGAAAGCACATTTACTTCCTTCCTCACCTCTAGCTCCAATATATAAATCAAATAAATTTTCATTAGGTATTTCTATACCTTCTTTTTCTAAAGTCATAATTAATCTTTCAATTCCTATAGCAAAGCCAACTGCTGGCATATCAGGTCCACCAAGCTCTTCTATTAGTTTATCATATCTTCCTCCACCACAAACAGTGAAATCTGAAGTTAATATTTCAAATATAGTTTTTGTATAATAATCTAATCCCCTTACTATACCTGGATCTATTTCATAAGAAATTTCTAACATATCTAAATATTCTTTAACCTTTGTAAAATGAGTATCACATTCTTCGCACATATAATCTAAAATTATTGGTGCATTCTTTGTGATTTCATGACACTTCTTTTCCTTACAATCTAAAATTCTCATAGGATTCTTTTCAAATCTTGTTTTGCAAAGATCACAAAGACCATCATGATTTTCCGCCAAAAATTTCTTTAAAGCTTCATTATACTTTGGTCTACAATTTGGACAACCTAAATTATTTATATTTAAGCTTAAGCTCTTTAATCCTAATTTTTTCAAGGTATCCATAGCTACTGCTATAACTTCTGCATCCATTGAAGGTTCTTTAGATCCGAAAACTTCTAATCCACATTGATGGAATTGTCTAAGCCTTCCTTTTTGAACATTTTCATATCTAAAAGCTGGTGTTATATAATATAACTTTGTAGGTTGTGCTTCATTAAATAATCTATTTTCTATAAAAGCTCTAACTACAGAAGCCGTTCCTTCTGGCTTTAATGTTATACTTCTATCACCTTTGTCATTAAAAGTATACATTTCTTTTTGAACTATATCAGTTGTATCTCCAACTCCTCTTAAAAATAAGTCTGTATGTTCGAACATTGGGGTTCTAACTTCTCTAATTCCATAAGTCTTAGCAATATCTCTAAATACGCTTTCTATGTACTGCCACTTGTATGCATCTTGTGGTAACATATCTTTCGTACCTTTAGGTGCTTGGATTTCCATTGCCATTTTATCTCCTCCTTTTTATGCATAAAGTCACTAGTTACTAATATAAAGTATCCAGTAAATTTTTCTTTCTTTCAATCATTTCGTCAATTCTTGATATGTACTCGTGAAGATCCTTTAAATTAGGGAATCTCTCAAGTCTATCTTCTTCTAGAAATATTACTTTACTTACAGCAGCTGCGCCTAGTGCAATTGTTGTTTGTCTTTCTTCAATCATTTGAATGTTATAAATACATTCTTTGCCTTCTTTAGCATACCCCAAATTCTCCAAATTTCCAACCATATTTTTTTGTCTATACATATAATATGGTAAAAGTCCCAAACTTTCTGCTAAATTCCTGCTTTCTTCGTACATTTTTATAATTTCTTCTTGAGGTGTCATTTGCATTCCTTTTTTTAGAATAAACTCTTCATACATTCTAGAACCCCTTTTAAGTGCTAATCCATGTACTGTAATACTGTCTGGTTTTAATTTTATTAATTCATTTTTAGTATGTATCATATCCTCATGATCTTCACCCGGAAGACCTATTATTATATCCATATTAATATCATCAAAACCAAGTTCTCTTGCCATCTTAAACTTTTCTTTAATATCCTCTGAAGAATGAGTTCTTCCTATTAAGTTCAAAGTTTTATCATTCATAGTTTGGGGATTAATACTTATTCTGTTTACTTTACAATCTTTCATAGTTTGTAATTTATTATAGGTTAAAGTATCTGGTCTTCCACATTCAACGGTAAATTCTTCAACATTATTATATTTAATAAAATTGTCATAGATTTCATTCATTAGCATCATGAATTCTTTATCATTAACTGCCGTTGGAGTGCCTCCACCAAAATATACAGATTCAATGTTAAGATTTTTCTCCTTAATATATTCACTTATACCTCTTATTTCCTTTATCAATGCTTCTAAATATGGCATTACCATTTTTTTATGAACACCTATAGGATTAGATGTAAACGAACAATAAAGACATTTAGTTGGACAAAATGCCATTCCAATATAAATTGCAATATTATTCTTATCTCTATTGACTATTTTTTCTTCAGCCTTTGCCACATCTATACATAATTTTGCTTTATCTGTGTGAGCTAAATATCTTTCTCTAAATATTTCTATAACTTCTTCTTCAGTATTTCCTTCTTTAATCAATTTCAATGCTATTTTAGAAGGTCTAATTCCAATTAAAATCCCCCAAGGATATACATCATGTGTTATATCCTTTAGACACAGAAAAAGAAACCTTCTAAGAGAATTTTTAATATCTTCTCCTAAAGATTCTTCTTTGCAATAATCTTTATATTCAAATCTTAAAATTTCCTCATCAATATAAAAAATATAATCTGCTTCTTCTTTTTCTAAAAATTTTATTTCCTTCATTGGATAATACACATTAAATAATTGATATACCTCATATCTAAACTTTAAATTATTTAAATTAACCTTAATTTCCATTATTGCTCCTTAAATCAATTGACAATTAACAATGTACAATTAACAATTAATGATGAAATCTTCTAAAGAAAATTTCTTAAAAATATAATCAAAACAAATATCACAGATATTTGCACCATAATTGACAATTGTCCATTGTTAATTATAAATATGGGTTTCTTCTTTTCTCATAACCTATAGTTGATGCTGGTCCGTGTCCTGCATAAACTTCAATATTATCTCCTAGTGGGAGTAATTTTTCTTTTATATTCTTTACAAGCTGAGTGCCGTCTCCTCCTGGAAAATCACTTCTTCCAACAGAGCCTTGGAAAAGAGTATCTCCTGTAAAAAGTTTATCTCCTATTAAGAAACAAATCCCTCCTGCTGTATGTCCTGGTGTTTCTATTATTTTTATTACATTATCACCTAAATTTAAAGTATCACCTTCGTTTAAATATCCCGAAGCTTTAGGTAATGATCCAAATACAGAATTATCATTTTTTATATATTTTTCTTCTATTTCATTTATATAAAATGGAATATTAAATTTATTAGCTAATTCAACTACCCCACCTACATGATCCATATGTCCATGAGTTAAAAGAATAAACTTTGGATTTGCATCTAAAAGTCTAATTTCTTTTTCAATTTTGTTTGGCTGTCCGCCTGGATCTACAATTGCAAGTTCTTTAGAATCTTCATCCATTATTAAATAACAATTTTCTTCATACATGCCTGCCATAATAGTTTTTATAATCAATTTTAACGCCTCCTTAAAATGTCCTTTTACTATCTAATAATATTGTAACAGGACCATCATTATTAATATTAACTTTCATATCTGCACCAAATTCGCCGCTCTCTACTTTCAAATCAGACGTTTTAAGAAGCTTTAGAAATTCTTCATAAAGCTTCTTTGCATCAATACCACCTTGAGCTTCCATAAAGTTGGGTCTTCTACCTTTTCTACAATCTCCATATAAAGTAAATTGAGATATAACGAGCATTTCACCTTTAACATCTAATAGTGATAAATTCATTTTATCATTTTCATCATGAAACACTCTTAAATTAATAATCTTATCCTTTATATAATTTAAATCCTCTAAAGTGTCATCTTTAGATATTCCTATTAATACATTAAAACCTATTCCGATTTCCCCAATTACATTTTCATTAACTAAAACGCTAGATGAGGTCACTCTTTGAACCACTGCTCTCATGTTATCTCACCATCCTAAAAATCATATTCCTAATTTAACTATTAACTCTATATACCTCTGCTACACCTTTTAATCTTTTTATTCTTTTCATTAAGTCTTTTAGACTATCTACTGATGTAATCTTTAATTTTACATTGATTAATGCAGAACCTTCTTTTGCTAAATTGGCATTTACTGCACTTAATTGCAACTTAAGTTCTGTTATAACACTCATTATATCTGCGAGTAGTCCTTCTCTATCATCTGCTTGAACTTGAATTTCTGCAAAATAAGCGGTGCCTTGTGCTAATCCCCAGTTAACTTCTACAACTCTTTCACCATCTGTATCTATAAGGTTTTGTAAATTACTACAATCTTTTCTATGTACTGATACACCTCTACCTTTAGTAATGTATCCCAAAATATCATCACCAGGAACAGGACTACAACATTTAGCAAATCTAACCATTAGATTGCTTTCACCCTTAACAGTTATTCCATAACCATTTGGTTCCGGTTTTCTTGCTGCTTTTGCAATTTGTTCTTCAATTGCCTTATTTAAAATTTCTTTATTTTCTCTCTCTTTATCTTTATTTATTAGTCCATTATCTTCTTTAAGTCTTGAAATAAGAGTTGAAACAGAAAATCCGCCAACACCAATTAAAGCATATAAATCATCCATTGAATGGATATTATATCGTTTCATTAATTTATCATAAATTTCGCCTTTAGCAATTTCTGAATAATTAACTGTTTGCTTCTTTAATTCTTTTTCAAGAAGTTCCTTACCTTTTACTATGTTTTCTTCTTTTTTAGCTTTTTTAAACCAAAGCTTTATTTTACTTTTTGATTGATTGCTTTTTGCAATATTTAACCAATCCATATTAGGACCTTTTGCATTAGACGAAGTTAATATTTCAACAATTTCTCCAGTTTTAAGGGTATAATCAAGAGGTACTATTTTGCCATTAACCTTAGCTCCTACACACTTATTCCCAACATCCGTATGTATTCTATAAGCAAAATCTATAGGTGTAGCCTTACTACATAAGTTTATTACCACACCTTTAGGCGTAAATACAAACACCTCATCTGAAAACAAATCTATTTTGAAACCTTCTATAAATTCTTCCGCATCTGATGTTTCTTTTTGCCATTCTAACATATCTCTAAGCCACACAAGCTTCATATCAAAATCTTTTTGTTTATCTTGCTCTGGATTTGCTGTATCGCCTTCTTTATATTTCCAATGAGCTGCAATTCCATATTCAGCGGTTTTATGCATCTCAAAAGTTCTTATTTGAATTTCAAAGGTCTTGCCTTGTGGTCCAATTACAGTCGTATGTAGTGATTGATACATATTTGGTTTAGGCATGGCAATATAATCCTTAAATCGTCCTGGAATCGGTCTATATATAGTATGAACTATTCCAAGTACTCCATAGCAATCTTTAACTGAATCAACTAAAACTCTTATAGCTGTTAAATCAAAAATTTCCTCTATGCTCTTATTCTTATTTACCATTTTTTTATAAATACTATAAAAATGCTTTGGCCTTCCATCAATATCTGATCTTATTCCTGATACTTCAAGCTTTTCATTTAAATCTTTTACTACATCTTCTATATACGATTCTCTTTCAACTCTTTTTTCCGCAATACTATCTACTAAAGCATAGTATTCTTCTTCATGCAAATATCTAAAACATAAATCTTCAAGTTCCCATTTAATTTTAGACATACCAAGTCTATGCGCTAAAGGAGCATAAATATCTAATGTTTCTTTTGCTTTGTTTTTTTGTTTTTTAGCTGGCATAAATTTAAGAGTTCTCATATTATGTAGTCTATCTGCTAATTTTATTATTATTACTCTAATATCCTTTGCCATAGCAAGTAGCATTTTCCTAACATTATCTGCTTGCTGTTCCTCTTTAGTTTTATATTCCATTTCCCCAAGTTTAGTAAGCTTAGTAACACCTTCTACAAGATTAGCTATTTCAGCATTAAACATTTCGACTGTTTCATCATAAGAAAAATCTGTATCTTCTATTACATCATGCAGTAATCCAGCTACAATAGTATTTGTGTCCATACCTAATTCAGCTAAAATCTCCGCTACTGCTATTGGATGAATGATATAAGGTTCCCCTGATTCTCTTTTTTGTTCCTTATGAGCTTCCTGTGCAAAATGATATGCTTTTTTCACCATATCAATATCAACATTATTACAATTGTTATGGATTATTTTGAATAATTTATCAACCATAAGGACTGCGCTCCTTCTATATTAATTCGTTAAAAAATAAGGCATATGTATCTGTTATTTTTTGAATGCGCCTAAATTCAAAGGCTGGTTTAATAACCAGCCTAGTTTCTAATAATTATATATTATTTTAGAATTATTTTCAAGAAGGCACTAAAAGAAATACACATCTAGCAAATTAAGTTTTCATAAAATATATGAAAACTTAATTACAAAAAATTATTTTTTAAAAGTTAAACATCATATTTTACTAATGATAATACATCGTAGCCCTTTAGTTTATCTTTTCCATTAAGTTCTGTTAATTCTATCAAGAAATCCAATGAAACAACCTCGCCACCAGCTTCTTCTATTAACTTTGCAACACCTTCTACAGTGCCTCCTGTTGCAAGCAAGTCATCAACAATAGCAACTCTTTGTCCAGGTTTAATAGCATCTTTGTGAATTTGAAGTTGGTCTTCCCCATATTCTAATCCATAATTAACTGAAATAACTTCCCCAGGTAATTTTCCTGGCTTTCTTACTGGAATAAATCCAATCCCTAAAGCATATGCTACAGGAACCCCAAAAATAAAACCTCTTGCTTCTGGCCCAACTATTAAATCAACTTTTTTGTCTTTTAAATACGCTACAAATTGATCAATAGTTTCCTTTAACGCTTCGCCATCAGATATTAATGTCGTTATATCTTTAAAACTAATTCCTTCTTTAGGAAAATTTTCGATTACTCGGATTCTTTCTTTTAAATTCATTTTAATTCCTCCATAGAATTTATTTTATGGGATATTCAAAATATACACTAGCACACTGCTTGTTATTTTTTGAATATCCCGAATTGTAGTCGCAATTTGTGATTAGGCATTTTAGCAATAAAATTAATAATGCGTTAATTCACTTATTAAATACATTTCAAAGGATTATTCCTCTTTAAACTATATAAATATTTAATGATTTGATTTGCTCGGTCTTTATCATTTGTTGTTAAGAGCTCTAAAACAATTCGAGCATTATCCATAATTCCAACTGCACCTACAGGAGGGATTATAAATTCTATCATTCTATTTATGCCATCATTGTTAAATTCTTCTATATTATTAAATTCTATTATTGATCTTAACCCATTATTATTGGTATTCATCAAGAATTTATTTCCTTCTTTAATTAATACTCCATTTTCACCTTTAGTCGATACCTTTGACCACTGTATACCAATAAGTATTAAATCTAAATACTTATTTATACTTTTCATATTGTAATAAATCGCGATAGCTTGCATTAATTTAAAAGCTAATCCACTTGTAGATAAATTTTTATACCTATACTGACAACCCTTTTGATTTGGATTAATGTAAATGTAATCATTGACACAACCACTTTCCTCATTTTCAACAACAATTAAATCTATGCCAAGTTCTTTGCATAAATTCACTTCTTCTTGAGACTTTAATCCTACGCCTAAAGTTATTAAAAGTTCAGCACCTAAAAAATCCACATTATCTTTTATGTCTATAGAATTTATTTCAGCATCTTTTTCTTGTCTATCATATATTAAATACTCAACATCAGCATTTAAATATTTTAAAACTAGAATCAATGATGATACTGCACAAATTCCATCCACATTATATGTACCATAGACAACAATCTTTTGTCTATTATTTACAGCTAAAGCTAATCTCTCTATTGCTTTGTTCATACCTTTAAGAATAAATGGGTTATATCCAGTAATATAATTCGGACAATATATACTCTCCCAGAATTTACGCATGGCTTATTCCTCCATAAAATTAGAAAACACCTTTATTATAAATGATTATAATCATTTATACAATTATTTTGTTAAGGCACATTCTAAAAAACAGCCAGTCAGTATGCTAGCCTATTTCGCATCATACTGTGTCGGCGTGTTCAGCTAATAGCCAACTATGAGGTAAACACACCTCCTGTCTGATGCAAAATATACATCGCATCTTTGACTAACTATTTTTTTCATGTGATTAACAAATGAAAAAACCTCCATCTAGTTCTGGAGGTTTTTTCTTATTTTCCAGTAATTAAGCTTTTTGTAGTTTTTGTTTTTTGTTTCCAACCTTATCTTTTAAATATACCCATATTGGTGAAGCTATACATATTGAAGAATATGCTCCACTTATAATTCCTACTATTAAAGGAAATGTAAATGTTCTAACTGATGGTACTAATACATTCAAAGCAATTATTGTAACCACTGTTGCTAGCGATGTATATATTGACCGTGTTATCGTTTCTGTTAAACTTACGTCAGCTATTTCAATTGATTTTGATCTTCTCATTTTTTTAGAATTTTCTCTTATTCTGTCAAAAATTACTATTGTATCATTCATAGAATAACCTACTATTGTTAGTATTGCTGCAATAAATGGTGTATTTACGGGGACATAAAATATTGCATAAACACAAACAGTTATTAATATATCATGTACCGTTGCAGCTAAAGCTGCTAATCCAAATTTAAACTCAAATCTTACAGCTATATATATAAGCATTACTATGAAAGCAGCAAGCAATGATGTAATTGAATTCTTTGTTAATTCTTTTCCTACTGATGCACCTATTTCATTTTGTTTAAGCATTGCTGCATCATCTAACTTATACTTAGCTTTTAAATCAGTCATAATTGATGATAGTTTATCACTATCAAGATCTGCTGACTTTATGTTATATTCATACTTATCAGTTGTATTTGTAGAAGCATCTGGTGCATAGTTTTTAACTATTACATCCACATCTTCTTTATTAATATTTTCATTTAATTGAATTACTACTTCTGTACCACCTTTAAAATCTATTCCAAAGTTTAATCCTCTAAAACATATAAATCCCATTCCAATTACAATAATGATTAGGGAAATTGAAAACCATATTTTTGTTTTTTCCATTATCTTAAGCATGTTTTTCATCCCCCTTGTTCATTTTAACTCCAAAATGTGATAATTTATTTATCAAACCGCATTCAACTGCTAACTTTACAAGCACTTTAGTTATTACGAGACCTGTAAATAAACTTATAATTATACCTATCATAAGTGTAATTGCAAAACCTTTAACAGATCCTGATCCTACAAAATATAATATAAGTGCTGCAAGTAAAGTTGTCATATTTGAATCTACTATTGAAGATAACGCATTTTCTTGCCCTTTTTTAACTGCTGATTTAATAGTAAATCCTTTCTTTAACTCTTCTTTAGTTCTTTCAAAAATCAATATATTCGCATCAACCGCCACACCAATAGTAAGCAAGAATGCTGCTATACCTGGAAGGGTCAATGTTATTCCTACTTCTACAAACACAAAAAGTGTAAGTGTTATATATAATGTTAAAGCTATATTTGCCATTAAACCTTGGATTCTATAATGGAATAACATAAATAAGAATACTAATCCTACTCCTATTGCTCCAGCTTTAATAGAATCTGGAAATGCTGTAGTACCAAGTTCTGCTCCAACATTATCAATTGAAACTTCTTTTACTGGAAGTGGAAGAGCTCCTGAATTAATTAATCCTGCAGTAGTTTTACATTCTTCAAATGTTTGCTTTCCTCCACTAATCTGTGCTCTTCCTTCATTAATTTGCATTTTTACATTAGCTTGTTGTATCACTTCATCATCAAGATAAATTGAAATTTGTTGCCCTATTAATTTTCCAGTAGCTTCTGCAAATTTTTTTGTACCTTCGTCATTAAACTCTAACGCAATTTCATAGCCACCTTCTTGTTGATTCGGTTGAGCTATTGCTTTTTTAACATCTGATCCTGTTAAAATTTCTGTTCCATCTGGTCCTTTAAAACTCAAATTACCAGATTTAACTAGGCTATCTACTATTTCTTTAGAATTAGTTAGTCCTGGTACATCTACTCTAATCTTTTTGTCGCCTTCAGTTGTAACAATTGTTTCTGCTACACCAAGTTTGTTTACTCTTAGAGATAAATGTTCTTTAGTACTTTGTAATTCTTCTTGAGTTACTTTGTCTTGTTGAATTTCCATAAGAACAGAAACTCCACCTTGTAAATCAAGTCCTCTAGTTATTACTTTATCAAAGGATTTAAATTCATATCCGCCTATGACAAATCCCTTAAATCCTGCAAAAGCTAACACTCCAATTACAGCAATAATTAATATAAATAATGCTGTACTTTTGCTTTTCTTTTTCATGTTAATCCCCCTCTGTACATTATGTCTTTTCCTTAATTAGTATTTTATATATTCCTCATAAGAAAATTTCGACTGCTAATTTGGTCAACTTTTTATATTGTTATGTAAAATACCTAAATACTTAAAATTAAGAATATAAAACTCTTTTTTCAAAGTATTATTTATTCTTAATTTTAAATATTATTATACTTATATGTTGACACATTGTTCATTATAGCACACTATAATTTCTTAATAAAGTCTTTTATTTATCCATGTATCCAACTAAAAATCCCTGTAAAATCCAACTAAAAACCATCTTAAATTAGATACAATTTCTTTTAATCCTAATAATGCTAATTTCCCGTAAAACTATCTTATAAATTTATTCCTAGCATTCCAGCAAGAGTACCTACGCTTAATGCTATGACAAGTTTAGTCAAATCAAAAAGCTTAAAGGTTATTTCACCACTAAAACTACTAGATAATATAAATAATACTACGTAGTATCCAAGCGCTACTCCAAAACCTACAAACCATCCTTTTGCTTCATTTTTTCTTGCGCCTATTATTGCACCTAAACTTATGCTACATAAAGATATTATTACATATATCATGTTAAAAATACCTTTACTAAATACTAGTTTAGTCATTAATAAAGATAAAAGCGAAATCCCTATAAAGCTAAGAATTATAGTTCCTAAAGTACCTTTTACTACTGATTTAAAGTATTTACTATTTTCCATTAAAATAACACCCCCCAATACTTCATTTTATGATGTATTAAAGGGTATTATGATTAATCTTCTTTTACTTTTTGAGATATTCCACTCTTATCAAGCTTAATTCTAGTTTTAGCAGTACTTGTTTCAATCGTAACAGTTTTTTCATCCATATGCGATATCTTTCCTAAGATTCCGCCTCTTGTTACAACTTCATCATTTACCTTTAACTCATCAATCATACCCTGATATTTCTTTTTTCTTTTCTTTTCAGGTAATATAAGTAAAAAATAAAAAACTACAAAAACAAGTATAAAAGGAACTACTTGCATAAGTAATGGTAATATATTATCCATATTTTCTCCTCCAAAATCTTTATTTTAAAATATTTCTTTATTGTATGATATGTAGTTTACATTTCTTTAAGTTCAATGTCAACATAGACAATGCTTTATTGCAAGCTATCACTTTATTCTAGCAAATAAACTTCGTAAGATTTTACAAATATCTATTTACTAATATTTTAGTATTGACAATTAAACATTGAAATCTTTTAATTTCTACCTTCCCATGATTTTAATTTTTCTTCCTTAAATTTCTTAAAGTATGCTCCATCAATAGCATCTCTTATATCTGCCATTAATTTATTGTAGAAATATAAATTGTGTAATACACATAATCTCATGGCAAGCATTTCTTTAGCCTTAAACAGATGTCTTATATAAGCTCTTGTGTAGTTCTTACACGTTGGACACGTACACCCTTCATCTATTGGTCTTGTATCAAGTTCAAATTTTGCATTCATGATATTAAGCTTGCCCTCGCTGCAAAATACATTCCCATGTCTACCATTTCTAGCTGGAAGTACACAATCAAAGAAATCTATTCCTCTGTCTACTGCTTCTAATATATTACTTGGAGTTCCAACTCCCATTAAATATATTGGTTTATCCTCTGGAAGGTGAGGTACAACAGCATCTATTATTCTATACATTTCTTCATGAGTTTCTCCAACAGCGAGTCCCCCTATAGCATATCCATCTAGGTCCATCTTAGTTATTTGTTTAGCATGTTTTATCCTTATATCTTCATAAACTCCACCTTGATTAATACCAAATAACATTTGTTCTTTATTTATTGTACCCTCAAGAGAGTTCAATCTATCCATTTCTATTTTACATCTTTCAAGCCATCTTGTAGTTCTATCTACTGACCTTTCAACATATTCTCTTGTCGCTGGATTTTCAACACATTCATCAAAAGCCATTGCAATAGTTGATGCTAAATTGCTTTGAATTTGCATTGATTCTTCTGGTCCCATAAATATTTTTCTTCCATCTATGTGGGAATTAAAGTATACACCTTCCTCTTTAATCTTTCTCATCTTTGCAAGTGAAAATACTTGAAATCCACCTGAATCTGTAAGAATAGGTCTATCCCAATTCATGAATTTATGTATTCCTCCAAGTTTATTAACCACCTTATCACTTGGTCTTAAGTGAAGATGATATGTATTTGAAAGTTCAACTTGGCATCCTATTTCCTTTAAGTCCATGCTAGATACTGCACCTTTTATAACAGCTAGTGTTCCAACATTCATAAATACAGGAGTTTGTATAGTTCCATGGGGCGTTTCAAACTGTCCTCTTCTTGCTTTTCCATCTTTTTTTAATAACGTATATTTTTTACTCAAAAGTTCCACCTCTTAATTATAATTTTTTAGGTATATTAAGAAAATATCTAAATACCCTTATATAATTGAAACATTTGATTATGTCACCTCACCAATGATTCTTTGCAATGCACAGTTTACAATTAGCAATTAATGTTGAAATTACTTCGTAATTTCTAAAAATATTCTTTTCAAGTTCCTAAGGAACTTGTTCCTTAATTGTACATCGTCAATTGTAAATTGTTAATTTTTATTTGATAAACATAGCATCTCCAAATGAGAAGAATCTATATTTTTCATTTACAGCTTCTTTATATGCATTCATAACATTTTCTCTTCCAGCCAATGTTGAAACAAGCATTATAAGTGTTGACTCAGGCAAATGGAAGTTTGTAATTAAATTATCTACTACTTTAAATTTATATCCTGGATATATGAAAATATTAGTCCATCCACTTTGTTCTTTAACAAATCCATTTTCATCACCAATGGTCTCTAATGTTCTTGTTGATGTTGTTCCAACAGAAATAACAGCATTACCTCTTTTTTTAGTTTCATTTATTATATCTGCACTTTCCTTTGAAATCATATAAAATTCAGAATGCATCTCATGTTCTTCTAAAGACTCAACCTTTACAGGTCTAAAAGTTCCAAGTCCAACATGCAAAGTTAAATAAACAATATTTATTCCCTTATCTTTTATTTCTTTCAATAATTCTTGTGTAAAATGAAGCCCTGCAGTTGGTGCTGCAGCTGAACCATTTTCCTTTGAATAAACTGTTTGATATCTTTCTCTATCTTCTAATCTTTCATGAATATATGGAGGCAATGGCATTTCACCAAGTGCATCTAATACTTCCTCAAATATTCCATCATAGAAAAATTCAATAATTCTATTTCCATCCTCTTTAACTTCTACTACTTCGGCTTTTAATTTTCCATCTCCAAAAGTAAACCTTCTGCCTACTTTTGCTGATTTACCTGGTTTTGCTAAGCATTCCCACTTATCTTTTTCAATTCTCTTAAGCAAAAGAAATTCTATTTTCCCGTGAGTGTCTTCTTTTTCACCAAGTAATCTTGCTGGCATTACTCTTGTATTATTTAATACTAAAGTATCTCCTTCATTTAAATATCCTACAATATCATGAAATCTCTTATGATTAATTTCTCCAGTTTCCTTATCTAAAACCATAAGTCTTGATGAATCCCTTTGTTCTAGAGGGTGTTGAGCTATTAACTCCTTTGGCAAATAAAAATCAAAATCTTTTACGTTCATCTATTTATCTTCTCCTAACTAAAAAGTGCCTTAGGCACATGAAAATAAATAACAAGTCCAAAGTTGCCATGAATATTTTTCATCAGGCAAGGAGACGAATTGCCCTCATAGTGGGCCTATTAGGTCAATTTGCCGACGCAGCATAATGGAAAATATGCTGGCAAATGGACTTGTTATTTTTTTGATTGTGCCTTATTACTATAAATTCTTTGCATTTTACTATATTATAATTTTCGCACCAATATTTCAACAAATAATTTCTTTAATCTTCAAAAAAATTTCTTTGCACTTTATTATCTTTATTTTCTGACTTTTTTACTCTTCCAAGATGTTTATACGCTTTTTCACTTGCAATTCTTCCTCTTGGAGTCCTTATAATGAATCCCTTTTGAAGTAAATACGGTTCATAGACATCTTCTATAGTTCCCAATTCTTCTCCTATAAAATAAGAAAGTGTTTCAATTCCAACAGGACCTCCATTAAAATTATCAACAATAGCTTCTAATATTTTATTATCAACCTTATCAAATCCCTTATCATCTACTTCTAGTAATTCTAAAGCTTCTCTTGCTTCCTTTAAAGATACTAATTTATTAGCTTTTACTTCGGAATAATCTCTAACTCTCTTTAATAATCTATTAGCAATTCTTGGTGTTCCTCTAGATCTTTTTGCAATTTCAAGAGCTCCTTCTTCAGTAATTTTACATCCAAACACAGTAGCACTCCTGACTACTATTTCCTTAAGTTCTGCATCGGTGTAGTATTCCATAGCACACAGTACTCCAAATCTATCTCTAAGTGGTGATGTAAGCATTCCAATTCTGGTTGTTGCTCCTATAAGCGTGAATTTAGGAAGATCAATTCTTATAGACTTTGCAGCAGCGCCCTTACCTATAATTATATCTAATGCATAATCTTCCATGGCAGGATACAAAATTTCTTCAACATTTCTATTTAACCTATGAATTTCATCAATAAATAAAACATCATAGTCCTTTAATGTGGTTAAAATAGCTGCTAAATCTCCAGCTCTTTCTATTGCAGGACCTGAAGTTATTTTCAAATCCCCGCCCATTTCTCTTGCAATAATATTAGCTAAAGTAGTTTTCCCAAGTCCTGGTGGACCATACAAAAGTGAATGATCTAATGCTTCTTTTCTATTTCTCGCAGCCTTTATAAATATATCTAATCTCTCTTTAACCTTATCTTGTCCTATATATTCATTTATTTTTTGAGGCCTTAGACTAAGTTCAGAATTAAAATCTTCTTCAAATTCTGATGGATTAACTATTCTTTCCATAATAACACCCCCTATTCTTCATAAATTAATTGTATTCAAATATTTTAATTAAATGTTTATGCATATTTTTTAACCTACCATATTTTATCCCATTAGTGCTTTTAAAGCATTCTTAATTATATTTTCAACACTTTCATTTATGTCAGCCTTCTTAAGCACAGTATCTGCTTCTTTTTCACTATATCCTAGTGCAATCAATGCACTTAAAGCTTCTGAAACTGCCATAATATTTTCATTTCCAAAGTTATCTATGTTTTGAGCATTATCCAATAATTCATCTGGTTTTAATTTATCTTTAAGCTCTAAAATAATTCTAGCCGCTGTTTTTTTACCTATACCAACACCTCTGCAAATATGTTTTTCATCATTAGTCAATATGGCATATTTAAGATTATTAACTCGGCTTATAGATAATAATGATAATGCTGCCTTAGGACCAACTCCACCAACTGTTAAAAGTAATTTAAACATTTCTAATTCATCTTTAGAATCAAATCCATAAAGACCTATGAAATCTTCTCTTACTATTTGTTCAAGATAAAGCATAATTTCATCGCCTGCTTTTGGTATCTGTGACATTGTAGCACCTGATGTAAATATTTTATAACCAATACCATTATTCTCTAATATTATATAATCTTTATTTATACCTACATATTTCCCCTTAATATATTCATACATCTATTGTTCCTCCAGCTTTTGTATATAAATAAACTATACTAAATTAATACTTTAATTTAGTATACTCTTTTAAAACAAATTTCTACATTAATAAAACCCAACTTATACTTTATCATTTTAATTGAAATCTTTCAATAATGTATTTATTAACGGTTGAGTCAAGTAAAAGTTGGCAAGAATTTTATTTAAATTATTATCCATTATTTTACATTGCATTTTTAAAATTTCCCTACCCATACTGTATATTTAACTATAACTAATATCACTAAATGATTTTAATCCACATAAATCACGTACTATTTTTCTACCTAACGTTGCGGCAGCTCCGCTATACGGAATTTGTGCACTATTGCACTTATATGCCTTACACTTATTAGATTCTTTATTCGCTTGAAATACTGTTAATGGTAGTTTTGCAACTACTGTATCAATAACATCATCAGAAATAATATTTCTGTAGATTTTATCTACAGTATCAAACAACCTATTACTAAATTTTTCAGATAATATTTTAGATAAATTATCTGCACCATTAATAGACCAGCTCATTTTTCTGCCCTTCATTCTTTGAGCTAATACATCACAAATATTATGTTCCATTGTGCCTAGATTCTTGTATTCCATGCCTTCCGGCGCCGTAGGCATGTTTATGTCACTTCTTAATTTATACGGTATTAATCCATCTCTATTGTGAACAAAGTAATCATATAATTCAGTAAGCTTCTTAAATGCAATATCTTTTTCGTTTGTAAGTATCATCATATTTACAATAGTTTCTAGACCTTCATCAATTTTACCTTCTCTAAATAGTTTTAGTAATTGCTTTTGAGCTCTTTTATCACTTACCTTACGTATAATCGCTTGGCCTACATGAAATGGATCTAGCTGAAAATGAATGTCTTCATCCTCACAAGTTGCTTTAATCCAATTTGCTCCATCACCGTTTAATATTCTAGTTTGAATTTCATCTACATTGTATTTTTCTGAAATTGTTGCGCTAGCAAGCTTTTTAAAGTGATTGGAATTGCTAAAGCTTGCACAAACAGTTTTATCAACAACCACATATTCTTTTTTGCTCCCTGGGCGTAAAGTCCAGCCAGTATATGATACTGCTAGTTTTAACTCTTTCTTTTTATTTTTCCCTTTTGGTCTATCATTACCTTGAAGATAGAGCCAAACTCCATCTTGCTCCTGAAACAATACTGGTACTTCCTTTTCGCCTTTTAATGCACCTTTGTCATTTAACTCAATTTTACGATTTTCTATTTCTTTAATCTTTTCCCCAAGTGTTTGAACTATGTTCCAAACGCCTTGAGCACTAATATCTTGATTACACATAGTTTTAATATTCTCAGATGTCTTTCTAAAAGAAACCTCCGTCACGTTAGTTAAAATAGTTTCTACGAGATTTATAGACACATTTCCTAAAGTGTCCATCCCTAAATACTCATCCAAAAGGTACTTAGTTGCTTTCTTACCATCTTCAAGTTTAAATTCATAAATGCGCCTAGAATACTCTACGTTCCCCATAATAGTCCTCAAACAAGTTTGCTTACGACCTTTATTACGGTAAACCTTGCTATCTCTTTCATTAAGTAGTTTTTCATCTAAAAATTCTAATATACTTTTTAAAGCATTACAAGCTTCGTCACAAGCATATTTATAAATTCTTTTCTCTAACTCCTTGAAAGTCATTCCTTTATCATTTAAACTTAATTCATACATAAATATAACTCCATTCTATTTAGTCTTAGCAACTTAATTATAATGGATAATTTATGTATTTGGGAGATGCTTTCGCATCTCCTTTTACTATTTATACAGTTTTTATTACTGTTTCTGCCTACTAAAATTATACTCTAACTTTATTAACGACTTAATCATATTCGAAAAAATAGGTATGTGAGCAACTGATTACTCACATACCATTTTATTAATTTTAGATTTTATCTATAATCTTTACTCACAAAATATTTATTTGACTAGCTCTTCTAAGATAAAAATTCAGATAAACTTTCTTCTGCGTCATCTTTTGAATTATATTCAAATTCAAAATTTCTAATTTTGTTTTTATCTGATTCTCTTAAATTTTCTACTTTTTTATTATTAGAATAGATATCCTTACTATTTTCAATTAATAATGTTCCGTCCTTATCAGTTTTATATATAGCTAAAAATCCAGCCTTCTCACCAATATAATATTTATTAGGTTTGACACATTTTGAAATATCTCTTTTATATGTCATTTCACCATTAGATTCTAATTCTAAGACATATCCTTTATCTTTTAATGCTTTTGATAATTCTGGTACTGTTAAATTTCCATCTATATTCAACTCTTTTTTAAGCTCTGCTATGGTTGATTCTTTTTCTTTATTTTCTCCTGCAAATAAATATATTTTTGTGTTATCACTAAGTCCACTGCTTTTCTTTATATCATTTGATATGACAGGGTTATTTTTAGCATTTTGATTAGCTATATATTTATCTGACAAATAATAAGTTATAGAAAATATAAGTGCTAATGTTATTGTCATTGAAATAAATAATTTCTTTTTATTCATCATAATAATCACTCCTTATTAAGGAGTATTGACATTTTTCTAATATATATACATATTTTTCTATAATTCCAATGAAAATTCATAAATAAAGTTTATAATTTTAGTATTTGCACTTTAGGACTAATTATTTATTATAAGTATTCAAAAAAATATAGAGACTTATAACTAAAACATTATAAGTTGTTCAAAAAAGCTTGTTCAAAGCTTGTCTTTGAAGCAAGCTTTTTGGATGCAACTTATGGTCTTAGAAGCACCCATCAAAGTCTTCAGTAATTGGAACAAATGCATGCCCCCTTACTTCTGCGAGAATACGCATAAGTTCCGTAACTATACCTTAACTTTTTTTAAAAGTATGTTTTAATGCATTTATTATTATAGCCCAAGTAATTCTTATACAATTTTTATAATTTATAATTGCGTTTATTATTAAAACTCCCATTATAATTTCAAAATAATATAATAAAACAGTTAAAATCGGATTAATATTTACCCATTTCATATCTGAAATAAATGCAGTTGCAAAAGATAGTCCAAATATAACAATACTAAAAATTATAAGACCTTTAATCATTCCTTTAAAATCTTGGTGACTTGGTGCTATCCCACTTATTAGTACTAAAAATAATATAATTGTGATTATTCCTTCTTTAGTAAATATAGTTCTTGGATCTAATATCCTTGATATTTCTGACATTTCACTTTTTAATACAAATTTGCTTTCTATAAATATAAATAAAGGTATGTTTACTAGTGCTGGTGCTATTGCTATAAAAAATTCCTTTATGCTTATTAAAAATGGGATTCTACTTCCCACTCTAGATTCAACAAACCCTGGTCTGTTTCCCTTTGGAAAAAGCTGTACTTTTTCTATTTTCGCCAAACATAACACAGCAACTAATAAATGTGCTGCTTCATGAGCTGGTGTACTTAATCCATATATAAACTTAGATAAACTAGAATTTATACTTCCTATAGCACCTAAAAAAACTGACTGAATAAATCTTAATGCAAAATAATATGAAAAATATAATACTAAAAAAACTCCTACTGATTTAATTGCTACTTCCATTTTTACCACATCCATTTCTATTTCACTTTAGTCTATAAATATTCCCAAACACTTACTATGCTTAAGTGTATACTTTATCTTACTCTATTTATAAATCCACATCTTTTACATAGTTCTTCTACTGCTTTTCTTCCTGAAAAGCCATCATATATTTCTTTAGCTCTTTTAGAATTCAAAATTTCCTCTAGAGTGTTGTAAAATATATTACCAAGAGGAATAGTTCCTTCACTATCTAAACAGCATGGCACAACTGTTCCATCAACTAATATGCCTATTTGATCTCTAAGTCCATAACAAAAAGCCCTTTCCCCTAATTCTTCTTCTTTTAAAGATGGCCATTTAAATTTTTCACCCATGCTAATATATACATTATTTTTTAATTTAAAACTATTTTTCTCTTTTAGACATTCCTTTAAATCACAGTTTAATTCAAATTCTTGTTCAAGTAATTCAAATATATCAATATTCATATTATTACTAGCACTATATCTTGTATCTAAATTCCATAATCTCAAAGAACAAATTATATTAGTTTTTTCAGTTGCTTCTTTAACAAAACTAATTATGTTATTTATGTATTCATTGAAATCAATTTGTTCCTCATTAGCTTCAAAACTATGCAGTGAAATATTCACTTGTCTTAACGCTTGTGCATTAATTAATATATCTTTAACTTCACTTATTAAAGTTCCGTTAGTAGTTATATTAACTTTCAATTGATTTTCTTTGCTTATTTCTAAGAAATGTTCAAGTTCCTTATTTAAAAATGGCTCTCCCATTAAATGAAAATAAACATGATCTGTATAAGGTCTTATGTCTTTCACAATATGTTCAAAGGATTCCTTATCCATAAACTTAAGCTTTCTAGATGTTTTAGGACAAAAATTGCAACTTAAATTACATGTGTTAGTTATCTCTATATAAACTTTTTTAAATTTTTTCATTGAATCCTAACTCCAGTCTTTATTTTTTAGATTAAGTCTCATAACCTTATCTTTAAATCGTCTAAAAGCTCCCCTTTCATTTAAATTATTTAATAAATTTATAACTCTTCCATTATTCGGCACAATCAAAAAAATAACAAGTCCATCTGTCAGCATATTTTCCATCATTCTGCATCGGCAAAATGCCAGAATAGACCAGCTATGATGGCACTTCGCCTCCTTGTCTGATGAAAAATATTCATGCCAGCTTTGGATTTGTTATTTTATTTCATGTGCCTTAACTATAGATTTATTCTCTTTATTATATAACAATTTATTATTTTTCCAATAGTTTTTGAAATTTTTCGTAAGAAAAGAGCAAATGCATTAAATACATTTGCTCTTACTTAGTAACTGATTTTTACGTTGTCCGCCAACTGGGTACGCCCATACGTCGTACATTGCTTCCGGGATTTTTACGTTGCCCGTCACCAACTGCATATCTCTTGAGATATACGCTTCTGCCGGATTGAAGTGTCAGTCCACTAAGATAAATTTGAATCTTTATCTTATCTATATTATATATTGCTTCATATAAAATTGCAATATGTTTTTTGAATTTTCTGAATTATTTTTTAACTTAATATTAATTCATTCTTTTTTATCATTTATTAAATTTCAAAAACAAAATAAAGAGCAAATGTACATTTTTGCTCTTTATTATTTATCCTTAACTTTTTACATTGCATTTTTGTTTGTTACATAAACATAATATATTTAATTTTCACCTTAAATATAGCTTTTTCATAATCTCTACCATGTCTTAATTTTTTTCAACAGTTTACTTATTACATTTTCTTTTTTCTCTTGTATCTTGCCTTTATTAAACTCATTTTTACTAGCAAAAAATATTAATGCTGTTTCTCCAACTAATAAGTATATCCACCATGGTATGTTTATCTAAAAACTTAATGTATTTAAAAATACACCTATTATTAAAAATACTGTGCCAATAAAGTATATTTTATTTTGAATCACAAATCCTATAATAATACCAATAATTTATCATAATGGCAATATTTTTAAATATTCTATAATTAATCTAATTTTTAGTTATAAATAAGAAAGAGCCAGTGTATAAATACACTAGCTCTTTCTTAGTAGTAACTGATTTTTACGTTGTCCGCCAACTGGGTACGCCCATACGTCGTACATTGCTTCCGGGATTTTTACGTTGCCCGTCACCAACTGTATACCTCTTCAGGTATACGCTTCTGCCGGATTGAAGTGTCAGTCCACTAAGATAAATTTAAATCTTTATCTTGTCTTTATTATATCTTACAATATAAACAATTGCAATATGTTTTTTGAATTTTCTGATATTTTATTTTATGACTACTTTAGTTCCTCTGGGTATATTGTCCCAAATCCATTTAGCATTTATTTTAGTTAATCGTATGCATCCATCAGATAACGCCATTTTAAGTCTTCCATCTCTAATAGATCCATCTAAATTATATATTATTGAATGAAACAAATAGTTTCCTTTAAACTGAGTATAGTACCAACATTTATATCCTTTATTAACTCCAAAATAAAGACCTTTTATTCCAATTGTATAAGTTCCCTTTGGTGTTGGTGTAGTTTTTTTCCCTATGGTACATAAATAACTATGAACTAAAGTCCAATTATTTGTACTTCCATTAAAAATATTCACTTTGAAATTTTTAAGATCTACCCAAATAAAATAGTCAGTTTCACTTGAGAAATTATTTGAATTCACATAATTTGTAGGATTAAAATTTTGCTTTACATTATCTGCTCTCATATTTTTCATATTCCTAAAAAGTCTAGATAAAAATTTCATATTTAGCTTCCTATTTATTAATTTAAAGTAATATATGTAGCTTATATTACTTTTGATTTATTTTTTTAACCGTATGTTAATTTGCTACTATCATATTAATTCATTACTTCATAAATTATTGCTAATATTACACCAGCCAAAATAATATACAAATATATTAATGATACCTTACCCATAAGTTTTGCCATAGGTTTCCCGTATGCATGGTACATAGGCAAAGATGAAACATTACCTTCTTTATCAAACATAATTGAAGTATTACCATCTGTTGCTACATATCCTTGTTCTATAATATTTATAGACAACTTATCCATTTTCATGCTGATCTTCTCACAATATGCTCTTATTTTATCTTTAACAATATCCTCCATCTATGTACCCCCTCTTTTATTTAATTATTCATGTTAGGTATTAATTTTATAAAATCCAGCACTTCTTCTAATCTTACAAATCTATAACATGTAATGCTATTTTATTCATATTGTCCCCAATGTAATTATTGTCTAATTGTATTTTAGTTATACAAATTTTCATGTAATTCTATCTTAATTATGAAAATTATTCTATATGATTTATTATAATAAGACTAATACGTTTATACAAGATATATTTACTATTTATTATTCATCCATTCATTAATGCTTAATACATTACTAAATCTTAAGCTTTGAGCAATTAGTGTAGCGTTATGAAGATCCTTACTGCTTATAGTTCCTATTTTATTACTTACATCTATAGTCCCTGTAGCATCTGATAAGAACTCAACTGCATAGTCTTTATGGAATGCTTCTCTTGCTGTAGTATCGCAACACATTTGAGTCATATATCCTGAAATAACTACTCCTTCTATATTTTCTTTTTTCAAAATTTCTTCTAAATTAGTATTATAAAAACTACTTGGTTTAGTTTTTTCAATATGATAATCGTAATACTTTTTTAGAATTTCAGAATGCATCTCCCATTCCTTTGAATCCTTAACAAAAGTTTCTCCAGAAACAGCTGTATGTTGAACCAGTATAATTACCATATTATTTGCTTTTGCATAATCCATAACTTTCAGTATATTGTCCAAACTATTGCTTGGATAAGTTACCTTTAATTTTCCAGTAAAATATTCGTTTTGTACATCAATTACAAGTAATGCTTTTTTCATTTTTATTCCACCTCTACATTTATTAATTTAATTCCTTTTGTTATAATAATGATATCTTAAATTAAGGTTGAAATGTGAAAGGAAACACTTAGTTTTGCTTTAAAAATGAAAGGATTTTTTACTTTATGTTTGATGAATTAGATTTAAAGATCATAGATATGTTAAAAATTAATTCTAAAATTTCACTTAAGACAATAGGTGAGAGTATACATTTAACTCCTCAAGGAGTATCCAATAGAATTATACGCCTTCAAGATTTAGGTCTTATAACTCAATATACTATCTGCACTAATGATGCCTTACTTGGCAAAACTATTACAGCATATATTACTATTTTTATGAAAACCACAAAACATGAACAATTAATAAAATTTATAAAATCAAACGTAATTATAGAAGAAGCCCATAGAATTAGTGGTGATGGATGTTATTTGCTTAAAGTCATCTGTTCTAATATGGACGAAATTAATTTATTACTTGATAATATTATGAAATATGGTACTTATAGATTGAATTTATCTACTTCTACAATAAAATAATTAGTACAGATATAATACCTTAATATTTAGAGATAATAAAATTCCATATAAATATACCCTTTATTTTAAAATAAAAAATAAAGGGTATATTTATTACTAATTTTCGTTATATACTTTATACGCAAGCCTTACTAAAAGTCTATAAAAAATATAACTTCCAATAAGCACCACTCCCATGCAAATAGCAAATATTATCATATAATTCTTTATAAATATGTTTAGTCCTATAAGAATTGCTGATAATACAAATATAATAAACATAATTAGAAGTGGCATATAATTTTTCTTAAACATTGATTTTTCATTATCCCACTCTAGTTTTGGAGATTTAAAATCTATAAATATTCCGAGTAGAGATATTACTAATATTGCTCCTATTGATACTATTATTGATATGATAAATAACATTGGACTTACGCCTAAAAGTATTAATATTAACGCTACTATTACTGTTCCAAATTCATTTATACATAAAGATGATATAATCTTTGAATATAATTGAGTTTTATAAGAAACAGGAATATACTTTGATACAATAAAATCTCTACCTTCTCTTGAAAGTGCTGTCGCACTAGCTCCTCCTGTCATTATACACATGGATGCAAACATAAATGCGCCAACTATAACAAATCCATAAATACTTGTATTATTATTTAACAGCTTTCTTATATGTACAACATTTCCATTTGACAACATTGCCACACCAAGTATTGCAGGCATATAAAATATCATAGCTACACAATTAATAAAAAATGTAGGTGTTCTAAACATAATCTTAATATCTCTACTTACTAAAGCTTTTAGTGGTGAATTTATTTTTATAAGTTTATCTGCCTTTCCATTTTCTACGATGTTTTCTCTTTTGCTATAAGACTCGGAACTTCCAATTACACCTTTTAGATATAATTTCCCTCCAATATAATAATATATCGTAAATATTACTATGCTTAAAATTAAAGCTAAAAGTATAAATAACAATCCTTTAATTTCATTATTATATAGTAATCCATATGATGAAACCTTATTGGTAATAAAAATACCTGTCATCATATCCATCATACTATTATTACCTTCAGAAAGCTTTGAAATTGTTTGTTCGTTTGTCATATTTTTTCCCGAACCAGAATTAAAATAATTAAAGGCGACAATTATAATTAAGGCTGCACAGCCAGTAAACATTCTAAATCCATCTTTATGTTTTGATATACTCGTAAATCTCATAAGCACCATACAGATAAGTGACGCAAATATCATTGGAAGTATTGGTGTTATTATAAGTACAATTATTGCATACAGGTAATATACTATATTTGCATGGGATACAATTCCATAGGTTATAAGTGGCAAGACTAACATTGCAGTGTATATATACATATTAATTAATACCGCTATAAATTTACCAAACACTATTTCACTGCTTTTAAACGGAAGTGGTAGCAATATTTCTATATCATCTGAAAAATAAAAAACATTCATTATTGTATATATTCCAAAGAAAAAACAAACAGTTGCACCAATAGATAAAATAAATGATAATAGCATACCTTCTTGTCCCATGGAATGAAATACTCCATATCCTGTTCCTATCATTACTGCACCTGGCATAGAAAGCATACTAACTCCAAAAATCATTAATAGTACTAAAAAAACAGGCTTCATCTTACTACTAGCAAACATTTCATTAAGGGCATTTTTTATAAAATATTTTGTTATTATCCTAAGCCTACTCATTTTCAGTCATCTCCAAGAACATTTCTTCCAATGATTCATTTTCCTTAAATTCATCTT
Source organism: Clostridium gelidum (assembly GCF_019977655.1). Lineage (NCBI taxonomy): Bacteria > Bacillati > Bacillota > Clostridia > Eubacteriales > Clostridiaceae > Clostridium > Clostridium gelidum. Next base: position 3,526,279 of record NZ_AP024849.1, read on the forward strand.
TCATACTTTTTAGAGTTCCATTAAATATTAATTGCCCTTTATTAATTATAGCTACCTTATCACATATTTTTTCTGCAACTTCTAACACATGAGTAGAAAAAACTACAGTATTCCCTGCATCAGCATGCTCTCTCATCATTTCTTTTAATGTAAATGCTGCTTTTGGATCTAACCCAGTCATTGGTTCATCTAAAATCCATACCTTTGGTTTATGTACCATAACTCCTATTAATATAATTTTTTGTCTCATTCCATGGGAATATGCTTGTATTTTATCTCCTATGGCAGACTCCATTCCAAATCTTTTTGACATTTCTTTTATTCTTTCTGTTCTATCTTCTTTAGAAACTCCATAAACATCTGCCATAAAATTTAAATATTCTATTCCTGTTAATCTTAAAAACATATCAGGACTATCTGGAACATATCCAAATTGCTCTTTAGCCTTTATTGGATCTTTATTAATATCAATACTATTAATTTCTATGTTTCCACTAGTTGGTGATATTATTCCTGTTATCATTTTAATAGTTGTAGTTTTTCCTGCGCCATTAGGCCCTAGTAATCCAAAAATCTCTCCATCTTTTATTTCTAAATTTAAATTATCTACTGCTTTGTAAGTTCCATTGTAACTTTTAGTTATATTGTTTATATTTATCATTAATTTAAGCCTCCCCTTTGACTCATTATACTAAACTTTCATTGTATAAAAACTTAAATTATGCTTAATTTTTACTATTTTATTTTAAGTTTAGGTTTATAATATTTATACTCTATGGATTAATACATTGCTTATTATTTTTCCGTTTTAAGTATACATCCATAATTGACCTGTTTATAATTATCATATAGGCATATGCTGCTATACACTTAGCTCCGCCATAGCCTCCAAAAGATGAACATGAACTTCCTGAATCATTACTGCTTGAATCCGCTATTTACTTATTAATTTCTTGATTTTATAATACCATCAATTGGTATATTAGGCATATATAAATTTTGATTAAATTCCTAAATATAAAATACTATCCATATTTTTATATATTGATATCAAGTTAATAATATAAAAACCATTTTATAGAAAATAATTTAAATGAATTCACAAATAAATCCAATATAATACTATTTATTGAAAGGAAGCATAAATATGATAATAAAAATAAATGAAGATAAGTCCATAAATTATAAACTCAATTCCAAAAAATCAAATACGAATAATGGACCTTCTTTTTCAGAAACACTTAATAAAGTAATCAATAAGTCTACTACCCCTAATACAACAAATGAAAAAATAAATCCATCAGATATTAAAATAACTACTGGCAATGAATTAATAGATAAATTACCTAATAAAAACAAGGGAGATGTCTTAAAGGCAATTGCAGGCTCACATGGTTTAAATGACATATTTGATATAGACATATTGGGAAATCCCGATGAATTTATAAATAAAGATTCAACCATTAATATGCCAAAAATATTGCGTGACTATGGCTCTAATGTTGATTCAAACGAGCTAGGCGATTTGAGTACGGCTGTTAATACGTTGATGAGCAATGGTCTTATTAGTAATGCTGATTATTTTTATACCCTTCGATGGATTGCAACAAAACAGCAAGCATTGAAAGTAAAGATGATCTCCATAAAAAATGAAAGCTGTATAAGTAATTTAATTTTAGCACCTAAAGAATCTGAATCTAAACTTTCAAAAATTTTTTAAACTTTATAAAGTAAAGTCTCAATTGGAAAATAATAAAAAACAGGGGTTGCCTTAAAAATGATTTTAGAATCACTTTAAGACAACCCCTATTTTAGTATTAACTATAGATTATTGAATAGGCTTTAATGTTCCACCACCACTTAAAGTAATAGTTTTTCCATTTAACCAGCTATTTGCACTATTAGATGAATCATAGTAAATTGTATTTCCATTATCCTTAATATTTGATAATTCTGTATCTTCATCTGTTAATGCTGTTAAATAAGATGTTCCATTTACTGTCCATGTAGAATCTTTATCTAAAGATAATGTAACAGATTTTGCTTTATTATTTTCATTAATTGTACTTGTTAATGAAGATTTATTTGTTAAATTTAAAGCTACTGTACTAATATTATCACAAGTAATAGTTCCTTCAAGAGTTTGGTTATCAGCATTTAATGTAACATTTCCACCATTAGAACCGCTGTTTCCCCATCTTGTTGTTGCTGCTGCATTTAATAATACTCCAGTACTATTTTTTAATGTAGCTCCTTTTAAATTTATTTGTGAATCAGTATTTGTAATAAAGAATAGTGATCCCGCTGAAGATGAAAGGGTACCACCTGTCATATTAAAGTAACTTGTTCCAACACCTGAGTCACCTGACATACTTTGATAAAGCATAACTCCATTAGTTTTTTCACCTGAAATATCACAATCATATAATGTAATAGAATTTTTGCCTTCAACTACAGCAGCTTCTGAACCTGTAGCCTTAAGTGTTGCGTCTTTAGCTGTGATATTACCTGTAGAATATATTGCTGGAGACCCTTCTCCTGCTGTATTCATTGTTCCACCTGTTACATGAATTGTTCCTTCACCTCTATCTGTTGCGAGTGCTGCACAGTGTGCTCCTTGAGTGGATATATTCACATCTTTAGCAATAATAGTACCATTATAAGTTGCATCTAATCCTCTTGAAGAATTTTTAGTTGTATTAATAGTTACATTTGAAACATTTATTACAGAACCATCACCTGTTGAAAAAATAGCATTTGATCCTTCTGAATCAGTATTAATTGTACTATCACTAATTGTAATATTACTAGCTCCTGCTGCAACCACACCACTATTTACACCATAAAAATTACATTCATCTTCTGATGCAGTATCTCCAGATTTATTAATAGTTGCTCCAGAAATTTTTATTTCACCACCATTACTAGCTAAAACAGCATTTTGATCCGCAGTAGTTGTACTGATTTTTTCATTTGCAGAAGTTTTTGTTTCGCCATTTGCGCAGTATGCTCCAGTTAATGTAGTTTTTCCAGTTTCAGAACCTCCTGTGTAAGTGGTATTGTTAGATTTTACAGTAATACCTGAAACATTTCCCGTGCTATCATAACTAATACTTAAGATTTCTCCAATAGTTATATCAGCTAGAGTACCAGTTATGGTTTTGTTTCCCTTTGTAACTGATATAATTCCATCCTTTGTTATATCAATAGTTTTTTCTTCTCCATTTAACTTAAATGAAGTTGAACTGCTGTTTCCCATTCCAGGAGCTCCTCCGCCTTGTGGTACTGCTGGAGGATTTCCAGTGCTTGTTCCACTCTCAGATGTTTGTTCAGTTCCACTAGCTGATGTATCTCCATCTGGTTTTGCTGGTGGAGTAGATGTTTGCCCTTGAGTATTTCCAGTTGTTGTTTCTGAAGTACTTGTAGTAACTTCTTCACCTAAAGAAATAGTTACTTTGCTTCCATCTATTGCTTTTACTTTTCCTAGTATTGTAGTATCTTTGGTTTGTTCTGCTGAAACACTTGTAGTTGAAGTTTCTGCACTTGCAGACTTATTTGTACATCCTACAAATGTACTTCCAATTAAAAAGGTTGCAACTAGCATTGCTATAATTTTATTATATTTTTTTCTTATCATAATTAATTCCTTCTTTCTTATTTATAAACTTAATTGATAATTATACATTTTGATTTCAAATATAATATTATTAACCAAATTCGCTAATGTTTGTTTTTTGTTTATATCTGTATTCTAATACCTAAACCTTAAATTAGTCTTAAAGAAATATTTCAGCTTAATTTAAGGAAACTATGCTAAACTTATATTACATATAATTAATGTAGAAGAAATGAGGAAACACATATGAGAATTCTTATAGTAGATGATGAAATAAGATTAGCTGAAGCTTTAGGACAGATTATGACTCAAAATAAATATATTGCTGATATAGTTAATGATGGAGAATCAGGATATGATTATGCAATGAGTGGTATATATGATGTAATTATATTAGATGTTATGTTACCAAAAATGAACGGATTTGATATAGTTCGTAAGATGCGTGAAAATAAAGAAAAAACACCTGTAATTTTATTAACTGCCAAAGATGAAATTACAGATAAAGTAACAGGACTAGATTGTGGCGCTGATGATTATTTAACAAAACCTTTTTCACCAGAAGAATTGCTTGCTAGGGTTAGAGCTTTATCTAGAAGACAAGGCGAAGTTATATTAAATGAGCTTAATTTTGGAGATTTAATGTTAAATCAATCTGTAAGTACTCTTTTTTGCGGTGCTAAATCTATACGATTAGGCTTAAAAGAATTTGAAATATTAAGATTGTTAATGTCTAATCCGAGTAGTATTGTTACTAAAGAAGATTTAATTCTAAAAGTCTGGGGCTCTGATTCTGATGCTGAAGATAATAATGTAGAAGTTTATATATCTTTTTTAAGAAAGAAATTCTTCTTTTTAGGTTCAACCGTTACAATAGAGACCGTACGAAAGATTGGATATCATCTAGGGGATAATAAAAAATGATTAGTAAGTTAAAGAAAAAATTTGTTTTCATTAATATGATATCAATAGTTATCATACTTTCATTTACTTTTGGTGCAGTTTATATTTCAACTAACAATAGACTTACAAGAGAAAGTAATGATATGCTTCAAAAAACTATTGAACAGGAAAATGAAATACATAAAAACCAAATGGATGTAAAGGATCAAAATACTAATACTCCACCACAACCTCAAATTCTTTCTTTTGCAGTTCAATTAGATAAAAACAATAATATAACTAATGTATATTATAATAATATGGATAAAGTAGATATGGATACCTTAATAACTCTAGTATATTCTACTTTAGATGATAGCAATACAACTGGATTGATACAAACTGAAAGTTTTAGATTTTTAAAACATGTTAATCAAAATGGAATGAAGATTGCATTTGCTGATAGAAGTTTAGAAATAAATACCTTGAAATCACTACTGAAAACATTCATTTTAGTTGGAATTGGAAGCTTAACAGCATTTTTTATAGTTAGTTTATATTTAGCCAGCTGGGCAGTTAAACCTATTAAAAAATCCTTAGAACAACAACGTCAATTTGTAGCAGATGCTTCTCATGAATTAAAAACACCACTTACAGTTATTCTTGCAAATACTGATATAGTATTATCTCATAAAGATGATACTATAACCAATCAGCTAAAATGGATTAATTATATAAAAACTGAAGCTGAAAGAATGACAACCTTAGTAAATGATTTACTTTTTCTAGCAAAAACAGATGCTAATAAAAATGAAGTCATTTTTTCTAAAATAAACTTTAGTGATACCGTATGGAGCTGTGTGCTACCATTTGAATCTGTTGCATTTGAACAAGAAAAAACAATAGATAGCTGCATTGCCTCTGATGTTTTTATACATGGTGATAATAGTAGATTAAAACAACTAATTATTATTCTAATTGATAATGCAATAAAATACTCTAATGAAACAGATATTATTAATGTAACTTTAATAATAAATGTAGATAATGCGAGTTTATCCATTAATAATACAGGGGAACCTATTCCTAAAGAGCAAATTCTCAATATTTTTGAGCGCTTTTATCGTGTTGATGAATCAAGAGCAAGAAAAAAAGATGGTTATGGTTTAGGGCTTTCTATTGCAAAAAGCATTGTGGAAACGCATCATGGAAAAATAACTGTTAGAAGCTCTGAATCTGAAGGTACTAATTTCACTGTATCTTTCCCTTTAATTAAGAACAAGTAATTTAGATTTTCTATTTGAATGGAATTGAGGTATATAAATGATTTTTTTAGCCATTTATATACCTCATTTTTTTAATTTAAGTAAATACCCATATTTATATCCTATTCATATATTAAAAATTTTTCGAAGCTAAACTCAAATTTTATAGTAATTTTATTAACTCATCAATATGTCTAATACCTGTAATTTTCAAGAATATGACTTGCAAAAACACTTTAAAAGGATTATATTACAGGAGTACATAGAATCAACAAATATTTTAATGGAGGTGAACTACATATGTTGGGTTACATCCTTATTTTTTTTGCTAAAATAATCGAGGTTTCCTTATCCACAGTTAGAGTAGTACTCATAACTAGAGGTGAAAAACTTTATGGCTCTATCATTGGTTTTGTTGAAGCAATTATATGGTTATATGTAGCTAGTGCTGTGCTTATTGGAATAACTGAAAATCCTTTTAAAGTGGTGATTTATGCATTGGGATTTGCTTGTGGAAACTATATAGGCTGTATTTTAGAAGAAAAACTAGCCTTAGGATTAATTACAATAAATGCAATTGTATCTGAAAAAGATGGAGAAGCATTAGCTGAAATATTGAGAACAGAAAATATAGGAGTTACCATTATTGATGCAGAAGGGCTAAAAGAAGATAAAAAAATGCTTATATTACATGTTAAAAGAAAAAATAAATCCCACATATTAAAATTAATACAAAATTCAGATATAAATGCTGTAATTTCGCTAACTGACATTAAAACTATATATGGTGGTTATGGCATTAAAAAATAAGAGTGCTAGACTCTCTTATTTGAATACAGATTGATGATAACATAGCAGGATTTCAGATAATATGGTAATGATGTATATAATTGGACAATATGGATTAACCAATTATATACATCGTTTTTCTTTAAGTACTTAGCTGTATTCATGTGTCAATTTTTTTAAAGATTAAGTTCACATTTTATAATAATTTTCTTAATTCCTCAATGTCATTAGTCGGAGCTAAACAGGATTTTCCTTCACATAAATAATATGTAGATTTATCATTTACAAAATCATAGTCTTTAATAAAGGGGATTAACTCTTCTACTTCCTTTTTATTATCATCATTCTTAATTATTACTGTTAAATTAAATGTTTGTTTTTCACTTAGTAAATCTTTGATTTTCTCTTCATCACTTTTATCCTTAATAACACACACTAATTCTTTTGAATTATTTAATGCAAAGGATGCTGCAATTAAGAAGAAAGAATGATTTATCTCTTCACTAAATAAAGCTCCTGATATAAAATTAAGTTGCTTTTCTGCCATTTCTTCTAAATATGTATCTCCAGTAATTCTTGAAAGTTTTATTAAGTTATAAGCTGCAACAGAATTTCCTGATGGCATTGCTCCATCAAAAAGTTCTTTAGGTTTAGCTATTAATTGTTCACTATCTTCTCCATAAAGGAAAAAACCATTCTTCTCCTTATCCCAAAAGAAGTTTATCATATCTTTATTTAGCTCAATAGCTTTCTTTAAAAAAGTTATATCAAAGCTACTTTCATAAAGTTCTATAAGCCCAAAGCAAAGAAATGCATAGTCATCTAAATATGCCTTATGGCGAGATTCTTCATCTCTGAATCTCGCAAGTAATCTCTTATTTTCATCAATTAAATTATCAAAAATAAAATTTACTGCCTTTTTAGCATACTCAAAATATCTTTCATCTTCAACTACCTTATATGCCTTTCCAAGAGCTGCTATCATTAAACCATTCCAAGATGTTAAAATCTTATCATCTTTATGTAATTTCATTCTTTTAAATCTATATTCAAGTACTTTTTCACTTAAATCTCTTATTCTGTCATTATCCTTATTATATTCACTATTATTTATTAAGTTCAAAATACTTTTACCCTCAAAATTCCCCTCATTAGTTATGTCAAAGTAGTCATTAAAATATGTTCCATCTTCCTCATTACCTAAAACTTCCAAAATCTCTGCTGGATTAAATACATAATACTTTCCTTCTTCACCTTCACTATCAGCATCTTCTGCACAATAGAATCCACCATTTTCATTTGTGAGTTCTCTAAATATATATTCTAATGCTTTTATTGCTACATTTTTATATAGTTCATTTTTAGTAACTTCATAACCTTCAAGATATGCAATAATTAATAATGCATTATCATAAAGCATTTTTTCGAAATGTGGCACTAACCATTTATTATCAGTAGAATATCTAGAAAATCCAAACCCTATATGGTCAAATAATCCACCTTTATACATGCAATCCAAAGTATTTTCTACCATTTCTAAAGCTTTAATATCATTATTTGATTTATAATATCTAAGTAAAAACATAAGCTTATGAGGTGTTGGGAATTTAGGTGCACTTCCAAAACCTCCATTTTTCTTATCAAAAACATTAACCAGCTGATTATATCCATTTTCTAAGATTTTAGAATTTAGTTTAATATCATTACTCTCACCTACATAATATTTGCTAAGTTCTGATAAAATGCTTTCACTAGATGAAATCAACTTATCTTTATTATCCTTCCAATGAGTAATTATGGAATTTAAAATATCTATAATCCCTGGCATATTATATTTAGGTTGCTTTGGAAAATAAGTCCCTGCAAAAAATGGTTTTTGATCTGGTGTCATAATTATTGTAAGAGGCCATCCGCCATGATTTGTTAACGCCTGACAAACAGTCATATAAACACTATCTACATCTGGTCTTTCTTCCCTGTCCACCTTTATTGCTATAAAATTATCATTCATAATCTTTGCTACTTCTGTATCTTCAAAAGATTCATGCGCCATTACATGACACCAATGACAAGTAGAATAACCAATACTTAAAAATATAGGTTTATCCTCTTCTTTAGCTTTAGCAAAAGCTTCATCACTCCAAGCATACCAATTTATTGGATTATATGCGTGTTGAAGAAGATAAGGACTTTTTTCTTGTATTAGTCTATTGGGCATCTTGTTAGTTGTCATAGGACATCACCTCCTTAAAATAAGATATAACCTTATTATACCCAAACAAAAAGAAACTATGTAAGCCACATAGTTACTAATTTTTATTTGAACTTAATCTCAATCGTCAACCTATTTCCAACATACTTATAGTCTATATACTCAATTATCGTCTTGTATAGTTCATTTTGTTCTTCCCAAGTCAATAGAGGATTACTCATTAAAGTTTGAAACTCATTAAGCATACGTCCCCGTGACACTTGACTTAAAACGGTTTTCAAAAGAGTTACCTATCATTTTACGCCACGAAAGACACAACTTCAACACGATATGTCCTATAACGTCCTGTTTTCATGAAGCTGACGAACCGGACCGGCAGAGCCTTTCCCTTTTGCGGCGTACGCCCAGTGTGAGCCGGTTTGGCACGCATACCCATGAGCACGCCCGAAGAGTGAAAATGTTGTTAATCGATTGACCATGCCCTGTTATTCAGAAATCGCCATGGGCGACGATTCCCTACGCTTTCTTGAATACCCGAAAAAAATTTGTCTTATCAATTGATCTTCTTTATTATAATGATTTTCACTTATATAAGCTAATAAGATCATTCACAAATATTTCTCCATTTGTAAAATAAATTTTATTGTTGCTTAAAAGTCCATCCAATGATTGAATTGTTTTTTCGATCATAGAAATTTTCCATTTTTTACTTAAATCTGTTTTAAAACTAATATAAACTTCATTTTTTAACGGTTCAAATACTATTGAACACAAAGTATTCTCCTGACTAGTTTTTCTTAAAACTTCAAAAGCTTCATTTATACCAAAGCTATGAATATTATTATCAATATATTCATGAGCACAAATATATCTATCAGCACCTATACCATATACTTTATTATAATTTGCTTCCTTAAAATCCCCATTTGGAAAATTAGTCATAATAATAAAATCATTATTAATCCGACTTATTATATTTGTATCAATTCCTTCTTCCAGAATAAATGCATCACCAGTTTTATCAGCGATAATAGTATGTAGCCCTAAATCTGGGAATAATGGATTTCTAGGATACGAGATTACTCTTTTATTAAGAATTTCAAAAAATTCAGATGTTTTTCTTGTTTTCTTTAGCGCCTCATCAAAAATATCAAAAGCAAACCAATCATTTTCGTTACAACTTGATTTAAAACCTGGACTATATTTTACTGCTTGAGTACAGATAAAAAGACCCTCACTATTAAAACCAGCGATATCCCTGTATTTGTTATCTAATAAGCCTGAAAAGTAAAATAAGTTCATATCATTATAACTATTGACTTTTAGTTTTAAATCAATTTCATCAGTATCAAAATTCATACCATAAATAGTTTTTTCTTGACCGTATACTGCAAAACTTGTACACATTTTAGAATCTCCTTTTAATTTATAATTTTGTCATATAATATGCTTAGAGTATTTAGAGAATCATTTAGCTATTTTACCATTGGCTTCACCACTTTCTTAAACTTATATTTAAATGATATCACTGGCTACATCAATGTATCAACCTAATACATTTTTCAGAAACAAAAATGCGCCATCTAGCGTTTGCTTTATGGCGCATTTTATTATTGATTTTCTTTTTTCATTCTGAAAATAATTTTCTGTATACTTTTGGTGGATAAATAATACATTTCAGAAAGACTTTTCACAGAAGTACCCTCTTCATATATCTTATAAATATCTGCATTTCTCGCAGAAATTTCCTCTTTACTTCTAGTAGTTTCTCCCCAATGCTTTCTGTTGCATTCTTTTTTAGGAATATATATGTATTCACCCTCAACATATTTTTGAATTAAATCCAATAATTCTTGTGGCAACACATCTGTTGCTTTAATATAGCTCATTAGTATGCTCCTCCTAAATACAATTTCATTTTAGGATTGAGCAAAGGTTATTTCATATTTTAATTATTAATATCTATGCAATAGCCTCTGCTATGCATTAACTACAGATCTGGTCATAAAGCAATTTCCCCCATTTCTTCTCAGTTACTGTAAATTATATTTATTATTTCTCACATCGAACGTATAAGTTTAAAACATTATATGAACTTTTTCAAGAGGTTCTTAGGATAGGATTCACTAAACTTGCGAAAAAATATCATCCCGATGTATATGGAGATAACGAGAAAATGAAGTTGTTGAATGGTTTAAAAGAAAAGATTAAAAAATAAGGCTAAGGAGAACTCCCTAACCTCTATAATTTATTTAATTGCATTTAAATAAACAACTCCCACTTAAAGTTTTGATTATTTACTTTGCTAATTTATCTTTTAATATAAATACATCTTTTTCAACTTCACTCAATTTGTGAGTAGCAAATCTAAATGTATCTGTTAATTCGGTATGTTTAATCGCATTAGCTTTCTCAAAGTCAAAAATTTGTTTCTTAATTTCTTCATGGATATTATCCATTTTAGTATCTAATTTCTTTATATCTGCTTTTATTTCTTCTTGACCTTCTTTAAGTTCCATCAATATTTCTAAAATCTTATCATCCATTAGTATCACCTCACATAATATTATCGAGTAAAAGTATTATATCACAAAAATATAAGTGATGTTATACTTATTTTAATACATACAAAAAATACACATACTACTCTGTATATGCACTTTATAATAGATATTAAATAATGCTCTAAACATATATAAATAGCCACCTTTTAATATTATACAGTTTTTGACATAACACCAATGACAAGTACTGCATCCTATTGATAAAAATATTGGTTTATCTTCTTCTTTGGCTTTTAGGAAAGCTTCATCACTCCATGCATACCAATTTATAGGGTTATGAGCATGCTGTAATAAGTAAGGATATTTCTCATTAATTAAGTTATTAGCTTTTACTGTAGAAAACATAACACCATCATAAACTTTGTCCTATTATTCAAACTCGGCTTATTATAAATCTCAACTCCACATCCTAGCATCAAAAATAACAAGTCAAAGATATAAATGCATCTTTAACTTGTTATTTTTTAAATTTATAATGTTAGAACCTACTATTTTAAATCAATAGTATTTAAATGAAATCATTCATAAATCCACTGATTTTCTTTAAGTTAATTTCACTATCTATGAGTGGTTTTCCATCTTTTAAGAAACTAATTTTATCATGAAAACTAGGTTTTTCTTCTTTGTATAAAATCCCTAGTGGAATTTTATCTCCCCATTCCATGGCTCTTTCCATAGCCTTTAATTTATTGGTATTATCATAACCTTCTTCAAGGTTGTATACTCTCTTTTTATACCATTGGAATGTATTTATTTTGTTAAAACTAATACATGGTTGCAAAATATCAACAATAGCATATCCCTTATATTTAATTGCTTCAATCATGATTTCTTTGAGTTGCTCCTTGTCACCACTGAAAGCTCTTGCAACAAACCCAGCACCAAGTGCTATAGATAGCAACATAGGATTCATAGGTGTATTATTTGATCCATTTGGCTGAACATCAGTTATATGGCCTATATCAGTTGTAGGAGATGCTTGCCCTTTTGTTAGTCCATATATTTGGTTATCATGAACAAAATGTGTTATATCAACATTCCGTCTAATATTATGAATAAAATGATTACCTCCTTCACCATAGGTATCTCCTTCACCAGAATTAACTATTACAGTTAATTCCTTATTAACTATTTTTGCTGCAGCTGCAGGTGGTAATGCTCTTCCATGAAGTCCACAAAATCCATTTGTATTTATATATTGTGGTGTTTTTGCCGCTTGTCCTATCCCTCCAACAATAAGTACTTGATGAGGTTTCTTTTCAAGAGTTATAAGTGCTGTTTTAAGTGCCTCAAGAATATTATGATCTCCACAACCTGGACACCAAGCTGTTTCTGATGTGCAAAATGTCTCTTCATTCATTATTATTCGCCTCCATTTAGCTTGTTATATATTTCTTGAGATGAAATAGGTCTACCATCGTATTTCAAAATACTACTATCGCAAACAATTCCCGTATTTTCTCTAATAAGCGCTGCCAACTGACCAGTAGCATTTTGTTCTACATTTATTATTTTTATATCTTGGGCATATTTTTTAAGCTGTTTATCAGGTAAAGGCCAAACATCACCAAACACCAAGGCACAGTACTTATTATTTTTACCATTACCATTAAGTAACGTTACCGCTTCCTTGACAGGACTATATAATGATCCCCATGCAATAAGTAAAGTATCTGCATTCTCTTCACCTATGAACACTGGCTCTTGAAGTTCTTCTTTTAAGTACTCCATTTTTCTTAGTCTCTTATCATTCATTTTATTTCTTACATCAGCCGATTCTGTAATATGACCAGATTCATCATGCTCATCACTATCAACTAATACTGTTAATCCCGAAATTTTACCTGGGGTTATCCTAGGTGAAATACCTGTATCTGTTATTTCATACCTTTTGTATTCTTTAGCATCAGAATACTTTTCATCATATAGATGTCTTTCAATTTTAATATTATCAAAACTAAAAGGTTTTACAGTTCTTATACTATCAGCTAAAAATTGGTCTCCTAGTAAAATAACAGGTATTTGGTATTTATCTGCTAGATTAAAGGCTCTTATTGTTTGATAGAATGCATCTTCTGGTTCTTTTAATGCTATGACCATCTTAGGAATTTCTCCAGGTGATGAAGCAATGACAAATCTCAAATCAGCCTGTTCCGTTCTTGTTGGCAAGCCTGTTGTAGGTCCTGGTCTCTGTATTTCTGCTATTACAAGAGGTACTTCAAGCATACCAGACAGCCCTACTGCTTCAACCATCAATGCAAATCCGCCTCCAGATGTTCCTGTCATAGCACGGGTTCCTGCATAAGAAGCTCCAATTGCCATATTTATAGCTGATATTTCATCTTCAGCCTGTTCTACTACAATTTCTGCCTCATTCATTTTTGATGCAAGATAATTCATTATACTTGTAGAAGGCGTCATAGGATAAGCTGAATAGAATTTACATCCTGCTGCAAGCGCCCCAAGAGCAATTGCATCATTTCCGCCAATCAGAATATTATTATCCTTCTTGTTTGATTTAATATCGTATTTATGTGGAGCAAGTTTAAATCCTTCTTCAAATGCAGTAAGATTTTTCTCTGCAATTTCCTGTTTAAACTTTTCGGATAATAATTCTTTAACACCACTTAAATCAAGGTTGAAAAGTTTTATAAAAGCACCTAATGCTACATTTCCATAAACTTTAGCATTACCAATATTTTTTGCTATACCTTTTAGAGTAAGTCTAATTAATCTGTTATCTTCAAAATCAATTTCATCATCACAAATAATAAAACCGTCTTCTTTTAAATTATCAATATGTATTTTTATTGTTTCTTTATCCAAAGCAATTATTCCATCAAGTTCGTCAAAATGAGAATTTATTTCCTCATTTCCAAAACGTATCTGAAAAAAATTATGGCCCCCTCTTACTCTTGACATATAATCTTGTATTGTAAAAATTTCAAATCCTTTTCTTTTTAAAACTTTTTCCAATATAGACGAAACAGTCTCCATACCTAAGCCAGCAGCGCCTCCAATTAAAATATTATAAATCATTAAACTTCACCTCATCCTCAAAATTTATATAATTGTATTAATCCACTTATCTATATACCTTTCATAATTCTTTTCTTCCAAAAAATAGAATCAAAAAAATACTGCTATTCATCCTAGCCACATTAATGGTAACGTACAATTCACCACCTTCCATGTATACTGATTGACTGATTGGACTATTTTTAACATATGCCTATACTTACAAGTAATATGGTATTTTTTAATTGTAGTTGTTACGGGCTTGAATATAGTATTTATACTAATACGGTGAGTTTTTCCAGATTATGATAAAATTTCTTTAAAAATCTCTACATATACATTATTTTTTTGATTTAACAATGTTGGCGTGTAGTTTATTATAATAAAAAAAGCCCCCCATTAACTAATAATTAAATGTGACATTTAATTCAGTTGGTGCTTTATTCGTTAAACAATAGTTAATTAAAATAGCCTCTTCACAGCTGAGTACTAATAATCTAAGTATATCACAAAAAGTCTTATTAACAAGTAAATTTTGCACAAATTGTATAATTATATATTTTATTATTTTAGAACAATGACGAGTAAATGAGAGCCGAAAGTAAAAAATTCAGTAAACAAAAAGAAGTATCAAAAATGCATAACATTTATGATACTTCTCTTATTCTAAATTGTAATGTTTCTGTCACTATCTTTGATATTTCTTTTAAATAATTCCCACGAGTTTCCTCAGTAACATATTTAACTGCTTCAAAAAAAGTATGAGTACTAACATGATCCTACTTAACATGTTATTGGTTGCACTTAATAAGTTCCGTATTGTGCTTCGCACTCTTTTTATCTGTGCGCGCTTTTTTTATCTGTGTATTTTTTTTACTCGAATCATCCAAATAATTAATCCTATAAAAAATCCACAAAGTGCTGGTAATATCCAGCCAAATCCATAGTCAAATCCAGGTAAATATAAATGAGCAAAATTAATAATTTGTGTAACCACAACATTTTGTTGCATATATTGTGGTAATGATTTACATAAATCAAAAAATGCTGCAATAATTGTTAACCCAGTTGTCCATTTATAAATATCACTTTGCTTATTAATAAATGGAGTTAATAAAGACAATAAAATTAAAGTAATTACTAATGGATAAAGAAACATAAGCACTGGTATCGATAGCTGTATGAGATTGCTTAATCCGAAATTAGCGATTATAAATGAGAAAAGTGTAAAGATAATAGCATATTTTTTATATGAAATTGATTTCGGAAACATCTCACTGAACATTTCAGAACAGGCAGTGATTAAACCAATAGCTGTTTTTACGCATGCAATTCCAACAATAGCTGCTAATAATACCTTCCCAACAACCCCAAAATAATGATTACTGACCATAGATAAGATACTTCCTCCGTTATCAGCACGTGTTACGCTCCCTAAGCTTGTAGCTCCCATATAAGCTAATGAACCATAAATAATAGCCATACCAATAACACTAACTAAACCTGATTTACTTGTTTCAATAGCAATTAAGCGAGAATCTTTAATACCTAACTTTTTAATATTAGAAATAATAATAATAGCAAAAGCTACAGAAGCTAAAGCATCCATAGTATTATATCCATCTAATAAACCAGTAAATAATGGCTGAGTAGCATAACTTCCTTGAGCTGGATAATCGCTTCCTTGCCCCATTGGACTTATAAATGTAGCAATTAATAAAATAGATAATAATATCAGAAAAATAGGAGTAAGATATTTCCCTACCCAGTCTAAAATTTGCCCTGGTTTTAGTGAAAAATAAATTGTAAAAACAAAAAATATAAATGAGAAAATAATGAGTCCGAGTTTTAAATGTTCATCAGAAATAAAAGGATGAATTCCCACCTCAAATGCAACTGTCGCAGTACGGGGAATTGCAAATAATGGACCAATTGTTAAGTATAATAAACAGGTGAATATACTTGCATAACGAGAACTAATAGGTCTCGCCATATCAAATAAACTTTCACTTTTTGAAATAGCTGATGCAATGATTCCAAGTATTGGCAATCCTACACCTGTAATTAAAAATCCAATAGTCGCTGCAAAAACATGATTTCCAGCTTCTTG
This sequence comes from Clostridium gelidum, assembly GCF_019977655.1. Taxonomy (NCBI): domain Bacteria; kingdom Bacillati; phylum Bacillota; class Clostridia; order Eubacteriales; family Clostridiaceae; genus Clostridium; species Clostridium gelidum. The sequence goes on from NZ_AP024849.1 coordinate 3,542,735, forward strand.
TCCCATTTGTACTGGAAAAATCAAGTTACCTGCCCCAAAAAATAGTCCAAATAATAATGAACCTATCAATAAGTTTTGCTGAATTTTCAGCTTTTCTTTCATAAATAATCCTCCTTGAATGTTTTGGTATTATCTAAAGCTTTTGCTCTGATTCTACTTTAGTGTTTGAGTTTTCACTTTTTTGATAATAACTCGAATCATTATTTTATTATAATATACTTATATATAATAGTAAAATTCATCTTTTCATGCTTTTTATATTATCATAAATCTTTTATTTTAATTCTATGTTGATTACAAATTTATCATTTTTACTTTCAGCCAAAATTCTCCCTTCATGTAGTTCTACTATACTTTTTTAAATAGCTAACCCTAGCCCTGATCCTGTCGTTTCTGAGTTTCTTGATTCATCTGTCCTATAAAATCTATTAAATCTTCTCCTGAAATACTGATAACTAGAGACAATTATCTTGCTTAATTTATTTTGATAGGTTATACTTGATAAAATTGTCGACAGTATACATAAATATTTTATTAATCTGAGGAGATGCAAAATGGATAATTATAAAATCGAAAAAGGTCCCTCCTACTACAATCAAGCTTATAATTCTATAAAAGATATGATTTTCAATGGTCTTCTAAAACCCGGAGATAGAATTTATGAGTCAAAACTTGCTACCGAATTTCAAATAAGCAGAAGCCCCGTAAGGGAAGCCATACGCTCTTTAGAAAAAGATGGTTTACTTTTTTTAACCGATAAATCAAAGATCACAGTATATCAACCAACAAAAAAAGATATTGAAGATATTTATGAATGTCGTCAAGCTTTAGAATCTCAGGCTGCAAGATTAACTACACGTAATGCCTCTGATAAAGAATTACAACAGATTGAAAACATATTATCGGAAACAGAAAAAAATATAGAACATTTTGATGATAACTTAGTTAAAACTATTATCTCTCTAAATACTCAGTTCCATAATTTAATTTTAAACTTTAGTCAAAATAATCGCTTACAAAAACAAAGTAATGATCTAAGTACACTTACTTTTTTTTATAGATCTATAGATGTATATGAACATGATCGTAATATGGATATTTTTAATTATCATCTTGAGATATTTCATTATATTAAGAAAAGGGATGAAGAGAAAGCTGCTAAAACTATGTACAGCCATATAGGCAACGACTTGAAACATTTAAAAGATATTCTATCAATAGAATGTACCATTTAGAGTACAGTTTTTATTTGATTTTTTTAATTTATTTAATATACAAAAGGAGAATTTACAATGATTATTTTTAATGCATTAGGAAGTGTATTCAGTATAGTTTTAATGATTTCTGCTGGGTACTTTTTATCTCATAAGGGATGGTTTGATGAAAAAACTTCTAAGCTTTTTTCAAAATTAGTATGCAATCTAGCTATTCCCTGCCTTATGATTTCTCAATTTACAGAGAGCTTTGATAAAGATAAATTACTTAACCTTGGCGGTGGGCTATTTGCTCCATTTACATCCATGGCAATCGGTTATGTAATTGCTGTAGTAGTTTCAAAAATTATTAGAGTTAAAGAAGGAAGAATTGGAACTTTCAGATCAATGTTTTTTGTATCTAATTCCATATTTATCGGACTTCCAGTAAACATGGCTTTGTTTGGGGAAAAAAGCATACCAAATGTTTTATTGTATTATATAGCTAATACTACTTTTTTCTGGACTATAGGTGTATATGAAATTAGCAAAGATGGACAATCTGGTAAAGCCAATGTTTTCTCACTTGATACAATAAAGAGAATCATGTCCCCACCACTTCTAAGCTTTCTTCTAGGAATTATACTTGTGCTCCTTGATATTCATTTGCCAAAATTTGTTTTAGATACTTGTAAGTATTTTGGAAATTTAACTACACCTTTAGCTATGTTGTTTATAGGAATAACAATTTATTCTGTTAACTTTAGAGAATTTAAATTTAGTTGGGATATGCTTGCCATAATTTTAGGCAGATTCCTGATTTCGCCAGTATTAATGCTTGTACTATGTAATTTTACAAATATTCCTTTACTTATGAAAGAAGTATTTGTTATTCAAGCTGCTATGCCAGTTATGACTAATACTGCTATCGTTGCTAAGCGTTATAATGCTGACTATGAGTATGCTACAGTAAATACAATTATAACCACTATTTCTAGTTTACTAATTATTCCCATTTATATGTTGCTATTAAGCTAGGGTTAAAAATATTGAGAGAAAAGTAATCGATAAATTGTTTAAGATTACTCAATTCTATTTTAATCATTATTCTTTTAAAGAACTTTTATTTTAAAAATAGAATATAATACAATTGATAAATCTTACTACGGAGTGCACCAAAATTGAATAATGAACAATATTTTAGGCCTTCCCCATTACCAGCATTAAACAATAGAGACTTTAATTTTGAATTCTTTGATAAGTATTCAAATGAAAACTACAATAAAATTGTTTTACCTGATTGGCTATTTATTTCACCTCAAGATACGCTAATAAATTATTTTAGTATATTACAAGAGGCAGAGAATATTTCACAAGGAGGCTGCGGTAGCATTGGATTAGCCAAAATCCCCTACCCAATAGCATATAATTTTTTTACTTCAGAATATAAAAATAAGATAAATCACAGCTCTTATTTTAATTCCTTCAATAATATAGGACACATAAACCTGATAAAACTTAACAATATAACTGATGAGAATGTTTCAAACGGAACTTATAAGTATTTTATTGAATTAGAAACAATAGAACCCTCTGTTAATGGTACTGTAAGTTTCGCATACTATTATGGATATGCATATATACAAAATGAAAATGGAAAATATAAAATTTCTGATATAGACTTAAAAAGTGAAGATTTTCTATGTGCGGCTTATCATGGATGGAGGCATAATGCAGAGTTTTATGTTGATGCCGTTTATGGGGATTGGTGCAAACTTATTAAAAGAAGGTATCCAACTGAACAAAGTGGGTATCTTAAAAACATTTATATACTTGGTAATGATGCACATGACTATAGATTTGAATTTTTTCAGCTTACAAACGGCACTGACATAGAAATTCATCAGTTTATTAAAGACGTAAATAATGAATGGAAACCAATAAAAATAGACGTAAATAAATGCATACAAAGGTATTAAAATAGTCAAAAATATATTTCTGAATATTCCATTATAAATTTCCTCTTAATTTTATAAATTTGTCATAATACTGACATATTGAAATGTTATAATGATAATTGTAAAGTAGTTAATGCATAATTATTTACCCTTTATTAAATAATTATTATCCAGTATTCAGAATGACTTACACCCTAAGTAAGCCATTCTTTTTTATTTCCAAATGAATTTCTCAGACAATAATCGGCTGAAAAGTTTTTATCACTACTTAAACTATTATACTTAGGCATATGAAAGAATAGTAAATCACATACTTCATGTACCTCATGTTATATAATATATTTAACTTCTTTATGAATAAACAGTTCTTCTATATCCCTTTTGAAGAATTGCTTTATTTCATCTAAGCTTTCTTTAGGATATACATACTTGCCATATCCAAATTGTCCATATTTAAACTTACGATCTTCATCATTCATAGGCAATTCACTTTTAGGAAATATATTGAGTATTCTATTTTTGGCTATTGTAGTATAACGATGAGATATAACCTCAAAAGTTACTGGGAATTTCAAATCATTTGGAAGCTTATTTCTTAATTCAATTAATAAATCATGATATTCCTCTTTCCAACTTGGGTATACAAATACAGGAGCAACTAAAAATCCCATAGGATATCCTGCTTTAGCTACCTTTATACTTGCTTCTATTCTTTGATCACGAGAAGCTGTAACGTGCTCATATTTATTTATAACGGAGGAAGTATTTATGCTAAACCTTATTTCGGTGTGACCATTATGTTCTAAATTAAGCAATGATTCTATATCATTATATTTTGTTACAAATCTAAATCTAGCATTTTTTCTACTCCCAAAAAATGTAATGGCTTTTTCTAAAGAATGGGTATAAGGTTCTACTGCAATTGGATCTGATGTTGCAGCCCCTTCAAATATAGTTATTTCAGGCAACCTTTCATCTATATATTTCTTAGCTTGATTTAATATATCATCAATATTCACATGGACTTTTACAAAGGGTTTATCCCCAAGATTAGTATTTAAATAACAGTACTCACATTGCCCCATACACCCAGATACTAATGGGAGTTGATAATGTGCTGAAGGTTTGCATGATTGAAACTTTAAACTCTTCTTAGTTCCAACAACTAAAGTTTTTTTACCTTCTCTATATTGAGAGAATAACTCATCACCTGGAATATATTGTTTTAGTTTGTTTGAAGTCAAATTTATGATTTCAATATCAGTTTTATCTTTAAATTTACTTAGAATATCCTTCCCCATGTCATATTCTAATGAACCTTTCTCAAATATTATTCTTTTAGGTATAAACATATCTTCCACTAATAAACCCGCATAAAATAAGCTAAGTTTATTTTCCCCTTTCTATATTTTTAACATACCTACTTATTATCTGCTAAACTTATTAAGTATATACTAAGAACGATTTAATGAACCTGAAATGGAAGTCAATTATGTCACATATATTTTGATGTTATATTCATACTTATAGACATCAGACATCTCTATTGAAAAGCAACCTCTTTTATTATATTATATAAACATAACCTAAAAGGAGGTTACTTTATGCCACGCAAAGAAAAAAGCTTATCAGAACGAATTGCTGATGATATTCTTGCAATGATTACTATAGATAAAAAATTTACTATTGGAGACAAGCTTCCAAATGAAAACGAACTTTCCTCCCAAATGAAAGTTAGTAGAACTACACTGCGAGAAGCTATTCGTATTTTAGTTGCTCATAATATTCTTGAAATTAAGAGAGGTAAAGGCACCTATGTAAAAAATCATGAAGGTTTCAATGAGAATTTGGGATTAGAAGAATTTTCTACAACAAAATTAAATGCAAAAGACTTGTATGAGATGAGATTGATTTTCGAGCCCCAAACTGCTTATTATGCGGCAAAACGAGCTACTGATAAAGAGCTTGAAAGAATACTCTACTACGGGAAACTCGAGGAAGAAAAAATTTTAAATAATGAAGATCGTACGGAAGCTGAACAAGCTTTTCATAAATCTATTGCAAAGGCAACTCATAATGAATTTATGGATAAATTAATGCCTATACTTTATAAAGCCATTGATAAAGGTGTTATTTTATCCGATGAAAATGAAGATATAATAAAAGATACCTTAAATGACCATCGCATGATAATGGAATTTTTAGCAAGTAGAGATGCTGAGGGAGCAAAAACTGCAATGAAGCTTCATATTCTTCATGCCATGAGAGGTTTGGATATAAATAATGAATAAAGTATAATACTATATTGACAATAGACATCATACAACGTACAATAAAAATATACAACTATATTATACAAAATTGAAATTATTATATAGAAATGAGGAGATTATGCTATGAGAAGTGATGTAATAACAAAAGGATCTAAGAGTGCACCTCAACGTTCATTACTAAGTGCATTAGGTTTAACAAAAGAAGAAATTGAAAGACCTCTTATAGGTATCGTTAGTTCACAAAATGATATCGTACCAGGTCATATGAATTTAGATAAAATTGTAGAAGCTGTAAAGATGGGTGTTTCTATGGCTGGTGGTACTCCTATTGTATTCCCTGCAATTGCTGTTTGCGATGGAATTGCGATGGGTCATGTAGGAATGAAGTATTCACTAGCTACAAGAGAGTTAATTGCAGATTCCACAGAATCTATGGCACTAGCCCATGCTTTTGACGCTTTAGTAATGGTACCTAACTGTGATAAAAATGTACCAGGACTTTTAATGGCAGCTGCAAGAGTTAATATTCCTACTATATTTGTAAGCGGTGGACCAATGCTTGCTGGAAAAGTTGATGGATGTAAAACAAGCCTTTCAAGTATGTTTGAGGCTGTTGGTGCTTTTAATGCAGGAAAAATCACAGAAGAAAAGTTAGATGAATATGAAAATAAAGCATGTCCTACTTGTGGTTCTTGTTCTGGAATGTATACAGCAAATAGCATGAACTGTTTAACAGAAGTTCTTGGTATGGGACTTCAAGGAAATGGAACAATTCCTGCTGTTTATTCTGAGAGAATTAAGCTTGCAAAACATGCTGGTATGAAGATTATGGAGTTACTTGAGAAAAATATAAAACCAAGAGATATTATGACAGAAGCTGCATTTATGAATGCATTAACTATGGATATGGCTCTTGGATGTAGTACAAACAGTATGTTACATCTTCCTGCAATTGCAAATGAAGTTGGTTTTGATTTAAATGTAGATATTGCAAATGGAATTAGTGCTAAAACACCAAACCTCTGCCACCTTGCACCTGCAGGACATACTTATATGGAAGATTTATATGAAGCTGGTGGTATTTATGCTGTTATGAACGAAATAAATAAACTAGGCTTATTAAATACTGATTTAATAACATGTACAGGAAAAACTATTGCTGAAAACATAAAAGGTTGCGTAAATAAAAATCCTGAAGTTATAAGACCTGTTGAAAACCCATATAGTCAAACTGGTGGTATAGCTGTTCTTAAAGGTAATCTTGCACCAGACTCATGCGTTGTAAAACGTTCTGCAGTTGCACCTGAAATGTTAAAACACGAAGGTCCAGCAAGAGTATTTAATTGTGAAGAAGACGCTTTAGATGCCATTAATACTGGAAAAATTGTTGCAGGTGATGTTGTAGTTATCCGTTACGAAGGGCCTAAGGGCGGACCTGGTATGAGAGAAATGCTTAACCCAACATCAGCAATTATGGGAAGAGGTTTAGGTAGCAGTGTTGCACTTATAACAGATGGACGTTTTAGTGGTGCAAGTAGAGGTGCTTCAATTGGACATGTATCTCCTGAAGCTGCAGTTGGTGGTAACATTGCTTTAGTTTACGATGGAGATATTATTCAAATTGATATTAATGCTAATACTATTAACTTTGTAGTTAGTGATGAAGAATTAGCAAAAAGAAAAGCAAATTGGAAACCAAGAAAACCTGAAATTACAACTGGTTATCTTGCAAGATATGCTGCCCTCGTAACATCTGGTAACAGAGGTGCTATTTTAGAAATTCCTAAATTCTAATCTCTAGCTATTTTTCATATTAGGCACATGAAAATAAATAACAAGTCCAAAGTTGCCATGAATATTTTTCATCAGGCAAGGAAGTAAAGTACCATCATAGTGGGCCTATTATGGTATTTTACTGACGTGAGCAGTGAACCCAAATCTATGATTTGGTGTGAATCGCTTACTCAGTGAGCGCATGCGAATCGAGCTTCCCATGATGGAAAATAGGTTGGCAAATGGACTTGTTATTTTTTTGATTGTGCCTTAAATTAATAGTAAAAGGTACTAGAAAGTTTTTCTTTAACTTTCTAGTACCTTTATTATTTCTCATGATTTTTTGATATATATGTATAAATTTTAATTAGGAAATGTGCCCTATTTTTGTGTTTTACAAATAACTGTCTCTTTTATAGGATCCATTTTAATTCTCATACTAGTTTTTTAACTAAAGTATCAATCTTTGATAATAATTCCATTACTATATATAGTATTTTTAACCAAACTTATAATTTATTCTACAAATACCTTATCTACCAGATTAATCAATTCTTCCTTAATTAAATCCTTTTTCATAAAATAAGTAGCCCCAAGTGCCTCACAAACACCTAGCTCATTAGAAAAATTATTCTTACCACCATCCGAAAGAACTATTATTCTTAAATCTTCATTCTCTTTTCGTAATTCTACCACAAGTTCTAACCCAGTTTTTTGAGGCATATATACATCAGTAATTACTAAATCAATATTACCTAATTTTTTATATGCCTCAATTCCTTCTTCACCATCACAAGCTTCAACTACGTTATAATTTGCTTCTTCTAAAAGACCCCTTATAAAACTTCTGATACTTGCAGAATCATCTGTTACTAGTATGTTTTTTTTCCCCTCATTCATTATTTTTAGCCTCCTTTTTTTAACCATATATCCATAAATTATAACCAAATAAATTATTATTTACTATAATATTACTATACCACTACCCATTTCAAATTTCAACTTTTACCAACATATTTCAATATTTCCACATGGCATTTATATTTATTTTTTACTTTAATTAAATAGCAAATTAATCATTTTGTGAAAATAACCCATTAAGACTTATTCGTGGGAACTTGCTTCTTCCTTTTGAATATTTAAATCTAAGTATAGCAAATTTAACTTTTATGAATATATTATTTTATAATTAATTAATATGGAGCCAAATATAAATGCTAGATTTAAATGATGATTATTTTGAAGACGATATTGAATTTGAAAAATATGAAACTTCCCCTCCTCCTTTTGAATCTTTTCAAAGACAAAGACCACCTCTTTTGCCTATGCCAGGACCAGGTGGTAATCTTCCACCAATAGGTAATTATCCACCTAATTTTAATTTCCCTGCTGAAAAAGACTTTAATCCACCTGCTTTTAATTTTCCAGGCGGAACGTTTACTCCACCTGGAGCACCTAAATCTGCGCCTCCAAATTATATTCCAAGCAAAAACTCTGCTGGAGTTCAAAGTTTTAGTACAGGAGGTGGAGGTATACAAACTACAGCTGTTAGTTCAAATTCTATCCGTTTTTGTCTTTATAAATACACATATATTTGGCAACGAAATGGTAGAAGCTATTGGACATTCTTATTAAATGTTGACAGACGTTCTATATCTGGCTTTAGATGGACTGGTCGACAATGGGTTTATTTCGGAATAGATTTGCGACAAGTTGATGCTTTTGTATGCTATCGTTCTGCTTCTGAAAATGATTGTGAAGATTGCAACAGCAACTAATATTTTGTTTCATTAAAAAGAGAATCTTTTGTCTTAATCCATGACAAAAGATTCTATTTTAATTTAGTACATTAAATATAAAGTTTTTAAAGTACTCATTTATTTTCTTCTTCCGTTTTTTATCTTATTTATAGTAATAATATTTATCAATACGTTAATACTAAAGTTAAGAATTTCAATTAAGAGGTGTATATTATGAAAAAGTTACTTTATATAACAGTAAACTCAAAACCCGAAGAATTATCAGCAAGTAAAACAATTGGAAGAGAACTCGTAAATAAATTTTTAAAAAATCATAATGATTTTGAACTTAAAGAATTAGATTTATATAAGTGTCATATCCCAAGACTAGAATATCAATATTTTGAGAAACGAAATTGTATGATAGAAAAAGATGACTTTAATAAGCTAAATGAGAAACAAAAAGAGGAAGTACATAAAATGGTCAAACTAGCGGACCAGTTTAAAGAAGCAGATTTATATGTAATTGCAGCTCCTATGTGGAGTCTGTCTTTTCCTTCGCCCTTGAAGGAATATATTGATTGCATTGTAATGGAAGGAAAAACCATACATATAGAACAAAATACAGTTGAAGGGTTACTAACTGATAAGCCAAGAGGTATGATATATATCCAGTCCTCTGGAGCCCCTATTCCATGGTTCTTAAAAATAGTAATGAATAAAGGATTGAATTATGTACATGATATAATGAAATTTATTGGAATAAAACGATTTGAAGAATTATTAGTAGATGGAACTGGTTCTACTGAAGAAGAAAAAACAAAGGCAATACAAGAAGCTATGGGGAAAATTGATTATGTAATTGAAGAAGTATGGAAATGGTAGCACAAACAATAAATTTTTAATAATACAGTACTTAATATTAATTATTTCCAATATTGCTTTAAACATAATTATACATGCACCAAGAATTAACTTAGTGCATGTATAATTAGTTATCTTTTAGAGTCCTTTTTCGTAGCTTTCTACCATTCTCTTTACCATTTCCCCACCAACGCTTCCATTTTGCCTTGAAGAAAGGTTTCCTTTATCTGTGCCTTCATAGTTTTGTAAGCCAATTGATGAAGCAACCTCAGTTTTAAATTTGTTTAACCCTTGTCTTGCTTCTGGTATTAAAGTTCTGTTACTTCCACTGTTATTTGAGCCCATATCTATCTACCTCCTCTAATTATAAATTTGTTGGCAGTAATATATTAACCACTATTATAAATAATAATCTATGTAAATATTAGAATATTTAGCATCCATAAGTTTTATTAGATTACTTTATAATACTTTTCCTTTATAAAACGATTATTCTAATATTTTATGTGAAATCCAAATATTTAATAAGTCTATCCGCTGAAACGATAATGTTGTAAATAAATCTTATATGTTTTAATTTAGTTACTGGTGAACTGATTAAAATTAGAACTATTTACTCTCCCATAATATTTGAAGAATTTAGGTTTACATTTTTCACATTTATTTGGTCTTTGTTCATTTTTTCATCATTTTCCTTTTCTATTTCTTCCCCTGCATAATGAAAATTTTGAATAGATGTAGTTAAATCACTTCCAAGACTATTGATACTATTTTTTTTGTCATATGGTTTATTTTTCATAGTTTCACCTCCTGTCTTTTTTTATTAAATCTATTCTTCCAAATATAACTTTAATTATTCAATCAACTTTATATGTAAATCTTTTAATAAAGTCTTTATATTTTCTAATACTTCACCTTATTTTCACATTCTAATTCATCACAAATTTACATGAAACATGTATTTATATGTTTAAAATTTTTTATAAGCAGATTTATTTTTCACATATTAATACAATTCATAAGTGTAATACCTAATATAAAAATGGTGACATTAAGAATAAAGATCTGTTGGTACAAAACACTTTTACTTCTAATTTTTAAATACCTTTATATTATGACTTTTTCTGCATTACTATTTCTTCATAAATAGCAAATTTAATAATTGCCCAATTTCTTTAATAAATAGTGAAATATAAAAGACTATGAAGTTTTAAGCTAAAACAGCTCTCTTCATAGTCTTTTCAAATTTGTCCTTTGCTTATTTTTTAATAAATCACTTCAAAGAAAATAACAAATCAAATATTAAAAATTAAAATATCTATTTCTTAAGTCTTTTATAACTTCTAAATTAGTACTATAAGTAGCACCTTCACCTCTTGTATCTTTTGAGTTTTCGTCATATTCTCCAGCAAAAGATAATAAATTAAAACTTGTCTCAAGATAATAACTTTCATCACAGATTAATAATTTGTTGTGTGAATTCACTTTTTTAATTGTAAATTTATCTCCATAAATATCAAATTTCTCTTTTAATTTTTGTGCTATTCTATCACTGTTTGTATTTTTATTATCCATTTTAGAATTATAACTATTTTCCTCTATTCCATAAGCTATTTTAATAGATGTGCCTCTTGTAAGTAAGCTTTCCATTTTGCTTATCAACTCATTATTTACTACATAGTTATTCATCCATGGACTTGCAATGTTAAATTCATATTTAGCATCTGAAAATGCTTTTATAAATTTATCCCGTATTTCTTTATCTTGCAAATGATATTCTTCATATTTATTAGAGATTTCACTTAATGTGCCAGATATTTCTTTATTATAAGGTTCTATATCTTTTATTACATATACATTATCTTCATAACTTATATATAAATTACATATTTCTTCAACATTAAATTGATTTACTTTATATGTTTTTTCTATAAATATTTCATTGCTATCTAATTTGCTTATAACATTTTCTATTTTTATTACACTTTCTTTATCCATTAACATCAAAGTGTTAATTGCCTTAATACTTAAATTAATGTTTGTATATTTCAGAAATCTCTGTGATAAACTACTTTTCTTACAATTAATTGCAGAAGTCAAATCACTTGATTTTATTAAACAATAATCCATATCTTTTAATTCATCCTCATACTTTTCAAACTCATCTTTTTTAGACTTCAATTCTTCATATTGTTTTCTTACTGATTCTAATGTTAAATTTTCTTTTTTATTATCATCTATTCTTTTATTTAGCAATCTATAATTAAACAAATCTTTAATATGTTCTATTTTATTTTTAAATAAATCTTTCAAAGATTTTGTATCTAATTTCTCATTCTTAGAATATTTAATATTATTTTTCACTAAAAATCACCTCATTTCTTAACTATATATGTTGCAATTAACAATTGTGGATTAAATTTTAAATTAAGAATCATTTTTGCAACATATCTATCTTAAATTTTAATTTTCATACATACTTTCATTATATACTATTATGTAAAATCTTAAAATATCTATTATCTAGAATAAATATTGTGTAGAATATTTATTTATAAGACTTCCATTTTCTTGATTTGGAAATAATACTTGCTCAATTCCTGAAATAAATAGTGAAATATAAAAGACTATAAAGTTTTAAGCTAAAATAGCTCTCTTCATAGTCTTTTAAAACTTTTCCTTTACTTCTTTTTGAATAAGGCATATGAAAGAAAATAATAAGTCCAAAATTCGATGTATATTTTGTGTCCGGCGCGGAATTATGTTTACCTCATAGCAAAATGTGCTGAAACATGAGTGACATTTTATCTATATTAATATTAAAAGTATAATGCAGAAACTGCAATATACATTGCTTTCTGTTGCAACATTTTTGAATCTTTTTCACGTGCACTTATTCCTTTTACTTTAAACAATTCGTCAATTGAACTTGTTGCTAATGAATACTCTTCTATAAAATTATGATATATGATTGATTTTGAGTCATGTACATCTTCCATAACCTTTTGTACTGGATTTAATATTCTTTTTTCAATTATAGAAGGATTTTCCAAAAGAGTTTTTATACTAACATTGCTGGAAAAGTGTTTATTAGGATTTGTTTTATCTGCATTACTTGGCTTAGTATTGTCCTCTTTATCAAAATCAAGTGTTATATCAATACCCTTAGACAATATAGTACTCGTTTTACCATCAGAAGCATTTAGCTTAATTACCTTATCTCCTACAATGTTGTTTTCTTCTGTTTTGTTTTGGTTCATTAGTTTGTCTAAATTATTTAATAACTCCCCTGCCTTTTTTTCAATTTCTAACTTGTCTTTTTCACTTAAATCAGATTTCTTATATTGTGTAGATAATTCTTTAAGTTGGTTTCCTACATCATTTATATTATCTAAACCTTCCTGTTTTTGTTGTAAGACTGACATTCCATTCTTAAGCTGTTGCTCTGAATTTTCAGTGTCTACTAATTGACTCTTCATATTCCTTATTTTTTGCTTCATAATCTCTTCAGGGCTTTTGGTGGCATCTTTTTTATTAATTGTAGCAATTCTATTGTTGGTACTATGTACCTTTTGAAGCTGTTTGTTGTTACCATTTTTTATATATGGATTTTTAAAATAAGAATTTACATTTCCAATAATCATTGTTTATTTCCCCTTTCAACCAAACTCTTCAAAAAAGAATTTATATATATTATTATATTTATCGCAATTAATGGTAAAAACTTTAGTTTATGGATATAACTAGTTAAAGCAAACCCTTTAACAATCAAAAAGTTTGCTTTATTCGATTTAAGCTAATCCAATTAATACATTATCTATTTCATACGTAAAAAGAGTTACATCCTTATTAATTACTTTCCCATAATTTGAAGTATTGTAGTTTACAGCTGATATTCTGCATACACACTGACGATCATATTTTTTCACGAGCCTAACCCTAACAACCTTTAAATCTTTCCATAATTTCAATAAATTTACCCTCTCTTTTTATAAAAGCATCAACAATATCAGGGTCAAAATGAGTTCCACGGCTCTCTAGAATGATGTTTTTAGCTTCATCATGAGTAAATGCCTCCTTATAAACCCTTTTACTTATAAGTGCATCATACACATCACTAAGCGCCATAAGTCGACCGGATATTGGGATTTCTTCCTTTGACAAGCCCATTGGATATCCAGAGCCATCCCATTTTTCATGATGGGTTAATGCAATTTCCTTAGCTAAGGTCAAGAATGATTCTTCTCCTAATTCTTTTATACCCACCATTAACGATTCTTCTCCATAAGTTGTGTGCTTTTTCATTTCATCAAATTCTTCTGCCGTCAACTTCCCAGGCTTTAGCAGAATGCTGTCTTTTACCCCTACTTTGCCAATATCATGTAAGGGTGCTGATTTATAAAGAAGCTCAATATATTCATCCGTAAGTATATCCTTATATTTTTCATTCTTGCGTAACTCTAACGCCAGTTCTCTTATGTATTCTTGTGTTCTTTTTATATGCTCCCCAGTCTCTGGGTCTCTTGTTTCAGCTAAAGCAGCTAGGCAGTATATAGCAGCAGAATTAGTTCTTTCAATTAACTGAGTTCTTTCTTTCACCTTTTCTTCCAAAATAATATTCTGACTTTCTAGTATTAGACGGGCTTCTTCAAGCCTAAGTTGTGTCTTAACTCTAGCTTTAACTTCAACAATTTCAAAAGGCTTAGTAACATAATCAACTGCTCCTAAAGAAAAACCCTTGTTTTTCGAATCACTATCAGTAATTGCCGATAGCAAAATAACAGGTATAGTCTCCAAATTTTGGTTTTTCTTTAACTTTTTTAAAACCTCATATCCATCCATCTCTGGCATCATAATATCTAAAAGAATTAAATCAGGTTTTTGTTCTTCAATTAATTCAAGGGCCTCTAATCCGTTAATAGCAACGATTAATTCATATTCTTCATTAAGTGCCTCTACTAGAATATCAATATTCATTTCTGTATCATCCACTATCATTATTGTTTTTTGTCTATTCATTATTTGACTCCTTTACAACACTTATTAGTTCTTGAACCATAACCTTAGCTTCTTTATAACGATAGCGATCTACAAGTTTTTTTATTTCATTAATTTGCGCACTAAAACTTATATCTTCAGTATTTACTACTAAATAACTCATGCTTTCCTTTATTTCTTTAGCATTGGCTTTTGGGAGAGCTTCTAATAATTTGTTTAAAGCTTCATAAATATCAAAATTGGAACTTAATTGTTTTTCCTCTGGATTCTCATTTGATATAACCTTTATAATTTTATTTAAAAGCTCCTCATTTAAAGCATAAAGTGTTGCAAGATTTTTATTTAAATTCTCATCATCATAAGATTCATATTGTTCTTCAAACTCAACAATAAATTTATTAAGTTTCATAGCTCCTATGTTCCCAGTAACGCTCTTAAGACTATGAATAAATCGATTTGCTTCATCATATTGTTTATTCGTCCACATATCAGAGAACTCAATTACCAGCTTATTATAATTATCACAATACCTATTTAGTAAATCATAATAGAACTCTTGTTTGTTTCCTAGTCTAATTAAAGTTTTATTAAAATCTAAAACTTCAACTTTTTCATTTGGAACTTCTTTTAATTGATTTTTAATATTTTTCATATTATTACCCGTTAACCATTTCCCAAGGGTTTCAAACAAAATCTCTGGATTAATTGGTTTTGAAATATAATCATTCATACCGGACTCAATACTCTTTTCACGATCACCCTTAAGTGCATTAGCAGTCATGGCTATAATAGGCAGCTGTGAACTCGAATAAGTTTTCCTAAGAATTTCTGTAGCTTTGTACCCATCCATGATTGGCATTTGCACATCCATAAGAACAATATCAAATTTATTGGCATTAACATATTTTATTGCCTCCACGCCATTACTTGCAATACTTACACGAATGCCTGCTTGCTCTAAAATATCCTTTGCAACCAATTGATTAATATCATTATCTTCCACCAACAGCATTTTTTTATCTTTAAGTACACTTTGAAACTTTATATAACTTTCTTGATTATATTCTCTATTAACCTCTCTTGTTGTAGTTCCTTTTAAAGCATCCATCACAGTATCAAACATTAAGGATTGATTAATAGGCTTAACAAGGAAATTTTTAACACCTAATTGCTTCACTTGATTATAATAACTCTCGCGTCCAGTTGCACTTACAAATATTGTTTTAGGTACTTTAATCTCAGTATTAGCTACTAATCTTTTATATAAATCAATTCCTGATAATTCTGGCAGATTAAAATCAATAAAAAGTAAATCAAAGTTCTCCTTTTCTAATAATTCAATAGCTTCAAATGGATCCCTAAGAGCCTTTACCTCAAATAAAAATGAGCGTAACATACGTTCAAGTATCATTAATGAAGTTTTATTATGATCTATAACCAATACTTTTTTTCCATGTAAGTCAGGATGACTTTCATAACTTGGTCTTATTATATTTGAAACTTTATCAAACTCGATAATAAATTTAAAAATAGAACCTTCACCGTATTCACTTTCTACCCATATTTCACCCTTCATTAAATTCACCAATTGCTTTGTAATTGTTAATCCAAGACCTGTTCCACCATACTTCCTTGTCATAGAATTATCAGCTTGAGTAAAAGCTGTAAACAATCTTTCTATTTGCTCCTTTGTTAATCCTATTCCTGTATCTTTAACATTAAAATGTAACTTAATTTTATCTTCCTGTTCTTCAGCAATTCTAACTTCAACATTCACTTCCCCAAAACTTGTGAACTTAATAGCATTTGTAACCAAATTAGATAGGATTTGTTCCAACCTAAGCGGGTCTCCTTTTAATACATCTGGAATACCTTCCATTATATCGAAATTAATATCAATGCCCTTGCCAGTTGCTGAAGGTGTATATAGAGTTGATACATTCTCAAATACCTTATCTAAATTAAATTTAATATTTTCTATTTCTAATTTTTTAGCTTCTATTTTTGAAAAATCTAAAATATCATTAATAATTCTAAGCAATGTCTTTGATGAGCTTTCTATTTTAGAAATATAATTTTCCTGATAATCATTTAAATCAGATTGGCTGATTAAGTGTGTAA
The DNA here is from genome assembly GCF_019977655.1 of Clostridium gelidum. Lineage (NCBI taxonomy): Bacteria > Bacillati > Bacillota > Clostridia > Eubacteriales > Clostridiaceae > Clostridium > Clostridium gelidum. Next base: position 3,559,654 of record NZ_AP024849.1, read on the forward strand.
GTCCCATAATTGCATTCATTGGTGTTCTGATTTCATGACTCATATTTGCGAGGAATTGACTTTTGGCTAAGCTTGCTTCTTCTGCTTCTTCCTTAGCAGCCTTAAGCTCAACTTCAATCATTTTTCTTTCAGATATATTTTGCAATACTCCTATAAATCTTACAGATTTTCCAGATTGATCTTGACTTATTGCTTGTCCAATAAACGAAAGCCAAATATTTGGATCTTCCTTTAATCTAAACTCTGAATAAAAGTCCTCTCCCATGATTGGTAAATTTTCTTCACAAAATTGTTCAGTATTTAATATATCTTCTTCGTATATATAATCCTTAATTCTCCCATTAAATTGAACCCAATCACGTTCTTCAATAATACACTTCTTGTACTCTGGTGCATTAATTAAATTAAGAAAAACTCTGTTAACCACAAATAAATTATTATTACAATCTATATCATATACTCCAATATGTGAAGCTTCCATAGCTATTCTGAATCTATCTTCCGAAATAGTTAAATTATTTGTAGCCTTAGTTAAAGCCTTAGTTCTCTCTTGTACACGACACTCCAGTTCATCATTTAAAACAATTAAATTTTCTTCTACTTTTTTACGCTCTTTAATCTCACCATTAAGTGCCTGCACATTACTACGAATATTATTAGCCATTTTATCAATAGTATTTGCAAGTATTCCTATCTCATCTTTACTTGCCTTAAGATCATTTGGAAGTTCAATAAAATTTATACCGTCAGAACTCTCTATAATTTCCACCATACGAGTCAAGGGCTTCGTAACAAAACTTGTCATTTTATTTGCCGCAACAAAAATCAAAATAGAAATAACAATAGCACTACATATAAAAACAAGCAATAAAACGTTCATTGCATTTGTAAAGTCCCCATGTTCTATATGAGTCACTAAATATAAATTTTCTGTATTAGGTATTTTACAATAAACTAAGTTACTAGACGAATCTTTTGGATTTATAGACCTTAGTTCTGTAGATTGGTTACTATTAACATCTTTTTTAAAGCTTTCCATATCAAACATTGGTTTTTGTTCTCCATTTGCATTTACTATTCCATTACCTGAAGAATCAAAAATCCATATTTCATTTAATTCTCCCATTTTTGTTTTGCTTAAACTTTTGACAACATCTTTAACACTAATACTACTAATTAGTACCCCCTTAGTGTTTCCATCATTATCCATAACTTTCATGCCTACAAATACTATATACTGACCAAGTTTTTCATTAAAAGTGGCTTTAGATTTGAGTATATAACTATCTCCAGCTAATAATTCTTTCTCATACCCATCAGGCGCTTTAACATTGTATTGGTTATTGTCATATTCTTCACCAGTTATTGATTTATACCCAATCGACTCTATCAAATCCCCATATTTGCGCATTTGATTATTAATCTCTTTTTTAATAACAGAAATGTCACCATTTTTAAATGCTTCTGTCCCAGAAAGTAATTCTAACAATTTGCTTTGCTCATCAAACTTGTCCCCTAAATATTGCACTTCGCTATCAATAACATGGTCCCCTATACCACCAATAATTGGCTTTACCTTAATATTCATTTGAAAATACACAAAAATGCTCAACAAAATTAAAATCATGAACATAAGCAAAGTATAGGTTGCTCTCAGTTTATCTTTATATGATTTATTAATAAAATTAGTTTTCGACACAGAACCACTCCCCACCCGATCTTTATACTGTTGATTATGACATAATCTAACATACATAACAATCTCATTTTTGAATATTAGGCGTAATCAAAAAATAAAGAGCAAATGTACCCTAGCGTTTGTACATTTGCTCTTTATTTTAACCTTTGCCCTATGTTCTTTTTATTTTGTACTACTAATTATCCATGGTTTTTCAATATTGTCTATTAAATTATTATAATTATTAATAAGTGTTCTTAATCCAGTATCTAAATCCTCACTTTTAATGACTTGAGCTTTATAGTCATTTTCAGTCATCATGCCTATATCAACTTGAGATTTTGCAAATCTTAATTTTGTATTTGTTGATTTGATTTGATCATTTACTATATTTATTTTATTTTCTAAAGCAAGTAACGTTGAATAGCAATCTTTCAATCCACTTTTCAGATTCTTTTTTGCTTCATCTAATTTCACTTCACTCTCCTGCATAGAATATTTACCGTCTAGATAAGATCCATTAGCATTAAGCAAAGTCAAATACTTTTGTTGAGCTTGCTGATACTCCAATAATTTTGCAGCATAGGCCCCATCAATTACTTTTCCGCCTGAAGTATTTGTTGCAATCTTTGTTATTGAATCTGTTGTATCCAATGCAACATAATCTTCTGCCTTAGGCTTTGATACACTTGGTTTATCTGGTATCTTATTTATGTTATCATCCTTTAGATCATTTAAATAATCTTTCGTAAGTTTGAGCATTTCATCACTATATTTAAAATATTTATCCATCTTCTTATCTATATAATCATCAACAGAACCATTTATTCTAAATATTTTATATTCTATATTTTCATCTAAGGAATATTCTTCTAAATTTAATTCCGTCAATACTTTAAAATAATCCTTATTGTTTTTTAATGTATTCTCTTTTTCTTTTATTTGATTTTGCAAATCCTTAATTTGAATTTGTGTATCTGTCATTTGATTATCTGTTGCCATTCCTACTTCTATTTTTGTTTTCATAAAATTAAGATCTTTAATTTTAATTTCTAAATCCCTTTTTGATTTGTTTATGTCTATTTCTTTTAAAACAATAGCATTGTATTTGTTAGTAATATCATTAGCTATTTGATCTTCCATAAATTCTTTAGCTTGGTCAGTTTGCTTTTCTTGTAATTCAAGCTTATCATAAGGGAAATCATATACTGGTTGATCAATACTATCATAAAAATCATTAATTTTTTCTTGAAGCTTCATCTTATCTCTATACATTTTTATCTCTTTTGATTTCAATGACAATTTATTACTATTATTTATAGCAGCATCTATTGCTTTCTTCAATGTAAGAACTGGTTTTTGATTAGTTGCTTGTACGTTTATAAAATTATCTCTAGTATCCAACATTTGTACATTTGTACTACTTAAATTATTCTCTGCTGCAAACACTGGACTAATACTTCCGCTAAGTATACTTAATCCAATTCCAATTGCAACTATTTTATTTATATTTTTCTTCATTTAAATTCACTCCATATCCCTATTTCTATTTTAACGCATATTGTTTGTCTGATTTTATAGATACAATTCTAATATAATAAGAAATAGCACCTACTATAAACCAAAAGACTCCAAATTTAATTCCCCCAGTAATATAATGTTGTATTACCATCAATGAATCACCTTTTAATAGTAAATCCCTAAGTGCATTATCAAAATAATAAAGTGGCCATGTTCCTTTAACAATATTTATGAAATGAGGAGACATAGCAAATTCTGGCCAAATATATCCAGATGATAAAACTCCTGGTACAGATAAAAGCAAAATAACTTGAACACATGACGTTATATTTTCAAAAAAAGTTGCAAATAATAATGCCATTGCTGTTAAACTAACTAAAAATATTAATAATACCAATATTGTTACTCTTATAGACCCTTTTAGTTGATATCCAAAGAATCTATGGGCTACTAGCAAGCATACTAAAAAGCTAATCACGATGGATGCCATACCTTCAAGTATTTGTGGTATTATTTCATTTCTAATTATTGTTCTTATATGCTTTGGTGTATCAAGAACTTCGCGAATCTTATGTTTATATTCTATGAGCATAGTTGCCATTGCTGATAAATATAGTTGTTGAATCAAAATTGATAGCAAAACAGCAAACATATTTTTAAAATATCCCATTTGAGGATTATATAATATCCTATCTACAAAAGATAATGTAGTAATATTTTTCTGAGCTGAATACGGAATAATTCCGCCTCCTTCCATAATGTTAATCTGTATCCCTGCATTTACTGTATTAAAGACTGAACTAAGATACCCTACAACATTATTACCAATAACAATATTACTTCCATCAACTAAAGCCAAAACATTAGGCGAATTCTTTTGAACAACATTTTTCCCAAAGTCATCAGGAAATATAATGCCCCCACTTACTTCACCATTTAGAAGTAATTCTTCCATTTCATCTTGAGAGTCAACTATCCTTGCTACATTAATTCCTGTACTATCTTGAATATTATCAATCATAGACCTGGAAATATTAGAATTATCCATATCATATATAGCTATTGGTATCTCCTCAACGTATACCTTGCTATATACACATCCAAAAAGGATAATGCCTAAAATAGGTGCTAAAATTAATAAAACAACATTCTTTTTTTCAAAATTAAAATTATTATTATTTTCTCTCATAACTTTTCTCCTGACATATAATCGTTATTTTAAGTTATAGATACCCACAACTGAAATTTTACTTATGCTTGGTATTATATTCAACATTTACTATACTTAGGAGCATATCCAAACAGAGAAATTGGATACATATTTATGAAGTAGGCATTGAAAATAAGCTGCTGAAGCTTCTTAATGGGAGGTTGTTCCATTATAGTTTGTCCAAAAAGTGAGAATCGAAATTTTATATTTCGTTCTTCGAACTTTCTCTGTGAGCTTTTACATTTGGAGCAAACTATAATGGGTGCAACCTCCCATTTAGAATGCTTCCAGCGAAATTTTCACAGTCCTACGGAATAAATATGTATTCAATTTCGGCGGATGTAGGCATAAGTATGAGTTCCACTGTGGTTATCTATAACTAGATATGTTTTTATACTGTTTTAGTTTTATTACTAGACTTTAGAAAACATATTATCATTGCTATTCCAATAAAAATAATCATTGCTCGTACATCTGGTACTATATGTGAAAATGATATCTTCTTTAAAATGAGATTCCTTATTCCATCTCCATAATATGTAAATGCCATAACTTTACTTAGTATTTGAAATGTTATAGGCATAGCCATTACTGGAAAAGAATATCCTCCTAAAATAGAAGTTGGTAATACCAAAATTGAAGCTAATTGAGTTGCTAGTGTTTTATTTTTTATAAGAAGTCCTATAGCAAATCCATATGAAATTACACTAATAGAATAAAGCTCTGTAAGTAATAAACCTGCCCATATATTTCCTTTATATGGCATATCATAAAAAACATACTGTATTCCCAAACAAATAATGATTGATATAGCTCCAATTGTTCCCCACTTTCCTATACATTTTACTACTGTACCAAACCCATATTCACTGTCATTGGATTTTTCCACACCAACTATTGCAAGTCCCACTTGTATTATTGAAACTAACATACCAGGAAGTAAAAAATTCCTATAATTCTTTGTAGGATTATATAAAGTTCTATAAGTTACACCCATTGGTTGAACTTGTTTTAAGGCTTGATACGAGGATACATTTAATTTCCCTTGATATATTTCTTTCATATAACCAGATTTTATAGTTAATAAAATTTCTGACATGGCACTTTTAGCAGCACTTGCAACACCCATATTAGTGCCATCATAAAATAAAACAATCTGTGGTGCATTTCCTTCTCTCATATCTGCATTTAATCCTTCAGGAATAATCATTCCAGCCATGACTTTACCAGAATAAATCATATCTTCTACTTCCTTATTAGATTTTGCATAGGCAGTTACATTGAATATATCATTTTCAGCTACATAATTAGCTACAGCTCTACTAGATTCAGACTTATCATTATCCATTATTACTATTGGAATATGATCAATACGGTTGTTTCCCATTTCATAACCTAATGCTATACTTGATAATATGGGAACAACAAGCAATATTATAATTACCATCTTCTGTTTTTTTAATAATAATTTTAAATATTGTAATTTCTCAGCTATACATTTCCATAATATATTCATAATTAGTTTTCCACCTTATTAGGGAACCTAACTTCCACTGTCATTCCCGGATACACGGTTTCATCCAAATCTTGTAACTCTACTTTTACTGCATATGAAAGTACATCGAATTCCCCATTATTACTTGTTGCTCTTTTAGTTGCAAAATCTGGTTTCTTATTAATTTTTGTTACAACTCCTGTAAATTGTTTTTCAGGATATGCAGATATTTTAACTGAAACCTCATCTTTAAGCTTCATTTTACCTAAATCAGTTTCTTTTACATTAAGTTCAACCCAATCTTTTTCGTTACTGCTAAGTAATGCAAGAGGCATTCCTGTAGAAATTAATTCACCCGGGTTTACATTAATAGTAGTAATAGTACCGTCAACTGGTACTATTATGCTTGCATCATCTAAATATGTTTGTACTTCTTGTAAAGCAGCTTTTGCTTGATCAACCTTTCCTTGTGCAGTTTCAACTGTAGCCTGTGCTGCAGAAACCTGAGACTTTGCTAATAACTTATCTTCGTTTCTTGCACCTTCTTGTACCATCTCATATTGCTCTTTAGCTTGAGAATACTTGAGAAAAACGTCATCATACTGTGATTGTGGCACCGCGCCTTCTTCATAAAGGACTTTAATTCTGTCATAATTTTTCGAAGCATAATCATATGTAACTTTTGCTTGTTCAACTTCTTGAGCTCTTGCACCATTTTGTGCCTTTTCATTAGTAGCTTGTGCTGAACTTAATGTAGCTTGTGCCGCTTCATATTGGCTTTGTGCTTGACTTATTCCAGCTTCTGCTTGTGTTTTCTTAGCTTGTACCGCTTCTGAACCAATTGTTATGATTTTTTGACCTGCTTTAACCTCATCACCTTCTTTAACTAATACTTCTGCTACATTTCCAGCAAGTTTTGAATTTAGCTTAGTTTCTGTAACTTTTAAATTACCTTGTATTTTAAAACTCTTATCATCAGAACTCTTTGCTGATGAACTCAAAATTGGAAACATAATATAAATACTTGTCCCAATCACAACAAGTAAAATTAATACAGTCCATTTACTTTTTAAAAATCTCATTATTTGTTCCATTATTGTCACCTCATATTTGATATTTCTTTACTACAGAGTAATATTATTTACACTTGTAAACTTTATTACAAGAGTATATAATATTACTATTGTTAATTCAATACTTATACGATAAGTGTTACAGAAAGGGAAATGTGTAAATGAATAATGATAAAAGACCAAACCCTAGTTCAGAAAGATCAAAAAAATGGCTTACAGAATCACTTTTAGAATTAATGACTCAAACTCCATACTCCAAAATTACAATACAAGATATTTCTAAAAATGCTGATCTTGTTCGTCAAACATTTTATAAAAACTATGCTTCAAAAGATGATATATTAGAAAATTACATCGGGAGCTTGCTTGTGAATTTTGGAAAGAAATTTTTTGAAGAGAATAAATTTGATATGAAAACTTTTTTGAAGAGTCATTTTGATTTTTGGTCTAACAATTCCGAATTTTTAGAACTTCTTATTAAAAATAACTTAACTTATCTCTTAGATAAACAATATAAAAAACGTATTGCTAAACTTGTAGATGTTTTAATTAAGAAAAAATTTGATACAGATAGTGCTAAACATAAATATGCCCTTGCCTTTATGTCAGGCGCTCTAGTCAATGTTCTTGTGGAATGGTCTTATTCCGGCCTTGAATATAGTATTGATGATTTATCAGATTTAATTAACATCATCATGACAGGACAATACTTCGCTAATATTTAAATTTATCATTATATTTGATTTTTTATACCATAACCCAATATATATAACCACAGTGGAACTCATACTTATGCGTATAACTCACCGAAATTGAATAAATGTTTATTCCAGCGGACTAAGAAAATTTCGCTGGAAGCCACTAAATGGCTTCAACAGCTTATTTTCTAATGCCGCTTTCACAAACATTTATCCAATTTCTCTGTTTTTGTATACTCCTAAGTATAGTAAGTATTGAATATAATGCCATGTATAAATACAACTTATGATGTGTTTATCTATATAGATACTCACAATGAAAACCCATACCTTTGATTATAACCTGCCGAAAATAGATACATATTTGTTCTAATAAGTAAATGATAAAAAAGAATTAAAAGCAATTCGAATCTGATCCGAATTGCTTTTAATTCTTCTTATATATTTCATATAACTTTTCCATTATAAATGAGCAAATGCATTCCTTCCTTTGCCCATTTATAAATATATTAATTAGTTTTAAATTTATTTATTTCAGTTCCTAATTGCTCTGCTAATATTTGAAGTTCACTTGAATGTCTTGTAAGTTCTTCCATAGTAGCTGTTATTTCTTCTGCTGAAGCTGTAACTTCTTCTGAAGCTGCTGCTGTTTGTTCTGATATAAATGAAATATTCTTGATTTCTGATACTGTAGATTGTTTTTTCTCATTTATGTCTGCAATAGATATTTTCACTTCATCGACTTTTTTAATCATTATTTCAATTGATTTTAGAATTTCATTAAATATCTGATAAGTTTTACCTACTGCTAAATCCTGTTCATTTACTATACTTTCAGTTGATTTAATAGCATTTACGGCCGTGTCTGATTTCTTCTGTATACTTGCTATAATTACCTTAATTTCTTCTGTTGAAGTTTGTGATTGTTCCGCAAGTTTTCTTATTTCATCTGCAACTACAGCAAATCCCCTGCCAGCTTCGCCAGCTCTTGCAGATTCTATACTTGCATTTAATGCTAAAAGATTAGTTTGCGCTGTTATATCTGCTATTGTTTCAGATATTGCATTTATTTGCTTAGTGCTTTCATTCATATCTTGAACTATATTATTAACTTCTGTCGTAGCTGTCTTAGTTTTATTTGATTTCTCAGTTAATGTATCTATCATGTATAATCCCTTTGATCCTAAGTTTTTAGTATCATTTGAAATTTTATCCATTTCATTAGAATTAATACTAATTTTATCTAATCGTGTTGATAACTCATCCATTTCAGAAGCACCTTTTTGAGCATTTTGAACTTGTTCAGTTGCTCCTACTGAAACATCCTCTATTGCCTTTGCTACTTCGTTTATAGAAGCAGTTATCTCTTCTGACATACTTGCAAGACTTGTTGATGTTTCTAATACTGTCTTAGATGACTCTGTAACATTTGTCATAAGATTGGATATATTTTTTATCATTGAGTTAAATGATATAGCTAAATCTTTAAATTCATCTTTTGTTGAAGCAGTTATAGATACTGTCAAATCTCCATCTGAAGCTCTAGCAAATACTTCTTTTAGTTTTTGTATATTATGAGCTATTCCCTTGCTTAATATAAATGACATAAATACTGCAATAAGTGCCATTACTGCTATTATTAAGAAAGTTGTTTGTAATATAGACTTTGTATCATTAGATAATTCACTTTCATCTAATGTAGCTACTAACTTCCAACCTGTTAATTCATTTGTTTCATATACTCCAAACTTTTTTACACCCTTAAATTCATAATTAACAAACCCACTATTCTCTACTTTTACTTTATCCCAAATGCTTAACTTGGCAGCTGCATCTGTATTAACAATCTCCTTTTGTGGATGAGCTAAGACATTTCCTGATACATCAGAAATAAACACATAGCCTGAATTACCTAATTTTTTTGTAGATATTCTTTCTGCAAGTGTATTTAATGATACATTCATAGATATTACGCCAATTACTTTACCGTCTTTCTCTACTGTTTTTGCTATTGCTACAACACTTGTACCAGTATTAGAATCCTTAAACGTTTCAGTTATAACTACTTTTCCCTTGTTTGCTAAAGCCTGTTTATACCAAGGTCTTTCTGTTGCTTTAAATCCATCTGGCATTTTTTGATTAGGGTATATTTCAAATAGACCACTCTCTGTTCCATAATACGAACTAAATATATCTTTGTCACTTTCTTTTATACCTTTTAATATATCCATTATAATTTCAGTATTATTATCTGCGTCAATATTTACAATACCAGGGTTCTTTGAAATCATAGAAACTATATTTGAAAATCCATGAAAATAGTCAAATAATCCATTATTTATTTCCGAAAGTGTTTGTGTACTTGTAACTGTTAACTTGTTGCTAAGAATTGACTTTGATTGATTATATGAACCAATTCCAGTTATGATTAATGGAATTACACAAATTGCTACTAAACTAATAACTAGTTTAGTTCGAATACTGTTTAGTTTTATGTTTTTAAATTTCAAGTTAATCTCTCCCTTATTTTAGTTTATCAAATTTAATAACTATATAATCCCTTTTTCGACCAAATGCAACAAAACTTTAACTGTATTTGATTCATTATCAAATAAAAGATAAAAGATATTATTATTTTTCTTTAATAATTTTAAATAAGAAAGAGCAAATGTATTAATACATTTGCTCCACTGTATTGTTATTTTCTTTCCTATGTCTTAATTAGTTTTAAATTTATTTATTTCAGTTCCTAATTGCTCTGCTAATATTTGAAGTTCACTTGAATGTCTTGTAAGCTCTTCCATAGTAGCAGTTATTTCTTCTGCTGAAGCAGTAACTTCTTCTGAAGCCGCTGCTGTTTGTTCTGATATAAATGAAACATTCTTAATTTCTGACACTGTAGATTGTTTTTTCTCTTCTATATCTACAATAGATATTTTTATTTCATCTACTTTAGTAATCATTATTTCAATTGATTTTAGAATTTCACTAAATATTTTATGTGTTTCATTTACAGCTACTTCTTGTTCATTTACTACAGCTTCAGTTGATTTAATAGCATTTACTGCAGTGTATGATTTCTTTTGAATACTTGCTACAATTACCTTGATTTCTTCTGTTGAAGTTTGTGATTGTTCCGCAAGTTTTCTTATTTCATCTGCAACTACAGCAAATCCCCTTCCAGCTTCACCAGCTCTTGCAGATTCTATACTTGCATTTAATGCTAAAAGATTAGTTTGCGCTGTTATATCTGCTATTGTTTCAGATATTGCATTTATTTTCTTAGTACTTTCATTCATATCTTGAACTATATTATTAACTTCTGTCGTAGCTGTCTTAGTTTTATTTGATTTCTCAGTTAATGTATCTATCATGTATAATCCCTTTGATCCTAAGTTTTTAGTATCATTTGAAATTTTATCCATTTCATTAGAATTAATATTAATTTTATCTAATCGTGTTGACAACTCATCCATTTCAGAAGCACCCTTTTGAGCATTTTGAACTTGTTCAGTTGCCCCAGCAGAAACATCTTCTATTGCCTTTGCAACTTCATTTATAGAAGCTGTTATCTCTTCTGACATACTTGCAAGACTTGTTGAAGTTTCTAATACTGTATTAGATGAATTTGCAACATTCTTCATAAGTTTTGATATGTTGTCTATCATTGAGTTAAATGATATAGCCAAATCCTTAAATTCATCTTTTGTTGATGCAGTTATAGAAACTGTTAAATCCCCTTTTGAAGCCTTAGCAAATACTTCTCTTAGCATGTGTATATTATGAGCTATTCCCTTACTTAATAAAAATGATAGCACTATTGCAATTGCTCCCATTACTAATATCATTATTAAAGTTGTTTGTAAGATAGATTTTGTATCATTAGATAATTCACTTTCATCTAATGTAGCTACTAACTTCCAACCGGTTAATTCATTTGTTTCATATACTCCAAATTTTTTTGCACCATTCTCATCATAATTAACAAACCCACTATTCTCTGTTTTTACTTTATCCCAAATGCTTAACTTAGCTGCTGCATCTGTATTAATAATATCTTTTTGTGGGTGAGCTAAAACATTTCCTGATACATCAGAAATAAGCACATATCCTGTATTACCTAATTTTTTTGTAGATATTCTTTCAGAAAGTGTAGCCAATGTACAATCTATACCTATAACTCCAACTACTTTCCCATCCTTTTCTACTGTTTGTGCAATTCCAACAACATTCATTCCAGTTCCAGCATCTACATATGGAGGTGTTATTACAACTTGTCCTTTATGTTCTAACGCAAGTTTATACCATCCTCTTGCAGTTGCATCATATCCATCAGGCATTTTTGCATCAGGATATATGAAAAATTTTCCCGAAGCTGTTCCATAATAAATATCTAGAATATCTTTGTCGCTGTCTTTTACACCTTTCATTATATCCATTATGACTCCACTATCGTTAGTTAAGTCAACGCTTACGATAGTAGGATTCTTAGAAGTCATGGCAACTGTATTTGAAAATCCACGAAAATAATCCATTAACCCACTATTTATTTCTGTAAGTGTTTGTTTACTTGTAAGTGTTAATTTGTCATTAAGGATTGTCTTTGATTGATTATATGATGCAAATCCACTTATGATCAATGGAATTACGCAAATTGTTACCAAGCTAACAACTAATTTGCCACGAATAGTGTTTAATTTTAATTCTTTAAATTTCATGTTAATCCCTCCTTTTATTTGGTATTCTTACATAAATTATATATTGTTTTTCGACCAAAATCAATATATTTTGTCAGATTTTTAATATTTTATGCAATTAATTGAAAAATTTTTATTATTATTATTATCAAAGCGTCCTTGCATTTGTAAATTTTATTACTTACCACAAAAAAATACTAGTATCATTCCTAAAAGAAGATTACTAGTATTCCATAAATCTATTTTTTTGTATAACTCTATACATTAATTTTAATAACCACCTTGCTTGATAATCCTTAAAATCAATTATTCTTTTATTATAATTCCAATGACAAATTTAACATATCCTCTAATTGTTGTTTTGCATTATCAAAATCCTCAGGACTACTTACAACATTAAAACAATGTACTTTATTATTTTTAAATAAAAGTACAGAATATGCTTTCTTATTTCCAGAATCAGTTGTAAGTGTATATTGGATACAAGTAGCATTTTTACCCTTATAGTTTTTTTCACTAACTTCTGCCTCTGATAAAACCTTTGTTATTCCATATTTCATTCCATTTATAAAAGTACTTTCTGAACCCCCAAATGTATCAGTTGTATCATAAATAAAAGCTGATTTAGCATCAATAGCATAAGAAATTGCTTTAAGATTATCTATTTGTATCCAATTAGATGGAATTCTAATTGGTATATCCCCCTTGATAGTAGCAACTGCAATTCCTTTAGAATCAAGATAGTACCCATCAATTATAGTATTGTGAACCATATATCCGCTTTGGTCAAAATAACACCATTTAGAATCAATTTGTCTCCAACCTACAGAATATGAATCACCTTCTGTATTCCACCAACCTTTTGAATCTTGTTTCCAAGCTGCACTAGCACTTATAGGTAAAACAGCTATTAAAGTTGTTATCATAATTGTTAATACCACAATTCTTTTTAACAGGTTACTTTTCATATATTATATCCTCCCACTTCCTTAATAATCTTATTATACTATTGTTTCCATTTATTAACAATTAATTGTATGACTGATTAAAAAAATGAGATTAAAGTTTTTCCATAATATTTTAGATCAAAAAAATCCTAATATTAATTTATTAATATTTAAATTAGTATTATAAATCTGTCACAATACTGTCACAAAAAGAGATTATAATAATATTATAAAGTAGTTAAAACATTATTATTTACCCCTTAAATAATAATTATCTCCATTTTAGAATGGCTTATTAAAATAATAAGCCATTCTTTTATTATACAAATTTCTATTTATATTCTCTAAATTTTTATTTTTTATAGATTGTCATATTTCTGTCACATTTGAACCTTATAATAATATCATAAAGTATTTTTCATTAATATTTATCCCTATTAACCAATATAAAGACAACTTGTTACTCCCTAACAAGTTGTCCTTTTTTGTGTTATTAATTATACTCTTTATATTACTGAATGCCTTGAATTTAACTTGGTATCATATTTACTAGAAAGATATCTGAAACTTTAAAATAATTCTTATTTAATTTTTTAAAACTAACTCTTTGATTTTGCCTTCATCATATTGTTTTGAAACTGTTACTAAAAATTTTGCATTACTACTTGTAAATTTATTGTCTTCCAACTTTAAAATAACAGGTAGTTCATTTAAACTATATATTTTTGCTAGAACAACCTTATTTTCTTTTTTAAATACTATCAAAAATTGATCATCATTCGAGGTTTCATTTTCCACATCATGAATCATAAGAAATCCAATAAATGTTTTTGTGTTTGTCCATTCTACTCCAACCTTTTCATAAACTTCTTTTGATGGATAGTATGGATTAAATACATAACATTCATCCCAATCAAAATTTGTTAGTTTCTTTATGTCTATTTCAGAATTATCAAACACAGTTTCTTTCAACTTATTTTCTAAATCTGAAAAACCTTCACTTTTAATTTTCATAGACTGGTATCTCGGTGTTCCGACTATAAAAAATAATAATGTTATCATAAAAACTATGACTATATTACGAACTACTTTTTTTCTCTCTATCATTAAATCCCCCCTGTAATCTCATATATTTCACAAATGTCCTTTTAACTTACTTCTGCAGTTGTCAAATATAATTTAACAATTTCTAATGTTTTAAATCTCTTATAATTATGAAACTTTTCCTTTAATCCAAAAAGCTCACTGCTACTTTTGATTTAGTATCAGGTACAGGTAATGGTATTTCTTGTACTTTGTCTGAATCTGCCCCTGGCATAGGTAATAATTTAACTACTCCACCTTTTGAATCCTCACTTATTATTGTTTCGTTATCAATTAAATTATTGTCAACTGTAGGCGATATTTCTCCCACTTTTTCCGAATCATTACTCTTAGCATATGACTTTTTAGCTGATTTAAACAATGAATATATCTTATCACCACGCACATAATCTAATGTTTTAAGCGTCCCTTCCCCAGAAGTTAAATATCCATATTCCCCAGAATCAAATTGAACTGCATAATAACTTAATGCTCCATTACGTTTATTTATAGCTTTTCCTATCTCTACAAGTTGACTTTGAAAAGAATTCTCCATAGGCCTATAGTTTGTTTCACATAAAGTATTATCAGATACATAGTAGATGTACATTTTTTCACTATCATTAGCATGTAACTGTACAGTTTTACCATCTTTACTCACTTCTACTTCACAATATGAATCGCCTTGTGTATAATCACAATGAATTGGTTTCAAATCTAAACTTCGCACAATATCTAATTTATTTAAATCATATACAAAAAGACCAAAATATCCATGAAATATTACCATATTATCTGAGGCATAATCAATATCTACCATGTTTGCACCTGTAGTCTGTTCCAATGACCATTGTGGAATCGTAGGTTTAACTATAATCTTTTCATTTTGATTGTTATCCCTGTTTTCAATTTCATATGATTGAATTGAATCTTCATTAGCTTCTACAGTACTGGCTTCTACTTCTTTGCTTCCTAAAATATCTAAGCCATTCTTATTTGATATTATACCAAATGAGGAAGTAGCTAATATTATAGCTAGTATTCCAATTAATGTACCCTTTTTAGTTTTTTTATTAAACATACTTTCAAACCTTCTTTCCAATACCGTCTTATTTCCAAGTTTTGTTGATAAATTATTTTCCAGGAAATTACTTTCTTTATGTTTTAATGAATTTATAAGTGTTAACGCATAATTTTGTCTTTCTTTAAAATCACAGCTATAAAGTATTCTTTCATCACAGGCTAGTTCACATTCAATATTTATATATCTATTCATTACATATATAAAAGGATTGAACCAATAAATTGAAGTTGTAGCCATAACTAAAAATTTATATAATATATCCTTCTTTTTATAATGCATAAGCTCATGTTTTAAAATCCATTCTGCTTCTTTTTCTTCATAATGAATATTAGGCAATACTATATAAGATTTAAAAAATCCAATTCCAAGTGGCACACATGTGTAATCTGAAACTTTTAATTGAATATTTTTATTTATTTTCATTTCAATTCGTAAACTATTATATATTTTTCTAATTTTTCTATCTCCTATACCTAATGATAAATCTATGATAGTGTTTTTAAATTTTATATATGTGAAAATTCTATATGTTACAATTATTATTGTTATAACTAACCACAAATAACCTAGAATTTCTAACATATTAAAATTGTTTGTAAATTGTTTTGTAGTTTCAATAGCTTGAGTATTATTAAGAGGATAATTAATTGATTGCATATTACTTACTGAATTACTGACTAACTTTATATTATCAAATGAATTATTAATTTCTATGTTATTAGAAATTATAGAATTAGTTCCTATATATATTGGAATTTCAAAAGGTAAAATCATTCTAAATATAACTATGAGCCAAATATAATAATTAAAGTTTTTAGTATATTCTTTAAATAATGTTTTCTTTAATAGCAATATTAAACAAATTCCTATACTGCTAATTATTGTTGTCCTTAGTATATTAACAATCACTATTTCAATCATAGTCTCCCCCTAACTCCACAATCATTCGTCCTTATTTTTAATCCAGTTTTCTAAATCATTTAAATCCTCATTAGTAATTTCATTATTTTCATGCAATGCTGTAATTAAACTTTTCAAAGAATTTTCATGAATATTTGTGAAAAAATATTTTGTTTCAAATTCTAAATACTCTTTTTTACTTATTAATGCAGTGTAATAAGTGTACATTTTAATTTTTTCTGCACTTAAAAATTCTTTTCGAACTAATTTGGCTAATAAAGTTAATGTAGTTGTTCTCTTCCAACTATTTTTTTCTTGTAGCTTAGTAATAACCTCTTTTGATGATATTGCATCATTACTTGCCCAAACCACCTTCATGACATTTAATTCAGATTGTGGTATTTTTGAAATATTCAAACTTAAACATCTCCTTAAAATTACATTGTCTATAGTTATAGACTAGAATAAAATTAGTTTACCACCTTAATCCAAATTTATCAATATTTATTTGTATACATATAAAATTTCAATAAATAAAAAGGTAGATTAAACATTAACGTCTAACCTACCTCTAAAAATAATTATTGAGCTTGCAAAAATCTTTCATAGTTCTCTATTTTATCCTCTCTGTTAGTCTTTTTTATCCAACTGTTGTATTCCCAAATGGCTTCTTCTACAGTTTCTAATTTTAATTTACTGTTATTTTTTCTTTTCATTTCTGCATACATATTAATTTTAATTATATTTCCCATTTCCTCACCTTCCCTTTATACTTATAATACAGTTAAATTGTTAAATTTAAGTACCTTAAAATCTTAAGAAAACCTTAAAATTTAAAAAGAACTCACAAAAAATGTGAGTCCTTAATAATTACTATTCAATTTAGTTAAACTCTTTATTCTCATTAGGCACATGAAAATAAATAACAAGTCCAAAGTTGCCATGAATATTTTTCATCAGGTAAGGAGACGAATTGTCCTCATAGCTGGCCTATTTGGTCAATTTGTCGACGCAGCATGATGGAAAATAGGCTGGCAAATGGACTTGTTATTTTTTTGATTGTGCCTTATATATAAAACAGCCAAATATTAAAATTTCTACACATTAGTAAATACTTTATTTACTAATTTAATCAACTCATCGATAATTAAATCCTTTTCTATAAAATAAGTAGCCCCAAGCGCTTCACAAACACCTAATTCATTGGAAAAATTATTTTTACCACCATCAGAAATAACAATTACGTTTATATCTTTATATTCTTCTCTTAGTTCTACTACAAGTTCTAACCCACTTTTTTTTGGCATATATATATCCGTAATTATCAAATCAATATTACCTAATTTTTTATAAACCTCAATTCCTTCTTCACCATTAGATGCTTCAAATACATTGTAATTTTCAGCTTCTAAAATAAGTCTTATAAAAGTTCTAATACTTGCAATATCGTCAACTACTAATACATTTTTTTGTTTCTCATTCATTACTTTTCAGCCCTCCTTCTTTCAGTTTATTATACACTGATTATTAAATCTCATACCTTATTTCCCATCTTAATCTCATTTAATATGTAAATAAAAAAGACCCATTGAAACTATTAATTAAAAAATTAATTAGTTTAAATTGGTCGGTTGCACAACTAGCTCTAAATTCTCAAAGTGCCCACATAAAAAGAATTTTTCATAGCTTCCAATCGCAAAATTTTTAATGTATATTTAATATTATCATAGCAATGTAAGAAAATCAATAAACTTTTCAAATGTAATATGATTTTCTTGTTTGATTTTAAGTTTTTTTAATTTATAATCACCTACTTTACTTAAGAACAAAAGTGGCTCTTTGTTGACTCTCTTATATTTTCACTTGCATTTTTTTATTAATGAGTAAATCCGAATCGACTACCGTTGCAGTTTGGTAAAAACACACATAGTTCTCATGCTCCTCATATACTTTATATCCAGCACTTTCCAATAATTTAATTTCTTTTTTAAAATTTTTGATTGAAGTATCTTCCCTAAATATTTCTATGGATTCCCTAATTACCACCCAAGCCCCACCTTTCTATATATATTATTCATTGTTTGTATTGAGTTGTTCTTTGTATGCATTAACAATCAATTCATCTAACTTTTGACTGGAAATTACCACCTCATTAGAACCCCGCCCATATATTTCAATAACCTTGTATAGATCTGCCCTAGTTTTTTCCATAGCTTGATTAAGCTTAGAAATGGCTTCATTATTTTTCAACTTTAATTCCTCCATTTCCATAATAGTAGTGTAAAATAGCTTTAAGTTACTATGGATTTCTTTTTCAACATACAAGCTGGTGTTCTTACAGAAACAACAACAAATTTCAATTTTCTCTATTAATACTATCTTCTCATTTACTTATTTATTTTAAATGCTTCCTATGAACTCAATTATATATTTACTTCTTTTATTTTACAAATTTAAAAAACTTTAACTAAATCTACTTAAATTTAGTTAAAGTTCTTCCATACTTATTTCCATATTTTTCATTAAGTTTTATAGTGTTTTTTGTTACTTATCTTGTTATTACTGCGCATCGTATGTGTCTAAATGATATACATTGTTTTGTGTCACGCTAGATACTGTACTATCTTTAGCATTCTTAGTATGTATAGTTTTTGTTGAAGCAAACGCAACATTTGTTAATAACATTGACATTGCTATTACTGCTAGTACAATTTTTTTCATAAAATTCACCTCCTTCAAAAGCTGAATCAAGTCGACAAATACTTGGTTTAACATTGTAGCATAATAATAGAATTTGCGATAAAAAAATTATTTTTTTTAAATTCCTTTAATCTGTTTTATTTTTTCTTTTGATTTCTTATAGAAATACATACTTTTTTCTTCATTTCGACTTCTATAATACGCTCCAATTTCTAAATAAATTAAAGAATAATCTATATTTAATTCTTTTGCTCTATCCGCTATTAGCATTAAATTTTCCTTATCTTCTTTTTTTATATAAATAAGCACCAACTCATAGAGTATTTTTTCAATTAAATTTAATTTTTCTCTATCTCTTTGTTCGCATATCTCTAACGCCTCTAAAAGATACGTTTCAAACTCTTTATTTAAATTTTGAAGTATTTTGCTTGCAAAATATAGATACTCTCCACGGTCTTCATTACAACAATTATATGACAAAGATTCTTTGATATACATTAAAGCTGACTTGTGATTTTTTTTATTAACGTATAATTCAGATAAATTTCTATAAATCATAGATATAAAATCTTTATCATCACATTCCATAGCAATATCTAGAGTTTCCTTGTATTCTTTTTCTGCTTCGTCAAACTTATGATAATCATTCAAGCAATTCGCATGATTCATTTTCACTCTTAATAACATATTACAATCATTAATTTTAAATTGCTTTAGTATTTTAAAATATTCTAAAGCGGTATCATACTCACCTAGCTTTTTATATGTCGTTGCCTTGTAAAACTGTATCATTATAGAAAGTTCACAATTGCCTATATCACGATTTAGCTTTTCTGCGTAATCTAATTGTTGTAATGCTTTAACGTAATTATCGGTAAATATATTATTTCTGGATTTATATATATAAAAAGTTACTTCCTCGAAACTATTTTGGCAATTAATACTTATCTTTAATCCAATATCACACATATAATCACTTTTAGTATAACTATGTTTATAATAGTAATAATCCGCAGACGATTTATACAACTCCATTTTATTATTATCTGTAATTTTATACTTTTCAATTAGTTCTTCAGCTTTCAATAACTTTTCATCAAATGCCTTAATTTCTTTAATTTCTTTTAATTCCTTCATAATATTAATGAAAATATGATTTGCTTGTTCATCTTCATCTTTCATAAGTTCATCTGGCGTAATTAATGATAGATTTATTCCTTTCTTTTTCACAATTTTATTAAAATTTTCAGCAATCCCTATAGCTAAGCTTTCCGTTGGATTCCGTTTATTATTTTCAATTTTGCTTAGCCACGTCGTTGTACATACTCCTTGAGCAATTTCATCTTGAGTTGCCCCAAGTATATTCATTCTGTATTTCCTTATTTTTTCTCCTTGTGTCATGATTTCATTATCAAACATTGTTATAGCCCCGCCCCTCCATTTTGAATCTGCAATTTTGGAACCCCAATCAACCATTGCAGAGTTTATTTTTATCATAAAAATAAACATTCTGATTCTATATTACTAAACATGGACTAAAACAAAATACACTTTCACGCTCTTTTTTAGACCTTTTACGCTATTATTTATAATAAAAATAATAGACTAAAACCTATTTATTGTAAAAATAAATTCCATCTTAACAGTTAAATTATGATGGGGTTTACTTACACAATATGTTTTAATTAACAATTTTATTATATACTATATTTGGGAAATGTACATAGGTTATAATAAAATTATAGATTAAAAAAGTAAAAAACGGCAATTTATGACTGTCCTTTCTTTACTTTAATTAACTCAAAAAAATTTATAACTAGGTCTGTATCAACTTTCATTGTAGATTTAGTCAAGTATTCTTCTAATTTTGGTATATCCATATTACAGTATCCTATAAATGCTGAATTTAGTTTATTCCAAAAGTCCTTATCATCTATGAGTGGAAATAAAGGACTTATTTCCTGTATTTTGATATATCCAAACGGCACACATTCTGGTAAATTGAACATGGCTACATATGAATATAATATTGTTACTAATTTATCTCTTTTTTCATAATTAATATCCTTTTCCATTTATTGCACAAGCTATCAATGACAATATAGCAATAAATATTTCATAGTATAATTTCTTTCTCATTTTAAATTACTCCTTAGTTCTTTATAACATAATTGTATATTAATAGAAAGTTTTGTCAAATATACTAAATGCATATTTTTCATATGTCTCCTAATAAAATATTTTCAAAAAAGATGCAGCCAAATTAATGACTGCATCTTTTTATCTATTTAATTCATTTTTAACATAATTAGTAATAGTATCTTCTTCGTCTGGGAATATTTCTGCCAAATATAATATTGTTTCTTGCTTCTCTTCAGGAAGGTCTTTTATTGTTTCTATTAATGCTTTTATATTTATATCACTCATAAAATCACCGCCTTAATATTATATTATAGTTATAATTATTAGAATTAAAAGCATTATTATTTTACAGCTCTTATATATTTTTCTAATATATTTGAAGTCAGTATCAACCTTCATATCCACCTGAAAAATTACTATTATTTAAATGTATTTTTCATGTTCTTTTTGAATAAACTATAACTGCGCTAATCTCTATTTAAAGTTAATTATGACAATAAAAGCAGTAGTTGCTCCTGGCTACTGCTTTTCTAAATTTTCATAGAGATAGTATTTTTTAAAGCACAAATACTATCTCTTTTTTTATTTAGGCTTTAGCTTCAAAATGATGATCTCCACCGTTTGTTATAGTAGCACTTGACATAGCATCTGGTTTTTGTATGTTTTGAGTTTTAGTGGTATTGGATACTTTATCAACGTCTTGTAATTGTTTAGTACTAGTAACATTATTGGAATATGTTGAATTAAAAATTCCTGATATATTCATTTATAAGCACCTTCTTTCTTAATTTAGAGTTCAAACTAGTTAAAACCAATATAAAAACTCTATCTTTAAAGATTGTACAACTTAAACCTTAAAATTAACTGAGAAAAAAGGTGAATATTAAAATTTAAACATAAAAACCAGTAGTTGGAGCAAACCATCTATTAATTTAGGTATATTCAGAAGAGACGACAACTATATGTATCAAAATGAATTTGCGATATTTTTTATGTGCAACACTTTGATTTAGACAAGTTTTTCACAAAATAAAAAATTAGGCAGATTAAACATTAACGTCTAACCTACCTCTAAAAATTTTTATTATGCTATCTCTTCTATACTTAACAATCTCGGTTTATTACCTTCTTGAATTTTAATATATATTCGCGCCATTTTCATTTGCAAGTTATCTATTATTGTTTTTACCTTACAAATAAAATAGTAACCTTCTATGCCATTAGTAACTACTGCTATAGGGTTAAAGTTCCATCCCTTTATTTCATCTAATGCTCTTTTAAATATTTTTTTCTCTTTTGATGTGACTTTATGCATAATTTCTAATTCCTCATTTTCTTTTACCATAATATCAAACATCCTTTCAATATACTTATATTATCATTAGTTTTTGTCAGTTGCTTGTCAATCGTGTAAATGTTTAATTAATATATTGTTACAAAAAAATAAAGGGTACAAGATTAACTCCCATACCCTAAAAATTAAATAAGTTATTCATTAATTAATTTATTAAAACAAAAAAATAAGGGTAGCATAGAAAACTTAATCTCCACACTACCCTTAATTTTGTTTATATTACCCTTTAAACAATATCAAAACCCTCTCACAAATATTATTATAAATGCCTTTCCTTAACATTAGCTGAACGAATTGGAAAAATTTATATTTTACTTGCAACTCCATTACTATCAAATCTATATCCATACATATCAACATTATTTATCATAGCTCCTGAAGAATATAAACAATAATCTTTGCCATTGTCTTTAATCCAACCAATTTGCATTTACCCATTAGAATTAAAGTAATGCCAACTTCCATCTACCTTTTTCCATCCAATAGCTAATTGGCATGAAGTCTTATCTAAGTAATACCAAATATCTTTCTTATCTTTTTGAGTTGTATAATTAACCCATCCAGTATGGCAGAATCCATATTTATCTCAATTATTTGTTTTGGCGGAATGTTTATTATGTTTAAAGTATAGTCTTTGAAGTTATATCACTAAATAACTTTAATAAATACAAAAAGTCAGCAATCAATACTAGCTTTTTCTTTTCCACTATTTAACTTGTCTTGGATTTATATATATTTCTGTTTTACCAAGTACTACAAGTTTATATTTGGGATTCAAAGGTATTAAATTAAAACTTTTTATACTTGGTGATAATCTTAGAGATTGCATTATAACATAATTTTCATCAAAAATAAGTACATAAGCATCTTCATTTGACGAAACATTTGTAATATCGTAAAAATTATCGAGTGATATATTCAAATCAGATAATGTATAAACACCTTCTTTCAAAACATTGGTAGGAGTTACAGCAAAAGTTGTAACTTCAAAAAAATTAAAGGATAAACATAAAAAAATTAAGAATAAAATAGTAAATTTCTTCATTACACACCTACCTCTCAGATATATTTTGTGTAATAAATATTATAATATTCAAGTATATTTTTAATTTAGAAATAAGAAATTAGACTTATAATTATTTATTCGCATTTCCTATGACATAGCAAAATACCGCAAATTCATTTTATTGAATAATACGGCATTATAATTTGTTATTTATTTTTACTAAATGCGAATTAATAGACTGAAGATAATGTTCATATAAAAAAACATTATTTTCTTGCCAAATATAAATCTATAGTGTCATAGATAGTAGTAATTTTCAGAATAAATATCTACATTATTTGATGGATGCTTCATAAATTGTCCGAATCGAATCGGATAGCATTAGATTGAATTCTTTGTCTGTTTGTTGGGCAGTCAATCCTTGTGATAAGGCGCGAGAGAAACTAGCAATCAGTCCGTTATTGTGCGCAAGTTTTTCATTTGCTTCACTTTGAGTGTACCCTCCTGATAAAGCCACAACCCGTACAACATGCGGATTATCCATTAAATCGTGATAGAAGTTATCTTCTGTAGGTATTGAAAGTTTAAGCATGACTTTGACGTCTTTGTCAAGGGCAGCTAATTGATTAAAAATTTCAGATTTTAATAGTTTTTCTGATTTTTCCTTATCCGCGCTGTGGATATCAATCTCCGGTTCTATAATTGGAACCAACCCAGCTTCAGATATTTTCTTGCCAATATCAAACTGTTGCTCAACTATTTTTCGAATTCCTTCTGAATTAGCTTCTTTAATTACTGAACGCATTTTTGTCCCAAAAATGTTTTTTTCAATCGCCCGTTTTAAGAGTTCTTTCAAATTTGGAATCAGTTTCATGAGTTGAACACCGTTTTCAAGTTCAGCGAGTCCTTTATCGATCTTTAAAAAAGGCACAACGCTCTTGTTCTCCCAAAGAAAATCCGCGGTAAATTGATCACCAACCTTACGATCCATAGTGTTTTCAAATAAAATAGCACCTAAAATGTGCTTAGAATTGAATGCAGGATCCGTGATAATACGAGTTCTCATTTCGTGTACTAAATTGAGCATTTCTTCGTCATTTGAATAGCAGTCTTTCGAAATTCCATACTGCAGAAGTGCAGTGGGAGTACTACCTCCACTCTGGTCCAACGCAGCGATAAACCCTTTTCCAGCATGGATTCGATCCATTTGTTCCTGATTCATATGAATTTCCCCTTTCATTTTTATTAACTGAATAATATGTTTAATTTTATTATAGCACTTCTTACGTGCAGATAGATATACATCTTGATTCGCATCAACAAGGAATTTGGAACCCCTGATTTTTTTATTGGTGGATGCTTATGAAAGCAAGTGCCGACGTCAAACCTGCTATTTAATGCGTAAAATACCGATGGTTAATTTATTTAGTCTCACGAGTATATAGATAATCTAAAGCGTATTATATTCCTATGACAACTAAAAAGGAGAGTATTGCTCCCTTAACTTTGTATATTGAATTTTTATATTTTTAAACTTTCTTTTCTCTTAATCGAATATCTTTCATATATCTTATAATAAGTTAGATAAAAAAATGTTAATCCTATTAAAGTTCCTCCGAAATCGACTAAAACGTCACTAACTAAAGAAGTTCTTCCTAGTACAAAAGATTGGTGAAATTCATCAGTTACAGCATAAAACAAACAAATAAATAATATATAAACTATTGCATCTTTTCCTCTTTTATTAAAAATGAAGAATAAACCACTTACTAAAAATGCTAATATCATATACATAAATGCATGAGCATTTTTTCTAATTACATAATCTAAGTTATTCTCATTCACTTGTTGTTGATTAATAGTATTTTTATTTATTGTTTCATTTTCACCCTTAGTTTGCAGTTTTGTTTCAGTATTTTTAATTAAATTAACTACTTCAGTACTTTGTTGATGTGAAATCTCACCATTAGTACTCGACATATAAAATATAAATCCCATCCAGAATACACATAAAATTATAATAATTTTTTTCAATGCATCTCCCCCTTATACCGTATTATATCTATGATATAATATTGCTTCAAGCAAACAAGGCATATTATAATCACCTTTAGAAAATTCATAATATGGCTTATTTGACTTAGTATTATCTCTATCTAAATACCATTGCTTAAATTTAGTAATTTCAGTACTTGATACATTATAACTCTTTATATTTCCATCTACCAATTCTATAAATAAATTAGCATCACCTGTTGTTGGTTCAGTTGAATTTGTTGGATCTATTCCTTTTGATACTACCTTTACAATACAAGTAGCTTTTGTTTCTGAATCTTTTATTTGAGCTGTTATTGTTGCTTGTCCTTCTTTTACTGCTATTACTTTACCCGTCCCATCTACTGTTGCCATTGATTCATCACTTGATTTTCATGTTACTTGTGCTCCTGCTGGTGTTGTTGTTGCAATTAAATTATCTGTTTCTCCAACTGGCATATTAATTGAAGATTTATTTAATTATATTTCTGATTTTTTAGCTTCATATTCCAAGACATCATCATATATTTCTATTGATTCAATATATCCTTTATCAACATAACCTGAATGTGTACTATTTGCGATACCGATTCTTAAATTATTCTTTAATGGCGGTACTTAATTGCTAGTTCCTGTTGTATTAATAGGTTCCAAAAGATTATTTTCATAAAAGCTTGCCTTCTTATTTATATTATCAAAAGAATAATGTGTAAGCATAATGCTTATTATCTACATTTCTTTATCAAATTTGCAACGATAATAAATACCATATCCAACAACAAATAAATACGCAAAAACTAAAAGAAGAACAACTACCATATCAATACCCATCAAAGCGAGAGCAAGCATTAAAGCCCCGAATACAAATATCATCATATCATACGCCTTAGCTTTTGCACGATTTCCAATCGCAACATTACGTTCATCCTGTTTGTCAATTTTCATTTGTTTCTCAATATCAGGATGATTTTTTATTACTCTGCGACTGATAATTTCTCCCATGCCATGACCAAAAATACCACATCCCAATCCTATGCACACATATGGTAGTGCTCGCATAATTCCTTGTGCTTCAATATTTATTTTAATAAGGTATAACCCTGTTCCTAACAGTAACAATCCAAATACGATTGCAATGTAATGTGTAATACTTCTTTTCATTTTATTTCATCCTCCTCATAAATAAAAATTTCTTCGATACTCATATCAAAATATTTTGCAATTTTAAATGCCAATATAATCGATGGATTGTATCTTCCGTTTTCCAATGAGCCGATTGTTTGCCTTGATACTTCAAGCACAACTGCTAAATCTTCTTGCTTTATGCCGTGCTCTTTTCGTATTTCCTCTAAACGATTTTTCACATTTACACTCCCTACCATGTAAAGTTTACTTTCCATAGCTAAACAATATCACTTTCCTTTAACAATGTCAAGCTAACTTTCCATAAAATAGCATATCATATTCCACGTCCGATAAGGATATATAAATTATCCTTACTTCTTATTTTCATATGATGCAGTACTTATTGGAGTAATCAAATATGTAACCTCTGCATATTGTTCTGCTGTAATCTTATTCCCAGCAAGAAAAATATCCATTGTTTCAGATATATTTGTCTTATCGGATTCTAATATCCCCGCTACCTTTTCTCAATCTTAATTATATTTAGGCATAAGAAAAGCACCTACCCTTTTAATTAAGTAAGTGCTATTTATTGGTTTGTTTATAAATCTGATCATATATTTCTTGAATTTTCTTACCGTCTTCATTTAAATAATCTTCATTATCAAAGCCCATTTTCAATTGTAAGTCTTCAATATAATCTAACAAATCAATTTTATTATCTACATCTATTTCGAATTGAATATTGCCTTCTTGTTCCTCTTTTTTACTAAGAATTTCTTCTTTTATTTTTTCATCATTTAGATTTACAATTAGATAATCGAATAAGTTTTTATCTAATGTTTTACGCCTTTCAATTTGCTTCAGAGCATTTAAATTAATACCTAACATAGCTTTTAATTCATTTCTATACGCCTTCATTCTCTTCTTTCATTATTATCACCGCTTCCTTTTATTTGGATTCCTCATGTACTTTCTTAAATCTTCTATAGCAAAGACAACATAATCCTGCTCCTTTGAATTTTGAACATAGAAATAGCACCTACATTTGTAAGTGCTTAATTGCATTCTATTTCTATATTTACCAATTCTATTTCTTTACTTCCTCTTGGTAATTTAGGAATTTCTTCATCGCCATATCGTATTCTTATTAATCCAGCTCTATAAACATCGTCTGAATAGCTACCATCTTTATATAAAATCATTGTCTTTTCTTTTTCTAAGCAATTGGGAATTGCATCTTCAACTTTATATTTTTTCCCCCTATATTCAAATATACATTTTATCATTGTTTTAATTTTGTTTATTTTTATCACCCAGTTATCTAGTATATTATAATTAAGCAAAACTGTTACACTTTCTTTTTTAAATCTTACATTTAATTTTAATTTTTTTCTTTGGCCATGGTCTAAATCTCCTTTCTATTTTATTGCATAAAAAAGAACCCTATTTCTAGGATTCCTATTAATTAATGTATTGTTTTATCTCTTTTGCGAATCTAGTGTATTGATCCATTGTGGTTATTTCATTTCTTATTTTTTCTATGCACATGTTTATCTTATTATTTTCTTCTTCAAAATTTGTTTCTCTATCAAGATTTATTGATGTTTTTATATAGAGTTCTGCTACTTCAAGTTTAAGTGAATTTATTTCCATGATTTTTCCACTTTTTACATTTTCCAATTCATCTAATACACTTTTCCTTGCCTTTTCAAATGATTCTTCATCTTTTAATTCTGATTGCATAGTTATCACCATCCCTTCATAATAACTAATTACACAAAAGTCAGCTTATTCCTTCTAAATACTACAAATTAATCGTAAGTTATTACTTTATGACCTGATAGAGTGCAACAACTTAAATCTCTCTCACTAGTATAAATAATAAACCAGCAGATAGTAATATACACTCTAAGGCCATGGATGGATTCCACTTCCTTTCATAATATATTTTGTTTTCTACTGGTCTAAAAATCAAATTACAAAAGGCATTCGTTAGCTTGGATGCCTTTGAAAGGAGTTTAATTAAATTCTTCACAATACTATTATATCTCATCTGATTCAGATAATTATTCCTCTTTTATTCCTTTTTTATTCCACCTAAATTACTATTAACCTCTTGAAGCCTTATCACAAGTTCTGCAAGTACAATATTCATTTGGTGATACTTTACACTCTTTTTCTGTTTTCCTATTATCTTTATTATTACATTTACTACATTCTTTTAATTTATTACAAGAACATTCATTGTCTTTATCTTTATAAGTTATAATACAGCTCATTATTAACTCCCTTCGTTTGATATATTTATATTATATCGAACGTTTGTTCTATTGTGAAGTGTAATTAACTTATTTCTGCATATTTCACGATTTCTTTACCTACATATAATAATTAGAATTGCGTAGTATTTTAAATAAAAAAATATCGCAAATCTATTCTTAGTTATGAATAGTGCGATATTCTAATTTACTATTAAATTTTTAGATATAATAACATCTATAGGTAACTCTACAAATTGGAATTTATCCTTATCCCAGTAAAGGAAGCCTACTGTATAATAGAATGGCTGTGAATATAAAATTCTTCCTGACTTGGCTGGTATTTTTTCTCCCAGCTTTCCAAACCCTCGTCAAAGCGCCCGACTTCTTGTTCGTCTATCTCAAATACAGGACTTTGATAGTAAACCCATTTCCTTCCGTCCAAGACATCCGGTTTGAGTTCTTTTACCATCATTGCCGCCGGATATGTCCAATTCTCAAGACAGACATTGTACTTTTTACAGCTCTTAAAACCACGGCTTACATAATTACCTGGGTTTCCAAATATTACGATCACATCATAACCAAGTGCGACCGCCTGTTCAAAGGAATACTCCATTAGCTTTTTTCCATACCCCTTTCTCTGATATTCCGGCAAAATGCAAACCGGACCGAAAGTAAGGATGTCTTTTTCTTCTCCGGACTTATCAATTAGTTTTGTTTTCGTATACATGATATTCCCGATGATTTGATTATCAACTTCAATCACAAAATCCAATTCTGGCAGAAAATCTTTGTGGGACCGCATAACATGAACTAAATAATGTTCACCGCACCCCGGGATATATAAATTCCAAAAAGCTTTCCTTGTGATTTCTTCAACTTTCTCATAATCTGTTTCTTCTTCATTTCTAATCTTAATCATTTTGTTCATTTACAAACCTCCCACAATTTACCTAAAACCATTTTTTTGTGCTTTTTATTATGTCTATCTGCTCACTAAATTCCTATTAATCTTTTAGTTAATTATAGCATATTTTGTAAATATCACACTATTCAATTTTCAAAGAACATTTTTTCATTTACTACGTCAAATCTACAATGAATGCAGTTACTGGACCTTCAGCTGCATCCGTAATTAGCATTATGTAAATAATCCCCTCTTTTTTATTTCTATTTTATGTAATATATGGATGTATTTATATAATTATTATGTTATAATTACTTTATTGGATATCCAAGAATAAAATTATAAATAATTAGGAGGGTAATATATATGAAATTAAAAAGAATTGCAGGTATTTTCTCATTGGCTATAATGGCAGTTACTTTTACTCCATGTACAAATGCACTAGCGGCTTCACACACTCATCATTATACTCAACATCAAATAGTAGTCTCTACAATATTAGGCTACACTAGTGTATGTCATGAAATGAAATGTGATCAGTGTTCTGATTACCAAGTGATTGAACAAAGAAAAGGTTGGTTCCAAGGTCCATTTAGATGTCCAAAATGTCCATAAAATTAAAAAAGAAGTTTAATAAGAGTAAAAATATTCTATACACTTTATAACAAATGGTGTAATAAAAGATTATCTATACTAATTTAGATAGTCTTTTTTCCCATTTACTTTGGCTTGTCTTTCTCTATCTGCATTTAATGGACCATAAAGTTTTACAGTGCTTGGTGATGATACATGAATTAATAACTTAGTATCAATTTTATCTATATTGCTCTTAATGTAA
This sequence comes from Clostridium gelidum, assembly GCF_019977655.1. NCBI lineage: Bacteria > Bacillati > Bacillota > Clostridia > Eubacteriales > Clostridiaceae > Clostridium > Clostridium gelidum. The sequence goes on from NZ_AP024849.1 coordinate 3,590,410, forward strand.
TCTACTAATCCTTTATATTTGCTGATTGTTTCCATCAAGGACAAATTTAACATCTTCAAAATTTGTATTAATTACTGGCAATTGTTTTGATACTTGTAATTCTTTCATTTTTACACGCTCCTATAAATTTAATCCGTCTGGCATTTCATTCTTTTTTTCCCTGCCTTTTTATCAGTTTCTATTTGTTCTTTCTTTTTATTTAACTTACTTAAACAAGCTATTTTGATTATATCTGCAATAACTTCTGATATGTCTTTTTTCATATTTCATAATCTCCTTTCTATGCTATAATGGTTTTAAATTCATTGCTTAGTTACCTTGGACTACTTTGGTCGGTGTCCTTGGTAGCTTTTTTATGCTTCATAAGGCTACGTTCTTCTTTAACTGTTCTAGTTTGATTGCCAATTGAGTTTAGTTTTTGACATACATAAGAATCTTCTAGAATTTCATATCTAATAATTTCCAAAACCTCACCATCTTTTTTGAAAACTCCTCCAATTTCTTTCGGCATTGCTTTACCTCCTTTTCATTTCCTTTTAAAATGTGGTAAAATATTATTGAAAGCGGGTGTATTTTATGGAAAGTCAAAATTCTAATGATAAACCAGGAACATATTCACGTAAATCAGCTACATTATGGGCCTTAGAGACAATCAAAGAAGCCCTTAATAAAAATAAGGGAACTGATGTACAAGTTCTTTTGTTAACTTCTTATGGCTTTATTAAGTGCGATATTGATTTTGATACTCAGTCTACAATTCTACTTAAACAAACTGATATTGAAGGTAAATATGAACTTGATTTAACCTACATTACTGCTTTAAGAAATACTTTTGTTGAAAAACTAAAGGAAGAGACTCCTAATGTCAAAGCTCAAGATAATGGTGCTATTCTATATTTAAAAAATGTCACTATATACACAAATGGTCTTTCAACAGCTCTTGCAAATCCTACTGTTACATTAAATGATTTTGTAATTTTTGCGGATCAAATAACAGGATTTTCTTTAATTCCTCGCACTGTTGGTTAGTAAAATTAATGGTAATGTTTGGAATTGAGACATTAGACTGCTCTTGAACTGGTACTTCTTGAGCAGTTCCTAAAGGTATACCCATTTCATCCCTAACCAATTTAATATGAACATCTGTAATAACTACTGTACAATGTGGATCCCAATTCTTTTTTCTAATCTCCTGCGTTCTAGTGGTGATAGTGGATTTATATCTTGTCCTAACATTTCCAACTTTTCAATTTCATATATTGAATATCTTGGAGTTCTCTATTAGCACCATTATTTACAACCGTACTTGAAAGTGTTCCCTCATAAAAAATCTCCCCAAATCCCTCACACCATCTCCCACCGCTCAGCACCTTGCCTCAGACACCTCCCATTTTTTTGTATTTTCCCTCTCGTCCCCTCTCTCTTTTTCTCTCGCTTCCCCCGCCACGGAGTCTATTACGTAATCATCATCAAACCTAAGTATATCAATTCTTCGCTTCGTTTTTTTCATGCCTTAAATCTACCCTTAAATCTGCCACTTGAACACAAAAAATAAGACCATGAATTGATACAGGCGATAAATCCTGCACCTTTTCATGCTCTAATACTGGAATTATTGGTTGATTTTATGTTTCATATAATCCAAAAAAAGCCCCGCCACGTAGTCGATAAAAACTACGTAGCGGGGCAAGTTCCCTATCTATTTTTCCCGAACTTTTTGTGGAGTTGGGGAAGTTTTTTATAAGATGGGTAACTTTATCTTAATAATACAATTGATATTATTATTTATTCATTCCTTGTTGAACAGCAACATATGTGATTTTCATATACCATAAAAAAGAACCTAGCAAAGCTTGTACTTTTACCAAGTTCTTTTTACATTCAATTCTTTTAATTAATAATCATCACTATATAAATTCTTTATTTGTTTTATCTTAAATATCCCTCTTTTGTTACTTCTTTATCACACTGTTTTTCTGTTTTGTTGTCTTTAATATTACATATTCCCTTTAATGATGGAACACAAATTACATCGCCTGTTCTATCTTTCCCTATATTATTTTTACAACTTGGACAATCCATAACAATCACTCCTCTTTCTCATTTTATAATCTAATAATAGCATATTATGTAAATAATTTAGCAACTTTCCATAACAGTAATTCAGACAAAATATCCCATGCTTTCTCAATATTATCAATTAATTTTATCATGCAAAAAAGAAAAAATAGGGATAGCAAAACAAAATTTCTTCTGTCTACGCTATCCCTATTATGTACTGGCTTATTTGTGCAATTTAGCCTTATATATTATATCATATTATATATTTTCTGTATAATCTGCATTTAAAAACATATCTACTTCTTTATTTCTACGTCTGTATAATCCTTCAATTCTCTTTCCACCACCATTACTCCATGCAACAAAGTTAGATGTAATAGTATTAATATCTCTAACTCCATTGCATACATTCCTATATAATGTAGAACCCAATAGACCATCTGGACAATCACGTAAATCATCAACATATAAGTTTACAATATCTTTCATAATTCTTTATCTCCTAAGTATCAATTTACAATCATTCACTATTAATTGTAGCATAAATTGATACAGTTATTCCTTATCTGTTTCATATAATTTTTCATTAAACTTCTTAATTCCCAATTTTATTTAGTTTCTACACCCTTTTTTCCTAGGGCGTAGCAAAAATATCGCAAATTCATTGAATAATACGATATTCTAATTTTTTATATTTAATTTTACTTATTGATCCTGCTACATGATAATAGAATATTGTGTCTTAATTCCAATAATTTATTTTATCTAAATTTAAGAATATAGTTATCATCTTGTCCAATAGAACTAACTAATTTAAAATTGCAATTATTTAATACTTTACTAGAACCAATATTTGTTTTCAGAACTTTGGCGACTATACCTTTAGAATCTTGAAATCCATAAGCCCACTTCGCTAGAGTTTCTAAAGCCTCCGTCATAAGTCTTTTCTTTCTATAATTAGATGAAATACTGTATCCAACTTCTGAATATCCATTTTCATCTGGTAATCCTTTAAACCCAATAAAACCTATTCCTTTTTGATTGTCCTTATCAATAATCAACCAGTATGTATACCACTCATGAACATCTTCACTAACCTTTTGCATTTTCTCTATTTTCTTTGATATTGCTAATTTAACAAAATCAAGCATTGCTTCTAATTCAATAAGAATTTCAACAGTATCAATTTCATTGTTATTAATATGTAATAGTTCATTAAAAGATAAAGGTTTTAAAAGTAACCTTTCTGACTCTAATATTCTCTTCTCCAACATTAATACCTCCATTTTGTAATTCTTATGTATTACACAACATCTTACCATTATACATTAATTATAGCATATCTTGTAAATCTATCATTATATAATTTGTCATTTAGTTTCTACTTCATTTTTTCCTAGGGCGTAGCAAAAATACCGCAAATTCATTGAATAATACGATATTCTAATTTTTTATATTTAATTTTACTTATTGATCCTGCTACATGATATAAGAAAGATACGAACTAACCATTTCAAATTGCTTATTACAACTGGATTACAATATTACCACCTATTTGTTTATCTCTAAATGGCGGATTAAATTCTTTAAAAATCAATTCAATTCCTGAAAGATTATCAGGCAATGGTGGTGATACAATAAAATTATAATGAAAATGACCACCACCTCCACATCCCTCTAACATTCGACATTCATATTGTTCGTTTATAAACAAATCAAAACTAGCATGTCGTGACTGATGTTCGAATGTATCACTTGTATTATCCCAATCTATATTGAAATTTACAACGCTAGAATTTGAGTACTGACGGATAGACATTATAGAAAAAAGATGATCATCTATCTCAAGTGACTTTAAAACTGGTAAATTCCTTCGAAATCCCTCTGGTTTAACTAATGGTATGTATAATTTTTCATTCCACAGTGAACCAAATACTGATTTTAATAAATCCTCGTATAAATTAAATTTTTCTGCCCAGTTAGATATGTATTCAAAAGGTGGATAACCTGGATTATTGTCTGAAGTGTCCTTGCGTTGATTTATTAATTCACAAATTTTTTCATCTATTTGCTTAATTCTTTCATCATAATGTGTAGTTGGTCGCTCATATGGCATTCGTTCCATTTTTTTATACCTCCTAAAAATATGTTCTTCGTACTTAATTACCATTATGCATCAATTATATCATATCTTGTAAATTTATTGTTATTTAATTTATTATTTAGCTTCTACTTCATAGTTTCCTAGGGCGTAGCAAAAATATCGCAAATTCATTGAATAATACGATATTCTAATTTTTTATATTTAATTTTACTTATTGATCCTGCTACATGATAATAGAACATTCCGAACTAAAAAATGCTGAAAAATTAACTTTGAATAATACAGCATTCTGGACAATAATTCGGTTTGTAATGTATATTCGATAAATAAAGAAATGGTAAGCTCTATTTACAAAATATATTTTAAATATTCCTACAATGATAATAAGCCATTATATCATCTAAATACTTAAATCTTTCATATATGTTTAAAATCCTTAATTTGCACAATTCATCTATACTACTTTTTGATATATATTGACTATAATCTATCTCATTATAAATCATACTCAATTTATTAAATGAACCTTGACTATATCTAGTATGAATTTCTTTTGAATTTTTTATATAGTCTATTTGCTCATTAAGTATTTCATAATGTCTATAACATAAAGGGGTTATTAAATCAATATCATCTAGTTGAAATGCAGGATAGGTATCAGCTTTATATAATTTTGCTTCCCAATAATATTCTAAGACACATGTCGTTATATTTGTAAAGTATCTTAGCAATTCATTCTTTATTGTTTTAATAGTAATTGCTGTGCCTGTATTATCATCTATCAATATAATTTTTGAAACAACAGGGTACTTAGTACTTAAATGATAAACTTGTTCAGATAAAGATTCTTGACAAAAATAAGAAGTATCATATCTAGAATATCTAACATATTCATAGGATATTTTACTAAAATCTTTTTTTGTATCATTCATATAGTTTAGCATAGAAATATAAAAAGGTGGTATCAAAGCAGCTCCTTGCAATGGAGAGATTATTATATCATTTACTCCTATATAGTCACATAACGCAAAAAAGGCAGTAGTCATAACAAGAATATTATCCATTTCTGAATATTCCCGGACACTAGTAATATTAAGTTCCTTCACATCTATTAATAAATTATCAATAAAGCCAAAATATAATTTAGGGAAATCACAAAAGTCCTCATCAAATATAATCTGCACTAAATAGTCAGTAAGTCTTGAAAGGTAGCCTTTTAGTAATTCATAATAACGATTTTTCAAAGTATTATAAGAAAATACTATACCAATTAATTTTGCTATACATGAAAGCATATGTTGTGTAATCGAAAAAATAACAAATTGTTTCTTATTATATAGCATTTCAGAATTTAAAATACTAGGTGCATCTATAAGTATTGCTCTTAATAAATCTATTGTTTCATCTAAATCCTCTGAATAATAAGCATTATTTCTGTTACAATAAAACGGTTTTTTGACGCTGAAATATTTTTTTAATATAGGCAAATACATGTTATACTCTATTTCAAATTCACTTGAATCAATATATGCCTCCCCAGCAAAGCCGAATTTATATTTCCGTAATATAGATTTACTTAAGATTGAATCTACTGTTTTATATAAAGTACTCAACCAAACATCCCTCCTTGCAATTAGTGCTGTAATATTTTTTGATTCTGCCTTAATTCAGGGATAATTATAGCATAGTTTTTAGATAATTTCATTAAATCTTTACTAAAATTTGTCATTTGTAAAAGTATACAAATGACGTATTGTTTAATTATCAACGAACATTGTTCGTAAATTAAAATTCAGTAGTTAGTACGCATTTAAATACCATTATGAATTAATTATAGCATATCTTGTAAATTTATCATTATTTAATTTATTATTTAGCTTCTACTTCATATCTTCCTAGGGCGTAGCAAAAATATCGCAAATTCATTGAATAATACGATATTCTAATTTTTTATATTTAATTTTACTTATTGATCCTGCCACATGATATAAGAATAAAGTGAAAGAAATTTAGTTAGTTGCTACTGTAATACTATATTTGTACAGATATTCATTGTCCTCTTCATCAAAAATAGTTCCTAATAATTTACCATTGTTCTTTTCTATAATTTTCTTTGAGGCTGTATTGTCTATATTACAAGTTAAAATTACTTCTTCTATTCCTATATTTATAGCCTTTCCCAATGCCAGCTTTAAAATCTGAAAACCATAACCTCTATTTCTGTAATCAGGTGATATATCATAACCTATATGCCCAGCACATTCTACCTCTTGGTGTCTAATTCTCACTACTCCTACAACTTCTTTTTTATCAATTAACCAGAATGTAGAAGTTACAACCTCTCCTTGAGGTAACTCGTTTCCCTTTGAATAATTCTGCAAGTTGTTTAAATAATCTTGGAAATTTTCTAAGGCTTTTTTATACTTATTAAAATAATGTTCATCATTTATTTTTCTGTATGTTAGAGCATAATTTTCAAAACTCTTTTGATATTGTTTATTAGGCTCAACTAAAAATAAATCTTTCATAAATTATCCTCCATTTTATATACACTTCGCAAAATTTTACCATCATACATTAATTATAGCATATCTTGTAAATCTATCATTATATAATTTGTCATTTAGTTTCTACTTCATATTATCCTAGGGCGTAGCAAAAATATCGCAAATTCATTGTAAAATGTACCCTATAAGATAGACAGTAAATAAAATATCTATCTTATAGGGTTTTTATGTATAATAAAACAAAGAGATAGGAGTAGATTTTATGAGTAATAAGTTATTTACAAAAGAAGAAATAGAATTGATATCTAGAAATAAATATGTAAAAAATGTTAGTGAAAGATCAATTACATATACAGATGAATTCAGACGAATTTTTATATCAGAATACGAAAAAGGAAAGTTTCCACGAAAGATATTTGAAGAATCTGATTTCGTGATAAGTATCTTAGAGATTGGACGAATTGAATCGATAAGTAAAAAATGGCGTGCTGCCTATAAGGAAAACGGTATACATGGTTTAGATGATACAAGAAAAGGCAAAGCTGGGCGACCTCGTGATAAGGAACTTTCTATAGACGAAAAATATGAACGTCTTAAAGTACAAACTACTCTACTGAAAGCTGAGAATGAATTATTAAAAAAACTCGATTTGATAGAAAGGAGAGTGATAAAACGAAAATAGGTTCATTAACAAAAGAAAATTTCATTCTTATTAAATCAGTAATTAAAAAATATAAATTAAAGAATATGACAAGCTATTTATGCACATTAGCTGGTGTATCACGTTCTGGATATTATAATTATTTTTCAGCAAAATCCGAATGCTTGCGCAGCAAGCGCAACGATAATGATTTGGAAGTTAAAGATATAATTTTAAAGGCATTCAACTTCAAAAAACATAAAAAAGGTGCAAGACAAATAAAGATGGTATTGAAATCTCAATATGGAGTTGTATATAATCTAAAACGTATTCGCAGACTTATGAAAAAATATGACATAGTTTGTCCTTATAGAAAAGCAAATCCATATAGACGAATGGTAAAAGCAACTAAAGAACATAAAGTCTTACCTAATGTGCTTAATAGGAATTTCAAACAGAATACCCCTGGCAAAGTATTGCTTACGGATATTACCTATTTGTTCTATAAAAATAAAAGCAAAAAGGCTTATTTGTCGACCATTAAAGATGCATCAACTAATGAAATAATGGCTTATAATGTATCTGATAGTCTCACATTAGATATAGTTATCGATACTATCACCAATCTTAAGAAATCAAAAAGTGTAAAATTTCATCCTGAAGCTTTCATTCATTCAGATCAAGGATCACACTACACAAGTCCTAAATTTCAGAAGTTAGTAAAAGAATGTGGGTTTGGTCAATCTATGTCTAGACGAGGAAACTGTTGGGACAACGCCCCGCAGGAATCATTCTTTGGGCATTTCAAAGATGAAGTAAACATAAAACAATGCCAAACATTAGAAGACCTAAAAAATGAGATAGACCAGTACATGATTTATTATAACAACTATAGATATCAATGGAATTTAAAAAGGATGACTCCTGTTGAATACAGAAATCATCTCATTGATTCTACACAGTATTTTTAACAATGTCCTTTACAAAGGGTACATTTTATTGAATAATACGATATTCTAATTTTTTATATTTAATTTTACTTATTGATCCTGCTACATGATAGTAGAACATTATGAATTACATTCATTCGTTTTGCTCACATAATTTATTTTTAATATATTCATAATTTGTTTGACAATTTCATCTAACTCCATACTGCCATCTATAACATAATCCGAATTTGGCAGAATAGTCTTTAGCATTTCTTCATATGCAATTCTCGCATATTTCAAATAAAAACTCATATCTTCCCTGATTTCATTCCCAGTAGCATTATACATATCACGTAACACACGTCTTGCCATTGCTATATCTAAAGGAGTGTCAATAAAAATCGCATAATCTATAAATTGTTTAATCAAATCATTTTTATATGCAAATGGATAATCCAATAAAATATATTGAGTCTCATTATCTCCTTTGAATTTCAATATATCCTTTTTTAGTGGCTCTAAGTTCCATTCATTATAATCTGCTCCATTCATCACCCATTGATGAAAATCCTCAACTTCTCCTTCAAAATCATAATCATCAAAATGAAGTGATTTAGCACTTTTCATTTTTTTCTTGAGTTCGTTTATTATTGTTGTTTTTCCACCTGCTGTAACACTTGATACTGCTATTATTACTGCTTTATTTATCATAATCACCTTCTCATATACAATAATATTTGTTTCGCATAAATTTACCATTATGAATCAATTATATCATATGTTGTAAATTTTTCATTATATAATTTGTCATTTAGTTTCTACTTCATATTATCCTATTGTGCAAGAAAAAAATCGCAAATTCAAACTCTTGAATAATGCGATTTTACAATCTGTTATTTATTTTTATTGATTTACAATGTATGAACATTGCGATCTAACTGTAATGTAGGTTATACTCGAAATCTGTCACTTGAATTATTATTAATTACATTAAAATTAATCAACCCTTCTGTTTTTATAATAATACTCTTTATCACGTTCATTTATCTTTCTTAATACACGACATGGATTTCCTACAGCGATTACATTTTCAGGAATATCATGAGTAACAACACTTCCAGCACCAATAACTGAATTATCTCCAATCGTGATTCCTGGTAAAATTACTGCATTTGAGCCTATCCATACATCGTTACCAATTCTTACTGGAATTGAAAACTGAGTACCTGGTCTGCGAAGATCTGAGTCAACGGGATGGCCTGTAGGTGTTATTGTTACATTAGGTGCTATCATTACATGCTCACCTATATAAACATCAATATCATCTACAATTACAAGATTAAAATTAGCATAAAAATGATTGCCAATGTGCACATTTGTACCATATGCCATGTGTACTGGTGGTTCAATCCAAATATCCTCACCCATATCGCCCAATAATTTTTTCAGCAAATCTTTCCTTTTTATTTCTTCATTTGGATGTGTATTGTTATAATCATATAATAATTCTTTACACCTTCTACGTTCCTCGTCAAGTCCCTCCCCAACATCTACATACAACATACCATTTTTCATTTTCTCTCTTATAGTCATAATACCCTCCATAATTTATAATATTTATTTCAATTCATTATCTCGCATTTTTTACTGTTGCGGCACAAGCATTTATTTAATTAACCATTACTACCGTAAATCGGGTGCAAAAAAATGAATGTACGATTTTAGCCAAAAGATTACATAGTTACATAAGAATTCAAAACTTAAAATTTATAAAAACAATTTAATTTGCAAATTTAACGAGTAAAATATTTGCATTTATGGAATTATATTTTTCTTAGCGTATGAAATATCATTTTTGCGTACGCTACCCTATATTAAAAATATCTTATTTTTTCTTATACCATTGGATATACTCTAAAATATTATTATCTAGGTCAGAGAAGTAAATCCAGGTTTCTTCCCCTGCTACCTCTAATGGTCCTCTTAAAATATTCATATTATATTTTTTTAACATTTCAACTGCTGCTCCCATATCATGAACTTCTATACAAAAATGAGGACAATATGGCTTTCTTATTTCAGGTTTTTGATATGTAGTTTTTAAGTCTTGTATCAATTCAATACGAGCATTCTCTAGTTCGAGAAATGCATATTCCTCTTTTTCAGCTTCATTAATTGACCTAAAATTAAATTTAAAACCAAGCTTTTTTGTATAGAATTCAATTGAATCATCCATATTTGATACTTGAAAAGCACCATGATCAAATTTCATATTAATTCCTCCTCGCATAATAGAAATAGTATTAAAATAAATTCTATCTTAATTATGTACTTTTATGGTATTCCAGTAAATGGTTAAATGTCATATATATATAGCTCAATGGAATATTAACAAAAGCTATGAGTCTAGCATAATGCTTGCTTCACATCCATCATTTTTACAACTTTCTAATCTGTTTCTACCTTAATTTTACTGATAGATAACAGCTGCTTTCATAGCAATTTTTGTTGCAGTCCTATTATTATAGTCAATGATATATTTTGCTTCTTCACTAAAAACACTAGCTTCAGTGAGACTGATTTTTAGGATACAAAAACCCGCAATTTTATTCCAATGGCAGGTTTTCTCAATTATTTTTGCATCATATCAATTTTTTCCTTTTATTGATCTACTATCTCATGTGCTTTTATAAAGTTAAGTCGCATTACAATTGCCATTATGTATTAATTATATTATATATTGTAAATTTATCATTATATAATTTGTTATTTAGCTTCTACTTCATATTTTCCTAGTGCGTAACAAAAAATATCACACTAAACAATGTGATATTTAAATCTGGTATTTATTTTACTTGTACATAATGTACCAACTTTACGTATTAACATAAGTTATTATTCTATCTATATTTTTCTTCTCTGTAAAATCTACTGGCTTATCATATATAGCAAGCATACCTATTTCATCAGATGATAACTCCTCCTGCTTTTTATTCTTTATTTTCCATTTCAGTAATGTCATAAGGAATTTATCAAAAAGATTTAGTTTACTATAATTAAAGCCACCTCTTAAATAAAAAAACTTAATATATTTTTGTTGCTCTTGAGTAAAATTTTTATCTATAATTTCATTTATTCCATCCTCTCTTGATGGCGATGCTCCAGTTGCAAAAACAACTATCTTTTTATCTTTAAGTTTGTCAATGTTTTGTGTTATTAACTTTACTCCAATGATTCCTATCGCATACAAACTCCCCCCATAAATTATGGTATCATATGCGGTTAGTATATTGATGGTCACCTTTGATATATCAAAAGTATCTGCTGACAAATCTTCCGCAATCCATTCTGCATATTTCCTTGTGAAGCCTGTCTTTGACTTATATATTACTATAGTCTTCATTATTTGCACCTCATTATAACTTTATACACTTCAATCTACAATCATGCATTAATTATAGCATATCTTGTAAATTTATCATTATATAATTTATTATTTGTATGGAAATTTTTGCTACTATCTTGTTAAGTTGACGACATTGCCCGGCCAAAGCTTTAAAGAGGCTTCGCCTCTTCTTGCTCTCAATTAACGCAGTGCGATTGGGGGATGCTCTTATTATTCTTATTCTGTAGAGGCTTTTACCAAAAACTTTTGCAAACAAAAAAGAGCCCAATGCTTGGTTAAAAATAACCTTACATTGAACTCTCTATTCAGAACTTTTTTATTTCGTTCAGAACTTTTTTGTTAATATTACTATTTATTCATTCCTTGTTGAACAGCAACAGCAACTGCAACAGTAGCTCCTACCATTGGATTGTTACCCATTCCGATAAGACCCATCATTTCAACATGAGCTGGAACTGATGATGATCCTGCGAATTGTGCATCTGAATGCATTCTTCCCATAGTATCAGTCATACCGTATGAAGCTGGACCTGCTCCCATGTTATCTGGGTGAAGAGTTCTTCCTGTACCACCACCTGATGCTACTGAGAAGTATTTCTTACCTTCTTGGATACATTCTTTCTTGTATGTTCCTGCAACTGGATGTTGGAATCTAGTAGGGTTAGTTGAGTTACCAGTGATTGATACGTCAACGCCTTCTTTGTGCATTATTGCAACACCTTCTCTAACATCGTCACAACCATAACACTTAACTTTACCTCTAGCTCCTGTTGAGTAAGCTTTTTCTTTAACTACTGTAACTTCACCAGTATAATAGTCAAATTTAGTTTGAACATATGTGAATCCATTAATTCTTGAGATTATGAATGCAGCATCTTTTCCAAGACCGTTTAATATAACTCTTAATGGTTCTTTTCTTACTTTGTTAGCTTCTTCTGCTATTTTAATAGCACCTTCAGCAGCAGCAAAACTTTCATGTCCTGCTAAGAATGCGAAACATTTAGTTTCTTCTCTTAAAAGCATAGCTCCTAAGTTTCCGTGTCCAAGTCCAACTTTTCTGTCATCAGCAACAGAACCTGGGATACAAAATGCTTGTAATCCTTCTCCGATTGCTTCTGAAGCATCAGCAGCCTTCTTGCAGCCTTTCTTTATAGCTATAGCAGCTCCTAAAGTATAAGCCCATCCAGCGTTTTCAAATGCAATTGCTTGTGTTTCCTTAACAATTGTGTAAGGATCTATTCCAAGATCTGCACAAACTGCCTTTGCATCTTCTAGAGTTTCCATTCCGTACTTCTTAAGTACTGGAGTAATTTGATCAATTCTTCTTTCATAACTTTCAAACATTACCATAATAAATTTTCCTCCTTTACAAATAATTATTTATGTCTTGGATCCATTAATTCAGCAGCTTCAGCAACTCTTCCGTATTGTCCCTTAGCCTTTTCTAATGCTTCATTAGCATCCATGCCTTTTCCAATGCTTTCCATCATTTTTCCTAAGTTAACAAACTTATATCCAATGATTTCTTTATCTGCATCTATAGCGATGTCTGTAACATAGCCTTCAGCCATTTCTAAGTACCTAGGTCCTTTTGCAAGAGTTCCGTACATAGTACCAACTTGAGATCTTAATCCCTTACCTAAATCTTCAAGACCTGCTCCGATAGGTAGTCCACCTTCTGAGAATGCAGTTTGAGTTCTTCCATAAACGATTTGTAAGAATAATTCTCTCATAGCTGTGTTTATAGCATCACAAACTAAATCTGTGTTTAATGCTTCTAATATTGTCTTTCCTGGTAATATTTCTGAAGCCATAGCAGCTGAATGAGTCATTCCTGAACATCCAATTGTTTCAACTAACGCCTCTTGGATAATACCTTCTTTAACGTTTAATGTTAATTTACAAGCTCCTTGTTGTGGCGCACACCAACCTATTCCATGAGTTAAACCTGATATATCAGTAACTTCTTTAGATTGAACCCATTTTCCTTCTTCAGGAATTGGTGCTGATCCGTGATTAGGACCTTTAGCAAGTACACACATTTCTTCAACTTCTTTTGAATACATCATATATTTTTGCTCCTCCCTAATTAATAGATAATTACAACTATTAAATCTTATTTCTAAGCTTTTTAATATTGTAGTTGGGCATGAAATAACCCGCTGGGGGCATTTTACCCTACTACTATTCTAGCAAATCATTCGACTTGTCACAACCTTTATTTCAAAATTTCTGCTAGAAATAAATAAAAATATTTATTTAGGGAACATATTGACGAATATCCTTCTGCATGGTAATTGTTTCTGTAAAATTATTTTCACAACCTAAATTCTAATTCATATTCACCTAACATTCACTATAAAACTAGCCTACCTCACTATATAATACAAAATACAATTCCCATCATTAACACATTATTTTTTTACATGTGGCTAAATAAAAAAGTAGTATTGAAACTATTTCATCATGTATAAAAAAATAAGTATTGAAATATTTTCTTATACATGATAGAATAGTTTTTGTTGGTTTACATGCCGCTGTGATGGAATGGCAGACGTGGTGGACTCAAAATCCTCTGGTAGCGATACCGTGCCGGTTCGAGTCCGGCTAGCGGCACCAATTATTTAAAGAAAAGGCTGTATTACTTGGTTTAGACACCTTGTAGTACAGCCTTTTTTATTTGTTTCCCACTTCTGCAACAAATGCTGTATTTACCAGCAATTAATCCTCTAAGCCTAGTAATAGTGACGTTTATAGCATCTTGTAATATTTTAACTACAAATCCATCTTATCTTAATATTTTCCTTTTGGACATTAAATAACATTGGCTACAATTGCACGAAATTTATTATTTAATCAATAGCCATAGTTATTTAAATTATAACTGCTTCAATATTATTTTCGTCCATTCTGGCATACTCTTATCTTTCCAAGTTAATTTTCCACTCTTAATATTTATAAGTTGTATAAATTCATCTGTATTATCATAAATGTTAACTTCATCACATATTTTAATAACATCTTTTTTCAATGTGCATATCTTTTTTCTATTACATCATCTAGTATTCCATGCCCACCTTTAGATACCCTAAACTTAACTCTTAGAACCCACTCAAAGTATAACTTCTATAGGTTTGAGACATTTTTACAATCAGTCCATATTGCTCCAATTTACCCCTTTTGTAATCCTAATAATATAATCTTAATTCATATATAATTATTTTATTATTCTTTAATATACTTTTGATTTTTGCTATTAGGCTTATCTGGCAAAGTCCTCTTTAACTTGCCATTTTCTAATAGAGGATTTAAGATTTTTTTTCTAAAATAATCACGACTTTTTATTCCACAAAATTCTTGAATTTCATTTCTAGCTCTTGCCACTCCGCAAAATTCAAGTATTTCTTTTATCGTATCATCTTGACCACTATCTTGACCACTATCTTGACCACTATCTTGACCACTAATATGATTTACATTCTTCAAAATTGTTCTAAATTCTGATTGAGTCGATTCAAATTCTGGCATATATTCTTTTGAAAATCCAACAAGTTTTTTTGTTTCTTCAACTATTCTTGTTAGGCCACTTCCCCTGCGTTCCATAAATCTAAGTCTATTAAATAAATCGGCTATAATAGGATTTCTTCTTCTTGATTCAATATTAAATATATCATGTTCTTGAATTGTTGTTCCATCAAACATTCCTCCTGGTGACCATATAGATACTCTGTCATCATACATATCAATATGAACTTCACTTCCCTGAACTAGATAGTCCCTATGAATAATAGCATTTACAACTGCCTCAAACACAGCTCTTTCTGCATAATCTGGCTTTTCTATTCTCCCATTACTTGTTTTTCTCCAGCTTTTTTTAGAATTATTTTTTATAAAACTTGTAGCACTATCTAAAAGATAAATCAAACTTCCACTAAACTCTTTATCATCAATTGCATCATCAAATATTGACCCTTTAGTAATACCATTCCATCTGGTGCAAAATATCCTAGAGTTTCTTATAGGACATTGATCTGAAAATAATGCTCCTGCATTAGTAAGCTTTCCTTTTTGATTTACAAGTCCATAGGAAATATAGTCTCTTTTCTCCATTATATCTCCATTTCTTTCTCTATGAGTTGCTTCCAGCAAAGTAAAACTATACGCTCCAATATCATACTCTGAAATTAGAGAATCATAAGTCCTATTTTGTCCTTTTAATATTAATTCATTTAATATATGTGGTGGCGCTATTACTGATTGATTTCCAATCCTAATAAAAGCTATCTTATTTCCATCATTAGAATAATAATATGGTGTTGCCATTCCAGAATATACTTTGACACAAAGAACCTCTTTTCTATCTTTTGATTTATAAGGTTTCATAATTATTTCTGGCTGTGGCTCAATTTTTTCCTTAATAAGCTCTGTAATTCTTTCAGAAGTTTTTTGAATATCTGATAATCCTTTAATTTCTTTATTATCATCTACTCCAAAAATTAATATTCCTCCAATTCCATTAGCAAATGAACTAACACTTTTTAACCAGCTTTTAGGCTTCTTTACTTCTAAGTCTGCCTTAAAATCTATCTCTGTAGCTTCTGCTATCAACGTTTCAATATAATTTTCCAGCACCTTGGTCACCTCGCTTTACTATGTATATATATTGCAATTAACAATTGCTGTTGATAGCTCAAAAATAAAGTTCATGTTTCCAACATGAAATGTGAACATTCACTTTTAAATTCTCACTTTTTTAACATTAATTTTTCTTACAGAATTTCTAAAATTCAGTTATCAACAGGTAACATTTAAATTGCAACATATATAGCATATGAATTTCTAATTAAGTTTATCATAACTTCGAGATTATAAAAATAGTCATCTTCAAACTTATATATAAATAATATTATATCACATACTATTTACATATAATCCCATATAATGTACTATTTTTTTAGTTATTTTTAAATATCATGCATATTATTATTTTTAATTTCATTTTCCAAGTTTTCTTTCAAGCATTGATATCACTTAACTACAAGCGATAATTTTCCCCTCTACGGCACAAAAAACTACTGAAAATCGAAATTACTTGTACATATACAAAACTGCGTAACCATGGGCTTTTCAAGCATTACTACTTATTAGTAAACAAACTCCTTATGAATCCGGCTAGCGGCACCAATTATTTAAAGAAAAGGCTGTATTACTTGGTTTTAATACCTTGTAGTACAGCCTTTTTATTGGATTCGTTAATATTTAATTTTTTTCTTTGTCTAAGCATTTTTCTTTCATTCTCTGTGAGCTGTTCTTTCTTTTGCACTTTATCTAATGCAATAACTGTTTTTAATTCTAAATTTGTATTATTTATAAGTAATTTTGTATAATTTTCATCAATTATTTTTCCTATTATTTTAACTGTGACTTTACCTTTATCAGATAAATTATAGTTTGGCAATGGGAAATATCTTTGCATTTGAAGTATAAACAGCTTCTTTATTCCACTACCAATTGTATCAATCATATTTAAATTAACCATGGCATTAGCTAAAAACTGATTTCTATAATATTCCTCTGGTGAATCTCTATCTATTACATTTTCAATACTCCGTGGAATAAAACTTCCTAAATTAGAAAATATGAGTTCATCGTCTCTTTCAACAACATTAATTTTTCCACCCAAAATATAATCCTGATGAACTATACAATTATGAAGAACTTCTCTTATAACAAACGGTTCATATTGTGATATCTCAGTTGGAAATAATGTTTTTTTGAGA
Source organism: Clostridium gelidum (assembly GCF_019977655.1). Classification (NCBI taxonomy): domain Bacteria; kingdom Bacillati; phylum Bacillota; class Clostridia; order Eubacteriales; family Clostridiaceae; genus Clostridium; species Clostridium gelidum. Next base: position 3,607,840 of record NZ_AP024849.1, read on the forward strand.
TGATTTCAATCTTTAAAGTATAGTTCGGTGGCAACCCCTATTATCTTATTATATAATTTATTTATTATTCTCTTAATATCCGGGAACCTTTTTGCTCTATAAATCATCTATCATATGTACGGAGGTGATAAACTTGGTATTAGAAACTAGTACTACAGTAAATTCCAAAATAGAAATTGTTAATTTTAAAACTCTTAGCAAGGATTCTTTTGTAGAGATTATACAGGAGAATAGAGTATCTCTCTATAGGCTTTCAAAAAGTATATTAAAGAACGAGGCTGATGTTCAGGATGCTATAAGTGAAACAATTATTAAAGCCTATACAAATATATATAAACTAAAACTAATGGATAGCTTTAAACCTTGGATTATGAAAATACTTGTAAATGAATGCTACAGCATAATAAAAAAACATAAGAAATTAGAGCTTGTAGATGATTTCGCTGACTATGAAGGAAGCTACGAAGATAAGACTGAGGATAATCTTATGTTTTATGTTAATCAATTAGATGAGGAATTTAAGAGTGTAATCATTCTATTTTACTATGATGATATAAGCATAAAGAATATCAGTATTATTCTAAATATTTCTGAAGGTACGGTAAAGTCTAGACTAAGTAGAGCTAAAGCAAAGCTTAAGGCTATGATGGAAAATAATTTAAGGGGTGATAGTTTTGAATAAATTAGATGATTTTGATAAGCTGTTGAAGAAAAAGGCTCAAGAAGATGTCTGTTACATACCAGAGAAATTAAATAAAAACATTAATAACATACTTGCTAACTTACCTGAGAATAAAAAATATAAAAGGCCTATAATAAAAATAGCCTTAGTTGCTGCATTGGTAGCTGCCATATCCGGAACTACTGTTATGGCAAGCACAAATCCAGCAGTTAAAAATATGGTGAATGGGATTCTATCTTACTTTAACAATAAAAGCGATACAAGGTATATTACTGATAAAACCAGTTTTGACAAATTTAATAAATCAGTAGGGATTTCAGCTGAGGACAAAGGTATAAAATTAACAGTAGATAATATAGCAACAGATGATAATTTTATTAATATCTTTTATACTATAGAAAGCCAAAGCTCCATAGATATGTTTCCTAATGACGACGAGGCTAAGATTTTTGACGCTGTTTTATCCACTCCTTTTCTACAACTTAAAATCAACGGAAAAGAAGCAGAGCCAGCCAACCATAGCGATGTAGATGCTTATTTTGAGAGTGATAAGGTTTTAAAGGTAATGAGGAGATTTAACGTATCTCAAATTGATTTACCTGAGGAGTTTGACCTTGAAATATCTACAGATGAAATATTTAGAACAAAAGGAGAATGGGAAATTAAGGCGAGCGTAGATAAATCTGATATTGCTGTTGAAACTAAAACAGTAAAGCCGAATATAAATAAAATTATTAATCTAGGAGACTATAAGCATAATATTACAATAGATAAGGTGTCTATTTCACCTTTTGGAAATCAAATAGTTATAAGTGAAAAAACTTCGGATGACAATATATTTGACACATTTGCTATTTTTGATGATAATGATACTAATTTAGATGTATTAAACATAGATATGAGTGGTAATAGTTTTGGTAAAGCAACGAATTCTTTTGAATTCATAAAAGGAACTATCAATATGAAATATATAAGCTTAGTCCCAATAAAATTTACTGAGTCAGGTAACTCTATTATTGAAAAGGTTGATATACAGAAGCTTCCTATAACTTTTAAAACAAGTAATACTGGCAGCAGGGTTGTTGATAAGATAGAGTTTGATAAAAACGTAATAAGGATTAAATACCATAATGAAGGGATTCAATTTTATGATCCCGCATTTCTATTCTACGATGTGGATGGAAATGAGCTTGACCTTGGTACCTGTGGCGGCGCTACAGCAGTTGATAGACAAACTGGGCAATTTACCGAAACACTAACTTTCGCTAATAAAAATGTGGATTTTTCAAAAATTACACAAATTGGTACCTTTACTGGAGTAGATCATATGGAGTTGTTTAAAGATCAAGCTATAAAAATTAATTTACAATAATGTTAAACCCACTACGTACAATGAACTGCACCCTGTCAAGTAGACAGATGAAAAAATAAAAAATTATGAAGCTAAGGTCTGATTTCGATATTCAATTGGAGTCAGACCTTTTAAGTTTTTCTGTAACCTTTTTGTATTATAAAATACTATGTACTCATCAATTGATTGTCTCAATTCTTCATATGTATAAAACTTTTGCAAATAATACATCTCACATTTGAGAGTTCCCCAAAAACCTTCCATTGGTCCGTTGTCGATACACCTACTGACACGTGACATGCTTTGAGTTGCATTGATTTTATCAAGTTTAGCCTTAAAAGTTCTATTGGTATACTGAAATCCCCTGTCACTATGAAAAAGTGGCTTTGCGGTCGGATTAGCAATTACTGCTAAGTCAAGTGTATCAAAAACAAGTTGATTGTTATTTGAGTGACCGACCACATAAGAAATAATGCTTTTATCTGATAAATTAAATATTGCACTGAGGTAAGCCTTTTGACCATTAAGTAGCTTGAATTCAGTAACATCTGTTAACCATTTTTCATTTGGTTTCGTTGCATAGAATTCTCTATTTAATTTGTTTTCTGCCGTGATTTGTGGAGTACTTTGCAAATAAGACTTTCTCTTTTTTCTTATAACTGATTTCATGTTAATAGACTTCATTAATCTATAAATTCGTTTATGATTATACTGTTTATTAAGACGTCGATTTATATTCATTGTTATCCGGCGGTATCCATAGATACCATGTACATCTTCATAAAGTTTAACAATTTCTTTTAGTATTATCGAATTCTCTTTATCTAATTCAGTCTCTGAACGGTTAATCCATTTGTAGTAAGATGATCGTGCAATACTAGCTAAATTGCATAAATCAGCTATTGAATAGCCATTTTCATCATGTAATTCTTTTATAGAAATATATTTATATTCGTGGAGTATTCTAGTGTTTATCGCCTTCTTTCTACTTCCTTCAATTTTTTTAAGAAATCATTCTCCATTTGTAAACGTCTATTTTCTGCTTCAATAAGTTTTAATTGTGCGGATAATTTATCAGACTCAGTAAGCTCATCAGCCTCTTTACGCTTACCGCGACGGTCCGTTAGCTCTTCATATCCATTAGCTTTGTATTTTCTTACCCATGTATAAACTTGTTGATAAGAAACCTTAAATTTATGAGCAGTAGCTTGATAATCATCATTATTCGAAATACAGAATGCAACAATCTCAATTCTTTCTTCATAAGTAGTTTTTCTTCCATTAGTCATAATTCTATCCCCTTGCTTATTATGAGATTTAAATGTTTTATGACTATTATACTTCTTAATCCAATTTCTGAGAACATAAGTAGATGAGATTCTATATATACCACATATATTTCTCAAAGAACCTTTTCCGTCAAGATAATCTTTAACCGCAGTAATCTTTACTGAATCAGAATAATACTTGTTTGTTGATGATGCTTTTAAACTCTCTAATCCATTATGCCTATATTTACGAACCCATTCGTAGAATGTTGATTGGTCAATCGACAGTTCATGAATTATTTGAGTAGCTCCTTTTTCATCTGATATATATTCTTCAATTGCTTTTAGCTTTTCAATTAAAGAATACTTTGCTTTTCTTGACATAAAAATACCCCCTTTATAGAAACAGTTTTATTATTTTAACTGTCTACCATAAAGGGAGCATATCACAAGACAGTACATAGTGGGCTTTTTATCTCGTAATTATTATTAACAGGTGCTTGGTACCATAGTCGTTGTAACTCTATTTTTGACTTATCTCGAAATTTTCTATGCGATAAGTTTGTTACTAGCAAAATATAAAATTATTGTAGGTAAAACATAAATGAGGGTTTATGTTCAGGATATATAATTCAAAATACAAAAATAGTCTACATTATGGTTGTAAATTTTATAACTATTTCATGAAAATATCTACTATCAATATTAGAGATGATTATTCTAATAGTATCATCAGATGGTACACCATTCTCTAATTCAAGATAATTTCTTAGCCACTTTTCTTTTTTTATTCCAAAAGCCTCTATTTCAGACCATTCATTATCGTTACTTAATATTGCAAAAAGTGTTAGTATAACTACATCACTCAATTTATGTTTTATAAGTTTATCCTGATTCAATGTTACTTATCTGTTATTTTTCAAAATATTTCATTTTCCTCAAACACTGTTTATTTCTCAGTTTATATTAATCTTAATCTAAATCTTAAAAAGCACCCACCTACACCCCTCAAAATCATATTTCAGTTCAAATATCTTCTCCACCCCATCAACAACAGCACTACAAGTAAACACCCACATCTTATTTCCACACAACTTCTCCAAATCAGTACTTATAATCTTCCCTATTTTTATTACCTGGCACTTATCCTCTTCTTCAATTCTAAATTTTATAGGAGTTATCTTTCCATCTTTTTTAAAGTAAGCTATCATCTCTATTTTCTTAGCAACCACTTTCATTTTCTACACTCCTCTTACAATATGCTACTCATCATTGGATAATAATCATCTGATCCTGTACCACCATTTAATGGCTTTACTCCTGAGTGTAAAAATGTTGATCTAATAACACATTCCTTACCATATTTATTTCGTAGTGTATCTAAAGTTTTATCTAGCTTCCTTTGTTTTTCTGTATTTTCAAAGTCAAAGAAGGTTTCTTGGCAATATGAATTATAGCAAAGTTTAGTCACGCGTACTCCGAGTTGTCTTATCTTTTCACCTTTCCAGCCTTCTTTAAAAGCTTCTTTTATTCCTTCAAAAATTACATTAGTACAATCTGTAAAATTCTCTAATGGTTTTTGATGAGAGTAATGCATAAAATCGCTGGTCTTAATACTAATAGCAACAAGGCCACACAAACTATTGCTTTCTCTGAGTCTCATAGAGACACTTTCTGTAAGGGATAAAAGTATTTTTAATGCCTCTTCCATAGTTTCAACATCATAAGAAATTGTAGTTGAATTTCCTATACCTTTAACCTCTAGATAATTAGACTTTCTTATTTCTGAATTATCAATTCCATTTGCATATTCATATATAAGCTTCCCATGAGAATGTAATTTGCAAGTAAGAAGGTTTACATCAAACTTAGCTAATTCACCTATTGTATTAATATTAAACTTATGGAGTTTTTCTTCACTTGCACGCCCTACCATAAATAAATCTCCAACTGGCAAATTCCACATCTTCGAAGCCATTTCATCTTTAAATAAAGTATGTACAGTATTCTTAGGCTTAAAATCACTAGCCATTTTTGCTAGTAACTTATTTGTAGAAATGCCAATGTTACAATTAAAACCAAGCTCTTCACTTATCCTCATTTTAATTCTCATTGCCATTCTTTTATAATCCTCTTTAAAATGAGTGCAATCCATAAAACATTCATCAATACTGTATCTTTGAATTTCAGGAGAATATTCATTAAGTAATTCAAACATTGCATTGCTGCTCTTAACAAACCAATTATAATCTGGAGGATATACAATAAGATCTTTGCACTTAAGTCTTGCTGCATATATAGGCTCCCCTGTCTTAATTCCAAATTTCTTTGCAGGTATTGAAGCTGCAAGTATTATTCCATGCCTATTTTCTTCACTGCCTCCAATTACTGAAGGTAATTCGCGAAGGTCAATTAGACTCTCTCCATACTGCAAAAGCTTAACTGCAGTCCATGAAAGATAAGCTGAATTTACATCTATATGAAAAATTAATCTTTCGTCATTACTAAACATGCTATCAACTCCAAACGTTTGTTCTTATAAAATATTATAGCGAACATACGTTTTGTTGTAAAGAGAACATAATTTTTTATTTATATTTGGCTAAAATGAAAAGTTAAATTCCGTATGTAAGAGTAAATTCTATATATCTAGAATTTAGTTTAACACTTTCATATAAGTATGGTTTGTCTATTCAATAATAAAAACATCTATATTTCTATAGATGCCTTTGGAACTTGCGATTTCTGGATTGGATTAAATCATTTTTAATTAAGTACTAATTATTCTCTAATCTTTGAATCTAAGCCATTTTATGAATTCTAATTTCTAGTTAAGACTTAATATTTTCTATAGATTGTGTAATCTACTGCACCATTATTGCACCATAAATTTATTATATTTGCTTCTGAAAATAAAATAGTAGAATTTTAAGTTCCATTATTTTTTACCTGCCATAATTTTTATTTCTTCTGCTTCTTCTATTACTTCCTTTGGGTATTTTTCTTTTAGTTCTTCTATTTGTTCTCTTTTATACAGTTTTATCATTTCCATTACCTCCTCAAAACAGAAAAAAGAATACTCAAAGCTCTTATTGCCCTAAGTATTCCTTTTATTTTATTTCACCATTATAATATATATTTAAATTTTCCATTAATACTACAATAATTTTATATTTTATTATCTTTAATTCAAAGTTCCACCAAATATGTATCCTATTTGATATGTTCCATTATTAATAGCATTATCTTCACACCACAAAATCATATCATCCACTGAATTGTTTTCTGAATATGGCTGGATAAATGTATCCTTCGATACTTACTTATTATAATATCTTTTATCATTTGATTGTATGTATATTATAAACTCCTTTGTCAAATTAATTGCAGGACTATACTTATCTTTCTCAAATATAGTATAAAAGTAATCATATTAAATTAATTTTTTACTTCACTTGCATCAAGAAATCCAATATCTCAATATTGAGTTCATTATGAAACTTCTCTCTATCAAATCCAAATGGGTCTTGCGATGGAATAAACTCCGGCTTAATCATAGATTGTGGAAATGGGCTCAAAAATGAGAAATGTCCAGCATTTTCAATAATTTTGTACTTGATTTTACTATTATCAGCAACCCCTTCCAAAACAATCTGTGCATGGAAAGGTGGCGTATATTGGTCTTTTTCGCCAGCAATCATTAAAATGGGAATATCCACTCCACTCAATGCTCCTTTATCCTTAAACCAAACCGTTGCTGGAGCCAGAAGAACAAGTGATTTAATCTTTCTATCATGTTCTACATTTATCTGTTTAGGCTTTCCATCCAAAGATTCATTCGGAAATGAAGTTGCTATACCTCCTGCAACTGCTAATGAAGTGTATCCACCCATAGAATGACCTATCATAGAAATAGAATCTGTTTTTAAAAACCTTGCAAATTTCTCGCTCTCAAAAAACCAATCAATAGCAGTGTAAATATGTCTCGGTCTATTTTCCAAATTTTCTACAGTTCCCTCCAATGTATTATTATTACGATTGTTGAATGGATGCTCAGGCATTCCTACTATAAAACCATTACAAGCTAAATGATGAGCAAGCGTTCGATAAAGTAAGTGCGACCCACCGCTTCCATGAGATATTAGTATCAATGGAAATTTGCCCTCTTTAGGTTTTGCATTTATTGATAAGTCCAAGCTAAATTGCCCCAGCTCTTCTATCTTTCCACCCTCATATGTAGGATACATAACTGACATAGGAAACGTAACTCCGCAGTGGTTATCGACAAGTTCAACCTTACAATAGCCAACAAAAGAATTCTTTCTTTCTATCGTCAGTGGCTTCATGTTTCTTTTCTCTTTCTTCATTTTTGAATGCTCCCTTCTAACTTTTATTTATATAGTGTAGCCTATGTAATTTATTATTTAATTTTATTATTCTGCATATTTATGAAAATCACTTTTTATAGGGAAACATACTTCTGTTACATACTCATCTGGATTATTTGTGTCATGTGGACTTACATGATATATTATAAAATTAGGTGCTGATAACTCATAACTATTTTTACTTATCCACATCCCAATAGATTTAGACACATCTTTTATTTGGTGGTAGTTTCCTTTAAATATTACTGTTGCAGCAGTTGTTAATGGAAATACTTCGAATTTAATTTCACATTTATCCATACATTTTTCTGAAACAGATAAACACACTGAAATATCTACATCACTTTCTTTATATCCTCTATCATTAAAAATTGCTAGTGGATAAGATGGATTTGTAAGTTTAATATTCATATTAATAACTGCAAGCTCTAAATTATCCCACATCCTCCCCATCTCGTCATATGTAGGAACAATATCACGATAATATACTAAGTTCATTTCTTTAAATTCTTTTATTACTACATTATATTCCCTTTTCATCTTGCCAGTATTTAATATTAATAGTGAGTTTTCCAACATTTTTAATTTATTTTCAATATTTTCTTTTTCATCTTTTAGTTCCAGATATTTAATATTCATATATTTCTTAACCGTTTCCAAATTATTGTCATTAATTAACATTTCTTTAATGTAACTTATTCCAAAACCCATTTGCTTTAAGCTTTGAATATTATTGGCTAGTGTTAACTGATTAAAAGTATAATAGCGATACCCATTTTTAATATCAATTTTTTCTGGAGCAAGTAATCCAATTTCATCATAATGACGAAGCATACGAACACTAATACAAGTAAACTTTGAGAATTCTCCAATCTTTAGCATATAATATCTCCTTAACTTAAGCTTATATTAATAATAAACTATTACATAATGAGAGAGTCAATAAAAAAAGTAAAATTGTTTAATTAACTGTATCGATATTTTGATATAAAGCATTAAAAAACAATTTAAATGTGCTACTGAGAGCCATATCATAAGAAAAAGTTCTCATTTACTTATGATACGGTTCACCGTATCATTGACAAGTGATATCACTTTTTTTATTGTTACTCTGAATTTATTATTACCAGACTTAAATATACACTGTAAAATCATACTTACAATCGCGATTCTTATTTTCTCTCACCAGAAATATCCAGTTCTTTACAAATGCTGATCCTCTAAATACCACATGTAGTTTCATAAATTTATTCCATAAAGCTATCTCGCTTCAATAATTCTTTAGTATCATTCCATAGTTTGTTTTGCATAGTGATATCTCCCCCTGGATACACAGGAATAATAGGTTTTCCAGTTCCAACATTGAAATATCCACCAGTCACACCATTGTATTCTTTATCAATAGCTAAGCGGACAATAATGTCAGCACCTTTCTGTGGATCTCCAATATGAAGAAATTTTAATATACGTTCAAGTACCGAAGCAAACCAGAGCTCACGTCCAAGACCAGTAACATTAAAACCTGGATTTAGTGCATTAACAGTAATTCCTGTGCTTGAAAGTTTACGTGATAATTCTGCAGTAAACATAATATCAAGTAGTTTAGTTTTTCCGTAAAGTAAAGATGACCCTTTAGTATTAAACGTAGCTGTGTTGGTCAAATCCTCTGGAAGTTTAAGTTCACCATGATTACGTGATGCTTCTGAAGCGACATTTACAATCCTAGCATTTTCAGCTTTCATTAAAGATTGCTCTAATATATTAGATAATAACCACGGAGCTAAATAGTTCACCGCTATCATTTCAGAGAACCCCTCAGATGTTATTCTCTGTTCAAATGCATGTACTCCTGCATTATTCACAAGCACATCAATTTGGGGATATGCAGCTTTAATCTCCTGACCTACTCTTTTCACCTCTGCCATCAATGATAAATCGCCCAGAAAAAAGTCCACTTCTACTTTTGGTACAATATCATTTAACATTTTTTTAGTCATTTCAGCTTTTTTCTTATTTCTAGCTATCAATACAAGATGAGCACCTTGCTTTGCTAGTTCAATTGCAACTAATTGTCCAAGCCCATTAGTTGCACCAGTAATGACAACAATTAGATTAGTATTCATAACTTTCCTCCTTAGTTTAGCTATTGTATTTTCATATTCTTTATCTATATCTGCACTTTATATTTTAAAATTATATTTTTATCTCTCTCTTTTACTTGACATGCATTAGCTAAATAAATATACTTGACATATATCAAATATATGCTTTTATTTGATATATGTCAAGTATATTTTATATACGTAAATATGTTAAATTGAGGTGTACCATGGATAATTATACTCATAATGAAGATACTGCCAGAACGCATTTAGAAATAAAACTAGGCGAGCAGCTAAATGCGCTCATTAGCGCTTCACATGGACTTAATGTCAGAACTGCAGCACGCTTCGATATCACATTACAGCCAGCTGCTTTTCTCCTTGTCCGTTGGCTCTTTTCATTTGGCCCAACCAGTGCTACAGCTTTAGCGGAATCAACAGCTATGGATCGTAGTTCTGTCAGCCGCCTTGTAAATCAACTTAAGGGCTTGGGCTATGTAAAAAGTGAACCATCTCCCGCTGATCGTCGAGGTGTACTATTAACTTTAACTAAACTTGGGAATCAAAAGACTATAGATGCTTTAAAAGAGAAAGAATCTGCTTTCTATGACCGTATTTCAAAATGGGATGATTCTAAGCTTGAAAAGTTTATTGAAATGCTTAGCGATTTCAATGGTTATGAATAAAGAGAACCGTCTCCCTCTGGATTTGGTTCTCCGACCTTATTTAGATGAATTAGTAAGTTATCATTTATATTAAGTTCTATAATAGTTGGGATGTAGCTGGTGCTAAAAGTTTTGGCTTTAATGTATGTTGGATAAATCGCTTTAATAATAAAAAAGAAGTCTTACCCTTTAAATCTGATATTGAATTGAAATCCTTAATCGACTTATATACTATCCTTTAAACATTATTATATACAAATTTTTATATTCACAGGATTTATCCTAAACATTCTTTTAAAAAAACAGAAAAAGGAGAGCCTCCTCCGCTGGACTTGGTTCCCCTCAATTATTTATATAAATTATTAAATCATAATTTATTTCTTATTAATTTATAACTTATATCAACTTTACTCAATTTTACTTTCTATCCTTTATTTGTGATACGGTTCACCCTTCATTATCCCAAACCTCTTTTGTATCTACTTTAAATAAAAGTCCTTAATAAAATCTATTGTCCTTCATATAATTTTATCCACCTATATAAAGTTGCTCTTCCCACTCCTAATAACTTAGCCCTTTCTACCTTACTCAATTCATTATTAATCATTTTTATATAGTATTTCTTAAAGTCTTTTGGTAAATCCTCAGCTTTCTTTTCCTCTCTCCCAAACCATCTACCGGTTTTAGTTGTTCCATTCTCGATACATCTTGCGACACCTTGCTGCACTCTCTCCACTGTATTTTCTCTTTCCATTTCTGCAACGGCCCCTAGGATAGTCAATATAAATTTATAACCGTCACCATCTGTATTTATACCCTCTTTAATAAAATAAACTGTAACACCTTTATTCTTGAAATAGTCACCTGTGCCCCTAAGATCATCGACATTTCTTCCTAATCTACTTATGCTTTCACATTATACTATATCGCCCTCTTTGACCTCTAATTTTAATTTGTTTAATTCAGGCCTATCAATACTTTTTCCACTTATTTTATCTGTATAGGCCTTATTAAAAACAATTCCTAGTTTATCAAGAATCATTTCTTGTCTGCCTACACTCTGTTTCTTAGTACTAACTCTTTCATATTTATAAATCATAATATATCATCCCTTATAATAAAATTATCTTTATCTTAATATGTATCATTAAACTATTCGAATTCAATGATACACTGTAAGATAAAGATAATGTCAATTTTAGGTAAGTTTTATTATGTTTTCTTTCATTTTCTTAGTGTTTTATCATACTATAATTTAATAATGCAATCACCTTACCCAAGCCCCACTCCTATCGAATGTCCAACCATCAGGCGTAACACAATCACAATACATCATCCCATGCTCATTAAAGCAATAACAATCCCCATCAATCCAAACCCATAAAGGTTTATCCTTACTCCCCTTAACCATCTTGCAACTTTCATCTAAGTAATACCAAAATCCATCACTATTATCATAATACCAAGCCTCCTGCAGTGCATATCCCCTATTATCAAAGATATACCACTCCCCATCAATTTCTTTCCATCCATTATCAGCATTATAATAATATTTATCAACCTCGTTTGTGCAATACCACCATCCAATATTATTTTTATTCCACCCAAACTTCCAAACATTATTACTTGAACCATCAGCACCAACTAACCCACAAACAATAGCTCTTGCAATAACTTCTGGATCATACACATCGGCATCAGAACTATCAGCAAATAAACACTCAACTAAAATTGCAGGCATAACAGTTTTATTAAGAACAATAAGACTTCTTGTTTTCACTCCTCTATTAGGTAAATTTACAGAACTGGCTAAAGCGTTACTTACCTTTATGGCATATTGATTAGCCACTTCTGATTTTCCAGCAACACATACCTCAGGTCCTATCCCTCCCCCTGCATTAATATGAATTTCCACATAAAGGTCTACCTCTAAACTTTGTGCTATTTGATTAGCTTGAATTGCTCTTAAGTAGCAGTCTTCACAGTCATATTTATTATTTTCATCAATCCTAAGCAAATAAGCACCATGACCTTTTTGCTGTAAATATTCTGCAACTAAAGCTCCAATAGCCCTATTGCAATTACTCTCATCCAGCCTATCAATAACACCACAACCAACATTCCCACTAGCAGTATGTCCTACTGCTATTATAAAATTACTCATTTATACACCTTCCCTTTCAAATTTCTTGTTTTCTCATATAGGATATACACTTCTGAAAAAAGTGCGCTAGCACAATTAAGAACTTTTCACCTATAAAAAAAATAGCTATGCTACATATAAGAACTTTTCACTTCTAAAAAAGGTAGCTATGCACCTATAAAAAGACTGGCTTTGCCACAATACGGAACTTTCCTGCAACCAAGAACTTAAAAAAATTCCAAGGCTAATTGTAGCCTTGGATTTTCTTTTATCCATATTTATCGTGTCTATATTTATTCTGTCTAATCAACACTAAAATTACAAACAATATTCGTAGTTTCTTCTATATACGCCTCAGCAACCTTATCAATCTGATCACAAATAAATTTAAGGCTACAATTACTACAATCATTCACAACCCTTCCTCTAATAAAGAGCAACCCAGTTCACAATCTAAAGTAGAATCTCTAATCATTATGGCAATATCTTTTTTGTCATAGTATTCATCGTATTCTGTAGTCATTTGAAGTGAGAATCCAAAAGTGAATGTCCAAATTTTATATTTGGATACATGAACTTTCTCTGTGAGCATCTTGCATTTGGTTCTTCGAACTTCCCCAGCGACTGAATAGGAGTCGGGTTTCCTTTTTCTTCTTCATCCATTTAACAACACACTCCAAAATTTATTTGCAACTTAAAAAATTCTTGCTGCTACTATGGATATATGTTTCAATCTCAAAAATCACATAAAAGCAACTAACTTTTTTATACTCATAATCTCTGAGCCCTCATTTTTGGCGCATATTCTGAAGAATAAATATTGTTCAGAATAAATATTCTTCACCATATTTATGGAGAAGAATATTAGAATATTTCAATTTAAACCATATATCCTATTTAAGAATACTAAGTAAAGGAGATAAATTTATGGGTAAGAAAAAACCACCAGAACCCAAAAATGATTTCGCTTGTGAAGAGGATCTTGATGTATGTTCTTTTAGCGAAGAACCAATTATAACAGGAAAGTGCATTGCATTTTTTTCATTCAGTGATGATAAAGCAGATAAGATTAATGAACCAGCTATTACTCTATCAAATAATAATATTCATGCTTCTGAATTAGCTTCTACTAAAACTCTAGATTTTAATAATTCTAGTATCAATAATAATACCATTGCTCATGCTGATACTAATACTAATGATATTGATAATTTTAATAGTGACATTGCTAATATTACTAAAAGGGATAGAAACAGTTCCAATATTTCTACTTCATCAATGTCTCAATTAAAAACTCTCTCAAATAATGAGAATAATACCTTAACAGACAATAGAAAATCACCAATAGTTAATGGATGTGCACCACCTATCGATGGAGAATACTTAGATATCAAAAGAACCTATATGCTCCGTTCATCTACTGTTAGAAAACTTAATGAACTTAAGAGCATTCACCCTAATTTAAATACTTATGTCAGTACTTTGGTTGATTTAGCTATAGCTGATTATTATGAGCACATAATCAATCAAGGTGGCACACAATAATTTATTTTGAATATTATTATTGATTCCAAGAATTTATTTATCCTTTAATATGAAATAATATACTTCCTCACATATATCCTAATTAGGAGGTGATGATCATGGAAGTTAATGAATTAATTAATCTGATAGTCAATAATGGGTTTCCTATAGCTGTTGCCGCATATTTGCTAATACGCTTAGAGAAACAAATTAATAACTTATCTACATCAATTAATAAACTCAATACCATAATATCAACAAAGCTTGGGGTTGTTCTAGATGCAGCTGGATCTAGTGATGATTCTAATAAAGTGGCATGAGAAAAGGCAATAAACATTTTTATTTTAATGTTTATTGCCTTTAATTTTGTTTATATTTGGGGTTCTGTTAGATTAAATTATTGATATATGAATAGTTCAATTTGAATTTAAATCATCTATTAATACACCAATAAAGAAGATTACGTAGAAAATTTTATTAGGTTTTAATTAATAAACATATGCATATTTAAACAGTTATTTTATCCTTATACCTGCTAACTTAAGTAAATGTATAGCATTTCTAGTAGTTGATACTCCTTCTCGAATTTTGTAGTCAAATTTTAATTCATTATTTAAATAATACTCTTTAAAATGATAATTTTTAATCTTAGAGTATTTGTACTGTAAATCGCACAATTCTAAGTCATGGGTAGAAATAAGTCCTGATGCCTCTTCATCTCCTAATTGCTTTATTAATGCTATAGCACCATCATGTCTATCAAGAGAATTAGTTCCCTTAAATAATTCATCTAAGAGGAAAAATACTTTTTTATTCTCCTGTACCTCTTCGACTATCATCTTTATTCTTAATATTTCAGCGTAAAAAGAAGATATATTATTTTCTAAGTTATCACTTGTTCGCATACAAGTAAAAATCTGCATTAATGAACATTCAAACTTTTTGGCACATACAGGTGCTCCAATATAACTTAATATTAAATTTATGCCTACAGTTCTTAAAAATGTACTTTTACCAGACATATTTGAACCAGTTATTAGTAAAATATTTTTTGTTTTGTCAATTGTAGTATTGTTACACACCATTTTTTCACCTAAAAGTGGATGACCGATTTTTTCAGCTTTTATTATATAATCATTATCTGAAATCAAAGGCATAACCCACTCTGGATTCTCATAAATAATATTTGAAATGCTATTTAGTGCTTCAAATTCTCCTATAACATCAAACCACTTTTTCAAGTCTTTGCCTGATTTAATTCTCCATTTTTCAAATAGTATCATACATTGATAATCCCATAACAGCAATATATTAATTATTATAAAGAATGCATTATTTCTTTCAGATATTTTATCATATATATTAGCTAATTTTTTTATTGCGGCTGCTGCATCTTCATCTTTAGAAATCACTAAATTATTTTTTAGCTGTTTTAAATAATCACTTTTAAAATCCTTTTCTATAATTAAACTTAACAATCTTAAATATATATTTATACTATTTTTATATTTATAAATATTATTAAATGTTGCACTTCTTTTTTTTGCACCGATAAATAAAATTGCTAATTGGGCAAATGACATAAAGCATAGTAATTTAAAGTTTACTAAAGAAGTAAAATAGGCCAAAATAATTAATAAAAGTGTTATACCTGGCAATAATCTAACTAATAAAATAAGCCAAGTCTTAGCATATAACTCATTTCTATCTTTCGACCATTTATATAACTCTTCTGGATTAATACACTCATTAGAAATAATCATTCCTTCTGCCTCAAATAGTTGTCTCCATTCTAAATCAGCAGCTAACTCCTGCAAAGATTGTTGCATTGTATTTATATCCAAAGGAGTTTTTAATGGATTTGTAAGTCTACTTTTTAAATTTTGCCTTCCCATAAATGTTTTACTACTATTAATCCACTGAAACAATGAGCCTTTTCCAAATATATCTAAATCATTAGAATAACTATGCTCTTCATTTTTAAATTCGCTACCATCATCCTCAAAGCTTTTCCATTGTCCATTTAGTTTCTTTATCTCCTTTTCATTTATATTTTTTAATGCTATAGAATATTTTCTTTTTTTAATTTCCTTATCATGTTCAATGACTAAATAAATAAAAATAAGTAATTGAAGAATAAAAACTCCTATGCTTATGTAATAACTTTTAATTCTAAAAGTATAGAATGTAACACTTAAACCAATAATTAAGGTAAAAAATCTTAAATATGCTATAACTTTTATTGATTTGTTTTCTTCTTTAATTAAGTTGTTATAATTTTTCAATCGGTTAACATAATCATCGTATACACTAGTCAATGCTTTTCTCCAATCATATTTTGAATATTTTGTTCTATATATATTATAAAGTATGCAATAATTCTTACACAAAAAACATCAACATGATTTAACTATTGTAAATCACTTATAGAATATTTGGTAAATATCGCATTATTCATTTTTATTAATTACTACATCAAAATTTACTAGTGTGTAGCATAATAAATACACCTGCCTATAGCTTTACCACATTTTTCAAACTCGACTAGACCTATCACTACTAGTATTAACAACGTTAAAACAACATGTTTCACTATAAAGTTATAAATTTTATCTATAAAAGGTGTATAATTCATATCATTAAATCTTCCTTTTATAAAAATATATTTTATTTCTTTTTTACAGCAACTTCTGCATCTTTTATGAATATTAAGTTTAAATCATATATTGTTTTATTCAATTTTAATCACATTCCCAATTACTCTTACACTATCATTATAAACTATTATTCCATCACCATCTTTACAAACATAAACTACCGTATTCTTAAGTCTTGCATAAGTTCTAACTGAATCCAATGATTCTTCTGTTCCATTCCAGTGAGGCATAAATTCAAATTCTACAAAACCTAAAGCACACTTATCATCAATACCTATAAAATTTTCATCACCGTCCTCACCATAACCCGCTATTTCAATTGTTTTAGTCATGAGAATACTTCCAGCACTAATACCTATCAAAATTCCACCATTATTTACATACGATTGTAATTGTTCTACAAGACCTCTTTTCCTCAAAAGATGAAGGAAGTAAAACGTATTACCACCTGAAAGATGTATTGCATCAAATTTAAATATGTCCTTTATTTTTAATTCATCATATTCTAAATCTAAATCAAAATACTGTATGTTTTCAATTCCTAAAGTATTATAATATTTCACCTTAGGCTTAAAATACTTTCTTGAAATGTCTGAACATGAAGGTATATATGCTATCGATGGATTTTTCTTATTAAGCATTTTTAAAAGTTCATCATCAATTTTCCTATTTTCTTTAATCAATTGGTCACTATATAATATTAACTTTGCCATTACCATGCCCCCATTTAATCATGTTACTTTGATTTCTATGCAATTCGCTTTTAATTACTATTCTGTATGATACAATATAACTATTATATTATAATTGTATTTATTTACAAGTTTTTCATATGTTTATATTGATACTATTGTCTAATAAATTCATATTTTTAAGATGATATTAATTGAAAAACTCAAAAAGAAGCTAAATCTAAATTAAAGGTTTATGAAGATAACTTTGCTAACAAAAGTGACAATTCAACCTTAGGTAGCTTCTACTATGATTGGTTATGGAATATTAAGAGGCCATCATTAAAAGATTCCACCTTTGAAAAATGGGAAGGAGTATGAGAAGATTAATTGTATGTTTGATTAAAGGGCCGTTACAATATTGCAACAGCCCCTAATCTTATTTAATATACTTTTGATTTTTGCTATTAGGCTTATCTGGCAAAGTCCGCTTTAACTTGCCATTTTCTAATAGAGGATTTACAACTGCTTCAAATACGGCTCTTTCTGCATAATCTGGCTTTTCTATTCTATCCATTAATACTACATTATGTGACCAAGTAATTTGTGCAACAACCTGTTGCACAAATTCTAGACTTTTATACTCTAATGCAAATTTTCTCATATATTTTAAGTTTCTTGGAGAAAAGCCTTTTAAATCTTGGAATTCTGATTTAATTTCTTTTGCAATATTATCGATTACTTTTGCTCCCCATTCATCTTTATTTTGATAATCTAATATAATATTGCCTATATTCCAATATAATATTAGATTATCAAAAGAACCTATATGCTCCGTTCATCTACTGTTAGAAAACTTAATGAACTTAAGAGCATTCACCCTAATTTAAATACTTATGTCAGTACTTTGGTTGATTTAGCTATAGCTCATTATTATGAGCATATAATCAATCAAGGTGGCACACAATAATTTATTTTTAATATTATTATTGATTGCAAAGATTTATTTATCCCTTAATATGAAATAATATACTTCCTCACATATATCCTAATTAGGAGGTGATGATCATGGAAGTTAATGAATTAATTAATCTTATAGTCAATAATGGGTTTGCTATAGCTGTTGCTGCATATTTGCTAATACGCTTAGAGAAACAAATTAATAACTTATCTACATCAATTAATAAACTCAATACCATAATATCAACAAAGCTTGGGGTTGTTATAGATGCAGCTGGATCTAGTGATGATTCTAATAAAGTGGCATGAGAAAAGGCGATAAACATTTTGATTTAATGTTTATTGCCTTTTAAATTACAGATAATTTATGAATTATAATACCTCATATTACCACTTAGGTAATATTAACCATATTATTTGCAAGAAATATAGATTTAGTGCATTTATGCTTAGTATTGTGTGTTAAAAAAATCGTAAATCCAATCTCTTGAATAATACGATTTTACAATTTAGTCTTTAATTTTATTAATTCATCATTAAAGAATAATGTGAAATAATTTAACTACAACTTGGAATTTGCGATAATAATCAATCCACTTTCTGCGCACATAATAGACATGGTTGCATCTTTTCTCATTAACATTAATGAGACGTGTCGTTTACCAAACTAGCAATAGCTTCAACTATGCATTTCCACGTTCCCTTAGGCATATCATGTCCCATTCCTTCAATCAAAAGTAATTTAGCATTAGGTATTGTGCGTGCTGTATCTTTTCCTGCTTCAACAGGAAACAATGGATCTGCAGTTCCATGAATCACCAGTGTTGGAACTGTTAATAATGAAAGGTGTTGTCTCCTATCTCCATTAGCGACCAACGCCGCATTTTGGCGTACAGCTCCTTGTGGATAATAAGAACGATCATAGCTTTCTTCAGTATACCGTATTGCACGTTCTTCTTCAAAAGGAAACCCTCTACTCCAAAGACTTTTCCACATACGTAAAGTATAATCAATATATGCATCTCGTCCATTTGGGGGCGTTGCTGTAACAATCTCCAATGTTTCTGGTGATATTTGTGGATTATTGGGATTACCTGTAGATGACATAATAGAAATTAAACTATATATACGTGAAGGGTGACTATAGGCAAAAACCTGAGCAATCATGCCTCCCATAGAAGCACCACAGATGTAAGCCTTCTTTATATCCAACGCATCTAATAAGCCAGCCACATCATCAGCCATATCTTCCAATGTATATGGTGTCTTAATTGGTTTTCCCTCTTGTGCTGCCTGGTATATTCTTACCATATCAGGAATACCCGCCGCATCGAATTTTGTAGACAATCCCACATCGCGGTTGTCAAAGCGTATAACTTGTAAATTTTCCTTTGCAAGCATTTCACAAAAATCTGGTTCCCAAAAATTTAGCTGAGCACCATTTCCTGCAATAAGTACTATAGTGGGATTTGTCTTCTCCCCAAAAATTTCATATTCAATTTGTATTCCATTTGCATTTACGCGTGCCATCGCATATATCCCCCTTTTGTATTTTTATTATGAATATAATACTATAAAACGTCTGTTTATCAATTTGTAAATAAGCGATTGTTACTTCACAATAATTTACTATTCTGTATTAATTATAGCACAGTTTGTAAAAATCGTATTATTCAGTTTTCAAAGAGGTTGAGTCAAGTAAAAGTTGGCAAGAATTTTATTTAAATTATTATCCATTATTTTACATTGCATTTTTAAAATTTCCCTACCCATACTGTATATTTAACTATAACTAATATCACTAAATGATTTTAATCCACATAAATCACGTACTATTTTTCTACCTAACGTTGCGGCAGCTCCGCTATACGGAATTTGTGCACTATTGCACTTATATGCCTTACACTTATTAGATTCTTTATTCGCTTGAAATACTGTTAATGGTAGTTTTGCAACTACTGTATCAATAACATCATCAGAAATAATATTTCTGTAGATTTTATCTACAGTATCAAACAACCTATTACTAAATTTTTCAGATAATATTTTAGATAAATTATCTGCACCATTAATAGACCAGCTCATTTTTCTGCCCTTCATTCTTTGAGCTAATACATCACAAATATTATGTTCCATTGTGCCTAGATTCTTGTATTCCATGCCTTCCGGCGCCGTAGGCATGTTTATGTCACTTCTTAATTTATACGGTATTAATCCATCTCTATTGTGAACAAAGTAATCATATAATTCAGTAAGCTTCTTAAATGCAATATCTTTTTCGTTTGTAAGTATCATCATATTTACAATAGTTTCTAGACCTTCATCAATTTTACCTTCTCTAAATAGTTTTAGTAATTGCTTTTGAGCTCTTTTATCACTTACCTTACGTATAATCGCTTGGCCTACATGAAATGGATCTAGCTGAAAATGAATGTCTTCATCCTCACAAGTTGCTTTAATCCAATTTGCTCCATCACCGTTTAATATTCTAGTTTGAATTTCATCTACATTGTATTTTTCTGAAATTGTTGCGCTAGCAAGCTTTTTAAAGTGATTGGAATTGCTAAAGCTTGCACAAACAGTTTTATCAACAACCACATATTCTTTTTTGCTCCCTGGGCGTAAAGTCCAGCCAGTATATGATACTGCTAGTTTTAACTCTTTCTTTTTATTTTTCCCTTTTGGTCTATCATTACCTTGAAGATAGAGCCAAACTCCATCTTGCTCCTGAAACAATACTGGTACTTCCTTTTCGCCTTTTAATGCACCTTTGTCATTTAACTCAATTTTACGATTTTCTATTTCTTTAATCTTTTCCCCAAGTGTTTGAACTATGTTCCAAACGCCTTGAGCACTAATATCTTGATTACACATAGTTTTAATATTCTCAGATGTCTTTCTAAAAGAAACCTCCGTCACGTTAGTTAAAATAGTTTCTACGAGATTTATAGACACATTTCCTAAAGTGTCCATCCCTAAATACTCATCCAAAAGGTACTTAGTTGCTTTCTTACCATCTTCAAGTTTAAATTCATAAATGCGCCTAGAATACTCTACGTTCCCCATAATAGTCCTCAAACAAGTTTGCTTACGACCTTTATTACGGTAAACCTTGCTATCTCTTTCATTAAGTAGTTTTTCATCTAAAAATTCTAATATACTTTTTAAAGCATTACAAGCTTCGTCACAAGCATATTTATAAATTCTTTTCTCTAACTCCTTGAAAGTCATTCCTTTATCATTTAAACTTAATTCATACATAAATATAACTCCATTCTATTTAGTCTTAGCAACTTAATTATAATGGATAATTTATGTATTTGGGAGATGCTTTCGCATCTCCTTTTACTATTTATACAGTTTTTATTACTGTTTCTGCCTACTAAAATTATACTCTAACTTTCAAAGAACATTTTTATAATTTGCTATGTCATATCTACAAACTACTTGCTATATTAGAATTGCGCAGTACTTAAATATAAAAAAATACCGCAAATTCATTTCTGTAAAATGTACCCTATAAGATAGACAGTAAATAAAATATCTATCTTATAGGGTTTTTATGTATAATAAAACAAAGAGATAGGAGTAGATTTTATGAGTAATAAGTTATTTACAAAAGAAGAAATAGAATTGATATCTAGAAATAAATATGTAAAAAATGTTAGTGAAAGATCAATTACATATACAGATGAATTCAGACGAATTTTTATATCAGAATACGAAAAAGGAAAGTTTCCACGAAAGATATTTGAAGAATCTGATTTCGTGATAAGTATCTTAGAGATTGGACGAATTGAATCGATAAGTAAAAAATGGCGTGCTGCCTATAAGGAAAACGGTATACATGGTTTAGATGATACAAGAAAAGGCAAAGCTGGGCGACCTCGTGATAAGGAACTTTCTATAGACGAAAAATATGAACGTCTTAAAGTACAAACTACTCTACTGAAAGCTGAGAATGAATTATTAAAAAAACTCGATTTGATAGAAAGGAGAGTGATAAAACGAAAATAGGTTCATTAACAAAAGAAAATTTCATTCTTATTAAATCAGTAATTAAAAAATATAAATTAAAGAATATGACAAGCTATTTATGCACATTAGCTGGTGTATCACGTTCTGGATATTATAATTATTTTTCAGCAAAATCCGAATGCTTGCGCAGCAAGCGCAACGATAATGATTTGGAAGTTAAAGATATAATTTTAAAGGCATTCAACTTCAAAAAACATAAAAAAGGTGCAAGACAAATAAAGATGGTATTGAAATCTCAATATGGAGTTGTATATAATCTAAAACGTATTCGCAGACTTATGAAAAAATATGACATAGTTTGTCCTTATAGAAAAGCAAATCCATATAGACGAATGGTAAAAGCAACTAAAGAACATAAAGTCTTACCTAATGTGCTTAATAGGAATTTCAAACAGAATACCCCTGGCAAAGTATTGCTTACGGATATTACCTATTTGTTCTATAAAAATAAAAGCAAAAAGGCTTATTTGTCGACCATTAAAGATGCATCAACTAATGAAATAATGGCTTATAATGTATCTGATAGTCTCACATTAGATATAGTTATCGATACTATCACCAATCTTAAGAAATCAAAAAGTGTAAAATTTCATCCTGAAGCTTTCATTCATTCAGATCAAGGATCACACTACACAAGTCCTAAATTTCAGAAGTTAGTAAAAGAATGTGGGTTTGGTCAATCTATGTCTAGACGAGGAAACTGTTGGGACAACGCCCCGCAGGAATCATTCTTTGGGCATTTCAAAGATGAAGTAAACATAAAACAATGCCAAACATTAGAAGACCTAAAAAATGAGATAGACCAGTACATGATTTATTATAACAACTATAGATATCAATGGAATTTAAAAAGGATGACTCCTGTTGAATACAGAAATCATCTCATTGATTCTACACAGTATTTTTAACAATGTCCTTTACAAAGGGTACATTTTACTGAATAATGCGGTACTATATTAATTATTCATTTTTAAATAGCTTTTTATTTATTCATTATCGTATGCTAACCAATCAGCCACAATTCCATCAATCTTAGATCTATCCCAAGTTTCAGCTCTTAAAACAAATCCAGATTTTGTTATTGAATGAACATAAATTCTATAATAAAGGGTTGGTGTAATAGTAGCTTGAACTTCTCGTATTCCAGCAACAACTTCTGGAACTTCTGTGAACTCCTTTTTAAATTTCACATATTGTTCTACTGCCCTTAAAGTTCCATCTCCATTATTAAGATGATATCCAGGTATACCAGGATTAAAAGCTACACTTCCTGAACGTATCATATTGAATCCCTCCCAATAAACTAATTTTATTATAATATATATTATGTTAATTTCTGTACAAATGTTCTAACTTTTCATCTTATATAATCATTTATTTTCTAGTACCACATTATTCAATTTTCAAAGAACATTTTCTAAATTTACTGCGTCAAATCTACATTTTGCGTAGATTATATGGATAATGGATAGTTTTCTTTATAATGAAAAAAATAATCTTACATCACTTAACCCTGCACGCTTTAATAGTATTACGCAAAAAATACCACAAATTCATAATGTGGCATCTTAATTTGTTATTTTTCATATTTAATTTTATTACTAACCAATTTGCATACTAATAGTTAATTTTTTATGCTACTTTTATAAAAACTAATCACAGTTCCCCCCATATTGTCTGGAGTATCTTTACTTTCAAGAATAGCATATCTAATTGCATCATCTGTACTTACCTTTGCCATTTTAGGGTAATAACGTGGCTTTCCTTGTACGAATTTATTTTTATCTGCATAAGCATCATATACTAAATCTTTTATTACTTTACCGTCAGTTTCATACTCTTCAAGTTTATTAACTAATAATGTACCATCCTTTTCGATTCCTCCTTTAATTACACGTACATAACCTTCTTTACCATTATTAAATGAATCAATAAATTTATCTAATGACGCTATATTATATACTTCCAGCTCTTTGCTATTATCTCTATTAATCATTATTACACTGCCATTTTTAATGGATTTCTCGAAATTTCTAGCTTCTTCTATATCAGGCTTCTTTAAATCAATTATTTCTTGAAATGATGCTTCTAATTTCTTAGCTTCTTCTTCTATTTTAGCCTTCTCTAAATCATCTTTTTCTTGAGTTGGAGTAGTTTCAGTAGAAACTATGGACTTATTATTAATAGTTTCAATACTATTCTTATTATTTGTACATCCGCTAATAACTAAAACTGATGTTACAATACTTGCTAATAATATATACCTTTTCACGACTTGCCTCCTAAAATTTGTAATTATATCCAATCTACACACTACGCAATCGCTCAACAAGCATTATGCTTATTTTTTTATAAAATTGGAAATTGTCTATTATTCTTTATATACCTTATAATGTGGCTTTTCACAATTTTTTTCCCAAAAACCTTCTATCCCCCATTTTTTAATTTCCCGATTGCCTTTAAGCCATTGCAGATATACTTCTTCTTCAAAAATTTTCTGTGTTTTATCACAAGGAAATTCAGCACATTCACCGCAATAATCAATATCACGTTCTTTTGTACATTCAAGAATAAAGCATCCCTTTATACTACATCCATGATGTTCTCTGTCGCGACATCCCGAACACTTACCTGCACTGTACTTTGTGAGCTCTTCTTGAAAGATTTTAAATCGCTCAACCTCATTTGGAGAATGCTTTTCATAAAATTCACAGATACCTTCCGTATATTTTGATAATTGTTTTGCTGCTACCGAAATCACTCCCTGTTCATAAGCGCTACAGGTATGGCACATTAAAGAACATGGAGCTATTTTTTCTAGTAATTCTTTTTTCTTCAAACGCTCATCCTCCTTTTTACATCATTCTTTAAGTGAAATTTCGTTAAACTCAAACTCAATCATCCCACAATATGGCATTAATTCAGTTGATTTGAATTGTCGCATTAACTCCCCATGCGCTACAACAATTATTTTGCTATACTTATCATTGTAATTTTTTAAGCAGTTGTATGCTCTGCAAAAAACCATTTTTGCCGTTTCCCAATTTTTTTGCTCATTTTGAGGATAAATCCCACTATGAGCCAAATAATCTTCATAAGCAATATGTACATTTGACTTTGTTGCTTTTTGATAAGTTAAGTCAGGTTGCCATTCTCTTAGTTCCACTTCGACAAGTATATCAAGCTTTGTTTCAGTAGCAACATAAGAAGCTGTTTGCAAAGCTCTGGTAAGTGGCGATGATAAAATGATTTGGGCATCTTTCAAAATTGGATTTTTTGCTACCGATTTTGCTTGCATAATGCCGTTTGAAGAAAGTGGCGCTAAATCTATACCATGTCCATTTATATTTTGTTCCTCGCAAAATGAGGAATCGTATTGACCATGTCTAATCATAATAACTCGCATGTTTTACCTCCATATTTCTTTATATTCCATCGTAAATAATATAAATAATCTATTTTTACTCTGTTTTTTTCTATAAACAATTATAGTAAGTTATTCTTAAGCTTCAATATCATAGCATTTTGTGAAAGATAATTATCATAAGGAATCACATTCTTATCAATTTTCTCTTCTGAAATTGATTCCAGCTTGTTATTGTCGAATAAATATCTGCTAAATTGCAATTGCTTAAGTTTCTTCTTAGCTTCTTTTTTCTTTTCATCATTATCATCTGATACAGTATTCTTTTTTCCACTCATAAAATCTGCACATGCTAATATTTCAATTTCACCATCATCTTTAACAATGACTTTATATTCATATAATTGAGCGTTCTCAAATCCTTGAGGTGTAGCTGCATCTTTTATCTTTGCCATCATATTCTCAGCATATTTGGGATCATTTTTCATTTTTTCAAGCACCTTTGGAGATACTGTGATTTTAGGAATTCGGGCATTTGTACAAACTGGTTCGTCTTTCCACTTTTCGTAATAATCTGCAACATCTGCTGATGTCATTGACTTAATTGTAACATCTGCGTTTGGTATGTTCTCTTTTATTTGACTAACATAATATGTTGAATCTTTAATTTCTCCGGTGTTTGTTGTAACTGTTTTTCGTGCATTCCCAACTGTAGATTTATATATTTCATTTGTATTTACAGTTGGACTAAAATTGATACTCATAGAATTACCCCCTAAAATATATTGAAATCTTACATTATCTCATTATAAATGGTACCACTTATCCCTTAATATTACAATTAAGTATTGACTACAGCATATTTTGTAAATATCCCATTATTCAATTTTCAAAGAACACTTTTTAATTAGTTACTATGCCAAATCTACATGCTATGAACTATTATCTCTTAATCCAATCTACATATTGAATTAGAATTACGCACTATTGTTCGTTATTTTTAACACCGATAATAAGTGTTTTTCCTAATGCTTTAAAAATCTTATCTGCATTCTCTAGACTTATTTTTCTTTTACCACTTTCCCAATATTCTATAGCTCTTGAACTACAACCAACCGCTTCTGCTAATTTTTTTGTAGATAAATTATTCTTAGTTCTTTCTGTGGCAATCATCAATCCTATATTCATTGTTACGCCTCGCTTTCTACATTTGAATATTTATTTTCTAAGTTCACATAATAACAATATATTTATTTAGGTAAAAATAAATTTAAAGGTGGTTAGGCTCATGAAAAAATTTATTTCTATACTCTCTATTTTTTTGTTTCTATCATTTAATATAAATACAACAACTACTATGGCACAGGAGAAAAGATTTAAAGAGGGATTCTACAGCACAACTAATCTAGGTCTATTGGAAAATGTTTCTTATAAAGTTCAAAACGTATCTGATTATAACGGATTTATTATTGTCTTTGATTCTGATCAGAAAATACAACAAGCAATATCACTAGAACCACATTCAATACAACATCCTCTTAAAACTATTAGAAGTACTGATAGAGTTATAATATTAGGTAAAGGTGAGCTAATATTCCCTTATTAAACTTTGAGAGTCCTTTTTTATTTAAGGACTTTCTCTGCTTTAAATAGTCCTTTATTAGTATGACGCATTAAAAAAAATCGCAAATTCAATCTATTGAATAATACGATTTTACAATTTGCTATTTATTTTTATTGATTCATAATTTATGAATAATATGCAACTATTTTCTATTTTGCGGACATGGCATTATACCAATTTCTAAATTCAATAGAGAAGTGATTTAAATGCCCACGTATAAGGGTGTCTGGTGCGGCTTTAGGTAAAATTATAGCTAATTTTGCCTGCATTCCGTCTTTGTGGTCGCGCAGTTCATGTAATGCGTAAGCAATTATTTTTCCGTTTGTGCTTTTTACAATTGCAGCAAAACCAATTGGGTAGTCTTTATCTGCTAGAACTGGTATTGTAGAATCGATATCAGTAAAATTCAAGAACATATGCCACGGATATTCGAATTCTCCTAAGTTTTCAATCACCTCTCCTCGTCCATCTGGCAACATGCGATTGAGATAGTGATCGGGATGGGCGACACCTAATGCACTCCCTTCATTTCTTTCCATCATACCAATGAACCAGGAATGGAATTGTTCTGCACTCACTCCTGGCATTTCCATCACGACAAATCCGGACTTCCATTCTCCATTTGACTCGTTAGCCCATTTTTCAGTTTGAATGGTAGCTGCGTTAAGTTCTTCCTCTATTAGTGTTACCATTGCATCATTACCAATTTTGTTCTTCAAAAAAGCAAGTGATCTGCGAGCCCTCACCAATTCTATATTCTGAATATCTTGATCAGTCAGGCATTCCTCGCCAATATAAGCAGTAGCTGAATAGGGTGAATTTTTTGTAGTATTCATAACTTTCTACCTCCATTTATTATAAACTAAATTGAAAGCAACACTATGTTGTTTTATACTTATATTATATTACGAAATTCTTCATAATCAATGAACACAAAATTTGAATATGTTGAATTAACGAAAAAATATTTATGGAGGTACCAATGAATACAAATATTGATTCTACAAAAATGCATCGCACTCGTCAGAAAATTATAAAGGCCTTTCTGGATTTATATGCTAAAAAGCAACTTGAACAGATTTACATCAAGTCTTTGACTGAATCTGCTGGAATAAACCGTGGCACCTTTTATCTTCACTATATGGATTTGGAGGATCTTGTCACATCAATTGAAAATGAGCAATTAGACGCCCTTGCTAAACTTGATAAAGAAGTTAATTATTTTTATTATTCGCGAAAAGATAACGAATTTGCTCAATATTTTAAACCTATATTTAATTATATTGTTGAAAATAAAAAATTGTTCAAAATTCTTATGAGTCCTCATAGTCATCCCAATTTTAGAGAGTCTTTCCAAAGGGCGATGAGGAATAATTTTACCCAGAGGTTTCATTCTGTTCTTATGACAGCAAAAGGTAAAGAATTGTTAAAAAAAGAATATATCATTGAGAGTGTTATTAATGGTAATCTTGCCATGATAATACACTGGATTCAATCAGATATTAACCTTTCTCCAGAAGAATTGGCAGACTTAATAAGCTACACTGTGCTTAAAAGTCCACTCGATATAATTGAAAATAATATTAAGTGATTGCACAATTGAGATCTAGGGTGATACATGATATGGATGAACTTGTAATACCAGCATTCTAGAAATCGGATCAAGTTCTTCCTTTACTTTTGGTTTCTTCTTGTACTTTTTAGACAATGTATTTTTCCCTCCTTTTAAGCATATTGGTATATATTTTGTTATTTACTTTTATTCCTACCAATTTACCATGTCAATGATGATGGAAGATTATAATAATTAATAATGCTATGCGTTCTCTTCTTTCTTTTAATTTTAAAAAAAGAAAAGGAATTGGAGTCTATTGCTAATGGAACGACAGAGGTGATATCTTCATTGTTATTCAATCTATCATAGAAATTGAAAAGAAAATGCACAAAAAACCATGCATAATATTTTACTATTCTGCATTAATTCTAGCATATTTTGTAAAAATCGTATTATTCACTTTTCAAAGAGGTTGAGTCAAGTAAAAGTTGGCAAGAATTTTATTTAAATTATTATCCATTATTTTACATTGCATTTTTAAAATTTCCCTACCCATACTGTATATTTAACTATAACTAATATCACTAAATGATTTTAATCCACATAAATCACGTACTATTTTTCTACCTAACGTTGCGGCAGCTCCGCTATACGGAATTTGTGCACTATTGCACTTATATGCCTTACACTTATTAGATTCTTTATTCGCTTGAAATACTGTTAATGGTAGTTTTGCAACTACTGTATCAATAACATCATCAGAAATAATATTTCTGTAGATTTTATCTACAGTATCAAACAACCTATTACTAAATTTTTCAGATAATATTTTAGATAAATTATCTGCACCATTAATAGACCAGCTCATTTTTCTGCCCTTCATTCTTTGAGCTAATACATCACAAATATTATGTTCCATTGTGCCTAGATTCTTGTATTCCATGCCTTCCGGCGCCGTAGGCATGTTTATGTCACTTCTTAATTTATACGGTATTAATCCATCTCTATTGTGAACAAAGTAATCATATAATTCAGTAAGCTTCTTAAATGCAATATCTTTTTCGTTTGTAAGTATCATCATATTTACAATAGTTTCTAGACCTTCATCAATTTTACCTTCTCTAAATAGTTTTAGTAATTGCTTTTGAGCTCTTTTATCACTTACCTTACGTATAATCGCTTGGCCTACATGAAATGGATCTAGCTGAAAATGAATGTCTTCATCCTCACAAGTTGCTTTAATCCAATTTGCTCCATCACCGTTTAATATTCTAGTTTGAATTTCATCTACATTGTATTTTTCTGAAATTGTTGCGCTAGCAAGCTTTTTAAAGTGATTGGAATTGCTAAAGCTTGCACAAACAGTTTTATCAACAACCACATATTCTTTTTTGCTCCCTGGGCGTAAAGTCCAGCCAGTATATGATACTGCTAGTTTTAACTCTTTCTTTTTATTTTTCCCTTTTGGTCTATCATTACCTTGAAGATAGAGCCAAACTCCATCTTGCTCCTGAAACAATACTGGTACTTCCTTTTCGCCTTTTAATGCACCTTTGTCATTTAACTCAATTTTACGATTTTCTATTTCTTTAATCTTTTCCCCAAGTGTTTGAACTATGTTCCAAACGCCTTGAGCACTAATATCTTGATTACACATAGTTTTAATATTCTCAGATGTCTTTCTAAAAGAAACCTCCGTCACGTTAGTTAAAATAGTTTCTACGAGATTTATAGACACATTTCCTAAAGTGTCCATCCCTAAATACTCATCCAAAAGGTACTTAGTTGCTTTCTTACCATCTTCAAGTTTAAATTCATAAATGCGCCTAGAATACTCTACGTTCCCCATAATAGTCCTCAAACAAGTTTGCTTACGACCTTTATTACGGTAAACCTTGCTATCTCTTTCATTAAGTAGTTTTTCATCTAAAAATTCTAATATACTTTTTAAAGCATTACAAGCTTCGTCACAAGCATATTTATAAATTCTTTTCTCTAACTCCTTGAAAGTCATTCCTTTATCATTTAAACTTAATTCATACATAAATATAACTCCATTCTATTTAGTCTTAGCAACTTAATTATAATGGATAATTTATGTATTTGGGAGATGCTTTCGCATCTCCTTTTACTATTTATACAGTTTTTATTACTGTTTCTGCCTACTAAAATTATACTCTAACTTTCAAAGAACATTTTTCATTGGTTACTACACCATATCTACAGATTGCAAACCTGAGCAGTAAAATAAAGAAATTTATGCTATATCTTAAATTAACATAAATTTCTTAGTTTACTGCTGTTTTTTAGTTGCTCAGCTTCGCAATCAATGCTATTCAAATTATGTAGTAATCATTAAGTTACCATATTTCTTTTCCCAGTTTCCGCTCCATTACTATGATGTTTTTCTGTCTATATAAGTTAATGTCTCCCTCATCAAATGCAGGCATAGACAAGCTAATATTTAAGTACCAATCAATAAAATTTAAATATGTTACTATATTTTATTCAAAAATGGTGGTATTCCCTTTATTTAGCATGTATACTACCTTGATCTGTCGTTGCTTGCCGGCAGCAAGGGTTAAATTTTATAGCGCTGCTGCTCTTGTTAATGAGTTTTGGTAGACTCGAAGAAGACTGTTGGCCAATATTATACATTCACCGGTTATAGGCGTATAATTTCAAGGTAAGGCACATGAAAATAAAAAGGATGCCTCAAATTTTTAAGACATCCTTTTATCTATTGTAGTTTAAGACAAGGTCCATGACCCGTAGCTATAAAATTAGGTTTTAATTGTCGCAAAGTTTGTTGTAACTGTTCCAACTTATCAGAATCTGGAACCTGTTCTGGCAGAATACTATTTACTTCCATACTCCAGTTTGATTCTTTTACTGTATCTATTTCTTTTCCCATAGCAAACATTAAATCACTACTAAAGAATATTCCACGTCTATTTTCCATTATTAATAATCCATCCCAAAGATGCATTTCTGAAGGATAATCAATGAATTCCAATTCATAACTATCTGTAGTTAACTTTTCTCCATCTTTTTTAGTAATAGTTTTTGCCTTAATTCCAAAACCATTTAATTGACGCGCTGTAACTTCAGAACAAATTGTCAAAGCCTCAGGAAAATGTTCTAATATTACTGACAACCCACCACATTCATCTGCTTCAAAATGTGAAATAAAAATATACTTTAAATCTTTGCCGTTGAGTGCTGCTTTAAGTTGTGGCAGCAAAGCTTCTGCCTGCATTACATTACCTGTATGTACTAATAATGGTTCATCACCTAATAACAAATATTGATGAAATGT
Organism: Clostridium gelidum; assembly: GCF_019977655.1. NCBI lineage: Bacteria > Bacillati > Bacillota > Clostridia > Eubacteriales > Clostridiaceae > Clostridium > Clostridium gelidum. Next base: position 3,640,151 of record NZ_AP024849.1, read on the forward strand.
AAGATTAATCTGCTGAATATAACTACTAAATTGGTGTAAATCCTTATTTATAACCGCCATATAACTACCTCTTTTCTTTTTAAATATAATCTAAATCCGAAATCGATGAGCTTCTTATTTTTTCGTAATTGCAATTCTCCACATTTCAGGCCCTTGCTCTAAGTATTCCCACTCAAAATGTTCTGGAAAATTCAATATAAACTGTTGATAAAGTGGACGAGGATCATGATCATTTATAAGTTCCATTGTTTCACCTAATGTTAACTCCTCAAAAGCTTTAAAAATGATATCCTTCTTATGTCCTTTTTCATAGATTCTAATATCTAAACTTGTAGCAAAATTTGGCATAATTAATTCCTCCTTATACATTCTTTTAAGTAGGAATAAATTCCTTACTTAATCAAATTTTATTAGCTGATAATATTATAACCATTGTTCTATATTTTTAATGTGATTTAAATCACGGCACTGAAATCTCTTATATTTTGTTCTGGCATAAAAACTGCCAGATTTTCTACTGTAGCTAACATCTTACATGGTCCACACCCAATATTTCCACTAGCGGTATGTCCAAAACTGCTATTATAAAATTACTCATTTTTTATACACCTCCATATGTGATATATGTACTTTCAACATATATACTATATATAGAGGTTATTTTTATTCTCTCTATAACTTTTAACTCTAAATTAATTTTAAGTTCCTAATTGCAGAAAAGTTCCGTATTGTAGAAAAGCTACTCTTTTTATAAGTACATAGCTGCTCTTTATATAAGGTGTAACTCTTAACTGAATTAAAGGAGGTCCATATGAATTTTGAATACATTGAGTCTTTAGTTACTAACTCTAAAAATGGTGATCCATTCTCAAAAGAAAAATTAGCCGAGGAATTTAGACCTTTAATCTTTAATATTTCTAAAAGAACTTTTATTGATGGATATGAAATTCACGATATTCAAAATCAATGTTATGAAACACTATTTAAATGCATTACCTTATACAATTTAGAAAAACATAGATTTGTTGCTTATGCTACTAATTCTATTAAAAATAATATGAATGACTTAATAAAAAGAATTAAAATTAGAAGTGCCACAGAAGGAAATGATGCTCTTAGTTTACATGACGATGTTGAAAAAGACTTGCCTTCTCCAGATATTAGTTTAGAAGATTTTCTTTGTGATAAGTGTGATTATGACGATTTAAGATTAGCTCTTCATAATTTAACTGATGAGGAAAAGGAGCTTATTGATTTTGTATTTTATAAAAATAATACAGTTCAAACTTATGCTTACTATAAAAATATGTGCTATTCCACAGCCTGTCAGAGAAAGAAAGTTACTTTAAAGAAAATCTATAATCACATCAATCTACATTATAGTGAAATTGAATGGACACAAAAAAGCCAAGGCTAAATATTTTCAGCCTTGGCTTTTCTTTCCTCCCTATTTATCTTATCTATATTTATATCCTGTCTACTCACATCTAAAAGTGCTAACAACCGACCTAGTTTCTTCTATATACGCCTCAAAAACACTTATCAATCTTATCACAAATAAATTTCAGACTACACACACAGCAGTCATTTACAATTTCATCTTCTATTAAAGAGCAGCCCAGTTCACAATCTAAAGTCGCCAACTTACGCACTTCAAGCCACCTTTTATTGAATTGAGTTCATAAGCTTAAAGAAATATTTTGACTCTTGGGTTTTATAAAGATTGTACCAGGCATCTAAGGTTTCAGGTAAGAATATCTCTAGAATTTTCAATACATGCAAAGTAAATTCAAGAGGCGCTATTCCAGAAGCAGTAATCAAACTTCCATCAGTTACTACACATTCCTGCTTATAATACTTCTCTCCATCATAACTAGGACAGACCATTTTAAGATACCCTAGGTCATTGCTTGTATGAGCTCGCTTATTCAATACTCCCCCCATAGCAAGTCCTATTGTAGCACCACAAATTGCTCCTACAGCAATACCTTTCTCTAAATATTTTTCAGCCATTCTTATAATGGGAGCATGAATTGCTTCTGTCCATGTATTCCCACCAGGTAGAATCAAAGCAGCAGCATCTTTATCACTACACTCCTTAAGTTCAATTTCTGGCAATATTGTAAGGCCTCCCATTGTAGTAATAGGAGTCTTGGTAATTCCTACAGTTACTACTTTTAGCGGCATTAATCCCTTTTTGTAGTACCTTCCCGAATTGATTTCAGTGCTTAAATAACCTATTTCCCAGTCTGCCATTGTATCAAATACATAAAGATATACTGTATTCTTCATTTTCTATTCCTCCAAATTCATTTGATTGTTGCTATTTGTTACAGGATGGTCTCAAACTCCATCTCGATCTATTATATATTATCTTCACTGACAAATTCAGTCAGTGAAGATAATGGACAATCAAATCTCTAAGAATTGCTGCCATAGCATCTTTAAAACTATTTGGTTCAAGCACATTTATTGATTTACCATATTGAAGTAGAATATGAGGAACATAGGTATGGATTGAGTTTTCATCCATTAAAAAATTAGCTCTGCATTCAGTTCGTTCTATGAGATGATATCCTAAAAACCAATGTGCACAAAGGTCATTCAATGCTTCTGACTTGCCCTCAATTACTAAAGTGCAAAGTCCTACTTTACTTTCCACATTCGATAATAAGTTTTTTGTAAAAAACTCACGTGCGGAAAAAGCTTCAGGACGCTTAAACGTATTTTTAGTGCTTATAATATTTACTACTCTATCTACCCTAAAGCTGCGAATTTCATTCCTAAGATGGCAAAATGCAACAGCATACCATTTATCGTTCCAGTAAAGCATTCCATAGGGGTCAACAACCCTAAGCCTCGGATGCCCTTCATAACCTGTGCAGTATTCAATTTCCACAGAGCATTCATTAAAAGCAGCTTGCTCAATTTCCATTAATATAGGTTTGACAGCTGGATCACAAATACGGCTCACTACTTCAAATCCGACTAAATGTCGATTGAGAACTTTTTCTTGTTCTTGATTCGAGAACATCTTTAACTTTGATGTTGCACTATTTAGCGCTTCCATAAAAGGATATCCTGCTTCCATTGCAAAAGTGGCAGCATGCAAAAGTGATTTTTTCTCTTCAAGGTCAAAAAACAGAGGTGCTTGGATAAAATTGTTAAGCAAACTATATCCGCCGTTATGACCAGGCTCCGATATTATTGGCACTCCACTAACACACAATGCATCCATATAACGATAAACTGATCGTATGTTTATTTCTAACCTTTCGGATATTTGCTTTGCAGTTATTTTTGTACCTGAATTCAGCATCCATAAAATTGCTAGCATATTATCATTTTTTGGCATAATGCACCCCACTTCCCTAGATTTTTAATATATATAAACTAATACTAACTATAGTTAAGTAGTCATAATTTACAAGTATGTACTAAATTATAGTTTATTTGTGCGATAATTATATCATTAATTTCAATATAATGTATAAAATTAAATAAGTCTTCTATACAAGCTATAGAAGACTTTAAAAAATAATTAATTATAATTATAAAAGTTTGCAAATCACACTTTTTTATACATTTCCTTGAGTAATCTTAATTTCTTTTCCCTTAAATACAATAGCAAGCTTTATTATATGTTTTATTCCGCGGCTTTCAAGTTCCATAGAATATTTCATATCTTCCATTTGCTTTAAAGCAGCTATAGTTGCTTCTTCTATTGTAGTTTTTAAAAAATCATCTATTTTTTTAAATTCCATAATAATTCCTATTTTAGACGTATCTTTTGGAATCAACATAACATCGTACCTTCCATAGCCACTTTCTTTGTTAGACTTAACCTCATATTTCTCTGAAAGTGATATAAGCATTCCAAGGACAAAAGCATGATAAACCCTTTCTGGTTCTGTTCCTGACACATCAAAGTAACTTAAATTGTTTATTACAAACTGCTCAAATATTCCAGAAAATATCTCTATTTCTCCAGTTGTAAGCATGGTTAACATCAATTCATATTTTTGATTTGTCATAGTATCTTGAAACCATTTTTCAATTAGATTTTCATAAAATATATGAACTTCTTCATTAGGAATTTTAAGTTCACAGTGTAATCTCCCTTTTATAAGTTCTGTATTCACAGCCTTTAAATACCCGTTCATAGTCAAAAAGCTCCAAATATTTTGATTTGAATCTTCAACTTCTGACATTACTATAGTATCATCAATAACCTTATTTATAGAATTGCCACAAATAAGTTCTTGAAGTTCAAGCTTTATTTCTTTATCGCCTTTAATTAGTAATCTCTTAATCAAATCATTGCTGCTACTATTAATCCAATAAGGCATGAAGCCTTCTCTTATGTTTTTTAAATAATTTAATAAAGACCATGGATTGTATATTACTTGACCACCAAAAACATAACCATTATACCAATGCTTTATACTTTCAATATTTTCTGCGGCATTGTAATAATTAACCAATTCCTGAACTTCATTTTCTGTAAAACCAAATTTATCATTAAAATTATATTTTAAAATAGTATTTACTTCTAAATTATTTAATCCTGAGAAAATACTTTCTTTCGCTACTCTAAGAATACCTGTTAGAAATGATTTTTCAACATATTGATTATCTTTGAGAGCTGAAGTTAATAAATTTCTTATTACTGCAATCATGTCATCATAGTATCCATGTAAATATCCTTCTTGAATTGGAACATCATATTCATCTATAAATAACATTACTTTTCTCCCATAATGCTTATTCATATATCCCATAAGTGTACTAATACCATTACACAAAGAAGCAATAGAAACTTTTCTTTCCATTATATTTATGCATTCCTTTTTATCTATTGAAGATAAATTATCACTTTCAAGAAGATAATCATGATCCGTATACAATCTAGACATAAGAAAGGTTATTCCATCTTTAAAATCCTCATAAGATGTATACTTTTCATTCTTAAATGTAATAAAAATAACAGGATATTCCCCTTGAAGCTTCATTATATTTCTTTCATTTTCTATTTTTAAGCCTTTAAATAAGTCTTTAGTTTCTTCTTTTTGTCTTATATCAAAAAAGTATCTAAGCATACTCAAATTCAAAGTCTTTCCAAATCTTCTAGGTCTAGGTGTTAATATAATTTTCGCTCCATTTTCTATGAATTCTTTTATTAATAAACTCTTATCTACAAAGTAATTACTACCTTCTATTAAGTCTTTAAAATCAGATATTCCTATTTGTATACGCTTCTTCATTTAAGCACACCTTCTCTCATTATTAATTCACTTTTACTATACACTATTTCTATTATATCCAATTTCACATATTATTAAAAGAAATAATATATAGGCATAATCAAAAAAAGAAGACCAGTTATCGCTTGCCTTGAAAAACATTCTTTCCAATCTCGCTCTCCAATTTTTAACTATATCTTTATTGGCTCCTCCTGTAAAATTCAATTCTACATCATATATTTGCTTCACCTAAAAGAAATTTATTATTATCGAAACCAACTACTTCTTTTACTTTTTTAGCAAGTAACTTAGTGTTAATCTCTTCATTCAATTATAACATATTTTGTAAATCATTCATTTTTCAAGAATTGCGCATTAAAAAAATCGTAAATTCAATTTCTTTAATAATACGATTTTACAATTTGCTATCTATTTTTAGTGATTCATAATTACCATTGTGCATCAACTCAACAGACATTATGGCTAATATACCCTTCAAATTACTATTTATTTTCCAGTAGTATTATAACATATTTTGTAAGTATAACCCTTTCAATTTTTATAGGATGTAACTGCTTCGTTAATTAGTATGATGCATTAAAAATGCCACACTTTCACTTCTGAATAATGTGACATTTCAATTTCATATTTATTTTTGCTAATTAATATAAGATACTTATAAAGCAAGATTTCTTTGTATTACTTCGTCTACTTTTAATTTAAATTCTTCGTTTATTGTAAACTCAAGAGTTGAATTAGTTTTGAAAACTGTATTAACTTTAAATTCAATTGTATTTGGCAACACCCAACTATAACTCCGAATTTTAGACCATTTGTAAAAATAACCAGATTTATATATTCCATTTTCTCTTATTTCTGAACTTCTCAATGACCTTAATATATTTGAGATTGATAATTCTATCCAAAATATATTTATTATAATATTATTAATAATACTATTTTCCTCATAGTGAATATAGAGTTTTATGTAAGACCATGATAATAAGCACCAAAATATTAATGACACCAACCAAAAAATAGTTAAGCCTTTGCTTCCTTTTACTTTTATAATAATTTTCCCATTATTATATAATGTATATAAATCTTTTAATAGCAAACCTGTTCCAATAATAATTAATAATATATTAAGAATTGCAAATACAGAAAACTTATTCAAGTAATTCACCTCATTTTAAATTAAACATTATTAATTTATTATAGCATACCAATTATACACTATAATGTCAATATCACACTATTCGATTTTCAAAGAACTAGCTCTTACTAAGTTACTACGTCCAATGAATAGCATTGATTGCGAAGCTGAGCAACTAAAAAATAGCAGTAAACTAAGAAATTTATGTTAATTTTAAATATAGCATAAATTTCTTTATTTTACTGCTCAGGTTTGCAATCTATCCTAGAACGAAGTCGATAAAAGCGCCGAACCGCGTAGCGATTTGCTATGGAGAATCATTAATTTTCATATCCTTAGAATTTTTGTTTTTTTATAATTTTTAAAACTTTTTGATGAAAAATATATTAAATATCTTTAAAAAGTGTATAAATTCCCCCTCCCCATAATTAAGCACATTATTTAATTGCTCCTTTTATTAAAGGTGGCGATGTGCTCCGAGGCTCAATCTTATTTTTTCTTATATAATTACCATTATCACAATTTTTACATTTACATATGTTAATACCTGTAATTTTAAAAAATAGCTCCGCTGTCGACAGCACCTCTTTATTTTCATTCTGCGTATATACTTTTAATAATATTTTACATTTTTTTAATTTTGCATTTAAATTTCTATTGCTGTTTAATCCATAATGACGTATTTTAACAAATCCAGATGGTAATATGTGAGTAATAAACCTGCGAATAAATTCATTTGATGATAGTGACATAATCTTTTTCTTATTGTTATCTTTATAGTCTCTCCATTCAAAAGTAACTACAGTATCTTTAATATTAATTATTCTATTATTAGATATTGCAACTCTATGAGTATATCTTCCTAAATATTGCAGTACATGTGAAGCATTTTTATATGGAGCTTTTGAATAAACTACCCATTCTTTTAAATACATTTCATTTATAAAATCTTTATATAGCAAATTATTGTTAAATTGCATTGTATTTTTATTCAACTTAAATTGTTTATCTTTAAATTCTTCTTTAAAATAGAACAAGAATTTTCCTCTAAATTTTCTAGACAAAACTTTTACTGGAATAAAAAATTTATCCTTAGAACTAGTCCACTTATTTCCTAAGTTACTTAAACCGCCCGAAGGAACTATACAATGAATATGTGGATGATACATTAGATTTTGTCCCCATGTATGTAAAATAGTTGTTATTCCTATGTCAGCATCTAAATATTTTTTATCCTTTGCTAATTCTAGCAAAGTTTCAGAAACAGCTTTAAATAGTACATTATACATAACTTTTTGATTTAGTAGCATTAAAGTATTGAATTCATTTGGAATAGTGAAAACCATATGAAAATACCCAACCGGAAGAAGATGTTTTTCTTGATTAAAAATCCATTTCTCTTTTGCTAAAGTTTTTCTAATATAGATAGGAACACTATGGGTTTTGAAATACTCTTCACCATAAAGTTTTAATATATCCTGTAGTTGATTGTTTCTATTCATCTAATAAATCAGCCGGACTTTGTATTTTTAAGACTCTATAATCTCTTAAATGAAGATATACTGTTGTTGTAGTTATGCTAGAATGTCCCAGTAATCTTTGGATATAAATTATATCCGTACCTGCATCTAAAAGATGCGTAGCGAAAGAATGGCGTAAAGTATGAATATGAGCCTTCTTCTTAATATTAGTTTTATTTAGATATTTTGTAAAAGCAAGTTGAATTGCTCTATTTTTTAAGTGATTTACACCATCTCTTCCAAGAAATAAATAATTGTTAGGCTTGTACATTTTCCAATATTCTCTTAAAAGTATAAGATTACTTTGTGCTAATAAAGTATGTCTATCCTTTTTTCCTTTACCATCTCTAACAATTATTTTCATGTCGTTACTATCGATATCCGTAACTTTTAATTTTGCAACTTCACTTAATCTTAAACCACCAGAATAAATTACTGAGAAAATTGTTTTATAACGCAGATTATCAATAGAATCAAGAAACTCTTTAACCTCACTTTTAGAAAGTACTACCGGAAGAGTTTTTCTCTTCTTCATTCGTGGGACTTTTAAATTATTCCATTCCTTATTTAATGTAACAACAAAAAGGAATTTTATTATTGAATTTTTATAGTTAACAGTATCTTCTTTTAACTTTCTATTTGTGATACAATCATATAGAAAATTTACCGCATGCTTTTCTTCGAAAAGCTCGGGTGATAATGCTACAAAGTTTTCAAATTCACCCACAACTAGTAGGTAATTTTTAATAGTGGATTCTGTAAATCCACGTATTACTAAATCTTTATGAAAATTGACTTGTAATTCAGTCATTTTCATTAACACTCCTTTCGAAGTATATAAAGGTAAGCGTCAAAGAATCGACGCGTAGCGGTAGTATAATTTAAGTGATAAAATAAACCCAACAGAAAAACTTATATTCTCTGTTGGGTATAATTTTATATAGAAATAATTATTTGGTAGTCTTAACGCGCAGTTCATCTGGAATGCTTTCAGACCATGGCATACATTTTTCTAGTATGTCCATTTCCTTAACTTCTGAATTTGCAAACATTTCAAATAAATATACTAAATACTTTTCCACTGCTAAGCCATTGGCTTTAGCCGTTTCAGTAATACTATAAAGTAATGCACTTGATTTTGCGCCTTTTACTGTCTTGGAGAACATCCAGTTTTTTCTGCCAATTACAAATGGTTTTATAGCTCTTTCAGCTGCATTATTATCAATTTCAAGACATCCATTTGTCAAGAAAGTTCTCATATATGGCAACAACTTTTGAGCATATGCAAGAGCTTTACCTAAAGGACTTTTAGGAAGAGCATTAACAATTTCATTATCTACATATTCTTGAAATTTATTAAGAATGGGTGCAGATCTCTTGAGCCTTATTGCATGTCGATCACCATAATAATCATCACTACATATATATTGTTCCCTTAGATCTTTTTCAACTTTATAAAGTCGCTCACAATAATTAAACCCTTCTATTGCGTGAGACTGCTTTAGAGCTTCGGGGTTTAAGGTTGATATTATATCAAAGAATTTTCTTCGAATATGGGCCATACAATATAGTCTTTTTATATTCTTAACTTTATTATAGCCATCATATCCATCTGTTTGAAGATATCCAGAGAAACCTTCAAGAAATTCTTCAGCACAAGAACCAGATCTTGTTTTCTGATAATCATATAAAATTATATGGTTCTCTATGCCTCCGGAGCGATATAGCCACATGAACCTTTTTGAGTTGGAGTCTTTTCCATTTTCCTCAATAACCTTCACATAAGTTTCATCGGCGTGGATATAATTTCTTCTTAAGAGTTCCTCTTTCATATAATGAAAAACAGGCTGAAGTTCATTTGCACAACTTATTATCCAGTTGGATAATGTCTGTCTTGAAAGATTAACATTCATCATCTTAAAATATGATTCCATTCTATATAATGGCATTGCATATTGATATTTCATGCTCACAACATGAGCTAATAATTCATTTGAAGCCATACTTTTATATAAGAAAGTATTTGGAATTTTTGCAGAAATTATATTGGCTTTATCAGCATCCGCTTCGCAATTTTTGCAAGCATATGTATATGAAATATGTTCTTCTATGTAAAGTTCTGCTGGCTTATATTTTAAAATTTCTTTTGATTTTTTACCGATTATAATTAAATCATTCCCACATTTATCGCAAAATGTTTCAGAGTCAGCAAGTTTATGCTCAATTGTAACTCTATCTAGGCCGGATAGATTATCTTTCTTTCCTAAATGAGAAGATGATTTTTTTCTTGTATATGTAATTTCTTCAATGGAAGGCTCATCTATTTTAATATCACTGTTTTTTTCAGCATCATTAAAAAGTGAGAGCTGTCTTGAATCAACTTGTTCACTAGATTGTCCAAAAATTTTTCTGTTTTTATTAAGGAGCTGTCCTTTAAGAAAAGCCAATTCCTTTTTTAAATCATCAATTTCCTTATCTTTTGATTCAATGTCTTTTTCCATTTTAGAAATCAATAATTTTGTTTTTTTATCAAGTTGATCTTCTAAATCTAAAATATCCATCCCTATACCTCACAACAAATATAGGGGTATTTTACCACAAAACCCTCAATTCCGAAACTTGTAAAAGTTCAAAATTAAGGGTTTACAGCGATATTTGTTTTAAAAGCTATTTCTTACTTCAATTGGCTTAAATTTAGACTTAGTTCTAACTTCATATCCCATAAGCAACCATTTCAATTTACTATTTTCAAGTCGGAAATAGTACAGCCAGAATCCTTCATCAAAGTGAAGTATCTTAATTTTATTCATTTGCCTATTGCAAAAAACAAACAAGGCTTTTTCAAACGGATCCAACTTTAGCTGCGTTTGCACAATCACTACTAGTCCATCAATACTTTTTCTCAAATCTGTTATTCCACATGCAAGATAAACTGTATTAACTTTATTAAGATTAAACATTTGTAATCAAATCCTTAAGCAACTTACTCAAAATAGCTATTTCATTAGCCGGTACATATATTTTAGCGGCTCCTATTTCTATTATTATATTAGGTCTATCAGCTGGAACTACGGTGACTTCAGTTGTTACTTTTTCTTCTCTCATTGAAATTGCATGAAACTGTAAATTATTATCTTCATTCTTGAATTTCTTTTTATAGTAATGAAATTGACTTTTAGTAATGTGATTTGCATTGCAGAAAGTTCCTAACGTTCCTTCGTAAGAAGAAAAGGTAGCAACAATTTCTCTCCAATTTATCTTCTCATTATTATTCATGTAAATAAACCTCCATTGTTAAAATCTATGTTAATTTTAACAATAGAGACTTACATTTATCTATCCGTTAATTTTTTTACGCTTACATATAAAGAGGATGTGTTACAAAATAAAAAGATGTTGCTGTCAACAACATCTTTTTATTTTGCCATATTTTATTTAAATATGAAACTATAAATTTCAAATTAGTAGTATGAGAAAAAACAGCCGTCGCTTTTAGCGAGTTAGTTCTATCTACATATGACGCATTAAAAAAATCGCAAATTCAATCTCTTGAATAATACGATTTTACAATTTTCTATTTATTTTTAGTAATTCCTAATTTATCAAAGATACGACAGAACTGAATTTAAAATTATTCTGCCTCAACTTTACAAGTTTGGAATTTGATGAACTCCGAATTATGCTCTTTTACATAGTTATTTTTTCTTAACAGGAATCCAAATTTCGCTGTAGTAGTTTTCATCTTGAACACCTTGAGGATAATCAGCTATATCAGAGTACATTTCAATATTATAACCTGCAGCAATTTCATAATCCTTGCAATTAGGCAGCCATTCTGAGAAAATCTTTTTGTTTACATCTTGCAGAGATTTCGGCATTGCGCCCTTGCAAGCAAAAACAGCCCACGTGAATTTAGGAATAATCTTTGTAACAAAACCATTAGGTATTTCTATGGATGGATTATAATTGTCTGCAATCAAATATTCAAACTCATCTGAACCCATGCTCTCATCTATGCTTATTCCGTACATTCCACATACAATTTTCCCTTTTCCTGTTTGATAATGCTCTGTCCAAAACGGTGGAATTTCTGTAGTTGCACTATCATATTTAAACACCTTTGATACGCCCATGACAGTAAATGAATCTTTTTTAACAATTTTGTAATCCATAATATAACCGCCTTCCAATAAAAATTTAATTTTCAGCGGAGCAAACGATTTAATCATTGCTCCATCTTTTCTAACAGCAGTAGGTGTCACACCATGAAATCGAGTAAAAGCTTTTGTGAAACTATCTGGTGAGGCATAGCCATATTTCAGTGCAATATCAATAATTTTTTCATCAGTAGAAACAAGCTCACTGCCGGCAAGGGTAAGCCTGCGTTGCCTGATATACTCTCCGACCGTAAAACCACAAAGCATTGCAAAGCCTTTTTGGAAATAGAAGGTCGATATAAATGTTTTTTTTGCAATATTTTTTATTGTGATTTCTTCAGTAATATTCTCCTCAATATAGTTGATAGCTTCACCGATTCCTTCAATCCATCCCATAATCATCACCCCTGTCTGTACATATATCTTATCTCTTTTCAAGCGGTTATTCCCGACTTTTTGTGTTATGTTTTGTCTTGCCGTAAAGATTATTAAATAACCTATACATCAAATTACTATTTATTGAATTGTTTGCATGTTTCATATGTTACATTAATCTACTATTCTGAATTAATTATAACATAAATTGTAAATATCACATTATTCAATTATCAAAGATCATTTTTTAATTTACTGAGTCTATCTACATATAATTTACCTCCTCAATAAAAGTACTATTATTAGCTAGATTTCGTATGACTATGGAATTCACGTAATTTAGTACAACCTAAAATTATAATGACTATATCAACTTCCAGTTATTAGCCTAATGGGTATATGGATAATATGAAATTTTCTTTTTAATGAATATATTCTATTACATTATTTATATCTGCATCCCTTATTAGTATTGCGTACAAAAAAATACCGCAAATTCATTTAAAATGTACCCTTTGTAAAGGACATTGTTAAAAATACTGTGTAGAATCAATGAGATGATTTCTGTATTCAACAGGAGTCATCCTTTTTAAATTCCATTGATATCTATAGTTGTTATAATAAATCATGTACTGGTCTATCTCATTTTTTAGGTCTTCTAATGTTTGGCATTGTTTTATGTTTACTTCATCTTTGAAATGCCCAAAGAATGATTCCTGCGGGGCGTTGTCCCAACAGTTTCCTCGTCTAGACATAGATTGACCAAACCCACATTCTTTTACTAACTTCTGAAATTTAGGACTTGTGTAGTGTGATCCTTGATCTGAATGAATGAAAGCTTCAGGATGAAATTTTACACTTTTTGATTTCTTAAGATTGGTGATAGTATCGATAACTATATCTAATGTGAGACTATCAGATACATTATAAGCCATTATTTCATTAGTTGATGCATCTTTAATGGTCGACAAATAAGCCTTTTTGCTTTTATTTTTATAGAACAAATAGGTAATATCCGTAAGCAATACTTTGCCAGGGGTATTCTGTTTGAAATTCCTATTAAGCACATTAGGTAAGACTTTATGTTCTTTAGTTGCTTTTACCATTCGTCTATATGGATTTGCTTTTCTATAAGGACAAACTATGTCATATTTTTTCATAAGTCTGCGAATACGTTTTAGATTATATACAACTCCATATTGAGATTTCAATACCATCTTTATTTGTCTTGCACCTTTTTTATGTTTTTTGAAGTTGAATGCCTTTAAAATTATATCTTTAACTTCCAAATCATTATCGTTGCGCTTGCTGCGCAAGCATTCGGATTTTGCTGAAAAATAATTATAATATCCAGAACGTGATACACCAGCTAATGTGCATAAATAGCTTGTCATATTCTTTAATTTATATTTTTTAATTACTGATTTAATAAGAATGAAATTTTCTTTTGTTAATGAACCTATTTTCGTTTTATCACTCTCCTTTCTATCAAATCGAGTTTTTTTAATAATTCATTCTCAGCTTTCAGTAGAGTAGTTTGTACTTTAAGACGTTCATATTTTTCGTCTATAGAAAGTTCCTTATCACGAGGTCGCCCAGCTTTGCCTTTTCTTGTATCATCTAAACCATGTATACCGTTTTCCTTATAGGCAGCACGCCATTTTTTACTTATCGATTCAATTCGTCCAATCTCTAAGATACTTATCACGAAATCAGATTCTTCAAATATCTTTCGTGGAAACTTTCCTTTTTCGTATTCTGATATAAAAATTCGTCTGAATTCATCTGTATATGTAATTGATCTTTCACTAACATTTTTTACATATTTATTTCTAGATATCAATTCTATTTCTTCTTTTGTAAATAACTTATTACTCATAAAATCTACTCCTATCTCTTTGTTTTATTATACATAAAAACCCTATAAGATAGATATTTTATTTACTGTCTATCTTATAGGGTACATTTTAATTTCTTCTGAATAATGCGGTATTTTCTTAATTTCATATTTTGTTATAATCTAAATTATTTATTACCAAAAGACATAGTATATTCAATCTCATTCGTTTCTTCACTAAAATGTTCATCCAAAACTTTAAAACCGTTTTTATAATAAAAATTCACTGCATTTTTGTTTTTTATAAACACATCTAATTTAAGAAGCAAATATTTAGACTTACAATAATCTATTAACTTCTGACCTATGCCTTTTCCTTGATATTCTTTTTTCACAAAAAGTCCTGCTATATAATTTTCTTCTATAACCCCTATAAAACCCTTTATAACATTATTTTCTTCAAATATATAAATATCAGCTAATGGTAACATTTGTTTAACCAAATCATAATTATTAATCCAGTATTCCTTTTGTATAAAATTATGGGCATCTATATTAGTGTCAATCCAAATTTTCATTACTGAATTTAATTTACTTAAATCAAAATTTTTAATCATACTCTTCTCCTCAATTTCTTAAAATATTAAAAATTAGAGTCGAATCCATTCATCAAGTTCACCCTTTCTGCTAACTGTAATTACCTTTTTCTTATTAATTATAACATATTTTATAAGCACCTCATTATTCAATTTTCAAAGAACATCATTTTATTAGTTGCTACGTAAAATCAACGTTTATGAATATTACGGTATTTAAAGTTATTATCCTTTTCATTGTTAAATTTCTATATAAAAAGCAAATTTATTAGTTAAACTAAGTTTTTTATATTTTCTTTTAGCACCTTTTCAACCATAAGCTTATTGAATTTGCTGGATTCTTCAAAGCAAGAGCAATGTGCTGACTCTTCAAACCATTCAAGAGTTTTCTTTGGAGCCTTCAAATAATTAAAATATTTTTCTGCTACACTGGAAGGAATCTGATAATCGTGTCTTCCAAGGAAAAAATAAACCGGAATCTCCAACTCTTTAACAGTTTCAAAAAGATTTATTTTTAAAAATTCACCTTGCGACATTTTATTTCTCGATGGAGCGTTCATTCCTTTAAAAAAATGATAAAAATCAATAATGTTATATTCATTAGTAATGAGTAATTTTTTTAAAAGTGGTAAAAAGCTTTTTTCTCCGTAAATTGCGCCTCCAAAATAAGTAAGCCATTTTCTTTCTCTTTTAATTCCTGAAATACCACATTTATATATCCCATTTTCTGGTTCGCCTATTTCTTTTAACTCCTTAAGCGCTTTTTTATTATTGCTCTCCTTAGCAGCATTTATTGCAAATCTATAAGATTCCAACTCACCAGCTGGCATGCTGGATACTTGTCCTGTTCCAACATAGGCATAGAAAAGTTCTGGGACCCTATGGGCTGCCATGGTTCCTATAAGAGTTCCCCATGAATGGCCTAATAAA
This sequence comes from Clostridium gelidum, assembly GCF_019977655.1. Taxonomy (NCBI): domain Bacteria; kingdom Bacillati; phylum Bacillota; class Clostridia; order Eubacteriales; family Clostridiaceae; genus Clostridium; species Clostridium gelidum. Next base: position 3,655,965 of record NZ_AP024849.1, read on the forward strand.
AATATTTTTTCTTTCTTTAAGTTCGATCTTAAATATTGAGCTAACTCACAAACATCATCAACAAACATATTGACTGACAAAGGCTCTCCAACAGATTTTTTTGTATAAGATTTTCCGCATACTCGTTGATCCCAATAAACAACAACAAATTTCTTCTCTAACGAATAATTATAATACCTGAAAAGTCCTGTTTCAGGTGAGCCTGGCCCACCATGTAATAGAAGTAAAACAGGATTAGATATACTTTCCCCACGAATCAATACAAACTGTTTAGTCTTCTCGATTGTGACCATTCTCATTTCTGAAATACTATTTGGTATTTCATTCCCTGAATCATCTTTAAACGCAGGTGTATGTGCCCAAAATAATGACATAAAATCATCCCTTTCAAAACTGATTTATTGCACTACATGGTTTTTATACCATATTAAGTAATTAAACTCAATACCAAATTTTAGATTCTTTATAAAATTTGTATTTTCCACGTTAAATACCGTACTATTCAATTTTCAAATAACATTTTTTAATTTACTACGTCAAATCTACACAATATACAATAAAGTAGGTGTATCAAATTAAAATCAAGAAATTTTTAATAGCTACGATTATGTTTACAGTATCCTCATCATCAAATGTTTATACTCAAGGTATCTATAGTATCTCTGAAATCAACCAATTTAATGCTACTGTTAAGCTTGTTAACCCAAATATTCCTACAAGTTTAAGCATAGTTGATTCAAATGGTAATCAAAAATTCTATAACAGATTTGATGCTCAAACCGAAGTTGTAAACATAGGTCCTATTAATAATGCTGATATGATAGCAATAGTTGGTAAGGGAGAACTCGCCATTACCTTTACGAAAGATTAAATAATATTTGCTTTTTTAGTTTAAGCTTTCTGCATAGATATTTAGCAATTTGTATATCTTCTACATAATGTCTACATCACACAAAACATATTTAATTGATTCATCGAATCAGATAATCTTTTACTGGCCAGAACAAACATATTTCTATCTAACTCAAATCCTAGAAAATCAAATCCCATTTCATGACACGCAACCAAACTTGATGCATTACCTACATGAGTATCTAAAATTTTATCTCCTTACTTTGCGTAATTCATTAATATCCATTTATATAGATTAACTGGCTTTTGTGTTTGGTGTATTCTAACCTCATTCTTAGATTTATTACCTTACATTTTTTTAGAATTGCACAGAAAAAAATATCACACTTTCATTCTGAATAATGTGATATCCCAACTTGTTCTTTATTTCTGCTTATACCTAATATAATAATTATTGTGACTTTACGTGTATTTTGTCCAATACATATCTATTTACAGTTCTTTACAAATTCAATTGGATGTTGAATAATATTAGCAGTTTCCTCAATGGATAAACCTTGATTTAAATAACGTTTTGCAATGACTGCCATTGATTCTCCAATTTCAATAATATGCTTGTCAGGGTCATATATTCTAACTACTCGCTGCTGCCACTCATACTTTTTAGGTTGATGAACATATTCAATTTCTTCAAATTTCTTTAAATGTTCAATAAAGGCATCAAAATCATCTTCCTCAAAATACAATTCAAAATTATGTGACCTTTTCATAACTGTTTTTTTGTCTATTGATACAATATCAGCAAAATTAAGCTGTATTGCAAATATACCACTAAATGTAACATTCCAGCCAAGATCCAATAAAATCTCTTGACCAAGTACTTCCTTATAAAATTTCTTGGAAGCTTCTAAATCACTAACTGCAATTAATGGACATGTAAATTTCAATTCATACCACTCCTATTCCAATATTCTCTTCTTATACATTAATTATATCATATTTGGGTAAATATAACATTATTTAATTTTCAAAGAGCATTTTTTAATTTACTACGTAATTTTTACAATGAATGCAGTTACTGGATCTGCAGCTGCATCCATAATTAGTATTGTGCAGTATTTTAAACAAAAAATATCACACCATTCTGATTTAAGAATAGTGCGATATTCTAATGTATCATTAAATTTTGTGATATAATAATGACATATATTCAAATTAATTTGTATATATGATTATACTTTGATTCTAACGAATTGCTCCATTTTTAAAGTTATCATACCACTGCTCTATTTCTTCTTCACTGTCAGTCTCTAATATTTTAAAAATTTCATAAGCAAACTGAACAGCTGCAGTTTCATTTGCAGTGATAACTTCATTGTCAATAACTAATTGTGCTGGAATATAAAATTCTTCTCCCGTATATCCTTCTTGATTTTTAAATAATTCTAAGCTATCACCTGTATGCTTAATATTATTAAGTAGCCCATGCTTACATAAAAAAGTGGTTGCACCACAAATGGCAGCTACAGGAGTCTGTAATTTCATTATCTTCTTAACAAATTCTGCAATCTCGTCATAATCATTTTCCTCCCAAGAAAAACCACCTGGGAGAATAACCATAGCAAGATTATTAAAATTCTGATAATCATTTATACTGTAGTCAACAGATGCTTTAATGCCCCCCATTGATTTCTTTGGAATATCATCAACTGCAATAGTTTTCACCTCATAATCTGTAAAAGAATTAATAACTGCAATGGCATAACTTGCTTCCCAATCATTCCATCGTTCTGTCAACACAACCAATACTTCATTTTTAATATTATTCATCATATCCTCCTGTCCGTAGAAAGGCTAAAACATAACCGCCCTTCTCATGTTTTTAAGATTTGCAAATTTATACAATTTCATATATATCATCTCCTTCCTTAACAATAAGATATATAAATAATAATTTTTCGTGAAACACTATTTTTCAATCTATATTTCAAATTACTATCCACATAAGACTAATTATACCATATTTTATAAAATATCACGCTATTTTATTTTCAAAGAACGAATTTTCGTTTATTACGTCAAATCTACAAACTACGCTAAACATATCCTATTTTTTATAACCCAATATGATTTTGGTTGCAAAACTTTCATAATAAAAACTCCCATTATTCAATCATGATATGAATAATGGGAGCATCTGATTCATCACTAATTGGTGCTCTTCTTAAGATAAATATAACACATATATTTGATCACTAAATTGGAATTTAGCGAGCAAAGATTATACTCATTTTATTCAATGTACTAATTAAAATCTACAATAGGACTAATAATTTGAGAACAAATTTTGATATGAAATAATATTATGAACAATGCCGAATACAAACATAACTCCTGTGGCTATATAGTTGTTCATCCACAAAGATGCAAAAATGAAGTATAGTACAGGAAAAACTGCTAAAGGCATAGGAATAAACAAAAATTTTGTTCCTAGCATTTTTGTGTCTCGTCCACCTATGAAATACCTAATCCATACGATATAATATAAAATTAAAAACACACTACTTATATACAATAAGGGATTCGTATAATTCAAACTCTTGTTGCTTATTAAAATACACAAAATAACTGCATAGGCAATTCTTGTACCTTGTTCTATTGCCTCTAATATAGGAAATTTTTTATTTTTAGTATCTCCTTCACCACCATTGCTCCTTGGTGGAAAGATTACATAAAATACATTTATTATCATAGGCAACAAAAAAATAATTAATCCTACCCAAGAAAATTCGAAATGCATATTCACTTTACTACCCCTCTCTGATTATATAATTAAATTCACCTGACAAATTACTATTTTTTATTACTCAACCGTAAATTGAAATTTATTTTTTTAATTTAAAATATTTTTCTTGCTTTCTTTTTCTTCCTTTTGCCATTCCTTGTCTAAGTCAAAATTATTATCAGCAGCCATTTCAAATATTAACTAATATCTTTTGACTTCAATCAAGATATCATCTGCAATAACTCTAAACTCATGTGAAGTTAAAAAGCCTTTAGGAGAGTAAAGTAGAACTTGAAAATCAAATTTCCCACTATCTGACAAATGCACTTCCTCATAAAGCCAACTATCTCCAATAATATCATCTGTTATTTCAAGTTGGCTAACAAGTGTTCAATCTATTGTTTAAAAAACAGTCCTAATAATCAACCGGAAAAAGCCAAAATTGTATTTTCATTTTATTACCAAACTGAACACAATAAAAATTTAAGCTAATCGAAAAACTTCCCATTATAAAAGTTCTCATTTCCAAGTTTCTTTGCCGTCATCCTAAACATAACGCAACCATCTGGACATACAATATCCTTGCTATATTTGCCATTGCCACCAATATTTCCTAAATCTCCACCACTTCTGACAGCCTCCATGATTGGGAACATCATCATCATTACTTTGGAGCAAATACCCTGTCCATCCTTATTTACAGGACAGCCATAGGTGCAGGTATACTTATCTCCAACTTCTTCTCCATTTCGGCAATACCGCTCTGTGTGGTCACTTTGAAGAAACCCTGTTACCTCAATTTCCCATTCGTACTCTTCATCATACCATTTTTTCATAATAACCTCCAACTTAAAATTTGTTTTCTCATTGTTTATAAATAATCTACTAAAAGACAAATTACAATTCATCTTTTAGTAAATCATAACATATTTTGTAAATATAATACCATTCGTAACTATTCAGCTATTGAATAAATTTATTATATATTAAATAATTTTTCAAAAAATTATTCCTATTATTCTTAGCTTTTGGTATTATAAATATTGTCTTTTAAAAAACTAATGATAAGGTGGTGACTATCGTGAGCGAAGGCAAAATTATAGAAATCTATAATCAAGGATTAACGCAAGTTATGAGTGTTATAAAAGAACTTACAAATGAAATAAAAGGTCTAAATTCTCAAGTAGAAAAAATTTCAAAAGAAAATAAAGCTCTCGGTGAGCGTGTTCAATCTTTAGAAAAACAAACTCAAAAGAATAGTAATAACAGTAGCAAACCACCATCGACAGATGGTTTTAAAAAGAAAACTAAAACTTTAAGAACTAAATCAGGCAAAAAACCTGGTGGTCAAGAAGGTCATGATGGAAAGACACTTGAGCTTACTGAAAATCCAGATGAAATAATTGTACACACTGTAGATAAATGTGATATTTGCGGAGAATCCTTACAGGATGTAGCTCCGGACAGTATAATTGTACGACAAGTGGTTGATCTACCAGAGACTAAAGTAAAAGTTACTGAACATAGATCAGAAGTTAAAAAATGTCCAAAGTGTAGAAGAAAAAACACCGGTAAATTCCCTGAGGGAATAACAAACACAGTTCAATATGGCGATAAAGTAAAAGCGATAGCTGTTTATTTAACTCAATATCAATTAATTCCGTTTAAACGTGGTGCTGAATTGATTTCTGATATGTTTAATATAAGTTTAAGTCAAGGTACAATAGTCAATTTTAATAATAACTGTCATGAAAAATTAGAACTTGTTGAAGAAAATATAAAAAATGCAATAACTAATTATCAAGGTGCTGTACATTATGACGAAACTGGAATATATATAGATAAAAAACGCCAATGGCTACATGTTGCTTCAAATGATAAATATACTTATTATGAAGCACATGAAAAACGAGGTAAAGAAGCTATTGATGATATAAATATATTACCTAAATTTACCGGAACAGCAGTACATGACTGCTGGAAGACATATCATCAATACTCTTGTGAGCACGCTTTATGCAATGCTCACATATTAAGAGAGTTAAATGCTATATCAGAGCTAGAAAAACAAAAATGGGCAGAGCCTTTGAAAAATCTATTAGTAGAAATAAAAAAAGAAGTAGATTTATCTTGGAATACTGCCAATGCCTTAACTTTAGATAAAATTGAAGCCTTTGAAAAAAGATATGATCAAATATTAGAAGATGGCTTCAAAGAAGATTATATAGCAAATAGTAAAGCATACAGTAAAAAGAAAGTAAAGAAAAGTACTAGTCTTAATCTATTAAATAGATTAAGCGGTTATAAAAATCAAATACTTGCTTTTATGTATGATTTTGAAATACCTTTTGATAATAATCTTGCAGAGCGTGATCTACGAATGACTAAGGTTAAACAAAAAATCTCTGGAACATTTAGAAGTAAAGATGGCGCAAAAGCATTTACTAGAATTCGTGGATATGTATCCACGGTTCGAAAAAATAGCTTGAATACTTTGGATTGTATAAAATCAGTATTTACTTCAAATATAATCGATCCGACCTTAGTTTAACTAAGATATTTCTAGGGGTATTGAGAATAAGTTGATACCCCTATTTGCCATACCTAAAAGTATATCTATTAAAATTTTAAATGACTACAGCTGAATAGTTACTACCATTCAATTTTATAGGATGTAACTGCATTCATAATTATTCTTAAATTTAATTTCCTCCTTACCGTATTTGTAGTATTGCACAGTATTTAAAACATAAAAAATACCGCAAATTCATTTCTGAATAATGCGGAATTAAAAAATATATTATAAATCTTTTCTGCTAAAGTAAGTTAATTTTTTTATGGATTATAGATTCGTAATGCCTCCAGCCTTTTTGCTCGCTCAAACGCTTCTTTTAAAAATTCTTCTGCCGATAAATCATTATAATTCCAATTCATGGCCTCTATTGCAGTCGCACCTGAATAATCTGTTTTCGCAATTTTTTTCATTGCAATAGACCAATCAATTGTGCCGTCAAAAGGTAACAGGTGTCCGACGTTTTCATAATTATCATGTAGATGTAGTGCCATCAACCGAGAACCATACATTGATAATAAATCATTGCCAAAGTAGTAGCGGTAATGATGGGCACAGTCATAACAGAATCCAATACGAGGGGAATCTACTTGCTCCAATACATATGACAAATTGGAAAAATTCCGTATATTCTCCATCGCAACATTGACGCCAAACTGTTCTGCTTTTTCAGCGATTCTCTTGATTCTATCAAGCCCCAATGCGTTATATGGATGGTCTTCGTTTGGCAGGTGCACCACCATTGTTGGAATTTCAAATTCGGCGCAATCTGCAACACATTGCAAATAGCAATTCGTTAAATCTTCACCGTCAAGATTGTCAAGCCAGAGGTTGTTTTCTGCGTGGAATGGTGTGTGGATATTTTCTATAAAAAGCCCTGCTTCTCGCACAATTTGAGGTCCACTTTTGTAATCACCTAGACCAAAGCAATCACGACCAAAACCATCACTCCACCATAATAAAATGCCATCAAATCCGGCTTCTTTTATCAACCGATAACGCTCCTTTTTCGTCAATTCATAGCCAAACCAATCATAAATAGTAAGCATAATCCACTTCCTTTCTTAATTTTACCATCATAGCTTTCTTATAATTCATAGACTTAACCATAACAAAATTTCACAAATAAAGTTTTCTACTTCATTGTGAAGAAAAGCAATTTATAGTTTTCAGGTCTATTTTACTTTATACCGCTAAGACGCTGATTATATAAATAATCTGTAATTGTCTATTTTTTAAATAAATAATGCAAAAATAGACTTGCTACTGCTAACTTATATTTTTTCTCACAAGAAACAGAATTAGTATCATTCATAAAACTTTGCAAATCTCCTAGCTCAAGTCCGGAATATATAGCTAAGGTTTCATAGCTAATTTCAAACTCATCTATTAGCACATCTATTACTGCTTTAACTCGGTCATCTTTATTTACCATCACTATCCCCTCAGATAGCATAAAAATCATGTTGCATAAATGCGAAGGGTTCGGAATATTGGAATTTTTCAAACTATCTCCATTATTCTCACCAGAATTTACGATATTGGTAAAAAAATCATATAATTTATTTTTCCCATCCATATAATCTTTCAACCAAACATAATCTACTCCTATCATCTTACTCAAAGATTTCAGTTCCATTTTATAGTTTTTAAGCAAATTTTCTATGTCTTTTCTTATAACATCTTCAGTTTGATTGAAGTTTGTAGAAATAATAGTTTTAACTGAATTAATTTCCATTATAGTCTCCTTTTAGAATATTTATAGTTTATCCTTATTTCGTATTACCATTGTGCATCAACTCAACAGACATTATGCTAATACATCCTGCAAATTACTATTTGTCTTCCAGTAGTATTATAACATATTTTGTAAGTATAACCCTTTCAATTTTCATAGGATGTAACTGCTTCCTTAAATAGTATGGCGAACAATCTAATGGCTATTTGATCTTTTATAATAATCTCATATGATTTTTATAACTCTTTTTTAATTATGTTCTCCCCGAATTTTTATTTATTATGTTATATAAAATAACGTTAATTCGTTTAACAAATAGAACATTTTATAATTAATTTCATATAATAATTCTAAAATATATCTTTTACTAAAAATTTAGATAAGATAGGAGCGATAAAATAATGTCTACTATAATAAATACGGCGAAAATTAATGGTTCCAATACAGCTGCTGTCACTGGAAATGCCAGTATAACAAGTATAAACACTGCTGAAACCACCTTAAGTCTTACTAAAGTACCAGATGCTACTACAGTACTAATCGGTAATAATATAACTTATACAATAACAATTCAGAATACCGGTACTGCATCTGCTACAGCAGTACAATTCTCTGATACACTTAGCCCTAACCTTACCTATGTTTCAGCAACATCTGATAATGGCTCAACACTTTCTTATAATTCTACAACAAGGCTTATTTCTGGTAACCTTGGTACTATTGCAACTTCTGCAACTGTTGTCGTTACCATTGTTGCAACAGTTGTTGGATAATATTAATATATGAACTCTATTTAATATAAATTTATCTTAAAATAAAAAGCTGTTACATTACAACTTTATAAAAACATTTTGTAACAGCTTCACAAAACTCCATATTACTATTGGTTAAAAGGTAGGTACTTATGGCAAATTCAAGATGTTATTTAAAGTTATCATTAATAAAGAATCATGTAACTGTTAAGCCAAGCAATACTCATTCATATCAGTCTATCTGTTCAATGATTTCAATAGAAGTACCATGTTTAGTACTCACTCAGTCTGTTTCTAAATGCGGAAATAACTTAGTTTATAGTGTTTATATTATAAATAACCTTAATTGCGATATAACTAACATACACTTAAAAGATATTCTACCAAAAGGTGTAAAATTCATTTCTACCTACGTAGAAAATGGAAAATATAAACATTATCACTGTAAGATTTTTTATAATATTGCTAATATAAAATCACATTCTTTTTGTAAAATTATTATAGTTTTGTGCCCACAAACTCCTGATATAAAGGTTAATTCAATTGAAGTTGTAAGTAAAAACTTCAATTGCATAATTAACAATCCATTTAGGTCTTACATTTTAGCACTTAACTCTTAATATTATAACTTCAAGTTAAAGATGTCTTAAAGTATTCTCACCACAATACATTAGTGTTTTAATAAAAACTATATATATTATTATAGACTTTATTAATGGTTATTTTATTATGTATTAGTTTAATACATAATATCTACAAACTACGCTAAACATATCCTATTTTTTATAACCCAATATGATTTTGGTTGCAAAACTTTCATAATAAAAACTCCCATTATTCAATCATGATATGAATAATGGGAGCATCTGATTCATCACTAATTGGTGCTCTTCTTAAGATAAATATAACACATATATTTGATCAACAAATTGTAATTTGTTTAGCTTAACATACTATATATTATTATTGCTTGTTGTATCTCTAATAGATATTTTTTGAAAGAATATCCAACAAAATACTTACTTTCTATTACATCCTTAGAAACTTCTTCTCCTCTATAAAAGGGAGGGCAAGGATTTAATATTGCATTTTTATTTGCATTCTCCATTATTTCTAATGTAACTTGGTGCTCAGAGAAATCTTTTAATATGTCAGAGCCTAACGAATCCGTGCAAATAATATCTTTACCAACAATAGCACTTTTTAAGTCAATTATATGATTAACACCAGATATTTTATATCCACTTGGACTACTTTGTGTTAATGAAAAATCCATTAGTTCAGATGCTTCTTTCCATGCTAATCCAACATTTCCGTTTGCTCCTACAAATAGATACTTTTCTTTGGTAAAGTCCTCCCTTATTTTAGATAAACCATACATATCAGCTAACATCTCACAAGGATGATTTATATCTGTCATAGCATTGATTACTGAAAAATTAGCATACCTTGTTATTTCATCAATAACAGAAATATCTTTGTAGCGTATAATTAAACCATCAGTCCAATTATTTAAATATCCTATGACATCTTCAATTTTTTCTTTCTTATCCAATGCTGAAGGTGGAAATAGTATAGTTTGCCCCCCCAATAAATATATTCCTTTTTCAAACGTAATTCTTGTTCTTATGCTTGAATCTGGAAAGAACATAACTATTGTCTTACCATTTAAAAAGTCCTTATACTTTCCACTTTGTAATTCATCAGCAATATGGAATATTCCTTGAACATCATCTCTACTATATTCTCTTAGCCTAACTAAACTCTTCATAAGTTATCACCTCCAACTCATCTATAAATTACTATTTATCTTTCAGTTAATAATAGCATATTGTTTAATTCCAAAAGAAATCCACCGTCCGTCTATATCTTCTAACACAAATTCCATATTATTATAATCTGTCATATGGAGTGGACGAACAATTTTAGCACCTTTACTTATAAATTCATTTTGTAATGTTTTTTTTATTTGAAGCAAAAAATATTGTTATCAGTTCTCTTATCTTGATTTCATCATTAAATGTTCTGTTATTCCTTCCCTATATAAACTAGGTATAGTACCTACTTGAATGTACCCAATTTTTTCATACAGTATTTTTGCATCTGGATTAAAATCTGCAACTACTAAAAATAGTTTACTATAATCTTTAAAGCAACTATCCTCAAAGAACTTTAAGAGTTTTTTACCTATTCCTTCATTACGACTTTCTTGCTTTACTGCAATTATATGTAGATATGGGAATGAATGAAATATTCCATCTAAAATAAACCATATAAATCCCTTACAACTTTCACAAGCATCAATGGCAATATATATTTCTCCTTTAGCAAAGCCCTCCTGCAACGCCTTTCTAGCACTTCCTTTTTGTGAAAAATATCTTTTTCCTAATTCAGAATTTACTAATGCATCTTCACAATCATTTATATATTCTATACTTCCCTTTATTATAGTCATTTTCGTATAACACCTCTAATTTCATTAACTTACAAAATGTAATTCATTACGTAAAAAGTTACAATTGTTCATTAAAATTACCATATAAATTGGAATTTATAGCGGTTTTTGTGCAAGATATAATGCAATAGTATCATTAATAATGATTTTATTGCCAGCATCTATAATAGCCTTTCTTACTCCCATATAATATTTAGACTTATAAGGCTCTTCTAAAGTTATATGCTCACAATGTGTACTAATATATGAAATATATTCATCAGCATTAAGTGTTCTTACCTTTTTCCAGTCTTGATATTTGTAATTAACAAAACCATAACTTACAACATTATCATATTTCATTTTACAATTATATTTCTGCTTAACAGAAAAGTGTTCTTTATATACCTCGTCTATTCTATTGTAAAGTTCTTCATTTGCACTTTTCTCATCTGAACGGGTCATAAACATTGCAAGAATGCCACCAGGTTTTAGTATATTGTATGCTTTTGAGAATGCTATTTCTTCAGGTATCCATTGAATTGTAGCTGCTGAATATATTAAATCAAATGTTTGATTTCCAAAATTGTATGTTTCAAAATCAGCATTTACAATATCAAAATTACTATAAGTTTCATATTTGTTTTTCAAATATTCTGTAAAGTTCTCCCCAAGTTCAATCGCCTTATAATTACAGCCAGTTTTTAAAATAGGCTCTGTTGCTTGTCCTGTCCCTGGACCAATTTCAAGTACATCTTTACTTGAATTCAAGTCAGATACAGTGATAATTTCTGTAAAGAGTTCATCACAATATCGGGGTCTATATTTATCAAATGTTTCTGGTATTCGGTCAAATGTCTTTCTGAAATCCATTATTTATACTTCCTTTCAAATTATAATTTATCTTTTAATTCAACATATTTTCAAAATAACATACTTATCACTTCTCAGTTAATTATTTTTCATATTCAATAATAAATCACAAAACTTATCATTTTCAGTATACTGAGGAAAATGTGCTGAATTATCAAACCAAATTAATTCTTTATATGGTGCTTGCAGCATTTCATAATACTTTTCTACCAAAACTGATGGAGTAGTATAATCATATCTTCCTGCACAAAAGTAAACTGGGATATCAACTTTTTTTACATCATTAAATAAATTAAACTCATTATTAGTTCCCCATAACTTTTCAGCTGAAAGTTTATTTCCACAACCATATTTTATTGCATCTAATCCATTTGATTCTGGTGAAAATAAGCATCCTTTAATGACCTCTTTTGTAATATTTATATCATTTTTAAATGGTGAATATTTCTTTATAGTATTCTCTTTTTCTAATGTGGCCTTTATCTTATCTTTGCTCGCCGCATCCTTCATACTTTCCAAATTATTTGCTGCACTTCTATCTTGATTCTGTTTAGCTAAATCTATAGCGTATTCATAGGATACACTCTCTCCTTCTTTCTGACTAACAACCTGTCCGACTCCTACATATGCTGAAATTCTAGATGAATCACTCTTTATTACATCCATTCCCAATTCAGTTCCCCATGAATGACCTACCAAAATCAATTTATCTTTTCCATAAGTCTTACATAAATATTCAATTACTTCCTTACCATCTTCTACTAATTGATTTTTTGTAAAATTCTCTTTATCCATAAAAAAAGAATATGACTTTCCAGAACCCCTCTGATCCCAATTTACAACCAAAAAATTATCTTCAAGCTTCGACTGATACTTTCTCGCATAACATATTTGCGCTAAACCTGGACCACCATGTAAAAACAAGACAATAGGATTATCTTTATTAGTTCCTCTTATAGATAGTGTTTGACTCTGCCCACCAACTTTAATATCTACTAATTTACTAATACTTTTATTGCCATTTATACTTGGTGTGTATGTAGGCCTAACTAGAAATGTAATAAAGGATAATATAATTATTGCACTCACTCTTTTAATAGTTTTCTTTTTCATTTATTTTCTCCATATAACTTTTATCTTATTATTAGACTAATGTACATAATGGTTGGTGGAATGAGTATTCACCTGTTATAGTACCCAAAACTTTCTCTCTACTACAAATGAACCTTTTTGATTCGCAATCAAGCACATCCCTTTTTATAATAATGATAACAATTTCGCCTTCTGACTTATCTAACAAGTCCCTTTATTATAAATAAGAAGTACCCTTAGATACTTCTTGTCATTCTACTTTTAACTGTTACATAATACTAAAAATGTTATAAACTATTATAACTTATTAATTAAGGATAATTTGTAAGGTTAAGAAATACTTTAAACCTTGGTTTGAAGCTAATCTTAATTACACCACTTTCAATTTTTATAATTATCTATGATTCTTCTCTTTTATCAGAAAGTATTTCAATTTTATCTATACTCTTAAATTCTAATAATGTTAAAAGTTCATTATTATCAGAAGAATAAACCTGTATCTTTATATCAGAATATGATGGACAAATGCTTACCACAAACCTTTCATTAGCATAATTACTAAACTCATAAGTTGCTTCGTTATAAAAATAAGGTACATTATTATCTGAAAATTTAGGTTCACATTCAAATAGTGATAGTAGTGAAAGTTCGTCAGGTATGCTCATATTTAAAACCTCCACAGTTTAAAACTGCTGCTTCTCTAAATGAAATACTCCTAATAAAAATCGTGCTTATTCTACGCATCTATCTATTTCATTAATAATTTCAAAATCACTACCCAATTCTAATTTCAATTTAAGATACAATTCATTTGCTCGATTTTTAAAATCATTCTTTTCATTTAATGTCCACGGAGATGGTGAAGGTGGGTAATCCCAATCGAGATAACCATGATATTCTGCTTCAAGTGCGTACAGTTCGTCAACTAAAGCCTTTGAAATGGGCAATTTCTCATTATCGATAGCGTATCCAAACTTATTTCTGGCATAGTCATTCATTGACCATATACAAGTACCACCATGTTCAAACCAATATTTAAAAACATATTTAGGCAACATCCTCACCTCACAAAGCTAAATAATCCATCAATTCTTCTTATTATTACTGCATTATATTGTTTGTCTTGCGAAATGATTTCTTTAATAACCTCCATAATATACCCCTTTAATATATGCAATGATTCATTTAGATTATTTCTGTCTAATTTATATTTCTGTATCAATTATATCATATATATAAACATTATTTTACAATTTCTCTTCACTTTTTATTCCATCTTCAACTAGCATTTCTCCAAGCTTAGTCATACTTATCGCCTCCTTTACTTTCTCTAAATCCTTACCATCTAAAAACTGATCTGCAAATGCATATAGCATGAATTCAATATCATATCTATATTCATTGTCTTTTTTTCTTTACGATTCTTATTGATTTAATTATTTTATCTAGTTTAGTTAATTTATTACTCATTATTGGTATAAATGTTAATACAACTAAATCCTGTTTTGTTACTTCAATTTAAACATTATTTACTTATATTTTTTTCTTCGTTTTCCTTTTATCTGTAATATAAATTGTTGCTTCTTATTATATGGTCAATTAGCTTAATATCTTATATATTTCCGCACACTTTTTGTTGATTTTAAAAAAATAATAAGAATTTATTTACACTCACACTATCTTGTAGTACAATATAGCCATGGTAACTTGTTCAACAAGATAGTTAGGAGGTGATATTTTGGGAGATAAATCTCAATTTTATAGGGGAACATTAGAAGGCTGTATCCTTAAAATTATAAATGATGATGAAGTTTATGGATATGAAATCGCGGAAAGATTAAAAAAATACGGTCTTAATGAAGTTAGTGAAGGTACTATATATCCTCTTCTCTTGAGGCTCGAGAAAAATGGTTTTGTAGATTCTATAAAAAAGGAGTCTTCATTTGGTCCAAAAAGGAAATATTATACGCTTTCCAATTTAGGCAGAGAAGAGTTAAATGATTTTTATAATAACTGGCAAGAACTTAGAAATAGTATAGATAAAATATTTCAAGATTATAAAGGAGATTAAAATTATGAATAGTTTGAAAATGCTTAGAAATGAAAATTTAAAATTCAGCCAAAATCTTACACACAAAGATAATGAAGTATTTACAGATATAGTTTGTTATTTGAGAGTTAGTAATATAGCTGAAGAAAGTCAAGAAGAAATTATTAGCGACATTTTAAGAATGTTTTTAGATTGTCAAGAAAATGATAAACCTATAGAGAGTATCATTGGTGAAGATTATAAACAATTTACAGATAATATAATATCAGCCATGAATCCTAAAGTTTCTATTATAAATAAAATTAAAGAATACTCTAAGATTGCTATAATGGGATTTTGCATACTTCTAACCATAGACTTTGTTTTTGAATATTTACCTAAAATAATAAAAGAGGGTTTTAATTTTAATTATCAATACCCAATTGAATTAGTTACAATAATAAAATTCATCATTATTATTGTTGTGGCTTCTGCCATTTTCGATTACATTGGAAGGAGTAGTTTTGAACTTTCAAGAAAACACTTTTCAAAACTTTCAAAGTTTGTATTGGGAGCTGGTTTTGCTACATTCAGTATATTTCTTGCATTCTTGCCGAAGTTAACAGGTAATATAGTTATCTTATCTGTAAATATTTCATATATAATAGGTATCATAGTGATCTACTGGGCATATCAAGGAATTAAAAAAATAGTAAAGTAAAATACTATTAATAATAAACAATTTTAATTTGCCTATATTCAACTAAGAAAAGACTTACCACATTTTTATCCGGTAAGTCTTTTTTAGCAAGACATTATCCAATTTTAGTGAATTTATCACTCACTTATGATATGGTTCACCGTAACTGTCCTAAGTGAGGTTTTTTCATTATTTAAACATATCCATTCATAGCTACTATTTCTTTTCATTCGTTAATTATTTAGTGTTATTACCTTGCCTTACAAATACTTTATCTCCAACAAAAGTTAATTTATTTTGCTTAGGTATTCTAATTCAAATTCTTAACATAAAAGAAGAAGGAACATACTTCACAACTACTCCTTCTTTTATTCTTATATAATCAACTATACTCACATTTATGTTAAGTTCTTAATTTCTATATTTATCTCGTCAAACAAACAACTTTTTAATGGCTCGTAAAAATCTGATTTATCAAAAAAAGTTATTCATATAGTAATATATTGACCAAATAATCCTTTTATCTCGAAATACTTTTCTATTCGTTGTTTAGTTATTTCTCCATCCTTAACTAAATCCATAATTATATTTTCATTAGTAAATGGACTATCTTTTAAATTACTAATAATTTTATTATCAGTACTATCAAAGTCTATCTTAGGTACAATATATTTTTCAACTGTTTCTTGATTTAGAAGTTCCATATACTTTATACATTCTTGGTAACATTGCTTTATTAGAAGAATAGAAATTTCATTTTTATTCTTTCTTCTTTCAATTGTTCTTTCATTTAGTGTTTTGTAAGTCATTACATATAAAATAATAACAACAATAACATTTAATATTGCCATGCAGAATCCCCAATTTATATTATGCATATCAAATCCCAAAACAGAAGGTAAATTCATATAATCAAATATTATTAAACTTATAATAAATATGATAGATATCTTAATAATATTATTCACAAACCATTTCTTCATAATATTTCCTCTATAAATTCTAAATTATCATTCAATTAAATTTTATTTATCATTTAATTATACCACATTTTGTAAACATTTCACTACTTATGATACTGTATTTCCACTGACAAAAATAGCCTTAAGTAAGTCATGTCAATGCCTAAGGCTACAAACCTCATTTACAACTGATACGGTTCACCATATCAATAGAAAGTGATAACACTTTTCTATCACTTATATAGCAAATTCTTTTGTGCGAAATAACAAGTCCCCTTTAGATACTTCTTATAAATATATTTTCAATTTTTATTCGAATGTTTTTAATTCCTTTAAGAAAATCTTCAAAAATATTGTTGCCATTTCTTCCGGCGGAGTTGATGCATCACTATCAAACCACTGCTTAATTATTCCTAGAAAACCAAATATAATATAGGAATCAAAATAATTATTAATTACTGTATTTTTTTCTGATTTATTTTGTTTTATACAAAGTTTACTTTTTACAGTAATGTTTATTTTATCTAAAAATGAAATATTTCCATGTCCACCCATTAATGCTTTACCAAAACTTATATTGTCTTTAAACCATTCAAACAGTTCAACAAGAGGAGTATATTGTTTATTGGCAAAATTATATTTATCAAATTCCTTTGGATTAATTTTACTTAAAATTTGAGTAATTTCTTTAAGTGCTTCATTTTCACTTTTTTCCATTAGATCATATATATCACTATAATGCAAATAAAAAGTGCCACGATTGAGATCTGCCCGTTCAGTTAAATCTTTCACTGTAATTTTTTCTAATTTTTTTTCGTGCATCAATTCAATGAGAGTATCCCTTAATATTTTCTTGGTTTTTCTAATTCTTCTGTCTTGGATTCGTTTATCCATATACTTAATCCTTTCAAAAAAAAACAATAATATTGAACATTTTTAATTTTTATGTTCAATATAGAACATAAATTAAATTATTGCTTAGTGTATTTTTTTATTTCCTAAATTATAATAAATGCAAGCCTATATTTCAACACATTGTTTATTTTTGCTTAGTGTGTTTTTTCGTATTACTGAAGGAGGTGAACTTATATTAAATAAAAAGAATTTCAGAAAATGGCCTAGCTTATCGGTTCAGAAAAAAGTTAACTAAATTTTAGAATTTGATTATTAAAAATATCGGACAAGGAGATGATAATTATGGCAAATATAAATTTAAATACTAATGAAAATGTTGCTGTTAAGATTGGTGGAAATAAAAAGTTAGATTACATTAATTGGTGTGCTGTTACTCTAATTGTAATTATAACATTGTTGATGAAGTTTAATATAATTACTAACGTAACAGGTCGTATATTTATTCCTATGTTTATTTTTGCATGGATTCACGGAACTCAACGTTATGGACTAAAAAACATGGGCATATGGTTTATACTTACATGGATTGTAAGTAATCTCTTTGAAGGCTTAAGCATTATGACTGGATTTCCTTTTGGACATTACTATTATGCAGGAGAAATGGGCCCTCGTATTTGGAATGTTCCTATATTTATCATGGTTGCTTATTTTGCTATTTCCTACACATCTTGGACAGTAACGCACGTAGTAACAAGTCACTTCAATAAAAAGATTGAAGGGATTTACAAATTCATTATTCCAATAACTTCAGCCTTACTGATGACTATGTGGGATCTTGTAACTGATCCTCAAGCTTCTACTGTAAGTTCTAGCTGGATTTGGAAAGACGGAGGAAACTATTTTGGTGTACCAATATCCAATTTTATAGGATGGGTTTTTGTTGTGTATTTTTTCTCACAAATATTCACACTATTTATTTCCAATAAAAACTTAGATTTTAGCAAGAATAGTTTAACTTCAAAAAAGATGTATTGGGTTCAGCCTTGCATAATCTATTTGGCTATGGGTCTAGGTGTTGTTATAGACGGATTTACACATGTTGAACATACCGAAATATATGCTTCTATGGGCATGATAGCTTTTTTCACAGTAGTTTTTAACGCAGGCATTGGATTACTAAATATTAAAAACTCCAAGGAATTATGTTAATTGTGAATGAGGCTGGTGACAGTCCATCAAGGGTGTTGTACTGTTTACAACTCAACGAATATTCAAGTGATATAATATCATTCAATCTTCAAAAAACAGCATTTTTTTAATTTCTATATAAAGTCCCCACATAATCAGCATTATCATATACTAATTTTTATATTTATAGAATTTATCAACAACCTTCTTCTGTAAAAAAATAAGAAGGAGAACCTCCTCCATCTGGACTTGGTTCTCCTTCACTCCTTAGGTACATTATTAAATTATCATTTATAAAGGAAACTCGACTCGTATACACTCTCTGAGTAAGTGATTCACATCAAATCATAGATTTGAGTTCTCTACTTAAGTTCTATTGATTCAATCTCCCTAGTTTTGCGTATATTTATTTTGAGATTAACATATGCAACAGTTTCTTTTGTTGCTCCATTAAAGTTCAGTTTTATAGCATTGTTCCAAATTGTGCTAGTCTCTCTTTTACAAAATCATATAAAACCTCTATTTAATTTTTTCTTTTCAATGGTATTAATAAATCAATCTGTTCAAACTTTTTTTCTTTTGAATCCATTTTAGTAAAATACTCATATACATTCATATGCTCTTCAATATATCCGCACATTCCTCTTGGTTCTCTATTATAATCAAGTACATATTCATCATTATTGTTTACCCATCTTTCTAACTGTTTCCATTCGTTGAAATTTCCAATTTTAATACAGTGAGCACCATACTTCCCTCCAGCAAAACTCTTTTTTTCTAATGGAACTGGTACTTCAAAATCTTTTGGTATTGTAATCCAATACTCATACCCATATTTTCCTTCTGAATCTGGTTCTCCAGGATTATTAAATCCATAAACCTTTGCATCTGGTTTATATTTTAATAATTCGCTTTCCTCTACAAATTCAATTAACATTCTCATTGCCATATCTTCTGGTTCTTTACCATATGCGTGAATTGAAGCTACATTCATAGGTGGTAAACATACTATTCTTACATTTTTTAACGCATCTAATACATTATTAGCCATTCTCAAATCCTCCATTTCTATTTTTTTCGCATTAAACGATTTGTTTATATCTGCTATATCTGAAATAGTATGAAGAAAGGTTCCATCATCTAATACCTTTTCAAGCATATTCTTTTCATTTATATCATTCAATTTACCAATAAACATTAAAATAGCATTCTTAACATCATCAAGAGCTTTAATATCATAGTTCACTTCTTCCAATTTATCATTTAAGGCTTCTATAGCATATGATATTTCATTATTTTTGAGTATCTGCTCAATTTCCTTTAATGATAATCTAAGCTTTCTCAAAATCATAATTTGCTTAAGTCTTTTTATAACTTCATCATCATATGTTCTATATGCATAACCTTCTTTTTTTAAGCTCTCAATTAATCCAATCTCTTCATAATATCGTAATGTTCTTGTTGAAATTTTGAATATCTTAGATACCTGACTAATGGTCTGCAGTTCCATATCAAATCTCCCTTCAAGTACTAATATAATACATTACGCCGCGTCAAAGTAAATACTAAAATATTGAATTTTAAATCACCTTACTTATGATATGATTCACCGTATCAGTAGTAAGTGATAACACTTTTAACTGTTACACCATATGAGAAGAAAATTACTTACTAGGGATAAAATAAACTTATAGTATTTCTTTGATTTAGAATTAGATATCTTTAATTACAGCCTGTTCTAAATTCTTATACTCAACTATGTATGGACATTGTTTATTCATAAAAATACTAATCATTCTTGTTCATTTTCGCTAATTCTGTGTATTTTATACCTGGATGAGTATATCTTCTTCTACTTTGTGTCTTGTTTTTGTAGTTTATTGCCTTATTGGGACAATATTGAATACATGCAACACATTGCTCGCAATGATGTTTAAAATATGGTCTATTATTATCATCTAAATCAATATTGCCTACAGGGCATACTTTTTTACAGATACCACAGCCAATGCAGTCTTGAGAAACATTATAATTTTTATCCATATTAGGAGTGAATTTAATTAAAATCCTGTAAACTATTTCTTGAAACGGCTCTGTGATAGACAATTTATTAGTTTCTTTGTTCTTTATTGATTGAATAATCTGAACAAAATCTTTTTGTGATTGTTTAGTTTCTTCTTCAAGAGTATCACGCATATCATATGCTACAACATAATTAGAAAACATATCAAGCATTTTGGCATAATGTAGGGTTATATTTTTTCTTTTTAACAAATGCTTTATATGAATAAGTGCGTTGCCTTCATACTTACCGCAGGTTGTAACTGCGTAATAATATGTATTAGGATTGTTTTTTAGATTGAGGTTTAATATAAATTCACGAACTTTTTGTGGTTCTCCTCTAAAATAAGTTGGGTAAACAAATCCTATTGTTTCGTATCCTGATTGTAAGTCATAATGCTTACTGTTACCCATTGAAATAATTTCGCAATTTTCCATTTCCTTTGCAATATCTTTTGCCACTTTTAAACTGTTTCCAGTACCTGAAAAATAAAATACAATGTTTTTACTCATAGTTTAGCACCTCATTTTTTTATTTTGTTTATGTGCGCACAAATGCACATATATGATTAACAAAAAGGGCATTTCTGCCGTTTTTATTGCCTACTTAGATTTTGTAATTTCCATAAGCCTTTTTAAGTTTTCTGTTGTTTCTGCAAATTTATCAAGGATAAATGTACTATTCACTTCATAAAATACATACCTGTTTATTTTGGTTTTACTAATAATTCCATAACGGCTCATTAAATCCAAGTGTCTTGAAATTACTGACCTGTCTTGTGTAAAATTTTCAGCAATTTCATTAACGCTTTTTTTTCCACTACTAGCAATATACACCAGTATTTTGCTTCTTACTGGGTCAAACAAAGCCTTATAAAAATCAAAATCAATACTATCTTCAATAAAATTACCACATGCTAATGCGTTATGTTCGTTTCCCATTTTATCACCACCTTTATTATATGTGCACACTAATGCACATGTCAAGAATTTTTTGTATTTTTCTTCATTATTATATGCAAATTTTTATATTCACAGGATTTATCATCAGCTTTCTTCTATAAACAAAATAAGAAGGAGAACCTCCTCCATTATCATCTAGAATTGGTTCTCCTCTATTACTTAGATACATTATTAAGTTATCATTTATATTAAGCTCTATTGATTCAATTTCCCTAGTTTGGCTTATAGTTATTTTTGATATTAGCATATGCAACAGTTTCTTTTGTTGTTCCCTTGAAGTATGCTTGATAGCCATAGCATAATTACTTAGTTTAACATACTATCCTTTATTTGTGATACGGTTCACCGTATCATTTGTAAGTGATAACCCTTTTTTATCGAAAAAGGATACCTTTTACGATATCCTTTAAAATTTATCTAATTACTTTAATGAGTCTTTGTTATTCTGAGGACTTCTATTTCTTCCTCCGTTAATCCTGTAAGTTTTTTTATTGCTTCATTATCTAATCCTATTTCTATTGCCCTTATTGCTGTATCCAATGAATTTTTTTAATTCCTTCTTGTATCCCTTTTTTTCTTCCATCTTCAACTAGCATTTCTCCAAGCTTTGTCATACTTATCTCCTCATTTACTTTTTCCAAATCTTTTACGTCCAAAAATTTGTCTGCAAATGCATATAGCATTGATTACGAAATAAAGAAAATTGATGACTATATAGAACAAGTTCTTTACTATTCAAAAATTGATAATGCAAACAAGGATTATATTATAAAAGAAATTTCTTTATCTACTGCTGTAATAAACACAATAAAGAAAAACTCTAGAGATTTTATAAACAAAAAAATATCCGTCGATATAGACGGTATTCAAGATTCAGTATACAGTGATGCTAAATGGATAGAATTTATCTTAAACCAAATAATAGGAAATTCAATTAAATACTGTGAAGAAAAAAAAGGAAAGCTAACAGTATATTCTACTAAAAATGAAAATAATATAATACTCGCTATAGAGGACAATGGTATAGGTATTATAAATAAAGATATAAATAGAGTTTTTGAAAAAGGCTTTACAGGAGAAAACGGAAGAATATTTGGCAAGTCTACTGGCATAGGACTTTATTTATGCAAAAGTCTTTGTGATAAACTTGGATTAGGATTGAGTTTAACTTCAAAAGCTGGAAAAGGTACTAAGGTTAACATTATATTCCCTATTGGTAATAGTTAGTTCATTAAAGTAATACTTTTGACACTTTTGTGACACTTTTAGTTCACTTTTGTGGGGATTTCCATATGGATGCTCCTATATAATAAAGTTGTACCAAGGAAATGGTTCAATAAATAAATTTAAAGGAGCGAAAAATTATGAAAAAGACAAAATTAACAGCACTAGCATTAACAGCACTAATTGCATTTGGAGGTATAGCTAATTCAGCTTTTGCAGCAACAGCAACCGCTGATACTACTATTGCAACTTCAACTCATGAAGAGGGAATTCTAATTAGTAATGAAGACTTGATAAAAGATGCTAAGGGAATTACAAAAGAAGAAAAAACATTATTACTTGACAACTATAACGCTAGAGATAAACTTTCAGACCAAATATATGCTATTCGTAAAGGTAAAAGTCAATTAAATGATTCAGAACAAAAAAAGTCAGATAGTTTAACAAAGGAACTTTATGAATTATGTAAAAAAGTTAGTGACATAGAAATAAAAGCATTTGGCAGCACTAATAATTATGTCCTTTACGATGTGCCTTCAACTGATGTATCTATAGTTGATAGCATTAACAATGGAGATTTTATAAAAGATCCTAAGGCAATTACAAAAGAAGAAAAAGCATTATTAATTGAAAACTATAAAGCTAGATATAAAATTATGGTAGAAATAGATAATATTGTTGCAGAGAAAAGCACTCTAAATGATTCAGAGCAAAAAAAGGTAGATAGTTTGACAAAGCAGCTTGATGAATTATGCCAAAAAGTTAGCAATATAGAAACAAAAGCAAAAATTGTCAATTCAGAAACAAAAAGCATTGGGTAATACCCAATAATTATACTATGTCTTAAAATAAACTATCTTCCACTGATAAAGCAGTTGATCCAATTAGTAATACTATTTTTATCATAATATCTCAAATAAAGGTTATGTGATTTGTTTGAGATATTATGATAAAAGTGTATCTGAATTTCCAAAATCAAATAAATAAATTTTATTCTTATCCTCAGCAAACGTATTTGCTGAGGATAATTTAGTACAACTTATTGATTAGTATATAATAACAGCTATAAACATACTAGGGGATGAGAAAATGAAAAATAATTACAGGTATAACAAAAACAAAAGAGCTCGTATAAAAAGAAAGAAAATATTCATTTTAAGTATTTTAATTATTACAATTGGAGTCTTAATCCAATTTATAATACCTAAAAGTTTTTTAACGAAGGATGAAACTGTACAAGCACTTGCATCTAATGAATCTGATAATTCAAAGAAAAAATCTATAAAGAATATATCAAAAAATGCTTCCAATGCTGATGACGTTGCAGCTATAGAAAAGTATATAAATCAACAGATAAAGGAACCGAAACCTAATGATACTGACAATAAAAAAGTTGTTTACTTAACTTTTGATGATGGCCCATCTGAAACTGTTACTCCCTCAATATTAAATACACTTAAAAAAGAAAATGTACAAGCAACTTTTTTTGTTCTTGGAAAATCAATAGACGAAAGTGAAACTAATAAAAAGCTACTGAAGCAAGAAGTAACAGAAGGACATGCTATAGGAAATCATACATATTCGCATGATTATAAATACTTATATCCTAATAACAGCGTTAACACAAATAACTTTATGTTAGACATTAATAAAACTAATGCTTCTTTAAAGAAGGTTTTAGGAGAAGATTTTTCTACAAGAGCCATTAGATTTCCTGGAGGACATATGTCGTGGAAAAATACTGATCAAATAGATAAAATAATGAAGGAAAAAGATTACCACTGTATAGATTGGAATGCATTATCAAAAGATGCAGAAGGACCACATAAAAATGCAGCACAATTAACAGAAGAAGTAAAAAAAACTGTTGGAAACAAAATAAAAGTAGTATTGCTAATGCATGATACATACGGTAAAGAAGAAACAGCAAAAGCATTACCTGGAATAATAGCATATTTAAAGAACCAAGGTTATGAATTTAGGACTTTTAAGTAAAACTATATAACATTGCTTCCCCCACTACAATGCTGTTATAATTAAATTAATACTTATAAATTAGGTATATAACATTGAAAATAAATTTTTAACAATACAAAGATTAAGCTATATGCATAAAAAATACAAGCTAAAAAAAATAAGACTAGCTTGTGTTTAAGTTGATTGGAGAGAATATAATGCAAAAGGTAATTTATATAGCAGAAGATGATGAAAATATACGTAATTTAATCAAATCATTTCTTAAAGATACAGGCTATGAAGTAAAGGATTTTGAAAATGGGGATTTACTTTATAGTACATTTTTAGAGACAAAATGTGACTTGATTATTTTGGATGTTATGATGCCTGGAACTGATGGAATTACTATTTGTTCAAAATTGCGGGATATTTCTAACGTACCTATTATTGTATTAACTGCTCGAGATAGTGAAATGGATTATGTTAAAGGAATTTCTATGGGTAGTGATGATTATTTGATAAAGCCATTTCGTCCAACAATTCTAATGATGAAAGTGAAAGCCTTGCTCCGAAGGGTAGAAATGGAGCGTGCAGCTATAGAAGCTATAGATGCACATGAGAATAATATTGAATACGGTGATCTTAAATATTCAAATTACGAAAAAATTATTTATTGTTATGATAAAAATCTTGAACTTACTCTTACTGAACTGTATCTATTGTCCTATCTTATTAAAAATGCATCAAAAGCTATTTCAAGAGACGATTTATTGTCTGAAGTTTGGGGAATTGATACTGAAGTAGAAACTCGTGTAACAGATGAAACAATTCGACGAATTCGTAAAAAAATGTTAGTGGCAGGCAGTAATGTACAAATACAAACTGTCTGGGGCTTCGGATATAAACTTATACTTCGAAAGGAGGATGCTTAATATGAAAAATACCAAGAAGCAAATCTTTATTTTTACTATTTCAATTATAGTTCTTTCCTCTGTCATATTAATGAGTTCTTTTAATTTAGTTATGCAAAATTATATTAAAAGTGAAGCTATCAAGACAATTACTAAAAAAATGAACGTTTATAAGAGTGAGAGTGGTAATGTAACATTTGATACAACTGAATCTATTAAAGATTCAGTTCCAGTAAATAATATACTTTTAACTCTTAATTATGAGCCATTTGTTAAAATCATTTCTTTTTATTCAGAAAATAAAATAATGGAAGACAAAATAATAGAATATTGTAAACAAAATCCTCGCACTGATGAAGAAATTCAATTTGTATCTATCAATAATGAGGATTTTTATATAGCACAAACACATTTAAAAACTATTTATTATAATAGTACAGAAGCAAACATTAATGAAAATGCAATCAATATTGAGGAAACAGAAAATGCAGGTCTTAAAAAAGAAGAAGAAGAAGATATACTAATATTATATTCAAGAGTAACTCCATTAAGTATACTTTCTAAATCAATAAATATAGTTTTTCTAGTGATACTTTTAGTGTTTACTATTTTATCAGGATTTTTGGGAATCAGGATAGGAAAGCAAATAGAAAATTCTCAAAAAAAATTAAAGGAGTTTTTTCAAAACGTTTCCCATGAACTTAAAACCCCTATTATGTCTATACAGGGCTATGCAGAAGGAATTCAAACTAAAGTAATAGAAGACCAAAGTAAAGCTATTGAAATCATTATCAATGAAAGCGATAAAATGTCTGATTTAGTTGAAGAATTATTATATATATCAAAGATTGATAGTGGACAGCTTACTGTCAAAAAAGAGCCTATAGCGATAAATGAATTATTATACGATTGTTCAAAGTCAATTGAAATGATAGCAAAAAATAAAGGTATAGAAATTAATTTTAATTTTGATGAAATATCTCCCATTATTTATGGAGATGAAAAGCAACTATCAAAGGCTTTCACCAATATACTTATTAATGCAGTGAAATATGCAAAATCTGAAGTAAGCATAAAATGTAATAAGCATAAGAAATATATAGAAATATTTTTTTGTGATGATGGTGATGGGATTAATGAAAAAGATCTTTCTCATGTTTTTGAGCGATTCTATAAAGGTAAAAATGGTAATACAGGGATAGGATTAGCATTGACGAAAGAGATTATAGACATCCACAAAGGAAAGTTAACTGCTGGTAATCTTCATAAAGGAGCTGTCTTTAAGGTAATCCTATAATTAAAATATATATTTAAAAATAAAAAACACTTCAATTCATATTTCATGATACTTTTATAATTTATATACAGATTCATAATAAAAAATCAAAGTTTATCTAATTTCTTATTATATATAATACAAAAAAATAAAAAAATATATTTTAAAAACTTAAACATGTCTATCTTAAGGCAGATAAATAACAAAATAACTACCAACTTTATATCAATATCTTTAATCTGTCTTATGCTGTTTGTAACTATTACAATTTTATTTCCTCTATTTATCTATAAAGCCGAGAGAAATAAAACTTTCGAAAGAAATATTTCTTTTGACGCATCCGCTTCAGTAAACTTATAACATAAAAAATGAAATTCAAATATGTGAAAATAATCAAATGGCCGCTATGCCCACTTTACCTAATTATTCCAGACTATTTCGCTGTAGACTTATCTACAGAATCTAGATCCTTAGTTGTTAAAAACAATAACCAACATTAATTATTGTTTTTTACTATTCTCACTTATTATAATTAATATATTTTAAATGAAAGAAATTCATTATAAAAATTTGCTTCTTATAATGAATTTTTTTATCAAATAATTATACATCTAAAATTCAATTTAATATAAAATGAACATATAAATCTCATACTTTTATGGTAGTACAAGATGCATCTACTCTACCACTGTTTAATTCAATTTGGGTAAATTTATCACTCACTTATGATACGGTTCACCCTTAATTATCCTAAACCTTATTTAGTATTTAAGTATCTTTCATCTAGTTACATCAGCTTACCATAATGAACACAGCATATTCCAATTTAATATAATACTCTTTCCTTCTAATTATTAGCCTATTTGGTATATGAATAGTTGGAATATGCGTTATTTAACTGACTGTACTAATATCTACTTTTACTATTATTCATTATTCTAAAACTTTGCTCTAATCCCATTCCTCTAACTCTATCAAGCCAATCATAAATCATAGATTGATTGTATAAAGGATTACCATCCTTATCTTTTGCTTTTTCTAAAGCAATTCCCATTAAAGCATATTCATTTTCTAGTAATGTATCAAAGACACCTTGATCATCTGTATTTATTGATACAAACATTTGAGGCAACTTTTCTGCTTTATTTTCATCAATTGTTAATCCAAGGTTATACATATTCAAAATTGGATGCTTATCATATCTTTTAAAATTACTTATTAAAACATTAGATGATGGATTACATTCAATTCCTATACCGCATTCTCTAATGCTTACTTGCATGCACTTTTGAACTTCTTTAATTGCATATATCATATACGGTTCGATTTTAAAAACAGCATTCTTATAGCCATTAGCTTTTACTTTTGCATCGTAATGATATCTCATATATAATTCAACTATTACCTTGTTATCACCAATAATATTGTCACTCTTTCTTTGAGCACATCTATCCCAATAGCTTATTCCTAACTGTACAGTCTTATCAATATAGTATTCAGGATTATCACCTCTTAATTTCCATGCTTCCATATAAGTATCTACAGGTATCACTGTTTTGTCAGTTTCTAAAGTATTAGATTCTTTAATATTATAACTAAATATGCCTTCTCTCTTATTCGTATAAATCTCTATATAGTATTTATTATAAATTGCCATAAGCTTATCAATTATATCAGAGCATTTTTGAATATTAAAACTTTTTATCTTCATTATTAACCAAGCAACATTGTCTAATATCTCCTGCTTACTCAAGTAAATTCTAAAACTCTTTTTTCTGTACCATCCTTCTACATCAATTCCTAAAGCAATAGCATGACCTAATCTATCCCCATGAGTTAAATTCAAAAATGTTTTAGCCTCATCTATAGCTCTCAGCCCGTCAATTACATCTAAAAAATCTTCTCCTACATGGTATGTGGCCCTAAGTTTAGAAATACTTTTTCCCTTGCCAAATTGCCTTTGATAATCATTAATAGCTAAATGTCCTTTTAAAAACCTAAATACTTGTCCATAAACCTCTGGTCTAGTATACATTTCATTGGAACATGCATCTATTCCAAGTACTCTACTCGCTATTTCCTGATTTTCTTCTCTCATTTTATAAATAGCTGTGCCAAACTTCTTTAATTGCTTTCTAGATTTATAATGTCTGCATCTGTTTAAAAAGTAAAATTCCTCTTCTGTTTTTCTTTCTAAAGGATCCTTAATTTTAGGAAAATGAAATACATAAAAATAATTATCAATTAATTTTTTTACTTCTTTTTTCTCTTCTTCACTAGCAAATATTTCGCGCTCAGATATTGAATATTCTTTTTTGGGTTTATTTAAATCTTCATATTCTTTTCTCCAAAAATTATCTCTATCATTATAAATCTTATTGCATATCAGCTTGTCTGTATTTTTAATAAGATTTATATTTTCCTGTTTGCTTTCTGATGGAATAACTCTAGCTTCAATTGATAAAATGTTTTGATTTTTTATAGATGTCAAAATAGCTAATGGTTCAACTGCATCTTTTAATATAGTATTTTTCTTTAAATACCCTGTTTTTCTGTCGTGATAATCTGCAAAGTTAGCAAACCCTACTCTATTATTTTGCTGAATAAGTTCACCTCTTACTTTATTTTTTATTATGATATAGGCATAAAATAAGTCAGCTTTCTCCATAAATTCTTTATCACCCTTATAAATTTTCTGAAAACACTTATACATAAAAGCCCGCTCACCTTGAAATAATATTGTAGCCTCATCCTGTGTTTTTATATCATTTGTAAGAGCATAGTCTACTTTAACATTATTATTCTTATATCGTAAATCCGACCCAAATATAAATTTCAATGTTTTTATTTCGGTCTGAATATCACTTGAATAAAATGAAATTAACTCTTTATTCTCGTCTCCCATTGAACTTATAATAGATTTTAGTATATCCATCGTTTTTCTTTGTGATGAATAGCCTTCCTTATTAATTTCAATAAATAAAATGGCTCTGATAAGTGCTGCTATAGCTATATAATCTTCTATGATTATAGTACCTTCTAAATCTTTTTCGAGACGATTACTTTTACCATCAAGCTTGCATAATTTCCTATTGTTAATATCATTCATTAATGATACCCAGCTAAGCTTAAAATTTGGAGCTGACCCCTTAAGGTGAAAATGATTTTCTGCCATTCCCTTAGAAAGCATATTATGTAGTCTAATATTATTGCTTTTAATTATGGTGTCCCAATCAAAGTATTCTCTTTCCACATGTATTAACAAATCTTTAAAAGCCAAGAAAGAAGTTATAAATAAATCTTGATCTAGTTTAAGGACAACCATTCTCCACTTTAGCAAATCTTTATATCGACATTTTACATTATTTCCTTGATTTTCAAGCATCTTTTCTGAATAATTTATAAGTAAATTAAATACAGATTTATTGAAATCATGTCCTTGAACTTCTTTTTGCATATTATCTTTAACAATGTAGTAAAGATTTTCCACATCGTCTTTTGAATACTGAGCTTCTATTTGCTGACATAAATCCTTAAACACATTATGATTCAAGGTTGTATAGTTATTATCCTTAAAATCATCAAATTTAAAATAGTTTTCAAGTATTCTATATGGGTCTTGTTCTTTAAATATTGCAATTAGAGGTGTTTTTAATATATCCATTTTACACCGCCTATTCTTTTATCTTTTCTAACATAATATCTATTTGTTTTATACTTACGTCAATTATGTTATCAACCCTTATCTTTTCTTTATCCAAATCACTATCCTGTTTCTTTTCATCTATTAAGCTCAATATATTCTCAAATAAATTATTACTATCACTAACATTTAATTTAGAAACTTTATTATTTAATTCTGTAATTTCTTCACGATAATTTTCTTTAATAGTAGTCTCAAATTTGCTAGATATGGTTCCCTTGATTCCATTATTATCAAGATATTTTTTTTGTAATTCTCTTAGGTATTTTTTTAGTCTATTAAGTAGCTTATACATCTGACTAATTGTATCTGTTTCAATATTTTTATCTACTTCCGTTTGTTTACTATTTTCTTCTTTGGTAATAATATTGTCCTCTATAAATTCAAAATCAAAATCTTTATCTTCAAATATATTTTTTATTGGATTGCTTATCTTTAAATAACTACATTTATCACATATTACAGAAAAAACTGTTTCTGTAGTATTATACATTAATTCTATAATTGCTTTAGGATTATAGCTGTAATTTAACCGAAACCTTCGCTTATCTAAAACTTTATCTATACAATTTAAAGCCAGCATATAAAAATCCATATTTAAGAATAAAATATAATCATTTATTGATAAATAATCTTTTAATTCTCTATCACCTACATATAGTATGTCGTTATAAATTGATAAATTTGCTTTTTTATCAATGTCTTTATTAATCTCTTTATAAATCTTATCTTTTACACCTAAAATATTAAAAGGTTTAAAGTAGAAAAATTTTAAAAATTTCTTTTCTTCTACAGTATTATGTATATCTCTGTAAAGCTTAGATAAAATATATCTATCCTCATTTTTGTATCGAGGTTCTAATAATGAATAGTAAGATTCATTTATTTTTGAAAATTCTACCCATTGCTTTGGTAGTATTGAGGATTGCCGCGAAGTTAGTCTCTTAATCCCGACATCTCTAAAAATTTCACCATTTTCAACTTTAACTTCAATCTCAATTTTTTGGTCATGTTTATTACTTGTAAACTCAAAGTATTTACCAACTACATCTTTTCCTATAATATGTACAATTTCCTCAGAACCAATATATATTTCATTTATTAATCTAATTGAATATACTGTCTTTAACATTTCAATAAATACCTTTTCTTCAGGTGAAAGTCCCATATCTTCATATAATTTCATCCATGTTATTACATCCCCAAGAGTAACACTCTCCTCAACTACTCTTCTTTCCATTTTGTATAATTCTTCTAAGCACTTTGCTATCTCTGTATCAGCAATTTCTTTTAATAGATATAATTTTGTGTTTAAATATAACAATATTTTTTTGTTAATACTTTGAATTGGGCATTGTAATAGGTCGTTTAAAAAGTCTCTGATATATAAAGTACTAATTTTATTAGCAATAACTTTATTAAAATATTGTTTCATGGATGTTAAATTATTTATAATCTTTTTCTTGTTTATAATTTCATTATTATCAATATTATAAGGTTCCAACTTTTCCAACGTTGAAAATAGTAATATTAAATCTACAAGTTCCCTTAAATTATTTGGTATTATTACATTGTAATGGCTTTTAGTTACTATAGTATATCTTAAATATTCATAAAAAATTTTTCCTACAAATATTTCAATAGACTCCTCTTCTTTATAATCTAAATTTTCTAAGTGAACTTCTATTTCTGCATCGCTACCATATACCTCAGGCATATATATTCTCTTGTTATATGGAATAACCTTCTCTAAATACTTATTTGTTTTATTGTTCAATTCTTCATCTAACGCTTTTGTCATATATTCTCGTTTACTATTTTTAATAAGTTCATCAGTATTTCTATAATAGTTAGATAAACCATCTAAATCTTTTATATTTTTTTGTTTTATTACTTCTTCCAACTGTTCAAATTTTATTGCCATCATTATTATAACTTGAGGAATAATTAAGTATTTTCTTATGTCTTCAATCATTTTTTCACCAGCAGCTATATTCATATCCAAATCATCTATTGTTATAGTCAAGAAACTCTTGCCATTAAAATTTTTATCTTCTTTCATATATTTGAGATATGAATCTACTAATTTCTCTATATCATTTCTTAATGCTATTGCTGATGATAAATCTATCAATACTTCAAGATTATCTAGATTTTCAGTATATATAGTATTTTTATCTTTATTTAGTGTTCTTAAATCTTTATATACTATTTCAAATTTTTTAACAAGTTCTTGTTTATTTATATAATCTTGTTTTTCATTTTTTGCTTTGAACTTTTTAAACATTTCTGCTACAACAATTTCAATAATAGAATCAGTACCATTAAATACAGAAGGATCTATTGTATCTAAATCATAAAATTTATTTTCAGCTATTTTTTTATAGTTTTTCTTTAATTCTTGATTTTCACTTAGTCTGTTTATATCACATAATTGCTGCAAACTATTTTTAAAACTAATCATTGATGAGGTTTTACCAGTTCCTCTTTCTCCTACAAAAGAAATAATATTATTAAACTCATCATCTGACAAGTTCTTTTCATTGTTACTATCTATTATATTAATTAAGGATTTTGAAGATTTAAAATATACATCGGCAAAAAACGACTCCTCAAATTCATCTAATTTTTCTATTTTAATTTTATATACACAATCTTTAGTTATCTTAAGAATTTTCATTGTCTATTAATTCCCCCTTGAAATCTATTTCTATTTTTTTGCTATTGAAATATTTGCTAATCTTTTCTTCTTTAGAAGAATCATTTTTCTTTCCTATACATTTAATTTTAAGTATTTCGATTTTATAAATCTTTAAATATTCTTCCAGTAAATTATTTAAAGCTTGTCTAATTGAACTGACCTCACTTATCTCAACTAGTAATTCTAGATTATCATCAAAGTTTTTGTAAAACTCTTTCATATCTACAACTTGATATCTTATACATCTTATTACTTTTTCAAACTTCGATATAATCTCTTTTTGTTCATCCGCAAAGTTCTCATTTTGACGCTTTTTATTTGGCAAATCTTCTTTATATTTCTTAAACATACCTGCAACTATCTTTTGTATAATCTCTAAATCATAATTTTCTACGTTTGAAATTATCCTATCTTCTACTTCAATTTCAATAGTTTTATTGCCATCGTTTTGATTATTATCACATTTATCCATTTATTGCACTTCCTTTATATCTTAAGTTTTTATAATTAATCAGACTGAACTACTTCCATTATAGTCATTATAAGAATAAACTTTTCCCATCCTTTATCAGATCATATAACCCATTATAATCCTTATTTTTTAATTATGGAATAATTATCTATTTCTAGTAAATATACAAACTTCCACAAAAAAATAAATGCAACAACATTCATCTATGTTACTACATTTCAATCACTTAAATATTCTCTTTTTGCAAATCATTTATCCCATAGCTATCATCCGTAAAACTCCCTCTTCTTCAATCTATAGATAACGACTGCATGTTCAACTACCTTCAGCTGGAGTATAAAACTCCACCTAAAAAGTTTCACTTTATTTCTTAAGCAATAATCCCAATACGAATTTCTTCTCCAGACATAATCCCCACATTTTCATGCCGCTCAAACTCCTATATTCTTTTGCCCTTCAATAATACCCTCATTTCTCATATCTACCTCTTTCAACTTATTGAACTATACTTTTTGAGTAAAAAATTATTTTTAATTTTTTTTTATTATTAATGTAATAATTGAAAATCACACATATATCCTATATGAAAACAAAATGAAAGGAGATGAATCACATGGCTGTAAGTAAAGTTGTAAATGGAACTACTCTTAGTATTGAAGTTCAAAAAGGGGTAGATAAGTCGGGGGATCCTTTATACACAAAGAAATCTTTTGCCAATGTAAGAAATGACGTATCAGAACAAAATGCTTATGATGTTGCAGAAGCTATTAAAGCTGTTTTAGAAGCAAGTACTAGAAATGCTTCTTTAACTGTATCCTCTAACTTAGTAAAAGCCTAGTCAATTCACAACATCCAACCAAAAATTTTCTCAAAATCAAAGAGATTACGCAGTAATCTCTTCATTAACTGTTACTTGTCCACAGGATACCCTAAAGGGCATTAACTCTTAACTCTTAACTGAACGAAGGGAGGTGAATCTATATGGAATATACTTTATCAATGACTTTTTTAACTGCAATGGGTGTTAAGTCAACTTTAAGTGTAAGTGGTATTAAATCTACTATTAGTAAAAATGAAGCAAATGCTTTAATGGACTTAATCATTGCTAAGAATATTTTCATAACAACTACTGGTGCTCTTGCTAAAAAAGAAAGCGCTCAATTGGCTGAAAGAAAAGTTACTAAATATGATGTAGCTTAGTATTAAATTTTTCAATATAGAAGCTTGTCTCAAATTTATAAGAGACAAGCTTCTATTTTTTTGAATGTACTAAAACTACAACTCTTTAATACTTTTCCTTATGAAATCTATGCCATTCTGAAAAACCATTGTTTTAATATTTATCTTTATTTCTCCACTTGGAACTGTATATTTTTGCTCCAATATTCTAAAATACCCTAAGTCTACATATTGCTGATAAGGAATATTGTTTTTATCCAAGACCTTTTTCTCTCTTAATAATGAAAATAGATTATTTCTTCCCATCCCTCTAATTCCAAGAACTTTTGCAACCTGCCCCATTTCAACGCTGCCTTTAACCCCTGCAACATCATCATAAAATTGCCCTTTGGGTTCTAATACTTTTACTTTATTTTCAGCTTCTAACCTTGCTTTTCTCTCTTCTTTTAACTTTGTAGCTGCAGCAATAAGTAAATCAGGATTATCTAATAATTCATCTGTTGCATACATTCCTGTTTTTCTTATACAAGGCAATACCTCATCAAAAATCCATGCTTCAAATTTTTCTGCACCTAGCAATTCAGATTTAGTAATTAGTCTATAGACATCACCTTCAGGTATTAATGCAACACATTGTCCACCTTCTTTAAAGCTGTCGTGTTTCACGATACCCTTGCAATGTCTTATAATTGCATCTCTTGGATTAATATAGCCTAAACATTTTGCAACATCTTTTCCAATGGCATAATCTTTATTATTAACTTTTACCCATCTTATTTCCCCAAATCGATTATCTTTAAAAATTTGCAAACCATCCATTTATTATCTCCTTTTTACAGGTTTATATTAAATTTAAAATCTCTTTTCCATCTCATAGTTAACTTTGTTTCTACAGTCTTAAATCTAGTTTTCCTGATTCTTTCATATTTCAAATGCCTCCTAAATTATTCATTTATTTAAGTCTATAATTATTGTTAATATGCGTCTTTATCTCTACCACATAATCTTTTGACATTTCATATATTCGTGACCCTACACCTTCATCAAAGGCTAATAATCTATCAATAGAAAATTCACTACTTATTATGATAGGCAGAAAATTAAGATATCTGTAATTAATTATTTCAAAAACTATATTTATATCACTCTCATTAATTTTGCCTTTGAAGAGATCATCAATAAGTAGAACCTCACATGTTTGATAGTTTGAAATCAATTTACAGTAATATTCAGCATCTAGCATATTTTGCTTTATCTTAGTAATTACATCACGATAAGGCATATATACAACTCTAGTTTTCTTTTTCAAAAAGTTTATTGCAAGTGCAACTGAGAGGTGGGTTTTACCACTTCCAACTTGGCCACAAAATAGAATACTATTGCGCCGTTCACTTCTTACTTTAGCAAAATCTTGATAATAAGCTATTGCAGTATCTTTTGCTCTCTCTGAAGCTGCATTCCATACTTCAAAATTAGAAAATTTATGTTTGCACATCTCTGTATTAATTCCACATGACTTCCACTCATTCTTTAACTTTTCCATTTTTCTACACTCACAAGTTACAGCAAGAGGTTGAGCATGCTCCTGCCTTATTAAAATCCAACCAGTATCTTGGCATTCATCGCACTTATATGAGCTTATCTTCTGCACCTTTTCGTTCAGCTTCTGTGAGTTTTCGTGATTCCTTTGGTTTGAATCCTGTAAATTCGTTTTTATCTGCTGCGTTATTCTTTCCAGCGCTTCTAGACCCATTTTTAATCTCCTCTCTTTTATTTGGATACCCTTCTTTTCTCCAATTCTTTAGTATCCCATTAATGTATGTCATGTTAGGTTTATTTACTTCTATAGCCTTATTTACAGCCATCTTTACACTTTCATATCCATGCATAGAAATAGCCAATTTAACAGACCCTAAATTAAGGCCACCACAAATTCCAGTTATATTTTCATAATGCTTTAATAAATTAGCTATAGCTTGATTATCAATATTTTCATTGGTCTCTGCTGAATGTGATGAATCAGAAACCTCAATTAAATTATTCTCCTCTTCATCCTCCCTATTAAAATCACTCTCATTCTCTATCTTCTTCTCCATCTTCTTCTTATTCTCTTTCTTCTTCTGTTCCATTACAGTAATGTTACAACTTGAATTATTATCATTACATGTAACATTACAATTACTATTATCACTGGAACCATCATATTCTTTTGTTTTTATTTCTTTATTATCAGTCTCAGCTATACTATTATGGTTAACGTAAACAACTTCTTCATTAAAAACATAAGTATTTTCTTTATCTTCTTCAACTGGAATAACCTTATCATTATCTTCTTTATAATTTGTTACTTTAATTTCTTTATTTTTAGCTCTATGTTTTGCAACTCTTCTGCTATTTTCACTTCTAAGCCTTTCCATCCCCTCAACATTTTGATGCTTTTCCCAATTCTTAATTTTGAAAGTCTTATCTTCTGTAACTTCAATCATTTCTAATTTTTTTAATACTTTAATCGCAAATTTCACATCATCTATACTTCTATTAAATTCTATTGCAAGAGTTTTAATGGTATACGCTATATTATAAGTAACGTATAAATGACCACCACGATTTGCTTTCCCAGCTAAAACAAGAAGTCTTGTCCAAATATAGATGATCAAATCTCGTTTATCCATACTATCAATTATCTTAAGCTTTGTATCCTCAAACATATTAACTTCAAATTTAACCCATTTAGCCTCTGCCATACTTATTACTCTCCCACACATAAAATTTTTTGAATTTTTCAAGACCATCAAAAGATGGAGTAACTTCTATTAATCTACAGGTAAACACATAGTATTTTAAAACTTTAAAATTCACCATTACTCCTCTCTTTCATTATTTAATTAGAATCCCTCTATGCTCTTGCAGCTTCTTTCCCTTATTCCAATCATAATAAATACATAACTCAACTTGCTTTATTGGAAAGTTTTCCCCTAGCATTTCAATGCATACTTTTGTGTCTCTTGGTACTTCTCTTAATATTTCTATTAGATCATTAGCTGTCATCCCTACAAATTTTCTTATCATTTAAATCCCTTCTTTCTAATGTTTTTAATAATATTTCCTAACTATTATCCTTTATTATTCTTCAACTAATAATTCTACTACTTCAATATTTAATGCCTTTGCTATTAGTCCAAGACTTTTCATGGATGGATTTGAAGATCCATTAATTATCTTAGATACCGTAGATCTTCCGAGACCTGATTTCTTGACCAATTCATTAACTGATAAACATTCACTTGCCTGAGCAATTCTCATTTTGTTTACATTAATATTCATTCTTACCTCTTTCACACATTTGTATTATTTTTCCATATTTTTATTATATGAATACATCCGTATGAAGTCAATACCACAACGAATATTTTTTAACTTTACTGTTTACATTTGTATGAATTTCTAATAGAATATTATTAGGAGATGATATAAATGGTACTAGGAGAGAAAATAAAGTTTTATAGAAAGAAATTGAATTTATCTCAAGAAGAGTTTGGAATTAAGTGCAATTTATCTAGAAATGCTATTTACAATTATGAGAATAATAAGCGAACTCCAACAATAGATATTCTACTAAAAATAGCAGAAGCTTTAGATATGTCAGCCTCTGACTTATTAGATACTAGTGATAGCGTAAATCCTTATGCAAATAAATTAGGACTTCTTAAAGCCATAGATAAAGATATTAAGAATACTATTGATGTTGAAGGCGAGAAAAGTAATCAATATGAATTTGAAATGAATGAAATATATAACAAATACTTTTTTGATTCATTTAACTGGAAAACAATAAAAATGAAACCCCATGAGTATTTTAAGTTTGTTTTATCTTTATGTCCTTTAGATGAATTTAATAATTTTACAGAAGAAGACTTACAGGAATTATCCATTTTATTTTATAGATTTGTAACCTTTAAGTCTCACGAAAGAAATGTAATTAATGACAATGAAAAAATTGTTTCTTGTAATACTAAACAATATGAAAAGAATAATTTCTTAACAACAATCACATAATGCAAAATTTTCCTTTTGCTTTCTTAAAGTTTTATTGCCACCCCTTTATTAAGTGTTGCGTTTTTGTAAAATAATAATGGATATTTCTTATAAAATAAGACAGTATATCGAAAATAATAATGGTCCATGTGAAGTTTACCCAGCACCATTTGATGTAATACTAAATAATGATAACGAAGAGATAGAAAATAGTAAAAATATACACATATAAAAAGAGTGCAAAGCACAATAAGGAACTTATTAATCACAACCTGATATATCAGTTATATGCGATAAAAATAAATTAACTGATAAGGGCTGCACTGGTTCACCAGATATGATTGTTGAAGTAGTATCCGCTTTTAACCCAAGGAATGATTACATTAAGAAGTTGAACCTATATGAGCAGTTCAAAGTAAAAGAATATTGGATTGTTAATCCTATGAAGAAAAATATCTTCGTTTATACATTAACTGATAATGGATATGATGCTCCAAACTCTTATACATTCCAAGATAAAGTTAAAGTAAATATATATGATAATCTTGAAATAGACTTTAATTCTATTGATATTTAACTAATAAAGAATGGCTGTATTACTTGGTTTTGATACCTTGTAATACAGCCATTTTTATGTCTTTACCTCTTCTTTTCCCACTTCTGCAGAACATCCTCCAATATTAAACATTGTATCATTTTTACAGTACGATATTTTAATATTTTGCAATCACTTTTATTATTGTACTGATTTCCTATTTAAATTAAAAATGTCTATTTGTTCTTCTTCAAAAAGTTCTTCTAATACATCAATGCCTTTATCATTTGCATACTTGAACTCTTCTTCAGAAATTGGAACTGCAAGTAACCATGCTACTTTTTTATCTTCAAGATTTAGAGTTTTTAGGCTATTCTCCCAAAGAAAAGGTGACATAAACAAAATATGTTTCATTGAACTATTAGGCATATAAAACTTTATTACATTTTGAAATATAGCACCTGGATAACATGTAAATTTAGTATTGATTATATTAAAGGCACAACTTGCCAATATATTCGCAAAGCAATCAAAACTAGAAGCACATGAGCCTACTATTTCAACACGCAAAGGTATATTCTCTGTTGCATAACTAATAGAATATCCTGAAATACCTATCGTCGAGTAAGATGTTACTTGTTGTTGTTCCAATTCCCTGTCCTTGTTCCGTTTGTAACTCTGCAATAGTATCTTGTGCAACTTTCATCGTAACTGCAGTACTTAATTCTGTAGATGCTGCTACTCCACCGCCTATACTTTGTAATATTTCTTCCTGTTGATGCTTTTTCATTTGTTCTTTATATTGAATATAAGCTATTATAGTTACAGTTCCAAGAAATAACTTTGTTTTAATTTCTTGATCTAAATTTTCTTTAGTTTCTTTAATTTCACTTAATATATTTATGCTTGAAGTAGATTTACTATTAGATTTTGAAACACTATTATGCATTGCTAATGCAGATATTCCAGTTACAAGTGCTGCTACACCTATAAATAATAGTACTGCTGGCATAATGCCTCATCTCCTTTCTATATTATCATATTGAGCATTGTAAATCTTCTTCCTTAAGTACAATTTTTACTTTTGTACCATTACTCAAATATACATTTTTAAACTGTGCATCCTTAAAGCTTATATTTCTTAATATACAGTTTTCAAAAACAACTTCTTCTAAATTACTTTCTGTGAAATCACTAGCTCCTAAATCACAGTTTCTGAAATAGCAATTCTTTAAATTTGCTTTTTTTAAATTCAATCCTACTGCCATAGAAGATGAAAAAAATATGTTTTTTAGTTCACTTTCCTTTAACTCCATGCAGCTTATATCTTTATTCTCAATTTTAACTCTATCTACTTTTAAGCCTGTCCACATCGAGAAAACTGTATCTTCCTGTTTTTCATAATTTCTTTAAACATTTCTTCTGTTTTTACAGCACTATCATAGTAATACACCTTCTGTGAATAATTTTTATAATCTCCCCAGGTTACTTGAAGTACTTCGGATTTCGGCATTTCTTTGAAACTTATTTCTTCATCCCACTGCTTTAACCAGTTAATAAGAAAATAAGTGAAATAATTATTAAATATAGGAATTTGTCTTAAAATATATTGGTCAATACTACATGGTCTTATTTTCCACACATACTTTTTAATATCTTTATAGAGCTTATCTTTAATTTCTTTTAAGCCTTCAAAAATATAGTCAATGCTAAATATACTTCCCATATACCTTCATTTACATACCAATCTTTATCATAACCAATAGCTGTTACTTCATAAGTTTCATCTAACATTCCAATTTGAAGTACTGAAAAATCTATGTGTTCAACTTTATAGTCATCTTCTCTTTCCTTTACTCCCGATATTCTCTAGAACTTTTAACACTTGCCCTTTAAATCTTTCTTTATTTTCTAAAATCTTTAAGAGAACTTCCTTTTTATATTCATTAAAAATTGGTTCCGCCTCTTCTTTTAAAAACTTTTCTTTAACTAAAATTAGGGCTAATGTTCCATTTTTATTTGAAACATTAGCCCTAGTTTTAATTATAAGACATATTTAACTATATTTAAAATTTTTGAATCATTATAGATTCATTTTTATATTACACAAGGGTCTGTGCCCGTAGTGAAGAACAAAGTGATTTACTTGCTCCGACTAAATCTGCATTTAATGGTATACTTGAACTTGGAAATTTTTGTTCTCCCCGGGGTACTTCTGAGATACAAAGTGTTGAAGTTGCTTTTTTCTATTGGCTTACGACAATTTCAAATGTGGTTTGTGTTCCATTAACATCTATAGTAACAGTAGTATTTCCTGGTTTATATACTAGAATTTCAGGATGAAGTTCATTGATATAACCATCCTTTAAACTTGCATCAACACCTGCATATGCAATGCTTTCATCAGAAGATTTAGACATTATTACAAGCCTCGGAAACAATAATCCATTAGCATCAGTCCCACTTACCTTAATATTTCCTAATTGAACAATTTGCTTAGGTTTACAATATAAAGTTTTTCCTTTTGTTTCTGCTTGTAGTTTTGTTATATCTTCTGTTGCCTTAATTCCTTTCCCGTCAACTATTTCACCTTTTGAGCTCACTTGACTTATTTCCATCATGTTACTATCATCTAATAACACTTTCCGATTATCAATACTTGATTTTGTTATAATTACACCATAAGGCACCATATTCATCAAATTACCATAATTTACTTTTATATACTTTCCATCATTGCCATATAGGAACTTTGCTCCATAAGTTGAAGTAACTGCAACACATTTTAACATCACTCCATTTTTATCAAAGGAATATGACTCTCCATCTATGTCCAATGGTCCAGAAGCAACACTTTTATCCATTCTAAAATAAGTATTCCCATTGTCTTCAAACCAAGTGCATTTAGGAGCTTCTTCAAATTTTTCTCTTGAAGGTAAAATGCTGTTAGGCAATAATTCGTCGTCTACAATAGAGTTACATAATAATACACCATTTTGATCAAATTCATACATAGAATTCTTAATTTCTTCTTTTCCAACTGCCATGCTTCCATCATCTTTAAGATAGTAATAATTTTCTCCATCTCTTATCCATCCAGTTACCTCTTTTCCATCATTCCCCAAATAGTACCACATACTATCTTTTTGATTCCAACCAGTAATAGGGTGAGACTTTTCCGTCATAGTTACTCCAGTAGCATCTCTATGTCCCAAATTCACTAATCCCCATATAGTCCACACCATCATTAAAGTTGCTGCAATATATAAAGCCGCTGTTATTTTTTTAGTCATTATATTTTCCCCTCAAATTTATTTTTCATAAATTACAATTTTGATAATACAATTTTTTAAGTTTTATGATATATTTACATTTTCAACTGTATTACCTTCATTTTCTTTTGGATTACTATTATCTTTCCCCCTTGTATA
Organism: Clostridium gelidum; assembly: GCF_019977655.1. Taxonomy (NCBI): domain Bacteria; kingdom Bacillati; phylum Bacillota; class Clostridia; order Eubacteriales; family Clostridiaceae; genus Clostridium; species Clostridium gelidum. The sequence continues at coordinate 3,699,244 of NZ_AP024849.1, forward strand.
TTTTCCACCATATAATTATACCATAAAATGTGTATTGATACACAAAACGTATATTATGTAATTCAATGCATCACCATAAGAATACTTCATATATTTATAGTGTACATTTACAAAATACATAATGTACTAATCGTATTTTTCATGTAATTAAACAAAATCAATGATGCTACTATTTTTACATACTCGTTTTATTTCATGTCTAACTTTTATTAGAGCAAATCAAAATATATATTAATAGTCCTTCCATCTGTCCCCCAGGATTGAACTGTGTATCCTTAAAATTTATATTTCTTAAAACACAGTTTTCAAAAATAACTTCATCTACTATACTTTCAGTAAAATCACTTGCTCCTAAATCACAGTTTCTAAAATGGCATCTTTATAAATGTGCTTTTTTCAAATTTAATCTTCCCTAATTTTCTAAAAGTTTTGATTGAACTTTCTTTTTTATCGTCCCAATATTTTAAAACTGATGGTTTTCCCCCCAAACGCATTAAATGCGGCTTTTGCTACTATCTTATTTTCGTTAAATACACTCATGTACTAGCTCGCCTTCTTGGGATTTACTTCTGTTGTCTAATTTACTTGCTGTTAACTTTGCTATCATATTCTACCCTTTAAGATCTAAAATAATGGTAGTAACAGCTCATTTTGAAACTATTACTACCGTTTTAACATTGGTTATTAGCTTTGTACCTTAAAGTTACTACAGAATTATTCATAAACTTATGTTTTGTCTTTTATTGATATTAATACATAATTAATTACTTTATAAGTCAAGCATATCCTTTATCTTACGGCTCTACTCTATGTATATTTTTTAGAACTTCTAAATTCTTAGCTTTTATTTTATTAAGCACTACATTTTTAAAGTCATCCTCATTATTTTCAAAAACCATTAAATCATAATCTTCAGCTGTTTCATAATAGGCTAAAGCATATGAATGTTCTTCAAAATTTGAACCTCTTTTTAATGCTATACATCCATAGAAAATTTCCTGCTTCATTGCATGTAAATATTCTTCTTTATTTTGTGGTTTATACCATTTCATTGTTCCTTCAATACTTTTTTTCCCTTCTTCATTTACATACGAATTATTGATAAATACTTCTCTTTGAGATACAAATTCTTCTTCCACTTTATCATAGTTATTATTATAATTTTCTATGTATATTATATTTTTAATTTTTTCTAATACTTCATCATCTATATCTAAATCATCTTCTTTTAACTCTTTATAGAGTTTTTCTTCTATTTCATTTCGTTTCTCTAAATCATAAATATCATTTCTACCATATATACTTTCAAACAATATTTTCTTCACCATTTTTTCTATGTTTTCCTTCACTGTTTTATCATAATAAAAAAATGCATCTTGGCAAAAATACTCAAAATTATCATCTCTTTCAGATATTATATACTCGTATGTTATATCTTCTTCTTTTATTGGATCTCTTCCATTATGTTGAAATAATAAATCTTCATCATCCTTTATAAAACATTCTAAAATTTCTAATTGACTTTCTTGGTCTAATAGTCCAAAGTGTCTAATGTTATACATAATATATACCTCTTTCTATTTTTTCTTTTTATTTTTCTTTGGCTTATCATTAAACCAATGATGAACATTTCCCACATCCGTATTCAAATGTGCATTATCTACAACAACTTGATCATTTACACTATAACCTCTTGCTACTCTACTGCTACATAACCATATATTTTCATACTAACCCAGCTTATTAACATAATTCTAAAATTACTCTACAAAAAAGAATCAATTTATAAGACTAAATATAAATTGATTCAAGTCTACTATAATATTAATCCTAAATCACTGCTAAATTTCCTGATTAATTATATATACAATTCAACATACAACTATATATTTTTTAATAAATAAGATCTTCCAAATTTAGTTTTTTAAGAATTTCTTTATTATTTATTTTGTTGCCATATAGCCACAATACTTTCAATTTAGATAAATTTTCAATGCTACTTATATCTGTAATTTGATTATAGTCTAAATATAATTCCTCCAAATTTACTAGGTATTTCAATACTGAAATATCTTTTACTCTACATTCCATTAAACTCAATTTCTTTAAATTTTTGAGATTTTCTAAAACACCAATATCTTCAATTGAATTTGAATCTAATGATAAGCTTTCAAGTTTTTCCAACTGGCTAATACACGAAATATCCCTAATTTCATTTATACCTAAATCAAGTTCAACTAAATCCTTTAAATATTTTAGTCCTGTAATATCCTCAATACTATTTCCAACTAAACATAATGTTTTTAAATTTGTAAACCCTTCTAAAGAATTTAAAGTCTTTATTTTACTATTGAGTAAATCTATTTTCTCTATCTCATCAATTTTTTTTATATACCTTTTAGCAATATTGAAATCTTCTATCCATTTTGGTAAAAAAATCTCTTTAACATTTTCATACTTAATTAGAAATTTCAAATCCATACAATTATTAGGAATACCTATAGATAATATCTTCATAGGATACATCAATTTAGGAAACTTTGTAGGTGTTTCAAATAAATTCAAACATTTCAAATTGGGTAAACTTTCAACTATATCTACATTTTCAATAGGGTTATATGATAGATTTAAATATTCTATTGATTTAAGATTACTAATATCATCAATGTCTTTTATATAATTGCCAGTCAAGTCAAGATACTCCAAATTCTTGAGATTTTTAAGCATGGAAATATCGCTTATACCAATTTCTATCAGCTCTATTTTTTTCAAATTCTCACAGTATTGTATACCTTCTAAACTTCTAACCCATGGCTCATCACTATAATGACCAATACTTAGTTCAGTAAGGTTAATTAGCTCTTCTTTAGTAATATCCCCTTCTAAATTATTTATACTTTTTCTTACATCATCTTCAAATTGTTTATCTTCAAATACTACTTTCATATCTATTACTCCTCATATATTAATCTGTTCCCTCAAAACCTGTCCCATGAGGGTTTGAACTTGTATTAACATGATAATGTGGCTCCGTATGACTAGTTGGTGCACCATTTTTTCTATCATATGGATGACGTTCCCACCAGACTATAGTCCCATCCGGTAAAACCCACTCATATCGCTTTCTTCCTTTTGAATTTGGACCATCTTTTTTAAAATGCCCCTCTTGTCCAAAAAGTTTATCTAACTCATTCTTAAACTCTCCTACAGTATCTGTTCCTTCATTCCATTTTGGCCATACTCCATCATTAGGTAAATCATTATATGTTGCCCAAAGTATATAATCCTCCAATTCCTTCAGCGCTGGCGGAATTAATGGTGGAATAATTGGGCCATCATCTGGTGGTGGAATTAATGGCTTAGTAATTTGACCTGCATCTATTACTGGCGGAATCAATGGTGGAGTAATTTGACCTGCATCTGGTATTGCTGGTGGATTTAATGGTGGAGTAATCGGACCATCATCTATTGCTGGCGGAATTAATGGTGGAATAATTGAACCATCATTGGTTATTGCAACTGAACCACTTACTTCTGTTGTTTGACTTGTTGTTGATCCAATTCCCTGTCCTTGTTCCGTTTGTAACTCTGCAATAGTATCTTGTGCAACTTTAATCGTAGCTGCAGTACTTAATTCTGTAGATGCTGCTACTCCGCCTCCTATACTTTGTAACATTTCTTCCTGTTGCTTCTTCTTCATTTGTTCTCGCTCTGCAATATAAGCTATTATAGTTACAGTTCCTAAAAATAACTTTGTTTTAATTTCTTTATCTAAATTTTCTTTAGCTTCTCCAATTTCACTTAATATATTTGAGCTTGAAGTAGATTTTGAAATACTATTATGCACTACTAATGCAGATATTCCAGTGACAAGTGCTGCTACGCCCATAAATACTAGTACTACTGGCATAATCTCTCATCTCCTTTCTATATTATCATATTGAGCATTGCAAGTCTTCTTCCTTTAGTACATTGGTTACTTTTTTACCATTAACTAAATATACTTTTTTGAACTGTGTATCCTTAAAACTTATATTTCTTAAAACACAATTTTCAAAAATGACTTCATCTAATATGCTCTCTGTAAAATCGCTTGATCCTAAATCACAGTTTCTAAAATGACATCTTTCTAAATGTGCTTTTTTAAAATTTAATCCTAAGGCTACACATGATGAGAAAAGGATATTTTTAAGTTCTGATTCTTTTAAAGACATGCAACTTATATCTTTATCTTGAATTCTAGCTTTATCTGCTTTTAAGCTTGGCCATGTTGAAAATACTATATCCTCTGATTTTCCATTTTGCATTTTTTCCTTAAACATTTCTTCAGTTTTTATTGTGCTATCATAGTTGTACACCTTCTGTGAATAATTTTTATAATCTCCCCATGTTATTTGAAATACTTCTAATTTTGGCATTTCTCTAAAACTTATTTCTTCATCCCACTGTTTTAACCAATTAATAATAAAATAGGTGAAATAAATATTAAATATAGGAATTTGCCTTAAAATATATTGGTCAATACTACAAGGTCTTATTTTCCACACATACTTTTTAATATCTTTATATAGCTTATCTTTAATTTCTTTTAAGCCTTCAAAAATATAATCAAGGCTAAATACTTCCCATATCCCTTCATCTGCATACCAATTTTTATCATAAGCAATTGCTGTTACTTCATAAGTTTCATCTAATATACCAATTTGAAGTACTGAAAAATCTATGTACTTAACTTTATACTCTTCTTTTTCTTTTGATTTCTTAGCTATATTCTCTATAACTTCTAACACTTGCCCTTTAAATCTTTCTTCATTTTCTAAAATCTTTAAGAGAACTTCCTTTTTATATTTATTAAAAATCGGTTCTGCCTCTTCTTTTAAAAACTTTTCTTCAACTTCATTCATTATTTTCCTTATCTCCCTCATTAATCTCAATAAGATCTGATATTCCTATAATAATTTTTTCCCATTGCTTTTTATCCTTTTCTAAGCATGTAAATAACATTGAAATACACTCAGTTTCTAAATCAATATACACTATATATTGATATATATAATCTAATGCAGTTGGCATTCTTGAGGTAATTATATATTTTGTATAATTTTTATATTCCTGTTTTTCTTCATCTGAAAATTCTATGTACATACTCTTTTCTTTGAGAAAGTTTTTAGCTTTTTCTTTGAAGTTATCAATATTATCAATATCCTCTTGAAATTCTGTTTTACTTAATAAAACACTTAATACTTGCTTTTTATTCCAACAATAACTTATATCATTTTCTTCATATTCATCAAAAAAATCTTTAAGCATAGGAATAATCACTTTTCCTTCAAAACATGACTTACTTTCAAAGATTAAATTCTCTCCATTTTGCTCTAATGCTCCATCCTTTATAGCTAAAGTAACTTCTTCTTGCGTTAATTCCTTTATCTCTTCCTCTTCAATTACTTCTTCATATTCATCTTTTTTCAATTGATTATATTTCCTTGCCATTTGTGCTTGCTTTTGTAGACTTGCAATTTTTTCGTCCATAAATTCCATTTCTATTCCTCCACCAGCGTTTTTTCAAAAGCTATTCCCCATAACTCTCTTCTTAAAGCACTTTCTACAATATCTAAATCAACAAAAACATGAGGTCTTGAAAACTGAGTAGGTTCAAGTTCTTTTAATCTAAATACTTTATAATCCTGTAATTTTTTATGACTTAGTACTTTTTTATCTACAGAATCATCTTTATGGTATGTAGTTTGTTCTCCTAATCCTTCTACTAATGGCGCTTCTATACTGTAATATTCTTTTTGCATCTGCAATTCTATATTATTAAAAATCACTAAACTAAACTTTAATTCATCAGTATACATCTCCATTACATTTTTCAACTCTAATGAAGCTAAAAAATGCTTTTTATAAATTATAAAATCAGGTAAACTTTCTTCATCTCCTTTGAAATATCCTATACCAAAAGTTTTTCCTTCTTTTTCTTCCCATTCTAAACTCTCTATTCTATATCTGTACTGTATTCTTGGATCCTCTAACATTTCAAAATATTTCATTTAATTCTCCCTGCTTATCCCTAATTTTAAGTAGCTTTTAACATTATCCTTATCTATATTTTAAATGAACTTGTCATATCAAAGCATTTTAACAATTCCTCTTAAATGATTTTCTTCTGTAAGCTGCATACTATGCCCAGTATTTACACTTTTATTTGCGCTTTTTGTAATTATTACACTATTTTTAGCTGATATATTAATACTTGAAGGCTTCATTGGATTTTTCTTAGGATCAGAAGGTGCTTTTGTTCCTATTTCGATATTCACACCTGAAGATAAACTTATATTTTTAGCTGTTACACTAACATTTCCATCTTTTTGCAAGGTAATTTGAATACTTTTTCCATCATCTTCTGCAATTTGAATCATATCTGGTGTCATTAATAACTCTTGTCCATCTACTGTTGAATAAGATTTATTATTATGCTCTGATATTTTTCCATAATACTTAGCATTTGATCCTGCAATACGCACTGCATTTGTAACAATAGTATCTTTTTCATCCCCTGTTAAAAAAGTAATATGAACTTTACTTTCTAATACTGGCATGCAATAAAAGTTTGAAACTTCTCTTCCATATGCAAACCACTTATTACCTTCTGCTTCATCATAAGAATCATTAATACAAAAATGTAGCTGCATTTCATTATTTCTACTTTTTTTAACAATGCCTTCTAAACTAATTCCTTTAAGTTTAGAATTTATTTGATATATTGTTTTTATTCCTTTTAAAAACTTAAGTTCATAGTTATAACTTATTTCTCCTTTAATAATTTTCATATCTACTTTTGATACAAAAACTCTTTGACCTTCATAAACAATTTCACTACAAAATGGAATGTATTCATTGCTTTTCACTTGCCAACCTATAAAGTTTTGCTGAAATAAATCATCTTTTGTACTACTGCTTATCTTATTAAAATTCTCAAAGCTTGTTTTAATCTCCCTAAAAGTAGATCCTAATTCTACATCTTTATAAATTGCTTCTACTCCAAAATGGAACCTACTTGAATCACTAGTTGCATCTACCACTAGTACTGTCTCAAAATGTGTAGCTAGTCGCCTTAAAAATTCAAAGTCTGTTTCTTCATATTGAACAAGTAAATTTTTTATGCACTTCCCATAAGTTATATTGTCCTTAAAATCTGTTTTAGTATATTTCTTTAAAACATCTCTAATTACATCCTCATATGTACTTTGTAAATTAACGAAAGATTGTTTATGCTTTTTAATATCTAAATCATAAGAATAGGAAATAGTGTTTAATTTTAAATGAGCAACTTGTCCTTTATAAGAGATTTCAAGTTTTATTATTTTTCCAACATAAATAACTTTCTCATCAATAAATAATTTAATTTCCTTGCCTTCTACACTTTCCTCTAAATACTTTTCTGCATTTTCTTCTTCTATCAGAGCCTCTAAACTTACTTTATGATGTTCATTTACTTCTGCTACTAAATGTAAATCTTCAATATACAAGATTTCATAAGGTAGTTCTACTTGTACATTTTCATAATTAATAGTCATTTTTTACTACCTCCACTATAATTTTCTTTGTCCATCATCTACAATTTTTATTATTCCACCATATATGCAACCTAATAAACATTCACTATTCAAAGCTAATTCTCCCTTTAAAATAACATCTATTTTTCCATTTATCCATTTGTTGCATATAACTGGATTACATGCTGCTGGCTTCATACCAGCTGCTATAACTGCTGGATTTTTAGGACTTGTACATAATGGAAAAGGCTTAATATTTTTATTAGGTACATTGTCTGCTATTGTTAACATTTTTTTATCATGTAACTCTAAATTCCATTCACAGCCTTTATTTACTATGCTTGTTCCTATTCCTTTTGAACACAATGTTTTTGCTCCATCTACTACATATGTCATTGCCATAAAATATCACCTCTAATTAATTCTTACCTTTGTACCATCTAACACTATATTTCCACTACCTTCAAAAAGTGCTTTTCCACCTTTATCACAGCTTATATCTACATTGTTTTTTCCTGATATAATAATGCTATCTTCAGCTCTAAGGGTAATAGTTTCACTTGCATTCAAATTTATACTATTATCTCCTGTTATACTGATAGTTCCGCTTTTTCCAAGTACAATAGTTGCATTATTATTAGCTGTAATTGTCACCCTATCTTTAGTAAAGATAACTTTTTTACCATAAATGGTTGCTATATATTTTACATCCGGATCACCCTTAATTTGTTGTATGCAACTTATAGAATAAGCATCCTTTTCATCATGGGTTGGAAAATAAATTCGTACTCTATCGTTAATCTCTGGCATAAAGTACCATCCGCTACCATCTGGTGATGCTGCCAAAGTTGAATAGTTAAACCAATAAGCTGTACTTTGATCTTGTTCTTTATCTATATCTAACTTGACTTTAATTTTATCTCCTGTTACTTCTATAACATTTCCTTCCAACGAAATTCCACATAGCTGCTGAGCATATAACCTGCCTTGCTTTTGTCCACCTTTAAGCTTTAGCACATAGGTATTCTGTAATATACTATCTTCTATTTCATAAGTTAATTCTGATACATAAAATGATCGACTCTTAAAACTAATATTATCTCCTAGATCTAAAAGTTCGTAACTTTGTACTGTATACGTAATATAATCTATCTCATTTGAATCAGGTAAATCATTTTCCCTAATTACATCATAATCTTGAATTAACTTAGTAGCTGTATATTCATTAATTTCTATATTTTTAGTTTGTAACTCTGGTGTATCTACAAAATAATGAACACCTTCTAACGTAATACTTACAATAAGTCCTACATTATAATAGGATGCTACTCGCTTAACAAATTCCCAATCTGTTTCATCATATTGCACCCATAATCTCTCTGTAGCTCCATCACTAATATATGAATTACAACCCCCTTTCCCATAAGCTCTCGTAATTCCATAAATGAGTTCATTAATATTCATATTCTTATCTTGAAAAGAACGATTTCTTCTTTGAATATCCATCAAATAAGTATAACTTTGTGCCTCAATATGTAACTCATAATAATCTGCATTTTTTTTAACTTTTATCTTAGTAATTATTCCATAGTAAATGGGTTCCTCTCCCTTATCTGTTACGGCATATACCTTAATAGGAGTATTATAACTGGTATGAATATCCTCATCCTTCTTGTCTTCTGGCAATATCCCAACTAAATTTAAAGTGCTGTGATTATTAATATTTCCAGTCACTTTAAGCTCCTTAATGTATAGTAATTCAAAAGTAGATATCTTTAACTCTCTGTAAGTTATAGGTTCACTTTTTTCCGTTTCATTACTTTTTTCCAAATTCCTCATCCTCCCATATTCTTATAATTTATATATAGAATTGACCAAGTTAAAATTAGTATATGTTTTCAATCTAAATCTTCTTGTCAATTAAAATCCCCTTTGAGTATTTACTTCATTGATTCTGCATCCTTGAAACTTCATCTTTTACCATTTTTAACTAACCCTTTAAATTATAATGTATGAAATTTACTTATTCAATCTATTTCGGTTTTTTTTTACAAACAAATCATTTTAAGTAATATATACTAATATGAACCAGCTGCTCAAATCATAAATATACAAAAAAATAAATGCAACAACATCATCTATGCTGCTACATTTTAAATTACTTAAATATTTTCATTATGTTTCATATTGTTGTACACGGTAAATCATGCGTACATAAGAAGGAATACTAGAAGATTAATAGTATGTTTGATTGAATATATAAATTTATATTTTCTTTAATTCTTTTAAAATATTATCTATATCGCCTTCAATATCCTCTGTATTATTATCCAAAATAAAACTTGACTGCATACCAAACTCTCTGATCTTACCAATCCAAATTAAAGAATCTTCTCTTGAATATCCTTTTTCTTGTAATGCACCCTTAGCCCCCATTTTACAAGCAAATTCTAAAATTCTGAAGTTCTAAAGTTCTGAAATTGTTAAATTCTAAAATTTTTTAGAACTTTACAATTTTTCATATTTAAACATATATCTTTATTAAGAGGATCTTAATAACCATTCAAATAAATTCACTCTATAACTTATCCTTTGCTATTTAAAAAATTTTATTCCTTAGTCAAGGCTGGTTGAACCTCCTTTTTATGTTGCGTTTTTGTAGAATAATATTTATTATAGTATCAGGCAGTGATTTTCCTGTGGGATTAAATGATTTAATAACAATTGATGAAAAGATGCTTCATAATATAGAAATGTATAAAAAAATGAGAGTTAATTATTTTTTATAGAAGCTTAAAAAAATAATTAAAATATAAAGGAGGTCTTGCATGTTAACAGATCCTATTTTTATCTATCATTTGCCTCTAGCAAGATTTGTGAACATGCCATTTCTGAATCCGGCTAGCGGCACCAAGCTGAAATCTATAAGATTGCTTATTTTAGATGTGTGGAAATAAACTCTTTTGTCATTTCGGCAATTTTATCAGCATTTGTCCAATGTAAATAGTGTCCTCCATTAAGAGTTTCAATCTTTTGTATAGTAGCGTTTGAAATTATTTCTTCATGAAGCGGTAGCCACTCATTATCAGTGTCCACTGAATCTTGTGATAAAAATGATAGAACAGGTAAATCATTGGGATATTTCACGTCATATAGTTCTTTTGTATTTGTATCTACCATATTCATTTCATTTATCACAGATATATTTACACTATTCCAAACTGTTGCCATTTTTTTCAATTTAACTTGTTCAGCAGAATAATAATTATTTTTGTTCATCCCATCATCAGCACTTGGCGAAATGTATGTGATATCCCTTAGAATTCCCAATGTGTTAAATAACGTCAAATTGGGTGACATGTACGCATCTTTATTGATTTTTGTTTGATTCGGTATAGACTCGTCAATTCCAATAATTGCTTCCACTTCATTTGGGTAATTTATTGCATAGTCCATAGCATATACGCCCGATATCGAGTGAGGCATCAATATATATGGTCCACTAATTTCTAATTTTTTCAGTGCTGATCTTATTTCATTTACAATATTTTCATTAGAACGCTCCACCTTTGTCGTGTCGCTAAAGCCATACCCATAATATTCAAGAATTACAACTTTATAATCCGCACTTAATCTTTCTGCCAAAGGCATAAAATCTGTAATTGGTGAAGCGGTTCCTAAGCCGCTTAGTAACACGATTGTTTTTTCTCCTGTGCCAGTCACATAAGCCTGCATATTTTTACCATCTACATTTATCGTCTGACCTATTTTATATTTGTTCTTTTCAATTGGTTTCAGAATATTATGCGTTACTGCTGATATTATCACTAATCCAACTATAATCCCAAAAATCCATAGTAATACCTTACCGATTATTTTAAGTGCCTTTTTCATCTATTTTTCCTCCATGATTTTTATTTGCTTTTAATTACAGTTCATATCCAGCTGTGGATTGATGGTCATACAACATTTATAAAGAATTTGTTCCTACATTTCGGTAAGAAAATTAAGTTATTTATATATGTTAATTATCAATACTACTCTTTCTGCCTAAAAAGTTCATACCAATGATTCCAAAAAGAATCATAATTGCTCCTATTATATGATAATATCTGATTCCTTCATGCTGGAAGATACTCCCAGCAAATATGGTTATTAGCGTGGATAAATTGCTAAATACGCTCATTTTAGATGCATCAATTTTAGACAATGTATAATTTGATAGCAGAGATGTTATCAATGACGATAGTATTCCTAAATAGAATATAGAAATCAAAAACACTGAACTTGAAAACGGCTTAAAATAAGTAATAAGCGTGTTTTTAACAATATGATCTGCGACTGATAATACGTTAAAGCTTAAAAAGCCAATTGCAGTCATGATATAAGTTATCTCCACTACTTTATATTTTCGGGTTATTTTCTTTGCCATTACGTTATAACATGCTGCTACAAGTGCTGATAACATAATTAATACAATACCAAGAAAACTGGCAGATTTTAAATGAATGCCTTTCATTGCAAATATATAAATCACGCCGCATACAGATGCCCCTAAGGATATTTTTTGTAGCAGGTTAATATTTTCTTTTAAAAAAAGCGCCGCCAGAATCATGGTGAAAACGGGAAGGGTCGCTTGAATGATGCCCGCCTCAGAGGAAGAAACATAGACTAATCCAAAGACTTGAAAAGCAAAAAATAGTGCGGGATAAAACAAGGAAAGCGGCAAAATAGAAAGCACATCTCTTGCAGTAATTTTCAATTTTATCCATCCAAACAATACTGGAATCAATATTGCAAAAAATGAAATTGTAAACCTATGCGCCAAAATATTAAGTGGATCGGTCACAGTTAAGGCCATCTTTGTAAACAAAAAGGATAAGCCTATAATAAAGGCATACAGTACTGCCGCAAGATATGCTTTTGTTTTATTGCTATTTTCCATTTTAATATTCACCTCATTTAGCTTTGTTTACGTAACATGCCACACTTATTTGGTGACAAATACTCAAATTGATACTTATGATATAATAAATCAGCAGGACTGTTCGCTATCAAACATATATAACTATCTTCAAAAGTACTTTCTTCAAAGTAGTTATTGATTTCTTTCATTATTTGATCTGCAAAGCCTTTTCTTCTATAATGTTCATCCACCATAATATCACTTACCACATAAGTGATTCCTCCATCACCTACAATTCTTCCAAATCCTATCAATTTTTCTTTGTCATAAAGAGATACTGTAAATAAAGAATTTGTTATTGCTTTTCTGCTTCTTTCCAAATCCTTTTTTCCCATTCCTGAACGAAGCCTCAAGCTAACATAATCTTCTGCTTTCGGTTTTTCATAGCGCATTTTCATTTCCATATACCTCCCTTAATTATTCTCCAATTGTTTTTATATTCATAGTTTTCATATCTCTATTTTAATTTATATAGTGCTATGTTACAATGTAAACAAACTCAATGTGTACCGGTACAGAAATAGAGGTGTGTGCTATGTATAAATATTTAACATTATTAAACGAAATTGAAAACATGGTGAAAAGCGGTAAATATAAACAAGGGGAGAGAATTCCTTCTATCCGCAGCTTATCTGAGTCTTATAATTGCAATAAAAGTACTGTTATTCGTACGTTGACTGAATTGGAAAGAAAACACGTACTTTATTCACTTCCCAAAAGCGGATATTATGTTGTAATATCAAAAAATGAATTAAAACAAGGCAAAAAACTTGTATTTGACTTTTCCTCTTCTGCACCCGATCCTGCGGTGTTTCCATATTTGGATTTTCAGCACTGCATAAATCAAGCAATTGACATCTATAAGAATGATTTATTTATCTATGGCACTCCTAGGGGATTGCCTTCCTTAATCGATGTGGTGCAAAAACAGTTAACCAATTACCAGGTGTTTGCCAAGAAACAAAATATTTTTATAACCTCTGGTATTCAGCAAGCATTATCCATCTTAGCTGCAATTCCTTTCCCAAATAATAAAAAAACGATATTAATAGTAAAATGTACCCTATAAGATAGACAGTAAATAAAATATCTATCTTATAGGGTTTTTATGTATAATAAAACAAAGAGATAGGAGTAGATTTTATGAGTAATAAGTTATTTACAAAAGAAGAAATAGAATTGATATCTAGAAATAAATATGTAAAAAATGTTAGTGAAAGATCAATTACATATACAGATGAATTCAGACGAATTTTTATATCAGAATACGAAAAAGGAAAGTTTCCACGAAAGATATTTGAAGAATCTGATTTCGTGATAAGTATCTTAGAGATTGGACGAATTGAATCGATAAGTAAAAAATGGCGTGCTGCCTATAAGGAAAACGGTATACATGGTTTAGATGATACAAGAAAAGGCAAAGCTGGGCGACCTCGTGATAAGGAACTTTCTATAGACGAAAAATATGAACGTCTTAAAGTACAAACTACTCTACTGAAAGCTGAGAATGAATTATTAAAAAAACTCGATTTGATAGAAAGGAGAGTGATAAAACGAAAATAGGTTCATTAACAAAAGAAAATTTCATTCTTATTAAATCAGTAATTAAAAAATATAAATTAAAGAATATGACAAGCTATTTATGCACATTAGCTGGTGTATCACGTTCTGGATATTATAATTATTTTTCAGCAAAATCCGAATGCTTGCGCAGCAAGCGCAACGATAATGATTTGGAAGTTAAAGATATAATTTTAAAGGCATTCAACTTCAAAAAACATAAAAAAGGTGCAAGACAAATAAAGATGGTATTGAAATCTCAATATGGAGTTGTATATAATCTAAAACGTATTCGCAGACTTATGAAAAAATATGACATAGTTTGTCCTTATAGAAAAGCAAATCCATATAGACGAATGGTAAAAGCAACTAAAGAACATAAAGTCTTACCTAATGTGCTTAATAGGAATTTCAAACAGAATACCCCTGGCAAAGTATTGCTTACGGATATTACCTATTTGTTCTATAAAAATAAAAGCAAAAAGGCTTATTTGTCGACCATTAAAGATGCATCAACTAATGAAATAATGGCTTATAATGTATCTGATAGTCTCACATTAGATATAGTTATCGATACTATCACCAATCTTAAGAAATCAAAAAGTGTAAAATTTCATCCTGAAGCTTTCATTCATTCAGATCAAGGATCACACTACACAAGTCCTAAATTTCAGAAGTTAGTAAAAGAATGTGGGTTTGGTCAATCTATGTCTAGACGAGGAAACTGTTGGGACAACGCCCCGCAGGAATCATTCTTTGGGCATTTCAAAGATGAAGTAAACATAAAACAATGCCAAACATTAGAAGACCTAAAAAATGAGATAGACCAGTACATGATTTATTATAACAACTATAGATATCAATGGAATTTAAAAAGGATGACTCCTGTTGAATACAGAAATCATCTCATTGATTCTACACAGTATTTTTAACAATGTCCTTTACAAAGGGTACATTTTATAGAACAACCCGGTTATCATTTATTCATCGAATCCTTACAAACACTGAAAGTACCGGTAATTGGTATCAAAAGAACCAGTAAGGGAATCGATTTAGTAGAATTAGAGAGGTTATTTAGAGAAGAAAATATTAAATTTTTTTATACCATGCCAAGGTATCATAGCCCTCTGGGAACGTCCTATTCTCAAGAAGAGAAAAAGGGGATTTTAGAACTAGCACAAAAATATAATGTATTTATTGTAGAAGATGATTATTTAGCTGATTTTGAACAAAATTCAAAATCTGATCCAATCTATTCTTATGATGATTTTACACATGTCATCTATTTAAAGAGTTATTCAAAAATCATATTCCCTGGATTAAGAATCGGTATTGCCGTAATCCCTGAAAAATTGATTGAAACATTCAGTCAATACAAACGGATTCTTGATATAGACAGCTCTATGCTTTCTCAGGCAGCATTAGAAATCTATATTAAAAACGGCATGTTTGAAAGACATAAGGAAAAAATGAAAGCAACTTATTATTCAAGAGCAAACTGTTTAATATCAGCATTGGGAAAAAATCAAAAAGAGTGTAATCAGACTTTCTTTCAGTATACTCCCATAAAAAATATTGCTTTCCATACTTATATTGAATTGAATGAACAAATATCATGTGAAAAGGTTATTCAGCGACTGAAAAGCAAATCAATTATTGTTGATGGAACAACTAATAATTATTTACGTTCCTTCATTGCAAAAGACTCTATATTAAAACTTAATATCTCAAATGTGGAAGAGGAATATATTGAAGATGGTATTTCACAGATTATGAAACAAATTTTCTAACAAATCAAAAAACCCCTTATCCCGCATTTTACAAGCAAATTCTAAAGTTCTTAAATTCTTAAATTGTTAAATTCTAAAATTTTTTAGAACTTTACAATTTTTCATATTTAAACATATATCTTTATTAAGAGGATCTTAATAATAACTATTCAAATAAATTTGCTCAAAGAGAAAATTTAAATATAGCTACCCACAACGGACCAATGGAAGGTTTTGGGGGAACTCTGAAATGTGAGATGTACTATTTGCAAAAATTTTATACATATGAAGAATTGAGACAAGCAATTGATGAATACATAGTTTTTTATAATACAAAAAGACTACAGAAAAATTTAAAAGGTCTGACTCCAATTGAATATCGAAATCAGACCTTAGCTTCATAATTTTTTTATTTTTTCATCTGTCTACTTGACAGGGTGCAGTTCACAGACTAAACACTTTTTTTCATGTGTCCAGTCTATAGGTATCATTTTAAACTACTCATCATTTAAACATCTGAAGCCTTTTATTATTTACTATTTTATTTCACCATTTTCAATTTTTTCTATTACTTCTGCAAATTGTGGTAAGTGTTTTTTATGTGCTACTAACATTTCATTTAGTACTGTTCTTGCAATTTTTCCACTTGGTACTAATGGATTAATCGTAAAGGCTTGTAGTGCCTTACCATAATCACCAGTTATAGCAGCTTCAATTGTCACTTCTTCCATAGCTTTCATTATTTGAACCATTCCACGCTCAGCTGGAGCAAACTTACCAAAGTTAATGGGCATTGGACCAGCCCCTGTAATAATAGAACTAACTTCAACTGCACAATCATATGGAAGATCATCTAACGCACCATTATTTCTAGTAGTAACTACCATATCAGTTCTCTTATCATTATAAATTGAAGCAATAAGCTCACAAGCTGCATCTGAATAATAAGTACCACCACGTTTAGTTAATTGTTCTGGTTTGACTTTTAAGTTTGGATCTTTATATAATTCAAATAACTCCGTTTCTAATTTTTTAACTGTTTCCGCACGAGTTGCATTTTTTTGAAATTCTTCAATTTCATTTTTAAGCATATCATCTGTTAGGTAATAGTATCTATGATAACCACATGGTAACATTCCTAAATCACGAATTTGTTCTTCAAAGAAAGGAATTTCATGAATATTTTCTAGTACTTGCTCATTTGATTTAAACATCTCTTCCATTATTAAAGAAGTCACTTCATTTCCTTCTTTATCAAATACTTTATGCCAGTGATGATGATTTAACCCTGCATATTGAAAAACTAATTCATTAACGTCTTTACCAATTAGTTTAGATTCAAGCATATTATGATTTATTGGAACATTACATAAACCAACTACCTTTTCAAAGTCACCGTATTTAAGAACAGCTTCTGTTACCATACCTGCTGGGTTTGTAAAGTTTACAAGCCATGCGTTTGGACATAGTTCTTTCATATCTTTAACTATATCCAGTATTACTGGAATAGTTCTAAATGCTTTAAACATACCACCAGCACCGTTAGTTTCTTGTCCTAATATTCCATGACTAAGTGGAATACGTTCGTCTTTAATTCTAGCATCCAATAATCCAACACGGAATTGAGTTGATACGAAATCTGCCTCCTTTAAAGCTTCTCTTCTATCTAAAGTTAAATGTACTTCCCAATCTAAACCTGCGTTTTCAACCATACGCTTAGCTAAATTGCCAACTATCTCTAATTTTTCTTTTCCTTCTTCAATATCAACAAGCCAAATTTCCTTTATTGGAAGCTCATCCTTTCTTTTTATATAACCTTCTATTAATTCTGGTGTATAACTAGACCCCCCACCAATTGTTGCAATTTTAAGTCTATCCTTTATCATATATTTCCCTCCTATATATTAAACTTTATTATAATTGTAGTGAAATTAGTTGTTGAAACTTATTTTCTTATAATTTGTTTACAAAATCATTAGCACTTTTCAAGTTTAAAACTTCATTTTTTGAAAGTGCTCTATCAACAGTTTTAGTTCTCATTTTCACTTTAATATTTATAGGCTGAGGCCCTCCATTCTTTTTTAAATCCTCCAAAAAATGTACATACTTTTCTTCTTCTGATCCTTCAAATTCAAAGCTTTTATAATTCATAAAATCGCTTGTGCTAGTATAATTGATTGAAAAATCCTCTTCTGTACCTACTACTGTTAATTTATAAATTTTCATAATCTATTCTCCTCGCCTTTAAATTACACTATTTAAATTATTTTTTTAATTTTCATATTATAATTATTAAAATTATCATCAAAATACTCAAAAAACTATTTTGGGAAAATTTTATTATATTCAACATTTCTATAATATTTACACTATACAGTACTAGTTTTTTAGTATTACTCTAACCTTCAATTGAAGATTGGAGTAATACTTTTAATAATATTCTAATTATGCTGTCTAATAATAATTTATTATCTATACAACTTCTTGTTCTTGTTTTAAGTTAATTGAATCTTGTTTCTTAAGGAATGGGACATATACAATAACTGATATTACAATTATAATTAGTTGCCATAATGCACCTTGCCAACCTTGAAGAATAAAACCAGAAATTATTGGTGGCGTTGTCCAAGGTACACTTACAGCTGAGAATGGATGTAAGAAACCAATTTTAAAAGCAAAGTAAGTTATAATTGATGAAATTGTTGGAACAGCTACAAAAGGGATAAACATAAATGGATTCATAACTATTGGAAAACCAAATATTACTGGTTCATTAATATTAAATAGAGTTGGTGTTAAAGCTATTTTTCCTAATGTTTTTGATTGTGCTGATTTTCCTACTAATATCATTGCTATAACAAGACCTATTGTTAATCCTGAACCTGTTACTGTTAAAAATTGATCTACAAATTGTTGTGTAACGATATGTGCACCATTAGCGATTGTTAATTCTTGCCCTTTATCAAGGATTGCCTGGTTAGCAAGACCATTAGCACCCCATAAAGGTCCCATAACTCCACCAACTATAGCCCCACCATGAACACCAAACCACCAGAAGAAAGGTATCAATGCACCTGCCATTATTGCACCTGGTAATGAATCTGTTGCACCTTGCAACGGAGTTTGTAAAACTTTAAAAATAACTTCAATAAATGTAGTATTCATTACAAATTTAAAGAATGTATATATTATCATTGATCCAGTAAAAATTACTGCTGCTGGAATTAATGCTGTAAATTGGTTAGCAACCCCTTGTGGAACACCTGCTGGCATATTGATTACAAATTTCTTTTCTAAGAACCAAGAATAAATTGCACCAACTATTAATCCTACAATTATAGCTGTAACCATGCCTTGCCCACCAGTCCAGTTCTTGTCTATAATACCTGACACCGTTTCTCCCTTTGCAGTAACAAGAGATGACTTGTTTATAATTAAAAAAGCTACAAATGACATAACACTTGCTGCGAATGGCTCATGTCCATCATTTCTGGCATATATATATGCCATGCCCATACATGCTATAATTGCTATTATTGAAAAAGTTGATCCAAATACTTGCCATAGGGGGTCTGTCCAACTTTCTCCTAGAAAACTAGTTACCCAATCATTAAATGGTTTATAAGGTATTTGTGCTAATAGTAAGAAAATTGAACCTACTAACGTTAACGGCAGCGTATACATAATACCATCTTTCAGTGCTATAACACCTTTCATGTTAACGAACTTCATTACTATCGTTATAAGTTTTTCACTAAATTTTACTGATTCTTCCATAATATAATTCCTCCTTGAAATAATATATTTACTCTATAATAATTATTAATTATTATCTCTTAATAATTTTAAAAAATTCTATACGTTTTCAGATTCTCCACAAAGACAAATCTCATACTACGCTTGTCTTTCTCTTCTCATTTCAATTATTTCTCTAATTAAGTTCTTTTCTGACATACATGTCATTAAGTGATCTTGTGAATGTACAAACAGTATCGATACATTTATCTTTTCACCATTTGCTTCTCTTGCTAGTAATGAGGTCTGAATATCATGCGCCCTTCCAAGTGCTTCTTCTGCTTTTTCAAACAGATCATCAATTTCATCGAACTTACCTTCTTTTGCTTTACTAAGTGCTTCATAAGCATACCCCTTAGCTTCACCTGCATTTATAATGATATCCATTACAATTTGCTCTTCATTCATTTTGTTTTCCTCCTAAAATTAAATTTGTAGTTTAATAATAAAAATAAATTTATTATTCATACATTTTAGAAATTATTATCTTTGATAGTTTTAAAAATAAATGCATACCTGCCATAAGAATAAAAGGCATAAAAGCATTCAGCAGTGTAGCTGTCATCTAACTAAGTTCATTATAGCAATTATACATTTTAGTTAAATACTTTCCCCTTACATTGGTTGGTTGTTTCATAATTAGTTCTCTAAGTTTATAATTTTATGAAACAAGGTTTCACACTAACACTTTTGAAAGGTATCTTATACAAAACTTGTAATTTTAAAAAAAAATCCAACAAGATATCTTATACAAATCTCTTGCCGGATTGTTATGTTAACTTTTAGCCATTAAACCAGTTTTATATATCATGTAGTAATGCCCACAATTTATTCTTTCCTATTTTTTCATAGCTTCTATTTAATTGTTGATTGTTTTCAAATTGCTTTATAAAAACAATGCAAAACAATACATCTAAAATATATTTTACGGAAGTTGAGAAAGTAATGATTTCCAAACCTTCTACATTTTTTGTAGCCGCAACATACAAAAATTCATCGCCTAACTGTGCTAAAGTATGCTTCTTATCACTGGTAATAACAATTGTCTTTACTTTATTTTTTTTTAAGGATTTAGCAAATTCAATCAATCTAGAATTTTCTCCAGTATGACTTATAATAATCGCCAAATGTTTTTCTGACTTTCTGAGTGCTAATAACTGTTGTACATTTGTAGCAATATACGTATTTGCAATCTTTCCACAATGAAACAACTGATTGCATCCATAATTCGCAAGATGTACATTTATATCATATACATAAAAATCAATGTACTCTGTCTGCTCCAATATATTTCCTATACGTACCATTTGTTCTAAAGAAAACTCTTGCCTTGTCTCTTCTATTACTTTTCTTTGAATTTCACTTACCTTATTTACAATAGAAATAATAGTATCTCTTTTTGAAATATCACTATCTTCTTCGAAATCATTTATATTGGTTGATTTTATTTCACTAACAAATTTAATTTTAAAGTCATGGTATCCATCGCATCCTATCTTTTTGACAAAACGACTAATGGTTGCTGCACTTGTATATGTTGACATTCCCAACTCCCTTGTAGACATATTTGCAATCTTTTCTGGATTCTTTAAAATAAAAGAACAAATGCTTAATTCTCTTTCTGTAAACCCTTCTGATTTCCGAATCTCCTTCAATATTCCCATAGCATAATACCTCACCCATTAAAATTATTTTACCTTTTCTTTCTTCTGGTAGTTCAACAATTATTACTTACTTGTTCTATTTTTAACCTAGTTGTTGGTGCTACATATCTAATACTCGTCATATTCTCTCGTTAAAATAAAAAAATCTATGGAACACATTTCGTATTTATAATACGACATGCATTACTATAAATCAATATATAAAGAAACTGATTGATTCACTGATAATTATATACATCATATAGGAGTTAATTATTTTCTTAAAATATCGCGCCTCCTCAAATATTGTTAGTAATTTAAACTTGATAGAATATCCATATCAAGAATTGAATCAAGGGATAGATTTGTATCTGATTACGAAGATGTAGCTCTTGCCAAAGCTTCAGAAGTTTCTTTAGATTGGCTACTTTTAGGTAAATAATTAAAAAGCTTTAAAATTCGTACGACATTTTTTAAATTGCAATTATTTGATTTTTTAAATGGATATAAAAATCCCTTAATAATTAAGCTGCAAAAAGCTTTTTATCAAGGGATCTTAATGTAAATATTTAATAACAGATACACGTGTTAATCTTTATATAATGTTCACTTGTTCAATTCAAAACTGTCTTCTAAAATTTTATATTCAATTGTGTAATTTTCTTATATAACTCAACGCAGGCATTGATTCTATAGCACCATAATTTGTACATGTAATTGCTCCTACTTTATTTGCAAATGCAATTATATTCTTCCATTCTTCAAAGCTAATATTTTGTTTGTCTTCAACATCAGCTACTTGTTTTAATACAGCTCCAACAAATGCATCTCCAGCACCTGTTGAATCTAGTTGCTTGATCTTTATAGATTGGATTACTGTATTTTCTCCACTAACACTTAAATATGTTCCTTTGGAGCCTAAAGTAATAGCAATAAATTTAACACCAAATTCGTGTAATTTATTAACTCCTTTTGTTATATCCTTTTCTTTAGTTATTAAAAACAATTCTTCATCACTTAATTTAGTAAAATCACTTTTCCTTAAGAATTCAATACAATCTTCAATAAATAATTCTAGTTTATCTGGAGTAATTAAAGCATCACGATAGTTTGGATCAAATGATACATAAATATTATTTGCTTTTGCATATTCTAATAACTTAAAATATGTCTTTTTTAATTCACCTTCTAGGAATCCTGTAGCTGAACCAAAGTGAATTATATCTGAACTAATTATTTTTGATAAATTTATATTGCCAAATGAATAATCTCCATCACTTCCTCTTAAGAAATCAAAATTACGTTCACCATTTTCATCAATTCCAACTAAGGCTATAGTTGTGCTGCCTTTCTCTACAACCATCTCAATATTTATATTTAAATCTTTTAGTAATTCAATTAGATGCTTCCCAAAGAAATCATTACCTACTTGACCTAAAAAATAAGCATTGCCTTCTAATTTAGAAATACAGGCTGCTACATTTGCTGGCGCTCCACCAGCTTTTTTTTCAAACTTTTCTCCATTTTTCAACCCTTTATTATCAACACAAACCATGTCAATTAAAAGTTCTCCTATACAAAATATGTTACTACTCATCTTTTACACTCCTTAAGTTCCCATGCTTAATTAACCTTAACTTTATCATAATTTCTGATTGTAATTTTTAGTTGTTCTTCCTTTGTTTAATAATATTAACTATGTTAGCTTGTCCCGCACTAACCTGTATGTCACTATTAATGATTTCACAGATTTCACCATTAGTAAATATAACCATTATATCAGTTGATGGAACCTTGTTTTTTATTTCTTCTATATCAAACTTAATAAGCATATCACCTATTTTGACTTTTTGTCCTTGTCTAATAAATGTTTCGAATCCTTCACCATCAAGTTTAACTGTATCAATACCAATATGAATTAAAATTTCAACTCCATCCTTAGTTTTTAATCCTATTGCATGTAAAGTTGGAAAAACCATTGATACTTCACCAACTATAGGTGAATACAATATTCCTTGTGTTGGCTCAATTGCGAAACCATCTCCTAAAGCTTTAGAAGAAAATACCTCATCAATTACAGATGTTATTGATTTAAGTTTTCCATCTGCTGGCGACACTATTTTAAACTTTTCTTTATTTAAAAAATTAAACATATTTTTCATCCTTCCTTTGTAAAAGGCTATTTTCCCGCATCTATTACAGCTTTAATTCTTATTTCCCGATCTTTTATATTATTTAAACAATGATAAATTTAATATCTATAAACAAAATGAATTACAAATTTTCATTTAAAATTTGTAAAATTGCCTCTGCAGCTCCATTTTTATCATTGTCTAGTGTAATAAAATCCGATTTCATTTTAATGCCTTCACTTGCATTTCCCATTGCAATACCAATCCCAGCCATTTGGATCATTTCTATATCATTATTATTATCTCCAATAGCAGCTGTTTCTTTTAAATTTATTCCAAGTAATTTAGCTAATTTTTCTAAACTATTTCCCTTGTTTGCACTATGAGTATTAATCTCAAGATTGTCTTCTACAGATGATGTTATTTTAATCTGATTACTTATACATAATAAACTATTAAACACTTGAGTTTTCATGTCTTCTTTTAAAAACGGAATATTTACTTTCTCTACACAATCTAACCATTCACATTCTTCTCTGTCCTCAACTATTGAAAAAATATTCTTGACTAGATTATGGTTATTTGACATAAGACTTAAACATTTTTCTGTCAACCCATATTTTGTAGGATTTACAAAAACATCTTCATCTATATAGGCATCCCCGCCTGAATAAAATTCAACAACAATTGGATACCCCTTGATTATTTCAGTTATTTTCTTTAAAATGTCTATAGTAATAAAGTTAGAAAAAACAACTTTATTTTCTCTTAAATTTACTACAGCTGCCCCATTAGACGATATTACATATGTAATTCCCTCTATTGATTTTATTTCTTCGCATATTAGCCCAACACTTCTCCCAGTTGCTGGAACTACTTGTATTCCTTTTTCAATAGCCATTTTAATTACCAGAAGAGTTTTATCACTTATATAACCGCAGCTGTTTAATAATGTTCCATCTAAATCTAATGCTATGAGTTTAACCTTCATTTCCACCTCCATCATAATTAATCAAAAATTCCTGTATTCTTTTAATATTTTCCTCTTGCAATACATAATTAATATAAATAACTTTAGTTTTGCTTGGGAGTGTAACATTAAATAATCGTATTGGTGTAAGAATCACATCTACATCTATAAAAAATTGTCTTATATAATTCAAAGAAAAACTTCCTATAATTTCGATTTTATCACCACAATAATTATTAATTTGTTTTGTCATACTCGCAGCTACACTTTGCCCAATATCACTTATTATTATTGCTTTTATTTTTGTTTGGGCAAAAGCTCCCATATAAAGTATAATAAATCCTAATTCTTCCTCTTGAATCTTATAACCATACTTATCAAATATTAGTTTATATAAAATAGTTGTCATTTCTGTTTGTATTTTATATAATTCTTTTACATTTCTCACTGAAGCATTATGTTCAAAATGTCCTTGTTCTAAACGATAAAGCATTTTATCTATATGTATACTTAACATTTCTTTTAACTCTATATTTTTTAAATAATTACTGCTATATTTTGCATCCACTATTGATAAAAATTGTTCCGTTAACTCTACTGATTCTTTTCTTGGTTCTAATTTAACACAATTTTCATATAATACCCTTTTAGTTAAAAGACATTCTTTCAAAAAATTTCTATCATCCTCAGAAATTCGAATATCATTTTTAATTAGAAGTTCCTCAATTTCCTTTATAATTTCTTCAAATACTTTAGGATATTTTCTGTTGTCTTCTGATTTTAAGAACAATCCAGCTTTATTACGATATATCAGTATAAATATGTCCAACAAAAATCCTTCTACAGATTTATCAATTAGAATTAAATTATTTTTATATAAGATAGTTGGTAATTCCTTTTGCAAAAGTTCATATAATTTGATATAAGATTCTCCAAACTGAAATTTTAAAACCTTGTACATTAAAATAGATCCATATGTTTTATAATTTAATGTTTCAGATAATATATGTCTTATATTATTTTCTTTCCCAAGAAAATAAAGACCTTTCTTTGTTCTTTCAATATTAAGTCCATTAAAACTATGTAAATATTCCTCAATTTCATTTATAGTTTTGATCATTACTGTTTTTGACACATACATAATATCCGCTATATTTTGAACTGAAATAGGCTCCTTTATAAATGTTAAGTACATAAATGTAAATAAAAATCTTTCCCCTGGCGTCTCTGGCAATTCCAGCTTCTTTAAACTTACAATCATATTATTTAGAAATTCATTAAATTGCTTTCTTTCTTCCTTAACAACAAAATACCCTCTAGCTGAGGATGAGTTTATTCTTATGTTTTTAGGTTTCAATATATCATTTATTTCATGTATCTCCATTCTAACTGTCCTTAAACCAATGTTTAATTTTTCCACAAATTCATTTGGACGTACATATTCGTGATTTAATAAGTCTCTAAGCATAATTACTTGTCTTGATTTCATAAATCCTCCATTTTTATAATATTATTATATTCTTTTGCAAAAATATTACATAATAGGTTTTTTGTAATTCCATTTAAATTACTTTTCTTAGTCCCCATGTTTGTTGCGCAAATCTCATAAATATATTATATACTAAAGATAAATAAATGAATCTAAATCATTTAATGAAATTTCAAATCTATGATAAGTTAGCTATGCTTCTCTTAAAATCTTTTATAAAACTTTAAAAATATAAGTTTTGTTAATTCTCCAAATTATATTTTTAAAGAATTTCCCTCACTATAACAATGAGGGAAATTCTAAAAGTCTAACTAACTAATCTTACTTCAAAAGAAATTCCATCTGAAGAATCTTTGCCTATAGTAAATTCAAATAGTCCTTCGTCACTTTTATATTGATTCTCACCATTCCAATAACGAAGATCTTTTTCATTAACGGTAAATTCTACTGTTTTTGTTTCACTCGGATTAATTATAATTTGTTTGTATTTAATTAGCTGTTTAACTGGTCTTGAAATATCTGCAACCTTATCTCTCATATACAATTGTACTGTTTCTATACCGGTATATTTTCCATTATTAGTAACATCAATACTACATGATATTTTTTCTTTTCTGCTCAGTTCATTTTTGCTTATCTTAAAATTATCATATTTAAACTGAGAATATCCTAACCCGTATCCAAATGGGAATAACGGCTCATTTGGAATATCTAAATATTGAGATTTATATCTTTTTTCAATCTTAAGCAATTCTTTTGGTCTTCCTGTAGCTAAACTGTTATAATAAACTGGTATTTGACCTACTGCCCTTGGGAAACTCATAGTAAGTCTTCCACTTGGATTATAAGCGCCATATAGAATATCTGCAATTGCATTTCCCCCTTCTGTTCCTGGGAACCAGCATTCTAAAACCGCATCGGCTTCTTCTATTATATTAGTAAGGTCTAATGGGCGCCCATTAATAAGAATAACTATAATAGGCTTGTTCAACTTTTTCATATAACTCAGCAGCTTTATTTGAGCTGGTGGAAGAGTTATGTTGCTCACACTTCCTGCTTCTCCACTCTTTTCTTCTTCTTCACCTAAAGCCAATACAATAATATCAGCGCTTTGTGTTTTTTCTATTATTTCATCTACTTTTTCTCTAGAGATTTCATTAAATGATGTTGTTTCTACAGATTGAAGGTTAATATTTTTATTTCTTAATCCTTGTTCAATTGTAATTACATCATTAATATCTCCATCTAAAGACCACGGTCCTAATATTGAAGGATTATTAGCATATGGCCCAATTAATGCTATATTTTTATTCTCTGATAAAGGCAGTACTTTTGAATTTTTTAATAACACCATAGATTTACAAGAAGCTTCTCTTGCTATCTTTCTAAAATCACCACATAACAATGTTTGTTTTTCTTTTTCAGAAGAAATTCCTCTATATGGATCTTCAAATAATCCACATTCATTTTTCAATAAAAGAACTCTTTCCACTGCATCATCTAATAATTTTTCTATATTTTTGTCTTTACAGAGTTTAGGTAAGGCTTCAAAATATGCAGTAGTAGCCATTTCAATATCTATACCGGCTTTTAATGATAATTTTGCTGCATCTATGCTATTTTCTGCTGTACCATGAGGTATTAATTCTTTTACTCCACCCCAATCTGAAATAACAACACCTTCATATTTCCATTCTTCTCTTAATATTTTACGTAAAAGCCATGTATTAGCAGTGGCTGGTATCCCATTTAATACATTAAAGGAAGACATAATTAATTTTGCCCCAGCTTTTATAGCCTCATAATAAGGTGGAAAATATTCATTTCTAAGTCTACATTCTGAAATATCCACTGTATTATAATCTCTTCCACCTTCTGCAGCTCCATAAGCAGCAAAATGTTTTACACAAGAAATCAGAGTATCCGGATTCTTTAAATCATTATTTTGATATCCCCTAACCATAGCTGCTCCAAATAAACTATTAAGAAGCGTATCTTCTCCAAAACTTTCAATAACTCTTCCCCACCTCGGATCTCTAACTACATCTACCATAGGAGAAAATGTTACTTGATATCCAGACGAACTTCCTTCTTTTGCTGCGACTCTTGCAGTTTTTTCTATTAATTCCTCATCCCACGAACATGAAAGTGCTAGTGGAATAGGGAATATGGTCTTAAATCCATGTATAATATCCTGCATAAAGAGTAATGGAATTCCAAAACGATTATTACTTAAATATTCTTTTTGAATTTTAGACATCATCTCTGCATCTAATTTACCTAAAACAGTTCCTATCATCCATTTTTGATCTTTTGTAATTTTAAGTTTAGAAGCTGTTCCTGTTGCTGAAGTATTAGAATTATAATAATAACTTGTTCTGATTTGTGTTAATTGTCCTATTTTTTCTTCTAATGTCATCTTAGATAATAACTCTTTTATGTCCTCTTTTTTCATTCTTTATTCTCCCTTATTTTCTTCTTTGTCTTTATATCCAAATAAGAATGTAAGTGCAAATGCAACTCCAAAAGAAATTACTATTACTAATATATATAATGGAAATTGATTATTTAAATAAAGAAGCATTCCTGGCAAGGCAGATATACCCATGCCAGTCGCCTTAAGTTTAAATAATGAAGCTAAGAATCCACCTACGCCTCCACCAACAAGTCCCATTATAAAAGGTTTTACAAATCTTAAATTGACCCCAAATATAGCTGGTTCTGTAATTCCTAAAAGTGCTGCTATTACTGATGGAAAAGATAAAGCTTTAATTTTTTTAGACTTAGTTTTCATCCCTACTGCAAATGCTGCTCCGGCCTGTGCAGCTATTGCACAAGAACCAATAGGATTTACAAGATTCCATTTTGTTTGCGCTAACATCTGTATTTCAACAACACTTAATGCTTGGTGAACACCTGTAACTACTATTAATTGAGATATCCCTCCCCAAATTAATCCACCTATTCCAAAAGGTAAAGTAAATAATAATGTTACAACGTATACAAGAGAAATTTCAATTTGATGAGCAATAGGTCCAATAATTAATAACCCACAAATTAAGGTAATAAGTAATGTCAAAAATGGCGTAAGTATTAAATCAAATGTATCCGAAATTCTTTTTCTAAGCCAAATCTCTAATTTTGCACCAATTAGTCCTGCAAAAAAAGCTGGTAATACTGATGCCTGATATCCTGCCATTTTAATTCCAAATAATATAAGTGGTTCAGCTGTTCCTTGAGCTACTGCCCATCCATTAGGAAGCGATGGGCTTACAAGCATAAGTCCAACCATAATTCCAAGTATTGGTGTTCCTCCAAATTTCTTAAATGCTGACCAGCAAATAAGAACTGGTAAGAATGCAAAAGCAGTATCTGTTAATATTTGAGTAAATGCTAATAGTGAGCTAGGAATGCTTTCTACTGTTAGTCCAAATAATGATAATATTTGTTCTTGTAATAAAACTCCTCTAAGTCCCATAAACAATCCTGTGGCAACCATTGCTGGTATAATTGGTATAAATATATCAGAAAATATACGAATTCCTCTTTTAAATTTATTATCACCTTGTTCAGCTACCATTTGGCTTTGCTCTGATTTTGATGTACCAGATATACCAAGAACACTTACTTGTTCAAATACTTTATTTACAGTTCCTGTTCCGAAAATAATTTGATATTGTCCTGAAGTGAAGAAAAATCCTTTTACTTTATCAATTCCTTCAACTACCTTATCATCAGCTTTCTTTCTATCTTTAAGAATAAGTCTTAATCTTGTAGCACAGTGAGCAGCTGAAATAATATTATCTGCTCCTCCTACTGCTTCAATTACTTCTTTTGCAATTTTTTCATAATTATCACTCATTTGTATTGTCCCCCTTGTAACTCCATAAATTTAATTTTAATTTTCCATTGGCTTTTATTTGAATACTATTATTTTGAAAATATACTCTGCTAGAAATAACTCTTTTCCCTTCGTTTATAAATATTTCCACTGAAGAATTGTCAATAAATATTTTGAACGTTTTTAAATCCTCATTAATGTTTAAATATTTCTCATCAAACTCTTTTGTAAGCCAATTAAATCTTTTAATGTTTAATATCTTTTGACTGGAATTATAAGATAGTTTTAATGATCCTAATATAGTGCATTTAAATTCATTTTGATCATTCAACATGAATTCCATTTCCTTATAGTAATCTTTAACCTCTAAACTTACTTCTTCATCTTCTATACTTTTTTCAACTTTATCATCTCTTAGAAATTCTAATTCTTTAATTGGTTTTTGATACAACCAATTATTTTTATAAACAAATTCTCTTGGATACGTAAAACTATGAAGCCATCCATCTTTTCCAGCTGGCTGTGACATTTGATAATCATATTCACCGCCCCCCATCCAAGACATATATAATGTTCTATTATTTTCATCTACAAATGATTGAGGTGCATAAAAATCGAAGCCTTCATCTACTCTAATTCCTTCTTTATATGGTGTAAATGTTCCTTTTTCTTTTGAAAATTCACCACTCATCCATACTGCATGACAGCTATCTTTTTCTATGCTATTTTCTATCTTCTTCTCTTGCATGCTTACAATTAAAATATACTTTTCTCCCAAACGAATCATGTCTGGACATTCACACATATATCCCCAGTTCATCGTGTCTGGAAGCAAGTTGCCTTTATAATTCCAATTATATAAATCTTCTGACCAAAAAAGTGCTACATTTCCTTTCTTTTCAATTGTCTGCGCTCCTACTATCATCCACCATATATTTTCTTCTTCATCTTTCCAAACTTTTGGATCTCTAAAATGTGCTGTATATCCTTCTGGTAAATAAACAACTGGTCCATGTTTTTTAAACGTAATTCCATCTTCTGAAGTTGCTAAACATTGATAAGTTTCTCTATCTCCATTTTCTTTTCTAACATTTCCAGTATAAAACAGATAAATTTTTTCACTGAATACAATAGCATTTCCAGAATAGCACCCATTTTTGTCATACCACATATCTGGCTTTAATGCTATTCCTTTGTCTTCCCAGTGAACTAAGTCTTTAGAAATACAATGTCTCCAGCATTTTGCTCCTTGTGGCGTAACTTCTTCTAACCATTGATAGAAAGCATGATATATTCCTTTAAATTGTACTAATCCATTAGGATCATTTAAGAAACCTGCTTTAGGTGCAATATGGTACTTAGGTTTTATGTCATTTTTTTTATCCATATTAGTCTCTCCTCCTTTCTCTTTTATCGTTTACATCTGTATTATATAACATAAAATTTCACAAACAAAGTCGCTTATTTACCTCTAGAAGTGGCAAAATAAATATCATATATATTTATTCTTTTATTGCTTTTTTTTAAGTTCAGTATAGTTGTTATTCCTATAGCTCCTAAATATTTAAGAAAGAGGTAGTATTAATTTACTACCTCTAAATTTTTATCTATTTAATTCATTTTTAACATAATCAATAATAATATTTTCTTCACCTTTGAATATTTGTGTTAAATATAATATGGTTTCTTTATCATCTTCCGGAAGGTCTTTTATTGTTTCTATTAATGCTTTTATAGTTATATCACTCATAAAACAACTAACTTTTCTAATCAAAAAAACTCCTTAGCCCCCATTTTACAAGCAAATTCTAAAATTCTGAAATTCTTAAGTTCTTAAATTGTTAAATTCTAAAATTTTTTAGAACTTTACAATTTTTCATATTTAAACATATATCTTTATTAAGAGGATCTTAATAATAACTATTCAAATAAATTTGCTCAAAGAGAAAATTTAAATATAGATAAATACATCATAAGTTGTATTTATACATGGTATTATATTCAATACTTACTATACTTAGGAGTATACAAAAACAGAGAAATTGGATAAATGTTTGTGAAAGCGGCATTAGAAAATAAGCTGTTGAAGCCACTTAATGGTGAGTTGTTCTATTATAGTTTGTCCAAATTTTATATTTGGAGCAAACTGTAATGGGTGCAACCTGCCATTTAGTGGCTTCCAGCGAAATTTTATTAGTCCGCTGGAATAAACATTTATTCAATTTCGGTGAGTTATACGCATAAGTATGAGTTCCACTGTGGTTATCTATATAGAAATGAATGATATAATTTATTTTTGCTCATACTATTAAATTTCCACTCTAAACTCATCAAGAAATCACCATATATGTTTGAGTATAAGCTACCAGTTGATCACCTTGTGTAATGTAGTAATATATTGGTATCATATAAGTTGAATAAAATAGCGTAGATGCTTCTTCTGGATTGTTTACTATTAATCTTACTAAGATTTGTTGATGTTTTAGACTTATAATATAACAATCAGTTATAGCCACAATTTGTTCTGAAAAGAATACATCAGAAATTGAATTTTCATATGTATCAGCATGCTTTACTAAATTTGCTCTAATAATTCTAAGTTGCTCAATATATTTCTCTAAATTAGTATCTATGGTTTTTAATTCTTCAGCTGGTGTGGTAGGTTTTACATTAATTATAGTTAAATTTGCTCGTATCGTTTTAATTTGCTCTAAGCTATTAATAATGTCTTCTTTGTTCTGTAACTCTGATACTTTTGGTCCATAAGGTTGAGATTTAGTTTGTATTTGTGCATATGCTATATTATTCATAGATACGGTTATAAATATTACAAATATTATTAAACGAATTACTTTTCTTGGCATTATTATCCCTCCATATTAGGTTAATAGACTTGCATTATTAACATAAATTACTCTATAACTTATCCTTTGCTATTTTAAAAATTTTATTCCTTAGTCAAGGCTGGTTGAACCTCCTTTTTATATTGCGTTTTTGTAGAATAATATTTATTATAGTATCAAGTGGTGATTTTCCTGTGGGATTAAATGATCAGTTCAAAGTAAAAGAATATTGGATTGTTAATCCTATGAAGAAAAACATCTTCGTCTATACATTAACTGATAATTGATATGATGCCCCAACCTCTTATACATTCCAGGATAAAGTTAACGTAAATATATATGATAATCTTGAAATAGACTTTAATTCTATTGATATATAAGTAATAAAAATAAGAATAAGACGGAATATGAAAAAATTAATAATATGTTTGATTAGGCTAGAATTAACTAGCCTATTTTTAATGTAATTAATAATGCTTTAATTTTAAGTAATGCCATTTGCCTTTGTAGTTTATAAAAAAAATCGAATTTTCTCCCCCATCCAAGCATATTGATAAACATATAGCTCTTTTCTTAGAAAATAAATTATTTTTATAGTATAAATACATATGCTTAGATGTCGTATATAACATACCGTCATCTCTAAGTCTTGGTATTAGATATGTTTTTATTAAAACCAAATTTCATAAAGTATAGGAGGAATGAAATTAACATGTGCACAGCAATAACACTACAATCCGAACAGATGGAAAACTTTTTTGGCCGGACCATGGATTTTTCTTATAATATTGAACCACAGCTTTATGTGGTTCCCAAATATTATGTATGGAATAATATTTTCAACCTGCATAAATTTTATAATTGCTATAGTTTTATAGGAATTGGACAGAAAAGTGATGGAATACTTGGTTTTTTTGATGGAGTAAATGAAAGAGGATTTGCCGCAGCAACATTATATTTTGCAGGTTATGCCAAATACGAAATGCAGATAAAATCTACTGATAAGGAACCTGTTTCATCTTTAGATTTTCTCCATTATATTTTAGGAATGTGTGGATCAGTAGAAGAACTAAAAGAAATACTGCATGACATATACATCATAGGTCTGCCGGATCCCGTAACACAAACAGTCGCACCTTTACATTGGATTGCCACAGATAAAAGCGGAGAATGTGTTGTCATTGAACAAACAGAAAAAGGCCTGGAGATATTCCAAAATCCAATCGGAATTATGGCCAACAGTCCTGACTTTCACTGGCATATGACTAATTTAAGAAATTACATGAATGTATCTCCAACACAGACTAGTGAGGCCTACTGGGGAAAATTTCATTTAAAACCCTTCGGTCAAGCAGGAGGAACTATGCAGTTGCCAGGAGGTTACACGTCCCCTGAACGATTTGTAAGAACTGCATATCAAAAAACGCATATTCAAACACCTAAAGACAGGACAGAGGCAATAATTACATGCTTTCATATTATGGAAAGTGTTTCTATATCAAAAGGGGTTGTCACAACAAATCGAGACACTTATGATTATACGAAATATATTGCCTTTATAAATACAAATACTTGTGAATATTTCTTTAAAACTTATGACAATAGTCAGATTACAAGTGTAAGCCTTTGGGATAATTATAACAACAGTTCACGTCCACTCTTACTAGGGAAATTAATGCATCCAGTCACATTTGAAAAAATGTAAAAATATTTAATTTGTGGATTCAAGCCCTATCCCAGTTGCGGCACCAAATCTGTACAAACTCAAATCAAGCATAAAATAAGGGCATATGATTATTCCTATGCCCTAAAAAATCAAATATATTCTATTTTATCAATGTACCAGTTTTATCTATTTTATATCCATCTAGTGTTATACAATTAAAATACAATGTACCAGTTGAATTAAATCAATAACATTAACCATCAATCCACTTTTAACAATTTTTAACCATTTTACAGCTTTAATCTAGATAATACCACTTTCCGTTATTTCTAATCCAAATATCGATTCTTGCATATCCATCTGAATCAATGTAACTAGTCATTTTTATTTAAAATAATATACTTGCATTATTGATTTTAAGCCATATTAGTTTTATCTAACCCATTCTCTATAAGAATAGCATACAATGTACCATCTGCTTTCATCTCGTTAATTTTCTCATTTAATGCATTTAATAATGTTGTATCATTTTTTCTCACTGCTATTCCTACATTTTCAGTTATTTCTGGAGTATAGCCTTTTAGTGTTCTTAAATGGATATTCTTTTCTTTTATTAAAGAATATTTTATGATAATAGAATCAACTAAGCCTGCCTGAATCTTATTACTATTTATAGCATCCAATAATTCAGGTGTATTTTCGAAAATTACTACATCTTTTATTAAATTATCATTCTTCCATCTTTCTGCTAAATTCACATATACTGTTCCTTTTTCAACTCCAACCACTCCATTTTTTAAATCATCCTTAAAATTAAGATTTGAAAATGTTTGAACCACAACAGATTCTGAAGCTTTATACAAAGGCTCCGTAAAATCTACTACCTTTTCACGTTCTGGAGTTATAAATATTCCACCTGCTGCAATGTCTATACTATCATCAATATTTAATTTTTCTAATAGATTTGAGAATGGTACATTCTTAGTTTCTATTTTATCAATTCCAAGCCGTTTTGCAATTTCAGTTATTATATCAGCTTCAATACCAGCTATCTTATTTGTATTATTATCAATATAGAAATATGAGATATCGCTTAATGGAGAAGCAACAGTTATTACTCCTTTTTCTTTTATTGTCTGCAATCTATCTTTTGCAATCGAGGCATTAGTTATTATAGTTTTACTATTACCTCTTACAATAGTACATTCAAGTATTATTGTAAGAAAATTTACTACAACAATAAATATCAATAATTTCTTTAGTATCTTTTTCATATAAATCTCCTATAAAATTTACTATTTTAATTTGTAAGTTCTCATTATTTAATTTTCTTAGAATGTACTGCTTTCTCACAAATAATAAAGCAGTAGTTTTATTATTCCTACTTCTATTTTGCTATAAAATATTAAATTTTAAACATCTTTCTCTAACTTTCATTTATTTTAAATAATATATTTCTGAAAGGCTTGTTAACTTAACCTTTATGCATTCTTCACATAGATTTTTACACTCTTTTTTAATAAA